>CAVOOF010000001.1:0-2081270 GCA_963697505.1 uncultured Solirubrobacterales bacterium
GCGAGCCGGTCGAGCCGGCGGCCGTAGCCGCACCGCCGCCGCCCGAGCCCGCGTCGGCCTGAAACTCAGGCCGCGGCGCCGAGGGCCGCGACCTCGCGGTTCTCGGCGAGGTGGCGCAGGGCGGCCTTCTCCAGGTTGCGGACGCTCTCGGAGGAGACGCCAAGGCGGCGGCCGGCCTCGCGCAGCGGGACCGGCTCGATGCCGTCGATGCCGTAGCGCAGCCGCAGCACCTCGCGCTCGCGCTCGGGCAGCTTGGCGACGGCGCGGCGCAGGCTCTGCTCGGTCAGCGCGACCTCGACCTGCTCCTCGGGCGGCGGGCCGTCGGACGGCAGCAGGTCGCCGAACTCGGTCTGGCCCTCCTCGCCGACCGGGCGCTCCAGGCTGGTGACGGCGCGCGTCACCGCGCGCACCTCTTCGATCTCCTGCTGGGTGAGGTCCGTCCCGGCGACGATCTCCTCGTCGGTCGGCGGGCGGCCCTGCCGGGCGAGGAACTGGCGGTCGAAGAGCGCGATCTTGCGCTCGCGCTGGCCGATGTGGATCGGCAGCCGGATCGTCCGCGACTGGTTGCCGAGCCCGCGCTGGATCGCCTGGCGGATCCAGAAGGTCGCGTAGGTGGAGAACTTGTAGCCACGCCGCCAGTCGAACTTCTCGGTCGCCCGGATCAGCCCGAGCACGCCCTCCTGGATCAGGTCGAGCAGCGGCAGCTCCTGGCCCTGATAGCGCTTGGCGAGCGACACCACGAGGCGCAGGTTGGAGTTGACGAGCCGCTCCTTGGCGCCGAGGTCGCCCTTCTCGATCCGCTGCGCCAGGTCGATCTCCTCGGCCTTGGTCAGCAGCGGGTAGTTGCGCAGCTCGCCGAGGAACATCCCGAGCGCGTCGCTGGTCGTCGCCGCCAGCTCGCCGCTCTCGACCGCCGCCTCACCCGGCTCGTCGATCTCGTCGAACGCTGTCCAGGCTTCGGCCATGGACCCACCGTACCCCCACGGGGCCGCGAGCAATCCGTATTTCCCCGCGATCTTCCCGCTCAGGCGGTCATCCGGAATCGCGCTCGGCGACCAGCTCGACGAGCCGGTCGAGAAACGCCGCCTGCGCCTTGACCATCCGCCCGCGCGCCGCCTCGACCTCGAACCACTCGGCGCGGTCGAACTCCGGGAACTCCCGCAGCTTGCCCGAGCGCGGCGGCCACTCGATCTGGAACGGCGTGCTCTCGATCTCGCTGACGTCGAGATCGCCCTCGATCGCCCATGCCTCGACGACCTTGCGCCCGCCGCTCTGGCGAACGTCGCCGAGCGCGACCGGCTCGCCCGAGGGCGGCGGCCGCCCGATCTCCTCCTCGAACTCGCGCCGCGCCGTCTCGAGCCCCTGCTCGCCCTCCTCGCGCTGCCCCTTCGGGATCGACCACGCCGTGGCGTCCTTGCCCGCCCAGAACGGACCGCCCATGTGCCCGAGCATCACCTCGAGCTCGCCGCCCTCGCGGCGGCGGTAGATCAGCAGTCCGGCGCTCCTCGTCACCCCCCGACCGTACCGGCGGGGACCCGTCAGGCGTCGGCGAGGTCGATGCCGAGCGCGGCGGCGCGGGTCAGCAGCGGAGCCGGGCGGTAGCGCTCCTCGCGGTAGTGCGCCCAGAGTCCGTCGAGCGTGGCGAGCACGCGGTCGAGGCCGAGCAGGCGCGACCACTCGACCGGACCGCGGGGGTGGTTGAGGCCGAGCTTCAGCCCGGTGTCGACGTCGGCCGCCGAGCCGACGCCCTCGCCGATCGCGAACGCCGCCTCGTTGACGAGCTGGCGCGACGACGCGGCCGAGGACCAGTCCCGGCGCGTCGCCGACCCATTCGAGGTGCAGCCCGGCGCGCGCGGCCAGCCGCTCGGCGGCGGGGTCGCGCTCGCCACACAGCTCGACCAGCCCGGCGCCCGGGCAGCAGCGCGTAGCCGGCCGGGGCGCGGGCGCCGAGCGCGCGCGTGGAGCAGTCGGCGAGACCGGCCGCGCGCGGCAGCCGCCGCGAACGCCGTCGCCGCGCTCGGCGGCCGTCGCGGCGGCGGCGCTCGCACCGAGCAGCTCCGCGTCGGGCTCGGGCGCCGCGCCGTCCTCGGCCCGGTACGGCTCGCGCGCGTAGTCGTAGTAGCCGCGTCCGCTCTTGCGACCGAGCCGGCCGGCGGCGACCATCCGCGCCTGGATCGGGTTCGGCCGCCAGCGCGGCTCGCCGAACGACAGCGCGGTGAACGACTGCGCGACCTCGAAGCCGGTGTCGATCCCGACCAGGTCCATCAGCTCGAACGGCCCCATCCGGTAGCCGCCGCCGAGCCGGTAGATCCGGTCGATCGCGTCGTGCGACGCCACCCGCTCCTGCAGGCAGCGCAGCCCCTCGGTGTAGAACGGCCGCCCGCAGCGGTTGACGAGGAAGCCCGGCCCGTCGGCCGCGACGACGACGTCCTTGCCCATCGCCGCGCCGACCTCGCGCGCCACGGTCGCGGCGCGCTCGCCGGTCTGGTCGGCGTGGATCACCTCGAGCAGCCGCATCAGCGGCGGCGGGTTGAAGAAGTGCATGCCGACGACGTTCTCCGGCCGCTCGGCGGCGCTCGGCGAGCGCGGTCACCGGGATCGACGAGGTGTTGGTCGCGAGCACCGCGTCGGGGCCGCAGACGCGCGACAGCTCGGCGAACAGCTCGCGCTTGAGGTCGAGCCGCTCGGGCGCCGCCTCGATCACGAGGTCGCAGCCGGCGAGGCCGTCGAGCGCCGCCGGCGGTGGTCAGCAGCTCGCCGGCCTCGGCGCCGACGCGCCCCTTCTCGACCCAGCGCGCGAGCCCCTTGCGCACCCCGGCCTCGCCCCGCGGCGAGCGCCTCGGGCAGCGGGTCGTGCAGGACGGTCGCGATCCCGGCCGCGCAGCCGAGCTGGGCGATCCCGGCTCCCATCGTCCCGGCGCCGACGACGCCGAGCCGGCTCACCGGCGGCACGGGCGCTCTGGGCCGCGCGCCCGCCGCTAGCCGTCACCGACGCGCTCCCACAGCGACGCGATCCCCTGCCCGACGCCGATGCACATCGTCGCCAGCCCGTAGCGGCCGCCGCGGCGGCCCAGCTCGCGCACCAGCGTCCCGATCATCCGCGCTCCGCTGGCGCCGAGCGGGTGGCCGAGCGCGATCGCGCCGCCGTTGACGTTGACGATCTCGGGGTCGAGGCCCAGCTCGCGGACGCGACGGCACCGCCTGCGCGGCGAACGCCTCGTTGACCTCGACGAGGTCGACGTCGGCGACCGTCAGCCCGCGCCGCTCGAGCAGCTTGCGCGTCGCCGGCACCGGGCCGATCCCCATGTAGGACGGGTCGACGCCGGCGTAGGCGCCGTCGACGAAGCGCGCCAGCGGCGTCAGGCCGCGCCGCTGGACCTCGGCACCGGACATCAGCAGCAGCGCCGCCGCGCCGTCGTTGAGCGGCGAGGCGTTGCCGGCCGTCACCGTGCCGCCGTCGCTGAACACCGGCCGCAGCTCGGGCAGCCGCTCCAGCTCGGCGTCGGTGCGCGGTCCCTCGTCGGCGTCGACGACGGTGACGGCGCCCTTGCGACCGGCGACCTCGACCGCGACGATCTCCTCGGCCAGCACGCCCGACGCCTGCGCGGCGAGCGCGTTGCGGTGGCTGCGCAGCGCGAACTCGTCCTGGTCGGCGCGCGTCGACGCCGTAGCGGGCGGCGACGTTCTCGGCCGTCTCGCCGAGCGTCGCGGTGTGGCCCAGCTCGACCATCTTCGGGTTGACCAGCCGCCAGCCGAGCGCGGTGTCCTCGAGCGTCTGACGCGCCGCGCGCGAAGCCGGTCTCGGGCTTGCGCCATCACGAACGGCGACGCGGCTCATGCTCTCGACGCCGCCGGCGACGATCACCTCGGCGGCGCCGTCGCGGATCTCGCGCGCGCCGGCGATCGCGGCCTGCATCCCCGACCCGCAGAGCCGGTTGACCGTCTGGCCCGGGACCTCGACCGGGAACCCGGCGAGCAGCGCCGCCATCCGCGCGACGTCGCGGTTGTCCTCGCCCGCCTGGTTGGCGCAGCCGAGGATCACGTCGTCGACGTCGGCCGGGTCGACCCCGGCGCGCTCGACGACCGCGCCGACGGCCACCGCCGCCAAGTCGTCGGGCCGGACGGTGCTGAGCTGCCCCCCGTAGCGGCCCATCGGGGTCCGCACGGTCGCGACTACGAACGCGTCTCTCGCCTCCACACGGCGAGCCTACCGACGCGCGACGGCCGTCAACTCTCCCGCTCGTACTCGCGCAGGAAGCCCTCGAACAGCCGCTTGTGGCCCTCCTCGTCGGCGAGGATCGTGGTCACCATGTCGGCGGTCACCGGGTCGCCGTGCTCGTCGGCGAACTCGATGATCTTGTTGTAGTGCTCGATGCCGCCGTTCTCGGCCTCGATCACGCCCTTGATCACGTGGACGATGTCCATGTTGTCGTCCGGCGGCTGGAGGTAGGACTGCTCGGCGTTGAAGTCCGAGCGACCCCGGCACGGTCCCGTACAGCTCCTTGATCCGCTTGCCGAACAGCTGCGAGTGGCCGAGCTCCTCCTGGATGTCCTGCTCGAGGCTGTCGATCACCTCGCGCGCCCGGACGCCGTCGGGGTTGATCGAGTTGGCGGTGTAGCTCATCACCGTCTCGATCTCCATCCAGTACGCCTTGGTCAGCAGCTCGATCAGCTGCTCGCGCTCCTGCTTCTTGTCGTCGCCGAGAATTCCCATGCGGCCGTTCTTGCCGTCTAGCTTCCCCCACCAAACTCCAGGGAGGTACCGATGACGAAGCGATTGATCAGCCTGATGGCCGCCGTGCTCGTGCTCGGCTTCGTGGCCGCCGGCTGCGGCGACGACGAGAGCTCCAACGACAGCGGCGACACCGCGGCGCAGACGGTCACCGACACCGATGTCGAGACCGTCACCGACGACGAGGTCGTGACCGACACCGAGACCGTGACCGACGAGACCGACACCGACGTCACGTCGGACGACAACGGCGGCGCGGTCGTGCCCCAGGCGGCGATCGAGCGCTGCAAGGACGGCATCGACAAGGCGCCGAACCTGTCCGGCGACGCCAAGGACTCGCTCAAGGACATCTGCGAGAACGCCGGATCCGGCAACGCGGAGAAGGCCAGGGAGGCCATCGTGGAGGTCTGCAAGAAGCAGGCCGCCAACATCCCGGAGGGCGTGCCGGGACGGGATCGGGCGATGGAGGCCTGCGAGAACGCTGGCAAGCAGTAGGTCGGGCGCGACTCAGGCGCGGCCGTAGACCGGTACGGCCGCGCCCGAGGTGGGCGTGAAGTCGTCCGAGCAGAGCGAGGCGATGACCGTCGCGATCTGCTCGGGCGGCACCCACTTCGACCAGTCCGAGCCGGGCATCGAGTCGCGGTTGGCCGGCGTGTCGATCACGCTCGGCAGCACGGCGTTGGCCCGCACGCCGTCGGCGCGGTACTCGGCGTCGAGCGACTTGACGAAGGCGAGGATGCCCGCCTTCGCGGTGATGTAGCCGGCCGCTCCGGCGAACGGCTCGAGCGCCGCCCGCGCCGACACGCAGACGAACGCCCCGCCGCCGGCCGCCGCCAGCCGCGGCATCGCGGCGCGCGCGAGGTTGAACGCCGGGAAGAGGTTGAGCCGCAGCATGAACTCGAACTCGTCGAGGTCGGACTCGCCGACCTTCGGGCCCATCGCGAAGCCGCCGACGAGGTTGACGACGGCCCTCAGCCCGGCGACCGACTCGACCGCCGCGGCCGCCGAGCCCTGGTCGAGCAGGTCGGCCTGGACGTAGCGCAGCGCGCCGGCATCGGCCGAGGCCGCGACCTCGTCGCCGTCGTGCTCCTTGCGGTCGAGCACGGTCACGTCCCAGCCGCGACGGCGCAGCTCGCCGACGACCGCGCTGCCGAGCGCTCCCGCCCCACCGGCCACGAGTGCCGCGTCAGCCATGTCGCCACCGGTCGCCGGTCATCGCCGCCAAGGCTATCCCGCGGCGCCGGCCGCGCCCATCCGGCCGGACTAGCGCGACGGGCGCGCGGGCCGCTTCGGAGCCACGAGCGCGAACCGCACCGCGCTCTCGGCCGAGCGGTTGCGGAAGCGGTCGACGGCGCTGACGCTGAGCCGGTAGCTACCCGCCGGGTAGGCCGCGCCGGGGCGCCGCTTGCGCCCGGATCCGGTCGGCTTGCCGCGCGTCGGCAGGCGCAGCCGCAGGGCGCCGACGCCGTCGCGGCGCGTGACCTTCGCGACGGTTTGCCAGAGGGTGCAACGGCGCCCGTCGAGATTGCCGCGCCGCGCCAGCACGCACTTGCCCTCGACGCGCCTGCCGGGCAGCGCGCGCTGGGTCAGCACGCGCGTCCGCGCCGCCTCGGACAGCCGGTAGCGCAGGTCGAGCCGCTGCCCGGCCGCCAGCCGCGTGCGCTTCAGCCGCGGGCGCACCACCAGCGGCGGCCGCACCGTCGCGCTCAGCGGGATGACGACCGCGGCGGCGTTCGCGTCGACCGACAGCAGCGCCTCGTAGTCGCGCGCCCGCGCCGGGGCGGCGAAGCCGACCGAAAGGGTGCAGGTCTGTCCCAGCGTCAGCGTGCGGTTGAGGCAGTTCCCGTCGCGGACCGTCAGCAGGCGCGAGCCCTGCTTGTCGAGCCGCGTCAACCGCACCCGGCCGCGGTTCGCGCGCAGCACGATCGTCGCGCCGCGCGTCCCGCTCGCGGGCAGCAGCGTGCCGAAGTCGACCGTCGCCGGCGACGGCGACAGCAGCCCGGTCTCGTCGTTGAGCAGCACCGAGACCGACCCGTTGCGGTTGGCGGTCACGACGTCGACCTGGCCGTCGCGGTTCATGTCGGTCGCGGCAAGCGCCTCGACGGTGTCGCCAGCGGCCGTCGCGGTCGAGAACGGCGAGCCGGGCGCCGGGGCGAAGCCGCTCGCGCCGTCGCCGAGCAGCGTCGCGAACACCCCCTGGCCGCCCGCGACCGCGTCGACGAGTCCGTCGCCGTTGAAGTCGCCCGCGGTCACCGAGGCCGCCGCGCCCAGGAGCCCGGTCGCGCGCGCCCCGAGCGGCTGGAAGCCGCCGCTGCCGTCGCCGCGCAGCAGCCGCAGCACGGCGGCGCCGCTGTCGGTGGCGAGCAGGTCGAGCGCGCCGTCGCCGTCGACGGGCGTCAGCGCGATCCGCCGCGACCACGCCGGCGGCGCCGGTCGGCTGGAGGTCGCCGGCCGCGAACTGGCCCGCGCCCTGGTTGGCGAGCACCGCGACCGCGGGCTGGGTGCCCGCGACGACGATCTCGAGCCGGCCGTCGCCGTCGAGGTCGCCGAGCTCGACGTCGCGCGGCGAGTCGATCCCCGACACGTGCTCGGCGGACCCGGCCAACCCGTTCGGGACCACGGTCACGTTCGGCTGGGCGGCGTCGCGGACGAAGACCACGTCGAGGCGCGAGTCGCCATTCACGTCACCGATGGCGACGTCTGTCGCGCGGCCGACCTCGACGTCGGGCAGCACCGTATCGCCGACGAAGCCGTTGCCGGCGGTCGCGTGGAAGCGCAGCAGGCGACGCGGGTCGCCCGGCTCGGCGCCCGGGGCGATCGCGACGTAGTCGGTCAGCCCGTCGCCGTTGAGGTCGCCGCCGGCGAGGCCCTCGACAGGCCCCGTCGTGCCCACCCCGATCGGGTTGCCGAGGAAGCCGGTCCCGGCTCCGCGGCGCAGCGTCAGGCCGCCGGCGACCACGTCGACCGTTCCGCTGCGGTCGCCGTCGCCGACCGCGAGCGCCTGGGTGGGGGCCGCGTACGGGAACGGCGAGCCGAGCGCGGGCACGAACCCGGCCTGCGCCGAAGCGGCCCCGGCCAGCCCCGCGATCAGGACGGCCAGGGCGGACATGCTCGTACTTAGGACCCGCACCGGAGACACCGTACTCAGGGACACGCGAGAACGCCTCCAGTTGCGGGACCCCGCAAATAGCGGGATCCCGAGCGGCTCCGGAGCGCTCCGCGAAGCCGCGCGGCGCTTGCACCCGCGTATGCTCAGCCGTTCATGGCGAAGGACACCGAGAAGCTCATCCGGCAGCTGTCGCTGATCTCGTTCCTGATGGCCGAGCGCCGCCCCGTGTCGGCGCTCGAGATCCGTCAGGACGTCGAGGGCTACGCCCAGATGACCAGCGACGAGGCGTTCAACCGGCGCTTCTACGCCGACCGCGCCGAGCTGGCATCGCTCGGCATCGAGCTCGAGGTCGAGAAGTCGAGCGAGGGCTCCTACGAGGCCGAGACCTACACGCTGCCGCCGGAGAACTTCTACCTGCCGGCGATCGAGTTCTCCGACACCGGAGCTCGGCGGCCTGCGCACCGCGCTGACGCTGCTCGACGGCGAGTTCGCCTACGCCGAGCCGCTGCGGCTGGCGCTCCAGCAGCTGTCGTGGGGCAAGCCGTCGCCGCTGACCGACGCCGGCCAGCAGACGGTCCGGATGGCGATGACCGCCGACTCCGGCGGCCGCGAGCTGTCGCAGCGGCTGTCGAAGATCGAGACCGCGATCTTCCGCCGCAAGACGATCGTCTTCGACTACTACACGCTCGGCCGCGACTCCGAGGAGCGGCGCAAGGTCGATCCCTACCACCTGCTCTTCCAGGGCGGCCAGTTCTACCTCGTCGGCCACTCGCACGAGCGCGACGACATCCGCGTCTTCCGCCTGTCGCGAATCCGCGGCAAGGTCGGCTACGCGTCGAAGGCCGAGCACGACTTCCAGCGCCCCGAGGAGTTCGACCCGCGCGAGTACGCCAACCGCGCCGACTGGCAGCTGAGCGAGAACGACGGACGTCGCGCGGATCTGGATCTCCGACCGCGTCGAGTGGCTGGTCCGCCGCCACCTCGGCCCCGACGTCGGCCAGGTCGTCGAGGAGCGACGTCGACGGCGGCGGTGATCTTCGAGACCCCCTACGGCGACACGCGCCAGCTGATCGCCTGGGTGCTCGGGCCTCGGCGAGCGCGCGCGGATCCTCGCGCCGGCGGAGCTGGCCGACGCAGGCGCAGGAGCGCGTCCGGCTGGTCGCCGAGCGCCACACCGAGGCGCTCGAGCTGGCGCCGGCGCGTCAAGCGGCGCGCCGTCGACGACCGAGAACGACGACGACAGCGGCAAGCGCGAGGCCCACATCCGCCCCGAGCGCTTCGCCCGCCTGGTGACGCTCGCCGGCATCCTGATCGACACCGCGCGCGAGAACAGCAAGCTCGAGCTGCGCGAGCTGCTGCGAGCGGCTGCAGATCTCCGAGCAGGAGCTGCGCCAGGACATCGACGTGCTCAACGTCGTCAACTTCGGCGGCGGCAGCTACGTGCTCTACGCCGAGATCCAGGGCGACCAGATCGAGGTCGACCCCGAGCCCTACGGCGACAACTTCGCGCGCCCCGCGCGGCTGCTGCCGCTCGAGGCGAAGGCGCTCGTCGCGGCGATCGACCTCGTCGGCGAGCACCTGCCCGAGGGCTCGCTCGCCTCGGCGCGCGACAAGATCGTCGACGCGCTCGGCCGCGACCCGGCCGCCGACGGTCTCCAGATCACCTCGGCGAAGGGCGACGACTCCGAGATCGCGCGCGTCGTGTCGAGCGCGATCGCCGACCGCAGGCTGCTGCGGATCGAGCACTACAAGGAGGCCGAGGACGACTTCACCGAGCGGACGATCGAGCCCTACCAGCTGCTCAACGGCCCCGAGGGCTGGTACGTCCACGCCTTCGAGCCGGCCAAGGACGCACACGCGCTCGTTCCGGCTCGACCGGATCCGCTCCGCCGACGAGCTCGACGAGGACGTTCGAGCGGCGTGAGGGCGTCGAGCCGGAGATGCAGAGCTGGCCGACGACCGGCGAGGTGCCGAAGTCGGCCCGCGCGCGCGTCTGGGTGTCGCCCGAGCGGGCGCGCTGGGCACGCGAGGACAAGCGCGTGGTCGACGAGCTCAAGGACGGCGCGGTCGTCGTCGACCTGGCCTACGGCGGCAACGACTACCTGGCGCGCGAGATCCTCAAGGAGGCCGGCGACGCCGTCGTGCTCGAGCCCGAGGACGCGCGCGAGGCGGTGCGGGCCGCGGCCGACGCCCTCGCGGCCGTCGGGCAGCGGTAAGAGCCTCCGGGATGCCCTCGCGTCGCGACCTGATCCGGATGACGGCCGCCGAGCTGGCGCGCTTCCTCGACGAGCAGAAGACGATGCAGGTCGCCACGACCGGGCCGAGCGGGCGGCCGCACCTGATGCCGCTCTGGTACTTCGTCGAGCAGGGCAGCGGCGATCCGGCGTCCGACGCGGTCGCCACGCCCGAGAACGCGCCGGTGCTGCGCGGCTGGACCTTCGCGAAGTCGCAGAAGAGCCGCAACCTCGAGCGCGACCCGCGCGCGACGATCGGCGTCGAGACTGGAGTCGCCTACGAGGAGCTGCGCGGCGTGACCTTCGAGTGCGACGTGGAGATCGAGCGCGACCCCGAGGCCATCGTCCCCTACGGGCTGACCCTCTTCGAGCGCTACGGAGTCGGCGGCGAGCTGACGTCGGAGGCGCGCGAGATGGTGCTGGCGCAGGCGCGGAAGCGAATCGCGCTGCGCCTCGTTCCTACGAAGGTCGTCAGCTGGGACCACCGCAAGCTGGGAGGCACCTACTGATGGAGGACGCACGTCGATGAAGGGCCTGATCCTGTCGGGGGGCAAGGGCACGCGCCTGCGCCCGATCACCCACACCAGCGCCAAGCAGCTGGTGCCGGTCGCCAACAAGCCGGTGCTGTTCTACGGCATCGAGGCGATGGCCGCCGCCGGCATCGAGGAGGTCGGGATCATCATCGCGCCGGAGACCGGCGACGAGATCCGGGAGGTCGCCGGCGACGGCTCGGCCTTCGGCGTGCGGATCACCTACATCGAGCAGGACGCCCCGCTCGGCCTCGCCCACGCGGTGCTGACCGCCGAGCCGTTCATCGGCGACTCGCCGTTCGTGATGTACCTCGGCGACAACCTGCTGCGCGACGGGATCGTCGAGCTGACCCGGACCTTCGCCAGCGAGCGGCCCGACGCGCTGATCCTGCTGACGCCGGTGCCCGACCCCGAGCACTACGGCGTCGCCGAGCTGAACGACGGCACGGTGGCGCGGCTGGTCGAGAAGCCGTCGGACCCGCAGAGCGACCTCGCGCTGGTCGGCGTCTACATGTTCGGTCCGTCGATCTTCGAGGCCGCCAAGGCGATCGAGCCGTCGCCGCGCGGCGAGCTGGAGATCACCGACGCGATCCAGTGGCTGGTCGACGGCGGCAGGCGGGTCGACCCGCACATCGTCCACGGCTGGTGGAAGGACACCGGCCAGGTCCAGGACATGCTCGAGGCCAACCGGCTGATCCTCGACGACATCGAGGAGCTGCACGAGGGCGAGGTGGTCGACTCGCGCGTCGAGGGGCGCGTGCACATCGAGGCCGGGGCGCGGCTGGAGCGCGCGACGGTGCGCGGGCCCGCGGTGATCGGCGCCGGCGCGGTGATCCGCGACGCCTACATCGGGCCCTACACGGCGATCGGCGAAGGCGTGACGATCTCGAATGCCGAGCTCGAGCACTCGATCGTGCTGGCGAACTCCTCGATCTGCGATCTCGACTCGCGCGTCGAGGCGAGTCTGATCGGCCGCAACGTCAACATCGGCAAGGGCCCGGCGATGCCGCGCGCCTACCGCTTCGTCGTCGGCGACAACGCCGAGATCTCGATCCTCTAGTCAGACGCTGCGCTGGGGGTCGCCGTCGATGACGGTGCGCTCTTTGAGGGTGTCGTAGGCGGTCTCCAGCCCGGTGACGGCGAGATCGAGCGGGGCAAGGTTGCCCGCCGCGCGGGTGCGTAGCAGGGCGCCCTCGACGGTGGAGACGGTGAGCGCGGCGAAGGCGACGGCGTCCTGCGCCGAGATGCCATCGGCTTCGAGCGCGGCGGCGATCGGCTCCTCCCACGACTGGAAGGCGGCGGTCGCGACGGCGGCCAGCTCGGCGTCCTCGGGATGGGCGAGCGCGGCGGCGGCGACGGGGCAGCCGATCAGCTCGGGATGGCGGGCGGACTGACGGCGGAAGAAGTCGGCGAAGAGGCGGAGCGTCCCCTTGACGCCGCGCGCGGCGAGTGCCTGTTCCAGCGCCTCGCGGGTGCGTTCGCCGTCGAGGGCGGCGGCCTCGGCGGCGAGCTGGGCCTTGCCGCGCGGGAAGTGGTGGTAGATCGAGCCGCGCGGCGCCTTGCCGCGCTCGGCGACGTCGCGCAGCTCCATCGCCGAGTAGCCGCGCTCGGCGAGCAGGCGGCCGGCGCCGGCGAGCAGCCGCTCGCGGCCGTCGCGGGACTTCTTGATCCTGGACTCGTCTATGTCCACAGTCATAGTGTACCCTCGCCGCAAGATGTATGACCGTGGACATAGAACGACCGTGGCGATCGCGTGCGCCGGGGCCTTCCTCGCCTTCCTCGACACGACGATCGTCAACATCGCCTTCCCCGACATCTCGGCGTCGTTCGAGGGCGCCGATCGGGCGGCGCTGTCGTGGGTACTCGACGGCTACTTCGTCGTGATCGCCGCGCTACTCGTGCCGGCCGGCGGGCTCGCCGACCGCTTCGGCCACAAGCGGATCTTCCTGCTCGGGGTCGGCGGCTTCACGGTCGCGAGCCTGCTCTGCGCGGTCGCCCCGACGCTCGAGACGCTGATCGCCGCGCGACTGCTGCAGGGCGTCGGCGCGGCGCTGATCGCACCGGCGTCGCTGGCGATCGTGCTCGACAGCTTCCCGCCGGAGCGCCGCGCGGCCGGGGTCGGGCTGTGGGGCGCGGCGGCGGCCGCGGCCGCGGCGACCGGACCGACGCTCGGCGGCCTGCTGGTCGAGCTTTCGGACTGGCGGCTGGTGTTCCTCGTCAACCTGCCGCTCGGCGTGGCGATCGTCTGGCTCGGCGCGCGCGGGCTGCGCGAGCGGGAGCACCTCGACAGCCGCCTGCCCGACCTGCCCGGCGCGGCGCTGCTGGCGGCGAGCCTCGCGCTGCTGACCCTGGGGATCATCGAGGGCAACGAGTGGGGCTGGGGCGCTCCGGCGACGCTCGCCTGCTTCGCCGCGGCGGCGCTGCTGCTGGTCGGGGTAGTGCTGCGCAGCACCCGGCACCCGCGCCCGATCGTCGAGCCGGCGCTGTTCGCCGACCGCGCGTTCCGGATCGGCAACCTCGGCACCCTGCTGTTCTCGGCCGCGTTCTTCTCGATCGTCCTCGGCAACGTCCTCTTCCTGACCTCGATCTGGGGCTACTCGGTGCTCGAGGCGGGCCTCGCGACGCTGCCCGGCCCGCTGATGTCGACCGTCTTCGCCGGCCCGGCCGGCAAGCTCGCCGACCGCTTCGGCCACCGCGCCGTGATCGTGCCGGGCGCGATCGTCTTCTCGGCCGGCGTGCTGGTGCTGCGCTCGGCCGGGGCCGAGCCCGACTGGGTCGGCACCTGGCTACCCGGCGCGATCCTGACCGGGATCGGCATCGGCCTCGCCTTCCCGACGCTCGGCTCGGCCGCGGTCCGCGACATCCCCGACGACCGCTTCGCGACCGGCAGCGCCGTCAACGCCGCCTTTCGCCAGATCGGAGCGGTCCTCGGCACCGCCCTGCTCGTCACGATCGTCGGCGACCCGATCGGCCTCCCCGAGGCGCTCGCCTCGGCCGACCGCGCCTACATGCTCGCCGCCGTCGCCGGACTGCTCGGCGGCGCCGTCACCCTCGCCCTCGGCGCCGCGGCCCCCGCCCAATCGCTCGGACACTTGAACACCCCGGAGGATGGCCAATCCTCCGACGAGGTCGTGGCGACGGCGAGCTAGCGCTCGACGAGCGTGGCGCGGACGAAGCGGGCGCCAGCACCACGCTGGCCGCCGACGGTCAGGGCGATGCGGGCGGTCTCCTCGACCGGGCCGCGGGCGACGGTCTGGACGGTCTTCCACCCGCGGCCGTCTTGGCTGAGCGCGAGGCGGTAGCGACGGCCGGCGGCCTCGATGCGGACGTGGACGCTCGCGCCGGACAGGCGCTCCATGCGAACCAGGGCGCCGGCGCCCCGCCCGCCTCGGCGCCAGAGCGAGACGCCGTCGCGCGCGACGCCGACGCCGAGCGCCTGGCCGCGGATCGCGAACGGGCCGCCGCGCACGACCGCGATCCCGGCGACCTCGGCGCCGCTCAGCGACGTCCGGTCGACGACCGCGGTCGCGACGTAGCGGTCGGTTCCGAGCCGCCGGCCGACCGTCGCCGCGTCGGGGCTCGTGCCCGCCTTGCGCGTCGCCGTCAGCCGTAGCCCGCCGCCCACCTGGACCCTCGGCGCGGGGTCGATCGGCCACTCCCAGCCGGCGGCGAGCGCGCGGCCCGCGAAGGCGTCGTCGAACGCCGTGGTCAGCCCGCCGGCCGTCGGCGGCAGCGGCCGGCCGTCGCCGATCTGCGGCCAGCCGTCGGCGCGCCAGGTCAGCGGAGCGATCTGCATCTGGCGGCCGGCGAGGAAGCCGGTGCCGGCGCGGTAGGCGTGGAAGGCGACGTGGTCGCCGACGACCGAGACGTGGCCGGGGCAGCGCCAGCCGTTGCCGGAGCGCAGGATCGGGTTGCCGGGATAGCGCGTCCAGGGCCCGGCGAGCGCCGGGGCGCGCGCGACCCCGACCGCGTAGGCGCAGTCCGGCGAGCAGCAGAGCGCCCCCGAGTAGAACATCGTCCAGCCGTCGGGGCGGCGGACGAAGAACGGCGCCTCGATCACGTTGCGCTCCCAGGTCCGCGGCTGGTTGCGCAGCAGCTCGCGCGGCTGGCCGAGCAGGCGGCGGCCGTCGGGCGCAAGCTCCTGCATGACGATCGGCGTCGGCCGCTTGAAGGCGTTGCCGTCCTCCTTGTAGACGAGGTAGAGCTTGTCGCCGTCGGCGACGGGGGTCGGGTCGATCGTCCCGGTCGGCGTGCAGCGCAGCGGCCTGCCGAGGTCGCGCCACGGGCCGAGCGGCGACGGCGCGGTCGCGACGCCGAGGCAGTACCACGGCTTGCGCTGCTTGCCCCACGCCCGCTTCGGCATCGCGCTGTAGAAGAAGGCGTAACCGCCGCGCGGCAGCGGCGCCAGCTCCGGCGCCCAGAACGAGTCCTTCGCCCAGCCCGGCGGGCGCCGGAACACCGACCCGCCGATCGTCCACGTCCGCAGGTCGGTCGATTGCAGGATCTGGAACGTCGGCGACCACCCGCCCGCCGTCGCGACCGCGTAGTAGGTCCCGTCGATCAGCGACACGTCCGGATCCGGCCAGTCCCCGGCCGCCACCGGCGCCGCCAGCGGCGGCTGCGCCTGAGCCGCCAGCGGCTCGGCCGTCTGCGCCGCCGCACCCGCGGGCAGCGCTAGGGCGACCAGCCCGACGATCGCGATCAGACCCCGACGCACCCGGCCCACCATAGAGCGCAGGGCGGGCGAGTTCGCCGACGCGTCACGCATATATGCTACTATTCGCCCCGTTCCGCAAATAGTGGGTACAATGCCCACTATGGCCTACGCCCGCGAACGCCCGAACGGAACTTGGGAGATCAGAGAGTCGGTCATGACACCCGCCGGACCCCGCAGCCGCACCCTCGCCACCTTCCGAACGCTGTCCGACGACGTGATCGCGCATGCACGCGACCGAGCGGAGAAGCCACTGACCGCCGACGACGTGCGCGACGCCGCCCGCCGGGCCGGAGCCCCGGTCGACCTCGCCGACGCCGATCGCGCCGCCGCCGACCTCCTGCGCGAGCTGGCCGGCGGACGCGAGCCGCACCCGATCCTGCGCGGGCTGCTGCTCGACGCCCTCCAGGAGGGTCCGCCGACGCGGATCGGCGAGACGCCGCGCCCGCGCGAGCCCACCGCGGCGGCCGACGCGCTCCCGTTCGAGACCCCGCACAATGCCCGCGCCAGCGCCGCCTGGCTGACGCGGACGCCGGCAGACCGCAGCCGAGCGCTCGACGACCTGCTGTCGCTCACCGACGCGCTCCCCCACGGTCGCCGGGTCACCGAGCCGTTGCGGTTCCCCCGGCTGGATCGAGCGGCATGACGTCGCCCCCACTGCCCGACAAGGTCGTCGCGATCCACGACACCCTCGCCGCGGCGCGGATCGACCACGCGTTCGGTGGCGCGCTCGCGCTGGCGTCGTATGCCGAGCCGCGCGCGACGATCGACGTCGACGTCAACGTCTTCGTCGACCCGTCGAGACATAACGAGGTGGTCGCCGCGCTGAGCAGGCTGGGGGTCACAGGCGCCGTCGACACCGCGAAGGTCGAGCGCGACGGGCAGTGCCGACTCGCCTGGGACGACAACCCGATCGACCTCTTCTACGCCTACCACGACCTCCACGCGGCAATGCGCAAGGCGGTGCGGCGGGCACGGATCGGAGGCCGCGTGGTGCCGATCCTCTCCCCCGAGCACCTGCTCACCTGCAAGGTCATCTTCAACCGCCCGAAGGACTGGCTCGACATCGAGCAGATCCTCGTCGGGGCACTCGATGCCGACCGCGGAGAGGTATCCCGCTGGCTCGACCAGATCGTCGGCGCCGACGACCCGCGCGCCGAGCGCTTCGCGGCCCTCAGCGAGGCCTTCGAGCGGAACTGATATCTCTCGCCCCGTGAAGGTGCTGATCACCGGGGCGGGCGGGATGCTCGGGCAGGACGTGCGCAAGGTCGGCGAGCTGTGCGGCCATGAGGTCGTGGCGCTCGACCGGGCGGCGCTCGACGTGACGGACGCGGCGGCGGTCGAGGCCGCGTTCGCCGACCACCGCCCCGACACCGTCGTCAACTGCGTCGCCTGGACCGACGTCGACGGGGCCGAGACCGACGAGGCGGGCGCGCGCGCCCTCAACGCCGACGCGGCGCGCAACGTAGCCGCGGCCGCCGCGCAGGTCGGCGCCTCGGTCGTGCTCCCCTCGACCGACTACGTCTTCGACGGCGCCGGCATCGCGGGCGCCGGCGGCCGGCCGCGCCCCTACGTCGAGTCCGACCCCACCAACCCCCAGTCGGCCTACGGCCGCACCAAGCTCACCGGCGAGCAGGCAACGGCCGCCGCCAACCCGCGCCACTTCGTCGTCCGCACCTCATGGCTGTTCGGCGCCGGCGGCGGCAACTTCGTCGAGACGATGCTCAAGCTCGGCGCCGAGCGCGGCGCCCTGAGCGTCGTCCACGACCAGATCGGCTCGCCGACCTACACGCCCCACCTCGCCGACGGCCTGCTGCGACTCGCGGCGACCGAGGGCCACGGCGTCCACCACATGTCCGGCGACGGGCAGTGCTCCTGGTACGAGTTCGCGTGCGAGATATTCGAGCGTGCGCGCGTTGCTTGCGATGTGACCCCCGTCACCACAGCCGAGTTCCCGCGCCCCGCGCCGCGCCCCGCCTACTCGGTGCTGGGCAGCGAGCGCGCCCACCCGATCCAGCTGCCGGACTGGCGCGACGGCCTTCGCACCTACCTCGCCGAGCGACCGGCTCGATAGGGTCGCCGGCCATGAGACTGCTCGTCACCGGCGCCGCCGGGTTCATCGGATCGACCTACGCGCGGATCGCGACCGAGGCCGGCCACGACCTCACGATCCTCGACAAGCTGACCTACGCCGGCCGGCGCGAGAACCTCGAAGGGATCGAGCACCGCTTCGTCGAGGGCGGGATCGAGGACCCGGAGAAGGTGCGCGAGGCGATGGAGGGCGCCGACGCGGTCGTCAACTTCGCCGCCGAGTCGCACGTCGACCGCTCGATCGCCGGCCAGGACCCGTTCGTCACCACCCACGTGATCGGCACGGGCGTACTGCTCGACGCCGCCCGCGAGCTGGGCATCGCCCGCTACCTCCAGGTCTCGACCGACGAGGTCTACGGCTCGATCGAGAGCGGGTCGTTCACCGAGAGCTCGCCACTCAACCCCTCGTCGCCGTACAGCGCCACCAAGGCCGCCGGCGACCTGCTCGTCTCCGCGCACGTCCACACGCACGGCATCGAGGCGTCGATCTGCCGCGGCTCGAACAACTACGGACCGCGCCAGTACCCCGAGAAGCTGATCCCGCTGATGACGCTCAACGCGCTCCACGGCGACTCGCTGCCGGTCTACGGCGACGGCCGCCAGGTGCGCAACTGGCTCTACGTCGAGGACTTCGCGCGCGCGATCCACCTGGTGCTGGAGCAGGGCGCGCCCGGCGAGGCCTACAACGTCGGCGGGCCCGACGAGTGCGAGAACATCGACGTCGTCCGCCGGATCATCGAGCTGACCGGCCAGGACGAGTCGCTGATGGAGTACGTGACCGACCGCCCCGGCCACGACCGCCGCTACTCGCTCGCCTCCGACAAGGTGCGCGCGCTCGGCTGGGAGGCCGAGGTCCACTTCGCCGAGGGCCTCGAGCGGACCGTCGCCTGGTACCGCGACAACGAGGCCTGGTGGGAGCCGATCCGCTCGGGCGAGTACCGCGAGTACTACGAGCGCCAGTACGGCCGCGCTTTGAGTGGTCGGTAATCTTTCGTAAGTGAGTAACCCCGCCCCGCCCGCGCTAGAGGTGCGCGGACTGACCAAGCGCTACGACGACGGCACGCTCGCCGTCGAGGATTTCGGCGTCGAGGTGCACGACGGCGCGTTCTTCGGCCTGCTCGGCCCCAACGGCGCCGGCAAGACGACGCTGATCAGCGCGATCTGCAACCTGATCCGCGTCACCGAGGGCGAGGTGCTGATCTTCGGCGAGCCGGCGGCGTCGCTGAAGGCGCGCAGCTGGATCGGGCTCGCCGAGCAGGACATCAACCTCGACCGCTTCCTCTCGGTCAAGGAGACCCTCATCTACCACGGCGGCTACTTCGGCATGACCGGCGACGAGGCCGAGGCGCGCGCCGACGAGATGATCGACGCGTTCGACCTGACCGCCAAGCGCGGAGTGCGGACGCCGAAGCTGTCCGGCGGCCAGCGCCGCCGGCTGCTGCTCGCCCGCGCGCTGATGCACCGCCCGCGGCTGGTGATCCTCGACGAGCCGACCGCCGGCGTCGACTTCGAGCTGCGGCTCGAGCTGTGGCGCTACATCCGCCAGCTGCACTCCGAGGGGACGACGATCCTGCTGACCACGCACTACCTCGAGGAGGCCGAGGAGCTGTGCGAGGAGATCGCGCTGATCCGCGGCGGCCACCTGATTGCGCGCGACAGCGCCGACGGCCTGCGCGAGCACTACGGCGCCGGCACGCTCGCCGACGTCTACGTCAAGGCGATGGGGGCGAACGCTTGAACGGCAACCGCGGCATGGGCTGGCTCGCGCGCCGCGAGGTGCTGCGCGTCTCGAAGCTCTGGACCCAGACGATCCTCGCCTCGGTCGTATCGTCGTTCCTGTTCATCCTCGTCTTCGGGCTGTCGCTCGGCGGCCGGATCAAGCAGGTCGAGGGGGTCGACTACGAGATCTTCATCGTGCCGGGCCTGCTCGCGATGGCGATGGTCCAGGCGGCCTACGCCAACAACGCGTCGACGATCTTCCAGGGCCGCTCCGACCGCTTCATCAACGACGTCCTGTCGGCGCCGATGCACCCCTGGCAGATGACCGCCGGCTACGTGATCGGCGGCATCTTCCGCGGCTTCGCGATCGCCGCCGTGCTGCTCGCGCTAGCGCTGCCGATCACCGGCGTCCCGGTCGAGCAGCCGCTGGTGCTCCTGCTGGCCGTCGCGCTGTCGCTGCTCGGCTTCGCCTCGCTCGGGACCGTCGTGGGCATCTACGCCGAGAGCTGGGACTTCACGACCTTCATCCAGAACATCGTGATCCTGCCGCTGACCTTCCTCGGCGGCGTCTTCTACTCGGTCGACATGCTCTCCTCGCCGTGGCAGGAGCTGTCCCACTTCAACCCGATCTTCTACATGCTGCAGGCGATCCGCTACGGCTTCCTCGGCGCCGCCGACGTCTCGATCTGGCTGTCGCTCGGAGTGACGGCCGCGCTGGCGATTCCCTGCTACCTCTGGGCCCAGTGGCTGTTCACCAGCGGGCGCAAGCTGAAGGCCTAGCTCAGCTCGAGGCGCGGGTCGTCGCCTGCCGCCGCTGCCCCCGGCTGGTCGAATGGCGCGAGCGGGTCGCGCGGGAGAAGCGAGCGGCGTTCCGGGACGAGGAGTACTGGGGGAAGCCCGCACCGGGGTTCGGGGATCCCGCGGCGCGGGTCTACATCCTCGGGCTGGCGCCGGCGGCCCATGGCGCGAACCGCACCGGACGGGTGTTCACCGGCGACCGGTCGGGCGACTGGCTGTTCGCCTCGCTGCACCGGACGGGCTTCGCCAGCCAGCCGACATCGGTCAGCCGCGACGACGGGCTGCGGCTGACCGGCGCCTTCGTCGCGGCGGCCGTCCGCTGCGCGCCGCCCGCGAACAAGCCGCTGCCGAGCGAGCGCGACAACTGCCTGCCGTACGCGGCTCGAGGAGCTGGAGCTGCTGCCGGTGCGGGTCGTGGTGGCGCTGGGCGGATTCGCCTGGGACGCCGCTCTGCGCCTGGCGGGGCCGCTGCGCCCGAAGCCGAGGTTCGGCCACGGCGCCGAGGCGGCGTTGCCCGGCGGCAGGACCCTGATCGGCTGCTACCACCCCAGCCAGCAGAACACCTTCACCGGCCGCCTCACCGAGCCGATGACCGACGCCGTCTTCGAGCGGGCGCGCCAGCTGGCGGAGAAGCGTGACGCTCGTCACACTCCGAAACTCTGAAGGCCCTACGGTGCTCTACAGGCATCGGGTCCGTAGGACTCCGAAGCCAACGTCAGTACATAGCCGAGTCTCTCGCCGCCATGCGGCGAGGGAGCGGGGGAACCAATTGGGTCCCTTGGCCCTGGGGCGAATCGCCGGTAGATCCGGCGTAGCGCAGCTCTCTTAGCGCGAGCCCGTCAGCTAACCCCGCAGGCGCGAAAAGAGAGGAAGACGCTCCCCGATGTTCAATCCCCAATCTGGCCCGTCGTTCGCGCACACGCTGATCCGCCGCGCCGACGCGACCGCCACGACCCTCGCCGTAACGCTGCTCGCCGCGATCGGACTCGCCGCCGTGGCCCCCGAGGCCGACGCGCGCGTCGCGACCGCCAGCGCCAAGGCCAAGGCCACCACCGGCGGCGGCGCCGTCGCCGGCACGCCGCTCAGCGAGCAGACCGCCCCCGGCGCCAAGGCCACGGTGACCAGCACCGGCCTCGCGATTCCCCCGGCGGACGCGCCGGCGCCCGTCAAGGCCGCGATCCTCGCCGGCAACAAGATCGCCAAGACCCCCTACAAGTGGGGCGGCGGCCACGGCCGCCACAACGACACCGGATACGACTGCTCCGGCTCGGTCAGCTACGCGCTGCGCAACGCCAAGCTGATGACCTCGTCGATGGTCTCGGGCGCGTTCGCCGCCTGGGGACACCGCGGCCGTGGCGACTGGATCACGATCCGCGCCAACGCCGGGCACGTCTACATGGTGATCGCCGGGGTGCGCTTCGACACCAGCGCCAGCAAGCGCGGCGGCAGCCGCTGGACGACGGCGATGCGCTCCGCCCGCGGCTTCGTGGCGACCCACCCGCCGGGCCTCTAGCCTGGCGGGCGCGGGGCCGCCCGCCGTGCGCCCGCCCATGCGCAGCCGCCTCGACCGCGGCTGAGCCGCCCTCAACGCGCGGTACGCTCGAAGGTTCCATGTCTTCGGCCGCGCTCGAATCGTTCACTCCAGGGGTCAGGGAGTGGTTCGCGCGCTCGTTCGAGGCGCCGACGGCCGCCCAGGAGCAGGCGTGGCCGGCAATCGCGGGCGGCGAGAACGTGCTCGTGTCGGCGCCGACCGGGTCCGGCAAGACCCTCGCGGCCTTTCTCTGGGGCCTCGACCGGCTGGTGGCGAACCCGCTGCCGGAAGGCGAGCGACGGACGCGCCTCGTCTACGTCTCTCCGCTGAAGGCGCTCTCCTACGACGTCGAGAAGAACCTGCGCGGGCCGCTGAAGGGCATCGGCGGGGAGGTGTCGGTCGCGATCCGCACCGGCGACACGCCGCAGAAGGAGCGCCAGGCGATGCTGCGGACGCCGCCCGACGTCCTGATCACCACGCCGGAGTCGCTCTACCTGATGCTGACTTCGCGGGCGCGTGAGTTCCTGACCGGGGTCGAGTGGGCGATCGTCGACGAGATCCACGCGGTCGCCCAGACCAAGCGCGGCGCCCACCTCGCGCTGACTCTCGAGCGGCTCGACCACCTGGCGCGCGGCGGCGACCCCGCGGCGCCGGGCGTCCAGCGGATCGGCCTGTCGGCGACCCAGCGCCCGCTCGAGGAGGTCGGCCGCTTCCTCGTCGGCACCGGGCGCGAGTGCAGGATCGTCGACACCGGCGTCCGCAAGCCGCTCGACCTGAAGATCCAGGTCCCGGTCGACGACATGCGCGAGCCGGACGCGCACGACGTCGGGCACCCTGCGGTGGAGACGGTGGGGACCGCGGGCGGGGGCGGCGACCTTGTCGGGGTCGGGGCCGACCCGCTCGCCGGCACCGGCTTTGGCGACGATCCCAACGCCGCCACGCGCCGTTCGATCTGGCCCGCGATCTACCCGGAGCTGCTCGAGCTGGTCCGCTCCCACACTTCGACGATCATCTTCGTCAACGCCCGCCGGGCCGCCGAGCGGCTGGCGGTGCGGCTGAACGAGCTGGCCGGCGAGGACGGGAACCCCGCCGACATCGCGCGCGCCCACCACGGCTCGCTCGCGCGCGAGGAGCGGCTGGTCGTCGAGGACATGCTGAAGTCGGGTCAGCTCCCCTGCCTCGTCGCGACGTCGTCGCTGGAGCTGGGCATCGACATGGGCGCGGTCGACCTCGTGCTGCAGGTCGAGTCGCCGAAGTCGGTGACCGCGGGGCTGCAGCGGATCGGGCGCGCGGGCCACAACGTCGGCGACGTCTCGAAGGGGCGGATCTTCCCGAAGTTCCGCGCCGACCTGCTCGAGTGCGCGGTCGTCGCCAAGCGGATGCGCGCCGCCGAGATCGAGACGACGGTGATCCCGCGCAACCCGCTCGACGTGCTCGCCCAGCAGATCGTCGCGATGGTGTCCTCGCCGCCGGTCGAGGGTGAGCAGGCCGCCGACACCGAGGTCGGCGGCGAGGAGTGGTCGGTGCCCGTCCTGCACGAGCTGGTCCGCCGCGCCCACCCGTACGCCGAGCTGCCGCGCGAGCTGCTCGACCAGGTGCTCGACATGCTCGACGGCCGCTACCCGTCGGAGGAGTTCTCCGAGCTGCGGCCGCGGATCGTCTGGGACCGCGTCGCCGACACGATCCGAGCGCGCAAGGGCGCCCGTCAGCTGGCGATCACCAACGCCGGCACGATCCCCGACCGCGGCCTCTACGGCGTCCACCTGCCCGACGGCCGCCGCGTCGGCGAGCTCGACGAGGAGATGGTCTACGAGGCGCGGCCCGGCCAGACGTTCCTGCTCGGCGCGTCGACCTGGCGGATCGAGGAGATCACCCGCGACCGCGTGATCGTCACCCCCGCGCCCGGCGCGCCCGGCGCGCTCCCGTTCTGGCGCGGCGACGGGGTCGGCCGCCCGGCCGAGCTGGGCCGCGCGATCGGCGAGTTCTCGCGCTGGGCCGTCGACCAGGAGCCGGCCGGGCTGATCGAGGCCGGCTACGACCTCGACGAGCGCGCCGCGGCCAACCTCGTCGCCTACCTGCGCGAGCAGCAGGAAGCGACGCGCGTCGTGCCGTCGGACCGCACGATCGTCGTCGAGCGCTTCCGCGACGAGATCGGCGACTGGCGGCTCTGCGTCCTCTCGCCCTTCGGCGGCCGCGTCCACTCGGCCTGGGCGCTCGCCCTCTCCGCCCGCATCCGCGACGAGTTCGGACTGGAGTCGGACGCGATCTGGTCCGACGACGGGATCATCGTCCACCTCCCCGACGCCGACGAGCCGCCCGGCGCCGAGCTGGTGCTGGTCGAGCCCGACGCGATCGAGGACCTCGTCGTCGGCGAGCTGTCGGCCTCCGCGCTCTACGGCGCCCGCTTCCGCGAGAACGCCGCCCGCGCGCTGCTGCTGCCGCGCGCCTACCCCGGCAAGCGCACGCCGCTCTGGCAGCAGCGACTGAAGGCGCAGTCGCTGCTCGAGGTCGCCAAGCGCTACGGCCAGTTCCCGATCGTCCTCGAGACCTACCGCGAGTGCCTGCGCGACGTGCTCGACCTGCCCGGGCTCGAGGCGCTGCTGACCGGCCTCCATACCCGCGAGCTGTCGCTGGTCGAGGTCGAGACCCAGCGCGCCTCGCCGTTCGCGTCGTCGCTGCTGTTCGACTACGTCGCGACCTACATGTACGAGGGCGACACGCCGAACGCCGAGCGGCGCGCGGCGGCGCTGTCGCTCGACCGCGACCTGCTGCGCGAGCTGCTCGGCCAGGAGGAGCTGCGCGACCTGATCGACCCCGACGCGCTGGCCGAGGTCGAGGCCGATCTCCAGCACCTCTCCGACCGCACCCGCGCCGTCAACTCCGACGCGCTCCACGACGTGCTGCGTGGCGTCGGCGATCTGACGACCGCCGAGGCCCAGGCGCGCTGCCTCGGCGCGGTGTCGGCCGAGCGGATGCTGCTCGACCTCGCGCGCGAGCGGCGCGCGATCCAGATGCGGATCGGCGGCGAGGAGCGCTGGATCGCCTCCGAGGACGCCGGCCTCTACCGCGACGCCTTCGGGGCGGTGCCGCCCGGCGGACTGCCGGACGCGTTCCTGGAGGGCGTCGACGACGCCTTCGAGCGGGTCGTCCGCCGCTACGCGCGCACGCACGGCCCGTTCACGACGCGCGAGCTGCGCGACCGCTACGGAGCGCGGCCGGCGAGCGACTCCGGAGCCGGGACCGGCGGCGCGGCTGGCGACGACGCCGAGGCCGCCCGCTACGGGATCGACCCGACGCCGACGCTGAAGGCGCTAGAGCGCGCCGGCGGGCTCGTCCGCGGCGAGCTGCGGCCCGGCGGCAGCGAGCGCGAGTGGTGCGACCCCGAGGTGCTGCGGCGGCTGCGCCGCGCGTCGCTGGCATCGCTTCGCAAAGAGGTCGAGCCGGCCGAGCAGCAGGCGCTCGCGCGCTTCCTGCCCGCCTGGCAGGGCGTCGACTCCTCGCCCGCGTCCGGCGCCGGTCCCGACCGCCTGCGCGAGATCCTCGTCCCGCTTCAGGGTCTCGCGCTGGCGCCCGCCGTCTGGGAGAGCGACGTGCTGCCGCGCCGCACCGGCGCCTACTCGCCGGCGTGGCTCGACCAGCTCTGCGCGGGCGGCGAGATCGTCTGGGTCGGCGCCGGCCCGCTCGGCCGCAGCACGGGCAAGGTCGCCCTCTACTTCCGCGACGACGCCCGCTGGCTCGGCCCGCCGCCGTTCAAGGGCGACGCCCCCGCCGGCCCGGTCCACGACGCGATCCGCGCCCGGCTGGCCAGCGGCGCCGCCTTCTGGACCGACCTGATCACCGACGTTCGTGTGCCGACGGGCGCCGCGAGCGAGAATGGCGGCGCCGCGGACCCCGCCGACGGGCTCGCCCCCGACCCCGCCGAGCTCCAGGAGGCGCTCTGGGACCTCGTCTGGGCGGGAGAGGTGACCAACGACGCGTTCGCCCCGCTGCGCGCGCCGCGGCTCTCGCTCGCCAACGCCCGCCGCGACAGTCAGCGCCGCTTCGCCCGCCGCCGGCGGCCGGGCGCGCCGCAGGTCCAGGGCCGCTGGTCGCTGACGGCGAACCTCTTCGCCGACCCGCCGGCCCACGGCCCGCGCCTGCGCGCCCAGGCCGAGCTGCTGCTCGAGCGCTACGGGATCGTCACGCGCGAGACCGTCCTCGCCGAGGGCATCCCCGGCGGCTTCTCCTCGCTCTACGGCGAGCTCGCGAACCTCGAGACGCTCGGCACCGCCCGCCGCGGCTACTTCGTCGAGGGACTCGGCGGCGCGCAGTTCGCCCTGCCAGCGGCGATCGAGCGCCTGCGCGGCCTACGCGCGGATACCCTGGCCGGCAGAGGCGAGGCCACCGGCCCCCTCGTCCTCGCCGCCACCGACCCGGCGAACCCGTTCGGCGCGACCCTCCCGTGGCCGAAGCGCGACGACAACCGCCGCCCGGCCCGCGTCGCCGGCGCCCATGTCGTGACGATCGACGCCGAGCCCGTCCTCTACGTCGAGCGTTCCGGCAAGGGCCTGATCGCCCTCCGCGCCCCCTTCGAGGACGGCGCCCCCGCCCCCTGGCTCCCCGACGCCCTCCAGGCCCTCGCCGACCACGTCCGCCGCGGCCGCATCAAGCGCCTAGCCCTCGAGCGCCTCGACGGCGAGCCCGCGATCGGCTCTCCCTACGAGCCCCTCCTGATCGACGCCGGCTTCACCCAGGGCCCTCGTCGTCTGACCCTGAGCGCCTGAAGAGCGACGGCGGCAGCGGGCGACCGAGCCTCCTGTCGCGCCAGTTGAGGAAGTAGAGGAGGCCAAACGCCGACCCAAAAGTGAGGGCCGTGATCGCAACCACCTCGGCTCCGTGAGGCTCCCTGTCCATCAGGAGTGAACAGACGATGAAGATCGTCAACCCGAGCGCCGCTCCGAGATTCGCGTTCTTGAAGTGCATAGCAGATCTCCTAATAGCCTATACGATGTGTGCCAGCTCTACGAGCCGCAACCCGAGACAGACCGAGGCGGCCAGGTACCCACCGCTCACGATGTCTCCCTCGAGCTCGTAACCCGCCCTCCCAAGCAGCCGCCCCGCCAGCCCCGCGAGGAAGCCGCCCAGAACCATTCCGACGCCAACTGCGACTGCGGCCGTCTCCAAGAAGGCGCTGATCGGTCCGGGCTCCATACCGCCGATCCTGGCCAGCCGCGACGCACAGGTCACCACCCTCGGGTAACGAGTCGCGCACAGGCAAGCGACAAAGCCGCGCGTACGATCAGACCATGCCCGAGGGCGACACGATCCACAACGCGGCGCTGCGGGTGGGGAACGCGCTGGTGGGCAGCGAGATCCTCGAGATCGAGACGCCGCATCCGCGCCACCGGTTGGATCGCTGGCCGGAGCGGCTGGCGGGGCGGGCGGTGCGCGCGGTCGACGCGCGCGGGAAGCACCTGTTCGTGCGCTTCGAAGGCGACCTGACGCTGCACTCGCACCTGCGGATGGGCGGCAAGTGGGGCGTCTACGAGCGCGGGCGGCGCTGGACGCGGTCGGCGCGCCGGGCATGGCTGGTCATCCGCACCGCCGGCCACGACGTCGTCCAGTTCGACGGTCCGGTGCTCGAGCTGATGACCGACTCGCGCACCCGCTTCGACCAGCTGCTGGCAAGCCTCGGGACCGACATCGTCGCCGACGACTTCGACGAGCGCGCCTACCTCGCCCGCCTGCGCGACGACGACCAGACGCGCGCGATCGGGGAGGCGCTGCTCGACCAGCGCAACGTCGCCGGCATCGGCAACATCTGGAAGTCGGAGGGCTGCTTCATGGCACGCATCGACCCGTGGCGGCGAACGTCCGAGGTGACCGACGAGGAGGCGCTCGCGATAGCGCGCGCGATCCATCCCGAGATCCGGCGGTGCAGCCAGGATCGGCGGGCCGACGAGGACCGTAGCCGGCCCGACGGCGCGACCGCCGCCGGCACCTGGGTCTACGACCGCGCCGGCCTGCCCTGCCGCGCCTGCGCCACCCCGATCCTCGCCCGCGGGCAGGGCGACGACAACCGCACGACATACTGGTGCCCGAAATGCCAGGGCTGATCAGGGTCGGACACAAGGGCGCGGACCACGTCGCGCCGGGCAACACGGCGGCGAGCTTCGAAGCGGCGCTCGCAGCTCGGCGTCGACATGATCGAGTTCGACGTGATGCCGCTGCGCGACGGCACGCTCGTCCTCGCCCACGACCCCGAGGACGCGACCAGCCGCACGCCGCTGACGCTCACGGAGGGGCTCGACCACTTCGCCGCCGAGGCCTACAGCGGCGTCGAGCTCGACGTCGACCTGAAGATCCCCGGCTACGAGCGCGAGGTCGTCGATGGCCTGCGCGAGCGCGGCCTGCTGGAGCGATCGCTGATCTCCTCGAACTACCAGGAGAGCCTGACCCTGGTCCGCGAGCTCGACCCGCACGTGCGTCGCGGCCTCTCCGTGCCGAAGGTCAGGCGCGACCTGCGCGACCACCGGCTACTCGAGATACCCCGCCTACGCCGCCGTCGCCTGGTGGCGCTCCGGCCTGCCCGCCAAGGCCGAGCGCGCGCTTCGCCGCGGCGAGTGCGAGGCGCTGATGTCGCACTACGTGCTGGTCACGCGCCACCTGGTCCAGCGGGTCCACCGGGCAGGCGGCCAGCTCTACGTCTGGACGGTCGACGACCGCGAGCAGATCGCCAAGCTCGAGGCGCTCGGCGTCGACGCGGTAATCACCAACGACCCGCGGCTGTTCGGCTGACGATCCGTAGAGTTCCCGCGGTGACGCGGAGGCGGGCACTGCGACTCAGCGGGATCGCGACGGCGATCCTGTTCGTCGTCCTCGCGATCGTCGACGAGGCGATCAAGGCGAGCGGCGGCCCCGGGATCGTCGCCTTCGAGCTGGCCGGCACGACCGGCCGCGTGGCCGAGATCCTCGGCCACTGGGGGCAGCAGGGTCGCGACGCGGCGCGCGTGTCGCTGGCGATCGACTTCGTCTACCTGGTCGTCTACGGCGTCTTCCTGACGCTTGCGGTGCTGGAGCTGCGCGACGTCGCCCGCGAGCGCGGCTGGGCCACCTACGCCCGCCCGGGCACGGCGATCGCGGTCCTCCCCGGCATCGCCGCCGCCTGCGACGTCTTCGAGGACATCGGCCTCTGGCTGATGATCGAGGGCAAGGGGACCGGCGCGATCCCACCGATCGCGACCGGGTTCGCGGCCCTCAAGTTCGTCGCGCTCGCGGTGGCGATCGGCTACCTGCTCACGGGTCTAGCCATGCTGGCGAACGCTCGTCGCGGCGCGCACCGCGTCGATCAGCACTGAGCGCAGCAGCTCGCGCAGCTGGTCGCGGTCGAGGTCGCGCTTGTCGAGCCAGCGCAGCAGCACGCCCTCGACGAAGAAGATCCAGCCCTGGACGGCGGAGCGCAGCACCGCCGAGTCGCGGTCGACGCCGGGCGCGAGCAACTGGCCGGCGATGCCGTCGAGCAGGACCTCGATCCGCCGCTCCCGGCCCTCCTCGAGCACCGCGCGGATCTCGGGGTCGCCGCCGCCGCGGGTCCGGAAGATCGTCACGTAGGCCGATGCGTGGTTCTCGACGTAGTCGAGGAAGGCGTCGAGCGCGGCGTCGATCCGCTCCACCGGCGGCAGCCCGGGGTCGAGGGCGGTCAGCGCCGTGATCCGGTCGACCTGCTCGCGCAGCACCGCCACCACGAAGTCGTTCTTGGTCGGGAAGTAGTGGTAGAGCAGCCCCTTCGAGATCCCCGCGGCCCGCGCGATCTCGTCGATCGACACCTCGTCGTACGGCCGCCGGCCGAGCAGCTCGGAGCCGGCCTGCAGCAGCTGCTCGCGACGGTCGTCGCTGGTCATGCGGCGACGTTCGGTCACTTCACATTCACTTGCTCCGCCAGCTCCAAGAGCCTGCGTGCGTTCCGAAGCGCCACGGTGGTGTTCTCGCGGCTTACATAGAGCATCCCGTAGTGGGCGTCGTCCTTGAGATTGAGAAGGCGACGTAGGGCCTTCGCCATCTCACGGCCGACGTCGGGGACCTCGGCGACCACCTTCTCGGCATCGCGATGGTCCTGACCACGCGCACGCTTCCCGAGCCTGACGCAGGTCGCCGCGTCAGCTGCCGCGATTCCCGCGAGCACGCTGAGTGAAGCGGCGACGCTGAGCGAGGCGTCGAGCTCCTGGTCGTGAACGACATCCGCGACCTCCAGGAAGTGCCGCGCCTGGTCGAGCCGGATGCGCGCGTCGGCGGGACTGCAGCTCTGGGTACGGATCATCGTGCTCTCCTCAGAAGTGTTCGAATGCGCCGACCGCCGAGGTCTATCGCGTCGGATCGAATCCCATCGAGGACCGGCGGCGAGCGATCGAGCAACCCGTCGATCTCGCCGGCACCGAGCTCCACGATGCTGGCGTGGTTGCCTGTCCAGGCTCGTATGTCATCCGCGAGAGCGTCGAGCTGACCACGCCACGCGGCGTCCTCCTCGTCGATCGACAAGGGCCGAACGATCAAGAGGTCGATGTCGCTCCGAATGTTCCCGTCGCCTCTGGCGGCCGAACCGAACAGGGCAGCCGACTCCGGGGCTACCCCCCAGCCGCCAATCTCCTCACGTAACCGGTCGAGAAGAAGCATCCGCAATCCGATGAGCTGCTCGATCGGTGGCGCGGCGAGATGCCGCCGGTTGAGCGCGTAGAGCAGCGCTGCCCCACCCGCCGTGCCCTCCACGATCCCTTGCTCCTCGAGGCGTTGCATCACTCGGCGCGTCCACTCCTGCGAGCGACCGGCACGTCTCGCGATCTCCCTGCCGGACAGCGGCGCAGTAGTGCGCGACAGCACGGCGAGGGCGTCCAGATCCGCTCCCGAGGAGATCAAAGAGTGGGGACGACCGAGATCCATACCATGACTAGCATACCAGTCATCCGACTGTTTTAGAAGTCAGATGACAGCAATACCAGTCACCACGGCAAGTTCAAGCAGACAACGACCTGCTAGAAATCGCACCACTATTGAACTAACGGTCAACAGTCCCGCAGCCGCTCCACCCACCGAAGCCCCGCTGGTCCCCGACCCGCTGCCGCCCGGCCCGACCGGCCCAGGCCCGCTGGTCTTCGCGAACTTCCTGCTGCGCCCGGGCGGCTTCCTGGAGAGCTGCAAGCGCAAGTACGGCACGCCGTTCACGTTCAACCTGTCGCCGCAGCGCACGGTCGTGATCACCGACGACCCCGCGGTGATCAAGCAGGTCTTCACCAGCGACCCGACCAAGCTGCTGGCCGGCGTCGGCAACGAGGTGCTCAAGCCGCTGCTCGGCCCGCGCTCGGTGCTGACGCTCGACGAGCCCGAGCACATGCGCCAGCGCAAGCTGCTGCTGCCGCCGTTCCACGGCGACCGGATGAAGCTCTACGGCGAGACGATCGCCAGCGCGACCGAGCGCCACGTCGCCGGCTGGCCGGTCGGCGAGCCGTTCGCCGTCCAGGAGTCGATGCAGGCGATCACGCTCGAGGTGATCATGCGCGCCGTCTTCGGCGTGCGCGACGACGCGGAGCGGCTGGAGGAGATCGCCGGGCCGCTGCGCGCCCTGCTCGACTCGATGGGAGACATGCGCCGCCTGTTCGGCCTCCAGGTCATGAGCAACAAGCGCAACGGCTCGCTCAGCCCCTGGCGCCGCTTCCGCCGCGACCTGCTCCACCCCGCCGACGACGTCCTCTACGAGGAGATCCGCGCCCACCGCGCCGACCCGTCGGTCGCCGAGCGCGACGACATCCTGTCGCTGCTGCTGTCGGCGGTCGACGAGGACGGCCAGGGCCTGACCGACTCCGAGCTGCGCGACGAGCTGATGACGCTGCTGCTCGCCGGTCACGAGACGACGGCGACCGCGCTGTCGTGGACGCTCGAGCGGCTGGTCCGCCATCCGGCCGCGCTCGCCCGCCTGACCGAGGAGGTCCGCGCCGGCGACGACGGGGGCCATGGCGGTGAGTACCTCGACGCCGTGATCAAGGAGTCGCTGCGCCTGCGCCCGGTCGTGCCCGCGGTCGCCCGCTACCTGACCGAGCCGACCGACGCTCGGCGGCCGCGTCCTGCCCGCCGGCGTCCACATCACCCCCTCGATCTACCTCACCCACTACAACCCCGACGTCTACGAGCGGCCCACCGAGTTCCGGCCCGAGCGCTTCCTCGAGCGCCCCGCCGGCACCTACGAGTGGATCCCCTTCGGCGGCGGCACCCGCCGCTGCCTCGGTGCCACCTTCGCGCTGTTCGAGATGCGGATCGTGCTGGCCGAGCTGCTGCGCCGCTTCGACCTCCAGACCACCGGCGAGCCCGACGAGCGCATCGCCCGCCGCGCGATCACCTTCAGCCCGCGCAACGGCGGCCGGGTGACGTTGCGGCGCGCGGCCTGAACGCGCGAGAGGCCCGGCGGTTGCCGGGCCTCTCGGTGCTGCTGGTGTGGGTGAGGCCTACTTCTTCTTGCTCTTCTTCGCCGCTTTGGTCTTGGCGCATGGCGTCTTGACCTTGGCGGTGTAGTCGGCGTCGCGGCCGTTGTGGCCGTCGAGGTCGATTGCTGCGCGGTGGCTTGTGGGCTTGGCGCAGAGGTTGATCTTGGCTTTGCGGGTCCGGGTGACGGCGAGGATGCCGTTGTCGCCGCCTTGGATGTCGAGGTCGAATGCCGAGATCGGCGCGTCGGGCACGTTCGCGAACGTGCTGACGAGGCGTCCGGCCTTGGTGGTCGATGCCTCGCCCTTGAGGTTGATCGCGATCTCGCCCCTGAGCGCGACGACGATCATCGGCAGCGTCCGGATCTCGTTACCCGTCTTTGGGTCCTTGCGGACGTTCTTGACGAAGTAGACGTCGCCGGTCAGATCCCGCTCCAACAGCGGGGTGCTGGCCTTGGCGCGTCCGACGATGCTGCCCTTGGGGCAGTGGTTCTCCAGGTCCGGCTTGGTGCCATCGACGAACTCACACAGCGCCTGGGCGTTGTCCGGATCGAGCGCGAGCGCGGCCGGCAGGGCGACCTTTGCCTTGCCGATCCCCGCCTGGCCGGAGGCCTGACGGAGCCTTGCCCGGATGCCGGGGTGCTTGCCGGTCGTGATCTGCTTGCGTCCGGTCAGGCCGAGCGCGAGCTTCGGGCTGAACCCAAGGTCACCGCAGGCTCCGACCTGGAACCTGGCGTTGACCGGCACGGTCTGATCGGCGGCCGAGTGCAGCGTCGCCTTGATCTCCTTGGGCTCACACGAGGTCGGGTTGACCATGAACCCGGGCTTGTCGACGTTGACGTCGAGTCGCTGCAACCGGGTCGGGACACCCTTGACGATCGTCGGAATCGGATCCGACACAACACGGACCTGGGCGGTGGTGCGGTCGACGTAGACCTTCTGCTTCACGACGACCTCACCGAGGTCGAACGGGCCGGCCTTCGCGGGGACGACCACGCGGAGGCTGTAAGGCGCGTCACCGTAGGCGCCCTCGAGGAACACCTTCCCGGGCAGCGGGAACGGTGTGCTGCCCGAACCGGCGAACGCCGTCACCGAACCGACCTGGGTGTTCAGGTTGCCCTTGAGCTTCGCCAACACGCCCTTGGGCATGTCGATCGAGAGGCCGTCGAGTGCGCTGTCGCCGTCAGGCTTCTTGATCCCCACCGCGAACGGCGAGAACGTGCCGGCGACCGGATTGACAGACCCCGCCTCAAACGACGGGTTGAACCCGCCGAGACCGGGCCGGCAGTCGACCTCGAAGGTCGACGTGCGGTCGACCGTCTTGCCCGACCACGACGTCATCCGGACATCGACGGTCTTGGTGCCGCAATCGGCGGGGTTGGCCATCGCCGCCTGCGAGCCCCCGAACATCCTCACCCGCAGCTGGCTGAACGGCTGCTGCGGATTGTTGTTGAACGTCGCGGTCAACCGGCCCGTCTGCGGGTCGGCCGTGACGCTGCCCTCGAGCTTGATGCGAACGCCCGAGCCCGCGGCGACGAGGAACAGGCGGAACATCTTGCCTGACATCGGATCGCTGGACTGCTGCTCACCGACATACATCGAGCCCGCAAGCGGCTCCTCCAACAGCGGCGTGTCGACCTCGACCGCCCCGATCTTCGACGCCTTCGGGCACTGCTCGGCATCCGTCGAGGACATGTCGAGCTGCGCGTCGCTGCACGCCTGCAGACCGCCGGCGGCCGCTGGCGACAACGCCATCCCCTCCGGCAACGTCACCGCCACGTCCTTGACATGCGCGGTCGCCAACCCATTCGGCGCATCGCTCTGCGGAACCGAGAGATCGACGTTGAGCCCAGTCGGCGCATCCGCGGCCCGCGAGGTCGTCGCCACCGCGATCGACGGATCGAACGCGAGCTTCTCGCAACCCGTCGTCACGAACGGCACATCGTCGAAATCGCTGGTCAACGAAGACTGCGCGAAGTTTCCGATCGTCTTCCAGCCATCGAGACGCCCCGTGATTGCCTCCGGGGTGCCCGGGCACGACGTCGGCAGTGACAGGAACGGCACGCGCGAACTCTGGCTCGACGCCGGCGGGAAGTAGAACGCCCCGCCGAGGATCGGTCCGTAGCGCTGCGCGTCATGAACCGGATCGGCGGGAACACCCCAGAGGGTAACGTCGGCGCCGCTGATCGCCAAGCCGTTGGAAATCACGCCCGAGTCGATCGTGATGCCGTAGTCGCCGGCCCGCACCGCCGGCGTCAGGTTGACCACGACACCCAACACGTTGAACGCGAACAACCCCGGCATCCCGGCGGGCGGATCGATGTTGTAGACCGGAGCGGAGGTCGGGTACGGCGAGTCCGTCTCAGTATCGAAAACCCGGGCGAAACCGACCTGCGAGCCGACCGGACACGCAGCCGCGATGCCGTTCTGGGCGGCCTTCATCGCCGACTGCGGACAGGTCTCTGCCGCGGTCGGGTTGCCGACCAGGCCTGGAGGGGTGTCGACCAGCATGCGGTGCGCCAGCTCCACCGGAGCGTGGAAGCAGTACTCGCAGAGCTCGACATCGGTGTCCTCACGCTCGGGGATGGTGAACTTGACCCTCAGGTCGGGGTGCGCGCCGGCCTGGCGGACCGGCTGGCCCGAGACGGGATTGGTCGCGGACCCGCCGAAGGTCTCGAACTCGATCGCCGACGCCGAGCTGGCCGTCAGCGCCATCGTCAGCACGGCCGCCATGGCGACCAGACAGCGAATCAGCGTCATGCGAGTTCCGTTCTTTCGGTTGTTCTGAACCCCGGGCATGTCAGCGACCCCCCGCCGTCGAGCGACGGCCGGTCTTGGGCTGCTTGAACGTCAACGCCACCGTCCGCGACGACCGGGCGCCGCCACTGGAACGGAAGGCGACCTTCACGCGGACCTTCAACCTGCCGCGCTTGCCAAGCGACCTGCGCGCCTTGGCGCTCAACGCGACCCCCACGCGATAGGTCGCGGCCCTGGTCGCCCGCTTGGCCGACTTGCGCACCGAGGCACCGGACACCCGGATCGACCCCGCCGACGGAACCCGGACCCGGATCGTCGCCCGCGCACCGACGACCGCCTTCAGCGCCGAGACCCGCACCGCCGCGCCACGCGCCGGCCCCGGCCGCTCCGACGCCAGGAACGTCAGCGACCCGATCGGCGCCAAACCGCCACCACCCGCGAACGGATCGCGACAATCGCTGCCCACACACGGCGGCTCGACCACCGGCGGCGTGTACGGATAGCCGGCGCCCTGACGCGTCATGTACACGTCGATCGAATTGTCGGTGTCGGTCGGGACGATCGCGTCGTTGGTCGAGAAGAACACCGTCTTGCCGTCCGGCGTCGCGTCCAGGAACCGCGCGCTCGCGCCCTGCGCCGCCCGCGACACCAACCGCAACTCCCCATCGCGGTACGCGTACACGTCGTCCAGACCGTTGATGTCGCCCGGAATCAGGTCATCCGGGCTCCCGAAGAACACCGTGCCGTCCTCAGCGAGGATCCGTGGCTGATGGGTGTTCATCCGAATGACGCCGGTGCCAGCGAGCCCCTGGCTCGGATCGCCCGCGTTGCCGTTCGGCGGCAAGTCGTCGAGCCGGCACGACGCACACTCCAGCTCGTCGGTGTCGAAGTCATACAGATACATCTGGGCACACGGCCCAGGGGAAGTCGTGAACACCATCGGGCACTTCGCGCTGACGATGTCCTTGCCAAAACCAGCGGCCAGCGACACCGAGTTGTCGGTGAACGCGAAGTAGCGCCCGTCCTGGCTGATCAGGCTCAAGTACTGATTGTGGGTGGCGCTGGCGCTACTCCCGGTATCTAGCGTGGCCACATGCCGAAGCGACCCTTCGCGCCAGACGTAGAAGTTCTTCTGGCCCTCGACCGCGGAGCCGCCCTGCGCAACATTGCTCTGAAAGACGATCGACTCACCGTCCTTGCTCATGTGTGTCATCGGGCTGAGCGCGGCAGTGAAGGTCCTAGCCGCGCCGATGTAGGTCAACGAGTCCTCGACGACGTCGTAGCGGTACAAGAAAGCGAGGCCGAAATCGTCGTCGAATATCGGCGTGTCCGGCGTCAACCGGTCGGGCCCCTGGGTGTGGAACACCATGTAGCGCCCGTCCCGGCCGACCGCGCCGACGTAGCCAGGCACCGGATCTGTCGAGTCGCCGGGTATACGCGAAACCGACACCGCGCGCGTCTCATCGCCCGAACGCACGTAGACCGGCCCCGCGCCGAGGTCCGGCGACGTATTGAAGTAGACATGAGCCAGGCCATCACCGACCGGGAGCGCATTCCGCGGGCCGGACTCTCCTCCGAGGCCCGTGCCGCCCGGAACGGGCGTTCCCCCCTCCGAGTCGGGAAGGATGGACTTCAGCTCCAGCCCGCCACCGGCCGTCCAGGCGTAGACGCTGCCCTGATCCTGGCCAAACAGAGGGCCAGGGGCGGCCTCGACGAGCGGTATCCCCGAGCTGAAGATCGCCGACCGGCCGTCCTCAGCCACGAAGGAGACCGCTGAAGCGCCCTGGGCAGTGAGGAAGGCTTGCGCGAACCGCGGGTTTCCGTTGGTCGCAACCAGCACCAGCTCACCCGTGCGAGTGTTGCGCATGTAGAGATTGCCACCGCCCTCGATTGCCCCCGCGGTCAGCGCACGGCGCGACGCGACCAGCGCATACGACAGGTTGACCGACGACCCGACGACCGACATGACGTTCGGGCTCTTGGTCGTGCCCTGCTCATGCGGCGGGTCCAGCGCCCTGTTGCTCCAGGCATCGGGACCACGGGCACCGAGATACCGCACGTACTGCGGAGCCGCCTCCGTAGGGACTCCCTCAAACGGGGAGGTCGCCGTGTACAGCAGCGAGTCGCCGTCGGGAGCGGCCTGGAAGGTGTCCACCAGGCTCACCGCGCCCCCGCCCTTTGCCTGCGGCGACACCTGCTCGAAGCCCCAGGGCTCGGCGGCCGTCGCGGCGGACGCGACGGCGAGGCCGCACGCCGCGGAGATCGTCGTCGCCAGCGCGGCGCGACGGAGGACGTGCACGGCGCGGGCGCCGGACCCCGTCCGAGGCTCGCGCATGGGCGGGGTCGTCGCAGACACTTCCGCTGCCGGCCCCCGAGGCTGATTGCGATCCATCTCTCTCCCGTCACTTGGTGGTGCTTGCGGCATCGGGCGACCGGGCCCCTTGCAGGGGCCTTCGCTCGCTCCTCGCCTCGAAGCTGGTTGCTCAAGTCCGCTCTCGTCGCGCCGCGGACGAATCCCACTCCCCGACGACACCAGATCCAGACCAGTGGAGAGACCATAGAACCGTCGGTACATGGCTGTCAAGCCGCAACCGACAGCGGTAATCCTCGCCCGGCGACGATCAGCCAGGACCGTCCAGAGACCGAGTGTTCTCGGCGCGCGGCTAGAAGGCGCGCGAAGCGGCCTGAGGCGCCTCAGGCCCCTCGACCACGCACACCGCGTCCGAGCGCCCCTTGGGCTTGCCGCCCTCGACGCCCTTCAGACCACCGCGGGTGATCCGCTGCGCGCGCTCGACGACGACCTCGCCCCGCCGCGTCACGCCCGGCTTCGCCGCGCGCAGCTCGCGCCACTCGAAGCTGACCTTGCCACGCAGCTTGTAGGCCGCCGCGCCCGCCGGCGGGTCGGCGATCCCCCCGAAGGTGAAGCCGCGCTGCGCCGCGCGGAAGCGCGCCGAGCCCGCCGACACCCAGCCCGACGGCGTCCCGGTATCCATGTAGCGGCGCTCCTTCGCCCGGTACCACTGGAGCTGGAAGCGCATGTACATCCGCTGCTTGGTCCCGTTGCCGGGCATGCCCGCGCGGATCCCGACCGAGTTGCGCTTCTTGGCCGTGTCGCAGACGTTGACCGTCGCCCACGGCGCCTTGCTCGGCACCGCCCGCGCCTCCGCGCTCGACACGAGCAGCGCGACGGCGGCGACCAGGACGACGAAGGGAATCCAGCGCATCCGCCCGATCCTAGAGCGCGCTCCACGCCGCCGCGCAGGACCGGTCGCCCGGGACCGGGCCTATCATCGTCGCCATGCCCGAGGGCGGAGATACCGAAGCGCTGCTGGCCAGCGTGAAGGTCTTCGCGGGCCTGGAGCCGCGCGAGCTGGAAGAGGTGGCGCGCGTGGCGGTGCCGCGCAGCTTCGACCGCGGAGAGGTGATCTTCCGGGAGGGCGACCCCGGCGACACCTGTTACGTCGTCCGTGAGGGGACCGTCTCGATCCGCCGCGACCACCCCGACGGGCGCAGCCGCGCGCTCGCCGAGCTGCGGCCCGGCTCGATCTTCGGCGAGCTGTCGATGTTCGGCGCCGAGAGCCGCTCGGCGACCGCCGAGGTGCTCGAGCCGACCCAGCTCGTGGCGATCCTGCGCGCCGACATGCAGCGCGTGATCCGCTCGTCGCCGGACATCGCGTTCAAGATGCTCGCCGAGCTGGCCGACCGCGTGCGGCTCGTCAACGAGCAGCTCAGCCGCCAGTCGTTCCAGACCGTCTCGGGACGCGTCGCGTCGACGCTGCTCGCCCAGGTCATCACGCGCCAGTCCGAGGGCGCCGATCAGCACGACGTGCTGGTCAAAGCCACGCAGGCGGAGATCGCCCAGCTCGCCGGCACCTCGCGCGAGAGCGCCAGCCGCTTCCTCGCGACACTCGCGCGAGAGGGCGTCGTGACGCTCGGCCGCGGCAAGGTGACTGTCCACGACCCAGACCGCCTGCGCAGCTTCATCCACTAGTCGAGCCCCACAAGACGGCGGGAGCCGAGATAGAGCCACGGACGTTCCCGGAATAGTGTCCTGTCGCGTGACCGTCACTCCGTGGGGCGACTCGAACGAGCTGCGCGACCGCCGGCTGCGCCCCGGGCCCGGCATCCCGCGCGACGACGTGGTCGCCAACCAACGCGAGCGGATCTTCGGCGCGATGGTCGCGGCGGTCGCCGAGCACGGCTACGAGGCGACCCGCGTCGCCGACGTGCTCGACCTCTCCGGCGTCTCGCGCAACACCTTCTACAAGCACTTCGACAACAAGCTCGACTGCTTCCTGGCGACGATGGACGCGATCCTGCTCGACGCCGGCTCGCAGGTGGTCGGCGCCTACCTCCGCCACGAGGGGGCGTGGGACGAGCGGCTGGGCGACGCGCTCGACCTGCTGGTCGCGGGGATCGTCGCCCAGCCGGCCGCCGCCCGCCTCTACTACGTGGAGAGCTACGCCGCCGGACCGGAGGCGATCGCCAAGGTCGACGAGATGGGCGAGCGGCTCGAGCAGCTCGCCCGCCAGGCGCTCGCCGGCTCGCCCGCCCACGCCGACATCCCGCGCGAGCTGCTGCGCGCGATCCTGCGCGGTTTCCGGCGCGTCTTCCAGAGCCGGCTGCGCAGCGGTCGCGAGGCCGAGCTGCCGCGGGCCGCGCCGCTGCTGCTGAACTGGGCGCTCAGCTACGAGACGCCGCCGCGCCCGCTGACCCAGACGCGCGAGCTGTCCGCGGCGGCGTTCAGACGACCGCCGACCAACGCCGAAGACCCGCGCGAGCGGATTCTCGACGCCGTGATCGAGCTGATGGCCGAGCGCGGCTACAAGGCGATGACGATCAACGACATCGCCCAGCGCGGCGCGGTCTCGCTGACCACCTTCTACGACCGCTTCGCGGGCGGCAAGGACGAGGCGGTCGTCGCGGCACTGCGCCGCAGCGTCAACCACGTCATCGACGCGATCGGGCCGGCCTTCCGCGCCGCCCCCGACTGGCCGCACGGGATCGGCGCCGCGGTCGACGCCTTCTTCGCCTACCTGGTCATCGAGCAGCCGTTCGCCCAGTTCGGCGGCGTCGACGTCCACCTCGGCAGCCGCCTGGTCGTAGACGTCCGCGAACAGCTCGTGACGACGGCGCAGGCGTTCGTCGCCGAGGGGTTCCGCGAGCACGGCGAGGTGCCGTCGATCGCCGGCGAGGCGATCGGCGCCGCGATCGACGCGCTGCTGTTCGACCAGATCGCCAACTGGGGCAGCGACACCCTCTACGGGACCGCCCCGATCGCCACCTACCTGGTGCTGGTGCCGTTCGTCGGCGTCGAGCAGGCATGCGCGATCGCCACCGACGACCACGCCACCCGCTAGGCTGCCCCGCGGTGTTCGTCCTCAACTTCTACTCGCCGGTCTTCATCGATCAGCTGAAGCGTGGCCGCAAGACCGCCACGATCCGGCTGGGCGACAAGGCCGTCAAGTACCGCAAGGGCGAGGTCGTGCTCGTCACCGTCGGCTTCCAGCACGCGCCGCGCGAGCGGATCTTCGAGGCCGTGATCGACGGAGTCGAGGTCAAGCGCGTCAGCGAGCTCTCGCCGCGCGACATCGAGCACGACAACCCGGAGTTCCGCCGCCTCGACGAGACGGTCCACTTCCTCGAGCAGATCTACGGCCGCAAGGTCGAACAGGACGACCTCGTGACCGTCGTCCGCTTCTCCCAGATCTCCGACCGCCCGGCCGAGATCACCGAGCGGCTGCGCCCCGACGCGCCCTCGCAGAACTAGCCGCACCGGGGCGCGTGGACCCGCGCGAGCGCGGGCGGTAGGTTCTCGACACGGGAACCGAGGAGGAGTGGAGAGAGCATGAACCTGGCGAGCATCCTGGCCGACGCGGTGGCCGCCGAGCCGGACAAGGTGGCCTTCAAGCTCGACGACGTCGAGCTGACCTACCACGCGCTCGACGAGGGCAGCGCGCGCGTCGCGGGGCTGCTGCGCGCCGCCGGCGTCGGGCCCGGCGACCGTGTCGGGATCATGCTGCCGAACGTCCCCTACTTCCCGGTCGCCTACTACGGCGTGCTGCGACTCGGCGCTGTCGTCGTGCCGATGAACGTGCTGCTGAAGGGCCGCGAGGTGCGCTACTACCTCGAGGACCCGGGCGCCAAGGCGCTGATCGCCTGGAACGGGTTCGAGGAGGCCGCGCGCGAGGGCGCCGAGGGCTTGGCGCTCGAGACCTTCGTCGTCACCCCCGGCGAGTTCGAGCGGGCGCTCGGCGACGCCGAGCCGGTGCGCGAGATCGCCGACCGCGCGGAGGACGACACCGCGGTGATCCTCTACACCTCGGGCACGACCGGCAGCCCGAAGGGCGCCGAGCTGACGCACGCGAACATGCTGAGCAACTGCCGGATCGTCACCGAGTCGGTGATCGTGATCGAGGAGAGCGACCGGCTGCTGGGCGCGCTGCCGCTGTTCCACTCGTTCGGCCAGACGTGCACGATGAACGCGGCGATCAACGCGCGGGCGTCGGTGTCGCTGATCCCGCGCTTCGACCCGGTCAAGGCGTTCGAGATCCTCGAGCGCGACAAGATCACGATCTTCGAGGGCGTGCCGACGATGTACACGGCGCTGCTCTCGGTGCCGGATCGCGACCGCTACGACACCTCGTCGCTGCGCGTCTGCGTGTCGGGCGGGGCGTCGCTGCCGGTCGAGACGCTGCGCGCCTTCGAGTCGGAGTTCGGCGTCAAGCTGCTGGAGGGCTACGGGCTGTCGGAGACCTCGCCGGTCGCGTCGTTCAACCACCCGCACATGGAGCAGAAGGCGGGATCGATCGGGACGCCGATCGAGGGCGTCGAGATGAAGGCGATCGACGACGACGGCGCCGAGGTCGCCCAGGGCGAGCCGGGCGAGATCGCGATCCGCGGCCACAACGTCATGAAGGGCTACTGGGCCCGCCCCGACGCGACCGCCGAGGCGATCGACGGCGACGGCTGGTTCAAGACCGGCGACGTCGCGACCGTCGACGCGGAGGGCTACTTCTTCATCGTCGACCGCAAGAAGGACATGATCATCCGCGGCGGCTACAACGTCTACCCGCGCGAGATCGAGGAGATCCTCTACGGCCACCCCGCGGTGTTGGAGGCGGCCGTGGTGGGCGTGCCGCACGGCGAGCTGGGCGAGGAGGTCGGGGCGGCGGTCGTGCTCAACGCGGGCGCCGAGGCGTCGGCCGAGGAGATCCGCGAGCACTGCAAGGCCGAGGTGGCGGCCTACAAGTACCCCCGCCACGTCTGGTTCCTCGCCGAGCTGCCGAAGGGGCCGACCGGCAAGATTCTCAAGCGCGAGATAGAGGTGCCGCAAACGGGTACGTAGTCGGGGTGCCCGACCTGGTCCTCGGCCCGCTGCTGCGCTACGTCGGCGACACCGCGGCGATCGTCTGGGTCGAGACCGACGCCGCGTGCGAGGTCTCGGTGCTCGGCGACGCGCGCGCGCACGTTCACGGTCGCCGGCCACCACTACGCGCTCGTCGTGCTCGACGGGCTCGACGCCCGGCGAGCACGCTACCGTACGAGGTCGCGCTCGACGGCGAGCGCGTCTGGCCGCTGGCCGACTCGCCGTTCCCGCCGTCGTCGTTCCGCACCCGGCCGAAGCCGCGCGCCGCTGCGGCTCTCGTTCGGCTCCTGCCGCGTCGGCGCGTCCCGCACGACGACGCCGTACACGCTGCCCAAGGACGAGCGACGAGCGCGGGCGCGAGGTCGACGCGCTGCTGCGCGCTGGCGCAGCGGATGCGCCGAGGAGGATCCCGACGACTGGCCGGACCTGCTGCTGCTGCTCGGCGACCAGGTCTACGCCGACGAGGTCTCGCCCGCAGACGCGCGAGTTCATCGGCGCGCCGGCGCGACATCGAGGAGGCGCCCGGGCGACGAGGTCGCGCGACTTCGAGGAGTACACGCGGCTCTACCGCGAGACTGGAGCGACCCGGCGATCCGCTGGCTGCTGTCGACGGTCTCCAGCGCGATGATCTTCGACGACCACGACGTCCACGACGACTGGAACATCTCGCGACGCGTGGCTCGACGAGATGCGCGCGAAGCCGACTGGTGGGAGGAGCACATCGTCGGCGCGCTACATGTCGTACTGGATCTACCAGCACCTCGGCAACCTCTCGCCCGCGCGAGCTGGACCGACGACGGGATCTGCTGCGCGCGCTGCCACGAGGCGACGGCGACGCCGAGCAGCTGCTGCGCGAGTTCGCGCGGCCGCCGCCGACCGAGATCGACGGCGCGCGCTGGAGCTACCACCGCGACCTCGGCGCGCACGCGCCTGCTGGTCGTCGACTCGCGCGCCGGGCGGGTGCTCGACGAGGGCGCGCCGCTCGATGCTCGACGAGCAGGAGTGGGCGTGGGTGGCCGAGCAGCTGCGACGGGCGACTTCGACCACCTGCTGATCGCCACGCTCGCTGCCGGGCTGCTCGGCGCCCGGGATGCACTACCTCGAGGCCTGGAACGAGGCGGTCTGCGGCGGCGCGTGGGGTCCGCTGCGCCGCGCGCGGCGGCGAGAAGCGTCCGCCAGGCGCTCGACCTCGAGCACTGGGCCGCGTTCGGCGAGTCGTTCGAGCGGCTCGCCGAGCTGCATCGCGCAGGTCGGCGCGGGCGAGCGCGGCACCGGCCGCCGGCGTCGATCGTCACGCTGTCGGGCGACGTCCATCACGCCTACGTCGAGCGAGGTCGCGCTTCCCGGCCGGGCGGGCGTGCGCAGCGCGCGTCTACCAGGCGGTCTGCTCGCCGATCCGCAACCCGCTCGACAAGCGCGAGCGGCTGCGCGATGCGCTTCGCGGCCTCACGCGGCCGGCGCATGCGCTCGGCGCGGGCGCTGGCGCGCGCGGCGGGCGTGCGCGATCCCTCGGTGCGCTGGCGCGCGCTCGACGACAGCCCGTGGTTCGACAACCAGGTGGCGTCACTGAAGATCGAGGGGCGGGCCAACGAGATGCGGCTGGACAAGGCGGTGGCGGGCGCGTCGGAGCGCGAGCCGGAGCTGGAGCGCGTGCTGTCGCGGCGGCTGTCCTGACCATCCCGTCCGACCCCCTACGTAGGGTCGCCAACCCGTGCACGAGACGACCCCGACCGTCCACCTGATCGCCCGCCCGCAGCTCGACGTCGAGGGCATGCGCGGCTACCTCGAGGACGTCGGCGGCGAGTCGTGGCTGGAGCGCCGGCTCGGCGAGGACGAGCCCGCCAGCCCCGGCGAGATGCTGGTCGAGTTCGGCGGCCGCGCCTGCTACCGCAGCTGGGAGCCGGGCCTCAACCCGAACGTCACGCGCGTGCGGACCGACCGGATGGAGTACTTCGCGAACATCCTGCGCAGCGCCCACGGCTCGGTGCTCGAGCACGCCAACTACTCGTTCGCGCTGCGCAACGTCTCGCGCGTCTTCACCCACGAGCTGGTCCGCCACCGCGCCGGCTCGGCGTTCAGCCAGGAGAGCCTGCGCTACGTGCGGCTGACCGAGATCGGCTTCCGCGTCCCGCCGGCGCTCGAGCCGGTCCGCGACCAGGTGATCTCGATCGTCGAGCAGCTCGAGGAGTTCCAGGTCAGCGCCGCCGCCGAGCTCGAAGATCGACGAGGAGGGCCTCCCCTTCCACGTCAAGAAGGAGATCACCTCGGCGCTGCGCCGCCTCGCCCCGATCGGCCTCTCGACCGACATCATGTGGACGGCCAACGTCCGCACGCTGCGCCACGTGATCGAGATGCGCACCGCCGACGGCGCCGAGGAGGAGCTGCGCCTCGTCTTCGACCAGGTCGCCCGCATCATGCAGACCGAGGCCCCCGGCCTCTTCCAGGACTTCGTCCGCCAGGACGACGGCTCCTGGGTGCCCGAGCACCGCAAGGTCTAGCGCCTCCCTTCCCACAACTGACGAATCGAGTTTTGTTGGGGTGTACACCTCAACAAAACTCCTTTCGTCGTTTGAGGGGGGCCGTTTGAGCTGAAGTCGCCCCTTCTAGGGCATGCCGCGAGAAATTCAGAGGAGTGAGTTCTCGGTCGAGGCGTGGCGGCTGGTCGAGCGACAGCACGGGGTGGTGTCCCGCAGGCAGCTGCTCGACCTCGGCCTAACCTCAGAGGCGGTGGCACACCGACTGCTGACCGGCCGGCTGCATGCCGTCGCGCGCGGGGTCTACGCCGTGGGGCGGCCGGATCTCCCGCGCGAGGGGCAGTGGTTCGCGGCGCTGCTGAGCTGCGGACCCTCGGCGGTCCTCAGCCACCGCAGCGCCGCCGCGCTCTGGGGCTTCCATCCCGACGACCGGAAGCTGACGGATCTCACCGTGTCGACCACCGCGCGTCGCCGCCGGCCCGGGGCGGTCGTCCACTCCCGGGCGCTCGCTCCGAGCGAGGTCACCCTCCACCGCGGCGTTCCGGTGACCACGGTCGTTCGGACGCTGCTCGACGTGGCGACGAGGAAGCGCGGCAAACGCCTGGAGCGAGCGATCAACGAGGCGGACAAGCTCGACCTGATCGATCCCGACACGTTGCGCGCCGCGCTCGACGAGTACGCGGGACGCGCTGGAGTGACCCTGTTGCGCACGATCCTCGACCGCTACGCCTTCCGGTCGACCGACTCCGAGCTCGAGCGGCGCTTCCTCGCGATCGTCCACTGCACCGACCTCCCGCTTCCCGACACCGGGACACGCCTGAACGGCTTCAAGGTCGACTTCCACTGGCCCGCTCTCGGCCTCGTCGTTGAGACAGACGGACTGCGCTACCACCGCACCATCGACCAGCAGATGCGCGACCGCCTGCGCGATCAGGCGCACGCTGCCGCCGGCCTCACCACCCTCCGCTTCACCCACTTCCAGGTTCGCCACGAGCCCAGGCACGTCCAATCGACGCTCGTCAAGGTCGCTCGCCGACTCGCCTGAAGGTTCGTTCGGGGTGATCACCCCGTCAATCCTCCTTTCGTCAGTTGTGGGGGTTCGTTCGGGGGTTCGATCGGGGGTTCGATCGCGGTTGGCGGCTGCCGGCGGACCGCGATCCGCCGCGTGAGATAGCGTCGCTCCCGTGAACGTCGAGCTGCTTCGCGACCGTCGCGTCGCCCCTTCGATCCTGGCGTCAGACTTCGCGCGGCTGGGCGAGCAGGTGGCGGAGGTGATGGACGCGGGGGCGCGGGTTATCCACGTCGACGTGATGGACGGCCATTTCGTGCCGCCGATCTCGATCGGGCCGCTGATCGTCGAGGCGCTGGCCGGGCAGGTCCACGACGCGGGCGGGGTCATCGACGTGCACCTGATGGTCGAGCGGCCCGAGCGACACGTGGCCGACTTCGCCAGCGCCGGGCGCCGACTCGATCACCGCGCACTTCGAGGCGACACCGCAACATCCACTACGCGCTCCACGCGATCCGCGAGGCCGGCTGCCGGCGCCGGGCTGGCGCTGAACCCCGGCACGCCGGTCACCGCCGTCGACGCGCTCGCCGGCGCCTACGACCTGCTGCTCTGCATGACCGTGAACCCCGGCTGGGGCGGCCAGCCCTACATCCCCGCCTCGGACGCGAAGATCGCCGCGCTGCGCCAGCGGATTCCCGAGGGAACGCCGATCGAGGTCGACGGCGGGCTCGATCGCCACCACCGCCGGTCCCGCCGCGGCCGCCGGCGCCACCCTCTTCGTCGCCGGCTCCTCGGTCTTCGGCAAGCCGGATCCCGCCGCCGCCTACCGCGCGGTCGCCGAGGCCGCCGGCGCGGTCGCCTGAGCGCCCCCAAGGTCGCCGCCACCGCGACGCCAGGGCCGCGCGGCCCGGCCGATGCTGCCTCTCGAATCTCGCCGTAGTGCGGCCGAAACTCGCGCGGCAGCGTCGAGCGTCTGGCTACCGGCGCTTCTTCTTGCGCTTGCGCGGGGCGCGGGTGCGGTCGGCGTCGTCGTCGGCACCGTTGCCGTTGCCGTTGCCGTTCCCGCCGTTGGACGGCGCGGCAGCGGCGGCGCGTCCTCCTCCGCGTCCGCCTGCTCGAGCGCCCGCCGCTGGGCCGGCGAGAGCCACTCCTCGGGCTGGCCGCTCTCCCACGCCGGGCCGCGGCCGCCCGGCCACCACCCCAACACCACCAGGCCGACGGCGACGATCCAGAACAGGCGGATCGCGTCGGTGCCGAGCGGGAAGACGACGCCGAGCACGTAGAGCGCTCCGACGACGATTCCGAGGATGCCGAGGAACTTCGTCAGCAGCCCGACGCGCATCGCGTTCTGGGCGATGATGATCGTCGCGAAAGCCAGCGCCAGCGCACCCGCGAGGCCGAGCGACTGCACGATCACCGGCCGCTCGGCGACGATGTCGTCGGCGCGCACCTCGGTCTGCGGCCCGCTGGCGAGGAACTCCCCCGCGCGGTCGATCAGGCTCGTCTGCGACAGGATCGCCGGCGACCGCCAGCAGGATCGGCCCGAGGATCGCGAGCACCAGCGCCGCGGTCTGAAGATCAGGCTTGCGCGCCCGCGTCGCGTTGAAGAGGTACCAGAGCAGGACTCCGAAGAGGAGGCCGGCGATGCCGCTCAGCACCGCGCCCGTGGTGAAGACGCCGGCGTTGGCGTCGATCGTCCGCAGCAGCTCGCGCGTGTTGTCGGCGTCGGGCCGGCTGTCGATCGACGAGCTGACGTAGATGCTCGCCGCGACGTTGAAGCCGACCGACGCGAACGCCGCGGCGGCCACGGGACGCGCCCAGCGGGACTCCCAGTCGAGCTGCTCTCTCAGCGACGGCACGGCGGCGGACCCTAACTACTGGCTGTCGCCGGTGCGGTACAAGCGCCGGCCGATGCCGAGCCACAGGCTGCGCGGCGTCAGGTGGCCGCTGAGCGCGGTGACCTTGTTGAGCTTCCCCGGGATCACGACGCCCCTGCCGCGCTCCAGGCCCCGGACGCCCGCCTCGGCGACCTCCGGCGACGGGACCCAGGCGAACTCCGGCAGCTTCGACGCCTCGTGCTCCATGCCCGGCGACCTCGACGAACTCGGTCCGCACCGGCCCCGGGCAGAGCGCCGTCGCGGTCACGCCGGTGCCGTGCAGGTCGGCGCCCAGCGCCTGGGTGAAGGTGAGCACGAACGCCTTGGTCGCGCTGTAGGTCGCCTGGGTCGGCAGCGGCTGGAAGGCCGCCGTCGAGGCGACGTTCAGCACCGCGCCCGCGCCACGCTCGACCATCTCCGGGACGTACGTCCCGCAGAGCGCCACGCACGACCTCGCAGTTGAGCCGCACCAGCTCGCGCCTCACGCTCCGCGTCGAGCCGCTGGAACAGCCCGGCGGTGCCGAAGCCGGCGTTGTTGACCAGCACGTCGACGCGCAGGCCGCGCTCCTCGATGCCCTCGCGCATCCGCTTGCGGCCGCGCCTTCGTCTGGAGGTCGGCGGCGACCACCTCGGCGCGCACGCCGTGCTCGGCGGCGAGCTCCTCGGCGAGCGCGGTCAGCCGGTCCTCGCGGCGGGCGACCAGCATCAGGTTGTGGCCGCGCTCGGCGAGCGAGCGCGCGATGTCGGCGCCGATGCCCGACGACGCGCCGGTGACCAGGCCGGCGGAGTCCCGCGAAGGGTTGGGTAGAGCCATCCCGGCAGCCTAGCTGGGCAGACCGCGCCGGGTTCCCTAGACTCGAACCCATGTCATCAGAGGATCCCTTCGGCGGACTGTTCGGCGACCCCGACGAGCTGCGCAGGCGCATGGCCGAGATGGCCGAGCAGATGCAGGGCGCGCAGAAGGTCGCCTGGGCCGACAACGCGATCAAGCTCGCCGTCGACATGACCGTCGCCGGCATCGACCGGCTCAACCTCCAGGGCAACGCCGAGCAGCAGGCCGCGGAGGTCCGCTCGGCGATGTCGCGCTCTTCCCCGAGGCCGTCGCCCTCGTCCGCGAGGCCCGCGAGGGCTCGGCGCGGGCGCTTCGGCACGCCTGACGGCGGTCAGGTCTGACGCCTTCGAGCCGGCGCGGTCCTCGCGACCGCGCGCGATCGGGCGATACCTCCTTGAAGCTGCGCAGGCGGAAGATGAACGCCAGCGCGCCGAAGCCGACGCCGAAGACGAACGACGCCGATCGCGATCTGCTGGCCGACCGAGTAGGCGGCGACCGTCGCGGCCGGAGCGGTGCCGGCGAACACCTTGACCAGCAGCGCCTGCGCGACCCCCGCGCCCCTGCGGCGTGAACGGCACCGCCGCCGCGACGGCGTTGACGCCGAGCACGAGCATCACGTTCTTGACCGAGCCGCCGACGTTGAACGCCTCGAGCAGGAACCAGAACGCGGTGAAGCGGAACAGCCAGCCGCACGAACTGGAGCGCGAACACCTCGCGGAGGTAGCGCGCGCCGGTCGAAGATGATCGTCAGGCCCTGGCGCACGCGCTCCCAGAACGGCGCGCACGCGGACCGAGAAGTAGGCGAACGAGAACAGCGCCGCGACCGCCAGCGCGGTGATCAGGAAGAGCGCGAAGCGCGGATGCGCGGCGAGGTAGGAGAGGTCGAACGCGTTGAGGTTGGCGAAGTCAGGCGGCTTCGGGAAGACGCCCTGGGTGAAGGCGAACAGCAGCACCAGGCTGCCCATCGCGACGTCGAAGCCCAGCTCGACGACGAAGCTCGACGCGACCGCCGGGTAGCTCGAGTTCGGGATCGCGGTCTTCGTCAGGAACAGCCGGACCACGTCGCCGCCGCGCGCCGGGACGACCGCGTTGAAGCCGTAGCCGGCGAAGTAGGCGCCCCAGATGTCGCGGAAGGCGATCGGCTCGGTCGGGTAGGCGGCGCGCAGGATGTTGAACGAGGCGCGCGCGCGGAAGCTCAGGTAGATCCCGAACGCGAGCAGCGCGATCAGCAGCGGGCACGGGCCGCACGTCGGCCAGGCCCTGGAAGAACTGGTCGACCGCGTCGAAGAACGAGCGGAACGAGTCGCCGAGGGTCGCGGAGGGCGCCATCCAGGCGGAGACTACGTGCGGGTCACAGCTCGACGTGCGTGACCGGGTCGCCGCCGAGGCGGTTGTCCCCGTCGAGGCGAGCGATCTCCGCCAGCTCGGCCGCGCTCAGCTCGAAGTCGAAGATCGCGATGTTCTCGGCGATCCGCTCAGGGTTCCCCGACTTCGGGATCGCGATCAGCCCGAGCTGGGTGTGCCAGCGCAGCACCACCTGGGCGGGCGTCCGTCCGTGCGCCGCGGCGATCCGCTCGATCTCGGGGCGGTCGAGGATGCCCCGCCCCAGCGGTCGCCACGACTCGATCGCGACCCCGTACGCGGCGTGCCACTCGCGCACCTCCGGCTGGGCGAAGTCGGGGTGCAGCTCGATCTGGTTGACGGCCGGCCAGACGCCGGTCGCCTCGACGATCCGCTCGATCTGGTCGGGCGTGAAGTTCGACACGCCGATCGACCGCGCCAGCCCCTCCTCGCGCAGGTGGACGAACGCCCGCCAGGTGTCGACGAAGCGGCCGACGGCCGGCAGCGGCCAGTGGATCAGGTACAGGTCGACGTACTCGAGGCCGAGTCGCCGCCGGCTCTCCTCGAAGCCGGCCAGCGCCGCCTCGTAGCCGTGGTCGGCGCCGGGCAGCTTGGTCGTCACGACGATCTCCTCGCGCGGCACGTCCGACTCCGCGACCGCCCGCCCGACCCCGCGCTCGTTGTCGTAGCGCGCGGCGCTGTCGATCAGCCGGTAGCCGCTCTGAAGCGCCGCGCCGATCGCGACCTGGACCTCGTCGTCGTCGAGCGGCCAGGTGCCGAGCCCGAGTTGGGGGATCGTTCTGCCGTCGAGCAGCCTCAGGGTCGGCGCCGGCGTCATCCCCATAGCTTGCCCCGATGGCCCTCCGAGTATTCCGGTCTACAGCTTGCTGGCCTCGGACAGCAGCCAGAGCGCGAGGCAGGTGAAGCCGACCATCACGGCCAGCATCCAGTACTGGGAGCGCGCCGCCCGCTTCGGCTCGTCGTAGATCGCCACGGCGCGGTCGTGGGCGAGGATCAGCGCGCAGACGTGCCCGGCGACGACCGCGCCGACCTGGAAGTACCAGATGAACTTGGTCGAGATGACGGTGAAGTCGATCTCGCGCGCCCGCGTGCCGAAGAGGTCGCTGCCGTCGCCGAGCGGGTCCGAGATCAGCCGGATGACGTCCTGGCCCTGGAAGGCGAAGAAGCTGACGTAGTGGGCCAGCGCGTAGACGAGCGCGATCGGCGCGAGCGAGTGGACGAACAGCCGCATCAGCTCGCGCACGCCGAAGCCGCCGCCGGCGCTCTTGGCGCCCCACGATCCGAGCGCGTAGAAGCCGACGACGAGCGCGACGGTGAGCAGCATTCCGACGCCGAAGGTCAGCTCGAGCGCGTCGACCACGCCGAAGCCGAGCGACTCGAACCAGCCCTGGATCGTCGGGATGCGGTCGTTGAACGTCGGGCCGCTGCTGAAGCCGTCGAATGTGACGACCCCGATCAGCGCGCAGACGAAGACGACCGAGCCCGGCGCCGCCGGCCAGTGGGCCAGGCCCGACAGCGGGCGCTGCACGCCGATCCGGTCGCCGCGCCGCTCGAAGATCGAGATCCGCGCGATCAGGTTGAAGTAGACGGAGAATGTCTCGCCGCGGCCCGCCCACGCCTCGACCCCGTAGAGCGCCATCCCAGCCCAGGTCGCGACCGAGTAGATCGTCACCGCGACGGCGAGCGTGCGCGGCTGCTCACCCCCGGCGGCGGCCAGCTCGAGCCAGCCGAACGCGAGCACCCCGACGACCGCCGGCCAGCGGCCGAGCCGGCGCGGGTACTCGAACGGCGCCGGCAGCGGCCCGCCCGCCGCGGTCCGGGCGACCCACGACACCGCGCGGCCGACCGCGAGCCACGGGTTGAACGCCCGGAAGACGTCGCCGAACAGCAGCGACAGCGGCAGCAGGCCGAGCCAGAAGGTGATGTAGACGAAGGTCGGCGCGAAGTTCTCGGCGCTGTTCTCGCCGCCCCGGAAGGCCGCGACGAGGACCAGCCCGAGCAGCGCCACGCCGATCGCCCCGCAGACCAGCGACACCGCCCGGCTCGCGACGACGCGGTCGAGGCCGGCGGGCAGCGGGCGCCAGCTGTCGCCCTGCAGCCGCGGCTTCGGCCACAGCGTCGCCAGCGCGACGAACGAGACGATCAGGACGACCGTCGCGCCCCAGAGGAACAGCCACGTCGGGATCGGCACGTCCTGACGGCCGGTCAGGCCGTGGGCGAGCACCAGCATCGTCTTCCCAGGCCCCTCCAACATTCGGCTGAGTATGTCCGAGGGCCAGCCGGCGCGCCAGGGAGATCGCCAGGCGCCGTGTCCCGCTCGTCCTAGAGACGCCGCCGGCCAGCGGTGACGAGGATCGCGGCGGCGAGGGCGGCGCTGAGGATCGAGCCGGCGAAGACGCCGAGCTTGGCGGCGTCGACGACGGCGGGGTCCTCGAAGGCGAGCTGGGTGATGAAGAGGGAGACGGTGAAGCCGATGCCGGCGACGGCGGCCATCCCCCAGACGTGGACGGGGCGGATCGCGTCGGGGATCTTGCCGATCCCGAACCGGACGAGCAGCAGGACCGTCGTGGCGATGCCGATCAGCTTGCCGGCGACGAGGCCGACCGCGATGCCCCAGGCGACCGGGCTGGTGGCGGCGTCGGCGAGCATGCCGCCGCTGAGCGCGATCCCGGCGTTGGCTAGCGCGAACAGCGGAACGACGACCGCGGTGGTGAACGGGTGGATGCGATGCTCGAGCTGCTCCAGCACCGGCCGACCGGCGACCGGCCGGGCCGGGGTCAGCAGCCCGACCGCGACGCCGGCGATCGTCGCGTGGACGCCGGACTCCAGCATCGCCACCCAGACCGCGACGCCGACCACGGCGTAGACGGCGATCGCCCGCACCCCGGCGGCGCGCAGCGCGACGATCGCCGCCAGCCCGACCGCCACGCCGCCGAGCCATGCCACCGAGATGCCCGAGCTGTAGAAGACCGCGATGATCGCGATCGCGACGATGTCGTCGACGACCGCGATCGTCAGCAGCAGCAGCTTCAGCTCGGACGGCACCCAGCGGCTCAGCAGCGCGAGCACGCCGACCGCGAAGGCGATGTCGGTCGCCGTCGGGATCGCCCAGCCGCGGGTCGCGTCGCCGTCGCCGAACGCCAGCGCGATCGCCAGGAAGATCGCCGCCGGCAGCGCCACCCCGCCGAACGCGCCGAGCACCGGCACGACCGCCGCGCGCCGATCCGCCAGCTCGCCGACGACCAGCTCCCGCTTGACCTCCAGCGCGACGACGAAGAAGAACAGCACCATCAGGCCGTCGTTGACCCAGTGCTCGAGATCCTCGGTGATCGCCAGCGAGCCGCCACCGAGCGTCAGCTCGGTCGACCACAGCGACTCGTAGCTGTCACCGACGTTCGCCCAGATCAGCGCCACGACCGTCGCGGCAAGCAGGATCGCCCCGCCGACCGTCTCGTCGCGCACGAACTCCGCCGCCGCGCCGAGGCGGTCGCGGACCGGACCCCGTTCGGCCTCGCTGGAGCCGGTGTTCAGCTTGGCGGCCACGGGCTGGATCGTCCCACGAACCTCGGCGGTTCCGGCGGGGTGCGCCGCCCGCTGCGTCAACATGCGTCCCGTGGGCTCGCTCGACCACCGCCGCTGGGGCACGGGGCTGGCCGTCGCGCTCGCGTCGGTCGCGGCGATCACGGTCGCCAACTACGGGCTGCGCGAGCTGGTGCCGGTCGTCTCGACCGGCGTCGTCTACATGCTCGCCGTGCTGCTGGTGTCGAGCCGCTGGGGGCTGTGGCCGGGGCTGCTGACGGGCCTCCTGAGCGCGGCGGCGTTCAACTTCTTCCACCTGCCGCCGACCGGCCGGTTCACGATCGCGACCGAGGAGAACTGGGTCGCGCTGGCGATCTTCCTGGTCGTCGCGGCGGTCACGAGCAAGCTGGCCGACGCGGCGCGGGCGCGGGAGGCGGAGGCCGAGCACCCGCCGGCGGGAGGCCGACCTCACCGCGGAGATGGCGCGGCTGCTGCTCGGTGGCGCGGACGTCGAGGAGTCGCTGCGGCTGGTCGGCCAGCGGATCGCCGCAGACGTTCGACCTGCCGTCGGTGGACGTCGAGCCGCGCTGGGTGGACAGCGACCGACGCCGGCGGGCGGTGCCGCTGATCGTGGAGGGCAGCCGACGGGGCACGCTGCTCGTTCCGGCCGGGACGGACCCGGCGGTGCTCGACGCGCTGCAGGACCGGGTCGTGCCGGCGCTCGAGACGCTGCTGACCGCCGCACGCGAGCGCGAGGAGCTGGAGTCGCAGGTCATCGAGACGAAGGCGCTGCGACGGTCGAACGTGGTCAAGACGACGCTGCTGCGGTCGGTGTCGCACGACCTGCGCTCGCCGCTGACGGCGATCGTCGACCGCGGCCGGCGGGCTGGAGTCCGAGACGCTCTCGGACGGCCGAGCGGAGCGAGCTGGTGTCGGTCATCTCGACCGAGAGCGAGCGGCTGGCGCGGCTGGTCCAGAACCTGCTCGACCTCTCGAAGCTCCAGGCCGGTGCGGCCGAACCCCAACGTCGACTGGTGCTCGGTCGAGGAGCTGGTGCGCTCGGCGGTCGACGCGGCTCCGGCGCCGGACGCCGGCTTCGCCGTCGATCTCGACGACGACCTGCCGCTGGTCGAGGCGGACGCCGCACAGCTCGAGCGCGCGCTGGCGAACGTGCTCGAGAACTCCGTCCGGCTTCGCCGGCGACGACCCGGTCACGATCCGCGGCCGCGCGTCGGGACGCGACGTGGTCCTGCGGATCTCCGACCACGGGCCGGGAATCCCGCCAGGAGGAGCTGGAGCGCGTCTTCGAGCCGTTCCACCGCTCGGGCGAGAGCGGCGGCGCGGTCGGGACTCGGGCTGGCGATCGCACGGGGCTTCGTCGAGGCCAACGGCGGCCGCATCCGCGCCGAGTCGCTGCCCGGTCAGGGGACGAGCTTCGTCGATCCAGCTCGCGGTCCCGGTCGACGCGCCCGCCGCGGAGCCGATCGAGCGGGCCGAGTGAGCGGCGCGGGCGGGCGGGTGCTGGTCTGCGACGACGAGCCGCAGATCCTGCGCGCGCTGCGGGTGATCCTGCGCGACGCCGGCTACGAGGTCGCGACCGCGGCGACGGCCGAGGAGGCGCTCGACGTCGTGGCGGTCAACGCCGCCCGCACGCGGCGATCCTCGACCTGGTGCTGCCCGACGGCGACGGCGTCGAGGTCTGCGCGCGATCCGCGAGTGGAGCGACATGCCGATCGTCGTCCTGTCGGCCGTCGGCGAGGAGGCCGAGAAGGTCCGGGCGCTCGAGGCCGGCGCCGACGACTACGTCACCAAGCCGTTCGGCCCGGGCGAGCTGGTCGCCCGGCTGCAAGGCGGCGCTGCGCCGCGCGGGCGCGGGCACGCCGGACGAGCCGGTGCTGCGCGCCGACGGGCTCGAGCTCGACCAGGCCGCCCACCGCGTCGTCGTCGCGCGGCGAGCGAGGTCCACCTGACGCCGACCGAGTTCGAGCTGCTGCGGACGCTGATGCGCAACCGCGGCCGGCTGATGACCCACCGCGCGCTGCTGGTCGAGGTGTGGGGCCGCGCCTACGCGCGACGACACCGCAGGTCCTGCGCACCCACATCGCCAACCTGCGCCGCAAGATCGAGACCACGCCCGGCGCGCCGCGCTACATCCGCACCGACCCCGGCGTCGGCTACCGCTTCGCCGACTGAGGTCCGGCGCTCAGGTGAGCCAGCCGATGCGCTTGAAGTAGCGGTAGAGCGCGAAGCAGATCCCGGCCATCGCCAGGAGCACGGCGGGGTAGCCGAAGTCCCAGCGCAGCTCGGGCATGTGGTCGAAGTTCATGCCGTAGATCGCGGCGATCATCGTCGGGACGGCGAGGATCGCGACCAACGCTGAGATCGTGCGGACGTCCTGGTTCTGCTGGATGGTGATCTGGGCGAGGTTGGCCTCCAGGACGCTGGTGAGCAGGTCGCGGTACCCGTCGAGCTGCTCGCGGACGCGGCGCAGGTGGTCGTCGACGTCGCGGAAGTAGGCGCGCACCGGCTCGGGGATCGACCTCGTAGCGGCCGCGCGCGAGCCGGTCGACGGGATCGAGCAGCGGCGTCGTCGCGCGGCCGAACTCGAGCACCTCGCGCTTGAGCTTGTAGATCCGCTCGGTGGGGGCGCCGCGGTCGGCGGAGAAGACCTCGCCCTCGACCTCCTCGACGTCTTGGCCGAGGCCGTCGATCGCCGGGCCGTAGTCGTCGACGACCCGGTCGACCACTCCGTGCAGCACGGCGCCGGGCCCGTGGGCCAGGCGCTCGGGGTCGGCCTCCAGAGCCATGCGCACCTCGTGCAGCTCGCTGGCCTGGCCGTGACGGACCGTGATGACGTAGTCGCGGCCGAGGAAGACGAGGATCTCGTCGAGCTGGACGACCTCGTCGCGGATCGACGTAGCGGGCGGTCTTGAGCACGACGAAGACCGTCTCGCCGTAGACCTCGAGCTTCGGCCGCTGGTGGGCGTGGATCGCGTCCTCGACCGCCAGCTCGTGGAGATCGAACTCCTCGCGGATCGTCTCGAACTCCTGCTCGGTCGGCTCGTAGAGGCCGATCCAGACGAAGGTGTCGGGCGCCCGGCACGCCGTCACCGCCTGCTCGAGCGGAACCTGCTCCGGCTTGCGCTGGCCGTGCTCGTAGATGGCGTAGTCGACGATCACAACGACCATCCTGGCGCGCGGGCCGGCCGTAGCGGCTCGCCTTCACGACATCTTGATCCCGCGGCCCGCGATCTTCACGCGGCCTTGACGATCGGCGGCGCAGACTCGTCTCATGGACCTCATCTCGATCGCGCTCGCCGCCGTCTGCTTCGTCGCGGTCGCCCTGATGATCGAAGGGCTCGACCTACTGTGACGGCACAGGGCTGGCTGCAGATCGGCATCTACCTGGTGCTGCTGACGGCGCTGACGCCGGTGATCGGCGCGTACATGGCGCGGGTCTTCCGCGGCGAGCGGGTCCCCGTCCTGTCGGCGGTCGTCGCTCCGGTCGAGCGGCTGACCTACCGGCTGATCCGCGCGAACCCGTCGGTCGAGCAGGACTGGAAGTCCTACGCGCGCACGGCGCTCGTCTTCAGCGCGTTCTCGTGGGCCACGCTCTATCTGATCCTGCGCATGCAGGGCAGCACGCCGCTCAATCCCGAGGGCTTCGGCGCGGCGCCCTGGGACGTGACGTTCAACACGGCCTCGTCGTTCGTGGCGAACACCAACTGGCAGTTCTACGGCGGCGAGACGACCATGTCGTACTTCTCGCAGATGGCCGGCCTCGCGGTCCAGAACTTCCTCTCGGCCGCCGTCGGGATCGCGGTCTGCCTTGCGGTGATCCGCGGCTTCGTCGCGCGCAGTGGGCGGTCGCTCGGCAACTTCTGGCAGGACCTGGTCCGCACGCTGCTCTACGTCCTCGTCCCGCTGTCGTTCTCGATCGCGCTGTTCTTCGTCTCCCAGGGCGTCATCCAGAACCTCTCGCGCCTATGTCACCTACGGCACGCTGGCGGGCGGCGAGCAGACGCTCGCGCTCGGACCGGTCGCCTCGCAGGAGGCGATCAAGCTGCTCGGGACCAACGGCGGCGGCTTCTTCAACGTCAACCGCGCGATGCCGTTCGAGAACCCGAGCGGTCTGGCGAACTTCGTCCAGATGCTCGCGATCCTGATCGATCCCCGCGGGCCTGACGTCGATCTTCGGGCGCATCGTCGGCGAACCGCCGTCAGGGCTGGGCGATCTACGGCGCGATGCTCGGCCTGTTCGCCGCCGCGATCGCGGTCGTCTACGTCGCGGAGGCCAACGGCTCGCCCGCGCAGCAGCTCGCCGGACGTCGTCGGCGGGAATCTCGAGGGCAAGGAGGTCGCGCTTCGGTCTCGCCGCGTCGTCGCTGTTCGCATCCGTCACGACGGTCGCCTCCTGCGGCGCGGTCAACGCCGCGCTTCGACTCCCTGACCGGCATCGGCGGGCTGGTGCCGATGTTCAACATGTCGACCGGCGAGGTCGTCTTCGGCGGCGTCGGCTCCGGCCTCTACGGGATGCTGCTGTTCGTCCTGCTCGCGGTCTTCATCGCGGGCCTGATGGTCGGCCGCACGCCCGAGTATCTCGGCAAGAAGATCGAGGCGCGCGAGATCAAGCTCGTGATGGTCGGGACGCTGCTGGTGCCGCTGATGGTGCTGGTCGCGACCGCGCTCGCGATCGGCACGAAGTGGGGCGCGCCGTCGATCTACAACCCGGGGCCCGCAGGGCTTCTCCGAGACGCTCTACGCCTACATCTCGCAGGGCAACAACAACGGCTCGGCGTTCGCCGGCTACACCGGCTTCGTGCAGCCCAACGCGCCCGGCAACGCCGGCGCGTTCGGGATCACCTTCGCCGACCTGCTCGGCGGCGTGGCGATGCTGCTCGGTCGCTTCGCGCCGATGGTCGCCGCGCTCGCGGTCGCCGGCGCGCTGGTGCGGCAAGCGGGTCGCGCCGATCGGCCCCGGCACGTTCCGCACCGACACCCCGACCTTCGTCGCGCTGCTCGTCTTCACGATCGTGATCGTCGCGGCTCTGACCTTCTTCCCGGCCTTCCTGCTCGGCCCGATCGTCCAGGGCCTCACCACCCAGCTCTTCTGACATGCGACGCGACCTGATCTCATCCGCCCTCGCCCTGCTCGTGCTGACGCTGCTGCTCGGCGTCGCCTACCCGCTTGCCACGACCGGCGTCGCCCAGGTGCTGTGGCCCAACAAGGCCGACGGCAGCCAGATCGAGCGCGACGGCAAGACCGTCGGCTCGCGGCTGATCGGCCAGGACTTCGCAGGGCCAGCCGCGCTACTTCCAGATCGCGCCCGTCGGCGACCGGCTACAGCGCGAACGTCACCTACTTCAACAACCTCGGCCCGAACAACGCCGAGCTGCGCGATCTGTTCGCGGCGAACCTCGCGGCCTACCTCGAGCGCGAGCGGCCCTACGACCGCGGCCTGACCCGCGACGACGTCCCGCCCGACGCCGTCCAGACCAGCGCCTCCGGCGTCGACCCGCACATCTCACCTGCCAACGCCGAGATCCAGGCGCGCCGGGTCGCCGAGGTGCGCGGCCTCGATCTCGATCGCGTCCTCGGCGCTCGTCAACGAGAACACCGACGGCCGCGGGCTCGGGCTGTTCGGCGAGCCCGGCGTGAACGTGCTCGACCTCAACCTGGCGCTCGACGCGGAGGACAGCCGATGACGACCCAGGGACTGTTCGGCGCGGCCGCGGTCCGGCCAGGCGCTCGTCGCCAGCCTGGCCAAGCTCGACCCGCGCGTGCAGTGGCGCAACCCGGTGATGCTCGTCGTCGAGATCTGCGCCGTCATCACGACCTTCGGCTGGCTGCGCCAGGCGTTCGGCGGCGATCCGCTCGGCGGCGGCGACGAGCCGGCGTGGTTCACCTTCACCGTGGCGGTCTGGCTGTGGCTGACGGTCGTGTTCGCCAACCTCGCCGAGGCGCTGGCCGAGGGTCGCGGGCAAGGCGCAGGCCGACGCGTTGCGGGCGATGCGCACCGAGACCGTCGCCACGCTGCGCGACGGCAGCCAGAAGTCAGCGTCCGAGCTGGCGCGCGGCGACGTCGTGGTGGTCGAGGCCGGCGAGGCGATCCCCGGCGACGGCACCGTCATCGAGGGCATCGCCTCGGTCGACGAGTCCGGCGTCACGGGCGAGTCCGCGCCCGTGATCCGCGAGTCCGGCGGCGATCGCAGCGCCGTCACCGGCGGCACGCGCGTGCTCTCGGATCGGATCGTCGTCGAGATCACCCAGGAGCCCGGCAAGAGCTTCCTCGATCGGATGATCGGCCTCGTCGAGGGAGCGGAGCGGCGCAAGACGCCGAACGAGATCGCGCTCGGCATCCTGCTCGTCGGGCTCACCCTGATCTTCCTGGTGGTCGTCGCGACGCTGCGCCCGTTCGCGGAGTTCGCGGGGACCGAGGTCTCGATCGCGACGCTGATCGCGCTGCTCGTCGCGCTGATCCCGACGACGATCGGCGCGCTGCTGTCGGCGATCGGTATCGCCGGGATGGACCGCCTCGTCCGGCGCAACGTGCTCGCCCTGTCGGGCCGGTCGGTCGAGGCGTCGGGCGACGTCGACGTGCTGCTGCTCGACAAGACCGGCACGATCACGCTCGGCAACCGCGAGGCGACCGAGTTCATCCCGATGCCGGGCGTCGAGCGAGGCCGAGCTCGCCGAGGCCGCCCAGATCGCCTCGCTGGCCGACGAGACGCCGGAGGGCCGGTCGATCGTCGTGCTCGCCAAGCAGTACGGCATCCGCGAGCACGACTTCGACCCGTCCGCGACCTTCGTGCCGTTCACGTGCCGAGACGCGAATGAGCGGCGTCGACCTCGACGGCGTCCGGCTGCGCAAGGGCGCCGGCGACGCGATCGCGGCTTCGTCGCGGGCGACGGCGGCCACGCGCCGCCCGAGCTGAACGTCGCCGCTCGAGCGGATCGCCCGCGACGGCGGCACGCCGCTGGCCGTCGCGCGCGACACCCAGGTGCTCGGTGTCGTCTACCTCAAGGACGTCGTCAAGGACGGCATGCGCCACCGCTTCGACCAGCTACGCGCGATGGGCATCCGGACCGTGATGGTCACCGGCGACAACCCGCTGACCGCCGCCAAGATCGCCGACGAGGCGGGCGTCGACGACTTCCTCGCCGAGGCGACCCCCGAGCGCAAGATGGAGCTGATCCGCGAGCAGCAGCAGGACGGTCGGCTGGTAGCAATGACAGGCGACGGCACCAACGACGCCCCCGCGCTCGCCCAGGCCGACGTCGGCGTCGCGATGAACACCGGCACCCAGGCGGCGCGCGAGGCCGGGAACATGGTCGACCTCGACTCCAATCCGACGAAGCTGATCGAGATCGTCGAGATCGGCAAGCAGCTGCTGATCACCCGCGGGGCGCTGACGACCTTCTCGGTCGCCAACGACGTCGCCAAGTACTTCGCGATCCTGCCCGCGATCTTCGCGTTCACCTACGCCGCCAGCGGGGACTCCCGCGGGCCGCTCGACGCGCTCAACGTGATGCAGCTCGGCACGCCGCGGTCGGCGATCCTCTCGGCGCTCGTCTTCAACGCGCTGATCATCCCGGCGCTCGTTCCGCTCGCCCTGCGCGGCGTGCGCTACCGCCCGGTCGGCGCGACCGCGCTGCTGCGGCGCAACCTGCTGTTCTACGGGCTCGGCGGGCTGATCGTCCCGTTCGTCGGGATCAAGCTCGTGGACCTCGTCGTGCACAACCTGCTCGGCGCCTGAGCGCGCGCGACAATCCCGATATGGCTCACGAGGGCCGCGGCCACTACAAGATCTTCCTCGGCATGGCCGCCGGGGTCGGCAAGACCTACCGGATGCTCCAGGAGGGCCAGGCCGCCAAGGCCGCCGGCCGCGACGTCGTGATCGGCTACCTCGAGCCCCACGACCGCCCGGAGACCGCCGCCCAGGCCGCGGGACTGGAGCAGCTGCCGCGCCGCACCGCCGAGCATCGCGGTCACCTCGTCGAGGAGATGGACCTCCCCGCGATCTTCAACCGCGCGCCCGAGCTGTGCCTGATCGACGAGCTCGCCCACACCAACCCGCCCGGCCTCGAGCACCGCAAGCGCTACCAGGACATCGCCGACGTCCTCGACGCCGGGATAGACGTGTTCTCGACGGTCAACGTCCAGCACCTGGAGGCGCTCAACGACCAGGTCGCCGAGCTGACCGGGGTCCGCGTCCGCGAGACGTTCCCCGACACCGTGCTCGCCTCGGCCGACGAGATCGTGCTCGTCGACCTCACCCCCCAGGCGCTCACCCAGCGGCTGCGCGAGGGCAAGGTCTACCCGCCCGACCGCGTCCCGTCCGCGCTCAACGGCTTCTTCCGCGTCGAGAACCTCGCGGCGCTGCGCGAGGTCGCCCTGCGCCAGGTCGCCGAGGACGTCGAGAACAAGCGCCTCGTGCCGCCGATCGAGGCGCTCGGCACCCGCGAGGAGCAGATCTTCGGCGACGCCCCGCCACCCGTCGCCGAGCGCATCCTCGCCCTCGTCGAGCCCGACGAGCGCTCGCGGAGGCTGCTCCGCCGTGCCTGGCGGTCCTCCCAGCGGCTCGCCGCCGACCTCGACCTCCTCTACGTGCAGCCCCCCGGCAATCCGCCGCGCGGCGACCAGCGCGAGCGTCTCGAGGAGCTGCGCCGCCTCGCCGCGGTCCTCGACGCCACGCTCATCGTGGAGGAGGGCGACGACGTCGCCGACACCGTCGCCCGCATCGCCCGCGAGCGCGGCACCACCTACGTCCTGATCGGCCGGCCCCGCCCCCGCGGCGCGCTCGGCCGCGTCCGCGAGCCGCTCACCGACCGCCTGCTGCGCAAGCTCCCGGGCGTCGACGTACGGATCGTGGCCGACCCGCGCTGATCAGCGCGGCGTACGGGCGAGCACGAGCACCTTCGCCGGCCTGGCCCCAGCTTCGATCTGGTGCGGCGGCAGCGTCAGCCTTCAAGACCAGGTCGTCGTGCTTCTTCGGCTGGACCTTGCGCAGGATGCGGGCGAGCTTGCCGTTGCCGTCGATGTGGAGCCGCGTGCTTCCACGGCCGCGTGTCGGAGCTTGCTGGCGAGGTTGGGATTCGATCCGAAGTGCAGATGGATGTAGCTGGCGACGATGTTCTGAGACACGTATCCGGTGCGGTCGACCTTTCCCGAGCTGGTCGTGACGTCGTAGAGGGTTGGATCGAGTTCGGAGTTGACGATTCGCGACTGGTGGAACTCCTGGCCGCGGGCGACGGCCCCGATTTCGCCGAGGGGTGACGCTGTGCGTGTGCGCACCTCGACGTAGCGGATCGCGAGGTGTGCGGAGTCCATGAGGGCATCGAATGGCAAGACCCCGGCCATCGTGTGCCTCACGCCGTCGAAGCCGGTCAGCGAGCGGCCGAGATAGAGGAGGCCGCCGCACTCCGCGTACAGAGGCATCCCGTCCGCTGTCCGCTCGCGCAGCTCGTCGGCGAGGGTCGAGTTGGCCTCCAGCTCGGCGGCGAAGCTCTCGGGATAGCCGCCGCCGATGTAGACGGCGTCGATGTCGGCGGGCAGCACCCGATCGCTCGTGGGACGAAACGGGACCAGTTCGAAGCCCGCGTCGCGCAGCAACTCCAGGTTCTCCTCGTAGTAGAAGGAGAACGCCTTGTCGCGGGCGATCGCCATCCGCGCGACGGGCTGCACAGCGCTCGAAGTCCGGGGCGCCCCGGTCCCAGCGGTAGCCCCGGCGATGGTGACGACGTGGTCGATGTCGAGTGACCGCGCGGCATCTGTCCTCGCGGTCTCCCTCTCCGTCTTGGCGCTGGGGTTCTCGTCGACGGTGACGACGCCGAGGTGACGCTCGGGAACATGGAGATCCGCTCGCTGCTCGATCGCGCCCACCACGAGAGCGCGCAACGGCGGCGAGAGGGACGCGGTCACCATCGCCGCATGGGCTGGGCTGCCCACGCGGTTGAGCACGCAGCCGGCGATCTCGGTCGCAGGGTCGAACGCACGCAGACCTTCGAGGATCGCGCCAGCTGTGCGGGTCATTCCCCAGACGTCGAGCACGACGACAACCGGAACATCGAGCAGCTTGGCGACGTGGGCGGCGCTGCCGTGCTCGGTGCAATCGGCCCCGTCGTAGAGAGCGCCCATCGACTCGATCACCGACACATCGACATCGACGGACCAGCGCTCGAAGCTGCGCCGCACCCCTTCCTCGCCCATCATCCAAACGTCGAGGTTGATCGCCGGTCGGCCGGTCGCCTCCGTCAGGTAGCCCGTGTCGATGAAGTCGGGGCCCACCTTGAACGCCCGCACAGAGAGACCACGGTCGCGCAACGCCCGCAGCAGGACACCCGTCGCCGTCGTCTTGCCAGCACCGCTGTGAGTCGCCGCGACGAGAATCGCCGCGCTACCAGTCACCGGATCAGGCAGGGGCTCGAAGCTCTGCCAGCGCCTTCAGCACCACGTCGTCATGCGTCTTGGGCGACACCTTCTTGAAGGCCCGCGCTACCTTCCCGTCCGGCCCGACGATGAAGGTGGAGCGCTCGACGCCCATGTACTTCTTGCCGTACATCGACTTCTCGACCCAGGTGCCGTAGGCCTCGGCGACGGAGTGGTCGGGGTCGCCGACGAGGGTGAAGTCGAGCGACTGGGCGTCGGCGAACTTGCGCAGGGCGGCGGGCTCGTCGGGGGAGACGCCGATGACGGTGGCGCCGGCGGCCTCGTATTCGGCGCGGCGGTCGCGGATGCCACAGGCCTGGGTGGTGCAGCCGGGCGTGCTCGCACGCGGGTAGAAGTAGAGAACCACCGTCCGGCCGGCGTGGTCGGACAGCTTGACCGGCTTGCCGTCCTGGTCGAGGAGCTCGAAATCGGGTGCGACGTCGCCTTCGTTCATGCCGGCGAGCATACGATCCAGGCCAAACTGCATAATCTCTACAGATTTAATAGAGATTATGCTAGCCTGCGTCTCGCGATGCTGGTCGACGTCCACCAACACCTTCTCCCAGAACCCCTGTTGGAGGCCCTCGAGCGCCGTCGCACCGCTCCTCGCATCAGGCGCGGGCGCTCCGGCTGGCTGCTCGAAGTGGCGGGCGAGACTCCCTCCTCGCTCGACCTCGGCGAGCACGATCCGGACGCCCGCGCCCGACGCGCCGACGCCGACCGGCTCGACCACGCCCTGGTCGCGCTGTCGTCGGTGCTCGGCATCGAGGGGCTGGACGCCGGCGAGGCGGGCGAGCTGATCGCCGCCTGGGACGCCGGCGCCCGCGACCTGCCCGACCGCTTCGGCCACTGGGGCGCGGTGTCTCTGCGCGACCCCGATCCGGCCCAAGTCGACCGCGCGCTCTCGGGCGGCGCGGTCGGGATCTCGCTCCCGGCGGGGGCGCTGGCGAGCGAGGGCGGCGTCGACCGCAGCGGGCCTCTCCTGGATCGGATCGACCAGCGCTCGGGGGTGCTGTTCGTCCATCCGGGGCCCGATCCGTGGTCGACGCCGCCCACCACTCGCGGCGAGCCCGCATGGCTGCCGGCGCTGACGCGCTACGTCGCCGAGATGAACGCCGCCTGGCACGTCCTCGCGACGATTCGCCCGCGCCTGCCGCGCACGCGGATCGTCTTCGCGATGCTCGCCGGGCTCGCGCCACTGCACGTCGAGCGGCTCCAGGCGCGCGGCGGCCCGTCGAGCGCCGTGCTCGACCGCAACCTCTTCTACGACACGTCGTCCTACGGCCCGCGTGCGGTGCGCGCGATGGCGCGCGTCGTCGGCCCCGAGCAGCTCGTCTACGGCTCCGACCGCCCGGTCGTCGAGCCGCACCCGCTGGTCGCCCCCGCCGGCAACCTGTCGCCCGCCCAGGCGGCGGCCGCCGGACCGCCGCTGCCCTACAGCCTGGCCGCGCGCCGGCTGTTCCCCGACCTCGCCCGCCGCCGCGCCGAGCTTGGCCGCGACGCGGGCCTCGACCGCCCGGCGCCCGCCGCCGCATGAGCCCGCTCGACGCCCTCCCGGGCCGCGACCTCGACGAAGCCGAGCTGGCGGCCGTGGTCGAAGACGTCGCCGCCCAGCGCGAGCTCTGGGACGACCTCGTCGAGGGCGACCCCGAGCGGCGCACCTACGTCGAGCTGCACCACGACGAGCACGTGTCGATCTGGCTGATCTGCTGGATGGACGGCCACGACACCGGCTTCCACGACCACGACGGCTCGGCCGGGGCGCTCACCGGGCGCTGCGCGAGGAGCGCGTGCTGCGCCCTCGGCGATCCACCGCGTCGCCCACGCGCGCGGCGGCCCCGCCGTATCGCTGCACGCCTACTCGCCGCCGCTGCGCTCGATGGGCTCCTACGCCGTCGACGACGAAGGCGAGCTGCGCCGCCTCGCGATGGGCGACGACGAGGAGCTGCGGCCGCTCTCGGCCGGGCTCGCTCTCGGCTAGTCGTCGCTCGGCGGCGTCACGAACGCCTTGGCCAGCACCGTGTCGGCGAACGAGCTCGCCGTGTTGGAGCGCGCCAGCGGCTTGAGCGCGAACAGGTCCTGGGTCGAGCGCAGCAGCGAGTAGGGGTCGTAGGGCGCGGCGACGGTGGTGCCGGCGTCGGCGAAGCGCGACAGCAGCAGCGCCCCGTTGCGCACCCCACCCTCTGTGCCCGCGACCGGCGGCAGGCCGGGCGGACCGCCCGCGAACGTGACGATCAGCAGCCCGCCCTCCTTGTAGGCCGGCGAGGCGAGGATCTTCGGGACCCACTGGGCGAGGAAGGCGTCGGCCGCGGCGAGGCCGCCGGGACTGCCGTCGACGCACGGCGCCTCGGCCCCGTTGTTGCAGAGATTCGGCGCGATGTAGGCGTAGTTCGGCGTGGTCTTGACCGCGGCGAGGTCGGTCTCGAGCCGCTGCAGCGGGCCGTTGAGCGCGTCGCAGTCGCCGAGGTCGAGCAACGAGTGGAAGTAGACGAACGGGTTGCGCCGCGTCGCGTAGCCGTCGCCGGGACGTGCCTTGCCGGTGTCGTCGACGGCGTCGGACGCGGGACGGCGGCAGGTCTGCCTGCCGTCGGGGCCCTTCTCGAGGTCCTCGACGTAGCCGCGCCATTCGCGCCGGCTGGAGCTGAGCTGGTCGCCGATCGTCGTGACGGTGTTCGGGTAGACGCAGCCGGGCCCGGCGATCTCACCGGTCTTGGTCGGCGTCGCGGCGCCGATCTCCTTGTAGGTCGTGCAGCCGGCCTGGGTGTCGGCGTTGGGAGGCTGGCCGCCGATCGCCGCGAGGTGGTCGGGCAGGTCGGCGGTGCCGAGCGAGTGGTACTCGGACAGCAGCACGCCCTTGGGCACCAGCTCCTTCGACAGGTACGGCGCGGCCGACTGCGGCCCGAAGGCGGCGTCGAAGCCGTGGCCGGCGAGCGAGATCGTGAAGACGTGCTCGATCTTCGTCGGCTTGGCCTCGACCTCGGGCGAGGGCGTGAAGTCCTCGTCGCCGCCCTCCTCGGCGGGCGCCTCCTCGCCGCCGGTCTCCCCGACGACGCCGCCGCCGGCCTCGGCCTCGGCGTCGGCCGTGCCGACGTCGTCACTCTCGTAGTCCGAGCTCTCGCTGTCGGCCGCGACCGCGCCGGCCGGTCCGGCGACCTCGTGGACGCGCTGCTTGGCGAGCGCGGCCGCGACCTTGGCGTCGAGGCTCGACCCCGACCCGCCGGCGACCAGCACGACGATCGTCGCGACCACCGACAGCACGGCGATCGCCCTGTTCTGCAGCGGGGTCATGCGCTTGCTCCGTTTCCGTTGGCGGAGGCGCCGGCGGGCCCGCCCCCGGCGGTCGCGCCGTCGCCGGCGCTGGCGCCGGCGTCAGCGACGGCGCCGGCGAGCGGCGTCCCGCAGCGCGAGCAGAAGCTCGCCGCCTTGCCGTGCGGCGCCGCGCAGGTCGGGCACGCCCCGGCCGGCGGCCCGTCGTAGCCCCGCAGCATCCGCTCGACCTCGGCGAGATCCGAGTCGATCCGCTGGAGCTCGGCCGCCTTGCCAGTCAGCACGTCCATCCGGACGTGGTCGCGGATCGCCATCTCGTAGAACACGCCGCCGAGGTCGGCCTGCATCAGGGTGAAGCGCTCGGCGAGCCGGTCGCGGCGAGCGACCAACTCCGGGTCCTGGGCGCTCACGGGATGATGATCTGGTCGGGGAGTCCGCGCTGCTGCTCGACGTACTCCTTGCCCTTGTTCTCGACGATCTTCTTGAGCGCCTCCTTGCTCTCGTCGAGCTGCTCCGGCGTCGCCTTCGCGCCCGTCAGCCTGCGCGCGGTTCCGTAGGCCCCGCGCGCGATGACCTCGCCGTCGGCCGCGTCGGCCGCGTCGCCGGAGTCCTTCTTCTCCTTGTCCCCGCCGTCGTCGGCGACCTCGGCCGTGCCCGCCGCCCCCGGCGCCGACGTTGACCACCGGCGCCTTCTGCGCCTTCAGCGCCTCGAGCAGCAGGTCGCTGTCGTCGCCGCTGCCGCGCCCGACGAAGATGCCGACCGCCGCGACGACGGGCAGCAGGGCCAGCAGCAGGGCCGTCTTGACGTTGCTCTGCGGGGCCTGCGGCCGCCCGGCGGGCGCCGACTCGCTCGACCGCGCCCGGCGCGCGGCCGTCGCGAAGTAGCGCGCCGCGGGGTCGTCGACCTGTGGGCGACGCGCACCGCAGGCGACGCAGTACCGCTGGCGCTCGTCGAGCGGCGCCTGGCAGTGGTCGCAGGTCTCCCAGCCCGGCTGGCCGGCCGAAGCGGACGTCGCGGGCGGGGGGATGTCGTCGGTGTAGGCCATCGCTATCTCCTCATTCGAACATCGTGGGAAGCGCCTCGGCGCGCAGCTGTCGCGCGCGCGCCGATCCCGTGAGCGGGACCGCGACGGTCACCTTCTGACCGGTGCCGAGGTGCTCGATCTCTGTCTTGCCGGCGGTCACGTAGCGCCCACCCCGGAGTGCGTAGGCGTAGACCTGGAGGCCGTACTGGGGAACGTCGGAGACGTTCTCGACCGAGACGCGACGCTTGATGCCGCGACCGCCGGGCTCGACCTTCGCCTCGATCCGCGGCAGCGAGCTGGCGCTGCTGAGCGGCGGCCGCGGCGTCACGCCGACCCTGGCGAACGCCCGGTCGCCGGCCTTCGCGCCGCGCACCCCCTTGAAGACCCACGTCACGGTCCCGCCGGCGGGGATCGCCGGGACGTGCGTCTGGAACCAGTTGAGGTGGCGCTTGGCGTTGACCGGCCGCGACCGCCCGTCGGCCCCGCGTATGCCGACCACGATCGGCACGTCGGTCTGCGGCTCCGAACCCGTCCCGCGCAGCCTGACGACGATCGCGCCCGACCCCGCCTTGCCGCGCACGAGCCCCGTGCGCTCGACGCGCACGTCCGGGTTGTGGCGCGCGGCGGCCGGCAGCTCGCGCTTGCCCAGCTCGCGCTTCGCCTTCAGCTCCGCGCGCGCGTTCTTCGACTGCGTCGAGTCGCACCCGGCGAGGACCGTCACCGCGAGCGCCGCGACGACAGCCATCGCCTTACCCGAACGCGCCACTGACGTACTCCTTCGTGCGCTGCTCGCGCGGATCGCCGAAGACCTGCTCCGCCGAGCCGTACTCGACGAGCTCGCCGAGGTACATGAACGCGACGTGGTCGGCGATCGCGGTAGGCCTGCTGGAGGTTGTGGGTGACGATCACGACCGCCACCTCCTCGCGCAGCTGGACGATCAGGTCCTCGATCACCTGCGTCGACTGCGGGTCGAGCGCCGAGCACGGCTCGTCGAGCAGCAGCACCTCGGGGTCGGCCGCGAGCGCGCGGGCGATGCAGAGCCGCTGCTGCTGGCCGCCGGAGAGACGCAGCGCGGGGTGGTCGAGGTCGTCGCCGACCTCGTCGCAGAGCCCGGCGCGCTCGAGCGCGTCGCGCACGCGCTCTGCAGCGAACGTCTTCTTCGGCCGCCGCGACGCCTGCTCGCGCAGCACGTAGGCGACGTTGTCGAACACGCTCATCGGGAACGGGTTCGGCTGCTGGAAGACCATCGTCACGCGCCGGCGCAGCGCGGTCGGCTCGAGCGTCGCGATGTCCTCGCCGTCGAGCGTGATCCGGCCCTTCGCCGAGGCCGTCTTGGTCAGCTCGGTGAGCCGGTTGAGCGAGCGCAGCAGCGTCGTCTTGCCGCAGCCCGACGGCCCGATCAGCGCGAGCACCTCGCCCTGGCGGATCGGCAGCGAGACGGTGTCGACGGCGAGCTTCGGCCCGTAGGCGATCGACAGCTCCTCGACCTGCATCCGGTCGAGCGCCAGCGGCGACGACGTCGAGCCGCTGGCGCGGCGCGCTGACGAAGCTGGGCGCCTCCGTCGGGCGTCAGCGACGGCCGTGCTCGGCGCCGCGTCAGCGGCAGCCGCCGAACCGGCGGTGGGCTGGACAGACTCACTTCCAGCTTCCTCCCTCGGCGCACGGCGACGTCCACCGCGAAGTTGAGCACGAGCACCATCGAGAGCAGCACGAAGCCGGCGGCGAACGCCTTCGTCGGCTGGTTGGCCTCACCGGTCGGCGCGTTGGCATAGACGAAGGTCGTCAGCGTGCTGCCGGTCCCGCGCAGCGTGCCGAGCAGCGGGACGTCGCCGGCCGGGTCGAAGCGCAGCGTCGCGCCGAGCAGCAACACGATGATCGCCGTGTCGCCGATGATCCGGCCGAGCGCCGAGCATCGCGCCGGTGACGACCGACGGGCGCGCCGCCGGCAGCAGGACCCGCCGCGTCGTCGCGATCTTCGTCTTGCCGACCGCGTAGGACGCCTCGCGCACGTGACCGGGGATCGCCTGCAGGCCCTCGCGGACGTTGGCGACGATCAGCGGCAGCGCGATCAGCGAGAGCATCGTCGCCGGCCGCGAAGAACGAGCGGCCGCAGACGACGCCGTCGTTGGTCCGGCTGAGGAAGCCCGAGCGCCGCCCTGCTCGAAGAGCAGCATGCCGAACAGCGCGAAGACGATCGACGGCGAGCCGGCGAGCATCTCGATCGTCGACTCGGCGACGCGCGCGAGCCAGGTCGGGCGGCCGTACTCGCTCAGCCAGACCGCCGACACCGAGGCCGATCGGGAACGCGATCGCCATCGCCATCGCGGCGACGATGATCGTGCCGATCAGCGGGTCGAGGAAGCCGCCGGTCTCGCTCTCGGAGAAGCCGGCCGCCGGAGAGGTGAACGATCAGCTCGGGCGTGATGTAGCGCAGCCCCTGGACCATCATGTAGAGCACGATCGCGGCGGTGACGGCGAGGAACAGCAGACCGAGGAACCAGGCGAAGGCGAGGCCCGAGCCGGTCGCGCAGCCGCCACGACGCGCTCGAGTCGCGCGCCGACCGACGTGCGGGAGCGGCGTGTCGGGGCTTCGGCCGTCGCGGCGCTCACGCCCGCACCCCGTAGCGCTTCATCGGCTGCTTGACCGCCCAGCCGGCGAGCGACAGCATCATCGCCGAGAACAGCAGGATCGCGGCGATCGCGAAGATCGTCGCCGCATCGGCGGCGAGGTCAGCTCCTCGGCCGTCTGGAGGATCGTCGCCGCGAGCGGTCGCGTCGGCTCGATGAAGAAGATCAGGCCGTCGGCGGGGTTCGGCGCGAACGCGACCCCGCCGGAGACCATCGCGAGCATCACGACCTCGCCGAGCGCGCGCGCGGTCGCGAGCACGGTCCCGGCGACGAGCGCCGGCCGCGCGGTGCGCACGCCGATCTTCCAGAACGTCCGCCAGCGGTTGATGCCGAGGCCGAGCGAGCCCTCGAGCCAGCCGCGCGGCACCGAGCGCAGGCCGTCGACGAAGACCGCGATCATCAGCGGCGCGATCATCAGCGTCAGGATCAGGACGCCCGCGAGCAGGCTGTAGCCGCTCAGCGACACGACGTAGGCGACCGACTCGCGGTTGCCGTCGGTGATCACGTGGTTGCCGATGAACGGCACGAGGACCAGCACGCCGAGCAGCCCGAAGATCACCGACGGCACGCTCGCCAGCAGGCGGATGACCGGCTCGAGCAGGCGCCGGATCCACTCCGGCGCGAACTCGACGACGAAGACCGACGACGAACAGCGACGAGACGAAGCTGAGGATCACCGCACCGGCCGTGATCAGGAACGTGCCCCAGATGATCGGCCAGGCGTGGAACGTCGTAGACCGGGTCCTGGAGCAGGTTCCCGGAGGTGAAGATCTTCTCGATCTGGTGGTCGAGGTTGCCGCCCGGCCCGAACCAGCCGAGCCCGTTGTGCGCGAACGACGGCCACGCCTCGCGGAAGACGAAGACGACCAGCGCGAGCACGAACAGCAGAACGGCACAGACCAGCGCGCCGAGCAAAAGCTCGGCGCGCCGGTCCTGCCGCAGCCCCTGGGACTGCCGTGGGTCGGGACCCCCTGCTTCCATCAGACTCCGACTACTTCCTCTTCTTCTTCTTGGCGGTCTTCTTCTTCGGCGGCTTCTTGGCGTTGAACGCCGGAACGGCACCCGCCTTGTCGAGGATCACGCCGGCCGCGTAGCTGGTGCGGACCCAGTCGGCGAACTTCGTCGCCGTCTTGTTCGGGTTCTTCGCCGGCAGGACGATCCAGCCGTAGCGCGACAGCGGGTACTTCAGCGTGCGGATGGCCGAGGACTGGCACGGCTGGCCGTTCAGCTTCAGTCGCTTGACGCCGCTCTGGCCCGGCTTCGAGTTGGCGAGTCCGACGTAGCCGATGGCGGCGTCGTTGTTCTTGACCGCGACCGCGACCTCGCCGTCCTTGTCGAGCGCCGTGACGTTGGTCGCCTGCGTCGCGCCGCCGAGCACCGCGCTCTGGAAGAACGTGTACAGGCCGGCGGTCGAGAAGCGTCCGAAGGCCGAGATCGGCTTGCCGATGTTCGACCCCACGCCCGACCACTGCGTGACCGTGCCGAGGTAGATGTCCTTGACCTGCTGGATGCTCAAGCCGTTGACGTTGTTGCTCGGGTGGACCGCCACGCAGAGGCCGTCGAGGAAGAGCTTCGAATAGCTCAAGCCCGAGTCCGAGGGCAGCGGCGGCCTCGTCTGCGTCGCGAACTGGCTCTTGCCGTCCTGGACGTCCTTGGCGCCGGCGTTGCCGTTGTTGGCGGTGAAGACGATCTTGAACTTCGGATCGACCTTCTTGTAGCCCTTCTCGAGCGCCTCGAAATACGGAACCATCGCGCTCGAGCCCGACCCGAAGATGGTCGCCGCGTTCGCGGCGGCCGGCCCTACGGCCAGTGCGGCGAGCACGACCAGCCCTCCGACGAGGCTCCTTGACTTCGCCTTCATTAAATCCCCTTCCTGCGTGGACAATCCCCACTAAGTTGGTACAGATTGCGGAGATTAGCACCTTTTTAGGTTTCTCCATAGGGGAAGTAGGGAATGACGGCGGCGGGCCGATCGGCCCCACGTGCCGCGAGCGGGCTACTTGAGCAGCTTCGAGAGCCGGCGATCCTTCAGCACGCGCCCGCCCGTCTGCTCCTCCGGGCAGTAGGACATGACGTAGTCCTTGAAGTGGATCGCCTCGAGCTTCGTGCCGCAGCGCGGGCACGGCTCGCCCTGGCGGCGGTGGACCTCGAGCGGCAGCGGCAGCTTGTCCGGCACGGTCGCGCCGATCACGTCCTCGTAGTGGTCGAGCGCGTGCCCGAGCCGCTCGCCGACCGCGACGCGCAGGCGCTCGACCTCGTCGCCGTCGAGGTCGTCGCCCTGCTTGAACGGCGACAGCCGCGCGGTCCAGAGGATCTCGTCGACCCACGACCGGCCGATCCCGGCGATCGTGCGCTGGTCGCGCAGCAGCGGATGGAGGTGGCGCGGCTGGTCGATCAGCGCCGCGAACGCCTCGGCGCCGGGCGCCGGCCAGGCCTCCGGCCCGAGCGTCGCGACGGCCGGGTCGTCGGCCACCGCGTCGGCGGCCAGCAGCTTCGCCCACGCCCGCTGTTGGGTGCCGAACTCGCGCAGCCGCAGCTCGCGGTCGCCGTCGAGCCGCACCAGCAGCCGCGACGCCTTGTCGCGCAGCGACCCCCGCTTGTCCCAGAGCTGCAGCCGCCCCGCCGACATCAGGTGGATCAGCAGCGTCAGGTCGCCGAAGCGGACCATGAACAGCTTCCCGCGTCGCTCGATGCCGTCCAGCGTCCGGCCGGCGAGCGCGTCGAGCGGCGGCTCGAACGTCTTCATCGTGACCATCCCGGGCGCCAGCGCCGACTCGACCGTCGCCCCCGCGCCGGCCGCCGTCAGACGGCGCGCCGTGATCTCGACCTCGGGCAGCTCCGGCATCGCTCGACACCTTAGACCCGATCTGGTGGAGAATCGGCGCAATGCGCGTCTCCGCCAAGGCCGACTACGCCGTCCGCGCCACGATCGAGCTGGCCGCCAACGCCAACGACTCGAACAGCCCGATGAAGGGCGAGCGAATCGCCGACGCGCAGGGGATCCCGCTGAAGTTCCTCGAGAACATCCTCGTCGACCTGCGCGTCGCCGGGCTGGTCAACAGCCGCCGCGGCCCCGAGGGCGGCTACTGGCTCGCCCAGCCGGCCGACGAGGTCAGCGTCGCCGACGTCTTCCGCGCCGTCGAGGGCCCGCTCGCCAGCGTCCGCGGCGAGAAGCCCGAGGAGCTCGACTACGCCGGCAACGCCGAGGCGCTGCGCGACGTCTGGGTCGCGCTGCGCGCCAGCCTCCGCGACGTCCTCGAGCACGTCACCCTCGCCGACATCGCCTCCGGCAAGCTGCCCAAGCAGGTCGCCTCGCTCACGTCAGAGCCCGGCGCCTGGCAGCGTCGCTGAGCGTTGCCCCGGCACGCGCTCGAACGATTGATGGGGTGTGCACCCCATCAATCCTTCAGGCGCTGTCGCTGAACCTGCGCTCGCGGTCCGGGCGCAGGTAGACGATCTGGCCCGACTCGAGCTCGCGCTCTTCGGCGTCCTGGCGGGTGATCTGGACCGCCAGCCGCCGCCCGTCGTCGAGCACGAGCTCGACGCGCACCTCGAAGCCGAGGTGGACGACGCGCTCGATCTGGCGCCTCCTGGGCCGTGCCGTCGGGCTCGAGCAGGATCTCGATGTCGTGCGGGCGGACGAGGTCGTCGCCGAGCTGGTTGACCTCGCCGACGAAGCTCATCACGAACTCGTTCGCGGGCTGCTCGTAGAGGTCGCGCGGGCTGCCGACCTGCTCGATCACGGCCGTCGTTCATCACCACGATCTGCTCGGCGACGTCCATCGCCTCCTCCTGGTCGTGGGTGACGAAGATCGTCGTCACGTGGACCTCGTCGTGCAGGCGGCGCAGCCAGGTGCGCAGCTCCTTGCGGACCTTCGCGTCGAGCGCGCCGAACGGCTCGTCGAGCAGCAGCACCTCGGGCTCGACGGCGAGCGCGCGGGCGAGCGCCATGCGCTGGCGCTGGCCGCCGGAGAGCTGCGACGGGTAGCGGTCGGCGAAGCCCTCGAGCTGGACGAGCTTCGAGCAGCTCGTCGACGCGCTGGCGTCGATCTCGTCCTTCGGCTTCTTGCGGATCTTCAGGCCGAAGGCGACGTTGTCGCGCACCGTCATGTGCTTGAACGCCGCGTAGTGCTGGAAGACGAAGCCGACGCCGCGCTTCTGCGGCGTGACGCGCGGTCACGTCCTCGCCGGCGATCAGCACCGTGCCGGCGTCGGGCTCCTCGAGCCCGGCGATCACGCGCAGCAGCGTCGACTTGCCGCTGCCGCTCGGGCCCGAGCAGCGCGGTCAGCGATCCGTTCGGGACGTCGAGCGACACGTCGTCGAGCGCCACGAAGTCGCCGAAGCGCTTCTCGACGCCCTCGACGGTGATGCCCATGCCCTCGACGATCGGGCCGTCGTGACCGCGGCTCGTGGTGGCGCTCATGCCTCGTCTCCTTGCGTTTGAAGAGGTTCATCGCGAACAGCACCGCGAGCGCCAGCACGGCCAGCACGACCGCGGCGGCGTAGGCGCCCGCGAGGTCGAAGTTCTCGAACTCGTTCTCGACGAAGAGCGGCAGCGTCTCGGTCTGGCCCGAGATGCTTGCCGGAGACGACGCTGACCGCGCCGAACTCGCCGAGCGCGCGCGCGGTCGCGAGCACGACGCCGTAGGCGACGCCCCAGCGGATCGCCGGCAGCGTGATCGCGCCAGAACGTCTGCCAGCCGTTCGCGCCGAGCGTGCTGCGCGGCCTGCTCCTGCTCGTCGCCGATCTCCTGCAGCACCGGCATCGACCTCGCGCACGACGAACGGCAGCGAGACGAAGATCGTCGCGAGCACCATGCCCGGCGTCGAGAAGATGACCTGGATGCCGTGCGTCGAACAGCCACTCGCCGAACCAGCCGTTGCGCGCCGTAGACGAGCAGCAGCGCGAGGCCGATCGACGACCGGCGAGATCGCGAACGGCAGGTCGATGAGCGCGTTGAGGATCGCCTTGCCGCGGAACTTCTGCGCGCACCAGCACGAGCGCGGCGACGACGCCGAAGACCGTGTTGAGCGGCACCGCGATCGCCGACGCAGACGATCGTCAGCCAGAAGGCGTGCATGCCCGTCCGGGCTGGTGATCGCCTCCAGACGGCGGCCGAGGCCGTCCTCGAAGGTCGCGGTAGAAGACGATCGCCGACCGGGACGACCAGCAGCAGCCGCGAGGTAGCCGAGCGCGACGAAGCGCAGGCCGTAGCGCTGCGACAGGCTTGCGTCGGGTCGGGCGCTAACGGTCATGGCGGCAGGCTCCACTTCGAGACGCGGTCGATCGCGATCAGCAGCGACCACGGTCAGCGAGCAGCAGGACGACCGAGACCGCGGCGGCGCCGAGGTCGGCGCGTCGCTCTCGATCTGGCCGAAGATGTAGACCGACGCGACCTCGGTCTTGAACGGGATGTTGCCGGTGATCAGGACGAGCGAGCCGAACTCGCCGATCGCCCGCGCGAACGCGAGCGCGCAGCCGGCGAGGATCGCCGGCGCAGGTTCGGGCAGGATGATCCGGCGGAAGATCGTGCAGCGGCGACGCGCCGAGCGAGGCGGCGGCCTCCTCCATCTCGCGGTCGAGCTCGATCAGCACCGGCTGCACCGCGCGCACGACGAACGGCAGCGTCACGAACAGCAGCGCCAGCACGACGCCGACCTGCGTGTAGGCGACGTCGACGCCGATCGGGCTGCTTCGGCCCGTAGAGCGCCAGCAGCGTCAGGCCGGCGACGATCGTCGGCAGCGCGAACGGCAGGTCGATCAGCGCGTTGACGATCCCCTTGCCGCGGAAGTCGTCGCGGACCAGCACCCAGGCGATCAGCGTGCCCATCGATCGCGTTGATCGCGGCGACGATCAGCGACGAGATCAGCGTCAGCTTGAGCGCGGCGACCGCCTGCGGGCTCGGTGACCGCGTCCCAGAACGCGCCGAGGCCGTCCTGGAGCGAGTGCTCCACGACGGCCGCGAGCGGCAGCAGCACGATGACGGCTGAGCCACAGCGTGACCACGCCGCGCGACAGCGCCGCGCCGCCGATCGACGAGGCGGAAGCCCGTCCGCGGCGGCGCGGCGATCGTTGCGTCGTTGGCAGCCATCGGGGGTCGGCCGCTTCCGCTCGTCTACTCGGTCGGGTTCCCCAGCTCGCGCTCGATCTCGACGATCGAGCCGTTCTCCGGGTCGAAGAAGTCGGTCTGGACCTTGTCCCAGCCGCCGAAGTCGTCGATCGTGAACAGCTCGCTCGGCTCCGGGAACTTGTCGCGGTTGGCCTCCAGCACCGACTTCGACCACCGGGCGGTAGCCGCTGTCGGCGAACATCTGCTGCGCGTCCTCGGTGCGGGTGTAGTCGACGAACTTCTGCGGCGAGGTCGCCGCCGTCCTCGGTCACCGCGATCGGGTTCTCGATCAGGATCGTCTCGTCGGGGATGACGTAGTCGACCTCCTCGCCCTTCTCCTGCGCCGCGATCGCCTCGTTCTCGTAGCGCGATCAGCACGTCGCCCTTGCCGCCGGCGAACGTCTGCAGCGCGTCGCGCGCGCTCTCGTCCTGGACCGAGGTGTTGGCGAGCAGCCTGCTTGACGAAGTCGAGCGCCTCGTCCTCGGACTTGCCCTGCTCGAGCTGCGCGCCGTAGGCGGCCATGATGTTCCAGCGCGCGCCGCCCGAGGTGAACGGGTTCGGCGTGATGACCTCGACGTCGTCGCGTGACCAGGTCGTCCCAGCCCTTGATGTTCTTCGGGTTGCCCTGCGGACGCGTCGAGAGCACGACGACCGAGTCGGTGACGATGCCCTTGTACTCGTCGGCGTTCCAGTCGTCGGCGACGAGGCCGGCCTCGACGCAGGCGGTCATGTCGGGCTCGAGCGAGAAGTGCGACGACGTCGGCCGGCAGGCCGGCCTCGACCGCGCGCCTCTGGTCGCCGGAGGCGCCGAACGAGGTCGAGAACTCGACGTCCTTGCCGTCGGCCGTCTTCTGGAACCCGGGGATCAGCGCGTCCTTGTAGGCCTGCTGCGGGGTCGAGTAGGCGACCAGCGAGATCTTGCCGCCGCTGCCGTCGCCGCTGCTTCCGCTGCTGTCGGAGCCGCAGCCGGCGACTACCAGCGCGGTGAGAGCGAGCAGCCCCACGATGAGGCCCGAGATGCGAATCCTTGTCATAACCCCTTATTCCCCGTCAGGTTTGTGGACTTTCGAGATGGAGAAGGCTAGCAAGTCGGTGGGGAAAGTTCTAATCGGTCTGCGAGGATTCGCGGCCGATGGCTGCGGAGGAGATCGTCGACACGCCGGAGCAGGCGGCAGCGCAGGATCCCGCGCCGCTGCTGGTGCGCGAGCCGCTGGCGGAGTTCCTCGACGGTGCCGGGCTCGGCGCCGGCCCGATCGCGGCGGAGCGCGTCGGCGACGGGCACTCTAACGTGACCTACCTGGTGCGTCGCGGCGACGCGCGGTTCGTGCTGCGCCGTCCCCCGCGCCCGCCGCTGCCGCCGTCGGCGCACGACGTGCTGCGCGAGGCGCGGCTGCTGTGCGCGCTGGCCGGGACGGCGGCGCGCGTGCCGCGCGTGCTGGCGGTCTGCGACGACGACGCGATCCTCGGCGTGCCCTTCTACGTGATGGAGGAGGTGGCGGGGACGGTGATCACCGACGCCGTCCCTCCGGCGCTCGACTCGCCGGCGGAGCGCGCGCGGATCGGCGCGGAGCTGGTCGACGCCCTGGTCGAGATCCACGCCGTCGACTGGCGCGCGGCCGGGCTCGACGGGTTCGGCAAGCCGAGCGGCTACCTCGAGCGCCAGCTGCGCCGCTTCGCGGGGCTGTGGGAGCACAACAAGACGCGCGAGCTGCCGGTCGTCGCCGAGGTCGGCGACTGGCTGGCGAAGAACCTGCCCGCCTCGCCGCCCGCGACGATCGTCCACGGCGACTACCGGCTCGGCAACGTGATGGTCGGCGACGACGCGCCGGCCCGCCTGGTCGCCGTCTTCGACTGGGAGCTCGCGACGATCGGCGACCCGCTCGCCGACCTCGGCTACCTGACCGTCACCTGGGTCGACCCCGAGGAACCCGGCGACACGATGTTCAGCGCGCTGACCTCCGTGACCCGCCAGCCGGGCTTCCCGGTCCGCGACGAGCTGATCGCCCGCTACGAGCAGCGCTCCGGCCGTTCGATGCACGCCCTCCACTGGTACCAGGCACTCGCCCTCTGGAAGGCCGCAGTCTTCATGGAGGGCAACTACAAGCGCTTCCTCGCCGGCAACAGCGACGACTCCTTCATGGCCGTCTTCGACGAGGGCGTTCCGGCGCTCGCCGAGAAGGCCCGCGAGATCGCGTTGGCGGGCTAGCGCTAAAGGAAGCTGATCTCCTTGAGGCGAGCGATCGCCTCCCGTGTGGCGACCCGGCTGGGGGTTCCTCGCTCTGTGCGCACCTTCACATAGAGCTTTCTGGCGACGTGTCGCTCGACGCCGAACTCACCGACTACTGCGTCGACCACTTTGCGCCCATCAGGCTCTACGTCGGTCAGCTCGAAGATCCGGTCTTCAATGTTCATCGGCGTCGCCGGCGGCCGAGCGGTCGATCAGGAAGACTCCGGTCGCGATGCTGACCGCGAGGCCCGCGACGACGAGAGCGGCGACGTTCCGCCGAATGAGGTCTGGGGGCGTGCTGCGAGCCATCCCCACGACCGTAGGCCACGTCGTGTTACAGGAGACCCCAGTCCAGTGACAGAAGAGCGACGAGAGCTCGGCGGCCTGCTGGTCGACTTCGGTGGGGTGCTGACGACGAACGTGTTCCAGTCGTTCCGGGCGTTCTGCGTGGCGGAGGGGTTGGTGGAGACGGCGTTCGAGGACCTGCTGCGCGGCGAGCCGGAGGTCAAGGCGAACCTGCGCAAGCTGGAGACCAACCAGATGTCGGCCGACGAGTTCGGCCGCTTCCTCGCGCCGCTGCTCGGCGTCGCCGAGGCAGACGACCTGATGACGCGGCTGTTCGCCGGGATCGGGCCGGACACGGCGATGATCGACGCGGTCCGCCGCGTGCGCGGAGCCGGGATCCCGACCGGCCTGATCTCCAACTCGGTCGGCAGCAGCATCTACGACCAGGCCCTGCTCGACGAGCTGTTCGACGCCGTCGTCATCTCCGGCGACGTCGGCCTGCACAAGCCTCAGCCGGAGATCTTCCTGCTCGGGGCCGAGCGGATCGGCCTACCGCCCGCGCAGTGCGTGTTCGTGGACGACCTGCGCGAGAACTGCGCCGGCGCCGAGGCCGTCGGGATGACGGCGGTGCTGCACCGCGGCGCCGCCCGCACGCTCCCCGCGCTGCAGCGCCTGCTCGGCGTGGCAGTGGGCGGCGCCTAGCGGCGCCGCCCGTTCCTGCCGATTGCCTCTACTTGCCTCTGTTGACCTTGCCCGTCTTGGCGCATGTGGTCTTGACCGCGGTCGCGAATCGGGCTCGCTTGCCGTTCTGGCCGTCGAGTGCGACGCCTGCGCTGTGGCTGTTGGGCTTGGCGCAGAGGTTGATCTTGGCCTTGCGGGTCCTTGTGATGACGAGGATCCCCTTCCTGCCGCCGTTGATCTTGATGTCGAACCGCGACACGGGAGCGTCTGGGACCTGGTCGAACGTCGTGACCAGCCTGTTGTTGCGCACGGTGGTCTGGCCGCGCAGGTCGATCTCGATGTCGCCGCGGAGCTTGACCAGTAGGCTCGGGGTGGTGCGGATGCGGTTGCCCGTCGGTCCGAACCTGATCCCCTGAACGAGGTGGACGTCGCCGGTCAACGGCTTGCCGAGCAGCGGCGTTCGCGCCGTCGCCTTGCCGATGATCGAGCTCGCCGGACATTCCGAAGCGAGACCCTTGTCGTAATCACACACCAGCGCCGGGTCGGTCGAGTTGTTCGGGTCCAACACGACGCTCTTGGGCAGCATCACCCGAGCCTTCGCGATGTTCGCCTGACCCGACGCCTGCCTCAGAGTCCCGATCAGACCCGGATGAGTTCCCGTCCTGGTCTGGCCCCTACCGGTCAGGCGCATCCCCAACCGCGGTGTGAATCCGAGCGCCGCGCAGTCACCGACGCGGAACCGTGAGCTGACAGCCGCGGTCTGGCCAGCCGTCGACTTGAGCGTCGCGTCGATGCTGGACTGAGCGCATGAGGTTGGGTTGATCGTGAAGTCCTTGCGGTCGACGATCACCCGGAGATCCCTCACCCGGAGCGGGATGCCCTCGACGATCGTCGGCATTGCGCCGGCGACCGTCTGGGTCAAGGCCCCCTTGCGGTCATAGACGCGGGAGACGTCGATGCTGGTCGACAGCTGGGCGGTACGACGGTCCAGCCGCAACGGCGACCTCACCACAACCCTGCCTAGGTCGAACGGACCCGCCTGAGCCGGAACCAAGACCGACAGGCTGTACGGGGCACCCTTGTATGGGCCGGCGAGCGACACGCTCGTTGGCGCCTTGCCTGGCTGGGGGACCCAGACCGGGGTACCGCCGGGTCCGGCTGCGACCTGAACATGGCCGATCCGCGACCCGTCGCCGCACGCCCCGGCATCCGCATCCGCATCGGGACAAAGCGGCACCGATGCGACCTTGCCCAGCAGCCCCTTCGGGAACTTGACGGAGTCGATCGTCGAGCAGCTCTTGGCTGCGATCATCGCGAGCGATCGCCAGCGAGAACGCCGACGATGCCCCAGCAACCGGACTCTCAGACCCCGCGGCAAACGATGGCGCGAAGCCGCGCGGACCGCAGCCCTCGTCGATCACCATCGGCGACACGAGATCGACCGACTTGCCAGACCACGACGTGATCTGCGTCCGAGTCTCGTAGCGACCGCAGGCCGTCGGGGTCGCGAGTGACGCGTTGTCGCCACCGTCGAACCGCACCCGCAACCGATCGAACGGAAGCTGCGGATTGTTGCTGAACGTCGCCGTCAGCTGACCCGTGACCGGGTCCGGGTCCACCCGGCCGGGGAGCTTGACCCGAACCCCGGCACCCTCGGCGACGATGTAGAGCGAGATCAACGACCCGAACGGATTGTCGTCAGGTGTGGCGAGGATCACGTCACCGGTCAACGGGTCGTCCAGCACCGGGGTGTCGACTGTCACGGTGCCGAGCTTCGACGATCGTGGACAGGACGGAGCGAGGTCGTTGCCGACACCGATCTGCTCCGACGAGCAAGCCCCGAGACCGGCGGCCGATGACGGCGACACCGACATCCCCTCCGGCAGAACCATCCGCACGTCCTTGACATGGGCTGTCGCCAACGCGTTCACGCCGGCGGACTGCGGGACCCGCAGATCCACCGCCAACCCGGTCGGCCCATCGGCCACCGCCGAGGTGTTGGCCACGCCGATCTCAGGCGCGAACGGGAGCTTGTCGCATCCGGTGAGCACGAACGGCTCACCGTTCTCGTCCGTATCGAACGAACTCGACGCGAACGTTCCGATCTCGTTCCAGCCATCGAGCAGCCCGCGGGTCACCAGCGGCTGCCCCGAACACTCGGTGCCAAGCGAGAGCAGCGGACGCGGAGTCGAAGACACCCTTGCGCCGCCGTTGAAGTAACCGAACCCGGGAAGGTAGAACAGGGAAGCGCCCTCCGGAACCCGCTGAAAGTCATGCGCCGGATCGGCCGGCACACCCCAGAGGGTGACGTCGCCGCCCATGAACACCAGGCCCTGGGAGATCGTGCCGGTGTCGATCGTGACCCCGAAGTCGTCCGGCCGCACAGAGGGCGTCAACTTCACGACCACGCTGAGGACATGGAATGCGAACATCGCCGGCGCATCGTCTGGACGCTCGATGTTGAAGACCGGGGCAGCGGTGACATTGAATGGCCCCGGACCGACGATGTGTGCCACCCCGACCTGCGAGCCGACCGGGCAACGGGCGGAGTTGCCATCGGGGCCGCCCTTCATCGCCGCCTCGGGACAGGTCTCAGCCGCGCGCGGGTTGCCGATCAGCCCAGGCGGCATGTCGGTGATCAACTGGTGTGCCTGGTCGACCGGGAAAGACACCGGGACGTTTGGATCGTCCGGCGGGATCAGAAACCGCACCCGCACATCCGGGTGCGAGCCCGCCTGACGCACCGGCTGGCCGAGCGCAGCGGGATCCTCGAATGCACCGTTGAACGTATCGAAGCTGATCGGAGCAGCCGCCGCCGTGGAAGGTGCCATCCCGACCGCGGCGATCGCCGCGACGAGCGCGAGCAGCGCCAGCCTCAGATGCCTCGTGACGACGTCCATCGTGGCGGTCCTCATCATCGTGCCCACCTTCCGCTTCTCCGCGATTTCGATCCGCATCACCGACCACCCTTCGACTGCCACGGCTGCTTGAAGGTCAACTTCACGACCTTCGACGCAGATCCGCCGTCACCGGACCGGTACGACACCCGGACACCGACCCTCAACGTCCTCTTCTTCTTCAACGCCTTCCTCGCTCGAGGCTTGAGGCGAACCTTCAGCGTGTACGTCCCCGCCTTGACGGCCCGCCTGCTGACCGACCGAATCGACGACCCGGCCAGCACGACCCGGCCGGCACCCGACACACGCACCCTCAACCTCGCGGTCGCGCCGACGGCCGCGTTCAACCGCGACACGCCGACCGACGCCCCCCGCAACCGGGCGACGTTTCCGTTACCGCCAAAGCTCGCCGAACCGATCGACAGCAACCCCGGGACGGCCGGCGCCGAGCGACAATCCGTCCCGGTGCACGCCGGCTCCGGCGGGGATGGCGGCGCGACCGGATATCCGGCCCCCTCGCGCGTGATGTACAGATCAACGGCCCTGTCGTCGTCGGTCGGCACGATCGGGTCGTTCGTTGCGATCAGCACCGTCGACCCATCGGCGTTCGTGTCGACGAACCGGGATCGCATCCCCGTCTGTGCCCGCGACAGCAACCGAAGCTCTCCGTCCCGCCACGCGTAGGCGTCGTCCACACCGTTGGAATCGGCCGGGATCAGATCATCGGCACTCGTGAAGAACACCGTCCCGTCGTCCACCACCATCCGCATCTGATGCGCGTTTAGGAACAGACCGCCGCCCTGACGCGAGGCGGGATCGCCCGACGCGCCAGCCGGACGCTGACCATCGGTCCGGCACGACACGCAATCCAGGGCATCCCCCGCAGGAGCGTCCGCGTCGAAGCGATAGACCTGAATGCACCGCCCCGTGAAAGGAGACGCCTCGCCGACGGTGCAGCGCGGGTTGGCGTTGTCGAATCCAAACGACGCCGCCAACGAGGCCGAGTCGTCCGTGAAGACGAGGTAACGCCCGTTCGCGCTGAGCCCCCGGTGAAACAGCGCCACGTTGGCTGCTGCGCCGTTCGCATCCGGAGCGGCGACGAACTTGATCGTCCCGTCGCGCCAGACGTAGATGTTCTGACGTCCCGCGACCGCACCGGCGGCGAGCACGAGCGAACTCTGAAACGCCACCGTCCGGCCGTCGTGGGACATCTGCAGGACCGCCTCGGTGTCCGCGCCCCGCGCCCCGACGTACGTCAGCGTGTCCTCGTCCGCGTCGTAGACGTAGAGCACGCGAGTCAGATCGGCCGGGGTCTCGTCGGTGAGCCGGGCATTGGCGGTTCCGGTGACGAAGAGGGTGAACCGGCCGTTGTCGCTGACAGCCTGAACGTCCGCCGTGGCGTCGACATCCGGGCTCCCGGTGAGCCTCGTCCGGGAGATCACGCGCGTCGTGGCGCCGTCCTGGACATATGCAGCCCGCCCGAATCCGGACGTGGAGAAAGCAAACCGCAACTCACCGTCCTGCCGCCTCGGGATCGAATCTCGGACCCCGTCACCCTTGACACTGTCGTATCCGAAACGCAACGCGGACACCAACGGGGTGCCGTCGGGCATCCGCCCGAGGACATCCGCACCGCCCTCCTCGGTCCAACGGAGCAACCCGGACGCGCCGAAGCCCGGGACCTCGTTCGGCTTCCCCATCCACACGATCGTCTTCCCGTCGTCGGCGAAGTACTTGATGTTCCCCCCACCCTGACCGCCGCTGTAGTTCTGCAGCGCGTCGGCCCTGTCGGGGTTCGACGCCACGAACGTCAGCTCGCCGGTGTACGTGTCCAAGCGGTACAGGTTGTAGTTGCCGGTCGACGCCCCAGGCGCCAGGACGTTCGGGGTTCCCACCACCGCCCAGCGCAGGTTGGGCGATGTCCCGATCACCGACTGGATGCTGCCACCGGACGTGCTCGTGCCGGCCCCGAGCGTGAACTTCGGCTGCAGCGACCGACTTGACCACTCGGCCTCCCCCCGCCGCGCGAGGTAGAGGTTGTAGGCGGCCGCCCCGTCAGCCGGCAGGCTGTCGAACGGGGTCGTCGTCGAGTAGAGCAGCGAGTCGCCATCGGGGCCGACCTGGAAGAAGTCGGTGTTCTGGACCGCACCACCGCCCTTGCCGCCCGGCGTCACCTTCTCGAAGCCCCAGGGCTCGGCGGCGGCGGAGACCGCGGGCAGGGCGCCCACTCCCCCGAGGCAGGCGAAGCCAACTCCCAGTGAAATCAGGCGTGCTCGGCGATCTCGCATCACGTGTCGCTGCTCCTCTCTCAGTCCAGAAGTGCTCGAGCTCGTCGATCGGCCCGCCGGCACACCGGAGACATCAAAATTTCCGACTTCGGGACGACCATAAAACAGCTCGTTTACGACTGTCAAGTGGGAACAGGTGGCGCTGGGCCAGGTTTCTTGCGGGCTTGGAGTCCTTCGCCCCCGGGCCCTATGCGTCTCCACCGACCACCCGCGCCAAGTCAGGGAACGTCGTGGAACGAGACGGAGCGCGGCAGGCGGCCCAATTGGCCGGCGACTTGAAAGACGTAGACCAAAGCGTCTATATTCGCCTGAGCGATGTGGCCGCACTCGGACACCAGGCTCACCGGAGGCCCCCACGGCATGCCGCCGGAGCGAGTGCGGGAGGTCCAGCGCGACCGGATGCTCAAGGCGATGACCGAGGTCGTGGCGCACGAGGGCTACGCGGAGACCACGGTGCGCAAGCTGCTCGCACAGGCCAAGCTGTCGCGGCGGACCTACTACGACCTCTGGGAGGACAAGCAGGACTGCTACCTCGACGCCTACGGTGAGATCGCCGGCGAGTTGACGGCGCGGGCCCGCGCCGGCTTCGAGCGCGGCGAGAACCCGCGCGACCGGGTGCGGTTCGCGGTCGAGGCGCTGGCCGAGTTCTGCATCAAGGAGCCCGACGCCGCCTGCGCCTGCATCGTCGAGGGGCTGGCGGCGGGCCAGGCCGCGCGCGCGAAGCGCGCCGAGCTGATCGAGGCGATCGCCGCGACGATCGCGCCGGCGCTCGCCGAGCTGCGCCCGGACGGCCCGAGCCCGGAGCTGACCGCGCGCGCCACCGTCGGCGGCATCCTCGAGTTGCTCTACGGGCCGCTGGCGCGCCGTGACGTCACGGTTCTGCGGCGCCTGGCCGAGGAGATCGGGGAACTGCCGATCCTGCTGCCGATGGGTTCACCAGCCGCGCCCTGAGTCGCTCGCGGTCGGCGCCGGCCAGTCCGACTTGCAAGCTATGGAACACGTCGTTTACCATTGCGGCGCATGTGGGACCAGGCGGCAACCAAGCTCTCGGCCGGTCCCCACGGCCTCGATCCCGCCGTCGTCGAGCGCGTCCAGCGCGAGCGCGTTCTCGAAGCGCTCACCGCGGTCGTCGCCGAGATCGGCTACCAGGCGGCGACCGTCGGCAAGATCCTTGCCCACGCGCGGATCTCGAAGATCACCTTCTACGAGCTGTTCGACAACAAGGAGCAGTGCTTCCTCGCCGCCTATGACGACGCGCTCGCGGCGACCTTCGCGCGCATCGAGGGCGCCTGCGCGGCCGAGCGCAAGGCCCCGCCGTCCCAGCGTCTCGAGGCGGCGCTCGACGCGCTGCTCGGCTTCCTCGCCGAGGAGCCGGCGGTCGCCCGCGCCTGCGTCGTCGAGGTGCTCGCCGCCGGGCCCGCCGGCCGCCAGCGCCGCGCCGCGACCATGGACCGCTTCGCGGCGCTGATGGAGGGCTTCCTCGCCGAGGCCAGCCCCGGCCGCGACCTCGGCCCGATCGCCGCCCGCGCGCTCGTCGGCGGCGCCGAGGAGGTCGTCTACGGCGCCGTCGAGCGCGGCGAAGCCGACCTCCCCGCCCTCGCCCGCGAGATCGCCGACACCCAGCTCAAGCTGATCTCCTGACGGCTGAAAATGCTCCGCGGGGGTGTCATTTCTTCCATCCAATGGAGGAAATTCCACCACGATGAGAAGACCACGCTCTTCCCGCAGTGCTGGACGAGATCCAGCGCGCGCCCGACCTCCTCTACGGAATCAAGCAGGCGATCTTCGAGCGCCGAGACGGTGCGGTGGTCGCCGTCGAGTGCAAGCTCTCGACCACCGTCGGACAAGCCGACTTCCGCCATCTCGAACACCTCCGCGACCGCTTCCGCGGCGGCGTCGTGGTCCACCTCGGCTCCGCGACCCTGCCATTCGGCGATCGCCTCTGGGCAACGCCCGCCAGCGCTCTGTGGAGCTGACCGGCGCGCGGCGTACCGAATCCGAACGCTCGTCCCCACGGGCACGCGACCCGAACGCGAGTGGCGCGAATCGCCCCCTCGTCGATCGCTCGCCGCCGGTCTAGAAGTCGTCTCGCAGGCGGGTCCAGAACGCCGCTGCGCCGCGACCCGACGGCTCTATAGCGCCCTCCTTCTTGAGGTCATTCAGGACCCGGCGTATGTAGACGTCGCTGACCCCAGGTGCGGCATCGCGCACGTCGCCGACGGTGAACCGGGGAGACAAGGACGACCGCACGAAGCTCTCGACAAGCACTCGCTTGTTGCCACGCGACGTCGCCACCTCGGTACGGGACTCGAACTCGTCATAGACGGCAGCTAGAACCCCAAGGAAGTAGCTCGCCCACGGCATGAGATCGTGCTCGTCGTCGTGCCACCCGACCGTGGACTTCGCCAGAGCGCCGTAGTAGGTCTCCTTCGACGCTTCGATCACCTTCTCGACGCTGATGAACCGCCCCACATCGTGTCCGCCGAGATATAGGAGCCAGAGGGTGATCAGCCGCGACATGCGCCCGTTGCCGTCGCGGAACGGGTGGATCACCAGGAAATCCAGGACGTAGGCAGCTGCGAGGAGCAGGTCGGGATAGCTGCCCTGAGCAGCGTGGAAGCCTCGGTGAAGGTCATCCATCGCCTGCGGTGTTCGTTCTGCGGAGACGGGTGTGAAGCGAGATACGACGGTCCCGTCCGGATGACGCTCCTCGACGGTGTTGTCCAGCCGCTTGAAGTGACCCGCGTCGCGATCGCCGGTGAAGCGGTACAGGTAGCCGTGGAGCTGTTCGACGTAGCGAGGCTCGAAGGGGATCTCCCGCGCCGAGGCATGGAGCTGGTCGAGAACGTAGCGATAGCCCGCGATCTCGGCCTCGGATCGGTTCTCCGGCTCAGCCGTGTCCGCGACTAGCGCCTCGATACGGTCTCGCGGGGCGCGAATGTCCTCGATGGCATTCGATGCCTCTGCGCTTTGGATCAGGGCGATCCTGCGCAGGACGTCCAAGCCCTCGGGATTCTGGTGGCTGAACAGCTGCTCGCGACCCCGCGCCTCATGCACGCGCGTCAGCGTCGAGACCAGATCAGACGGCAGCAACGATAGATGCCGGTCGATGTTCTGGAAGGTGCCCACGGACTCAATCTACATACTCATCCGCTCGAAAGTATGTAAATGGCCCGGTCGAGTATGCAATGGCCCGGAATGGGCCCGCGGCTCATCCCGCGCCGTCGGCGAGCTCGACGCGCTCGATGAAGACGGGCTCGGCGGGGGCGTCGCCGGGGCCGGTCTGGACGCCCTCGATGGCGTCGACGGCGTCCATGCCGGAGACGACCTCGCCGAAGACGGTGTGCTTGCCGTCGAGCCAGCCGGCCTCGCCGATCGTGACGATGAAGAACTGGCTGCCGTTGGTGTTCGGGCCGGCGTTGGCCATCGCGAGCGCGCCGCGGACGACCTTGTGGTCGTTGAACTCGTCCTCGAACGTGTAGCCCGGGCCGCCGGTGCCGGTGCCCTCGGGGCAGCCGCCCTGGATCATGAAGTCCTTGATCACGCGGTGGAAGGTGAGGCCGTCGTAGAAGCCGTCGCCCGACAGCTTGCGGAAGTTCTCGACGGTCTTCGGCGCATCGTCGTCGAAGAACTGGATCTCGATCGGACCGTGCGTCGTGTGCAGAGTCGCCTGGCTCATCGCTTCGCCACCTCCAGCCGGAGCGACACGCCCCGGACGTCGTTGCCGTTGACCTTCTCGACCACCTCTTCCGCGCGCTCGGCGGGAACCTCGACGAAGCTGAACCGCTCGAGCACGCGCACGTTGCGGACGTCCTCGCCGTCGAGGTGGCAGTTGTCGACGATCGCCGAGACCAGGTCGGCCGGCTCGAAGCCCTGCGCCCGACCACCGCCGACCAGCAGCTTCGCGACCTTGCCGTCGCGCGGGCGCGGCTTGGTGTGGCGCGGCCGGCGAGTCTGGGGACGCTCGTCCTCCTCCGGCTCGGCGGGCTCGGCGGCCTCGGGCTCGTCGGGCTCGGCGGCCTCGGACGCCGGCTCCACGTCGCGGGCACGGCCTCGACCGCCACGACGGCGGCGTGGGCGCTTCGACTCGCCGGACTCGCCGGCGGGCTCGGCCGCGACCTGCTCAGGCGCCTCGACGTCGGGCGCCTCGACCGCCTTGGGCTCCTCGGCCTCGGGCGCCTCGGCCGCGGGCTTCGCTCGCCTCGGACGCGCCGGCGCGTCGCCGTTCGGCGCGCTCCAGACGGGGATCTCGGTGTGCGCGTGGCGCTCGATCGCCTCGAGGTCCTCGCGCTGCTTCGGCGTGATCATCGTGATCGCGCGGCCCGTCTCACCCGCGCGGCCGGTGCGGCCGATGCGGTGGACGTAGACGTCGGGCGAGTTCGGCACGTCGTAGTTGACGACGTGCGAGACGCCGGAGATGTCGAGCCCGCGGGCGGCGACGTCGGTGGCGACCAACAGCTTCTCGCGCCCGCCCTTGAAGGCGATCATCACGCCGTCGCGGGCGCCCTGGCTCATGTTGCCGTGCAGCGTCTTGACGCGCAGCCCCTGGCGGTCGAGCGTCCGGGCGAGCCGGTCGACGCCGATCTTGGTGCGCGCGAAGATGATCGCCTGGGTCGGGCGCTCGGCCTTCAGCACCTCGCCGAGCCGCTCCGCCTTGTCCTTGTCGGCGACCTCGATGTGGAACTGGGCGACGGTGTCGATCGTCAGCTGCGCGGCCTTGACCTTGATCGTCTCCGGGTCGAACATCCGCTTCTCGGCGAGCTTCTTGATCGGCGGCGGCATCGTGGCCGAGAAGAGCGCGGTCTGGCGACCGGACGGACAGCGGGCGAGGATCTCGTCGACGTCCTCGAAGAAGCCGAGGTCGAGCATCTCGTCGGCCTCGTCGAGCACGACGTAGCGCGTCTGGTCGAGGAAGAGGTAGTGACGGCGGATCATGTCCATGACCCGGCCGACGGTCCCGACGACGACCTGCGCCTCGTTCTTCAGCCGCGACGCCTGGTCGCGGATCGGCGCGCCGCCGAACACCGCGACGACCTCGATGCCGCGCTTGGCCCCGTAGGCGCGCAGCGCCTGGGTCACCTGGATGCACAGCTCGCGCGTGGGAGTGAGCACCAGCGCCTGGACCGACGGGTCCGAGGGATCGAGGTAGTCGAGCAGCGGCAGCCCGAAGGCGGCCGTCTTGCCGGTGCCGGTCTGCGCCTGGCCGATCACGTCCCGGCCCTGCAGCAGCAGCGGGATCGTCTCCTGCTGGATCGGGGTCGGGTCCTTGTAGCCGAGGTGGTCGAGCGCATCGAGCACCTCTTGAGAGAGGCCGAGATCGGCGAAAGTCGTCATTGCGGCCAACCAGACTACTGACGGCCAGCCGCCGGCCTCAGGCCGTGGGGTCGAGCGTGAGCTTGCCGGTGGTACGGCGCGCCTCGAGGTCCTCGTGGGCGCGGGCGGCGTCGGCGAGCGGATAGGTGCCGCCGACGCGCGGGCGCAGCTCGCCGCGGGCGGCGCGCGCGAAGAGGTCGGCGAGCGGGGCCTCGAGCATCTCGCGGCGGTCGAGCAGGTGCATCAGCCAGAAGCCGACGACGGCGCGGCTCTCCTTCAGCAGCTCGCCGTTGGTGACCGGGACCTTCTCGCGAGTCGAGTTGCCGTAGGCGACGATCCGGCCGAAGGGCGCGAGCGCGGCGAGGCTCTGGGCGAAGACGGCGCCGCCGGCCGCGTCGAGCACGACATCGACGGGGCGGCCGTCGTTGGCGGCGATCAGGGCCGGGGTCAGGTCGCCGCCCGGGTCAATCGCCACGTCGGCCCCCAACTCCAGCGCCTCCGCGCGCCGCGCCTCAGAGCCCGCCGTCGCGATCACGCGCCCGGCCCCCATCGGCCGCGCGAGCTGGGTCAGCAAGCGAACCGACGCCCCCGGCCGCCGAGTGGACGACGACGCTCTCGCCCTCGGCCAGGTGCGCGCAGGTCCGCCAGCAGTGCCACGCCGTCAGCCCCTGGATCAGCAGCGCCAGCGCGTCGTCGTCGCTCACGCCGTCGGGGATGCGGAACGTGCGCGCGGCCGGCGCGATCGCGAACTCCGCATACCCCCCGACGCGCAGCAGCGCGATCACCCGCTCGCCGGGCCGGAAGACCGGCCCCTCGCCGGGCGGCCCGACGCGCTCGACCACCCCCGACACCTCGCCGCCCAGCACCACCGGCAGCTCGTGCTTGGCGATGTACTCGTTGCGCCGCTGGTGGGTGTCGCCGAAGTTCAGCCCCGCGCGCGCGACGCGGATCAGCAGCTCGCCGGGCCCGGGCTCAGGGACGGGCAGCTCGGCGACCTGGAGCACCTCCGGCCCCCCGAACTCCTGGATCTGCACGGCGCGCATGCGCGCGGAGCGTAACGGCGCCGCGCGGACCGTTACCCTTCCGCGCCCTATGAGCCTTGTTGTAGTCGGATCGATCGCCTTCGACGCGGTCAAGACACCGTTCGGCGAGCGGGAGAAGATGCTCGGCGGCTCCGCCGTCCACTTCTCGCTCGCGGCCAGCTTCTTCACCGACGTGCGCGTCGTGGGGCCGGTCGGAGACGACTTCGGCGACGCCGAGTACGCGGTGCTGCACGGCCGCGGCGTCAACACCGACGACATCGAGCACGTCGCCGGCGGCGACACCTTCTTCTGGCGCGGCCACTACGAGTACGACTTCAACCAGGCCCACACCGACGACACCCAGCTCAACGTCTTCGGCGAGTTCGAGCCGAAGCTCTCCGAGGCTTCCCAGGCCGCCGACCACCTCTTCCTGGCGAACATCCAGCCCGACCTCCAGCGCGGCGTGCGCGGCCAGTGCGGCAACGTCCGGTGGGCGGGGCTGGACTCGATGAACCTCTGGATCGAGATCGCCCGCGACTCGCTCTGCGAGACGATCTCCGGCGTCGACCTCGTCTTCCTCAACGACGCCGAGATCCGCCAGCTGACCGAGCAGCCGAACCTCGTTCGCGCGGCACGCGCGGTGATGGAGATGGGCCCGAAGGTCGTCGTCGCAAAGCAGGGCGAGTACGGCGCGGCGCTGTTCACCGAGAACGGCTTCTTCGCGCTGCCGGCCTTCCCGCTCGAGACCGTGATCGACCCGACCGGCGCCGGCGACTCGTTCGCCGGCGGGTTCCTCGGCTACCTGCGCTCCCAGGACGACTGGTCGAGCGAGGCGACGCTGCGCCGCGCGATGACCTACGGCTCGGCCCTCGCCTCGTTCAACGTCGAGGAGTTCGGCACCGAGCGCGTCGCCCGCCTCGAGCGCGACGAGATCGACGCCCGCTTCGAGCAGTTCCGCCAGATCACGGCGCTCGAGGCGCCGACCACCGCCTAACCCGAAAAGTCGTTGAACTCCGCGGCGAGCGGAGTACCCTCGGAAGGGATGGAGGCGTTCATCTGGATGTTCGTGGTGCTGAAGATCCCGATCGCGGCCCTGCTCTGGCTGGTCTGGTGGGCGGTGCGCGAACCCGAGCCGCCACAGCCGGTCGACGAGGGCGAGGGCGGTAGCAAGAGGCCGAATCGCCCGCACGGCCCGCGGCCTCCGCGACCGCCCCGCCGCGGACCTGGACATGGCGAGTCGCCAGCCGCCCCTGCGCGTGTTAGGTTCCGCGTCGATGGACGCCTACTACGTCATCGGTAGCGTGCTGGCAGCCTGCGCGCTGCTCGTCTCGCTGCTCGGAGTCGTGCGCAAGGACTTCCCGAAGTCGAGCCGCGGCGAGATCGCGGTCGCGGCGATCTTCGGGATCCTGGTCCTCGCGACGGTCTCCGCGGCGGTCGTCGGCGCCCTGAGCAATCAGGAGCACGACGAGAGCCCCGACCACGGCGCTGTGACCACCCAGACCGTCTGAGCGCCGTGGCGATCGACGACGGAACGGCGATCAGCTACACCGCGCTGCCGACCGGCATCCCGGTCTACAGCTCGGACGAGATCGTCGTCGGCACGGTCCGCCAGGTGCTCGACAACGCGCGCGAGCACATCTTCGACGGCATCGTCTTCGAGAACGAGGCCGGCATCCGCGTCTTCGTCGACGCGCCCGAGGTCGCCCGCACCGCCGAGCGCGGCGTGACGCTCGCCATCACGGCCGCCCAGGCCGCCGAGCTTCCACCGCACAAGGGCGGCGGCGTGCTCGGCAGGCTGATGGGCCGCTGAGCGCCTTCCACGCTAAGTTGCGGGGACGGGAGCGGGGACCCGATCCACCCAGCAACTCGAGAGCAGGAGCGATGATGGACGAGCAGAGCCAGGCGGACGACAACGGTGGCGTAGCCGTAGCGGGCGACTCCCTGACGGTCACCGACAACCGCACCGGCCAGACCTACGAGGTGCCGATCGTCGACGGCACGGTCAAGGCGATGGACTTTCGCCAGATGAAGGCGTCGGACGACGACTTCGGGCTGATGACCTACGACCCGGCGTTCACCAACACCGCGTCGTGTCGCAGCTCGATCACCTACATCGACGGCGACAAGGGCATCCTCGAGCACCGCGGCATCCCGATCGAGCAGCTCTGCGAGAAGCTCGAGCTACCTCGAGGTCGCCTACCTGCTGGTCCACGGCGAGCTGCCGACCAAGGACGCGCTCGACTACTGGGTCTACGCGATCACCCACCACACCTACGTCCACGAGGACATCAAGAAGTCGCTCGAGGGCTTCCGCTACGACGCCCACCCGATGGCGATGCTGCTCTCGACCGTCGGCGCGCTGTCGACCTTCTATCCCGCGTCGAAGAACATCGACGACCCGACCGAGCGCTACATGGCGATCGTCCGGCTGATCGCGAAGATGCCGACGCTGGCGGCGTTCTCCTACCGCCACAGCCTCGGCCTGCCCTACGTCTACCCGGACAACGACCTCTGGTACACCGGCAACTTCCTCGTCGATGCTCTACCGCATCGACCGAGCCGAAGTACGAGCCCGACCCGCGGCTCGAGCGGGCGCTCGACGTGCTCTGGATCCTCCACGCCGACCACGAGCAGAACTGCTCGACGGCGGCGGTCCGCTCGGTCGGCTCGTCGCAGGTCGACCCGTACTCGGCGGTCGCCGCCGGCGATCGCCGCGCTCTACGGCCCGCTGCACGGCGGCGCCAACGAGGCCGTGCTGCGGATGCTCGGCCGGATCGGGACGGTCGAGAACATCCCGGACTTCCTCGAGGGCGTCAAGGACGGCAAGGAGAAGCTGATGGGCTTCGGCCACCGGGTCTACAAGAACTACGACCCGCGCGCCAGGATCATCAAGAAGCACGTCGACGAGGTGCTCGACGTGCATCGGCGTCGACAACCCGAAGCTCGAGATCGCCGATCGAGCTCGAGAAGCACGCGCTCGACGACGACTACTTCACCTCGCGCAAGCTCTACCCGAACGTCGACTTCTACTCGGGCCTGATCTACGAGGCGATGAACATCCCGACCGACATGTTCACGGTGATGTTCGCGATCCCGCGGACCTCCGGCTGGCTCGCCCAGTGGAAGGAGATGCTCGAGGACGACGCGAGCGAAGATCGCCCGTCCGCGGCAGATCTACACGGGGCCGCGCGACACCGACTACGTCGACGCTCGGCGAGCGTTAGCGCCGACGCCTAGAGCGGAGCGGGCGGCCAGGGCGGCTGCCCGCTGAAGATGGCGAGACGGGCCTCCTGGTGCGCCTTCGGCAGCCAGAAGACGTTCCCCAGCGGACCGCGGCTGCACTGGCGGTTGGTGCCGCGGCCGCTGGACGACAGGCCGGGGCGGGAGATCCAGAGGTAGGCGTCGGCGTAGCGCGAGGCCGTGCGGGTCGTCGGGAGCGCCCCGAGGCCCGCGTTCTTCGGGTTGCAGAAGCGGTTCTTGACGTTGCCCTTGTGGGGGTTCTTGATCTTCAGCCCGCCACGGCCGTTCTCGGCCGTGTTGACGACGTAGCGCTTGCCGCCGAGCTTGCGGGCGATCGCGTCGCCGTAGGCGATCTGCTCGCGGGTGTAGTTGAAGTGGGTCGTGTTGAGCGCGAAGCCGCGGACGTGGCGGACGCCGGAGCGGCGCAGCAGCTTGACCGCGAGCCGCTTGCTCAGCCAGCGCGACGAGCCGATGTCGATGTAGGTGGCGAGATTCGGGATGCCGCCGAGCCGCTTGCTGACGGCGGCCATCAGCTGGAGCCGCTGCTTCGACGCCTTGCGGCTCAGGCACTTGGTCACGACCGGCAGGCCGTCGGGCTCGAGGATCACGGTCGCGCGGTGGCCGATCGGAGCGAGCGCCTCGACGAAGCGCTCGATCCACGGCAGGTAGCTGCCGTTGCGGGCGCGGTTCCAGGCGCCGCCGCCGTCGTAGGAGCGGCTGCAGCCCGCGTGCTCGAGCTGGCGGATGGCGAAGACCGGGTAGTTGCCCACGTAGGGGTCGCCGGCGCCGCCACCACCGGAGTGCTTCGTCTGGCAGTTCGGGCCGCCCCACTCGCTGGCGAGCATGTTCGAGACGTAGTTGCGGACGATCCGGAACGGCTCGCGGCGAACGCTGCTGCCGGCGAGCCACTTCGCCTGCGGGACATGAGCGATCCGCTGGAGCAGCCCGGCGTCGCCTGTCCGCCCCTCGCGCTGGGCCCTCCACAGGTCGGGCCACACCGAGTAGGGCGCGACTCCGCGCATGTGGCCGGTCGAGCAGTCGATCCACTGCCGCTGACCTACCTGTGGGCTGCCCGGAGCCGCGCCCGCCGCGAAGGGGAGGGTGAGGGTGGTGAGCACGACCGCCAGCAGCACCGCTGCTGTTCTCCAGGACTGCATGCTTGGTAGTTACCCGTAGCAGGCATCCGAAGAGACCCGCACAGGGATTGCAGAGGTTCCCCCACCTGTGGGGGGTGCGGAGGCGGCGGCGCGGACTACGCTGCGACGCGTGAAGGGCTACCGGGTGACGGCGCGCAAGGGGCCGAAGGTCGAGCGCGAGCGCTTCGAGGACGCGGGCCAGGCGCTCGCCGCGGTCGAGCGGCACATCGCGGAGATCGAACGGACCGCGCACGCGCGGGCGACCGGCGGCCGGCTGGTCCGCCGCTTCGAGCCCGTCCAGCAGGTCGTCGGCCGCGTCGAGCTGCGCGGGCCGGACGGCTGGCGCGGCGGGATCGACGTCCGCGGCGACGGATCGAGCGAGGCCTACCGCGGCCGGCTGCGGCGCGAGCTGATCGCCCAGCTCGACGGCGAGACGCCCGCGGACGCGCTGCGCCGCGTGCTGGCACCATGAGCGGGCGATGAGCGAGGAGATCTGGCGCGTTCCCCTGCCGGCCGCGGCGAAGCCGCCGCTGCGGGTGTTCGTCAACGCGGTGCCGCAGGAGGAGGGGCGCGACTACCGGGTCGGCGACGGCGAGCTGCTGTTCTCCCGCTCGCTGGTCAAGGAGAAGGTCGGCTTCTTGCGCTGGACGGCGATGTTCTTGGCGCTGTTCGGCAGCTACGGCCGCAACGACTCGGTCGACGTCGAGTACGTGGTCGACGGTCGCAAGCACGTCGCGAGCAACCTTCCGTTCGTCCCGCCGCCGGGCCGCTCGGTGCACGGGTAGCCTTCCGACGATGCGGATCGACGCAATCCTGGCCGAGCGGCGGCCCGTCTTCTCGTTCGAGTTCTTCCCGCCGAAGACGAGCGAGGGGCTGACCAACCTGCGCGAGACGCTCGCCGTGCTCAGCGACGACGAGCCCGACTTCGTCTCGGTCACCTACGGCGCGCTCGGCTCGACGCGCGACACGACGATCGACATCGTCAAGTGGATCAAGCAGGACCTCGGGATCGAGGCGATGGCCCACTTCACCTGCGTCGGCGCGACCGTCGACGAGCTGCGCGGCACGCTCGACGAGATCGAGGCGGCCGGCGTCGACAACGTCCTCGCGCTCCGCGGCGACCCGCCGGCGGGTCAGGACGAGTGGGTCCAGACCGACGGCGGGCTGCTCTACTCGACCGAGCTGATCGCCCTGCTCTCCGAGCACTACGGCTTCGCGGTCGGCGCGGCCGCGTTCCCGGAGGTCCACCCGCAGGCCGAGAGCTCGGAGTCCGACATCCGCTTCCTGAAGGCGAAGCAGGACGCCGGCGCCAGCTTCCTGATCACCCAGCTCTTCTACGACAACGAGTTCTACTTCGACTTCGTCGCCCGGGCGCGCGAGGCGGGCGTCACCGTGCCGATCATCCCGGGCGTGATGCCGGTCACCAACCTGCGCAACATTCGCCGGATCACCGAGCTGTGCAAGTCGGAGATCCCGGAGCCGTTCGAGCGCCAGCTCGAGGCGCGCGAGGACGACCCCCAGGCGCTCCAGGACCTCGGCGTCGCCTACGCCACCCTCCAGTGCGTCGACCTGCTCGCCCGCGGCGCGCCCGGCATCCACTTCTACACGCTCAACCGCTCCCCGGCGACCCGCGCGATACTCGCCGCGCTGCGCGCCGCGCAGCCCTGGACACGGGCCAAGCAGCCGGTCTAGCCGGTCGGCCAGCGGGGCGTATGTCGCAAACCGTGGAACGTTTTTCTAGAACAACGTTCTAGCGTTTGGGACCTACGAGGCTCCAGCGCTCGGGGTCCGATCCCTCGACGCGCTCGATCTGCCCGGTGACCTCCAGCCGGCGCACGTAGGAGAGGGCGAGCGACATCGCCCAGCTCATCGCGACGCGCGGGACGGGGTCGATGCCGATCGCCGCGCCGGCCAGGTCGTAGGCCGTGCGCGGCTCCTCGGCGAGAGCGGCGCGGATGCGGTCGAGCGCGGCGTCGACGAGGTCGAGGTGGGCGTCGATGTGACCCTCGAGGTCACGCGCCGGGCGGCCGTGGCCGGCGAGGATCAGGTCGACGTCGAGCGCGCGGACGCGCTCGAGGCTGGTCAGGTACTCGCCGACCGGATCGGGCGTATAGCCGAAGTCGAAGAACAGCGAGGGGCGGCCGAGGACGTGGTCGCCGGAGATCAGCAGCTTGCGTTCGGGCTGGTGCAGGACGACGTGCGACGGGGCGTGGCCGGGGGTCTCGACGACCTGCCAGCGACCGAGGTCGGTGTCGACCTCGACGCCCGGGACCAGCTCGCGGTCGGGCAGCTTGACCCCCGCGATGCCCGGGTCGCGGTCCTGGTTCTCCTCGCGATAGCGCTCGAGATTGGCAAGCGGCACGCCGCTCTGGCGCGCGACTTCGATCCGCCGCTCGAACGCCTCCTCGGGGTCGGCGACCGGCTTGGTCATGTGCTCGTGCGCGGGGTGCATCCACAGCTCGCAGCCGGCCGCCGCGCAGATCGACGCCGCCTGGCCGTAGTGGTCGGAGTGGGCGTGCGTGCAGACCACGAGCCGGATGTGCTCGACGCCGAGATTGGCCTGGGCCAGCGCCCGTTCGAGTTGCGCGAAGGAGCCCGGCTCGTGCATCCCGGTGTCGAACAGGACGACGCCGCTGCCGGCCGCGACCGCGTAGGCGTTTACGTGCGGAACGCCGACCCACGGGAGCGGGAGCCGCAGCCGCCAGACGCCCGGCAGCACGCGATCGGCGCGGGCCAGTTCACGTTTGCGGCTCCGGGCCATCGCCGGCACTCTTTCACGGCGCGGGCGCGCGGGGCCAGCGCGGCTTTGGAAACACCCGCGCCCCGCTGACTGATCGCCGAGCTGGATAGAGTGGGCCACGGCCATGGCCGCCCCTGGAACGACCGTTCAGATCGAGATGCCCGCGATGGGCGAGTCGGTGACCGAGGGCGTCGTGCTGGAGTGGCTGAAGCAGGTCGGCGACCGCGTCGAGGTCGACGAGGGCCTGGTCGAGATCTCGACCGACAAGGTCGACGCCGAGGTGCCCTCTCCGGTCGCCGGCGTCCTGACAGCGATCCACGTCCAGCCCGACGAGACCGTCACGGTCGGCACCGTACTCGGCGAGATCGAGGTCGGCGAGGGCGGAGCGGCCCCCGCCGGCGGAGACGCGCCGGCTGCCCCCGCGGCCGCCGGAGACGGCGCCGCCCCGAGCGCGCCGGCCGCCGCGGCGCCGCCGGCGTCCGGAGGCAACGGCGCCGTCGCGAGCGACGCCAACGCCACGCCGGTCGCCGCCCGGATGGCCGCCGACCTCGGCATCGACATCGCGGCCGTCAAGGGCAGCGGCCCGCGCGACCGCATCACCAAGGAGGACGTCCTCGCCGCCGCGCAGACCGCGGTGAAGGGCGGCGGCAGCGCCGCGCCGAGCGCGCCCGCCCCGCCGGACGGCGCCGAGGCCAAGACGATCCGCGGCCCGGCCGCGACGCTCGTCCGCTTCATGGAGGAGAGCCGCTCGATCCCGACGGCGACCAGCTTCCGCACGCTCGCGGTCGACACGCTCGCCGCCCGTCGCGCCACGCTCAAGGGCGCCGGCAGGAAGCTCTCGTTCACCCACCTGATCGCCTGGGCGATCGTCCGCGCGACCGACGACATGCCGGTGATGGCCGACTCGTTCGCCTCGATCGACGGCAAGCCGCAGCGCGTCACCCCCGCCGCGGTCAGCCTCGGCCTCGCCGTCGACGTCGAGCGCAAGGACGGCAGCCGCTCGCTCGTCGTGCCGGTGATCCACGGCGCGTCGCGGCTGAGCTTCCCGGACTTCGTCGCCGCCTACGACGAGCTGGTCGTCGGCGCGCGCGACAACACGCTCCAGCCCGACGCCTACCAGGGCGCGCAGATCACGCTGACCAACCCGGGCGGCATCGGCACCGTCGCCTCGGTGCCGCGGCTGATGCCCGGCCAGGGCACGATCGTCGCCACCGGCGCGATCGGCTACCCGCCCGGACTCGGCAAGGCCGACCCGCGCAAGCTCGAGGAGCTGGGCGTCGAGAAGGTCATGACGATGACCTCGACCTACGACCACCGCGTCATCCAGGGCGCCGAGTCGGGTCAGTTCCTCAAGCGCGTCGACGAGCTGCTGCAGGGCGCCGACGGCTTCTACGCCAACCTCTTCGCCGCGCTCGGCATCGACGCCGCGCTGGTCGAGGCCGGCCCGCCGAGCCCGACCGTCACCGCCGCCGACCCCGTCCCCGCCTCCACCACCCCGGCCGTCTCCGACGTGCCGGACGAGGCACTGATGCAGGCCGTCCAGGCGGCGACCTCGATCATCAAGGCGCACCGCGTCCACGGCCACCTCGCCGCGCACCTCGACCCGCTCGGCTCGCCGCCGCGCGGCGACCCGGCGCTCGACCCGGCGTCGGTCAACCTGACGCCCGAGATGATGGCGCGGATCCCCGCGTCGGTCCTGCGCGTCGCGGTGCCGGGCAAGACGTTCGCCGACGCGCTGCCGCACCTGCGCGACACCTACACCGGCACGATCGCCTACGAGGTCGAGCACATCGCCGGCAACAACCGCCGCGTCTGGCTGCGCGAGAACATCGAGTCGGGCGCCCACCGCACGCCGCTCGACCCCGATCAGAAGCGCGCTCTGCTGCGAGCGGCTGTCCGAGGTCGAGGCGCTCGAGGGCTACCTCCACAAGGCGTTCCTCGGCAAGAAGCAGTTCTCGATCGAGGGCCTCGACATGCTCGTGCCGATGCTCGACACGACGATCGAGCTGTGCGCCGACAGCGGCGCCCGCGAGGCCGTGCTCGGCATGGCCCACCGCGGCCGGCTCAACGTGCTCGCGCACACCGTCGGCCAGCCCTACGGGAACATCCTCGTCGAGTTCGAGGGCGAGCAGGTCCTGTCCGCCGACACCGCCGCGCCCGAGGGCGGCACCGGCGACGTCAAGTACCACTACGGCGCGACCGGCACCTACACGACGCGCGAAGGCAAGGGCGTCCAGGTGACGCTGGCGCCGAACCCGAGCCACCTCGAGTACGTCAACCCGGTGATCGAGGGCCTCGCGCGCGCCGACCAGACGAGCCGCAACGGCCGTGAGATGACCCACGACCCGAGCCTCGTCGTGCCGATCCTGATCCACGGCGACGCGGCCTTCCCAGGCCAGGGCGTCGTCGCCGAGACGCTCAACCTGCAGGCGCTCGCCGGCTACAGCACCGGCGGCACGGTCCACGTGATCGCCAACAACCAGGTCGGCTTCACCACCGACCCGCCCGACGCGCGCTCGACGCGCTGGGCGTCGGACCTCGCCAAGGGCTTCGACGTGCCGATCATCCACGTCAACGCCGACGACGTCGAGGCCTGCATCGCCGCCGTCCGGCTCGCCGTCGGCTTCCGCAACGAGTTCGGCCGCGACGCGCTGATCGACCTCGTCGGCTATCGCCGCTTCGGCCACAACGAGACCGACGAGCCCGCCTACACCCAGCCGCGGATGTACGAGAAGATCAAGGCGCACCCGACGGTGCGCGCGATCTACGCGAAGCAGCTCGTCGAGCAGGGCGTCGTGACGGCCGAGGAGGCCGACAAGCTCGCCTCCGACGCCTACGAGGCGGTCTCCAAGGCGCACGCCGAGCTCAAGGACACGATGGCCGGGCCGCCCGACACCGGCTCGCTCGAGGTCGACACGACGATGAGCCGCGAGCCGAAGACGACGCTGCCGACCGACCTGCTGCGGTCGCTCAACGAGCAGATCGTCAAGGTGCCCGAGGACTTCAACGTCCACCGCAAGCTGAAGCCGTTCCTGAAGAAGCGCGTCGACGCGGCCGAGCCCGACGGCCGGGTCGACTGGGCGCACGCCGAGTCGCTCGCCTACGCCTCGCTGCTGGCGCTCGGCGTCCCGGTGCGCCTGACCGGCCAGGACTCCGAGCGCGGCACCTTCAGCCAGCGCCACCTCGTCCTCCACGACTCCGAGACCGGCGCGCGCTACACGCCGCTGCAGAACCTCGCCAGCGCCGCCGCGCCCTTCGAGCTGCACAACAGCCCGCTCTCCGAGCAGGCGTGCATCGGCTTCGAGTACGGCTACTCGATCCAGGACCCCGAGGCGCTCGTGCTCTGGGAGGCCCAGTTCGGCGACTTCGTCAACTCCGGCCAGGTGATCATCGACCAGTTCATGACCTCCGGCCTGGCGAAGTGGGGCCAGACCTCGCGGCTGACGCTGCTGCTTCCGCACGGCTACGAGGGCTCGGGCCCCGAGCACTCCTCCGGCCGCATCGAGCGCTTCCTGCAGGCCTGCGCCGAGGGCAACATCCGCGTCGCCAACTGCACGACGCCGGCCCAGTACTTCCACCTGCTGCGCCGCCAGGCGCTGGTCTCGAAGGCGCGCCCGCTGGTGCTGATGACGCCGAAGAGCCTGCTGCGCCTTCCGGCCGCCACCTCGACCTTCGACGAGCTGGGCAACGGCGAGTTCCAGCGCGTGATCGACGACCCGCTGTTCACCGCCGAGGCGGGCAATGGCGCGTCGCCGGCGAAGGACCGCGACGCAGTCACCAAGCTCGTCCTCTGCTCGGGCAAGGTCTACTACGACATCGTCGGCAACGAGGAACGCGACTCGGCCGACCACATCGCCGTCGCGCGCGTCGAGATGCTCTACCCGTTCCCGGAGCAGCAGCTCAAGGACCTGATGGAGAGCTACCCCAACCTCGAACGGGTCGTCTGGGTCCAGGAGGAGCCGCGCAACATGGGCCCGCGCGCCTACATGCGCCGCCGCATGGCTGGCATCCTGCCCGAGGACCTGCACTACTACTACGTCGGCCGCCAGCTCCGGGCAGCCCAGTCCGAGGGCTACACCGCCGCCCACCGCAAGGAGCAGGCCCGCATCGTCCGCGTCGCCCTCGACCTCGAGGACGACGTGCTCAAGCCGGATCTGTCAGCGGAGCGGCCGAAGCTCTAGCCGGTCGCGCGGTCGCCGGCTCGACGGCCGGCTCGGTCTCGTCGGCGGCGCGCATGTAGAGCCGCACGCCGATCAGGATGCCGGCGAGCAGCGGCAGCGCCCAGAGCATGCCCTGGCCGATCTGGGCGGCGACCGGGCCCGGGCAGGCGTTGGCGACGCCCCAGCCGACGCCGAAGATCGCGCTGCCCACGATGTGGCGGCGCTCAGGCCGCTCGCGCGGCCAGGCGACCGGCGCGCCGGTCAGCAGCGCGCGGGCGTGGCGGCGGCGCAGCAGCTCGACGCCGACCGCCGAGACCAGCACCGCCGAGCCGAAGAAGAGGAACAAGTAGGACTGCTCGAGCAGCAGCGCGCCGCGGATCACGTCCGGGCTGACCATCCCGCTCCAGCAGAGGACGAAGCCGAAGACGACGCCGATCAGCGCCCCGGCGATCCGGCGCGCGTTCATCGAATCGCCAGCTCCACGACGTTGGCGACTACGATCGCGACGGCGAAGAAGGTCGCGGTCGACGCGAGGCTCGCGGGCGACAGCAGCGACGTCCCCGACAGGCCGTTGCCCGACGTGCAGCCGCCGGCGAGCTTCGCGCCGTAGCCGATCGCGACCCCGGACAGCAGCAGGATGAACGGGATCGCGACCTGGCCCGCGCCGGTGAAGGTCTCGGTCAGCCAGCCGAAGCCGGAGAAGCTCTGCCCGCCCGCGAGCAGCGCGAACAGCGTCCCGCCGAGCGCCACCCCGATCAGCAGCCAGCCGCGCCAGTCGAACGTCGCGCTCGCCCGGCCGAGCTTCGTCACGATCTCCGAGTAGCCGCCCGTCACCCCAAGGCGCCCGTTCAGCAGCCAGCGGCAGGCGACGACGCAGAGGCCGAGCAGCGGCCCCGCCACGAACCAGGCGAGCTGTTGGTCTAGAGCGGGCACGGCGGTCGCCTCAAAGCTACTCGACCGTCGCGAGCACGATCCGCGCCTCCGGGAAACACCCCATATCCAAGCCGTTTTCGAGGGCTTTTCCCCACAGGATCAGTGACTAATCTGCCCCTGTGTTCTTCCACCAGCTGCTCGACGAGGACCTCGGCTGCGCCTCGTACCTGATCGGCTGCGGTGGCCGCGCGGTGGTGGTTGATCCCGGGATCGACGCGGAGCGCTACGTCCGCCTCGCCGAATCGGAGCACGCCGAGATCGCGACGATCCTGGAGACGCACACCCACGCCGACCACGTCTCCGGCCGCGAGGCGCTCGCGGCGGCCACCGGCGCGGCGGTCCGCCTGCCCTGGCTCGACGGCCCCGAGGGGCTCGCCCCCGGCGACACGGTCCCCGTCGGCAAGGTCCGGATCGAGGTGCTGGCCGCGGCCGGCCACCGGCCGGAGCACGTCGCGCTGCTGATCGCGGACACGGCCCGCGACGACAATCCGTGGCTGGTGCTGACCGGCGACTCGCTGCTGGTCGGCGACCTCGCCCGGCCGGACCTCGCGGTGGACGCCCAGGCCGGCGCGAGCGCCCTGTTCGACACCGTCGCGCGCCTCGGCGCGCTCGGCGACGGCGTCGAGCTGTGGCCCGGCCACGTCGGCGGCTCGCTCTGCGGCGGCGCCGGCCTGTCGCCGAAGCCCAGCTCGACGATCGGCTACGAGCGGCGGGCCAACCCGTTCATGCGCCACGCCGACCGCGACGAGTTCGTCCGCGCGCTGACCGCCGACGTCCCACCTCGGCCGCCGACCGTCGAGCGCGTCGTCGAGCGCAACCTGCGCCGCTCCGCCCCCGCCGCGGCCCCGCCCGTCCTGACCGAAGCCGAGCTGGCGGCCGCGCTCGCCGACGACGCGACGGTGGTGATCGACGGGCGCCCCGCCACGGCCTACGACGACGCGCACGCCGAGGGCTCGCTGAACCTCCCGCTGTCCGGCAGCGGCCTCGGCACGCGAGCCGCCTGGGCGCTCGACGCCGACGCGCCGATCGTCGTCGCGGCTGCCGACGTCGCAGGCGCGGCCGAGCTGGCGCGGCGGCTGCGCGCCGTGTCGCTCGACAACGTCGTCGGCCTCGCCCCCGGCGGCGCCGACGCGCTCGCCGCGGCGGGCGCCACGATCGCGGGCGCCGCGAGCGTCGACGTCGGCGAGCTGGCCGGCCGCCTCGACGACTTCACGGTCGTCGACGTGCGCGACCGCGACGAGTGGGACGCCGGCCACCTGCCGGGCTCGGTCCACCTGCCGCTCGACCGTCTGGGCGACGCCGACGTGGCGATCCCCGACGGCCCGCTCGCCGTCGGCTGCGCGCTCGGCAACCGCGCCGCGTTCGCGACGAGCTGGCTGCGCCGCCGCGGGCGGGCCGCCAGCCGGATCTCCGGCGGCGGCATCCCCGACCTCGCCGACCACGGCGTGGAGCTGGTCGGCCGGTGAGCGCCGGCCGCGAGGACGGTCGCAAGACCGTCGCCGTGATCGGCGCCGGTCTCTCGGGCACGCTCGTGGCGGCGAACCTGCTGCGCCACGCCACCCGCCCGCTGCGAATCGTGCTGATCGAGCGCAGCGGCGACTTCGGCCCGGGAGTCGCCTACTCGACCGGCGACCCCCAGCACCGGCTCAACGTCCCGGCGGCGCGGATGAGCGCCTTCCCCGACGCTCCCCTGCACCTGATGACCTGGGCGCGCCGCCACCTCGGCCGCCGCGTCGCCCCCGGCGAGTTCCTGCCGCGATCGGTCTACGGCGAGTACCTGCGCGCCCTGCTGAGCGACGAGCGCGAGCGCGCGACGGCCGCTTCGCTGGAGCTCGTGACGGCGGCCGCGGAGCGGCTGTCGCGCATTGAGGAGGGCGTCGCGGTGAAGCTCGCCGACGGCCGCTGCCTGCTCGCCGACGCCGCCGTGCTCGCCACCGGCAACCTGCCGCCGGGCGCGCCGCCGGGCCTGCCCGACGACCCGCGCGTGGTCGTCGACCCGTGGGCGCCGGGGGCGCTCGACGGACTCGCCGCCGCCGCGACGACCCTGGTGATCGGCACCTCGCTGACGGCGATCGACGTGGCGTTGACCGTCGCGCGCAAGGCGCCCGCGGGGCGGACGGTCGCGATCTCGCGGCGCGGGCTCGTGCCGCACGCGCACCTCCCGGGAGTGCGCGAGCCCGCCCCGGCGCCGCGCGTCCCCGCGGGGCGGCTGCCGCTCGCCGCGCTCGAGCGCCAGCTGCGCGCCCACGCCCGCCACATGGTGTCGGAGGGCTACGACTGGCGCGACGTGGTCGACGGCATCCGGCCGTGCGTGCCCCGGCTCTGGCGGCGGCTGTCGCAGGAGGACCGCCGCCGCTTCGCGTTCGACGGCGGCGCGCGCGAGTGGGACGTCGTCCGCCACCGCGTCGCGCCCGAGGTCGGCGCCGAGCTGCGCGAGCTGCGTCGCGCCGGCCGGCTCGAGCTGACCAAGGCGGCGATCGCGACGGCGACGGCCCGGCCGGAGGCGATCCACGTGACGCTCGCGGGCGAGCGCGGCCCACTCGCGGTCCGCGCCGACCGGGTCGTCTGCTGCGCCGGGCCCGGCACCGACATCCGCCGCGGCGGGCCGCTGGTCGAGCGGTTGATCGCCGACGGGCTCGCCGTCCCGGACGCGCTGGGACTCGGCCTGCGCACCGGCGACTGCGGCGCTCTTGCCGACCGCGACGGCAGCACGCGGGGACCGATCTACACGCTCGGTCCGCCGCGGCGCGGCGAGCTGTGGGAGACGACCGCCGCGCGCGAGATCCGCGCCCAGGCCGAGACCGTCGCGCTCGACCTCTGCGACGCTCTGGGCGTCGTCCGCGCCGCCGACGAGTCGCCCGCCGAATCGCCCTCCTGAGCGGCCGCGCCGAGTCGGGCTACCCGTCGCCCTCGATAGCGCGTAGGACGGCGCGATCGGCCGCCGCCACCGCGGCCGCGGGATCGGGCAGCGCGACGCCCGGCGGCAGCTCCATGTGGAGGTCGCTGGCGTGGTCGATCTGGACGCGGAGGCGGCGCGGGCGACAGGACAGCACGTGGCCGCCGCGCTCGCGCGCCGCGTCGACGAAGTGGAGGTGGAAGCCGGGCAGCTCGATGCCCTCGGCGTAGTCGGGGAAGCGAAAGCCGACCACCGTCCCCTCGACCTCCTCGAACGTGAACTCGCGCTGCCGCGCGGCCGCCTCGGCGAGCGTGCCGTAGGGCGGCCGCTGGCGCGGGACCGAACGGGCGTGGACCAGCTCGAAGACGCCGTCGGCGCGGATCGCGCAGGCGGGCGACTCGGGCGGCGCGTGGCGGTCGACCTGCTCGACGAAGGCGTGGTGGTCGCACGGCCCGTCGAGGTCGAAGGCGACGGTCGGATCGAAGCGCGTGACGACCGCGAACGGGGTCAGGGCCGCAGGGTCGATCTCCGACACGCGGCCGTCGACGTCGGCGCGCAGGAAGCGGCCGTCGACGGCGATCATCTCGCCGTCGAGCCCGTTCAGCGTGCCGAGCCCGAGGTCGCCGTGGCGGGCCAGCTCGGCGAAGCTGAGATCGCCGTCGAAGGCCCCGCCGACCAGCGCCGCGACGGTCGATGCCTGGAAGACCTCGTGGACGCGGCCCTCGAAGCCCGACCCGTCGAGGTCGAAGGCGTCGACATGCAGCCCGCGGATCAGCCGCTCGTCGATCGGCGGCACGCGGTCAGCGCTTGTGGGCCTGGCCGCGCGCGATCTCGGCCGAGATCTCGTGGCTGCCGAAGCGGCGCTGCAGCGCAAGCGTCGCCTGCGGCGCGAGGCCGGAGATAACGGTGCCGACGCGCAGCCCGAGCGGCGCGACGTCGACCTCGAGCTTCTCGCTCTCGATCCCCTTTACGACGCCGCGCGCGACGTCGTCGGGCGTCGGCATCCCGATGAAGCGCGGCAGCTTGGCGCCGCTCGCGTGGAACATCCCGGCGTCGCGGATGAAGCCGGGGAAGACGGCGGTGACTCCGACGTTGGAGTGCAGCAGGTCCTCGTGCAGCCCCTGGGCGAAGCCGCGCAGCGCGAACTTCGACGCCGAGTACATCGAGCTGCCGGCGCTGCTCGCCTTGCCGGCGAGCGAGGAGATCAGCACGACGTGGCCGCGGCGACGCCCGGCCATCGCCGGGCTCAGCGCGCGCGCGAGCATGATCGGCGCGCGCAGGTTGACGTCGAGCGCGCGGTCGATCTCGTCGGGCGCGAAGCTGTGCAGGTGGCCGCTCGCGGGCAGCGCGGCGTTGGCGATCAGCACGTCCACCTGGCCGGCGCGCTCCGGCAGCGCGGCTACCTCCGCGCGGTCGGCGAGGTCGGCGACGATCACCTCGGCGCGCTCGCCCAGCTCGCCACGGAGCCGCTCGAGCACGTCGGCCTGGCGCCCGCTGAGCAGCACGGTCGCGCCGCGCGCGTGCAGCGCACGGGCAATCGCCTGCCCGATGCCGCCCGTCGCGCCGGTGACCAGCGCCCTCGATCCCGCGAGATCCACGAACGGCAGGCTATCCGAGCCCGCTGCGTAGTTCTCCGCAGCCGCCCACGGCAAAGCGCCTATGGACCGAGTAGCGACAGCTGGCTATCGTCGGGGGATGGTCGCTCTGGGCGCCGAAACTGACAGCCGGCCGCTGCGGATCGCGATCGCGGACGACCACGCGGTCGTGCGGTCCGGGCTGCACATGCTGCTTGACGACGAGGCGGGATTCGAGGTCGTCGCCGAGGCGGCCGACGTCGGCGCCGCCAAGCGAGCGGTGCTCGGCCACAAGCCCGACGTGCTGGTGCTCGACCTCAACATGCCCGGGGAGCCGAGCCTTGCGGCGATCCCCGAGTTCGCGGTGATCGCTCCGGACATGTCGATCGTCGTGCTGACGATGCAGGACGAGCCGGCGTTCGCACGCGAGGCGCTCGCCAACGGCGCGCGCGGGTATGTGCTCAAGCACGCCGCGGGCACCGAGCTGATCGAAGCGATCCGCACGACGATCGCCGGCGGCACCTACCTCAACCCCGCGCTCGGCGCCCGCCTGGCGACCGAGAGCATGCGCGAGCCGGCGGCGAACGGCCTGTCGGCGCGCGAGACCGAGGTGCTGCGGCTGATCGCGCTCGGCCACACCAACATCGAGATCGCCGAGCGGCTGTTCCTCAGCGTGCGGACGATCGAGACCCACCGCGCGCACATCCAGAGCAAGCTGCGGCTGTCGTCGCGGGCGGAGCTGGTCCGCTACGCGCTCGACCACGGACTGCTCAGCGCGGAGGAGTAGGCCTCAGGGGCCTTCGGCGTGGCGCGCGGGGAGCGTGGCGCGCACGACCGTCCCGTCGTCAGACGAAGCGATCTCGACGTTGCCGCCAAGCAGCGCGGCGCGCTCGCGCATCCCCGCGATGCCGAGCCCGGTACCCGCGGTGTCCGAGCTGCCGAGCCCACGCCCGTCGTCGCGGATCTCGACGACGACCTCGCTGTCGCGCTCGTGGACCGTCACCTCGGCGCACGACGCGTGGGCGTGCTTGTGGATGTTCGCCAGACCCTCCTGGACGATCCGGTAGATCGTGCTCTCGACCTCCGGCGCGAGCCGCGTCTCCTGGCGCTGGGCCTCGTAGTCGAGGTCGACGACGACCACGATGTCGAGCACGTCGGTGCGGCGGCGATCGGCGAGCGCGATAGACGGCCGCGGCTACCCCAAGCTCGTCGAGCGCGGCCGGCCGCAGCTCGGTGACCATCCGCCTGAGGCCGGCGATCGTCGCGTCGAGCGACGCCGAGACCTGGCCGATCACCTGCTCGAGCGCTTCCGGACGCCCCTTGGCGAGCGCCGAGTCGAGCAGCATCCGAACCGCGCCGAGGCTCCTGCAGCGTCTCGTCGTGCAGCTCGCGCGCCCAGCGACGGCGCTCCTGCTCGGCGGCGGCCACGCTCTGGCGCAGCCGGTCCGCGGCGACGTTCTGGGCGGTCGCGATCGCGGTCGCCGCGCTGGCGGCGAACGCCTCGAGCAGGTGCTCGTCCTCCTTCGAGAACGCGCAGTCGTCGGTCCTGTCGGAGGCGACCATCAGCACCCCGACGCCGCGCCCGCGGAATTCGAGCGGCACCATCAGCGCGCACTCGGCGCCCATCTGCTTGACCAGCTCGCGGTCCTCCTCCTCCGCGTGATGGGAGAGGGTCACGAACTGGCGCGTCGCGCCGCTGCGCAGCACCTCGCCGGCGACCGTCTCGTCGGCTTTGTAGCGGTGGCCGATCGGCCGCATCCGGGTGCCCCCGGCGGTCGCGCGCAGGTCGAAGTCGTCGCCGTCGAGGATCATGATCGCCGACCAGCTCGCGTCCACCAGCTCGCGCCCGCGGGTCGCGATCAGGTCGAGGACCACGTCGAGATCCGTCTCGCCACCGAGCGCCTGGGCGATCGCCGTCGTGGCCTGGAGAGTCTCGACGAGCCGGTCGCGCCGCTCGCGCTCACTCTGGGGCTGCTGATCGTCCACCGGCGAGGTACCCACGACCCCCTCCTACCCTCTCTACGAAAGCTTCCGGAAAGCCTCGTCTCCAGCGTACCCGCGATCGCGCGACTCCGCTATCCTCGCGATCCCCCAGCGGGCGTAGCTCAGTTGGTTAGAGCGCCGGCCTGTCACGCCGGAGGTCGCCGGTTCGAGTCCGGTCGCTCGCGTCCCACCGAAGCCCGCTTCTACAGCGGGCTTCGTCGTTCTGGTGCGCGGTGCGGCTTGACCAGGAGCGCCGCGACCAGGAAGCAGATCGCGCCGACGAAGGTGCCGATGTTTACCCACTGGGCGTTCAGGATCTCTCCTGACGAGGGAACGACGAAGGCGGCTACCGCCGAGATGGCGAAGGCGACCGAGCCGGCCATGTTGAGCCAGGTGCTCCACCAGTTGCGCGCCTCGGGGTCCCAGAGGCCCTCGTGGTGGGTGGTCGCCGCGATCGCGAGCGCGCTGGCGATCAGGAAGCAGGCCGAGCCGTAGGCATCGGGGCGCCAGACGTGGTCGTGGGCCTGCTCGGCGGTCAGGTGGCGGTAGAGCGCCGTGCCGGTGCTGACGTTGAACAGCAGCGTGCCGGCGAACTGGACAGCCGCCGCCCACCAGTCGTCCCAGTCGGCGCGCGACCGCCAGGCCCCGCGCCGCCAGCGCCCGGAGAGCCGCAGCTGGATGAACGCCGCAGCGGTGAAGAAGAGCGATCCGACGAAGTAGGTGACGTTGTCGGCCCCCTCCCCGACCAGCCGCCCATAGCCCGGCAGCGCCCCGAGCGCGAAGCACAGCGACCCGATCGCGAACCCGATCGACTCGCGGCGCAGCTTCCGTATCGGCGTCACCGGCCGGAGCCTACGAGGCCGTGCCCGGTTCGTCGGCCGGCAGGATGGTGAACGAACCGCCGCCGATCGGGGCGACGGCACGCAGGTGCCGCTCGTCGAAGCTGAGGATGCGGTCGGTCGCATGCCGGTGAGCGAGGACGACCAGCGAGCAGTCCGCCAGCCCGAGGCCGAGGTCGGAGTACTTGAGGTCGAGCTCTGCCACGGCCGCGAGGTCTTCACGTTCCATGCATCCGACGGCGAAGCGTCCAGCGGCGAGGTCGGCGAGGAAGCGACGCCGAGCGGCGGCGCCGTGGCGAGCACCGAGCAAGTAGTCGACCTCAGCTGTGACCGGCGCCGGGAGGATCAACGGGCCGGGCTCGGATGCGAGTACCGCCTCCACCCGTTCTTGGAGCGGATCCTCACTGTCGGCTAGGGCGACCAAGGGCGCCGCATCGACGATCAGCGTCATGAGCCGAATCCGCGCAGCAGCTCATCCTCGTCGATGTCGGCGACGGAGCTGCCGTCTCCCCTGACACAACCGGACAGAGCGAACACGCGATCGGCTGGCGGCTGCGGCTGGTATGCCGCAATGGACGCACGGAGGATGTCTGCCTGGGAGCGCCCGGTCTCACGGGCGAGCCGCGCCAAGCGCTCGGCTAGCTCCTCGCTGAGATAGACGCTCGTCTTGCGCATCGAACCAGTGTAGGGCGGCAGGTAGGGCATGGTTATGGATTCCATGCCCTAGTAGGGATGGCTGGAGCCGGCTCCACCCCCTCGAGGTACTGGAGCGCGGCTAGGAGCCGACGGTGCGGCTGAAGCCGAAGGCCGCGCCTCCGGCCACCAGTCCGGCGAGGATCGCCGGTCCGAGGCCCATGATGCCGACGATCGCCAGCACGAGGAAGACGACCGCCGCGATGCCGGCGCCTCCACCGACGACGGTGAGCGTGTAGGCGCGCTTCTCCTTCTCACGGCGAGTCAAGTTGGCCATGCGCCCACTCTACCCAGGCGATTGGCGTCAGTCCGCCGCCGCCTCGCGGCGCTGCGCCCGCTTCTCGCGCCGGCCGCGGACCTCGACCCAGCCGAGCCAGCCGAGGAAGCCGATGACCGGGGCGAAGTAGGCGATGTTGACGAGCCAGTGGCCCGCGTGGGCGAGGAGGATCACGGCAGCTCCAAGGCTACTCCGCGACTACTGGTTCGCCTGTGACAGCAGCCACAGGGCGAGGCTGGTGAAGCCGACCATGACCGCGAGCATCCAGTACTGAGAACGGACGGCGAGCTTGACGTCGGAGTAGATCGTCAGCGCCTTGTCGTGGGCGAGCGTGAGCGCGGCGACGTGGCCCAGCACGACGAAGCCGACCATCCAGTACCAGGCGCTCGTCGCGCCGATCACGCCGTAGTCGATCGAGCGGTCGACCGTGCCGAAGAGGTCGGTCCCGGCCTCGCCGAGCGGGTTCGACGCGACCGGGCCGAACGGCGGGCTCGACAGCGCGAACAGCAGTTGGCCGTCGTAGAGCAGCAGCGTGAAGTAGTGGGCGGCGACGTAGGCGAACGCGATCGGCACCAGCGACGCGACGAACGCCCGCGACAGGTCGCGCGCGCCGAATCCGCCGCCGACGCTCGTCGCCCCGCGCACGCCGAGCATGTAGAAGCCCCAGACGATCGCGATCGCGGCGATCAGGCCGATCAGGAACGTCAGCTCGAGCGCGTGCTCGGGCGTCAGCCCGAGCGTCTGGAAGAAGTCCGAGAGGTCGGGCGCGATGCCCGTCCAGAGCGGCGACTCGGCGGCGCCGTCGAAGGTGACGCTGCCGATCATCACCGCGAGCAGCGCGACCGTCCCGGCGATCGGCTTGAAGTCGGCGAGGCCGGCGAGCGGCGCCCGCAGCCCGACGACACCGTCGCGCGTCGCCCACGGCGAGATCCGCGCGAACAGCCCGAAGTAGACGGCGAACCCGTCGCCTCGCTCCGACCACTCCTCGACCCCGTAGAGCGCCATCCCGACGAACTGGATCACCGAGTAGACGAGCACGGCGATCGCCACCGTTTGCGGGGCGTCGCCGTCGGAGGCGACCAGCTCGAGCGCCGCGAACAGGAAGATCCCCGCGGCAGCCGGCCAGTGGCCGAGCCGCTCCGGGTAGGAGAGCGGGGCCGGCAGCGGGCCGCGCGCCGCGGCGCGGGCGATCCACGACACCGTCCGCCCGAGCGCCCGCCACGGGTTGAACGCGCGATAGACGTCGCCGAGCAGGACGGCGACGCCGACCAGCCCGAGCCAGAAGATCACGTAGACGAACACCGTCGCGAAGTTCGCGCGCGGGCTCTGGGTCCCCTCGAAGCCGGCGTAGACGACCAGCGCCAGCAGCACGACGCCGACCAGCCCGCAGATCAGGTCTACCGGTCGCGACCGCACGACGCGCGACAGCCGCGGCAGCGGCCTGAAGCCGGCGCGCGAAAGCTTCGGCTCCGGCCACAGGACGGCCAGCGCCACGAACGAGACGACGAGGACGACCGCCGCCGCCCAGCCGAACAGCCACTCCGGGATCGGCAGGTCGGAGCGACCCGCGATCCCGTGGGCGATCTCGATCAAGAAGGCGCCACCACGAGCCGCGCGATCAACGCGTCCTTCCCTTGATGCTCGGCCTCGTGGCTCTCGATCTCGAAGACGCCCTCGATGTTCGCCGGGAACGAGAAGCGCGCGGGCTTGTCCGGGGCGACGTCCTTCTCCAAGTCGTAGCCGTGGATGTGGACGCTGTCCGGCACGTTCGAGCGGAACTCCAGCCGCACCTGGTCGCCCTTGGCGACCTCGATGCTCTCGACCTCCGCGACCGCGTAGTCACGCAGGGTGATGACCGTCGCGTCAGGCCCGTCCGGCGGCGGCTCAGGCGCCGAGGGCGCGGTCGCGGTCGGAGCGGTCTCTGACGGCGCGGTCTCGGTCACCGTCTCGCCGGCGTTGCCCTGCTCGCCCCCCTCGTCCTCACCGGGCTGGGCGATGAAGAACGTCGCCAGCGCGACGACCAGCGCGAGCGCGACCAGACTCCAGCGAGCTGTCTTAGACATTCCCAGCTACCTCCAAGGATCGACGCGGCGACAGGCGGAGGAGCGCAGTCGGACCGGTCCTCCGGAGACGTACCGTATCTAGCTGGAGCGAGGTCCGGCGAGCACCGGAGCCAAGGCTCTCGGACCCGGAAGCGGCGGTGGCGCGACAGCCGGGTCACGCACTTCCGGGTCGAACCGGTACCCCACGCCGAAGTGCGTGTGGATGTAGCGCCACGCCGGCGACGCCGACTCCAGCTTCTGGCGCAGCTTGCGCACGAAGACGTCGACCGAGCGGTCCCCGTGGGCCATCGAATAGCCCCAGACCTGCTGGTAGATCTCCTCGCGCTGGAGGACCTTGCCCTCGGCCGCGGCGAGCAGTTGCAACACCTCGAACTCGCGCCGCGTGAGATCGGCGCCGCGACCGCCCGCGAACGCCTGAAACTGATCGGCGCGGATCGACAGCTCGCCGGCGAGCACCGGCTCCTGGTCGATCCGGCTGTTCGCCTGCTTGCGCCGCCGTACGACGGCTTCGACGCGTGCGAGCACCTCCTCGGGATGGCAGGGCTTGGTCACCCAGTCGTCCGCGCCGAGGCGCAGTCCGCGCACGCGCTGGGCGACGCTCGAGCGGCCGGTCGCGACGACGATCCCGAGCGACGGCGACGCGGCCGCGACGGCCTCCAGGTAGTCCCAGGAGCCGGGCCCGATCGACTCCAGGTCGACGACCAGCGCGTTCAGCCGCATCTGGGCGAACTCCTCCGGGACGGGGAGGGGCCTCGAAGCGGCGCTGCCGCCAGCCGAGGCTCTCGGCGCGCTTGACGAGAACCTGGACGAACCCCGAATCGGAGTCCAGGATTGCGAGCTGCATAGAGCCAGCATAGCGCCAGACCCCGGCTCGCGAAAACCCGTTCACACCGTCTTCACATCCCGGAGACAAGTCCATAACAGACTGGTCCCAGGCTCATGCGACCGTCGTCTCCAGCTGTGAAACGAACAAGGAGAACATCCATGAGCAAGTGGCTCGCACTCGCCACGGCGGGCGTGCTGGCGGTCGGCGTCGCGGCCTGCGGCGACGACAGCGACGACAGCACCGCCTCGGGCAGGCGGCGGGGGCGACCTCTCCGGACCGGTCAAGATCGACGGCTCCGAGCACGGTCGGCCCGTTCGCCCAGGCCGCGGCCGAGCAGTTCCAGGGCGAGAACCCGGACGTCCAGGTCTCGGTCGGCGACGTCCGGCACCGGCGGCGGCTTCGAGAAGTTCTGCGCCGGCGAGACCGACATCTCCGACGCCTCGCGTCCGATCAAGGACGACGAGGAGGTCGCCGATCTGCGAGAAGAACGGCATCACGTACCAGCGAGATCCAGGTCGCCAACGACGGCATCGCCGTCGTCGACCAACAAGGACCTGGAGATCGACTGCCTGACCACCGACGCAGCTCAAGAAGCTGTGGAACACCGGCTCGAAGGTCACCAACTACAAGGAGCTCGACCCGACGCTTCCCGGACGCAGAGGTCGCGCTCTACGGCCCCGGCACCGACTCCGGCACCTTCGACTTCTTCACCGACGAGATCAACGGCGAGGAGGGCGACAGCCGCAAGGACTACCAGCCCGTCCGAGGACGACAACGTCACTCGTCCAGGGCGTCGCCGGCGACAAGGGCGGCCTCGGCTACTTCGGCTTCTCCTACTACGAGGAGAACAAGGACAAGCTGAACGCTCGTCGAGGTCGACGGCGGCGACGGCTGCGTCGCGCCGAGCGTCGAGACGATCCAGGACGGCACGTACACGCCGCTCTCCCGCCCGCTGTTCATGTACCCGAGCGACAGTCGCTGCGCCGAAGCGCGCGAGGTCAAGGCGCTTCGTGGAGTACTACCGTCGACAACGCCGACGACGATCGCCGACGACGGCGCAGATCGTCCCGCTGACCGCCGAGCAGGCGACCAAGGCGAAGACCGCGCTGACGAGGCACGCGCGCTGAGCGACGCGGCCGGCTGAGCACGGCCACATGCAGCCGCCGCGCACCGCGACGCGCGGCACCCCGGCGTCTCGGCGCGGCGCGCCGTCGCCGGCACGGCGAGGCCGTGATCAAGGCGCTGCTGATCCTGGCGGCGCTGGTCGTCGGTCCTCACCACGATCGGCATCGTCATCTCGCTGCTCGCGCGAGACGGTCGACGTTCTTCGGCGAGGTCGGCGTCGGGCGACTTCCTCTTCGGCACCGACTGGTCGCCGCTGTTCAAGCCGCCGCGCTTCGGCGTCCTGCCGCTGGTCAGCGGCACGCTGCTGATCACCGGCATCGCGCCTGCGTCGTCGCCGTGCCGCTCGGCCTCGGCTCGGCGATCTACCTCAGCGAGTACGCCACGCCGCGCGCCCGCAAGGTCGTCAAGCCGATCCTCGAGCTGCTCGCCGGCGTCCCGACGATCGTCTTCGGCTACTTCGCGCTGACCTTCGTCACGCCGACGTCCTGCAGCGACTTCCTCGGACCTGGAGGTCAACGTCTTCAACGCGCTCGTCGGCCGGCATCGTCATCGGCGTCATGATCATCCCGACGATCGCGTCGCTCGTCCGAGGACGCGATGTCGGCGGTGCCGCGCGGCGCTGCGCGAGGGCGCGTTCGGCGCTCGGCGCCAACCGGCTCCAGATCTCGCCGCGCGTCGTCTTCCCGGCGGCGCTGTCGGGGATCGTCGCCGCGTTCATCCTCGGCGTCTCGCGCGCGATCGGCGAGACGATGATCGTCGCTCGTCGCCGCCGGCCAGTCGCCGAACCTCACCGCTCAACCCGCGCGACGCCGATCGAGACGATGACCGCCTTCATCGCCGCGACCGGCAGGGCGACATCCCGACCGGCTCGATCGAGTACAAGACGATCTTCGCGGTCGGGCATGCTGCTGTTCGTGATCACGCTCGTCCTGAACATCGTCGCGATCCGCTTCGTCCGCCGGTACCGGGAGGTGTACGAGTGAGCGCCAGCCCGCCACGCGCGCTCGCGTCAGCCGGCGCGCCGCGGCGCGCCGCTCGGCGGCACCGGCTCCGCGTCGCGCTGATCGGTTCCGGCGCTGCTGCGGTCGCGCTGCTCGTCGGCGTGGCCGTCCTGTCGCCCTGCTCGTCGACGTCGCATCGACGGCGCTGGCCGCGGCTCGACGCGCGCTCTGACGAACTTCCCGTCGGTCGACCGCCCGAGACGCCGGCTTCCGCGTCCGGCGATCGTCGGCACGCTCTGGCTGCTGGCGTGACTGCGCGGTCTTCATCGTCCCCGTCGGCGTCGCGCGCGGCGATCTTCCTCGAGGAGTACGCCGCCGGCCGACGCTGGTGGAACCGCGCTGATCCAGATCAACATCGCCAACCTCGCGGGCGTGCCGTCGATCGTCTACGGCATCCTCGGCCTGGCGCTCTTCGTCCGCGGCCCGCTCGAGCCTCGGCCGCGATCGTGCTCGCCGGCGGCGCTGACGCTCGCCTGCTGGTCCTGCCGGTCGTGATCATCGCCACGCCGGGAGGCGCTCCGCACGGTGCCGCCGTCGCTCCGCCAGGGCTCGCTGGCGCTGGGCGCGACCCGGTGGCAGACGGTCCGCGACCACGTCCTGCCCGCGGCGCTGCCGGGCATCCTGACCGGCACGATCCTCGCGCTCTCGCGGGCGATCGGCGAGACCGCGCCGCTGCTGATGGTCGGCGCGGCGACGCTTCGTCACGCTTCGCCCCGACGGGCTCGTCGAGCCGCTACACGGCGCTGCCGGTCGAGATCTACAACTACGCCAGGAGCCCGCAGGACGGAGTTCCAGATCGCTCGCCGCCGGCGGCGATCCTGATCCTGCTGGTCCTGCTGCTCACGATGAACGCCACCGCCATCTTGCTCCGGAACCGCTACGAGCAGACGGTGGTAGAGCGACGACGACATGACCGACGATCCGCGGATCGACCGACGTCGACCCGACGACGCCGAGTCGCCCGAGGCGCGAGCCGCCGACGTCGCCGCGCGACCGGCCGACGCCGCGCCGACGCCGATCTTCGAGCGTCTCGCGAGCGTCGCGCGTCTGGTACGGCGGCACTGGCGCCGTGCGCGACATCGACGATCGACATCCCCCGCAACCAGATCACCGCCCTGATCGGCCCCTCGGGCTGCGGCAAGAGCACGCTGCTGCGCTGCTTCAACCGGATGAACGACCTGATCCCCGGCGCCCGGATGGAGGGCGAGATCCGCTTCGACGGCGCAGGACCTCTACGGCCCGACGTCGACCCGGTCGCGCTCCGCCGGCGGATCGGCATGGTCTTCCAGAAGCCGAACCCGTTCCCCAAGAGGATCTACCAGAACGTCGCCTTCGGCCCGCGGATCAACGGCATACAGGGGCGACATGGACGAGCTGGTCGAGCGCTCGCTCCGCCGCGCCGCGCTCTGGGACGAGGTCAAGGACAAGCTCCACCGCTCGGGCCTGGAACTCTCCGGCGGCCAGCAGCAGCGGCTCTGCATCGCCCGGACGCTCGCCGTCGAGCCCGAGGTGATCCTGATGGACGAGCCCTGCTCGGCGCTCGACCCGATCTCGACCGCGCAGGGTCGAGGACCTGATGGACGACCTGCAAGGAGCGACTACACGATCGTCATCGTCACCCACAACATGCAGCAGGCCCGCCGCGTCAGCGACATGACCGCCTGCCTGATGCTCGACGAGTCGGCCGAGCGACGGCCACCGCACCGGCATCATCGCCGAGTTCAGCCCGACCGACCGCCTCTTCACCAACCCCAAGGACCCCCGCACCGAGGCCTACATCACCGGCCGGATCGGCTAGGAGCAATGGCGATGCCCGACGACCGGCTCGCGCAGCAGTTCCAGGACGAGCTCGCGGCGCTCGAGCGATCAGGCGCTCGGCGGGCTCGACTTCGTGCGTCGAGGCGCTCGACCGCGCGCTCGAGGTCGCTCCAACACCAGGACGTCGAGCTGGCGGCGATGGTGATCGCCGACGACGACCGGATCGACGGCCGCTACCTCGAGGTCCACCAGGGCGATCCTGTCGCTGCTCGCGCTGCAGGCCCCGGTCGCCGGCGACCTGCGGCTGGTCGCCGCGCTGCTGCACGTGATCAAGCACGTCGAGCGGATGGGCGACCAGTGCGTCGAACATCGCCAAGCTGGTCCCGCTCGCCGGCCACGACCCGCCGGCCGACGACCGGATGCTCGCGATGATCGCGCGGATGGGCGACGCTGGCGCGCTCGCAGGTCCAGCAGTGCAAGCTCGCCTTCGAGCGCGCGCGACGTCGGCGCTGGCTCAGGACCTCGTCCGCCAGGACGACGAGATCGACAAGCTCAACCGCGAGTGCTTCGCGCCGCGCGCTCGAGATCGGCGACGACCCCGACCAGCGCGAGTGGGCGATGCACATGATGCTCGTCGCGCGCTGCCTCGAGCGGATCGGCGACAACGCCGTCGACATCGGCGAGCAGACGGCGTTCGTCGTGACCGGCCTGTTCCGCGAGTTCGAGGACGCATCCCACCCCGAGCCGGCGCCGCGGTCCTAGTCCGGTGAGCCTCCCGCGCGGGCGAGCGCCTTCAGCTCGTGCGGGCGGAGCAGCACCTTCAGCTCGCCGCGGTCGATCGCCGCCAGCCCCGCCTTCGGCATCCGCACCTGGGCGCCGGTCGCGTCGTGGATCGCCATCGAGAAGTCCGGCTCGTGGCCGACCAGCAGCACCGACTCGCCATGGCCGGTGGCGACGTCGGTCGGGTCGAACGGACCGCCGCGCAGCGCGCGCTCCTCCCACGGCTCGATCCCGAGCGGCGCGCAGACCAGCCGCGCCGTGTCGCGCGCGCGGACCTTCGGGCTCGCCAGGCAGGCGTCGAAGCTCGACCCCGAGCGCCGCCAGCGCCGCGCCGACCGCGCGCGCCTGCTCCTCCCCCTTCGCGCTCAGCGGCCGCTCCGCATCCGGAGACCCGTCCTCGGCGTCGGCGTGGCGCAGGAGCCAGATCATCGCTCGCAAAGATATTCACACAGGGCCGACGTGGCCTGTGACAATCGGGGGAAGCGTCTGATGGAGACCTCTACGACACCGCGGGCCACGACGCCCTCCGCGCCGCCGCTCGACTCGCCCAAGCTGTACGCCAACCGCGAGCTGTCGTGGCTCGACTTCAACGAGCGCGTGCTGGAGCTGGCCGAGGACGAGCGCACGCCGCTGATGGAGCGCGTCAAGTTCCTCGCCATCTACACGTCGAACCTCGACGAGTTCACGATGATCCGGCGTCGCCGGCCTGCACGACCAGGTCGACGCCGGCATCGACGCGCGCAAGGCCGACGGGCTCTCCCCGGCCGAGACGATCGCCAGGATCGTCGCGCGGGTGCGCGAGCTCGGCGAGCGCCAGTCGCGTCAGTGGGCGGAGCTGCGGCCGCGGCTCGCCGACCACGGCATCCGCATGGTCGGACCCGAGGAATGCTCGCCGGCCGAGCTGCGCACACTCGACACGATCTTCGACGAGCAGGTCTTCCCGGTGCTGACGCCGCTCGCCGTCGGCCCGGGCCGCCCATTCCCCTACATCTCGAACCTGTCGCTGAGCCTCGGCGTCTGGCTGACCGACCCGGTCACCGGCGACGAGCTGTTCGCGCGCGTCAAGGTCCCGAAGGAGATCCTGCCGCGCTTCGATCGACATCGGCGACGGCACCCTCGTCCCGCTCGAGGCGGTGATCGCGCGCCACCTCGACAGCCTCTTCCCCGGCATGACGGTGCGCAGCCACGCCGTCTTCCGCGTGATCCGCGACGCCGACTTCACCGTCTCCGACGAGGCCGACGACCTCGTCCGCGCGGTCGAGACCGAGCTGCGCCGGCGCCGCTTCGGCGAGGTCGTCCAGCTCGAGGTGGCGGCCGACATGGACGCCGACATGCGCGCCTTCCTGATCGAGCAGACCGAGATCGAGGAGCGCCAGGTACTCGACGTGGCGGGGATGCTCGACCTCGACGACCTCTGGCAGATCCACAAGCTCGACGGCCATCTCGAGCTGCGCGAAGCGCCGTGGACGCCGGTCGCGCCCGGCCCGTTCGCGAGCCACGGGGGCAAGGCCGACGTGTTCGCCGCGATGCGCGCCGGCGACCTGCTGGTCCACCACCCGTACGAGTCGTTCGCCGCCAGCGTCGAGCGGTTCGTCGAGCAGGCCGTCGACGACCCCAACGTGCTCGCGATCAAGATGACCGTGTACCGCACCTCGGACGACTCGGCGCTCGTGCCGATGCTGATCAAGGCCGCCGAGCGCGGCAAGCAGGCGGTCTGCCTGGTCGAGCTCAAGGCGCGCTTCGACGAGCGGCGCAACATCGGCTGGGCACGCTCGCTCGAGGAGGCCGGCGCGCACGTCGTCCACGGCCTGCCGGGCCTCAAGACGCACGCCAAGGCGCTGCTGGTCGTACGCCGCGAGGGCGACGGCGTGCGCCACTACGTCCACGTCGGCACCGGCAACTACCACGCGCAGCACCGCCCGCCTCTACGAGGACTTCGGCCTCTTCACCGCCGACCGCGACATCGCCGCCGACGTCGCCGCGCTTTTCAACACGCTGACCGGCGCCGCGCGCCCGCCCGGCTACCGCACGGCGCTGGTCGCGCCGGAGCGGCTGCGCGACGCCCTGCTCGACGAGATCCGCCGACCGTCGAGGCACACGAGGCCGGCCAGCAGGCGCGGATCGTGATGAAGATGAACTCGCTCGTCGACCGCCGCTGCATCCGCGCGCTCTACGAGGCGTCGCAGGCGGGCGTGCAGATCGACCTCAACGTCCGCGGGATCTGCTGCCTGATCGCCCGGCATCCCCGGCGTCAGCGACAACATCCGCGTCGTCTCGGTAGTCGGCCGCTTCCTGGAGCACTCGCGCGTGTACGCCTTCCAGCGCGGCGACGAGCGCCACTGCTTCATCGGCTCGGCCGACCTGATGCCGCGCAACCTCGACTCGCGCGTCGAGCTGCTGGTGCCGGTGCGACGACACCGCGCTGCGCGCCGAGATCGAGGACGTCATCGAGCGCTGCCTCGCCGACGACACGTTCGCCTGGGACCTCGGCGCCGACGGCGGCTGGACGCGCCGCGCGGGGCGGACGCGCTCGGTGCACAGCGAGCTGATGGAGCAGGCGCTCGCCGAGGTGCGTCAGCCGCCGCTCGTCGACGGCGAGCGGCGCGAGCGCAAGCCGAAGCGGCGCTTCGGCTTCAGGCGCGGGTGAGTCCGGCCTCGCGGCAGCCGGCCTCGAGCTCGTCGAGGCCGAAGGCGCCGTCGGGCCCGAGCGCGCCGCTGGCGAGCATTCCGTCGGTAGCGGCGCGGCGGGCGCCCCAGGCGAGGATGCCGGCGGTGAAGGTGTAGGGATCGATGCCCGTCACGTGGACCTCGGCGAGCTTGCCGCCGGCCGCGTCGTAGGCCTCGGCGACGACGTAGGAGCCGGACCGCGCGCGCTGCTCCGGTCCCGGCCCGCCGGTCGAACCCTTGACGAAGCGGTCGGTCAGCCGCTGCGAGAACGCCTTGACCCCGGGGACCTTCATCGCGCCGCCGCCGATCAGCGAGAACGCCTGCATCGGCCGCGACAGGGGACCGAACCAGCCGAGGTAGGAGTTGACGTCGCTCAGCCCCGGGTGGGTCTTCGGCAGCGCGAAGTGCTCCGACGAGCCGACCGTGACCGCCGGCAGCTCGCGGCCGCGCAGCTCGAACTTGCGGAAGCGGTCGGCGCTGCGCACGGTGCGCAGCCCGCCGTCGCGGTAGGCGAACGCCGGCTCGGACGCGACCCCGGCGACCGACGCCTTGGTGCCGCCGCTGAAGCTGTTCGCGCCCGTCGCGCCGGTGACGAAGTAGCCGGTGTCGACCCTGACCGCCTCCGGCCCGGCGTCGCGCAGGGCGAGCGCGGCGGCGAAGTTGCCCGGCACCCAGTCGTAGCCGAACGCGGTCAGCATCCCGATCCCGGCCCGCTCGGCCTGGGGGCCGTAGTGCTCGAAGACGCGCCGGATGAACGGCGGCTCGCCGGTCGAGTCGAGGTAGTGGGCGCCGGCGGCGATCGCCGCCTCGGCGGCCGCGTCGCCCCACTTCGCGAACGGGCCGACGGTCGACAGCATCACGTCGCCCTCGTCGAGCAGCGCGCGCACGGTCTCCGGCCGCGACACGTCGGCGACGGCGGTGTCGAGCCCGCCGCCGAGCTCGGCGGCCAGCGCGGCGAGGCGGCCGGCGTCGCGGGCGGCGAGCAGCGGCCGCTGCCCGCGCGCGACGAGCGCCTCGGCGGTCAGGCGCCCGGTGTAGCCGGTGGCGCCGAAGAGGACGATCCGGCCGGCCATGGCAGGCCCCCTAGGAGCCCGAGCGCCGCTCGGCGGCGACGGCCTGGATCCGCTCGATGGCCGCCGGCGCGGTCTTCTCCAGCCGCTTGATGTCCCAGCGGTCGAGCGTGATCAGCCGCATCGGCGCGGTCGCGACGACGGTCGCGGTCCGCTTCTCGGTGTCGAGCAGGCCGACCTCGCCGAAGAAGTCGCCCGGGCCGAGCTGGGCGACGACCTCGTCGCCGCGGCGGACCTCGGCGGCCCCCTCCTCGATCGCCATCAGGTCGTAGGCGTAGTCGCCCTCGTCGACGAGGTGCTTGCCCTCGGACACCGACACCTCGCTGACGAACGGCGCGATCCGCTCGAGATCGTCGTCGGAGACTGACTCGAACAGCGGCAGCGACTTCAGGCGGTTGGCGTCCAACGCTCTCTCCTCGTGACTTGCGTACCCCGGCCCGCGCAATCTACCCGACACGCTTGGACATCCGATCTGCTGGGCACGTCGTATCACCGAGGACATGGCGCGAATCGCGATCATCGGCAGCGGCGTGGCTGGACTGACCGCCGCCCACCGGCTGCGGCTCGACCACGAGATCGTGCTCTACGAGGCCGGCCCCGACCTCGGCGGCCACGTTCACACGGTGCGCGTCGAGCTCGCCGACGAGACGCACTGGATCGACACCGGCTTCATCGTCCACAACGACCGCAACTACCCCGGCTTCCAGGCGCTGATGGCCGAGCTGGGCGTCGCGACCCAGCCGTCGCGCATGAGCTTCTCGGTCTCCGACGACGCCAGCTCGTTCGAGTACTCGGGAACGCCGCGCGGCGTCTTCGCGCAGCGCTCGCACCTCGTCGACCCGCGCTTCCTGCGGATGATCGGCGACCTGCTCCGCTTCAATCGCGAGGCGGGCGCGCTGGCCGCGAGCGCGCCGGGCGCCGGACCCTCGCTGCGCGAGCTGCTCGCCGGCGGCGGCTACTCGGAGTGGTTCGTCGAGCGGCTGATCGTCCCCCAGGCCGCGGCCGTGTGGTCGGCCGACCCCGACCAGCTGTGGTCGTTCCCGGCCGGCTTCCTGGCGGCGTTCTTCGCCAACCACGGCATGCTCGGCTTCCGCGACCGGCCGCGCTGGCGCACCGTGACCGGCGGCTCGCGGCGCTACGTCGATGCGCTGACCGCGCCGTTCGCGGACCGAATCCGCACGTCGGCGCCGGTGCGCGCCGTCACCCGCCGGCTGGGCTATGTCGAGGTGGTCGCCGACGGCTGCGGCGCCGAGCGCTACGACGAGGTCGTGATCGCCACCCACTCCGACCAGGCGCTCGCGATGCTGACCGACCCCTCGCCGGCCGAGCGCGAGATCCTCGGCGCGATCCCCTACCAGCGCAACGAGGCGGTCCTGCACACCGACGCCTCGCTGCTGCCGCGGCGCCGCGCAGCACGGGCCAGCTGGAACTACCACCTCGACGGCGCCCCGCGACCGCACCCGCCTCACCTACTGGATGAACAACCTCCAGGCGCCTGGACAGCGACACCGACTTCTGTGTCACCCTCAACCGCACGGACCAGATCGACCCCGACGAAGGTGATCGAAGCGGTGAATTACTCGCACCCGGTCTTCACCCCCGCGGGACGTCGCCGCCCAGCGCCGTCATGGCGAGATCTCGGGCGTGCGCCGCACCCACTACTGCGGCGCCTACTGGGGCTGGGGCTTCCACGAGGACGGCGTCGTGAGCGCCGACCGCGCGGTCGCGGGCATCGGCGCCGACGCGGTGCTCCCGCTGCCGGAGCCCGAGCCGGAGCCGGACGAGGAGCGGGCGGCGTGAACTCCGCCGTCTACGACGGCTGGATCCGCCACCGCCGCCACTCGCCGGTCGAGCACTCCTTCGGCTATCGCCACGCGATGCTGCTACCTCGACCTCGACGAGCTGCCGCGCGCGCTCGACGCCCACCCGCTCTACTCGGCGCGCCGCCCCGCGCTCGCCGGTTCCGCCGCGCCGACCACCTCGGCGACCGGCCGACCGCCCGCTCGCCGACTGCGTGCGCGACCTCGTCGCGGCGCCGCTCCGGCCGCCGGCCGTCGGGCCCGGTGCGGCTGCTGACGACGCTGCGGACGCTCGGTCACGCCTTCAACCCGGTCAGCTTCTACTACTGCTTCGACCCAGCCGGCGAGCACGTCGAGGCGGTCGTCGCCGCACGTCACCAACACGCCGTGGGGCGAGAGCCACGCCTACGTGCTCGACCGCGCGGGCGGCGAGGGCATGGCGATGCACGACACCGTCGACAAGGCCTTCCACGTCTCGCCGTTCATCGGCATGGACGGCACCTACGACTGGCGCGTCACCGAGCCCGGCGAGCGGCTGCTGGTCCACATCGACGAGACCGGCGCCGGCGGCGAGCACGTCTTCGACGCGACGCTGTCGCTGGAGCGGCACGCGCTGACGCGCTCCGAGCTCAGCCGCGCGCTCGCCCGCTTCCCGGCCGCCTCGCTGCGCGTGGTGACGCTGATCTACTGGAACGCGCTGCGGCTGAAGCTGCGCGGCGCGCCGTACCACCCGCATCCCCCTCGCGGCCAGACCGAAGCCGGGGACGCGGCACCACCCTCGGAGCGGAGCGCCGCTTGATCGCCCGGCGCGCGCTCTTCCGGGTGCTGGCCGGCATCCGCAACGGGCGAATCGAGTTGGCCGAGCCGGACGGACGCCGCTACGCCTTCGGCGATCCGGGCGCGGATCTCCGCGCGTCCGTGACCGTCCACGCCCCGGCCGCCTACCGCCGCGCCTTCCGCGGCTCGACCGGCCTCGCCGACGGCTACATCGACCGTGCCTGGGACGCCGACGACCTCGTCGCGCTGTTCCGCATCGCCGCCCGCAACGTCGCCGCCCTCGACCGGCTGCGCCAGCGCTGGCACCCGCTGCTGCACGGCGCGCAACGGCTCGCGCGCACCGTCCCGCTCAACGACCCGCGCGGCTCACGGCGCAACGTCGCCGCCCACTACGACCTCGGCAACGACCTGTTCGAGCTGTTCCTCGACCCGGCGCTGGTCTACTCGTGCGCCTACTTCGAGTCGCCCGAGGCGTCGCTGGCCGACGCCCAGGTCGCCAAGCTCGACCGCATCTGCCGGACGCTCGAGCTGGGTCCCGGCGACCGCCTGCTGGAGATCGGCACCGGCTGGGGCGCGCTGGCGATCCACGCCGCGCGCGCGTACGGCGCCCAGGTCACGACCACGACGATCTCCCGCGAGCAGCACGACCTCGCGACCGAGCGCGTACGCGCCGCCGGCGTCGCGGACCGCGTGACCGTCCTGCTGCGCGACTACCGCGACCTCGACGGCACCTACGACAGGCTCGTCTCGGTCGAGATGATCGAGGCGGTCGGCTGGCAGTACTTCCCGACCTTCTTCCGCCGCTGCTCGGAGCTGCTCGCCCCCGACGGGGCGATGCTGCTGCAGGCGATCACGATCGACCCCGCCGCCTACGAGGTCGAGAAGGCGTCGCGCAGCTTCGCCAACACCCACGTCTTCCCCGGCGGCTGCCTGCCGTCGCTGCCGGTGATCCGCGCCAACGTCGACGCCCACACCGACCTGCGGCCGGTCTGGCTCGACGACATCACCGACCACTACGTGACGACGATCTCGCGCTGGCGCGCTGGCTTCGAGGCCAACCGCGAGCGGGCCGCCGCGCTCGGCTACGACGAGCGCTTCCGGCGGCTGTGGCGGCTCTACCTCGCCTACGTCGAGGCGGGCTTCGCCGAGCGGCGGATCGGCGACGTCCAGCTGCTGCTCGCCAAGCCCGGCTGGCGCGGCGAGGCCGTTCCCGTCTCGCGGGTCGGGGCCGCGGCGGCGCTCCCCAGCGCCGACTCGGCGGCGGCGTGAGGCTCAGCGGCGCGGCGCCCGGCTGAACATCGAGCGTGAGATCGCGTCGACTAGGAAGCCCGGCCCGCGCGACGCGAGCTTCGCGACCGCCGTCTTGCCACCCGGCCCGAGGATCGTCTTGTCGGCCTCGATCGCCTCGACGACCTTCGCCGCCCACTCCTCGGGGGCTTGGCGGTCCCAGCCCGAGGTGTCGACGTGGCGGCCGTAGACCTCGTCGGTCGCGTCGAGCATCTCGGTGTCGACGCCGGGCGTGACGAGGTGCAAAGTGGTCACCCCGGTCCCGCGCAGCTCGCGCCGCAGCGACTCGGTGAACGCGACGACGCCGGCCTTGGTCGCCGCGTACGTCGTCGCGGCCGGGAAGTAGGCATAGCCGGAGATGCTGGCGTTGTTGACGACCTTCCCGCCGCCGCGCTTCAGCATCGCCGGCAGCAGCAGCTTGGTCAGGTGCATCACCGCCGTCAGGTTGACCTGGACGGCGGCGTAGATCTCGTCGACGTCCTGCTCCTCGAGCAGCCCGCCCGTCATCAGGCCGGCGTTGTTGACCACGACGTCGATGCGCCGGCCTTCGTCGCCGAGGCCGGCGAACGACTCCTCGATCGCCTGCTTCGACGACAGGTCCAGCGCCACCGGCCGCACCTCCCCCGCCCCGCCCGCCGGCGGCACCAGCGGCGGGTACTCCTCCGGCGACCGCGCCCCGCAGAGCAGCAGCCCCACCGGCTTCGCCGCCACCGCCTCCGCGATAGCCCGCCCGATCCCCCGGTTCGATCCGGTCACCAGAACTGTCCGTCCACCAAGCTCCACCCGTTCGAGGTTAGGCGCTTGGTGGCGCCAGCCCGCGCCGTCACGGGCAGCCCGAAGCCGCCCACTAGTCTCTCCGCCATGACCGAGGCGATCGCTGAGCCGCGCGACGAGGCCCTCGAGGCCGCGCGCTGGGACCTTCAACCGCTGGTCGACGGGCGGGGCGCCGACGGCGTCCTGGCCCTGATGGCCGAGGCGCAGGTGGAGGCCGACGCGTTCGCCGAGCGCTACAAGGGCAAGGTCGCCGAGCTGGACGCCGCCGGCCTGGCCGCGGCGCTGCACGACGCTCGAGGAGCTGTCCGACAAGGTCGGCCGCGCCGGCTCGTACGCCGGGCTCGACTTCTCGACCGACACCCAGGACCCCGCCCGCGGCGCGCTGATGCAGCAGGCCCAGGAGCGTCGGCGCGGCGATCCAGACCGCGCTGCTGTTCTTCGACCTCGAGTGGAACGAGCTGCCCGACGAGCAGGCCGAGCGGCTGATCGACGCCGACGAGCTCGCCTTCTGCCGCCACTACCTGCGCACGCTGCGCCGCTACCGCGCCGCACCAGCTGACCGAGCCCGAGGAGCGGATCCTCACCGAGACCGCCGTCACCGGCAGCGCCGCGTTCAAGCGGCTGTTCACCGAGCAGGTCGCAGGCCTGACCGTCGACCTTCCGAGCCGCGACGAGCCGGTCCAGCTGATGGAGGCGCTGAGCCTGCCTCCAGGGCCCCGACCGCGACGTGCGCCGCGCCGCCGCCGAGGGCGTCACCGCCGCGCTCGAGCCGGGCCTGCGAACGCGCGCGTTCGTCTTCAACACCCTGCTCGCCGACAAGTCGACCAAGGACCGGCTGCGCTCCTACGACCACTGGATCGCCTCGCGCAACCTCGCCAACGAGGCGAGCGACGAGTCGGTCCAGGCGCTGATCGACGCCGTCCAGTCGCGCTACGAGCTGGCGCGCCGCTGGTACCGGCTGAAGGCGAAGCTGCTCGGCGTCGACAAGCTCGCCTACTACGACCGCGCCGCGCCGGTTGCGGCGAGCGAGCAGCGCGTCTCCTACGAGGACGCCCGCAAGCTGGTGCTCGACTGCTACCGCGAGTTCTCGCCCGAGATGGCGACGGTCGCCGAGGAGTTCTTCACCGGCGACTACATCGACGCCCCGCCGGCGCCGGGCAAGCGCGGTGGCGCGTTCTGCTCGTACACCGTGCCGTCGGCGCACCCCTACGTGCTGCTCAACCACACCGGCCGGATCGGCGACGCGCTGACGATGGCCCACGAGCTGGGCCACGGCGTCCACGCGGCGCTCGCCCGCCCGCGCGGCGTGTTCGAGTTCACGACGCCGCTGACGGTCGCCGAGACCGCGTCGATCGTCGGCGAGACGATCGTCCTCGAGCGGCTGCTGACCCAGGCGCCCGACGCGTCGGCGCGGCTGTCGCTGCTCGCCGAGTCGCTCGACGGCGCGGTCGCCGCGGTCTTCCGCCAGGTCGCGATGAACCGCTTCGAGGACCGCGTCCACAACGAGCGGCGCGACTCCGGCGAGCTGTCGGTCGAGAGCATCAACGCGGCCTGGCTCGACACCCAGGCCGACCTGCTCGGCGACTCGGTCGAGCCGTCGGACGACTACGCCACCTGGTGGTCGTACGTGCCCCACTTCATCGACACGCCCGGCTACGTCTACGCGTACGCCTACGGCAACCTGCTCGCGCTGTCGGTCTACCGCCGCTACGAGGAGCAGGGCGAGAGCTTCGTCCCCTCCTACCTCGAGCTGCTGAAGGCCGGCGGCTCGATGCCGCCCGAGGACCTCGGCAAGATCGTCGGCGTCGACCTCACCGACCCGGGCTTCTGGTCGTCGGGCCTCGACCTGATCGAGCGCCAGCTCGAGGCCGCCGAGGCGGCGGCCGCGGAGGCCGGCAAGCTCTAGCTCGTCGCGCCGCCGCTCTTCTCCGCCACGCGCGCCTCCCAGATCGCCTCGATCTCCTCGAGCTGCTTGCCCTTCGTCTCGGGGACGAAGCGGAGGCAGAAGAAGACGGTGAAGATCCCGACCGCGGCGTAGAGCCAGAACGTCGGTGCGCTGCCGAGCCAGTTGAGCAGCGGCAGGAAGGTCAGCGAGATCGCGAAGTTCGACGCCCAGTTGGCCATCGTGCCCACGTCCGGCGGCGCGACCGCGCGCGTTGAGCGGGTAGATCTCGGAGTTGAGGATCCAGAAGATCGGCCCGAGGCTGATCGCGAACGCGGCGACGTAGACCATCAGCGCGATCACCGCGAGGCTCGCCAGGCCCTCGCCGCCGCTGCCGACCTCGAAGGCCAGGCCGAGCAGGATCGAGCGCGACGACCATGCCGCTGACGCCGACGGCGAGCAGCGGCCGGCGGCCGAAGCGGCTGACCAGCCACAGCGCGAGCACCGTCGCGAGCACGTTGACGACCCCGACGCCGATGCTGGCGAGGATCGCCGCGCTGTCGGAGTCGATGCCCGTGTCCTGGATGATCGTCGGGGCGTAGTAGATGACGGTGTTGATGCCGGTCACCTGCTGCAGGACCGCGAGGCCGACGCCGACGAAGAGCGCCGCCTTGACCGCCGGCGCGCGCAGATCGCGCCAGCTGCCCTGCTCGGCGCTCAGCGACTGCTCGATCTCGTGCAGCTCCTGGTCGACCCCGTCGACGTCCTCGCGGAGCTTGAGCAGCTCCTTGCGCGCCTGGATCGAGTCGCCGATCATCACCAGCCAACGCGGGCTCTGCGGCATCGCGAGGATGCCGCCGCCGAGCAGCAGCGCCGGGATCGCGCCGAGTCCCAGCATCCACTCCCAGGACCGCGACGGCTCGAGCGCGAGGCCGACGACGTAGGCGACGAGGATGCCGACCGTCACCGCGAGCTGGAAGAGCGTCACCAGGCGACCGCGCAGCTCGGCCGGCGCGACCTCCGAGATGTAGACCGGGCAGGTCGCCGACGCGAGGCCGATCGCGAAGCCGATGAACACGCGCGCGACGATCAGGACCGTCGCCCCCGTCGCCAGCGCGCTGACGATCGAGCCGGCGACGAACAGCACCGAGGCGAGCATGATCATCCGCCGGCGGCCGTAGCGGTCCGCCAACTGCCCGGCGAGCGCCGCGCCGAAGATCGCCCCGACCGGGACCGCGCTGACGACCATCCCCTGCTCGAAGCTGCTCAGCTCGAAGTCCGTCTTGATGAACAGCAGAGCGCTCGCGATGATGCCCGTGTCGTAGCCGAACAGCAGCCCGCCGAGGGCGGCGATCACGGCGGTGAACATCACGTTCCGCCGCGCGTGCGACGGAGTTGCTTCTGCGCTCAAGGGGCCCCCAAAGGTTGGTCGGCTGAACCTATCCGAGCCGGCCGATGTAGGCCAATCGTCAGGGAGACGGGACGGTCGTCGCTGGTCCGCCCCTCACGCCGGCCGCCTCCTCGAGCACCTGTGCGACCTCGCCGGCCAGGGCGGGCCAGGTCCAACGCTCGCGCACGGCGCGGCGGGCGGCCACGCCGCGGCGGGCGCGCTCCTCGCCGTCGTCGATCGCCGCCACGATCGCGTCGGCGAGCGCAGCCTCGTCGTCGGGCGGGACCAGCCAGCCGGTGTCGCCGTCGTCGACGATCTCGGCGGGACCGAAGCGGTCGACGGCGATCGGCGGCAGCCCGCACGCCATCCCCTCGACGAGCACCAGCCCGAACTGCTCCCGCACCGAGGCCAGCACCTGGACGTCGGCGGCGTTGAGGAACTCGGGCAGCTCGTCGTGGTCGTGCCAGCCAGCGAGGTAGACGTTCCGGGCTCGAAGCCGCTCGACCGCCTCGAGCGGATGCTCACCCTCCCACTCGCCCGGGTAGCCGCCGACCAACACCAGCGCCGCCGGCCGGCGCGCGACGCGACGCGCGCGCTCGAAGGCGGCGACGAGCAGCGGGAGCCGCTTGACGTCGGTGAACCGGCCCACCGCGACGAGCACCACGCGCTCGTCGAGCCCGGCCGCGTCATCCGAGGCGTAGGCGACGCTGCCGGCCTCCCCACCGGGGCGCCAACCCCGCGGCGCCTCGGCGAGCTGGCGGCGCCAGAACGCCGCCCGGTCGACCGGACCGGGCCGGAAGCGCTCGTCGTCGAAGCCGTTGCCGATCACGACGCAGGCGGCCGGATCCACGCCGAGGACATCCACCGCGCGCTCGAGCTGGCTGTCGGCGAGCAGGATCAGCCGCTCGCAGTCGCGCGCCCAGCCGCGCATCCGGCGTGCCCAGGCGTCGGCGTGACGCCACGACGGCGGCGCGCCCGCGGCGATCCGCTCGAGCATCAGCAACTCTGTCCCGTGCAGGTGGCCGACGATCGGCACCCCGGGCGCGGCGAGCGCGGCGGCCTCGTTCAGCGGGGTCAGGTGGTGGAGGTGGAGAACGTCGGCGGAAGCGGCGCCGGCTCGCTCGAGCGCCACCGTCCAGGCGGCGACCTGCTCGCGGTAGGCGCCGTCGTCCACGCACGCGAAGCAGCCATCGGGCGCCCCGGCGCGGTCCTCGTAGGAGGGGTGCATCGGCGCGTCACCGGCGTCGAAGTCGACTGCCTCGACGTCGAGTCCGGAGTAGAAGCGACGCGCGTCCCCGGTCCCGGCGCCGAGTGACCCGGACAGCACGCCGACGTCCCATCCATGCCCCGGCAGCTCGCCGGCCAGCGCTCTCGCGACCTGCGCCGATCCTCCACGAGGGAAGAAGAGCAGACCGGAGAGCACTCGCATCACGACCGTCCACTGTACTGGCGTCCTGTCGAGCCGCCGCCCGGCTCAGCGCGGCGTGAACACCAGCGCCGTGGCGATCGGGCGCCCACCCTCGAGCTCGATGCCATGCGACTCGCGCGGAACGTTGCGCAGGAGCCCGCCGCTGACGAGCGAGGTCGAGCCGCCCCCGTCGAGGTTGACCGCCTCGCGCGCTCCGAGATCGACCAGCGCCGTCGCGAGCTCGTCGAGCGTCAGCCCCGCCTCGTCGTCGTCGCGACCGTCGCAGGCGAGTGCGATCAGGCGCTCGCCGTCGCAGCCAAGCGCGGCGCGGGGGTAGCGCCCCACGGTGATGTCGGAGTCGAACTGGCTGGCGCCAGCGGCGAACCCCTCGTCGGAGAAGTCGACCGCACGCCCGTCGCGAACCAGCAGCGGACCGCACTGGAGCAGGTCGCCGACCGGCTGGTCGGGGAGATCCTCGCGACGCGCGATCCGGACCTGCCCGTCGGTGGCGTGGACGCAGGCGCGCCGCGCGCCCCACGGCTCGTCGAACGGCAGCGACTCGCGCACGACGCCCTGGGTCCACAGTTCGCCGAGCGGAGTCCCGGCCGCGGCTCCGTTGCCCGTGCGGAGGGACCTGACATAGAAGCCACCGACGATCGCCTCCTCGAACCCCTCCGAGCGACACCACCGCGGGAGCGGCATCGGTCCCGGCAGCAGGTGCACGCTCAGCTCGACCCGGTCCAGCGGGTACGTCACGACGTGGGCGGTCGTGTGGGCGCCATCGGCGAGCGTCAGCCGCAGGCTCTGCAGGCGCGCGATCAACCCGCCCGCTCGACCCCGCGCTCGGACGGCCCGACGTGGTTGCGCAGCCAGCGCACGAGCGGGGTGGCGGCGTCGAGCTGGGCGCGGATCCGCTTGCCGGCGCCGGGACGCTCGACCCAAGGCCCGACGTCGTGGCGCCTGGCGAGGACCAGCCGCCGGCGGCGCAGCAGGTCCATCCGCGGGTGGTCGGCGGGATAGCCACGCGGGCCGCGGACGAGGTCCGGCTCGTTGAGCTCGAGCCCTGCCGCCTCACCGGTCGCGATCGCCTTGCGCAGCGAGGCGGCGGTGCGCGGCTTGTCGATCGCGGTGCGCATCCGCTCGACCTGATCGGACGCCGGCGCGTGCAGACCCGCGGCGACCAGCAGCCCGTCGAGCGAAATCTCGACGTAGAAGCCGCCCGCGCCGCCGTAGCCGATCGCCAGGCCGACGTGCTCCTTGATCGGCGGCGCCGCGTGGAAGCGGGTGTCGTTCCAGGGCCGGAACAGCTTCGGCTCGCCGAGCTCGGCCAGGTCCTCCCCGAGCGCCGTCGCCGGCGCGACGAGGGACTCGTCGTAGCGCGCCCGGTTCGCCTTGAACCAGTCGCGGTCGTTGTTCGCCTCCAGCTCGGTCAGGAACTCGAGTGCCTGTGGCGGAAACCCCTTGAACGCCGGCATGGCGCTATCCCACCACACGGCCGGGCGCGACCGGCGCAAGGCACCGTTTGGACCGCGTAGGCTGCCGCGCGTGGGGGGCCGAAACCAAGCCGACGCGTCGACCGCCGACCTGATGCGCGCGGTCGTCGAGGAGCTCGCGCCGCTGCGGCGCGTGGCCGGCGGTCCGGGCGAGCGCCACGCGGCCGAGCTGTTCGCCGAGCGCCTGCGCGCGGCGGGCGCCGACGCTCGTGTCGAGGACGTCCCGTTCCGCGACGGCTACGCGCGGCTGATGATGCCGCTGGGCACGGCCGGCGCACTCGCGGGCGCGGCGGCTCTGACCGGGCGCTCGCGCTGGCGGGCGGCGCTGGTCAGCGCGCTCGCCGGCCTGGCGATGGCCGACGACGTCGCCAACGGCCGGCGGATCTGGCGCCGGATCGCGACGCGGCCGAAGACCACCACCAACGTCGTCGCCGAGATCGGCCCGGCCGACGCCGAACGCACGCTGGTGCTGCTCGCCCACCACGACGCCGCCCCCACCGGCCAGATCTTCGACCAGTCGCTTCAGCGCTGGCTGGCGCAACGCTTCCCGCGCCTGATCGAGCGCGCGAACGCGTCGCTGCCGCTCTGGTGGCCGATCGTCGGCGCCCCGCTGCTGGTCGCGCTCGGGGCGGTCACCGGCCGCCGCGGGCTGCTCGCCGCCGGCACCGCGGGCACGGTCGCCACCTGCGTCGCCGGCAGCGACATCGCGCGGATGCGGATCGTCCCCGGTGCCAACGACAACCTGTCCGGCGTCGCCGTCCTGGCCGGGCTCGCCGCGCGGCTGGCCCGCGAGCCGATCGACGGGCTGCGCGTCGTGCTCGCATCGTGTGGCGCCGAGGAGGTTCTGCAGGGCGGCATCTATCCGTTCGTCGACAGCCACCTGCGCCCGCTCGATCCGTCCCGCACCTGGGTCCTCAACCTCGACACCGTCGGCTCGCCGCGGCTCGTGCTGCTCGAGGGTGAGGGGGTGCTGTGGATGGAGGACTACCCCGACCCGGGCTTCCGCGACCTGATCGCCGAGACGGCCGAGCGGGAGTCGATCCCGCTCGTGCGCGGCATGCGCGCCCGCAGCAGCACCGACAGCGTGATCCCCGCCCGCGCCGGCTACCCGATCGCGACGCTGACCTCGTTCGAGCCCGACACCAAGCTTCTCTCGAACTACCACCTGCCGACCGACACGCCCGAGAACCTCGACCACGGCACGGTCGGCGAGGCGCTCGACCTGGCCGAGGCGCTCGCGCGGCGGCTGGCCCCCGGCGCCGCCCCTCGCTGACCGCGCGGCGCCGGCCCGCGTCAGGCGGGCACGGCGCAGGTGAGGTGCACCGCCAGCGGCGTGCTCGTCCGTGCCGGTGCGCCGTCGGGCGTCGCGAAGGTCAGCTGCCAGCCGGCCTTGCCCTTGGGCAGCGACACGGCGATGAAGGGCGTCGTCATGCCGACGGACGACGCCGAGGAGCTTCCAGCCGTTATCCGGCAGCGTCCCGGCCTCGAAGCCCCAGCCGATCGGACGGCGGCCGTCCTTGCAGCTTCCAGTCACAGTCGCGGTGGCGCTGCCCGCTTGGAACGTCCCGGTGGCCCGGATCCGCTGGACGCGACGCAGCGCCTTCGCCGGCACGCAGATGACCTTGCTGCGGCCGTAGGTTCCCTGGCCCTCGGTCACCCAGCCGCGCGCGCCGACAGGCTTCGACGAGACCGGCTGCTGCCAGTAGGGACCGCCGTCGATCGGCACCCCGATCGCGATCTGCTTCGCCGCGCAGCTGACCGTGCCGCTCGACTGCTCGCGCGTGGTGACCTTGGCGCCCGACAGGCAGAGCGCCCGCGCCCGGAAGGTCCCGCCGGAGACGGGCCGGCGCACCGCCAGCGCCATCGTCCGCTCCTTCTGCGTGAGGTGCGAGTAGATGATCGCGACCGGCGCCTTCGGGCCGCTCCAGCCGGTCGTCACCGCGGTCGCGCGACCCGGGCACTTCAGCCAGACGATGCGGTCGCTCGTGTAGGCGTCGCCGCCCGGCGCCGTGCCCGTGAGTCGCTCCGGCTTCGCGTTCGTCCACGACAGCTCGGTCGCGGCGCTAGCGGCGGCCGGCCCGCCAAGGCCGGCGCAGACGGCCAGCGCGAGCGTCGCGATCGAACGGCGGGACAGGAGCTTGGGTGCGGTCATCGGAGGCCTCGCAGACAGGAACGGGAAGGGGGCGGGGATGCTAACCGCGCCATGACTCGCTCGGCGGCGGCGCGATCGCGCCGCACTCGGCGATCGCGTAGCCGGGCGCACACCAGGTCAGCGCCCGGTAGCGGCCGCGGAAGTTCTCGATGAAGCCCATCAGTCCGGTCTGCTCGCGTCGCGAAGAGAGCAGCCGCCGGATCTGGCGGTTCGCCTTGGCGCGACCCACGCCGGCGAAGCGACGTGGATGGGCGGCGCGGTAGCGGGCGACATCGCGATCTGTGACCGGCTTCGCCCCTGCGGCGAGCCGGCGCGTGATCGCGTTCTGCAGCGCGTCGAGGCGGATCCTGTACTTGATGTCGGCCTCGTCGGAGCCGCTGGAGCGCAGGAAGCGCTGGTACTCGCGCTCCGTCGAGAAGGCCATCCGCTTCTGGCTCTCGAACAGCCGGTCGACCGCCCGCGGCCCGATATGGATGCCCTGCGCGGCGGCCTCCTGCTCGACCCATTGCCCCTGGACGAGGAACTGGAGCGTGTGACGGCGCAGCGACCCGTGGTCGATCCGGCAGCGGGCGCGCAGCTCGCCTCCCGAGAGCCGCCGCCAGCGCTTGGCCGCCCGCTGCCGTCGCTTCGCCGCTACGCAGTCCTCGTACTCCGGCGCCACGAGCTCGACCGCCCGCCCGAACTGCGACCGCGACGCCGCGGCGAACCAGTGGTCGAACTCCGCCTTCGAGATCGCGACCGTGCCAACCTGAGCGACCCGCTCCGGCCCGTCCGGCGGCACTTCCTGCGCAACCGCCGGACCAGCCGTCAGCAGCGTCGCCACGACGGCGACCGTCAAACCCTCCCGCACCCTCATCGGCGCAGACCCTAGCGGTCTAGCAGCAGCCGCCCTCGTCGCCGCAGCAACCGTCGTTCAGTTGGATGTCAACCATGCGCTCACCTCCTCCAGTGCGTCGGTCTTGACGTAGTAGAAGGCCCAGAGCCCCTGACGCTCCGAGCCGACGATCCCCGCCCCGCGCAGGACCTTGAGATGGTGCGAGACGGTCGGCTGGGAGAGGTCGAACAGGGGGACCAACTCGCAGACGCAGACCTTGCCGGCGTGCTTGCGCAGCACGTCGACCAGCTGGAGGCGGACCGGGTCGCCAAGCGCCTTGGCGACCTTCGCCATTCGCTCCGCCTCCGCGCGTTGCACGTCGGGGTAGACGACCGGCTCGCAGCACGGCTGGCCGGCGGGCGCCTTGGTCTTCGGGGCGAGCTCCAGATCGACAGCCATCTATTTGAAACTATCAATTGAATTGGCATTCGTCAATGGATAGAATCGCGCGCCGTGGAGACGCCAGCTCGTCCTGACCTCGCGCGCCGCGCGATCGCCGAGGGGATCGCCGCGTTCGCGCTCGTCTTCGCGGGTTGCGGCGCGATCGTCGCCAACGCCGAGAACGACGGCGCGCTGGGAGCGGTCGGCGTGTCGCTGACCTTCGGCCTGGTGGTCATGGCGATGATCTACGCGACCGGCCACCTCTCCGGCGCGCACATCAACCCGGCGGTGACGGTGGCGTTCACGCTCGACCCGCCACTTCCCCGCTCGCGAGGCCGCCGCCTACGTCGCCGCCCAGATTGCGGGGGCAGTCGGGGGCGCTCGCGCTGGCCGCCGTATGGACCGACAAGCCGGCAAGCCTCGGTGCGACCGTCCCGAGCGTCGGGGCCGGCAGCGCGCTCGTCTACGAGATCGTGCTGACCGCGATCCTGATGTTCGTGATCGTCGCGGTGGCGACCGACACCCGCGCGGTCGGCGCGGCGGCGGCGATCGCCATCGGCGGGGCTGTGGGACTCGACGCGCTGTTCGGCGGGCCGGTGACGGGCGCGTCGATGAACCCCGCCCGTTCGCTCGGGCCCCGCGCTCGTCTCCGGCGAGTGGACCGACTTCTGGCTCTACGTCGTCGGACCAGTGATCGGCGCGACGGTTGCGGCGTTCGCCTACCAAGCGATCCGAGGGAAGCCCTAGTGGCGCACGTCCTGTTCGTCTGTCTCCACAACGCCGGCCGCTCGCAGATGAGCCAAGCGCTGTTCGAGCGAGCCGCGGCCGGCCTCCACACCGCCAGCTCAGCCGGTACCACTCCGGCCGACGACCTCCACCCGGACGTCGTCGGCGTCATGGGCGAGATCGGGATCGACCTGACCGGCCGAACGCCCCAGAGGCTGACGACCGAGCTGGCCGAGCGAGCCGACGTGGTCGTGACGATGGGCTGCGGCGACGAGTGCCCCTACATCCCCGGGAAGCGCTACCTCGACTGGCAGCTCGAGGACCCGAAGGGGCTCCCACCGAGGAGGTCCGCGCGATCCGCGACGACATAGCCCGTCGCGTCGCCCGCCTCGCCGAGGAGCTCGACTAGGCCAGCGCGGAGTGGGCGGTACTGGGATCGAACCAGTGACCCCGTGCTTGTAAGGCACGTGCTCTACCAGCTGAGCTAACCGCCCCTGCCCCCTGAAACTACCGCGTCGGGGCGGTCGTGGGGCGGAGCGAGTCCCTTAACATCCCCTGAGTGGACAAGGGCCTGTTCATTCGCGCGCTGGTCGTCCAGGCCGTCGCGGTCGGAATCGTGTTCGCGGTGCTGGTCGCGCTGCCGCTCGGCGACGACTTCTTCAAGGACTACGGCATGGTGACCGGACCGGTCGCCTGGATCGCCTGCTCGGTCGTCACGGCGCGTGTGATCGCGGTCCCGCTGGGGCTGGTCCTGTTCGCCGCGCTCGCCGGCGGAGTCGCGGGAGCCTTGGTGGCCCTGGTCACATCGCATACAGTTGGTCTCGTGATCAGCCTGCTCGTCTTTGCCGCGTCCTGCGGGGGCTACGACCCCGAACGCGACGAACACGACGCCCGAGCGACCGCCTAGACCCGCGCGTACGCTCACAAGGGCGCTCTAGACTGGGCTCCTCATCCCTCCAGGCCCCGTGGTCTAACGGTTAGGACAGCGGCCTTTCACGCCGCAGGCGGGAGTTCGATTCTCCCCGGGGCTACTTCAGATTCGACCGCGCGATCGGGGTCCGGCATCATTCGCCGGGCCCCCGTAGCTCAGTGGCTCAGAGCAAGCGGCTTTTAACCGCAAGGTCGTCGGTTCGAATCCGACCGGGGGCACTCCGCCTAGTGGCGGAAGTGGCGCCGCGACGTGAAGACCATCGGCGACGCCGGCGGCGTCGCAGGCGGCGACGACATCGGGTCGTTGCGTCGAGCCGCCGGGCTGGATGATGGAGCGGACGCCGGCGTCGATGGCGAGCTCGGGGCCGTCCGGGAACGGGAAGAAGGCGTCGGAGGCCATGACGGCACCGTCGAGCGGGCGCTCGGCTCGGCGGCCTTGTCGACCGCGATCCGGACCGAGTCGACGCGGCTCATCTGGCCGGCGCCGATGCCGACCGTCGCGAGGCTCGCGCGCGAGGACGATCGCGTTCGAGCGGACGTGCTTGCAGACCCGCCAGGCGAACAGCAGCTCGCCCCACTCGTCCTCGGTCGGCTTGCGCTCGGTGACGACGCTGCATGTCCTCGCGCGGCCTCGGAGCTGAGGTCGCGGTCCTGGACGAGGAGGCCGCCGCGGACGCGCTTGAAGTCCTGCTCGGCGACCTCGGTACGGCGCCGCTCCTTGTCCTCGAGCAGGCGGACGTTCGGCTTCTGGCTGGAGGATCTCGAGCGCGTCGCTCGTCGAAGCCGGGCGCGAAGACCAGCTCGACGAACATCGAGTTCGAGCCGCTCCGCGAGGCCGCGCTCGACCGGCCGGTTGAAGCAGATGACGCCGCCGAAGGCGCTCAGCGGGTCGCTCGCGAGCGCCTTCTCGAAGGCGTCCTCGACCGAGGCCGCCGACCGCCGACGCCGCAGGGGTTGTTGTGCTTGATGATCACCGCGGCCGGCAGCTCGAACTCCTCGACCAGGCGGCGGCCGGAGTCGAGGTCGAGCAGGTTGTTGAACGACAGCTCCTTGCCGTGCAGCTTCGAGACCATCGACAGCAGGTGGGTGCGGGCGCCGCGCGTCGACGTAGAAGGCGGCGCGCTGGTGCGGGTTCTCGCCGTAGGAGAGGTCGAGCACCTTGTCGAACGACGCGCGTGACCTGACCGGGAAGTCCTCCTCGCGCTCGGCGAACCAGCGCGCGATCGCGGCGTCGTAGCGGGCGGTGTAGGCGAACGCCTCGAGCGCGAGCGCCTCGCGCGTCGCCGCCTCGAGGCGGCCGTCGGAGGACTCGCAGCTCCTCGAGCACCGCGTCGTAGCTCTCGGGGCTGACGACGACGGCCGCGAAGCGGTGGTTCTTGGCGGCGGCGCGGATCAGCGTCGGGCCGCCGATGTCGATGTTCTCGATCACCTCGTCCTCGTCGACGCCGCGACGGCCGCGCGACGCGCTCGAACGGGTAGAGGTTGACGCAGACGAGGTCGATCGGCTCGATCTCCTGCTGCTCGAGCGTCGCGACGTGCTCGGGGTTCGAGCGGACCGCGAGCAGGCCGGCGTAGATGCGCGGGTTGAGCGTCTTGACGCGGCCGTCGAGGATCTCGGGGAAGCCGGTGTAGTCCTCGACCGAGCGCGTCTCGATGCCCGCGTCGGCGAGCGTCGAGGCGGTGCCGCCGGTCGAGACGATCTCGACGCCGAGCTCGCTGCAGCCCGCGCGCGAAGTCGACCAGGCCGCGCTTGTCGGAGACGGTCAGCAGCGCCGCGGCGAACGCGGACGTCGCCCGGGGCGGAGTTGTCGCCGTCGCCGGCGACGTTCACGCGGGCTCGTCCACCTTCACGACACGCGGGTTGGCCCGGGTCGCGCGCCACGGCGCCGGCCGCGATCAGCCGCACGGCGCGCGGCAGCAGCCGGTGCTCGATCTCGTGCGTCAGGCGCCTCGACCTCCTCGACGGCGCGAGCATACGGAAGCTCGAACGCCTCTTGCAGGATGATCGGCCCGGTGTCGACGCCCTCGTCGACGAAGTGGACCGTCACGCCGCTGACCTTGACGCCGTAGTCGAGCGCCTGCTCGATCGCCCGCACGCCGGGAAAGGCCGGCAGCAGCGACGGGTGGACGTTGATCAGCCGGCCTGCGAAGCGGCGGATGAACGGTCCGCCGAGGATCTCCATGAAGCCCGCGAGCACGACGAGGTCGATCGTCGTGGTCGTCGAGCCAGTTGCCGAGCGCGGCGTCGCGCGCCGTCGCGGTCAGGGTGGTCGGCCTTGGCGAAGACGGCACCCTCGACCCCCGCCGTCGCGGCCCGCTCGAGCCCGCGCGCCCCGGCGCGGCTGGAGGCGACGCAGGCGACCTCGATCCCGTCGCGGCCGTGGACCTGGTCGAGCAGCGCCTGGAGGTTGCTGCCCTCGCCGGAGATCAGGACGCCGACGCGGAAGGCCATCGGGTCAGGCCGCGAGCCGCTCGGCCGGAACGCTGAGGGTCGGGCGGATGCCGCCCGAGACGACGATCGCCCCGTGCCGATCAGCTCGTCGACCCGTGCGAGGATGTCGACGCGGCGCATGTGCGACGACGGCGCCGTAGCCGGGCAGGCCGTCGTAGGAGTTGCGCTCGATCTTCTTGGTCCGCGGCGCCGTGGAGGATCGCCGCGCAGGTCGTGCGGCCGATCGCCGGCTTGGCGAGCGCGGGCGACCGACACGATCGCGTCGTCGAGGTTGGCGACCTCGTGCTCGGGCATGCGGCGGCAGCTCGGGGATCAGCTCCGCGTCGCAGACGTCGCAGCAGCGGCCCGTGGCCGATGAGTCCGCGCGGTCGCCGAAGTGCGCGCAGGATCGCGGCGCGGCGGCAGCGGTCGCCCTCGACGTACGCCCAGATCTCGCGGTACTGGCGCCAGCGCGCGCTCGCGCCCTCCTCGACCGAGCGGCGGCACTGCGGCGGCGACGAGCCGCTCGTACGGGCGCGACGATCTTGCCGGCGACGCGGTCGGGCGACGACGGCGACGGCGAGATCACGCCGGCGCGCGTGAGGTGGCCGAGCAGCGGCGCGCAGCCGGTCGGGCATCGCCGCCGACCGCGCCGACGAGGTCGGCCGCGTCGACGGCGTAGCGGCCGTCTCTCGTGGTCGCGCGCCGCGCAGACGTCGGTCGCGCGAGGCGCGCCGGCAGCTTCTCGTCGACCTCGTCGCGCTTGATGAAGTGGACGTGCAGCGCCTTGTCGCGGTTCTCGGCGAGCAGCAGCGCGCGCGCGGGCTCGCCGTCGCGCCCGCCGCGGCCGGCCTCCTGGTAGTAGGCCTCGAGCGACGCCGGCACGCTGGCGTGGATCACGGTGCGCACGTTCGGCTTGTCGACGCCCATGCCGAACGCGTTGGTCGCGACGATCACGCGCACGTCGTCGGCCAGGAAGCGGCGCTGCGACGTCGGCGCGCGGTCTCGCGGTCGAGGCCGGCGTGGTAGGCGCGCGCCGGCTCGCCGAGCGCCTCGGTCAGCTGCTCGGCGAGCTCCTCGGACCCGCGCGCGTGCCCGCGTAGACGATCGCCGGCAGCGCGTCGGCGCTCGCGCAGCGCGCTCGGCGATCAGCGTGCGCTTCTCGTGCGGCGCGGGGCGCGCGACGGCGAACGACAGGTTCGGCCGGTCGAAGCCGGTGGCGACGCTTGACCGGCTCGTCGCAGGCCGAGCCGGCGGACGATGTCGACGCGCGACCTGCGGCGTCGCGGTCGCGGTCGAGGCGACGATCGCGCCGGCGCCGAGGTAGCGCGCGGCGTCGGCGAGGCGGAAGTAGTCGGGCCGGAAGTCGTGGCCCCACTGCGACACGCAGTGCGCCTCGTCGACGACGAACAGGCCGATCCGCGCGTCCTGCATCGCGCTCGAGGAAGCCGGGCGACGCGAACCGCTCGGGCGCGACGTAGAGCAGCCGCAGATCGCCGGTCGCCGCGCGCGCGCGAGCGTCTCGGCGTTGGTCGCCGCGTCGCTGCTGCGCGTTGACGAGCGCGACGCGGTCGCCGAGCCCGCGCGCGCTGCAGCGCCTCGACCTGGTCCTGCATCAGCGCGACGAGCGGCGACACGACGATCGTCAGGTCGTCGCGCATCAGCGCCGGCAGCTGGTAGCAGAGCGACTTGCCCGAGCCGGTCGGCATCACGACCAGCGCGTCGCGCCCCTCGCAGCGCCGCCGCGCACGCCTCGCGCTGCCCCGGCCGGAAGGCCGAGAAGCCGAAGTACTCCTGCAGTGCCTGCTCCAGCTCCATCGCCCGGCCACAGTACCGCCGCCCCCGGCCCGAACCGGCCCTGTCACTCAGCTGTGCCAGAACTGTGTCTCGCGCGTGTTGTCCCGTCACACGGCGGTCGGAAGGCTCGTCGCCATGGACTTCCCGTCCCACCTCGCCTCGCCCGCGGTCGGCGTCATCGCGGGAGCGACGTTGAGCGAGTCGGTCGATCCGCTGTTCAGAGCGATCGGCGGTGGGGCAGGGTGCGGGACGGCGTTGATGTGCGCGTGGGAGATGCGCCGAGACGACCCCAACTGGGAGCGCGTCGCAGGGCGTGGAGCGGTCTTTGGCGGCATCGCCGGCGGCCTTTTCCTACTTCACGACATCATCGCGAACTGATAGCTTTTCTGCATGGCAGCATTTCTGCTCTTCGTCACGCCCATCCTCTTCTGCGGAATTGGAGCCGTCTGCGCCGCGCAGGTCGCCCTGGAGCTCCCGGACGCCGCCCGGGACGCGCTCGTAGTTCTCGTCATGGCGGGGACGATCGTGCTCGAGAGCCGGTTTGGGCCGAGCGCCGCCGAGGACCGGCGCTAGCGGCTGCCGCTGACGACGGGCAGCTCGAACGCGAACTTGCCCTGGGCGTCGCCGGTGCCGTCGAGCGGGTACTCGCCGGTGAAGCAGGCGTCGCAGTGGGTCGCGCGCGCTCGCCGCGGATCGCCTCGTAGACGCCCTCGAGCGAGAGGTAGGCGAGCGAGTCGCACTCGAGCTCCTCGGCGATCTCCTCGACGGTGCGGCCGTGGGCGACCATCTCCTCGGTCGTCGACATGTCGACGCCGTAGTGGCAGGGGAAGCGGATCGGCGGCGCGGAGATCCGCATGTGGACCTCGGTCGCGCCGGCGTCGCGCAGCATCTGCGACGATCTGGCGGGTGGTGTTGCCGCGCACGATCGAGTCGTCGACGACGACCAGCCGCTTGCCCCCGACGACCTCGCGGCAGCGGGTTGAACTTCATCCGCAGGCCGTGCTTGCGCAGCTCCTGGCCGGGCTGGATGAAGGTGCGCGCCACGTAGCGGTTCTTGATCAGCCCGTCGTCCTGCGGGATCCCCGACGCCTTCGCGAAGCCGGCGGCGGCGGGGTTGCCGGAGTCCGGCACCGCGATCACGAGGTCGGCCTCGACGGGCGCCTCGCGCCAGAGGATCTCGCCCATCTGCGCCGCGAGACCTGCGGTGCGGTTGCCCTCGAGGATGCGAGTCGGGGCGGGCGAAGTAGATGTGCTCGAAGACGCAGAACGCCCGGCGCGCGCCCTCGACGACCTGGCGCGACTCGATGCCCGCGCTCGCCGAGCGACGACCATCTCGCCGGGCTCGACCTCGCGCACGCAGCTCGGCGCCGATGATGTCGAACGCGCAGCTCTCGCGAGGCGACGCAGTAGCGGTCGCCGATCCGCCCGAGCGCCAGCGGCCGCAGCCCGGCGCGGTCGCGGAACGCGACCACGCCGTCGCGGCGTCATCACGACGGTCGAGAAGGCGCCCTGCAGGCGCGGCATCGACGTCGGCGACCGCCTCCTCGATCGTGTCGGCCTCGTGGGTCGAGAGCAGCGCGGCGATGATCTCCGAGTCCGAGGTCGAGCGGAACGTGACGCCCTCGCTCGCGCAGCTCGGTGTGCAGCTCGACCGCGTTGATCAGGTTGCCGTTGTGCGCGAGCGCGAGCTCGCGGCGGTCGGAGCGGTAGACCGGCTGCGCGTTCTCCCACGCCGACGAGCCGGTCGTCGAGTAGCGCACGTGGCCGACCGCCATGTCGCCGGTCGAGCGCGCGCAGCTTCTGCTCGTCGAAGACCTGGATGACGAGGCCGAGGTCGCGCACGGTCATGATGTGGCCGTCCTCGCCGGCCGCGATCCCCGCCGACTCCTGGCCGCGGTGCTGGAGCGCGTAGAGCGCGAAGTACGCGAGCCGCGCGACGTCGTGCTCGGGCGCGTAGACGCCGAAGACGCCGCACTCGTCGCGCGGTCCGTCGCGCTGATCGAGATCGCTCGGAGCGGTCAGGGCGAATGCATGCCGGGGAGCTGCATCGGCGGCGCGGTGCGCTCGGTAACGAGCGTAGCAGCGCAGTCCGTCGGCGACCGATGCAGGGAAACAGCGCTGGCAGCGCGGCGGTACGCCGTCGCGCAGCTCGGCCGAGCGCAGTCGCCGCGACAGCGCCGCGTCGCCCCGACCGCGCGACCTCGAGCGCGTCGCCGCCGACGATGCCGATCACGTCGAGCGGCACGCGCTCGGCGAGCCGCTCGAGCGCCTCGCGCGGGCCGGAGACGACGAACCCGCCCGGCGCCCTCGCCGAACAGGTCGGCTCCAGTCGGCGTCGTCGACGCGGGCCGAGGTCCGACGCGCGGCGCCGACGCCGCCGGCGAGGCAGCACTCGGCCAGCGCGACGAGCGAGGCCGCCCTCGGCGATGTCGTGGGCGACTGGCGAGCTCGCCGGCGCGGACGGCGTCGCGGACCGCGCCTGCGCGCGCGCGCCTCGACGGCGTCGAGGTCGACCTCGGGCAGCGCCGTCGGCAGCGGCTCGCCGCGCAGCTTCGCCAGCTCGGAGCCGGCGAGCGACGGCTGCGAACGGGCCGACGAGCGCGATCGCGTCGCCCTCCTCGCGCGCGAAGCCCGAGCGCGGCCGGCGCGCTCGGCGTCGGGCAGCTCGCCGACCATGCCGACGACCGGCGTCGGGTAGATCGGGCCCTCGCCGGCCCTCGTTGTAGAGCGAGACGTTGCCGCCGACGACCGGGACGTCGAGCGCGCGGCAGGCGTCGGCCAGCCCGTCGACCGACTCGCGTCGAGCTGCCAGGCGATGTGCGGCTTCTCGGGGTTGCCGAAGTTCAGGCAGTTGGTCAGGCCGAGCGGCTCGGCGCCGACGCAGGCGAGGTTCGGCGCGCACTCGAGCACCGCCTCGATCGTGCCCGCGTACGGGTCGCAGGCGACGCGCCGGCCGTTGCCGTCGATCGAGACGGCGATCGCCGCGGCCGCCGTCGGTCTCGAGCGAGCTGGAGCACCGCGGCGTCGGCCTGCTCGGGCCGGCGCACGGTGCGCGACTGGACGATGCAGTCGTACTGCTCGAACAGCGGCCGGCGCGAGGCGATGTTCGGCGAGCGCGAGCAGCGCGAGCAGCGTCTCGTCGCGAGGTCCTCGCTCGGCTGCAGCGTCGCGCGGCGGCGCGGGGTAGATCGGCTCGGTCGGGCGCTCGGGCTCGAGGTCGTAGAGCGGGCAGTCGTCGACGAGCGCCGTCGACCGGCATGTCGCCGACGAGCTCGTCGCCGTCGAAGCACCCGCAGGCGGCGCGTGTCGGTGACCTCGCCGATCGCGGTGCCGCGCACCTCCCAGCGCGCGCAGACCGCCGAGCACCTCGTCGAGCCGCGCCGGCTCGACGACGCACGAGCATCCGCTCCTGCGACTCGGAGACCATGATCTCGAACGGCTCCATGTCGGCCTCGCGCAGCGGCACCGCGCGACGTCGATGTCGAGCCCGACCTCGCCCTTCGACGCCATCTCGCGACGCGGACGAGTCAGGCCCGCGGCGCCGAGGTCCTGCAGCGACGACGAGCAGCTCGCGGTCGAGCAGCTCGAGGGAGCACTCGATGAGCTTCTTCTCCTCGAACGGGTCGCCGATCTGGACGGTCGGGCGCTTGTCGGCGTCGTCGTCGCCGAGCTCGGCCGACGCGAGCACCGACGCGCCGCCGATCCCGTCGCGGCCGGTGCGCGCGCCGAACAGCACGAGCGTGGTTGCCGACGCCCGGCGGCGGCGCTGCGGATCAGCCGCTCGCTGCGGCGCGAGCCCGAGGCACATCGCGTTGACGAGGCAGTTCTGCTCGTAGGGGCCCTCGAAGTAGACCTCGCCGCCGACCGTCGGCGACGCCGATCGAGTTGCCGTAGTGGCCGATGCCCGGCGACGGCGCGGTCGAGCAGGTAGCGCGAGCGCTGGCGAGTCGAGCTCGCCGAAGCGCAGCGAGTCGAGGATCGCGATCGGCCGCGCGCCGATCGCGAAGATGTCGCGCAGGATCCCGCCGACGCCGGTCGCCGCGCCCTGGAACGGCTCGACCGCGCTCGGGTGGTTGTGCGACTCGACCTTGAAGGCGACCGCCAGCCCGTCGCCGACGTCGACCGCGCCGGCGTTCTCGCCCGGCCCCATCACGCAGCGCGCGGCCCCTCGGTCGGCAGCCGCCGCAGCAGCTTCTTCGAGTGCTTGTAGGCGCAGTGCTCGGACCACATCAGCGAGAACATCGCCAGCTCGACCTCGTTCGGCTCGCGGCCGAGCTTCTCGCACGATCAGGTCGTACTCGGCGTCGGTCAGGCCGAGCGCGCGGGCCTGGCGCGCAGGTCGGTCGCCGCTGCTGCGGCGCTCACGCGGCCACCGCCGCGCCGGCGCGAGCGGCCACCGAGGCGAACAGGCAGGCCGCCGTCGGCCGAGCCGGTCAGCGGGTCGACCGCGTGCTCGGGGTGCGGCATCAGGCCGACGACGTTGCCGGCCTCGTTGCGCACGCCGGCGATGTCGCGCACCGAGCCGTTCGGGTTGTGCCCGGCGGCGTAGCGGAGGACGACCTGGCCGTCGGCCTCGAGCTCGTCCAGCGTCGCCGTCCGGCGCGTAGTAGCGGCCGGTCGTGTGCTTGACCGGGATCGACAGCAGCTCGCCCGTCGCGCGCACGCGCGCGTGAACGGCGTGTCGGCGTTGACGACCTCGACGTCGACCTGGCGGCAGATGAAGCGCAGCCCGCCGTTCGGCAGCAGCGCGCCGGGCAGCAGCCCGGCCTCGCAGAGCACCTGGAAGCCGTTGCAGATGCCGAGCACCGGGCCGCCGTCGCGGGCGAACTCGGCGACCGCCTCCATCACCGGCGAGAAGCGCGCGATCGCGCCGACGCGCAGGTAGTCGCCGTAGGAGAAGCCGCCGGGGACGACGACGGCGTCGACGCCCTGCAGGTCGCGGTCGCCGTGCCAGAGGATCTCGGCCTCGCCGACGCGGCTCGCAGGCGAGCACGGCGTCGACCTCGTCGCAGGAGCCGGGGAAGCGGACGACGCCGAACTTCACGTCGACCGCGAGGATCTCGTAGTCCTCGATCAGCGGGTTCGCGAGCAGCTTCTCGCACATCTCCGGCAGCCGCGTCGGATCGCGTCGACGTCGAGCTCGACCAGCCGGCCGACGTGGACGTTCGCGACGCCCTCGAAGCCGAGCGCCGGCAGCGCCCGCTCGACGGCCTGGCCCTGCGGGTCGAGGATGCCCTCCTTCGGGCCGGATCAGGACGCGGCGCCCTCACGCCGCCGACCCGCTGCGCTCGAGCCAGGCGGCGAACGGCTCGCCGGTGATCCGCTCGTAGGCCTCGACGTAGCGCTCGCGCGTGCCCGGCGACGACGTCGTCGGGGATCGCGGGCGCGGGCGGCGTCTTGTCCCAGCCCGAGCCCGACGCCCAGTCGCGCACGAACTGCTTGTCGAAGCACGGCTGGCCCTGGCCCGGCTCGTAGCCGTCGGCCGGCCAGAAGCGCGACGAGTCGGGCGTCAGCACCTCGTCGCCGAGCACGATCGTCCCGTCGGCGCCGCGGCCGAACTCGAACTTCGTGTCGGCGAGGATGATCCCGCGCTCGCGCGCGTGCTCGGCGCGCGAACTCGTAGAGCGCGATCGACAGGCGCCGCAGCTCCTCGAGCAGCTCGCGGTCGCCGAGGATCTCCGCGGCGCGGTCGAAGTCGACGTTCTCGTCGTGGTCGCCGACCTCGGCCTTCGTCGCCGGCGTGAAGATCGGCTCCGGCAGCTGCTCGGACTCGCGCAGCCCGTCCGGCAGCTCGATCCCGCAGACCGCGCCGGTCGCGCTGGTAGTCCTTCCAGCCCGAGCCGGTGATGTAGCCGCGCACGACGCACTCGACCGGGAGCATCTCCAGCCGCTCGACGAGCAGCGCCGCGGCCGCGCACCTCGTCGGGCACCTCGGTGTAGGAGACGAGGTGGTTGGCGACGATGTGGCCGGTGCGGTCGAACCAGAACACCGACAGCCCGGTCAGCACCTTGCCCTTGTCGGGGATCGGCGTCGGATGGACGACGTCGTAGGTCGAGATGCGGTCCGAGGCGACCATCAGGAGCCGGTCGTCACCGACTTCGTAGATGTCGCGAACCTTGCCCTGGGCGATCGGCTGGAGGTCGGCGAGGGGGGCGGTCTCGGTCACCCCCGCGAGGCTACCAGCGGGAGTGGTCGTCTCAGGGCGCGAGGAGCGGCGGTGCGGCGAAGCTCGCCGCGCTCGGGATGATCGGCGCCGCGTCGACGTCGAGCCACTGCTCGAGCAGGCCCCGGTAGACGCCGCGGAAGTCGGCGGTCGGGCGCAGGTTTCCGTCTCCGTCGAGGTCACCGGCGGCGATGCCTGGGAACTCGCCGATCATCTCGCCGCGCGCCGCCGATCCGATCAGGAAGCCGGTGCCGGCCGCGCCGTGGTCGGTGCCCGAGCCGTTCTCGCGCGGGCGGCGGCCGAACTCGCTCCAGACGAGCGTCAGCACGCGGCCGTCGAGCCCGCGCGCCTCGAGGTCGCGCTGGAAGGCCAGCAGCGCCCCCGCCGTCACGGCGAGGTTCTGCGGCAGGCTGTCCTCCTGGTTGGAGTGGGTGTCGTAGCCGCCGGCGCCGTTGATCGCGACGCAGCGCAGCGGCAGGCCGCCGCCGAGCATCGCCGCCAGCGCGCGCAGCCGCTCGGCGAACGGCGACCCGGTCGGGTAGGTCACGCCCGCGGGGGTGGTGTAGCCGTTCTGGAACTGGGCGACCTGGTCGCGCAGGCGGCCGGTGGCCGACGCGGCGGCGCGCGCCTGGGCGAGGCCGGGGTCGCTCGTCGGCGGCGCGCCGAGGTCCCCGATCGCGTCGAGCATCGCCGTCTCGACCGGGCCCCAGACGCCCGGCGCCCAGAAGTCGTACTCGTCGGGCCGCGACATCGCCGCGACCGGGACGGTCCGCGTCGCCAGCGCCGGTGACAGGTCGTAGCCGAGCGACAGTCCCTGCAGCGGGTTGTCGGCCGCGCCGTGAAGGTCGAGGTAGCGGCCCAGCCAGCCGAGGCGGCCGAACGGGTCCGTCGCGCCGACCTCCCAGAAGTGGCGCGAGGTGAAGTGGGACTGGTTCGCGTCTCCGTACCCGACCGCCGGCAGCACCGAGACCTTGCCCTCGCCGTGCAGGGTCGCGAGCGGCGACAGCGAGGCGTGCCAGGTCAGGCTCGGGTCCTCGGCGAACGCCGGACCCAGCTCGGCGGCGCCGTTCTCGCCGACGCCGAGCGCCAGGGTCGGACGCAGCTGGGCGTAGCGGGCGGCGTGCGGGGCGCCGGTCGGAGCGAGCATCGAGAGCGAGTCGGCGCCGCCGTCGAGGAAGACGCTCACCAGCACCGGCTGGTCGGGCGCCTCGGCCGCGGCGGCGATGCCGGCGTCGAACGCGTCGGCGCCGAGCATGCTCGCGCCGTAGACGGCGAGCCCGAGGCCGGCGCTGCGCGACAGGAAGGCGCGGCGCGACATGCCGGTCCCGGCCGGGGTCGGCATCCCCGGCTCGATCGCCGGCAGGCCGGCGCCCGGGACCGCCGCGCCGGCGGCGCGGCGCAGCAGCTGGGCGCGGGTGTGGTCACCGCAGGCGCAGGCGGCGATCTCGGCGTCGGTCGGGATGACGGGGCGAGCGCTCACGGTCAGCTCGTCTGCATGTCGGGACAGCTGGCGATCAGCACGCGCAGCGCGTTCTGGCGCAGCCCGCGGTGGGTGCGTCGCTGCCAGGCGGCGAGCGGCTCGGCGACCGCGGTCGCCGCGAACGACTCGAGCGCCGCGACGGTCTCGGGCGTCAGCGGCGGGTCGCCCCAGAAGTCGCGCGCGGTGCGGACCGCCTGCTCGGCGGTCTCGGTCGCGTCGTACTGGTCGAGCGGCGGACCCTGCAGCTCGCGGTCGGAGACGGCGTAGCCGGCCAGCTCCCAGCGGCCGCGCAGCGTGCTGGTGTCGAGCCAGCGGTCGTCGTCCCAGCCGGCGACGTTCGGCGGGTGGAAGAGCCGCTGGCCGGCGTTGTCGCAGAGCCAGTCCCAGGCGCCGGTGTCGATCGGCCGGCGCAGCGCGCGCAGCATCCCGGCGAGCGCGACGACCGGCGGCTTGACCATCCGCGGGCCCTCGTGGAGGCGCGGGTGCAGCAGGATCGCCTCGACGCAGCGGGCGGATCGGCGTAGCCACTGGAGACGTAGAGCTGCTCGAGCGCCGCGCGGTCGCTCGCGCTGCGGCGGCTCGGGATGAAGTAGCTCCACAGCTTCGTCGACGAAGAACGAGGGATGCAGCGGGTGCTCGAGGCACGAGCCGGCAGGCGTCCTCCCAGTCGCAGTTGCCCGCGTATGGCCGAAGACGGTCTTGACGCCGGCGTCGTGGCGGTTGGCGGCGAAGCGGAAGTCGTGGCTGCCCAGCTCGGCGCTCCAGCTGCTCGTCCAGCCGGTCAGCGCGCGCGCCAGCTCGCGGACGTCGTCCTCGCTGTAGGCGCCGCGGTCGGCGCCGAGCGTGAACAGCTCCTGCAGCTCGCGCGCGTAGTTCTCGTTCGGGTTCCAGCGCGAGTTCTCGTTCTGGTTGAGCCAGAGGATCATCGCCGGATCGGCCGTAATGTCACGCGCGAGCGTGTCGAAAGATCCGAGCGCGTTGCGGCGGAGGGTGCTGGTTCTGGCCGATCATCAGCCGCTGGTCGACCGCGTCGCCCGAGGTCGCGAACCAGTCGTGCCAGATCAGCGTCATCCGCTCGATCAGCGGCTGATCGGTGCGGACCATCCGGTCGAGGAACCAGAGGTGGTCGTGGCCCCAGGCGTCCTCGGGGTAGAGCGGGCCCTCGCCGTCGGTCGGCTCGGCGCCGGTCAGCGTCGGCTCGCCGGCCGGTCGCGTCAGCGCGCGGACGGCCCCGTCGAGCCCGAGCGCGGCGAGCGCCTCGGCGTGGCCGGGCGACGGTCCGAAGCCGGCGCGCCAGAGCAGCCGCTCGGCCTCGCGGCGACCGAACGGGCCGGAGTAGATCGCGAGCGGGGAGGCGAGCGGGGGGGCCGGCACCGGCGGTGCCGCGGGCGGGGGTGGGACCGGCTGAGCGACCGGCGCTACCCGCTTCGCCGCTGGCTTGCGCTTCTTCTTCGCGGGTTTGCGACAGGCCTGGGCGCGCCTGCGCCGCTTCGCGGCGGCCTTGCGCTTCGCGGCGGCGGAGGAGATGCCGGCGACCGCCTCGGCCCCGGCGGTCCCGGGCGTGTGGGAGTCGAGCGCGCTGCGCTTCGCGCGTGCCTTAGCCGGCTTGCGCCGCTTCGGAGGCGCGCAGCGCTTGCGCCGCCGCTTGACGGCGCCGTTGCGCTTCTTGCTCGCGGCCGCCACCTGCGAAGCAGTTCGGTCGCTCTGCCAGGAGGCTTGAATCCGCGCGGCGCGTCCTGGACGGCCGTCACTCCGCGCGCAGCGTCGCCTCCATGCCTTGCGCGGCGTGGTCGCCCAGCGAGCAGTAGAGGCGCCAGCGGCCGGCTGGAAGCGCGATCGTCTTGCGCACCGGCGCGGTGTCCGGAGCGAGCGGGTCGAAGCGCGCGGTCTCGCCGCCGCCGTCCGGCTCGATGACCAGGTCGTGCGGACCGCGGTCGCTGTTGCGCAGCTCGACGGTGACGCTGCCGGCGGCGACGGCCGGGCGGGAGAGCGTGAGGCGGAAGCCGTCGTCGTCGGAGGCCGTCGCGCTGACGAAGCCGGGCAGCGAGGGCGGCGGCGTACCGGGCCCGGTCGGTGGCGTGGGCGATGGCGGCTGCGGTGCGGGGCCGCCGGGAGTCAGCGTTGGCGTCACCAGCCGCGCCGCCGTCAGGCAGCGCGCCAGCTTGGCTTTCACGCGGCGTCGGGCCGCCAGCCGCGCCGGCTTCGCCAGCGACCCGCGCCGGATGCGCGCGAACCGCTTGCGCGCGACGGTTCGGCAGCGGCGAGCGGCCGCCGGGGCGGTCATGGACTCGGCCGCGCCCGCGTGCCACGCCGCCCCCACATCGGCACCGAACGGGGAGCCCGTGCCGGGCGCGCTCGCTGCTGGCACAACGGCGGCCAGCGTCAGGCCCGCCGCCACGACAGCTAACAGCCACGCTCGCGCCGCCATCGACCATCCACGCACTGTCATCGCCTCGACCGCGCAGCCGTGCGGCTTGAGGCCGCGCCGCCGCGCCCGACGAACCTCCGAATAGCCCGCCCCAGCGCCCGCGTTCTCAGATCGTTTGGAGGATTGATGGGGTGATCACCCCATCAACCCTTCGCTCGGCGTTCGGGGGCTCGGCGTTCGGGGGCTCGGCGGTCGGGCTAGGCGCCGAGCGCGTCGAGGCGGCCGACGATGTCGGCGGCGTGGCGGGTGAAGGCGGCGGGGTCGAAGATGGCGTCGAGGTCGAGCTCGGGGGCCGCCTCCGTGAGCAGGTCGCGGAACTCGATCCCCTCGTCCCAGGCGCGCTGGGCGTTCTCCTGGACGATCCGGTAGGCGTCGTCGCGGGAGCGGCCGGACTCGACGAGGGCTAGCAGCGCGCGCTGGGAGAAGAGGGCGCCGTGGGTGAGGTCGATGTTGGCGCGCATCCGGTCGGCGTCGATGACCATCCCCTCGGCGACGCGCGTCGCGAGGTGGTGGCCGTAGTCGAGCAGGATCGTCGCGTCGGGCAGGATCACCCGCTCGACGGAGGAGTGCGAGATGTCGCGCTCGTGCCAGAGCGCGACGTCCTCCAACCCGGCCTGCGAGTAGCCGCGCAGCAGCCGCGCGATCCCGGTGATCCGCTCCGAGACGATCGGGTTGCGCTTGTGCGGCATCGCCGACGAGCCCTTCTGCCCGGCGCGGAACGGCTCGCGCGCCTCGAGCACCTCGGTCCGCTGCAGGTGGCGCAGCTCGGTCGCGAAGCGCTCCAGCCCGGCACCGGCGAGCGCCACCGCCTCGAGCAGCTCGGCGTGGCGGTCACGGGCGACGACCTGGGTCGAGACGTCCTCGCGTGCCAGTCCGATCCGGGCGAGCACCGCGGCCTCGAGCTCTGGGCCGTTGGCGGCGTATGTGCCGACCGCGCCCGACAGCGCGCCGACCGACGCCTGCTCGACTGCCCGCTCGAGCCGGCGCAGGTTGCGGTCGGCCTCGAAGGCGAAGCCGGCGAGCTTGACGCCGAAGGTCGTCGGCTCGGCGTGGATGCCGTGGGTGCGACCGACGCAGAGAGTGGAGACGTGAGCGCGCGCCTGGGCGACGAGCGCGTCGCGGTAGCCGCGCGCGCCCGCGATCAGGATCTCCCCCGCGCGCGCGATCTGCAGCCCGAGCGCGGTGTCGAGCACGTCGGACGACGTCAGCCCGTGGTGGACCCAGCGGCCCTCGTCGCCGACAGACGCGGCGACGACGTCGACGAACGCCGCGACGTCGTGGTCGGTGACCTGCTCGCGCTCCTTGACCGCCTCGACGGTGAAGGCCGCGCGCTCGCGCACGACCGCCGCGTCGGCGGCCGGGATCGCGCCCGCGTCGGCGAGCGCGTCGACGACCGCCAGCTCGACCGCCAGCCAGCCGTCGAGCTTCGCCTGCTCCGACCAGACCGCGCCCATCTCCGGGCGCGTGTAGCGCTCGATCATGCGTCGATGATCCGCGCGGCGAGCACGGCGGCGTTCTTCGCCCCGTCGACGCCGACGCACGCGACCGGCACGCCGGGCGGCATCTGGGCGATCGCCAGCATCGCGTCGAGGCCGCCGGCGACCGAGGTCTTCGAGGTCAGCGGCACACCGATCGACCGGCAGCTCGGTATGGGCCGCCACGACTCCCGGCAGCGCGGCCGCGAGGCCGGCGCCGGCGATGATCACGCGCAGCCCGCGCAGCTTCGCGTTCTTCGCGTAGTCGGCGACCACGTCGGGGTCGCGGTGGGCGCTCATCACGCGGATCTCGTGGCGGATGCCGCGCGCTCGTCGAGCTCCTTGCCCGCCTTCTCCATCACCGGCATGTCGGACTTCGAGCCCATCACGATCCCGACCAGCGGCTCCTCCACCTCCAGTGCGTCGAACTGGTGCTCGACCTCGGTCTGCGTGACGGGCTCGCCGCCGGGCTGTGGGTCGGTCGTCATCGTGCTACCTCCTCTACGCGCGCGACCGCCCGCTCGGCGATGTCGCTGCGCATCTGCTTGCCGTCGAATTGGATCCGCTCCGCGGCCGCGTAGGCGTGCTCCCGCGCCTCGGCGGGCGTCGACCCTAGCCCGGTCACGTTGAGCACCCGTCCGCCGGCGGTGACGATCCGCCCGTCGCGCTCGGCGGTGCCGGCGTGCAGCAGCTCGACCTCGACGGAGTCCACGGCGCGCAGTCCGCTGATCACGTCGCCGCTCGACGACGACTCCGGGTAGCCGCGCGAGGCGAGCACGACCGTCACCGCCCAGTCGGGCGACCACTCGATCTCGACGCCCTCGAGCCCGCCGAGCCGCGTCGACGCGCTCGAGCAGCGTCGAGCAGGTCGGAGCGCAGCCGCGGCAGCATCGCCTGCGTCTCGGGGTCGCCGAAGCGGACGTTGTACTCGAGCACCTTCGGCCCGTCCGCGGTCATCATCAGGCCCGCGTAGAGGACGCCGTGGAAGGGGGTCCCGCGCCGCGCCAGCTCGTCGACGATCGGCTGGTGGACGGCGAGCGCGAGCGCGTCGGCGTGCTCGCGGTCGATGCCCGGCACCGGCGAGTAGCTGCCCATGCCGCCGGTGTTCGGCCCCTCGTCGCCGTCGAAGATCCGCTTGTAGTCCTGCGCCGGCGCCATCGCGATCGCCGCGCTCGCCGTCGCAGAGCGCCAGCAGCGACAGCTCCTCGCCCTCGAGGAACTCCTCGATCACGACCTCGGTGTCCCCGAAGCGGCGCTGGGTGAACATCTCCTCGACCGCGGCACGCGCCTCGGCCTCGTCCTCGCAGATGACGACGCCCTTGCCGGCGGCGAGCGCGTCGGCCTTCAGCACCAGCGGATAGCGCGCGCCGGCGATCCGCGCCAGCGCCTCGTCGCGCGATGTCAGCACCGCGTAGCCGGCGGTCGGCACGCCGACGGCGGCCATCAGCTCCTTGGCGTAGCGCTTCGAGCCCTCCAGCCGGGCCGCCGCCGCGGTCGGCCCGAAGGCCGGGATGCCGGCCTCGGTGAGCGCGTCGACGAGGCCGGCGACCAATGGCACCTCCGGCCCGACGACGACCAGGTCGACCTCACGCTCGCGCGCGGCCGCGACGATCCCCGCGACGTCGTCGACGGCCACGTCGAGGCATTCGACCTTGTCCTTGGCGATCCCGGCGTTGCCGGGCGCGCAGAGCAGGTCCGGGTGCTGCGGGCTGCGCAGCAGGCGTCGGACGAGCGCATGCTCGCGCCCGCCCCCTCCGATGACCAGGACCCTCGCCACGGCTACAGCGACGCGATGAACTCGTCGACTGGAATCGCCGTCAGCGACTCGTAGCTGCCGGTGCCGCGCGAGCCGAGCTCGAGCGACACGCGCGCCATCGTCGCCTCGTCCGGCGCCTCGACGATGTTCACGAAGTCGAACCGGCCGAGCACGGCCCACTGCGCCTTGACCTCGGCGCCGAGCTGCTCGATCTCGCGGTTGACCTCGAGAATCCGCTGCGGGTTGTTCTTGATCGTCTGGACCCCCTCGGGGCTCAGGGTGCTGAGCATTACGAACGTGGGCACGGCATGTCCTTTCGAATCGACGCCACCACGGCGGTTTGTCGCAGTTTTCCCGATCCGGCGCAAGGCGGGTACGCTCGCCCGATGGCCGGAGGGATCTACGACGCTACCTGGGGCCGCGCCTTCGCCCTCGGCTACGACTTCTTCTTCGCCCGCGCGGAGCGCGGCGGCCTGCGCGATCTGCGCCGGCGGGCACTGGCCGGAGCGAGCGGCCGCACGCTCGAGGTCGGCGCCGGGACGGGCCTCAACCACGACCTATACCCGGCCGCCGTCAGCGAGCTGACGCTGACCGAGCCGTTCGGGCCGATGGCGAGCCAGCTGCGCGAGAAGGCGGCCGCGCTGACCGTCCCCGTCACCGTCGTCGAGGCGCCCGCCGAGGCGCTGCCGTTCGCCGACGCCAGCTTCGACAGCGTGGTCCTGACGCTCGTCCTCTGCACCGTCCCGGAGCCCGACCGCGCGCTGTCGGAGATCGCCCGTGTCCTGAAGCCGGGCGGCCGCTTCCTCTTCCTCGAGCACGTCCGTTCCGAGGACGAGCGGCTGGCGCGCTGGCAGGACCGGCTCAATCCCCCCTGGCGCGTGTTCGGCCACGGCTGCAACTGCAACCGGGACACCGCGGCGGCGATCGAGCACTCGCCGCTGGAGCTGGAGCGCGTCGAGCGCGGCCGGATCCCACGGATGCCGCCGCTGGTCACGCCGATGCTGATCGGCGCGGCCCGCGCGCCCAGTGCCTGAAAACAAGTACGTACCTTTAAACACGCAGACGTACCATAAATCTGCTTGTTTTCGGTAACGCCCGCGGTTATGGTCGGCGGGCGAGAGGCGCCTCCAAGACCCCTGGAGGTTGCCGTGAAGACCCGTCGGACAGCTTTGCAGGCCATTCTGGCGGCCTGCCTCATAGCGCCCGCCTCGGCGAGCGCGCAGTACGTCGCGCTCGAGGCCGACCGCCCCTGCTACGCGCCGGGCGAGACGGTCTCGCTGACCGGTTACGGCTTCACGCCCGACGGCGACGTCGGCCTGAGCGCCGGCGGAATGCAGCTCGGCTTCGGCATCGCCGACTACGACGGGCTGTTCCGCGCGACGATGCGCGCGCCGCGACTGCCGTTCCCACAGGTCGGGTTGCGCTTCACCGCGACCGACCAGACCTACCGCCTCAACCGTGCTTCGGCGGAGATCCAGCTGACCTCCCACGGCGTGCGCGTCACCCCGACGACCGGCGACCCCACCCACCCGCGGCGGATCCGCGCGCGCGGGTTCTTCGGCGGCCGCGCGCTCTACGCCCATGTCCGCCGCGGCGACCGCGTGCGCAGCCTGCGCGTCGGCCGCCTGACCGGCGCCTGCCGGCGGATCGACGCGACGCGGCGGCTGTTCCCGCCCGGCGCCGACCCCGGCGCCTACAAGCTCGACTTCGACACCAACCGCCGCTTCCTCGGCGAGGCCGACCGCCAGATCAGCTACGCGGTGAAGGTCGCGGCGGCGGGCGGAGCACGCACGGCGCGCGCATCGGCCACGGGCGCGCGCACCGCGACCTGGACGCTGCTGCAGCGTTGATCCCAACGGCGCGGCTTCCGCGCGCGGCGCGGCTATCGTGGGGCCACTCGTCCCCGAACGAAGGCCCTCCTTGAAGCTGCGAACCGCCGTCATTCCAGCCCTCGCCGCCGCCGTGCTCGCGGCTCCCGCGGCCGCCTCCGCCGCGACGCTCGACGTCGACAAGTCCTGCTACGGACCGCGCCAGGCGGTCAAGCTCTCGGGCGGCGGCTTCACCGCGGGCGGCCCTGTCGCGGTCACCGTCGCCGGTCAGCAGCTCGGTGTCACCGACGCCAACCAGGTCGGCGAGATCGCCGTCACGCTGCCGGCCCCGTCGATCCGCGGCAAGCAGCGCACCGACACGATCACCGCGACCGACCAGACGAACCTCTCGCTGATCGCCAACGTCCCGGTGAAGCTGACTTCGCTGAACGTCAAGGTGACGCCGAAGAACGGCGACCCGAGCAAGTCCAAGCGCGTCGTCGCGCGCGGCTTCACCACCGGCAAGACGCTCTACGCCCACGTGCGCCGCGGCGACAACCGCCGCAACGTCAAGGTCGGCCGGCTGAAGGGCGCCTGCCACACGCTCGACGTCAAGCGCAAGCTGTTCCTCGCGAACGCGACCCCGGGCCTCTACAACGTCCAGTTCGACACCAAGCGCAAGTACTCGGCGAAGACCGCGCCGCAGGTCTCGTTCATGGTCACGGTCTTCCACACGTTCAAGCCGGCGAGTGCCAGCACGCCGAACTGGATCCAGATCGACTGACACTGCCGCGGCCTCCGCTTAGAACTCCAGGTCGGGGTGGCGAGCCCCGAGGTGCTCGGCGAGCGCCGCGCGGACCGCGCGGCGCTCGCCGGCCGACGCCATCCGGTAGCGGCCGAGCAGCTCCTTCTGGCCGTCGAGCGGCAGGCCGGCGATCTCCCAGCGGACCGCCAGCCGCTCGAACAGGTACTCGACGCGACGCTGCCAGCGGTCCTCGGCGCTCGCCGCCGGCTTCGCGTCGAGCCGCTCGAGCCCGCGCAGCGTGCCCGTGCTCAGCTCGTCGCGCAGCGTCAGCACGTTGCCGTCCTCGTCGCGGTAGTCGCTGACCGCGGCCGGCGCGGCGGGCCCACCACCGCCGCCCTTCGCCCGCTTGCGCGCTCGCTTGCCCATGACGTCAGCGTGGGCCGCTAGGCCACCGTCGCCGTGCCGGCCTTGGCGAACGTCAGCTCGCCCTCGCCGGCGTCGACGACGACCGTGTCGCCAGACGCGAACTCGCCCTCGAGCAGCCGCAACGCCAGCTTGTCGACGAGCTGCTTCTGGATCACACGGCGCAACGGCCGCGCGCCGTAGGCCGGGTCGTAGCCGAGGTTGCCGACCAGCGTCTTCGCCGCGTCGGTCAGCTCGATCTCGATGCCGCGCTCGCGCAGCCGGCGCGCCAGCCCGGCGACCGACAGCTCGACGATCTCGCCGATCTGCTCGCGGGTCAGCGCCTCGAAGGCGACGATCTCGTCGAGCCGGTTGACGAACTCCGGCTTGAACATCGCCTGTACGCCCTCCATCCCCCCGGCGACGTTCGAGGTCATGATCAGCACGGTGTTGGTGAAGTCGACCGTGCGGCCCTGGCCGTCGGTCAGCCGGCCGTCGTCCATCACCTGGAGCAGGATGTTGAAGACGTCGGCGTGCGCCTTCTCGATCTCGTCGAGCAGCACGACCGCGTAGGGACGCCGCCGCACCGCCTCGGTCAGCTGGCCGCCCTCGTCGTAGCCGACGTAGCCGGGCGGCGCCCCGACCAGGCGCGACACCGCGTGCTTCTCCATGTACTCGGACATGTCGATCCGGACCATCGCCTCCTCGGTGTCGAACATGAACTCGGCCAGCGCGCGCGCCAGCTCGGTCTTGCCGACCCCGGTCGGGCCCATGAACAGGAAGGTGCCGATCGGCCGGTTGGGGTCCTGCAGCCCGGCGCGCGAGCGCCGCAGCGCGTTCGACACGGCGGCGATCGCCTCGTCCTGGCCGATCACGCGCTCGTGCAGACGGTCCTCCATGTGGACCAGCTTCTGGACCTCGGCCTCCATCAGCCGCGAGACGGGAATGCCGGTCCAGCTGCCCGACGACCTCGGCGATGTCCTCCTCGTCGACCTCCTCCTTGAGGAACTTGTTGCCGCCAGCCGTCCGCGCGCGCCTCGGCGTCGGCCAGCTTCTGCTCCAGCTCGGGAATCGCGCCGTAGCGCAGCTCGGCGGCGCGCTGGAGGTCGGCCTCGCGCTCGGCGCGCTCCACCTCGCGGTTGGCCTCCTCGAGCTGCTCCTCGGATCTCGTTGATCGCGTCGATCGCGTCCTTCTCCGCCTGCCACTCCGCGTTCATCGCCCCGAACTGCTCGCGCAGGTCGGCCATCTCGCGCTCGATCCCCTCGCGGCGCGCGACGCTCGCCTCGTCGGTCTCCTTCTCGAGCGCCGTCAGCTCGATCTCGAGCTGCATGATGCGCCGCTCGACCTCGTCGATCTCGGTCGGCACCGAGTCGATCTCGATCCGCAGCCGCGACGCCGCCTCGTCGATCAGGTCGATCGCCTTGTCGGGCAGGAAGCGGTCGGCGATGTAGCGGTGCGAGAGCGTCGCCGCCGCGACGATCGCCGCGTCCTGGATCCGCACGCCGTGGTGGATCTCGTAGCGCTCCTTGAGCCCGCGCAGGATCGCGATCGTGTCCTGCACGGACGGCTCGCCGACCAGCACCGGCTGGAAGCGCCGCTCGAGCGCCGCGTCCTTCTCGATGTGCTTGCGGTACTCGTCGAGCGTCGTCGCGCCGACACAGCGCAGCTCGCCGCGCGCGAGCATCGGCTTGAGCAGGTTGGCCGCGTCGACCGCGCCCTCGGCGGCGCCCGCGCCGACGATCGTGTGCAGCTCGTCGATGAACAGGATGATCCGCCCCTCGCCCTCCTGGACCTCCTTCAGCACCGCCTTGAGCCGGTCCTCGAACTCGCCGCGGTACTTCGCGCCGGCGATCAGCGCGCCGATGTCGAGCGCGATCACCTTGCGGTCGCGCAGCGAGTCGGGGACGTCGCCGGCGACGATCCGCTGGGCGAGCCCCTCGACGATCGCCGTCTTGCCGACGCCCGGCTCGCCGATCAGCACCGGGTTGTTCTTCGTCCGCCGCGACAGCACCTGGATCACGCGCCGGATCTCGTCGTCGCGGCCGATGACCGGGTCGAGCTTGCCCTGCTCGGCGACGGCGGTCAGGTCGCGCCCGAACTGCTCGAGCGCCTGGTACTTCTCCTCGGGGTTCTGATCGGTGACGCGGTGCGGGCCGCGCACCTCGGCCACCGACTCGGCGACCTGCTCGCGCGACGCGCCGACGTCGACCTGCGGGTCGGCGGCGAGCGCCAGCAGCAGGTGCTCGGTCGAGACGTACTCGTCGCCCATCCCGCGCGCCTCGTCGTCGGCGGCCTTCAGCACCTCGATCAGCGCCGCGCCGATCGCCGGCGTCGCGCTCGGCTCGCCGGTGACGGTCGGCAGCGCGTCGAGCGCCACGTTGGCCGCACGCCGCACCGACTCGGTCGCCGCGCCCGCGCGCTCGAGCACCGGGACGACGATGCCGCCCTCCTGCTCGAGCAGCGCCACCAGCAGGTGCTGGGGCACGACCTCGGAGTTGCGGCGCGCGCCGGCGAGGCGCTGCGCGGCGGCCAGCGCCTCCTGGGACTTGACTGTGAAGCGATCTGCCTGCATGGCGCTACCTCCTCTCGATTCTCAACTTGACCGGCATCAGCGCCTGGCCCGGCGGGGTGTAGGGCACCAGCTCGGCCCGGTAGGAGCGGCGTACCCGCTCCAGCTCGGCCGCCACCTCGATCCGCATCCGCTCGGCCTGGCGTTCGAGTGTCTGGATCCGTCGCTGCATGCGTGCGACCTGCTCCTCGAGCTCGAAGACGCGCTCGACGCCGGCGAGGTTCATCCCGAGCTCGGTCAGCTCCTGGATCCGCTGCAGCCGCTCGACGTCTCCGTCGGAGTAGAGGCGGGTGTTCTTCGGCGACCGCTTCGGCGTGATCAGCCCGCGCGTCTCGTAGATCCGCAGCGTCTGCGGGTGCATGCCGGCGAGCTCGGCGGCGACCGAGATCATGTAGACGCCGCGCTCGCGGCGCTGGTCGGGCTCGGTGGCCATCAGCCCGCCCCTCCGCCGAGGATGCGCGCGCGCGGGTTGCCGTCGAGCGCCGCCTCGAAGTCGTCGACCGCGGCCAGCTGCTCGTCTGTCAGCGAGTCCGGCACGTCGATCTGCAGCCGGTAGCGGATGTCGCCGCGGCCGCCGCCCTTGAGCTTCGGCGGGCCCTCGCCGCGCAGCCGCTGCAGGGTGCCGTGCCTGGTGCCCGGCGCGACCTTGATCCGCTTCGACCCGTCCAGCGTCGGCACCTCGATCGTCGCGCCCCTGAGCGCCTCGGGAATCGTGATCGGGATCTCGACCTCGAGGTTGTCGCCCTTGCGCGTGAACAGCGGCGACGCCGCCACGCGGGTAACCACGTAGAGGTCTCCCGAAGGCCCGCCGCGGCGTCCCGCCTCGCCCTTGCCGGCCAGCCTGACGCGGCTGCCGTCGCGCACCCCGGCCGGGATGTTGACCTTGTAGCGCTTGACCTGGCGCGTCTGGCCGGCGCCGGCGCAGGTGGGACACGGCTCGTCGATCTCGGTCCCGGTGCCGCCGCACTGCTGGCACGGCTGGGTGATCGAGAACAGGCCCTGCGACTCGGCCTCGACGCCGCGACCGTGGCAGCGGCTGCAGACGCGCGGCGAGGTGCCGGGCTTCGCGCCGGTGCCCTTGCAGGTCGGGCACGGCGCCGCGAGCGCGACGCTGACCGGAACCTGGGCGCCGTTCATCGCCTGCTCGAACGAGACGTGGACCTCGGTCTCGAGGTCGCGACCGCGCTCGGGCGGCGGCGGACCGCCGGCGCGGCCGGGACCGCCGCCTCCGCCGAACAGGTCGCTGAGGATGTCGCCGACGTTGCCGGCGAACCCGCCGCCCCCGCCGCCCTGGCGGAACGCGCCCGGGTCGAAGCCGCCCCCGCCGAAGATGCCGCCGCCGGAGTCGTACTCCTTGCGCTTCTCGGGATCGCTGAGGATCGAGTACGCCCCCTGGATCTCCTTGAACCGCTCCTCCGCCGACGCGTCGTCGGGGTTGCGGTCCGGGTGGTACTTGCGCGCGAGCTTGCGGTAGGCCTTCTTGATCTCGTCGGCCGACGCCTTCTTGTCGACGCCGAGCATCTTGTAGGGGTCCTTCACCGCGGGCATCGGCAGCTCCTAACCGGACACCACCACGCGCGCCGGACGCAGGACCGCGCCGTTGAGGCGGTAGCCCTTCTCGACGACGTCGAGCACGGTGCCGGGCTCGGCGCCGTCCTCGGAGCGCATCGACAGCGCCTCGTGCAACTCGGGGTCGAACCTCTCGCCGCGCGGGTCGAAGCCCTCGACGCCGTTGCGCGCCAGCACCGCGACCAGCTCCGAGTGGACCAGCCGCACGCCGTCGGCGAGGTGCTCGGCCGGCTGGCCGCCCTCGTCGCCCCGCTCCCCGGCGCTGGCCGCGTCGAGCGCCCGCTCGAGGTTGTCGACCACCGGCAGCAGCTCGCGCACGAGCCCGCTCTTCGCGCGCTCGCCCGCGGCCGCCGCGTCGCGCGCCGCCCGCTTGCGGTAGTTCTCGAAGTCCGCCTGGGTGCGCTGCGCGAGCTCGAGGTACTCCCCGCGCTCGCGCTGGGCGACGGCCAGCTCGTCCTCGGGCTCGCCGTCGTCGGCGACGGGCTCCGGCTCGACGACGCGCTCGGCCTCGTTGCCCGGACCCTCGCCACCGGCCTGCTCAGCGGTCTCGTCCCGCTCGGTCGGCAGCTCCTCGGCCTCGGTCGAGTTGTGGTCGGGCCGCTCCACTAGCTCTCCTTGTCGTCCACGACCTCGGCGTCGACGACCTCCTCGTCGTCGGCATCCGCGGTCGCTCCGCCGTCGGCTCCGTCGGCCGCCTGCTGCTGGGCCGCGGCCTGCGAGTACATCTGCTCGGAGACCTTGTGGAACGCCGCCTGCAGCGCCTCGGTCTTGGCGTTGATCTCGGCCGGCGTCCTCGGACTCCAGCGCGTCGCGCACGTCGGCGATCGCGTCCTCGATCTCCTTCTTCGACGCCTCGTCGACCTTGTCGCCCAGCTCGGTGAGCTGCTTCTCGGCCTGGTAGGCGGCGTTCTCGGCGTTGTTGCGCGCCTCGACCAGCTCGCGCTGGCGCCGGTCGTCGTCGGCGTGCGACTCGGCGTCCTTGACCATCTGCTCGACCTCGTCGTCCGAGAGGCCGGAGCCGGCCTTGATCTCGATCTTCTGCTCCTTGCCCGTGCCGAGATCCTTGGCGGTCACGTTGACGATGCCGTTGGCGTCGATGTCGAACCCGACCTCGACCTGCGGCACGCCGCGCGGCGCCGGCGGGATGCCGGTCAGCTGGAACTTGCCGAGCGACTTGTTGTCGCGACGCCATCTCGCGCTCGCCCTGGAGGACGTGGACCTCGACCGACGGTCTGGTTGTCCTCGGCGGTCGAGAAGATCTCCGACTTGCGCGTCGGGATCGTCGTGTTGCGCTCGATCAGCTTCGTCATCACGCCGCCCTTGGTCTCGATGCCGAGGGTCAGCGGGGTGACGTCGAGCAGGAGCACGTCCTTGACGTCACCGGCGAGCACGCCGGCCTGGATCGCGGCGCCGACGGCGACGACCTCGTCCGGGTTGACGCCCTGGTGCGGGTCCTTGCCGGTCAGCTCCTTGACCTTCTCCTGGACCGCCGGCATGCGCGTCATGCCGCCGACCATCACGACGTGGTCGATGCCCTTGCCGTCCTTGGCGCCCGCGTCTTCGAGCGCCTGGCTTGGTCGGCCCGACGAGCGCGGTCGAGCAGCTCGGCGCAGAGCTCGTTGAGCTTCGCGCGGGTGAGCCGCTCGTCGAGGTGCTTCGGGAACCGAGTCGACGGCCGTGATGAACGGCAGGTTGATCTGGGTCTCCTGCGCGGAGGACAGCTCGACCTTCGCCTTCTCGGCCTCCTCGTAGAGGCGCTGGAGGGCCATCTTGTCCTGCGACAGGTCGATGCCCTCGGCCTTCTTGAACTCGTTGACGAGCCAGTCGACGATCGCCTTGTCGAAGTTGTCGCCGCCGAGGTGGTTGTCACCCGCGGTCGACTTGACCTCGAAGACGCCGTCGCCGATCTCGAGCACCGACACGTCGAACGTGCCGCCGCCGAGGTCGAAGACGAGGATCGTCTGCTCCTCGCCCTCCTTGTCGAGCCCGTAGGCGAGCGAGGCCGCCGTCGGCTCGTTGATGATCCGCTTGACCTCGAGGCCGGCGATCTTGCCGGCGTCCTTGGTCGCCTGGCGCTGGTCGTCGTTGAAGTAGGCCGGGACGGTGATGACGGCGCTGTCGACGGTCTCGCCGAGGTAGGCCTCGGCGTCGGCCTTCAGCTTCTGGAGGATCATCGCGCTGATCTCCGGCGGCGAGTACTCCTTGCCGGCCGCCTTGACGCGCGCGTCGCCGTTCGGGCCGCGGACGACCTCGTACGGGACGATCGTCTCCTCCTCCTTGACCTCGGCCTCCTTGCGGCCCATGAAGCGCTTGATCGAGAAGATCGTGTTCTCGGGGTTGGTCACGGCCTGGCGCTTGGCCGGCGCGCCGACGAGGCGCTCGCCGCCTGTCTGTGAAGGCGACTACCGACGGCGTCGTGCGCGCGCCCTCGGCGTTCTCGATGACCGTCGGGCTCACCGCCATCGAGGACAGCCATGCACGAGTTGGTCGTGCCCAGATCGATTCCGATGGTCTTGCCCATCAGCTTTCGCTCCTTCTACTGGCTTACGGAAGAAAATCTAAGCGTCAGTATGTCAGATTCTTCGCGTCGCGTCCATATGGGCAGACGCGCAGCAGCGGACACTCGCCGCAGGCGGGCTTGCGGGCGTGGCAGGTGCGGCGGCCGTGGCGGATCAGGGCGACGTGGGACTCGATCGGGTCGGCGCCGCGGCTGAGGCGGAGCATCTCGTCGTGGCACTCGTCGAGCGAGGCGCCCTCGCGGAAGAGGCCGAGGCGGGTGCCGACGCGGTGGACGTGGGTGTCGACGGGCACGTCGTGACGGCCGTAGGAGAAGAGCAGCACGCAGGCGGCCGTCTTGCGGCCGACGCCGGGCAGCTCACAGAGGTAGTCGCGCGCTTCTTCGAGCGGACCGTGCTCCATCCAGGAGAGGTCCATCGAGCCGGACTCCGAGATCGCGTCGAGGATCCTCTGGATCCGCGGCGCCTTGGTGACGGCGAGGCCGCCGGGGCGGATCGCCTCGACGATCTCCTCCGGCGGCGCGACGCGGACCGCCTCCCAGGACGGGAAGCGGTCGCGCAGCCGCTCGTAGGCGACGTCGCGATTGCGGTCGTTGGTGTTCTGCGACAGCACCGTGAGCACCAGCTCGTCGATCGGCGCGTCGTGGACCCGCGTCGACGGCCGGCCGTACTCGCCGCGCAGCCGCTCGAGGATCTGGCGCAGGCGGCGCGGAGGCGGGGGCTTCCAGTCGGCGCGGCGGACCATCGCGGGCAAGCCTACGGACGGCGCCCTGATATGAAACGGACGATGGCGGAGGTCAGCGAGCGACGCGGGAGCGTCGACGGGATCGAGACGCACTGGTGGGAGGCGCCCGCCGAGGGCTCGCACGCGCCGGTGCTCTACGTCCACGGTGTGCCGACCGCCGGCTGGGAGTGGCGCGACTTCCTCGCGCGCACCGGCGGCTACGCGCCCGACCTGCCGGGATTCGGCAACTCGGACAAGCTGGCCAGCTTCGACTACTCGATCGCGGGCTACACGAAGTGGCTGCGCGCGTTCGTCGACCTCCAGGAGCTGGACCGCTTCTCGCTCGTCGTCCACGACTGGGGCGGGCTCGGGCTGGCGCTCGCGCAGGCGGTCCCCGAGCGGGTCGAGCGCCTGGTGATCTGCGCGGCGCTGCCGCTGATGCCCGGCTACGAGTGGCACTGGATCGCGCGGATGTGGCGGCGGCGCGTGATCGGCGAGCTGGCGATGGGCTTCACCGTCAAGCCGGGCGCGCGGATGCTGCTCAACCGCTCGAACCGCGAGCCGCTGCCGGCCGAGTTCGTCGACCGGGTCTGGGAGAGCTACGACCACGGCACCCAGCGGGCGATCCTCAAGCTCTACCGCTCCGGCTCGCCCGACGTGCTGGCCGCCGCCGGCCCGCGCCTCGGCGAGCTGCGCTGCCCGGCGCTGGTGCTCTACGGCGGGCGCGACCCCTACATCCCGTCCGACTTCGCCCAGCGCTACGCCGACGCGCTCGGCGGCCCGACGACCGCGCGGGTAGTCGAGGACGCAGGCCACTGGCTCTGGTACGACGAGCCTGGCGTGGTCGACGAGATCGCCGCCTTCGTCACAGGCGAGGGTAGTTCGCGCACAGTCGCGTGACAGGCGTGTGACGAGGCCGTGTAACGCGTCGACAGGGTGGGAGGCGCCCGCTACGTTCGCCGCATGACAGCCGCCCCGACGATTCCGTTCCCCACACCGCGTATGATGCCTCGTATGAAGGAGCGTGTGAGCATCTCGGTCGAGTCCGACGTCCTCGACACCGTCCGCCAGGAGGTGGAGACGGGCGCCGCCCCGAACCTGTCCGCCGCGATCGAGAGCGCGCTGCGCGATCGGGCGCGAACGCGGGCACTGGACCGGCTGCTCGACGAGTTCTCAGCCCAGTACCCCGACGAGCCGCTGACCGATGCCGAGCGCGTCTGGGCGCGCGAGGCGCTGAGCGGCCGGGGCGCGGCCCCGCGATGAGCACGCTGGTCCTCGACGCCGGCGCGCTGATCGCGGTCGAGCGCTACGACCGGTCGATGTGGGCGATCCTCGCCGAGGCCCGCGAGCGGGGGACCGACACCATCGTGCCGGCGTCGGTCCTCGCCCAGGCGTGGCGGGGCGGTCCCCGTTCCGCGCCGGTCGCGCGGATGCTCGACGCCTCCCAGGTCGACCAGCTCGACGAGGGGCGGGCGAAGGAGATCGGGGTACGGCTCGCCGCGAGCGGGACCAGCGACGTCGCGGACGGACACGTCGCGGTGCTGGCCGCGGCGCGCCAGGCGGTCGTCGCCACCTCGGACCCGGGCGACATCGCGGCGCTCGCGCAGCCCGACGCTCCCCTCGCCCTGATCGAGCTCTAGGCGAAACGGGCAGGCGGGTCGCCGCATCGGCGACGACTGCCCCGATCGTCACTACCCTGTCCCCGTGCCGCGTTCGGTCTCCTCCGTCGCGGCGCAGCCGCGGAGCAGGGAGCCGGAGGCCGCGCCGCCGCCCCCCTCGACCGCCGCCACCGGCGGCCCGCGCTGGCGGCGCGTCGACTGGTGGCGGATCGCGCCGACGCTGATCTCGATCGCGCTCGCGGCGGTCTACCTCTACTTCAAGCCGCGCTCGCCGGACCTCGCGGCGCACATCTTCCGCTCCGAGCTGTTCGGCCGCGAGGGGTTCACCGTCTGGAACGGGCAGTGGTACGGCGGCCATCACACGCCGGCCTATTCGATCCTGTCGCCGCCGCTCGGGTGGCTGCTCGGCCCGCAGCTGATGGGCGCGTTCTCCGCGGTCGCCGCCACCGTCTGCTTCACCGAGCTGATGCGCAACGCCTACGGCGCGGTCGCCGCCCGGCTCGGGACGATCTGGTTCGGGATCGGCTCGGCGACGCTGCTGTTCACCAACCGGCTGCCGTTCGCGCTCGGCGTCGCGTTCGGGATGGCGGCGGCGCTGGCCCTGCAGCGCGAGCGCCGCTTCGTCGCCCCCGTGCTGGCGGTGCTGAGCGCGATCTCGAGCCCGGTCGCCGGCCTCTTCCTCGCGATGGGCGGCCTCGGCCACGCGCTCGCCCACCGGCGGACGCCGCGCTCGACGCCGGGCGGCAGCGCGGGCGACGGCGCACGGAGCCACTCGCCACGCCGCGACGGGCTGATCCTGGCCGCGGCCGCCTTCATACCGCCGGTGCTGCTCTCGGTCGCCTTCCCCGAGGGCGGCTGGGCGCCGTTCCCGTTCTCCTCCTACCTGCCGATCCCGCTGTTCGCGATCGCCTGCGTGCTGCTGCTGCCGCGCGATCAGGGAACCCTGCGCTGGACCGCCGCGCTGTACGGGCTCGGCGCGACGCTGGCGCTCGTGCTGCACACGGCGATGGGCGGCAACGCGGTGCGGCTCGGCGCGCTGCTCGGCGGCCCGGTGCTCGCCTGCGCGCTCTGGCCCCGCCTCGGGCGGCGGCCGCTGGTGCCGATGATCGCGCTGCTCGGCGCGCTCGCCTTCTGGCAGTGGTCGCCCGCGGTGCGCGACATCTACAAGGCGATCGACGACCCGGTCGCGAAGGCCGCCTACTTCGACCCGCTGCGCGAGTACCTGGCGCTCGAGCCGGGCCAGTGGCGGGTCGAGATCCCGTTCACGTTCGGCCACTGGGAGGGCGCCGAGGTGGCATCCGAGGTCGCCGCTCGCGCGCGGCTGGCTGCGCCAGCTCGACACCGGCCGCCACCCGATCTTCTACGGCGACCGGATCAACGAGCTGACCTACGCGAGCTGGCTGACCGAGAACGGCGTCCGCTTCGTCGCGCTGCCCGACGCCAAGCCCGACTAGAGCTCCTACCGCGAGCGAGCGCTGATCGAGAGCGGGCCTGCCCTACCTGCGCCTGCGCAAGCAGTTCGAGCACTGGCGGATCTACGAGGTGACGCTGCCGGCGCCGCTGGCGATCCCCGAGGGCGACGCCGAGATCGAGATCGAGCAGCTCGGCTCCGATCGCGTGCTGCTGCGCGTGACTCGGCCGGGCAGCGCGCTGGTGCGCGTGCGCTGGACCCCCTACTGGCTCGCCAAGGGCGGCTGCGTGCAGCGCGCCGGCGAGTGGACGCGCGTGACCGCGACCGAGAAGGGCTTCCTGCCGCTGGTCACCCGCTTCGGCCCGGAGCGGATCGTCCAGCGCGGGAAGCGTTGCAACGCGGTTAGGCGTTGTAGCCTCCCTGGTTCGTGCGTCAGGTCTACGACGACTTCACCCTCCAGTTCCGGCGTGCGTGGCGAGTCACGAGCCGCTGGCTGCCGCAGGGCTGGCTCGACGCGCTGCGCCAGCTCGCGCTGTTCGCCGGCGCGTACTACGTGTACCGGATCGTCCGCGGCCTGGTCGACGGCCAGGCGAGCCTGGCGTTCGAGAACGCGCGCACCTCGTCGACATCGAGCGCGGCGCTCGGCCTCTTCTTCGAGCCGGGCCTCCAGCGCTGGGCCCAGAGCAACGCGGACTGGCTCGTCGACGTCGGCGAACTGGATGTACGTCAACTCGCACTTCGTCGATCACGACGACGTTCCTGATCTGGCTCTACATCTTCCGCAACGAGCGCTACTACTTCGTGCGCAACATGTTCATGATCGCGATGGGCCTGGCGCTCGTCGGCTACATGGTCTACCCGACCGCGCCGCCGCGCTTCATGCCGGAGTGGGGCTTCAGCGACACCGTCGTCGACCTTCGTCGGCCCGCAGCGCCGAGACGAGCGCGAACGTGCTCTACAACCCGTTCGCCGCCGTGCCGTCGCATGCACGTCGCGTTCGCGCTGATGATCGGCATCCCGGCGATGCGGATCGCCAAGCACCGCTGGGTCAAGGTCGCTCTGGGCGATCTACCCGGCGGTCGTTACGTTCGTCGTCGTCGTCACCGCGCAACCACTTCTGGCTCGACGCCGCGCTCGGCGCGCTCGTCGCGGCGCTCTCCGCCTGGGCGCGTCCTACGCGCTCGGCCGCGCCCGGCCCGAGGCCTGGGCGTGGCGGACCGGACGCACGGCCGAAGCGGTCGGCATCAGGTGGGCGTCGGCGGCAGCCGAGCGCGCGGCTGGCGGGCGCGCCGCGGAGATGCGCGAGATCGCGCGCAACCGGCTGATCGAGTCGCGGCTGACGCCGAACGCGATCTCGATGACCGGCCTGGTCGGCAACGTGATCGCCGCCGTGCTGGTCACGCAGCGCTACTTCTTCCTCGCCGGGATCGCCTTCATCCTCGGCTCGGTGATGGACACGCTCGACGGCCGCTACTCGCGGATGTCGGGCAAGGGCACCCCGTTCGGCGCCTTCCTCGACTCGACGCTCGACCGCGTCGAGGAGGGAATCGTGCTGACCGCGGTCGCCGCCTACTTCGCCTCGCGGGGCGACGAGCTGGCGGTCGCCGCGGTCGTCGTCGCGGTCCTCTTCTCGCTGATGGTCTCCTACACGCGCGCCCGCGCCGAGGCGCTCGGCGTCGAGTGCAAGGTCGGCCTGGCGACGCGCGCCGTGCGCGTGGTGATCCTCGTCGGTCGGCCTGCTGTTCGCCAAGGGCGCCGGGCTCGGCGACTTCGAGCTGCTCGCGCCCGCGGTCTACGTGCTCGCCGCGCTGACGGTGTTCACCACCTTCCAGCGCATCTTCCACGTGCGCAAGGGCGCTAGCCGTCCGCCGAACGTGTAACGGGCGGCGCACCTTCGGGGTTCGTGTCCACGGTGCCGGGCCGCAGCGGTCCCGCCCCGGCGTTCTTCTCTCAGGATCCCGACGGAGGCTCACGTGAGCGACAACGTTTCAACCAACGGCGCTTCGCGCTACCAGACCGAGAAGGTCCGCGTCGCGATCGTCGGCGTCGGCAACTGCGCGTCCGCCTTCGTGCAGGGCGTCGAGTACTACAAGGACGCCGACCCCGACGAGCGACGTCCCGGGGCTGATGCACGTCGACCTCGGCGGCTACCACATCCGCGACATCGAGTTCACGGCCGCCTTCGACATCGACTCCGAGAAGGTCGGCAAGGACCTCTCCGAGGCGATCTGGTCCGGCCAGAACAACACGATCAAGTTCGCCGACGTGCCCGAACCTCGGCGTGCCGGTCCACCGCGGCATGACCCACGACGGCCTCGGCAAGTACCTCAAGCAGAAGATCACCAAGGCGCCGGGCGAGACCGCCGACATCGTCCAGATCCTCAAGGACACCAAGACCGACGTCGTCGTCTCCTACCTGCCGGTCGGCTCCGAGGAGGCGACCAAGTGGTACGTCGAGCAGGTGCTCGAGGCCGGCTGCGGCTTCGTCAACTGCATCCCGGTCTTCATCGCCCGCGAGGAGTACTGGGGCAAGCGCTTCCGCGAGGCCGGGCTGCCGATCGTCGGCGACGACATCAAGTCGCAGGTCGGCGCGACGATCGTCCACCGCCAGCTCGCCCGCCTGTTCGGCGACCGCGGCGTGAAGATGATGCGCACGTCGCAGCTCAACGTCGGCGGCAACATGGACTTCTACAACATGCTCGAGCGCGAGCGGCTGGAGTCCAAGAAGATCTCGAAGACCAACGCGGTCACGTCGATCATGGACCACGAGCTGCCGAAGGACGACGTCTACATCGGCCCGTCGGACTACGTGCCGTGGCTGACCGACCGCAAGTGGGCGCACATCCGCGTCGAGGGCCAGGCCTTCGGCGACGTGCCGCTGAACGTCGAGCTGAAGCTCGAGGTGTGGGACTCGCCGAACTCGGCCGGCATCGTGATCGACGCCGTGCGCTGCTGCAAGCTGGCGCTGAACAACGGCATCGGCGGACCGCTCGAGGCGCCCTCGCTCGTACCTGATGAAGTCGCCGCCGGTCCAGGTCCCGGACTCGATCGCGCGCGAGAACACCGAGGAGTTCATCGCCGACCACGCCGGCGCGCCGAAGCTGCCGGGCGGATCCCCGGTGAGCAGCGAGCCGACCGAGGCCTAGCGCCTCCAGCATCCGAGCAGTTCGAGCGGGCGGCCACTGGCCGCCCGTTCGCGTTCCATATCCTCGTCGCCGTGGCTGACGAGCGGTTCGCGATCGCGCAGGTCACGCCGTATCCCTGGGAGCAGCGGCACGAGGTCAACCGCTACGTCGAGCGCGTCGCCGACGAGCTGCGCGAGCGCGGCCACCGCGTCGTCGTCGTCGCGCCGTCGGACTCGCGCAAGCTGATCCGCGAGGGGCGGGCGCGCGTCAAGCGGATCGCCGCGCCGGCGACCAGGCCGCGCTGTTCGAGGGCGAGCGTGCTCGCCGTCGGCCAGAGCCTGCCGTTCCGGCGCGCGGCGCTCGGTCGCGCTGCCGATCGACGTGTCGCGGACGATCGAGGACCTGCTCGAGAACGCCGAGCTCGACTTCGTCCACGTCCACGAGCCGTTCGCGCCGAGCGCCGCGTCGGCGGCGCTGCGCCACTCGCGCGACGCTGAACGTCGGCACCTTCCACGCGACGACCGAGCGGGTCCTCTCGACCCAGGTCGCGCGGCGGGTCGTGCGAGCTGCTGTTCGGCCGCCTCGACGCGCGCACCGCCAGCTTCGGCGGCGACGCGCGAGCTGCTGGACCGCTTCTTCCCCGGCGACTACGACGTGGTCGCGCCGGGCGCCGACCGGGTCGAGCGCTCCGCCGGCGACGGAGGCCGGCGCGAGCCCGTCGAGATCGTCTACTCGGCCGACGAGGAGCGCGGCGCGCTGCGGTGCTTCCTGCGCGGCCTGCGCAAGCTGCCCGACGACGGCGACTGGACGGCGACGATCTGGCTGCGCGACCCCGCGGCCGTAGCCTCGCCGCTGCAGCTTCCACGGCGCTGCGCGACCGCGTCAAGCTCGCCGGGCCGGCCGACGGACGCGAGGCCGACGCACCTGGCGCGCGCCGACGTCGTGGTCGCCGCCTCGACCGGGGTCGCGCCGGCGTCGCAGCTCGCTGCTGCGGGCGATCGGCCGCCGGCGCGGTGCCGGTCGCGTCGCGAACCTGCCGCAGTACGACGAGCTGCTCGACGACGGCGAGCTGCGGACTGCTGTTCGAGCCCGCGCGACGCCGACACGCTCGGCGCGCAGCTCGAGCCGGCTGGTCGGCGACCCGGCGCTGCTCGCCGAGATCTCGCGGCCGGGTCGAGCGGGCGCGCCCGGAGCTGTCGTGGTCGCGCGCCGTGGACCGCTTCGAGGCGCTCTACGCGACCGCCGCCGCGCGCCGGCACGACCCGACCGGCAAGCCCGCGCGTGCGCAAGCGGCTCGCCAGCCGCGAGTACGATCTACGTCGACCTGCACATGCACACCGACCACTCGCAGCGACTGCGCGACGCCCGTCGACGATGCTGCTCGAGACGGCCAAGGCGGCCGGCCTCGGCGCGATCGCGTCACCGACCACAACGAGGTCTCCGGCGCGCACGAGGCGCGCGAGCTGGCCAGCGGATGGACGGGATCAAGGTGATCGTCGCCGAGGAGGTCAAGACCGCCGACCAGGGCGAGGTCATCGGCCTCTTCATCGAGGAGAAGATCCCGCGCGGGCTGACGCTCGCAGGAGACGATCGCCGAGATCCGCGCGCAGGGCGGGCTGGTCTACGTGCCGCATCCGTTCGACCGCATGCACTCGGTGCCCGACTACGAGCACCTGCTCGCGGTCGTCGAGGACGTCGACGCGATCGAGGTCTTCAACCCGCGCGTCGCGTTCTCCGCGTTCAACGAGGAGGCCGCGCGCTTCGCCGCGAAGTACCGCATCGTCGCGGGCGCCGGCTCGGACTCGCACGTCGCGGCAGGGACTCGGCTCGGTGAAGATCAGGATGCGCGACTTCGACGGGCCGGAGGAGTTCCTCGAGTCGCTGCGCGACGCCGACATCGTGCGCAAGCGCAAGACCTCGCTGCTCTACGTCCAGGCGCTGAAGTTCATCCAGACGCGGGCCACCCCGGAGGCGGCGCGGCGGCGAACCGCGAAGCCCGGGGCGGGCGCGTCGCGGGCGCGGCGCAAGCAATGAACGATGCAGCCAAGAGGACAGCGGCCCACTCCGTCTAATCCATCCGTCGTGCCGGCGACCGACGACGAGATCCGCGAGAAGTACCTCGAGCGAGCGATCCGCGAGCTCAACCAGCTCACCCACGAGATCCAGGACTGCGACCACTGCGCGCGCGGCAACCTGATGCCGGTGCTCGGCTCGGGCCACCCGCAGGCCGACGTCTTCATGCTGAAGTTCGCGCCGCGGCCCTCGGAGATCGAGGAGGGCGTCGCCTTCTACGGCCGCTCCGGCAGCGCGTTGATGAAGAGCTTCAAGCGGCTCGGCATCGACCCGCTCGCCGTCTACGGGACCGTCTTCGTCAAGTGCCCGGTCCACGACACCGACTTCGCCGCGCCGGAGTGCAAGGCGCGCGTGCTCGACGAGCTGGCGATCGTCCAGCCGCGGATCGTCGTCGTGATGGGCGAGGAGGCCTGCGAGGAACTGAACGCGCTGCAGGTTCCGCTGGCCGCCAAGGTCGAGGTCAAGCCCGGGGAGATCCAGAAGCTGACCGCCAGCTGCGACGCCCTCTACGTGCCGGACATCGATGCCTCGCTCGACGACGAGCGCTCCAAGCGCGCCTTCTGGAGCGCCTTCCGCGCGCTCGGCGACTGGTACGCGGATTTCCCTCCCGTACTAGCTGGGTAGGTTCGACCTAGCAGTCGAACGCAGGAGGAGCCATGGCGAAGATCCTGGTGGTCGCCAACCAGACGGCGGAGTCGGACGACCTGTTGACGGCGCTGCGCGAGCGCGCCGGGCGCGGTGAGGTCGAGTTCACGGTGCTGGTCCCCGCGACTCCGCACGGGCTCGCATGGGCGGCGAACATGGCGGCCGACAAGGGCCGCGACGAGGCGGAGGGGCATCGCGACGCGCTCGTCGGGCGGCTGCGCGCGGCGGGCCTGCCGGTCAAGGAGACGATCGTCGGGGATCCCGACCCGCTCGCGGCGATCCAGGACGCCTGCAACCGCGCCCGCTACGACGAGCTGATCGTCTCGACGCTGCCGCACCACCTGTCGAAGTGGCTCCACCTCGACCTCCAGCGCAAGGCCGAGCACGCGACCGGCCTGCCGGTCACGAGCGTCGAGACGAAGGCGGCGGACACACGCGAAGGATCGTTGGGGTGATCACCCCAAGAATCCTTCAGTCGATGGTCAGGGACCCAGCTCGGCGCGGAGGGCGCGCAGCTCGGAGCTGAGCTCGGCGACCTGGCGCTCGAGGCTGTCGACGCGGTCGGCGAGGTCAGAGGAGTCGGTGGCGGGCTGCGGCGCGGGGGGCGATGTCGCCTCGCCGGCGAGCGGGGCACCATGCGCGGGCGTCGGCGTCGAAGCGGCGGCCGAGGCCGGCTCGCCGTGCTCGCCGCCGTCGAGCAGCTGGACGTAGCGCTGCTCCTTCTGGCCGGGACGGCGCGGCAGGCTGGCGACCAGCTCGCGGTCGATCAGCCCCAGGAGCGTGTCTTCGACCGCCGCGAGGTCGGCGAACGAGAACATGCGATCGGTCCGCTGCTTCAGCTCGCCGGGCGTCTGGGCGCCGCGCAGCATCAGCACGGCGAGCATCGACAGCTCGTCGTCGGACAGCGAGAGCGCCTCGTCGAAGAGGTGGCGGTACTTGCGCGCTCGGCTGCCGGCACCGCTGGCCAGCCGCGTCCAGCCGCGCCGCCCGAGCCGCTCGAGCGCGTCGAGCACCGTCCGCTCGTCGTACTCGACGACCGGGTCGCGGTTCGTCGACTGGTTGCACGCCAGCCGCAGCGAGTTGACGCTGAGCGGATAGGCGTCGGGCGTCGTCCGCCGCTTCTCGATCAGCGCGCCGAGCACGCGCAGCTCTGGAGCGTCGGGCGGGTTCGGGCCGGCGTAGTAGGCGCTCATGCGATCCGCAATCTAACCCGCGGGCGCGATCCGGGCGCGGGTTCGGTCAGCGTCGCCGCTCGTACGTCGCCACGAAGGTTCCCTTCGCCGTCAGCAGCGACAGCTTGCCCGCCTCGATCCGGTAGCTCGCGGCGAGCGGCAGGGCGGCCAGGTAGTCGCGCTCCTGCTCCATGACGCCCGCTGGAGCGGAGCAGGCCTTCTCGCTGGCGCGGGGCTGCTGGATCTCGATCGCGCCGCCGTCGACGGTGTAGGAGGCCTCGTAGCGGTTGCAGCCGGCCGATCCCGAGAGCTTGCCCGCGCCGCCGAACGTCGCGGTCAGCTCGGTGCCCTCCTTGGGACCGGTGATCGCGTCGCCGGTCAAGAGCGATGTCACGGTCCAGGAGCCGGCCAGCGACGGGCGGGCGAAGCGCAGCAGCTCCTGGCCGTCGCCGTCGTCGAGGACCAGCTCCTCGCCGGCGAGCCGCCACCCACCGACGCGCTCCAGCGCGGCGACGAACTCGCGCTCGACCGCCTGCACCCTCGGCTCGCAGCCCATCTGAGTGCTCGCCACCGTCCCGATCTCCAAGCTGCCCCCGTCACGGGTGTAGGACGCGTTGAACCGGTTGCACCCGGTCGAACCGGCTACCCGGCCGTCGCCGAACGTGGCCGACGGCGCCGCCGCCTCCCAGCCGGGAGCGTCGATCCCCGACACCAGCGACCAGGAGACCGCGCCCGGCCACTCGGCCGCCGGTTCGGCATCCTCGCCGCACCCGGCGAACGCCAGGGCGGCGACCGCCGCGAGCATCGCGAGACCGCGCCGCACCGCTACTCGGGCTTGCGCAGCAACGCGACCGACTCGATGTGCGGTGTCTGGGGGAACATGTCGACCGGGCGAACGGTCTCGAGCCGGTAGCCGGCGTCGACCATCTGGCGCGCGTTCGGCGCGAGGGTGGTCGGGTTGCAGGAGACGTAGACGATCGTCGGGGCGCCGACCTCGAGCACGCGGCGGACGACCTTCTGGGAGAGGCCGGCGCGCGGCGGGTCGATGACGACGACGTCTGCGGTGCCCTCCTCCTCGATCAGCGGGCGCATCGCGGTGCGGATGTCGCCCGCGTAGAAGCGGGCGTTGTCGATGCCGTTCGAGCTCGGCGTTGGCGATCGCGTCGGCGACCGCCTCCTCGACGATCTCGACGCCGATCACCTCGCGCGCCTCGAGCGACAGCGCGATCCCGATCGTGCCGATGCCGCAGTAGAGGTCGAAGACGCGCTGGCGGCCGGTCAGCCCGGCGAGCTCGGCGGCGATCCCGTAGAGCTGCTCGGACATCTCGGTGTTGGTCTGGAAGAAGGCCTCCGGCGAGATGCCGAAGCGCAGCTTGTTGCCGGCGACCTCGAGCTCCTCGAAGAGCTTCTTCTGACCCTTGACCAACGCCGTCTCGCCGCCCAGGGTCGTCTCGCCGAGCCCTTCGACGAGCGTCGTCAGGAAGCTGTCGGCCGGCACCGAGGCGGCCAGCACGTCGGTCTCGAGCGTCCTTGCGGCGGATGACCAGGCGCGCCTGCAACTCGCCGGTCCGCCGGCCCTCACGGATCACGAGGTTGCGCAAGACGCCGGACTGGTCGCGACGATCGTAGGGCGGCACCTCCTGCTCGCGGCACCAGTCGGCGATCGCGTTGCGCAGCTCGTCGACGCGCTCGGAGGCGAGCACGTCGGCGGTCAGCTCGTCGATCACGTCCCAGCGGCCCGCGCGGTGCGAGCCGAGCACCATCCGGCCGTCCTCGTCCTCGCCGAACGAGTACTCGACCTTGTTGCGGTAGCGCAGCTGGTCGACCGCCGGCACGATCGGCTCTACCGGCGGCGCCTCGAACCCGCCGAGCCGCTCGAGCGCCTCGACGACCTGGGCCTGCTTGACCTCGAGCTGGCGCTCGTAGGGCAGCACCTGCCAGGGCGCGCCGGGGTGCGGCGTCGCCGGCTCGATCCGGTCCGGCGAGGGCTCCAGCAGCTCGACGACGGTCGCCTCGGCGTAGGAGCGCTTCGACTTGCCGACGCGGGCGCGCACGCGGTCGCCCGGCAGCGCGCCGCGGACGAAGACGACGAAGCCGTCGGAGCGGCCGACGCCGGCCCCGCCGTAGGCGAGCGACTCGATCGTGACCTCGAGCTCCTCGTCGCGCTTGGGCCGAGGGCGACGGACGGCAGGCGTCTCGCTCACGCGAGTCGCTGGTCGACCGCGCGCAGGACGGTCTTGCGGTTGGCGTTGCGCTTCTCGTGCTCGCGGACCTTGCGCAGGTCGGCCGGCGTCAGGCCGTCGAGGCGGGCCTGGACCTGGGCGGCGGTCAGGTCCTCGTAGCCGGAGATCGGGAAGCTCTTGCCCATGCCGGCGGCGCGGCGCGCCTTGTCGGCCTTGCCGGCGACCAGGTCCTCGAGCTCGCCGAACACGTCGTTGGTCTGGCGGCGGCCGCGTTCGATCAGGCTCGCGACGAGGTCCTGGGCGTCGTCGGCGGTGACGCGACCGCGGCTGACGGCGTCGTTGAGCGCGTCCTCGATCCGCTCGCGGGTCAGCATCACCATGCCGAGCGGGTCGATCAGCCCGTGCAGCGCCTCGCGCAGGTCGCCGACGCCGGCCGGGGTCTTCTTCGACGTGTTGTTCGTGCTGCGTCCCCCCGCGGTTCCGTCGCGTCGCTGCTCCGCCATCTGGAACTGCCTCCTGCTCGAAGTCGGTTCGCCGTGCTGCGCGAGGGACTATCGCAGGCCGAACGCGGCGGCGACCGGGGCGTGGTCGGACAGTCGGATCGCCAGTCCGCCCGGCCCCGGCAGCTCGCGTGCGGCGGCCGGCAGGGCCGCCGGTCGAGCAACGACGTCGAGGTCACGCGCGAGCAGGTGGTCGATCGCCCGCGGCCCGGTCGGCGGCGCGAGGCCGAAGCGGTCGCGCAGCGCGTCGAACGCGGCGCGGTGGTCGGCCGGGCGCAGGTTGAGGTCGCCGCCGAGCACCAGCGGGCCGGCGCCCCGCCCGTCGCCGACCGACGATCCGCCCGAGCCGCCGCCCCAGCCAGCCGCGAACCGCGCGGCGGCGAGCGCCTCGCCCTCGCCCAAGTCGGTCGACGGCACCGACAGGTGCGCGTTGGCGACGGTCACGCGGCGCCCGCCCGACAGCTCGATCCGCGCCGCCAGCAGCATCCGCCGCTCCGGCCGCCGCGCCAACTCGAGCGTCGCCGTCGCGACGATCCGCGCCGGCGGGCGGACCAGCAGCATGTTCGAGCCGCCCTCGTGCGAGCGGATCAGGTCGGGGTTGCGGTCGGCGATCGCGGCGCGCAGGTGGGGAAGCGGCGTGTTGCGCGACGTGAGCGCCAGCGCGCCCGCGGCCCCGGTCGCGCGCTCGAGGTCTCCGAGCCAGCGCGGCGGCGCCTCCTGGAGCAGTGCGACGTCCCACTCCCAGCCGGCGAGCAGCCGGGCGAAGCCGCGGCGCAGCGACTGGTTGACCTGGACGTGGGTGGCGTCGCGCTCGGGGCGGCGCGTCAGCCGCGAGCGCCAGGTGTCCAGGGCGCGGTTCGGCGGGTGGTCGCGCCCATGGAGGAGGTTCCACGTGAGGAGCCGCAATACGATGCCGGGGTGACTCGCCATTTCCTGACCGGCGCCGAGCTTACGCGCGACGAGCTGACCGCACTGCTCGACCGCGCCGCCGAGCTGAAGGCGGACCGGCTCGCCTCCGACGCGCTCGCCGGCCGCAGCGTCGCGCTGGTCTTCGAGGCGCCGTCGACGCGGACGCGCGTCTCGTTCGAGGTCGGCGTCGCGGAGCTGGGCGGCCACCCGGTCGTGCTGCGTGGCGACGAGCTGCAGCTGTCGCGCGGCGAGTCGCCGCGCGACACCGCGCATCGTGCTGTCGCGCTTCGTCCACGCGATCGGGATCCGCACCGGCGACCACGCGCCGCTCGAGGAGCTGGCCGAGCACGGCACGGTGCCGGTGATCAACATGCTCACGCGCGACCACCATCCCTGCCAGGCGCTCGCCGACCTGCTGACGCTGCGCGAGCGCTTCGGCGACGCTCGACGGCCTGCGGCTCGCCTACGTCGGCGACGGCAACAACGTCGCGGCGTCGCTGATGGTGCTCGGCGCGAAGGCCGGCATCGACGTCGTCGTGGCTAGCCCGGCCAGCCTCCAGCCGGCCGTCGCGGCCGTCGAGCTGGCGACCGCCGGCGCCGAGGGCTCCGGACGCGCGACAGTGACCGAAGACCCGGTCGCCGCGGCCGCGGGCGCGCACGCCATCTACGCGGACGTGTGGGTCAGCATGGGCGACGACCCGACCGCGGCGGCCAGCCGCCGCGTCGCGCTCGAGCCCTACCGCCTCGACGACGCGCTGCTCGACGCCGCTCGCGACGACGCGATCGCCCTGCACTGCCTGCCCGCCCACCCGGGCGAGGAGATCACCGCCGAGCGTCCTCTACGGCCCGCGCTCCGCGGTCTGGGACCAGGCCGAGAACCGGCTGCACGCCCAGAAGGCGCTGCTCGAGCTGCTGCTCGCGTGATCTGACAGGCGCACCGTCTCGAACTACGCTGGACCAACCACCCCGAGGAGGCCTCCACCGTCATGAAGCAGCTGCTAGCGGCACTCGCGATCTGTCTCACCCTCGGCCTGGGGGTCGCCGGCTGCGGCGGAGACGACGACAACGGCGACAACGGCGACGGCGGCGGCAACGCGGCCACGACCGAGCAGACCTCGACGACCGAGAAGAAGGCCTCGGGAGCGGCGGAGCGGCGTCCGGCAAGCAGGTCGCGATCGAGATCGTCGACATCGACTTCGACCCCAAGGACAAGACCGTCGAGAAGGGCACACGGTCAAGTGGACCAACACCGGCGACCTGCCGCACACGGTCACCAAGCAGGACGGCGCCGGCGAGGACTTCGACTCCGGCACGCTGCAGCCCGGCGACACCTACGAGGAGACCTTCGACACCGCCCGGCAAGATCGGCTACCACTGCACGATCCACGCCGGCCAGAACCGGCCCGATCACCGTCCAGTAAGCCGGCGAGGCGCCTAGCGGCGCAGGCCGAAGCCGCGCAGCAGCAGCAGCGCCTGCTCGCCCCAGCCGCCGCGCGCGGGCAGCAGGCCGAGCTGCGTCGCGGCGTCGTAGAGGTCGAGGAAGCCGCGGGCGCGGCGGACGCGGCCGTCGATCAGCTCGAGGTAGTGGAGGCCGTGCAGGGTGACGAAGCGGTCGGTCGCCGGCAGCATCGCGAGCGGGCCGCGGTTGGTGCCGAGCAGCTTCCACGGCACGCACGCGTGGTCGCCGCGCAGCGAGCGGCGGCGCGGTCTGCTCGACGCGCACGTCGGGAAAGGCGTCGCGCAGCTTGGCGGCGTGGGCCTCGAGCTCGCTCGAGGCCGACGAGCGGCTGCGGCCGCGAGCGGGTCCTCGTAGGTCAGCTCGGCGCTGCAGCAGCCGGCGAAGGCGCCGGCGGCCGTCCAGGCCTCGGTCCAGCTCGCGGCGAGCCGGTCGACGGCGGTCTGCTCGGGCAGCGCGTCGGGCTCACGAGAGCTCCGGCACGCCCTCGACGGGGCGTCGACGCCTCGGCGTAGAGGCGGCGCGGGATGCGGCCGGCGTGGCGGGCGCCGTAGCCGGCCTCGACCGCCAGGCGCATCGCGGTCGCCATCCGCAGCGGGGTCCTCGGCGCGCGAGATCGGCGCTGGCGAGCAGCACGGCGTCGCAGCCGGCCTCCATCGCCAGGGCGGCGTCGGAGGCGGTGCCGATGCCGGCGTCGAGGATCACCGGCACGCGCGCCGACTCGACGATCAGGCGCAGGTTGTAGGGGTTGGCGATGCCCATGCCGCTGCCGATCGGCGAGCCGAGCGGCATCACGGCCGCGCAGCCGGCGTCCTCGAGCCGGCGCGCGAGGATCGGGTCGTCGTTGGTGTAGGGCAGGACGGTGAAGCCGTCGGCCACGAGCTGCTCGGCGGCCTCGAGCAGCTCGATCGGGTCGGGCAGCAGCGTCTTGTCGTCGCCGATCACCTCGAGCTTGACCCAGCTCGGTCTCGAGCGCCTCGCGGGCGAGCCGGGCGGTCGGTGACCGCGTCGCGCGCGGTGAAGCAGCCGGCGGTGTTCGGCAGCACGAAGCAGCCGCAGTCGTCGAGCACCTCGAGGATCGAGCCGCGCGCCGCCGGGTCGACGCGGCGCAGCGCGACCGTCGCCATCTCGGCGCCGGACGCGCGCACGGCGTCGCGCATCGCGTCGAGGCTGCGGAAGCCGCCGGTGCCGATGATCAGGCGCGAGTCGAAGTCGCGATCGGCGATCGTCAGCGCGGACACCGGCTCATCCTCCCTGAACCGCCTGCAGGACCTCGACGCGGTCGCTCGGCGACCAGCACGCGCGTCGTCCACGAGCCGCGCGGCACCACCTCGCCGTCGACCGCGGCGGCGACGCCGCGGCCGTCGCTCGGCGCGCCGGCCGCCGCGACGGCGTCGGCGACCGTCGCGCCGTCGGGCAGCTCGCGCGGCTCGCCGTTGAGCGTCACCCGCAGCGTCATGCCGGCACCTCGTCGAGGAAGCGCCGCGGGCGGAAGGCGTCCCAGGCGGCGGGCAGCTCGCCGTCGCGCAGCAGGCCGGCGATCGCCCGCCCGGTCGACAGGCGCCAGCAGCACCCCGTTGCGGTGGTGGCCGGTCGCCCACAGCAGCCCCTCGACCTCGCCCGGGCCGATCGCCGGCGCGTTGTCCGGCGTGCCCGGCCGCAGCCCCGCGCGCGCCGCGACCAGCTCCAGCTCGCCCACGTCGGGCAGCACCTCCCAGGCGGCCTCGAGCAGCCGGAAGACGCCGTCGGCGGTGACGGCGGTGTCGAAGCCCTGCTCCTCCTGCGGTCGCGCCGAGCACGACGCGGCCGTCGGCGCGCGTGACGAGGTAGCAGCGCGGCGTGCGCACGACGTGGCGAGCCGGCGGGCGGAAGCCGCGCCGCACGCGCAGCTCGAGCAGCTGCCCCTTGACCGGCCGCACCGGCGGCGCCGAGGCCTCGGTCGCCAGCGCCCCCTCGGCGCTCCAGGCGCCGGCGGCGACCAGCACCGCGCGGGCGGGGATCGTCTCGCGCTCGTCGAGCCCGGCGACCAGCAGCTGGTCGGGATCCGGCGCGGCATCGACCGGGACGACTTCGACGCCGCCGACACGGCCGCCGGCGGTGTCGAGGCCCGTCACCTCGATGCCGACGCGCAGCTCGCCACCGGCGGCGGCGAAGGCGGCGGTCAGCGCGCGAACGACGGCGAGCGGGTCGACGTGGCCGTCCTGCGGCGCGTGGATCGCGCCGCCGATCCGCGGCGACAGACCGGGCTCGCGCCGGCGTGCGGCGCGCGGCCCGAGCCACTCGGCGTCGAGTCCGAGCTCGACCTGGAAGGCGTGCAGGCGGCGCAGCTCCTCGGCGTCGTCGCGGTCGGCGGCGACGACCAGCGCGCCGCGAGTCGCGTAGCCGGTCGGCAGCGCGGACAGCTCCTCGAGCTCGGCGGCGAAGGCGGGCCACAGGTCGCGCGCGGCGAGGTTGAGCTCGAGCAGCGGCTGCTCGCCGAAGGTCGCCTCGGTCACCGGGGCGAGCATGCCCGCCGCGACGCCCGAGGCACCGGCGCCCGGGGCGTCGCGCTCGACCACCAGCACCGACATGCCGGCCTGGGCGCAGCGCCAGGCGCAGCTGAGGCCGATCGCTCCGGCGCCGACCACGACTAGGTCGTAAGCGCGTTCCATCGCCTACAAGGTACCCCTGTGCGGCCCCGCTCCTCTGCGAGGATGGGAAGCGATGACGACGGCGGACGCACGGCGCGAGCGACTCGAGCGGGCACGGCTCTACTTCGTCAGCGACGGCGGGATCGACGACGGCGCCCTCGACGCGGCGCTCGCCGGCGGCGTCGACATGGTCCAGCTGCGCGACCCCGGCCTCGACGACGACGCGCTGGTCGCCCGCGCGCAGGCATGGCGTGCGCTCTGCGACGCGCACGACGCGCTGCTGTGGGTCAACGACCGCCCCGATCTCGCGCTGCGCGCGGGCGCCGACGGCGTCCACGTCGGCCAGGACGACATGAGCGTCGCGGCGGCGCGCGAGGCGGCCGGCGGCGAGCTGCTGGTCGGCCTCTCGACGCACGGTCCCGAGCAGCTCGAGGCCGGCATCGGGGCGGGCGCCGACCAGCTCAGCGTCGGCCCTGTCTGGGAGACGCCGTCGAAGCCCGGCCGCCCCGCGACCGGGCTCGAGTACGTCCGCGCGGCGGCGGCGCTGCGACCGCCCGTGCCGTGGTTCGCGATCGGCGGCATCGACGGCGGCAACGTCGACGAGGTGGCCGCGGCCGGCGCCGAGCGGGTCGTCGTCGTGCGCGCGATCCGCGACGCGGCCGACCCCGGCGCGGCGGCCGCGTTCCTGCGAGCTGGATTGGAGGAGGCGAGCCTTGGCGCAGCGCAGTAGCCGCAAGCGGCGCAAGGAGCGTCAGCGCGCGGCGGCCGAGACCGCGGTGCGCGACAACGGCGCCGCCACCGCGGACGCCGGCGAGGCCCCCGCGGAGCAGCGGCCCGCCAGCGCGCAGGAGTTCATGGAGCGCGGCTACGCGCGCGGCCGTGCCAAGGACGCCGAGGCACGCGCGAAGCTGAAGCCGCTCGCCAAAGGGGAGCGGCCGCGGGCGGTGACCGTCGGCGCGATCGTCGCGGCCGTGGCCGCGGCGGCGAACCTCGTCTCGCTCGCTCTCGCCTTCGATCCCGACGAGGCCGGCAAGTCGTTCTCGACACTGCTCGGCGCCGGCCTGATGATCGTGATCGCGGTCGGCATGTGGCGAGCTCGCTACTGGGCGGTGCTGGGCCTGCAGGCGCTGCTGGCGCTGACGCTGATCGGCGCGGCGCTGGCGATGATGCTCGCCAACAGCCTCTGGGCGGCGATGCTCGCGTTCCTGATTCTCGCCGGCTCGGGGACCCTGTTCTGGTTCCTGGTCAAGGCGATGGCCCGGATCCAGATGCCGAAGCGGCCCGGATCCGACTGAACGGTTCGAATAGATAGGGTGCGTAACCATGGCTGACTCCTCCCCCTCTTACGACTGCGTTGTCATCGGATCCGGCCCAGGCGGCTACGTGGCGGCGATACGCGCCGCGCAACTTGGGATGAAGACGGCGGTCGTCGAGAAGGCCGACACCGTCGGTGGCCGCTGCCTCAACGAGGCGTGCATCCCGGCGAAGGCGATCCTGCGCGTCGCCGAGGCCTACAAGGAGGTCACGACCGCCGACCGCTTCGGCATCACGACCGGCGACGTCAGCTTCGACTTCGCCGGCGCGACCGGCCACCGCGACACGGTGATCGAGACGATGGTCGGCGGCGTCTCGATGCTGCTCGGCAAGAACAAGGTCGACGTGATCTCCGGCCACGGCTCGCTGACCGAGGACGGCAACGTCAAGATCGGCGGCTCGTTCGACGGCCAGGAGATCGAGGCCGGCAAGGTCGTGCTCGCCACCGGAACCGTCGCCAAGCCGCTGCTCGGCCTCCAGTTCGGCGGGCGGATCCTCGACACCGCCGCGATGTGGCTGACGAAGGAGCAGCCGAAGCGGCTCGCGGTGATCGGCGCCGGCGCGTCGGGCACCGAGGTCGCCTCCGCGTTCGGCCGGCTCGGCACCGAGGTGACGCTGATCGAGGCGCTCGACCAGATCCTGCCGCTCGAGGACAAGGACGCGGCGCGGGCCTGCGCGCGCGAGATCGCCAAGCAGAACGTCGAGATCGTCACCGGCGCCAACGTCGAGTCGGCCGAGGACACCGGCGACGCGGTCAAGATCGTGCTCAACGGCGAGACGCGCGAGTTCGACCTGCTCTGCATCGCCGCTGGGCGCGGCACCGACATCGAGGGCCTCGGGCTCGACGAGGCCGGCGTCAAGACCGACGAGCGCGGCCTGATCGTCGTCGACGGCGCGCTGCGCACCTCGAAGGAGAACGTCTACGCGATCGGCGACCTGGTGCCCGGTCCGGCACTCGCCCACAAGGCCTCCGACGAGGGGATCATCGCCGTCGAGGACGCGGCCGGTCTGCCGACCCACCCGCTCGACCACGACTACATCCCGCGCGTCACCTTCTGCTCGCCCCAGGTCGCCAGCTTCGGGCTCACCGAGGCGCAGGCCAAGGAGGCCGGTCACGACGTCGCGATCGGCAAGATCCCGATGGGCGCCGTCGGCGCGCCGACCGTCTACGGCGACCGCACCGGCCTGGTGAAGATCGTCGGCGACAAGCGCTACGGCGAGATCCTCGGCGCGCACATCGTCGGCCCGAAGGCGGCCGAGCTGATCCAGGAGCTGGTCGTCGCGCGCGACCTCGAGGGCGGCTACCCCGAGCTGGCTCGCTCCGTCCATCCGCACCCCGCGTTCGCCGAGACGATCCTCGAGGCGGCGCGTGCGACGGATGGCTGGCTGATTCACGGGTAGCCACGGCGGCGGATCGCCGCCGTCGTAACTGAGGGGGGCCTTGCCGCCCCCGGCGTCCCTTGGTGGGAGACCCCCACCGAAGGAGACGCCTTGTCCCGCCCATCTCGCATCGCCGTCGTGCTCGCGGCCGCGCTGAGCTGCCTCGCCGTCGCATCGCCGGCCGCCGCCGGCACATACACCGTCCGCCAGTGCGACCACGCGGCGGGCAACGGCCACCACGACTTCGTCTGGCAGTGGGCCGGAGCGCCGACCGTCGACCAGCACGCCGGCAGCGGCTGTGGCGAGTTCGGCCTCGCGGTCCGCAACGGCGGTGGCGGGACGCAGCGGACCTACCCGTCCGGCGCCTATGGCGGCTGGTTCGCGCACGCGCCGAACGGCACCGTGTTCACCGCCTTCGCGGGCGCGTTCGGGACGCTCGAGGGCTGCTGCGTCAGCGGGATGACCAGCTATGCCGAGGCGACCGAGACCAACGACGGCCGCGGCGGGCGGACGTACCTGTTCCAGGGCCACCTCGGCAACCAGAGCTGGTACGCCCCCTCGGGCGTGCAAGGACCGGTCGGCCGCGCCTGGAGCACGGCCACGAGCGGCTTCGCGGCGCGGCGGGTCGGCTTCCACCTGCAGTGCGGCCCGGGCTTCTCCTGCGCGCAGGGCGCCAACGCCGACCTGCGCCTGCGCGGGCGGTCGTTCGACTTCACGCTGCGCGACGACGCCGCGCCGGGCGTGGGCGAGCCGAGCGGGACGCTGCTGACCGGCGGCTGGGTGCGCGGCGTGCGGACGCTCGGCTTCGCGGCGAACGACACCGGCGGCGGGCTGGCTGAGATCGGGGCCGCCTTCAGCGCCGGGCTGACGCTGCGCTCGCCGTCGAGCTGCACCGTGGTCGCGAGCCGCTACGCGCGGCTGGCGCCGTGCCCGTCGGCGCGCGGCGGGGAGTGGACGGTCGACACCGCCCGCCTGCCCGACGGCGGCAACGGGCTCGACCTGCTGGCGACCGACGCGGGCGGCACGACGACCCGGCGCTTCGCCGCCGCCTACGTCGACAACCACGCGCCGGCGACCGCCCGCGACCTGACCCTGGTCGGCGGCGACGGGTGGCGCGCCGCCAGCGACTTCGAGCTGCGCTGGACGAACCCGGGCGGCCAGCACGCGCCGATCGCCAGGGCGCGCTGGCAGGCCTGCCCGGCCGCCGGGACGCCGGGCGACTGCGTCGTCGGCGAGCGCGGCGGCACCGGCGTGGCGGCGACCGCCCTCGCCCCGCCGCACGCCGGCGAGTGGGACGTGCGCCTCTGGCTCGAGGACCAGGCCGGCAACGCCGACCCCGCGACGGCAACCGTGCCGCGACGGCTGCGCTTCGACCCCGACCCGCCGCGGCTGCGCTTCGAGCCGGCCGACGCGAGCATGCCGACGACGGTCGAGGTCGCCGTCGAGGACGTGTCGGGCGCGGCGAGCGGAAGCGTCGAGGCGCGGCGCTACGGCAGCGCCGAGTGGGTGGGCGTGCCGACCGAGACCTCCGGCGACCGGCTCGTCGCGCTGCTCGGCGCCCAGCGCGACGCCGGCGGCGCATACGAGCTGCGAGCGCGCGTGACCGATCGCGCCGGCAACGAGGCGACCGAGCCCGGCGGCGTCCGGACGTTCGCCGAGCCGGCCGGCAGCGCCTCCCCACTCGCCCCGCCGCTGCCTGCGCCGGCGCTGGAGCTGCCGCGCGAGCTGCGCCGGCCGACCACGCCGCCGCGCCGGCTGTCGCCCGCCAGGGCGACGATGGTCGCGCGCGCCCCGGTCACGCGGCGGCGCGCGCCGGGAGCGCGGCGTTGGGGACGGCCGGCACGCCGGCTCTCGGTCACGGGTGGGCGGGCGGTCCGCTTCCAGGGCCGCGTCGGTCGGCCGCTGCCGCGACTCGGCAAGCTCGTCGAGGTGCAGGCGCACTTCCGCGGGCGCTGGCGGACGATCTCGGCCGTCCGCGCCGGCCGCGACGGGCGTTGGGCGTTCCGCTACGTGTTCGGGGTCGCGAGCCGGCCGGCGACCTACCGCCTGCGGGCGCGGGTGCCAGTCGAGGCGGGCTACCCGTTCGCGGCCGGCGCCTCGCGCGCCGTCCGCGTTACGGTCCTGCCCCCGCCGCGATGAGAGGAGCCCCATGAGCGACGACGACGACCGCCCCGTCTTCTACTACGACCTCGGCTCGCCCTACGCCTGGCTGACCGCCGAGCGGATCCACGACGTGCTGCCGGTCGCGCCGATCTGGCAGCCGATCCTGCTCGGCGGGATCTGGCAGCGGACGGGCGGCGGGTCGTGGTCGCTGACCGACGCGCGCGCCGACGGGATCGCGGAGATCGAACGACGGGCCGGCGAGTACGGGCTGATGGACGTCGTCTGGCCGGAGCGCTGGCCGACCAGCTCGCTGCTGGCGATGCGGGCGGCGACGTTCGCCCAGCAGGCCGGGCGCGCCGTCGCGTTCTCGCTCGCGGCGTTCCGCCAGGCGTTCTGCGCGGGGCGGGACCTCGCCGAGCCCGACAACGTGCTGATCGCCGCGGCGGCGTGCGAGCTGCACCCCAAGGCGGTCACCAAGGGCGTCGAGAGCCGCTCGGTCAAGGACCGCCTGCGCGCCGCGACCGAGGAGGCCGCCGACCGCGGCGTGATCGGCGTTCCGACGGTGGCGGTCGGCGACCAGCTGTTCTGGGGCGACGACCGTCTCGAGGAGGCCGCCGCGGCGATCGCGGCCAGCTGACCCAGCCGCGGTTTGCGATCACCTTGGCCCGCCGCTTAGGATTCGCGGCCATGCGCACTCGATACCTGATCGCCTGCGGCCTCGCCGCACTGTCCCTGACCGTCGCCGGCTGTGGAGGCAGCGACGTCGAGACCGCCGAGTTCACGGTCGACGCGCCGCCCGCCGGCAGCGAGACCACCGCCGAGGAGGCGGAGAGCCCGAGCAAGAAGCCGAAGGTCGAGGTGCCTGACGGCCCGGCGCCCAAGGAGCTCGAGATCCGCGACATCAAGGAGGGCAGCGGCCCCGCGGCGAAGGCCGGCGACAGCGTCTCGATGGCCTACGTCGGAGTCGCCTACTCGACCAAGAAGGAGTTCGACAACTCCTACGACCGCGGCCAGCCGTTCGAGTTCACGCTCGGCGAGGGCCAGGTGATCGCCGGCTGGGACGAGGGCATCGTCGGCATGAAGGCCGGCGGCCAGCGCGAGCTGATCATCCCGCCCGGCAAGGCGTACGGAGCGCAGGGGTCGCCGCCGAACATCGGGCCGAACGAGACGCTCGTCTTCGTCGTCGACCTGCTGGCGATCAACTAGCGCCGGGGCGCGGCGGCGGGGCCATCGCCGCGTCGAGCTGGTCCGGCGACAGCGCCGGCTCCGCCACCTCCGAGGGGCCGTCGCGGCGCGTGCGGATGCCGTCGAGCAGCAGCGTCAGGTAGCGGCGCCAGAGATCGGGCGCGACTTCGCGCCCGGTCTCGACGACCTGGCTGAGCATCAGCCCGAGCAGCGGCACGTCGCGCCCCTCCAGGTCGGGTCGGACGTCGCCGGTGGCGCGGGCGCGCTCGACGACCCGCTCGACCAGCGGCAGGATCGTCTCGCGGATGGCGCGCACGCGCTCGGTCATCCGCGGGTCGCCGCGGAGCAGGTCGTGCAGGCCGCGGTCGCGCGCCTGCAGCTCCGCCGAGCGCTCCAGGAAGGTCGCCAGCCCGTCCCAGGGGTCGGGCAGCGCCAGCGCCCGCTCGGCCAGCTCGAGGTAGGCGCGCGTGCGCTCCTCGAACAGCGCCGCGAGCAGCTCGTCGCGGCTGCCGAAGCGGCGGTAGGCGGTGCCGACGCCGACGCCGGCGCGCCGCGCGATCTCGTCCATCGTCACGTCGAGCCCGCGCTCGGCGAGCAGCTCGCCCGCCGCTTCGAGCACGCGTGCCTGGTTGCGGGAGGCGTCGCTGCGCAGCGGCCGAGTGCCGCCCGCCGCCGATCGCTTGGTCCCCGCCGCCATCGCGGGAGACCCTAGACGAGCCCGACAGCGAAAGCGGAGGCACCCCCTCCGCTTCCTGCTAGCCTGGCCCGCTGCCCTCCTCCCCTCCCCGTCCCCTGGAGCCTCGATGACCGCTACGCCCGCGCCCGCCGACGGCGGCGCCAAGGACGAAGGCCTCGACCGCAACCTGATCCTCGTCGCGTCGGTGGTCGTGCTCGGCGCGATCATGTCGATCCTCGACGTCACCGTGGTCAACGTCGCGATCCCGACGCTCGTCGAGGACTTCCAGACGACGCTGCCGACGATCCAGTGGGTCGCGACCGGCTACACGCTCGCGCTCGCGACGGTGATCCCGCTCTCCGGCTGGGCCGCCGACCGCTTCGGGACCAAGCGGCTCTACATGACGTCGCTGGTGCTGTTCGTGCTCGGCTCGATCCTGTCCGGGCTCGCGTGGTCGGCGGAGTCGCTGATCGCGTTCCGCATCCTCCAGGGCTTCGGCGGCGGGATGATCATGCCGACGGGCATGACGATCCTCACGCGCGCCGCCGGCGTCCACCGGATCGGCCGCGTGATGGCGATCATCGGCATCCCGATGCTGCTCGGCCCGATCGCCGGCCCGATCCTCGGCGGCTGGCTGGTCGACGACTTCTCCTGGCACTGGATCTTCTTCATCAACATCCCGATCGGGGCGATCGCGCTGTTCATGGCGGCGCGCATCCTGCCGCGCGACGTGCCGGCGCACGAGCACCGGCTCGACTGGCTCGGCCTGGCGCTGCTCTCGCCGGGCCTGGCGATCGCGATCTACGGCCTGGCCGAGTCGGGCAGCAGCGGCGGCTTCGGACACGCCGAGGTCCTGCTGCCGATCGGAGTCGGGGTCGCGCTGCTCGGCCTGTTCGTCCGTCACGCGCTACGCGCCGCCGAGCCGCTGATCGACCTGCGGCTGTTCTCCAACCGGATCTTCTCGGCGTCGTCGACGACGCTGCTCCTGACCGTGATCGCGGTCTTCGGCGGCATGCTGCTGCTGCCGCTCTACCTCCAGGGCGTGCGCGGCGAGAGCGCGATGACGACCGGCCTGCTGCTCGCGCCGCAGGGGCTCGGCGCGATGCTGGTCATGCCGATCGCCGGGCAGCTCGCCGACCGGATCGCGATCGGCCGGATCGTCCCGTTCGGGCTGGTCGCGATCGGGCTGTCGTTCCTGGCGCTGACCCAGATCGGCGCCGAGACGTCGTACTGGTGGCTGAGCGCGATCCTGTTCGTCAACGGCGCCGGCATGGGCGCGACGATGATGCCGATCATGACCGGCGCGCTGCAGACGCTGCGCAACGCGCAGATCGCCCGCGGCAGCACGACCCTGAACATCACCCAGCAGGTCGGCGCGTCGATCGGGACGGCCGTGCTCAGCGTCCTGCTCGCCACCGCGCTCGCCGACCGCCTGCCCGGGATGTCCGGCGGGATCGGCGAGGGCGCGTCGCTGCCGGCGGGGGCCCGCGAGACGGTCGCCGGCCCGATGGCCGACGCCTTCGGCGAGACGTTCTGGTGGGCGTTCGCGCTGGTCGTCGTCGCGCTGGTCGTCGCGACGATCCTGCTGCCGCGGACCAAGCCGGACCCCCTGGAGCGACTCGACGGCGAGGACCCGGTCGAGGCGACTCCGGTCCTGATCCACTGACCGGGCGCGCGCCCACCCCGACTGTCGGGTAACGGACCGCGCGCCATTTGGCGCGCCCCGGCCCGCCGCTAGGGTGGGAGCGGATGGCAGACCTCCCCCTCCCCGAGCGATCCGCCTGCGAGCGGACCCTCGCGCAGATGCTGCTGATCCGCCGCTTCGAGGAGCGCGCGGGCGAGATGTACGCCAAGGCGAAGATCGGCGGCTTCCTGCACCTCTGCATCGGCGAGGAGGCGACGATCGTCGGCGCGACCGAGGCGCTGCGCGACACCGACTACCTGCTCTCGACCTACCGCGAGCACGGCCAGGCGCTGGCGCGCGGCACGTCGCCGGACGCGGTGATGGCCGAGCTGTTCGGCAAGCGCGACGGCTGCTCGGGCGGGCGCGGCGGGTCGATGCACCTCTTCGACGTCGAGCGGCGGCTTCCTCGGCGGCTACGGGATCGTCGGCGGCAACCTGCCGCTCGCCGCCGGCGTCGCGCTCGCGTCCGACTACGCGGGCGACCGACGACGCGACGCTCTGCATGTTCGGCGACGGCGCGACCAACCAGGGCACCTTCGGCGAGACGATGAACCTCGCGGCGCTGTGGAAGCTGCCGGTCGTCTTCATGGTCGTCAACAACCAGTTCGGGATGGGCACCGCGCTCGACCGCCACTCGGCGGTCACCGACCTGTCGCGCAAGGCGCACGGCTACGGCGTGCCCGGCAGCCGCTGCGACGGCATGGACGTGCTCGACGTCGCAGCGCGACCGTGGCGGCCGCGCTCGAGAAGGCGCGCGACGACCGCGAGCCGCAGCTGGTCGAGGCGGTCACCTACCGCTTCCGCGGCCACTCGATGGCCGACCCCGAGGAGTACCGCACCAAGGACGAGGTCGAGGAGTGGCGCCAGCGCGACCCGATCAAGACGTTCGCCGAGCGGCTCGTCGCCGAGGGCGTGCTGACCGACGAGGACGTCGAGCGGCTCGACGCCGAGGCGATGGAGGCCGTCGACGAGGCGGTCGAGTTCGCCGACGACTCCCCGTTCCCCGACCTCGACGTCGCTCTACGACGACATCTACGTGATCGGCGACCAGGTGCGCGACTGGTGGTCGGTCGACCGAGCGCTCGCCCGACGTCCATCGCGGCGAGCAGGAGCGCGAGGCCGGCGGCCGTCGCCCAGGAGCTGGCCGAGGCCGGCGCCGCCCACGCCGACGACGAGACCGACCCCGACATCCAGGCCGCCCGGGCGCGCGGGGCGGGGAGCTGACCGTGGCCGCCGCCGAGCCGGGCAACGGGACGACCGACCATGCGCTACCGCGAGGCGCTGAACCAGGCGCTGCGCGAGGAGATGCAGCGCCGACGAGCGCGTCTTCCTGATGGGCGAGGACATCGGCGTCTTCCAGGGCGCGTTCAAGGTGACCGCCGGGCTGCTCGAGGAGTTCGGCGAGAAGCGCGTGCGCGACACGCCGATCTCCGAGAACACGATCGTCGGGATGGGCGTCGGCGCCGCGATGGCCGGGCTGCGACCGGTCGTCGAGCTGATGACGATCAACTTCTCGCTGCTGGCGCTCGACCAGATCGTCAACAGCGCCGCGACGATCCGCTACATGTTCGGCGGCCAGGTCAAGGTGCCGATGGTGATCCGGATGCCGCAGGGCGCCGGGCACCAGCTCGGCCCGACCCACTCGCACTCCTTCGAGGCGCTCTACACCGCACATCCCGGGCCTGCTGGTCGCGGTGCCGACGACGCCGGCCGACGCGCAGCGGCCTGCTGAAGGCGGCGATCCGCGACGACAACCCGGTGATCTTCATCGAGCACGAGACGCTCTACGGCCGCCGCGGCGAGGTGCCCGACGAGCAGCGAGCCGCTGCGCTTCGGCGAGGCGGCGGTCCGGCGCGAGGGCGGCGACGTGACGATCGTCGGCATCTCGCGGATGGCCGAGACCGCGCTGAAGGCGGCCGAGACGCTCGCCGAGCGAGCACGGCATCGAGGCCGAGGTGATCGACCCGCGGACGCTTGCGCCCGCTCGACCTCGACACGATCCTCGACTCGGTGCGCAAGACCAACCGCGCCGTGATCGTCGAGGAGGGCTGGCCGCACGGCGGCGTCGGCGCGAACATGGCGGCGCTGATCCAGGAGCAGGCGTTCGACTACCTCGACGCCCCGATCGCGCGCGTCACCGGCGCCGACGTCCCGATGCCCTACTCGAAGCCGCTCGAGCAGGCGTCGTTCCCGCACGAGGAGCACGTCGTCCAGGCGGCGCGCGCCACGCTCGGAGACGTCTGATGGCCACCGACGTCCTGATGCCGCGCCTCTCCGACTCGATGGAGGAGGGCACGGTGCTGAAGTGGCTGGTGGCCAAGGGCGAGCCCGTGCAGCGGGGCGAGCCGCTGGTCGAGATCGAGACCGACAAGGCGAACATGACGTACGAGGCCGACACCGACGGGAGTGCTGATCGAGCTGCTCGCCCAGGAGGGCGACACGCTCGAGGTCGGCGAGCCGATCGCGCGGATCGGGACGGAGGGCGAGGAGGCGGGCGGCGGCGCGGCCGCCGAGGCGCCGGCCGAGAGGAGCCCGCGGCGGAGGCGCAGCCCGAGGCGCCGGCACCGCAAGCGCCGCGATCAAGGATCCTTCGGGCGGTGGCGACGGGCGGACCAAGGCGTCGCCGCTCGCGCGGCGGATGGCCGGCGAGCTCGGCGTCGAGCTGGCGCGGATCGAGGGCAGCGGCCCCGGCGGCCGCGTCGTGAAGGCCGACGTCGAGGCGGCCGCCGAGCGCGGCGACGCGAGCGCGGCCGAGACGGCGGAGGCCGAGGCGCCCACCGCCGCCGAGACGGCGGAGGCCGAGGCGCCCACCGCCGCCGAGACGGCCGAGGCGCCGGCCGCCCCGGAGACCCCCGCGGCCGCGGCCCCGGAGGCCGGCCCCGCGACCGGCGCCAAGGGCGCGACCTCGGTGACCGAGCTGACGCGCCTGCAGCGAACCGTCTCGCGCCGGATGGCCGAGTCGAAGGCGACGGTGCCGGACTTCTCGCTCGAGCTCGACGTCGACATGACGCTCTGCGTCGAGCTGCGCGAGCGGCTGAAGGCGCAGACCGACCGCGCGCCGTCGTTCAACGACATGGTCGTCAAGGCGGCCGCGCTGGCGCTGCGCGACCACCCGCGCGTCAACGGCGCCTACCGCGACGGCAAGTTCGAGGCTCTACTCGCGCGTCAACGTCGGCGTCGCGGTCGCCGCCGACGACGCGCTGGTCGTCCCGATCGTCTTCGACGCCGACCAGAAGTCGCTCGGCGAGATCTCGCGCCAGGCGCGGCGGCTCGATCGAGCGCGTCCGCGACGGCGAGATCACCCCGCCCGAGCTGTCGGGCGGCACGTTCACGCGTCTCGAACCTCGGCATGTACGGGATCGAGCGCTTCACCGCGATCGTCAACCCACCCCAGGCCGCGATCCTCGCGGTCGGCGCGCTGATGAAGAAGCCGGCGGTCGACGACCGCGGCCGCGTCGTCGCCCGCGACCTGATGACGCTCACGCTGATCTGCGACCACCGCATCCTCTACGGCGCCGACGGCGCCGCAGTTCCTAGCGCAGATCCGCGAGCTGCTCGAGCAGCCGCTGTCGCTGGCTCTCTAGCCAGTTAGCCGCCGGCTAACCGCCGGCGGGCGTGGGTGACGTGGGATCGCCGCCCTCGTCGCCGGGATGCTCGCGGGCGATGAAGTCCTCGATGTCGGACCAGCGGTCCCCGGCGCGCTCGGCGACGGCGAGCAGGTCGGACATCGTCGCGACCTCCTCGACCTGCTCCTTGAGGAACCACTGGGTGAACTGCTCGCTGACGTAGTCGTTCGCCTCGCGGGCGATCGCGGCGAGGCCGGAGATCTGGTCCGTCACGCGCCGCTCCTGCTCGAGCGCGATCCGGATCGGCTCGACGATGTCGGCGAAGCCGTTCTTCGGCGCGGCGACGCCGGGGATCGTCGGCGTGACGCCGGCGTCGAGCAGGTACTGGACCATCATCATCGCGTGGCCGCGCTCCTCGATCGCCTGGCGGTAGAAGAAGGTCGCGAGCTGGGGCAGCGTCAGCGCGTCGTAGTAGACCGCGACCGCGACGTACTGCTGATGCGCGCCGTACTCGCGCCCGATCTGCTCGTTGAGCTCCGATACGAACTGCTCGGCCGGCATGGTGCTGCCTCCTGGGTCGCTGACGTGAGTACCGCGATCGACGCTACCGAAAGACCCGAATTCGGCTTCCCTTCGTAACGCTTAGGCAACCCTTTCTCACAGAGTTGTTGGCCAACTTGGCCAAGCGCGCTGCTAGCCTGCCCCCATGCTCTCGTACACGATCGGGGAGGCCAAGACCAACCTCTCCAAGTTGATCGCCGCCGCGGAGCGCGGTGAGCCCGTGGAGATCCGCCGCGGCAAGACGCCGGTCGCGCGGTTGGTGCCCGCCGTCCCCGCCGGCAAGCCGCTACGCAAGCCGGGACGCTTCGCCGGAGAGATGCATATCCCAGACGACTTCGACGATCTCCCCGATGACGTCTCGCGCGCGCTGGGCATCATCGACTGACCGATGCGCGTTCTCGTCGACAGCCATGCCGCCATCTGGTGGCTCGAGAACGACAAGCGGCTGTCGGACACAGCGCGAGAGACGATCGAGGTTTCCGCCCAGCCGATGCTCAGCGCGATGAGCCTGTTCGAGGTCGCGATCAAGGCGGCGGTCAAGAAGCTCTCCGTGAGACGCGACTGGGCCGACGGATTGCTGGCCGATGGCTTCTCCGTGTTGCCGATCGGGATCGCCCACGGCGAAGCGCTTCACGCGCTTCCCTTCGTCACCGTCAACGGCTCGACCATCCGCGATCCGTTCGATCGCCTGCTGGTGGCTCAAGCAAACGTCGAGAGCGTTCCTGTGGTCACGCGCGACCCGGCAATCGCCGCGCACGGCGTTCCGACGATCTGGTAGCCGCCACATAGCGGCGCGTCTCAGCCGCGGTCGAAGCGGAAGCCGGTTGGGGCGAGGGGGAGGTCGATCGGGCTGGAGGCGAGGCCGGGGGGCGTCTCGGGGAGGTTGAACTCCTTGGGGGCGGTGTCGTTCGGCGTCGTCGGGTGCATCAGGGCGGCGAGGTACTGGATCTGGTCGCGGCCGACGCCGAGCTCGGACTGGCCGCCGCCGTAGGCGCCGATGCCGTGCTGCTCGCAGTAGTCGTAGGCGGCGAACAGGCGCTCGAGCGGACCGAAGCGCGACGGCTTGACGTTGACCGTCTTCGGCGGGAACGGCAGCGCCTCGATGTCGGCGACCGAGTGGATCGGCGCGTCCCAGGTGATGCGCTCGCGGTAGGGCTCGAGCACGGCCATCGCCTCGGCGCTGTCGAGGTCGGGATCCTCGAGCCAGGCGTCGGGGAACGCCTCGGCGACCGCGCGGTAGAGGTTCGGGTCGGTCTCGACGTCGACCGGCGTGCCCTTGTAGCGGCCCTTGAGGTCGAGCGAGTCGACGGCGCCGGTCTCGACCAGCGTCGCGATCAGCTCAGGCGTCCAACCGTGGGTCGGGTCGAGCTTGAAGCGCGTGCCGGGGTAGAGGTCGAGGATCCGCAGCAGCTTGTCGGTACTCTCCTTGCCCTCGTCGCCCATCGGGGCCAGCCGCATCGACACGACGTAGTTCAGCGACTGGGCGGTGCGCCCGAGGACGTCGCCGAGCGACCTCCCGGCCTGGAGCAGCGCAAGGTCGAGCGCCGCCGACTCGAACGCCCAGCGGCGGTAGTCGCGGTAGTCCTCGCGGTCCGGCGGCGCCGGGAACAGGTCGAGCCCCTCGAGCAGCGCCGAGAACGAGCCGAGCGTGTGGTCGCCGGCGAGGTCGTGGACCGGGCCCGCCTCCTGGAAGCGGCGCTGGTCGTCGGGGTCGTAGGTGACATCCTCGCCGCGACCCGCCTCGCCCCCGCCGCGCAGCACGATCTCCGTCGACAACCGCTCGAACTCCGGCGAGAACGACTGCGCCAGCCCCTCCAGCTCATACGACTCGATCGTCAGCGGAAGGTCACGGAGCAGCTCGTAGGTAGCCATGCGGCCCATCCTAGTTGGGCCGTTGCGTGCCCCTCTATGCCTGACGCGCCAGGCGCCGCGAAATGACTTGTATCGCTACGGAACGGGCTGGATGCTGCCGTTGGTGGCGAGACGGATGCTCTCGCGGACGTTCGGGGTGTACAGCTCGATCTGCTGGTCGGAGCCGGGGTGGGCGATGCGGACGCTGCCGGGGGTGCTGGGGTCGACAAGCACGACGGCGCCGTCCTTGCCACGGGCCAGCTCGGCGTTGGGCCGCTTCGCGAGGCCGCGGCGCAGCGCGGCGGCGGCGTTCGGCACCGGGTAGGTGACGACCGTCATGTAGTCGGTGCTGCGCACGCCCGCCTCGGCGCCGTCGTCGAGGTAGCGCACGTAGACGCGACCGGTGTCCGCCTCGGCGAGCTCGAGGTTCTTGCCCGACTGCTCACCCGCCCAGTAGATCGGGTGACCGAGCCGCTCGGCGGCGTCGGAGAGATCGCTCGTCTCGACGATCCGCGGCTGGTCGTCCTGCTCGTCCTCGTCGGACTTGATGACCAGCGCCCAGAGCAGGATCATCCCGAGCACCGCGGCAGCGAGGCCGGCGGCGAGCGGGAGCCAGGAGGGAAGGGATCGTTTCGAGTCGTTCATGAGTTCTCCTACGGCAAACGGCCCCGCCTCCTTTAGAGGAGACGGGGCCGTTGCACTTCGCCTGCGGGCGGAGCAGACCGCTAGTTGGTCACCACCCCGGTCAGCGACCGCACGCTGGCGTACACGTCATCGCCATCGGCCCAGCACCGGACCGCGATGGCGCGGCTGCCCGCGACCGCCGCCCAGCGGTGGGTCAGGGCGAGTACGGCCACTCCGTTGCTGCCGAGGGTGATCGGCATCGCGTCACCCTGAGAGGTGGTGGCGGACGACGCTCCGTCGGCGAAACGGCAGTTCGCGGTGCGGGTCGAGCCGCTGCCGGTGTTCGTGTTGCTCAGGCGAACGACAGCGTTGGCCACGAGGTTGCTCGCCGCCGGGAGGGTGGCGGTCGTGCTGAGCACGGACGTCGGCGAGGACGAGCTCTCGCTCAGCTCCCCCGACGTCGACCCGGAGCTCCCGAACGAGAGGCTCACGCCAGTCGCGCCCTGGGCGCCGGTTGCGCCGGTGTCGCCCTTCGGGCCCTGGGCGCCGGTTGCGCCGGTGTCGCCCTTCGGGCCCTGAGTGCCGGCCGCGCCGGTGTCGCCCTTCGGGCCCGCGGGACCCTGCGGACCGACCTCGCCCTGCGGACCCTCGGCACCGGCGTCACCCTGCTCGCCGGCGTCACCCTGCTCGCCGGCATCGCCCTTGTCGCCGGCATCGCCCTTGTCGCCGGCATCGCCCTTGTCGCCGGCATCGCCCTTGTCGCCGTCGTCGCCCTTCTCGCCCTTCAGCGAGAAGCCGTCGACGGGCCAGCCGTCACCCGTCTTGGGGCCGTACATGTCGTAGGTGGTGCTGTCGATGTAGTAGTCGCCCTCGTCGCCGACCTCGGCCGCCGGAGCGCCGATGCCGTTGAGGATCGAGCGGCCGTCGATGCCGTTGGTCCCATCGATGCCGTCGACACCATTCGTGCCGTCGACACCGTTCGTGCCGTCGACGCCGTTCGTGCCGTCAACGCCGTTCGTGCCGTCAACGCCGTTGGTTCCATCGACGCCGTCCTTGCCGTCGACGCCGTTGGTGCCGTCGACACCGTTGGTTCCATCAACGCCGTTGGCGCCGTCTAGGCCGTTGGTTCCATCGACACCGTTCGTGCCGTCGACGCCGTTGGTGCCGTCGATGCCGTTGGTGCCGTCGATGCCGTTGGTGCCGTCGATGCCGTTGGTTCCATCGACACCGTTCGTGCCGTCCTTGCCGTCGACACCGTTCGTGCCGTCGACGCCGTTCGTGCCATCCACGCCGTTGGTGCCGTCCTTGCCGTCGACGCCCGGAGCGCCGGCGGGGCCCTGCGGACCGACGAGCGAGACGCCAAGGGCCCACGGCAGATCGCCGTCGGCGGCCTTCGGGCCGTAGATCTCGTTGGTGGCGGTGTCGATGTAGAAGTCGCCCGGCAGGCCGATATCGGCAGCCGGCGAGCCGGCGCCGTTCAGCACGGAGCGGCCGTCGGAGCCATCGCCACCATTGGTGCCGTCAACACCCTTGGCGCCGTCCTTGCCGTCCTTGCCGTCGACACCGTTGGTCCCGTTCGTACCGTTGACGCCATCCTTGCCGTCGACGCCGCTGGTCCCGTTCGTGCCGTTGGTCCCGTTCGTACCGTCAGCGCCCTTGTCGCCCTTCAGGCCCTGAGCGCCGGCCGAGCCAGCCGTGCCGGTGTCGCCCTTCTCACCCTTGGCACCCGCGGCGCCCTGAGCGCCCTGAGCGCCCTGAGCGCCCTGCGGTCCAGCCGCACCCTGAGATCCGGCAGAACCGTTGATCCCGGCCGGGCCCTGCGCGCCGTCGCTGGCTCCGCCGATCGTCAGCAGCTTCCAGCCCGACGGGCACTTCGGCTTCTGCGCGATGCGCACGACGCCGGCCGAGGGCTTGGACTGCTTGATGCAGATGTTGACCTGTGCCGACGCCTTCGCCTTGGCGGGCGCGGCGTGCGCGGGTAGGGCAACCGCGGTGGCAAGCAGCGCGCTGGCGCCGATTGCCGCCGCCGCGCGTCCCACCGTCTGCTGCCGCTTGGGGCTGCGAGTCATCTGAGAGACCTTTCTCGAAGGAAAACCGATCTCGACCACCTCGCAGTCGAGTGGCGCCAAGCTACGTCGGCCCAGATGACACCCGCCAAAATTCGACGAACGGTCGATGTGAATTCCTGGAGCTATCGGCGCTCAAGCCAGCGCAGACACGCAAAACAGGCTCAACGGTGCAGGAAACGGGGACGGTTCTTGCGCGGACCGTTACACGCGCTGAGCCCAAAATGGACGTTCGTACGAGGCGCGGCCTCAGGCGGCGGGAACCGCGAGCACCGGCCGGTCCGCCAGGTGCAGCAGCTTGTGCGGCACAGAGCCGAGGATCGCGCCCTTCAGCGGGCTGTCGCCGTAGCTGCCGACGACGATCATCCGGGCGTCGTGACGCTCCGCGAGCTGGAGCAGCGCGTCGACCGGCCGGGCGTCGACGACGGCCAGCTCGGCCTCCACGCCGGCCGCCTGGGCGCGCGAGAGCGCATGGTGGGCGACGCGCTCGCCGATCTCGCGCACCGCGGCACGTGCGGCCGTCAGCTCCTCCCCGATGTCGCCCGGCGGCTCGTAGCCGAAGGCGATCACCAGCCGGTCGCCGAGCTCGGTGGCGAGCTCGATCGCGACGACGAGCGCGGCGCGAGCGCCGTCGGAGTCGTCGTAGCCGAGGATCAGGTCACGCGGCACCGGCGGCCTCCTCCACGGCGGTCTTGCCGGTCGCGACGTCGGGCGGGACGGCCTCGAACGGGCGCCGGTCGAAGTAGTCGGAGTGGCCGCCGAGGCGCCAGGCCAGCATCAGCACGAAGCCGAGCAGCAGGAACCCGAGGCCGATCACGGTCGGCAGCCCGATGCCAAACAGGTTCGAACCCGTGTAGGACTGCTCTGGGTCGGCGAAGTCGATCGTCGCCTTGACGAACAGGTAGCCGAGCGTCAGCGAGCCGACCAGCGGCGCGACGCCGATGAAGAGGAAGTTGCGCGCCGACTTGGTCAGCTCGCGGCGGTAGTAGATGACACAGGCGATGCCGGTCAGCGAGTAGTAGAAGGCGATCATCAGCGCGAGCGCGGTCAGGGTGTCGAAGAGGAAGTTCTCGCTGAAGGCGCTGACGCCGACGTACCAGGCGGTCGCGACCACGCCGATCGTGATCGTCGAGACGTGCGGCGTGTAGAAGCGCGGGTGGACCTTGCCGAGCGCGGCGGGCATCGCGTCGGCGCGCGCCATCGAGAGGGTCGTTCGCGACGCCGGCAGGATCGTCGTCTGCGTCGAGGCGAGCGCCGAGGTCAGGATCGCCAGCACCACGAGCTTGTCGAGCGGCGAGCCGAGCACGTCGGCGGCGAGCGTCGAGAAGATCCCCTCGTCGTCGGCGAACTCCTCGAGCAGCCCCGGGCCCGCATAGGCGACGACCGCCACCGTGACCGCGATGTAGGTGACCAGCAGGATCACCGTGCTGGCGACGCCCGCGACGCCCGGCGCGCTGACCGAGTCCTCGGTCTCCTCGGTGAGGTTGACCGCCGACTCCCAGCCCCAGTAGATGAAGACGCCGGTCAGCATCCCGGCGACCAGCACCGACATGCTCGACACCTCGAACGGATTCAGCCACGACAGCGCCGGATCGACCGAGTCGGCCGGCGCGTCGCCGCCGAAGACCTTGACGAGCGCGACGACGGCGAACAGCAGCAGGCCGATCACCTGGCCGAAGATCAGCACCCGCTGCAGCCGCGCGGACGCCTCGGTGCCGATCACGCAGACCCAGGTCATGATCGCGATCAGCGCGACCGCGAACCCGATCACAGCCCACTTCTCCTCGGCGAGGCTGTCGAGCCCGAGGAAGAGGAACGTGTAGCGCGCGGCGACGTCGGCGAGCGAGCCGACGACGAGCACGCCGGTCATCGTGATCGCCCAGCCGCCCATCCAGCCGAGGTACGGCCCCATCGCCCGCGTGACCCAGGAGAAGGTCGTTCCGCAATCCTGGTCGGCGCGGTTCATGTAGTAGAACGCCGCCGCGATGAAGAACATCGGGACGAACGAGGCGAGCAGCACCGCCGGCGCCTGGACGCCCGCGTCGACCACGACGAGCCCGATCACCGCCGCCAGCGAGTAGGCCGGCGCCGTCGACGCGAGGCCGATCACGAGCGCGTCGACGAAGCCGATCGCGTTCTTCTTGAGCCCCTTGCCGCCGGCCTCCACGGCGCCCCCTGTCGCCCCCGCGGCCTCCATCAGACCGCGATCTCCCGCGCTGGCGGCGGGGCCGCGACCGCGGGCTCGGGCCCCGGTCGCACCGCCGCCATTCGCTCGGCTCGCCGCTGCTGCCACAGCACGAGCCCGATACCGACGACGGTCAAGAGGAAGAGCATCGTTGCGATCACGTTGACCTGTACCGGTATGCCGCGCAAGCTCGACGCCGAAGATGTAGAGCGGGAACGTCATCGGTCGTGCCGGAGTTGAAGTTCGAGATCACGAAGTCGTCGATCGACAGCGCGAAGGCCAGCAGCGCGGCCGCGACGATGCCCGGCGACGATCAGCGGCAGCGTGATCGTGCGGAAGGTCGTCAGCGGCGTCGCGCCGAGGTCGGCGGCCGCCTCCTCGAGCGAGCGGTCGAAGCCGATCAGCCGCGAGCGCACGACCACGACGACGAAGCTGATCGAGAACATGACGTGGGCGATCAGCAGCGTCGTGAAGCCGAGCTCGACGTCCGTAGATCAGGAACATCGACAGCAGCGAGGCGCCGATCACGACCTCCGGCGTCGCCATCGGGATGACGATCAGCAGGTTGGCAGACCGTGCGGCCGCGGAACTGGTGGCGGACGAGGGCGAGCGCGATCAGCGTGCCGATCGATCGTCGCGACCGAGCGTCGAGACGGCGGCGAGCTGGAGGCTGGTGATCAGCGCGTCGTTGAGTCCGACGATCGCGAAGGCGTCGCGCCAGTACTCGAGCGTGAAGCCGCTCCAGGTGAAGTTGAACGTGCCGCGGCGGTCGTTGAACGAGAAGAGCGCGATGACGACGATCGGCAGCAGCATGTAGAGGACGGCGAGCGCCGCGTAGATCATCAGCGCGTTGCGGCGCAGCCAGTCGCCAGGCGCCGCTCACGCGCGCCTCGTCCTCGTCGCCCATCAAGGCGTCCGGTGCCGGCGAAGCGTGATGTAGACGACGACGACGACCAGGATCAGCCGCCATCATCAGGAACGAGAGCGCCGCCGCCTCGGGTAGTCCCGCTGACTGGAGGTAGAGCGACTGGATGACGTTGCCGATCATCGCCTGGCTCGGTGCCGCCGAGGCAGCAGCGCGTTGACGTAGTCGCCGACCGCCGGGATGAAGGTGAGCAGGATGCCGGCGACGATGCCGGGCATCGTGAGCGGCAGCGTGACCTTGCAGGAAGGCCTGCGGCGACGAGGCGTAGAGGTCCTTGCGCGGCCTCGATCAGCCGCACGTCCAGCCGCTCGAGCGACGCGTAGAGCGGCAGGATCATGAACGGCAGGAAGTTGTAGGTGAGGCCGGCGATCACGGCCGCCGCCGGTCGCCAGGACCCGCCCGTCCTCGGGCACCAGGTGCGAGGAACTGGAGGACGTCGACGACCGGGCTCGTCGTCGGCGAGGATCGTCTTCCAGGCGATCGTGCGGATCAGGTAGGTGGTGAAGAACGGCGCGATCACCGCGAACAGCATCAGCGTGCTTCCAGCGGCCGGCCTGAACGCGATCGCGTAGGCGAGCGGGTAGCCGATGAGCAGCGCAGCAGGATCGTCGCCGACGCCGGCGTAGAGGAACGAGCGCACGAACTGCGTCGTCGTAGTCCGAGAGCGCGTCGGTGAAGTTCGCCCACGTCCCAGGTGAAGGTGAAGCCGCTGTTCGAGCGAGCCCGATCGTCAGCGCCAGCTCGCCCATGAAGTACATGGGCACGACGAAGAACAGGACCAGCCAGATCAGCCCCGGGCCGAGCAGGCCGTAGGGGACGAGCCGGCGCTGCGCAGCGTGCTCGATGCCGTCGTCATCCGGCTCAGCCGGTCGACCACGTCCTGGAACGCCTGCTCGACCTGCTGCGATCCTCGGCTCGACCGGGCGGGTCCGGCTGGGTCGAGCAGTTCTCGGTGAACTCGCTCGGACGGGAAGATCAGCTCGTTGTTGGCGAGCTCCGGGTCCGTGCTTCTCGAGGATCTCCTTGACGCCCGTCGACCGGCGTCACGTAGTTGATGTAGGCGGCGATCTGGGCCTGGTTCTTCGGCTCGTAGACGTAGTTCATGAACGCGTAGGCGGCCGCCGGGTTCGGGCGCCCCGACCGGGATCACCATGTTGTCCGACCAGAGCGATGCAGCCCTCGGTCGGCATCCGAACTCGATGTTCGGGTTGTCGGCCTGCAGCTGGACCGCGTCGCCCGACCAGCCGATCGCGGCGACGACGTCGCCCGTTGGCCAGGTCCTGGACGTAGTCGTTGCCGGTGAAGCGGCGGATCTGGCCGGAGTCGACGGCGTCGCCTTGAGCTTGTCGATCGCGTCGAGCCAGTCCTGCTTGGTCGCCTTCGCCGGGTCGATCCCGTCGGCCTTCATCACCAGCGGCACGGTGTCGCGCATCTCGGTGAGCATCGTCGACCTTGCCCTTGTACTTCGGGTCGAAGAGGTCGTTGATCGACTTGACGTCGGGCGCCAGGTCGGTGTCGACCGACGAGCCCGGTCATGCCCGCTCTGCCACGGCACGCGAGAACTCGCGGTCGGGTCGAACGCCGGGCTGCTGCAGGCGTCGGGATCAGGTTCTTGATCGACCGTCGGCAGCGTCGACTTGTCGAGGTTCTGGAGGTAGCCGAGGTCGTACATCTTCTTCGCCATCCAGTCGGTGACGACGAAGATGCTGCGGCCGCCGGACTCGCCCTGGTCGAGCTGCGGCTGCAGCTTGCCGAAGAACTCGTTGTTGTCGTTGACGTCCTCGATGTAGTCGACCGTTGACGCCGGTCTTCTGCTCGAACTCGGCGACCGTGTTCGCCTTGTCGATGTAGAGCGGGCCAGTTGGAGATCGTCAGCTCGCCGCTCGGCCGGTCCGGCCTTCGCCGTCTCGGTGCCGGCGTCGTGCGGTCCCGCCGACGCTGTCGCCGTCACCGCCGCAGGCGGCTAGCAGCAGGGCCGCGATCAGTGCCAGCGACGAGCACGCCGCCGCTCAGCTGCGCTCGATGCTCATGACTGCTCCTCCTGGAGCACGGTCCGTCGCTCTCGCGTGTCCATGCCGCTCCGCGGTCGGCGCAGTCGGCCTCGCCGGCCCGCCGCCGACTCGCGCACGATGTGGATGTGCTCGGCGCCCAGCTCAGGCGCACGTCGCGCGCCGCCGCCGGGCAGCTGCTGCGCGCTCGGCCTCGTCGGCGTTCGGGACGAGCACGGTCATCCGCACGTCGCCCGCGAGCTCGACGACGATCTGGGTCGCGGTGCCGAGGTAGACCGAGCTCTCGACCACGCCCTCGACGCTCGGCTGTGCCGGTCCGGCGCGCCGGCCGCGTCGGCGTTGACGCTGCAGCTTCTCCGGCCGGACGACCGCGTGGCAGCGCTCGCCGGCCGCGAGCCCGCCGGCGTCCGGCGCCGCGACCGTCGGCGCCGACGTCGAGCCGACCTCGCCCGCGCCGCCGGCGGCTCGACCGTGCCCGGCATCAGGTTGGAGACGCCGATGAAGCCGGCGACGAAGGTGGTGGCCGGCCGCTCGTAGACCTCCTCGGGCCCGGCGACCTGCTCGATCCGTGCCGCGGTTCATGACCGCGATCCGGTCGGACATCGTCAGCGCCTCCTCCTGGTCGTGGGTGACGTAGACGAAGGTGATGCCGACGTCGCGCTGGATCCGCTTCAGCTCGACCTGCAGGCCCTTGCGCAGCTTCAGGTCGAGCGCGCCGAGCGGCTCGTCGAGCAGCAGCACCTTCGGCAGGTTGACGAGCGCGCGCGCCAGCGCGACGCGCTGCTGCTGGCCGCCGGAGAGCTGGTGCGGCTTGCGCTTGGCCTCGCCGGCGAGGCCGACGCGCTCGAGCTCCTCGCCGACGCGGCGACTCGATCTCGTCCTTGTCGACCTTCTTGCGCTTGAGCCCGAAGGCGACGTTGTCGCTCGACGCTCAGGTGCGGGAACAGCGCGTAGCTCTGGAAGACGGTGTTGGTCGGCCGCTTGTACGGCGGGCAGGCCGGCGACGTCGTCGCCGTCGATCAGCGACCTTGCCCTCGGTCGGCTGCTCGAAGCCGGCGATCATCCGCAGCGTCGTCGTCTTGCCGCAGCCGCTCGGGCCGAGCAGCGTGAAGAACTCGCCGCTCGCGACGTCCAGGTCCACGCCCTCGACCGCCGCGAAGTCGCCGAAGCGCTTGACGACCCTTCGCAGTGTGACTCCTCCACGGATCATCCCTCCTCCACGTTATGCTCCACTGCGGGCCAGGCCACGCCAACCGGCGGTCATGGCCGAAAGTGCGACGGCTCCAATCTTGGCCCAACCGTTGTACAGATGCACAACTGCTCGCGGACTTTGCACGTTCCGAGGGTTGTCCTTTGGCCTACCCGCGGGTACGGTTGTCCATAGCGTCTAGCCTGGACCGAGGGAGAGAATGGCGACCACACCCCAAACCGTCACGCAGGAGCCGACCGGCAGCTCGCTGCAGGACAAGGCGCAAGCAGCACCTCTGGATGCACTTCACGCGCATGGGCGCGTACGACGGCGGCACGAGATCCCGATCATCGTGCGCGGCGAGGGCTGCTACGTCTACGACGAGCACGGCAAGCGCTACCTCGACGGGCTGTCGGCGCTGTTCTGCGTCAACGCCGGCCACGGCCGCGCCGAGATCGGCGAGGCGATGGCCGCGCAGGTCAGGGAGCTCGGCTTCTACACGAACTGGAGCTACGCGCACCCGCGCGCGATCGAGCTCGCCGAGCGGATCGCCGGCTCGCGCCCGAGGGACCTCAACCGCGTCTTCTTCACCTCCGGCGGCTCCGAGGCCGTCGAGTCGGCGCTGAAGCTCTGCCCGCAACTACCACCGCCGCAACGGCGAGGCCGGCCGCGACAAGATCGATCGCCCGCGAGCTCGCCTACCACGGCACCACGCTCGGCGCGCTCGTCGGCGACCGGCCTCACCGACCTGCGCGCGCCGTTCGAGCCGCTCGACGCCCGGCGGCTGCCACGTCGCCGAACACGAACAGCTACCGCTGGCCGGAGGACCGCGACCCGCTGTGGGCCGCCGACGCGATCGAGGAGCGGATCCTCTTCGAGGGCCCCGAGACCGTCGCCGCCGTGATCCTCGAGCCGGTGCAGAACGCCGGCGGCTGCTTCGCGCCGCAGGAGGGCTACTTCCAGCGCGTGCGCGAGATCTGCGACCGCCACGGCGTGCTGCTGATCTCCGACGAGGTGATCTGCTCGTGGGGCCGGCTCGGCCACTGCTTCGGCTGCGAGCGCTACGGCTACGTGCCGGACATCATCACGACGGCGAAGGCGCTGACCTCGGCCTACGCGCCGATGGGCGCGATGATCGTCGTCCGACCAGCGTCGTCGAGCCGTTCATGCGAGGGCACGGACATCGTTCACGCACGGCTTCACGTTCGGCGGCCACCCGGTCGCCGCCGCGGTCGCGCTGGCGAACCTCGACATCTTCGAGCGCGAGGACCTCTGCGGCCACGTGCTGCGCCAAGGAGGGCGAGTTCCGCGCGATGCTCGAGAGCCTGCGCGACATCCCGATCGTCGGCGACGTCCGCGGCGCCGGCTACTTCCACGCGATCGAGCTCGTCAAGGACCGCGACACGAAGGAGACGCTTCGACGACGAGGAGTCCGAGTAGCTGCTGCGCGGCTTCCTCTCCGGCGAGCTCTTCCGGCGCGGCCTGATCTGCCGCGCCGACGACCGCGGCGACCCGGTCATCCAGCTGTCGCCGCCGCTGATCGCCGACACGGAGCAGTTCGAGGAGATCGAGGCGATCCTGCGCCCGGTGCTGACCGAGGCGGCCGAGCGGCTCGCGGCGCGCGCAGCGGGCGACCTCCGACCGGCGCCGAGTCGGGCGACGCCGGTGACGGTGCTGACCGTCCGCGACCTCGTCGACGAGCTCGGGCTCGAGCTGCTCGCCGGCGAGGACGCCGCCGACGCGCCGGTCCGCTGGGTGCACATCACCGAGCTGCCGGACCCGACGCCGTGGCTGTCGGGCGGCGAGCTGCTGCTGACGACCGGCATCCAGCTCGACGACCGCCGAGCTCCAGCGCGAGTTCGTCGCGCGGCTCGCGCGACCACGACGCTCGCCGGCGCTCGGCTTCGGCATCGGCTTCGACGCACGACGCGGTCCCCGCGCGCGCTGCTCGAAGAGGCCGCGCGCAGCACGGCCTGCCGGTCTTCGAGGTTCCCTACGAGCTGCCGTTCATCGCGATCACCGAGCGCGCGTTCGCGCCAGCTCGTCAACGAGCAGTACGCGGTGCTGCAGCGCAGCATCGCGATCCACGAGCGGCTCGAGCGGCTCGTGCTCGAGGAGCGCGGGCTCGACGACGGTCAGCGCGGTCGCCGGCGGCGATCGGCGGCGCGCGATGGTGCTCGACGCGCGCGGCGACGACGCTCGCCCGCAAGCGCGTTCCGGCGCGAGCTCGAGCGAGCCGGCGGTCGACGGCGGTGCGCGCGCGAGGTGCGCGGCAACGCTCGCGAGCCGGCCGGCGGCCGACTTCGCTCCCGAGCACCCGACGCTCGCCGGCCGCGCGCTCGTGCTGCCCGTCTCCGACGCGCGGGCGCGGCGCGCCGCAGGCCTGGCTGGTCGCCGCGCGCGACGCCGGCAGCGCTCGGCGACTTCGAGCGGCTGATCCTGCAGCAGGCGGCGACCGTCGTCGCGCTCGAGCTGATGCGCCAGCGGATCGTGCGCGACACCGAGCGCCGGCTCGCCGGCGACGTGCTCGCCGAGGCGCTGACGGGGCGGCTCGACGCCGAGGAGCTCGCGGCGCGCCTGCGGCCGTTCGGGATCGGCGAGCGAGGTCGCCGTGCTGGTCGTTCGACCGTCGACGACCCGGGCGCCGCCGAGCCCGACGCTCGAGGCGGCGCTGCGCCGAGGCCGGCGTGCGGCGCGCTCGTCGCGACCGCGCGGGCGGCTGCTCTGCGCGGTCGTCGACGCGAGCGGCGAGCGCGACCCGGTCGAGCTGCGCGCGGGCGCTGCGGCGGCGCTGATCGCCGGCCACGGCGGCGAGGCGTGCGCGCGGCCGCGAGCCGCGTCGGCGGCCGTCGGGCGCTGCGGCGCAGCTTCCACGAGGCGCGCTGCGCGCTCGAGGCGACCGCGCTCGCCAACGGCGCGCGCCCGAGGTCGCCTCGCACGCGCGATCTCGGCGCCTTCACGCTGCTGCTCGTCGCTGCAGGACGACGACGCGCTGCGCGTCTACTGCGACAGCGTGCTCGGCCCGTCGCGGACGGCGAGCGGCGAGTACGGCGACGAGCTGCTGCGCTCGCTCGAGGCGTTCATCGAGCACAACGGCCAGTGGGAGCGCGCCGCGCGCGCAGCTCTACTGCCACCGCCACACGCTGCGCTACCGGATCCGCGGATCGAGGAGCTGACCGGGCGCGACCTGAAGCCGCGCGCGACCGGATCGAGTTCTGGCTCGCGCTGCGCGCGCGGGAGCTGATCGCGTGAGCGACGGCGCTGAACGTCGCGGTGCTCGGCGCCGGCGGGATCATCGCGCCGGCGATCGTGCGCGACCTCGCCGAGTCGCGAGGAGGTCGGCGACCTGCTGCTGCTCGACCTGCGACGGCGAGCGCGCCGAGCGGGTCGCGGCCGAGCACGGCGGCGCCGGCGACGCGCGGGCCGTCGAGGTCGACGCGCGCGACGGCGGCCTGGCGGCGGCGCTCGACGGCGTCGACGTGCTCGTCAACTCGGCGAGCTACCGGGTCAACCTCGACGCGATGCGCGCCTGCCTGGAGGCGGGCTGCGACTACCTCGACCTCGGCGGCCTCTACTGGATGACCGGCGAGCCAGCTCGAGCTGTCGGACGAGTTCGAGGCCGCCGGGCCTGCTCGCGCGTGCTCGGGATCGGCTCGAGCCCCGGCAAGACGAACGTGATGGCGGCGCGCGGCGGTGCGCGCGCTGGGCGACGACGCCGTCGACGTCGATCGACGTGATCGCCGGCCGGCCGCGACCTCGACCCACCCGGACGGGCCGAGCTCCCCGTACGCGCTGCAGACGCTGCGTCGACGAGCTGACGATGCACCCGATGGCTCGGCGCGACGGCGAGCCGGTCGAGCTCGAGCCGATGCAGCCGGGCGGGACGGTCGACTTCGCCCGACCCGATCGGCGACGGCGCGACCGATCTACACGCTGCACTCCGAGGTGCTGACGTTCGCGTCGAGCTTCGGCTGCACCGGAGTGCGAGCTTCCGGCTGTCGCTGGCGCCGAAGGTGCTCGAGCGCGCTGCGCGGCGCTCGCGGCGCGCCGAGGACGAGGCTCGCGGCGGCCGGCCGGGCGGCGGTGCCGCCGTCGCCGCAGACCGTCTCGGCCCACGTCGTCGACGCGGCCGGCTCGGCGGCCGCGCGGTGCGCGTGACGCGCGATGACGCGCGCCGATCGACGGACTGGGGCCTCGGCGGCGGCATCGTCTCGACCGCGGCGCCCGCCGCGGCGGCCGTGCGGCTGCTGGCGCGCGGGCGGATCGCCGCTCGCGGCGCGCTCCCGCCCGAGCTCTGCGTCGATCCCGACGACCTGTTCCCCGAGCTGCGAGACGCCGCGGCGTGCAGGATGTCGACTATCGCAAGAGACTCAGGAGGCGATCCGATGAAGGTCGGCGTCCCCACCGAGATCAAGGCCGACGAGTACCGCGTCGCGCTGACGCCGGCCGGCGTGCGCGAGCTGACCGAGCACGGCCACGAGGTGTTCGTCCAGGCCGGCGCGGGCGAGGGCTCGGCGATCGCCGACGCCGACTACGTGGCCCAGGGCGCGCGGATCGTGCCGACGGCCGAGGCGTCTTCGGCGAGGCCGAGCTGGTCCTCAGGGTCAAGGAGCCGCAGCCGGACGAGGTCGAGCTGCTGCGCGCCGAGCAGACGCTCTTCACCTACCTGCACCTCGCGCCGGCGCCGGAGCTGACCGCAGGGACTGTGCGACACCGGCGCGACCTGCATCGCCTACGAGACCGTCGAGGACGCGCGACGGGCGGCTGCCGCTGCTCGCGCCGATGAGCGAGGTCGCCGGCAAGATCGCGACGCAGGCCGGCGCGTTCATGCTCGAGAAGCCGCTCGGCGGGCGCGGCGTGCTGCTCGGCGGCGTGCCGGGCGTCGCCGCGGCGAACGTGCTGGTCATCGGCGGCGGCGTCGTCGGCATGAACGCCGCGCTGATCGCGATCGGGATGGAGGCCGACGTGTTCGTCTTCGACCGCTCGATCGACCGCCTGCGCGAGCTCGACATCGCCTTCGGCGGCCGCGCGTCGACCGTCTACTCGTCGACGCTCGCGATCGAGGAGATGCTGCCGCGCGCCGACCTCGTGATCGGCGCGGTGCTGATCCACGGCGCGCGCGCGCCGCACGTGATCACGCGCGAGCAGCTCGGGCTGATGAAGCCGCGCGCGGTGCTCGTCGACGTCTCGATCGACCAGGGCGGCTGCTTCGAGACCTCGCGCCCGACGACGCACTCCGACCCGACCTACGAGGTCGACGGGATCACCCACTACTGCGTGACCAACATGCCCGGCGCGGTGCCGATCACCTCGACCTACGCGCTGACGAACGCGACGCTGCCCTACGTCCTGACGCTCGCCGACCACGGGCTGCGCGGCGCGATCGATCCGCACCCCGGACTGGCGCCCGGCGTCAACGTGATCGGCGGGCGGGTGACACTCGCCGCCGTGGCGGAGGGCCGGGACTCGAGCACACGCCGCTCGAGGAGGTTCTGGGAGAGCTGGAGCCCGCCTAGCGTCGTCCGCGCGAACCAACGTGAAGAGCAAGAGGAGCTGCGAGGACCGACGATGGCAACCACGACTGCGAAGCTCGAGAACTTCATCGGCGGCGAGTTGGTGGACCCGGCGGCCGGCGAGACCGAGGAGGTGCTCAACCCGGCGACCGGCGAGGTGATCGGCGAGGCGCCGCTGTCGACCGAGGAGGACGTCGAACCGCGCCGTCGCCGCCGCGCGCAAGGCGTTCGACGGCTGGTCGGCGACGACGCCCGGCGAGCGCGCGAACTGCCTGCTGCAGATCGCCGACGCGTTCGACGAGCACGCCGAGGAGCTCGCCGACCTCGAGTCGGCCGACGTCGGCAAGCCGCTCGGCGAGGCCCGCGACGAGGTCGACTCGATGGTCGACAACCTGCGCTTCTTCGCCGGCGCGCGGCCGCACGATGGGCGGCCGGCGGCGGGCGAGTACATGGAGGGCTACACGTCGATGCATCCGCCGCGAGCCGGTCGGCGTCGTCGGCCAGATCACGCCGTGGAACTACCCGCTGATGATGGCCGATCTGGAAGATCGGCCCGGCGCTGGCGGCCGGCAACACGGTCGTGCTGAAGCCGACCGAGACGACGCCGCTGACGACGCTGAAGCTGGCCGAGTCGCCGCCGACGTCTTCCCGCCGGGCGTGCTCAACGTGATCTTCGGCCACGGCGAGCCGGCGGGCGCGCCGCTGGTCCGCCACCCCGACGTCGACATGGTCTCGCTGACCGGCTCGCCGCCACCGGCAAGTGGATCGCGCCGCCGCGGCGGACACGCTGAAGCGCGTCCACCTCGAGCTGGGCGGCAAGGCGCCGGTGGTCGTCTTCGACGACGTCGACGTCGAGCCGACGCGCTGGCGACGATCGCCGAGGCCGGCTACTACAACGCCGGCCAGGACTGCACGGCGGCGACGCGCGTGCTGGCTTCGAAGAAGGTCTACGACGACGTCGTCAACGGCCTCGTGGCTGAGGCCGGCAAGCAGGTCGTCGGCCTGACGACCGACGGCGACACGACCCTCGGCCCGGTCAACTCAGCGCGAGCCAGCGCGAGCGGGTCGAGGGCTTCCTCGAGCGCAAGCCCGGGCACGCCGAGGTCGTCACCGGCGGCGCGCAGCGCCGACCGGCCCGGCTACTACCTCGAGCCGACGGTCGTCGCGGGGCTGTCGCAGGACGACGAGATGATCCAGCGCGAGATCTTCGGCCCGGTCGTCACCGTCCAGCGCGTTCGACGACGAGGCGAAGGCGATCGAGTGGGCCAACGGCACGCGCTACGGCCTCGCGGCATCGGTCTGGACCCGCGACGTCGGCCGCGCGATGCGCGTCGTCACGCGCCCTGCGCTTCGGCTCCGTCTGGATCAACGACCACATCTCGATCAGCCCCGAGATGCCCCACGGCGGCTACAAGCAGTCCGGCTACGGCAAGGACATGTCGATGTACTCGCTCGAGGACTACACCGAGGTCAAGCACGTGATGGTGAGCCTGGACTAGCCGGTCCAGGCTGAGTACACGGTTGTGTACACTCAACCCATGGCCCGGACCGTCCCCGTGCGCGAGCTGCGCAGCAACCTCAGCGACCTGCTCGATCAGGTCAGCACCCGTCGCGATCACGTCCTCGTGACCCGCAACGGCACTCCAGCCGCGGCGCTGATCCCGATCGACGAGTACGAGGCGCTCGAGGAGACGGCCGAGGTGCTTTCGGATCCGAGCGCGCTCGAGGCGCTCGAGGCGGGTTTGGCCGAGATCGGCCGCGACGAGACGGTAAGCCTCGCCGATCTGCGCGCCGAGCTAGCCGAGCGCCGCGCCGCCGCCGCCGACTGACGGTTGGCACGTCTCGTCCTCGCCCGGCGGGCCCGCCTGGAGCTGCTCGACCTCGAGTGGCCGCTGATCGACGCGATCGAGGATGCGCTCGGCTTGCTGGAGCGCGACCCGCGCTCCGGCCACGAGCTGTGGGGGAGACTGCGCGGGCTCCACTCACTGCGCGTCGGGGCCTATCGCATCCTTTACCAGGTCACCGACGAGGGCAAGACGGTGCGTGTCGCCGCCATCCGGCACCGCTCGGCGGCCTACGGCAGCGACCCGCGCTGACCCAACGGGAGCGCGGGGCCGGCTGCCCGTCGCCCTAGTCTTCCCGCGTGGCCCGCTACGAGTTCCTGACGACGTGGCTGCTGCGGGCGCCGCGGACGGCGGTGTGGGACGTGCTTCAGGAGACCGCGGCGTGGCCGGAGTGGTGGCGCGGGGTCGAGTCGGTGGTCGAGCTCGACGGCGGCGACGGGAGCCGGGTCGGCAGCCGCTACCGCGTCCGCTGGCGCAGCCTCGTTCCGTACTCGGTCGAGTTCGAGTTCGAGGTCGAGCGGGTCGAGCTGCCGCGCCTGATGAGCGGCCGCGCGACCGGCGACCTCGACGGCGCCGGCGTCTGGCGCCTCTACGAGCAGGACGGCGTAACCGCCGTCACCTACGACTGGCGCGTCCACACCACCAAGCCCTGGATGAACGCCATTGCCCCACTGGCCCGCCCCGTCTTCGAGTGGAACCACGACTGGGTCATGGCGCGGGGCGGCGAGGGGCTGGCGGCGCGGCTCGGCGCGGAGCTGTTGGCGACCGGTTAGCCCGCGACCTGACTCACCAACGACGAGAGGGCCGGCCACCTGGGTGGCCGGCCCTCCGTTCGAATCGGGCGAGAGAGAGGAGAGCCCGATCAGCGCTTGGCCGCTGCGCGCTTTGCCTGGCGCTTGGCCTTCTTGATCTGCTGCTTGGTGCAAGAGGTCTTCATCCGGACGTCGAAGTCGCTTCGACGTCCGTTCTGACCGTCCATGTCGGCCTCTGCGACGTGCTTGCCGGCGCAGAGGTTGATCTTGGCCTTGCGGGTACGGGTGACGGCGAGGATTCCGTTCTTGCCACCCGCGATGTTGAGGTTGAAACGGGCGATCGGCGCGTCGGGCACGTTGTTGAACGTGTTGACGAGCCGGCCGTTCTTGGTCGTGTCGCTCTCGCCCCTGAGGTTGATCGCGATCTCGCCGCGCAGCGCGACGACGATCATCGGCAGGGTCCGGATCGCGTTGCCGGTCGTGGGATCGGTACGCACGTTCTTGACGAAGTACACGTTCCCGGCCAACTCACGCCCGAGCAGCGGCGAAGCCGCCGTGGCCCGACCGACGATGCTGCCCTTCGGGCAGCGGTTCTCGAGGTCGGGCTTCGTGCCGTCGACGAACTCGCACAGCGCCTGAGCGTTGGCCGGGTCGAGGGCCAGCGCCCCAGGCAGGCGAACGACCGCCTTGCGGATGCCCGCCTCGCCGATGCCAGTCTGGCGGACCTGAGCCCGCACGCCCGGATGCTTGCCCGTCGTGACCTGCTTGCGACCGACCAGCGACATCGTGAGCTTCGGCTTGAACGGCAGCGAAGCGCACTCGCCGGCCTGGAAGCGAGCGCTCAGGTTCGTCTTCCCGCCGCCGAAGCCCGACACGTCGGCCGTGGTGGCCTGCGGCGAGCAGTTGCTCGGGTTGACGATGAACCCGTCGCGATCGACCAGGACGCGGATCTCGCGCTGGTTGAGAACGACACCCTTGAGGATGCGGGGCAGCGCGCCCTCGACCACGCCGTAGAGCGAACCGTCGGTGTCGTACAGACGGGTCTGGTCGACACCGGAGGTGACCTCCGCCGACGAACGGTCCACATGCAGCGCCGAGCGGACGACGACCTTGCCGAGATCGAACGGCCCGGCCTGCGCCGGAACCACGATCGACAGGCCGTACGGGGCGCCGCGGTACGGGCCGGTCAGCGACACCGACGTCGCCTGCTTGCCCACCTGCGGCAACCACATCGGGCTGGCGCCCGCGCCCGCCGCGACCTGCACGTGCCCGATGCGCGAGCCGGCGCCGCAGGCGCCCCGGTCGGCATCGTCATCGCCGCACAGCGCGACCGAGCCGACCTTCGCGAGCAGACCGCGCGGGAGCTTGATCGAGCTCACCGACTTGAGGTGCTCGCTGCGGTCCGGACGCGACACCACGAACGAGAACGGCGACCAGCCGCCCGCGACCGGGTTCGCTACCCCCGCCGCGAAGGCGGGCGCGAACGCGGCCGGGCCCTCGCCCGCACCGCACTCGACCTCGAACTTCGGCGTCAGCTCGCGGGACTGTCCGCCCCACGAGGTCAGCTCGACCTCGGCGTTCTGCACGCCGCAGTCGTCGGGCATCGTGAGCACGCCGCGCGGGCCGCCCTTGAGCCGGACCTTGATGCTCGAGACGGGCAGCTCGGGGTTGTTGTCGAACGTCGTCTCGATCTGCCCCGTCTCACCGTCCACGCGGACCGCGCCCGGGAGACGGACGTCGATGCCGCGCTTGGCGTTCGCGAACACCAGCGCCAGGCGGAACATCTCGCCGGACTCGGGATCGGAGGACGCCTGCGAGCGGATGTAGATGTTGCCCTCGAGCGGCTCGTCGAGCAGCGGGGTTACCGCGGTGACCTGACCGACCTTCGCGGCGTCAGGACAGCGCATCTCCGCCTTCGAGCCGATCCGCAGGTCGTCGTCGGAGCACCCGGCGAGCCCGGCGGCTGCGGACGGGTTGACGCCCATGCCCTCCGGCAGACGGACGACCGCCTTCTTCAGAGCGGCCGGCGCCTGGGCGACGACGTTGTCCTCCTGCGGGAACGCCAGGTCGACGTCGAGCCCGGTCGGCGCGCCCGCTTCGGACGCGGAGGTCGCCACCGCGGCCGACGGGTTGAACTCGAGCGTCTCGCACTCGGTGACCAGCGGCGAGGCGAACGGCCGCGAGGCGAACCGTGCGGGGTCCGTCCAACTGTTGGACGCCATGACGGTCACGGGCGCGACATCGGTGCACTCGGTGGCCGGCAGCGTCAGGAACGGCTTGGTGCCGGGCGGCGCATCGGCCTTCTGGCGACACTCGTAGACCTGTCGGGCGAAGGACCCCGGCGGAGTCGCATCGACGACACCCCAGCTGCAGAACCGCGCCCGAATATCGGTCACGCCGTTCATCGGCGAGTTGTACGACGTCACGTTGATGCCGTAGTCACCGTCGGAGCGCAGCTCCGGGCTGAGCAGGAACGTGAAGTTCTGAGTGCTGAAGGCGAACTGCGCCGGGTAACCGACCTCGGGGATCACGCTGAAGATCGGGGCGTCGAGGTCGACGTACCCGTCGAGCGAGATGTGGCCGACGGCGGCGGTCATCGGACACGCCGCACGGTCGGTGGTGAAGGGCCCCGTCTTGACCTCATGCATCGGACAACGCCCTGCCGCGGACGGGTTGCCGACGAATCCCGGCGGAAGCTGCACCTGGATGTCGCGCGGCTCCTCGACCGGCCCGAGCTGGTTCACGTCCGCATGGGTCGGGTGCGGCACGGTGACCAAGCGGACCTCCGTGCCGGCCGCGTACGGGTGGGCGCCGGCGCGGGTCAGCTCGTTGCCCGCGCCGTCGATGACCTCGGTCGTGAAGTCCTCGAAGTCGAACACGGGGTCCGCCGCCGCGGCGATGCCGGGTGCGCAGAGCGCCAGCAGCACCGCCAGGCAGGCAGCCTGCGCCAGGCGCCGGACGAGCCGCCTGCTGCGATCGATGTGGTCCATTGCGGTGACCTTTCTCGAATTGTCGGCCGACATCACTTACCGCCCTTCCTGATCGACCAGGGCTTGGCGGCTGGCCGCTTGAACTTCACGACGACCGTCTTGGAGGCGAGGCGTCCGCCTCTGGCGCGGTAGGAGACCCGCACCCGCACGCTCAGCGCACCGCGCTTGGCGAGTGCCTTCCTCGCGTTAGCGCTGAGCTTGACCGGCAGCGAGTAGCGGCCGCCCTTGGAGGCCGCCCTACTCGCCCCACGGACCGCCGCGCCGCGGACGGCGATCCGGCCCGCTGCCGGGACGCGAACGGCGATCCGGCCCGCGGACCCGACGACGACCTTCGCCTTCGACACCGACACCGACGGATCGACGCGGTCGCCGCCCTTGAGGTTTCCGGCGCCGGCGAACTCGACCGAGGCGAGCCGCGGCCCGTCCGGAGCCGACGTCTGGTCCTGGCACTCGTCGCCCTGGCACGGGGTCGGAGGGGCAGGGGGCAGGGGGATCCCGCCACCGAGGCGGTAGGCGTACATGCCCTGCGAGGTCGAGGTGTGCTGGGGAACGAGTCGCGTGCGGGTCAGCACGAGGACCGTGGTCCCGTCGGCGGCCAGCATCGCGCCCCCTGCGCCCAGGGGATCCTTGCCGTCGCTGACCATCGCGATGGTTCCTGTCTCCTCCCTCCAGAGGTAGATGTCCCCGGCTCCGTTCAGATCACCCGGCGCGAGCGCCGCGTCCGTCCAGAACATGATCGTCGAGCCGTCGTCGGTCATGCCCCCTCTACCGGACCACTGCCAGTCGAAGTTCGCGTACTGGCCGGATTTCGAGATACCGGAATGCGAGACCGTGCCCGTGCGGTTGGCGCCGTTGTGGTCCGGATCGTCGGTCCAGATCCGAATCAGCTCACCGGTCTCGACGTCGTAGCGGTAGATGTCCGCCGTCGTGTCGCCCGCCAGCTTGTCGTCGGTGAGCGCCGCCTTCGACATGAAGGTGAAGTAGCGCCCGTCGGGCGTGATCGTTCCCAGCCTGCTGGGGGCCGTGGCAACCTGGTCGCCAGCGTCGAGCGTCGCGATGAAGCGAACGATCGGCGTCCCGTTCACCGGATCCTCCGGGTCGTCCATCCGCAGATAGAGATTGCGCCCGGCCGCGGAGGGCTCGACGTCGTCGTAGACGGCGTCGTCGAGGACGCCGTTGGCGACGAAGAAGACGCGCGAACCGTCCTCGGAGACGTCCTGCACGCCCTGGACGTTGGCGGGAGTCGAGTTCCCGGTGACCAGCCGCAGCCGCTGCCCCGCTGGCTGACGGTAGTCGTACTCGTACAGATCGGTGCCCGACTGGGTATCGACGTTGAGCAGCTTCTGCGTCGTGGTCATATAGACGCGCGACACGTCAGCCGCCCCACCGACCATCGTCACGTTCTGGTTGGTGCAGCTCACGCACCCCGGCTCGGGCGCCGACAGCTCGATCGCGTCCGCGTCCTCGCTGAAGGGGTCGGTCGCCCACACACGCGTCGATGCCGTATTGGTGCATCCCGACCCCGCGACGGCGAAGACCACCCTCGAGAAGTCCTTGCGGGCGAGGGCCCCACGCCTGACCGGATTCCCTCGGCCTGCCAGAACGATCTCGCACGAGGGGCGGAAGGATTCGCCGTTCTGCTGAGCGACCTGACCGTAGTCGAAGGTGCCATCGGGGTTGCGCTTGACGATCAACAGCCCCCTGGTCGTGGACGAGGCTCCGTAGGTGCGCGTGTCCACGCTTCCGTCGGTCAACGGAACCGGCAACGCCTCCCGCGACTGGAGCAAGAGCATCGACTGGTCGGGAGAGGTTCCATACAGGATCAGGTCCTTCGCCTCGAACGGCAACGGCTGCCAGGCCCCGCCCTTCGTTCCCTGGAACACCGTTAGCGGTGTATCGAGTTCGATGGTCGGCTTCGTCGCTCCGCCGTAGATGCTGACGAGGGGAGCGTCCTTGAGCCACCACTCCGCCTCGTAGTCGACGCTGCCGAAGGTGAAGCCCCGCAGAGCGGTCACGGGCGGGTTGCCGAGGGTGGCGGTCTGCCAACCGCTCGGAGTGCGTCGAGCTCGGTAGGGAATGCCAAGGTTTGAGAGGGCGTCCACGTCGGCGAAGCCGCCCGGCGAGGCGTACACCACGTCGTCGCCGGCCGGCGAGATCGACATTGGGAACGACTCCTGGCCGGCGGTCGAGACTGGCGATACGAGCTCATACCCCCAGCCGGGGATGCCGTTGGTCGCCGGCGCGGCCGCGGCGCCGGACGCGCCGAGCCCAAAGAACGCGAGGGCGCCGACGCCCGCGGCCATGGCCGACCGCAAGGCCGTCCGTTTTCTCCTGCGCTCACTCCTCATCCCAACACGTCTCCTCTTCCTCCGGCTTTGCCGCCGCCCAGCTAGACGGAGACACCAATGTCCACTCCCGCCCCATAAAAACATGCAGCTATCCCAGCCGTCAAGGCCCAACCGTCGGGCAGCCGCGCGCCGGCGGCGGAAGCGCAAAGGCCTGCGGTCTCTCGACGAGCCAGAGACGCGGTTTTGGAAACATTGAGGTACCGTGGGGACGGCCCTCCCACGGCTGTAATGTCAGGACCCTTGTGACCAAGACCCCCTGGGGCGACTCCGACGAGCTGAGGGCCCGCAAGCTCGCGCCCGGCTACCGGCTCCCCCCCGAGACGGTGGCCCGCAATCAGCGCCACCGCCTGCTCGCCGCGGTGGTCGCGACCGTTGCCGAGCAGGGCTACGAGCGGACCTCGGTGGCCGACATCGTCGAACTGTCCGGCGTGTCGCGAACCGCGTTCTACAAGCACTTCTCCAACAAGGAGGAGTGCTTCGTGGCGGCCGTCGACGGGACCCTCTCGTTCGCCACCGCCAAGATCGGCGACGCCTACCGCAGCGACGGATCCTGGGAAGAGCGGCTCGTACGTGCCTTCGACGCCTACGTCGGCGAGATCGTCGCCCAGCCCGCGGCGGCGCGGATCTGCCTGATCGACGCCTTCGCGGCGGGGCGAGCGGCCATCGATCGCGCCAACAGGGGCGGCGAGCAGTTCGAGGAGATGATCGCCCTCAGCTTCGCGCGGTCGCCGCAACACGCCGGTCTACCGCCCCTGGCGATCCGAGGCATCGTCGGCGGGGTGCGCATGGTGATGGCGACCCGGCTGCGGGTGGGCCAGGAGGGAACGCTCCCCCAACTCGCGCCCGGGCTGGGTATGTGGGCGCTCAGCTACCGGACGCCCGCCGAGCCGATTCGACGGCCCCGGGTTCGCGCCCTCGAGCCGCGCGCGACGGCGCCCGACCCCCACGACCAGACCGATCGGATCTTCGCCGCGCTGGCCGCGGTGGTGCGCGAGAAGGGCTACATCGCCACCACCCTCGACGACGTCGCGGAGCGATCGGCGATCTCGTTCAGCACGTTCTACAACCACTTCAACACCAAAGAGGACGCCTTCCTGGCGGCATACGACCAGGGCATCGCGCAGGCGTACGCCGCGACGCTGCCCCCGTACCAGCGGGCCCCCGACTGGCCGCACGCCGTGCACGCCGGCCTTGCGGGCTTCCTCACCTACCTGGCGCGCGAGCAGGCCTGGGCCCACTCGGCGGTCGTCGAGGTGCTCGCCGCGGGACCGCGCGGAATGGAGCGGCGCGACAACGCGGTGCGGATGTTCTCCACGCTGCTCGAGCCCGGCTTCGAAATGGCGCCGCAGGTGCCGGCGGTGGCCACCGAGGCGATCTGCGGCGCGATCTTCGAACTGCTCTACGGCCGGGTGCGCGACAACGGCGCGGCCAAGCTGCTCGACCTGCTCCCCACGATGACCTTCATCGCGCTCGCGCCGTTCGTCGGAGCCGATGCCGCCGCGGCTGTGGCGAACACGCCCACCCAGCGGCGGCGAGCCCCCTCGGCGCGACCGCGCTGACGCCCGCCGGGGCCGCCACCGCGCCCCCGCTTCGGTAAGTCGCCGTATTCTTGATAAGGTGCCGTACTTACGTGAGCGGGCGGCGGGAGCTACTCCAGATGGCCGAACCTAGGCCGGGCGCGACCGCGCCGACTGGTCGGCGCAGGCGCCCGGACCAACTCTCCAGCGGGCCGCACGGCCTGAGCCGCGAACAGGTCGCGGCAAACCAAAGCGAACGAATCCGGGCGGCAATGCGTGACCTGGTGGCCGCGCAGGGTTACGATCGCACCACCGTGGAACAGGTCATCGCCCGCGCCGGGGTATCGCGCAAGACCTTCTACGAGCTACGGGGCGGGCGGGAGCACTGGTTCATCGCCATCTGCGACGACAACGCCGCCGAGCTGCGCGAACAGGTGGGCCAGGCGTGCAACGGCGGCGGTGGCCGTCGCGACCGCGCGGAACGGATCGCGGCCACGCTCGTCGGACACTGCCTCGGCGACCCCGCCGGCGCACAGGCCTGCTTCGTCGAGACCCTCGCGGCGGGAGAGCGCGCACGGGCCTGGCGCGAGGAGCTGCTCCAGACGCTGACGCGCGAGATCGCGGAGGCGATCGGGGGAGCGCCGGTTCGGGACCGCGACGAACTCGCCGCCCGCGCGGCCGTCGGGGCCATCGTCGAGATCGCCGGTCGCGCCCCGGATCACGTCGACGGACGCCACTCCACGACGCTGATCGCGACGGTGCTCGCGACGGGCGGCGCCGAACGATGACCTCGACCCCCTGGGGACTCGCGAGCGACCTGCGCGAGCGCGAGCGCACAGGGACCCCCGCCCAACGCACACGCGCGATCCGCGAGCGGATCCACGCCGCGATGGTGACCTCCGTGGCCGAACGGGGATACGCGGCGACCGAGGTCGACCAGGTGGTCGAGTTGGCCGGGGTCACGCGGGCCGACTTCGAAGCGCAGTTCGACGGCCGTCTCCACTGCTTCGTGGAGACGCTCGAGGCGATCGTGGTGCTCGCCGAGGCCTCGATGGCGGTCGACCTCGTGCGCGACGCGCCCTGGGATGCCCGACTGCGTCGCTCCTTCGAAACGCTCGTCGACCTGATCGTCGCTCACCCCGCGGCGGCCCGAATGTGCCTGGTCGACGCCTACGACGCGGGACCGGAGGCGATGGCCTACGTCGACCGGATGACGCGCGCGGCCGGACGCCGCGCGGTCGCGGTGCTCGAACAGTCGCCAGAGCGTGCCGGAATGCCGCGGGACGTCGCCCGCGCGATCATCGGCGGCCTGCGCAAGGTGATCCAGACCCGCCTCTACGACGACCGGGTCGACGAGCTGCCAGACCTAGCCCCCGCGCTCATGGACTGGGCGCTCGACTACCGCGCGCCGGCGGTTCCCCTCCGTGCGGGCACGCCGCCGGAAACCGTCGCGACCACGGCCGCCACCGCCATCGCCGCGAGGACCTCCGTCGGCGCCGTCGAGAAGGAACTTCCGGACAGCTTCGACGCCACCCTCGACGATGCCGTCGCGCGGATGCTCGACGCGACCACGATCGCTTACCGAGGTGCGCCCGACTGGCCACACGGCGTCCGCGACGGCTTCGAAGCGCTGTTCGCCTACCTGTCGAAGAACCCCGACACGGCAACCTTCATCTCGGCGACCGTCTGGGCGGGGCCGCGAGTGATGATCCGGCTGGACACGGCACTGACGGGGTTCACCGCGCTGCTGGCCGAGGGGCTGCGCGGCCGGTCGGGCGCCCCGGGGGTTGCCGCGGAGGCGATCGGCTCGAGCATCCTCGCGCTCGCCTTCGAGCGAATCAGCAACGGCGCCGCCGCCGCGCTCTACGCGATTGCCCCGACCGCCGCCTTCATCGCGATCGCGCCCTCCGTGGGCACCATCGAGGCTTGCGCGGTGATCAACGACGGTTGAGCGCTGAGCGACGCCCCGTCGATCTAGACTGATTGGCGTGACACGGCGGATGCTGGGAGCCTTGGCGGTGGTGGGTGCGATCGTCGCGGCCGCGACGTGGCTGCTCGTTCGAGACGACCGCGAAGCCGAGGCCGCCGGCAAGGGCAAGCCGCCGGTCGTGCTGCTGATGTTCGACGAGTTCCCGGCCGACCTGCTGCTCGGCCCGAACGGCCGCATCGACGCCGGTCGCTACCCCGCCTTCGCGGAGCTGGCGCGGACCAGCCACTGGTTCCCGAACGCGACGACGACCTACGACTCGACGACCAAGGCGGTCCCGCAGATCGTCGACGGCCGCTTCCCGCGCGCCGGCGGCACGCCCGACTACCGCAGCCATCCGCAGAGCCTCTACGACGTCTTCGGCCGCAAGGGCTACCGGATCCGCCGCGTCGAAGCCGCGACGTCGATCTGCCCGCCGCGCTGGTGCCCGGGCGCGCGCCGCGGCCGGCCGGCGATCCTCACCCAGCTCCAGGAGGGCCGCCGCGAGCGGCTGTCGCGCCTGTTCCGCTCGATCCGCCCGACCGACGAGCCGACCTTCTGGCTCGCGCACATCCTGCTGCCGCACGGCCCGTACATGTTCCTGCCGTCGGGCAACCAGACCCGGCCCGACTGGCAGGACCCGATCCCCGGGATGAACAGCACGCCCGGCTTCTACTCCCCCTACCAGGCTCTGCACGCCCAGCAGCGGCTCCAGCTGCAGATCGGCTTCCTCGACCGCGAGCTGGGGAAGCTGTTCGCGCGGATGCGCCGCGAGGGGACGTTCGACAGGTCGCTGATCGTCGTGACCGCCGACCACGGGATCTCCTCGGAGCACGGCGTGCCGACGCGACGCGACACCGACATGCGCAACATCGACGAGCTGGCGCCGGTGCCGCTGTTCGTCAAGGCGCCGCGCCAGAAGCGCGGCGAGACGATCCGCAGCTACGTCCGGACGACCGACGTCGCGCCGACGATCGCCGACCTCGTCAACGCCCGCCTCCCCTACCGCGCCGACGGCCGCTCGGCGTTCTCGCGCGAGGTCCGCTCGCGCCGCGGCGCGATGATCATCAAGCGCGACTTCAGCCGCCGGCTGCACATCTCGGGGCCCGAGCTCCAGCGGCGCCGCGGCGCGCTGCTGCGCGCCCGCCTGCGTCACTTCGGCCACGGAAGCTGGGACCGCCTCTACACCGGCATCGGCCCGAGCCGCGAGCTGATCGGGCGCCCGGTCGCCGAGCTGACGCGCGTCGCGTCGAGCGGGCTCCAGGCGAGCATCGTGCGCGAGGTCGACCTGCGCTCGGTGCGGCGCGACTCGCTGGTGCGGCCGACCCAGATCGCCGGCGCGATCGTCGGCGGAGACGCCGACGCGACGCGCAACCTGGCGATCGCCGTCAACGGGACCGTCGAGGCGACCGGCGTCAGCTTCCACCTGCGCCTGCCGCGCGCCCAGCGCTCGCGAGCCGGCGAGGTCTTCGCCGTGATGGTCCCCGAGCGGTCGATCCGCGTCGGCCGCAACCACGTCGAAATCTTCGAGATCGTCGGCGGCAAGCGGCTGCGCCCGCTCGGGCGCACCTGATCAGCGGCTGCGGTTCGGCTCGCCGCTGGGGTCGCGGACGACCTCCGGCGGGTCGTCGGCGGTGTCGACGAACAGGCAGAAGAAGCGGTCGCGCTCGTCGCGCGCGATGCAGACGCGGAAGTAGTCGTCGCCGAGCTTGACGATGTTCGCCGTCTCGGCGTTGCGGCGCAGCTCCTCGCTGCCGGAGCGTTCGACGTAGGCCAGCACCGCGCGCCCGGCGGCCTCGGTGGCCTCGGTCTCCGAGACGATCACCGGCCGGTTCGCAAGGCCGGCGGCGACCACGGCCGCGAGTCCGGCGGCCAGCAGCGCGGTCGCGGTCCGGTCCCGCAGGACGTCGCGCTCGGCCTCCGTCGGCGGCGGGGCGCCCGCGGCCGCGAGCGCCGCGGCGCGCCGGTTGGCAAGCCGGCGCGCCAGCCACGGCGCCGCCGCGCCGACCAGCACGAGGTTCGCGAACGTCGCGATCAGCAGGCCCTCGATGAAGTTCAGGCCGGTGCCGTCGGAGGTCGAGATCGGGGGCAGCTGGTCGATGACCAGGGCGTCGACGACGGTCAGGAGCGCGAACGCCGGCCACTGGGTCGCGCCGCGCAACCGCCAGCGCAGGCGCCTGGTCCAGAAACGATCGCCGGAGGTCACGGGGAGGCAGCGTAGTGGCAGGAAGACCGCGTCTTTACCACGGCCGCCGCTGGTACCTAAACATCAGCGTCTCCGGTCGGGTAGGGTCGCCAGCGTGACGATCACTCCTTGGGGTGACTCCGAGGGGCTGAGCGCGCGCAAGCTGTCTCCGGGCCCGGGCATGGATCAGCAGGCGGTGCTCGAGAACCAACGCGAGCGACTGCTCGCCGCGACGGTGGCCGTCGTCGCCGAGCGGGGCTACGAGACCACCCGCGTCGAGGATCTCCTGGTGATGGCGGGCGTCTCGCGCAACGCCTTCTACAAGCACTTCTCCAGCAAGCTCGACTGCTTCCTGGCGACGCTGACCGCGTTCGAGGAGCTGGCCGAGTCGACCCTGGCCGCGGTAGTCGAGGAGACGCCGGGAACCTGGGAGGACCGGCTCGCCGCGATGCTCGACACGCTCGCCGCGGTGGTCGTGGCCCAGCCGGCGATGGCGCGCGTCGCCTGGATCGAGTACCACGCCGCCGGCCCAGAGGCGATCGCGATCGTCGAGCGGATCGACGCAACCGTCGAGCAGGCGGTCTTCGACTCGCTCGGCGACTCGCCGGAACGCGAGGGCATCCCGCGCGACATGGTCGCCGGGGTCGTCGGCGGCGTGCGCAAGATCGTCCAGACGCGAATCCACCAGGGCCGCGCCGAGGAGCTGCCGGGCCTGATGCCGGAGCTGTTCGAGTGGATGTGCGGGTATCGCACGCCGCACGCGCCGTTGCCGCGGCCACGACGGATCCCGCCGGACCTCGCGGTCGGGCGAGCGGAGCCGTCGACCGACGCGCGCGACCGCATCCTCGACGCGGTCAGCGAGCTGATCGCCGAGAAGGGCTACCCCGAGATGGCGATCACCGAGATCGCCGCGCGCGGAGGAGTGTCGCTGACGACCTTCTACCAGCACTTCGACGGCAAGGAGGCGGCCTTCCGCGAGGCGTTCCTGATCGGCCAGCAACGGATCCTCGACGCGACGCTGACGCACTTCGAGGCGGCGCCGGACTGGCCCAGCGCGATCAGCGGCGGAGCGCGGGGCCTGCTCGCCTTCCTCGCGACCAACCCGGCGACCGCCCACCTCGGGAACGTCGGCGCCTTCACGATCGGAGACGTCGGCCTCGACCTGCGCGCCGAGATGCTGCGGCGATTCCGGTCGCTGTTCGACGAGGGCTTTCGCCAGTACCCGCGGACCGCGCCGATCGCCGGCGACGCCGTCATCGCGACCGTCGACGCGATGGTCTTCACCTGGCTCCGCCACCGGGGCGCGGCGCGCCTCTACGAGATCGCGCCGACCGTCGTGGCGATCTCCCTCACCCCGTTCGTCGGCAACGAGCGCGCGTGCGAGCTGGCCAACGCCGAGCCCGAACCCGCCGCCGCGGCGCCCGCCTCCGCGTCCGTCCGCTAGGACGCGGCCGGGAACATCTTGCGGCTGCGGAACAGCCAGGCCAGGTTGCCGCGCGGACGCAGGCGGCCACGCAGCATCAGCTTGCCCGGGTCGGTGCGCCCGGCGACGACGTCGACCCAGTCCTGGAAGGCGACCTGGAAGCGGACCGTCGGGTCGGGCGCCGGGCCGCGCGCGGCGTGCGTCGAGCCGTTCGCGACGACGACGTGCCACGGCTCGTGGTCGACGAAGTCCCACTGGATCGAGCCGGGCGCGCGGGCCGCGCCGGTGTCGAGGCCGTTGGCGACCGACTGGAACAGCAGCGCGACATGCTCGGGCTCGCGCGAGGCCGGGCCGAGCTTCTCGCCGAGGTAGCCGGCCTTGCAGAGCGCCTTGCCGTGGATCGCGCGCTCGCGCGGCGTGCCGTCCAACGGCATCACCGGCGGACCGGGCAGCTCCTCGAGCGGCATGCCCGCGCTGCGCAGCTTCGTCTCCAGCGAGGTGGCGCCCTCCTCGCCGAGGTCCTCCATGGTGTACCCGAACGTCTCGATGTAGCGCTCGTCCCAGCCGGGCGGGACGAGCACGTTGATCGTCCACGGCATCACCTCGCGCAGCAGGTCGGCGACGGCGTACGGCACCTCGGGGTCCATCTTGCGCAGGTCGTTGAGCAGCTTGACGCCGAAGCCGATGTGGCGCTGCTCGTCGGCCGCGACGTTCTCCATCCCCTCGCGGAAGCCCGGCAGCAGGTCGCGCTTCTCCAGATAGCTGGTGATGAAGTGCTGGCCCGGCTGGGCGAGCGTCGCCTCGATGATGATGTGGTAGAGCGCGACGCCGGCGGCGAGCTGCGGGATCGACGGGTCGCGACGCAGCTCGTCGCACATCTTCTCGAGCCGGCCGAAGACCTTCTTGAAGCCCCAGCTCAGCTCCGACTCGATCGTCGCGAGGTTCGCGCCCGCGGAGCTGCCGCCGAGCCCGACGACATCGGTCATGAAGCGGTTGAAGAAGACGGCGTGGCGCGCCTCGTCGACCTGCTGGGTCGTGAGGAAGTACTTCTGCTCCTCGAGCGGGGCGGCGTCGACGTAGGGCGAGAGGCCGTCGGCGACCGCGTCCTCGCCCCAGAAGAAGAGGCAGTAGTTCCAGTAGGCGGCCTTGCGGTCGAACTCCGTGAAGTCGTTGCGCCACTGCTCGGCGTCCTTGGAGAAGTCGATCGACATCGCCTTCCAGTTGCCGTTCTCCCAGCGCCGGTAGAGGTCCTCGTAGGTGATGTTGTCGAGCGGGCTCTGGGTGGTGGGGACGGTCGCAGTCATCTTTTTCCCTCTGGTACGTTAGTACTCAACTAATGGGACAAACGTACCAAAAAGGCCAGCGGCGCGAGCAGATTCTGCGTGCGACGCTGACGCTGATCGGCGAGCGGGGCGCCGACGCGGTCACCCACCGGGCGGTCGCCGAGGCCGCCGCCGTGCCGCTGTCGGCGACGACCTACTACTTCGCCTCCAAGGAGGAGCTGCTCGAGCAGGCGCTGCTGCTCGCCGCGCGCGAGGAGACCGAGCGGCTCGAGCGGCTGGTGCTCGAACTCGCGCCGCAGTCGCTGTCGATCGACGAGTGGGCGGCGGCGGTCGGCGGCCAGATCGCCGGCGACGTCGAGGCCGACCCCGCCAAGCACGTCGCGCTGTTCGAGCTGGGCCTCGAGGCGACGCGCCGCGCACCGCTGCGCGCCGAGCTGCAGCGCTGGCAGGACGCCCACCTCCGCCTCGCCGAGATGGGCTGCCGCTCGATCGGCTCCACGCAGCCCGAGGTCGACGCCCAGGTCATCGTCGCGACACTCACCGGCCTGATGCTCCAGCAGCTCGCCGGCGGCCGCGCCGACTTCGAGGCCGCCGTCATGCGCCCGACGCTCGAGCGGCTGTTCGGCCAGCTCGCCGGCGCGCCAGTCGCCGCCGTCCGCTGAGCACGCTTCGGCTCCGCTCTAACATCGGGGGCGTGTCCGATCTCTGGGTAACGACGCTCGGCGAGGTGCCCTACGTCGAGGCACTCGAGCTTCAGGACCGCGTGCGCGCCGCCCGCCAGGCCGACGCGATCCCCGACACGCTGCTGCTGCTCGAGCACCCGCCGGTCTACACGCGCGGGCGGCGCGCCACCGCCGCAGACCTGCCGCGCGGCGAGGCCTGGTACCGCGACCAGGGGATCGACGTGGTCGACTCCGACCGCGGCGGCCAGGTGACCTACCACGGCCCCGGCCAGCTCGTCGGCTATCCGATCCTGCGGGTCGCCTCGGTGCGCGAGTACGTCGCGCGGCTGGAGCGGGCGATGATCGCCGCGCTGCGCGACGAGGGCGTCGCCGCCGCCGCGCCCGACGGCCTGACCGGCGTCTGGGCCGGCACGGCGAAGATCGGCTCGATCGGCGTGCACGTCTCGCGCGGGGTGACCACGCACGGGTTCTCGGTCAACGTCGTCAACGGCCTCGAGCCGTTCGGCTGGGTCGCGGCCTGCGGCGTCGAGAACGCCCAGGTCACATCCCTCGCGCGCGAGAAGGAGGCGCTCGGCCAGGGCAGCGCCTCGATGAGCTGCTTCCGCAAGCGGATCGCCTTCCAGCTCGCCCAGCAGCTGGGCCTGCGCCAGCGACTGGTCAGCCCGGCGCGCCTGTTCGCCGCCACAGCCGCGCCCGCCGCCCCCGCCGTACCGGCCGGCGCGAGGGCATAGGCTCTCCAGCGGTGGACCGTCAGCATCAGACCCGCTCGCGCGCCAACCCCGGCGGCATTCGCGACCTCACCGAGCAGCTCGGCGGCGAGGTGATCGAGTTCGGCGCGCGCAAGCCGTCGTGGTTCAAGGTGCCCGCCCCGGGCGGCGCCCGCTACCGCGAGCTGCGCAAGCTGATGGACAAGGAGGGGCTGCACACCGTCTGCCAGGAGGCGGCCTGCCCGAACATCGGCGAGTGCTGGGAGACCGGCAGCGCCACGTTCATGATCCTCGGCGACACCTGCACCCGCCGCTGCGGCTTCTGCAACGTCAAGACCGGCAAGCCGACCCACAACGACCCGCTCGAGCCAGCGCGCGTCGCCCAGTCGGTCAAGCGGATGGGGCTGCGCCACGCGGTGATCACGAGCGTCGACCGCGACGACCTGCCCGACCTCGGCGCGTCGGCGTTCGTCGGCGTGATCCGCTCGGTCCGCCGCCTCTCGCCCGGCACGAAGGTCGAGGTGCTGACGCCCGACTTCCGCGGCGAGGAGATGCCACTGGCACGGGTGATCGCCGAGCGGCCCGACGTCTTCAACCACAACGTCGAGACGGTGCCGCGGCTCTACCCGCTCGCCCGCCGCGGATCGAAGTTCCTGCGCTCCTGCCGCGTGCTGCGCAACGCGAAGGAGATGGGCGGCGACCGCGTCGTGACGAAGTCGGGCCTGATGACGGGCCTCGGCGAGTCGCGCGAAGAGCTGCTGGAGACGTTCGGCATCCTGCGCGAGCACGGCGTCCAGGTGCTGACCGTCGGCCAGTACCTGCGTCCGACGCGCAACCACCTGCCGGTGGTCCGCTACTGGCACCCCGACGAGTTCGCCGACCTGGAGCGCGAGGCATACGCGCTCGGGTTCGAAGCCGTCGCGGCCGGTCCGCTCGTCCGCTCGAGCTACTTCGCCGAGCAGACGCTGGAGCGGGCCGCCGCTCGATGAGGGGGCGCAACCTCGCGCTCGGCGCGACGCTCGCGCTGGTCGCGCTGCTCGGCGGGCTGACGATCGACGTGATGCTGAAGTCGGGCATCGACGTGCTCGTCCTGTTCTCGCTTGCGCTGGTCGGCTTCGTCGGCGTCGGGGTCGTCGGGGCGCTGCTCAACCCGCCCGAGGAGTAGTCCGGTGGCGACGCGGAGGCGGCGCAGGGCCGAGCCGAGCTTCCGCCGGCGGCGCTCGCCGGGCCGCGCGCGAGCGATCCTGCTGCTGCAGCTGTCGCTCGCCGCGATCGCGATCGGCGCGCTGCTGGCGGTCGCGCTGCGGTCGGGCGACGAGAGCGGGGTGCCGGTGGCGGCGAGCGGGGTGGCGGGCGAGCGCGCGGCGGGCGGGGCGGCCCCGCTCGTCGACGACCGCTCGTTCGAGCCCGCCTCGCCGGCGCCGATCGAACTGCTGTCGGTCGACGCGTTCGACGTGAGGTGGCGCAAGCCGCCGCGCGCCGCGCTCGTCTTCGACGTCGCCAGCGGCGACTCGCTCTACCGCCGCCGCGCGACCGAGGAGCTGCCGATCGCGAGCCTGACGAAGATCATGACCGCGCTCGCGGTGACCGGCGCGACCGAGCCGGGCGAGGTCGTGCGGATCCCGAAGGGGCTGCGCTACGAGGGCTCCGCCGTCGGCCTGCTGCCACTCGGCCGCCGCGTGCCGCTGGAGCCGCTGCTGGCCGGGCTGATGATCGTCTCCGGCAACGACGCCGCGCTGGCGCTCGCCGATCACGTGTCGGGAAGCGAGCGGCGATTCGTCGCGAAGATGAACGAGCAGGCGCGCCTCTGGAATCTCGACTGCACCCGCTTCGCGACGCCCCACGGCCTGTCGAACGGCGACCGCTCGTGCGCCGTCGACCTGGCGGTGATGACGCGGCTGGCGATGCGCGAGCCGCGGATCGTCCGGCTCGCCCGCCGCGCCCAGGCCGCCTACCGCTTCCCGATCAAGGGCCGCAAGCTCTACCTCTCCGGCCACAACCCGCTGATCCGCGCGGGCTACCCCGGCGCCATCGGCCTCAAGACCGGCTACACCGACGCCGCCGGCCGCTGCTTCGTCGGCGTCGCCCGCCGCGCCGGCCGCACCTTCGGCGTCGTCCTGCTCGACTCGCCCGACCCCGGCAAGCAGGCCGCGCGGCTACTCGACCTGGCGTTCGAGTACGGCTAGGCGTCCTGCTTGCGGTCGGTGTCGCGCGACGGCTGGACGCGCTTGGGCTCGCCGGGCATCTTGGGGTAGTCGGGCGGGTAGGGCATGTCGCCCTCGCCCTCGGACTCGTCGCGCTCGTACATGTCGAGCAGCGGCTGCAGCGAGTGCGCGACGTCGTCGATCGTCGCGAAGCGGTCGCCGACGTCGGCGAAGCGGGCGGGCATGGTGGCGACGGTGAAGTCCTCGGGCTGCACGTCGGGCAGCTCGCCCCACTCGACCGGGGCCGAGACGGGGGCGCCGGGCCTGGGGCGGATGCTGTAGGCGGAGGCGATCGTGCGGTCGCGGGCGTTCTGGTTGTAGTCGACGAAGACGCGCTCGCCGCGCTCCTCCTTCCACCACTTGGTCGTCACCTCGCCGGGCATCCGCCGCTCGAGCTCGCGGCCGAAGGCGATCGCCGCGTGGCGGACGTCGGTGAACGTCCAGCGTGGCTCGATCCGCACGTAGATGTGGACGCCGCGGCCGCCCGAGGTCTTCGGGAAGCCGGCGTAGCCGAGATCGGAGAGCAGCTCGCGCGCGCAGGCGGCGACGCGCACGGCGTCGTCGAAGTCGGTGCCGGGCTGGGGGTCGAGGTCGAGCCGCAGCTCGTCGGGGTGGTCGACGTCGGCGCGCCGGACCGGCCACGGGTGGAAGGTGATCGTCCCCATCTGGGCGCACCAGCCGACGACGGCGATCTCGGTCGGGCAGACCTCGTCGGCGGAACGGCCCGACGGGAACTCGATCCGCGCCGTCTCGAGGTAGTCCGGCGCGCCGCGCGGAACCCGCTTCTGGAAGAAGGCGTCGCCCCCGCCCTTCTCGCGCGTGGAGAGGACGATCCCCTCGTGGACGCCCTTCGGCCAGCGCTCCAGCGTCGTCGGCCGCTCGCGCAGCGCGCGCATGATCCCGTCCTCGACCGCCAGGTAGTACTCGACGACCTGGAGCTTGCTGATCTCCGGCGTCCGCTCGGTCGCCGGAAAGATCACCCGGTCGGCGCTCGACACCCGCAGCTCGCGCCCACCGGCGTCGACCATCGTTGCCTCCGACTTGGCCATGCCCACGCAGCATGCCCTACCGACAGGTCGCCGGCACTTGGCGCATCGAGCCGCCCATGCGAACATGCCTCCCCGAGGGGCCATAGCTCAGTTGGAAGAGCGCCTGCTTTGCAAGCAGGAGGTCGCCGGTTCGAGCCCGGCTGGCTCCACTGCGGAAGGCGGACAGCCTCGAACCAGGAGATCTCTCGATGAGTAAGCGCTGCACCCGTCTTGGCACCACGATTGCCCTCGTGGCGGGGTTGGCGATCGTCGCGACGCCGGCCGCGACGGCCGCGAGCCCCGAGGAGGCGAAGCTGCAGCGGCAGCTCAACGCGCTGGTGGGGGCGAAGGGCGGGCCGCCCGGGGCGATCGTGACGCTGCGGCGCGAGGGGCGGCTGAGCGTGGTGCGGGCCGGGGTGGCAGACGTGCAGACGCGGCAGCGGCCGCGGGCGACCGACCACATGCGGATCGCCAGCGTGGCGAAGGCGTTCAGCGGCGCGGTGGCGCTGCGGCTGGTGGCCGACGGGAAGCTGGCGCTCGACGACACGATCGGGGGCGTGCTGCCGAACCTGCCGCGCGCTTGGTCGGCGGTCACGCTGCGCCAGCTGCTCAACCACACCAGCGGCGTGCCCGACTACACGCAGTCGCAGGGATTCCAGCGGCAGTTCTCGACCGACCCCCGCGGCAACGTGTCGCCCGCCACGCTGATCTCCTGGGTGCGCAAGGACCCGCTCGTCTTCAGGCCCGGTAGCCGCTACGAGTACTCGAACACCGACAACATCGTCGTCGCCCTGATGGCCGAGAAGGCGACCGGCAGCTCCTACGCCGACCTGCTCGGCCAGGTCGTCTTCCGGCCGCTCGGGCTGTCGCGGACGAGCCTGCCGACCCGCGTCGCGCTGCCGCGGCCGTTCATCCACGGCTACGCCCACGACGGCATGGCCGTCGAGGACGTCAGCACCGCGCTCAGCCCGTCGGGGGCGTGGTCCTCCGGCGGCATCGTCTCGTCGCCGGGCAACCTCAACACGTTCGTCGGCGCCTACCTCGGCGGGCGGCTCTTCCCGGCGGCCCAGCAGCGAGAGCAGCTGCGCTTCTGGCCCGGGGGGCAGTCGAGCCCGCCCGGACCGGGCCGCAACTCGGCCGGCCTGGCCGTCTTCCGCTATCGCACCAAGTGCGGAACGGTTTTCGGACACACCGGCAACTTCCCGGGTTACACGCAGTTCGCGGCCGCGAACCGCGACGGCAGCCGGTCGGTGACGACCACGCTGAACATCCCCGCGCCGGAGGGCAGGCTGCTCGCGCGGCTGCGCGGAATGCAGCAGACCGCCGTCTGCGCGCTGCTCCGTTGAACGGTAATCGGCAGGACTCAACCTCTCGCGGGGGAATCCCGAGGATCGAGGGATGGGAATCGATCGCCGGCTTGCCCGTGAGATAGCGCCGTTCGCGGCGGCGACGCTGCTTGGCTTCGCGCTGGTGCCGATCGGCGGCGAGCTCGACTGGGATGGCTATGTCCTCGCCGCGGGCCTGATGCTCGTTGTCGTCGCCGCGATCCTCCTGGTCCCGTGGCGCCGGCTGCCGACGCTGGCGCAGATCGCGCCGTCACTGGGCTTCCTCGTCGCGCTGGCGCTGCTGCGCGACGTCAGCGGCGTCGTCGTCGGCGTCGGCGTGCTGGCGCTGATCCCGGTCTTCTGGGTGGCCCTGCACGGCACCCGCGCGCAGCTGCTGCTCGTGATCGGCGGCGTCTGCCTCTTCTTCGTCGCCCCCGACCTGCCCGCCGGCGAGTTCGAACAGCACCCGCTCAGCGTCTGGCGGATCTCGCTCGTCTTCGGCGCGGCCTCGGCGATCGTCGGCGTCGCGGTGCAGAACCTCGTCGCGCGCGTGCGTCGTCACGCCGCCGCGCTGGAGGTTCGCGAACGCGACCTCGAGGCGGTCGCCGACCTGCTGCGCTCGCTGCCGCTCACCGACGACGCGCGCGAACGTATCTGCGCCGGGGTCTGCGACCTCAGCGGAGCCAGCTTCGCGGTGCTGCTCGAGGCGCGCGACGACGGCACGCTCCAGTGGGCCGCCGGCGCCGGGCTCGACCTCCCCGTCCAGACCTTCACGCCCGTCAGTGGCCCCTACCCCGCGATGGCCGCCTACTCGTCGCGCGCCGCGCTGTACCTCGCCGACGGCGGCGAGCGCGGCGGCGGGCCCGAGCTCGACCCGACGGCGCTGCTCGACGGGATCGCGGAGAGCGCCGGCGAGCGACCGGCCGCGTTGCTGTTCGAACCGGTCCACCACGGCGACGAGGTGGCCGGCGTGCTGGTCGCCGGCTGGCCACAGGCGCCGACCGACGAGCGCCGCGCGCGCGGCTTCGTCCGCCTGCTCGCCTCCGAGGCGGCGTTCGCGATCGAGCGCGCCGACCTGCTCGGGCAACTGACGGAGTTCGCGCTGACCGACGAGCTGACCGGCCTGCCGAACCGGCGCGCGTGGGAGGAGCGGATCGCGCAAGCGGTCCGCGAGCCGGGATCGGTCTGCGTGGCGATCCTCGACCTCGACCACTTCAAGGCCTACAACGACCGCCACGGCCACCAGGCCGGCGACCGCTTCCTCAAGGAGGCCGCGGCCGCCTGGCGCCGCCGGCTGCGCCCGACCGACATGCTCGCCCGCTACGGCGGCGAGGAGTTCGTCGTGCTGCTGCGCGAGGACGACCTCCAGGCCGCCCGCACCGTCATCGACCGCCTGCGCGCCGCGACTCCGCGCGAGCAGTCGTGCTCGGCGGGAGTGGCGCGACTGGCGAAGGGCGAGACGCCGCTGGCGCTGGTCGAGCGCGCCGACCACGCGCTCTACGAGGCGAAGCGCGCCGGCCGCGACCGCTCGCTGGTCGCCGAGCTCGACGCGCTCGAGCGCTCCGGCGCGGACGGCGCCGCCACCACCGAGTAGCTCGGCCCGCCGCGAACCGACGCCGGCGCGGCGCTACGGTGGACGGATGGCACCCTCCTGGCCGTCCTCCTCCTACGACGACTGGAGCGCGACCTGCGACACGCTGCACGCGCACACGCAGGTGCTCGGCAAGCTGGCGGTCGCGCTCGCGCCGCCCGAGCCGCAGCTCCAGCACGCGGCGCTGCGGCTGACCGCGCGCGGCTGGGAGACGCTGCCGCTGCCGGCGCCCGACGGCTCGGGCGCGCTCGTCGTCGCGCTCGACCTGCACGCGCCACGAGGCGGTCGTCGAGCACAGCGACGGGCGGGCGCGGCGGGTCGCGCTCGACGCCCGACCGCGCCGGTCGGCGACGGTGACGCGCGAGCTGCTCGCGGCGGTCGCGCGAGCTCGGCGGCGCCGGTCGAGATCGACCCGACGCCGCAGGAGGTGCCGTGGACGGTGCCGCTCGACGAGGACGACGAGCACGCGACCTACGACCCGGCGCAGGTCGCCGCGCTACTTCGCCGCGGCGACGCGGGCCGCGCTCGTGCTCGCCGCCTTCCGCGCGCCCTACCGCGGCCGCTCGACGCCGGTCAACGCCTGGTGGGGCTCGTTCGACCTCGCCGTCAGCCTCTTCTCCGGCGTGCCCGCCGACGCCGCCGTCCGACGACTTCATCATGCGCAACGCGATGGACGCCCAGGAGGTCGCCGTCGGCTGGTGGCCCGGCGACGCGCGCTACGGCAAGGCCGCCTTCTACGCCTACGCGCACCCGGCGCCCGACGGGCTTCGCCGACGGCGACGCTCGCGCCGGCGGCGGCGCGCTGGGACGCCGCGCTCGGCGAGTACGTCCTCGACTGGGACGACGTCGTGCGCCGCCGCCGACCCGCACGCGCTCGCGCTCGAGTTCGCCCGCTCGGCCTTCCGCCACGCCTGCCGCGTCTGCGGCTGGGACGACGGCCTGGCCGCCAGCGCCGACGGCGACCCGCCGCCGGTCAGCTGACCGCTGCTCGGGCCGGGGCAGGAACCACCCCGAGAACGGCGTAGCTAGTCCTGTTGTACGTCCGTTTCTCTCCAACAAGGGGTCCTCTTCAGATGCTCAGGCGCTCTCCGATCCTCCTGGCCGTGCTCGCGCTCGGCCTCGCCGCGTGCGGCGGCGACGACAAGTCCGAGACCAAGACGGAGGTGAGCGAGAGCGCTAGCGCGACGGTCATCCTGCCGGCGCAGGAGATCGCCGAGAAGGATGGGGCACGGGCCCACTCGGAGTCCGACGTCTACGAGTGCTCGAGCATGGACCTCGAGGGCGACGCGGGCAGCGCGGCCTTCGGCGGCTTCCAGGACATCTCGGTGCACGGCATCACCTGCGAGGTGGGCCGCGAGCAGATCGTCGCGGTCAACAAGACCTACAACGGCGAGTCGGTCGAGAGCAGCGTCGACGGCTACGACTGCTCGGTCATCTACACGGTCGCCGACGGCCTGAACACGATCCGCTGCGTCACCCCGAACGAGGACGCCTCGTTCCGCTACACCGTCGTCCCGGCCCCCAAGAAGAAGAAGCGCGTGCCACTGGTCAGCGAGTGCGGCAGCTTCGGCCGCTTCTACGACGTGTCGGTCCGCAACCAGGGCTGCAAGGCCGGCGCGAGCTTCCTCGACAGCACGGCGACGTCCGAGCTGACCGGGATCCCCGAGGGCAAGACCGTCGCCGTCGGCGCCCAGGACTGCACCACCCTCTACGTCCAGGGCAACGACCGCACCGTCCGCTGCGTCCAGGGCAAGACGGCGCTGCGCTTCAGCATCGCGACGAAGCCCTCCAAGTCGCACCCGAAGAAGTACACGGAGAACGTCCAGGAGTCGTCGGAGACCGTCGCCAAGACGAAGAAGGAGACGCGCCCCGCGACCAAGCACGGCCTGCACCCGAACGTGATCATCTCCTGCTCGGCGACCGGCCCGTTCAACGCGATCACCGCCCGCGGAGTCAACTGCGCCGCCGTGACCGCGCTGCTGACCCAGAACGAGACCCAGCTCGAGGGCGTCCAGGCGGGCTCGCCGATCAAGATCGGCAACGTCTACACCTGCGACAACATCAGCAGCGGCGACCAGACCTCGACGGTCCAGTGCAGCACGACCAGCGGAACCTCGTTCCGCGCCTCGTTCATCCCGCCGTCCGCGACGCCGCCCGCCGACGGCAACCCGCCGGCCACCAGCAGCTCGACCGGCGGCAGCGCCGCGCCGAACAGCGGCACGACCACCACCCCGCAGGCGACGAGCCAGCCCGACGACTCCGCCGCGACCCCCGACGACCCGGACGCCGGCTCGACCCCGTAGCGCTCACGCAGCGCCCAGCAGCACCCGTGCTCAGCGCCGTCGCCCTCAGGGGCGGCGGCGCTTCGCTTTGGCAGCCCAGCGCCCACGTTTCGGTAGCGCAGGAGCCGCCAGACCTGCGAAAGTCAGGCGGCATGGAAGCTCGGGGTCTACACGTTCGCGGAGCTGACGCCGGATCCGGAGACGGGGCGAACGGTGAGCGGCGAGCAGCGGCTGGCGGACCTGATCGAGGAGATCGAGCTGGCGGACCGGGTGGGGCTCGACGTGTTCGGGGTCGGCGAGCACCACCGGCCGGACTTCGCGGTGTCGGCGCCGGCGGTCGTGCTGGCGGCGGGCGCGGCGCGGACGGAGCGGATCCGGCTGACGAGCGCGGTGTCGGTGATCAGCTCCGACGACCCGGTGCGGGTGTTCCAGGACTTCGCGACGCTCGACCTGCTGTCCGGCGGGCGGGCGGAGATCATGGCCGGGCGCGGGTCGTTCATCGAGTCGTTCCCGCTGTTCGGGTTCGACCTCGACGACTACGACGACCTGTTCGCCGAGAAGCTCCAGCTGCTGCTCGCGCTGCGCGACCAAGAGCGGGTCAGCTGGGCCGGCCGCCACCGCGCGCCGATCCACGACCTCGGCGTCTACCCGCGCCCCGCCCAGGAGCGGCTGCCGATCTGGCTCGCGGCGGGCGGCAACCCGCCGTCGGCGATCCGCGCCGGACGCCTCGGGCTCCCGCTCGCGCTGGCGATCATTGGCGGGCAGCCGGAGCGGTTCGCCGGCTTCGCCGAGCTGCACCGGCGATCGGCGATCGACGCCGGCATCGAGCCGCCGCCGCTCAGCATCAACTCGCACGGCTTCGTCGCGCCGACCGCCGCGGAGGCGGTCGATATCTCGTTCCCGCCGTTCAAGGCGATGATGGACCGGATCGGCCGCGAGCGCGGCTGGCCGCCGATGACGCCCCAGGACTTCGACGCGGCGCGCACGCTGCGCGGCGCCAACTTCGTCGGCAGCCCGCAGGACGTCGTCGACAAGATCCTCTTCCAGCACGAGATCTTCGGTCACCAGCGCTTCCTGATCCAGTTCTCGGTCGGCACGCTCCCGCACGACCAGGTGATGCGCAGCATCGAGCTGTTCGGAACCGAGGTCGCGCCGGCCGTCCGCGACCGGCTCGGCGCCGGCGCGTAGGCGTTACGGTCGTCAGATGAGCCGATCGATCGCAGCCCCGCTGGGGGCGTGCGCCGCCGCGCTGGCGCTCGCCCTGTCTGCCGCTCCCGCGAACGCCGCCGACCCCGGCGCCGCGTCGGATCGGCTGCTGGTCGGCTTCGAGCAGGGCGCGTCGAGCGAGCGCCAGCAGGAGATCCTCGCGGCGCTGAAGGGTCGCCTCGCGAAGCGCTTCGCCGGCATCCGCGGCGGCCGGCTGACTGTTGTCAAGCCACGCTCCGGGATCGCGTTGGCGCTGCTGCGCAAGCGGCTCGCCGCCCACCCCGACGTCGCCTACGCCGAGCCCGACTTCACCCAGTCAGCCTCAGCGACCAAGCAGCCGAACGACCCGCTCTACCCGCTCCAGTGGGCCGTCTCCGACAGCCCGGAGGGCCACGACATCGACGCGCCCGCCGCCTGGGCGCAGCGCACGAGCTGCGCCAAGGTCGCGGTCGTCGACACCGGCGCCGACACCGACCACCCCGACCTGGTCGCCAACCTCTACAAGAGCAAGGACAAGCCGAACAACGGCAAGGACGACGACAAGAACGGCTACGTCGACGACACCTACGGCCTGAACGCGATCAAGGGCAAGGGGTCGGCCGAGGACGACAACGGCCACGGCACCCACGTCGCCGGGATCGTCGCCGGCCGAGCCAACGACTCGCTCGGCGTGTCGGGCATCTGCTGGTCGGCGAAGGTGATGCCGGTCAAGTTCATGAACTCGCGCGGCAAGGGCTCGACGTCCGACGCGATCGCCGCGATCCAGTACGCGGTCAAGCAGGGCTTCAAGATCGTCAACTGCTCGTTCGGATCGACCTCGAAGTCCTCGGCGCTCAAGGACACGATCGACTACGCACAGGACCACAAGGTGCTGCTCGTGGTGGCGGCCGGCAACGACGGCCAGAACATCGACAAGAAGCCCGAGTACCCCGCCGCCTACGGCAACTCGAACATCCTCACCGTCGCCGCGACGACCGACGCCGACCAGCTCGCCTCGTTCTCGAACTTCGGCTCCAAGGCCGTCGACGTCGCCGCCCCCGGCGACACGATCCTCTCGACCTACCTCGGCGGCGGCTACAAGAACCTGTCCGGCACCTCGATGGCCTCCCCCTACGCCGCCGGCCTCGCCGCCATGCTGCGCAAGCAGGAGTCGGGCGCCACCTACGGCCAGCTGCGCAAGGCGATCCGCCAGCACGTCGACAAGCCGCCCGCCCTCAACGGCAAGGTCGCCTACAACGGCCGCATCAACGCGTTGAAGGCGCTCCAGGCCATTCCCGGCCTGGCCAACTAGCGGCTCACACCCCGCCTGCGGGCGGTGATGCGTCTGCCAAGGTAGAGCGGTGACCGACGACGCTCGCGTCAAGCGCATCACGCTGATCGCGGCGATCCTGGGATCGGGGGTCGTGTTCCTCGACGGGACCGTGGTCAACGTGGCGCTGCCGGCGATCGTCGACGAGCTGGACGCCGGCTTCGTGGCGCAGCAGTGGATCGTCGAGGGGTACCTGCTGACGCTGGGGGCGCTGCTGCTGGTGGGCGGCTCGCTGGGCGACATCCGCGGGCGGCGGCTGATCTTCATGGTCGGGCTGGCGGGCTTCGGGGCGACGTCGCTGCTGTGCGCGGTCGCCCCAAGCAGCGAGGCGCTGATCGCCGCGCGCACCCTGCAGGGCGCGGCCGGCGCGCTGCTGGTGCCAGCGAGCCTCGCGCTGATCACCGCCACCTTCCCGGCCAGCGAGCGCGGCGCGGCGATCGGATCGTGGACGGCCTGGACGGGGATCGCGTTCGTGGTCGGCCCGCTCGGCGGCGGGGCGATCGTCGAGTACGTCTCGTGGCGCTGGATCTTCGCGATCAACGTGCCGCTCGTCCTGCTGACGCTGTGGATGGCGCGCGGAGTGCGCGAGAGCCACGACGGCGAGGTCTCGGACCGGATCGACTACCTCGGCGCGCTGCTGGTCTCGCTCGGGCTCGCCGGCCCGGTCTTCGCGCTGATCGAGCAGCAGAACTACGGCTGGACCGACCCGCTCGTCTCGCTCCCCTTCGTCGCCGGCGTCGTCCTGCTCGCGCTGTTCGTCGCCCACGAGCGGCGCACCGACCACCCGATGCTGCCGCTCGGGCTGTTCCGCTCGCGCAACTTCAGCGTCGGCAACCTGTCGACGCTCGGCATCTACGGCGGCCTCGGCGCGGCGACGTTCTTCGCGACGATCTTCCTCCAGCAGGTCGCCGGCTACAGCCCGATCGCCTCCGGCCTCGCGCTGATGCCGATCACGATCGTGATGTGGCTGCTGTCGAGCCGCTTCGGCCGGCTGTCGGACCGGATCGGGCCGCGGCTGCTGATGGGGCTCGGGCCGATCGTCGCCGGCATCGGGCTGATCTGGATGGGCCGGCTCGGCTCCGACGTCGACTACGTCACCGACCTGCTGCCGGGCGTGCTGGTCTTCTCGCTCGGCCTGTCGGCGACCGTCGCGCCGCTGACGACGACGGTGCTGGGGTCGGTGCCGGAGCACAACGCGGGCGTCGCCAGCGGCGTCAACAACCAGGTTTCGCGGATCGCCGGGCTGCTGGCGATCGCCGCGCTCGGGGCGATCGTCGCGACGCGGTTCGACACGGTGATCGACGAGCGCGCGGCGGCGCTGCCGGCCCCCGCGCGGGCCGCCGCCGAGGACGCGCGACCGCTGTCAGGCGGCGTCGACGGCCGGCCGGCGCTCGACCGTCCGGTCGAGGAGGCGTCGGTGTCCGCCTACCGCGCCGGGATGGCGGTCGGCGGCGGTCTGGTGATCGTCGGCGGCGTGATCTCGCTGGTCGGGATCGCCAACCCGCGCCGCCGCGACGACCAGCCGGAGCCCGCCGCGCCGCACACGACCGCCGCCTACGGCCCTTGTCCCCCTGTCGAGGACGAGCCGCCCAGATCTTCTCCGGCCGTACATACGTAGAGCCGGCCCGCGCGGCGAGCATCGATGACATGGCTGCAGGCGTGCCACAGATCGTGGCCTTCGGAGGCGGAGGCTTCTCCATGGAGGCGGGAAACCCGCTCCTGGACGACTACGTGCTGTCGCTGACGGGCAAGCCGCGCCCGAAGGTCTGCTTCCTCCCCACCGCCTCCGGCGACGCCGACCACTACGTCGTCCGCTTCTACCGCCAGTTCGCCACGCGCTGCGACGCCAGCCACGTGTCGCTGTTCCGGCGCGACCGCGAGGGCGTCGAGAGCGACTTCGCCGGCCACCTGCTGCGCCAGGACCTGATCTACGTCGGCGGCGGCAACGTCGTCAGCATGCTCGGCGCCTGGCGGGCCCACGGACTGCAGTCGGTGCTGCGCCGCGCCTGGCGCCAGGGGACGGTTCTGTGCGGGCCGTCGGCGGGCTCGCTGTGCTGGTTCGCCGAGGCGCTGACCGCCTTCCACTCCGAGCCGTACCGCGTCCAGGGGCTCGGCCTGCTGCCGCACTCGAACTGCGTCCACTACGACGCCGAGCCGCAGCGGCGCGAGGAGTACCGCCGCTTCGTCGGCGACGGGATGCGGCCCGGCTACGCCGCCGACGACGGCGCCGCGCTGCACTTCCGCGGCAAGCAGCTCGCGCGCGTCGTCAGCTCGCGGCCGAAGGCGCGCGCCTACCGCGTCGAGCCAGACGGCGGCGAAGTGGTCGAGACACCGCTCGCAGTCGAGTACCTCGGGGCGCGGATGCCCGACCTGGCCACGGCGTGAGCGCGCGCGAGGTCGTCGCCGAGGAGCGGCGAAGGCTGCTGGCGCTCGGCGGCGGTGGCTTCACGATGGAGCCCGACAACTCGGCGCTCGACGACTTCGTCCTGTCGCTTGCGCGGACGGCTCCGGGCGCGCCGCCGCGGATCCTCTTCCTGCCGACCGCCTCCGGCGACCCGACCGGCCAGATCAACGCCTTCCGCGCCCGTTTCGGGGGCCGTGGCGACTGCACCGCCACCCACCTGTCGCTGTTCAACCTGCACGGCAGCACGCGCACGCTCGAAGAGGTCGTTCGCGAGCAGGACGTGATCTACGCCGGCGGCGGATCGATGCGCAACCTGCTCGCGATCTGGGGCGCGCACGATCTCGACCGGCTGCTGGCCGAGGCGTGGGAGCGCGGCACGGTGCTCGCCGGGATCAGCGCCGGGGCGATGTGCTGGTTCGAGGGCGGGGTGACGAAGTCGAGCGGCCCGCCGGAGCCGATCGCCGGACTCGGACTGGTGATGGGCTCGCTGTCCGTCCACGCCGACGGCGAGCCGGAGCGGCTGCCGATCTGGCTCGAAGCGGTCCGGACCGGCGCGCTGCCGGGGGGCTTCGCGGCCGACGACGGCTGCGCGCTGCTGTTCCGCGGTCGCCGCTTCGAGCGTGCCGTCAGCTCGCGCCCGGGTGCCGCCGCGCTGCGGGTCGAGGCCGTCGACGGCGAGCTCGTGCGCCAGCGGATCGAGCCGGAGCTGCTGGGCGCGCCCCGGCTCGGCGACGCGCCGCCGAGCGACGACGTGATGGAGCTGCGCCGCGTCCAGCGGCTGCGCGGCCGGTCGCGCTAGCGGACGGCCGGCGTCACGGGAATCGCCGGCGGCTCGCCGTTGCGGAACAGCGTCGCGACGTAGAGGACGATCTCCGTCTTGCCGCGGTTGGCGGCGCGATGGATCGTGCCGGGCTTCTCGACGATCCACTGCCCGGCGCGGATCGGAGCCGTCTTGCCAGCGCGGATCGTGCGGACCTTCGTCGCCTTGACCTCGGGATTGCCGCGCCAGACGTCGACGCTGCCGGTGACGACGGTGTAGGTCAGCACCCCGCGCTCGATGCGCGCGATCTGGGTGCCGGGATGGCGATGCAGCGCGAGCTGGCCGCCGGGCGCCACGTCGACGCGCGAGAGGCCGAGCGTCTGGCCCTTGGCGCCGCGCGGGTTCACGTCCTGGGCGAGCGCCTCGCGGACGACGGGCTGCGGGTCGCCGGCCATCTGGGCGCCCGCGTAGGCGCTGAGGCCACCGACCGCGAGCAGGGCGCAGAGCGCCACGAGGATCGTGCGCCGCGTCATCGCTACTTGCCGTCGTCGTCGAAGTCGAAGTCGCGCGGTGGCTTCTGCTCGAACCACAGCCGGTCGTGCTCGGGCGTTTCCTGGAGGAAGTCGGGCGTCTCCTCGAGCACGTCCTCCTCGTCGCCGGCCCCGGCGGGCGGCTCGTCGTCGACACGGTCGAAGCCGCGCGGGGGCGTGTCGCCTCCGGTCGCCTCCTCGTCGGGCCGCGAGCCGAAGTCCCAGCCGGGCTCGTCGTCGGCCGGCTCCTCGACGAGCGGGGTCGGCTCCTCCGCGACCTCCGGCTCGGCCGCGGCGGCGGGCTCGGGCTCGGGCTCGGGCTCGGGCTCGGGCTCGGGCTCGGGCGGCGCCTCTACCGACTCCGGCGCCGGATCGGCAACCTCCGCCCGCTCGGGAGCGGGCTCCGGCTCGGGTTCCGCAGCCTCGGCGGGGGCCGACTCGACCGGCTCGCGGCGCGGCGCGCCAAGCGCCTCCTGCTCCTGCCGCTCGACCTCGCCCTGGGAGGCGCCGTGCTGACGCTTCAGCTCGAGGTGCTCGCGGATCGCGTCGTCGAGAACGCCCATCGCCCGAAGCCTACGCCACGTCCCCGATGGCCGTCCACCGCCCCCGATCGCCACGCCGGTAGCATTGTGCGCCCGCCCGAAACGGGACCTGGGGCTGTAGCTCAGCTGGAAGAGCGCTGCCTTCGCATGGCAGAGGTCAGGGGTTCGAGTCCCCTCAGCTCCATCGGAGCGGAGCCCAGAAGCGATGCGGGTTCCGACGACACCGACAGCCACCCCGGGCAGACGCCAGAAGAGGCCGAAAAGGCCTTGGTGGCAAAACGGGTGGCAAAACCCTCGCACTCCGACTGAATCGCCAGTGATCGGCGGGATCTCGGGCGCACGAATGAGGGTCGGTCGCGTCTTCGCTTTCGATGGCGCTCCATGTTCCGCAGGCGAGAGTTGAGACAGCCGCGCTCCAGATCGAAGGAGCGATAGGCGATGGCTCGACCCAACTCACCGAAGGTCAAGGAGACCGTCCGCGCGGACGGCACGACGAGGTTCTCGAGCGCGGCTCATGGTCGACGGCGAGCGCGTGACGATCGACCTCGGCGACGAGCGCGACGGCGCGACTCCGCTGTCGGCCGCGCGCAAGCTCAAGGACGTGCTGGAGGACATCCGGCTCGGGCGCTGGGAGCCGCCCGCTGAGGCGAAGGCACCGAAGCGCGAGCCCGGCTTCGCCGAGGCCGCCCGGATGTACCTGGAGGTCAAGCGCTCGCGCCAGCTCCGGACCAGCACGATGGTCCGGCTGACCTGGGCGTTCGAGACCCACCTGATCCCCTTCTTCAAGAACCGACGGCCGAGCCGGATCACCGAGCGCGATGTGGTCGCCTACACCAACCACCAGATCGAGCAGCGCGACCGGATCGTCCAGCTCCGCGAGCAAGACAAGTACCTCGCCGGCCCCAACGGCGGCGCATTGCGCCCGCTGACCGACGCAACGATCAACAGCACGCTGGTCTACCTCACGGGCCTGTTCACCTGGACGGCCAGCAACGGCTGGGGCGATCCGCTTGCGAACCCGGCGGCGAGCTGGCGGCTCAAGGAGCGCCCGCGACTCAAGGCCGCCCTGGAGGCCGACGAGCTGGCCGATCTGATCGAGGCCGCCGGGACGCCCCGGCCGCTTCAGCGCCAGCGCCCGCACGTCGCCGCGCGAGCCGAGCTGATCGTCCGCCTGCGCGACCAGGACGGCCTACCGTGGAAGGCCGTCGCCAGGCGAGCGCGGGTCGCCGAGTCGACCGCGATCTACAACTACCAGGAGGCCAAGCGCCGGCAAGCCGGCCTCGGCTTCGACACGCACCGCGCGGCGGCCGACGCCGTGTTCGTCCTGGTCCTCGCCGGCACCGGCCTGCGCGTCACCGAGCTATGCGACCTCGACGTTGGCGACGTAGACCTCCGTCACGCCAAGCTCCAAGTACTCGACGCCAAGACCGAGGCCGGCGTCCGCGAGGTCTACCTCACCGACCGCCTCGTGGCCGCCATCACGACCTACTTCAAGTCGCGCGGCCCGATGAGCCACGACGACCCCGCCTTCCCCAACAGCAACGGCCGTCGCCGCGACAAGGGCCAGGCCAACGTCCAGGTCTTCGCGCCCGCCACGCAACTCGCCAACTCCCGCCGCCAGGAGCGCGGCGAGCGCCCCCTACCCCACGTCACGCCCCACATCCTCCGCCACACCTACATCAGCCTCGCCCTGGAGACCGGCTACTCAGTCCCCTACGTCATGCAGCAAGTCGGCCACCGCGACCCCCGCATGACCATGCGCGTCTACGCCAAGGTCTGCGCCCGCCGAGATCGGGCGTTGCAGGGCGCCGCGTTCGACCGCCTTCTCGATCCCCAGCGCGACGATCGCCGAGGCGATATTGCGGCTTAGGACGCGCCACCGCGTGGGCGGGAGCCCAGGCCGAATGAGGCGGAGGGGAGCACCCTGGGCTGCTAATCGACTGGTCATCGCCAGGCGCCCGCGTCGGACCCCTGCCGGATTCGGCGGCAGGACCAACGCCAAGGGATGGGACCGCTTCCCCCAGAACCTTCCGTCCGAAGCTCAGGATTCCCTCTTGCCCAAGGGATGGGATACAGGACAGACATCACCGCGCCGTGAGTTATCAACTGCAAAATTTGCTGGCACCGTATGGCGAACCTCGCTAAGCGCGTCTGCGAGGCGTGGGTAGGTGCGTGCGCACATCGAGTCGCGCCCCAAGTCCAGGTGTGGTCGCCGAGGTTTCACATCACCAACGGACTTCGGTTCGCTGACCATCCCCGAAACGCCCTATTCCTTCAGTGCGCGTGGGCGCAGGAGGGTCGCGACGGGGTGGTAACCCGTCATACCCGCTCGCTCGTAGAGGCGTACGCGTCTAGTGAACACATGACTCCGTGGCGCTCACGGATCTACTTCGTAGCTGTGGCGACCCCCACTCTTCACGTCTCCCTAGACGCCGCCGACCTCTATGCCGTGTCGCTCGACGCGATGTGCGCCCACATCACCTACAGAGGGGTAGGGACCGTGAGCGCCACGATGCTGCCAGCACTCGCGCTAAACGCGGACTTGGACCATCACGGCGTCCTACCGCTTGAGGAGCTACTCCGAGCTTACGTCGAGGATTCAATGGAGGAGCCTCGCACGCCGATACCCCTCGCCGGGACGGACACTCCGGCAACCGCAGATGGCCTGCAGCATTGGGGGTTCAGGTTGGGCGGGCACTTCCCGTCCCCCTTGGCGCTCTCGCTCCCCGCGTAGAGTGGTGCCTGGTATCCACGCCCTCGCGGTATACCAATCGGTTTCGCATCTCGACCTCCAGCAGCGGTTCGCTGAGAAAGAGGCTTCTCCACGGACCGACGAGGAGGCACTGCGCTCGGGCGGCGGTCAGTGTCCCGACAGGAGCGTTGCCCTCGGCCGTGGTCTCGCGACTGCCGTCTGGTCGATGCGGCCCCCGGTAGCCTGACCCAGCCATGACGATCTCAGCCGAGGACATCGACGAGACGGTTCGTGCGGGCGATGGCGGTCCCCACGTCGGCCTCTCGCGTGCGGATCTAGTCGAGGCCAGCGGGGAGCGAGGCGGGACCGCCATAGTCGAAGTCCGCCCGAAGACTCGCAACGGCTGGATCGCTGCTAACGCCGGCCGCGTCTACGAGCACGCCGGCGACATGGACGGGGCGATCAACGAGCTCCGCGCCTTGCCCGAGTAGCGATGCCGGTGTTCGGGTTGAAGGCGCTTCAGCAACCTTTTCCAGCGCTGACGCACCGTTCTTGCGCACGGTTACGGGCGTTCTGCAACAAGATGGTCCACACCCCTGGCGGCTAGCCGCCGCGCCTGTGAAGATGGAATCGATGTCGCCGATCGACCACCCGGATCTGGTTCTGCTGATGCTCGCTGCGCCTGCTAGCGACCCAGAGCAGGACGGTCGATGCGCTGGTATAACGCGCCTTGAGAAGCTGGCCTATCTGGTCGAGGCTGAGTCCAACTTCCGCCAGCTCGCGCAGCAGCCGACGGAGGCGCTGCACTTCAAGCCCTACCACTATGGTCCGTACACGCGCGAGATCTACGACGCCGTCGATCTGCTCGTTGGGATAGGGCTGCTGAACGAGACTCGCCGCCCGACCGGCAGCGGGTTAGATGTCGTTGAGGAAATCGACCAGATCGACTCTCGAGGGGATCTGGGCATCTTGGGGGGGACCGAGGGTGAGCGATACGTTGAGCGGGTCTTTGAACTGTCGGACAAGGGCCGCTATGTCGCCAAAGTCCTCGCGGATCGGGTCGGAGCCTCGGCCGTTGATGAGATATCGCGGATCAAGGAACGTTACGGGGGGATGTCGTTGAAGCGGCTGCTGAAGGATGTGTACGAGCACCATCCGGACATGACGATTCGCAGCCGGATCAAGGACCAGTTGTAGGTGGGGCTCGATCCAGGGTGGCTCACCCTCTTGCTCGCCGTTGAGGGAGGCGCTCTCACCCAAACCGTGATCTGTTTTCGGGCGCCTGGGCGCTACCCCGATCGACGGCGAGACGTCGAGGACGCCGTTGAGGAGGGCCACGCTAACCACCTGACCTCGGCATTGGGCGACGTGATCCAGCGCGTCGATGATCTTCGAGAGCCCGCCCATGACACTGAGGACGGCTTCGTCGAGGCCCAGCCGATAGAGGACGTGCTCGCATCCGCCGATCTCCACTCTGACTGCGAGACCCTGAGGCTCGCGCTCGACCACGCCAACGGCGCCGTCCATTGCGTGCGGCGGTGTCGGCGCCTCTACCTAGCTCTGGGCGTGGCGCTGATTCCCGCGATGCTGTTTTTCCCGGTCTTCCTGTGGCCAGAGGTATCAGGCGAACACATCGTGAAGGGGGCTTCGCTGCATGTAGCCCTGACGGTACTTGTCATCGCAAGCGTGACTGCTCTGGTGTTGTTCATCGCAACGATCTGGGCGGACAACGAGTTAGACAAATCCCTAGTAGAGCAGGCGCCCCGCCGTGACCGCATCGGTTAAGGCTCGGCCGAGACGACGGGCCGAGAGCACACTGCTCCGGCCAACTCTCCTGGGTCTAATGAGGCTTGGTTGGGTGAACCAAATGTCCCTTGCCGACGTCGAGGTTGGCTGGCATCAGAAGCACATCGACCTCGCCTTCCAAAGCAAAGACGCAGTGGCGGGGCCGGTCGCAATTGAGCTAAAGGTCAACAGCACCAGTCGCGCGATCGATCAAGCGAGCTTGAACCGGTACCTGACGCCATCGTCGTGGGTGGCGACCTGGACGTCGCCAACTTCCAAAATGCTGGCACGCGCGCATAACGAGGGCGTGGGCGTTCTTATCGTCGTAGAGGGCGGGGTGTATCCAGTTCTCTATCCCCGACGGGGAGAGCCGCACACGGAAGCCTTGGCGGAGCACCTGCAAGAGCACAAACGTCGGGTACGGGACCTACTGTCTTTCCTCCGTCATGGCTGATCTCTGTCCCAAGCAATGGCTGTCCTTCTCGAACTCCGACCAGCGGGTTCTATGTGAGGAGACCCACGGGATCCTCTGGGATGCCCTCGTTGTGCCTGGGACTTTGGCCACCTACTACAAGCAGGGTGTAGGCGGCTACGTGCTTGCCAGGCGCAAGCCGTTCGTGATCGATCCGCGTACGCCGTTGATCCAGCCGCAATCACCGCTTCGCCCTCGACCAACTCCGCGCGCGAGCCACAAGACGCTCGCTGGGATCCACGATGAGCACGTAGGTGAGCTTTGGAGTGAGGGCAGAGAGGTTCCGCTAGAGGCGTGGACCGACGACCGCTGGGAGTCAACGGTCAGGAACGTGTTGGAGTTTCAAACGAGCTTCGAGACGGCGGCTGCGGAGAAGATCGACAAGTACGAGCAGATGCTTCGCGATGCGGGCATGGATCTGGATATCCCAATCAACGGCCCTGCACGTCTGGTTCCGCCCTACTGGAGTGTTAGGGGCACGCAGGATGCTTGGTGGCGACTGACCAAGTCGGCAGTAACGCAGGCGCTGGGTTCGCATGGCGGAACGAAGCTCATGCCGGTGCTCTGTGTGGCGAGTGGCTCTGCTACTTCGACGTTCAGCGACTTGATCGCTGATCTGCCGGAGGGAATCGACCGGGTCTTTTGCTGGCGTGGCTCTTGGGACGAGGCGAAGGCGACACCGGAGGACGTGGATGGTTGGCTCGGTGCGATCGATGCCGCCGCGATGCGCGGAATCGACATCGTCAACATGTACGGCGGGGCGCTCAGCGTTCTGCTCGGGGGCCGTGGCCTAGCTGGGGTTAACCACGGAGTTGGCTATAGCGAGAGTCGCAGTGAGGAGCGACTGGGAAGCACAGGCGCTCCGCCGATGCGGTACTACGTTCCACGTCTTCGCCAGTTTCTTCCGGTCCCTCAGGCGCAGCGAGCGCTGGAGCTACTGGTCGAGCCCACTGACGATTGGCGTTGCGGGTGCGCCGTATGTCGCGATCTGCAAACAATCGTCGATCTCAAGACGGATGCCCTCAAGCAGCATTTCTTGCTTTGCCGTCGCGCTGAGTTTGAGGCGGTGGGCGCTTCATTCGCGGATGCTGTTGAGGCCGTTCGTAGTGACGGCGAGCGGCTGATCGAGCGCTTTGAGCGTTTCGAGGATGGATTCGAGACTGTGCTGGCCAAGCGGGGCCATGTGCTCGTCGGCTGGGCGAAGTCAGTCGTGCGGCCTGTCGCGGCATAGTTGCGATGCCCCGCCGGTGGTTGGGGCTCTCAACCGTCGTACCACCCAGCTTGGGGGTGCGCTAGGTAACGCTCTTGCGCTCGGAAGGGCCGGGCGGGCGCCACGCCTTCTTGCGGGTGGGCAAGCGGGTCATGAAGAACAGTTGCCGGACGCGCTCGGGGCCGAGTCCGTAGAGCGCTCCGACCTGCGCCAGCGTCATGCCACGTAGGTAGGCCTGGTACATGTCGTGCGCGCGCTCCGAGCGCGCCTCTCGGACCGCGTTCACGAACGCCCCGTCCGCACGATGCTACAGATGTGTAGTGGCGCAGGAGGCGCGCAGCCCGTGAGATGCACGGCGTGTCCCACGACTCACCGAAGCCCGAGGACAGGATCGTCGGCCACGTCCTGCGCTCGGTGCGCGAGCGGCTTGGCCTCAGCCAAGAGGACGCGGCCGACAAGGCCGGGCTTCACCGTGCGCAGTACGGCCGCTACGAGGCCGGGCAGAACGCGCCGAGCTTTCTGACCGTTGTGCAGATCGCAACCCGCCTCGGCGTCCCGGCCTCGGAGATCGCCGAGGAAGCCGAGCGCCAATTGAAGGGCCTCGAATAGCGGCGAGCGGGTGGGTAGGGGTGACGAACCCATACCCAAGTGATGCTACAGATGTGTAGTAGCAATCGCAACCATTTCCCCCGAGATTGCCGGCAGTCATGGCGCTAGGGGAGAACGAGATCGTCGGAGAAGTCCTCCGCGAGTTCCGCAGCCGCACCGACCTCAGCCAAGAGGACGCAGCCCACGCCGCCGGACTCCACCGCGCGCAGTACGGACGCTATGAGCAGGGCCGCAACGCCGTCACATTCGTCGTCATGCTCAGGATCGCCAAGGCCCTCGGCGTCTCGATCGACGAGCTGGCGGCAGCGGTCACGCGGCGGCTGCCGAAGAAGCCCAGGCGCTAGCCCGACACCCGGGCCCGCGACCCGCTACCCGCCTCTTCCTCCGCTCCACCCACGTACCACCCGGTTCCACCGGCCTAACCGCGACGCGCTCCCAACCGGCCCGCCTTCCTCCGACCCCCTCACTCCCGCCCTCAGCTACCCCTTCTCACGTCATCCCCTCCAGACCACCCCAACAGCCACCACACACATGCACTCTCGCGGTGCGATCACACAGAACGGTCTCGGTCGCGTCTACGACCGTGGATGCTCACCATCGGCAAGATCGGCGGTACGGGCGGCGGCCAGTGGCGGTCGGCTGAGTACTACACCGAGCAGGTAGCTCGCGGGGCCGAGGACTACTACGCCGGCCACGGCGAGGCTCCCGGCACCTGGACCGGCCAGGGCGCGGACCAGCTCGGCCTCGTCGGCGAGGTTGGCGACGGCGAGCTGGAGGCGGTCTTCGAGCGCCGTCATCCGCTGTCGGGCGATCAGCTCGGCCGGGTGGCCGGGCCGGGTTCGGTGCGTGGGATCGACTTGCAGATGGCGGTGCCGAAGTCCGTCTCGACGTTGTGGGCGCTGGCGGATGAGTACGACCGGCCGGAGATCGCCGACAAGGTCTGGGAGGCAACCCACGGCGCGGCGTCGGCGGCGATCGACTATCTGGAGCGCCACGCCTGCACGTCGCGGGCCGGGGCTGGCGGCAAGGTCGCGCTTCGGGGCGAGGGGTTCGTCGCGGCGGTGTTCCCGCATCGCTTCAGCCGCGAGGGAGATCCGCAGGTCCACGTCCACGTCCTGGTGGCGAACATGACCCACTGTGGCCGAGCGGAGGGCGTCGAGCAGGCGTGGCGGACGCTCGACGCTCGCGACCTGTTCGACCAGAAGCTCGCTGCCGGCTATCTGTTCCAGGCCGAGCTGCGCGAGCGACTGACTACAGAGCTGGGCGTCGAGTGGAGCGAGGTCCACAAAGGCGCGGCTGAGATCGTCGGCGTCCCGGCCGAGCTGACCAAGGCCCTGTCCAAGCGCCGCGCTCAGATCCTCGATGCCCTGGACCGCGACGGCCGAGCCGGCTCGGCGCGCGAGTCAGAGATCGCGGCGCTCTCGACCCGGCGAGCGAAACAGTCGTTCGACCTCGCCGAGCAGCGCGGCCAGTGGCGGGCGCTCGCGCAGGAGCACGGGTTCGGCCGCGACGAGCTGGCCGACACCATCGACCGCGCCCACTTCTTGCCGGCGGATCGCGGCGAGCTCGGCGCTGCCGTCTCAGAGATCGTTGGCCCCGAAGGGCTGACCGCCGAGCGGTCGGCGTTCGCTCGCCGGGACGTGGTGCGCGAGCTGGCAGCTCGCCACGGCCGAGGCGCGACGGTCGAACAGATCGAGGAGGCGGCGGATCGACTGATCGCCTCTGACCAAGTCGTCGCGCTGGACGGGAGCGCAGCCGGCGCGACGATCCGCCCAGCCGCGCCGCTTGACGGTCGAGGCGAGCCGCTGTTAACGACGCCGGAGATGCTGAAGGTCGAGGCGCGGATGATCGACCAGGCCGCCGGCCGCGTTGGCGAGGGGGCGGGAGGCGTGGCGCTGGGGGAGGGGGAGCGGTTCGAGCGCCGGCCTGGTGGGCTGGTGCTGTCGGACGAGCAGCAGGCGATGGTCCGCCAGCTCGTCGGCTCGGGCGACGGCGTGGAGGTGGTCCGCGCGAAGGCCGGCACGGGCAAGACAACGGCAATCGACGCGGCGCGCGAGCTTTGGGAGCGCGAGGGGTATCGGGTGATCGGGGCAGCGCTCGCCGGACGGGCCGCCGATGAGTTGCACGCCCGCGCGGGGATCGATAGCTACACCGTTCACGGCCTCCTACGCGATCTGGAGCGCGGTGGCGACTGGCGCTTGCCTGACCGCGCCGTCCTGGTCGTTGACGAGGCCGGGATGGTCGATACCCGCCGCCTCGCCAGGTTGCTCGACCACGCAGCCGACGCTGGGGCCAAGGTCGTGCTGATCGGCGACGAGCGTCAGGTCCCGGCCGTCGAAGCCGGCGGCGGGTTCGCGGGACTAGCTGACCGGCTCGGGGCGGTCGAGCTGTCGCAGGTTCATCGCCAGAGCCATGCTTGGGACCGCTCGGCGTTGGACGAGCTGCGCCACGGCGACATCTCCGAGTGGATCGCCGCCTATGACCGACACGGCCGACTCGTCCCGTGTCGCAGCGCGGACGAGCAGACACGGACGCTCGTTTCGGATTGGTACGTCGCCGCCCGCCAGCACGGGATGGAGCAGACGGTGATGCTCGCCGGCCGCCGCGACGAGGTAGCCGACCTCAACCATCTCGCCCGCTCGACGCGGGTAGCCGCCGGCGAGTTGAACGACGCGACCGCGCTCACCGTCAACGGCCGCGGCTTCGCCCAGGGCGACCGGGTGCTGGCGCTGCGCAACCGGCCCGTCGACCACGCCTACCAAGACGGCCGCCACCTTCTGCGAAACGGCAACCGCGCAACCGTCGTCGAGGTCGACCACCAGGCCGTCGAGCTGACGGTCCAGCTCGACACCGGCCCAACGGTGAGGCTGCCGGCCGACTATCTCGCGGACGGTCATGTCGATCACGGCTACGCCATGACGATCCACAAGGCCCAAGGCATGACCACCGGGCGGAGCTTCGTCCTCGCCTCACCCGATCTCGCCCGCGAGCTGGGCTACGTCGCCGCGTCGCGCCACACCGACGAGGCGCGCTTCTACGTCAACGTCCCAGAGCCCGACGAGCGCCCGCCCGGCGAGCCCGCGCTCGAGGATCGCGATCTGTACTCGATGTTCGAGCGCCGGCTCGGCACCGAGCGCGCCAAGCATCTCGCCCTAGACGAGACAGAGATCGACACTCGGCTCGGCGATCTGTCCACCGCCCAACTGCTTGAGATCCAGGACCGTGGCCGGACGCTGCTGACCTCGATCCCCAACCAGGCACGGCGCGCCCGAGACGCGGCGTTGATCGAGCGCGCCGCGAGCAACCTCGCCCACATCCAAGAGCTACGCGATAAGGCACAAGCCGAGCTGGACCAGCTCAGTGAGAGACGACGCGACCGACACCAACGCGCCCTTCTAGAAGACCGCCTCGCCCAGCTCGAAGGCGCGATCGACAGCAGCCGCCAAGAGCTGGCCGACCGAACCGACCAAGCCGCAGACTTCGACCTCGACCAATGGCTCGCCGACAACGAGCTGGAGGTAGTCGAGGCAGCCGCCGCAGACCGCGAGCTGGCCGTACGTCGCGCTGATGCCTACTGGCGCGCAACCCGAACGGTCTCGCTTGACGTGGACCCCGAGATCGAGCGACGACTAGGCGAGCGACCCGACAGCCCGAGCGACCGTGAGGAGTGGGAGCGAGCAGCCGCCGCCCAAGAGTCCTACGCCCTCCAATACGGACAGCTCCCCGACCCCGACATCACCGACACCGCCTCGCTCACCGGCCGGCAGTTCGACGACTTCAAGCAGGCCATCGACCTCGCGGACAAGTTCATCAACCCACCAACCCCCGATCTTGACCGCGGACTCGACCTTGGGCCGTAGCCGGCGGGATAAGCCAACAGCAGGCTGGGTAGGGCGGCGAGGGCGTGGGCATTGCCCGCGATGACGGCGGCAAAGTCGGTGGGCGAGCCGCCCTCGGCGCCCAGTGGCAAACCCTCACGAATCGGACACCAGAAGGCAGATGTGCGATGAGGTAACTTCGGTCCTGTGGCGTCCGAAGCTGCGATCCAGAACGCCGGCCGTCGCCTCGCGGCGGCAGCGACCTCGCCCGCGACAGTGATCCTGTTCGGCTCGCACGCGGAGGGTCGCGGGCGGGCCAGTTCGGATCTCGACCTCCTAGTGATCCAGCGCGGCATCCTCGATCGCAGCGCCGAGTTCGTCCGCTTGCGCCGTTCGCTTCGCGGCCTGGGCGTACCAATCGACCTGATCCTCGTCAGCGAGGACGACGTCGAACAGTGGCGAGACGTGCCGGGCACGCTGATCCACCACGTCATTCGCGAGGGGCGCACACTGGTCGCCGGGGGCGCGACATGAGGGTCCCGTACCCTCGATCGTCATGCCAGTGCCGATCTCATACATCGACCCTAAGCAGCGCTTCGCCGAGAAAGAGGCCGCGCGTCGCGCTGACGAGGAGGCGCTGCGATCTGGACGCAAGTCCGTCGCTCAGCTCAAGCGCGAGAACGAGGCGTTCGCCTTCTCGCCCAGCGAAGCGCGGGTGAACTGGCAGCAGGCACGGTCAGTCTCCTGAGCCCACTCGGCGAGGCGCCACGGCGCACGACGACGTGATCCTGAAGGCGCTGGAGAAGCTAACCGCTAGGTAGCTCAAGGCCGCGCGGCGAGCAGAGTGTGAACGCGCGATCGCTCGCCAACCATGCCTGCGCTTGGTGCTCCTCCACGATCGCGTTACCCTGCTTAGCGACGCCCCGGTACCGCCTAGGACTCCCGCAAGGGAGTTATGCGGCCGGGGCTTTGCGTTGCTGGGACCGCGATCGAGGTCAGCGGTCTACGTACTCGCCGCGCTCGGCCTCTTCGATCGCCTCGGCGAGGCCGAGCGTCTGCGCCAGATCCCGGTCGTGTAGGAATGCCGCCAGCGCCCGTGTCCACTCCCGCGATGGGTAGCTCTTCTTCACGTTCTCAAGCACGCGCTCGACCATCAAGACGCTGCGCGAATCGACCTCGACGGGCTTACGGCCGGGGATCGCATCGAGTAAGCCCTCACCGATCCACTCGCGGATCGTGGGAGGAGATACCTGGAGGCGGCGAGCGGATTGCTCGACAGAGATCCCCTCGTCGCCAACGACGAGCCTGCTTCGCTTGACGGGTGACGAGGGCACGAGCAGACAGCCTAGCCCTACAGCGCTTGGTGGCAAAACCCGTGGCAAAACCCCCTAGAATCGTCGGTAATGCAAAGCAATGCGCGGTCGTCTCAGACCCCGCTTGTGGCGCATGGATGAGCCGATTTTCCGCTCTGTAGAGCCAGAAAAGAGGCGGATTCCGCTAGCCCCTAGGAGGCCTTCGCATGGCAGAGGTCAGGGGTTCGAGTCCCCTCAGCTCCATCGGAGCGGCGGACGTGTCAGCTGAGCTGCTCGGCCAGTCCGATGATGATGCCCTCAGGGCCACGCAGGAAGCAGAGCCGGTAGATGTCCTCGTACTGCGCGATCTCGCCGACGAGTTCGGCACCGTGGCTGCGCAGGCGGGCAACGACGTCGTCGATGTCGTCGACAGCGAACATGATGCGGCGTATGCCCAGCGTGTTCGCCGGCGCGCTTTCCGGCTCGGCTCTGACCGCCGGCGGCGTGTGGAACTTCGTCAGCTCAACCCGGCTGTGGCCGTCCGGGGTCCGCATCATGGCGATGTCGGCACGGACGTCGTTGAGCCCGACGACGCGGTCCACCCAACGCCCCTCGACCGTCGTCTCGCCTTCCAGCTCCATACCGAGTTCGGCGAAGAACGCTTTGGCAGCCTCGAGGTCGTCGACAACGATGAGAACGTTGTCCATCCGCTGAATCGTCATGTCGAGGAGGGTAGGGGTCGCGAACGCCGGGCCGAGGGCGAGCCCGAGCGCGCTCAGGTGCTCGTCGTCGCCGGCTCCCGGTCGACGGCCGCGACAGGCTCGGGATCGACCGAACGGCGACGGCGCGCACCGAAGGCGTGGGCGTCGACGTACTCGCGCACCTGCGGGATGGCGACCTCGATCGGAAGCTTCGACGTCGCGCCGGCGATCAGCAGGCGGACCGCGGCGACCGTCGCCTTCCGGCTCAGGCGGCTGTGGCGGAAGCCGTAGAGGTGACGGTGGGTGGGACTCATGATCGCTATCGCCGCGCGGGTCATCAGCTTCTTGACCACATCGCCGGGACTGCTCGGCAGGCCACCCGGGCTGACCATGTCGCGGAACCACAGGCACGGCTCGGACAGCGCGAGCTTCGACTCCATCGCGGCCATGTAGGCGTCGAGCTCCGCGCCGGTCTTGGCGACGGCGTCGGTGTCGCACCCAACGAGCCGGGCCGCCGCGCCGCGCTGCTCGTCGACGAACCGGTCGCGGTCGGCGGGCGAGAGCCCCGGGCCGTAGGTCTCGTAGCTGCGCAGCATCGCCCACGTGAGGGAGTTGTGGACCCAGACGAGCAGCTCGGGGTCGTCGGCCTGGAGCGGGCGGCCCGACTCGGGATCGACTGCCTTGCGAGTGCCGTGAAGCCGTCGCAGCATCGCCCCCGCGTTCTCGGCCGTCGCGACGTCGCCGAAGGTGATCGTGGCGGTGTAGTCGCCCGTGCGCTGGGCGCGCAGCTCCGGGTTCTCGCGCACCGAGGAGGCCTGGTCGATGACATACATCACGGGCGGGTACAGCATCTGGATCGTCGCGGCGCTCGTGCCCGCCACTGCGATGCTCGGATGCGCGACGACCTTCCACGTGACGCTGTCGGGACCGTAGAGACCGTCGTCTGCGGTGTGCGCGCCTACGTGGACATCGGCGGGACGGGGGCTGGCCATGGACTACTCCTTGTGTTGGGGACCGATCCCTCCCGCGGCGGACTCCTTTCCCCTTCGGCGGCCGGGCACATGTTCTTTAGGCCTAGGCGCGGGCTAGCATCGACAGGCATGCGAGCGATCGTCCAGCGCGAGTTCGGCGGCCCGGAGGTGCTCGAGGTCGCCGAGGTGGCGAAGCCCGAGCCGGGACCGACCGAGGTTCTGGTGCGGGTACGGGCGGCGGGGGTGAACCCAGTCGACTGGAAGACGCGAGCCGGGAGCGCCTTCGTGCGCGAGCTGCCGCTGACGGTCGGCTGGGACGTGGCCGGCGAGGTCGAGGCGGTGGGCGTCGGCGTGACGCGCTTCGCGCCGGGCGACCGGGTCTTCGGCATGCCGCGCTTCCCACGGCCGGCCGGCGGCTACGCCGAGTACGTGACGGCCCCGTCGCGCCAGTTCGCCCACACGCCCCGAGGCGTTGTCGGACGTCGAGGCGGCGGCGCTCCCGCTGGCGGCGCTGACCGCCTGGCAGGCGCTCGTCGACACCGCGGCCATCGGCCCCGGCGACCGCGTGCTGATCCACGCGGCCGCAGGCGGCGTCGGCCACCTGGCGGTGCAGATCGCCAAGAGCCGTGGCGCGCATGTGATCGGGACCGCCCGCGCCGTCAACCACCCGCTGCTCGCCGAGCTGGGCGTCGACGAGGCGATCGACTACACGTCGGAGGACGTCGGCGCGGCGGTGCGCGACGCCGACATCGTGCTCGACCTCGTCGGCGGCGACACCGGCCTGCGCTCGCTGCCCACGCTGCGCGACGGCGGCCTGCTGATCCTGGTTCCGTCGAGCGGCGACCTCGAGCGGCTGCGCGCCACCGCCGGGGACCGCGTGCGCGTCACCGGCATCCTCGTCGAGCCCGACCGAACCGGCATCGAGGCGATCGCCGCGTTGGTCGCGCGAGGCGAGCTGCGCGTGCACGTCGCGCGCACCTTCCCGCTCGCCGAGGCCGGCACCGCCCACGCGGTCGGCGAGCGCGGCGAGATCGGCGGCGGCAAGCTCGTGCTGACCGTCGACTGAGACGGCGCGCGTGAAGATCCCCGCGTGCGGATCTTCGTCACCGGAGCGAACGGGTTCATCGGGCGAGCGGTCGCCGACCGGTTCGCGGCGGCGGGAGCGGAGGTCGCCGGTGTCGACTTCACGGCCGACCCCGAGCGCGTCGTCGTCGCGGGCGACGTCGCCGAGCCGGGCGGCGCCTGGCGCGACGCGCTGACCGGCGCCGACGTCGTTGTCCACACCGCGGCGATCGTCTCGAACGCCTACGACGGCAACGAGAGCTGGCGCGTCAACGTGCTCGGCACGCGCCACGTCGTCGAGGCCGCCGCCGCGGCGGGAGTCGGACGCGTCGTCCACATCTCGTCGGTGCGCGCCTTCTCCGACCTCGGCTTCCCCGACGGCGTGACCGAGGACCACCCGGTGCGGCCCGACGGCAACCCCTACGTCGACACGAAGATCGCCAGCGAGCAGGTGGTGCTGCAGGCCCACGCGGCGGGCGAGATCGAGGCCGTCGTCGTCCGCCCCGGCGACGTCTACGGGCCCGGCTCGCGACCGTGGACGGTGCTGCCGCTGGAGATCATCCGCTCGAACCGCTTCATCCTCCCGGCGCGCGGGCGCGGGACGTTCAGCCCGGTCTACGTCGACGACCTCGTGTCCGGCCTGACGCTCGCCGCCGAGCACCCGGCCGCCGCCGGCCAGGTCTTCACGATCGGGCCGGCCGAGGGCGTCCCGGCGCGAGAGTTCTTCGGCCACTACTTCCGGATGCTCGGCAAGCGCGGACCGCTCTGCCTGCCGACCCCGCTCGCCGTCGCGGCGGCGAGCGCAGCCGGCGCCGCCGAGCGCCTGCGCGGCAACCGCACCGAGGTCAACGCGACCAGCATGCGCTACCTCGCCCGCCCCGGCGGCTACTCGATCGACAAGGCCCGCCGCCTGCTCGGCTACGAGCCCCAGGTCGACCTCGCCGAGGGCATGCGCCGCACCGAGGCCTGGCTACGCGAGCAGCAGCTGCTCTGACACCGGGCCGTCGCCGGGCTGTCGCCGTTCTGTCACTCCCGCGTGTTGTCCTGTGACACAGCACCTAGCAGGCTCAGGTTGTGCCTTCGCCACTGCTCGAGACCGTCGGAGGCGCGATTGCCGGCGCCGCGTTGCTGGTTGTCGACATGGTCTCGCGGGTATAGTCTATCTGCTATGTCGTGGACGCCCGCTCATACCAAGACCGCCGCGGCGGGACTCCTCTCGCTACTCGGCGCCGTTCTGCTTTTCCGCCCGCCGTCTGTGGGAATAGGCGTGCTGACGATCGCGCTGGTGACAATCAGCGTCCTGGCGACCGACAGGCTCTGGGAGCGGCTCTCGCCCCGCGGCTAGAGGATCTCGAGCACGCGCTCGATCGGGCGGGCGAGGACGGCGCGGTCGCCGTTGACGACGATCGGGCGCTGGAGCAGCTCGGGACGCTCGGCCATCGCGGCGACGATGGCGTCGTCGCCGGCGTCGGCGAGATCGCGGGCTCCGGTCTCGCGCATGCGCAGGAGGTCGGCGGCCGGCACGCCGGTCTTGGCGAGCAGGTCGCGCAGCTCGGGCTCGGTCAGGCCCTCGACGTGGTACTCGACGCGGTCGAAGTCGATGCCGCGCTCGGCGAGCAGCGTCGCCAGCTTCCGGCAGGTGGTGCAGGTGCGCTTCTCGTAGACGACGATCGCCATCGCGGGCAACCTAGCGCGCTGGGGCGGACGCGACCCTGCGCGAGCCAAGCCTGGTCGTCCAGGCCAGCAGCCAGATCAGGCCGAGCATCGCCGCGCCGAGCACGAGCGTCGTGACCAAGACCGCCGGATAGCCACGGTCGGCGACGTCGACGAACGGATACGGGTACCAGTCGGCGATCGCGCCGCGCACGAGCGTGTAGGCGATGAACGCCGTCGGGTAGGCGATCCAGACGACGGCACGGCGGAACGGGATCGCCCAGCGCGGCCGGTCGATCGCCCAGTCGACGACCAGGGCGATCGGCATCAGGTAGTGCAGGACGACGTTCGTGGGGCGCAGCAGGTTCGGCTCGTCGGCCGCCAGCAGCAGCGAGTAGATGACGCCGGTCGTGGCGATGTAGAGCGTCGCGCCGCCGCGCCAGAGATCGAGGCGCTCGCCGGCTGGTCGCCCACCCAACGCCCCGGCGCCCGCGACCAGCAGCACCCCCGCCGCGATCAGGTTGCTCTGGATCGTGAAGTAGCTGAAGAAGTTGGCGGCGCTGAACCCCGGCTCCCCGTCGGACTCGAGCAGCCGCGCCACGACCGCGACCAGCGCGAGCACGCCGAGCGCGACGCGACTGCCTCCCAGGAGCGGCCCTGCCATCGGGCCATCCTAAGCGCGCCGCGGCGCCCGGACTCAGGACGCGCCGGCGCGACGGCGGCGGTTGCCGCGATACAGCTCGAGGACCATCGGGATCACCGAGAGCCCGACGATCGCGATCAGCACGAACTCGATGTTCGTCTCGATGAAGTCGATCTGGCCGAGGAAGTAGCCGAGCGTGGTCACGCCGACGCCCCAGAGGACGCCGCCGATGATGTTGTAGGTGAGGAAGGTGCGGTAGTCGCATCTGCGCCACCCCGGCGACGACGGGCACGAACGTGCGGACGATCGGGACGAAGCGCGCGAGGATGATCGTGCGCGGCCCGTAGCGATCGAAGAACTCCTGCGCGCGGTCGACGTTCTCGCGGCGGAAGAAGCGGCTGTCGGGCCGGTTGAAGATCGGCGGACCCGACCTTGCGCCCGATTGCGTAGCCGACCTGGTCGCCGGCGATCGCCGCGATCGGGATCGTCACCAGCAGCACCCACAGGTCCGGCAGCACGTCGTTGGCCGACAGCAGCCCCGCGGTGAACAGCAGCGAGTCGCCAGGAAGGAAGAAGCCGACCAGCAGGCCCGACTCGACGAAGACGATCGCCAGCACGCCGAGCATGCCGAACGTCTCGATCAGCTTCTCGGGGTCGAGCCAGCTCGGGCCGAGCGCGATCGGCAGGGAGTGCGCGAGCGTCACAGCGGGCAACCGTAGCGCGCGGCGCCGTCAGCCATCAGCCGCGCGGCAGGATCTTGCGAATCCCGGCGATCGCGACCTTGTTGCCCGGCTTCAGCAGCGGCACCAGCAGGCGGCCGAGCCAGCCCGGCACACCTGGCTTCGGCGCGAGCGCCATCGTCCAGGTCAGCCGCGTCCCGCCGCCGGCGGTCGGCTCGAGCACGAAGTCCTCGGCGAGCGCGTCGAGCAGCGGCCGCGTCGCGCTGACGACGTGGAAGGTCGCGCGCCGCCCCTCCTCCCAGCGGTAGAAGTGCTCCTCGACGGTGAACAGCCGGGCGATCCGCAGCACCCGCACCGCCCCCGGGAAGTGCGGCCGCGGGGTGAGCCAGCGCAGCCGGTCGAGCACCGGCAGCCAGGACCACATCTCGTCGCTGCCGAGCGCCTCCCAGACCTGGGCCGGCGTCGCGTCGAGCTCGACGGTCGCCGGGATCACGAGCGGCGCGGTCTCGAAGAAGCTGTCGTCGACGGGGCGGACGGGGTGCGGTGCGGTCACGTGGTTCCTCGCTGCTCGGGGAGGTCAGGCTGCCGCCTGCGACGCGACAGCGTAGTTGCGAACGTCGAAGCGGCGCGTGCGGCGAGCCCCGCCAGCGGTCGGCCATCGTGGCGCCGTCGGCCCCGCGCAGCAGCCGGGCGCTCGGCATGTCGACCTCTACGTTCTCGCGCGCGAGCGCCGGGTAGTACTCGTTCGAGAACAGCGTCCGCTTGCGGCCGAGCGTGCAGCTCGGGGTCAGCAGCCCGCGCAGCTCAATGATCGCGGCGTTTCACCGGCCGCGCCGTCCGGGCTGAAGTTCCATCCGCCGCTCGCGGCGTAGAGTTGCCCCCTTCCCTCGTTCGGACGACAGGAGAAGCGATGCAGCTCGGGATGATCGGCCTTGGACGGATGGGCGCCAACATGGTGCGTCGGCTCATGCGCGACGGTCACGAGTGCGTCGTGTTCGACCTCAACGCCGATGCGGTCGCGGATCTGGCCGGCGAAGGGCGCGACCGGCGCGGAGTCGTTCGAGGACCTCGTCGCGAAGCTCGAGCGCCCGCGCGCCGTCTGGCTGATGGTGCCGGCCGGCGTCGTCGACCAGACGATCGCCGAGCGTCGCGCCGCACCTCGAGGAGGGCGACACGCTGATCGACGGCGGCAACTCCTACTACCACGACGACATGCGCCGCTCGGCTGAGCTGCGCAAGCGCGGGATCCACTACCTCGACGTCGGCGTCAGCGGCGGCGTCTGGGGCCTCGAGCGCGGCTACTGCCTGATGATCGGCGGCGACGACGACGCCGTCGCGCGGCTCGAGCCGATCTTCGAGTCGCTCGCGCCGGGCCTCGGCGCGGCCGCGCGCACCCCCGGCCGCGAGGGCGAGCCGGCGCAGTCCGAGAAGGGCTACCTGCACTGCGGTCCGTCAGGCGCGGGCCACTTCGTGAAGATGGTCCACAACGGCATCGAGTACGGCGTGATGGCCGCCTACGCCGAGGGGCTGAACATCCTCCACCACGCCAACGTCGGCGACGCCGAGCACGAGGTCGACGCCGAGACGACGCCGCTGCGCGACCCCGAGCTCTACCAGTACGACCTCGACCTGCCCGAGATCGCCGAGGTCTGGCGACGCGGCAGCGTGATCGGCTCCTGGCTGCTCGACCTGACCGCGAGCGCGCTGCGCAAGAGCCCGGAACTCGACGGACTTCGGCGGCCGCGTCTCGGACTCCGGCGAGGGCCGCTGGACCGCTATCGCGGCGATCGACGAGGCGGTCCCGACCCCCGTCCTCTCCGCCGCCCTCTTCGAGCGCTTCACCTCGCGCGGCGAGGCCGACTTCGCCGACAAGCTGCTCTCGGCGATGCGCTTCGAGTTCGGCGGCCATCACGAGAAGCCGTCCAGCTGATGCTCGGCCTCCCGGACACGGTTCGCGCGCTGCTGTTCGACATGGACGGCGTGCTGACCGACACCGCGACGCGTGCACGCGGAGGCCTGGAAGCAGACGTTCGACGACGTACCTGCGCGCGAGCGCGGGCCGGACGACGGCAGCCGTTCGACCTCCAGCGCGACTACGGCCAGTACGTCGACGGCAAGCCGCGTGACGACGGCGTGCGCGACTTCCTCGCCTCGCGCGGGATCGAGCTGCCCGAGGGCGACGGCGGACGACGCGCCCGACGCCGAGACCGTCCGCGGCGTCGGCAAGCGCAAGAACGAGCTGGTGCTGAAGCTGATCGCACGAGCGCGGCGTCGACGTCTATGCGGGCTCGGTCCGCTTCGTGGACGCCGCGCGCGAGGCCGGCCTGCGGACCGCGGTCGTCTCGTCGAGCGCGAACACGCAGCAGATCCTCGACGCCGCCGGGCTCGCCGACCGCTTCGACGCCCGCGTCGACGGCGTCACGCTCGCGACGCGAGAACCTCAAGGGCAAGCCGGCGCCGGACACGTTCCTGCGCGGCCGCCGAGCGACCTCGGCGTCGACGCCGACGCGAGGCCGCCGTCTTCGAGGACGCGCTCGCCGGCGTCGCGGCCGGCCACGCCGGCGGCTTCGGCGTCGTCGTCGGCGTCGACCGCGTCGACCAGGCCGAGGCGCTGCGCGAGCACGGCGCCGACGTCGTCGTCAAGGACCTCGCGGAGCTGCTCGGCATGATCGAGCGACGGACGTCGCCACCCGCTCGAGCCCTGGGCGTTCGTCGAGACGCGCGCTCGACCTCGACCGCTCGGCGCAGACCGAGTCGCTCTTCGCGCTCTCCAACGGCCACCTCGGCCTGCGCGGCAACCTCGACGAGGGCGAGCCGCGCGGCGCTCAGCGGCACCTATCTCAACGGCTTCTACGAGTCGCTACCCGCTCGAGTACGGCGAGCGCGGCTACGGCTTCGCCGAGGACGGCCAGGCGGTCGTCAACGTGCACCGACGGCAAGATCATCCGGCTGCTGGTCGAGGACGAGCCGCTCGACGTCCACCGCGGCACGGCTCGAGCACGCACGAGCGGCGCGCTCGACTTCCGCACCGGCGTGCTCGAGCGCGACGCTCCACTGGACGCTCGCCAGGCCGGCCGACGCGGTCACGCGTCGCGACGCAAGCGGCTCGTCTCGTTCGACGCAGCGCAGCGTCGCGGCGATCCAGTACGAGGTCGAGGCGCGTCGACCGGCCGGTGCGCGATCGCGCTCCAGTCGAACCTGCATGGCCAACCAGCCGCGCGGCCGCGCGAGCACGACGACCCGCGCGCGGCCGCCGATCTCGGCGACGTGCTCGACTCGCGAGCTGCTCCGTCCACGACGAGCTGCGCGTGGTGCTCGGGCACACGACGCAGCGCATCGGAGCTCGCGCTCGCCGCCGGGCATGGACCACGTCGATCGAGTGCGACGACCGACGTCGACGTCGCTGACCCAGTCCGAGGACGACCTCGGCCGCGTCACGCTCGTCGGTCGAGCTCGAGCCCGGCAAGCCGCTGCGGCTGATCAAGTTCCTCGCCTACCACTGGTCCTCGCAGCAGATCGATCGAGTGGCTGCGCGACCAGGTCGACGCGAGCCTCGAGATCGCGATCGCCGAGGGCTTCGACGGGCTCGTCGCGCGCGCAGCGCGACGTACCTCGACGACTACTGGGACGCGCGCCGACGTCGAGCTCGACGGCGACGCCGAGCTCCAGCAGGCGCTGCGCTTCGCGCTGTTCCACGCTGCTGCCAGGCCGGCGGCCCGCGCCGAGGGCCGCGCGATCGCCGGCCAAGGGGCTGACCGGCACCGGCTACGACGGCCACGCGTTCTGGGACACCGAGACGTTCGTGCTCCCGTCCTCACCTACACCGCGCCGGCGTCGGTCCGCGACGCGCTGCACGTGGCGCCACTCGACGCTCGAGCAGGCGCGCGAGCGCGCCGAGCAGCTCGGCCTGCGCGGCGCGGCGTTCCCGTGGCGGACGATCCACGGCGAGGAGTGCTCGGGCTACTGGCCCGCCGGCACCGCCGCGTTCCACGTCAACGCCGACATCGCCGACGCCGTCCGCCGCTACGTGCTGGCCACCGGCGACGAGGAGTTCGAGCGCGAGCTACGGGCTCGAGCTGCTGGTCGAGACCGCGCGGCTGTGGGCGAGCCTCGGCCACCACGACGACGACGGGCGCTTCCGGATCGACGGCGTGACCGGGCCCGACGAGTACTCGGCGCTGGTCGACAACAACGTCTACACGAACCTGATGGCGCAGCTGAACCTGCGCGTCGGCCGCCGAGTGCGACCGAGCGCCACCCCGGACGTCGCGAGCGCGCTCGGGGTCGACGACGAGCGAGATCGACCGCCTGGCGGCGCGCGGCCGACGCGATGTTCGTCCCGTTCGACGAGCAGCCTCGGCATCCACCCGCAGGACCAGGACTTCCTCGACCACACGCCGCTGGGACTTCGAGAACACGCCGGACGAGCGACTACCCGCTGCTGCTGCACCACCCGTACTTCGCAGCTCTACCGCAAGCAGGTGATCAAGCAGGCCGACCTCGTGCTGGCGCTGTCAGCTGCGCGGCGACGCCTTCACCGCCGAGCGAGAAGCGCGCGCAACTTCGACTACTACGAGGCGCTGACCGTGCGCGACTCGTCGCTGTCGGCGTGCGACCCAGGCGGTCGATCGCCGCCGAGGTCGGGCACCTCGACCTCGCCCACGACTACCTCGCCGAGGCGGCGCACATGGACCTCGCGCGACCTCGAGCACAACACCGGCGACGGCCTGCACATGGCGTCGCTCGGCGGGCGCGCGTGATCGCGACGCGTCGCCGGCTTCGGCGGGCTGCGCGAGCAGCGACGGCGAGCTCGTCTTCAACCCGCGCCTGCCCGAGGGGATCGACCGGCTCGCCTACACGCTCGAGCTGCGCGGCACGCTGCTGCGCGTCGAGGTCGACGGCGGCGAGGCGACCTACCGCGTCGAGCGCGGCAGCGGCGTCCACCTGACGCACTGGGACGAGGCGGTGCGACCTGACCGCCAAGCACGCCGCGACGCTGCCGATCCCGCCGGCGCCCGACCTGCCGACGCCGTCGCAGCCGCCGGGGCGCGAGCCCGGCAGCCGCCGTCCGCGCCAGCCGGTCGAGTACGAGCCGCTCGAGGCGCAGCCGATCCACCACGACCGGGCCTAGCCGGCGCGGGAGCGGAGGGGGCGCCGCGATGGACCGCTGGGTCGAGCAGGCGTCCGCGGACGTCGCGGCGCGCGCCGAGCGCGACCTCGAGGCGCTGGTCGCGGTCTCGTCGCCCTCGGGCGACGTCGAGGGCGCCGAGGAGTGCGTCGCGCTGGTCGGGGCGCTCGCGCCCCCGGATGCGGCGATCGAGCGGCGGCCGTGCTCGACCGCCGGCCACGCCGACGACCTGCTGCTGCGCCTGCGCGGCGAGGGCGAGCGGCGGCTGCTGCTGCTCGGTCACCTCGACACGGTGATCGGCCACGACAGCCACCGGCCGATCGAGCGCGACGGCGAGCGGCTGATCGGCTCGGGGACGGTCGACATGAAGGGCGGCGACGTGCTCGCGCTCGGCGTCCTGCGCGCGCTCGCCACGCGGCGCGGCGACTTCGCCGAGGTCGCGCTGCTGCTGGTCACCGACGAGGAGTGGCGCTCGGCGCCGTTCGCCCACGTCGAGGAGTTCGCCGGCTGGGACGCCTGCCTCTGCTTCGAGGCGGGCCAGCGCACGCCCGACGGCGACGAGGCGGTGATCGTGCGGCGCAAGGCCGCGGCGACGCTGCGTGTGCGCGCCGCCGGCCGCTCGGCCCACTCGGGCGCGGCGCCGGAGCGCGGCCGCAACGCGCTGCTCGCGCTCGCCGCGGCCGCCCAGGCGGTCGCCGCGGCCAACGATCCGGCCGGCCCCGACGAGCTGACGGCGGTCCCGACGATCATCCAGTCCGGCGACGCCTTCAACGTCGTCCCCGGCGACGGCGAGCTGTTCTGCGACCTCCGCTCCAGCCGGACCGCCGCCTTCGACGAAGTCCGCGCGCGCGTCCCGGAGGAGGTCGGCGGCGCGACGCTGACGGCCGAGTTCATCCGCCGCTGGCCGGCGATGGACGCGCGCGCCGCGACGGCGCCGCTGCTCGCCGCCGCCGGCGACCTGCTCGGCCGCCCGGTCCTCGCCGCGTCGCGCGGCGGGGCGAGCGACGCGAGCCACTTCGCGACCGCGATCCCGCTGACGATCGACGGCCTCGGGCCGCGCGGCGGCGGCGCCCACGCGCGCGACGAGTACGTGCTCGCCGACTCGCTGCGCTCGCGCGCCGAGGTGGCGCTGGCGGTCGCCGCGGCCGCGCTCGTTCACGACGGCTGAGCGCCGATATGCTCGCCGGCATCGGCAAGGCCGGCGACACAGTGAGGGGGAAACGCTGAACGACGGGTGGGCAGCGGTCGGTGTGGAGGACATCCGGCAGGCGGTGCTGCTGGTCGAGGACGACGCCGGGCGACGCGCTGCTGGTGCGCGAAGCTGCTCGGCGAGGCCGCCCCGGAGCTGGAGCTGCGCGCGGCGCGCACGCTCGCCGAGGCCGATCGACCTGCTGCCCGACGGGATCGACTGCGTGCTGCTCGACCTCGGCCTGCCCGACGCCTCCGGCCTCGACGGCGCTTCGCCGGCTGCGCGAGCATGCGCCGTCGCTGGCCGTCGTCGTCCTCACCGGGCGCGACGACGAGCGGCGCGGCATCGAGGCGCTCGGCGCCGGCGCGCAGGACTACCTCGTCAAGGGCCAGGTCGACGGCGTGGCTGCTCGCGCGCGCGATCCGCTACGCGATCGAGCGCCGGCGCGCCGAGCTGGCCGAGCGCGAGCTGCTCGAGGCGCGCCTGCAGGCGAGCGAGAACGCCCGGCTCGAGCGCGGCCTGCTGCCGACGCCCGCTGATCGCCGACACGCCGCCTGCGCCTGACCGCCGACTACCGCCCCGGCCGCCGGCGCGCGCTGCTCGGCGGCGACTTCTACGACGCGGTCGAGCTCGACGACGGCACCGTCCACGCTGATGATCGGCGACGTCTGCGGCCACGGCCCCGACGAGGCGGCGCTCGGCGCCAGCCTGCGCGTCGCCTGGCGCGCGCTGATGCTGGCCGCGCCGTCCGCCGCAGGAGGCGATGCTCGACGCTGCAGCCGGATGCTCGCGCACGAGCGCCACGCGGCCGACGTCTTCGCGACGCTCTGCACGGTCGAGGTCGCCCCCGACCGCCGCCGGCGCGAGCATTCGCCTCGCCGGCCACCCGGCGCCGATCCTGATCGACGGCGAGCGGCGTCGCGGCGGTCGACGTGACGGCGGGCGCGCCGCCGCTCGGCATCGCTCGACCAGAGCGACTGGCCCGCGATCGAGACGCCGCTGCGCGGGCCTGGTCGCTGCTGCTCTACACCGACGGCCTCGTCGAGGGTCGAATCGGCGCGGGGCACGAGCGGCTCGGCGGAGCAGCGGCTGGTCGAGCTGGTCGAGCGCCACGCTCGCGCACGGCGTCCGACTGGCCGCGTGACGCGCCGGCGCTCGTCGGCCGGCTGATCGCCGAGGTCGAGCAGCTCAACGGCGAGCCGACCTGACCGACGACGTCGCCGTGCTGCTGCGTCGTCGACGGTGGACGCCGCGCGGTGAGCGACGACGCTCCGGCCCGCGCGCGGACGAGCCGCCTGCGCGTCAGCCAGTGGTTCTCGGCGGCGACGGTGCGCGGTCGCGGTGCGTGACGGTCGTCGGGCATCGTCGTCGGCGTCGTCGCGATCGCTGCGGCTCGCCGACCAGCGCAACCTCGTCGTCGACCAGCTCGACCCGGCCGGCGCTCGGAGCGCTCAGCGGCTGACCAACGCGCTCGTCGACCAGGAGACCGGCGTGCGCGGCTACGTGCTCGCCGGCGACGACGACCTTCCTGCGAGCCCTACCGCACCGGGCCGCGTCGAGGAGCAGCGCGCGCTCGCCGCGCTGCGCGAGCACGTCGACGCGACCGGCAGCGAGCAGCTCTCGCGACCGACCTCGCCGCCGTCGAGCGCAGCGCCGACGCATCTGGCGCACCCGCTACGCCGAGCCGACGATCGCTCGCGTGCGGGCCGAGGGCGCGGGCGCGATCGGCGGCGCCGGCGATCGAGCGCGGCAAGCCGCCTGCTTCGACCGCGTGCGCGTCGCGCTGGCGCGCGCAGGACGGCCGACCTCGCCGAGCGCGCCGCGCCGACGGCGGCGCCGACCTCGCCGACGCCGCGGCGTTCCTGTCGGTCGCCTTCGGCGGCGATCGCGCTGCTCGCTGGTCGCCGCGCTGCGACGACGCTGATCATGCTGCGCCGCACCGTGACGCTGCCGCTCGGCGACGCTCGCGCGGCGGGTCCGGCGCGTCGCCGCGCGGCGACTTCGACGCGCCGATCCGCGGCGCGGGCCCGCGCGACATCGCCGAGCTCGGCCGCCGACGTCGAGTCGATGCGCCAGCGGATCGTCGCCGAGCTGGACGCAGCTGCGCGAGGCGCACGAGCAGCTCGACGCGCAGGCGCGCGAGCTCGAGCGCTCCAACGCCGAGCTGGAGCAGTTCGCCTACGTCGCCTCGCACGACCTGCAGGAGCCGCTGCGCAAGGTCGCGAGCTTCTGCCAGCTGCTCGAGCGCCGCTACGAGGGCCAGCTCGACGAGCGCGCCGACCAGTACATCGACTTCGCCGTCGACGGCGCGAAGCGGATGCAGGCAGCTGATCAACGACCTGCTCGCCTTCTCCCGCGTCGGCCGCGCTCGGCGCGAGCCTCGAGCCGATCGTCGACTCGGCGACGCGGTCGCGCGCAGGCGCTGCGCCAACCTCGACGCGGCGATCGAGGAGAGCGGCGCGACGGTCGACGGTCGGCGACCGCTGCCGACGCGTGCGCGGCGACCGCGTCGCTGCTGACGCCGCTGTTCCAGAACCTGATCGGCAACGCGATCAAGTTCCGCGGCGAGCGCGCCGCCGCGTCGTGCGGATCGGCGCCGCGCGCGACGGCGACGAGTGGACGTTCTCGCTGCGCCGACAACGGCATCGGCATCGACGCCCGAGTACGCCGAGCGCATCTTCGTGATCTTCCAGCGGCTGCACCCGAAGGACGAGTACCCCGGCACCGGCATCGGGCTGGCGATGTGCCGGAAGATCGTCGAGCACCACGGCGGCCGGATCTGGCTCGACACCGACGGCCGGGCGCCGGGACGACGCTTCCGCTTCACCCTGCCCGCACATCGAGGAGCGAGCCCGATGACCGATCACGCACGCCACCGCCCGAGCTGCCGAGCGCGATCGACGTCCTGCTCGTCGAGGACGACCCGGGCGACGCGCTGATGACCCGCGAGGCGTTCGAGGACAACAAGGTCCGCAACACGCTGCACGTGCGTCACCGACGGCGTGGAGGCGATGCGCGTTCCTGCGCCGCGAGGGCGAGTACGCCGACGCGCCGCGGCCCGACCTGATCCTGCTCGACCTCAACCTGCCGCGCAAGGACGGCCGCGAGGTGCTCGCCGAGATCAAGGCGCGACGCCGACGCTGCGCGCGATCCCGGTCGTCGTGCTGACGACCTCGCGAGGCCGAGGAGGACGTGCTGCGCAGCTACGAGCTGCACGCCAACGCCTACGTGACCAAGCCGGTCGACTTCGAGCGGTTCATCGACGTGGTGCGCCAGATCGACGACTTCTTCGTCACGGTCGTCAAGCTGCCCAACGGCGAGTAGGCGGGCGGCAGGAGCCGCCCCGGCGGCGGCGAAGTCCTCACAGCGGAAGGCCAAGCAGCACTGGCAAAGCCGTTCCCCGAGGAGGAAGCGATGACCGGTCCGTACCCGACACAGGGCGATGACGCCCTGCCGCCGTCCAGCGACTACCCCGTGCAGTACGACGTCGAGTACCCGGACCGCCCGCTGAACCGCCTGACGACGTTCTTCAGGCTCTTCACCGTCATCCCGATCGCGATCGTGCTCGGGGCCGTCTCCGGCTCGACCTACAGCTACGGGACCGGCGGGGACTACGCCTCCTACGGCGTCGCCGCCGGCGGGTTCCTGTTCGCCGGGCCGTTCCTGATGATCCTGTTCCGCAAGAAGTACCCGCGCTGGTGGTTCGACTGGAACCAGGAGCTCGCCCGCTTCAGCACCCGCGTGCACATCTACTTCTCGCTTCAGGACGACCAGTACCCGTCGACCGACGAGCGGCAGTCGCTGCGCCTGGACATCCGCTACCCGAACGCCGAGACCGAGCTGATGCGCGGCATGCCGATCGTCAAGTGGCTGCTGGCGATCCCGCATTACGTCGTGCTGTTCTTCCTCAGCATCGGCCTGTTCGTCGCGGTCGTGATCGCCTGGTTCGCGATCCTCTTCACCGGCCGCTACCCGCGCGAGCTGTTCGACTTCGTCGTCGGCGTCCAGCGCTGGTTCTGGCGCGTGACGGCTTACTCGTTCCTGCTGACCACCGACGAGTACCCGCCCTTCCGCCTCGCGCCTTAGCCGCGAGCTGGCTGCCCCGAGTCGCGGCGACTAGATTCAGTCGCATGCGACTCGAGGGCATCCACCACATCACCGCCATCACCGGCGACGCGCCGGGCAACGTCGACTTCTACGCGCGGGTGCTCGGCCTGCGACTGGTCAAGAAGACGGTCAACCAGGACCAGCCGTCGGTCTACCACCTCTTCTACGCCGACGAGCAGGGCAGCCCGGGCGCCGACATCACCTTCTTTGAGTTCCCCGGCGCCGCCCCCGGCCGCGCCGGCGCCGGGATGGTCCACACGATCGTCTGGCGCGTCGCGTCCGAGGAGGCGCTCGACTTCTGGACCGGCCGACTGGCCGCCGAGGGCGTCGAGACCCACCGCGGCGAGCACTCGCTGAGCTTCGCCGACCCCGAGGGCCTCGGCCACGAGCTGCTGGTCGCCGACGTGCCCGACGAGCCGCTGATCGCCGACCATCCCGAGGTCCCGCGCGAGCTGGCGCTGCAGGGCTTCCACGCCGCCCGCGCCTACGCCCGCGATCCCGACGCGAGCACGCCGCTGCTCCAGGACCAGCTCGGCTTCGAGCCGGTCGTCGAGGGTGACGACCAGCCGGCGAACATCGGCGCGACCCGCGTCTACGACGTTCGCGGCGACGCCCGCGGCGGCACCTGGATCTACGACGAGCCGCCCGCCGAGCCGGGCCGCGAGGGCGCCGGCACCGTCCATCACATCGCCTGGGCCTCCACGATGGACGACCACGAGGCCTGGCGCGAGCGCGCCCTCGCCGGCGGCGCCCGCGCCACCGAGGTCATCGACCGCTTCTGGTTCAAGTCGATCTACTTCCGCGAGCCCTCCGGCGTCCTCTTCGAGATCGCCACCCTCGGCCCCGGCTTCGACGCCGACGAGGACCCCGCCCACCTCGGCGAGAAGCTCGTCCTCCCACCCAAGTTCGAGCCCCTCCGCGAGAAGATCGAGGCCACCCTCACCCCGATCCAGAACCCGCGGCAGTCGTAGGTACATCCCGCTAGGGACATACCGCCAGGCCGCGCGGCCGGTCCCTAGCCGTCCACAGCAACGCCGGACACACGACATATCTCTTTGATATATCTTGCCGAGACATGGAGCTTGGCAAGACCTCCTATGTGATCCTCGGGATGCTTCGGAAGGGGCCGAAGAGCGGGTACGAGATCAAGGCGCGGGCCGACATCTCGACGCGGTTCTTCTGGGCGATCAGCTACGGGCAGATCTATCCGGAGCTGAAGCGGCTGGAGGAGGCCGGGCTGATCGAGGGCCAAGCCGATCCGGGCAGCGGACGCCAGAGGCGGGTCTACTCGGTCACGCCGGCCGGCGACGCGGCGCTGCGCGAGTGGCTGACGAGCCCCGGCGAGTTGCACACCGAGCTGCGCCACGAGGGGGTGCTGCGGCTCTTCTTCTCGGACGCGCTCGACCACGAGGAGCGGATCGAGCTGGTCCGCACGATGCGCGCCAAGCACGAGCGTCTGCGCGCGGAGCTGGCCACGATCCAGCCGGCGGCCGAGGCGGCCTGCGAGGAGAGCGGCGACGACCTCTCGCTGCTGACGCTGGAGACGGGAATCGACTACCAGGGGCTCTTCGTCGAGCTCTGCGACCGCCTCGAGCGCCGCCTCGGGGAGATCGAAGCGAAAAAGGGGAACGACTGACATGTTCGACGCGCTCGCACGCCTGGCCGACGGTCGCGGCAAGCTGGTGGTGGTCCTCGCGATCGCCTTCTTCGCGGTTGCCGGAGCGGTCGGCGGCGGGGTCGCCGACAAGCTCGACCCCTACGGCGCCGACGACCCGGACACCGAGACCTACAAGGCCGCCGAGCAGCTGCGCGAGGCGGGCCACCGCAACACCGGGTTGGTGGTGCTGGTCGAGGGCTCGGCCGACGACCCTCGCACGAAGCGGCAGGTCGCCGCGATCCGGGCCGACCTCGCGCGCGATCCCGACGTCGCGACGGTCAACGGCTTCGCGAACACCCGCAAGCGCGACTTCGTCGCCCTGGACGGCGACGCGCAGTACCTCGCCGTGGCGCTGAAGCCGACCGACGACAAGCCGTGGCAGGAGGCGGGCGAGCGGATCGCCGACCAGCTCGCCGGGCAACCCGGGGTGAGGGTCGGCGGGCCGGCGCTGGCGCAGGCACAGGTCAACGACCAGGTCGAGTCCGACCTCCAGCGCGCCGAGATGCTCGCCTTCCCACTGCTCTTCCTGCTCTCGCTGCTCTTCTTCCGCAGCCTGGTCGCCGCGGCGCTGCCGCTGCTGGTCGGTGGCCTCGCGATCGTCGGCACGTTCATGACGCTGAGCATCGCCTCCGAGTTCGGCTCGATCTCGATCTTCGCGCTCAACCTGACGACCGGGCTCGGGCTCGGCCTGGCGATCGACTACTCGCTGTTCGTCGTCTCGCGCTACCGCGAGGAGATCGCCAAGGACGGCCCCGGCCTGCCCGCGATGCGGCGGACGATGGCGACCGCCGGGCGGACGGTGCTGTTCAGCTCGCTGACCGTCGCGGCCGCGCTCGCCTCGCTGCTCGTCTTCCCGCAGCGCTTCCTCTACTCGATGGGCATCGGCGGCGCCGCCGTCGCGCTGCTCGCCGCCGCGGTCTCGCTGATCGTGCTGCCGGCAGTGCTGACGCTGCTCGGCAACCGCGTCAACGCCGGCGCGCCGAAGTTCCTCCAGCGCCGCGCGGAGGCCGACGCACGGCCGACCAGCTCCGGCTTCTGGTACCGATTGTCGCGCTTCGTGCAGCGCTTCCCCGGCCGGATCGCGATCGCCTCCACGGTGCTGATGCTGGCGCTCGGGCTGCCGTTCTGGTCGATCGAGTTCACCTCCGTCGACGCCCAGGTGCTGCCCAAGGACCAGAGCGCCCGCCAGGTCGACGACACGCTGCGCGCCGACTTCCCGCCCTACCGCGACGCGCCGATCAACGTCCTGGTCAGCGGCGCCGACCGCGCCGAGGCGGCGGCCGTGCGCGCCCAGCTCACCGAGGTCGAGGGCGTCGCGGGCGTCCAGCGCCCGGTCGCGCTCGACGGTGGCGAGACGCTGCTCCAGGCGATCCCCGCCAACCCGGCGACCTCCGACGCGAGCCAGGACACCGTGAACGCGATCCGCGACCTGCCGCCACCGCCGGGCGCGGGGATCCAGGTCACCGGGTTCACCGCCCACTTCGTCGACTTCCAGAGCAGCCTCGCCGACCACCTGCCGGCCGCCGCCGCGATCGTCGTGATCGCCACGCTGCTGATCCTCTTCCTGATGACCGGATCGGTCGTGCTGCCGGTCAAGGCGCTGCTGATGAACATCCTCAACCTCAGCGCGGTCTTCGGGATCCTCGTCTTCGTCTTCCAGGACGGGCGGCTCGAGGGCCTGCTCGACTACACCAGCCAGGGCGGCCTCGAGCAGACGATGCCCGTGCTCCTGTTCGCGCTCGCCTTCGGCCTCTCGACCGACTACGCGGTCTTCCTGCTGTCGCGGATCAAGGAGGCCCACGACGCCGGCGCCTCGAACGCCGACAGCGTGGCGATCGGGCTCGAGCGGACCGGGCGGATCGTCACCGCGGCCGCGCTGCTGTTCGCGATCGCGATCGGCGCGTTCGCGACCTCGGAGATCATCTTCATCAAGCAGAACGGCGTCGGCACCGCGCTCGCCGTCCTGCTCGACGCGACGATCATTCGCGCGCTGCTGGTGCCGTCGCTGATGGAGCTGCTCGGCGAGTGGAACTGGTGGGCGCCCGGTCCGCTGCGGCGGCTGCACGCCCGGATCGGGATCAGCGAGACGGCAACCGGCGAGCCGCGCGGCGCCGAGGCGTAGCCTTCGGACGATGGCGCCACGCACCCGCAAGTTCGAGTTCGACGGTCACCGGCTCGTCTTCGACGAGTACGGAAAGGGCGGCCGGCCGATCGTGCTGATGCCCGGGCTGCTGTTCAACCGCAAGATGCACCGGCCGCTGGCCGAGGAGCTCGCGGGCCGCGGCCACCGCGTGCTGCTGCTCGACCTGCTCGGCCACGGCGACTCCGACCGGCCCGAGGAGATGTGGGAGTACTCGATGTCGGTCTTCGGCGCGCAGGCGATCGGGCTGCTCGACCATCTCGACGTCGACCAGGCGGTGCTCGGCGGGACGTCGCTCGGAGCGAACAGCGCGCTCGAGGCGGCGGCACGCGACCAGGAGCGCGTCAAGGGCCTGCTGATCGAGATGCCCGTGCTCGACAACGCGCTGCTCGGCTGCGCGATCGGCTTCACGCCGCTGCTGCTCTCGCTGACCTTCGGCGCGCCGGTCACCCGGCCCTTCAGCCGAGCGGCGCGCCTGGTCCCGCGCCGCGGCCCGCTGCTCGGCAAGATGCTGCTCGACTGGGTCAGCCAGGAGCCGAAGCCGTCGGCGTCGGTGCTGCAGGGCCTGTTCTTCGGGCGCGTCGCGCCCCCGCGCGAGGTGCGCCGCACGCTGACCGCGCCGACGCTCGTGATCGGCCACCGCCGCGACCCGATCCACCCCTTCTCCGACGCCGACGCGCTCGTGAAGGAGATGCCGAACGCCCGCCTGACCGACGCCTCGTCGATCTTCGAGCTGCGCGTCACCCCAGAGCGGCTGACCGGCCAGATCGCCGACTTCGTCGACGGCTGCTGGGACGTCTCGCGGTTACGAGTGGCGCGCGCCGCCGCCGCCCACTAGTCTTCGGCCGCGATGGCAAGTCGGAGGGAGCAGAAGGAACAGCTGCGCAAGGAGCGCGAGCAGCGGGAATCCGCCGCGAAGGCGGACCAGCGCCGCAAGCAGCTGATCGGCTACGGCGTCGGCGGCGCGATCGTCGTCGTGGCGATCATCGCCGCGGTCGTCCTGCTCTCCGGCGGCGGTGGCGGCAGCAGCTCGGCCTCGGGCGACGTGCTCCCCGACGGGGGCAGCTACCCGGAGCCGAAGGACGACGTCCCGGTCGCCGCGGCCGCGAAGGCCGCCGGCTGCGAGCTGAAGAGCTACAAGGCCACGAGCCGCGAGCACGTCTCCGACCTCAGCCAGAAGATCGAGTACGCGTCGAAGCCGCCGACCTCCGGCTCCCACTACCAGCAGTGGGCCGAGGACGGCGCCTACGAGGACCCGCCGGACGTCAAGGAGCTCGTCCACGGCCTCGAGCACGGGCGCATCATCGTCTGGTTCAAGAAGGGCCTCCCGGCCGATCAGCGCGCCGCGCTGAAGAAGTTCTACGACGACGACACCTACCAGATGTTCCTCATCCCGGACATGACCGGGATGACGTACCAGGTCGCCGCGACCGCCTGGAACCGCGACCCGCAGCCCAACGGCACCGGCCGCCTGCTGGGCTGCCCGAAGTTCAACGACGAGGTCTTCACCGCGATCGAGTCGTTCAAGGACGAGCACCGCTCGCGGGGCCCCGAGCCCGTCCCGTAGCCGCAACGCCGGTTGCAGGTCCGCAACGGACGCGCTCCAGTCGTGTTCGATGGGGGTGATGGGACGCGCGCTAGCTGTTGCAGCGATCGCGTTCGTCGCCGCTCTGGGGGTCGTTGCGGCGCCGGCGCTGTCCACCAGGCCCTACCGGCCCGAGCCGGTCGACTTCTCGGTCGCCGCACAGGGGGTGCTGGGGTCGCCGGAGGCGGGCGAGGGGGTCGTGTCGGAGCCGATCGAGGCGCCGAAGCGGTTCAACCTCGTCGGACTCACCTGGGCTGACGGCGACCGGCACCGCGACGACGCGCACGCGGGCGGCGGACACGACGCTCCGGCGCTGGCGCTGCGCACCCGCAGCGACGGCGGCGAGTGGTCGCGCTGGGCGCCCGTCGACGCCCACGCCGAGGACGGACCCGACCCGGGCAGCGACGAGGCAGCCGCGGCCGGGATGTCGAACCCGGTCTGGGCCGGCGAGGCCGATTGGGTCCAGTACCGCGCTTCCGAGGACCTCGACGGCGTCCGGCTGCACTTCGTCAACACCGACGGCACAGCCACCGAGACCGACCGGCTCCAGACCGCTCTGCGCGGCGTGGCGAACACCGCCGTCGCGACCGTCGCCGGCGCGCTGAGCGCCGACCTCGCGGGCGCGCAGGACCCCCAGCCCACCATGGTCTCGCGCGCCAGCTGGGCCGGCAACGATTGCGCCCCGCGCAGCGGGCCCGCCTACGGTGAGGTGCGCGCCGCCTACGTCCACCACACGGTCAGCCTCAACACCTACAGCCGCGCCGAGGCGCCGCAGGTCGTGCTCGGCATCTGCCGCTACCACCGCAACACCAACGGCTGGAACGACGTCGGCTACAACTTCCTCGTCGACCGCTTCGGCACGATCTACGAGGGCCGCGCGGGCGGCGTCGGCGCCGCGGTCGTGGGCGCCCAGGCAGAGGGCTTCAACTCGTACTCGACCGGGATCGCCAACATCGGCACGTTCAGCGACGGCGACGCCCCGCAGAGCGACGCCGCGATCGACGCGATGGCGCGGCTGATCCGCTGGAAGCTGCCGCTGCACGGCTACCCCACGACCGGCACCGCGGTGATGACGAGCGCCGGCGGCGGCACCAACCGCTACCGGTCCGGCGCCAGCGTGCGCGTCCCGCGCGTGCTCGGCCACCGCGACACCAACGCCACCGAGTGCCCCGGCACCAAGCTCTACGACCAGCTCGCCGACCTGCGCGCGCGGGTCGCCGGCGTCACTCCGGTCGGCACGGCGACGAGCCTCGCCGCCCAGCTCGACGTGTCGCGCTCGACGCTCGACTACGGCGACAGCGCGACCTTGTCCGGCCGCCTGACGACGCGCGACGGCGACGGGGTCGGCGGCCAGCCGGTGACGGTGCAGGCGAAGATCGACGGCAAGTGGGCGACCTCGTCGACCCCGACGACGGCCGGCGACGGCTCCTTCGCGGCGACCGTCAAGCCGAAGGTCACGCGCCAGCTGCGCGTCCGCTTCGCCGGCGCCGGCGAGTTGCGCTCGTCGGTGACGCCGACGCTGACCCTCGCCGTGCGGCCGGTCGTCACGCTGCGCCGCCCGGCCCGCCGTGGCGCCGCGCGCGCCCGCTACGAATACAGCGGAACCGTCAAGCCGCGCAAGGCGCGCGTCTACCAGGTGCTCCAGCTCAAGCGGCGCGGCGGCTACCGCAACGTCGGCACCAAGGCGCTGCGGACCGATCGCAAGGGCCGCTTCGAGGGCTCGTTCGTCCCGGCCGGCAAGGGCGCCTACCGCTTCTACGTCACGGCCAAGGCCGACGTCGACAACGCGCGCGGCGCGAGCGACTACGCGCTCGTCAAGGCGGCCCGCAAGGCGCGCGCCGTCAAGGGCGGGGCGACGCCCCCGCGGCGGCGCTGACGCCAGCAGACGGGCGGCGCTGACGCTTTCAGACGCGCGGATCGCGCGACAGGGGCGGCGGATCGCCCGCGGGCGGCGCGTCCGCGGCCTCGTCGCCCCAGCCCTGCGTGAGGTCGCTGCTGTAGAGGCCGTGGCCGGTGACGAGCATCCGGGCGGTTCGCGCGAGGATGCGCAGGTCGAGCGCGAGCGAGCGGTTGTCGACGTACCAGACGTCCAGCTCGATCCGCTCGGGCCAGGAGAGCGAGGTGCGGCCGTTGACCTGGGCCCAGCCGGTGATGCCCGGCTTGACCTCGAGGCGGCGCCGCTGGTGCGGGGTGTAGCGGTCGACCTGGACCTGGACCGTCGGCCGTGGGCCGACGACCGACAGCTCGCCGCGCACCACGTTGAGCAGGTTCGGCAGCTCGTCGAGCGAGAAGCGGCGCAGCAGGCGGCCGACGCGGGTGATCCGCGCGTCGCCGGTCTCGATGTAGAGGCCGGCGCCGCTGTGCTCGGCGCCGACGACCATCGTGCGCAGCTTGACCAGCTCGAACGGGACGCCGTCGCGGCCGACGCGGCGCTGGCGGTAGAGGACCGGCCCGCGCGAGTCGAGCTTGATCGCGACCGCGCAGACCGCGAGCAGCGGCGCCGCGACGAGCAGCGCCAGGCCGGCGACGACCAGGTCGAGCGCGCGGTTCACGCGCGGCCCCCTCGGTTACCGTGGCAGCGGCTCACAGTGCGCATTCTCTACCTACACCAGTTCTTCATGACCCGCGACGGCAGCGGCGGCACGCGCTCGTACGAGTTCGCGCGGCGGCTGGTCGCCGACGGCGACGCGGTGACGATGGTGACGGCGGGCCCCGGCGGGGAACGCGAGGTCGACGGCATCCGGGTCGTCGAGGCGCGCGGCGGCTACGGCGACTACATGCGCGCGACGAAGGTCGGCTACGGTCGCCGGCTGCTGGCGTTCGGCCGCTTCGCGCTGGCCGCTACGGCGGCGGCGCTGCGCGGTCCGCGGCCGGACGTCGTGTTCGCGACCTCGCCCCCGCTGACTATGGCGCTGCCGGCGATCGTCGCGGCGCGCCGCTGGCGAGCGCCGCTGGTGTTCGAGGTGCGCGACCTGTGGCCGGAGGCGCCGATCCAGATGGGCGCGCTGCGCTCGCCATGGATGCGGCGGCTGGCGCGCTGGCTGGAGCGGGCCGTCTACCGGTCGGCGAGCGAGATCGTCGCGCTGTCGCCGGGGATGCGCGACGGGATCGTCGCGGCCGGGACCGACCCGGCGCGGGTGACGCTGATCCCCAATGCCTCCGACCTCGACCTGTTCTCGCCCGACCTCGACCCCGGCGACCTGCGCGACCGACTCGGGATCGCCGGCGACGACTTCCTCTGCGCCTACTTCGGCACGATGGGCGAGGCCAACGACCTGACCCAGGTCGTCGAGGCGGCGGCGCTGCTCGACGCACGCGAGGCGCAGGTGGCCGCCGGCGGGGCGTCGGGCGCGGCCACGCGACGGGTGGTGTTCGTCCTCCAGGGCGAGGGCAAGCGCCGGCCCGCGCTCGAGGCCGACGTGCGGCGGCGGGGGCTGGGCAACGTCGTCTTCGCCCCCGCCGGCGACAAGCTGGCCGCGGCGCGGCTGGCGGCTGCATCCGACGCCTGCATGACGATCTTCAAGGACGTGCCGATCCTCGCGACGAACTCGCCGAACAAGCTGTTCGACACCTTCGCCGCGGGGCGCCCGGCGATCGTCAACACCGACGGCTGGCAGCGCGCCCTGGTCGAGGAGCACGAGGCGGGGGTGTTCGCCCGTCCCGGCGACGCGGCCGACCTCGCCGAGCAGGTGCGCGCGCTCGCCGCCGACCCCGAGCGGGCACGCGCCTACGGCGTCAACGCGCGCGCGCTCGCCGAGCGCGAGTTCGACCGCGATCTGCTCGCCGCGCGGCTGCGCGGGGTGCTGGAGCGCGCGGTGGCCGGAGGGGCGGCCGCTTGACCGGCGCGACGGCGGAGGTCGCGGAGGCGCGCGACGTGGTCGACCTCACCTACTGCGTCGTCAACACCAACGGGCGCGAGTACCTGCTCGCCTGCCTGGCGGCGATCGACCGGACCCACCCCGCGGGGCTATCGCGCGAGATCCTCGTGCTCGACAACTGCTCCGACGACGGCTCCGTCGCGGCCGCAGAGCAGAGCCCCTACGACCTGCGCGTGATCGCGCTCGACCGCCGCGCCGGCAAGGCCGAGAACGACTCGACGCTGCTGCGCGCGGCGCGCGGCCGCTACTGCCTGCTGCTCAACGAGGACTCCGAGCTGCGCGCCGGGGCCGCCGAGTCGCTCTACGACGCGCTCGAGTCCCGACCGAGCGCGGCGGCGGCCGGCGCCCAGCTGCTCTCCACCGAGGGCGGGCGCAGCGCCTGCGCCTGGCGGCTGCCCGGCGTCGTCGCCGCGCTCTCCGGCGTGCTGTTCGTGCACAAGCTGGTGACCACCCAGAGCCGCGGCCGGCGCACGCGACGTGTCGGCTGGGTCCAGTCGAGCGCGATGCTAGTGCGACGCGAGGCGGCGGCCGAGGTCGGCTACCTCGACCCGGCCTTCTTCGTCTACTCCGACGAGACCGACTTCTGCAAGCGGCTGCGCGACGCCGGCTGGGAGATCGTCTACGTCCCGGCCGCCGAGGCGGTCCACCACGACCAGCTGACGACCGACCTGCGCCGCGCGCGGCGGCGGATCGTCGAGTTCCACCGCAACCGCGACCTCTACCTGCGCAAGCACCACTCGGCCGCCACCCGGCTGCTCGTCCGCGCGCTCGGCGTCGTCTTCTACCTCGAGCGCGCGTTGGCGGCGCTGGTGGTGCCCGGCCACGACCCGCGTCGCTACCTTCTGCATGCGCGCCAGGAACTGAGCCCAGGGCGCGGCGAGGGCATCCGCGAGGCCGCCGAGGAGTACAACCGGCGAGCGCGAATCGCACCCTGACCCCCATGGACCATCCCGACCTCGCCAACTTCGCATGCCTCGTCGCCGCCGCCGGCATCGTGGCGCTGCTGGCCGGCCGTGGCCGCGCGATGGTCGTCGGCGGCCTGGCGGCGATCGGGCTCGGCGGAGCCGGACTGGTCCACTCGGCGTCGGGGATCGGGCGGCTCGACGCGCTCGCGAGCGGCCCGGGGGTCGTCGCTGCGGTACTCGGCCTGGCGGTGCTGGCGGCCGCCGCGGCGGTCTTCGTGCGCAAGCCGGCCTGGCTGCCGCTGGCGCTGGTCGTCGCCGCCCCGCTGCGGCCGCCGCTGACGCTCGCCGACGGCGGCGGCTTCCCGATCCAGCTCGCCGAGAACGGCGAGCTCGGCCGGCTGCTGCTGCTCTACTTCGTCCTCGCCGCGGCGGCGCTCGCGCTCGCCTGGCGCGCGTTCGCGGCCAGCGAGCAGGGGACGCTGCCGACGCGCGCCCTACCGCGCTCGCTCGCCCTTCCCGCGGCCGCGCTGCTCGCCTTCGCCTGCGTGTCGCTGGTCTGGGCCGACTACCCGCGCGCCGGCGTCGAGGTGCTGGTCTTCTTCCTGCTGCCGTTCGCGGTGCTGCTGGGAACGCTGGCGCGCTCGCCGTTCCCCGACTGGATGCCGCGCGCATTGGCGACGCTGACGCTGGCGATGGCGTCGCTGTTCGCCGTCGTGGGGCTGTTCCAAGCCGCCACGCGCGAGCTGTTCTTCTTCGCGCCGAACCTCGCGCTGTCGAACGCCAACTCGAGCTTCTTCCGCGTCACGTCGCTGTTCGGCGACCCCAGTCTCTACGGTCGCCACCTCGTCGTCGGGCTGGCGGTCGTGCTGGCGCTGATGGCGCTGCGGCGGATCGACGACCGGCTCGGGGCGGCGATCGTCGTGCTGCTCTGGGCGGGGCTGTTCGTCTCCTACTCGCAGTCGAGCATGATCGCGCTGGTGGTCGTGACCTTGGTCGTGGCGGCGCTGACCGGCACGCGCCGGGTCCGGCTGGCGGTGGTCGGAACCTTCGCTCTGGTGGCGGTGCTGACGATCGGCTACGTCGCGTCGGTGCCGTTGCGCGGCGACTCGCTGCGCAACGAGACCGCCGACCGCTCGCAGCGCGTCGAGGAGACCGTGCGGGTGATCGAGCGCCACCCGGTGATCGGCGTCGCCGTTGGCGGCCAGCCCGACGCCAGCCGCCGGCTCTCGGAGCGCGACCGCCCGACGCCGAACTTCGTCTCGCACACGGCGCCGCTGACGGTGTTCGCGGAGCTGGGGGTGGTCGGTCTGGCGCTCCTCGCCTGGCTGCTCTACGGCGCGGTGCGGATGCTGGGCGCGGTGCGGCGGCTCGACCCAGCGGTCGGCCTGGCGCTGCTCGCCGTGCTGCTCGGGATCTTCGTCCAGTCGCTCTTCTACCCCGGCTTCCTCGAGGACCCGCTGACCTGGCTGACGCTCGGCATCGGGGCGGGCGTCCTGACCTGGCCGCGGCGCGACGACGGGACGGGGCGCGGCGAGGTCGTGGTCGACGAGCCGGACGGGACTCCCGCGTCGGGGGCGGCGGCATGAGCGACGGCGAGCCGCGCGGGCTGACCGCGGCCCTCGGCCTCTCCGGCCGCCTGTCCGCCGCCGGCTTCTGGGGGCTGCTCGGGATCCTCCTCGGGCTGGTCGCGATCAACCTGCCCGAGCTCGGCTCGGACCCGTGGCCGTTCAAGCCGGGGGCGGTCGAGCCGACGGGGATCCTCGGACCGCTGGTGCGCGCCGCGGGCGAGGAGTGGGACGTCGGGATCGCGCGTTCGGCCTGCTTCCTGGCGGGACTGGCGCTGGCGGCGATCGGCGCGTGGGCGCTGCGGCGTCCAGCCGCCGACCGGCCGGCCTGGCTGGGCACGGCGATCGCGGTCGGCGTCGCGCTGGCGCTGCTGCTGCCGTCGACGCTGCTGCAGATCGGCCTGCGCGACGCGAGCGACCCGTGGTTCTTCACCAACGACTCGACCTTCCAGATCGACCTGGCCGGCGACCTCGTGCTCAACGGCGAGAACCCCTACGGCCACGACTACCGCTACTCGGGCATGGAGCGCTTCTACAGCTTCGACGGCAGCGCGTCCGACGCGATCCGCGAGCGCGAGGTGCCGCTCGTGCACTACGCCTACTTCCCCGGCACCGCGATCAGCGCGGCCGCCTGGCAGGCCGTGATCCCGGCGCCGCTCGACGACTACCGAACCTTCGTGCTGCTGATGACGCTCGCGGGGTTCTTCGCCGTGCTCGCCTTCCGGGGTCCGCTCGAGTGGCGGCTCGCGCTCGGCGCGCTGGTCGTCGCCAACCCGATCGCCGTGCGCTCGGCGTGGTTTGGCCAGAACGACGCCCCGTCGCTGACCTTGACGATCCTCGCCTTCGCGCTCGCCTCGCGCGGCCGCTTCCGCTGGGCGGCGGCCACGCTCGCGGTCGCGGTGCTGTTCAAGCAGTTCGCCGTCGTCGCGATCCCGTTCCTGGCGCTGATGGCGGTCAAACAGGGCGCCGGCGCACGCGAGCCGGCCTCCGGGGGCCCCGCCGCGGCCGAGCGCCCGTCGCTGCGCGAGTCGCTCGCCGGCGGCGTCGGCCGCGAGCTGCTGCGCTGCGCCGCGATCTTCGCCGCTGTGATCGCCGTCGCGTGCCTGCCGTTCGTGATCGCCGACCCGACGGCATTCTGGGAGGACACGGTCGAGTTCGGCGCCGGCACCTACAAGATCGTCGGCTACGGACTGTCGGCGATGCTGGTGCGCGCCGGCATCCTCGCCGACCGCGACGGCGCCTACCCCTTCGCCGCGATCGCCCTGCTCACCTGGCTGCCGCTGACGATCTACCTGCTCTTCCAGGTCCAGCGCGCCCGCCAGCTCTGGCCCGCCGCCGCCGGCTTCGCCATCTCGATCCTGGCGCTGCTCTTCATCGGCCGCACCTTCAACAACTACTACCTCGTCTGGCCAATGACCGCCGCCATCATCACCGCCGCCCTCGCCGCCTGGGAGCGGACTCCGACCCCGCGCCCCGACTGACACAGGCCCGTCACATTACCAGCAGATATGCTGGATAGGGACGCGACCCAGCAACAGTCTTCGGGAGGTGCAGGTCATGGTTTGGACAGACGGGCGGCTGAACGACCTCAGGTCCCGCATGGACGCCAACTTCAACCGGAACGACCGCGACATCCGCGCCCTGCGCAAGGAGATGCGCGGCGAGCTTGCGGCGGTGCGGCAGGAGATGCGCGAGGAGTTCGCGGCAGCGCGCGACTAGGCGGGAACCGTGACCCGCATCTCGCCCACCGTCAGGCGGCGGGTCGACGGCGAGGCGAGCGGCTGCCGCTCGAACCCGTCGCTCAGATAGAGAACCACCGCCTCCTCCAGCGACTCCCGCAGCTCATCGAGCGAGTCGCCGCTGGCGAAGCACCCAGGCAGATCAAGGACCTCGGCCCATAGCGAGCCGTCCTCCTCGTGAACACGAGCTATGTACTCGGTGCGATTCATGGGCGAATCTGAGCCTGTCTCAGGATGGCACGTCATTGCCCGGCCAACCTACGGATGCACGTGCTACACGGGACATACCTGTGTTACAGAACTGCACGTGAAGTACGACAAGGCAGTCTGGCACTACCGCTTCGCCGCGGCCGCGCGCCGCTTCGCCTTGCGGGCCTGCTTCGGCTTCACCGGCTTCATGCCGTAGACCATGCTGCGCCCGACGAGGTAGACGCGGTCCTGGTCGGCGACGATCGGCGAGGAGTACTTGCCGGCGGGATTGCGCCACACCTGCTTGCCGGTACGGGCGTTGAAGGCGGTGGTCGAGTCGACGCCGTTCTTGACGTAGCGCTGGGCGGCCGAGCCGCAGGTGGCGCAGGTCGAGACGTAGACGAGGCCCGCCATCACGACGGGCGGCGCGTGGACCGAGCTGGGCATGTCCTTCTGCCAGACGACGTCGCCGGTGGCGGCCGACAGGGCGTAGAACTTGCCGTCGTAGCTGCCGACGTAGACCTTACGGTCGAAGAGCGCCGCCGACGAGTAGACGTAGGTGCCGAGCGGCTTGGCCCACAGCAGGTTGCCTGTCTTCGCGCCGTAGGAGTACATCGTCCCGTCCGAGGAGCCGATGAAGACGCGGCCGTAGGCCACCGCCGGTGCGGCGTAGTAGAACTCGGTCGCCTCGCCCGAGCTCCAGAGCTTGCGGCCGGTGCGGGCGTCGAGCGCGTGCAGCGTCCCGGTGTAGTCGGCGGCGAACAGCCGGCCGTCGGCGTAGGCCAGCGCCGCGTTGACCTTGCTGCCGATGTAGCTGCTCCAGATCTTGCGCCCGTTGCGGGCGTTGATCGCGTAGACGTTGCCGTCCCACGATCCGATGAACAGCCGCTTGCCGCGCAGCAGCGGAGACGACTCGATCGGCTTCGACTTGAAGCGCCACTTCTCGCGACCGGTCTTGGCGTTCATCGCGAGCAGGAAGCCGTCGGGGTTCGAGGCGTCCTGAGGACACGGGTTCGACAGATCCCCGACCGGGTGCATGTAGGACTGGTAGACGGTGTTGTTGCGGCCGACCGTCGGCGACGAGGCGGCGCAGCGGTCGAAGTCCTTCGTCTTGAACACCGGCTTGCCCGTCTTGCCGTCGAGCGCGAAGAAGCGACCCTTCTGCTGGGCGATGTAGACGTTGCCATAGCCGACCGACGGCGGGAACTCGATCGTGTCGCCCGCGTCGATCCGCCATGTGCGGCGGTACGGCGGCCGGTGCTTGTACGGCGCCGACTTGGTGCGCGCGACGTCATAGCCGAACGTCGGCCAGGGGACCAGGATCTCCTTGCGCACCGGCGCCGGCTTCGGCTTCGGCCCGGCGTTCCCGTCGAACTCGACCGTCGCCGACCCGCGCTTCTCGGGCGGGTCCTCGTCCGACAGATACAGGTACGCGCCCGCGCCGGCCACGACCAGGACGGCGAGCGCGCCGATGATCAGGAGGGCACGGCGCATCCGGCCGCAGGATGGCAGACGCGGCGGCTACTCGCCGAGCAGGCCCCAGATGCGGCGCGTGACGCGCGGTACCTCGACGTCGAGCGCGGCCTCGTCGAGCTGGCGTGTCCACTGCGGCGAGCCGACGCGGACGACGGTGCCCTCGCCGAGCCGGTAGCCGACGACCGCGGGCTCGCCCGGATCGCGGCCGGCGGCGGAGAGCAGCCGCGCCGCGTCCGGCAGCGAGACCGAGCGCTCGATCAGGCTGAACTCGCCGAACAGGCTGTCGACCGACGAGAACAGCTTCAGCCGGTCGCGCTCGACCGCCAAGGGCGCCGGCGGGTCGACCCGCTCGGGGCGGGTGCGCTCGCCGAAGAGGTCGTCGGGGCGCGGCGGGCTGGGGTCGCGCAGCCGGTCGCCGACCAGCGCCACCGAACGGCGCAGCGACTGGCCGCCGAAGACCGCGACGGCCTTGCCCTCGGTCTCGACCTCGGCCAGCAGGCGGTCGCGCAGCCGGCGCGGCAGCCACGTGGCGGTGCCGCCGACGGCGATGCCGGGCGCGTTGCCCAGCGCGGGGCCCTCGCCGCGGGCGAGCGAGAGGTCTGTCGTCAGGTCGTAGGCGAGCCGCGCGCGGTCGAGGAAGCTCAGCAGCGGCTCGCTCTCGCGCGTCAGCGCGGCGGGTAGGAGGCCGCCGGCGTAGGGCCGCTCGGCGGGGATCGAGCGGGCGTCGGCGAGCGTGTCCCCGAAGCCGTCGAGATCCGAGTCGAACGGGTTGCGGCCCTGCCAGGTGATCGCCGGCAGCACGACCAGCGGGCGCGGGCGGTCGAGCGCGACGCCGCGCGGCGGCAGGCCCGCGACGACCAGCGGCCAGCTGGCGACGTAGGTGGGGCCGTCGCGGCTCGGACGCGACCCGGCGCGCCGACGGGCGCCGCCCCGGGCGCCGCGCGCGGTCGCGCGATCCTCCACCACCGGCCCCTCGCCGCCAACTCCGACGCGCGACTCCCGCATCCCGCGCGAGCGCACGCGCACCACGTAAGCGCCGCTGCGAGCCTCGTCCGGCAGTCGAACCCGCAGCGCGCCGCCGCGCGTGCTCCCCTGCTTGAGCGCCCGGCCGGAGCCGAGCCGGGTCAGCGTCCACTCGAACGGCCGGGGGTCCGGGCCGACGCGCAGCCGCGCCAGCGAGCCGGCCGCCACGACGCCACTCGGTCCCTCGAGCGTCAGCCGCCGCACCGCGACGCCGGTGCCCGGCCGCGCGGTCCGCGCCGACGGGATCCCCGGCGGCGCCAGCGCCTCGTTGCCGGCGAGGTCGCGCACGCGCACTTGGAGGGCGTAGTCGCCGTCGACCGCGTAGTCGCCGCTGATCGTGCGCCCGTTCCAGACCCCGCGCCGCCGCTCGTCGCCGCGGAAGCGGTCGACGATCCGCGGCTCGCCGTCGTCGGTGCGCCAGACGCGGAACTCAGGCCCGCGCGTGCTCGGCCCGCGGTAGCGGATCGTGACGGCGACCGGCCTGCCGTTCGACGGATCTACCACCCCTGGCTTCGCCGACGCCAACTCGACCTTCGGCGGCGTCGTGTCGACGACGATCTCCTTGAACGAGTCGAGCCGGCGGCCCTCCTTGCGCCGCACGACCCGCAACCGGTAGGTGCCGTCGGGGACGACGTTGCCGTCGTCGTCGCGGCCGTCCCAGGTGAAGCGGTGCCGGCGGTCGCCGGCCAGCTCGCGCTCGTCGACCAGCTCGCGCACGTCGTTGCCGTCCATGTCGATGATCGAGAACGACACTTCGGCCGGCTCGGACAGGTCGAAGCCGACCCGTGTCCGGTCACGCGTCCCGTCGCCGTTCGGCGAGAAGTAGATCGGCGCGACCGAGAAGCGCAGCACGACCGGCATCTCGGTCTTCAGGACCTGCGTCAGCACGAACGCGCCCGCTGTGACGAGCACCAGCAGGGCGAACACGGCGCGGACCAGGCGGCTCGACTGCACGTCGCGGAACGCTATTCGAGCGCGGGGGTCGGCAGCGGCGCTCGCAGCCCGGCTTGCGTCACGTCAGTCGAGACTGCCGGCCGGAGCGACCCACTCGCTCGCGAAGTCGAGCGAGGTGTGGGCGGCGATCGTGTCGTAGTCGCGGTCGTAGTGGAGCACGCCGTGGCCGGAGAGGTGCGCGCACGCCGCGACGACGAGATCGTTGGGCGAGAGGCGGTGATGCCCCACTGCCGCGAAGCTCGGACTGCGCCCGCAGCGCAAGGCGCTCGACGTCGGGACTCAGCTCGACGCGCGGGAGGAGCCGAAGCCTGCTGTTGATCTCCTCGTGGTCGTCGGCCGACCGCGCCGAGTACCCAGCCTCGAGCATGAACGGTAGGCACACCGCGATGTCGCCCGCCGCAAGCGCGGCCGTGACCCGATTCGCGACCGCCGGCTTCAGTCGCCGCGACCAGGCAGAGTTGTCGATCAGCAGCACGGCTACAGCTCGTCGTCCGCGATCAACCCGAGCCGCTTGACCTCGTCCGCAGCCTCGATGTCGGGCTCGATCGTGCCCTCGCGGATCTCACGGATGAGCCAGGTCCGGGCGGCCGCCGCCTCGGGGCTCTCCTCGCGCAGCTCACGCAGCTTGGCACGCGCCCCCAGCACGGTGAGCCTCGGCGAAGTCGAGCCGCTGCCGGCCGAGCGCCGCGCGCAGCTCGTCGAGCACCTCGCGCACGGGGGGCGTCTCGGTGATCGTGTGGCGCGGATGGGCCGTCGGCATATCAGGCAGTGTAGCACCGTGCTGCACCGACCAATTGGGGGTGTCGATGAACATGCGACCGACCGTACGCGAGCAAGTGCGACAGGCGAGGGCAGTTCTGTGACGGTCGCGTAACGCGCGAGTAACGGCGAGCGAAGAGAATCCCACCGATGCGCGTCCGCCTCGTCGACCCACCGGCCTACACGCCGCCGTACGACCACGCGCTCGCGGCGGCGCTCGCGCGCGCGGGCGCGCACGTGGAGCTGTCAACGAGCCGACCGGCCTACGACGCGCCACGGCCGCGCGGCGATTTCACGCTGAGTGAGGACTTCTACCGGCGGACGATGGCCCGCGACCGCTCGACCAACGTGCGACGAGCCGCGCGGCTGGCCGAGCACCTGCCCGACATGCTGCGCGAGCGGCGCTCGGGCGCGCGCGACGCCGACGTCGTCCACTACCAGTGGCTCGCGCTCGAGGCGCTCGACGCGGCGCTGCTGGCGCGCGGGGCGCCGCGGGTCTTCACGTCGCACAACGTGCTGCGGCGCGGCGGCGGCCGTCTCCAGGAGGCGGGTCCGCGCCGGGTCGCCGAGGCGGTCGACGCCGTCGTCGTTCACAGCCGCGTGAGCGCCCGCGCGATGACCGACCGCTACGGCGCCGACCCGGCGAAGGTCCACGTGATCCCGCATGGCGCCTTCGACTACCTCGCCGCCCAGCCCGGCGAGGCGCCACTTCCGCCCGAGCTGGCGGCCGTCGAGGGGCCGGTGATCCTGTCGTTCGGGATCCTCCGTCCCTACAAGGGAGTCGACGTCCTGGTCGACGCCTTCGCCGGGATCGAGGGCGCCGAGCTGTGGATCGTCGGCCGCCCCTGGATGGACGTCGGGCCGCTGCGCGCGGCGGCCGCGCGCGCCGGCGGCAAGGTTCGCTTCGTCGACCGCTTCGTCGCCGAGCGCGAGCTGCCGGCCTACTTCCGCCGCGCCGACGTCGTCGCCCTCCCCTACCGCGACATCGACCAGTCCGGCGTCCTCTACACGGCGCTCGCCTTCGGCAAGGCGATCGTCGCCTCCGCGATCGGCGGCTTCGCCGAGGTCGCCGACGACCACGGCGCGCTCATTCCAGTCCCACCGGCCGACGTTGTCGCCCTACGCGAGGCGCTGGCCGCCCTCGTCAGCGACCCCGCCGCCCGCGCCGCCCAGGAGGCCCGAGCCGCCGCGGCCGCCGCCGGCCCGTACTCCTGGGACGAGGCCGCCCGCCTGACCCTGGCGCTCTACGCAGGGCTCACGAGCGGGACGAGCAGCCGGTAGCGACCTCCAGCACGGCGCTCACCAAGGCTCCTCCCCGACGGCGTCGTGCGCACCAGCCTCGGCCCAGGCATCTTCCAGTGCGGTCGGCGGAACGCGGCGGTAGCCCTTGACGATCTGCCGGTCGACGTCCGCTGACGGCTCGTCACCGTTCAGATGCACAGTCGTCTGGGGGCGGACGATGGCATTACGGTATCCAATGTACCTGTGCCTGACGTCCGGTGGATACAGGCGCGTTCGGCGCTCGGCCGCCCCTCGACAGCCGAGCAGGTCGCCGCGCGATAGGGGAACATGACCGGATGGCGTCGCTGGACGACACCCGGAGGGCTAGCGTGCGCGCCGCGCTCGACCAGGACCAGGTCGCCGCCGCCTACATGTTCGGGTCGTACGCGCGCGGCAACCCTGGGCCGCTCTCCGACGTCGACGTGGGGGTATGGGCCAGCCCCGGCATGGACGCTCGCCAACGCTTCGAGCTGCGGCTCCGGCTGGCGCGGGAGGTGGAGCAAGCGCTCGACGGGCAGACCGTCGATCTCGTCGTCCTCGACGACGCTTCGCCGCTGCTTCGCCACCGCGCCTGGCGCGACGGCGAGCTGTTGCTCGATCGCGATCCGCGCACGCGAGTCCGTGACGAGGCGCGAACGCTCGTCGAGTACCTCGACACCAATCCGCTGCGCGAGCGGACGGCCGCTGGCGTCAGCAAACGGATCGCGGAGGGCCGCTTTGGTCGACGCTGACAGCGTCTTCGCGAAGCCGGCGCGGCTCGATTCGCTGCTCGCCGTGCTCGACGACGCGCGCGGCTGAGGACCGAGCACCGTGCGCTGCGTCTACATGGGCAAGCACAAGCGGTCGGTGGTGGGCGGGCTGGAGCACCTGCAGGCGACCGGGTGGGAGGTGGTCGCGGTGGTGGCGCCGCCGGCGGACGAGCGGGCGGCGGAGGGGCAGCGGCTCGACCTGGCCGCCGAGCGCGCCGGGTTGCCGCTGGTGTCCGACGACCAGCTCTACGCGGCGATCGAGGACCCCGCCCGCGCGGAGGTCGATCTCGCCCACATCGACACCGTCTTCTCGTTCCTCTTCTGGAAGCGGATCCGGCCGCCGCTGATCGAGCTGGGGACCGTCGGCTGCCTGAACTTCCATCCGGCGCCGCTGCCCGACATGCGCGGCATCGGCGGCTACAACGTCGCGATCCTCGAGGACTGGCCCGAATGGGGCGTCTCCGCGCACTTCGTCGACGCCGAGTTCGACACCGGCGACCTCGTCCGCGTCGACCGCTTCCCGATCGACCGCGAGCGCGAGACCGCGCTGTCGCTCGACTTCCGCAGCCAGGCGAAGCTGCTCGACCTGTTCCGCTGGACGGCCGACGAGCTGGCAGCCGGCCGCGACCTGCCACGCACCGCGCAGGGCGAGGGCCGCTACGTCACGCGCGAGGAGTTCGAGGCGCTGCGCGTCGTCGCGCCCGGCGACCCGCCAGACCTCACAGCCCGACGCATCCGCGCCTACTGGTACCCGCCCCACGACGGCGCGACGCTGGAGATCGACGGCCGGACCTTGACGCTGGTCGACCGCGGCCTGCTCGCGGAGGCGGCTGAGGCGTACCGCGACGCGGGCGTTCAGCCCTAGTTCTTCGACGCAAAATGCGAGAGGCCCGGCGGTTGCCGGGCCTCTCGGGTGCGTCTGGTGTGGGTGGGGCTTACTTCTTCTTGCTGCGCTTGGCCTTCTTCGCGGCCTTGGCTCCGCAGGGGGTCTTGACCGTGGTGTTGTAGTTGGCGGTCTTGCCGTTGTGGCCGTCGAGGTCGATTGCTGCGCGGTGGCTTGTGGGCTTGGCGCAGAGGTTGATCTTGGCCTTGCGGGTCCGCGTCACGGCGAGGATTCCGTTGTCGCCGCCTTGGATGTTGAGGTTGAACGCCGAGATCGGTGCGTCGGGCACGTTGGCGAACGTGCTGACGAGCCTTCCGGCCTTTGTGGTCGATGCCTCTCCCTTGAGGTTGATCGCGATCTCGCCCCTGAGCGCGACGACGATCATCGGCAACGTCCGGATCTCATTCCCCGACTTGGGGTCCTTGCGGACGTTCTTGACGAAGTAGACATCACCGGTCAGATCCCGCTCCAACAGCGAGGTGCTGGCCTTGGCGCGTCCGACGATGCTGCCCTTCGGGCAGTGGTTCTCCAGATCCGGCTTCGTTCCATCCGTGAACTCACACAACGCCTGGGCGTTGTCCGGATCCAGCGCCAGGGCACTTGGCAGGGTGACCTTCGCCCTGCCGATGCCTGCCTGGCCTGCGGCCTGGCGGAGCTTTGCCCGGATGCCGGGGTGCTTGCCGGTGGTGACCTGCTTCTTGCCCGTCAGTCCCATCGCGAGCGAGGGGCTGAATCCGAGCTCGCCGCAGGCTCCGACCTGGAACCTCGCGTTCAGCGGCACCGTCTGGTTGGCCGCGGAGTGCAGCGTGGCGTTGATCTCCTTGGGCTGACAGCTGGTGGGGTTGACCATGAACCCGGGCTTGTCGACGTTGACGTCCAACCGCTGGAGGCGGGTCGGGACGCCCTTGACGATCGTCGGGATCGGATCGCTGACGACACGAACCGCGGCGGTCGTCGGATCGACATAGACCTTCTGCCTCACCACCACCTCACCGAGGTCGAACGGGCCGGCCTTGGCCGGAACCAGGACCCTCAGCGAATACGGCGCGTCGCCGTAGGCGCCCTCGAGGAACACCCGACCCGGCAGCGGGAACGGTGAGCTGCCGGAGCCCGCGAAGGCGGTCACGGAACCGACCTGGGTGCCGAGGTTGCCCTTGATCTTCGCGAGCACGCCCTTGGGCATGTCGATCGACAGGCCATCGATCGCCGACTGGCCGTCGGGCTTGGTGATCCCCACCACGAAGGGCGAGAAGTCGCCGGCGATCGGAGACACAGCCCCCGCCGTGAACGACGGTGTGAACCCGCCGAGGCCGGGGGCGCAGTCGACGTTGAAGCGCGACTGGCGATCCACGCTCTTGCCCGACCACGACGTCATGTGGACCTCGACGGTCTTCGCACCACACATCGGCGGGGTAGCCAGGGCGGCGTCTTGGCCGCCGAACATCCGCAACCGCAACTGGCTGAACGGCACCTGCGGATTGTTCTCGAACGTCGTCGTGAGCTGGCCCGTCACGGGGTCGGCCTTGACGCCGCCCTCGAGCTTGACCCGAATCCCGGAGCCCTCGGCGACGAGGAATAGGCGGAACATCTTGCCTGACTGCGGGTCGTCGGACTGCTGCTCGCCGACGTACACAGCACCCCCCAACGGCTCCTCCAACAGCGGCGTCTCGACCTCGACCGACCCGACCTTCGACGCCTCCGGGCACTTCACCGGATCGGTAGTCGACAAATCGAGCTGAGCGTCGCTGCAAGCAGCCAAACCACCAGCCGCCGACGGCGACACAGACATCCCCTCCGGCAACGTCACCGACACATCCTTCACATGCGCCGTCGACAAACCGCGGGCGACATCGCTCTGCGGAACCGACAGATCGAACTCCAAACCAGTCGGCGAATCAGCCCTCCGCGCAGTCGGCCGCACCGCCACCGACGGATCAAACGCCAACTTCTCACAACCCGTCATCGTGAACGGCACATCATCGAAATCGCTTGAGAACGACCCCGTCGCGAACTCACCAATCGAACGCCAACCATCCAAACGAGCCGTCGTCACATCCGGAGTACCGGGACAAGACGTCGGCAACGACAGAAACGGCACACGCGGGCTCTGACTCGCAACGGGCGGGCCGCTGGTGCCGCAGCCAAAGCCTACGAAGCACCACATGGTTCCACCCACGTCGACGCGCAGTCGGTCGTTGGCCGGATCGGCCGGGACGCCCCAGAGGTTGACCTCGAACTCCGAGATCGGCGAGGCCGAGGGGATCGTGCCGCTGTCGATCGTCACACCGAAATCGCCCGCACGGACGGTCGGAGTCAGCTTGACCACCACGCCCAACAGGTTGAAGGCAAACAGACCCGGGGATCCGACCGGACGCTCGACGTTGAAGATCGGACCGGTGAGGGCGCCCAGCTCCGGAGACCCGGCCGCGGTCCACGCGTAGCCGATCTGCGACCCGACCGGGCACTTCGCCGCGATCCCGTTCCCCCCTGCCGCCTTGAGCACCGCCTCGGGGCAGGTCGGCATCGCCGTCGGGTCGCCGACCAGACCGGGCGGGGTGTCGACGAGGATCCGGTGCGGCTGCTCGACCGGAATCGTCGCTGGGTCGGTGGGGTCGGTTCTCGGGACGGTGTAGCGGAACTGGATGTCCGGATGGGCGCCGGCCTGACGGACCGGGTCGCCAGCCGAGTTGTCAGCAGACGCGCCGAGCGTGTCGAACTCGATCGCCGCCGCCGGAGCCGCCGAGATCCCGATCCCCGCGGCGACCGCGAGGGTCGCTGCGGCACGCGTCGCGCGGCCACGCCATGTCCTGCTGTCGATAGAGCGCATCATCTTCTTCCCGCTGTTCGAAGGACCGGTCAGTTGCATTCCGCTCACCGCCCCTTCTTGTTGGACGGCTTGGCCTTGTAGGTCAACGACAGCGCCTGCTTCGACGCGCTGCCCTCGGCCGGGGTGAACGTCACCCGCACCCGCTTGCGCGTCGACTTCGACCGCCTCAGCGCCTTGCGCGCCTTCGCCGTCAACGCCACCCGAACCGTGTAGGTCCCAGCCCGCGGCACCGACCGCTTGACCGTCCTGACACCCGCGCCAGAGACGGTGACCCGCCCCTTGCCAGGCACCTTGACCCGCAGCCGCGCGGCGGTCCCGACGATCGACTTCCCACCGGCAACAGACAGCCGCGCCGGCGTCGGCCCAACGTTGCCACGACCGGTGAACGACACGCTGCCAGCCAGCGGCAGACCCGCGACCGGCACAAACGGACCTCGGCAGTCGCCGCCCGTACACGGCGGCTCAACGATCGGCGGGGTGTAAGAGAACCCCGCCCCCTCTCGCGTCATGTAGACATCGACGGCCTTGTCGTTGTCGGTCGCAGCGATCGGATCGTTGGTCGCGATGAACACCGACCTGCCGTCCGGAGTCGCGTCCAGGAACCGCGCCGACATCCCCTGCGACGCGCGCGACAGTAACCGGTGCTCGCCATCGCGATACTCATAGACGTCTTTGAGACCGTTGATGTCGGTCTCGACCAGGTTCTCGACGGTCGTGAAGAACGCCGTCCCGTCATCGGCCACCGTCTGGACCTGCCGCTGTCCCATGAGAGTCGAGTCCTTGGCCCCGGCGCCGGGATCGCCAGCCTCGCTCTTCGACGCCGAACCATCCGTGTGACACGACGCGCACTCCAACTCCTCCGTGTCGACGTCATAGACGAACACCTGCTCACACGGCATTAACAAGCCGCTTTCCGGGCAGGTGGGACTCCCGAGATCGGCCCCAGCTTTCACCGCGGTCGACAGCGGCCCCGTCGAGTTGTCGGTGAACGCCAGGTAGCGCCCGTTCGAACTCAGGACCCGCAGGTTGCCGGCCTTGGCCGCGCCGTACTCGTCCGCGCGCGCCAGGAACCGCAGGTCTCCGTCCCGCCACACGAAGACGTTAACCTCCGTTGTCCACGCCTCCTCGTCGAAGGCCGGCGCATCGGGCGTCAGCCCGTTCCGGCTCATGAAGACGATCGTTCGCCCGTCCTGGGACATCTGCCACACAGGGTTGGGAACCGGCGCGCCGTTCAAGAACCCGCCGACGTAGTCCAGCGAGTCCTCGACCGCGTCATAGCGATACAGGTAGTCGCCGACGTAAGCGTCGAGAGGAACGGTCGTATCCGAAGTCAGCGGCTGGGACGCCGAGAAGAGCATGAACCGACCGCCACGCCCCGTCGCCCAAATGCTGGGGACTGCGACCAGCTCCCCCTCGCTGCCTGGAATCCGCGACACCGACACCGGCCTCGTCTCGCCACCACTGCGAACGTACGCCGGCCCGGGGCCGCCGCCAATCCCCCGTGTGAAGTACATGTAGTCGAGCCCACCGCTGTCGGGCAGCGGGCTGCGGATCCCATTGTTGGACTCGTTGCTGACCGCACTATTGAAGTTAACGATCCCGCCCCCCTCGGACTCCGGCAGCACCGACTCGACCCGAACGCCGTCCTCAGCCGTCCAGCTGTACAGGCCCCGGTGTCCCACGTCAATCCTGCCGTCGGGCGCCCCCGGCACCAACGGCACCACCGACGTGAACAACGCCGATCGCCCATCGTTGGCCAGGTACCTCGCGTAGGTGCTATTGGTCGCAGTGAACTGGGCGGTGAAGTGGACATCCTCATGCGTCGCGACCAACGTGTACGCACCGGTCGCGGTGCTGCGGACGTAGAGATTCCCACCACCGGGCGTCGCGCCCGGCGTCAGCGCCCTCGGCGAAGCCACCAGCACATGCGACAGATCCGACGACGCCAAAGTCACCGACTCGATCGTGTTCTTGCCAACCGGCGGAATGGGATCGGACAGCGGGTCCATCGGCCGATTGACCCAACCATCCACCCGGCGAGAGGCGAAGTAGCGCGTGGCCAGCGGAACCGACTCCGCCGGCACCCCATCGAACTCCGACGTCGCCGTCAGCAGGAACCCGTTCCCGTCAGGAGACGTCTGGAACGTGGCGAGCGGATGCACCGACCCGCCCCCCTTGTTCACCGGCGTCACCTGCTCGAAGCCCCAGGGCTCGGCGGCGCCTGCCGTGGCGGTGCCGATGCCCGCCAGGGCAACTAGGCCCGTCGCTGCCGCGAGGGCCGCGGCGCGCACTGGGCGCAGAAGAACTTCGTTCATCGGGAACACCCCTTTGTCGATCGCAACTTCTTCCTCTCTCGCTCTGCTCGGACGGTTCGCCACCCGATGCCCCCAACCGTAAACCGATGGGTGTCTAGATGTCAATCCCGAACGGTCCAGAAACATCTGATGCGGCTTGCTAAAGCCAGTTGTGGCGCGCAGTTCGACGCAATCCCTAGACACCTATCTGTTTCCGTAGTACAGTCGCCGCATGCCCGACCAGCGATCCAGATCGGCCAGCACGGCGATGGCCAAGGGCCTCCCGACAGGGAGGACGCGCCCCGATCAGCTGCCCGGCGGCAACCACGGACTGACCCCCGAGCAGGTCGTCCAATCGCAGCGAGGACGGATAGTCGCGGCGATGCGCGAGCTGGTGGTCGCGCGTGGCTACGGCAACGTGCCGGTCGCGGCGGTGACCAAGCAGGCCGGCGTCTCGCGCAAGACGTTCTACGGCTCTACTCGAGCAAGGAGGAGTGCTTCGCGGCGATCTACGAGGCGGAGATGGAGCGCCTGCTGGCCCCCACGCTGCAGGCGTTCGAGGGCTTGGAGCCGTGGAGCGACCGGCTTCGCACCGCGCTCGGGGTCCTGCTCGGAGCGCTGGCCACCGACCCCGTCGCTGCGCGGATCTGCTTCGTCGAGGTGCTCGCCGCCGGGCCGCTCGCGCTGGAAAGGCGCGCGAAGGTCTACGAGGCGCTCGACCCCCTGTTCGCCCCTCCCTCGGGTGGATCGCCGGCGGCGCGCGACCAGACCGGAGGCCCGGCCCCGTCGACTCCCGCGCGCGCGATCGTCGCGGGCTCGGTCGGCTACCTCACCGAGACCCTCCACAGGGAGGTCGCGGCCGGCCGCGCCGCGGAGCTCCCGAAGCTGCGCGCCCAGCTGGTGCAGACCCTGACGCTGCCGTTCGCCGACCAGGTCGCCGGCGACGAGTCCACGCCCGACGATGCCGATGAGCGCGCCTTCGTCGCCTCCTACGGCGAGATCGCCGCCGAAGTTCTCGCGCGCGCGAGCGCGGCGATCGCCACCGACGACGACGCGGCAACCCGCGTCCGCGCCGGCGTGGCGGCGCTACTCGACTTCTGCGCCGAGGAGCCCGAGCGCGCCCGCGCCTGCTTCGTCGAAGCGCTCAACGCCGGCCCCTCCGCCCGCGAGCGCCGCGACGAGACCACCCGCCGCCTGTCCGCCCTGTTCGCCCGCCCGCTGCGCGAGCTGCGCCCGAGCGACCGCATCGCCGAGGTCTCGGCGATCGCCCTCGTCGGCGGCTTCCACGAGCTGACCTTCGACCCGATCGACCGCCTCGCCCCCGAGGACCTGCCGACCGTCGACTCGGTCGTCGCCGTAGCGCGGCTGTAGGCGGCGCGTCAGGCCCAGAGACCAGACACGGGGACAGCCCAGAGGCGGTCGCCGAGGGGCAGCCGCACGAGGCGCGGCATCTCCTGGAGCTTGCGGGCGTCGGCCAGCTCGCGCAGATCGCGTTGCAGGGTGCTGGTCAGGTAGTCGGCGAAGGAGCGCGAACGCTGGCGGGGCGACGCGAGAAGAGCGCGAGAGGGAAGACGACCGGACTGAAATCGAGCGCCTCGGCGACGAGCGGCTGCGCATGACGGGCGACATGGCGATTAGCGAGCGGGCGAATGGCGAATAGCGAAGCGTCCGATGGCGATCAGCGAGCGGTCGAAATGGCGGACCCGGCGCCGAACGCCGAGGGGCCCGGCAGATGCCGGGCCCCTCGGTACTGCTGGTATAGGTGAGGCTTACTTGTTCTTGGCCTTCTTCGCGGTGTTGGTCTTGGCGCATGGCGTCTTGACCGTGGTCGGGTAGTTGGCGTTCTTGCCGTTCTGGCCGTCGAGCGCGATGCCTGCTCGGTGGCTGTGGGGCTTGGTGCAGAGGTTGATCTTCGAGCTGCGGGTCCGGGTGATCACGAGGATGCCCTTGCCGCCGCCGTTGATCTTGATGTCGAACCTCGACACCGGTGCGTCTGGGACCTCGTCGAACGTCGTGACGAGGCGGTTGTTGGCGACCGTGGTGTTGCCGCGCAGGTCGAGCGCGACATCGCCCCGGAGCTTGACGAGCAGGCTCGGAGTCGTGCGGATCCTGTTGCCCGTCGGGCCGAACCTGATCCCCTGCACGAGGTGGACGTTGCCGGTCAGCGGCTTGCCCAACAGCGGCGTCCTGGCGGTCGCCTTGCCGATGATCGACGAAGCCGGGCAGTCGGCCGCGAGGCCCTTGTCGTAGTCGCAGACAAGCGCCGGGTCGGTCGAGTTGCTCGGGTCCAACACCACCGACTTCGGCAGCGTGACGCGGGCCTTGGCGATGTTCGCCTGACCCTCGGCCTGACGCAACGTCGCCGACAGCCCCGGGTGCGCCCCGGTGCGGGTGCGACCCTTGCCGATCAGCCGCATCCCGAGGTTCGGAGTAAAGGCAAGCGACGCGCACTCACCAACCTGGAACCGCGAACCAACAGCCGCCGACTGACCGCCAACCGACTTCAGCGTCGCGTCGATCCTCGACGGAGCACAGGAGGTCGGGTTGACCGTGAAGTCCTCGCGATCCACCACCACTCGCAGATCACGGACCCGCAGCGGAATCCCCTCCACGATCGTCGGCATCGCGCCCTCGATCGTCTGAGTCAGGTTCCCCTTGCGGTCATAGACACGCGACACGTCGATGTTCGTCGACAACTGCGCGGTCACGCGATCGAGATGCAACGGCGACCGGACGACGACCCGGCCGAGGTCGAACGGGCCAGCCTGAGCCGGAACCACCACCGACAAGCTGTACGGAGCGCCCTTGTAAGGGCCAGCGAGCGACACGCTCGTGGGGGCCTTGCCCTGCTGCGGCACCCACACAGGCGAACCACCCGGACCAGCCGACACCTGCACATGACCGATCCGCGAGCCCACGTCACAGACCCCGGCATCCGCGGCGCCATCGCCACAAAGCGGAACCCTCGACACATAGCCCAACAGACCCTTCGGCAACTTCAGCGACTCGAGCGTCGACAGCTCCTCCGTCCTATCCGCACGACCGATCGCCAGCGAGAACGCAGACGACCCACCAGCAACCGGATTCTCGGTCCCCGCGACGAACGAGGGGCTGAAGCCGCGCGGACCGCAACCCTCGTCGACGACCATCGGCGAGACGAGATCGACCGACTTGCCGGACCACGAGGCCAGAGCGGTCTGGGTCTCGTAGCGGCCGCAGACGTTCGGCGTCGCGAGCGACCCGTTGTCGCCACCGTCGAACCGAACCTTCAGCCGACTGAACGGAAGCTGCGGGTTGTTCTCGAACGTCGCGGTCAACTGGCCGGTGGCGGGATCGGCCCGCACCTCGCCAGGCAGCTTGACCCGCACACCCGAACCCTCAGCCACGATGTACAGCGCGATCAGCGACCCGAACGGATTGTCGTCCGGTGTCGCGAGGATCACCTCGCCCGAGAGCGGGCTGTCCAGCAGCGGCGTCTCCACCGTCACCGTCCCGAGCTTCGACGACGCCGGGCAGCTGTGCGGACCGTTGCTAGACAGTTCGATCTGCTGAGGCGAGCACGCTCCCAGGCCGACCGCGGAGCCCGGCGAGACGGCCAACCCCTCGGGCAGCGTCATCCGCACGTCCTTGACGTGCGCGGTGGCGAGCGCGTTGGGCGCATCGTTCTGCGGCACGCGCAGGTCCACCTCCACGCCGGCCGGCGAGTCGGTCGCGCGGGAGGTCGGCAGCACCGAAGCCTCCGGCGCGAACGCCAATGCGTCACAGCCGGTGAGGGTGAACGGAACGCTGTTGAGATCGCTGGTGATCGTCCGGATGTCGATCTCTCCAGGCGTTCGCCATCCGTCCAGGTAGCCGGTGAAGGACAGCGGCTCGGGCTGGCAGCTGGTAGGCAGGCTGAGGAACGGCCGTCGCGCGGCTGTGCTTATCGCGCCGCCGTTGCTGCACGTCGTAACCGACGAGCAGGCGAGCGTCTTTCCCGACTGGATACGCGCGAAGTTGTTCGCCGAATCGGCCGGTACCCCCCACAGGATCGCCGTCGCACCGTTGAAAGTCGCGCCGATTGACAGCAATCCGGAGTCCACCGTGATGCCGTAGTCGCCAGCCCGCACCTCCGGGATCATCTTCACGATGACTCCCAGGAAGTTGAATGCGAACTGACCCGGGCTGTCAGCCGGACGCTCGAGGTTGTATATCGGCATGTTGTAGTTGATCGGACCGCTGGCGACCCTGACGAACCCGATCTGCGCCTCCAGGGGACACAACGCAGCGTTCCCGCTGAAGGCTGACTTCAGGTCCTCCTCGGAGCACTCACCCACCCCCGTCGGATTGCCGACGACTCCCGGTGGAAGCTCCAGCCGGAAGCTCCTTATCGGCTCCTGCGTGTAGCTCGCCGGGCTCGCCGGGTTGGCTCGCACCGCGCGAAAGTCGACTCGCACGTTCGGGTGGGCCCCCGCCTGACGGACCGGCGCTCCCGACGCGTCAACGAACGACGCGCTGAGCTGCTCGAACTCGATCGCGGTGGCCGCGGGCGCAGACGCCCCGACCGACACGACCGCCGCCACCGCCGCCAGTCCCGCGGCCCGCCATGTACGCGCCCGGCTACCGGGACGCCCCATACGCTCAAGGATCCTCATGGCTACTTCCTCACGGTCTTTCGGTGGTTGGAGGGCTCAGCCCGTTTCGCCTGCGGCTGTCTGAAGGTGATCGACACCCGCTTCGAAGCGGACTGACCGCTCTTCGATCGGTACGACACGCGAACGCCGACCTTCAGCTTCTTGGTCTTTTTCAGCGACCTCTTGGCCTTGGCGCTGAGGGCGATCCTCACCGAGTAGCTTCCGGCCCTCGAAGCTGAGACCATGGACCGGCGAATCGAAGCGCCAGCCACCGAGATCCGCCCCGCGCCCGGCACTCGGACCCTGAGCTTCGCAGCCGGCCCGATCGCCGCCTTCAACCTCGCGACGCTCACCGAAGCGCTCACCGGATTTGGCATCGGCGAGGTGTTGCCATCGCCGGCGAAGCCGATCGAACCGATCGGCGGCAGCGCCGGCGGCGGTCCGGCCACCAGATCCCGGCAGTTCGCCCCGGTGCAGGGCGGGGGCAGGATCGGCCTTGTGTCCGGATACCCGGCTCCTGCCCGCGTGAGATACACATCGGAGGCGTTGTCGACGTCCGTCGGCACGATCCGGTCGTTGGTCGAGAAGAACACCGACTTGCCGTCGTCGGTCGCGTCGAGGAACCGTGCCCGCGTGCCCGGCGTGCCGCGCGACAGCAGCCGCGGACCGTCGTCGCTCCACGCGTACGCGTCACGCCCGCCGTTGTTGTCGCCCGCCGCCAGAGCGTTGGCCGTGGTGAAGAAGACGCTGCCGTCATCCACCACCGTCCGCGACGCACGGGCGTCCATCCGCATGAATCCGGGGCCATTCGCCCCGGGGTCTCCCGAGTGTCCTGTGGAGGCGCCGCCGTCGATCCGACAGGAGGCACAGTCGAGCTCGTCGGTCACGGCGTCGTAGCGGTAGACCTCGGTACAGCGCCCGGTCGGAGAGCCCTCGGGGGCGCAGGCCGTGCTGATGTTGTTGACACCTGCCGCAGCCGCCGTCGCCACCGAATCGTCGGTGAACGCCAGATACCGGCCGCTCGGGCTCAACAGCCGCAGATAGCGATCGTTGAACTGCCGCACGCTGTTGGCATCTCCCGCCGTGACGTGCTGCACCGTGCCGTTGCGCCAGACGTACAGGTTGGGAACGCCCTCGGTGGCATCACCGGTCAGCGCGATGCCACTCTGAACCACGATCGTCTGACCGTCGTCCGAGACCTGAATGACGCCTGAGAAGGTGTCGATCGACGTTGTGACCACGTACTCGAGGTCGTCGGTCTCGGCGTCGTAGCGATAGACATGCCGCGTCACCCCTGGCACGTCTGGCGTGTCGTCGGTCAAGCGCACGTTCCAGCCCACCGGGGCGAAGACGACGTACCGGCCATCGGCACTCACCCCACCCCAGTTGTCAAATGCGGTCTCGACCGGAGCCCCGCCTCCGGCCATCCGGCTGTAGGAGATCAGCTGCGTCTGACCACCAGAACGGACGTACAAGGGAGAGCCCTCGCTGAACGGATCCACCTGTCCAAAGAAATAGATCCGATCGTCCTCCAGCGCCTTCCGCGAGATCGGGTTCCTCGTCCCGACCTGCGTGTAGCGAAGGTTTCCCGGAACGATGCCGCCGCCCTCGGACACGGGCAGGACCGACACAGGCTCCAACCCGGAATCCGCGGTCCACCGGTAGAGCGCCTGGACGGGCGCGGACGGGAGGACCGGATCGGAGGTGAAGATGACCGTGCGCCCGTCGTTGGCCACATAGGAGACGGCGACTGCCCCTTGACTTCCCACGAGGATGTCGCCGTAGGCCCGCGACGCGCCGGTGAGAACCAGTTGCAGCGCACCCGTGCGGGTGTTCTTCACGTAGAGGTTGGTACCGCCCTCCGTCGCCTCAGGCAGCAGCGCGCGGGGCGTGCTGATCAGGACGTGGCTCAGATCCTCGGACGACCCGATCACCAGCATGACGGCCTGGTGGGTGCCACCCGGGGGGCGGTCCCACGGCGGATCCAAAGCGATGTTCGACCAAGAGCCAGAACCACGCACCGCCAGCATCCGGCTGTACCGAGGAGCGGACTGCCCGTCGAGGCCCTCGAACGGACCCGTCGCGGACAGCAGGAAGGCGTTGCCGTCCTGACTGGGCCGGAACGTGTCGAGGCTGCTCACCGCAGCGCCGCCCTTGTGAGGGGGTGTCACCTGCTCGAAGCCCCAGGGCTCGGCGGCATGCGCGGCGGGCGCCATGGCGGCTGCGGCCAGGCCAGTCGCGGCCGCCAAGAAGGCGACACGGACAGGACGCAAAAGGACTTCTCTCATCGGGACGACCCCTTCGTAGCTGATCGCAACTTCTTCCTCTCTCGCTCTTCGGGCGTTTAGCCACCCGACGTTCCCACCGTAAACCGATGAGTGTCTAGTTGTCAACAGAGAACGGGCTAGACCTATTGTTTATGGGGTTGAGCCCGCTATAGAGAGGGAAATCTCCACTCTTTGCTAGACACCCACCAGTCTCTGTAGTACAGTCGCCCCATGCCCGACCATCGATCGAGACCGGCAAAGACGGCTCTGGCCACGGGCGCTTCGGCGGGGGGAACGCGCCTGGACCAGCTGCGCGGTGGCAGGCACGGGCTGACTCCCGAGCAGGTGGCGAGCTCCCAGCGCGAACGGGTGCTGGCCGCCATGCGCGAGCTGGTCGCGGCGAGCGGGTACCGCGACGTCGCGGTCGCGGCGGTGCTGCGCCACGCCGGGGTGTCGCGCAAGACCTTCTACGAGCTGTACTCCGGCAAGGAGGAGTGCTTCGTCGCCGTCTACGAGGGCGAGATGGAGCGGCTGCTGGCCCCCGTGCTGCGGGCCTTCCAGGGAGACGAGCCTTGGGTCGACCGGCTGCGCACCGCGCTCGGCGTGCTGCTCGGCGCGCTCGCGGACGACCCCTGCGCGGCGCGGATCTGCTTCGTCGAGGTGCTCTCCGCCGGACCGCTCGCGCTCGAGCGGCGCTCCCACGCGCTCGCGGCGCTCGACCCGCTGTTCGCCCCCGACCGCGACGCCGACGACGGGAGCGGCGACGGCGCGACCGACGGCGCCCGGTCGGCGCGCGAGCGGGCCGTCACCGCCGGCTCGGTCGGCCACCTCGCCGAGGTCCTCCACCGAGAGATCGCGGCGGGCCGCGTCGACGACCTGCCGCTGCTGCGCGCCCAGCTGACGGACACGCTGAGCCGCCCGTTCGCCGCCGGCGCGCCCCCCGTCGCGGAGCCCACGGCCGTGGAGCCCACCGCCACCGTGGAGCCGACCGCCGACGACGCCGGCGAACGCGCTTTCCTCGCGGGCTACGGCGAGATCGCCGCCGACGTGCTCGGCCGGGTCAGCGCCGCGATGGCGGTCGACGAGGAGCCGGCCGCGCGCATCCGCGCCGGCATCGGCGCCCTGCTCGACTTCTGCGCCGAGCGGCCCGACCGCGCCCGGGCGCTGTTCGTCGAGGCGCTCAGCGTAGGTCCGGCCGCCCGCGAGCGCCGCTCCGAGACCACCCGCCGCCTCTCCGACCTGCTCGCCCAGCCCCTGCGCGAGCTGCGCCCCAACGCGCGAATCGCCGACGTCTCCGCGCTCGCGCTGGTCGGCGGCTTCCACGAGCTGTCCTACGACGCCATCGACCGGCTCGCCGCGGCCGAGCTGCCCACGGTCGACACGATCATCGCCGTCGCGCGGATCGACTAACGGGCCGCCCCGGGCCAGTCCCAAAGATCCTCGACGGCCACCAAGCGCACACCGGGATCGCCAGCGGCCTCGTCGACCAGCTTGCGGTCGAAACCGGAGCGGGAGAACAAGACGAGCTGAGGGGTGGCTTCGACGTCTCCCGTGACTTCCGGCGCCAGCTCACGCAGCGCCGCGACCTCGCCGTAGGGAAGTGGGGTGGAGGTCCATTTACACGAGGCGAGCGCCAGGACCGCGCCGTTGCCGTCGACGGCCGCGCCGTCCACCTCGCGCGTCCCGCTGCGCAAGCCCTCCGGCGTGCGCTTGCGAATGCTCCCCCACCACCAGCCGGCCGCCGCGACATCGGGCACATTGCGCTCGAGCCAGCGGTGACAGACCTGCTCGAAGGCTGGACGCGAGACGTAATCGTCGAGGCGGGGCAGCACGCGCTGTTCAAGATGACGGCGAGCGTCGGCGCGTGAGTGCAGACGGCTCTCGAAAGGCTGGACGAACGTGAACCAAAAGCGCAGGAACTGATCGTCGATCGCGAAGCGGACCGTGCGAGTGCGCTCGGGGTTGGCGACGGTGACCGGATAGACGCGCCGCACGAGCCCCATCTCGATCAGGCGGTCGAGCAGCTGGCCGGTCGCGTCGCCGCTGCGCCCGACGCGGTCGGCGATCTCCCCGCGGCGGGTGCGGCCAGCGGCGATCGCCCGGAGGATCGAGAAGTAGACGCGCTCGTCGCGCAACTCGCTGTGCTGGCCGAGCAGAAAGCGCGGCTCCTCGCGCAGCAGCGCGTCAGGACGGAGCACCACGCGCTCGATGTTGTCGGCCAGGGAAGCAGCGGGATCGAGGGCGGCGAGGTAATAGGGGACACCGCCGAAGACCGCGTATGCGCGCATCAGGTCGGGGGCTGCCCAGCCGGGCAGGAAGTGGCGCAACTCGGCCGGCGGGAACGGCAACAGGCGCAGCGAGCCGGTGCGGCGACCGTATGTGGTCGCCGCATAGCCGACGACCTGCTTCTCGAAGAACGACACGTCGCTGCCGGAGAGGATCAGGAAGAGGTTCGGGTTGTCGCCATTGGCCCGCCAGAAGCGGTTGATCTCGGATCCGATGTCGCGCGTCTCACGGGCGACGAACTGGAACTCGTCGAGCGCGACGACGAGCGGTCCGTTTGCCAGCTCCTCCGCGACCGCCGCGAAGAACGCCCGCCAACTCCCCAGCGGCTGGGCTGCGAACAACTCCCGCCCGGTGGTCTCCGCCAGTGCTCGCGAGACGTCCTCGAGGTGGTCGGACTCGGTGCCTGACGTGGCCTCGAAGAACAGCGCGCGCCGGCCCTCCGCGAAGCGCAGGATCAACTCCGTCTTCCCGATCCGCCGGCGGCCATAGAGGACCACGAACTCGCCGCGCGCGGACTCGGCACGCTCGATCAGCGCCGTGAGCTCGTCTGTGCGGTTGAAGAAGGCCACCGTTAAATATTAGCCATAACTATGCTAGTTGTGGCTAGTGATTGGCGGCCCTCGAGCATTGCGCCTGCCCGGGGCGGCGGGGTATCGTGGGTTTGTGATCCGCGATGGCCGCTGACGAGCACCGCATCGAGGGCGAAGAGGCGGCGGGCGCGGGCGCAGCCGAGGACGCGACACCCGCCCGTCCCCGGCGCAAGCTGCCGCCGCGGCGGCCCGACCAGCTGCCACGCGGCCGCCACGGGCTGTCGCCCGACGAGGTCGCGTCCTCGCAGCGCGCCCGGATCCTCGACGCGATCAAGGCGCTGTCGGCCGAGCTGGGTTACCACGACGCCTCGGTCGCCGAGGTGATCAAGCGCGCCGGCGTTACCCGCAAGGCCTTCTACAAGCTGTTCGAAGACAAGGAGCAGTGCTTCATCCAGGCGTACGAGCGCGACCTGGCGCGGCTGCTGACGCTGACGCTGGAGGCGTTCGAGACCCAGGACGAGTGGGCCGACCGCGTCCGCGCCGCCCTCAGCGCCCTTCTTCACGCGCTCGCGCGCGACCCCGCCGCGGCCCGCCTCTGCTTCATCGAGGTGATGACCGCCGGCCCGCGGGCGATCGCCGCGCGCAACGAGGCGATGCGCGGCTTCACGATCGTCTTCGACACCGGCCGGCTCGAGGACGACCGCGCCCGCCCGCCCGCGCTCGCGCTGAACATGGTCGGCGGGATGAGCGAGATCGTCCACCGCGAGATCGCCTCCGGCCGCGCCCAGGACCTGCCCAACGTCCTGCCCGACCTGATGTACACCGCGGTCCTGCCGATCCTCGGCCCCGAGGCCGCCGAGCGCGAGCTCGAGCGCGGCTACCCGCGCGGCGGCTGAGCCAGCCTTGTTGTTGTAGCGGGCGCAAATAGCCGGCTTACGAGGGACACGCCTGCGAGGATGGGCCGCATGGACCGGCTGTTCGGGGAGCAAGAGGGTGCGGCGGCGCGGGGGCGGACGGCGGTGCCGGCGAGCGCGCAGCCGCTGGCGGCGCGGATGCGGCCGGTCGAGCTGGAGGAGTTCGTCGGGCAGGAGCACCTGCTCGAAGAGGGGTCGGCGCTGCGGGCGGCGCTGGAGGAGGGGCACCCGCACTCGATGATCCTCTACGGGCCGCCCGGCACCGGCAAGACGACGCTGGCGCGGCTGATGGCGGTGCGGGCGCGGGCGGCCTTCGAGGAGATCTCGGCGGTCAACGCGGGACGCAAGGAGGTTCGCGAGGTGCTGGCGCGCGCCGAGGAGCGGCGGGCCGCCGGCAGCGGCGAGGGGACGATCCTCTTCCTCGACGAGATCCACCGCTTCAACAAGGCGCAGCAGGACGTGCTGCTGCCGGCGGTCGAGGAGGGGCTGGTCTGGCTGGTCGGCGCGACGACCGAGAACCCGTACTTCGAGGTCAACTCGGCGCTGCTGTCGCGCTGCCGGGTCTACGAGCTGCGCGCGCTGGAGGAGGGCGACGTGTTGGCGCTGCTGCGGCGGGCGCTGGCCGGTGGCGAGCGCGGGATCCCCGACCCGCCGGAGGTCGACGACGACGCGCTCGAGTTCCTCGCGGCGCGGGCCGGCGGCGACGCGCGCACGGCGCTGGCCGCACTCGAGCTGGCGGCGGAGGCCGACCACGTCGACCTCGCCCGCGCCGAGGACGCGCTCCAGCGCCGCGCCGTCCTATACGACAAGGACGGCGACCGCCACTACGACCTGATCTCGGCCTGGATCAAGGCGACGCGCGGCTCCGACCCCGACGCCTCGCTGCTCTATCTCGCCGCGATGCTCGAGGGCGGCGAGGACGTCCGCTTCATCGCGCGGCGAATGGTCATCCTCGCGAGCGAGGACATCGGCAACGCCGACCCGCACGCGCTGTTGGTCGCCACCGCGGCCGCCCAGGCCGTCGACCGGATCGGCATGCCGGAGTGCCACTTCGCGCTCGGCCAGGCGGCGGTCTACCTGGCGCTGGCGCCGAAGTCGCCGGCTGCCGGGGCGGCGCTCGGCCATGCCCGCGCCTGGGTGCGGCAGAACGGCGCGCCGGTTCCGCCCGACTACCTGCGCGACGCCCACTACCCGGGCGCGAAGAAGCTCGGCCGCGGCGAGGGCTACGACTACCCGCACGCCAGTCCGACCGGCACCTCGCCCCAGGAGCTGATGCCCGACAACGCGATCGGCAAGCGCTTCCTCGAGCTGTCGCCGTTCGGCCACGAGCGCGAGCTGGCCGAACGACTGGAGGGCATCCGCCGAGCGCGCGGGCTGTCGCGAAAACCCTAGAACGTCGTTCTAGAAAAACATTCCACCGTTTGGGCATGCCGCCTCCCGCGGCCTACGGCACAATGGCCGACATGGAGGCAAAGTCAGCGCCCGCGCAGGGGCAACTGGAGACGTTCTCGCCAATCGACGGACGGCGGCTGGGGGCGCTCCCCACGATCACGCCCGATCAGGTGCAGGCGGTCGTCGACGACGTCGCCGCGGTCCAGCCGTTCTGGGCCGCGCTGCCCGTGCAGGACCGCGCCCGCTACATGCGCCGCGCCGCGCAGGTGATCGTCGACTCGCTCGACGTGCTCTCTGAGCTGCTCACCCGCGAGCAGGGCAAGCCGCGCAACGAGTCGTACGTGATGGAGCTGCTGCCGACGATCGACGCGCTCAACTGGGTCGCCGACGCCGGGCCGGGCATCCTCGCCGACGAGAAGGTCAAGCTGCCGCATCTGGGTCAAGCAGAAGCAGGCCCGCTTCGCCTACGAGCCGCTCGGCGTCGTCGGCGTGATCGCGCCGTGGAACTACCCGTGGTCGATCCCGATCGGCGAGGTCGCGATCGCGCTGATGTGCGGCAACGGCGTCGTGCTCAAGCCGGCGTCGCTGACGCCGCTGATCGGCCAGAAGATCCAGGAGGTCTTCGAGCGCGCCGGCCTGCCCGAGGGACTGGTGCGGACCGTCCACGGCGGCGGCGCGGTCGGCAACGCGCTGGTCGAGTCCAGCGCCGCGAAGATCTTCTTCACCGGGTCGGTGGACGTCGGGCGCGCCGTCGGCGTCAAGTGCGCCGAGCGGATGAAGGGCTCGGTGCTCGAGCTGGGCGGCAAGGACCCGATGATCGTCCTCTCCGACGCGCACGTCGGCAACGCCGTGTCGGGCGCGCTCTGGGGCGGCTTCGCGAACGCCGGCCAGACCTGCAGCGGGATCGAGCGCGTGTACGTGATGCGCGACGTCGCCGAGCGGTTCACCGACGAGCTGGTGCGCGGCGCGCAGGCGCTGCACGTCGGCGACCCGATGGACTGGCGCACCGAGATCGGCCCGATGGTGTCGAAGGAGCAGCACGACCTCGTCGCCGAGCTGGTCGACGACGCGGTCGCGAACGGGGCGACCCTGCGCTGCGGCGGACCGATCGCGCCGCCCGCCGGCGGCACCGGCCACTGGTACGCGCCGGCGGTCCTGACCGGCGTCACCCACGACATGCGGATCATGCGCGAGGAGATCTTCGGCCCGGTGATCCCGGTCGTCGCCGTCGACTCCGAGGACGAGGCGATCGAGCTCGCCAACGACTCCGAGTTCGGCCTCGGCGCCTCGGTCTGGACCTCAGACCGCGCACCGCGGCGACCGCATCGCCCGGCGGATCCAGTCCGGCATGGTCTGGATCAACGACCACATGTACTCGCACGGCACCTGCTCACTGCGCGTGGGGCGGCGTCAAGGACTCCGGCCTCGGCCGCTCGCACTCGAAGTTCGGCTTCTACGAGTGCGTCAACGTCAAGCAGCTCTCCTGGGAGCCCGGCCTGACGCGCAACTTCTGGTGGCACCCCTACGACAGCTCGCTCGGCCGCTCGATGCACGAGGCCGCCACGATCCTCTACGGCCGCGACTCCGACAAGGTCGCCGCCGTCCGCCGAGGCGCCCGCTCCTTCGCCCGCCTGGGGACGAAGATGGTCAAGCGCGGCTGAGCGCGCCGCCTAGACTGGATCGCATGCCAGCCGCCGCATATGCCGGCAAGGAGTGCGTCTGCCAGTTCAAGCGCGGGATCTGCGACCAGACCTGCGTGCGCGACATGCTCGACACGCCGTTCTACATCGCCTGCCTGAAGCTGAAGGGCCGGCGCTGCGTTGTGATCGGCGGCGGGGAGATGGGGCTGGAGAAGGCCGAGGGGCTGCTGGCCTGCGACGGCGACGTGACCGTCATCTCGCCCGACGCCGGCCCCGAGCTGGAGGCGCTGGCGGCCGAGGGGTCGATCCGCTGGGAGGCGCGCGAGTACGCCGGGCCGGCCGATCTCGAGGGCGTCTTCATCGTCATCGCCTGCACCGACTCGACCGACGTCAACATCCGCATCTACGAGGACGCCGAGCGGCGGGCGATGCTGGTCAACATCGTCGACGTGCCGCCGCTGTGCAACTTCATCCTGCCGGCGATCGTCCGGACCGGTCCGCTCGCGATCGCGATCTCGACGGCCGGGGCCAGCCCCGCGCTCGCCAAGCGGATGAAGCGCGAGGTCTCCGAGCTGTTCGGCGAGGAGTACGCCCGCCTGGCGATCATGCTCAACGACGTCCGCGGCTGGGCCAAGGGCACGCTGCCGACCTACCAGGACCGCAAGGCCTTCTTCGAGTCGATCGTCAACGGCGACCCGGATCCCGTGGCGCTCCTGCGCGACGGCGACGCCGACGCGGTCCGCGACCTGATCGCCGCCGCCCAGCGCACCGCCGCGCCGGCCTGACGCCGGTACTGTCCGCTCGCGGTGAGCGCTCCAGTGCTGGAACTCGACGGCGTCGAGCGACGCTACGGCGAGCGGGTGGCGCTGACCGGCGTGACGGTGCGACTGGACGCCGGCGCGACGCTCGCCGTCCTGGGCTCCAACGGCGCCGGCAAGACGACGCTGCTGCGCGTGCTCGCCACGCTGCTGCGCCCGCACGGCGGAACCGCGCGGGTGCTCGACCACGAGCTGCCGGGCGAGGCGTGGAAGGCGCGCGGGGAGGTGGGCTACCTCGGCCACGACCCGCTGCTCTACCGCGAGCTGACCGGCCGCGAGAACCTCACCTACCACGCCCGCCTGCACGGCGTGGACCCCGCGCGGGTGGAGGAGCGGCTGAAGGCGGTCGGCATGGCGCGGCGCGCCGACGACCCCGTGCACGACCTGTCGAAGGGAATGGTCCAGCGGCTGGCCGCCGCCCGGGCGACCCTGCACGACCCGGCGCTGCTGCTGCTCGACGAGCCGCGCGCGAACCTCGACCCGGCCGCCGCCGAGGCGCTCGAGCCGCTGATCGGGAGGGCGTCCGGCAAGACGCGGGTGCTCGTGTCCCACGACGTCGACGGCGCGCTCGCCGAGGCCGACGTCGCGCTCGGGCTGCGCGGCGGCAAGCAGGTCTTCTGCGAGCCGGCCGCCGCGGTCGACGCGGCGAAGGCGCGGGGGCTCTACGCATGATCGCGACGGCGCTGACGATCCTGCGCAAGGACCTCGCCATCGAGCTGCGCACCAAGGAGTCGGTGCCCGCGATGACGCTGTTCGCGGTCACCGTCTTCGTGCTGTTCCACTTCGGCCTCGACCGCGACACGCTGGAGGGCGACCTGGCGTCGGGCGTGCTGTGGGTGACGCTGCTGCTGGCGAGCGTGATCGGCGTGTCGCGGCTGTTCGCCGTCGAGCGCGAGCAGGGCGGGATCGACGGCCTGCTGCTGGCGCCGGTCGACCGCACCGCGCTCTGGCTGGCGAAGGCGTCGGCGCTGTTCCTCTACCTATGCGTGCTGGAGGCGGTCGCCGTGCCGGCCTACGCGCTGCTGCTACTCGGGCCCGACCTGCTGCCGGCGCTGCCGGTCCTGATCCCGCTGCTGCTGGCGGTCAACGTCGGCCTCGCGGCGATCGGCGCGCTGGTGTCGGCGCTCGCCGCCGAGACGCGCGCCCACGAGCTGATCGTCCCGCTGATGCTGCTGCCGCTCGTCGTGCCGCTGCTGATCGCCGCCGCCTCGGCGACCGAGCCGCTGCTGCGCGCCGACCAGGAGCCCGAGGACCTGGGCCGCTGGCTGGGATTGCTGAGTCTCTACGATGTTGTCTTCGTGCTGATCGCCGTTGCCGTGTTCGACTTCCTCCTGGACGACTAGGTGTATTCCAAGGGCCTCAAGCCACTGTCGATCGCCACCGTCGTCCTGATGGCGGTGTCGCTCGGCCTCGTCTTCTTCTACGCGCCGCTCGACGCGGACCAGGGCTTCGTCCAGAAGATCTTCTACGTCCACGTGCCGCTGGCGATCGTCGCGCTCTGCGGCTTCGTCGCGGGCGGGATCATGGCGATCAAGTACCTGCGCTCCGGCGACCGCTCGTGGGACGCGCGCTCCTACGTGGCGATCCACATGTCGATCATCTTCGGCCTCGCGGTGCTGGTCACCGGCGCGATCTGGGCGAAGGCGGCGTGGGGCCACTGGTGGGTCTGGGACGAGCCGGTGCTGGTCTCGTTCCTCGTCGTCTTCCTCCTCTACTGCGTCTACTACCCGCTGCGCTTCTCGATCGAGGACCCCGACCGCCAGGCGCGCTACTCGTCGGTGTTCGCGGTCGCCGCCGGCGCGTTCGTGCCGATCAACTTCGCCGCGGTCCGGATGGCCGAGGCGTTCACCCACCCGCGCGTGCTGTCGCAGACCGGCGGCTCGATGCCCGGCGACATGCGCTTCACCTTCCTCGTCAACATCGTCGCGGTCGCGTTGCTCTTCGTCACGCTCTGGAAGCTCGAGCTGATCGGCAAGAACGCGTCGATGCAACTGAAGCGGCTGCGCCGCAGCCTCGAAACGGAGACGACCGCCTGATGCCCGCACTGCCACTCGACGAGGCCGGAAAGTACGTCGCCGCCGCGTACGTCGTCTTCTTCACGCTGATCGTCCTCTACGTGGCGATCATCAGCGCCAAGATCGCGCGGATCGACCGCGAGCTGACCGAGCTGGTCGAGATCGCCGAGCGGGACGAAGAGCCGGTCGCATGACCGGCGAGCTGCTCGCGCTCGGGGTGTCGCACAAGACGGCGCCACTCGAGCTGCGCGAGCGGCTCGCGTTCACCGAGGGGCGCGCGACGGCGGTGCTTGCCGAGCTGACCGCCCACGAGGAGATCCACGAGGCGGTCGCGGTCTCGACCTGCAACCGCACCGAGCTGTACCTCGTCGCGACCGACGCCGTCGCCGCCGAGAGCGCGGCGCTCGGCGTGCTCGCCCGCCAGGCCGACCGGCGCCCGACCGCGCTCGCCGACTCGCTCTACGCGCTGCGCGGCTCCGACGTGGCGCGCCACCTCTTCTCGGTCGCCGCCGGCCTCGACTCGATGATCGTCGGAGAGGCCGAGATCCAGGGCCAGGTCAAGCGCGCCTACGAGCTGGCGCTGGTCGAGGGCTCGACCGGGCCGGTCGCCAACCGCCTCTTCCGCGACGCGCTCGCCGCCGGCAAGCGGGCGCGGACCGAGACCGGCGTGGGCCGGTCGCGCCTGTCGGTCGCGAGCGTCGCGGCCGACCTCGCGTTCCGCAACGTCCAGCCGCCGGAGGACGACGGCGACCCGCGCGTCCTGGTGATCGGCGCCGGCGAGCAGGGCGAGCTGACCGCGCGAGCGCTGAAGCAGCGCGGTGCCCACGCGGTGTTCGTCGCCAACCGCCGCTACGACCGCGCGCTGGCGCTCGCCGAGCGCTACGACGGCGCGGCGGTGCCGCTCGACTCGCTGCCCGGCGAGCTGGCGCGGGCCGACATCGTCGTCTCCTGCACGAGCTCGCCGCATCAGCTCGTCGGGCGCGAGGAGCTCGGCCTGGTGCTCGAGGCGCGCGCCGATCGGCCGCTCGCGATCATCGACATCGCCGTCCCGCGCGACGTCGACCCGACCGTCCGCGACCTGCCCGGCGTGACGCTCTACGACATGGACGACCTCGAGCGCGAGGTGGCGCGCAACCGCTCCGGCCGCGAGTCCGAGGCCGAGCGGGCGCGCGAGCTGGTCGAGCGCGACGTCGAGCGCTTCGACGTTTGGCTCGCCAGCCTCGACGTGCTCCCGACGATCCGCGGCCTGCGCGAGCGCGCCGACGCCGTCGTCGACCAAGTGCTGGCCGAGAACGCGCCACGCTGGGAGTCGCTGTCCGAGGCCGACCGCGAGCGGCTCGCGGCACTCTGCCGCTCGCTCGTCGCGCGGCTGTTCCACGAGCCGACGATCCGCCTGCGCGACGGGGCGGACGACGAGGCCTCCTACCTCCACGTCGCCGTCCTGCGCGAGCTGTTCGGCCTCGATCCCATGCCCGGCCCGCTCGACGCCTCCGACGGCGACGACCGCCCCGGCGCCGAGATCACCCAGCTCGACTCCCGCCGCCGGCGCGGCTGAGCCACCCGTGGCAAGCCCCCTCCGCCTCGGGACCCGCGGCAGCGCGCTCGCGCTCGCGCAGACCGGCGCGGTCGCGCGGGCGCTCGAGGCGCACGGGGTCGCCGTCGAGGTCGTCGCGATCCGGACGTCCGGGGACGAGTCGGCGCCCGGCGGGCCGGCGCCGGTGGAGGACAAGGCCCGCTTCGTCACGGAGCTGGAGCAGGCGCTGCTCGCCGGCGAGATCGACCTGGCGGTCCACTCGGCCAAGGACGTCCCGGGCGAGCTGCCTGAGGGGCTGGAGATCGTCGCGGTCCCCGAGCGCGCCGACGCCCGCGACGCGCTCTGCCTCGCGCCGCGGCACGTGGAGGCCGTCCTCGCCGCCGATCCCCAGGCGCCGCCGCGCCACAGCGCCGCCGCGCGCCCGCTCGACGTGCTGCCGGACGGCGCCGCCGTCGGCACCGCCAGCCTGCGCCGCCGCGCCGAGCTGCTCGCCCTGCGCCCCGACCTCGACGTGCGCGAGCTGCGCGGCAACGTCGACACGCGGCTGCGGCGGCTCGCGGAAGCCGAACCGGTCGGGGGCCGCCCGCTCGACGCGATCGTCCTCGCAACCGCCGGCCTGACCCGGCTAGGCCGCCGCGAGGCCGGCACGCCGCTGCCCGAGCACGCCTTCGTCCCCGCCGCCCGGCCAGGGCTGCCTCGCGCTCGAGGCGCGCGCCGGCGACGAGGCGACGCGCAGAGCTCGCCAGCCGGCTCACCGACCCGCACGCCTTCGCCTGCCTGACCGCCGAGCGCGCCCTGGTCGACCGCGCTCGGCGCCACCTGCCACACGCCGGTCGGCGCCCACGCGACGATCGTCGACCACGCGTCGATCCAGCTCGCCGCCTTCGTCGGCACCCCCGACGGGACGCGCTGGATCCGCGACGACGTCCGCGGGATGGCCGAGAACCCCCAGGCGGTCGGCCACGACGCCGCCAACCGCCTCACCGCCGCCGGCGCCGGCGCGATTCTGGCGACAGCCGGGAACGACGGATAGCGTTGACCGTGTGGCACAGCACGGGATCGTCTACCTAGTCGGAGCGGGTCCGGGCGATCCCGGGCTGATGACGCGCCGGTCGCTGGAGCTGATCGCCGCGGCCGACGCGATCCTCTACGACCGGCTGATCCCGGCGACCGCGCTCGACGGGGCGCGCGCCGACTGCGAGCTGCGCTACGTCGGCAAGGCGCCGGGCGACGCGGCGATGAGCCAGGAGCGGATCGACGAGCTGCTGGTCGAGCTGGGCACGGCCGGCAAGCAGGTGGTGCGGCTGAAGGGCGGCGACCCGTTCGTCTTCGGCCGCGGCGGCGAGGAGGCGCAGGCGCTGGCGGCGGCCGGGGTCCCGTTCGAGGTCGTTCCCGGCGTGACCGCCGGCGTCGCCGCGCCCGCCTACGCGGGGATTCCGGTGACCCACCGCGACGCCGCGTCGGCGGTCGCCTTCGTCACCGGCCACGAGGCGCCCGGCAAGGATGCCTCGGACGCATCGACTGGGACGCGACTCGCCCGCTTCCCGGGCACGCTCGTCTTCTACATGGGGGTCAGGAACCTGCCGCTGATCGCCGACGCGCTGGTCGCCGCCGGACGCGATCCCGCCGAGCCCGCCGCCGTGGTCCAGCCGCGGCACGCTGCCCGACCAGCGGACCGTCACGGCGCCGCTCGCCGACATCGCCGAGCGCGTCGCCGAGGCGGGGATCAAGGCGCCGGCGATCACCGTCGTCGGTCCCGCCGTCGGGCTGCGCGACACGCTCGCCTGGCTCGAGCGCCGACCGCTGCACGGCCAGCGCGTCGTCGTCACGCGCGCGCGCGCACAGGCCAGCGGCCTCGCGCAGAGGCTGCGCGAGCTCGGCGCCGACGTCGTCGAGACGCCCGCGATCCGGATCGAGCCGCGGCCGGTCGAGGGCGAGATCCTGACCGCCGTCGACGCGCTCGGCGACAGCTCCGGCTACTCGCTCGTCTGCTTCACGAGCACCAACGGCGTGCGCCTCTTCCTCTCGGCGCTCGCGACGCCGCGGCCTCGACGTGCGCGCGCTCGCCGGCTCCGACGGTCGCCGCGATCGGCCCGGGCACCGCCGCGCGAGCTGGCGCGCCAGGGCGTCCACGCCGACGTCGTGCCGCGGCGATCGGTCGCCGAGTCGCTGGTCGAGGCGCTCGCGGACGTCCCCGTCGAGGGCCGCCGCGTGCTCGTCGCCCGCGGCGGCGCGGGCACGCGACGTGCTGCCCGACGCGCTGCGCGGCCGCGGCGCCGAGGTCGACGTCGATCGCCCTCTACGACACGGTCGTCGAGCCGCTTTCGCAGGATCAGCGCGAGGCACTGGCGAACGTGGACTACGTGACCTTCACCTCCGCTCCTCGGTGCGCAATCTGCTCACCTCGCTGGGCGAGACCGGCGCCACCACACTCGACAATGCCCGCCTCGTCTCGATCGGGCCGATCACCAGCGACGCGGCGCGGGCGCTCGGCCTAACGGTCGACGTCGAGGCGAACAGCCACGACGTCGACGGGCTGGTCGAGGCCCTGGTCGCCGACTCGATCGAGCGCGCCGGACAGTCGGCGGACGCCCCATGAGCGCCCCGCCGATCGTCTCCCTGCTGACCGACTACGGCCGCGACGACGAGTTCGTCGGCGTCTGCCACGGCGTGATCCTCGGGATCGCGCGCGACGCCCGGATCGTCGACCTCTCGCACGAGGTTCCGCGCCACGACGTGCGCCGCGGCGCGATCGTGCTGCGCAACGCGCTGCCCTACATCCCCGCCGACGTCCACGTCGCCGTCGTCGACCCGCAGGTCGGCAGCCGAGCGGCGCGCGCTCGCGGTCCGCTGCGAGGACGGGACGCTGCTCGTCGGGCCCGACAACGGCCTGCTGTCGCTCGCCTGGGACCGCTGCGGCGGCGTCGACATCGCCGTCGACGTGACGCGCTCGCGGTACCGGCTCGAGCCGGTGTCGTCGACCTTCCACGGCCGTGACCTGTTCGCGCCGGTGGCCGCCCACCTCGCCGCCGGCGCCGAGATCGCCGAGGCCGGCGACCCGGTCGACCCCGCCACGCTCGACCGGATCGCGCTGCCGCATCCGATCTTCGAGGAGGACGGCACCGTCGTCGCCCACGTCGTCACCGTCGACGCCTACGGCAACGTCGCGCTCGACCTGACCCACGACCAGCTCGCCGGCACCGGCCTGATGCTCGGCGCGACGGCCCAGATCGAGGTCGACAGCGCGCACGGCGGCGCGGCGGTGAAGCTCGGCGGCGGCCGGCTCGCCGCCCCGTTCGTCCACACCTTCGCCGACGTCGGCGAACACGAGGCGATCCTCTACGAGGACGCTTCGCGCGCCGTCGCGATCGCGATCAACCGTGGCGACGCCGCCGCCGAGCTCGGCCTGCGGCCCGACGACGAGGTCCGCCTGCGGCCGCGATGATCGGCGAGCCGCGCATCCACCACGAGGTCACCGACTCGACCAACGAGCGTGCCCGCGAGCTGGCCGGCGCGGGCGCCGCCCACGGCACGCTCGTCACCGCCGGCGAGCAGACCGCCGGCCGCGGCCGTCAGGGGCGCAGCTGGACCGCCGCGCCCGGCGAGGCGCTGCTGATGTCGGTGATCGTCCGCGACCTCGAGCCGCGCCACGCGCTGCTGCCGCTGATGGCCGCGCTCGCCGTCTGCGAGGCGGCCGAGGCGGTCGCTGACGTCGAGCTGCCGGATCAAGTGGCCGAACGACGTCTGGATCGACCGCCGCAAGCTGAGCGGCATCCTCGTCGAGGCCCGCCCCGCCGCCGGCTGGGCCGTCGTCGGCATCGGGCTGAACACCGGCGTGCGCGAGTTCCCACCGGACCTCCGCGACACCGCAACGACGCTCGACCTGCCGAACCCCGACGTCGCCCTGCGACCCACTGCTCGCCGCGCTCGACCGCTGGCTCGCCGCCGAGCCCGGCGAGATCCTCGCCGCCTGGCGCGCCCGCGACGCCCTGGTCGGCTCGACCGTCCGCTGGCAGGACGGCGAGGGCATCGCCCGCGGCGTCGACGACACCGGCTCGCTGCTCGTCGAGACCCCCGCCGGCGAGGTCGTCGCGCTCGGAGCCGGCGAGGTCCATTTGGGCTGGAACGTCGCTCTAGAACATCCTTCTAGAGCGACGTTCTAGGCCTCGGGGGTACCGGCCTCCGCCGCCTTCTCCGGCTGATCGCCCTTCGGCTTCGCCGGCCGGCGCCGCCGTCGCGGCTTCGCCTTCGGCTTCTCCTCCGGATCGCCGCCGTTCGTCGCCGCCTCCGGCCGGTCGCCGCCATCCGTGGCCTTCGCCTTCGCGCCGTCGGTCGCCGCGACCGCGTCCTGCGCCTCGGCCGCCTTCGCATTCGCGTCGCCGCCGCCCCCGCCCTTCTTGCGCCGGCGTCCCGACCGCTTGCGCCGCCCCTTGGGGAAGTTGCGCAGCAGGTCGCGCGCAAGGGCGGAGGGCTTGCGCCCCAGCCGCATCCGCGCGCCGTCGCAGCACCTGCTGCGGCCTCCGGCGTGTGGGCCAACGCGGCCGCCAGCAGCGCCGCCGACAGCCGCCGGTCCTGCTTCTTGGTCGCGTGGACCAGCCGCCGCGCGTTGCGCGCGTGGGCGCCGCCCGGACGAGTTCACCAGCAGCCCGAGCAGCCGCTTGGTCTCCGGCCAGCGCGACACCGCGTACTCCTCGTGCACTTCGCGCGAGTACTCGGCCAGGTGCCAGATCCAGCGCGGCGGCCTGGTCGCGGCGGCCGATCGGCCGCTCGGCCATCGCCTGCAGCAGCATCTTGACGCCCTCGCGGCGCTCGTCGCGCGACCAGGTGCCGACGATCTCGACCGCGTCGTCGAACGCCTCGGCGTCGCGGATCTGGCCGATCTCCTGGAGCGCGCGCACGCGCAGCTGCGAGTTGCGGTTGCGCTGCAGGCACTCGACCAGGAAGCGGCGGCGCAGCTCGCCGGTCGTGTCGAAGTGCAGCATCGCCTTCGCGCGGCGCCAGTTGTTCGACGCGACGCGCGCGCCGGCGAGCTGCGGCCCAGACGTGCTGCTCGCCCCAGGACAGGTGCTCGACGGCGATCCGCCACAGCTCGCGCTCGAAGACCTGCGCGCGCCGCTCCGGATCGTCGGTCACCGGCAGCACGCGGCGCTCGACGCGCAGCCGCCGCCCGCGGCCGCGGCGCACCGGGCCGACGACGATCGCGCCGCCGCGGTAGACGTCGCGGTCGAGCAGCGAGTGCAGCGTGACGACCGGGTCGTCGTTGGTCGTCGCCGGGTGGACGAAGTCGACGACGATGCCCGCCTCCTTGCCCTGCTGGCGACGCGTCACGCGGCCGACGCGCTGCTGGTAGATGCGCTTCGAGGCGGTCGGCGCGAGGTGCATGCAGACGGTCGCGCGCGGCGAGTTCCAGCCCTCGGCGAGCAGCTGCGCGTTGACGAGCACGTCGATCTCGCCGCGCTCGTAGGCGGCGAGGATGCGCGTCAGCTCGCGCTTCGGCGTCTCGCCGGAGACGGCCTTCGCCTTGATGCCCGGCGTCCTGGAACGCCTTGGCGACGTTGTGCGCGTGCTGCGACGCCGGCGGAGTAGACGACGCCCGGCAGGTCCTTGAAGCGGGTCTGGTAGAGGTCGGCGATCGCCAGCGTTGAACGGCGCCCTGGTCGAGCAGCGCGGCCAGCTCCTCCTGGTCGAAGTCCTGGTCGACCTCGCCCTTGCGCAGCGGCACCTTCGCGATCGAGCGGACGCCGACGCCCGGCGGGATGCGCACGCAGCGCAGCGGCGCGATCACGCCGCGGCGCGCGGCCTGCGCGAGGTCGAAGCGCGACGTCTGGGTCGGGAAGAGGTCGGTGACGTGGCGGGCGATCAGCGCGCCGGTCGCGGTCATGCCGATGAAGACCGGCTCGACCCACTTGCGGATCGAGGCGCTCGTCTTCTCGCCGAGCGCGGTGTGCGCCTCGTCGCAGATCACGATCGTGTAGGCGTCCGAGATGTTGCCGGCGTTGCGGACGAACCACTGGTAGGTCTCGACCGTGACCGGGCCCCTCGCCGTCGGCGGCTTGTCCTTGCCGAGCAGCGGCGGCGTGATGCGCTTCCTGTAGCCGCGGTCGGTCAGCTCGCCGATGAACTGGTCGACGAGGTTGCGGCGGTGGGTGAGGATCAGCACGCCGCCGGTGCGCGACGCCTCGACGAAGCCGAGCGCGGCGACGGTCTTGCCGGCGCCGGTCGCGTGCTCGAACCAGAAGCGGCGGGCGGCGTCGGGGTCGTCGGCGACTCGCGTCGGCGCGCGGCCTCCTCCTCGGCCTCCTCGCGCTCGTCCCAGTCGAGCGGCTCGTCGTCGTCGGCGATCTCGTCGTCGCCCTCGAGCTCGACCTCGCCCGAGGGCAGCTCCTCGACCGGGTCGTCGGCTCCGCGCCGTCGGCGGCGGCCTTGCCGTTCGCGCTCGCCCCCTTCGCGGCCTCGACGGCCTGCACCTCGGCGAGTCAGCGCGATCAGCGTGCCCGACAGGGCGTCGACCTGGTGCGCGGACAGCGACGGTGCCGTCGACGAGCTTCGGCTCGTCCTCGGCGAGCAGCGCGCTCGAGGCCGAGCATCAGCGAGTAGTTCCGCCGCCACTCGAGCGACGGCTCGTCGAGCGCCGCCGTCGATCTCCGCGAGCGCGTCGTCGAGCGCGCGCCCGCCGGGCGTCCCGGCCGCGAGCACGACCGCCGGCGTCCTCGCCCTCGTGGACGAAGGGCTCGAGCGTGAACTTCTCGGCGCGCTCTATGTCTCGCCGGAACCGGCGCGGAATCGGCAACGGAAGTGCTCTCAGCCATCTGTGGCTTTCGTTCTGTATGAGAAAGACGACGGACCGTTCCGGCTCGCGCGGAGCGTTGCACCTTCGCGGGAGGCAGTACGGCCGTCCGGGGCACACCGCTCTGGCGACTGCCGGCGAGCGGTGCTCTCAGCTCCTCCCTGGCGCTGACACGGTACCTATTACAGCACAGCATGCCCCGATTCCTCCCAGTTCTGCTCGGCTTGCTCGCGACCGCGGCGCTCGTCGGCGGCTGCGGTGGCGGCGAGTCCGAGCGCGGCGGGCCCTCGGCGGCGGCCCAGCAGCGCGAGCTGGCCGGCGCCCCGGCGCCGCTGGCCGCCGTCCACGCGCAGGCCAACGAGCTGCTCGACGGCGGCGCGGATGCGTTCGAGGCGCGCCTCGCGAAGCTGCGCGGCTACCCGGTGGTGGTCAACAAGTGGGGGTCGTGGTGCGGGCCGTGCCGCGAGGAGTTCCCCTACTTCCAGTCGCAGGCGGTCGAGCGCGGCAAGCGGATCGCGTTCCTCGGCGTCGACGTGCAGGAGTCGAAGCAGGAGGGGCAGACCCTGCTCGACGAGATCCCCGTCAGCTTCCCGTCCTACTCGGACAAGGACCTGAAGGTGTCGGCCGTCTTCAACGGCGTGGCCGGTACCCCGTCGACCGCGTTCTACGACCGCCGCGGCAAGCTCGCATACCTCCGTCAGGGGGTTATGCCAGCGAGCGAGACCTCGCGGACGACATTCGCCGCTACGCTCGCTGACCTCTATGCAGCAGCTGCGCATCGACCCGCTGAGCGGGCTGCGCGTGGCGGTCGGCTCGGCGAGCGCGCCGGACGGCGATGAGCCAGGCGAGGCCGCGACGATCGACGACGATCCGCTCGCGGGCGGGCGCGGGCAGCCGGAGATGTTCGCGGCGCGGCCGGGAGCGGGAGTGGTCGAGGAGATCGAGGGCGAAGCGGGCGACGGTCGCTCGCTGTTCGCGCTCGGCCCCGACGAGCTGGCGGCCGCGATGGCGCGCTGGCGCGAGCGGCTGCGCGCCCACGCCGGGGCGCCGTTCCGCCACCTGTCGGTAGACGACGACGGGAGGACCGCGCGGGCGCGCATCCACGCGCTGCCGTTCGTCCCCGCCGCCGTCGCCCGCGAGCGCGAGCGCTTCACCGCCTACCGCGACCGCACGCAGGGTCGGAACCTGCTCGAGGACCTGCTGACCGAGGAGGTGCGGCGCGGCGAGCGGCTGGTCGTCGTCGACCGCGAGGCGATCGTGATCTGCCCGTTCGCGTCGGCGGCGCCATTCGAGCTGCAGCTGATCCCGCGCAAGCCCGCTGCCCGCTTCGAGGACGACGGCCCGCTGGGAGCGGCCGCCCTGCACGAAGCGCTGGCGCGACTGGCGGCCGTGCTGGGCGGTGCGCCGCCGCTGCACCTCTGGGTGCGGACCGCTCCGAGCGGAGCCGAGGCATTCTGCTGGCGGATCGACGTACGGCCGCGACCCAGCCAGCCCGCTGGGCTCGAGCTGGGGACGGGCGTCTGGGTCAACGAGGTCACGCCCGAGGAAGCGGCGGCGCGCCTGCACGGGGCCGACCCGGCGTGATCCCGATCACCCTGACGATCGCCGCCGCGACCGCGGTCGGCTTCGGCGTCGAGCACCGCTTCGGCGAGCTGCGCTCGCAGGGTGCGGCGAACCGCGTGATGCAGCTGATGCTGTGGATCCTGCTGCCGCCGATCGTCTTCCTCAACATCGCCGACCTGCACCTGACCGCCGGGGTCGGCTTCGGCGTCGTGTTCGGCTGGGCCGGGATGGGCGCGGCGATGTTCGCCGCCTACGCGATCGGCAAGTGGCTGCTGCGGCTGCCGCGCACGGCGGTCGGCACGATGATGCTCGGCGCCGGCCTCGGCAACAGCGGCTACCTCGGCCTGCCGTTCACCGCCGCGCTGTTCGGCTTCGACGACGTCGGCGACGCGATCGTCTTCGACATCCTGGTCTCCGGGATGGGACTGCTGACGGTCGGCTTCGCGATCGGCGCGGCGTTCGGAACGGTCGTCGAGGCGCCGCGCGACCGCGTCGTCTCGTTCTTCACCCGCAATCCGGCGCTCTGGGCCGGACTGGCCGGAGCGCTCGCGCCGGCCGCGCTGTCGCCCGACTGGGCCGTCGACGCCTCGCGCGTCGCCGTCTTCGCGATGCTCCCGCTGGGCTTCTTCGTCGTCGGCGTCACGCTCGCCGAGCGAGGCCGAGGAGGGCGCCGTCAAGTTCCCGCTGCCCGTCACCGTCCCCGTCGCGGTGACGGTGGGCCTCAAGCTGCTGCTCTTTCCCGCCGTCGTCTTCGGCCTGTCGCTGATCTTCATCGACACGCCCGACTCCTACATCTCCCAGGCCGCGATGGCCTGCGGCATCAACACCGTCCTGATCGCCCACGTCTACGGCATGGACCGCTCCCTGGCGGCCAGCGCGGTGGCGTGGTCGACGGCTGTGGTGGTGGCGGCGGGGTTGTTGGTGGGGCTGGTGTGATTAGACGATTGATCGTCTAGACGACTAGACGATCTAGGCGTATATAGTGCGCCTGGATGATCTATTCAGCCCCCCCGATCGACGGCCCGCTGCGCCTTCAACTCGACGAGCTGGAGAGCTTGCGCGCCGAGTTGGGCCATCGGACGGACGGCCCGCTGCGCTGGATGGGCACCCTGCGTCGCCTCGTGCGCGCTACGGCGGTGGAGAAGCTCACGTCGATCGAGGGCTTTTCGGTCGATCCCGAGGATGCCGTCGCGCTGGTCGGCGGCGAGGCCCGACCCTCCGCCAACGACGAGAACCAGCTGGCTGTCGCCTCCTACGGACGCGCAATGCGGCACGTCGCCGCGATGGCCGCCGACCCGCGCTTCCGCTGGTCGGAACGGGTGCTGCTCGACCTCCACTTCGACGCCTGCGAGTTCCAGGCGGACAAGGATCCTGGCCTCTGGCGGCGCGGCCCAATTCACGTGACCGGCCCGGACGGCCGGATCGCCTACCACGGCCCCGATGCCGACGACGTCCCTGACCTGATGGCTGAGGCGACCGAGTGGCTCGAGGACAGGGATCCCGACGTGTCAGCGGTGGTCCGCGCCGCGATGGCCCATCTGCACGTCGCGGCGATCCATCCGTTCCGCGACGGCAACGGCCGCGTCGCGCGAATCGCGCAGTCGCTGGTGCTGGCTCGCGACGGCCTGGTGTCGTTCGAGTTCGCATCGATCGAGCAGTTCCTCGGCGAGCACACCCAGGCCTACTACGACGCCCTCGAGCTGACTCAGGGAGGCAGCTACCAGCCGGAGCGCAGCGCGCGCGAGTGGGTCGAGTTCTGCGTCGCCGCGCACATCGACCAGGCGCGCCGGCGAATCGATCAGGTCACGGCGGCGGCGAAGCGCTGGGATGCGCTCGAGGCGATCGTCGAACGACGCCGCTGGCCCGACCGCTTCGCGATCGCGCTCGAGCAGGGCCTGATCGGCGGCACCGACCGCAGCCGCTACGCCCTCGAAGCCGAGGTCTCCCCCGCGAGCGCCAGTGCCGACTTTCGCCGCATGGTCGACAGCGGACTGCTCGAACAGCGCGGCCTCGGCCCCAGCAGCCGCTACATCGCCACCGACGCCCTGCGCGGCGAGGTTGGCTGAACACAGCAACCGACCCGTCGCGGCTCCGTAACGTTCGTCGCAGTTCTGTAGCGTCCGCCGCCGCATGCCGCCCTCCGAGCGACCGATACCGATGTACGTGGCCGAGGTGGCGCAGGAGTCGGCGCCGTATGGGCGCTGGGAGGAGACGCTGCGGTCGCACTTCCTGGTCGCGGCCGGGGCGATCGACAGCGACGAGGAGGTCGGCGAGCCGGGGACGCCGGTGTGGTTCCCGGAGCGGACCTGGAACGGGCGGACCTACGTGCCGGTGACGGCACCGACGTCGGAGGGCTTCGAGCTGTTCGGCTACGTCTCCTACACGCGCGAGCACGAGGGCGCCGAGGCGACCGACTTCGCCGCGAAGGCCGACTACACCGACGAGACCGCCGACGCGAACCCCGACTGGACGCTCGACCTCTCCGACGAGGAGATCGGCACTGGCGCGGTCCCGAGGGGCGGCGCGGCGCGATCACGCTCGTCTGGGGAGTCGCGATGGTCGACGGCGGCGCGGTCGCCACCGCCGAGCTCGGCCCGACGACCACCGACCAGTGCATCCTCGCCGACAACCGCTTCACCCTCGTCTCGCTCGACGACTACACCGGCGACTACGTCGAGGTCCGCCTCTACGGCAAGCGCGGCGCCGAGCTGGCGCGCGAGTCGCTGTACGAGGACGAGTAACCCTCGCCACGCCTCGCCGGGCGTGGGATCATTCGGGCAGCGCGCCCCGATAGCTCAGCCGGATAGAGCGTCCCCCTCCTAAGGGGAAGGCCGCTGGTTCGAATCCAGCTCGGGGCACTGGCGCCGGTGCAGGAGGGCCGTGGGGCCGCCCGCGACTCCCCCACGCTTTATAAGCTGACCTATTATAAGCTGGCTCGGTGGCGGTTCCGACCTACACCTTCGCCGCTCGACAGGAGTTCCTCAACCGCCGCGACGACCTGCGCCGTATGGAGGAGTGGTGGTCGAGCCGGAGCCGCGACGCCCTGGTCCTCTACGGCCGCCGGCGAGTGGGTAAATCGTGGCTGTTCCGGGAGTTCGCCCACGGCAAGCCGGCGATCGTCCTGGTCAGCGAGCGGCGCGCGCAGGGGGCGCAACTGAAGCGCTTCGCCCGCGACCTCGCCCCCCACCTGGGCGGCGTCGAGCCGGCGCTGGAGCGCCCCGCCGACCTGATCGCGGCGCTCTACGAGATCGGGCGCACCCAGAAGGTGCTGGTGGTGATCGACGAGCTCCCCTACCTGCTCCCGTCGCGCGCCGAGCACCGCAACGCCGATCTGAGCGCCATCCAGGCGGTGATGGAGGAGCGCGATTCCTCGCGGCTCAAGCTGGTGCTCTGCGGCTCTCACATCGGGCAGATGACGAGCCTCCTCGGTGAGGGCAGTCCGCTGCGCGGGCGGGTCACCCCGCTTCCCGTCAGAGCGCTGCGCTTCGCCGAGGCCCAGCCGTTCATAGCCGCGAAGTCGGCCACGGAGCGGATCGAGCGCTTCGCGGTGAGCGGGGGCATGAGCCTCTACCTCGACGAGCTGGGAAGCGGTGGGCCCCTCGCGCGGCGGATCGCGGAGCGGGCGCTCGACAGTCGCGGACCGCTCTTCAACGACCCGCGCGAGGTGCTCGAGGACGAGCTGCGCGAGCCGGGGGTCTACTTCTCGATCCTCGAGGAGCTGGGCGGCGGCGAGCGCTCGTCCACCGACATCGCGACCGCGACCGGAAAGCGAACGACCGACCTCGGCCCGTACCTCGCGACCCTTTCCGAGATGGGCCTGGTAGAGCAGCGGATGCCGCTCGGCAGCAAGCCGGGGCGCGCGACCGCCGCTTCGCCCTGGCCGACGACTTCCTGCGCTTCTGGTTCCGGTTCGTCTTCCCGTTCCAGGGCGACCTCGGAGCCGGGCTGCGACCCGCCGACCACTACGCCGGCGAGGTGGCTCCCGCGCTGCCCGACCATGTGGCGCCCGTCTTCGAGCGCCTCTGCCGCGAGTACGCTCGTCTCGTCTGGGGCCGCCGCGTCAGCAAGGTCGGCGCATGGTGGGGACCGGCGTTGCACGAGTTGCGCCGCTCGGGCGAGCGCTGGGTCGAGGAGATCGACGTAGTCGGCCAGGGCCGCCACGGGATCGCGCTGGTCGGCGAGTGCAAGTGGACGGCGCGCAAGCTGAGCGCTCGGGTGCTCGACGACCTCGAGCGCCACAAGATCCCGGCCCTCCGCCAGAGCGGCTTGAAAGTCACGGCCCAACCCACGATCGCGCTGTTCAGCAGGTCGGGGTTCAAGCAGTCGCTGATCGACGCCGCGGCGGACCGCGACGACGTTCGGCTGATCGCTGCGACGACCGTGGTCGAGCGGCTGCTGAGCGGCGACGGCTGACGAGCACGACCTGATCCCGCGACCCGAGGCGCCGGCTCAACGCGAGAGGCCCGGCGGTTGCCGGGCCTCTCGGTGCTGCTGGTGTGGGTGGGTGGCGCTTACTTCTTCTTGTTCTTGGCTTTCTTCGCCTTGGCGCACGGGGTTTTGACCGTGGTCGCGTAGTTGGCGTTCTTGCCGTTTTGGCCGTTGAGTGCGATGCCTGCGCGGTGGCTGTTGGGCTTTGTGCAGAGGTTGATCTTGGCCTTGCGGGTCCTTGTGATGACGAGGATTCCCTTGCTGCCGCCGTTGATGTCGACGTCGAAGCGCGACACCGGGGCGTCCGGAACCTGGCCGAACGTCGTGACCAGCCGGTTGTTGGTGACGGTGGTCGTGCCGCGCAGGTCGAGCGAGACCTCGCCACGCAGCTTGACCAACAGCGACGGCGTCGTGCGGATCCGGTTGCCGGTCGGGCCGAACCTGATCCCCTGAACCAGATGCACATCACCAGTGAGCGGCTTGCCAAGCAACGGCGTCCTAGCCGTCGCCTTGCCGATCACCGAGCTCGCCGGACAATCCGCCGCCAGGCCCTTGTCGTAGTCGCAGACCAGAGCGGGGTCGGTCGAGTTGTTGGGGTCCAACACCACCGACTTCGGGAGCGTGACGCGGGCCTTGGCGATGTTCGCCTGACCCTTGGCCTGACGCAATTTCGCCGACAGGCCCGGGTGGGCGCCTGTGCGGGTCGCGCCCTTGCCGGTCAGCCGCATCCCGAGCCGCGGGGTGAAGCCGAGCGCCTGGCAGTCGCCGACCTGGAACCGTGAGTTGACGTTCGCGGTCTGGCCTGTGGTTGCTTCGAGTGTCGCGTCGATGCTCTTCTCGGCGCAGGACGTCGGGTTGACGATGAAGTCCTTGCGGTCGACGGCGACTCGCAGGTCCCTCACGCGCAGTGGGATGCCCTCGACGATCGTGGGCATCGCGCCTTGGAGGGTCAGTGTGAGGGCCCCGTCCTTGGCGTAGACGCGCGACTCGTCGATTCCCGTGGACAGCTGGGCGGTCACCCGGTCGAGGTGCAGCGCCGAGCGGGCGACGACCCGGCCGAGGTCGAACGGTCCGGCCTGGGCCGGAACGACGACGCTCAGCGAGTAGGGGGCGCCTCGGTAGGGGCCGGCGAGTGAGACCGAGGTCGGCGCCTTGCCCTGCTGGGGTAGCCAGAGCGGAGCGCCGCCTGGGCCGGCGGCGACCTGGACGTGCCCGACACGCGATGCCGCGGGGCAGGTGCCCGCGTCGGCGTCGGCGTCGCCGCACAGCGGCACCGAAGCGACGCGGCCGAGCAGTCCCTCGGGCAGCTTCAGCGACTTGAGCGTCTTGATCTCCTCGGTGCGGTCGGCACGGCCGATCGCGAGCGAGAAGTCCGACGACGAGCCGCCGACCGGGCTCTGCACGCCCGCGGCAAACGACGGCGCGAACCCGCGCGGGCCGCAGTCGTGGTCGACGACCATCGGCGAGGTCAGGTCGACCGACCTGCCAGACCATGACGTCAGTGCGGTCTGGGTCGCGTAGCGGCCGCAGGCGGTCGGGGTCGCCAGCGACGCGTTGTCGCCGCCGTCGAAACGCACGCGCAGCGCGCTGAACGGGAGCTGGGGGTTGTTCTCGAACGTCGCGGTCAGTTGGCCGGTGACCGGGTCGGGATCGACGCGGCCGGGCAGCTTGACCCGCACACCCGAGCCCTCGGCCACGATGTAGAGCGCGATCAGCGAACCGAACGGGTTCTCATGCGGCGTGGCGAGGATCACGTCGCCGGTCATCGGCGTCTTCAGCACCGGCGTCTCGACCGACACGGTCCCCAGCTTCGATGACCGCGGGCACGTCGGTGCCGTGTCGCTGCCGATCCCGATCTCAGCGGGCGAGCACGCCGCGAGGCCGGCGGCCGATGACGGCGAGACCGACACGCCCTCGGGCAGCACCATCCGCACGTCCTTGACGTGCGCGGTGGCGAGGCTGCCCGGGTCGTCGTTCTGCGGGACCGCGAGGTCGACCGCGAGCCCCGAGGGAGCGTCAGCGCTCGCCGTGGTCGGCGCGACGTCGATCGCCGGACGGAAGTCCAGCACGTCGCAACCGGTCACGTCCAGCGGATCGCCATCGGCGGTCTCGGAGAAGCTCTGGACCGTGAACTCCCCGATGCTGTCCCACCCGTCGAGGCTCGCTGTGAAGACCGCCGGACCGTCGCAATGGGTCGGCAACGCCAGCAACGCGTTCGGCGGCGCGCCGCTCGAAGAAGGAAGCGAGAAAGTGCCGTCGGGAGCCGGGCTGTACCGCTCGTAGTCGTGGATCGGGTCCGCCGGGACGCCCCACATCGTCACCGTCGCCCCCGCCATCATGAGGCCCTGCGGGATCCTCCCCGAATCGACGACGACCGCGTAGGAGTCCGGGTCGACGGTCGGGATCAACCGAACGATGTGCCCCAGCGTGTTGGTGGCGAACTGTCCCGGCGCGTCCTTCGGCGCCTCGACGTTGTAGAGCGCCTGACGGCCCGCGCCCGAGCCCCCGTCTGGGTCCCATATGTCGAACACCCCGACCTGCGTCTCGGCCGGGCACTTGGTGAAGCTGCCGTTCAGTCCGGCCTTGAGCAGCGTCTCGGGGCACGCCGGAACCGCCTGCGGGTTGCCGACGAGGCCCCGCGGCAGCTTCAGCAGTATCCGGTGGGGGCGGTCGGCCGGAACGTCTCCGATCTCACCCGTCTCGCCGGGAACCTTGAAGGTGAACGTCACGTCGGACCGAGCGCCGGCCTGGGTCAGCGGCGCGCCGGGACCGCCGGCGGTGTCGGGGGCGTGGAACCGAGCGTCGAGCCTCGGCGAACGGCACCGCGCCCGCCGAGCCGGCCGCGCCGAGCGCGCCGGCCGCCGCTACCGCGGCGCCCAACACGGCCCGGCGAACGATCGGCCGCGACCTCCCAAGTGACAGCCTGAACCTGCGGGAACTGGTCATCTTCAACCTCTTTGCCGTCATTTGCGGGGCTGTCTGAGCCGTCTCGGCCGCCATCACCGACCACCCTTTCCTGCCGCGTTGCTCTTGGCGTTGGGCTGCTTGAAGGTGATCGACACCGTCCGCGACGCCGTCTGGCCGTCGCGCGAGCGATACGACACCCGCACGCTGACCTTCAGTGCGGGTCGTTTCCTCAACCGCTGCTTGGCGCGAGCGCTCAGGGCGATCCTCACCCGGTAGCTGCCCCCCTTCGCAGCCGGCTTCGAAGCCCGCCGGATCGACGCGCCGGCCACCGAGATGCGACCGGCATCCGGCACCCGCACCGTCAGCGCGCCCGCCGAGCCGGTCACCGCCCGCAACCTCGACACCCGAACCGAAGCGCCCGCACGCACTGGCGCGTTCCCGCCACCGACGAACCCGACCGAGCCGATCGCCGCAAGGACCGGCGGTGCCGCCACCGGCGCCCGGCAGTCGCTGCCGCCGCACGGCGGCGCCACCACGACCGGCTCCTCCGGGAACCCGATGCCCTCCGCGACGCGGTAGATGTCGACCTGCCTGTCGGTGTCCGAGGCGACGAACCGCTCGTCGGTCGCGATGAACGCCGACGCGGCGTCCGACGTCGCGTCGAGGAACCGCGCCGACGCTCCCGGCCGACCCGACGAGATCAGCCGCAGCCCGCCGTCGAGATCCCGGGCATAGACATCCCGCCGCCCATTGACGTCCTCAGGCACGAGATCGCCGGTGCTCGTAAAGAACGCGGTCCCGTCGTCGGCGATCGTCCGCGCCTGGTAGCGATTGAGATAGGTGGCCCCCGTCGAGCCCTGATCCGGGTCGCCCGACCGGTACTTGAGCACCGGCCGGCCCTCGACACACGACACGCACTCCAACTCGTCCGCCTCGATGTCGTACCTGTAAGCCTGCTCGCAGCGGTCGCCCCGGAACTCCGGGGCATCACACGACGGATCGACGATGTCATAGCCGAGCGAAGCGGCCAGCGACGCCGACGAATCGACGAACGCCAGGAACCTGCCGTTGTCGCTGAGACGCCGCTGCTGCTTCGTGCCGTTCCCGGCGAGACTCAGGAACTGACCTGGGGGGTTGAAGTCGCTGGTGTAGACGTGCCGCAACCCGTCCGACTCCCGCCACACGAACAGCTTCTGCGCCTGGTCGACCGTGGAGCCGGAGCCGGCCTGCTCGAAGTAGGAGTAGAAGGCGATCGTCCCACCGTCGTGCGACATCTGGACCACCTGACCGTTGGTCGGGGTCGCTCCGACGTAGTCCAGCGACTCGTCGAGCGCGTCATAGCGGTACAGCCATCGCGTCGCCGGCCCCATCGACGCGGGGGTATCCGTCGTCAGCCGCGTCGCGTTGCTGGTCCGGAACAGCAGATACCTTCCGTCCTCGGAGACCGAGAACGGGGTCCCGGCTGTCGGCGTCGGCACAGCCGGATCGAGTCGGCTGTAGGAGACGAGCTTGGAATCACGCTCCGCTCCCTGCCCACTGCGCACGTAGATCCGGCCGGTGTTGCCGTCCGTGAAGTACATCCGATCGAGGCCGTCGTTTCCGCGCGGCATCGGGTCGCGCGGCCCGTTCGTGCCGCCTCCGGGAAGCACGCCGACCACCGTCGCGGCCCCGCCCTGACTCGCCGGAAGGACGCTCTCGACCGCGAGACCGGTCTCCGCATTCCACGAGTACAGGTAGATCTCGTAGGGACCCGGCGTCACGCCCTCGAGCACGGGGTAACCCGTCGCGAACAGCGCGCTCTGGCCATCCTGCGCGACATAGATCGTGCCGTCCTGGCCACCGAAGATCTGCCCCCACTGCGAGAACATCGGGTCGGACGAAGTCGCCACCAGCCGGTACTCGCCGGTGGCGGTGTTGCGCATGTACAGGCCGCCCCTGCCCTCGATCGCCCCCGGCGCGAGGACCTCCCGCGAATAGACCAGCACGTGCGACGCATCCGACGACGCTCCGACCACCGTCTGGATGAACTGGAACGGAGCCGTCAGCGGCGGCTCGAGGTCAAGGAGCGGCGCATCGACGGGCCTGTTCAGCCAGCCCCCGGCACCGCGAGAAGCGACATACCGCACGTCCAACGGCACCGACTCCGTCGGCGCCCCCGCGAACGACCCCACCGCCGTGTAAAGCAGCGCCTCACCGTCGGCGCGAGCAATGAACCCACTGCCCACGCCGACGACGCCGCCCTTCTTGTTCTGCGGCGTCACCTGCTCGTAACCGACCTCGGCCGCGGCAGTGGCAGGAAGCGCGGCTGCCAACAAGCCCGACGCGGCCACCAACATGAGCGCCGCTGCGCGCACGGTCCCCCGGCGCGGGTTGAGAGTCTGGGCGAACGAGGTCATCGGCCGGCCTTTCGATTGAAGGAAATGGAGATCCGCACGCGTCCGCAAGCGCGCAGGCGGGCGCGCTGCTGCGCGTCCCTGCCGGGAAGGCGGTCGGACTGGGATCGGCCGTCGCGCGATGGCGCCGACGGACCCGTTGGCAATGCCTGCAACTGCTCTCCTCTCTCGTGCGGCTCCTGCGGTTCTCAAGTTGGTGGGCTGTCGAAGTTGGGGACAGCTCCCATCCAACCGGATGAGAAACATGCAGATTTGTGTCTCACATCATAAACAGCCTCCTACGATCTCTGTCAAGGGTCAACCCGCAAGAACCGGCCCGAGCCCCGTCAGTGCACGACAGCGGGCCGTAAACTTCCAGTCCCCACAGGGACAAAGCGGAATCCGCAGATAGGCGAGATATAAACGCCGATAGGACCTATCGGCGTTATGGGATTTAGGTCTATCGGCGGCTCCGGAACCGGGGTTATCGTTCGTCGCGTGAGTACCACGCCCTGGGGAGATGCGAGCGATCTGCGGAGCCGGATGCTGCGGCCCGGCCCAGGCCACTCGCCCGAGCTCGTCGCGCAGAACCAGCGCGACCGGCTGCTGGCCGCGGCGGTCGTCGCGTTCGCCGAGCGCGGCTACGAGCAGACCCCCGTCGCCGATCTGCTGAAGCTGTCGGGGATCTCGCGGACGACCTTCTACCAGCACTTTCCCGGCGGCAAGGAGGAGTGCCTGCTGGCCGCTGTCGACGCGGCGATGGCGACGGCGCTGGAGGCGGTGCGCGAGGCGTGCGACGGCGAGGGCGACTGGGACGAGCGGATGCGGCGGGCGTTCGGCGCGCTCGGAGCCGCGGTCGTCGACCAGCCGGCCGCCGCGCGGGTCGCGCTCGTCGACGTCTACGCGGCCGGGCCCGTCGGGCTCACCCACGCCGACGAGGCGCTGTCCGGCTTCGCGTGGCAGCTGACGGAGGCGCTCGGCCGCTCCCCCGACCACGCGGCGGTGCCGCCGGCGATCGCCTCCGGGCTCGCGGGCGGGATCCGCGCAGTCCTCGAGTCGCGCGTCGCGCGCGGGGAGACCACAAGCCTGCCGGACCTGATGCCGGCGCTGCGCGACTGGACGCTCTCCTACCGCAACCCGCCGCAGCCGATCCGCCGGCCCCGCACGCGCCCGCCGCTGAACAGCGTCTCGCGCTTCGTCGTCCACGACCAGGTCGACCGGATCTTCGGCGCGGTCGCGGCGACGGTCGGCGAGAAGGGCTACCCGGCGATGACACTCGACGACATCGCCAAGAGCGCCGGCGCTTCGCTGACGACCTTCTACCAGCACTTCGACGGCAAGGAGCAGGCCTTCCTCGCCGCCTACGACTCGGCGATGGCGCAGGCGGAGGCGGCCGCGCTGCCGCCGCTGCGCTGGTCGCGCTCGTGGGAGCAGGGCGTCCGCGCGGCGCTCGAGGCGTACCTGTCGTTCTGGGCCGCCGAGCCGCAGTGGGCACGCATCGCGATGGTCGACGTGCTCACCGCCGGCCAGCCAGGGCTCGAGCACCGCGACCGCGCCAACGGAGTCTTCGAGCAGATCCTGCAGCCCGGCCTCGAGCGCGCGCCGGAGGCCAGCCCGCTCGCGGTCGAGGCGATCGGCGGCGCGATCCACTCGCTGATCTACGAGCAGATCCGCCGCCGCGGCGCCGAGCACCTGCTGCAGATCTTGCCCGCCGTCACTTTCGTCGCGCTGGCCCCATTCGCCGGCCCGCAGGAGGCGATCGCCGTCGCCAACAAGGGCGCCCTGCGCTCGCGCAGCCCCGCGGCCAAGCGCGCCTCGCGCACCCGCGGCTCGCGCCACGGCTAGCCGCGGGGGCCCTGCCCACCGCATTGTGCGGCCCAGGGTCTCCATATGTTGCTGGCTGGCCGCGCTATAATATGCGGGCTACATACTCCATATTCCGCTGGATAGCCGGTGACCTACTCTCCACGCCTCGTCGATTCCGAGCTTCGCAGCCACCTCGCCGGCCTTGGCGGAGTGGTCATCGAAGGGCCTAAGGCCTGCGGCAAGACGGCGACGGCGCGCCAGCTAGCAGCCAGCGAGGTCCGGCTCGACGTCGACGCCTCAATGCGGCAAGCGGTCCAGGTGGATCCCAGCCTCGTTCTCGAGGGTCCTACGCCGCGCCTCATCGACGAGTGGCAGATGGAGCCCGCGATCTGGAACCACGTACGCCGGGCAATCGACGACCGGCGAGAGCCCGGGCAGTTCGTGCTGACCGGCTCCGCAGTACCAGCAGACGACGTCACCCGCCACACCGGCGCCGGACGGATCAGCCGGCTGCGGATGCGCCCGATGAGCCTGTTCGAGAGCGGCCACAGCACCGGCGCCGTCTCGTTGGCAGGCCTACTGGCGGGAGAGCCGATCCGCAGCCCCGCCCCTGAGCTCGAGCGTGCCCGAGATCGCCGAGCGGATCGCCATCGGCGGCTGGCCGGGCCTCCAGAACCGCGGCTTGGACCCGGCCCTCAGAGCCTTGCGCGCCTACGTGGACGAGGTTCGGCGCGCGGACATCGACCGCGTCGACGGCGGCGACCGCGACCCGGCGCGAGTCGGGCGGGTGATGCGCAGCCTGGCCCGCAACACGTCCACCTACGCGTCGCTGTCGACCATCGCCGAGGACACCGGCGGCGATGGGAACCCGGTCCGCCGTGAGACCGTCGCCGACTACCTGACGGCGCTGACGCGACTGATGATCGTCGAGGACCAGCCGGCCTGGCAGCCCCATCTGCGCTCGAAGGCCGCCTTGCGCAGCGGACCCAAGCGCCACTTCGTCGACCCATCGCTGGCGATGGCCGCCCTGCGCGCGACGCCCGACGACCTGCTCGCCGACCTCGGCCTGTTCGGCTTCCTGTTCGAGTCCCTCGTCGTGCGCGACCTGCGCGTCTACGCCCAGTCGCTGGAGGCGGACGTCCTTCAGTACCGCGACAGCAACGGCCTGGAGGTGGATGCCATCGTTCGCCAGCCGGGAGGCCCATGGGCAGCGATCGAGGTCAAGCTCGGCGCGGGCCAGGCAGACGATGCCGCCAAGACCCTGCTGCGCTTCGCCGACCGCGTCGATACCGACAAGGCCGGCAGGCCGGCTGCGCTGGTCGCGATCGTCAGCACCGGCTACGGATATGTACGCGACGACGGGGTCGCCGTCGTGCCGATCGGGGCGCTCGGCCCCTAACCATGTCACGTCACGTTTACGTTGACGTGCGCGTAACCGTAGGCTACTGTTTATGAATCTCGACGGCCCTCAACACCAGCTCGACCGCCGCCGCCGGCCGCTATCGCGATAGGCCGGAGCCCCAACGGCTGAGCGGCGGGCTGCACGGCTTGAGCCGCGCCGAGGTCGTCGCGTCGCAGCGGGGGCGAATCGTGCAGGCGATGGCCGAGGTAGTGGGTGAGATCGGCTACGCCGAGACCAACGTCCGCGAGGTCATCGGCCGCGCCGGCGTTTCGCGCAAGACCTTCTACGAGCTCTATGCGAGCAAGGACGACTGCCTGTTCGCCATCTACGACGAGGCGGCGCAGTGCCTGCGCGGTGCGGTCCGGCAGGCGCTCGAGGAGGGGGTCACGCCGCAGGAGCGGCTCGACTCGGTCACCGAACGCGTGCTCGCGTGGGTCGACGGCGACCCCCAGCTCGTTCGCCTCTGCCTCGTCGAGGTCCCGTCCTCCGGCATCGCCGGGCAGCGCCGGGCGACCGCCACGCTGAGCTGGCTCGCCTCCGCGATGGCCGACGTCCTCGGCGACCTCGACGTGCCCGAGGTCCTGCCCGAGCTGCTCGTCGGCGGCGTCCACCAGATGATCGTCCACCGGCTCGTCAACGACGGCGCCGACCACGTCCCCTCGCTCGCCGGCGACCTCAGCGAGGTCTGGACCGACCTCGAACGCCGCGGGCGCTAGCCCAGCGCCGTCGGCGAGTCCAGCGCCACGTAGAGCCGCACCCGCGCGCCGTTGCCCGTCACCTCGAGCGCATCGCAGACGCGGCGGGCGAGCACCAGGCCCCAGCCGCCTTCCGAGCCCGCGGGCGGGCAGCTCCCAGCCGGCGAACGGGTCTGAGATCCCCGGACCGCCGTCGGTGACCTCGCAGACGAAGTCGCCGTCGGCGACCCAGCAGGAGGCGGCGATCGGCGGCTCGCCGTGGAGAACCGCGTTGGTGACGACCTCGTTCGCCGCCAGCACGAGCTCCTCGGCGCGGTCGGCGCCCATCCCGCACTCTTGGGCGAGCCCGGCGAGCAGCTCGCGGAACGAGTGGTGGTCGCCGCCGAAGGCGATGTCGTACCGGTTGCGCTCCGGCGCCGCCGCGCCGCCGGCGTCGAGCGCGCGGACGAACCGCTCCGGCGGCGCGAACGCCGCGCACGGACAGGCTGCCGCGCCGTCCAGGACTTCGGGGTGGGAGGAGAGGCCGTGGTCGAGCACGGCCGGCGGCAGCTCCGAGCGGTCGTAGAGGCAGATGAAGCGCAGCGGGGCGTCGGCGAGCGCGACGTTGACCGTCGACTCGTAGCGCGCCCACTCGCGCCGCGCCGCGGCCGACCCGGTCCAGATCGGCTCGCCGAGCGCGAGCAGGCTCGCCCCGGGACGCAGCTCGGAGAGCGCGCGCTGGACCGCCATCAGGCGGTGGACCGGCCGCGGGTGCCAGTCGCGCGTGTCGTGCAGCTCGACTCCGGCGGGCACGCCGCCCAGCTCCGTCCGCAACGCGTCCCCGCTCGCCCCCTTGGCGGCGACGAGAACGCGGTCGCCGCGCTTGGCCCCCGCCCGCACCAGCGGCGCCATCGTCGCGGCGAACTGCTCGGGACCGTCGTAGAGGAGGGCCTGGTGGGCCAGCCTCGACGCGGTCATCGGATGGGTCGCTCGGTTCTCACCAGACCCTCCATACCCATCATCGCGATCATTCGTCGCACCTGCGGCTGGGGCGCCAGCATCGTCAACTCGCCGCCGCGCGCCGCGAGCGCGAGCGCGAGCCGCTGGATCGACCGCATCCCAGCCACGTCGATGAAGTCGAGCGCGCCCACGTCGAGCAGCAGCGCGTTCCGGCCCTCGGCGGTCGCGCGCAACGCGCTCGTCAGCGACGGCACGTTCGAGACGTCGACCTCGCCGGACAACCGCAGCGCCCCCGGGCCCGCCGCGGCGATCTCCATCATCCGCGACACGAACACACCCGCGGGGCCGACCCCGCGACCGCGACAGATCGGGTGCGCGTGGCCGGCGTGGGCCAGCGTGCGGTCGTCGAAGCGCGCCGGTCGTAGACGCACAGCGCCGACGCCGGCAGGTCGTCGACGATGCCGGTGCAGCGGTTCTCGTAGTCGAGATGTCGCCGAGCGTCACGTCGAGCCTCGGTCAGCCAGCGCATGTCGCCGGTCACGCTGAGGCCGGTGAAGCCGTCGCCGATCGCCGTCGCGCACCTGCTCGCGCCAGATCGCGTCGCGCTCGGGGATGTCGAACGGCAGGCCGCCCGCGTAGCCCATCGCCTCGGCCGCCGGCGCGACGACGAGCTGGTCCGCCCGCACCGGGTTCAGCACCCCGAGCCGCGCGCTCGCCTCCTGCTCACCGCCGGTCCGCGCGACACACAGCGTCCGCTCCCCGCGCGCCAGGCCGGCACGCGTGAACTCGAGCGTCGCGCGCCAACGATCCTCGTCGCTGTCGCAGACCAGGCAGGCATGATCGCCACGCCCAACCCCCCTGCGCCACTTGGCGCCGAATCCATACCTCCGCCCTCCTACCACGACTTCCCTCCGAACGAAACCAGAACCCGCCTCGGAGGGAGCGGGCCCGACACTCAGGTTAGCCGTGAAGGCGCTCGAGCGCAGCCGCCTGGGAAGCGGTCATACCACTGATCGGCTCGCCGTCCCAGGAGACGTCCTCGTACATGGCCACCTGCAGCTTCTCGTGGTCGCGCAGGCTCAGCTTCTCGTGGTGGCAGAACGCCAGGAACGAGTAGAGGTTGGGCAGCTGGTCGTGCCAGCCGTTGTCCGCGCCGCGAACCTTCACGAGGTCGTGGATCGAGCCGGGGACGTTGCTCCAGCCCTCGGTGAAGATCGCGCCGAAGACCGCGAAGTCGAGCTGGATCAGCCGGCCGGGCGGCACGACGAACGGCTCGTCGGGGATCGGGATCGCCGGGTCGATGCCAGCGAGCAGGCCGCGCGCCAGCTCGTCGCCCTCCATCAGCAGCACGCCGTCGGTGGTGCGCGGGTTGCACTCGATGATCGCCAGGCCGTCGCCGGTGTCGACGAAGTCGAGCGACATCTGGCCGGTGTAGTTCAGCTCGGCGGCGATCTTCTGGGTCGCGGCGAGCGTCTCGGCGCCGTCGATCGACTCGAACTGGACGCCGGTCGAATGGTGGAACTGGCGCGGCGCGCGGTAGGTCGAGTGGGCGGTGACCTTGCCGTCGTGGACCGTCGAGTAGGTGCAGACCATCGGCCCCTCGACGAACTCCTGGACCAGCCACGGCGCGTCGGGGGTGGGGTGGACGTCCTCCGGCTTGATGCGGCCGGCGAGCGGGCCGTGGTTGGTCAGCAGCGTCACGCCGCCGCGCGAGTAGACGCCGCGGCCGAAGTAGTGCGGCCAGCGGCCGATCGCCTCCATCAGCTCCTCGTCGCTGCGCACCGTCACACCGACCGGCGCGCGGATGCCGAGCCGCTCGACGAGCTGCTCGAACGAGTCCTTGTCGTGGACCTGCGCGAGCGACTCGAACTGGGCGGTGTAGAGCTTCGCCACCTCCTCGATCTGCTCGCGCGCGGTCGAGAGGTAGAACGCCTCCTCCCAGGTCGGGACGACGACGTCGATCCCGTGCTCGGCGCAGTAGTCGCGCACCTGGCGCGTGAAGGTCTCGGTCTCGTCGCGCGGCGAGGCGGTGACGGTGTGGCCCTTCAGGTAGCGCGAGTGGTTGCCCGGCGCCGACTCGTAGGTGTCGGAGGAGTGGACCTCGTGGCCCGCCGCGGCGAGCTGGCGGATGACGCTGAGCGCGAACGGCATCCGCGCGCTGGTAACGAGGATCTTCACGGGCGCATCCTAAGAGAGGGGGGCGACGACGCCGGCCCCGGCCCCTTGGCCCACATGCACACACAGATCCAGCACGTCATCGCAAATGTAGCCACAAATGTGGACCCATCGCACTGGTATCGTGCATTTACGATGCCTACCCCAGTCGATCCTCAGAGCGTCGGCCACCGCCGTCTGAAGAACCACCTGTCCGAGGTTCTGCGCGAGACCGTCCACAAGGGCCGCGCCGTGCCGATCTCCAACCACGGCAAGATCGACGGCTACCTCGTCCCACCGGCCGCGATCGAGGAGATGCAGTGGGCGGAGCGGATGCGCGACACGCTGCCGCTGCTGATGGCGGCGGTCCAGGCGGGCGCCGCCATCCCCTCGACGACGCTCGACGAGCTCGGCATCGAGATCCCGTTCGATTGGCGCAAGCTCAACCGCTTCGCCGCCAACTACCCGGTCGCGATCACCCATGACGAGGAGGGAAACCCGATCCAGTGGATCGACGGCGAGATCGAGACAGAGCCGGTCGAGGAGGACGACACGGAGATCGGGCTATGACCTGGCACGGCTGGTTTCCCGATCACGAGCAGTACTGGATCGCCGGCGACGAGACCGCGGCCTACCCGGTCAGGCAGGGCGACCTGGTTCAGGGCCTGACCGTGGACGGGGAGAAGTGGGAAGCCGCCCAACTCGTCCATCCGACGTGCGAGCCTCGCCAAGCCGTCCGTCAAGCGGCTGCAGGTTGTGCGCGTGCGCCCGCTCGCCGACCTGCGGGACGACTTCGCCCGCGGGCTCGTGACGCTCGGCTATCGCGACCGCGGCGGGGCTCGACCCGTCGCTGCCGCCCACACCTTCTTCCTCGCCCCATGGCCCGGCCGCGGAGAGCCCGCGTTCGCGAACTTCCGCGAGCTGGCGACGCTCGAGCGCGACGCGGCCTCACCGGCGGCGCGAGTCGCCACCATGACCCACGAGTGTCGCGTCGCCTGGATACGACGCTGGATCTACTTCCGGCTGCGGCTCACGGTGACGGCCGAGCAGGTGCGTGCGTGGGAGGCGAAGCGGATCGCCAACGACCCGTCGTTCGAAGGGCCGCGGCCCGACTGGGCCGAACTCCACCGCTGAGAGACGTCAGCGGTCGGGACGGTCGGGGTAGACGTCGTCGATCGTCGCGAGGGCGGTGTAGGGAACCCCGCCGGCCGCCGCGACGATCTTCTCGCCGCCGCCGGCGAGCCGGTCGAGGACGGAGACGACGCCGACGATCTCGCGGTTCTCGGCCTGCAGCGCCTCGATCGCCTGGATGGTGGAACCGCCGCTGGTCACGACGTCCTCGACGACGAGGCAGCGGTCGGAGTCGTCGAGGAAGCGGGCCCTCGACACGGCGCTGGAGGCCGTGCGCCTTGGTCTCCTTGCGGATGAGGAACGCCTTGACGTCGGCCCCGCCGGCGAGCGCCGCGCAGGCGACCGGGTCGGCGCCCATCGTCAGGCCGCCGACGGCGGTCGCGCCGAGCCGCCGCGCCTCGGCCGCGACCAGCTCGCCGAGCGCCGCGAACCCCGGCGGCCGCAGCGTCGCGCGCTTGGCGTCGACGTAGTACTCGGCCTCGGCGCCGCTCGCCAGTGTGACCTTGCCGATCACCAGCGCGTGCTCGCGCAGCTCGGCGATCAGGCGTTCTCGGGCGGACATCGCGGGGCAGCATATGGTGCGCGCAGGACGTGGGCCAGCCGGCCGGGTGGGGCCCGCGAGGGGTAGCCACGCCGCGCCGACTGCGCTACCTTGCCCGCTCGAGGTTGTTCACATAACCGTTAACGCCGAGTCCCAGGAGCCCAGTGCTTCGGGGAGCGGGGGACCCAAAGGTGGCCAGGTTCGGCCGCCCGGGGCGAATCGCGACAGAGCCGTCGCGTAGCGCACTTCCAGCGCGAGCCCGTCAGCTAACCCCGTAGGCCCGAAGGAAGAGGAGCACACGGGTAGATGACGACTCCGCACCGAGATTTGGCCCTTGTCGATCCCTGGCAGCGCTCGCTCGAGCGCTCGCTGCACCGCCGCGCGATCACTCCGGCGATCCGTCGCTCGCTCGCCCGCCGCCGTCGCGCGTCGGTCGCGCTAAGCACGTTGATGGTCGCCGGCCCGACCGGCAGCCTGCTCGCCGCCGCCGGCTTCGGCCTCGGCGGGACGCGCGTCGACGTCGCCCAGGCGTCGCCCGCCAACCGCGCAATCGACAGCGGCGCCACCCCGGCGGAGATGGCGTTCAAGCTCGGCAGCCGCGGCGACGCGGTGGCGGAGATCCAGCGCCAGCTCGGCGTCGCGGTCGACCGCTTCTTTGGTCCGGTGACCCAGGCGGCGGTGCTCGACTTCCAGGCCCGCAACGGGCTCGACGCCGACGGCGTCGTCGGGCCGGCAACGTGGACCGCGCTGTTCGGACTCGAGCAGGCGGCGGCCGCGGCGGGCGCGCGCGACGGCAGCGTCGCGGTGATCCTGCGCGAGCGCGAGGGGGCTTCGCGCTCCTCCAGCCAGGCCGGCGGCCCGAGCGAGACCCCGCTCGGGGGTGGCGACGCGGCGCCCGGCGGCCAGCAGCGGTCGGCCAGCGAGACGCTCGCGATCGGCGGCGACGCCCCGCGCTCGGCCCCGCCCGCCGACGCTCCCGCGACCCGCCCGGTCTCCACGCCGCCCGCCGGCAACGGCGCCTGCGGCCCGCTGCGACTGAGCAGTCCGGTCAAGGGCATGGTCACCTCCGGCTACGGGCCGCGCTGGGGCCGCAACCACGACGGGCTCGACATCGCGGCCCCGACCGGCACCCCGATCCGAGCCGCCGAGTGCGGCATCGTCAGCTTCGCCGGCGCCCAGAGCGGCTACGGGAACATGGTCTGCGTCAAGCACTCGAGCCGCTTCGAGACTTGCTACGCCCACATGACCAAGTACGCGGTGGCGCAGGGCCAGCGCGTCGAGCAGGGCCAGGTGATCGGCTACGTCGGCTGCACCGGCAACTGCACCGGCCCGCACCTCCACTTCGAGACCCGCGTCGACGGCACCGCCCGCGACCCGCGGCCCTACCTCGGCGGCGGCAGCGTCCCCGGCGCGCCGACTGTCAAGGCGGCGCTGAGCTCGAAGGCGAAGCTCGCCGCGGCGGCCTCGATCGCCAAGGGCGTCAAAACCGCCCGCTTCGCGAAGGCGCAGACCGCGGTCGGCGCGACCGGCGGCGGCGCGACCGGCGGCGCGACCTGGTCGCCCGTCGCGAGCCAGCCCGCGGCAGGCACGCCGGCGGCGAGCACGGGAGCGCCGGCCCCGACCCCGGCACCAGTCGCCACCGCCCCGGCGGCCACGCCGGAGGCCTATGCACCGGCTCCCGAGCCCGCCCCGCCGACCACCGAGACCCCCGCCCCGGCACCCGCGGCCACGCCGCAGGCGGTCGAGGCTCCGAGCCCCGCCGAGGCCAACGCGGCCCCGGCGCCCTCGACGCCTACTCCGGACACGGCCGCGCCCACAGCGGCACCGCCGGCGGCGCCCACGGCCGAAGCGCCAGCGCCCACACCCAGCGCGACTCCGGATCCAACCGCCACGGCGCCGTCGCCGACCCCCGACGCCCACGCGGCCCCGGCGCCCTCGACGCCGACCCCCGATGCGGCGACGCCCGCAGCGGCACCGACGGCTGACGCCCCGGCTCCGGCCGCACCCGAGACGAGCGCTCCGGCCGCCGAGCCTGCCGCTGCGCCGGCTCCTGCGCCCGCGGCCCCCTAGAACAGCTACTCACAAGTGACGAATCGAGGATTGATGGGGTGATCACCCCATCAATCCTCGAATGAAGCTTTATGTGTGGGGGGGCGGCGCGGAAACCGCCCCCGTCCCCGCCGCCGGCCGCGACCGCGACCGCGGAAAGTGGTGGCTAGCGGTAGACCATGATCTTCATCCCGATCTCGATCTGGCGATCGATCTGGTACGCGTTCGGGATCGGGACGCGGAGGCAGCCGTGGCTGGCCGGGTGGGTCGGCACGTCCTTGTAGCCGTGGATCGCGTAGCCGCGGATGAAGTAGTTCGACTGCACCATTCCGAGGTGGTTGGTGCCCGGCTCCTTGCGGTAGAACGTGAAGGTGCCGAAGACGGTCGGGGTGGCGGGGGCGCCCGACGACGAGTGGTAGACGTTGACCGGCTTGGCGCCGCGGAAGAAGCCCAGCGCCTGGCGCGACCAGTCGTACTCGACGTGGTAGCCGGCGTTGGGGAAGCGGGCCTTGAAGGCGCCCTCGCCCTTCAGCACCTTCGAGAAGACGGCCGCGCTCGCGTAGCCGATCCGCTCCATGCCGTTGACCTTGCGGAACGCGATCACCGCGCGCGAGGTTCCGGCGTCGTAGTAGCCGGTGACCGGAACGGCGTAGCCGAGCGCGTCGAGACCGCGCTGGAGCAGCAGGACGTCGGTGCCGCGCTTGCCCTCGCCGGCGCTCAGCACGACCGCCTTGAAGCGCGCGTCGCGCGACTCGAAGGCGACCTGCCCGTCGGTCGCGGCGTGCGAGATCTGGGCCTTGTAGACGCCCTTGCGCTTAGGCATGAACTCGAACGCGACCCGGCCCTTGCCGCCCTTGCCGCGCTTGACCTTCGCCCGCTGACGGTCGACGACCTGGCCCGACCTCCGCACCTCGAGGACCGCGACCTGGCCCGCGACGAACGGCCGCACGTCGCCCGAGACCGTCAGCCGGTCGCCGCGCGCGACGTAGCGCAGCTTGCTCGTCGCGATGCCGCCGTCGACCTCGATCGTCGCCTTGCCCGCCTTCGGCTTCGGCACCGGCTTCGCGTCCGGCGGCGGGGGCGGAGCGGGGGTGGTGACGGTCGGCGGCGCCGGCAACGACATCGACCCTTCGGCGACGGGGTCCAGGGCCAGCGCGGACGGGGCGAACGCGGCGGCGACGGCGACGAGCAGGGCGGAGGCTGAGGCGAGGCGGGCTGAGCGGTTCATTGAATCGGCAAAGATAGCTGCGCGCTGGGACCGATGTTCGAGTGCACCGGCGGCAGCGGCGACGGTCCGTCGCGCAGCAGGCGCGGCAGCACGACGCAGGCCACGAGCATCGCCGGACCCGCCACGACCGCGACCTTCCAGCCGTCGTCGACCGCCGCCGAGAAGGCGATCGTGTTGTTGAAGGCGTGCATCCCGATCACCGCCCAGAGCGACTTCGTCTTCTCGTAGACGAGACAGAAGATCACCCCCAGGAAGGCGAGCGGCGGCAGGATCAGCAGCCCGTCGGCGCCGTCGAAGCCGAAGTGGATCAGGCCGAAGACGACGCCGTTGACGAACGCCGCGAGCACGATCGGGTAGCGCGTGCGCAGTGCGCGGTAGAAGAACCCGCGGAAGAAGACCTCCTCGACGAACGGCGCCACGACCATCACCATCAGGCCGGCCGCGACCAGCCCGAGCGTGCCGTCCTCGGCGCCGAGCTTGTCGGTGACGTCCTGCTCGGCCTGCGGGTCGACGATCGCCGCGTAGGTCGCGGTCAGGACGTAGAAGGCGAGCATCCCGAGCGCCGCCCAGCCGATCGTCTTCCACAGCGGCGCCCGGCGCAGGCCGAAGTGCCACGCCTTGGGCGGCGCGACCGCGCGCGCCAGCACGAGAGCCACGCCGACGAAGAAGATGCCCTGGACGAATGTCGCGACGACGGTGGTCGCCGGCGACTCCTCGCCCTCGCCGACGCCGGCGATCCCAAGGATGACCGCGACGGCGATCAGCGTGCAGACCAGCGAGCCGGCAAACCCCGCGAACGCGAACCACGGCGGCCAGTTCGGCTGCGGCTCGCCGACCGGGTCGAGCGACGCCGCGAGCGGGTCGTCGGCCGATGCGACCGGATACGGCACGCGATCCGGCTCGAACGGCGGAGGGGCCTGCTCCATGGGGTCAGACTATGGCGGACAGCTCGCCGAGCGAGCGCACGGTGTCGATCCCGGGCGGCGGTTCGCCGGCGCGGTCGACCAGCACGGCGCGCAGCCCGGCGGCGCGCGCGCCGAGCACGTCGTTCTCGACCGAGTCGCCGACGAACAGGGCCTCGGCGGCGTCGCAGCCGGCCAGCCGCAGCCCCGCCTCGAAGACCGCGGGCGCCGGCTTGGCCTCGCCGACCACCGCAGACGACACCGCGCCGTCGACGAGCGGCCCGATTCCCGCGCGGTCGAGCCACTCCGGCAGCGAGCAGTCCCAGTTGCTGACGACGACCAGCCTCAACCCACGGCCGCGCAGCTCGCGCAAAGCCGGCAGCACGTCGTCGAAGGTCCGGAACGCCAGCGCCTCGAGCATCGCCGCGCGGACCGTCGCGTGGTCGAGCTCGGGGACGTCGAGCCCCGCCAGCATCGACGTCGCGCAGTCGTCGCGCAGCGACTCCAGCCCGGCGCGGTCGCGGCCGCGCATCTGGTTCGCCAGGTAGTAGCCGATCTCCGCGCCGAACCCGCGCGCCGCCGCCTCGAGCCCGACGTCGACCCCCGCCCGCTCGATCAGCGCCGCGCGCAGCCGCGGCGCCGGGTCGTCGAGCTCGACCAGCGTGCCGAGCGCGTCGAGCAGCACCGCCTGGGTCCGCGCCATCAGGCCACCCACTGCCAGGTCGCGAACTGGGTGACGAACAGGCCGAGCCCGACCGCCGACACGACAGCGACGCGGTCGGTCATCCGCCGCTCCTCGCAGACCGCGGCCAACCACATGAAGAGCGGGAACAGCACCGCCAGGAATCGCGGCAGCGACATCAGCGGCTGCGCGGCGACCGGATAGGAGAGCGGCAGCATCAGTGCCGTGACGACGTAGAGCCCGTAGGCGAACGGCAGCCGCCGCAGCACCCCGACCGCCGCGACGAGCGCGAAGCAGAGGAAGCCGAACAGCGCGATGTTCTGCGCCGCGACGCGGAACGGGTCGCCGGCCGACTGCTCGAAGTAGGCGATGTCGCGGCTGCCCGACAGCAGCTGGCGCACACCGTCGAAGGCCGCGCCCGCGCCGTCCCAGGCACCGACCAGCGGCCCGGCGAAGTCGCGGTTCCAGAACCCCTGGACGTGCGAGAACGAGAGCGGGTCGCCGTAGGTCAGGCCGAGGTAGAGCGCGTAGGCGACGAGGCCGAGCGGCGCGAGCGCCAGCCACAGCACGTCGGCGCGCGGCCGCCGCCCGTGCTGCTTCCAGTACATGAAGGCGAGCGGCAGCAGCAGCAGGATCCCGGCGCTGCGCGTCGCCGAAGCCCCCGCCGCCGCGACGCCTGCCCACGCCCAGCCGCCGGTCCGCGCCGCGTAGAAGGCGCCCACCGAGCAGAGCAGGAACAGGCTCTCCGAGTAGGGGGCGCCGAAGTACAACGACGCCGGGAAGACGCACAGCAGCAGCAGCGCCGGCCACGCCGCGCGCCGTCCCAGCTCGAGCACGGTCAGCTTGTAGAGCAGCACCAGCGCGGCGAAGAAGGCCGCCAGCGAGACGGCGTAGGCGGCGACCAGCACCGCCGCCTCGCCGCCGCCGCCCAGTTCGCCGACGCCGCGCGACAGCAGCGGGTAGAGCGGGAAGAAGGCGTGGCGCGGCGAGTCGGCCCCGTCGTAGCCGCGGTTGGCGATCGTCAGGAACCAGACCGCGTCCCAGCGCGCCAGCGGCTCGGCGACGAGGTCGCCGGCGCCGCCGAGCGGCGACGTCACGGCCGGCAGGTCGAACTTGCTCGCGTTGCGCTCGATCGCCATGCCGGCCGACAGCGCGGCGAACACCGCGACGAGCAGGATCGCCAGCCGCGACCAGGCGAACGCCCGCCACGCCATCCGGACGGCCTCGCTCGCGCGCACGCGCGCGATGAGCCCCGCCAGCGGGCGCTCCGCTCCTACCGCCTGGGTAGCCTCCTGCGTCATGCCGATGGTGGATGGTCCCATGACGGCGTCGTTCGTCGCCGATCACGAGCAGGCGGTGACCGCGATCGTCACGGTGATCGCGGCGTTCGTGATCGCCGAGCTGGTCGACCGGATGCTCAACCGCCACGCCCACAGGGCGGCCGAGCGGATGTCCCGCGGCGGCGAGCTGTCCCCGGTCGTCGACACCCGACTGCGGCTCGTGCGGCGGCTCGTCTTCGTGACGATCGTGGTGATCGGGATCGCCCTCGCGATGTCCCAGTTCCCGTCGGTCAAGCGGGTCGCGACCGGCGTGCTGGCGTCGTCGGCGCTGCTCGGCCTGGTCGTCGGCTTCGCCGCGCGCCAGACGCTCGCCAACTCGATCGCCGGCATCTCGCTGGCGATCGCGCAGCCGATCCGCGTCGGCGACCTGGTGACCTTCGAGGGGGAGAGCGGCGAGGTCGAGGACATCAAGCTCTGCCTACACGTCGATCCGCTGCCGACGACAACCGCCGCCTGATCGTGCCGAACGAGCTGCTCGCCCAGGCGTCGATCGTCAACCACACGGTGATCGACCCGCGCGTGAAGGTGGTGGTCGACGTCTGGCTGCCGCCCGACGGCGACGCCGACCGCGCGCTGCAAGCGCTCGCCCACGACGCGGTCGAGGCGCGGATCGCCGAGATCACGGCCGACGGCATCCGGCTCACCGTCAGCAGCTGGGCGGCCACAGCACCCGAGCGCGGACGGGTCGCGGCCGAGCTGCGGCAGGAAAGCCTTCGCCGGCTGAGAACCGACGCTCTATCCTGAAACGTCGGCCGGTCGCCGACGACGCACCCCTTCCATGACCTACCGCCAACGCAAGCAGCGTCGCCGCCGCCGCGCCAGTCGCGGCAAGCCCGTGTTCGTCGGACTGACGATCGTCGGCATCGTCGCCGCGATCGCCGCGATGTCGGTCGCCGGCTACGTGATCGCCGTCGCCGCATCCGCGCCCGCGCTGTCGACGAGCTGAAGCCGAACGACAAGGGCGAGTCGAGCGTCATCTACGCCGCCGACGGCACGCGGCTCGGCTACGTCCAGTCGGACGAGATCCGCACGCCGATCGGCTGGGACGAGCATGCCGGCCGACCTGCGCAACGCGACGGTCGCGATCGAGGACGAGCACTTCTACAAGCACGGCGGCGTCGACTACGGGGCGATCGTCCGCGCCGGGATCAAGAACCTCGAGTCGGGCAAGAACCTGCAGGGCGGCTCGACGATCACCCAGCAGCTCGTGCGCGCGCTCTACATCGACGACCCGCAGCGCAACATCGAGCGCAAGATCCGCGAGGCGAAGCTGGCGAGCGAGCTCGAGCAGGAACGCTCGAAGAAGTGGATCCTCCAGAGCTACCTCAACGACGTCCCGTACGGGACCGTCGGCGGGCGGACGGCGATCGGCGTCGAGGCCGCGGCCGAGACCTTCTTCGACAAGCACGCGCGCGACCTGACGCTCGGCCGAGGCGGCGACTGCTCGCCGGCCTGCCGCAGGCGCCGTCGCAGTACAACCCGTTCCAGAACCCGCGCGCCGCGATCACGCGCCGCAACGAGGTGCTGCGGGCGATGGCCGACAACGGCTACATCACGCCGGCCGCAGGCCACCGAGGCCCAGCAGGCTTCCGCTCGACGTCAAGCAGGGCACGCGCTACACGCGCCGCCGCGAGCCCTACTTCTTCGACTACGTCCAGGAGCAGCTGATCGAGCGCTACGGCGTCGGCGTCTACCGCCGCGGCGGGCTCAAGGTCTACACGACGATCAACCCGAAGATGCAGGACGTCGCGCGCGACGCGATCAACCAGTACTACGCCGACCCCGCCGGCCCGGGCTCGGCGATCGTCTCGATCGATCCGCAAGAACGGCGAGATCAAGGCGATGGCGTCGAGCGGCACCTACCAGGACCGCACCTTCAACCTCGCCGCCCAGGCCCACCGCCAGCCCGGCTCGGCGTTCAAGACGATGGTGCTGACCGCCGCGGTCCGCAAGGGGATCGACCCCGACTCGACGAGCTACGTCAGCAAGCCGCTGAGCATCGACGATCCCGACCTACGGCCACTGGGACGTCAAGACCTTCGGCAACACCTACGCCGGCTCGACCTCGCTGACGCGCGCGACGCTGTCGTCGGACAACACGGTCTACGCGCAGCTGATCCTCGACGTCGGCCCCGACAACGTCTGCAAGACCGCGAAGCTGCTCGGCGTCACGACGAAGCTCGACTGCTACCCGGCCGAGGGCCTCGGCGGCCTGCGGCTCGGCGTCACCCCGCTCGAGATGGCGAGCGCCTACGCGACGCTCGCGGCCGGCGGCGTCCGCCACAAGCCGACGGCGATCGCCAAGGTCGAGTTCCCCGACGGCAAGAGCGAGGACCTCGTCAGCTCGAAGGGCAAGCGCGTGCTCACCGACGGCGAGGCCTACGAGGTCACGAAGATCCTGGAGATGAACGTCCAGTCGGGCACCGGCACGGCCGCCAGCTACGGCTGCCCGGCGGCCGGCAAGACCGGCACGACCGACGAGGGCAAGGACGCCTGGTTCGTCGGCTACACGCCGCACCTCTCGACGGCGGTCTGGGTCGGCTACCCCGACGCCGGCATCGCGATGCCGGGCGCCCAGGGCGGCACCTACGCCGCGCCGATCTGGCACGCCTTCATGTCGCCCGCGCACGGCGACGACTGCGGCTCCTTCCCCCAGCCGACCGAGCCGTTCGAGTCGACGCCCTTCTACGGCAAGTACGCCAGCAGCGGCGGAGGCGGCAGCTACGACTACGACTCGGACTACGACTACTCGAGCGGCGACACCTACAGCGAGAGCCCGGACACCGGCACCGGCGACGAGGACTCCGGCGCCTACGAGTCGCCGCCCCAGCAGGCCCCGGCCCCGGCGCCCGCGCCCGCGCCAGCTCCGACGCCGACGCCGGCCCCCGCGCCCGGCGGCGGCGCGGTCACGCCCTAGGGCGGATGGCCGAGCTCGAGCTGATCGCCGCGATCCAGGCGGCGCTCGGCGCGCCCGGGGAGCGGGTCGTGCGCGCGACGGGCGACGACGCGGCGGTCGTGCGCGCGCGGCCGTTCGCGGTCACCTCGATCGACACCGTCGCCGAGGGCGTCCACTTCGACCTCGAGCGCGGCACTCCGGCCGACGCCGGCCACCGAGCGCTGGCGACCGCGCTGTCCGACCTCGCGGCGATGGGCGCGGCACCGGGCGAGGCCTACGTCTCGCTCGCGCTGCCCGACGGCTTCGCCGACGCCGACGCGCTCGAGCTGGCGCGCGCGATGGCGGAGCTCGCCGCCGAGACCGGCACGACGATCGCCGGCGGCGACGTGGTGCGCGCGGGATCGCTGGTCGTCGCGGTCTCGGTGACGGGCTGGGCGGACGCTGAGGAGGACCTGATCGGCCGTGACGGCGCACGGCCGGGCGACCTGATCGGGGTCACGGGCGACCTCGGCGGGGCCGGAGCCGGGCTCGCGCTCCTCGCGGAGGACACCGCCACGCTGCCCGCGGGGATCCGCGACGCCCTGATCGACCGCCACCTCCGCCCGACCCCGCGCCTCGCCGCCGGCCGAGCGCTCGCCGCCGCGGGCGCGACCGCGCTGATCGACCTCAGCGACGGGCTCGCCACCGACTCGCGCCACCTCGCTCGCGCGAGCGGGGTCGCGCTCGAGCTCGACGCCGCGGCGCTGCCGATCGCGCCCGGGGTCGCCGAGGTCGCCGCCGCCACGGGCCGCGACGAGCGCGAGCTGGCCGTCGCCGCCGGCGAGGACTACGAGCTGCTGTTCGCGATCCCGGCCGAGCGCTGGGACGCCGCGGCTGCCGCCGCCGGCGTGCCGCTGACGCGTCTAGGACGCGCGCTGGAAGGGGAGGGAGTCGGTTTCACGGGGCCCGATGCGGCGGATCTCGATGCGATCCGCGGCTACGAGCACCTGTGAGCAGTCCGACCCACGACGGGCGATCCGCAGCGCGCGAGCGCGCGTGATCATCGCCCGCGCGACGGCGTCCGCGTCGACCACGTACTCGCCGCGGGCGACTCTGCGCTGTAGGTCGTGGCTCATGCCTACCCCTTCGGTCGAGGCCACGGCGAAGCTGAAGCCGCGCGCGATCCGGTGGACAGGTGTCCGCTCGGGTCAGCGGCGCATGGCGCTGTCGGTGCCGCCCAGCGAGCCCGGACCCGCGTAGCTGAGCGGCCCGCGGGTCTTGGGCGCCACCGGCGGGCCCGGAAGCCCGGCGGAAGCGGCGCCCCGAGCCCGTACGAGCAACTCCAGCAGCGCCGCGAGGATCGCCGTGAACAGCGCCCCGACAAGCACCGACAGCGGGCCGACCTGGCCGCCGAGCACCAGCAGCAGCAGGTACCAGGCGCCGCCGAGCGGGTTCAGGTCGAGCGCGAAGAGCTGGTAGACGACCAGCAGCAGCGGCAGCACCAGCCCGCCGGCGATCAGGCCGATCCGCACGCGCCGCCCCGGCGGGGGGTCGATCAGGACGGCGAGCATCCAGAGGTGCAGCGCGGGGACCGCGAGCAGTGCCGCGAACGGGTCGAGCGCCCACAGCCAGAGCCCGGCGCCAGCCAGCGCGAGCGCGATCGCCACCCCCGCGCCCGCGCGGCGGTCCTCGTCGAGGGCGCGCCCGTCCGGGCCGAGGAAGCGCCGCAACGCGAGCCAGACGAGCGCGACCGCGCCGAGGACTACCGCGAGCACCGCGATCGCCGGGCCGTCGAGCGGCATCAGGCTCGGCGCGATCGGAGCGGGCGGGGGGTCCGGCGTCGCACCGGCGAGCGCGAGCATCCGCGCGAGGCCCCAGCCGACGGCGAAGGGAACCAGGCTGAGCGCGATCCAGATCAGCCACGGCCGCACCGGCGCGCGCCGCCGGCGCGCCCGCGCGAGCGCGTCGATGCTCGCGGCGAGCACCGGCAGGATCAGCGTCCCGGCCAGCACGGCGAGCACCCAGCCGGGCATCACCTGGCCGGCGACCGTGACGTAGGTGCGCGGGCCGTGGACCGGAGCCGGACCCTGGTCGAGCGCCGTGATCGTGCGCAGCGTCGCGCGACCGAGCCCGCCGAGGCGGTCCTCGTCGACCGGCGCGGCGGGGTCGCGTGCCGGACAGCTCGCCGTCGCCGGAGATGCGCAGCGCGTCGTAGCCCGCGGCGATCAGCACGCCCTGCCCGCCGATCCCGAGCGGGAACGCCAGCCGCGCGAGCTGGCCCGCCGGGCTCGGCGGCGCGGCGGGCTCCTCGACCTCCTGGCGCAGCGATTCGGCCGCCGTCCGCTGCAGCCCGATCCCGCCGCGCGTCGTGTCGTTGCTCCACGGCACCAGCGACGGCGGCTTGTCCGGATCGGCGCCGAGACCGGAGACGACCAGCACGCCGTCGACGAGGTCCGGCCCGTCGATCTCGTCGAGCAGCCGCGTCATGCCGAGGTCGCCGAGCGCCGACCCGTCGACCGACGCCAGGATCAGCGTCTTGCGCGACGGCCGCCCCTCGAAGACGCGCGCGATCTCGACCAGCGCCGCGGTGTCGGCGGCGCTGCCGGCGGCGTCGGGGACGCCGGTCGCGTCGCGCGCGGCGACCACCACGACCTGCTGGCGCGAGCGCGCCGGCGCGCCGGCCGATCACGTTGACCAGCTCGTCGCCGTCGTGGTCGAAGCGCTGGCGCTCGACCGCGAAGCCGCTGTCGGCGAGCGCGGCGCCGACCTGCCGCGCGACCGCCACGTCGCCGGGCGTCCCGGCGCGGCGGTCGGGGTGCTCGGCGGCGATCCGCTCGGCCTCGGCCGCCGCCTGATCGCCCTCGAACAGCACGTCGGCGGCGAGCCCCTGCGGCAGCGGGCGGGGGCGGCTCTCGAGCGAGAACATCACCAGCACGACCGCGAGCAGTGCCGGCACGAAGGCCGCCCGGTAGATCCGGGGCTCGATCAAGGCCGCGTCCTCACGTCCGACCCAACCTACAATCTCGCGCAGGCGCCGGTACCCCTCCGTACCTGCGCACTCCAGATGGCCCAGCAGGCACCCCGCATCCTCCTCGTCGACGACGAGCACTCGGTCCAGAAGCTGCTCGCGTCCGCGCTGCGCAAGGACGGCTACGAGGTGGTGTCGCGCGCTCGACGGCCGCGAGGCGCTCGACCGCTGTCGGCGACGGCGGCTTCGACCTCGTCGTGCTCGACCTGATGCTGCCGAAGGTCGACGGCTTCGAGGTCTGCCGCCAGGTGCGCGCGACCAGCTCGGTGCCGATCATCATGCTGACCGCGAAGGTCGAGGAGATCGACAAGGTGCTCGGCCTCGAGCTGGGCGCCGACGACTACATCACCAAGCCGTTCTCGATGCGCGAGTTCCGCAGCCGCGTCAAGGCGGTGCTGCGCCGCTCGCGAGCTGACGCGCGACCGAGGAGCCCGCCGCGAGGAGGACGCTGAGTCGACGGCGAGCTGCGGATCGACTTCGACAAGCGCACGGTGACGCGTGCGACGACGAGCCCGTGCGGCTGACCTACGTCGAGTTCGAGATCCTCGCCGCGCTGGCGCGCAACCCCGGCCGCGTCTACAGCCGCGCGACGCTGCTCGAGCGCGTCTGGGGCGACTCCGCCTACCGCGACCCGCGCACGTCGACGTCCACATCCGCCACCTGCGCGAGAAGCTCGAGCACGACCCCAAGGACGCCCGAGCTGATCCTGACCGTGCGCGGCGTCGGCTACCGCTTCCGCGACCGCAAGTGACCGCCGACGCGCGCGAGACCGCCCCGCGGGCGGTCGCTGCGCGACAAGCTGACGCTGCTCTTCTTCGGCGTCACCGCCGCGCGCGTTCGCGCGTGCTCTACTTCCTCGTCGTCCCGCAGCTGGAGTCGAGCCTGCGCCAGCAGAAGTTCGAGGAGCTGGCGCGCGTCGCCGACGGCAGCGCAGGCGACGCTTCGACCGCTGACGCGCCGACCGCGAGCATCACCTCGCCGCGAGCTCGACGACCGGGTCGAGCGGATCGGCGACGCGATCGACGCCGCGCGTCACGCTGCTACGGCGTCCAGCGAGTCGCGTCGGCGCAGGGCCCGGCCGCGCTTCTACGTGACCAGCGACTCGCGCGACGAGCGACGGCGCCCCGCCGACGAACCTGCCGCTCGCTCCGCGAGGCGGCCCGCGACCGGCGACGCTGGCCGTTCGGCGAGCTCGACGACCGCGCGCGAGCGGCTCGGCCAGGTCGCGCAGCCGCTGATCTACGCAGGACCGGCCGTCGCGGGTCGCGCTCTACACGCGCGCCGCTCGAGGACGTCGACGACACGGTCGACGCTTCGTCCGCAGCCGGATGCTGATCGGCGGCGCGATCGCGCTGCTGCGTCGCGCTGGTCGGCGGCGCGCTCGTCGCCGCGGGCGCTGGCACGGCGCGTGCGCGCGGCTCGAGGTCGCCGCCGAGCGACGTCGCGGCCGGGCAGCTACGTCGAGCCGCTCGGTCGACGACTCCGAGGACGAGCTCGGCCAGCTGACGCGCGCGTTCAACGACGATGCAGGAGCAGCTGCGGCGGGTCGACGTGGCGCGCGGCGCGAGTTCGTCGCGACCGCCTCGCACGAGCTGCGCACGCCGATCTTCTCGCTCGGCGGCTTCGTCGAGCTGCTGCGCGACGAGGAGCTCGACGAGGAGACGCGGCGCGAGTTCCTCGACGAGATCGCCGAGCAGGTCGAGCGGCTGCGGCAAGCTCGCCGTCGACCTGCTCGACCTGTCGCGGCTCGACAGCGGGTCGCTGGCGCTCGACATCGACACCGTCGACCTCGCCGAGGTGGCGGAGCTGGTCGCCGGCGAGTTCGGGCCGGCGATCGCCGAGCACGGCCGACCTCCAGCTCGACCTGCCCGCCGACGGCGCGTCGCGCGCCGCTGCGACCGCGAGCGGGTCGTGCAGATCCTGCGCATCCTGCTCGACAACGCGCTGCGCCACACGCCGCCGGGACACGGCATCTGGCTCAGCGTCGGCAGCGACTCGGCCGGCGCGGCGATCACCGTCGCCGACGACGGGCCAGGCCTGCCGCCGACCGTCCGGTGTTCGACCGCTTCGTGACCGGCGGCGAGAGCCAGGGCGCCGGCCTCGGCCTGGCGATCGCCCGCGAGCTGGCCGGGCGGATGGGCGGATCGCTGCGCGCCGCCGACGGCAGCGACGGCGCGCGTTCACGCTCACGCTGCCCGAGGCGCCGCGTTGATGCCGAACCGGCCTTTCCGGGTAGGTTGATGGCGGTGGCGCCCCAGAGCCTGCAGAGCCGCGATGTTCATCTCTCCGTGCCCGCACGGCCGGACTACCTCGTGCTCGCGCGGCTCGCGCTGTCGGCGATGTGCCGGCTGACCCCGCTCGAGCACGCCGAGGTCGCCGATCTCAAGCTGGCGGTCACCGAGGCGGCGTCGCGCTCGTCGCCGACGGGGCCGACCCGGACGCGGCGTCGGCTTCGACTTCCGGCTGCACGAGGACCGGCTCGAGATGAAGCTCGACGGCGCGCGGTCCGACCTCCGCCGAGGAGCACGAGGTCTCGCGGGCGATCGTCGCCGCGACCGTCGACGAGTTCGAGCTCGACGGCGGCCACGCGTGCTCGTCAAGCGATCCGGCTAGCGGCGTAACTTCGCATGCGCCAACGGACTCCGGTGACCCGAAGCTCGTCCTGGTCTCCAACCGCGGGCCCGGCGACCTTCGCCGCGACGACGACGGCGAGCTGGTCGCCAGCGCGGCGGCGGCGGCCTGGTCACCGCGCTGACCGGGCTCGTCCACCACCGCGACGCGCTCTGGATCGCCTCGGCGATGTCCGACGAGGACGCCGAGACGGCGCCGCGCAGCACGACGGCAAGAGCGTTCCAGGTGCGAGCTCGACGGGCGTCACCTACCGGCGTGCGGCTGGTCGAGTCCGACGCCGACGCCTACGACCGCTTCTACAACGTCATCGCGAACCCGATGCTGTGGTTCATCCAGCACTACCTCTGGGACCTCTCGAACGCGCCGGACATCCGCCGCAAGGAGATCGACGCCTACGAGCACGGCTACCGACGTCGTCAACGAGGACCTCGCCGACGCGGTGCTCGAGGAGATCGAGGACGTCGAGGACGCCGGTCGTGATGCTCCACGACTACCACCTCTACACGGCTGCCGGAGTTCATCCGCGAGGCCCGCCCCGACGTCTTCCTGCACCACTTCGTCCACATCCCGTGGACCCAGCCCGACGCCTGGCGCGTGCTGCCGCGCGACATGCGCGAGGAGCATCTTCGAGGGCATGCTCGCCAACGACATCGTCGGCCTTCCACACGCGCGCCTACCGGCGCAACTTCCTGCTCTGCTGCCGCGAGCTGTTCGACCTCGACGTCGACGAGGAGCGCGGCGTCGTCCACTTCGAGGGCCGCGACGTCTGGGTGCGCGCCTACCCGCTGCCGATCTCGGCCGACGACGCTTCCAGCGGACCGCCCAGCGGCCGGCGCGTGCACGAGTACGAGCGCGAGATCCTGCGCCGCCGGCGCGAGCACCTGATCCTGCGCGTCGACCGCGCCGACCTGTCGAAGAACGTCCTGCGCGGCTTCTCGGCGTTCGACCTGTTCCTCGAGCAGCACCCGGAGTTCCGCGAGAAGGTCACGTTCATCGCGCACCTGATCCCGTCGCGCCAGGACGTGCCGCAGTACGCCGAGTACCTCGAGCGGATCGAGGCGCTGGTCGCGGTCGTCAACCACCGCCACGGCACCACCGACTGGATGCCGATCGACCTGCGGCTGCGCGAGAACCTCGAGGAGGCGATCGCCGCCTACAAGCACTACGACCTGCTGATGGTCAACGCGATGTTCGACGGCATGAACCTGATCGCCAAGGAGGGGCCGCTGGTCAACGAGCGCCACGGCGTCTCGCTGCTGTCCGAGAACACCGGCGCCCACGAGGAGCTGGCCGAGTTCGCGCTGTCGGTCAACCCGTTCGACGTCCAGGAGCAGGCCGACTCGATCCACCGCGGCGCTGACGATGATCGCGCCGAGCGAGCGCTCCTGGCGCGCCGAGGGCCTCAAGCGCGATCGTCACCGCGCGCGACCCCGGCGACTGGGTCGACGACCAGCTCGCCGACATCGACGCCAAGTCCCAGGGCGCCGAGCCCGTCGTCTCTTAGCGCCCGCCGCGCCGCGCCCCCACGCCGCGCCGCGCCCCCACGCCGCGCCGCGCCCCCACAACTGACGAAAGGAGTTTTGTTGGGGTGATCACCTCGTCAAGGCTCCTTTCGTCTCTTGTGGGGTCATGGGTCCGGGGTGAACTCGGACGGCGGTGGAGCAGGCGCGGGGCCAGGCGCTGGAGCGGGGCGCGGAGGCACCGGGACGGGCGCCGGCGGTGGCGTGGGAGCCCGCGCGCGACCGGGGGGCACGGGCGCGCGGGCCGGCGGGGGCGCCTCGGCCGACCGACGCGGACGCTGGCGCCGCGACTCGCGCCTGGCCGGCGATCGAGCGTGGAGGCGTCGCTTGGCCTCGGCGCGGGCACGCCCGGCCGGGAGTCCGGGCCGGGCCGGCTTGGCGCGTCGCATCCGTCCCGCCTTGGGTCGGGTCCGTGCCGGCTTGGCGGCGCCGAGATCGGGCTCCGGGGTGGTCGTCGGCGGCTCGGCGGGCGACGCCGGGAAGGCGGGCGGTGGGGTGAACCGGGGCTGGGGCGGGTCGTCCTGACAGGAGTCGGGGCCGGTCGCGATCAGCAGCGCCGCCGCGCCGAGGATCGCGACCCGCGCGACGTTCGACCAGCGGACGCGGGAGAGCAGGGATGGCGGGGTTCGATCGGTTCGCACCTCCCATCAGGGGTCCACCGCGGGGCGCCGGCCCCCCTTGGGAGCTGAATTCGAGCGGGGCGCTGCTATTGTGCCGCGGTCGATGGCTCACCTATACGACTTGATGCTGCTGCTGGACGCGGCTGCTCCGGAGGAGCGGCGGCAGGAGATCCTCGCCGAGGTGCAGGGGATGATCGGGGACGGCGGCGCCGTCGACCGAGATCCACGACTGGGGCAACCGGCGGCTGACCTTCGAGATCGACCATCGGCCCGAGGCGGACTACAAGCTGCTGCGCAGTTCGAGGGCGAGAACGAGCTGCTCGACCGGCTGAACCACAGCCTGCGGATCATGGACGGCGTTCTGCGCTTCCGGATCATCCGGCAGAAGCCGGGTGGGCCCGAGGTGCCGCCGCGGCCGGAGCCGCTGCGCGCCGGTGGCCGTGCCGACGAGCCGGAGGGCCGCGTCGCGGCCCGTGCCGCCGCCGATGCGGCGCCCGAGCCCGTCGACGCCGAGTAACAACTCCGCTTCTTCTGTGACGGGCTAGCCCCGATACAGAGAAAATTCCGGGATAGAGCGGGAAGTCCCGCCCATTCCGACGACGCGCCTGTCTACTCTCGGTGATCGGCTGAGAATTCCCAGATAGCAAGGAGCGTCAGATGGCAGCCACCAACATCAACCGGGTCGTACTCACCGGCAACCTCACCCGCGACCCCGAGCTGCGCAGCACCCCGAGCGGGACGTCGGTCTGCAGCCTGCGGGTGGCGTGCAACACGCGGCGCAAGGACGCGTCGGGCGAGTGGGTCGACAAGCCCAACTACTTCGACGTGACCGTCTGGGGCCGCCAGGGCGAGAACGCGCGCCCAGTACCTCGAGAAGGGCCGGCCGGTCGCGATCGACGGTCGCCTCGAGTGGCGCGAGTGGCAGGACAAGGAGGGCAACAAGCGCCAGGCGGTCGACATCATCGCCGACTCCGTCCAGTTCCTCGGCGGTCGCGGCGAGGGCGGTTTCGAGGGCGGCAACAGCGGTGGCGGTGGCGGTCAGCGCTTCACCCCGCAGGCCGACGTCCCCGCGGACACGTCCGACTTCCAGGCCGCCCCGGTGGGTGGCGGAGGCGGCGCCGCGGACGACGACATTCCGTTCTAGCGGCCCCGCGGCAGGATCGTCTGTACCATGCCCACTCGTTATGGCTCAGGCGATCCTGCTTCAAGACGTGGAGACGCTCGGAGAGCGCGGCGACGTGATCGACGTCACCTCCGGCTACCTTCGCAACTACCTCGCTCCGCGCAAGCTCGCGGAGATCGCGACCCCCGGTGCCCTCGCCGCTGCGAAGCAGCGGATCGAGGCCGAGGAGCGCGAGGCACGCGAGAAGATCGAGCGCGCCGAGGAGAACGCCGCGCTGCTGCGCAAGACCGTGCTCACGATCGAGCAGCAGTCCGGCGACGACGGCCGCCTGTTCGGCTCGGTGACCACGCAGGAGATCGCCAAGGCGATCAAGCAGGCGCGCGGCATCAAGATCGACAAGCGCAACATCTACATCGACGAGCCGATCAAGTTCACCGGCACGCACATGGTGCGCGTCGAGGTCAACGACGGCGTCTTCGCCGACGTGAAGACCATCGTCACGGGTCAGTAACGCCCCCCCTCGGTAGGACCAGCCGCTGATGGCGGTCTCGATGCCCGCCGAGGCGGGCGCCGGCGTCCCGCCGCAGAACGACGAGGCCGAGGTCGCGGTCCTCGGGACGATCCTGCTCACCGAGCAGGCGCTCGACCAGATCTTCGTCGACCTCAAGCTGACCGCGGACGACTTCTACCGCCCGCGCCACCAGCTGATCTTCCGCGCGATGATGCGGCTGAAGGAGAAGGCCGAGCCGGAGGCCGTCGACGCGATCACCGTCTGCGACGACCTCAAACGATCGAAACCAGCTCGAGGAGGCCGGCGGCGCCCCCTACATCCACTCACTGCCGACGATGGTCCCCGCCGCGGGCGCGGTGCGCGACTACGCGAAGATCGTCCGCGACCACGCGGTCCTGCGCCGGCTGCTCGCGGCCGCGCGCGAGATCCAGGACAAGGTCGCGACCGAGGGCGGCGACCCGCGCACGCTCGTCGAGCAGGCCGAGCAGGCGATCTTCCGCGCCGGCCACGACCAGGACTCCTCGCAGCTCCGCACGATCGAGGACGTCCTGCACGAGGAGATCGACAAGCTCGAGCGCCTCTCCAAGGAGGGCCAGAGCCTCACCGGCACCCCATCCGGCTACCGCGACCTCGACGACATCACCGGCGGCTTCCAGCCCGGCAACCTGATCGTCCTGGCGGCAAGACCGGCTATGGGCAAATCGGCGCTTGCCACCAACATCGCCGAGAACGCCGCGGTCGATCACGGCAAGGCGGTGGCGCTGTTCTCGCTCGAGATGTCCGAGGGCGAGCTGGCGCAGCGCTTCATCGCGTCGCGGGCGAAGATCAACGGCGAGTCGCTGCGCAAGGGGCGGGTCAAGGCCGACCGCTGGCCGAAGCTGCTGCAGGCGACCGAGAAGCTCGCGCGCTCGCCGCTGTTCGTCGACGACTCGAGCGACCTCGGCGTGCTCGAGCTGCGCGCGAAGGCGCGGCGACTGCACCAGCGCCACGCCGCTCGGGCTGCTGATCATCGACTACCTCCAGCTGATGCGGGCCGAGGATCCGCGCGACGGACGCGTCGAGCAGGTCGGCAAGATGAGCCGTGGGCTGAAGATCCTCGCCCGCGAGCTGCACATTCCGGTGATCGCGATCTCCCAGCTCTCGCGTGCCGTCGAGTCGCGGCCGGACAAGCGACCGCTGATGTCCGACCTGCGTGAGTCGGGAAACATCGAGCAGGACGCCGACATGGTGATGTTCGTCTACCGCGACGAGTACTACAACCCGGACACGACCGAGAAGCCGGGCATCGCCGAGCTGATCATCGGCAAGCACCGCAACGGGCCGGTCGGCAGCGTCGAGCTGACCTTCCTCTCGAACTACCCGAAGTTCGCCAGCATCGCGCGTGAGCGCGTCGGCGGCGACGTCGGGTCGATGGGCGGGGCCGCCTGATGCTGCGTCCCGTGCCCGACCCTTCGGAGCGCGACCCGGATCGCACCACCTGCCCACTCGGGATCTGCGAGGGCAACGGCTGGATCCTCCAGGAGGACAACACCACGATCGAGTGCGACTGCCGCGAGCGCCAGATCGGCAAGGCGCTGTCGCGCGGGATGGGAACCGGCATCCCGAAGCGGTTCCGCGGCGTGTCGTTCGACCGCAAGCCGATCGCCGACCTCGACCCGTTCGTGCTGCGCCCGGTGCGGGCGTTCATCGAGGACGTCGAGCGCAACGTCGACGCGGGGCGGGGAATGTGGTTCATGGGCGACGTCGGCACCGGCAAGACGTCGCTGGCGATGCTCGTCTCCCAGGCCGCCGAGAAGACCGGCCGCTCGGTCGCCGTCTACCCGGTGACGCGGCTGCTCGCCGAGATCAAGGACACCTACGACAGCGTCTCCGCCGGCACCTACATGAGCCTCTTCCGGCGGCTCTGCTCGGTCGACCTGCTGCACCTCGACGACCTCGGCGCCGAGAAGCGGACCGAGTGGGTGCTCGAGCAGCTCTACGCGATCGTCAACGAGCGCTGGCAGGACGAGCGCTCGATCGTCGTCACGACCAACATCGTCGACCTCGATGCGCTGCGCGAGCAGATCGGCGCGCGCACCGTGTCGCGGCTGCTGGAGATCTGCGGCGACCCGCTGCCGATCATGGGTCCCGACCTGCGCGTCCAGTCGGCCGGCTGACCGACCCCCGTAGACTCACGCCGTCATGCCAGGACTGGTGATAGTCGGCGCCCAGTGGGGCGACGAGGGGAAGGGCAAGGTGGTCGACCTGCTCGGTGAGCAGGCCGATGCCGTGATTCGCTTCCAGGGCGGCAACAACGCCGGCCACACGATCGTCCGCGACGGCGAGACGTTCAAGTTCCACCTGATCCCGTCGGGGATCCTCTACCCGGGGCTGAACTGCGTCGTCGGCAACGGGGTCGTCGTCGACCCGCGCGTGCTGATCGAGGAGATCGACGGGCTGCGGCGCCAGCAGATCGACCTGCGCGGGCTGAAGGTGTCGGCCAACGCGCACCTGATCATGCCCTACCACCTGCTGCTCGACCACGCCGGCGAGGCGAAGCTCGGCAAGCGCGAGATCGGCACCACCAAGCGCGGCATCGGCCCCTGCTACGCCGACAAGGCCGCGCGCCTCGGCATCCGCGTCCAGGACATCCTCGACGAGAAGATCCTCAAGCAGAAGATCGCGGCGGCGATCGAGCCGAAGCGGCTGACGCTGCGCCAGTTCGACAAGGACCCGCGGCTCGACATGCACCAGATGGTCGAGGACTATCTCGCCTACGGCCAGCGGCTGGCGCCGTTCATCGCCGACACGCCGCCGATCGCCTGGAGGGGGCTCGACGCGGGCAAGCTGGTGATCTTCGAGGGTGCCCAGGGCGCGCTGCTCGACATCGACCACGGCACCTACCCGTTCGTCACCTCGTCGAACACGGTCGCCGGCGCGGCCTGCGACGGCGCGGGCGTCGGGCCGAAGGCGATCGACGAGGTCTGGGGGATCGCCAAGGCCTACTGCACGCGCGTCGGCGCCGGACCGTTCCCGACCGAGCTGCACGACGAGGTCGGCGACCGCCTGCGCGACGCCGGCCACGAGTTCGGCACGACCACCGGCCGCGAGCGCCGCTGCGGCTGGCTCGACCTCGTCGCGCTGAAGTACGCCGTGCGGATCAACAGCCTGACCGGCCTCGTGGTGACCAAGCTCGACGTCCTCACCGGCATCGACCCGATCCGCGTCGCGACCCGCTACAAGGGCGACGAGGACGCCGCCTTCGACGACTTCCCCTACCACCAGTCGATCCTCCACAAGGCGCGCGGCGACTACGTCGAGCTGCCCGGCTGGTCCGAGGACATCACCGGTGCCCGCACGCTCGACGAGCTGCCCGCCAACGCCCGCCGCTACCTCGACTTCATCGAGGAGCAGCTCGGCGTCCCGGTCGTCACGATCGGCGTCGGCCCAGCCCGCGACGAGATCATCTGGACCGACGCGGCGGACCCGTTGCGTTCCGCCGCCGCGTCCGCGTAGCGGGCGGCGGGTCGTCCCGCCGCCCGCGCCGGGATGGTCGCTAACGGTTGATCAGCGTCGCCTCGCCGAGGATCCCGATCGGCGCGATCGAGTCGAACTTCGCGACGAGGTTGCCGGACAGCGTGCCGACTGACACCGTGCCCATCGCCGTGCCGCTGAACGTCCCCTGCCCGCCGAAGTAGCTTCGGATGCCGGTGGCGGTCGCCGTGCCGCCGCCGACGAGGAGACCCTGGCCTGTGCCGGAGATCATGTGGAGGATCTGCGCTGGCGCGGTGACCTTCCGATCCTCGGCTTGGATCGCCATCTGCATCCCCGGCGTCGCGGTGAACATGAAGTGGGCGCCCCCGTCGGGCTTCGACTGGGTGAGCATCGGTCCGCCCGTGGCGTCGCCGTTGCCGTCGCCACCGCCGCCGGGCTCGCCCTGGCCGCCCCTGTCACAGCGCAGATTGCCGTTGGCGATCGCTGTCCCGGCGAGTTTCTTGGTCTTGACGGTGCGGAAGAACGTCTTGTCGGCGACGAGCTTGAACTTGCCGGCGAGGGTCCCGACCTTCGCCTTGCCCATCGTCCCGGAACAGCCCTTCGGAATCGCCTTCTTGATCTTCGAGCTGCGGGCGTCGACGAGCTTGAGCTGGATCGCGCCGTAGCGACCAAGCGAGGCCGAGATCGACTTGCCGGTCACCTTCACGCGCTTCTCGAAGGTGTAGAGGTGCTGCTGGTTGGTCTTCCCGGCCGTGCGCATGAACATGACGGTCACGGAGTCGCGCTTGCCCTGATCGTTGCCGATCACGGTCATGTCGTACCCGCGGACCTTCAACGGTCCGCCGACGATCGTGCCCGCTGCGGTCGCGCCCGCGGGAAGGGCCAACAGCGCAGCCAGCACCGCGCCGATCAGAGTCCTTGCCTTCATCTTGGTCTCGCTCCTTGTAGGCCGGCAGCGCGGCTTCGGAGCCGCCGCCGGAGGGGTCGTAGGAGGCGAGACACTAGACCGACCGTCCGGTAAGAACTCGTACCAGAGCGGCCGTAGAGGGGCGGTAGCGTAGCCGGGCTACGAGACGTGGAACTTGGTCCAGCCGCCGTCGAAGTTCGGCGCGCCCCCGGCGCCGCAGCGGTAGCGGCCGGTGGTCGTGCAGACCGCGGAGCTCGAGTTGCGCACGTCGAGGTTGAGCGTGACGCTGCCGCTCGGCCCCCGGTAGGACATGCGGGTGGTGCAGCTCTTCATGGGGACGGGCTGGAACGCCATCGGGACCGGCTCGGCACCTGCTAGTCGTCCAGGACGAGCTGCTCGCCGCGGTGGAGGAAACGGCCGGCGAGGGCGATGGAGGACATCATCGCGATCGCGACGAGGGCGATCTGGACGCTGACGATGCCCTCCTCGGACCAGTAGACGTCGTCGAGCTCGAGCAGCAGAGCGGACTCGTCGAGGGTCAGGCCCATGCCGGCGCCGAAGGGGATGGCGAGCCAGGACTCGAGGCCCTCGCGACGAGTGGCGATCGCGGCCGAGCCCGAGAGGAAGGTGAGCAGGATCCCCGGGACGTAGTGGTGGATGTGGCGGCGGCCGACGACCAGGTTCCGGAACGGACCGACGCGGTGGCGGTCGCGCAGCAGCGTGGTGACCGACCTCACGGCGATGAAGGTGACGACGAACGACGTGAAGAGGTTGAACAGCGCGTTCTCGCGCGCCGGGACGTCGCGGTAGCCGCGCGTCGCGACGACGGCCGTCTCGCCGACCGCCTCGGCGGCCGCGATCAGCGGCTCGTCGGCCTCGTTCGGCAGCGGCGCCGAGCCGCGCCGCCAGACGCGCGCGACCTCGCCCGCGATCACCGCGCCGGCGAGCGCGGTCGCGACGCCGCCGAGCGCGAAGGTCGCGCGGTCGGCACGGAGACCGGAACGGCGTCGGCGAGTCAGAGCCACGACCTCGACGCTAACGCCGTCGCGGCGCGGGCGCGCCAATCACATCCAGCGCTCCAGCAGATCCTCGTCGGGCACCTCGCGCACGACGCGCGCCGGGACGCCCATGACGACCGCGCGCGCGCGGGACGTCCTTCGTCACGACGGCGCCGGCGGCGACGAACGCCTCCTCGCCGATCTCGACGCCCGGGACCAGGACGACCCCGCCGCCGACGCGGCACGCGCGCCGCAGCGTGGCGCCGCGCAGCGCGTACGCCGGGGCCGTGGCGGCCCATCGTGTCGTCGTTGGTCGTCGTCACGCCGGGGCCGACGAAGACGTCGTCCTCGATCGTCGAGTAGGCCGTGACGTAGCAGTTGGTCTGGATCCGAACGCGCGCGCCGACCGTCACGTCGTTGTCGACCGCCGAGCCGCGGCCGACGACCGTGCCGGCGCCGATCGTCGCGCGCTCGCGCACGTGCGCCTGGTCGCCGACGATCGCGCCGTCGCCGATCGTCGCGCCGGCGAACACGACCGCCCCGGCGCAGATCGTCGCGCCCGCCCCGATCCGCGCGCGGCGCCAGCTCCGCGCGCGAGGCGGTCGAGCGCGCGCCGAGCGCCGGCGGCTTGCCGAGCGACCGCGCCGTCCTGCAGCCGCGCGCCCGCGCCGACCACCGTCCCTGCGTGGATCGACGACGTGGCCGCCGAGCTCGACGTCGTCGCGGCAGCGTCACGCCCGTCGCCGAGCAGCAGCCCGGGCCCGATCCGAGGCGACCAGGCCGGCCATCGACCAGCCGCGGGCGCCGACGCTCCGCCGGCTCTCGTCGAGCGACCGCTGCAGCTCCTCGAGCACGCGCACCACGCGCAGCGCCGCTGGCGCCGTCGGAGCGCGGCGTGCGTCGCCGGCGCGGACGCACGTCGACGAAGTGCTCGCACTCGATCCGCAGCGGCTCGTCGTTGGGGATGCGCGGGCTGCAGATGTCGCCCGAGCGGGTGATGTACTCGCCGTAGGACGGCGACGTCTGGTCGAAGCCCTTGTCGTAGACCGTCAGCTTGCGCTCGAGCTCCATGTCGTCGAACGTCGCCATCTGCTTCGAGCCGACGACGGTGAAGCGCCGCTCCTTGTGCGGGTCGAGCCACGACAGGTGCAGGTGGGCGGCGAGCCCCGACGGGAAGCGCAGGAAGGCGAAGACGACGTCCTCGATCCCCGGCCTGCATGTAGCACTCGCCGCGCGCGCTCAGCTCGACCGGCTCCTCGCCGCCGCGAGCGCGCAGCACGACCGAGACGTCGTGCGCGCCGAGCGATCCAGAGCGCGTTCTCGTCGGCGCGCAGCTGGCCGAGGTTGAGCCGGTTGCCGTAGATGTAGTGGATGTCGCCGAGCTCGCCGGAGTCGGCGATCTCCTTCAGCGTCTCGACGCCGGGGTGGTACTCGAGCAGGTGGCCGACCATCAGCACGCGGCCGGTCGTCGCGCGCCGCCGCGACGGCCTGCTCGGCCTCGGCGACCGACTGCGCCAGCGGCTTCTCGACGAAGCAGTGCTTGCCGGCCTCGCAGCACCCGCACCGCGAGCGTCGGCGTGGGTCGGGACCGGCGTCGCGACGACGACCGCGTCGAGGTCGGGGTCGGCGAGCAGCTCGTCGAGGTCGGCGGTGACGCGCGCGTCGCGGGAACGACCTGGCGCCAGCGCTCGCGCGCCGCCTCCGACGCGTCGCAGCATCCAGCGCAGCTCGCGCCGTCGGCAGCGCGGTCGAAGTTGCGCGCCAGGTTCGGGCCCCAGTAGCCGAGCCCGACGACGCCGACGCGTGATCGGGCCGTCGCTCACAGCCGCACGAGGTTCGGCGGCCTCGATGCCGCGCGTGACGCCGCGGAAGTCGACGACCAGCGGCGCGCTCGCGACGATCGCGTCGAGGTCGACGCCGGGATGCGCGGTCACGATCACCGCGAGGTCGCACCGTCGAGGACGTCGTCGAGCGGCTCGCGAGCTCAGGCCGAGCTCGGGCAGCTCCGGCGACGTGCGCGTCGTGGTAGGCGAGCTCGGCGCCGAGCTCGCTCGAGCAGCCGCATGATCTTCAGCGCGGGCGACTCGCGCAGGTCGCCGACGCCGGCCTTGTAGGAGACGCCGAGCGATCGCGATCCGCGACCCGCGCACCGGCTTCGCGTGGTCGTTGAGCGCGCGCTCGATCCGCTCGACGCAGAAGTACGGCATCTGCTGGTTGACCTCGCCGGCGAGCTCGATGAACTCGGTCGGCATGTCGAACTCGCGCGCCCGCCAGGACGAGGTAGAACGGGTCGACCGGCAGGCAGTGGCCGCCCATCCCGGGGCCCGGCTCGAAGCGCATGAACCCGTACGGCTTGGTCGCGGCGGCGTCGACGACCTCCCAGACGTCGATGCCCATGCGGTCGCAGAGCATCGCCAGCTCGTTGACGAGCGCGATGTTGACCGAGCGGAAGATGTTCTCGAGCAGCTTCGCCAGCTCGGCCGCCTCGGGCGTGGAGACCTCGACGATCGTCGTCGCAGACGTCGCCGTAGAGCGCGACCGCGCGCGTCGCGGCACGCCGGCGGTCAGGCCGCCGACGATCTTCGGCGTCGTGCGCAGCGTGTAGTCGGTGCGGCCCGGGTCGACGCGCTCGGGCGAGAAGGCGACGTTGAAGTCGCGTCCCGGCGGCGAGGCCCGACTCCTCGAGCAGCGGCACGAGCTGCTCGCGCGTGGTGCCCGGGTAGGTCGTCGACTCGAGCACGACGAGCTGGCCCGGCGCGGAGCACGCCGGCGAGCGCGCGCGCCGACGCCGAGCAGCGGGCCGAGGTCGGGCTCGCGGTTGGCGCGTCAGCGGCGTCGGCACGCAGATCAGGACCGCGTCGCAGTCGGCCAGGTCGGCGTAGCGCGGTGGTCGCGGCGATCCGCGCCGCCGACGGCGCGCAGGCGCTCGGAGGGGATGTCCTCGATGTAGGCTCTCGCCGGCCGCGACGGCGGCGACCCGGCGCGCGTCGACGTCGACGCCGACCACGTCGATGGCCCTCCTCGGCGAACGCGACCGCGAGCGGCAGCCCGACGTAGCCGAGACCGACGATGCCGACGCGCGTCGTCGGCTTCCCGTCCGGGCTGCTCATGCCTGAGCAGTGTAGGCGTCGAGCACGTCGCAAACCCGCTCGGCGGCGCGACCGCCGCCGTAGAGCTCGGGCCGCTCGCCGGCGGGCCGCGGGCGCTCGAGCGCGGCGAGCGCGGCGTCGCGGTCGAGATCGACGAGCACGTTCCAGCCGGCGTCGACCGTCTCGACCCACTCGGTGGTGTCGCGCAGCGTCACGCACGGCACGCCGAGCAGGTACGCCTCCTTCTGGACGCCGCCGGAGTCGGTGAGCACGGCGCGCGCGTGGGCGGCGAGCGTGGTGAAGTCGAGGTAGCCGAGCGGCGGGCGTCAGGACGACGTTGCGGCGCCGCGTCGAGCCGCTCGCGCAGGCCGGCCTCCTCCAGCCGCGCGCGCGGTGCGCGGGTGCAGCGGCAGCACGACCGTCCCCGGCACGCGCCTCGAGCAGCTCGACGAGCCGCTCGAGGCCGCGCGGGGTCGTCGACGTTGCCGGCGCGGTGCGCGGTCGCGAGCGACGTAGCTCGCCGGCCTCGAGCCCGAGCCGGTCGAGCACGTCGGAGCGCTGCTCGGCGATCGGCTGCGAAGGCGAGCGCGACGTCGGCCATCACGTCGCCGACGAGATGCGCCGCGCCGGCGACGCGCTCGGCGCGCGAGGTTCTCCATCGCCGACGGCGGTCGAGCAGAGCAGCAGGTCGCTGGCGTGGTCGGTCAGCGACGCGGTTGAGCTCCTCCGGCATCGCGCGGTCGAAGGAGCGCATGCCGGCCTCGACGTGCGCGACCGGGACGCCGGCCTGCGCCGCCGCGAGCGCGCCCGCCAGCGTCGAGTTGGTGTCGCCGTAGACGAGCACCATGTCGGGCCGCTCCGCGGCGATCTCGCCCTCCAGCAGCGCCGAGCATGCGCGCCGTCTGCTCGGTGTTGCTGCCGCCGCCGGCGTGCAGCTCGCGGTCGGGCGCCGGCACGCCGAGCTCGTCGAAGAAGACGCGCGACATCTCGTCGTCGTAGTGCTGGCCGGTGTGCACGATCACGCTCCTCGTGGCGCTCGCGCAGCAGCTTCGAGACCGCCGCCGCCTTGACGAACTGCGGCCGGTTGCCGATGACGGTGAGGATTCGCATGGGTGGAGGGCGCCCCCGCGGGTGCCGGCGCTCGCGCAAGGCTAACCCGCCGGACGGCGTCAGCCGCCGGCGGCGAGCAGCTCCTCGCGGTGGGCCGCGAAGGCGGTCGCGGCGGCGCGCGTGACCGCGCCCGGCGCGGCCGGCAGCTCGATGTCGTCGATCGCGCCGACCGACTGGACCTCGCGCGTGGTCGAGGCGAGGAACGCCTCGCGCGCCGCCGCGCAGGTCGTCGAGCGCGACGCTGCGCTCCTCGACGTCGACGCAGCGCGAGCAGGTGGGCACGCGTGATCGAGGCGAGGACGTGGTCGTCGAGCGGCGGGGTGCAGAGCGTTCCGTCGCCGTCGACCCAGAAGAACGACGAGGTCGGCGCCTCGAGCACGCGGCCGTGCGGGGTGACCAGCAGCGCCTCGTCGAAGCCGCGCTCGCGGGCGATCCGGCTGCAGAGCATGTTGGCTGCGTAGGAGAGCGACTTGACGCCGTCGAGGACGCGGGTCGGCGCGTAGGTGACAGTCGCCAGCCGCGCGACCTCGGGCTGCGAGGGCAGCTGCTCGGTGATCAGGATCCGCCGGCCGGCACGGGTCAGCAGCAGTCGCAGGCAGCCGTCGAAGGCGCGCCCGCCGCGCGCGAGCGAGCAGCTCGGCGGCCTCGGCCTCGTAGCGCTCGCGGTGGAACGGCCCCTCGAGGCGCAGGTTCGCCGCCGAGCGCTCCATCCGGTCGAGGTGCTCGCCGAGCAGCAGCGGCGCCCCGCCGTGGACGCGCACGACCTCGAAGGCGCCGTCGCCGCGCAGCAGCCCCTCGTCGGTCACCGGGATCAGCGTCTCGGCGGCCGGCGCGATCGTCCCGTCGAGGCAGGCGAGCTCGCTCATGCGGGGTTCATAGCAGGAGAAAACCACGCGGCGGGGTATGAGAGCCCTGTGACCATCGGCTCCTCGATCTTCCTGATCGCCCTCGGGGCGATCCTGCGCTACGCGGTGACCGCCACCGTCTCCGGCATCGACATCCAGGTCGTCGGCCTGATCCTGATGATCGCCGGCGTGATCGGCCTGATCATCGGGCTGTTCATGATGACCGCCGGCCGCCGCGACGGCGACCCGCCGCCGCCGGTCCAGTAGGCCGGCGAGCCGAGCTACGGTACTCGGCATGGCGTGGATCCTGCTGGTGGTGGCCGGGCTGCTCGAGATCGTCTGGGCCGTCGGGCTGAAGTACACCGACGGCTTCACCAAGCCGCTCCCGACCGTGCTGACGATCGTCGCGATGGCCGCCAGCGTCTTCCTGCTCGGCCTCGCGGCGCGCGACCTGCCGATCGGCACCGCCTACGCGGTCTGGGTCGGGATCGGCGCGGTCGGCACGGCCATCTTCGGGATCGTCCTGCTGAGCGACCCGACCAACGCGGCGCGGCTCGCCTGCCTCGCTCTGCTGCTCGCCTCGATCGTCGGCCTGAAGCTGACGACGCCCGGCTGAGTCGAGCACCGCGCCGACGCCCGTCCCGGGCGACATCGCTCGACCGGCCCATTGGCTGAATTGGTTTGACCAATTCATGGACATCGGGCCAGGGAAGAGGGCATGGCGGGTCGCCAGGATCCAGCGCTCACCCTTCCACTCCTCCCCAGAAAAGAAGGCCACATGCAACGACTAATCCGCCCGGGGCGGATCCGGTCTCGCGCTGCCCAAGCGCTTGCCGGATTCGCCCTCGCGGTCGGCGTGACGGCAGCAGCCGCCGCGCCGGCCACCGCCTACAACTACGTCTACAGCTCCAACGGCGCCGCCTGGGGCGTCCAGGACGTCGCCGCGCCGCGCGTCGACACCGGCAGCATCCGCGACACCACCGGCAACTCCCTCCGGGGCTTCGGAGGCATCCGCGTCGACGTCTCCACCGATCCGCTGCGCGACGGCGAGCTGATGCGCGGCTTCCGCCTCACCTACGACCCGCCCAACCGCTTCCTCTCGACCAACGCCGTCGACCTCGGCGGCGTGGCGGTCTGGCGCAACCTGCACTTCAACCGCTCCGACAACTGGGGCCGCTGGCTGGACGGCTTCAAGAACACGACCGACGAGCCGATCGACGTCGAGGTCCAGTTCGGCGGCCAGACCGGCATCGGCAGCAGCAACGGCTCGACCAACTCGGTGATCAGCGCGACGTCGAGCGGCGACGCGACGGTCAGCGGTGACGACAGCTGGGTCGTCAACCGGACCGGGGTCGCCCCGGCCGCGTCGACATCGGCGCCGTCGGCGGTCGTGATCGGCGACGCGTCGCCGTTCCCCGGCGCACTCACGCGCACCGGGAACTTCCTCAAGGACCCATTCGCGGAGTCGCCGGCCGCAGCCGGCCACGAATCGAACTTCGTCGGCTACCAGAACAGCTTCACCCTCCAGCCGGGCGAGACGCGGACGCTCGCGCACTTCGTGGTGATCGGGCTCGCGGAGTCGAGCGTCGGGCAGCGGCGCCACCGCCCCCGGAGCGCAGGTCGCCGTGGTGACCGACGTCGCCGAGGACCTGGCCGACAGCCCCGCGTTCGCGGACCTGACCAAGGCCGAGATCTGCGCGCTGGCCAACTGGGACGTCGACGGCCTGTCGCTCGCGTCCTTCGACGCCGAGGCCGACTGCCCGACCGTGGGCAGCCCGCAGGCGCCGCCGCTGGCGGAGCCGAACCCGACCACCACCGGCTCGCCCTACGACGTCGTCGGCAAGACGATCGCCGACCTGCGCGCCGACATGGTCGCGGGCAACACGACGTCGCGGGAGATCACCCGCGCCTACCTCGACCGGATCGCCGCGTACGACGTCGGTCCGTGGGGGCTCAACGCGGTCTCCTACGTCGCCAGGGACGCCATGGCCCAGGCCAAGGCGGCCGACGACGCCCGCGCGGCGGGCGAGAGCGGGGCGCTGCTCGGCATCCCGATCGTCGCCAAGGACCTCTACGACACCAAGGACATGCCGACCACCAACGGCTCGCTGGTCTTCGAGGGCTTCCAGTCCGAGGACGACGCGACCCAGGTGCGGCTGCTGCGCGAGGCCGGGGCCGTGATCCTCGGCAAGGCGTCGCTCGAGGAGTACGCCCAGTCGGGCCAGTACTCGGACTCGGCCTACGGCCAGGTCTGGAACGCGTTCAGCCCGTCGAAGTCGTCGCTGGCCTCCAGCGGCGGGACCGCGGTCGCGACCGCGGCGAGCTTCGCGGCCGCCGGCCTGGGCTCCCAGACCGGCGACTCGCTCTACGCCCCGGCCAGCGCGGCGAGCCTGTGGACGCTGCGCGGGACCGACGGCATCGCCAGCTCCTACGGGGTCTGGCCGCTGACGTGGCTGCAGGACTTCCCCGGGACGATCGCCCGCTCGGCGTCGGACCTGGCGGACATGCTCAACGCCACGACCGGAACCGACCCGCTCGACCCGATCACCGTCGAGGCCGACGCAGACGCCAACCGCCCCGCGGACTGGCGTGACGCGCTCGACCCCGACGCGCTCGAGGGCAAGCGGATCGGCTACTACGCCTCGGCGTTCACCGACCCGTTCGCGACGACCGGCACCGTCGAGATGCAGCTCGACGCGCTGGAGTACTTCGAGGAGGCCGGAGCCGAGCTGGTGGAGATCGCCAGCGCGCCGACGATCACCTCGACCAACACCGGTGGGGATCGCAACTTCACCGGCTGGCAGCTGTGGATCGAGTCGCATCCCAACTCGCCCTACAGCGACGCCCGCGAGATCATCACGTCCCAGAAGCGGCTCCCGTACCGGCGCAGCACCACCGGCTACACGGGCACGGGGATGATGACCGACACCCAGATCGCCAACTACAAGGCGGCCCGGGCGCAGGCGAAGCTGGACGTCGCGGCGTGGCTGGACAACCCGCCGACACCGGTCGTGCCCGGCACGTCCACGCCGTCGCCGGGTGCCCTGGACGCGGTCGCGTTCCCGGGCCTCAAGAGCGCGATCAGCCTCAACGACGGAGGAAGCTCGGCCTTCGGCCGCGGCGATCCCCCGACCAACGGGGCGGGCGCGCCGTCGGTGGCGTTCCCGGCCGGGGTCAACGACCACGGCGAGCCGACGAACCTGCAGCTCGTCGGTCGCGCGTGGCAGGACCTCGACCTGATCGCCTACGCCTACGCGTTCGACCGGGTCGCCGGCGGGCAGATCGAGACCGACACGGTCCCGGCGCTGCCCTACGTCGCCGACCCGACGCCGCCGGTGATCGAGCCGCCGGCGCCGGTGCCGCCGGTCACCGACCCGCCGGCGATCGCGCCCAAGCCGAAGCCGGTCGCTGGCAAGGTGACCCGCAAGGTGACGTTCGCGGGCCCGAAGAAGGTGGCCGTCGGAGCGGCGGGCGTGGTCAAGCTGAAGCTCCGCTGCGCCGTCACCTCCACGACCGCCTGCCGGGCGAACGTGGAGCTGCGGTCGGGCAAGCGGGTCGTCGGGTCCAAGAAGGTGGGCCTGGCGGGCGGCAAGACCAAGCCGGTCAGGCTCGCGCTGACCAGGCAGGGCCGGGCGCTGCTCGCCAAGCAGGGCTCGCTGAAGGTGACGGTGCGGGTCGCGGTCGGGGACGCCTCGGGCATCCGCGTCGTGAGCCGCAAGCTGACCCTGACCGGCAAGCGCGCCGGCTAGGCAGCCTGTCTCGAACGGGCTCCGGGGCACACCGCCCCGGAGCCCGCTCAGGCGCGCGGGGTCGCGGCGAAGCGCCGCTCGATCCCGTCGAGCACCGCCTCGAGCGCGGTGTCGAAGACGGTGTCGCGCGACTGCTCGCGTCCGACGCCGAAGACCTGCGACATGCGCGGGAACTCGGCGGGGTCGGCGTCGCTGAGGCGGCCCTCGAGCTTCTGTGTCCTCGCGCAGCGTGACGACGTGCAGGGCGTGGCCGATCGTCCAGTCGTGGACGATGCTGAGCGCCGTCCAGGCGTCGGCGGGCGACAGGTCGAGCGGGGCGACCGCGGCCGCCGACTGCTCCGCCCGGCGCAGCATGTTCGGCCCGACGCGGGTGCCGCGGCCGAACGCCTGCAGCGCCCACGAGTGCTGGACGTAGGCGGCGTAGGCGCGGCGGGCGATCGCGCGCAGCGCCTCGCGCCAGTCGTCGGGCAGCGGCTCGGGGACCAGCAGCTCGCCGCTCATCTCGTGCAGCATCAGCGCGACGAGGTCGTCCTTCGAGGCGATGTGCGTGTAGAGCGCCATCGGCCGCACGCCGAGGTCGGCGGCGACGCGGCGGATCGAGACCGCCTCGAGCCCCTCGGCGTCGGCGATGGCGAGCGCGGCCGCGACGACGTCGGCCCGGCTCAGGGTCGCAGGGCCCGCGTCCTCCGGCTCGTCCCAGACCAGCTCGTCGGAGGCGCGGTTCGGCATTCCCGCACGATACCCGCGCCGTACGGTGTATCTACTTCGATACGGTGTACGGCATGCATGACGACCCAGAGCCCGTCCTGATCCTCGGCGCCGGCCCCGCCGGCCTCACCGCCGGCTACCTGCTCGCCAAGCAGGGCCGCCAGGTGATCGTCTTCGAGGCCGAGGACCAGGTCGGCGGGATCGCCAAGACCGAGGTCCGCGAAGGACCCGGCGGCGAGTACCGCTTCGACCTCGGCGGCCACCGCTTCTTCACCAAGGTCCAGGAGGTCGACGACCTCTGGCACGAGATCATGCGCGAGGAGTTCCTGCTGCGGCCGCGGATGTCGCGCATCTACTGGCGCAAGCGTTTCCTGCACTACCCGCTCCAGGGTCCCGACGTGATCCGCAAGCTCGGCCCGGTCGAGCTGGTCCGCTGCATGGCCTCCTACCTGCGCGCGAAGCTGCGACCGAAGGGCGAGGAGAAGTCGCTCGAGGAGTGGGTCGTCAACCGCTTCGGCCAGCGGCTCTACGAGAACTTCTTCAAGAGCTACAACGAGAAGCTGTGGGGCGTGCCGGTGTCGGAGATCCGCGCCGAGTTCGCCGCCCAGCGGATCAAGGGCCTCTCGTTCAGCTCGGCCGCGAAGTCGGCGTTCTTCGGCAACAAGGACAACGAGATCAAGAGCCTGATCGGCGAGTTCCACTACCCCCGCTACGGCCCGGGACAGATGTGGGAGACGATGACCGACGACATCCGCCGGCTCGGCGGGCAGGTGCTGATGGAGACCCCGGTGCAGGAGCTGCGCGTCGAGGACGGCCGGGTCGTGGGCGTGACCGCCGGCGGCGTCGACTACGCGTCGCCGTACGTGATCTCGTCGCTGCCGCTGCGCAACACCGTCGGCCTGACGACGCCCGCCGCGCCGCCCGAGGTCCGCGCCGCCGCCCAGGGCCTGCGCTACCGCGACTTCCTGACCGTGTCGCTGGTGCTCGACGGCGAGGACCTGTTCCCCGACAACTGGATCTACATCCACGAGCCCGACGTCGAGGTCGGCCGGATCCAGAACTTCCGCTCCTGGAGCCCGTGGATGGTCCCCGACCCGACCAAGGCCTGCATCGGCATGGAGTACTTCTGCTTCGCCGGCGACGAGCTGTGGGAGATGGCCGACGACGACCTCGTCCAGCTGGCGATGCGCGAGCTGCGAGCAGCTCGGCCTCGCCAAGCGCGAGGCGCTCCAGTTCGGCTTCGCGACCCGCGTCCCGAAGGCCTACCCGATGTACGACCGCGACTACGCCGAGCGCGTCGAGGTCATCAAGGGCTGGCTGGCTGGGATCTCCAACCTCCAGCAGGTCGGCCGCAACGGCCTCCACCGCTACAACAACTCCGACCATTCGATGCTGACCGCGATGCGCGCCGTCGACAACCTGCTGCTCGGCACCGACCACGACATCTGGGCCGTCAACGCCGAGTCGGTCTACCACGAGGAGGACACCGCCCAGGACTCCGAGCAGCCGTACATCGAGGCGCCGGAGACGCGCGCGCAGGCGGAGCCGCTGGAGCGCTGAGCGACGGCTCCGACTTAGACTGACGTCTCCTCGCAAGCGAAGCGGAAGGCTGGCCAGTGCGCATGTCGAACGTCGATCTCTCTCCGATCCGTGTCGGGCGCGCCGCGCTCGGCGGTCTGCTCACGGCGGCGCTGCTGATGGCCGCGGCCTTCTCCGTCGCGACCGACCCGGCCGCGGCGGCGCTGAAGTACAAGCAGCCGGCCTGCGGCCCGATCCAGAAGCAGGTCGACAAGTCGAAGGGCGCCAAGAAGCGGACCGCGAAGGCGAAGCTGAAGCAGTGCAAGGCCGACGCGGCGGTCTACAGGCAGGTGCGCGACTCGCACTTCGTCGGCGAGCGCGCCGACGGCGTCGAGATCGACACGATGTACTGCGGCAGCGGCAAGTGGCAGGACGACGTCGGGCGCGGCGGCAAGGTCGGAACCTCCGGCTGGCGCATCGTCGACGCGAAGGTCTCCCAGGACGGCCGCAACTTCACCGCCGTCGTCGAGGCCTGGATCCCCGGCGGCAAGCACGTCCAGGGCATCATCCGCAACGGCGACGCTTGGCAGGTCGGCTACGAGTTCAGCGGCAAGATCAACTCTCCCGGCCCGGTCGAGAAGCGCGACGCCCGGGCGGCCTGCGCGGCGCTCTAGCGCGTCGCGTCGCGCTCAGGCGTAGGCGCTGGGAGGGCGGCGGTCGCGGTCGTCGTCGGGCAGCAGCATGCTGAGCAGGCCGTTGACGATGCTGACGATGATCGCGGCGAGCACGCCCCACCAGAACGTCTTGATCTCGAAGTCCGGCACCACCCACGACGTGACGTAGAGCATCAGGACGTTGATCAGGAAGTAGAAGAGCCCGAGCGTCACGATGATGAACGGGATCGACAGGATCGCGAGCACCGGCTTGACGAAGGCGTTGACGACCGTGAAGACGCCCGCGGCGATCAGCAGCGTCCACCACTGGTCGCCGTAGCCGATGCCGCTCAGCAGCCAGGTCGCGACGAACAGCGCGGCGACGTTGAAGACCCAGCGGATGAGGAGCGCGCGTCCGATGGAGCGATCCTAACCCGCCTGGCGGCTTAGCGGGCATGATGGAGGGACACCCGATCTAGGAGCGTGGTCAGGATGGTTGTTGCGATCGCCGGCGGGGGAGGTCAGGTCGGTCAGCGGCTCGCGCGGCTGCTGGCGGCGAGCGGCGACGGCGCCCGCCCGCTGGTGCGCCGCGACGAGCAGCTGGACGAGCTGCGCAGCGCGGGAATCGAGCCGCGGCACTGCGACCTCGAGCAGACGAGCGTCGAGGAGCTCCGGCTCGGCATCCGGTCCTGCGACGCGGTCGTATTCGCCGCCGGCGCCGGAGCCGGGAGCGGGCCCGAGCGCAAGGAGACCGTCGACTATGGCGCCGCGGTCAAGCTGATCGCCGCCGCCCGTGCGGAGGGGATCGGCCGCTACGTCATCGTCAGCTCGATGGGCGCCGACCCCGACGCCCCCGGCGACGACACCTTCGCCGTCTACCTCCGCGCCAAGGGCCGCGCCGACGCCGAGCTGGCCGCCAGCGGCCTCGACCACACCATCGTCCGCCCCGGCATGCTCACCAACGACCCCGGCCACGGCCGCATCGCCGCCGCCGCTCACGTCGACCGCGCCGAGATCCCCCGCGACGACGTCGCCGCCACCCTCCTCGCCGTCCTCCACGAGCCCCTCACAGCCGGCCTGACGTTCGAGGTCGTGTCCGACGGCACCCCGATCCCCGACGCCATCGCCCGCCTGGCCGCAAGCTAGGCGGGACGCGGTCGGACTGCCGCCTAGGCGGCAGTCCCGTCGGGCCAGCTGATCTGGCGTCCGAGTTCACCCGTCGCCCTGCACATCTGCTCTGCCAGCTGCAAGAATGCGGGCATGCCTTCCCCCAAGGCCGACAAGAGCGACCCAGTACTCCGCGCGTTCGTCGATGCGCCCGAGGACGACGAGCCATGGACCGATGACGACGAAGCGGCCGTCGCCGAAAGCCGCGCCGAGTTCGCCGCCGGCCGCACGGTTTCCCTCCAAGAAATCCTCGAGAAGTACGGCTGACGTTCCCGCTGGCCAGAACACGGCGTTCGCGGGAGCGCTTCGTCGCGGAGCACGCCGAGACCTTCGATCGCCTGGCGCAGTGAGCATCGGCCAAGCCGCCGAGGATGGGTCGCTAGCTCAACATTCAGAGCCGATCAAGCGGTGTCGCCTCGCCCTCCAGACCCTGCGTCCGACCAAGCTCAGCCTGCTCCCAGGCGCCGGGAATGGAGTCCAACACGGCCGTCAACTCGCCCCCATCCGGCTCGTCGCCATCGAGCCTCGCTCGCTCGCAGAGATCCGGCAAGCTCGTCACGACCAGCCACGATCCGCTCATGGGCCATGAATGGCGATCCTAGCCCGAGCCTCGGTAGTCAGGAGCGTGGCTGGCAAGGAAGCGGGGGCCGATGCGTACTTCGTACGTGAGGCCTCTGATGACGCCGCCAGGCGCGGTCCTGGCACGGGAGTGGGCCGTGTAGGGATCGAACCTACGACCTTGAGATTAAGAGTTGAGCCGAGCGACCCGAAGCCGGCCTAGCTTGGCTCAGGTACGGCTAGTTGAGTCCAGGCCGGCCGGGTCATATCTGCCGAGTTGGGGACATGGTTCGGGACACGTTCGCCAACTTCAGCACCCACACGCAATCTTGCTTGCGCCCCTACGTCGATACGTCGGGGCGAGATCTTACCTTTTAGGTATGCGCTCGCAAGACATGCGACTGGGCGAAACCTACGTCCTCCGCGGACACTACGACACGAAAGTCACCTTGCTTGAGACGCCGCCCGAGTTGCGGCGCCAAGGTCGAGTGCGAGTGCGATTTGAGAGCGGCGTGAAGGCGGGCGAGATTGGCGAACTACTCAGCCGTCGGATCGCCCCTCCGCTGGAGGACATACAAGAGCCGACGACGCCCAGCCGACTCCAACGCAGACGACTGACGGTCGTTGAGCGCAACCCAGAAGTCGGAGACCCCGTGACCTGGACCGCGACTGCGGGACTTGTCTGGACACTTGAGAGCCTCGACGAGCAGACACGCCTAGCGACAATCGTCGGATCGATCTTTGGACAGCCGGCCAGCCGTGTCGTCCCGATCGGTCAACTTCAGGTCCACGTCGACGATCCGCCGATACCGGTAGAGATGTCGCTGCTCGACACCCCTCCATCCGCTCCCGAGTCCTCGCCTCAACACAGCAGAAGCTCCCAAACCAGGGAGCACCTACGACCCGTGAAGCCGAGACGGGCACTCGACGAGATGCTCGATGACGTGTTGTTCTCACCTGGCTGCGTGCAGGCTTACAAGCAGCGCTACGCGCGCGACGCTGCTCCAGCAGCAGCCAACGAACTCCTTCGCGAAGAGATCCGTCGCGCTGGCTTCATCATGGATGGTGGCGTACGGGGCTCCGATGAGTACGCGAGGCTTCGCGTACCACACCGATTCGACGTTGTACTGAACGCGCATCCGACAGTGGAGCAGCCCATCACCGTCAACGGGCTCTACTTTCCAGCCGGCAAACGACGCGGGCGCAAGCAGCGTCGGCGAGCCGCCTAGTACCCCAGCCGAGTACGGCTAGCCAGCGGGATAAGGCGTAGGGTAGGAACGAAGGATTTCTGCCCCTTTCAGCCAAGTTGGGAGGTGGCGCCTCTCTGTCGCCATCGGACTGGCTGAGCATTCGCGTGGACAAGCGCCTGATACCACTGAACGGCGCACTCGCGCTCCTCGCCAAAGGCGTGGGGTGGCCCAACGATCTGACCCAGCAAGGCTTTCGGCTGCATCTTCTTGAGGGCGACGTTCAGTCAGAGCCACAGTCAGTACGCGCAGACGTGATCGCCTACCGGACGGACCCTGACTTGATCTTGCTCCTTGAGTGCAAGGGCGGCCGCAACGTCAATGCGGCCCAGGCCCGGGGGTACATCAACGCCCAACCGGCGGGGCTGCTCCGGCGAGGCACGATGCCAGCCGCGCTACGCGATCGTGACCCAGTCGCGGTTCAAGCCGTTTTCGTGGGTCATGAGCAATGGGGAGACGCCCTAGCTGAGTCGATGGCCCGAGAGAACATCGAAGCGCCTCTGCTGCTGGTTGGTCCTACCGGTGCCCGGCTAACCGGCGCATTGGCCGGCAGCGGATTGAACGACTTCGACAGCCGCGATCCACGCCACGGACATCCACCTAGCCTCATCCTGGTCGATCATGAGAGTCCCGTCGAGGAGATCCGAGAGCTGCTGTTTCAGCAGATCATGGTCGCGATGGCCCAGGGCGCAGAGGCGGTTGACCTCCGGCAGGCGGCATCGGCGATCCATTCCTTCTGGCATCAAGTCAGCCGACCGGCGCAAGACCAGTTTCTCGGCCAGTTGAAAGCCGCTGCGCAATCGTTGGCCGCCGGCGATTCGGACGTGATGTACGAGAGCAACAACTCGATCAGTCCTCGCCTCGTTCTCCGCGTGAAGCCAGCAGAAGCGGACCCACGTGGTGCTCCCCAAGCCTGGCAAGGAGTGGCTCGCCGAGCGACGAAAACACTGGGCAGATCAGCTTCGTCAGAGATCAAGGGGCAGATCAGCATGGCGTTTGACGATCTTGCCTCCGCCGCCGACACGCCGCTGGACGACCAAACCGATGACGGCCTTGATTCTTAGGCCATACTGGGAAAAGAACCTCAATGCCTGACCGCCAAGACTTCTTCGCTGAGATGACGACTGCGCTCAATGCGCGGGCGGGCGACGGCGCGCGCGATGCCATCTTCCAGCCGGGCAAGGTCAAGGTTCGACTCATTGAGGCGCATCCCGCCGAGCCGGGTACAGACGGCGCAACCCAATTGCTGCGGGAGAGCTTTGAACGACATGGGCTCGTCCTAGAACCCTTTGCAGACGACCTCGTCTTGGTGCGCGGTGACGATGACCTCGTCCTCGCGATCGACACGATCGATCCCCGCTTCTGGCAGGTCTTTAGCACGTCACTGGCGGAGCCCTTCTCCAGGGCTATGAAGCGGGTTCTCTCTCAGACGACCCTGCTCGATTCAGCATGGATGCCTAAGTCGCTTCTTCAAGAGATGGACGGTACTCACCGCTGGCTTAAGTCCTCATTCGAGAGCGACGACCTTCTTGGCGATCAATCACCTGCGCGCAGATGGCGCGCACGGTTCGAGGGCGATGCTCCCGATGAACTGCTCGAACTACTCGGACGCGATCCTCGCTATGCGCGGGCAAGCGCACTTGCGGCTATAGGCAGCACTCTGTCCGAGACAGGGGTCGGTGCAGCTCAGCTCTTCGCAGATTGGCAAGGAACCTTCACTATCGCTAGCGGCGACTTCAACGTCGGCGCTAGCGCAATTACGCGGGCGGCTGAGCGATACGCGAATTTCGTTCGGGGTCTGGAGGATCGTTACCGGCTGCAGTTCGGCTCCGACGCAACCCTAGATCACGGCATAACACTTGATGGCGACGTGGCCGTGATCCCGTTCGAGGATCCGGTGGCCGACGTAGGCAAGCTTGTAGAGGGAATGTTCTTGGCTAAGGAGCCCTTCCGACTTGTAGCCGTGCCAAAGCAGATCGATGACAACGAGTGGGAGGCAAACGCCGTAGATCTTCATGTGGGCCAGCCACTACGGCTCGAGATCTCGTCCTATCGTGTGCGTGTACTCCTTGGCGAGCATACGTGTGGGAATACGCTCGCGCGTCTCTTGACAAACCTTCAACATAGGCTCGACGCGCGCGTCGTCCTACAACCCGCATAGCCTAGGCCCGTTCCACCTTGTTGCCTTAAGGATCACACTCCTCTAAGGCTTAGGAGTAGCTGCAGACCGTCAACTGCAACGCGGTCGACGGAGATTCCCGCTGCCGTTCCAAGACAGGCCATAGCTAGCAGGCAGATAACCAGGGCTAGCGCCTTATCGACTGCGGGATCCGTTGTGATGCTCCAAGAGCGGGAGCCATTTTGGCGTTCGCTTTTGATCTTCACTTGATCTTTCCTTCGCCGCTAGATCACGTCGGTCGCGACTATCAGACACGCGCCAATAATCCGGCCAGAAGCTCTTATGTGGCGAACGGCTCAGCGCCGAAGGCGCTTCATAGCTGTTCGCTGATGTATGTAGAGAAGCGGACACTAGCAAACACATTCGACAGTGCGCAACCGTTATTGAGCCTGCGACCTAGCGTCTAGCAGCTAGTCATGTCTAGGCGTTAGACAGCTATCACCTCGCCCATGCCGCTAGATGATCGGGCGATTCGCGCGAGGCTCGTGGAGCTCAGCGAGAAGATCGGCGGGGTGGACTCCGACCGGGAGCGCCTACGCCAGGAGCGCGACGATGCGATCCGGGCGGCACATGAGGCTGGGCTGACGGTGCGGGAGATCGCGCGGTTGGCGGGGGTGTCCCACCAGCGCGTGCATCAAGTCATCTCCGGCTAGCGGCTCGGAGGATGTAGTCGGGCGGTGGGTACCGCCGTCGCTGGATGCGGGGGTACTCAAGGATGTTGAGGATCTGCCAGGTTCGGCCCATCGATACGTCGAGACGGGCGCCGAGGTCCGCGATGGTCAGGCCGGGTTCGCGGGCAATGAGGTCGAGCGCGGTCTGGGCGCTCGGGGTTGTGCGCGAGAGCCAGAGGAAGTCGGTCGCGCGTCGTCGATCAGTTGCCGGCATGACGCGGCGAGTCTAGTGGCTAGACGCGATCATGTCTAGTCGTTAGACAGCTACGACTGTTGGGTGGCTCGCGACGACCAGGCTCTACGCAACCGGCTTGCCGAGCTGAGTGCCGAGATGGACAAGCTCGACGTTGACCGCGACCGCGTTCGGCGCGAGCGGGACAAGGCGATCAAGCGCGCTCACAAGGCCGGGATGACCTCGCGGGAGATCGCCCGGATCAGCGGCGTCTCACACCAGCGCGTCCACCAGATCATCACCGACTCGCGCTAGCCCGCCCGAGGGCCGTCTGGGGCCCTCCTGGGGCCGGTAGATCCGGCCGTTGTCGCGGCCGGAATCGCGGTCGCGGATGGCCGTCAGGATTCCGCTCTGTAGAGCGGTCGCAACCTTGGTGCAAGTGTGTGTGCCGTTGGGAGGCCGAAGGAGAAGGGCGGTTGGAGCGAAGGAAGGAAGGCGGTTGAGGGAGGCGGTAATTGGGGTTGTCGGGAGACGGTGTCGGAGCAGGTGCTGGCGGGGCGTGTGGAGAGCGGGCGAACGGTGAGGGTCTGAGGAGGGAGCGGGGGCTGAGCGACTCCCCGGCTCCGCCGCAACGGACCGACTCGGGCCGGCCTCCGCGAAGCCGAAGAATCGGCCGGCATCGCGTCTCCTCAGATACCGATGCCAGCAGGAGCCGACACCCCCACAGACCCGGCGGCCGCCCTCCCGCCGTCGCCGCTATCCCAGCCGCTGCTCGACGCGCAGGCAGCGGCTGCGCTGCTCTCAGTTCGGCCGAGCTGGATCTACGAGGCTGTTCGCACTGGCCGGCTGCCGCACCTGAAGATCGGGCGGCACGTCCGGTTCCTGCGCTCCGACCTCGAGGGCTGGGTAGTCGACCAGCGGCGAGCGGCGCGGCCGTGATGCGTGGCTAGGCCTCGGCGGCGGTGCTGGCCGGCGTGTCCTCGAAGGCGGCGGCGAGACGCTTGGCGGCGTCCCTGCGGGGCTTGTAGGCGAGGTACTTCTGGGTCGTCTGGATGTCGGCGTGGCCCATCCACTCCATGACCTCGCGGGGATCGGCGGCGCGGATGGCGTGGGTGCCGAAGGTGTGGCGCAGGTCGTGAAAGCGCAGCTCGCGAAGCTTGGCCGTCTTGAGCGCCTTCTTGTAGCGAGCGCGGAGGGTCTTGTAGCCGAGGTGACGGCCGAGCTGGTCGCAGAAGACGAGATCCCGGTCGGTCGTGTCGTGGTCGCGCTGGCCGAGGCCGGCAAGCGCTGTCGCCACGTCGTCCATCATCGGGACGGCGCGATCGCGCCCGCTCTTGGGCGTGCCCTCGCGACCATCGGTCCAGTTGCGGCGGACGCGGATCGTGGCGGCGTCGAAGTCGACGTCCTCCCAGCGCAGGCCAAGCAGCTCTCCGAGCCGCAGCCCGGTGAAGGCAGCGGTGAGGTAGAGGACGCCGTCCTGGTCGTCCTGGGCGGCCCTGACGAGCGCCATGACCTCCTCTCGGCTGAACACGTCGATGCCCGCGCTTCGAGCCACACGCGGGCGCTCGACGGTCGCAAGCGGATTGCGCGGGAGGCCGTAGACCTTCATCGCCCGCTTGAAGATCGAGTGGAGGGCGACGAGGTAGCGCTGCACGCCACGGTTGGACAGCTCGCGCTTCTTCGAGAAGCCGCCCTTCCAGCGCTCGAAGAACTCGGGGGTGAAGCTCTCGATGGCGCTCCCACCGAACTCGGCGTTCAGAACGCCGACGATGCTCCTGTAGCCGGCGAGCGTGCCGGGCTTCACGGCGCGCTCATGCTCGCAGTAGCGCAGCCACTCGGCGGCGGCGTCCTCGAACGACGCGCCGGTCCGCACCATGCCGGCCAGCTCGCCGCGTCGGGCCTCGGCCAGAGTCGAGTCCAGCCATGCCTCAGCCGTCGTCTTCGTGAAGTAGCCGGCCGGCGGTCGGCCGCGCTTCGTCCAAGCCGGGCCCAGCTTCTTCTGGACCTGGCGACCATCGGGGAGCCGGTACTTGGCGTACCAAACCGGCCCGCGCTTGCGCTCTACGCGGGAGACGTTTCCGCTCACCGGCCGAACGATTCCCTGGGCCTCCATACGCTCGACCGTAGCGCACGTCGGGACATATTCGGGACACGTTCCTGGCTGGCGGTCGCGCCCGAAGGCGCGGAATGTGCCGATTACCAGGGGGAAAGGCTAGTGGGCCGTGTTGGGTTCGAACCAACGACCTTGAGATTAAGAGTCTCCTGCTCTACCAGCTGAGCTAACGGCCCTGGAGGCTCCGGAGGGAGCCGGACGGACATTGTAGAGGCGTCGGCCCGAAGGCTGCGCCGTGGTGGTTCTAGGCCTGCGCGGCGACGGCGGCGAGGGCCTCGTCGCGGGAGGCGTGGATCGGGAAGACGCGGTCGAGACCGGTGATCTCGAAGATCTTCGTGATGTTCTGATCCGTGCAGACGAGCGCGAGCGAGCCGCCGGTCGGGCGGAGGCGCTTGACGCCGCCGACGAGGACGCCGAGCGTGGTGGAGTCGATGAAGGTCGCGGCAGAGAGGTCGACGACGATGCGCTTCTTGCCGTCCTCGATCAACTCGACCATGCGCTCCTTGAACTCGGGCGCGGTGTAGAGGTCGATCTCGCCGCCGAGCTCGATCACCTGGGTCTCGGCGTCGACCTCGTGGTCCTCGATGTGGAAGTTCATTGGCCTCCCTGGTTCTGGGGGGTCTGGTTCTGTCCGCCGGCTCCGCCGCCGCCCCCCGATCCGCCGCCCTGCTGGGTCGGATCGACCTGGAGGTTGCCCTCCTGCTGCAGCTGCGCGGCGATCGCCTGCGCCTTGATCTGCTTCAGCTGCTCGCGCGCCGCCTTGCGTTGGCCGGCCGGCACGAGGTCCATCACCTTGACGCTGGCGAGCTTCTCGATCCGCTTGTCGCCGGCCAGCAGCGCGTACTGGACGAGCTGGAGGTAGGCGTTCGGGTCGTTGCCGTCGGCGGCGATGATCCGCGCCGCCTCCATCGCCTGCTGCGGCTGGTTGAGCGCGCTGACGTCGTAGACCTGCACGGCGACGCGCGCCAGAGATGCGTCGGGCTCGCCCTTTTCGATCTCTAGGTAGGTCTTCCAGTGCTCGCTGGCCTTGCGCAGATCGGCCTGCGCGTCGGCCGGGAACACGCCCTGGTCGTTCGCCTGGGCGACGGCGAGCGAGTAGTAGTCGCGCACCAGATCCTTCTGCGGGTTGACCGCCCGCGGGTTCGCCGTGGCGCGCTCCTCGTTCTTCTCGACGCGCTCCTCGACAACGTCGTTGCCGCTGTTGCTGCGGTCGGAGAAGGCGTCGAAGAGGCCACCCGAGACGTCGCCGCCGATGCCGAAGAGCACCAGGCCGCCGCCCATCAGGACAGCCAGCATCAGGTAGGTCGCCTGGACCAGTCGGCGTCGCTTTCCCTGCAGATCGAAGAGCATGTCGGAGCGGAGACTAGCTAGGAAGCGTCGGTCGCGACGACTTCGGTCGCCGCGGACTCGTCACCACGGGCGAGCGCGGCGGCGAGCAGGATGCTGAGCTCGTAGAGCACGAGCAGCGGCACCATCTCGAGCAGCATCGTGATCGGGTCGATCGTCGGCAGCAGCGCGGCGAGGACCGCTATCGCCAGGATCGCGTAGCGACGGTTGTGGCGCAGCTGCTGCACGGTGACGATGTTCAGCCGCACCAGCGCGACGATCGCGATCGGGATCTGGAAGCCGAGACCCATCGCGAGCATCGTCAGCGTGCTGAAGCTGTAGTAGTCGCGCGCCCGGACCTGGGTGTTGAACTCGCTCGCGTTGAAGCTGAGCAGGAAGTCGGTCGCCGGCGGCAGGACGACGAAGTAGCAGAACAGCACGCCCGCGACGAACAGCACCGGCGCCATCAGCAGCAGCGGCTTCGCGACGCGCTTCTCGCTCGGGCTGAAGGCCGGCAGGACGAACGCGTAGACCTGGTAGATGATCACCGGCAGCGCGAGCAGGATCGCGGCGTAGGCCGCGTTGGTGAAGGTCGTCGTGAACGGCTCGGTGACGCCGAAGGTCAGCGGCTGGTCGAACTTGTCCGGCAGCGGCTTGTTGACTATCTCGAGGATGCGCTGGTTCTGCCAGCCACACACCGCGAACGCGACGATGAACGCCCCGATCGCGACCATCAGCCGCGAACGCAGCTCGTCGAGATGGTCGACCAGCGACAGCTGCTCCTCGTGGGCGACAGGCTTTACCCGCGGCATGCGATCCGCGTCCTTCCTGGGTTCTCGCGCGCGCTGCTAGGAGCTGTGGCGCGCCGGCTCGGACGGCTCGGCGCGGACCGGCTCGGGCTTGGCGTCGGCGGTGTCGAGCTCGTCGTGGTCCTTGGTCTTACCGGTGACCGAGTCCTTGAACTCGCGCATGCCCCCGCCGAGCGAACGGCCGAGCTGCGGCAGGCGCTTGGGGCCGAAGATGAGCAGCACGACGACGAGGACGATGATGATCTCTAGCGGGCCGATGTTGGGCATGGTCGCTCCTGGGGGAATCGGGGCGCCTCTGATGGTAGAGGCTGAGGGAGTCTGCGACGCGCTTCGGCGCGCGGATCAGCGCGCGCCGTCGAAGTTCTTGTAGAAGCGGCTCGGCGTGGGCTCGCCCTGGCCCTGGTACTTGCTGCCCTTGTCCTTGGCGCCATATGGCACCTCGACCGCCCCGTCCATCCGCATGAACGAGAGCTGGCCGATCGGCATGCCCTCGTAGATCGTGATCGGCAGATTGGCGACGTTCGACAGCTCGAGCGTCAGGTTGCCGGAGAAGCCCGGGTCGACGAAGCCCGCGGTCGAGTGGATCAGCAGGCCGAGCCGGCCGAGCGAGCTCTTGCCCTCGAGTCGCGCGACGAGGTCGTCAGGCAGCGTGACGCGCTCGAGCGTCTGGCCGAGGACGAACTCGCCGGGGTGGAGGATGAACGGCTCGTCGCCGCTGACCTCGACCAGCTCGGTCAGCTCCTCCATCGGCTGGCGAACGTCGATGTAGGGGTAGCGCGCGTTGTGGAAGACGCGGAAGCGGCGGTCGACGCGCACGTCGATGCTCGACGGCTGGATCAGGCCCGCGTCGTACGGATCGATCTCGATGCGCCCCGCCTCGATCTCGCCCCGGATCGTCTTGTCGCTGAGGACCACGGCCCGGGGAGAGTACAGCGCCGGTACGTCGAAAGCGATGGGCGAAGCAAGGAAATCGGCGGCTGGCGGGTAAAGGACCACTGTGGGACTACCGATAAGGGCGTCATGAAGCACGAGGTGAGCCAGGATCCGATGTCCGCGACCGCGCTGGAGCAGGATCTCGACCTGCACGTCTGCGTCGGCTGCGAGTCCGCCCTGGTGCAGCCGGAGTGGTGGGAGGAGACGCCGGAGCGGTCGTGGCGCGTGGAGCTGCGCTGCCCGGAGTGCGAGCTGCGCCGCGAGGGAGTGTTCTCCCAGCACGTCGTCGACCTGTTCGACGAACGGCTCAACGAGGCCTCCGACGCGCTCGCCGGCTCCTACAGGCGGATGGTTCGGGACAACCTGGTCGACGAGCTGGAGCGCTTCGCGGGCGCGCTGCGCGCCGGGGCGATCCTGCCGGAGGACTTCTAACTAGGAGTACCGGGCGACGACGCCGTCGGCGACGAGGTCGAGCGCCTCGTGCTGCCACGGCTCGAGGTCGAGCGAGGTCAGGCTGTCCTTGGCCGCGGCGACGTCGGCGAGCGCCTCTTCACGGGACGCTTCGAGCGCCCCGGTCGCGGCGATCCGGTCGCAGAGGCCCTCGGCGGCACGCGGCGTCGTGACGTCCGCCTTCAGGTCGATCGCGGCCAGCGCGGGGTCGCGCTCGCGCGCGACGATCAGCGGCAGGGTGACGGTGCCGTCGAGCAGGTCGGTGCCGCGGTGCTTGCCGGTCTCCTCGACCGGGCCGGAGACGTCGAGCACGTCGTCGAGGATCTGGAACGCGACCCCGATGCGGTCGCCGAACCCGGCCAGGGTGTCGGCGACGATCCCGTCGCGGCCCCCGAGCTCGGCGCCGAGGCGGGCGGAGGCGGCGAACAGGCTGCCGGTCTTTAGCGCGCAGCGCTCGCGGTAGCGCTCGGCGGTCACCGCCGGCGACCAGGCGTCGTCGCGCTGGATCAGCTCGCCGCGGGCAAGCGCCGACGAGGCCGTCGACAGCGCGCGTACGGCGTCGGCGCTCCCGGTCGCCGCCAGCTCGCCGAAGGCGCGTGAGAAGAGGTAGTCCCCGGTCGACGTCGCGGCGTCACGGCCGGCGGTGGCGAAGACGGTCGGGTAGCCGCGGCGCAGCGGCGCGCGGTCGAGCACGTCGTCGTGGACGAGCGTCGCCATGTGCAGCAGCTCGACCGCCGCGGCAGCCGCCACGACGCCGGCGTCGGGCTCGACGCGCCCGGCGCAGAGCAGCACGATCAGCGGCCGCAGCCGCTTGCCGCCGGCTGCGAGCGTCCCACCGGCATGCTCGGTGAGGACCGCGCCGGCGTCGCGGGCGATCTCGGCCAAGCGCCGCTCGGCGAGCTCCAGGCCGCGCAGCAGGCCCGGCCCTCCAGCGGCGAGCACCGGAGCGAGCTGCTCGGCGGCGCCCACCTCAGGCGTCGGGAACGGTTCCCGAATGGATCGCGATGATCCCGCCGGCGGTCAGCACCCAGCGGACGTCGGTCAGGCCGGTGGCGGCCAGCTCGCCGCCGAGCCCGCTCGGGCCGGGGAACCGGCGCACCGAGCTGGGCAGGTAGGTGTAGGCGTCCGAGTCCCCGGCGAAGCGGCCGAGAGTCGGCACCGCGCGATCGAACCAGAAGCGGAAGAACCACGACAGCGGCGGCTTCTGCGGCGTGGTGATCTCGAGCACGACGACACGTCCGCCGGGCCGCACGACACGGCGCATCTCGGCAAGACCCTGGGCGAGGTCGGAGAAGTTGCGCGCGCCGAAGCCGACGGTCGCGGCCGCGAACTCGCCGTCGGCGTAGGGCAGCTCGAGCGCGCTGCCCTGCTCGAAGCGGATCCCGGGCGCCTTCTGGCGCGCCAGCTCGAGCATGCCCTCGGAGAAGTCGAGGCCGACGACCTCGCCGTCGTCGCCGACGCGGCGGCGCAGCTCGATCGCCAGGTCGCCGGTGCCGGTCGCGACGTCGAGGACGCGATCGCCGGGTCTCACGGTGGCGACGTCGGCGGCCCGCTGACGCCAGCGGGCGTCCATCCCGGCCGTCATCACCGCGTTCATGCGGTCGTAGACGCGCGGCGATACGGTCGAACATGGCCCGGACCTGTGGCTCGGGCAGGGTTCCGCTGGCGGGTGACCCGCTCATCGACCCGGTGCTACTTGGAATCTGCCTCGCCGCCCTTGGGCTCGGACCCGTGATTGTCCGCGCGCAGGGAGGCGATGAAGGCGACGAGCTCGTCGAACTGCTTGGGATTCTCCTCGCGCAGACTCTCGTACGAGGGCATCGGCGGCGTCGGGTTGACCAGGGTCCGAGCGATCGCGTCGCGGCCGACACGGTCGCCGATCTCGGTCAGGTCAGGCCCGAGCGTGTTGCCGTTGTGGCCGATGCGGTGGCAGCCGAGGCAGCCGGAAGCCGCGGCGACGTCGGCGCCGCGCTGGTACTGCGGCGCGACCTTGATGTCGACCTCGCTCGGCGGGCCGGCGAGCGCGCCGAGGATCGTCAGGTAGCCCATCGCGGCAACGGTGCACACGGCGCCGATCATCGCGATCGGCCGCTTGAGCGGATGGCGCTCCGGGTTGCGGTCGTAGAACGGCAGCAGCAGGAGCAGCATCAGCGCGACGGTCGGGATGCCGATCGTCGCGACGAAGACGAGCGCCGGCGGCTTGACCACGCGCAGCAGCTCGAAGAGGAAGAAGAAGTACCACTCGGGTCGCGGCGAGTAGGTCGTCGTCGTCGGGTCGGCCTTCGGGCCGAGCTCGGCGCCGAAGAGGACCGCCATCAGGATGATCACGGCGAGCGTGATGATCGCCATGAAGCCGTCCTTGGCGACCGCGTACGGGAAGAACGGCTTGCCCTGGCTCTTCAGGATCGAGTACTCGCGGAGGTACTCCTCCTTCTCGCGCGCGTTCATCTCAGATCTCCTCGCGCTTCAGCGACTTCTTCTCGGCCTTCAGCCACGGCGGGGCGCTGGTGCCGAGCTTCGCGACGAGGTAGAGATGAGCGCCGATCAGCGCGCCGATCAGACCAGGGATCAACATCATGTGAAGGGCGTAGAAGCGGCTCAGCGTCGTCGCGCCGAACTCGGCGCCGCCGCGCATGAAGTCGGCCAGGTACGGGCCCATGATCGGGCCGGACGCGTTGATGTTGACGCCGACGACCGTCGCCCAGAACGACCGCTGGTCGAACGGCAGCAGGTAGCCGGTCAGGCCCATCATCAGCGTCAGGACCGTCAGCACGACGCCGATCACCCAGTTCAGCTCGCGCGGGTACTTGTAGGCGCCGAAGACGAAGGTGCGTCCCATGTGCAGGAACAGCAGGACGATCATCACGGTCGCGCCCCAGCGATGCATGCCGCGCACCAGCTCGCCGAGGAAGACGTCGTTGGTGATGTGGGCGGCCGACGTGTAGGCGCGCGTCGTGTCCGGCTCGTAGTACATCGCCAGGAAGACGCCGGTGACGGCCTGCGAGACGAAGGCGAACATCGTCGCCGAGCCGAGCGTGTAGAACCAGTTGGTGCCCTTCGGCACCTTGCGGAAGAGGAAGCCGCGCAGGAACGGGCTGGCGCCGGTGCGCTCGTCGAGGTAGGAGAGAGCGCCGATGCCGGCCTCGGAGCCGTTGTGCTTGGCGCGCTCGGCCGGAGTGGGAGCGGCGCCGTCGCGCTCGGTGGGCCGCGGCGGAGCGGGGCGGAGGAACTTCGGAACGAGGCTCATGTGCTCGGCCGCGCCGGGTAGAGGTACTGCCACAGGCCGTCGAGGTGGTTCGACGGATCACGCGGGTGCGGGAAGCGCTCGAGCTCGGAGTTGACCGAGAAACGGTCGCCGACCTGCACGCGGCCGTTGCGCACGCGGGTGTAGAAGCGATCGAGCGGGCGCACGGGCGGACCGCCGGCGACCTTGCCCTCGAAGTCGTAGACGCCGCCGTGACACGGGCAGACGAAGCGCTGCGAAGCCTGGATGTAGCGGACCGGGCAGCCGAGGTGGGCGCAGCGGGTCGAGATCGCGACGTACGGGATGTCCGAGTTGCGCTCGGTGTCGCGACCCTCGTCGAACTTGCGCACGTAGACGGTCGTCTTGCCGGCCTCGCCGATCGACGGGACCAGGTTCATGACGACCGGCGTGTAGGTCTCCGGGTTGAAGTCGTCCTCGCCACCGACGTCCTGCCAGGTCTCGGGCGCGCTGCGCTCGAACATCGGGCCGAGCGCGAAGCCGAGCGCGGGCAGGCCGAACATCGCCGTCGCGATGCCGCCGTACGCGAGCGCGCCGCCGGTCATGAACGTCCGCCGCGTCACCGTCTCGCCCTCGAAGGCGCCCGGCATGTCGCGGTCGGCGGTGTAGCGCGACTTGCGCTTGTGCTTGTCGGGGAGGTCGGCCACTGCTTGGGGAGAATGAGCGCCCGGGATCGCGGCGAACGGCCGGGGATTGTAATTACGCGAGCCGTCGCGCGCTGTCCGACCAGAGGTCGGCCGCTCCGGCGGGGTCGCCCTCGGCGTGCGCGCGGGCCGTCCCGGCGATCAGATTCGACAGCTCCGCGACCGCCTCGAGGTCGCCCAAAGCGGCTACCCGACTCGAGCCCGAGGGCATAGAGCGCGTCGCCTGCCAGGAGGCGCAGATCGGCGTCCATCCCGGCGAAGGCGCGCGGTTCGCCGTAATGGAGCAGGTAGCCCTCGTAGACCGCCTCGATGGTGAAGAGGCGGTCGGGATCGCCGACGACGCCCGCGAAGCGGTCGGGGCCCGGATCGGCCGCGGCATGCTCGGCAAGCGCCGGGTCGGCCGCGGCGACGACGGCGCGCAGCGCGCTCACGCGGAGACCTCGCGCAGGCAGTCGGCGGCGGCCGCGAGGGTGCGCTCGACCTGCGCGTCGGTGTGGGCGAGCGAGGGGAACCAGGCCTCGAACTGCGAGGCGGGCAGGTAGACGCCGCGGTCGAGCATCGCCCGGCAGAAGACGGCGTAGCGCTCGCCGTCCGTCGCGCGCGCTCCCGCATAGTCGGAGACCGGCCCGTCGTGGAAGAAGAGCGTGAGCAGGCCGGTCGTCCGGCTGACGTGGACCGGCACGCCGGCGTCGGCGGCCGCCGTCCGCAGGCCCGCGGCGAGGGCGGCGGCGACGGCGTCGAGGCGCTCGTAGGCGTCGTCGTCGAGCAGGCCGAGCGTGGCGAGGCCCGCCGCGATCGCGAGCGGATTCCCCGACAGCGTTCCCGCCTGGTAGACGTCGCCCGCCGGGGCGACGCGCTCCATCAGGTCGCGGCGGCCGGCGTAGGCGGCGGCCGGCAGACCGCCGCCGATCACCTTGCCGAGCACGGTCAGGTCGGGGGTCACGCCCTCGAGCTGCCTGGGCGCCGCCGGGCGCGACGCGGAAGCCGCTGATCACCTCGTCGAAGACGAGCAGCGCGCCGTTGCGGTCGGCCTCGGCGCGCAGGAAGGCGAGGAAGCTCGTCGCCGGGCGGGACGAGGCCCATGTTCGCCGGGTAGGGCTCGGCGAGGATCGCGGCGACCTCGTGCTCGTCGAGCGCGGCCTCCACGGCGTCGCGGTCGTTCCACGGCACGACGATCGTCGCGGCGGCCTGGGCGGCGGGCACGCCCGGGCTCGCGGGGACGCCCGGCGGTCGCCAGCCCCGAGCCCGCGTCGGCGAGCAGGCCGTCGACGTGGCCGTGGTAGGCGCCGGCGAACTTGAGCAGCTTCTCGCGGCCGGTCGCCGCGCGCGCGAGGCGGATCGCGCTCATCGACGCCTCGGTGCCCGAGTTGGTCATCCGCACCATCTCGGCGCTCGGGACGCGGTCGACGATCGAGGCGGCGATCTCGACCTCGGCGACGGTCGGCGCGCCGAAGGTCGTCCCGCGCGCGGCGGCCGCCTCGACCGCCTCGATCACCGCCGGGTGAGCGTGGCCGGCGATCAGCGGGCCCCACGAGCACACGTAGTCGACGTAGCGGTTGCCGTCGACGTCGATCAGCTCGGCGCCCTCGCCGGCGGCGACGAAGATCGGGTCGCGGCCGATCGAGCGCATCGCGCGCACGGGTGAGTTGACGCCGCCCGGCAGCAGCTCGACGGCGCGGGCGTAGAGGTCGCGCGAGCGGTCGTCGGCGGGCATCGCTCGATCCTAGGGCGGCGGGGCCGCGGACGGAGCGCGGCGGTCAGCCCCGTGCTCGGCTTCCCAGCGGCGGTGCTCGTCGGTGAAGTAGAGGAGGCGGATCTTCTTGAACTCGGTCGAGCTGTAGAGCGTGCGGCGGTCGTCGATCCCGGTCTCGGCGGCAATCGAGTCGAGGATCGCGTCGCACTCCTCCTTCGAGCGACCGTGGGCCATCGTGAAGACCGAGTAGGGCCAGTCCGCGTAGGTCGGCCGCTGGTAGCAGTGCGAGATCCCGCGGAACGAGGCCATCAGCGTGCCGACCTCGATGATCCGCTCCTCGGGCACCGCGCCAGACGCCCATGCCGTTGGCCGAGAAACCGGCGCGGCGGTGGTAGAGGATCGCGGCGACACGGCGCAGCGGCCTTGCGGTCGCGCATCGACCTCGAGGTGGTCGAGCAGCTTCGCGCTGGGCGATCCCCAGCCTCGGCCGCGGCCGGCGCGTACGGCTCGGGGATCACGGGCATGTCGCCCTGCAGCGCGCGGATGACGGCGACGTCGAGGTCGGTGAGGTCGATCGCGGTCGGGCTCGATCGGGTCCTCGGCGATCCCGGCGGCGGCGAGGTCGCGGGTCCCCTTCTCCATCTCGAGGTCCATCCGGATCTTGAACAGCTTGATCGTCGGCAGCTGGCGGATCGACTCGGCGCCGGTCAGTCGCTGGAGGACGTCGAGCGTGCCCTGGAGCCCGAGCTTCGAGTCCGGGCTCGGTGGCGATCGTGAACCACATGTTGAAGTCGTGGTTGCGCAGGTAGTTGTGCGAGACGCCCGGGTGCGAGTTGATCGACCTTCGCCGCGCGGTGCGGGTTCTCGGGGTCGACCTTCGCGGCGACCAGCATCGAGCTGTAGCCGAGCACGCGGGTGTCGAAGATCGGCGTGACCTGGCGGATGATGCGGCCGTCGACGAGCCGCTGGACCCGGCGCAGCGCCTCCTCCTCGGCGATGCCCGCGAGGCCGGCGACGTCCTCGTAGGGGCGCGGGGCGAGCGGGAAGCTGCCCTGCATCAGGTTGAGCAGCTTCTTGTCGAGATCGTCGAGCGGGATCGCCGCGCCGTCCTTGCGGCTGCGCACCTTGGGGGTGGCGGCGTCCTCCCTCAGCGAAGCCACCGAGCGGCGTCCCTCGCGTGGTAGGTGATGACGATGTCGGCGCCGGCGCGGCGGATCGCGGTCAGCGTCTCGAGCACGGTCGCGCGCTCGTCGATGTGCCCCGCCGCGGCGGCGGCCTTGACCATCGCGTACTCGCCGCTGACGTTGTAGGCGGCGAGCGGCATGCCGGTCTCGTCCTTGATCCGCCGGATCACGTCGAGGTAGGGCAGCGCCGGCTTGACCATGAGGATGTCGGCGCCCTCCTCGACGTCGAGCAGCGCCTCGCGGACCGCCTCGTCGGAGTTGGCTGGATCCATCTGGTAGGTGCGCCGGTCGCCGAACGCGGGCGTCGAGTCGGCGGCCTCGCGGAACGGGCCGTAGAAGGCGGAGGCGAACTTCGCCGAGTAGGCGACGATCGGGGTCTCCTTGAGGTCCTCGGCGTCGAGCTGGCCGCGCAGCGCGCCGACGCGGCCGTCCATCATGTCGCTCGGCGCGACCGCGTCCGCTCCCGCGCGCGCGTGAGAGATGGCGGTCTGGGCGAGCAGCTCGAGCGTCACGTCGTTGTCGATGGCGCCGTCGGGGCGGACGACGCCGCAGTGGCCGTGCGATGTGTACTCACAGAGGCAGACGTCGGTGATCACGACCAACTCGGGGTGGGCCTCCTTGATCGCCCGCACCGCGAGCTGGACGACGCCCTCGTCGTCGTAGGCACCGGAGCCCTGCTCGTCCTTGGCGGCCGGGATGCCGAACAGCAGCACCGCCGGAATGCCCAGCTCCTTGATCTCCGCCCGCCTCTTCGACGGCGTGCGAGATCGACAGCCGCTCGACGCCGGGCATCGACTCGATCGGCGTGCGGCTGTCGGTGCCCAGCTCGACGAACATCGGCTGGACGAGGTGCGCGGGCGTCAGCTCGGTCTCGCGCACCATGTCGCGCAGCAGGCCGCTGCCGCGCAGGCGGCGCATGCGGGTGGCGGGAAAGGCCATCGGGGTGAGTGTAGGCGGGTCGCGCCGCCGCCAGGGGCCACTCCTGGGCAGCCCGAGCCGCCTGGCGTATGCTCGGCGCCATGCCCCAGCTCGCGCTATCGGCGGTCGGCAGGGACCGGCCCGGCATCGTCGCCGCGACGACCGCGGTGCTGCTGCGTCACGGCGTCAACGTCGAGGACTCGCGGATGTCGATCCTGCGCGGCCACTTCGCGATGACGCTGATCCTGGGCGTGCCGGACGGGGCGGACCGCAAGTCGCTCGGCGCGGACCTCGACGCCGTCGCGGCCGACCTCGGGCTGGAGGCGCTCGCGCTGAGCGCCGTCGAGCCGCTGGCCGAGATCGCGCCAGACCCGACCCACATGGTCAGCATCTACGGCGTCGACCATCCCGGCATCGTCCACCACGCGACCCAGGTGCTCGCCGAGTACGCGGTCAACATCACCGACCTCGAGACGCGGCTGGTCGAGGGCGGCGAGCGGCCGTCGCTGTACGCGCTGCTGATCGAGGTCGCCGTGCCCGACGACGTCGACACGGACGGGCTCGACGAGGCGCTGGCGGAGATCGCCGCCAGCGAGGTCGTCGAGGTCAGCCTGCGCGAGCTAGAGACCCACGAGCTGTAGGAACGGCGAGCGGTGGCGGTCCGCGACGTCCTGCTCTACCCCCACCCCGCGCTGAAGGCGGTCGCCGCGCCGGCCGTCGTCGACGCGGGCGATGCCGAGGGGCTCGCCGCCACCGAGCGCGCGGCGCGCGACCTGCTCGAGACGATGCTCGACTTCGGCCACTGCGTCGGCCTCGCGGCGACCCAGCTCGGCGACATGCTGCGCCTGGTCGCCGTCGACGTCACCGGCCACAAGAAGGCGGCCACCGAGAGCGGACTGCTGCTGCTCGCCAATCCGCGCGTCGTCGGCGAGGACGGCACCGAGGTCGCCCGCGAGGGCTGCCTCTCGATCCCCCACCTCACCGCCAACGTCCGCCGTGCAACCGCGATCGCCGTCGAGGCCGATGCCCTCGAACTGACCGACGGCGGCGGCATCGCCGTCACCCCCCGCCGCATCGAGACCGACGCCTTCGAGGCCCGCTGCCTCCTCCACGAGATCGACCACCTCGACGGCCTCCTCTTCCTCGACCGCGTCGACTCCCTCACCCGCGACGTGTTCGAGCGCAAGAACTACAAGTAGGGGGCACCTCGCAAACGGGACCGATCGCCTGAGAGGCGGAAGCGAGTCAGGGGTCGCGGGACTCTTGACCTGATGGAGGGAGATCTCTACCTAGAGTCTGAGAAGCGGAGATGCTCGAGGGCGTCATCGACGCTCCTGGCAGTATCCGCTGCCTGCCCTCGCCCTCCGTTGAGAGCGATGTGAGCGCGAATCTCCACGTCCCTAGATCCGCCCTTTCTCTCAACTCCAGCCCACCCGGACGCGCGCAGCTTCTCAACGACGACACTCGCGCCCTTCTCGATAAATTTGCCAAACCCTCTGCGAGACTCCACACCAGTGCTCGAATACTCAGCTTGCAGCAGCACTCGCTGACGCTGCGTATCAGCGGTGAGCGCGATGGATAGTCCGGTAGGAGAGGCATAGATCGCTCTGAGCCGGTCACTGTCCCACTCGTACCCAGACATAAATGACGAGCGCGCCGCGATCTCCTCAGCGAGCAACTCGGGGGTCAGCGTTGAGTCGGAGCGGGAGACAACACCCTCGAGCTGAGCCAGCTCGCCAAGTATCTCGCTTATATCCCATCGCTCGGCTTGCCTATCACGGGTCGAGGCGAGAATCATTCTCGCGAATCGCTCTGGCAGTGACTCCCACTGGGTAGCCGCGATCTTTCGACACGCCTTGCGCACACGCTGTGGCCAATCTGCATTGAGGTGCTGATTAGGCGCCGGCTCGTCTCCTCCACATAGATAGAACAACGTCATCCCAAGCCCGAACGAATCGACCGCCGCGTTGCGGGTCGACACACCAGCAATGCGTCGCGTCTGCTCAGGCGCCAAGTATCCCACCGCAGTCTGCAGCATCGCAGTCTGCTCATAGGCACCACGATGCCACGATAGATCGAAGTCAAGAACGACGACCTCCCACCCGCCATCTTGCTTGGTGAAGTAGTCCTTCAGCATCACATTGGACGGACGAATGTCTCGATGAAGAACTCGCTCTGGGAGGAAGTGTCCAGTGCGTACGATTCGAGTCAGGTCATGAGCGATCCGGAGCAGGATCGGCCAATCCTCGATGTACCCGCTCACCTTCGCCCGCTCTAAGTTTGGACCATCAATCCAGTTCATGACCACGAACGCGGGGATCTCGCTGGCCTCCTGGTAGGACACCATCCCCGATACGCCGTGGCTGTGAAGAATCTGCATCGACTTCACCCCGCGTCGGAAACTGTGGCGGAGGCTCTCATCCTTGCGGATCTCCTCAAGTAAGACCTTTACTGCGACGCGGGTTCCGTCGGGAGCCTGAGCTTTGAACACACGTCCGAAAGTCCCGCGAGCGATCTCCTCTTCGAGGGTGTACCCCAGCATGTGGTTCTTGCCTTCGATGGTTGACGTGTACCACGCGTGATAAATCGGCTCGTCATACTCCGCATAGAATTCGGCATAGTCGCGAAGAGCCTGCGCCTCACTGCGGCCGTCGCCACTAAGAATCCCGCGCGCGTGGGCATTCAGCGCAACCCGGATCGCCTCTGCATTCTCCTTGACCAACACCTCGGGAGGCGGGAGGGTCTCGGCGGGTGCGGGCGCTAGCGAGGACGACGGAACGGATGGTGTGTCTTCATCAGGCTCAGAAGCCACAAACGACCTGAGATCCGCGAAGAACTCGCCAACTGCTGCGTGATCTTCACTTGAGTCGTACCGTATGACCTCAACCCCGGCCTCCTCAGCCCACTGATCAGTTGCGTAGTCGAGCCGATCGGTAAGCCAGAAATGAGGCGCCATCTCAAGCCCGGCATTGGTTAGCCGCTCGAGATGTCCGCCAACTGCCATGTCGTCCGCAGTGATACCTAGAAAGAGAACCGTGTACGCCGATAGGCACGTAGTTACTACCGTCGTGTAGGCATTCGAACGAGCGAGAGCCTTAAGCTCGCTTTGAGTGAACACCCATGTCTCGCCGTCCTCGGCAACCCCATGCAAGTTTGCGATGAACGGCTGGTGCCCGCTCAAAACGCGCGGCATTGGACCAAGCCGCCTCCCGTGGAACTCGGCGGGCGCGACGTTCGGCCTAACCTGCGATAGGGCTTTGGTAGCCAGACGGTCGATGTTTAGGTTCAGGACTCCCTTTATCCCCAGCTCCCATAGGTCGACATAGGTCGATGGAAGCTTGACACGATCTGCTGGAGCCAGCGCCTCCCGGATTACGTTCTTGTATGTGGTCCGCCCGAGGACCTGTTGGAGCAGCTCAAACGCTAGCCATGGATCAGCGCCCCCTCGAACCCGTTTCGCAGCAGCCTCAATTTTCGCGCCGTCCTGGCCGCCTAATGTGAGCGCCTTCGCGTCAGCCTCTTCAAGGAGCCGCAGAAGCAAGCCGTCCCAACCCGGTAGGCCAGCGTCCACACTCAATCCCGAGCCAACCCAGGCAACGACCGGAGTAGTCCGCTCCGCCACGATATGCCGTAGGCGTTGGTAGGGCTTCTGGGTCAAGTCGAAAGCCATTGGAAGACTAGACCCGGAGGACTAGGCACGTCATCGTACTGCCCGTTTCGTCGGAGACCCGGCTGGCAGCGGGCGACTAGCTTCCTTCATCTCCAAGCGAGAGAAGTAGCTCGATGTCGGCGAGGTCGTGGGGACGACCCGCGGCGCGCTTCATTCGTAGGAGGTCGTCGCGATTGGCGATCGGGACAGTGATGTCGCCGAGCTTCGCGTCGTGGGCGCGTTTGCGCATCTCCGCGAAGGGGCCGAGATGGGCAGGCAGGGTCACCACGTCGAGCGGGCCGTGATCCGTGATCAGGTGCCACTGGTCGCTCGAGGCGAGGAGGGCCGCGCCGGGCGTCGCCTTCGAACGCTGGCCGTCGGGACCGAGGATCCGGGCGTCCACATCCGCGAGCGCAGCGGCGAGCCGATCGAAGTTATCCCTCGAGGTGGCGACCGCGATGTCGAGGTCCAGTGTCGCGCGCTGTCCGCCGTGGGCAAGCAGCGCGATTCCGCCGATCGTCACGTACTCCACGTCGTGACTGGCGAGCGCGGTGAACAGGGCGCGGGCATCGATGTCCGGCAGTGGGTCGGCCACGAGCTAGTCCGTGGCGTCGGCTGCCCGGACGTCGGCCAAGCTGTTCCGGAGCTGAGAGACGGTGAGGTTCCAGCTGAGAGCCAGCTCCAGGCGCTCGGACATCGACCGCTGGCGAGCGGCAAGGACGGCGGGGCGGATGGCTACCGGATCGCGAAGGAGGTCGGCAGCGGGCGCCTGGCCGCCGCGCTGGGGGTCCGCCGGAGTCATGGGCCCAGCGTAATCGGTTGGCCGCGACCGGCCCAGGCCTCGGGCGGTGGCGCTCAGGATCCCGCCGGCGGGATGGCTTGGGGGAAGCGGAAGAAGAAGTCAGGGTCGTAGGTCTTCTTGACCTGGCGGAGGCGGGGGAGGTTGGTGGCGTAGTAGGCGCGCTGCCAGCCCTTGAGCGACTCGTCGATGTAGTTCTGGTACGCCTGGCCGGAGACGTAGGGCTGCATCGCGTTGCGGGCTCCGGTGATCCAGGAGCGGCTGGCGCGGTTGGCGGCCGAGCCCTCGAAGTAGGCGCCGTACTGGATGCAGAAGAGCTCGTCGCGGTGGACGAAGGCGGTGGCGCCGGGCTTGGGGCGGTTGAGCGCGCCGCCGTAGGAGTCGAGCATCAGCGCGCCGGAGCCGAGCGACGGGTTCGCGTTGCGGCGCTCGATCCAGTCGATCGCGGTGCGTCGGCCGGCGGCCGAGAGAGGCTCGTCGACGTAGTCGGATTTGGCGTAGAAAGCGGCGCGTGGAAGCGTGCCGCCGCTCGAGGTGTGGCGGGTGTGGCAGGACCGCAGCGGGTCGCCGAGACAGCCGGCCCAGCGCATCATCAGCGGCAGGTAGGCCTCGGTGCCGATCGACAGCTGGGCGCCGTGCTGCAGCAGCGGCCGGATCGTCGCGCGCAGCTGGGACTCGGAGCCGAAGAACTGGCCGTCGCAGCTGACCCCCGGCGACCCGCCGTCGTTGGTCTGTAGGTGGAAGATCGCCGTCAGGCGGTCGGTCGCGTCGGGCATCAGCCGCTGCCACACGTCGAGCGCCTCGCTCGCCGCCGCCCACGGCCAGGCGATGTTGAACCAGCTCGCGCTGCGCACGCGATGGGTCTTGAACTGGAAGCCGGTGACGATGCCGAAGTTGCCGCCACCGCCACCGCGGCAGGCCCAGAAGAGATCGGGGTCGTCATCGCGGTCGACGCGCCGGACCATGCCATCGGCGGTGACGATCGTCAGCGCGGTCATGTTGTCCGACAGCAGGCCGAAGCGGCGACCGGCGAGGCCCATCCCGCCACCGAGCGCGTGGCCGCCGACGCCGACCGACGGGCAGGAGCCGGCCGGCACGGTGACGCCGCGCCGCGCGAGGCCGGCGTAGACGTCGATCAGCTGCGCCCCTGCCCCGACGTTGACGCGCGTGTTGCCGGCGAGTGGCGAGACGCCGGCGATCCGGCGCATGTCGACCACGATGCCGTTCGAGAGCGTCGAGTAGCCGGCGTAGGAGTGGCCGCCGCCCTTGGCGACGATCCGCACGCCGAACTTCTGCGCCCACCGGACGACGGCCGCCACGTCCTTGGCGTTCAGCGGCTCGACGACCGCCTGGGGCCGCAGCCCGTCGAAGCGCTCGTTGTAGACGAGACGGGCCGTGCCGTAGCCCCGGCTGCCGCGCGCGAGGACCGGGCCGTTGACGGAGGAGCGCAGCGCGCGCAGGGCGCGGTTGGAGACCGCGGACTGGCCGGCCAGCAGGTCGCCGGCGGCCGCCAGCGCCTCGAGCGGCAGCGCGGCGGCGGCGATCCCGGCCGCCGAGCCGGTCAGGAAGCTGCGGCGGTCGAGCGATGCCACGGCGCGATCCTAGAGGTCGCCGGCGGACGTGACGAGCGGCCGATCCGCGGGGCGCGCGTCGCCGCCGCGGCGCCAAGAAAGCGCGTAGAGCACGGTGGTGGCGATCGGCAGGATGAAGTCGAACCAGAGCGGTATGCCGACGTTGTCAGGCTTCGTATTGTCCTCCGCGAGCCAGAAGTAGATGTGGCCGCCGGCGTCGCCGAGGTACTGGATCGACAGCACGATCGTCACCGCGAGCCAGTAGTAGCCGCGGAACCGGTAGCCGAGGATCGCCGCCACGCCGATCGCCATGTCGCCCATCGCGTTCTCGTACTGGAAGCCGCCGTCGCCGCGCGTGTAGCCGATCTGCTCGGCGATCTCCCTGCCATCGAAGAGATGGAACAGCGCGCCGACGACCCCGGCGATCCCGACCGCGACGACCAGCCACCAGACCATCGCGACGTCGACGGCGAGCGCCGCGTCGCCGCGCTTGCGGCGTCCGTGGATCGAGACGGCGGCGCCGACCACGGCGATCAAGGCGAAGACGAGCGAAGGCATCGGCGCGCGACCCTAGCCGCCTCGCCGGGCGGCCGGTAGGGCCGGACGGCCTCTGCGCAGGTCGGGCTAGGCGAACCGGCGCAGAGCCAGCCGCGCGAGGGCGCCAAAGGCCAGCGCGAGCGCCGCCAGGTGGGCGAGCGGACCGGCGAGACTGCCGCTGTCGTTGAGCGCGGCGTCGAGCGCGTCGAGCGTCGGCCGGAACGGGAACAGGGCGGAGATCGCGCGCGTCGCGTCGTAGAGCGCCGGCGCGACCGAGCCGGACGGGACCAGCGCGAGGAAGACCAGCGGCAGCGACAGCATCACGCAGAGCAGCGAGGCCGCGCGGACCTCGCGCGTGACCGCCCCAACGGCGACGCCGAGCGCGCCGAAGGCGAGCGCCGCGACCGCCAGCGCCGCGACCCACAGCGGCGCTCTCCCCCAGTCGAGGTCGACGAAGAGCCCGAGGCCGCAGAGCATCGCCAGGCAGATCGCCAGCGAGCAGAGCGCGGCCAACCCCGCCTTCTCGACCAGCAGCCCGCTGCGCGAGACGAGCCCACGCACCAGCCGGCCAAAGGCGTTCTCCTCGCGCTCGAGCGCCAGCGCGCCCGCGGCCAGCAGCAGCGTCACGAACATCAGCGAGACCGCGACGGCGAGCGCGACCGCGAACGAGCTGAGCGACGTCGAGCCGCCGTCGAGCGCCGTCGTCTCGATCTTGATCGGCTCACGCACCGAACGCAGCAGCGGGCCGGACAGGTCGAGGTTCTCGCGCGCCAGCTCGGAGAAGCGGATCACCCGGTCGAGCTGGGCGCGCTGCGCCGGCGGCACGTCGGGCCGGGCGGCACGCACGATCTCCTCCGCGCGCTTGAGGCCGAGCAGCTCGACGTCCTTCAGCACCGGCACGTCGATGCTCCCGCCGGAGACGATCAGGTCGAGGTAGGACAGCCCGATCTCGGTGAACTTGGTCGTCAGCGCGAGGTTGGCGTCGCGCAGCTCGGCCTTGATCGTGTCCTCGACGTAGCGCGCCTTGACCGGGTCGTCGGCGTTGTAGAGGACCTCGATCGTCGGCGGACCGGAGAGCGCCAGCGTCCGCAGGCCGGCGAGCCGGTCGGTGAAGTCCTCGGGGATCACCAGCGCGGCGATCGCCTCGCCCGACTCGACCTTGTCGACCGCCGCCTGCCGGCATTGCAGCGGCGACTTGCCCTCGCAGTCGACCGGCACCGGATCGATCGCGTCGAACAGCGCGCCCTCGTACTGCGACAGGTCGAGCTTGCGGTCGCCCAGCTCGAGCTCGCCGCGCTCCGGCGGCACGAGGCTGACGAACGCGACCTTTGGCTTGTCCGGACCGGCGGAGAGCGCGAAGCCGATCAGCACCGACAGCACGACCGGGTAGAGGATCAGCAGCGCGACGAGCCCGGGCGAGCGGCGCAGGATGCGCAGGTCCTTGAGCAAGAGCCAACGCATGACGCCGCCTCAATGCCCCCGGTGGCGGAGGAAGGCGACGAACGCCTCCTCGAAGTCGCTGTGCGTGACGCCCTCCCGCTCGACCGTCTCGCCCAGCGCGGCGGGCGTGCCCTCGAAAAGCACCTCGCCGTCGGCGAGCACGATCACGCGGTCGGCGTGGCGCGCGGCCTCCTGCAGGTCGTGGGTCGAGTAGAGGACGGTCGTGCCGCGGGCCGCGAGGCCGAGCACGAACTCCCAGACGCGCTCGCGCTGGCGCGGGTCGAGCGCGGCGCTGGGCTCGTCGAGCAGCAGCACGTCCTGGCGGCCGAGCAGGCCGATCGCGATGTTGACCCGCTGGCGGTTGCCGCCCGACAGCTCGGCGGCGAGGTCGTCGGCACGGTCGGCGAGGCCCGTCAGCTCGAGCATCTCGGCGACGGTCGCGCCGGGGTCGGCGATCCGCTCCAGCCGCGCGAACAGGCGCAGGTTCTCGACGACGGTCAGCTTGCCGTAGAGCGCCGCCTGCTGCGGGACCCAACCGACGTCGCTGGGGGCGCGGTTGACGCTGCCGGCATCGGGCCGCTGGATGCCCGCGAGGATCGACAGCAGCGTCGTCTTGCCGGCGCCGTTCGGACCGACGAGCGCGACCAGCTCGCCGCGCGCGGCGGTCAGGGAGACGCCGCGCAGCGCCTCGCGAGCGCCGAAGCGCTTGACGATGCCCTCCGCGACCAGCGCCTCCTGCGTGGTGGTCGCAGCCATCGGGCCCTGAAGGTAGTGCAAGACTGCCCGCCATGAAGCTGCTGTTCGTCGGAGACGTGGTCGGGAAGCTCGGGCGCCAGACGCTCGCGGCACTGCTGCCCGACCTGCGCGAGCGGCACGCCCCGGACTTCGTCGTCGTCAACGGCGAGAACGCGGCCGGTGGGGTCGGGATCACCAAGCGGACGGCGCGCGACCTGTTCGAGACCGGCGCCGACGCGATCACCCTCGGCAACCACGCCTACCGCCACACCGAGGTCTACGAGTTCCTCGACACCGAGAGCCGGATCGTGCGGCCGGCGAACTACCCGAAGGGCAGCCCCGGCCGCGGCGTCACGATCATCGAGAACGGGCCGCTGAAGCTCGGCGTCGTCAACCTGTCGGGCAGCCTGTTCGTCGAGGCGGCGCGCTCGGCGTTCCCCGAGGCCGACGCGGCGCTCGGCGAACTGCGCGGCAAGACCGACCACGTCCTGGTCGACATGCACGCCGAGGCGACCAGCGAGAAGGTCGCGATGGGCTGGCACGTCGACGGCCGCGCGACCGCCTGCCTCGGCACCCACACCCACGTCCCGACCGCCGACGCGCGCGTGCTGCCCGGCGGGACCGCCTACTGCACCGACGTCGGCATGACCGGCCCGCGCGGCGGCGTGATCGGCGTCAAGCGCGAGCTGGCGCTGAAGCGGTTCCTGACGATGACCCAGGTCCGCTTCGAGACCTCGTCAGAGGACCCGTGGCTGAACGGCGTCCTGGTCGAGGCCGGCGACGACGGGCGTGCGACCGGGATCGTCCAGATCCTCGAGCCGGCGAACATCTGAGCGCCGCTCAGCGGCCTGGCTCGGCGTCCCCGACCCAGTAGCGGGGACCGGGCCCGGCGCCGGCGGCGCGGTCGCCTGGGTTGGCCAGGCGGCAGCGGGCGAGCGATAGGCAGCCGCACCCGATGCACTCGGTCAGGCCGGCCTTCAGCCGCTCCATCTCGGCGATCCGCGCGTCGATCCGGGTGGCCCATCCCGCCGATAGGCGGGACCAGTCACGCCGTGTCGGGGCGCGATCGGATGGCAGCTTCGCCAGCTCGGTGGCGATCTCGTCGAGCGTCAGCCCCACCCGCTGCGCGAATACGACGAAGGCGATCCGGCGAAGAGTCGGCCGCGGGTAGCGTCGGTGGCCGGAGCCGGCACGCTCGGAGACGATCAGCCCCTTCTCCTCGTAGAACCGCAACGCCGACGCGGCGACGCCGCTGCGGCGCGCCACCTCGCCAATCGTCAGCAGCTCAGCCACTGGCCGGCATCCAACCACAGATCGCCCTTGACTTCAAGCTAACTTGAACTTCTATGGTCGGGCGCTCGACAATGCGAGCAAGGAGCAGTCACGTGAGCGAACACACCACCACGCCGAGCGCCTGGATCACCGAGGAGGTTTCCTCCTGGCCGGGCGTCGAGGCCGGGCCAGGCAGCCGCGGCGAGCTGTCGTTCAAGGTTCGCCGCCGCGAGATCGGCCATCTGCACGGCGACCAGGTCGCCCATTTCGGCCTGCCGAAGTCGCTGTGGTCCGAGTTGATCGAGGCGGGCAGGATCCAGCGCCACCCGATCGACCGGCCGGGCTGGGCCGCGGTCGGGTTGGGCGACGACGACGCCGTGACCGAGGCAATCGGCCTGATGCGCGTCAACTACGAGCGTGCGATGGGCCGCGTCGGCGATCCCGTCTGAGCTGACGGGATCGCCGCGTCGCCGAGCGGAACGGCGGAATCGAGCGGCGGTCGCGCGGCCTGCGACAGCCGGGATGGCGCCGCTGGCCTTCCGGCGGCCAGCGGCGCCATCAGCGCGACCAGGGCGAGGGGGAAGAACCAGACGACGTAGAGGTAGAACCAGTGCGACGCCGCGAGCTGGACGGCGATCAGGACCGCGGCGCCGAGCGCGGCGACCTGGAGCGGCGTCTTGCGGCGCGGGACGAAGGCGACCACGACGGCCAGCGCGAGGGCGAGCCCGGTCATGACGGCGCGGTAGGTCTCGCCCGCGTCGAGCTGGCCCCAGACGCTGAACGGCGAGCGGCGCGACGCCTGGTAGCCGAGCGTGCGGTCGTAGATCTCGCGCAGGCCGCCGTCGGGGATGAACGGAAGGAAGGTCGCGGCGAGCACGACCGCGAGGGCGAGGGCGAACAGCGCGAGGTCGCGGGCGAGCAGCCGGCGGCGGTGCCACGGGCTGGCGGGCTGCTGGTCGTCGCTGCCGCCGCCCGCCGTCGCGAACAGCGGCGCGAGCGCGAGCGGGCCGACCTTCGCCGCCGTGGCCAGACCGATGCTCGCGCCCCGCGCCAGCGCCGACAGGCCGCGGCGCGCCGGCGCCAGGGTCAGCGACAGCAGCGCGACGACGGTCAGCAGCCCGACCAGCGTGTCGTTGGAGTTGGTCTGCAGCGCGAAGATCGCGTAGGGGTAGGTCGCCCAGGCATAGGCGAGCGCGAGCCCCAGCTCGTTGCCCGGCCGCAGCCGCCGGCCGAGCAGGAACAGGCCGAGCAGCGTCAGCAGGTCGAAGGCGATCGCCGCACCGTGCGCCGCCGGCAGGTCGTCCCACGCCCCGCTCCACGGCAGCGCCTGCTCGAACGGCACGTAGGACAGGTAGGTCAGCGGGCCGTAGGTGTCGCCGTGCTCGACGTCGTCGGCGAAGCCCGGCCCGTAGATGCCGTCGCCGTCGGCGATCCGGTCGGCGCCGATCACGCCCGCGTAGCCGACGTCGATCACGTTCGAGTCGACGACGTTGAGGCCGACGCGAAAGCCGACCAGCAGGACCAGCGCCACCGCGAGCAGGGCGAGCGGAACGTGCGGCACGAGCCGCTGCGGCCGCTCGCGACCATGCGCTCCCGACCACAGCAGCCGCACCAGCAGGTAGGCCAGCACCGGGTAGACGAGCGGTACCGAGACGCCGATCTCGCCGCGGTTGAAGAAGTAGTGCGAGACGCCGAACCCGAGCAGCACCAGCAGGTCGAGGTGAAGCAGCCGCAACGGCCGGCGCAGGTCGACGAACGGCAGCAGGAACAGCACGCAGAGTGGGATCCAGACGAACGGCGAGTTGAGCGTCCGGCCGAACGCGCCCTCGTAGCCGCGCGCCATCGACCAGGCGACCTGGTGGCCGGTCCACGCCTCGAGCACGATCCCGAGCTGGTCGTCGACGCGCGCCTGGGCGACCTCGCGGTCGCCGTCGAACCAGCTGACCTGCCAGCGGCCGGGACCGCGCGTGTAGGCCGCCGGGCGGAAGTCGTCGTGACGCTCGCGCTCGGCCCGGACCGTCGGCGAGCGCGACGCGATCGCTATCGCCCGCTTCGCCGTCAGCTCGTAGCCGGCCGGCGCGACCGTCTGCGAGTCCGGCGTGACGAGCTGCAGGCGCGGCGGCGGCCGGCGCCGCGAAGACCAGCGACGCCAGCACCAGTGCGACGGCCAGCCGCATCGCTAGCCGCGCCAGTCGCCCGAACCGAAGCTCCAGATCTTGTTGCCGAGGAAGCTGAGCGGCGTCGCGACGACGATCGAGATCGCCTGGGCGGGGATCTCGGCCAGGCCCGCGCGGTTGACCAGCAGCTCGAGCACCAGGGCGGCGAACAGGAAGGCGACGACGCTGACGACGACGAAGCGCGCCGCCTGGAAGCCGGCGTGGCCGTCGCGCGCGGAGAACGTCCAGCGACGGTTCCACCAGAAGTTGTTCGTCACCGCGACGAGGAAGGCGAGCGTCGCGGCGATCAGGTGATGGAGGTCGCCGACCGCGACCGCGAGCGAGAAGACGGCCAGGTTGACGACGTAGCCGGAGCCGCCGACGAGGCAGAACTTCGCCAGCTGCAGCCAGTTCTGGGGCTTGCGGATCCCCGCGCGCAGGCGCGCGCCGGGAGCCAGCGGCGGGGCCGGGGCGGTCGCGGCGGCGGGCGGCTCGAGGCCACGCGCGGCGGGGGCGTCGGGGCGGTCGCGCACGCTACGAGGTTAGCCCGAAGTGGCGCGCGATCATCGGGGTGACGTCACGCAGATGCGGCTGCGGGCGGTCCTCGGCGAGGCCCTCGACGCCGACGGTCAGCAGCACGCCGAGCGAGTCGCAGCGGTGCAGCGAGCCGTGGCTGCCGCCGTCGAGGTGGTGCGATCCGCCCCAGTCGACGAACTCGTAGGCGGGCGTCGCCGACAGCAGCACGTCGCCAGCCCGGGGGCAGCGCAGCGCCGACCAGAGCCTGCCGAGGGCGTCGGGGTACTCGGCCGAGACGAGCGCGCCGTCGCGGTCCGGCGACAGGTCGAGGACGGCGCGGTCGCCGGCGAGCGACCAGCTCGCCCCGCGGCGGTCGGTCGCCGTCAGGGCGTCGGCGCCCGCCGGGCTCGCGGCGTCGGCGTCCTCGGGTAGGGGCGCGAAGCGCAGCTCGGCGGCCGCGGTCGCGACGACCGCGACCGGCTCCTCCCCCGCCCCGGGCTCCAGCCAGGCGGTCAGGTCGACTCCCTCGACGCCGCGCAGGTGACGGGTGAGCTTCGGGAGCATCCGCTCGCGGCGGCCCTCGTCGAGCACATAGACCTGAGCCGAGCGCGCCCCCGGGCAGACCGCCAGCTCGGCCTCCTCCGGAGCGCTGTCGCTCGGGGTCAGGACGCGCCAGTCACCGAGGTGGTGAGCGAGGTTGACGGGCTGCTCGACCAGGCTCTGCGAGTGGTCGGACATCACGATCACGGCGTAGCGGGCGAGGAAGTCGTCGATCCCGCCGGCCGCGTCGACGACCCGCTCGAGCGCGCGGTCGGCCTCGGCGATCGACGCCGGCTGCGCCTCGGGGCCGCGCTTGTGCGAGTGGCTGTCGTTGTCGGGCAGCGACAGCAGCAGGAAGTCGAACAGGTCGCGCTCGACGATGTGGGCGCCGACGCAGCCGGCGTGGCGGTCGCGCTGGCCTGGCATCCCGAGCGTCGACGAGCAGCCGGTCGCCCGCGTGTCGAAGAGGTCGGCGTAGAAGAACTCGCGCGCGGCCCAGACGGGGTGACGGAACTGCGCGGCCTCGGCGAGCCGGCGGTAGCGCGGGTCGGCGCTCGGCTCGTGGCGGAAGCGGCCGCGGTAGATCAGGTAAGTCGTGCAGGCGGTGCGCACGCCGGCGTCGTCGAGCAGCTCGAAGACGGTGCGGTGGCGCTGCGTGAGGTGCGCCAGGTTCATGTTGTAGACGGTGTCCTGGAGCGAGCGGAAGATCCCGAACGCGCGCGTCGCCGGTAACGACGAGCCGTACTCGACGTAGCGTTCCTCGCCGCGGTGGTACCAGTTCATCGACGGGATCAGGTGCTCGTCGGGCCCGAGACCGGTGGCGATCGCGGACGCGGCGACCGGTGTCAGCGACGGAAAGGTCGATACGCAGTCGCGCGCGTAGTCGCCGCGGCTGACCAGCTCGGCGAGGATCGGCGCCCCGCCGTCGGCGATCGTGCGGTCGAGCGCGTCGGGGCTGAGCGCGTCGATGACCGCGAGGACCAGCTTCTTGCGGCCGGCGGCGGCCGTGCCGCTCACCGCAGGATCCGCAGACCCGCGTACTTGCGGTCGGCGGCTGCGCGGCCCCGGAAGAGCACCAGCGCGAAGGCGATCAGCGCCAGGAACGAGACGGGCGGCAGGAAGATCGCGACCGCCGCGAGGATCAAGGCGCCCGCGTCGGCATACAGCGTCAGGAAGCCCACCGCCTCCCCGTCGAGCCGCCGCGCGGCGCGCGTGAAGAGGCTGAAGATCGCGACGTAGGCGAGCGCGGCGCAGGCGGCTCCGCCGATCAGCCCCGGGATCGCGGAGTGGCCGCCGGCGGCGAGCGAGCCGGCGAACAGCAGCGCACCGAGCGTCACGCTCAGCAGCAGGCCGATCCGCGCCATCAGGCTTTGGTTCGCCCCCGAACGTTCGGCCATGTACCAAGCCACCGCGAGCACTAGGATCGCGAACAGGAAGACGGAGCTCTCGAGGAACGCCCAGTCGGTGCCGCTGAAGTCGATGCCGATGTCCCCGCGCGCGAGCGCGCCGGTGAGCAGCGGCGGCAGGAACGGCCGTACGCCGACCGAACCGGCGAGGCCGGCGCCGGTTCCGATGTCCATTACGAGGCTGATGGGCTTTTCGCGGTCTGCGGGGTCGGTACGCTGGAGCGCGTGACGATAGACGACCCGCCTCCGCGCTCGACGCGCCGCGACCTCGAGCGCTACGCCGGGCTGTTCTCCGCGCGCACGCGCGTGATGACGTCGTCGGCGACGCGCGACCTGATGGCGATGAGCGACCGGCCCGAGGTGATCTCGTTCGCCGGCGGCCTGCCCGACACCTCGAGCTTCCCGCCCGCGACCTTCGCGTCGATCACCGCGCGGATCGCCGACGAGTCGTGCGCGCGGGCGCTGCAGTACGGGCCGACCGAGGGCTTGGCCGAGACCAAGAGCTGCATCGTCGACGTGATGGCCGCCGAGGACATGGCGGTCGATCCCGACGACGTGCTCGTGACGACCGGCGGGCAGCAGGTGCTCGACCTCGTCACCAAGACGCTGATCGACCCCGGCGACACGATCGTCGCCGAGGGCCCCTCCTACCCGGGCGCGCTGAACGCGTTCAAGGCCTACCAAGCGAACGTGGTCCAGGTCGACATGGACTCTGACGGGATGCGCGTCGACATGCTCGAGGAGACCCTCGACCGGCTCGAGGCCGAGGGCAAGCGGCCGAAGTTCATCTACACGGTGCCGAGCTTCCAGAACCCCGGCGGCGTGACGATGTCGCTGCCGCGCCGCAAGCGACTGGTCGAGGTGGCGCGCGAGCGCGAGCTGCTGGTGCTCGAGGACAACCCCTACGGGCTGCTGCGCTACGAGGGCGACCCGCTGCCGACGCTGCACTCGCTCGACGGCGGCACCTACGTGATGTACCTCGGCACCTTCTCGAAGATCTTCTCGCCGGGACTGCGGCTCGGCTGGGTGGTCGCGCCGCCGCCGGTGCTGGCGCGGATCAACCTCGGCAAGCAGCAGGTCGACCTCTGCACCTCGACGCTGTCGCAGATCCTCGTCCACTCGTACTTCGAGCACCACGACTGGCGCGAGTACGTCAGCGCGCTGACCGAGCTCTACCGCGACCGCCGCGACACGATGCTCGACGCGCTCGCCGAGCACTTCCCGCCACAGGCCGAATGGACCCGACCGGGCGGCGGGCTGTTCATCTGGGCGACGCTGCCCGACTTCATCGACACCTCCGACCTGCTCGCCGCCGCGCTGCGCGTCGACGTCGCGTTCGTGCCCGGCGAGGGAGCGTTCCTCGACGGACGCGGCCGCAGCTCGATGCGGCTCAACTTCGCCGGCACCGACGAGGACGGCATCCGCGAGGGAATCCGCCGGATCGGCGAAGTGATCAAGGAGCAGGTCGCGCTCTACGGCACGCTGACCGGCGAGGTCGCCCAAGCGCCGCCACGCCACGACGCGGTCGCCGATGCCGCCGAGACGGCCGACGACGAGGGTGCGCGGGTCGTCGAACTACCGACCCGCGCCGAGCGCGACCGCCGCGCGCGAGGCTCGTGAGCCGGGTCGCCGTCCTCGCCGGCGGCAGCTCGTTCGAGCGCCAGGTCTCGCTGCGCTCCGGCGCGCGCGTCGAGGACGCCCTCGAGCGACTCGGCCACGAGGTGATCGCGATCGACGCCGGCCAGGACCTGATCCGCCGCCTGCGCGACGAGGCCCCGGACGCGGTCTTCGTCGCGATGCACGGACGCGACGGCGAGGACGGCACCGTCCAGGAGCTGCTGGAGATCCTCGGCCTGCCCTACACGGGATCCGGCGTGCCGGCCTGCGCCCGGGCAATGGACAAGGTGCTGACCAAGCACCTGCTCGCCGAGCACGGCGTGCCGTCGCCCGAGTTCTTCGCCTTCAACCAGACCGCGTTCCGCGAGCTGGGCGCGGCCGACGCGCTGCCGGCGATCGAGCAGCGGCTCGAGTTCCCGATCGTCGTCAAGCCGTCGAGCCAGGGATCGGCGCTCGGGATCAAGTTCGCACGCACCGCCGCCGACGTCCCGGCCGCGCTCGTCGCCGCCTTCTCCTACGACGCGAAGGTGCTGCTCGAGCGGTTCGTCGACGGCCGCGACCTCGCGGTGTCGGTGCTCGCCGGCCCCGACGGACCGGTCGCGCTGCCGGTCGTCGAGGCTGTCCCGCGCGACGGCGCCGAGGGCGACTTCTACGACTTCCAGGCCCGCTACGAGATCGGCCGCACCGAGTTCATCTGTCCCGCGAAACTGCCCGACGGCGTCACCGAGCGGGCCCAGGAGCTGGCGCTTCGCACCTACGATCTGCTCGGCTGCTACGGCTTCGGCCGCGTCGACCTGATGCTCGACGCGACGGGCGAGCTGTTCGTCCTAGAGGCCAACCCGATCCCCGGCCTGACCGAGACCAGCCTGCTCCCCCAGGCCGCCGAGGAGGCCGGCATCGGCTTCGACGAGCTGGTCGGGAGGATCCTCGAGTCGGCGTTCGCGCGTGCCGCGAGCGCGTCGGCCGGGTAGCGGAAGCCCATGGACCGTCCGCCACTGCCGGCGGGCCCGTACCTCGTCGCGGGTCTCGGACGTGCTGGCAAGGGGGCCGTCGACCTGCTCGTCGACCGCTTCTGTGCAAACGCGGTGACCGCCTGGGACGGCGGCGGCCAGCGCGAGCTGCGTACTCTGGCACGGCGGATGCGAGCCAGCGGCGTGCGCTGCGTGCTCGGGGGCGACCCGCGAGAGCTGCTCGAGCTCCACCGCATTCGCACGGTCGTCAAGAGCCCCGGGATCCCACCCGACCACGAGCTGGTCTTGGCGGCGAGAGGGCGGGGCCTGGCGGTCGTTGACGAGCTCGAGCTGGCCTGGCGGGCGACGCCCCTTCCCATCGTCGGCGTCACGGGAACGAAGGGCAAGTCGACGGTGACGAAGCTCGTGTCGGGCATCGGCGCGGCCGTGACAGGCAACTCGCCGATGGCCGGCAATACCGACTTCGCGCCCGCGCTGTCCGCGATCCGGGATCGCGCGGGCGTGATCGCCTGCGAGATCTCCAGCCAGCAGCTCGAGGGGTGCACCGACCTGCTGCCGGAGATCGCGATCTTCACCAACCTCCACCCCGAGTCCAACCGCCACGGGTCGGCGGCAGCGACCGCCGATCTCAAGCGCACGATGTTCGTTCGGGGCGACCGCTGCGTGCCGGTCGCGGTCGTCAACGGCGATGACGTCGTCGGTGCCGGCATCGCCGCCGACGTCGAGCACCGGGGCGGTCGGGTGCTGCGGTTCGGACGCGGGGTGGGCGTCGACTATCGCGTGCTGAAGGCGGAATGGTCGCTCGAGGGTGCGGTCGCCGAGCTCGACACCCCGCATGGGCCGCTCGAACTGCGGAGCCGCCTACCGGGCCTCATGAGCGCGGTCAACGCGTCTGCGGCACTGGCGGCCGGCGTCGCGCTGGGCGCTACGGTCGAGCAGGCCGCGTCTGCGCTCGCCGAAGTGTCGCCGCCGCCAGGCCGTTATGACCGCGTCGATCTCGGACAGCCGTTCGACGTCCTCGTCGACATGGCCCACACCCCGGAGAGCATCCGCGAGCTGCTGATCACCCTGCGCGCCGTTGTCGACCGGCGCGACGGCGCGAAGCTACGAGCGGTCATCGGTCTCGTAGGTTCCTACGACATGCCCAGCCCACGCGAGGAGACGGGTCGAGTCGCCCGGCAGCTGTGCGACCAGCTGATCGTCACCGGGTCGAGCCTTCGCGGCGAGCCGCCGCTCATGAATCTCGCATCGCTGCTGCGCGGCGCGCGGCCAGTCGCCGGCGGCGAGCTCGTCCCGGTCCTGCGCCGGCCGGAGGCGATCCGGCTGGCGATCGAGTCGGCGCTGCCCGGCGACGTCGTGGTGACGATCGGACGCGGACAGCTCCGCACGGCGACCACCGACCGCCACGGCGGCGGCTACCTGGCGTCGGACGCGGAGATTGCCACGCAGACGCTCCGCACGGCGAAGGCGATGGCCTGAGTGCGGCTGCTCTGCGCGACACGGCAGCTCGACGGTCCCGGGGGCGCCGAGACGTACCTCGTCACGCTCGCCGACGGGCTCCGCCGGACGGGTCACGAGGTCACCTTCATGGCGACCACCGTCGGCCCTCGGGGCGGCGGCGCGCGGGCGGCCGGCTTCGAGGTCCTGGAGCGCGAGGCGGCGCTCGACGCGGCGCCCGAGGCGATCGTCGTGCAGGACCGCTCGCTCAGCCTCGAGCTGGCGCGGCGCCATCCGGACTCGCCCCAGGTGTTCGTCGTCCACGGCGTCGACCACGACTACGAGCTGCCGCAGCCGGGGGTGGGCGCGGTCTCGGCCTGCGTCGTCCTCAACGACCGCCAGGGCAAGCGCGCGGAGGGGATCGTGGACGGGCCGCCGGTGGTCAGGCTGCGTCAGCCGATCGACGTCCTGCGCTTCAAGCCGCACGGCGCCCCCCGCGACGAGCCGCGCCGCGCGCTCGTGCTCAGCAACAACTTCCCGCCGAGGCGCCTGGAGATCCTGAAGCGCGCCTGGGAGCCTCAGGGCGTCGAGATCGCCGTGATCGGGCGCAATCAGGCGCTCGCCTTCGAGGGAGTCGCCGTCGAGGATCCGCGCGCCGAGATCTCCGCGTCGGACATCGTCGTCGGCTACGGCCGGGCGATGCTCGAGGCGATGGCCTGCGGGCGGCTGGCTTTCGTCTACGCCGGTCCGGGCGGCGACGGCTGGGTGACGGCCGAGAAGTACCCCGCGATGGAGGCGAACGGGTTCGCCGGCGGAGCGTTCGAGGAGGTCTACGACGAGGACCGCCTGCGCGCCGCCCTGTCCGACTACGACCCCGGCCTCGGCCTCGTCGGCCGCGACCTGGTCCGCTTCCCCCACGACGCGGGCGAGCACGTCGCCGAGATCGACCGGCTGTTGCGCGCCGCGGTCGGACCGGGCCCGGAGACACCTGACGGGCTGCGCCAGCTCCAGCGCATGGTCGACCTGCTCTGGCACGCCGAGGGACGCGCCGCGACGCTGCGCGTCGAGGTCGGCGCGCTCTACGAGGAACTCGCCAAGCACGACGTGCTGCTGGTCGAGCGCCAAGCCGAGATCGAGGCCTTGACCCGTCGCTACGACGAGCTCGTCGCCACCCGCCGCTACAAGATCGGCGCCCGCCTAGCGCGTCCCCTCGACGCGCTCAGACGGCGCTAGCTGTCCGCCTGGAAGTCCTCGGGTGAGACGTTCTCGAGGAAGTCCTTGAACTTCTCGACGACCTCCTCGGTGTCCTCGACCTCATGCTCGAACTCGATCGCCGACTCGACGATCACCTCGTCGGCGGCGTAGATCGACGCCCCCGTGCGGACAGCGAGCGCGAGCGCGTCGGAGGGCCGCGAGTCGATCTCCAGCTCGCGTCCGTTCAGCTGGAGCGTGATCGAGGCGTAGAAGGTGTTCTCGCGCAACTCGGTCACCGAGACCTTCGTGCACTCGACGTCGAGCTCACCGAGGACATCACTGATCAGATCGTGGGTCATCGGCCGCGGAGTGTTCGCGCCCTGGAGCTTCATCAGGATCGCGGCGGCCTCCGGATGGCCGATCCAGATCGGCAGGAACTTGTTGCCGTCCCGCGTCTTGAGAAGGACGATCGGCTGCTTGCCGACCATGTCGAAGCTGACGCCGTAGATCACCATCTCCTGCATGAGGCGAAAGTCTAGGCTCTCGTCGCGAGAGGGTGGCCAGTGGGCGATCCTGGATTCGAACCAGGGACCTCGTCCTTATCAGAGACGCGCTCTAACCGACTGAGCTAATCGCCCGGGGAGCGGCGATTCTAGCGGGCTCCCGGTCGGCGGGTCAGGCGGCGTGGATCGCGGCCCCGCGGAGCTGGCGCGCGAGCTCCTCGGCTTCGGCGGCGCTGTCGAAGTCCAGCTCGATCCGGCAGCCGTCGCCCTTCGGCTTCGCGCGCACCGGACGGCCGAGCGCGGCAGACAGCGCCTCCTCGGCCGCGGCCACCGCTGCGGCGTGATCTGGATGGACCTCGCGCGACGGGCGCTCGACCGGTCCGGCCTCCAGGTCGCGGGCGCGGCGCTCCGTCTCACGCACCGACCAGCTGTTCGCGACCGCATCGCGGCCCAGGGCCTTCCGGTCCTGATGGTCCTTGCAGGTGAGGATCGCGCGGCCGTGAGCCTCGGTCAGGCTGCCGGCCTCGATCGCCTCCAGCACCTCGTCGGGCAGCTCGAGCAGGCGGACGAGGTTCGACACCGCCACGCGGCTCTTGCCGACGCGACGGCCGACCTCCGCCTTCGAGAGCCCGAGGTCGTCGACCAGCATCGAGCAGGCACGCGCCTCCTCGACCGGGTTGAGGTCGACGCGGGCCATGTTCTCGGCCAGCGCGAGGTCCAGCCGCTCCCAGTCCTCGGTCTGGCGAATGACAGCGGGAATCGCATCCAACTCGGCGAGGCGCGACGCACGCAGGCGCCGCTCGCCCGCGATCAGCTCGTACCTACCGCCCGCCAGTGGGCGGACGACGATCGGCTGGAGGACGCCGCGCGAGCGGATCGACTCCGACAGCGCGACCAGCGCCTCCTCGTCGAACTCCCGCCGCGGCTGGCGCGGGTTCGGTTCGATCAGGTTGACGGGGATCTCACGGAGGCCCGTCTCGTCCGTCGCGGTCGGCAGGATGGCGGAGAGGCCACGGCCCATCCCCCGGCGCCCAGCCTTAGGGTCAGGCTCACGGTCAAGCACGGGCTGCAACCTCCTTCGCAAGCTTCAGATATGCGGCGGATCCTGCACTCTGGGGAGCGTGCCGGATGATCGGCACGCCGTAGCTCGGAGCCTCTCCCAGCCTGACGTTGCGCGGGATCACGGTGTCGAAGACGAGGTCTGGGAAGTGCGCCCTGACCTCGCGCTCGACGTCCTGCGCGAGCCGCGTTCGGCCGTCGTGCATCGTCAACACCATGCCCGCAACTGTAAGGCTCGGGTTCAGGTCGCGCTGTATGAGCGCGAGCGTGTCGAGCAGCCCCGCGAGGCCCTCGAGCGCGAAGTACTCGGTCTGGACAGGCACCAGGACGCGGTCCGCGGCGGCGAGCGCATTGACCGTCAGCGGGCCGAGCGACGGGGGGCAGTCGAGGATCGTAAAGAGGAAGCGGTCGCGGACGTCGCCGAGCTGCTCGCGCAGACGCGTCTCGGAGCCCGAGATGCGGGGCAGCTCGACGGTCGCGCCGGCGAGATCCGGAGTCGCCGGTACGGCCCAGAGCCGATCGAAGGGAGTCGGCGTGGCCGCCTCGGCGATCGTCAGGTCGCCGCTCAGGCAGTCGTAGAGCTCGGCTGGAGGTCCTTCGCCAGCCCAACGCCGACGGTTGCGTTGCACTGCGGGTCGAGATCCACGAGCAGGGTCTCGTAACCGGCGTCGGCGATGCTCGCCGCGACGTTGACGGCGGTCGTGGTCTTACCCACTCCGCCCTTCTGGTTCGCTATCGCGAATACGGTTCCCATCGAGCTTGAAGCTACCTTTGGACGCGGTCGGACGGGGTGCGAGCGCCCACTCTAGTTCAAGGGCGAACGACCGTCGCTTAGGCCAGCGGGCGCTTGGTGGCCATCCCGGGGCGCCGCGGAAAGCGCTCCGGTGTCGTCCCGGTCTTCTCGTAGACGAACAGATTCCGCTCTCTAGAGCCTTTGAAGGGCCGCACGGGGATTGGATCACGAGGTTCCAGGCCCACAAGGCCGGCGGCCGTGCTGCCCGCTAACTCCTCCTCGCGATCGCGTGCGCCCTTCCAGGCGACGAGGACCCCACCCGGCGCAAGCAGCGGCGCCGCGTACTCGACGAGCACCGCCAGCGAGGCGAGCGCTCGCGCGGTCACGACGTCGTAGCGACTCCGGCCCTCGCCCGCCGCCCACTCCTCGGCGCGAGCAGGAACCGGCGTGGCGTTCCCTACGCCCGCGGCTTCCGCGAGGCGCGCGATCACCTCGCACTTGCGCTCGGTCGACTCGATCAGATCCACGCTCGCGCCTGGAAGCGCCGCGGCAAGGGCCAAGCCTGGGAACCCGGCACCCGCGCCGATGTCGGCAACCGCGCCAGCACTGGCAAAGTCCGGAACCGCCAGGCCCGAGAGACTGTCGGCGACGTGGACGTTCACCGCCTCTGGCGGTGTGGAGACCGTGGTCGGCGGCGCCGGCTCAGCCGACAGGGCAGTCAGCAGCGCCGCGAGCCGATCGACCCGCTCGGCACCGAGCCCGTGTGTCGAGCCCAGCTCCAGCACCCGTGCAGCTACCCGCCGGTCCAGACCGTGCTGGTCCGCGAACACCTCGACCGTTTCGCGTGAAACGGTCAGGACGACGCCGGGCGAGTGATCGGCGTGATGACGAGCCGCCGGTCGGGCTCATCGCCCTCGCTGTGGGTCTCCACGTCGGTGCGGTCGCGGATGTAGAGATGCACGACCTTTCGCTCGAGCGCGCGCATCGGCTCCAGCTCCACGGCGCGGCCGTACTCCAGGGCCTCGGCGATCGCGCGATCCGCCTGACGCTGAAGCGCCTCCTCGCGTCGATCGCGGTAGCCCGCGGCGTCGATCACGACCTGCTTGCTGCGCTCCCCCTGGGGGAACGCAATCCGCACCGCCAGATGCTGCAGCGCGTCGATTGTCATCCCATGCTTCCCGATCAGCAGACCGAGGTCGTCGCCGTTGACGGTTGCGCGCAGCTCCTCGTCGCTCTCGTCGATGTCCACGGTCGCGCTCAGCCCGAGCTCGTGAACGATCCGGATGACCAGCGCGCGTAGACGCTCCGCCGGCTCCGCGGGCAGCGTCGTGGCGGCTTCGCGCCAGGAATCCTCGTCGACCTCGCCGACGACACGCGCCGGCCCGTCGGTCCCGTCAGCGATCACAACGAACTCGACGCACTCCGCTGTGATCCCAGGAAAGCGCGGCTCGAGCTGCTTCAGTGCGTTCCATTTCGCCTCGCCGACGCCGATTCCTTCCGCCTCGACGCGAAGATCGCGCTCGATCGGGCCACCGGCGGGCCTGTCGACTCGGTCCTCCATGAGCCGCCCAGCCTACCGGCGGCGGCCGGAGCGCTTCTTCTTCTTGCGCGGCGATGGTGGCGGCGCCTTGGCGGAGCCATTATCGCTCCCGTCGTCCTTGCCGTCCGAGTCGCCCCTCGAAGCCTTGTCTGTCAGGGCCGCGGCGCCGGCTGGAGCGGCGCTGTCGCTCAGGTCGGGACGGGGGTACATCTTGCGGACGACGAGCTGCTGCCCAATCGTCCAGACGTTGGTCGTGATCCAGTAGACGATCAGACCGGCCTCGAAGTTGATGATGAAGACGACGAAGACGAACGGCAGCGCCATCATGATCCGCTGCTGCGTCTTGTCGCCGCCGATCGAGGTGATCATCGTCGCGATCAGCTGCGTCGCGACGTAGAGGACGATCATCGCCCCTAGGACAACTGGCTGACCCGTGAGCGGCTCGGCGAGGTTCTCGATCGGCCCGAAGGCGGCGTTGCCGGCGATGTCGGCCTTGAACGAATCGCTGCGCAGCAGCTCGAACAGCGCGATGAAGAACGGGATCTGCAGCAACAGCGGGAGGCAGGAGCCCAAGGGATTGACCTTGTTCTCCTGGTAGAACTTCATCATCTCCTGGTTCATCCGCTGCCGGTCGTCCTTGTAGCGCTCCTGGATCTTCTTCATCTCCGGCTGGAGCACCTGGAGCTTCTGCATCGACTTCACCGACTTGAAGGTCAGCGGCAGGATGAGGATGCGGATCGTGAACGTCAGCAGGATGATCGCCCAGCCCCAGCTGCCACCGACGAGGTCGTGCCAGAACGTCAGCACGTCCTCGAGGACGGTCAGGAACGGCTGAGGGATGATCGCGAGGTACATGGAGGGCTGGGGCTGATCAGGCGCGCGGGCGGAAGAGCTTCTGATCCTCGACGAAGTCGACCCCGCCGTGGCTCCACGGGTTGCAGCGCAATAAGCGCCAGGCCGAGAGGATCAGGCCGCGCAGTATGCCGTATTGGCGCACGGCTGTGACTGAGTAGTCCGAGCAGGACGGGTGGTACTTGCACCGCTGCGGGATCGCGGGCGAGACGAAGCGCTGGTAGAAGCGCACCGGAGCGACCACGACCGACCGCGCCGCGCTCACTTCTCGTCCCCGGCTAGACCGGCCGAAGTCAGTACCGAGCGCAGCTCCTCCTCGACGCCGGCCGCGCCGCGCTCATTCGCGACGGTAGCCATCTCCGGGCGAGCCACGATCACGAAGTCGTGGCCGTCGGGAAGCCCGTCGCCGCAGGCCCAGAAGGCATCGCGCAGCATCCGCTTGACCTGATTGCGCGCCACCGCTCCGCCGACCTTGCGACCGACCGAGATGCCGAGCCGCGGCTCGGCGTCGCCCGAGCGCGGGAACGAGTAGACGACCAGGAAGCGGCTCGCGTGCGAGCGACCGTCGCGATAGACGCGATCGAAGTCGCCGCTGCGCGAGAGCCGCCGGCGCTTGCGACGGCTGCCGCCACGGCCCTCGGCCGCGCCGCCCATCGCTAGACGGTGAGGCGGCGCCGGCCCTTGCTGCGGCGACGCTTGAGGATCTCGCGACCGGCGCGCGAGCTCATGCGCGCACGGAACCCATGCGTACGTGCGCGCTTGCGCTTCTTCGGTTGGTAAGTCCGCTTCATCCAGTGCTCCTCTCGAAGGTCGGGGAGTATAGGGGCGATCGACCGTCACCGTCTCTTTTCCTCGCGATTTGCGGCAGTCGTCCGACCGGCCGGGTAAACGCGCGGCGCGCCAATGTAGACTCGCCGACTCCGAGGTCGAGGCCCCCGCCGAGCCCTCTCCAACCAGAGTTTGCCGAACAGGTCCGGGAGGGCCGAATACTTCCGTGCGCGATCAGCTCGAGCCGATATGGGACCGCGTTCGCGTGGAGTTGCGCCGCGAGGTCCCGGACTTCAAGTTCCACATCTGGCTCGAGCCGTTGGAGCTAGCTGGCGTCGATCGCGACACGCTCTTCGTCCGTGCCCCGAACCACATCAGGACCTGGGTTCGCGACCGCTACCTGCCACTCCTGAGGGAGGCCGCGGCGCGCGGCTACTCCCCGAGCGCGACCGTCGAGATCGTCGACGAGCGGTGGCAAGCGCCCGCGGTCGGCGGCTCCCACGTCTCCGCGGCCGCGCCTCCGCGGCCTGGATCCGCGCTCAACCCGAAGTACACCTTCGAGCAGTTCGTGATCGGCAAGGGCAGCCACTTCGCCCATGCGGCCGCGTTGTCGGTCGCCGAGCAGCCCGGACAGGCATACAACCCGCTGTTCATCCACGGCCGGCCCGGCCTCGGCAAGACCCACCTGCTGCACGCGATCGGCAACTACGTCCAGCGCCACGGGTCGGGCATGACCGTCCGCTACGCGACCGTCGAGCAGTTCACCAACGAGTTCGTCGACGCGCTGCGCACCCGCGACACCCAGTCGTTCAAGGAGCGCTTCCGCGGCGTCGACGTGCTGCTGCTCGACGACGTCCAGTTCCTCGCCGACAAGGTGCGCACCGAGGAGGAGCTGTTCCACACCTTCAACGAGCTCCACGACGCCGGCCGCCAGCTCGTGATGACCTCCGACCGGCCGCCTTCGGAGCTGAAGTCGCTCACCGAGCGACTCGGTGCGCGTTTCGGCTCCGGTCTCGTCGTCGCCGTCGACCCACCCGACTTCCCCGTGCGCCGCGCGATCCTCGAGAAGCGCGCGCGCCTCGACAGCGTCGATGCCTCTCCCGACCTCGTCGCGGAGATCGCCGGTCGTGTCAGCACCAGCGTTCGCGCGCTCGAGGCCGCCCTGATCCAGGTCGTCGCGTACGCCTCGCTGCGTGGCGAGGTCCCCACGCCCGCGCTGGCCGGCAAGCTGCTCGACAAGCTCGGGCCTGACCGCCGCGCGCTGAAGCCCAGCGTGGAGGACGTCCTTGCCGCGACCGCCGCTCGCTTTGGCCTCAGCAGCGACGAGCTCGTCGCGCGCGACCGGCGGCCCGACGTGGCCCGGGCCCGCAAGGTCGCGATCTACCTCGCACGCGAGCTGACAGACAAGAGCCTGCCCGAGATCGGCCGGCGCCTTGGCGGCCGAGACCACAGCACGATCCTCGCCGCGATCCGCAGCCTCTCCGGCGACATCGAGCGTGACGAGGACCTCGCGCAAGCTGTTGACGAACTCAAGCGCAACCTCGCAACGCCGTCGTGATGACCGGCCGTGCTGCAAGACTCCACGCTTCTCCACAGGCTGCCCACCGGGCGCCTTTCGCTCTACGACGCACGATCAGGGTCCTAGTCAACATCCCAACAGCTCCTACCCCTTCTAGGAATAGGTAGATCAGTTGAAGCTCGTTCTTTCACGTGAATCCTTCCTCGATCGCCTCGGCATCGTTGCCCGCGGCGTTTCGACGCGCAGCGCGATCCAGACGCTCTCCGGCGTTCTGCTCACCGTCGAGGCCGGCGTCGCCGAGCTTCAGGCGACCGACATCGAGCTCGGCATCCGCGCCACCGTCGAAGCCCAGATCGAGCGCGACGGCTCCGTGGTGGTCCCCGGACGCCTGCTGCTCGACGTAGTGCGTTCGCTGCCGGCGGACTCGACCTATCGCTCGAGTACCGCGCCTCCGAGCAGGACGTCGAGGTCAAGTCGGGCTCGGCGACCTTCCATCTGCGGACGCTGCCGCTCGACGACTTCCCGAAGCTGCCGGCCGCCGAGCCCCGACTCGATGTGGTCGTCCCGGCCGCGGCGTTCATCGAGACGGTCGATCGCGTCGCCCGCTCCGCCTCGCGCGACGAGACACGCCCGCACCTGACCGGCGTGCTGGTGACCGCGGCCGCCAACACGCTGCGCATGGTCGCGACCGACTCCTACCGGCTGTCGGTCAAGGAGACCCCGCTCGAGGCGGCGCTCGAGCGGCGAGCTCGAGGTGAACGTTCCGGCCCGAACCTTGCAGGAGCTGAGCCGCATCGCCGGCGCGACCGAGGCCGAGGCGATCTCCGTGTCGGCGCTCGACAACCAGGTCGTCTTCACCGTCGGGGACGTCGTCCTGTCGTCGCGGCTCGTCGAAGGTCGATTCCCGAACTATCAGCAGCTGCTGCCCGAGTCCTACGAGCACGAGCTGCGCGTCGATCGCGGCGAGCTGCTCGAGGTCGTGCGCCGTGTCAGCCTGCTCGCGCAGAAGAACGCGCCGCTGAAGCTCGCGTTCGCCGAGGGACAGCTCGAGGTCTCGGCCCAGACGCCGGACATCGGCGAGGCGACGCGAGTCGCTGCCGGTCCCGTTCGCCGGCGAGCCGCTCGGCGATCGGCTTCAACCCGGAGTTCTTCCGCGACGGGCTCGACAGCGCCGAGAGCGACGAGATCGTCCTCAAGCTGATCAGCCCGCTGCGGCCGGGCCTGATCCAGTCCGGCGCCACCGGGGGCTTCATCTACCTCGTGATGCCGATTCGTCTGAACGTCTAAGCCCGCTCATGCGGGTGACTCGGCTCGCCGCGCGCGACTTCCGCAACTACGAACGCGCGGAGGTCGAGCTCGGCGAGCGGATGACGGTGATCGTCGGGCCCAACGGCGCGGGCAAGACGAATCTGCTCGAGGCGATCTACTTCGGCAGCACCGGACGCTCGCCGCGGACGTCGAACGACCGCGACCTCGTCCGCCGCGGCGCGACCGCGGCCCGGGTGACCGTCGGCACGATCGACGACTCCGGCACCGCGCACGAGCTCGAGGCCGCCTTCCAGCCGGGCGAGCCGAAGTTGCTGCGGGTCGACGGCTCACCTGTGGACAACCTGTGGGCGACCGCGGCGCGGCCGTTGATCAGCGTCTTCCTGCCCGAGCGGCTCGAGCTGATCAAGGGCGCGCCCGCGAACCGCCGCGCCCACCTCGACCAGCTCGTCGCCGCGCTCTGGCCGGCGCGCGCCGCCGCCCGGACCGCCTACTCGCGCGCGCTCGCGCAACGCAACGCACTGCTCGGCCGGATCCGCGCCGGCGCCGCGCGCCGCGGACTCGCTCGGCGCTTGGGACGGCGAGCTGGCGCGCCACGGAATCGAGCTCATGGCCGCACGCTCCGAGGCGGTCGAGCTGCTCGCGCACGCGCTTCACCCAGCGCGCCGCCGATCTCGGCCTGCCCGACGTTGCCGAGGTCGCCTACCGACCGCGCTCCAAGGCGACGACCGCCGACGAGCTGGCGGCCGAGCTGGCCGAGCGCCACGCCGCTGACCTCGACCGCGGCTTCACCGCTCACGGTCCGCATCGCGACGACCTGCGCCTACTGCACGCCGGCGAGCCGCTGCGCGGCTTCGGGTCGCAGGGTCAGCAGCGCGTCGGCCTGCTCGCGCTGCTGTTCGCCGAGCGCGACCTGCTCGCCGCCGAGCGCGACCGGCCGCCGCTGATGCTGCTCGACGACGTCATGTCGGAGCTCGACGCAGAACGCCGGGCGCTGCTCGCCGAGCCTGCTGCGCGAAGGCGGTCAGGGGGTCGTGACCGCGACGGAGCTGGACCACGTGCCCGGCCACGAGGGCGACGGAGTCGTCGTGCTCGACGTCAGCTCTGGGGCGGTGCTGACGTGAGGCGCCGCGGCCCCCGTCCGCTCGCCGCGGCGCTCGAGCGGTTCAGCGCCGGAGCGGAGCCCCAGACGCTGATCGCGCGCGTGCAGGCGGCCTGGCCCGAGGCTGTCGGCGCGGCGATCGCGGCCGAGGCCCAGCCGCTCTCCGAGCAGGGCGGGAAGCTCGTCGTCGCCTGCCGCTCGGCGACCTGGGCGAGCGAGCTGGAGCTGCTGGCGCCCGATCTCCTGACGAAGCTCAACGGGGCGCTGGGGGGCACCGGCGAGGGCCCACTGACCGCGCTCCGCGCGAAGGTCGCGAAGCTGCCCTGATTTTGCCGTGATTTGCAGGTATTTCTTGGGTCGTAGATGTGTCCGGCGCGACCACTACTCTGCTAATATCCAGTACCGCAGTTATGGCACCCCGACGTAGCGCGCCAACCGCGCCGCGCCGGGGTCTTCTCATGTTGGACTGACGGAAGGCATCGCTTGGCGGACAAGGGTTCGGACAACGGCAAGGCGCAGAGCTACGGCGCTCAGGACATCACGCGTCCTCGAGGGCCTCGAGGCGGTGCGCAAGCGGCCCGGCATGTACATCGGCTCGACCGGCATCCGGGGCCTTCACCACCTGATCTACGAGGTGATGGACAACTCGGTCGACGAGGCGCTCGCCGGCGAGGCCGACACGGTCGACATCGACGATCCATCCCGACAACCGCGTCACGGTGACCGACAACGGCCGCGGCATTCCGATCGACATCATGGAGAAGGAGCAGAAGCCGGCAGCCGAGGTCGTGCTGACGGTCCTGCACGCCGGCGGCAAGTTCGGCGACGGCGGCGGCTACAAGGTCTCGGGCGGCCTGCACGGCGTCGGCGTCTCGGTCGTCAACGCGCTGTCGGAGCAGTCTCGACCTGACGATCTGGCGCGACGGCTTCGAGCACAAGCAGAGCTACGAGCGCGGCACGCCGACCGGACCGCTGGTCAAGGGCGACAAGACCGAGCGCCGCGGCACCAGCATCACGTTCCTGCCCGACCTCGAGATCTTCGAGACGATCGACTACGAGTACTCGACGCTCGAGACGCGCTTCCGCGAGATGGCCTTCCTCACCAGGGGCTTGAAGATCACCTTCTCCGACGAGCGCGGCGAGGGCGTCGAAGGTCGACTTCAAGTACGACGGCGGCATCCGTCGACTTCGTGACCTACCTGCATTCGCAGGGCACGAAGGAGGCCGTCCAGAAGAAGGTCATCTACATCGAGGACGAGGGCGACGTCGGCGAGGTCGAGGTCGCGATGCAGTGGAACAACTCCTACCAGGAGTCCCTGCTCTCCTTCGCCAACAACATCAACACCCACGAGGGTGGCTCGCACCTCTCGGGCTTCCGCTCCGCGCTGACGCGGACGATCAACGCCTACGCCAAGGACAAGGGCCTGCTCAAGGAGAAGGACGACAACCTCCAGGGCGAGGACATCCGCGAGGGGCTCACGGCGATCATCTCGGTGAAGATCCCCGACCCGCAGTTCGAGGGCCAGACGAAGACCAAGCTCGGCAACCCGCCGGTCGAGGGCTTCGTCCAGCAGGCCGTCAACAAGGGGCTGGCGGAGTTCCTCGAGGAGAACCCCCAAGACGCCAAGCAGGTGATCACCAAGGCTGTGTCCGCGTCACGCGCCCGCGAGGCGGCGCGCAAGGCGCGCGACCTGACGCGGCGCAAGTCGGCGCTCGAGAACTCGACGCTGCCGGGCAAGCTCGCCGACTGCTCGGTGCGCGATCCGGCGCTCGCCGAGATCTTCGTGGTCGAGGGCGACTCGGCCGGCGGCTCGGCCAAGCAGGGCCGAGACCGCAACACGCAGGCGGTGCTGCCACTGCGCGGCAAGATCATCAACGCCGAGAAGAACCGCATCGACAAGGTGCTGTCGAACAACGAGATCCAGGCGATGATCACCGCGATCGGGACCGGCATCCGCGAGGAGTTCGACATCGAGAAGGCGCGGTACCACAAGGTGATCATCATGTGCGACGCCGACGTGGACGGCGCCCACATCCGCACGCTCGTCCTGACCTTCCTGTTCCGCGAGATGCCGGAGCTGATCGAGGCCGGCTACGTCTACCTCGCGAAGGCGCCGCTCTACAAGGTCAAGACCGGCGGCCAGGAGATCTACATCGAGAAGGAGTCCGAGCTCGAGGAGGTGCTGCTGCGCGACAAGCTCGAGAAGATCGAGGTGCTCGGCCGTGGCGGCAGCGGCACGAAGTTCACCCACGCGCGCTGGCAGAAGTACGGCCGGCTGCTGAAGCAGTACGAGGGCTGGGCGTCGGCGCTGCGGGCCGAGTTCGGACACGACACCGTGACCTTCCTCGAGGAGTCGCAGATCCTCGACGCGGGCTCGGTCGACGCTTCGGCGGTCGAGAAGCTGATCGCCGCCGACGACGCCGACAACGCCCCGTTCACGACCGAGCTGATCTCCGAGGACGAGGAAGAGCTCGTGATCCGCGTCGTCGAGCGTCTCAACGGCTCGGCCGCGACCTACAAGCTGCGCCGCGACATGTTCGGCCGGCCCGAGTACGCGAACTTCGTGCGCGTGCACGAGGAGCTCGAGGACCTCGTCGGGCGCGCCGCCGTTCGACGTGCGGCTGGGTCGCAAGGAGCAGACGGCGCTGTCGTTCGAGGAGCTGCGCAAGAAGGTCCTCGACGTGGCGCGCGAGGGTGTCGGAGTGCAGCGCTTCAAGGGCCTGGGCGAGATGAACGCCGACCAGCTCTACGACACGACGATGGACGCCGGGCGGCGGACGCTGCAGCAGGTGACGGTCGACGACGCCTCCCTGGCCGATCAGATCTTCTCGATGCTGATGGGCGACCAGGTGGAGCCGCGACGCAAGTTCATCGAGGACAACGCGCGCCAAGGTCGCCAACCTCGATGTGTAGCCGGAGGACGATCTAGATGACCGGGACGGAGATCCTGTCGGGCGGGAACATCGAGCCGCGCGGGCTCGAGGAGGAGATGCGCTCGTCGTATCTCGACTACGCGATGAGCGTGATCGTCGGCCGAGCGCTGCCCGACGCGCGTGACGGGCTGAAGCCGGTCCACCGTCGTGTCCTCTACGCGATGTTCGAGGGCGGACTCGGTCCGACGCGGCCCTACAAGAAGTCGGCCGCGACGGTCGGCGACGTGATGGCGAAGTTCCATCCGCACGGCGACTCGGCGATCTACGACACGCTCGTCCGGATGGCGCAGCCGTTCGCGATGCGCGAGCGGCTCGTCGACGGGCAGGGCAACTTCGGCTCGATCGACAACGACCCGGCCGCCGCGATGCGCTACACCGAGGCGCGGCTGACGCGGCTCGCGATGGAGATGCTGCGCGACATCGACCGCGACACGGTCGACTTCTCGCCGACCTACGACGACGCGCGGCTCGAGCCGACGATCCTGCCGTCGCGCTACCCGAACCTGCTCGTCAACGGCTCGTCGGGCATCGCCGTCGGCATGGCGACGAACATGCCGCCGCACAACCTGCGCGAGACGATCGACGCCACGATCGCCTACATCGACAACCCGGAGATCGAGGTCGCCGACCTGATGCAGCACATCAAGGGGCCCGACTTCCCGACCGGCGGAACGATCGTCGGCTGGCAGGGGATCAAGGACGCCTACGAGACCGGCCGCGGTCGCGTCGTCGTGCGCGGCAAGGCGCACATCGAGCCGCTGCGCCAGGGCAAGGAGGCGATCATCGTCACCGAGCTGCCCTACCAGGTGTCGAAGGGCGACGGACGCGGTGACGGCTCCGGCCTGATCAAGAAGATCGCGGAGGTCGTCAAGAACGACAAGATCAAGGAGATCTCGGATCTCCGCGACGAGTCCGACAAGTCGGGCATCCGGCTCGTGATCGAGCTCAAGCGCGACGCGATCCCGAAGGTCGTTCTCAACAACCTCTACAAGCACACGCCGCTGCAGTCGACGTTCGGCGTGAACAACGTCGCGCTCGTCGACGGCGTGCCGAAGACGCTCTCGCTGCGCGAGCTGATCGGCTACTACATCGAGCACCAGCGCGACGTGGTGATCCGGCGCACGAAGCACGAGCTGCGCGAGAAGGAGGCCCGCCGCCACATCCTCGAGGGCCTGCTGATCGCGATCACCGACATCGACGCGGTGATCGCGTTGATCCGTGGCTCGCCGATCCGGACAGCGCGCGCGACGGCTTGATGGAGAAGTTCGACCTGACGCGGATCCAGGCGCAGGCGATCCTCGACCTCCGCCTCCAGCGGCTGACCGCGCTCGAGGCCGACAAGCTCAAGCAGGAGCACGCCGACGTCCTCGAGCGCATCCGCGAGCTGCGCGCGATCCTCGGCGACGAGCAGCGGATCCGCGACATCATCAAGGAGGAGCTGCAGGAGATCCGCGACGCCTACGGCGACGATCGCCGTACGGAGATCACGCACTCCGAGGACGACATCGACATCGAGGACCTGATCGCCGATCAGCAGATGGTCATCTCGATCACGAAGTCGGGCTACATCAAGTCGCTGCCGCTCTCGACCTACCGCACCCAGAATCGCGGCGGGGTCGGAGTGCGCGGGATGGACATGAAGGACGACGACTACATCGAGCACCTCTTCGTCTGCTCGACGCACGACTACCTCCTGTTCTTCACCAACCGCGGCAAGGTCTACCGGCAGAAGGTCTACGAGCTGCCCGAGGCGTCGCGGACGGCGAAGGGGCGGGCGCTCGTCAACGTGCTTCCGCTACGCGACGGCGAGTTCGTCCGCGCGGTGCTCTCGACGCGCGACTTCACCGAGGGCAAGTACCTCGTCTTCGCGACCAGGAAGGGCCAGATCAAGAAGACGGAGTTCCTGGCCTACAACACGCCGATCAAGGCCGACGGCATCATCGCGATCAAGATCCGCGACGACGACGAGCTGGTCGCCGTCCGGCGCACCTCGGGCGACGACGACATCATCATGGTCTCGCGCTCCGGCCAGGCTGCCCGCTTCAACGAGGACCAGGCGCGGCCGATGGGTCGCGACACCGGTGGCGTGCGCGGCATGAACGTCTCGCGCGGCGACAACTGCGTGCTCGCGATGGACATCGCCCGCGACGACACCGAGCTGCTCGTCGTCACCGAGAACGGTTACGGCAAGCGCACCCCGATCGCCGAGTACCCGGTCAAGGGTCGCGGCGCTATGGGCGTCAAGACGATCAACATCACCGAGAAGAAGGGTGGCGTCGCCGGCGCGCTGATCGTGCGCGAGCATCAGGACCTCGTCTTCATCTCGCAGAACGGAATGGTCCAGCGGACGGGCGTCAAGGGCATCTCGCAGCAGGGTCGCCCCGCCCAGGGCGTCCGCGTGATGAACCTCCGCGAGGATGACGTCGTCTCGGCCGTCGCGCTCGTCATGGAGGACGAGGCCGACACCGCCGCCGTCGTCCAGGGCGACCCCGAGGGCCTCACCCCGATTGTCGACGCCGACACGCCACCCGCCGCCGACCAGGCCGCACCGGACTCCGACACAACCACCGAGCCCGAGCAGCCCGCCGACGAGTAGTCACTGCCACAGCCACGTCACTCGCCTGTCGCCGATCTGTGACAGGCGCGGTGTCGGCTGTGCGTCGGGCGCACCGCGGCTCTCTTCGGGATCTGGATGGTGATCGTGGTGGTCGTCGTCCGGAGCTTCCGCGACCAGCTACCGATCGAGATATCGGGCCGCGGGGTCCGGTATGCCGAGGCGGATGAGGTGCGGGTGAAGACGGAGTCCGTCGATGATGCGTTGCGGGTCATCGATAGCGAGATGCGCTGGCTGCGCGGGTCTGTGGACGAGCTACGAGAGGCCGAGAAAAACCGGGGACGGGAGCATCGAAGTGTCCGATAGACTATCTGGGCATGTATCCCTTGACAACACGTACTTGTATGGGTAGCCTAGTGCTATGCCAGCTAGGTCAAGGAATTCCGTAGAGCCGAGCGCGTCCAGCGGGAGCCAGATGACGTTCTCGCGCTTCCTCGAGTTGTTCCCCGACAACGATGCTTGCCTGGACTACCTCAAGGAGAAGTTCTACGCCGATGGGACCGCCTGTCCGAAGTGCGAGAAGGCGTCGAAGTTCCACCGCATCAAGGGACGCTCGGCGTACTCCTGCCAGTACTGCGGCCACCACGTCTACCCCACGGCCGGCACGATCTTCCACAAGTCCACGACGAGCCTTCAGCTGTGGTTCTGGGCCGTCTACCTGCTGTCCTCAACCCGGTGCGGGATCAGCGCCAAGCAGCTAGAGCGCGAGATCGGCGTCACGTACAAGACGGCGCACCGGATGTTCAAGCAGATCCGCACGCTGCTGTCTGACGAGGGCGAAGGGCCGCTCGGCGGCGCCGGCGAGAAGGTAGAGGTTGACGAGACGTTCTACGGCGGCAAGCCGCGAGCTGCTGAGAAGCGCAACCGCGAGGGCCGGCTACGGACCTTCTACCGCCCCAACGTCGTCGGGATGGTCGAGCGCGGCGGACGAGTCCGCGCCCGGATCGTCCCCGACCGCAAGCTGCCGACGCTCGACAAGGCCGTCAAGACACACGTCCTGCCGGAGTCGATCCTGGTCACCGACGACTACCGCGCCTACCAGACCATCAGCAAGGGGTACGGTGGCCATTGGCGGATCAACCACTCCGAGAAGGTCTACGTGGACGGCGACACCCACACGAACACGATCGAGGGCTTCTTCGGGATCTTCAAGAACTCGATCCGAGGTACCCACCACTCGATCAGCGTCGCCTACCTCCAGAACTATCTAGACGAGCATGTGTTCCGCTACAACCAGCGGAACGCTAGCCGCCCGATGTTCTGGGCGATCCTGGAGCGGGTCAGGAAGACTTCGGCTTGCGCTGCGTAGCGCGGTCCAGATCCCGCATGAAGTCCGACTCAGTGTGGGCGGGGTCCTGAGCGGCCTTAGTTGCCGGAAGCGGCGCTCGCGGGGCGGCAGGGGAAGGCTGAACCGCGTGAAGCGAGGAGGCTCCCAGCGGGTTCGATGTAGGTGCGTCGTGGTCCATTGGCGCTCCTATCCGGCCCGAAACGGGCATCTGGTTACGACATCTCCGTCGATTTCGCACTCCCAAACATAGCCGCCAGCAGGAAGCGCCAGGCCGTTGAAGCTCATCACGAGCGGGAAGTTGATCTGCTCGCCCTGCTTCATACCGGGAGGGCGGCCGACCTCGAACTCGCCAGTGCCCCTTACCTGCGTGTCGTTCATCTCAACGGCCTCGCCATCGTCATTGCGCAGGACGGCCTCGAACCGGATCTTGTGGTTCGCCCGATCCCACGGGATGTGGACGACTATGCCCAGCGCGATGTTGGCAGGCGTGTTCGCGCGAAGCCGCGTCCAACCGCCGCCGAGAACGTAGAGCTTGCCGCCAGTGGCCTGAGCGGCATCGCAAAGAACTACCGTCGCTTGAAGATCGGTCGACAAAGTCCGGACAGCCTAATGGTGCGTCTTCGCCAACTCCGGCTTGGTGTTGCCGCCGAGAATCTCCCACAACTCGGGCGTTCCGCCCGACCACGAAACCTCCTTGGCGTTCTCCTGCTCGCCGAGGCCGCCCTGCGGAGACACGAATGGGATCAACGGCTCGGGCACGGGCATCCACGCGAAGATCGTGGCATCCGGACCAACCTCGGCGTCAACCACCTGGCGGACCATTGCGCGCGCGTCCTCAAGCGAGTCCCCACCCGCGAACAGCGAAGGAAGATCCTGGGACTCAGCCCACCACGAACCCTCTTCGTGGTGGTACCTAACGATCACTTGCTTGCCGGCCATAGCTTCCTCTTTCCACGAATCACGCCAAGCGCCTCCTGCTCCGTGAGACCCAGTTTGTCGCACAACAGACGCCGAACTGCCCGAGGCTTGACCTCTGCGTCGTCGTGCCACGCGAACTCGATTGTCGGGTAGCAATCCGACTTTAGCTTGCGGTGCGAACCACTCTGCGCCACCACGTCGTAGCTCAGCGGCTTCCGCGTGAGAATCCGCAGGAGTTGTCGTGCTTGAATCGCAGGGAAATCCACACGGGGCGGACCCTACACCAGGGCGTAGACCGATGTTCTTATCTACCCAGGTAGATCGAGTGCGCCTGCCGCGCCACCCGACTCGCGAAGACGAACCCGCCATCGACCCGGTGGATCATCCCCTCCCCGACGAGCCGGTTGAGGCTGTCCACGGCCGCCAGCGGCTTCTTGAACTGGCGCTTCAACTCGTCCTCAGACCATAGGCCGGGATCGTCGAGCAGTAGGCCCATGATCGCGAAGTCGCTCGCGTCGTCCTGCTCCTGAATGGAGCGCGTATCGTTTCCCTGCATCGGAAGTTCGCCCTTTCGGTGCCACGGCCGGGGGCGTTCACGCGCCGCCCGGCCACTCTTGTTGACCTAACGGGGCGAAACGCTAGACGCAGAGCGGGTTTGCGGGGTACGTGTCGTGGCTACCTACATGCCACTATCTGCTGTGTGCCAACCAGACTTAGACATCGAGGATCGGATCTTTGAGATGCTGGGAGAAGCTCAAGACGCCGCGGGTGATCGCGCGCGAGTTGGGGCTGGACCTCGATGATGGCTCAGCGCTCGTTTGGAAGGTCATTCGTGAGCGAGATACGCCGAACGGGATTGCCATTCGCAAGGCGATCAATCGAGCGGCGTCGATACGAATCGGATCAACCGGCTGATCGGTCTCGGGCGTCTGCTTCAATGGGACCACTAGGGAAAGGAGGTGGTCCAAAGTTGAGTGACAGACGTTTTGGGGCCCTGGAGGTGTTCGGCCGCTAACCCGGCGAACTGGACCCCGTAGCGGAGGAGCGCAACTGGATCGGTCCTACGGCCGCGTTTCGCGGCTCGCGGGAGCGAGATCCAGTGAGCACCGAAGCTCGGATTAGCGGAGTCCACCCGATACACCCTCGGAGACGGAGGCCGGGCTAGGCCCCGCCGGTCATCGATTCAGTCGCCGAGCTGGTCCAGTCAAGAGCAGTCGCGAAGGGCGTCCTACGGGGCGCCCTTCGTCGTTGCGAGGCGAGGGGAGCGGTTAGTTGGAGGCGCCGCCGTTGTCGGCGGACGACTCGAGCGAGTTGACCTGGCGCTCGAGGGCCTCGACGCTGGTCTTCAGATCGTCGACGGAGGTCTCCGCGGCCGTCGCGTCGTCACGGGCGGCTGTCGCGTCGCGCTGGGCCTTGCGCAGCCGCGTCTGGAGCTGGTTGAACTCGTCCTGGGTCGGCAGACGGTCGACGTCGGTGCGCAGCTCGTCGACGTCGTCGCGCAGCCGCTGCTGGACCCGCTCTAGGTTGGCCTGACTCGCCGACTGGGCGGAGTCGGCCGCGTCGCGCGCGTCGCGCGCCTCGACGAAGGCGATCACCGCGATCGCGGTGGCGGCGAGCGCCCAGACGCTGAGGACGATCATCCAGCGGCGGACCGTCTTCAGGCCGTCGTTCTCGATCGCCTCCTCGACCGCTTCCTCCACGACCTGGACATCGGTCTTCCCGCCACTGGGATCGACCGGCGGCGCGGGCGGCGGCTGTGGGGGTGTGTTCGACTCCAAGGGTCAGGCCGCCTGGGGGATGTACTGCTCCCAGGACTGTGGAATTACCGGTACGGCCACGTGTATGAAGATCGTAGAGTTGGGTGCGGACGGGGGCCGGCTCGGGACCATGTTCGCCTGGCGTGGCAGCCGGTCGCCCTTGCGCCGGTTGCACGGCGCGCAGCACGTGACGACGTTGTGCCAGTCGGTCGGGCCGCCCTTCGACCGCGGGATGACGTGGTCGACGGTCAGGCTGCCGCGCTCCTCGCCGCAGTACTGGCACGTCCACTGGTCGCGGGCGAAGACGGCGCGGCGGGTGATCTTGCGGCGGTGGGCGTCGCGCGGCACGCGCACGTAGGTCTTCAGCCGGATCACCATCGGCCGTGGCAGGGTGAAGCTCTCGGCGTGCAGGGCCCAGTCGGAGCGCTCGAGGATCTCGGCGCGGTCCTTGAGGATCAGCACCGCGGCGCGGCGGACCGTGCAGACGTTGATCGGCTCGTAGGAGGCGTTGAGGACGAGCACGCGGCCGGATGAGGAAGCGCGCCCACCGGACCGGCCGTCCGGCGACGCGCTGATAGGCGCTGGGTCCTCGTCCCCAGGCCTTGGGTCTGACTCGGTGACTGGGTGCACCGTCACGGTGCGGCCAGTGTAGCGGGGGTCTATGCCGCGCTGGAAGGGGCGGCGGGATACGAGCCGAGGACGCGCAACGTCTCGACGCGTGCGGCGAGCGCGTCCAGGGCCTCCGCGACACGTGGCTCCGCGGCGCTCGCGTCGAGGTCGGCGAAGAACATGTAATGACCGAGACGGACCCGCCGCGGGCGCGACTCGATCTTCGTCAGGTTGATCTCTCGATCCGAGAGCTCGCGCAGGACCGAGACCAGCGACCCGGGCGCGTCGTCGTTGAAGCCCCAGAAGACGATCGACGTCTTCGCCGGCCCGGCGTCCGGCGGTTGCGCGTCGCCCGCACGGGCCAGCCAGACGAAGCGGGTGACGTTGTCGGGCCGGTCCTCGATCCGCTCGGCGACGACCGTCGCTCCGTAGAGCTCGGCCGCGATCCGCGATCCGATCGCCGCCACCGGCGGGCCGGCCCCCGCCCCCTCGTCGCTGGTCGCGCCGGCCGTCGCTCCGGTCACCAGGCGCACCGCCTCCGCCGTCGACGTCGCGGCGGCCGTCGTCGCCCCCGGCAGCCGCTCGCGCAGGAAGCGCGAGCACTGGCCGAGAGCGTGCGGGTGCGAGAGGACGTGTCCGATCTCCTCGAGCTCGATCCCGGCTGCCGCGATCAGGTGGTGGTGGATCGGGTGAACGGTCTCGCTCACGATCCGCACGTCCGCCGCGTCGCCGGCAAGCGTGTCGAGCGTCGCGGCGACGCCGCCCTCGAGCGAGTTCTCGATCGGCACGACGGCGCGGTCGGCGGTCCCCTCCGCGACGGCCATGATCGCGTCGCGGACGGTGGCGCTGGCGATCTCCTCGATCGGCTCGGTGGCCGACGCGCGCAGCGCCTCGTCGGTGTTGGTCCCGGGCGGCCCGAGGTAGGCGACGCGCAGGGTCACGAGGCGACCGCCCGCTCGACCGCCTCGCGCTCCTCCGGCGACAGTTCGTGCTCGGCCTCGCCGGCGACGATCTGCTTGAAGTAGACGCGGGCGCTGTCGCGGTGGTGGATCGACGAGACGACGATGCCGTCGCGGCGCGCGTCGAGCAGCGCGAGCGAGCTCGACTGCTGGCCCGACATCTCGCCATAGGCGTCGTAGCGGACCAGCGCGCGGTGGGTGACGCAGCCGTCGATCCGCGTCTCGGCGGAGCCCATCCGCGTCTCGATCCCGGCCGAGGCCTCCTCGACCCAGTCGCGCAGCTCGACGAACCCGCGTTCGAGGCGGGCGGCGTGCTCGACGAGGTCGCGCTCGCCGGTCGCGCCGAGCACCGCGCGCTGATCGGCGCGCAGCCGGCGCAGCTTGACCGTCAGCACGATCGCCAGGACGAGCGCGGCCAGCCCGATGGCGACGCCGGCGAGGGCGGCGATCCCCTCGGTCGAGCTGAGTCCGTCCACCGCTCGCAGCCTACTCGCGGCTACGACGTGAAGATCGCGGAGAACTCGGCCTCGTTGTTGCCGACCGACTCGTCCTCGCCCGGCACCAGCTCGACCTCGATCTTGATCGGCACGGCCTGGCCGGTCGGCGGCGTGCCCTTCAGCGGGATCGAGACGGTCTGCGCCTCGCCGGCGGCGATCGTCTCGATGACGCCCTCGCCGACGATCTCGTCGCCGCCGCTGCCGACGGTCGCGGTCACCTTGACGTCGGTCTCGGTGTTCTCGCCCTGGTTGAGCACCTGGACCTCGAACGAGAGGTCGTCGGAGGCGGTGATGCTGGTCGACCCGCCGGGCGTGAGCGTCTGGCCGCCGAGCGTGACGGTGCCGAGCCCGTTGCCGTGCAGGCCGGGCGCCGCCTCCTCGTCGCCCTCTCCGCCGCCGCCACCGCTGGCGATTCCGCCGAGCCGGTCGGCGACCTCACCGGCCTGGAGCCAGGCGAGGTCGGGCAGGAAGGTGCTCTCGGTCAGGCTCTGCTTGAGGCCCGCGTCCTGCAGGACGGCGTTGATCGACGGCAGCACGCGCTTGACGTAGATCTGGTCGCTGGTCAGGAAGAGCTGCATCGCGTCGGCGATCCGCTGCGAGGCGCCCTCGGCCTGCTCGCCGTCGGTCAGCGCGCTCGGCAGCGCGTCGGCGATCTGGGCGATGCCCTCGGCGCGAAAGGTCAGCGTCTCGACCAACTGCGCCTGGGCGCCGTCGAGGTCGCCGGGGTGGTCGAGTCCCTTCGCGCGGTCGACGAGCTGGACGGACTGGATGCGGAAGCTGTTGAGCGCGTTCTCGACCTCGACGGCGGTGCCGCCGCCCTCGCCGTCGAGCTGCTGGAACAGCGACTCGCTCTGGCCGTTGGACTCCTTCATCAGCGCGTCGACGTCGCGAACCCAGTCGTTGATCGCCGAGTCCTTGCGCGAGTCGAGGCAGCCGCGGACGCCGAAGACGAGCAGCAGTAGAACGAGCAGACCAGCGCCCGCGGCGAGGCCGCGCCTTACCATCAAGGTTTGACGGTCGGTCGAAGGTCCCGGTCGGGGCCGTTGTCGGGCCGCTCGACCGCGGCCGGCTGTTGGCTGGTCCGGTTCGTCGAACAAGGACTGAATCGCTTCCTCGCGTGAGGCCCTGCAGTAGGGGAAGTATGACCTTTCCGCCGGTTGTCCTTCCCGAAGCCCCCGGTCATGGCGGCAGGTAGGTCCGTTCCGGGACCGAACACCGAAGTCAGATGAGTAGGTCCAAGACCACACTTCGCATCTCCGAGGAGCCGCGCACCGAGCGGCTGGAGGACGCGCGCACGGAGCGCATCGGGGGCGCGCCCGAGGGGCGGCTGGTGCTCGGCCGCTACCGGCTCGGGGAGCGGCTCGGCGCCGGAGGCTTCGGCGTGGTCTGGCGGGCGACGGACGAGCGGCTCGAGCGCGAGGTGGCGGTCAAGGCGATCCCCCACGGCGGCGAGGCGGCCGACGACGCGCGCGTTCAGCGAGAGGCGGTCGCGGCGGCGCGGCTCAACCATCCGGGCATCGTCGCGCTCTACGAGCTCGGCCACGACGACCACTCCGCCTACCTCGTGTCCGAGCTGGTCGACGGCGCGACGCTCGCCGATCTCAGCCGTGAGGGCGCGGTGTCGGACCGCGATGTCGCGCGGATCGGCGCGGCGCTCTGCGAGGCGCTCGAGCACGCGCACGCGCGCGGGGTCGTCCACCGCGACGTCAAGCCGGGCAACGTGATGGTGCTCGCCGAGCCCGCCGCGGGCGCCGGCTTCGCGAAGCTGACCGACTTCGGCATCGCCCGGCTGGCGACCGGCGACGCGCTGACCGCGACTGGCGACATCGTCGGCACGCTGGCCTACATGGCGCCGGAGCAGGCCGAGGGCCGCGCGGTCGGTCCCGAGGCCGACGTCTACTCGCTCGCGCTGACGCTCTACGAGGCCTGGGCCGGGACCAACCCGGTCCGTGGCGCCAGCCCCGCCGCGACCGCGCGCGCCGTCGGAACGCCGCTGCCGCCGCTGCGCCGCCAGCGGCGCGATCTGCCCTCGGCGCTCTGCGAGGTCGTCGATGCCGCGCTCGACCCCGATCCCGCGTACCGGCCGCCGCTGAGCGAGCTGCGCGAGGTCTTCGCCGACGCCGAGGACGAGCTGTCCGACGACGGCGGGCTGGTCGAGCCGGAGACGATCGAGCGCTTCGGCCTGACGGCGGTGCGGCCGCGCACACGGATCACCCAGTTGCTGCGCGGACCGTCGCGCGACGACCGCCAGCCGCCGCCGATCGTCGTGCCGGGCGAGGACCCGGTCGCGGTTCGCGCGCCGTGGTGGGAGCTGATCGTGGGTCGGGTGGCCGCGGGCATCGCCGCCGGGATCCTCGTCGTGCTCGGGATCGGCCTCGGACCGGAGCCCTCGTTCGCCGTCGGCACCGTCGCGCTGATCGCCGCCGGCGCGGTCGCGGTGCTGCCGCGCGTCGGTTGGATCGCCGCGGCGATGGGCGTCTGCGCCTGGCTCGCCTCCCCGGAGGGCGGGCAGGAGGGCACCGCGCTCGTGCTGACCGTCGCGCTGCTGCCGATCCCGCTGCTGCTGCCGCTCGCCGGCCGGCTCTGGTCGGCCCCGGCCGCCGCGCCGCTGCTTGGCGCGATCGGCCTCGGGCCGCTGTTCGTCGGGGTCGCGGCGTTCCTCGGCCGAACCGTGACCCAGCGCGCCGGACTCGCGCTCGCCGGCCTGCTGTGGCTGCGCATGACCGAGGTCCTGACCGGCTCCGACCTGCTCTACGGCAGCGCCCCGCCGACGCCGCCGCGCGCCGGCTGGGAGGGCTCGGTGGTCGACGCCGCGCAAGACGCGATCGAGCCGGCGCTGACCTCGGCCGACCTCGTCCTGACCGTCGCCTGGGTCGGCGCCGCCGTCGCGCTGCCGTTCCTGGTCAGCGCCTGGCGGAGGCCGGCATTACCCTGATGGGTCGATTTCGATGAGCATGCTGCGAAACCTCGAGTCGAAGCTGGGCGGTCTCGTCGAGGGCGCGTTCAGTCGCGCCTTCAAGGCGAGCGTCGAGCCGGTCGAGCTGGCGCGCAAGCTCGCCAAGGAGATGGAGGAGTCGAAGATGGCCTCCGTCTCGCGGACCTACGTGCCCAACCACTACCGCGTCTTCCTGTCGCCCGACGACCGCTCGCAGTTCGCGACCTACGAGCCGGCGCTGCGCAAGGAGCTGTCCGACTACCTGCTCGAGCACGCGCGCGCCGAGGGGCTGGCGTTGACCAGCCGGCCGGCGGTCGAGTTCATGACCGACGAGCGCCTCCAGCTCGGCGAGTTCGGCATCCAGGCGCAGCTGCTCAGCGCGCCCGAGGAGGAGCAGGCCCCGGCGCCGGACATCGCGCCGTCGCAGGGCGACTTCGGCCACACGATGGTCTACTCGCCCGACCGCTCCGGGGCGCGTGCGCTGGCGCCCGAGCGCCCGGCGCGGTCGAGCGCGAGCCGCGCGGTGCTGGCCGGCGACGGCCGCCGCACGGTGATCGAGGGCGTCCGCTTCGTCGTCGGTCGCAGCCGCGACTGCGACCTCGTGATCGACGACCCGAACATCTCGCGCCACCACTGCGAGCTGCGCCCGGATGGCGACTCGTGGCGGATCGCCGACCTCGGATCGACCAACGGCGTCAAGATCAACCGGCGCCGCGTCGACGAGGGGCTGCTGCGCAGCGGCGACCGGATCACGCTCGGCCTGACCGACTTCGACTTCGAGCTCGAGTAGATAGGAGACGCTGGGGATGGACGAGCCGCTCGCCGTAGCGTTGAAGTTCGGCTTCCTGCTGGTGCTCTACCTGTTCCTGCTCTGGGTGGCGCGCAGCGCGCTGCGCGACCTGTCGCGCGGCGTCGAGGCGGTCGGCGGCACGGCGACGGCCACGCCGAGCCCGGCCGGCGCCAGCCGCCAGCGCGAGGAGCCGGAGTCCGGCCTGCTCGGCGCGATGGAGCCGCGGCTCGAGGTGATCGCCGCGCTCGGCTTCGAGCCCGGCACGACCTTCGACCTGCGCGACGGCGCGACGATGGGCCGCTCCGACCACGCCGAGATCCGCGTCGACGACCCGTTCTCGTCATCGGCCCACGCGCGGATCTTCGCCCGCGGCGACTTCATGCTGGTCGAGGACATGGGCTCGACCAACGGCACCTATCTCAACGGGCGCCAGCTGCGCGGCGCCGAGCGGCTCAAGGTCGCCGACGTGATCCGGATCGGCGACAGCGAGTACCGCTACCAGGAGTAGCAATGGCGCTGCGGGTGGTCGAACAGGCGGGGCTGAGCGACGTCGGGCGCCAGCGCGAGGCGAACGAGGACAACCTCGTGCTCGCCTCGCCGGTGTTCGCGGTCGCGGACGGGATGGGCGGCGCGCGCGCCGGCGAGGTCGCGTCGAAGCTCGCCGCCGACGCCTTCCGCGACCCGCGCGACCCGTCGCTGACGCCGGAGCGCCAGCTCGAGCGCGTCGCGCGCGAGGCGAACCGGCGGATCTACGACCTGGCGCTGCGCGACGAGACGCGGCGCGGGATGGGGACCACGCTGACGGCGACGCTGGTCCACGAGGACGCGGTCGCGGTCGGCCACGTCGGCGACAGCCGCGCCTACCGGCTGCGCGCCGGCGACCTGACGCAGCTGACCCAGGACCACTCGCTGGTCGCGGAGCTGGAACGGTCGGGGCAGCTGACGCCGGAGGCGGCCGAGCACCATCCGCAGCGCTCGATCATCACGCGCGCGCTGGGGCCCGAGCCCGACGTCGAGGTCGACACCCACACGCTTCCCGGCGCGCCACGGCGACGTCTACCTGCTCTGCTCCGACGGCCTCACCGGGATGATCGCCGACGCCGATCTGGCGACGATCGTGCGCGGCGCGCCGTCGCTGGAGTCGGCCGCCGAGGCGCTCGTGCGCGCGGCGAACCAGAGCGGCGGCAAGGACAACATCACCGTCGTCCTGTTCCGGCTCGAGGACGACGGCCACGGCCCGGCCGGCGATCCGCCGACGGACGAGGAGACGATCCACCAGGGCCTGACCGTCGACGAGGTCCAGGCCGCCGCGGCGGCTCAGGCGCGCGACGCCACGACGCGCCGCCGCCCGGTCGAGCAGCGCGACCGCGGTCGCAGCGCGCACGCCGAGAGCCGGGCGCGCGCCGTCGCGTCGAAGGGCGGCGGTCGGTCTCGCGGCCGGCGCGTGCTCGCCGGCGCCGTCGTGCTCGCGGTGGTCGGGGTGCTCGCCGTCGGCGCCTATGCGGCGGGGCGCCAGGTCTACTTCCTCGGCACCGACGACAGCGGGCTGGTCACCGTCTACCGCGGCCTGCCGTACGAGCTGCCGCTCGGCGTCGACCTCTACTCGGAGCGGTACCGCAGCGGCGTGCCGGCGGCGTCGATCCCGGCGGCGCGGCGCGCCCGCGTGCTCGACCACGAGTGGCGCAGCGAGACCGACGCCGAGGATCTCGTGCGCCAGCTCGAGACCGGAGCGCTCGACCCCGGGCGGCCGGCCGAGTGAGCGCGCGCACGCGCGAGCTGGTCGGCCTGATCCCGGTCTCGCTGCTCGTCTGCGCGGGGTTCGCCGCGGTGCTGGTGGCGCAGTCGCAGGAGGTCAGCGACCTGACCGCGACCTACGGCGCGGTCTTCCTCGGCCTCTGCGTGTTCGGCCACCTGTTCATCCGCGCGCGGCTGCCCGACGCGGACCCCTACCTCTATCCGCTCGCCGCGCTGCTGGCGGCGTTCGGGCTGGTGATGATCTACCGGATCGACGCCGACCTGGCGCGCGAGCAGGCGCAGTGGTTCGTGATCGGGCTGGTGCTGTTCTGCGCGACGATCTACCTGCTGCCCGACCACCACGTGCTCGAGCGCTACCGCTACACGATCGCCGCGGTCGGGATCGTGCTGCTGCTGCTGCCGCGCGTGCCGGTGATCGGCGAGCAGGTCAACGGCGCCTTCCTCGCGGTCAAGGTCGGGCCGATCCAGTTCCAGCCGGCCGAGTTCGCGAAGCTCGCGATCATCGTCTTCCTGGCGAGCTACCTGCGCGACACGCGCGACGTGCTCGTGCGGGCGCGGCTGAAGCCGATGACGCCGACCGCGCAGGCGCTGCTCTATGGCGTGCCGGCGGTCCTCTTCCTGCTGGTCGTGCTGGCGCTCGACCTCGCCCCGGTCGCGGCGGTGCTGCTCGGCGTGTTCACGCTGTCGGTGGTGACGCTGGTGCGCGAGCGGCCGTCGCTGAAGCACTTCGGGCCGCTGCTGCTGATCTGGGGCATGGCGATGCTGCTGCTGATCTTCATCCGCGACCTCGGCAGCTCGCTGATGTTCTTCGGCGCCTTCCTGGCGCTGGTCTACGTGGCGACCGCGCGGCTGTCGATCGTCGGCGTCGGCGCGACGCTGTTCCTCGGCGGGGCGGCCTACCTCGGGAACACCGTCAGCCACGTCGAGAGCCGCTTCGACACCTGGCTCGACCCGTTCGACCAGAAGCTCTACGACGCGCCGGGCGGCAGCTTCCAGATCGCCCAGTCGCTGTTCGCGCAGGCCGACGGCGGGCTGTTCGGCCAGGGCTTCGGGCGCGCGCTGCTCGAGCTGCCGGGCGGCGCGACGATCCTGCCGGCCGCGCACACCGACCTGATCTACGCGGTGATCACCGACGAGCTCGGGCTGTTCGGCGCGACCGGGCTGATCCTCGTCTACCTGCTGTTCGTGGCGCGCGGCTTCAAGACGGCGCTGGTCGCCAGCGACGGCTTCTCGAAGCTGCTCGCCACCGGCCTGACGGCGGTCTTCGCGCTGCAGGTGTTCGTGATCGTCGGCGGCGTCACGAAGGTGATCCCGCTGACCGGCGTGACCCTGCCGTTCGTCTCCTACGGCGGCAGCTCGATCCTCGCCAACATGGTGCTGCTGGCGCTGCTGCTGATCGTCTCCGACCACGCGCGGCGCGACCGCGACCGCAGCGGGCCGGGTGGGTTGGTGTGACGGAGATGACCGCGTGAACCGCCAGATCGTCCAGCTGTTCGCCCTGACGCTGGTGCTGTTCGGCGTGCTGATCGCCTTCACGTCGCGCTGGACGGTGTTCGAGGCGGAGTCGCTGACCGACAACACGCTCAACCGGCGTGGGCTGATCGAGCAGCAGCAGGTCCCGCGCGGGCTGATCCTGGCCCGCGACGGCACGACGGCCCTGGCGCGCAGCGAGCCGCGCGGCAGCGGCCAGAACCGGACCTACGTGCGCTCGTATCCGGAGGGCGAGACCTTCGGCCATCCGGTCGGCTACTCGTACATCAACGTCGGCGAGACGGGGATCGAGAAGTCGCGCAACGACGCGCTGACCGGGGATCTCAACGAGTTCGGCACGATCTTCCGCGAGCTGCAGAGCAAGGAGCGCGAGGGCGACGACGTGGTGACGAACCTCGACCCCGCGGCGCAGCGCCAGGCGATGGACCTGCTGGCCGGCAGCAAGGGCTCGATCGTCGCGCTCGAGCCGTCGACCGGACGGGTGCGGGTGTCGGCCTCGACGCCGGGCTACGACCCGAACGAGGTCGACGATCCGGCCGTCTACGAGCAGCTGAGCACTGACGACGAGAACACGCCGCTGATCAACCGCGCCGTCCAGACCAACTACCAGCCGGGCTCGACCTTCAAGGTCGTCACGGCGGCAGCCGCGCTCGACACCGGCAAGCTGACGCCGGAGTCGATCGTCGACGGCTCGTCGCCGCAGACGATCTCCGGCGTGCCGCTGGCGAACTCCGGCGGGGTCAGCTTCGGCCCGATCAGCTTCACGACCGCGCTGACGAACTCGGTCAACACGGTCTTCGCGAAGGCCGGCGAGCAGGTCGGCTCCAAGACGCTGGTCGAGTACATGGAGCGCTTCGGCTTCTACCAGGACCCGCAGCTCGACTACCCCGAGGGGGAGATGCGCGCCAGTGGCATCCGCAACTCGGCGGGACGGCTCGTGAAGTCTGGCTTCGACGTCGGTCGCGTCGCGATCGGCCAAGGCGGGGCCGAGGGCCAGGTCCAGGTGACGCCGCTGCAGATGGCCCAGGTCGCCGGCGCGGTCGCCAACGGCGGCAAGCTGATTCGGCCGCGCTTCACCGACCGGATCGTCGGTCAGGACGGGCGCGTCGAGGAGGAGATCTCGCCGGCGACCCAGTCCCAGGTGATGAAGGGCGAGACCGCCGAGCAGCTGACGCAGATGATGGCCGACGTCGTCAACGAGGGCACCGGCACCGCCGCGGCGCTCTCCGACGTCGCCGTGGCGGGCAAGACCGGCACCGCCGAGGTGAAGAACGAGACGCTCAACCAGGTCTGGTTCATAGGCTTCGCGCCCGTGGAGGCCCCCCGCTACGCAATCGCCGTGACGCTCGAGGAGCAGCCGATCGGCACGTCCGGCGGCGCCAACGCCGCGCCACTCGCCGCCCAGGTGCTGCAGACCCTGCTGAGGGGTGGATGAGCGACCTGGCAGACGGCGCCGTCGTCGACGGTCGCTACCGCATCGTTCGTCGCATCGGGTCAGGGGGAATGGCCGACGTCTACCTGGCCGAGGACACCCACCTCGGGCGCGAGGTGGCGCTGAAGGTCCTGCACCGCCGCTTCGCCCAGGACGCCGAGTTCGTCGAGCGCTTCCGGCGCGAGGCTTCGGCCGCCGCCGGCCTCCAGCACCCGCACGTCGTCGGCGTCTTCGACCGCGGCGAGCACGAGGGCACCTACTACATCGCGATGGAGCACCTGCGCGGGCGAACGCTGAAGGACGTCGTTGCCACCGAGGCCCCGCTCGACCAGCTGCGCGTCATCTCGATCGGCACGCAGATCCTCCAGGCGGCCGGCTTCGCCCACAGCCACGGGATCGTCCACCGCGACTTCAAGCCGCACAACGTGATCATCGACGACGCCGGCAACGTCAAGGTGACCGACTTCGGCATCGCCCGCGCCGGCGCCTCGGAGATGACCGAGACCGGCTCGATCATGGGCACGGCCCAGTACCTCTCGCCCGAGCAGGCGCAGGGCCAGGAGGTGACCGCGCGCTCCGACGTCTACTCGATCGGCGTGATGCTCTACGAGCTGCTGACCGGCAAGCTGCCGTTCGACGGCGACAGCGCGGTCGCGATCGCGCTCAAGCACATGCAGGAGCCGCCGCCGCCGATGAACCGCGAGGGGCTGCGGATCGAGCCGAACCTCGAGGCGGTCGTGCTCGGCGCGCTCGCCAAGGAGCCGGCGGCGCGCTGGCAGTCGGCCGAGGACTTCGCGGCGGCGCTCGAAGCGTGCCGGCCCTACGTCGAGGCGTTCCTCGCCGGCGACGCGGTCGGTGAGGACACGGCGATCTTCGCTGCGGTCCCGGCCCCGCCTGTCGAGGTCGCGGCCGACAAGCCGCGCCGCTGGCCGGCGGTCGCGCTCTCCCTGCTGGTGCTCGCGCTGGTCGTCCTGATGGCGTTCGTATTCACCCGGCCGGAGCAGATCGACGTGCCGAAGGTGACCGGCATGCAGCTCAGCGAGGCGCGCGACCGGCTCGACAAGGCGGGCTTCGAGAACGTCGAGGTCGAGCGCGAGCAGTCGCTGGCGAAGACCGACCAGGTGCTGCGCCAGGACCCCGACCCGGGTGAGCAGGCCGCGCGTGGCGACGCGATCCAGCTCGTCGTGTCGAGCGGTCCGGGCGAGATCGAGGTCCCGTCGGTCAGCGGCATGACCCAGGCGCAGGCGGTGCGCGAGCTGCGCCAGGCCGACCTGCGCGTGACGCCGACGCCGCGCGCCTCGGCCAGCGTCGACAAGGGGTTGGCGATCGGCACGTCGCCGCGCGAGGGGACCTCGGTTCAGCGGCGCTCGAACGTCCGGCTGTTCGTCAGCTCCGGCCCGAAGCAGGTCGACGTGCCTAATCTCGTCGGCCTGTCGCTCGACTCGGCGACCAAGCGCCTCGACGATCTCGGGCTGACCTACCGCGTCACGCGCGAGGACTCCGACAAGCCGGAGGACGAGGTGCTCGCCCAGGACCCCGGCTCGGGCACGTCGCTCGATCCCGGCGGCACGGTGACGCTGACCGTCGCGCGGCCGGTCGAGCAGGTGCCGGTCCCGTTCGTGACCGGCCTCTCCGAGCAGGCGGCGCTCAACGCCCTGCGCGCCGACGACCTCGAGGGCTCGGTCCGCCGCCGCGCCGTCGACGACGAGAGTCAGGACGGGGTCGTGCTCGAGCAGCGGCCGACCGGCGACACCGGGGTCGACAGCGGCAGCACGGTCGTGCTGGTCGTCGGGCGCTTCACCGAGCCGACCCCGCCGCCGACGACGCCCACGACACCGGAGCAGTCGCCGTGAGGGTCGCGGTCCTCGGCGGCGGCCCGTCGGGCGAGCACGACGTCTCGTTGAAGTCGGCGGCGGCGATCGCCGACGGCCTCGAGGCGGCGGGACACGAGCCGCTGCGCGTGACGATCGGGCGCGACGGGCGCTGGTCGCTGCATGGCGAGCCGGTCGCGCTGCACCCCGGCGACGGGCTGCTCGGCTGCGACGTCGCGTTCCCGGCGCTGCACGGCCCCTACGGCGAGGACGGCGTCGTCCAGGGGGTGCTCGACGCGCTGCGGATCCCCTACGTCGGCGCCGGCGTCGCCGCGAGCGCGATTTGCGTCGACAAGGTGCTGTTCAAGGACGCGATGGCGGTTGCCGGCTTCGACCAGGTCGGCTACGTCGCGGCACGCGCCCCGGGCGGCCGACCGCCGCGCGAAGGCGATCCTCCGCCTGCGCCCGATGCCGCCGACCTCGAGCGGATCGGCGCACTCGGCCTGCCGGTGTTCGTCAAGCCGGCGTCGCTCGGCTCCTCGGTCGGCATCTCGAAGGTGACCGACGCCGCCGAGCTGCCGGCGGCGCTCGCGGCCGCCTGGGAGCACGACCCGCTGGCGATCGTCGAGGCGATGTCGCACGGCCTGGAGATCGAGTGCGCGCTGCTCGGCGACGGCGACCCGGAGGTCTCGGTCGCGGGCGAGATCGAGTTCGACGCCGACTGGTACGACTACGAGGCGAAGTACAGCGCCGGCGGCATGCGGTTGATCGTGCCGGCGCGGATCCCCGAGCCGGTCGCCGACCGCGTCCGCGCGCTCGCCGCCGAGATCTTCCGCCGCGTCGGCTGCGCCGGCCTCGCCCGCTGCGACTTCTTCGTCGAGGACCCCGACGGCGACCCCCGCGTCCTCGTCAACGAGCTGAACACGATGCCCGGCTTCACCGCCACCTCGGTCTTCCCGAAGCTGTGGGCGGCCAGCGGCGTCGAGTACCCCGAGCTGCTCGAGCGGCTGCTGGAGCTGGCGCTCGACGGCGACCGCCGGGGCTCGCCCACGGATGCCTGTCCGTGAGCGAGCCGCTGTCTCCGGGGTGAACTAGGTCTGGGGTTTGACGTTCAGTAGTCGGTCGAGATGCAGCGAGGCATCGAGCGGGCGAGAACCGCGCTGTCCGCTCTCATCCATCCAACTCACCAGCGGGTCCTTCGTGTCATCGGGCAACGGTATGACCCAGTAGGCCCCCGAGCCGTTCGGGCCGGGACGGACCGGACCGTCGATTGCCGGTCCATTACTGCGAGAAATCTTGATTGATGCGGCCCTCTCGGGAGCCTCACCAAACAGCACGAGCTCTATCCTCGCCTTCCGGATTGCGAACCGGGACGCTGCCGATGCTCACCCCGGCGTGCCGGGCCTCGCCGCAGAACCCACTTCCGCGAAGCGGCGTCCCGGTTGGCGGATTCGTGAACATAAAACGAATACATGGAAGCCCCTTGGCCTCCACCACCGTGCCCTGATCCGCTACTCCCTCGCTTGCATACGAAGTGATCCGCCAGGGTCCTCCGACCGGCGTGGAGCCGGTGGCTAGAACGGTCTCGTCAACAGCTAGCCGATCAGACGAATCTCCCGACTCGTCTCCCTCAATGACGCTTCCCACAGGCAGGACCCCGGTACCTGCACCAGCTATTCCGGCGATGGTCAGGCTCAGCAGGAGCGCGATTCCGACGACCACATGGCTCTTTTGGGTCGCCCGGCGGTTAAACGCCTTCCTTATCATGGTCTTCCCTTCGTCGCCCATGCCTAGTGGTTCTTCCATGCGCCACAGCCCTCGTTCTCCTCGCATGCGCGGAGCTGAACCGCAGACACCCACGGATAATCATGGGCGCATCCTGAGGTGGCACCATTGGGATCCCACGATCCGTAGTACATCGTCGCCACGCCATAGAGATAGAAGTGAGTACGGACGCGATTTCCGTCGCTCTCCCGATCGCAGCCATCGATGATGGTGTGATTATCACGTGGGCACCCCACGTCATCCCCGTGCGTCGAGCAGTCGCCGTGGGCTTGGGCGGTCGGGGTAGCTCCCGGCAAAAGTACAAACGCGAAGCTACCAAGGACCGCAAGCAAGACCAGTCGTCTCATTGAACCCGATCCCTCCTATTTGGTGAAAAACGCAACCGTACCAACATGGTACGGTTGGCGCAACCGGCAGCTCAGTTACGTGGGCGCTAGGCGGCGGCGAGCACCGTCGGCCGCGGCTCGCTTGCCGGCTGGGTGCCGACGGCCAGCGCGGCGTCGCGGACGTAGTCGAGCGAGCGCATGCCGCAGGTCCAGCGGGTCGCGCCGTCCGGCCCGTCGAAGCGCAGCGTCGGGAACGGGACGCGCTCGGAGCGGTCGTCGGCCGAGCAGCGGACCTTGTCGGAGCGGCGGGCGACGTCGAGCGGCCGGCGCCGGCAGACGATCCCCTCGCGCAGGGCGCGCAGATAGCGGTAGCCGGCCGCGCGTCCCTGCAGCTGGGCGGCCTTGACCGCGCGGCAGGCCGGGTAGGTCGAGCGCAGCGGCTCCTCGGCCCAGGCGAGCGGGTCGGTCGGCATGCCGGTCTCGTCGGCGGCCTCGAGCCAGTGGCGGGCCATCCCGCCGTGGCCGCCCTCGGGACCCCAGCCGGCGTCGTCCCCATACTCGCGGGCAAGGCCTCCCATGACGAAGGTCCATTCGAGGTCGTCGCCGAACTCAACCATCAGTGCCCAGACGACGGGCTCGAAGGCCCACGACCAGACGCAGGCGGGGTCTGTCATGCACAAAACGCGAACCGCCATCGAAGATCGCACAATAGGGACAGTGATCGGGACCCTTCTCAACGGACGCTTCCGCCTCGACGAGAAGATCGGCTCGGGCGGGATGTCGACGGTCTACCGGGCGTACGACACGACGCTCGAGCGGTGGGTCGCGATCAAGTCGATGCACCGCGACATCTCGACCGATCCGGACCAGCTGGAGCGGTTCCGGCGCGAGGCGCGCGCGGTGGCGCGGCTCAGCCATCCGCACGTCGTCAACGTGATCGACTTCGGCGAGGACGACGGCTCGCCCTACATCGTGCTCGAGCTGGTCGAGGGCGAGACGCTCAAGCAGCGGATCCGGCGCGAGGGGCGGCTGTCGGTCGACGAGGCGGTCGCCTACGCGATCGAGATCGGTCGCGCGCTCGCGGCCGCCCACGCCGCCCAACTCGTCCACCGCGACATCAAGCCGCAGAACGTCCTGATCGACCCGGAGGGCCGCGCGAAGGTCACCGACTTCGGCATCGCCCGCTCGCTCGAGGTCCATGGCCTGACGGCGACCGGGCGCGTGCTCGGCACGACCGACTACGTGGCTCCGGAGCAGGCGCTCGGCCACGAGGTCACCGAGCAGTCGGACGTCTACTCGCTCGGGATCGTCCTCTACGAGATGCTCGCCGGCGAGCCGCCGTTCCGTGCCGAGACCCAGGTCGCGGTCGCGATGAAGCACGTCCAGGAGCAGATGCCCGACATCCAGATCGCGCGCCCGGACGTGTCGTCGTCGCTGGCGGCGGTCGTCGACCGCGCGACCGCCAAGGAGCTCGGCAACCGCTACCTGACCGTCGACGATCTCGTCCACGACCTCGAGCAGGTGCTGGCGATCGAGGCGGCGCGCGCGGGCGAGACGACCGGCGAGGCGACGACGGTCCTGCGGACGCTGCCGGCCGGCGACACCACGGAGTTCGCGCCGCTGCGCCTGCGCCGGCCGCGGCGCTGGTTGCTGTCGGTGCTGGCGGTCGTGCTGCTCGCCGCGGGCGTCGTCGGCTTCCTCGCGACGAGGACCGAGCGCGGTCCGGGCGGCGCTCAGGACGTCGGCGGCGGCGACCTGAGGGCGGTCACGCTGGCCAGCGACGCGGCTCACGACTACGACCCGCAGGGCGACGACGACGAGTCGGCCGAGGCGACCCAGTTCGCGACCGACGCCAACCCGACCACGGTCTGGGGCACCGAGACCTACGAGGCCGGTTTCGAGGGCGCCAACAAGGAGGGCGTCGGCCTCTACGTCGACGCGGGCTCCGAGGTGGCCGCCAAGGAGGTCGACGTGCGGACCTCGACGCCGGGCTTCACCGCCGCCGTCTACGCGGCCAACGAGGTGCCCGACGACATCGACGGCTGGACCAAGGTCAGCACCGACACGCGGGTCGGCCAGGAGCAACAGATCCAGCTCGACACGGGTGGGCAGAGCTTCCGCTACTACCTGCTCTGGATCACCGAGCTGCCCGAGGACGGCAAGGCGACGGTGAAGGAGTTGTCGGTCCTGCGCTGATTGGCCGAGGGGGGCTGGATAAGTCCGGGTACCGGTCCCCGGACGTATACAGCTATGTCTCTGTGCGTCTGTAGAGCGGTGCAGGACGTTTAAGTCCTGGTGCGGCGCTGTTCCAGGCGGAACAGTCCTGCCCGTGGCCGATCCGCTCCCCAAGTTCGCGGCGAACGTGCGCCGCCTCCGGGCGGAGAAGGGGCTGACCCAGGACGCGCTCGCCCAGGGTGCGTCGATGGATCCCGCGGAGATTCGCCGGATCGAGTCCGGCCGCCGCGACCCCGGCGTTCGCGTGCTGGCGCGCGTGGCCACCGGCCTCGGCGTCAAGCCGGCCGAGCTGCTCGACGGCGTCAGCTAGCTCGGCTCGACGAGCGACGCCGCGGCGGGTGTCATCGACGCCGCAGCGCGAGGATTGCCGCGTCGTCGCTGAGGCCGCGCGCCCAGGCGCGCACGTCGTCGTGGACCAGCTCGGTCAGCGCCTGCGGCTCGCGCGTCATCAGCGCCGCCTCGACCAGGATCCGCCGCAGGCCCTCGGGCCCGAGCAGCCGTCCCTCGCGGCGCGCCTCGAGGATGCCGTCGGTGAAGCCGAACAGCACGTCGTCGGGACCCAGCTCGAGCTGGTGCTCGACGTAGCCGGGCGCGTCGTCGATGCCCAGCGGCAGGCCACCGGCGGTCGCCTCCGACAGCGATCCGCCGGCGCGCAGCACGAGCGGCGGCAGGTGGCCGGCGTTCGCGTAGCGCAGCCCGCGCTCGTCGAGCAGGCCGAAGAACGCCGTCACGAAGCGATCGCTCGGCAGTCGGCTGCGCAGCATCGCGCTGACGTGCTCGAGCGCCGCGGCCGGGTCCGCGACGTCCCAGCTGCGCGCCTCGATGAAGAAGCGCGCCATCGCGCTCAGCGCCGCTGTCTCGACGCCCTTGCCGACGACGTCGCCGATCACCACCGCGACCTCGCCGCCGGGCAGCGTCCAGGCGCCGTAGAGGTCGCCGCCCGTCGGCTGGTCGTCGGCCGGCTCGTAGAGGACGGCGATGTCCCAGCCGGGCACCGTCGGCAGCGACTCGGGCACGAAGCCGTGGGTCAGCGTGCGCGCGAGGTGGCGCTCCTGCTGGAAGGCGTCGGCGTTGGCCAGCGCGGCCGCCGCGATGCGCGCCACCTTGGAGACCAGCGCGAGGTCGTCGCGGTTGAACTCGCGGCCGTCGTCGCGGACCAGCGACAGCACGCCGAACAGGCGCGGGCCCAGCTCGATCGGCACGTGCACCGACGGCGTCGCACCGGCGGCCGACACCGATGAACGTGAGCGCACGACCTCGCCGAGCGTCGCGGGCTCGACCGTCGCCGAGCCCTTGCGCGCGACCGCGGCGAAGCGCCGCGACCCTGGCTGGACCCGGCTCAGCAGGCCGTGGTCGGCGCCGACGATCTGGATCGCGTGCTCGACCACCTGACGCTCGACCTCGTACGGCTCGAGCGTCCCGGCGGTTCCCTCGGCGGCGCGCTTGAGCAGTAGCTCCTCGCGGCGCGCGGGCGGCCTCTGTCGCGAGCAGCTCCGAGCGCTCGAGCGCCAGCGCCGCGAAGTCGGCGAGCACCGTGACGGTGTCGAGGTCGTGCCTGCCGAGCGGGTGCAGCGGGTCGATCGACAGCACGACGATCACCCCGAGCGTGCGACCGAGCGGCGTCCGCACCGGGCAGCAGATCGCCGACGCGCGACGGATCAGCTCCCAGGCCTGCGCATCTGTGCGGCCGTCGTCACGATGTCGCGCGGGAAGCCAGCGGCCTCCCAGTCCTCGAGTCGGGGCAGCAGCAGCGGCCGGCCGCGCTCGAGCGTCGCCTCGGTCAGCCCGGGCCGCGCGCGGTCGTAGGGGCGGGCGAAGGCCGGGGCGATCGCGTCGCGCAGCTCGGGGGTGGAGAACCAGAGGCGTTCGGTGAGATCGTCGTGCCGGCCGCGGTCGACGGTCAGCAGTCGCGGCGGTGTCGGCGCGCACCATCCGGCGCAGGTGCTCGAGCATCAGGTCGAGCGGGTCGCCCGGGGTGCGGCGGATCGGGTCGGGCTCGCCGCTCGGTGCGGGCGCGGCGGGTTGGGCGTCGTCGAGCATCGATGGCTTAGGCCCACCCTAGGTGCGGGCTGGTAGTTCGCCAGGGGCCGCGGCGCCTCCGGCGCCGGGCGCGGCGCGAGTAGGGTTGCGGGCCGCATGCCGGTTCCCCTTTTCGCGACCAGCCTCGATCGGTACCTGCCGGGCTGACCGAGCGGCTCGCCGACGTCGCGCGCGGCGGCCGCTACATCCTCGGTCCCGAGGTCGAGGCGTTCGAGCGCGAGTTCGCCGACTACCTCGGCGTGCGGCACGCGATCGGCGTCGGCCAACGGCACCGACGCGCTGACGATCGCGCTGAGGGCGGTCGGGGTGGGGCCGGGCGACGAGGTGGTCTGCCCGTCGTTCACGTTCTACGCGACGGCCGAGGCGATCGCCGCGACCGGTGCCGTGCCGGTCTTCTGCGACGTCGACCCGCGCACGATGTGCGTGACCGCAGAGACGGTCCGGCCGGCGATCGGCCCGCGCACCAAGGCGATCGTCGCGGTCCACCTGTTCGGCAACGTCGCTCCGATGGCCGAGCTGCGCGAGCTCGGCCTGCCGGTCGTCGAGGACGCCGCCCAGGCGACGGGCGCGCGGCTCGGCGGTGCGCGCGCGGGCGCGCTCGGCGACGCCGCGACCTTCTCGTTCTTCCCGTCGAAGAACCTGCCCTGCCTCGGCGACGGCGGCGCGGTGACGACCGACGACGACGACGTCGCGCGCGCGGTGCGGCGCCTGCGCTTCCACGGCTCCGACGACAAGAAGACGTTCGTCGACGTCGGCTACAACTCCCGCCTCGACGAGCTGCAGGCGGCGGTGCTGCGCGTGCTGCTGCCCCAGCTCGACGGCTGGAACGCCGCGCGGCGGGCGGGCGCCGAGGCCTACGCGCCGCGCCGGGCTCGGCGAGCACGTCGAGCTGCCGGTCGACGTCGCCGGCGCCGAGCACGTCCACCACCTCTACGTCGTGCGCAGCGAGCGCACCGACGAGCTTGCCGCCGCGCTCGCCGAGCGCGGCATCGGCGCGCGCGCCTACTACCGCACGCCGATCCACCGCCAGCCGGCGATGGCCGCCTTCGCCTCCGACGGCCTGGAGCTGCCGGGGACCGGCGAGGTCGCGCGCACCCACCTGGCGCTGCCGATGGGGCCGGAGCTGACCGCCGACCAGGTCGGCGAGGTCGTCGCCGCGGTCGCCGTCGCGCGCGGCTGACCGTCGCGCCCGCGAGGATAGGACCCACCGATGCGCGTCTGGATCGACCTGACCAACAGCCCGCACGTCCTGGTCATGCGGCCGGTGATCGACGTGCTGCGCTCCGACGGCCACCACGTCGAGGTCACCGCGCGCGACTTCGCCCAGACGCTGGAGCTGTGCGACCGGCTCGGGATCGACTGCACCGAGATCGGCGCGCACGCCGGCGGCAGGCTGACCGCGAAGGCGCGCAACCTCGTCGGCCGCAGCCTCGCGTTGCGGAGCTGGGCGCGCGACCGCCACTTCGACGTCGCGATCGGCCATGCCTCCAACGACGTGATGGTCGCCGCCAAGCTGCTCGGGATCCCGTCGGCGACCGCGTTCGACTACGAGTGGGCGACGGTTCAGCACAACGTCAACTGCAGGCTGGCGCGCGTCGTCGTCGTGCCCGACGCGATCCCGCCCGACCGCCTCGACCGCTACGGCGCGCGCGGCAAGCTGCGCCGCTATCCGGGACTGAAGGAGGAGTACTACCTGGCCGACTTCGAGCCCGACGCCGCGGTGCTCGGCGAGCTGGGCCTCGATCCGGCCAAGCCGATCGCGGTCGTCCGTACCCCGCCCGATGCCTCGCTCTACCACCGCCACGAGAGCCCGGTCTTCCCGCGCGTGCTCGAGCGGCTGCGCGACCGCGCCCAGACCGTGGTGCTGCCGCGCACCCCGCGCCAGCGCGAGGAGATCGCCGCGCTGGCGGGCGATGCCGCCGGGCACGCGACCCCCGGCGACCCCCGCCTGATCGTTCCCGAGCGGGCGATCGACGCCCAGTCGCTGATCGCCTACGCCGATCTCGTCGTGTCCGGCGGCGGCACCATGAACCGCGAGGCCGTCGCCCTCGGCGCCCCCGTCTTCACCAGCTTCGAGGGTCGCCTCGGCGCGGTCGACGAGCGCCTGCTCGAAGACGGGCGCCTCCGCCGCCTCGAGGACCCCGACGCGATCGAGATCGAGAAGCGCACCGACCCCTCCCGCAGCCGAATTCGCAGGCACCCCCGCGATCTCGCCCAGATGCTGCTTTCGGCCGCGTAGCCGTATTTGCAGGGATATTCCGAGTTAGCAGCCACGCTATTCCGAGTTAGCAGCCGCGCTATTCCGAGTTAGCGGCTATGGTTCCCGCATGATGCCTGCCGATTCCCCCTCGCGCGGCTATGTCGAACGATCGCTTGCACGCACGGTGGAAGAGGCGATGGCCAGCGCGCGGGTCGTTGCTTTGCTCGGTCCGCGCCAGGCGGGAAAGAGCACCCTGGCGCGGCGCCTGGCGGTGGATCGCCTCGGGGCCGACTACGTGACGCTCGACGACGATCCGACCCTGACGCTGGCCGAGGCGGACCCGGCCGGGTTCATCGCGGACCAGCGGGCGCCGCTCGTGATCGACGAGATCCAGCGCGCTCCGAAGCTGCTGCTCGCCATCAAGGCCCGTGTCGATCGCGACGACACGCCAGGTCAGTTCCTGATCACCGGGTCGGCGAATCTCCGGCGCCTGCCCACCGTCCCCGACGCCCTGCCCGGGCGGGTCGACTACCTCTCGCTCTGGCCGTTCACGCAGGGTGAGATCGCCGGGGTCGCCGAGGACTTCCTCCCATCCCTGTTCGCGGGCGACGTCCCGCGCCTCACCGGTGCGCCGGTTGGCCGGCGGCCTTATGTCGACCGCCTGCTGGCGGGAGGGTTCCCCGAGGCGCTGCGCCGCCCGCGAGCCGCCCGCACCCGCTTCTTTGAGGGCTACGTCCAGTCGATCGTCGAGCGCGACGTCGTCGACACCTCCCACTCGCGCGACCCCGCCGTGGTCGGCACGATCCTCCGCCTGGTCGCCGCGCGCTCCGGCGCGTTGGCGAGCTACGAGCGCCTCGCGCGCGAGGCCTCGGTGGACGGCAAGACCGCCAAGAGCCACGTCGAGATCCTCGAGCGGCTGTTCCTCGTGCGGATCCGCCGACCCTGGCACGTCAACCTCGGCAAGCGCGAGGTCAAGGCGCCGAAGCTGTACCTCTCGGACACGGGGTTGCTCGCCGCGCTGATCGGTGCCGACGAGCGGCGGGTTCGCGAGGACGGCGGTCTGGCCGGCGCGCTCCTCGAGACGTTCGTCGCGACCGAGTTGGAGCGCCAGGCGGCCTGGGCGCCGGAGTCGCTGACCTTCTGGCACTACCGCGCGGGCGAGCGCGAGGTGGACGTGATCGTCGAGCGTCCCTCGGGCGAGATCGTCGGCGTGGAGGTCAAGGCGAGCGCGACCGTTACACCGCGCGACTTCGCCGGGCTGACTCACCTGCGCGAGCAGATCGGCTCGCGGCTCGCGGCCGGCATCGTCCTCTACACGGGCGAGCGCACGCTCCCGTTCGGCGACGACCTCTGGGCCGTTCCGCTCCAGGCGCTCTGGGAGCGGCGATCGGCGGTACCCTGATCCCCTTGCCCTCCCGCCTGACATCGTCTGTCGGCGTGCGTCGCATCGGCCAGGTGGCGGTCGACGCGTGCCTGGTGGCGCTCGCCTACTACCTCGCCTACGTGCTGCGGTTCGACGAGGGGATCCCGAATCGGTACGAGGAGCTGCTGACCGAGACGATCCTGTTCGTCGTCGTGCTGAAGCTGGCGCTGTTCGCGGCCTTCGGCCTCTACTCGAAGCTGTGGCGGTTCGTCGACCAGGCCGACTTCGAGTCGATCGTCAAGGCGGTGATCGTCTCGAGCTTCGCGTTGATCGGGCTCAGCTTCCTCTTCTCGCCAGGCGACGTCGACCCGCCGCGCGGCGTGATCGCGCTCGACTTCCTGCTCACGCTCGCGCTGGTCGCCGGCGCGCGCTTCGCCGTCCGCGCGCTGGTCGAGCGCCAGCTGCGCCGCCCGATCGTCCAGCGCGTGTCGAGCGAGGTGCTGATCGTCGGCGCCGGCAACGGCGGCCAGCAGGTCGCCGTCGAGCTGCGCCGCAACCCGGAGCTGTCGGCCGCGGTGCTGGGGTTCGTCGACGACGATCCGCGCAAGCAGGGGATGGTCGTCGGTGGCCACCGCGTCCACGGCTCGACCGACGACCTCCCGCGCGTGCTCGACGACACCAAGCCCGACGAGGTGATCATCGCGATCCCCTCCGCGCCCGGCATGCTGCGCCAGAAGGTCGTCACCGCCTGTCGCGCGCGCAACATCCCGGTCCGCACCCTGCCGACCACCTTCGAGCTGCTGTCGCGCGGGCCGAACCTGCTGCGCCAGATACGCGAGGTCCAGGTCGAGGACGTGCTCGGCCGCGAGCCGGTGCGCGTCGAGGTCGACCGCGTCGGCGCCTACTTGACCGGCCAGGTCGTGCTGGTGACCGGCGCGGGCGGCTCGATCGGCTCCGAGCTGTGCCGCCAGATCGCGCGCGTGAAGCCGAAGCGGCTGGTGCTCGTCGACCACGCCGAGAACAACCTCTTCGAGATCCGCCGCGAGCTGGAGGACGACCGCCACTTCGGCAACCTCGTCGCGGTGCTCGCCGACTGCAAGGACGCGACGCGGATGGGCGAGTTGTTCGCCGACGAGCGGCCGACCGTCGTCTTCCACGCCGCCGCCTACAAGCACGTGCCGCTGATGGAGGAGAACCCGGTCGAGGCGGTGCGCAACAACGCCGTCGCGACGCGGATCGTCGCCGCCGCGGCCGGCGAGTGCGGCGCCGAGCGCTTCGTGCTGGTGTCGACCGACAAGGCCGTCGCGCCCGCGACCGTGATGGGCGCGTCGAAGGCGCTCGCCGAGTGGGCGGTCGAGGCGGCCCAGAACCGCTACCACGGCACCCGCTTCGCGGCCGTTCGCTTCGGCAACGTGCTCGGCTCGTCGGGCTCGGTGGTGCCGATCTTCCGCCGCCAGATCGCCGCCGGCGGCCCGGTGACGGTGACCGACGAGAACATGACGCGCTACTTCATGACGATCCCGGAGGCGGTCCAGCTGATCATCCGCTCGGGCGACCTGACGACCGGCTCGCAGGTGTTCGTGCTCGAGATGGGCGACCCGGTGAAGATCGTCGACCTGGCGCGCAACATGATCCGTCTGTCGGGCAAGGAGCCCGACGTCGACATCGCGGTCGAGATCGTCGGCCGGCGCCCCGGCGAGAAGCTGCACGAGGAGCTGTTCGACCCCGGCGAGCGGCCGCAGCCGACGCCCGCCGAGAAGATCGTCGCGGCGGTTCGGCCGCGGCTCGACCCCGAGTGGGTCGAGGGCGCGTTCGCGCGGATCGAGGAGCTGGTCTACAACGGCGACGCCGCCGCGCTGGCGAGCGCGGTCGCCGAGCTGTCGGCCGAGCGGGCGCTGGCCGCCGTGCCTGGCCGGGACCAGGACTAGAGTTCACGAACTTCTATGGAGATCGTCCAGGAGATCGGCTCGTACGCGGGGTTCGCGGCCGTCGTGGGGCTCGCGGTGCTGGCCGCGCTCTACTTCTCGCAGGCGCGTGACGTGAAGCGGCTGCGCGAGTGGGCGGGCCGGGCGCCCGACCGCGCGCCCACGCCCGCCGTGTCGGCCGAGCCGCGCGGTGTCGTGGCGCAGCCGATCGCCAAGCCGCCGTCGCGCCCGGTCCCCGGCGGGACCCCGCCGCCGGTGCCCCGCCCGCCCGGCGCGCAGCCGGCGACTCCGGCCGCTGCCGCCGCCGCGGGAGCCGCTCCCGCCGTCGCGCGCGGGCCTGAGGTCGACGACGAGGGGGCGTCCGAGGACGAGGTCGACGTGACGTCGCTCGACACCGAGGTCCATCCCGCCCCGGCGCCGCTGCCCGGCGACGGGGACGAGGAGCGGCCCGACGGGGCGCCGGACGGTGAGGGCGAGATCGACGAAGGGCCGGACGACCGGTCGGCCGACGGACTCGACGAGCAGACCGGCGACTACCCGCCGGTGACCGACGAGACGGTGATCCAGCGGCCCGGCGATACGGGCGACTACGAGGCCCTGCCCGGTGAGGCCGGCGAGTGGAGCCCGGAGGACGAGCACTCCGACATCGGCTTCACCGACGAGCACGACGCCGTCGGTCCCGCGACGCCAGCCGCGGCGAGCGCCCCACGGCCGCCGACCCCGCCGCGTCCCTACCAGCGCCGCGGCGCCCCCGCGCCCGCGACCGGCTACGCGCGCGACCGCGGCGGCTCGATCCTGCCGCCATACGACGAGTCGCGGCCCCAAGACGAAGGCGAGGGCGACGAGACGAGCTCTGGTGGCCGCCGGCGGCTGCTGACGATCGTCGCGGCGATGGTCGCGATCGCGGTTATCGCGTTCGGCGTCCTGCAGGTCGTCGGCGGCGACGACTCGGGCGGAGGCGACGACGCCGGCCTGTCCGCGGGCGGGAGCGGCGGTGGCTCGGGCAGCGGCGGCTCCAGTGCCGGTGGCGGTTCCGACGAGCCCGCGATCGACCCCGCCGACGTGACCGTCGCCGTCCTCAACGGAACCACCGTGCCCGGCCTCGCCGCGACGATCGGCGACAAGATCGTCGGCGAGGGCTTCGAGCTCGGCACGGTCACCAACGACTTCGACCAGGAGCGCGCCGAGTCCGTCGTGCTCTACGCCCCGGGCGCCGAGCGCGAAGCCGCCGACGTCGCCCGCCGTTTGAACATCTCTCAGCGCGAGGCAATCAGCGCCGAGAGCCAGGCCCTGGCCGGTGACGCGACCGTAGTGGTCGTCGCCGGGGCCGACCAGAACCAGTAGCGCCGGCCAGCTCGGCTACCTGTTCGAGGTTCTCATGGGCTGCCCGTTGAGGGTGGCGCGCGCTTGCCGGTTGGTAACGGTAAACGGCGCGTTCTGGAGCAGCACCGCGCATGACCCACCGACCCGTGCTTCGAAAGGGCGCCTTGACCCTCGCGCTCGCCACCATGATCGCCACGGCGCCGAGCGCCTCTTCCGCCGAGCGGTGGGGCTTCGAGCAGGTGACTCCGGGGGGTCCTGACGATCGTCGGCGGGCATCGACCGAGCCCGGACGGCGATTCGCTTCTCTATGTCGCACGCCCTAGTGGCGTCGGTGCCGTCCGGCCTCTACCAGCGGGCCGTGTCGTGGGCGAGTGCGGTCTCGCCGCCGGTTCTCGACGGTCTTCGCCTTCGGCAGGCAGGTTGCCTGTTGACAGCGATAGACAGGGTGTTCTACGCTCTTCCCGAGTCAGGGAACACCATGTCTACCGATGGGGGTGGTTGGCATCGAAGACACCCTGGGAGCGCCGGGTCTAAGAACCTTCCCGGCGAGGCGAGACAGGAGAGAGAAAGCGTTGAGAATCCAGTCATCTGCGGCCAAGTCGGGCCGTTCCATCGTTCGAGCGCCCGCCCTTCGCGCCTGCCGAGAGTTTGTAGAGGAGCGGGAGGATCGCTCGCGCAGCTTCGGCTCCGCGCGGTCTTTCGCGCTCGCGCTCGTCGCCGCGGCTGGGCTGGCTTGCCCTTCGGGGGCAGCTGCCGCCGTTGCGGCGCCGGATCAGTGGGGGTTCGAGCAGGTCACCCCCGTGAACAAGGGTGGCGGCAGCGTGCAGTCGCTCAACAACTTTCAGACGCGGGCGGACGGCAACGTGTTCCTGCATTCGGCGTCCGGTCCGTTCGAGGGCGTGCCCACTGAGTCTTCGCCGTTGTATACGCGCTATCTCGCGACGCGGACGGCTACCGGTTGGGGCAACCGTGCGTTGGATCCGCCGTTTGATCCGATGCCGCCGAATAGCGCTTACTCGGCGCTCATGGCCGTGTTGGGGACGTCTCATGATTTGGCGTTTGCGGTGGTCACCAGCACGGTTGCGTTGGCGCCCGGCGCGATCGAGGGTGGCGGGAATCTGTATCTGCGGGATACGGCGACGGGGTCGTATCGGTTGCTGGCCGCTCATCCCGATCCCGCGCTTACCACGCGTTACACGGCGAACGATCCGGATATCAAGTACGTCGCCCCCGACGGCAAGGCCGTCGTGTTCTACTCGCCCTTTGCGTTGGTCGACGGGGCGCCGGACGGTCCGTTCGGGAAGGTGCTGTATCGCTGGACGGAGGCCGATGGTCTGGAGGTCGTGTCGAAGCTTCCCGACGAGGAGGGCGGCGCGTACGTCCGCGTGGATTCGGCGGTCGGGTATCGGAGCCCGGAGCCTAATGGCGAGCGGAACTCTTTGCCTCTTACCGACGGGGCTGATGTCATCTACTTCTCGGCTGAGGGGGGTGGTGCCGCCTACCGTTGGGAGGATGGCGAGGTTTCGCTGATCTCGAAGACGGCGATGGTCGGTGATGAGGGCCGGGCGGTCGGCGCCCAGGTTCTCGCGACGACGCCGAATGGCGAGTATGCGCTGCTTCTTACCAAGGACTCCACGGGTCGTTTGACCGATGACACGCCGAGTCTTGCCGATGGGACGCCTGAGCAGCAGACGGTGCGGGTGTTGTATCGCTATGAGCGGGCCAGTGACAGTCTGGAGTATGTCGGCGTCGGCGAGTTCTACACCAACTTTCCGGCCGAGCAGATGTCGCCGGACGGCCAGACGATCGTGTTCAAGACCCAGCAGCAGCTGACCCCCGACGCGGACGAGTTCTTCGGCTTCGACCCGCGGGATCGGCTCAACTACTACGTCTGGCGCAACGGGACGCTCCGCTTCGTTACGTCGTTTGCCGGCGGGCTGGGCGGGGGCCCTGCAAGTCGCCTGCTGAGTGACAACGGGCGCTATCTGACGTTTGTCGACAGCTCTCAGGAGAACGCCAGTCGCTTCGGGATAGCGGACAACACCAGCGTGAAGTGCGCCTACGCGGGATCGAGTGCCCCGGGGCTCTGCGATCAGGTCTATCGGTACGACGTCGAGCAGCCTGGATCGTTGGAGTGCGTTTCGTGCCGTCCGGGCGGAGCGTCGCCGCGCGGGCACTCGGGCGACCCGGGCAGAGGCCTTGGAAGGATGATCATGAACGGCCGCGCGGTCCAGACGGTGACCGACGACGGGACGGTGTTTTTCACCAGCAGCGACGATCTGGCGGAAGAGGACAGCAACGGACTGAACGATGCGTATGCCTTCCGCGACGGGCGGCTGCAGCTGGCGTCGCCGGCGGTCCAGGGTGCGTCGACGCGGTTCCTCGACGCGACGCCCGACGGTTCGAGCATCTTCGTCGCGACCAATGCGCAGCTGGCGGAGACCGACAACGACCGTGTGGTCGACATCTACCTGACGCGCAAGGGAGCTGGGTTTGCCTATGACCCCGCGGTCGAGGAGCCGCCGTGCTTCGGCAGCGACTGTCGCGAGCCGGTTCCCGTCCCGGCGCTACCGGCCGTCGGTTCGGTGAGCTTCGGCGGTGACGGCAACCCCCGGGTGAAGGCCTCTATCGCTGTTTCGAAGTTCAAGGCGGTGGTCGGTTGGGCTGCCAGCGTGAGGGTGCGGGTGCCCGCTGCTGGGCGGATCTCTGTGGCCGGTTCTTCGATCCGTCGCGCAAGCAGGTCGGCGACGAAGGTCGGTGCCTATTCGGTGAGGATCTCGCTGAGCTCGAAGGCCAGGAAGTCGCTGAAGAAGAAAAAGACACTGAAGGTCAAAGTCCGAATCGCCTTCAAGGCAAAGGACGGCCAGTCGGCTTCGAAGACCGTCAAGGTCACCTTCAAGCAACCGAAGGCCAAGAAGAAGGGCGGTCGGTGATGTCGGTCGATACGGCTGGAAAAGCCACCAGAACGGAGAAGCTCATGGACGGTGGCATCAAGTCGTTTCTCAAGCGGGGCCTGCTGGTCGGGGCGGCGGTAGCGGGTGTCGTCGGTGTCGGTGCGCCCGGCGCCCAGGCGATCGAGCTGGAGAGCTTCGGCGTCGAGGCGATCGCGGCGGACGGCACGCCGGCCCGCCAGGCGGGATCGCATCCCGACCTGCGGGTGCGGTTCACCGTCCCGACGCGCGACGCCAACGACCCGACCGCGAGTCCGATCGAGCAGTTCCACCGGTTCAAGCTCGACCTGCCGCCGGGCACGTTGGGAAACCCCCGCGTCGCCTCGACCTGCCCCGAGAGCGGGCTCAAGGCCGGACAAGGCGGAAACAGCGCGGTCTGCCCGGTCGGCTCTCAGGTGGGAATAGCGCGGGCGCTCGGCGGCGGCCAGACCGAGATCAGCGGGCCGGTCTTCAACGTGGAGCGTCCCGTCGATGCTCCGGCGCTGTTCGCGTTCAACGCGCTTGGCGTGGTGATCAAGATCAAGCCGAACGTGCGACCCGGCGACCACGGCATCTCGATCGACACGGGCGCGATCTCCTCAGCGGCGCAGTTCTCGGGGTCTGACGTGACGATCTGGGGGGTACCCGCCGACCCGGTCAACGACCCGTTTCGTGTGCAGCCCGGAGGGAGCTTGTTCTGCTTCCCGGGTTTTGGCTGCATGGGGGGCGGGGCACAGAGTCAGAGCGAGCGCAAGCCGTTCATGACGCTGCCGACGTCGTGCGCTGGTGTGCCGGATGTGAGCACCGCGTGGCTCGACGGATGGCGGACGATCGGATCGTTCGCCACGCGCTCGGTGGCTTCCGACCTAAACGACGTGCCGTTGGTGACGACGGGGTGTGAGCGGCTCGCGTTCGATCCGACGGTCGATGTGCGGCCGACGACGCGTCGAGCGGACTCGCCGACCGGGTTGGAGTTCGACCTGTCGGTCCCGCAAAGCGACACACCGGACGGCCTCGCTACGGCCCACGTCAAGGACGTGGCGGTGACGTTGCCTGAGGGGATGTCTGTCTCCCCGTCGGCCGCCGGTGGTCTCGCTGCCTGCTCCGACGCGCAGCTCGACCTGTCCACGACCGACCCCGTCAAGTGTCCGCAGGCGTCGACGATCGGGTCGGTCGAGGTCAAGACGCCGCTGCTGGAGGAGCCGCTTTCCGGCTCGGTGTATGTCGGTTCTCAGCAGTCCGATGATCCGATGTCGGGCCGGATGTTCCGGCTGTTCCTCGTTGCCGAGGGGTCCGGTGTGCGGATCAAGCTCGAGGGCGGCGTGACCGCCGACCCGAACACGGGCCAGTTGACCGCGACGTTCGCCAACAACCCCCAGCAGCCGTTCAGGCAGCTGCGGGTGCGGTTCTACGGCGGCCAGAACGCCCCACTCGCCACACCGCCGACCTGTGGCCCCAAGACCGTCTCGGTCCACATGACGTCATGGTCGGGCAGGACGGTCGATCGCCAGTCGACGTTCAACGTCGACTGCGCCCCCGGACTCGGTGGGTTCAGCCCGTCGTTCACGGCTGGTGCTGTGAGCCCGATCGCTGGCGACTTCTCGCCGTTCGTCGTTGGGATCAAGAAGCCCGACGGTGACAGCGCACTCGACGGCCTGTCGGTCGATATGCCGAAGGGTGTGTTGGCGAAGCTCAAGGGCAACCTGAACACCCAGGTCGGTTCTGTGACGGCGTTCGCCGGCCCTGGCACCACGCCGTTCCCGCTGCCCGGGAAGGTGTTCCTCGAGGGCGCCTACGGTGACGCCCCGTACTCACTCCGGGTCGTCGTCCCGGCGAAGGCCGGCCCGTTCGACCTCGGCGAGGTCGTCGTGAAGCAGAAGGTCTACGTCGATCGCAACACAGCCCAGGTCAAGGTCGTCTCCGATCCGATTCCGACGATCGTCAAGGGTGTCCCGACGAGGTTGCAGCGGTTGGATGTCAATGTCGACAAGCCTGGGTTCATGGTCAACCCGACCAGCTGTGAGGCGAGCGAGGTCAAGGCCACGCTGCGGTCGGCGGCTGGCCAGTCGGCTCGGTTGAACGCGAGGTTCCAGGTCGGGTCGTGTGGCGAGCTTGGGTTCAGCCCGAAGCTCGCGATGGGGCTGACGGGCCGCAAGCAGGTCACCACGGGCAAGCATCCGGGGATCCGGGCAAGGCTCCGTCAGGCCTCGGGCCAGGCGGGGATCGGCAGGGCGAAGGTCACGCTGCCGGCCGCTCTGGCGCTGGATCCGGACAACGCCCAGGCGTTGTGTGAGTTCACCGATGGAACGAAGCCGGATCTGGAGAACCACTGCCCGAAGGGCAGCATCGTCGGACGCGCCAAGGCCAGCACCTCGCTGTTGGAGCGGGATCTGACCGGTGATGTCTACTTCGTCAAGAACGTCCGCAAGGACGCCAGGACGGGTCACGAGATACGGACGTTGCCGATGATCGTCGTCGCGCTCAGGGGCGAGATCGCGATCAACCTCAAGGGAGAGGCATCGACGACCAAGAGCGGAAGGCTGGTGAGCACGTTCGCGAACGTGCCCGACGCTCCGATCTCGGCGTTCAACCTCAACATCCAAGGCGGCGACAACGGAATCCTCGCCGTGACGCGGACCCGCAAGGCCAAGATCAACCTCTGCGCCAAGCCCACAAGCCACCGCGCAGCAATCGACCTCGACGGCCACAACGGCAAGACCGCCAACTACAACACCACGGTCAAGACCCCCTGCGGAGCCAAGGCCGCGAAGAAGGCCAAGCGCAGCAAGAAGAAGTAAGCCTCACCCACACCAGCAGCACCCCGAGAGGCCCGGCAACCGCCGGGCCTCTCGCGCTTCCAGGCTCCTGAGGCGGCTATTCGCGCGCGAGTCGGTCGGCGGCTGCAGCGAACGCACGGAGATCGTCGAGGTCTCCGAGGCTGTCCCAGAGGCGGGAGTGGTCGATCTCGCCATAGTCGTGGACGAGGAGGTTGCGCAGCCCCGCGGCGTCGCCGAGGCGGTTGGCGAGATCGCTGTCGATCGTGCCGTGAGCGCCGAGCGACGCGAAGACGCCGTGGTAGTCCTCCGCGGGCTTGAGTCCGAGCTCGCTGACGAGGTGGGCGCCGACGTCGATGCAGATCTGGATCGAGACCTGAAGCGCGCGCTCGACCTCGAGCTGTAGATGGAGGTCGGACGTCACCGCTGTCCGTCCACGGGCGCGCGCGTCCTCGAGCACCCCGAGCAGCGCATCCAGCCGCGCCAGCTTTGCGAACACGCTGTCAGCGTCGACCAAAGCGTCCCTCCGCCAGGCGATTGCTCACTCCGGCGGCCGTCTGCTCGCGCAGCGGCTTGGTGTCCAGGTACTCGACCAGTGCGCGCGCCTCGTCTCGGACCCGCGTGCGCGGGTCGCGATCGAGCAGCAACTCGCCGTCGCGCCACGCGCGGTGGCGAAGCAGCGGCGAGGCGTCGTCGAGCATGACGAGGTCGATCTGCTGGCCCCCGAGCGCCTGCTGTGCGGCGCGAGCCAGCGCCAGGCGGAGATCGAAGCGTTGGCGCGCGTCCATACCCGGAGTAGCCCACACCGCCACGTCGACGTCCGACAACGGCCCCTGGCTGCCTCGCGCCTGGGATCCAAATAGATAAGCGGCCGCTACCTGCTCTCGATCAAGCGCCTCGCGCAGGCGCGCCAAGCCCTCTCCGTCAAGTGCCGCGGTGGTGGCCATCCACAACATGTTCCCCGATCGCTCGCCGGTCTGCCCGGGCAGCTTGCATCCGCGAGCGCGCAGGGCCCGGTGGCGGTGTGGGCCCCGCCACCCTGCCCCGCATATGAGCCCTGGTGCCGTCGCGTCCCCTCCTGACGCGCCGGACCTTCGCCCCGGGTATCCCTGCCGGGACTCGAGCTCTTACGCTGCCTCCTCCCCTCCTGAGGAGGGTCTCCAACCGGGATCGCGGTTGGAAACACGACCATACCCGTGCCCTGAGAGGAAAGTCAAGGGCAGAACCTTTCGCCCGGCTCGGGTCCGTGGGAGGACCGCTACCTTGGGCCGCCGAACTGGTTGGAACCCGCGATGACCAAACGCCTCCAACTTGCCGCCGCCACCGCATTCGCTACCGCGCTCGCGGCCGCGGCCCTCCAGACCGCGACCGCCAGCGCGGCGCCCATGCACGTCATCCGCGGCGCCGGCTTCGGCCACGGCATCGGCATGAGCCAGTACGGCGCCTACGGCATGGCCCAGAAGGGCTGGGGCTACGACCGGATCCTGCGCCACTACTACAAGGGCACCAAGCTCGAACAGGCCCCGGCCCGCCCGGTCCGCGTGCTGCTGCAGGCCAGCGACCCCTTCGTCCGCTTCAGTGGCGCGACCAGGGGCCCGGGCGGCATCGCGCTGGTCCCCGGCGCCACCTACGTCGCCAAGCCCGCAAGCGGACGCCGGATCGCCCTCTACGCCGGCAAGCGCCGCCTGGGCGCCTACAAGGCTCCCCTGACCGTCAGCGCCAACGGCAAGCCGATGCGGCTGCTCGGCGCCGCGATCCAGGGCGTCGCGAGCGGTCGCTACCGCGGCAGCTTCGACCTCTATCCCGGCACGTCCGGCGGCGTGACGGTCGTCAACGCGCTGCCGATCGACGACTACGTCCAGGGCGTCGTGCCCGGCGAGGTCCCCGCCTCCTGGGACGCCGAGGTCCTGCGCGCCCAGGCGGTCACCGCCCGCACCTATGCGCTCGCCACGCGCACGACCGGCGACATCTTCGACCAGTACCCCGACACCCGCTCGCAGATGTACAAGGGCGTCGGCAGCGAGACCGCGGCCACCAACGCCGCCGTCCGCCGCACGTCGGGGCAGATCGTCACCTACGCCGGCGACCCGGCCGTGACCTACTACTTCTCGACCTCCGGCGGGCGGACCGAGAACGTCGAGAACAGCTGGCCGGGCTCGAGCCCGAAGCCGTGGCTGAAGAGCATCGCCGACCCCTACGACGCGATCTCGCCCAAGCACCGCTGGACGGTCCGGATGACGAACGCGCGGATGGGCGCGCTGCTCGGCTCGCCGGGCAAGCTGCGCCGCGTCGAGGTCCTGTCGCGCGGCATCTCGCCGCGAGTGGTGAGGGCGCGGATCGTCGGCGCCAACGGCTCGACGATCCTCACCGGCCCGCAGATCCGGGCGCGGCTCGGCCTCGACGACACCTGGGCGTACTTCGACGGAGTCCGCTCGGCCCGTGCCGCCAAGACGCTCGCGGCCCGCTGGGTCGGCCGCTGACCATCCGCGCGGACCGTCCCTGAACGCACTGAGGCCGCGCCCTAAAGCGCGGCCTCAGCCCTCCAATTGCATCCCGGTGGCGGCTCCCTCCAAAGACCGCCACCGGGATTGAGAGCAACGTAACATCGTGCCCATGGCCGTGTCAACCCACAAAATTGGTCAGACCATTTTAGGTGACCTACTGATCACTTCGGCTTAGAGTTCGGCTTGGAGTTGTTGCGACCCAGGCCGTGGAGCAGGTCCGCGCCGTCGATCCCCATCGCGCCACCCAGCTTGATCAGTGTCCCGAGCCGCGGCTCGCGCGTGCCCGCCTCCAGCCTGTAGATCTCGGAATGGCTGATTCCAGCGGCCTTTGCGAGCTGGGTCTGCGAAAGCCCGCTTTCGGCCCTCGCCCGTCTGAGATTGTCCGCGAACCGCGCCGCCGTGTCGTCGCTCATTACTTCCCCCCGCCCTGGTAGAGAGACGTGCAACCGGGCCCGCCGCACGCCACCGTCCCCCCTGCGGCCGCGGTACATGTCACTGGATTTGCGGCGACCTGTCAAGGGAAATACGACAAGTACGAATCGACCCTTGACAGGGCGCTTCGAATGTGGGTATGGTCGTGTCTCGCGAGGAGGGATACCGCGCGTAGGCCTCTACTGGAGGGGAGAGGCCTAGTGAGGCGCGGGAGCGGCGTTCACTGGCTTGGCGCCGCTCCCGCCGCCTCCAGCTTCCACTCGCCGTCGATCTTCTGGAGTGGGATCTCGCCGTTGCGGCCCTTGCCGCCAAAGCTGACCTTCGCGACCGCGGTGTCGCCGGTCACCTTCACGCTCTTGACCTTGGCCTTCAGCGTCAGGTTCAGTCCGCCCTGCTTCTCGGCCTCGTCGAGGAACGCCTGGAAGCTCTCCTCGCAGGACTGGCTCTCCTCTCCCAGTCCGCCGGCGGCGAGCTGCTTCTGGGCGCGCTCGTTGAGCTGCTCGCAGACCTCGCCCGCGTCGTTGTCGGCGATCGCCGCGTAGAGCCGCTCGACGGTGGCCCTCGCCTGCTGCTGGTCTGTCCCGCCGGAGTTGCTCCCGCCGTCGTCGTCGGACCCACCGCAGGCGGCGGCGCCGAGGGCGAGCGTGGCGGCGGTCGCGAGAGCGGCGGCGCGGCGGAGCGGAAGCGGGGTTCGAGAGCGCATGGCCGCGAACCGTAGCGGCTGCCTAGGGCGTGAAGCGCACGGTCATCACGTCGCCGTCGCGCATCGCGTACTCGCGGCCCTCGACGCGCAGCTTGCCCTGGTCGCGCGCGGCCGCGTAGCCGCCGAGGTCGACGAGTTCGTTCCAGCCGATCACCTCCGCGGCGACGAAGCCCTTCTCGATGTCGGTGTGGATCTTGCCGGCGGCGCGACGCGCGGAGGTCCCGGCGGGGATCGCCCAGGCGCGGCCCTCCTTGCCTTCGCCGGCGGTGAAGAACGAGATCAACCCCAGCAGCTTCCAGGCCTCGCGCACGACCGTCGCCAGGCCCGACTCGGCGATGCCCAGGTCGGCGCGCATCGCGGCGGCCTCCTCGTCGTCGAGCTCGCCCAGCTCGGACTCCAGCCGGGCCGACACCGCGGCCGCCCCGGCGTCGAGCGAGGAGGCGTGGGCCAGCAGCTCGGCCGGCGGCGCCAGCGTGCCGTCCGGATTGGTGCCCGCGGCGTCCTCGTCGACGTTGGCGAGGTAGAGCACGGGCTTCGCGGTCAGCGGGCTGAGGTTGCGCAGCGCGTCGGGGGCGTCCTCGGGCACCGGGACGGTCCGCGCGGGGCGGCCCTCGTGCAGCGCGGCGATCAGCTGCTCGACCCACCGCTTTTCGGCGATCTTCTCGGGATCGCCGCTCTTGGCCTCCTTGGTGACCTTGTCGATCCGCCGCTCGGCCTGCTCGAGGTCGGCGAACAGCAACTCGGTCTCGATCGTCTCGATGTCGGCGAGCGGGTCGACGCGGCCCTCGGGATGGATGACCTGGTCGTCGCCGTGGGCGCGCACGACGTGCAGCAGCGCGTCGGTCTCGCGGATGTTCGCGAGGAACTTGTTGCCGAGCCCCTCGCCCTTGTGGGCGCCGCGCACCAGGCCGGCGATGTCGTGGAACTCGATCGTCTCGTAGACCGTCGGCGTCGCCTTGACGGTGTCGACCACCGCGTCGAGTCGCTCGTCCGGCACCGGCACGATCGCGACGTTCGGCTCGACCGTCGTGAACGGGTAGTTCGCCGCCTCGACCCCGGCCTTCGTCAGCGCGTTGAACAGCGACGACTTCCCGGCGTTCGGCAGGCCGACGATCCCGACCTTCATCGCGTTGTCTCCACGGCGTCCACGAGGGCGACGACCCTACCGGTTCCGTAGCGGTGTTCCCGATCGGGAACGCGGGCCCGGATCTTGGGCGGATTCGACCAAATGCTCCCGATCGGGTGCAGATCATGCATATATGTCCGAGGGCAGGACCATAGTTCCCGATCGGGAACATGACGCTGACATGGCATGGACAGTCGACAACCCAGAGGCCATCGGGCCGATCGTCAGGGCGGCCCGCGTCGAGCGACGGCTCTCCCAGGAGGAGCTCGCGCTCGCGAGCGGCACCGGCCGCCGCTTCATCCACGACCTCGAGCAGGGCAAGCCGACCGTGCGGCTCAGCTCGCTGCTCGACGTCCTCGCCGCGCTCGACCTCCGTATCGAGATCCATCCCAACCCGCCGGACCCAGGGCGCTAGCGTGCGCGCGCTCGACGTCTGGCTCCACGGGCGCCGCGCCGGGCGGCTCGAGCAGGTCGCGGGCAGCATGCGCTTCGCCTACGACGGCGACTACGTGGCCGCCGGCGGACCGGTGCTTTCCTGGTCGCTGCCGCTCGCCGAGCGCGAGTACGGCGAGCCGGCGCGGGCGTTCTTCGCGAACCTGCTGCCCGAGGGCGAGGCGCGCACGATGGTCGCCCGGCGCTTCGGGGTCAGCGCCGGCAACGACTTCGGCCTGCTGTACGAGATCGGCGGCGACTGCGCCGGCGCGGTCTCGCTGCTGCCGCCCGGGGAGGAGTTGGCGGCGATCGAGCCGCGCGTGCGCTGGCTCGACGAGCAGGCGCTCGCCGCGGTCCTCGACGAGCTGCCCACCCGGCCGCTGCTCGCCGGGCCGGACGAGGGCATCCGGCTGTCGCTGGCGGGCGCTCAGGACAAGCTCCCGGTCGTGGTCGAGGACGGCCGCGTCGGGGTTCCGCTCGGTCGCACGCCGAGCACGCACATCGTCAAGACGCCGATCGCCCGTTTCGACGACACCGTCGCCAACGAGTGGTTCTGCCTGGCGCTCGCGCGCGAGCTTGGGCTCAGTGCGGCGAACGCCGAGATCCGCGCAGCCGACGGGCGGGAGTTCCTGCTCGTCGAGCGCTACGACCGCCGCCGGGTCGACGGCCGGGTCGAGCGCATTCACCAGGAGGACTTCTGCCAGGCGCTGGCCGTCCCGCCGCAGGTGAAGTACGAGGCGGAGGGCGGACCGGGCTTGACCGACTGCTTCGCCCTGCTGGGGGCGGCTTCGAGCGAGCGCGCGAGCGACCGGATCGCTCTGCTCGACGCGGTGACGCTGAACTTCCTGATCGGCAACCACGACGCCCACGGCAAGAACTTCTCGCTGCTCCACGGCGACAGGGGAACCCGCCTGGGGCCGCTCTACGACCTCGTCTCGACCGCCGTCTACGCGGGGCTCGACCGCAAGATGGCGATGGCGCTCGGGGGCGAGTACCGGCCCGACTACGCGCGCCGCCGCCACGTCGAGCGGTTCGCCGCCGCGGCCGGCCTGGGCGCCGCTCCCACGCGACGGCGGATGCTGCGGCTCGCGGAGCGGGCTCGCGCGGCGGCGACGGCGGTCGCGGAGGGGATCGAGGAGGCTCCGGTACTCGAGCGTGTGCTGGAGACCGTCGACCGGCGGACGGGGTGGCTGGAGGCGGAGCTCGGCTGAGGGCCGCGTTGGCCGCGCCGGCTCAGCGCAGCGTCGTCTCGACCAGCTCGGCGTAGAAGCGGGTGGCGAGCGCGAGGTCCTCGACCGGGATCCGCTCGTCGGCTCCGTGGACGAGCGGCATCGCCTCGAAGAGGTCCATCCTGCGCTGGGGGAAGAAGCCGTAGGCGACGCTGTCGGGGAACGCGGCGCGGAACCAGTGCGAGTCGCTGAAGCCGGCGAGCGCTGTCGGGGAGAGCGCGGCACCCGGGTCCTCGCGCGCGACGAACGACCGGATCGCGTCCATCAGCGGAGTGTCGATCGGCGAGCGGTTGCCGACGACGGTCTCGTCGAACTCGAGCGAGAAGCCGTCGGGCGGCGCGGCCGGCGGCGCCGCCCAGCCGAGCGCGTCGTGGATCCGTCGCCGCACATGGTCCTCGCCGACGCCGGCGGGGACGCGGCAGTCGACCCGCACGCTCGCCTCCGACGGGATCACGTTGATCTTCTCCGAGGCGGCGGCGATCGTCGGCGCGAAGGTCACGCCGAGCAGCGGCTCGAGCAGGACGCCGATCCGCGGGTCGGTCGCCTCGACCTCGGCCAGCGCGGCGTCGAGGTCGTCGATCTGCACGCCGAGCGCGGTGAGGAACGCGTCGGGCTCGGCCGAGTGCTCGGCCGCGACGCGCGCGGTCCCGAGCGCGGATACGAGTGGCGCCAGCTTCGTGAGCGCGTTGTCGCCGATCCGCGGCAGCGAGGCGTGGCCGGCGCGGCCGTGGGCCGTCAGCCGGAAGCGGAAGACGCCCTTCTCGGCGACGCAGACCGGGTAGAGGCGGCGGTCGCCGTACTCGAACGAGACCCCGGCGCCCTCGTTGACGATCAGGTCCGCGCGCACCTTGTCGGGGTGCTCGCGGCAGAGCCACTGGGCGCCGTGCTGCGGCGCCCGTCTCCTCGTCGGCCGTGATCACCAGCTTCAGCTCGCCGGCCTCCGGCCGCCAGCCGGACTCGGCGAGCGCGCACGCCGCGGCGACCTCGGCGGCGACCTGGCTCTTCATGTCGAGCGCGCCCCGGCCCCAGATGCAGCCGTCGTCGCGCAGCTCTCCGGACCACGGGTCGACCTGCCACTCGGCGGGGTTGGCGAGCACCGTGTCGACGTGGCCGAGCAGGCAGAGGGCCGGTCCGTCGGCGCCCGAGGGCGCGGGCAGGCGGGCGACGAGGTTCGGTCGTCCGGGCACGGCGGCGAGCAGCTCGACGGTGAAGCCGGCCTGCTCGAGCAGTGCCGCGCAGGTACTCCTGGCAGGCCTCCTCGTTGCCGGGCGGATTGACCGTGTCGAACTGGATCAGCCGCTGCAGCAGCCGCGTCGCTCGTCCCTCCAGCTCCCCCGTGTCAGGCATCGCGCGAGTATAGGCCGGCAGGGTGGGCGGATCGGCGATTCTGCCACTAGGCGATATTGGTCTGACCACTTTGTGATGCTTGACACGAGGTGTCGTGCAGTGTTACGCTCGCGCTCTCCCAGGTGCCCCGGAGGGTTCGGCATCTGGGGACGCAGTTGGAGGGGTGGGGTCGCGCAGGAGGGGCGCGGCCCCATTGCGTCTTACGGGCGCTTCGACATGAGCTGGGCGAGCGCGGTGCCGAAGGCCGCGCCGGCGAGGATGTCGGTCGGATAGTGGACCCCGGCGTACACGCGCGAGGCGGCCATCGCCGTGGCGACCGCGTAGACGGGGGCAGCCGGGAGCCCGACGCCGCCGCGCGCGGTCAGCGCTCTAGCCGCGGCGAACGAGGTCGTCGAGTGCGCGGACGGGAACGACAGCGAGGTCACCGTCGACGAGAGCGGCGGCAGTCCCTCGAGCTGGGGCCGCGGCCGTCGCACGACGTACTTCAGCCCGATGTTCGCCAGGTAGGCGAGCATCACGGTGCGCATGGCGCGCAGGTACAGCGGCCGTCGGCGCCGGTCGACGAGCGCGCCGGCCAGGCAGGCGGCCTGCCACAGCAGCCCGTGCTCGCCCGCGCGGGTGAAGGCCAGGACCGCTCGCTCGAAGTGCGGCTGGTGGCCGCGCGTGCGCAGCAGGCGCAGGACCCGTATGTCGATCCGTCTGAGCACCGGCGGCAGCCTAGTCGTCCCCCGCGAGACGGATTGTTGACGGTTGAGTAATTCCATGTTCTCATCGTCTGACGGGCGGTTGCCGTGCGGCGTTGAGGGCCCGCGAAACGATAGGGGGATCAGACGGGATGGGTTCACGTTCACGCACCGACAGCGCGTCGGGAATCGGGTCGCAGTTCCACCGCTTCCGGCGCCGTCTCGGCCTGGCGCCTGGGCTCGAGTTCGAGCACTGGCCGCTCGATCTCGACGAGGCCGAGCGGCGTGCGGCGCAGACGCTGGCGACCAAGAGCTTCGCGGCGGGCGCCGAGGACGCGCAGAACGCGCGCGCGGCCTTGCGCTCCGTGGCCGACGGGATCGTGGACTTCAACCTGGCCGGGGTCCAGGCCGGCGCGTTGGAAGGCGACAGCAGCCTGCTTGCGACGATCGCCTCGGCTCCGGGACGCGCCGCCGCCGCCCGGGCCCAGGCGAAGGAGCACGAGACCGAGTCGCTGAAGCTGGAGGCCGCGGCCAAGGCGAAGCGCAACGCCGCGGACGCCGTAGAGGTCGAGGAGAGTCAGCTGCCGCAAAGCTGGCGTTCCCGGCGGCTCGAGGTCTCGTCGTCGCGGTTCTCGTTCGCGCTGGGCGAGTCGGCGAATTCGACGGTCATCGCAATGGTCGCCGCCGTGGTCGAGGGCGTCGTCCTGCTGAGGCCGATCATGGAGAGTGCGCTCAGCATCAAGGAGCCGGCGCTGGCCGCGCTTGCGGCTGTGGCCGTGTCCTTGATAGCCGCGAGCGCCGCCCTCGTTGGTGGACGCAACCTGGCGATCCACGTGCAGGACCCCGAGCGGGGACGACGGAGTCTGCTGGGCGTCCTGGGCGTGCTGGTGGCCGGGATTGCGATCGGGCTGATCGCCGCGCGCGGTGAGAGCTGGTGGGTTGGGCTGGCGATCGCCGCCACATGGAGTTCGGCGAGCGTGATCGGCTACGACCACGAGCGGCGCTTCCCAGGGAATCTGCTGTTCAGACGGCGGCAAAGCCTGCTGGGCGAGGAGGCCAACCTGCTGGCACGCGCGAAGGCCGAGCTGGCCTCGGCGGATACCGCGCGCAAGCGGGCCCAGGAGTTCGACGCCGGGGCGGCCGAGGCGACCGAGCGGTTGAAGGCGAGCACGCCGCTCGGCGGTCACGCAACCAGCCGCAGCAGCGCGCTCAAGGAGGCCTACAAGGGGATCGTGGACACCGAGATCGCGCGCGGCCAGGCGGCGCGGGCGGCGGCCCAGGGCCGGATGCCGGTGTCGCCACGTGTGCTGCGCAGGCGGGCGGCGGTCGGGCTCGCGGGCGGGGCGGCCGTCGTAGGAGTGCTGGCGCTGACTATCCACGACGCGGGGGCTGCTCCACTCGAGGCAGGTCAGGAGAGCATCCGATGCCCGCGCTGATCGCAACCGTCGTGGTGCTCGCCCTCGTATTCGGGGCGGTGAAGATCATCGACGACCGGACCGGGCCCGACCCGCGCGACACGTTCGTTGTGATCGACAACAGCAATTCGTTCCGAGACTTCGTCGGCGAATGCCCAGGGGCCGTACGGGAGGATGTCGAGACCGCCGTCGACCGGCTAGACCGGCTGCGCGTCGCCTCGTTCTCGCGTAGCGCGTTGAACCAGCCGTGGGCCTACGATCGCGACTACTACGCGATCTACCACGATGGCGCCGACCTCGACGGCGATGGCAAGGAGGACCAGGTCGAAGTCGATCAGCGCGACGAGTGGACTCGGGAGGAGCAGGACGCCGCGACCGCGAAGGTTGAGGAGATCGCCGCTCGCGAGGCCAAGAAGGGAAGCGTGGCGCTGGAGCAGCTGGAGCGGATCGCCAAGACCCCCAACCCGTCAGAGCGCAAGCGGCTGGTCGTGATCTGCAGCGACGGCGAGGTGGTCGACGATCAGATCGACGTTCGCGAGGAGTTCGACCGCGAGGAGGCGTTGCGGCGTTGGCTTCCGCGGCTGAAGCCGGGCCTGCAGGGCGCCGAGGTGGTCGTGGTCCACTTCGGTCGCGGCATGAAGCTCGCCGACCAACGACGCGCGGAGGAGTTCCTCACGGAGCTCTTCGAGCAGGTCGACGCGTCGCTGGAGCTCGACCCGGGTGTCGAGCAGGAGAGAGCGTCAGGTTAGAAGCCGACGGCGCGGTTGCCCGTCTCGCGACGGACGTAGACGATCTGCGAGAGGTCGAGCTGGACCTGCTCGTCGCCGAGCTCCAGCGTGTGCCAGCGCGCCGCGGCGTCGTCGCCGAGCGCGTCGACGAGCTTGCGGTAGGCCTCGTCGGCGGTGCGCAGGGACAGCACCTGGCCGCCCTGGAAGCCGATGTCGGTGCTGGCAGTCGCGTTCGCCATGGCTAGTGATCCTCCGCCGGTTGGACTATCTCGGTAAGTACGCGGCCGGTCGCCTTCGGATGGGCGAACGCGACGCGGCTGCCCTGGATGCCGATGCGCGGCTCCTCGTCGATCAGCCGGATGCCGGCGGCCGCGAGCCGCTTCAGCTCCGCGTCGATGTCGTCGGTCCGGTACGCGACGTGATGCATTCCCGGGCCATTGCGCTCGATGAACTTCGCGACGCCGCTCTCCGCGTCGATCGGGGCGATCAGCTCGATGTGCGCGTCGCCGACCTCGAGCAGCAGCGCATGGACGCCCTGCTCCTCGACCGTCTCGCGATGCTGCTCGCGCATCCCGAGCTGGTCGCGATAGAGCGGCAGCGCCTCGTCGATGTCCTCGACGGCGATGCCGATGTGGTCGATGGCGCCGAACACGGAGCGGGAGTCTAGAGCGTGGGTTATGCTCGCGCTCAGGAGGGAGCTACGCAGGATTGGAGGGGTTCTTGAGGGGCAGGCATGGATTGGCGGGCGCGGCGGTCGCGGCGGTGCTCGTCGCGGGTTGCGGGGGCGACGGCGACGAGGGCAGCGCCGGGGAGAAGACGGTCGCCAACGTGACGGGCGACTACGAGAACCCGCCGATGCACGCGCGCGTCGAGATCACTGAGAAGGGATACCGGCCCAAGCACGCGCGGATCCTCGTGGGGGGGACGGTGACGTTCGTGAACATGGATCCGAACAACCCGTACACCGCCGAGACGAAGGATCTGCCCGAGGGCACCTCCGACAACAACGAGTTCGACACCCATACGCTGACCTGGGAAGAGCCCTACACGGTCACCTTCCACAAGCCGGAAAAGGTGACCTACTTCAACTCCTTCGACTCGACGATGACAGGCACCGTGGAGGCTGTATCCAAGGTCGATACTTCTCCGTAGGCGGCGACGATCCGGTCGAGGTCCTCGCGCTCCAGCGCCTCGCGCTCGAGCAGCTCGGTCGCCAGGGCCTCGAGCAGCTCGCGGTGCTCGATGATCAGCGCCAGCGCACGGCGGTGGGCCTGGTCGGCGATGAACTGCTGCTCCTCGTCGATCGCGCGGCGGGTGGCGTCGGACATCGAGTAGTCGGTCGCGTTCAGCTCGCGCGACATCAGGCCGGTGCCCATTCCGTACTGGGTGACCATCGCGCGGGAGATCTCGTGGACCGAGCGCAGGTCGCCGGACGCCCCGGTGGTGATCGATCCGAAGACGAGGTGCTCCGCCGTGCGGCCGCCGAGCAGCACGACGAGCCGGTCCATCAGCTCCTCGCGCGTCTTGAGGTAGCGGTCCTCCTCGGGCAGGTTGAGCGTGTAGCCGAGCGCGTGTGCCGCGCGGGACGATCGACACGCGGTGGACCCGCTCGGTGCTCGGCAGCAGCTCGGAGCAGAGCGCGTGGCCGGCCTCGTGGTAGGCGACGACGCGCTTCTCGTGGTCGGTCATCACGCGGCGCGACTGCATGCCGGCGACGACGCGCTCGAGCGATGCCTGGAAGTCGGAGGTGGCGATCTGCTCGCGCCGCTCGCGCCCGGCGAGGATCGCCGCCTCGTTGCAGATGTTGGCGAGGTCGGCGCCGGTCAGCCCGCTGGTCTGGCGCGCGACCAGCTCGAGGTCGATGCCCGGCTCGAGCGGCTTGTCGCGCGTGTGGACGTCGAGGATCTGCTTGCGGCCGGCGAGGTCGGGGGGCGTGACGAACACCTGGCGGTCGAAGCGGCCGGGGCGCAGCAGCGCCGGGTCGAGCTTGTCGAGCAGGTTCGAAGCGCCGATCACGACGAGTCCGTCGCGGCCGCCGAAGCCGTCGAGCTCGACGAGCAGCTGGTTGAGCGTCTGGTCCTTCTCGCCCGAGACGTCGCTGCCGCGCGTGGCCCCGACCGCGTCGAGCTCGTCGATGAAGACGATCGCCGGAGCGCTCTTGCGCGCCTCCTTGAACAGCCGCCGGATCCGCGCCGCACCGAGCCCCGCGAACATCTCGACGAACGCGCTCGCGCTCTGTGCGTAGAAGCGCGCGTTGGACTCGTGCGCGACCGCCTTGGCGAGCAGCGTCTTGCCGGTGCCGGGCGGGCCGTGCAGCAGGATCCCCTTCGGCACCCGCGCACCGATCTGTCTTGAATCGCTCGGGGTCGCGCAGGAACTCGACTACCTCGCGCAGCTCGTCCTTGGCCTCCTCGACGCCGGCGACGTCGTCCCAGCCGATCGAGTCCGACGACTGCGGCTTGATCTCGGTCGGCTTCATCTTGAAGCTGGGCATGAAGCGCAGCATCAGGATGAGGACGACGGCGATCAGGCCCATGAAGAGGATGGGCAGCCAGACGACCGCCCAGTTCTCGAACTCCTGGTAGGTGAACGCGAGGAGGGGCATGGGTTCAAGAGTTGTCGGCCCCGACCGGTGGAAGCATTAGGGACGATCGCGTGCGGTTACCTCGGCTGGCTCTTGGGAGTCACGGCACCGGGGACCGCGCTCAGTACGCGATACGGCCTGCCGCGACCGGCCAGGCGAATCGTCGTGATCGTCACGGGGTTCGGCAGCGGCTTGTCCATGTCGAGCGCGTAGAAGCCGAACAGGTCGTTGCCACCCATGTAACGCGGGCGCGCGCCCGGGTTGTCCTTGAGCAGGCGGCGGAAGGGCCGCGTCGACTCGAAGTCGTCGCGACACGGGCCCGGATTGGGGTCGTCCAGGGATGCGGCATAGCGGGTGAAGGTCTCGCAATCCCCCTTGCGGATCGCTCCGATGTACGCGTTCACCGCGCGGTCGTAACCAGCGCGCGTGCGCCGGTCCCCGTCGCGCCGGCGAACGTCGTTGAGGACGCCGAATCGGCTGACTGCCCAGCGGCGCTCCGGATGCTTGACGTTGAGGATCATCGACGCGCCGTCGGGCGCGGCGCCCGAGCGGTAGTCGACGATGGCGGCTGACCCGTGGCGCTCGACGCCTACGACCTTGAAGTCCCCCATGCTCTTGCGCAGCTCCGGGCTTGCCGGACAAGCGAAGTCGTAGGCCGAGCGCTCGTTGACCCGGTCGATCACGGTGCAGTCGGGCTTCTTCGTTGCGCTGGCCAACGTGGCCGCGACCTCGGTTGCCACCTGCTCCGGCGTTCCCTCGACGAACGTTGCCTCGGGCTGCTCGCCTTGGGACGGCTCGTCGCCGCATCCGAAAGTTGTGAGGCAGACGAATGCAGCCAGCAGCAGCGCCGTCGACCCCGATCGAGTGAGACTCATCGGTGTTTCCCTCCCTCCTGAGGATTCGGATGGAACCCTAACGCGGTCGAGCGCTCCCGTGAAGGGGTACTTTCAGAACGGGTATGATGTGGTTCGCGAGAATCGCGATGGAGGGTGAGCGAGGGGATGGCTCGAGCAGTCGGAGGGATGTTCCTGTCGGTGTGCGTGGTGGCTCTGCTGACCGCCCCGATCGGCTGTGCCGGGGGCGCCGAGGGGGACGACGCGGAGAAGCTCGACAAGCCGGCACCGCGAGCTGGACCGCCGCCTAGCTCGGGTCCGCGTCATGTGGTGTGGACGATGCGCGACGAGTACCTGCCGCGCACGCTGACGATCGAGGCGGGGGACAGGATCGCGTTCGAGAACCGGTCGAAGTTCCCACACACCGCCAAGGACGATCGCCGTGGATACATCGATCCCTCGCCCGGCAGCGACGCCACCGATCACAGCGGGGCTGACGTCAACTACGCGTCCGCCAAGGGCTTCGCCACGCATGCGCTGCTCCCAGGGGAGGCGCAGATCGTGGTATTCAGGGTTGCCCGCACCTACCGGTATCACTGCAGCTTCCACCCGGACATGAAGGGGGTCGTGAAGGTAGTTACGGACACCCCTTGACCGCCCTGTGACGAGCAGGATACGTTTATGTTCTTATATTCCCGCGCAGCTCGATAGGGAGGAAGGGAAGCGATGTTCTCAAGCATGTCCAGACGCCTCGGCTCCAATGGCTCGGTGGTGGTGATCGCGGCGGTGACGGCGGCGGTCGTCGTCGCGGCCCCCGCCGCCGCAGGTCCGATGGCCAGCACCTCGGCGAGCCTCGCGAGCAAGGTCAAGACCGCGCTCGGTCTCGCAAAGAAGGCAGACAAGAAGGCAAAGCAGGCGCTCGCAGAGGCGAAGAAGCCAGGGCCCCAGGGTCCCACCGGGGCCGCGGGACCTGCTGGCACCGCCGGCACCGCCGGCACCGTCGGCGCCGTCGGCGCCGCCGGGCCGAAGGGCGACGCCGGTGCGGCCGGTGCCCAGGGAGCGACCGGGGTCACCGGCGCGACGGGCCCCGCCGGTCCGGCCGGTCCCGAGGGTCCTGAGGGTCCTGAGGGTCCCGAGGGTCCTGAGGGTCCGCCTGGCGACCCGTGGTCGGTGGGCGGCACGCTGCCGGCGGGCGAGACGGAGACGGGCGCGTGGGCCTACGGGCCGCTGCCGCCGTTCGAGGTCGAGCCCGGCGTCTTCGTCGGGGCCGGCACGGCGACGATCAGCTTCCCGATTCCGCTCGACGTCGCGATCCCCGCCGACAACGTGCACTTCCGTGCGCCAGGGGCCGAGCCGAACGCGTCGTGTCCGGGAACGCCGGCCGATCCGCAGGCCCTCCCCAACCACCTCTGCGTCTACGCGGCGGTGAGCGCGGCGGTGCTCGCGAACGATCAGATCACTCGGTCGGATGAGGAGTCGGCGGGAGTGAGCACCACCGGTGGGGTGATGCTCTTCCAAGGCAGCCCGTTCGATCAGGGCCGCGGCACCTACGCGATCACGGCGCCGAACGCACCCTAGGCAACACCGCGAGGGGCCCCGACGTAGCGGGGCCCCTCGCGCGCGTTGGTCAGCCGCCGGTTCCTCCCACGGCGAGCTGATCGAGCTTCCACTCACCACCCTCTCGGACGAACGGGACGTCGACCGGTGGACGCCCGGCGTCGCTGACCGACGCCACGGCGCTGTTCCCGTCGACCTCGACCGACAGGATCCGTGACGGCTTCTGCTCGAGCCCCGACACCCCGCGCCCGAACGCCTTCAGCGCGTCGACACACGTCTCGTCGCTACCGCCGGTGAGGGCGGCGGCATCGCGTTGTCCCGAGCTGCTCAGATGTCCGCAGGCAGCCGCGGCGTTGCCGGACTGGAACTCGTCTTCGAACTTCTTGAAGGTCGCCTCGATCTCGCTGCTTGGGGTCGGGCGTCCGGATTGCGCGTTGTTGTCGTCGTCGCCGCACGCGCCAACTACGAGGCAGGTCACGCAGCAGAGAGCGAAGACGACTATCCGCCGCGGGTGCCGGCTGGTCGCCATCGCGCTCACCCGCCCACGTTGCCCGGTGACGTGCCGCCGCGAATCTCGGCCTGCACGTTGCCCATGTCCACTCGCCACTGGCCGTTCTCCTTGATGACCTTCAGCATGCCCTTACGCCCCGCGGACCGGTAGATGACGTTCGCCTGATCGTCATTGACCATCTCGACCGCCGTGATCTTCGGCACCGGGGCGTTCTTGATCCGCTGTTTGAGGATCGGCTTGAAGCTCGCGACGCAGCTCTCGCCCTTCGCCCGTTTCTCGAGCTCCCTGACGTAGGCCCGGGTCAGTTGGGCGCAGACGAGCTCCGCGTCGCCGTCCAACCCGGCCTTTTGAAACTTCAACGCGACATTCTCGATCTCCGCCTGAGTGCCACTTCCGGCCGCCGCCTGGGTGGTGTCGCCGCCGCCGGCATCGCCGGAGTCGGTTGACGAGTCGCCGCAGGCGGCGACGCCGAGCGCCAGCGCACCGGACACTCCGAGCGCGGCGACGCGCTTCCTATTACGGATGGCTCTTAAGAACACAAGCCAGCTCCCTCCATCTGGTTGCTCGTCGCGTGAACACCCGCGACTCTGGGGCAACATAGCCGATCGGCAAGGGTCCGGCAACGTCACTTTCGGCATGGACACGTTGGTTTCCGGTAGGGTGGATCCGGCGATCCGAAACGAGGAGGGAGTTGATCGCATGGGGAGGGAGAAGTGGCTTGTCGGCGGTCTCGCCGCGGCTCTTGCGCTGGCGACGCTGGCTCTGCTGACGGTGTCTGTCGTGGCTGTGACGATCATGCTCGACGACGAAGGCGATGGCGAGCCCGCAGCCGCTCATCGGTTCCACGAGGGGCCGGTGCAGGCGATCGTCGACCTCACCGACACGGGCAAGGAGAAGTGGGGAAGCACACTGGGCCCGTCATGCAATCTCGACAAGGTCTACGTCCTGGCGCTCGGTCAGGACGCTGGTGGGGTCGACGTGGTCTCGTTCCCGGGCGACTGCAGCGTCAACCGGTTTCGGGTCTCCGAGGCCGACGGTGGCGTACGTCCCGAGGACCCGCTGGCGATCCAGTGAGGGCGATTCTGGCGCTGATCGCGGCGGGGGCGCTCGTCCTCGCCGGATGCGGTGACGACGGCGAGTCGGATGCCGCGGGCGCCGCCGTCCCGACGACCGTTGAGATCGTCGACGGGCGGTACGACCCCGAGAAGGTGCGTGTGCTGGTGGGGGAGGCGGTCACGTGGGTCAACCTCGATGGGGGTGTTCTCCATACCGCCCAGACGAAGAGCCGGGAGGACGGTGGCTGGCGTGAGGAGGAGGACTTCGACACGCATACCCTCACCTGGGAGGAGCCCTACACGGTGACGTTCCACAAGCCCGGGACGTTCGCCTACTACTGCTCCTTCCATCCATCCATGAAGGGGACGGTGGAGGTCGCGACGCGGCCGCTGCCGCCGGAGTGAACGACGTACGGAGGCGATGCGATGTCGAGCGGTGCGGTGAGGGTGGTCCTCGTAACGGCGGGGCTGGCGCTCTGTCTGGCGGGTTGTGGAGGCGGAGGGGGCAGCGGTGAGAGCGGCGACGCGTCACGCGAGAGCGCGCGCGAGCCCGCTGAGACGCAACGGGAGCGGGTTGCCGGGGCGATCGAGCGCATGTACGGCGCTGTCGCAGCGGGCGATGCAGCGGGCGTCTGCGGCTCGCTCCTCGCTCAGGCGCGCGAGGAGGTTGCCCAGAACGTGCTCGGCGGAAGCGTCGCCCCGCCGGGCGACCGGACCTGCGAGCAGAGCATGGCGACGTTCCTGCGTGCCGCGGCCACCTCCGGGGTTCTGGAGCGCACCGGTCGCGCGGAGGTGGTCGATGTCAGGATCGGCGACGGTGTCGCGACCGCCGCTGTCGCGTTCGGCGGAGGGCCTGGTGGGCAGGTTGTGCTGCGCGAGGAGGATGGCGAGTGGCGGTTCGGCGCCGACGCGATGGCCGGAGGGGCTCAGGCGGGCCGCCAGTAACTGATATTGCGCAGGGGGATGTGCGCGTTTATCATCCTCGTGGGCCTGCGTTCGCAGGCACATGGAGGGACAACGAGGAGGGAACATGAAGTATCGCAAGCGGTTGGCCGCAATGGCCACCGGCGTCGCCATGTTCGCGATGTCGGCTACCGCATCCGCTGCACCGTCGCCCGGATACGGCGAGTTCGCCGACTGTCCAGACAAGGGCGTCGATCCGACGATCGTCCTGTGTGTGACCACCGAGATTTCCGACGGTCACCTGAAGCTGGGAACCAAGAACACGCCGATCGAAGATCCCATTCAGATGGCGATCGGCATCAATGAGAGCTTCGAGGCCGTTCCCGGCGGTTTCGATGGTGGCAGGCAGCGCATTCCGGGCGGTCTGATCGGCATGACCGGTCTTGACTGGTTGCGGTTCATCTGGCCGCTGAACCACCTGCAGATCTACGCAGAGGCGGAGCTTGCCGGTCCGGTGACTAACCCGTTCGGCCCGATTCATCTGCCGCTCAAGGTTCACTTGGACAACGTGCTGCTGAACAACAACTGCTACATCGGCAGCAACGGCAATCCGATCAACCTGAACCTGACGACGGGCACTGACGAGCCCGCCGCCGCCGAATCAGCCGATCAGCGGTCAGGAGGGCACGTTGACGCCCGACCCGACCCTGCCCGGCGTCGAGCGGTCGACAGGCATCGTCTTCGTCGACAATGCCTTCTCGGTTCCCGCGGCCAGCGGATGCGACCTGATCGGCTTCGGCCTGATCAACGGCCTGGTCAACCTGCAGTCTGGCCTGCCGTCCGCGGCCGGCAAGAACGAGGCGGTGCAGGAGGCCGACGGTGCGATCGCCGCGGTACAGGCGGTCTACCAGCCGGACGGCTACGAGCAGTAGCGCTCGCTCAGCGGGCCTGCCGGCGGGTACGCCCGCCGGCAGGTACCGGTTACTTCGTCTTCTTCTTCATCTTCTTCTTCTTGGCGGGGCAGGGTGTCGTCATGCGGACGTCCTGGTCGGCGCGGCGGCCATTGTGGCCGTCGATGTCCACGGCGGCGGTGTGGCGGCCCTTGCAGATGTCGATCCGTGCCCTGCGTGTGCGAGTCACGGCGATGATCCCCCGCTTGCCGCCATCGATGCGGATGTCGAAGCGGGTCACCGGAGCATCGGGCACGTCGGCGAAGGTACTCACCAGGCGGCCCTTCTTGGTGGTGTCGCTCCGCCCGCGCAAGTTGATCGCGATCTCGCCCCGGAGAGCGACGACGATCATGGGCAGGGTGCGAATGCGGTTGCCGGTACGCGGGTCGATGCGGACGTTCTTGACGAAGTAGACGTCGCCCTGCAGGGGTCGGTTGAGGAGCGGCGAGACCGCCCGTGCCCGGCCGACGATCGAGGCCTTCGGGCACCGGTTCTCCAGGTCGGGGGCCGTGCCCTGCTCGTACTCGCAGAGCCCGCCGGCGTTCTCGGGATCGAACGCCAGCGAGCCGGGCAGCCGTACCTCGACCCGCTGGATTCCGGCCTCGCCGGCTGGCTGGTTAAGCGTCGCCTTGATGCCTGGGTGCCTGCCGGTGCGCGTCTGGCGGCGCCCGGTCAGTCGCATTCGCAGCTTCGGCCGGAACGCCAGGGCGCGACAGCCCGCGACCTGGAAGCGGTCGACCGCGGTCGACTGGGCGCCCTCGGGCGATCCGAAGCGCACCGTCGTCTGGCGCTCGGAGCAGCCTGTCGGGTTGCGCACGAACCCGGGGCGGTCGACGTGCACCGTGACCTCACGTCCGCGCAGCGGGATGCCGTGGTGGATGACCGGGAGGGGGTCGGAGATCGCGGTCACCTGGGCGTTGCTCCGGTCGATGTGCAGTGCCTGGCGGACCACGATCGGCGAGAGCGCGAGCTCGCCTCTGAACGGGCCGGCCTCGACCGGGACGACGACCGACAGGCCGTAGGGCGCGCCCTTGTATCCCTCGGTCAGGTACACGGTGCCCTTCTTCTCGAGGAAGTACGGCGTCCCGGAGCCGGCACCGGCGTCGACCCAGCCGATTCGCGACTCGGCGGGGCAGGCGCCGGCGGCCGCCGCAGCGCTTCCGCACACCGGCACGCCACGCAGCGAGGCGGAGAAGCCGCGCGGCATCGTGGCGGTGACCTCGCGTATCCACTGCTCGCCGTCCTCGCGTGAGAAGCGCAGCGAGAACGTGCCGCCGCCGCCGGCGCTCTGCGAGGACGTGCCGGCGGTCATCCGCGGTGCGAAGCCGAAGCCGCAGTTGGCGTTGGCGACGAAGTCCCCGCCGTCGGAGGTCGGCGCGCCCCCTGCCGAGTGGGCGGCCGTCCAGGGCGTCAGCACCGACGACCAGCCCACGCTGCCGCAGCGCTGCGGCATCGCCAGCAGGCCGCGGTCGCCGCCCTGAATGCGCCACGACATCAGGTCGAACGGCAGCCGCGGGTTCTTAGCGAAGGTCGCCGTCAGCTGACCGGTGGCGGGGTCGGCGACGGCGCTGCCGCCGATCTTCGCGATCAAGCCGCGCTCGCGGCTGCGGACCACGATGAACATCCGGAACATCTGTCCCGACTCCGGGTCGGTTGACTTCGGCGTGCCGAGCACGAGCTGCCCCTCCAGCCGCTCGTCGAGGAGCGGCGTGCGGACGCTGACGGTGCCGATGACTGAGCCGGGCAGACACTCCGTCCCGGTTCCGTCCAGGGGATCCTCGTCGTCGAAGATCATCGGGATGGAAGTGGCGTCCGTGACGCCCACCCGCGCGTCCGAGCAGCCCTCCAGGCCAGCCGCGCCAGCGGGGTTGACCGACAGTCCGAGGGGCAGCGTCAGCACCGCCTTGTCGAGGTGCGCCCGGGCGTAGCCGGCCTGCGAGCCCCAGTGGGCGGTCGCTGCGTCGACGTAGGCGTCGACGGTCGGCTCGTCGGCATCCGCGGCGGGGGTCGGCTGCGGCGGCTCGTTGTTCTGCGGCATCGCGAGTCTCGCCGTCGAGTCCGGTCGCCGCGTCGGCGGCTGTCGTCGTGGGCTGCAGGTCGAGGTCGGTGTCGAACTCGACGTCCTCGCAGCCGGCAACCGGCGCGTCGACCGTCAGCTGCTCAAAGACCCTGCTGAACGGGCGCTGCCACATCGCCAGGTCGACCGACACGATCGGCGCTTGCGGGTCGCACTCGGTCGGGTTCGAGAAGAACGGCTTGATCGGACCCCACGACGGCCTGTATGGCTGGGGATCCTGTGAGCGGCCGAGCGGGTCGAGACCGCCGACCAGGCCCGACGGCGGGAATCCCGGCGAGAAGTCGAGGTAGCCCTTGAAGCCCTCGGGCACCCGGTAGGCGTCGTGCTCGCGCGCCCAGGGCACGCCCCAGAGTGTCACGGTTTGGCCGAGCAGCGGCACGCCCTGGGGGATCTGGAAGACGACTGCATCGATGCCGAAGTCGCCGTTGGTGCGAGCCTTGCCGACGATCGGCACGTTCGACTGGTAGCTGTCGCCGAAGCCGGCGCTGATGATGAACTCCGCCGTCTTGCCGGAGCGTGGAACGACGTTGTAGACGGGCACAGTGTAGGTGTCGTTGCCGCCGAGTGAGATCGTCGCGACGCCGACCTGCGTCTGCGGCGGGCAGACGACCGGCACCGTGAACAGGTTCGGCCCGTTGGGGCACTTCGGCAGCGCGTTCGGGTCGCCCGCGACTCCCGGGGGCATGTGCACGACGATGTCGCGCGGGTCGCCGTCGGGCGCGTCCTCGACCGTCGCGGCTCCCACCGGCGAACGCGTGAACCACATCGTCGCGCTGACGTCGGGGTGAGCGCCGGCCTGCGCGAGCGGTGCGAGTCGCCACGACGGGGGCCGGGTCCAGCCGGGCGGCTTGTAGCCGGTGTCGCCGGGATTGGGCGGGACGGGCGTCACGCCAGCGGCCAGCGGAGGCAGCGGTCCGTGGGACCCCGGGTCGCCGCTGATCTCGCTGCCGACGGGGTGGTCGATGCAGTGGGCGTAACGGACCCCGGGGTCGCTCCCGACGGCGAAGTCACCGGCGGCGAGGTCGCAGGCGCCCGCCCACCATGCCTTGGGGTTGGTGGCGGGGAACGCGGGCGCGACGGTCCCTGAGCTCTCGTGCGCGCGGTCGGCGATCCCGAAGTTCTCGCCGAACCCGAGCGCCGCTCCGGGCAGCGCCAGGCCGATGGTCGCGGCGAGCGTCGCGCTCGCCGCCATGAACGTCTTGCGTCGTTGCCTCACCGGCCGGCCCTCCTGAGCTGGATCGTGGTCGTGTCCGGTCGTGTGTCGGGGGCCTCGGCGCGCAGGGAGAGGCCGAGGCGGCGCCCGCTCCGCAGTCGCTTGCGAGCGGCGGCGGTCAGCCGGACTGCGATCGTCACCACTCCGGTGCGGTTGGCGCGCGCCGACCCGCGAGCCAGCACGCGCGGTCGTCCACGCACGCGGCCGGTCGCCACCACTCGCACTCGGGTCGCCCTGCTCGTGAACACGCGAACGCGCAGCACACCGGTCCTGGCCGCGCGACGGCCCGCCTTGGCGCTGACCCGGCGCAGCTCGATCCGCCCGCGCGCGCCGAGATCGGCGTCGCCGCCGCCGGGATCGCGGGTCCGTTGGTCGAGCCCCCCGGATCCGGTGCCGCCGCCACGGCAGTCGTCGGCAAGCGGATCGCAGACGTTGAGCACGGTCGGCGGGGGGAACCCGCCGCCACGGCGCGCGTCGTAGATGTCGCCGTCGGTCTCATCGATCTCGCGCGGGTCGATCCTCTGCGAGGTGTGGAAGAAGACGTCCTCACCGTCGAGCGTGTTGCCCGAGTAGAAGGCGTGGTGGGCGCTGTTGCCCGGCGAGATCTTGCGCAGCGTGCCGTCGCGCCACTCGTAGGTGTCCCAGTAGTCGCCGTTGACGTCCTCGGGGTCCAGCTCGTGGCGGCTCTGGAAGTAGATCGCCCGCAGCGACCCGTCGGGCCGCTCGGAGAGGTTGTAGTGGCGCAGGCCGGCGGTGCCGCCGACCGCCGGCGGGCTGACGTCGGGCAGCAGCCAACCGAACTCCGCGTTGCAGCGCACGTGCGGCATCGACTCGGCGTTGGGTCCCTGCCCGCACTCGTAGGGCGTCTGGCCCGCGCGTGGGATCGACACCCGCGACAGCTCGTCGCTGTCGGCCTCGTAGAGGTAGATGTCGGCGCCGTCGTCGGTGTCGTCGGGGGTCAGCCGCTCGGCCGACTCGAAGACGATTGCCTCGCCGGTGGTGGTGCCGCGCACGCAGTTCGACGTGTTCTGGATCTGGCCGCTGCCCTCGCGCGTCGGCGAGTGGACCGTGTAGGTGCTGAGGCAGGCGGCCGCCGTGTCCGGGTTCGAGACGTTCGGCCCGTAGGGGATGGAGGCGATGAACTCGTAGCTGTCGTCGAGCGAGTCGTAGAGGTAGAGGTTGCGCGTCTGGTCCTGTGCCGAGCTTCCGACCGGGGTCGTCGTGCCGCCCGAGGGCGGCGCGTTCTCGGCGCCGGGGATCGGCGCGCGCGTCACGAAGTACACCCGCCGCCCGTCGTCCGACAGGTAGCGCAGCGCGCCGCCCGATCCTTGCCCGATCGCGGCGTTGGTGCTCGGATCGGCGGTCCCGGTCGGACCGCCGGTGATCCGCGTCAGGCCGCCGGCCGCCGGCCCGGTCGGATCGTCGGCGCGGCTGGCCGGCAGCTCGTAGCGGTAGAGGTCGTAGGAGCTTCTCGGACGCGGTTCCCGACGTTGGGTCCTGCCCGCCGTTGGGGTCGTCGGCGACCAGCGGCTGGCTGGTGCGGAAGAAGACGTAGCGGCCGTCGAGCGAGGCCCCCTCGAACGCCGCCTCGCGCAGCAGCGTCTCGGCTTGGCCAGTGATCTCCGAGCGCGAGATCCAGCGGGTCGTCGGGCTGCCGCCGGCGGGGTTGTACTGGCGCACGTACAGCTGTGGCGGGCAGTGCGTCGCGGCGTCGGTGGAGGCTGTGCAGACGGGCGGCTCGAAGGCTGGGTCGGGGCTGGTGAAGAAGATCCGGCCGTTGTCCTCGGAGATCGCCGTGATTGGTGTGTGCCGACCGCCCGGGATGGCGCCGTGGGAACTCGACACGCCGCCCTCGGGACAGGGGAGCTCGCCGATCGTGCCGTCGGCGTGGCGTGCCGGCACGAGCGTGGCCGTTCCGGCGGCGCCCTCGGCGGTCGTGGCGACCGTCACCGAGCTGGCACCGCCGGTGAGGCCGGCGCCCTGACCGGTCATCTCGGGCACGTCGCCAGAGCCGCGCAGGCCGTCCGCGCGCCGGGCGAAGGTCACCGTCCAGCTCCCAGGAGCGGACGAGACGACCTCGATGTCGGAGCGTGCCGTGGTGCGGACGAAGTCGTCCCCGGCGATGTCAGCGAGCCGGTTGCGAACCGTCCCGGCGCTCGCGTTGTAGGTGATCGGGATGGTCTCCCGGCCGTCGAGCGTCAGGGTGAACGTCCCGCCCGTCGCGTCGACGGTGACCTGCTGGACCTCCGGGGTGGCCGCTCCGCTGCACGCGCTCACGAGGTCGCGCGGGCGCCAGCTCGACGACGCGTCGGCTACGTAGGGTGCGGCGCCGTCGGTCTGCAGGCGGCTGGGATCGTCGGGTCCGAGCAGGTGGGTGTAGGCGCCCTCGACGGCCGCGGACGCGCCCCAGCGAACGAGCAGGTCGTCGCTGGCGATCGCCGCGTCGGGTCCGGTGTAGATCTCTCCGAGGGTCGGCGATGCCTGGGGTAGCCAGGGGTACGCCGACTGGTCGAGGAGCCACGGGTACCAGCCGCTTCCGTCCAGGCCGCCGTTGTCCGACATCACCCGGACGCCGAGCCGCGAGCCGGACGGGAACAGGTAGGCGAGGTGTCGCCACGCCTGGACGTCCAGGCTGGGTGACACGGCGAGCATCTGGTTGACGGCCGAGCCGCCGGGCCCGATCGTCGGGACGTTCGCGACCGCCTCGCCGTTCCAGCCGGTCGCGGTGCGATGACGTACCTCCCAACCGGTCATGTGGGCGGACTGGCTGCCCGACTCGGGGTCGAGGATCGTCCCGAAGGTGCCGAACAGCAACGACTCGCCATCGGCGGACGGCAGACCGGGAACGGCGAAGACGCCGGGAATGCCGAAGACGCCGCGTCCGCGGCCGTCCTCACCGCGGCGGTTGACCTTCTCAGGCGCGGTCACCATCTCGTAGCCGCGGCCGGCGGGGGCGGGGACCTCGTCGCGAGCGGCGAAGGTGACGGCGTCGCCCTCGACGACGACGTCGCAGTCCGCCGCGCAGTCGGGATCCACCGGCACGCCGTTGGTCGCGACCAGCCGGTAGCGGTAGCGCTCGCCGGGCGCCAGGCCGTCGACGTCCGCGTTCACGAGCCGTGGCGCGCCGCCGGTCGCGGTCTCCGTGGGGGTCGAGATAGCGTTCGTCCAGCCGCTCGCCTGGAACTCGCTCTCGCGGACGTACTCGAAGTGCCACTCGGTGTCGGAGTTCTGGGGGTTGAGCCGGCCGAGCAGGCGCGCGCTGCCGGCGGTCCGTGCCGCCGCGGCGAGGGTGGTGACGACCGGTGGCGCCGCCGCAGTGACGAAGTTGACCTCGGCGGAGGTGGTCACGAGCGCCGCTCCGTACTCGCGGGTGGCGACCATGCGCAGCTTGTACGGCGTGTTCGCCTCCAGGTCGGAGACGCTGGCCGTCACCTCCTGCGGGCCTGCGCCGTCGGGATCGGCGAGCGGCGATCCCTCGACGCGGGTCCAGCTTCCCTGGACGGGACCGTCCGTCATGTACTCGAAGTGGTAGCGGGTGGCGAATCCGGTCGGCCCGTTCGGGTCGACGAACCCCTTCAGCGTCACCGCGTTCGGGCCGAGGATGTCCGGTGTCGCGGGCGATAGCCCGATCGGTCCGGCGCCGTCGGCGTCGAGGACGAGGATGCGCTGCCCGAGCGGGCCCTGCTCGTGCCCGGACACGTAGAGGCGGTCGGCGTTCGCGGTGTGGTGTACCCCGAGGCCGTCGACGGCGACGTCGCCGGAACCTCGCATGTGCAGGTCCGCGACCGCGGTCGGCGGTTGTGGGGCGCCGGGATCGGCGAACTCGAACACCAGGGTGTCGTCGTTGGTCGTGCCGCTGCTGGTCTTGTCCTCGAGTCTCAGCAGGTTCCCGTTGACGGGGTCGATCTCGACGCCGTATTGCGCGACGAAGCCGCCGCCGGGGTGTTGGTCGCCGATCTGCTCTACCCGCGTCAGGAAGGTCCCGCTGCTCGTGTCGTAGCGCTCGAGGGTGCTGTCGAGTAGGTCGTTCGCGTAGACGACGCCGTTGGCGTCGATGGCCACCTGCTTGGGCTCCTCGGTCGCGAAGCGAGCTGCGCTGCCGAAGACCTCGGGGCCCGAGGGTGGCGCCACCGCGGCGAGGTCCGCGAAGTCGAACAGCTGCACCCGCCGGTTGCCCGGATCGGCTACCACGACCGCGCCCGCGGCCGGGGAGCCGTCCTTCGTGACATCGAGGCGCCCGCCGCCGTCCAGGCCCTGCTCGATGGTGAGCACGGCCCCGATCTGTCCCATGCCGGCGCCGGTCGCGCCGCGCTTGCACTCGATCGCGACGATGCAGACCTCGAACTGGTTCGGGGTCGCGTCGGCGTCGTCGTTGACCCCGCCGGCCACGACGACGTCCCAACCCCACGCCCGCTCGAACACGGGTAGGTCGTTGGCGTCGAAGCTGAACTCCTGGACCCTCAGGTTGTCGCGGTCGGTGACGAACACGTGGCCGGTGTCGGGGTCGACCGCGACGCCCTCGGGCGTCCAGAACTCGCCGCCGGAGATGCCGGTCGTGCCGGCCTGGCAGTCGCTGGCCGTGTTCGGCGTCGCCGGCCCCACGGCCGCGCAGACCTCGGAGCCGGCGCCGAGGTCGTTCGGCGCTCCCGTCTGCACGACGTTGCGTCCCCAGGCGAGCTCGAAGCTCCCATCGGCGTCGAGCCGCTGGATCCGCTGCAGGTCCTGGTCGACCACGAAGATCTGGCCCGTCTGCTGGTTGACGGCGATGTCGGCCGGTCCGTTGAAGAGCCCACCGTCGGCGGCGGTCCCGGTCACCGGCGCGAACTGGCCGATCGTCGAGTCGCCGGACTTGCCCGCGTGAGCCGTGGCTGGTACCCCGAGGAGCAACGCGACCACGCTCGCTACAACCAGCAGACGCTCCCTCACTGTGACCATCCTCCTGAGTCGAACTTCGGCCTCACCGGCGTACCAACTAGAGAGAAACATCTTCGTACGCTGATGTCAACGGGGATCCTTGCCCGCGGGTCCGTCGGCGCTCAGTGGACGATTTCCACGCGAGTCTCGTTCACCCCACCGGTTTCGATGCTCCAGCCGCCGCCGAATTCAGCGTCGGTGCCCGGGACGGGGCTTTCGACGTTGGTCAGGCGGTGGTCGGCCGAGGACGCGCGGGTCGGGTGGCTCGAGTTGAGAGAGACCCAGATGTCGCCGCCGAGGGCGGTGTTGAACGGGTTCAGCTGAGACAGGCAGATCGACGCCTGCATCCAGAGCGAGCCGTTGGTGTGGTCTTCGACCACGCGCAGGTGCCAGTTGCCGTTGTGGCCCGAGCCGAGCGCATTGGCCTCGGCTTCGGTGCACGCGCGCACCCGGGTGTCGCCGGTGCAGTCGATGCCGCCGCTGGCCGGGTTGGTGAGCACGACCTGGCTCTGACCGATCCAGCCTTCGCCGGCGCCGTTCGCCGAGCCCGTGAATTCGTTCAGGCAACGTAATACGACCGATTCACCGAAGATCGTGTGGGCCACCGCGTCGACGGTGCTCAAGGCACCCGCGGCGTTGGTCGACACGGCATGGATCACACAGCCACCGGAGGCGACGTCGTTCTCCACGGTCACACTGCCGCAGAGGATGTTTCCGGGTTCGCTACGGACGGTCACCGGTTCCTGGGTCGCCGGGGCTTCGGTTTCCGCGAGCCCGGCGGGCGCGAGGGCGGTCAGCGAACCGACTGCCAGCGCCGCGATGAGAATCAGCTTGCGCATCGCTACTCCTTGATGAGCGGTTGTCAAAAGCCGAGGGGGGGCCGCATGGGCCGCCCCTCGGGTACTGCATGCATGCGCCGAGGCGCGTGCCGAGACGCCTAGTGGACGATTTCCACGCGGGTCTCGTTGGTGCCGCCGGTTTCGACGCTCCAGCCGCCCGTGAATTCGGCGTCGGTGCCCGGGATGGGGCTTTCGACGTTGGTCAAGCGGTGATCGGTCGCGGATATGCGAGTCGGGTGGTTCGAGTCGAGTCGGAACCAGAAGTCACCGCCGAGGGGAGTGTTGTAGGGGTTGAGCTGGGACAGGCAGATCGACGCCTGCATCCAGAGCGAGCCGCTGGTGTGGTCTTCGACCACGCGCAGCTGCCAGTTGCCGTTGTGGCCCGAGCCGAGCGCCGACGCCTCTGCTTCGGTGCACGCGCGGACGCGGGGATCGCCGGTGCAGTCGATGCCGCCGACGGTGTTGGTGAACGCGATCTGCGCCTGACCGATCCAGCCTTGGCCGGAGCCATTTATCGCGCCGGTGAATTCCATGTTGCAGCGGGCGACTACGGTTTCCATGAAGATCGTGTGGGCGATGAAGTCGACGGGAGCCGACGCTCCCGCCGCGTTCGTAGAGATCGCGTGGATCAGGCAGCCACCGGATGCGATGTCGTTGGCGACGGTCACGTCGCCGCAGAGGACGTTTCCGGGTTCGCCGCGGACAGTCACGGGTTCCTGGGTCACAGGGGCTTCGGTTTCGGCGAGCCCCGCCGGCGCACAGGCGGTCAGCAAGCCGATGGCGAGGACGATCGTAAGCGCGGGCTTTCGCATGTCTGCTCCTCTTGTGATGTGACGAAAGGTCGAGGGGGGCCGCGGCCGCGGCCCCCCTCGGTACAGCACGCGCCGAGGCGCGTGCGGTTGCGGCTAGTGCGAGATTTCCACGCGGGTCTCGCTGGTGCCGGCCTGCGTTTCGATGCTCCAGCCGCCGTTGAATTCAGCGTCGGTGCCCGGGACGGGGCTTTCGACGTTGGTCAGGCGGTGGTCGGCAGCCGCTGCACGGCTCGGATGCGACGAGTTGAGAACGACCCAGACGTCACCGCCGAGTGCGGTGTTGAACGGGTTGAGCTGGGACAGGCAGATCGACGCCTGCATCCAGAGTGAGCCGTTTCCATGGTCTTCGACCACCCGGAGGTGCCAGTTGCCGTTGTGGCCTGAGCCGAGCGCATTGGCCTCGGCTTCGGTGCACGCGCGCACGCGGGTGTCGCCGGTGCAGTCGATGCCGCCGCTGGCGGGGTTGGTGAACACGACCTGGTTCTGGCCGATCCAGCCTTCGCCGGAACCGTTGACACCACCGGTGAATTCGTTCAGGCAGCGGGCGACGACGGATTCGCCAAAGATCGTGTGGGCCACCGCGTCGACGGTGCTCGAGGCACCCGCGGCGTTGGTCGACACGGCATGGATGGTGCAGCCACCGGAGGCGACGTCGTTGGCGACCGTGACGTTTCCGCAGAGCGTGTTACCGGTTTCCGTGCGAACGGTCACGGGTTCCTGGGATGCCGGGGCTTCGGTTTCGGCGAGCCCGGCGGGCGCGAGGGCGGTCAGCGAACCGACCGCCAGCGCCGCGATGAGAATCAGCTTGCGCATTGCTGCTCCTTCATGAGAGATCCAAAGGCCGAGGGGGGCCGCAAGGTGTGCGGCCCCCCTCGGTACTGCGTGCATGCGCCGGGGCGCTTGCCGAGATGCCTAGTGGACGATTTCCACGCGGGTCTCGTTGGTGCCGCCGGTTTCGATGCTCCAACCGCCGTTGAATTCAGCGTCGGTGCCCGGGACGGGGCTTTCGACGTTGGTCAGGCGGTGGTCGGCAGACGACGCCCGGGTCGGATGGGTGCCGTTGAGAGAGACCCAAACGTCACCGCCGAGGGCGGTGTTGAACGGGTTCAGCTGGGCGAGGCAGATCGACGCCTGCATCCAGAGCGAGCCGTTGGTGTGGTCTTCGACCACGCGCAGGTGCCAGTTGCCGTTGTGGCCCGAGCCGAGCGCATTGGCCTCGGCTTCGGTGCACGCGCGCACGCGGGTGTCGCCGGTGCAGTCGATGCCACCGCTGGCCGGGTTGGTGAACACGACCTGGCTCTGACCGATCCAGCCTTCGCCGGCGCCGTTCGCCGAGCCCGTGAATTCGTTCAGGCAGCGGGCGACGACGGATTCGCCGAAGATCGTGTGGGCCACCGCGTCGACGGTGCTCGAGGCACCCGCGGCGTTGGTCGACACGGCATGGATCACACAGCCACCGGAGGCGACGTCGTTTGCGACGGTCACATTGCCACAGAGGACGTTTCCGGGTTCGCTACGGACGGTCACCGGTTCCTGGGTCGCCGGGGCTTCCGTTTCGGCAAAGCCGGCCGGCGCGAGCGCCGCCAGCGCGCTGACCGCGAGAGCGGTCATGATGATGAGTTTACGCATTTCTGCTCCTTGGGTTACCGGCACGATGCCGGGTTCTTCGGCGTCGAGGCACCGGCGCGGCCGATGTCGACGCACTTGGTCTGAGCCCTGTGCAGGGCCAGTTGGCCGCTCTCGTGAGCGGCAGCCGCCACTGGCGACCGTCGACCTCCCTCCTGGTTCCCTCCTCGGCAGCCCTCCGCCGCCTGTCAAGGTCACGACACTGGATCGTCCCCGGGCGGCCCTTCCCCGCCTGGGATGCCGGTGCTCATAGAGTGAAACACCGGTGTGTCGGAAGTTACATCAAAGGTCGACGGCGGTCAAGGATCGGATGGTACGGGCAAGTTCTCAACTCCCGTCTCCCCCGCCACTACGGCATACGCGTCGGCGGCCCTGCCCGACGTCAGCGCGTCGGCGGCGTGTTCGACCCCGGCGAGGTCGACCCCGGTCACGTACCAACGCAGGTCGGCTTCGGTGGGCCGGATGGCCGCTACCAAGCCCGTTCCAGCGAGGAATCTCTTGACACCGTGGGTGTCCCAGTCGAGCACGTCGAGTGAGCGGGCGTCCGCACCGAAGCGCGCGAAGACGCCGCTGAATCTCGGTCCGCGGTCGATCCAGCGCGCCCACTCCTGCGTCCGCCAGGCGTACCAGGGACCGACCAGGATGGTCGCTCTGTCGATCGTCGCCTCTGTCTGAAGTGCGATTCGCTGGAGCTTCGAGAGCCGTGGCTGTCTCGGGTGGCCGCCGTACGGGTCCACCCCCGCTCGGCGCAGTGCGCGACGCACCTGGCGGCAGGGGATGTGGTATCCGATCGAGCACTTCACCGTGACCGGAAAGCGCACGCCCAGCATGCCGCCCGTGAACGGCTGGGGGAACGCGCCGATGGTGGCGCGCACGTCGAGGGTGACGTAGTAGTCACGCAGGTCGAACTGGACCACGTCGCCGGGATCGACGGGGAAGTAGGCGCTCGCGACGTCGGTCTCGACGCCATTGACGAATACCGCCCAGCTGGTCTCCTGCTCGCCAGGGGCGGGGTTGGAGACCTGCTCGATCCCGTCGATCGACACGACGGCCTGATTCTCCTGCTCCACGTCGTGGTTCTCCTCGAGCATCCGCAGGGCGGTCCGGTGTCCCTCGATCGGCAGGCGCTCCTGGGCCAGCGTCTCGCGCCCAAAGTCGCGCGTCACCCGCAGCGTCACCGCGGGCCCGGTGACCTCCGGTGCGGCCTTCTCCTCACCGCATGCGTTGGTCGCGATCGCGATACACGCGATCGATGCGGCCACGCACAGCGACCGCGCGACCCTCCTTAGCTGACTCATCTCCTTCACCGTCCCTCCTACGGTCTGTGACGCGACTCTAGCCGACGCCGGTTGTCACGGTGCGGCGGCGGCCGTCGCCTCTTCGTTGCCCACGAAAGGCGCCAGCAGCACGAACACCGTTGCCGGCAGGATCTCCGGCAGCGTCTCGGCGCCGGTGCGCCGGATCTCGCTGTACATCAGGGAGTAGATCGCTCCGCCGAGCGCCTCGATGACGATGGGGCTGACCGACGGCTCGAGGTCGCGGCCGGGCTCGACGAGACCGGTGAACAGGGCAATCGTCCGGTCGCGTCGGGCACGGGCGCGTGCACCGGCGGCGAAGATCTCGACCATCGCGACATAGGACCACTCCGGCTCGGAGGCGAGGAAGTTGAGCAGCTCGCGCATGCCCGCCCGCACCTGTGCCGGCCAGCCGGTCGGCGCTTCGCGCTCCCAAGCGTGGCGGACCGACGCAAAGGCTTGATCGATGCCGAAGTCGCAGGTGGCGAGGAAGGCCTCCTCCTTGCCGTCGAAGTACTCGTAGAACGTGCTCAGCGAGACACCGGCGGCGGCGACCACGTCGGAGACGTTGGTGTCGGCGTAGCCCTTCGCGTAGACGACCTTCGCGAGCGCGACGAACAGCCGGTCGCGGTGCGAGATCGCGACGAAGCGCGGACCGTCGGGGGCCCGTGAGCCCGGCTCGCGCAGCGCGATCGCTGGCTGTTCGTAGCCGCTCAGCCAGCCGATCAGCTCGGGCACCAGCGCGGGCAGCTCGGCCTCGCTGCGGCGGCGCAACCGCGCCTGGGCGATCGTGCGGATGCCGCCGACGATTGCGCCGACCGCCTCCGGCGGCATGCCGGCGCGCTCGGGCGACTGCTCGAGCGCGTCGCGCACGAGCCCTTCGAGGGTCTCACTGCCGCGATCGCGCAGTGCGGCCCCCGCCTCGCCGGCGGCGTAGGCCTCGAGGAAGCACAGGCGCGCCGCCGCCGGCTGCTCGACCAGCACCGCGAACAACGCGGCGAGCGCGCTATCGAGCCGCTCGTACCAGCTGCCGTCGGCCTTCGCGTAGGCGCGTCCGACCGTCGCCAGCCCTTCGTCGAGCAGGGCCTCGAAGGTCGCCAGGAAGCACTCGGGCGCGCCGCTGAAGTACTCGTAGAGCGCGCCGCGCGACACGCCGGCCCGGGTAGCGATCGCGCCGACGCTCAGGCCCTCGTAGCCGTCCTCGGCGACGGCGGCGACTGTCGCGCCGTAGAGCCGCTCCCGATGGTTGCGCTCGACCTCCGCACGCTGCTTGCCCGGTCCCGGCCGCAGGCGCCTGTCGCGTAACTGGTCCGACCGCCCCCAGGGTGTTAGCACCGATCCCTCCATCGGTCCGAGTATCCCCTCTCAGCGTGTTGTCTGCGCGTTTTCCGTTCGGGCGAGCTTTGCTGCGCGGGTGGATCCGATCAGCGGGGCGAGTGTGACGACTGTCGCCTCGGGGACCGCGGCCGGCAGTTGCGACAGCCGCCGCTCGAGGACGTGGCCGCGAACGATCTCGTAGACGCCGCCGCCGATCGCCTCGGCCACGAGCGGTGGCGGGGCGCCGGTCTGCGCGAAGCCCTGGCTCAGCAGCGCGGTGAACCGTGCGACCGCCCGGTCGCGTTGGGCGAGCGCCGTAGAGCCGGCTCCGTGTGCGCCGACGATGCAGGCCGTGGTCCGGGTGGGGTTGGCGGCGAGGAAGGCGAACAGACGCGCGAGCGCTACCTGCACGGCGCGCTCCCAGCCGCCCGCTTCACCGGCGTACGCCTCGGCGGTCGCGGCGAACGCCTCGTCCTCGAGCGAGCCGGCAGGGTGGCCGGCGCCGTTCGGGGTCATGCGGGGGGCGCGGTCCCGCGCGTCAGCTCGCGCTGGGCCGCCTCGATGCCGAGGAACGGCAGCACCATCGCGCCCATCAGCTCGGGCGCGAGGTCGGGAAGGCGGTCGGTGCGCCCCGCGGCGATCTCGCGCCGCAATGTCTCGCCTAGCTCGCTCACCCGTCCGGCGCGCAGGGTCTCGCCGAGCGGTCCGGCGGGCATTCCAGGCGCGTTGAACAGGCGCACCAACCGCGCGCTGACGAGCTCGCGCCGGCGCTGGGTGTCTTCGCCGGCCGCGACCACCTCGCCGAAGCACAGTCGTGCGGCGTCGGGTTCGCGCGCCAGGTCGCCGAGCAGCGTCGTCAGGCCCGCGCGGAGCCGATCGACCCACTCCGTCTGCGCGTCGAAAGAGGCGAACGTGGAGGCGAGTAGCCGGTCCATCCAGACGTCGTAGGTCTCGGCGAGGCACTCGTCCTTGCCGTCGAAGAGCTCGTAGAAGGTCTTGCGCGAGACGCCCGCGCCGGCGACGACGTCGGCGACACGAACGCCGTGGTATCCATGCTCGCCGACGGCGTCCGTCATCGCGTGGACGATCCGCGTCCGTTGCGAGGCTTGGACCTCCTCGACGGTCAGGCCGTGGCGCCCTCCGGTCAGCTGGTCCGGCCGGCGTCGCCGCTGCGCGGCGGGGGCGCTAGCCGCCATGGACGGCCTCTAGCGGCGCGAGGTGGGTCGCGACGACCTCCCCCGCGAGCTCCGAGAGCCCCTCCACCTCGCCCCGTGCAAGCGAGTCGTAGACCATCTCGTGCACCCCGCCGACCAGCACGCGTGCGCGCAGCATCGCCTCGGCGGAGTCATCGGAGCGCTCCTCGAGCACTCCCGCGACGAGTTCGGTCAGCCGCTCCATCGTCTTTGCGCGACGCTGGCGGGCCTTCTCGCCGGCGGCCATGACCTCGACGATGCACATGGTCGCCACGGCCGGCTCGCGCTCGGCGAACTCGAGCATCGCGCGCAGGCTGTTCTCGATCCGGATCTCCGGTGTGCCGCCAAGCCGGCAGGCACGCTGGACCAGCACGATCACGTGGTCGGCGGCCTCCTGGTAGGCGGCCAGGAAGCAGTCCTCCTTGTCGGAGAAGATCTCGTAGAAGGTTCGGCGCGAGATTCCCGCCCGCTTGAGGATCTTGTGGACCGTGGTGTCGAGGTAGCCCTCCTCGGCGATCACCTCGGCGAGCGCGTCGAGCAACCGTCCGCGTTGGACCTCGTGGACGACCGCGCGGGGAATCCCGTGAGGTCCACCGGTGAGCTTGATGCTGGGCCGCTTGCGAGTGTCCATCAGGCCGCTCCGTCTCTCCCGCGACAAGTGTTAGGAACGGCATCTTACAGGATAGGAACACGCGGATACTGAAAAGTTGGCTGGACGGCCAGATGGCCCCGGGTCGGTGGACGCCTACCGGGGGAGGGCGCTAGCCGTTCGCCACGGCGCACGCCGTGGCGGCGCCGGTGAACGGCGCGAGGCACAGGAAAGTCGCGACCGGAGTCAGCTCACGCAGCCGGTCCGCGCGATCCGTGCGGACGTGCTCGTAGACGAGCGAGTAGACGGCGTTGCCGATCGCCTCTGGGGCGAGTGGGCCGATGTCGGGCGCCAGGTCGCGCCCGCCGTCGAGGAAGACGTGGAAGGCCCGGATCGTCTGGTCGCCGCCCTCGAGGCCCTCGGCGCCGGCGGTGAACGCGTCGACGATCGCGACGTTGGCGGCCGCCGGTTCGGCGGCGAGGTAGCCGAGCAACGCGTCGAGTCCCTCGCGCACGCTCTCCTGCCAGTCGGGCGCGATGGCGACGGCGGCCGCGGTCGCGGCCAGCGACTGCTCGCGCTGGCGGTCGAGCGCGGCGATCAGCGCCTCTTCCTTGTTCTCGAAGTTGCCGTAGAAGGTGCTGAGCGAGGCCGAGGCGCGCTCTGCGATCTCGATGATCGTGGCGTCGGCGTAGCCGCGGTCGGCGATCGTGCCGGTGATCGCGGTGATCAGCCGCTCGCGGGGAGCTTCGGTGTCGGTTGCCGGAGCTGCGCCGCGATCGGGCTTGCGCCGCGGTCGCTTCAGCTTCTCGGGCGGCGCCTCGTAGCTCAGGCCCCAGTCGATCAGTTGTGGCAGCTGTTCGATCAGGTCGGTCTCGTCGCCGCGCCGCACGCGCGTGTGGATCGTCTTGCGGATCCCGCCGACGATCGCCCGCACGATGTCGCGCGGCATCCCCTTGCGCTCCGGCGACTCGCGGAAGGCGGCGCCGACGATGTCCTCGACGGCGGCGACCGCCTTGTCGAGTCGCTCGACGGCCGGTTCGCCGGCGGCGTAGACCTCCACGAGGCAGAAGCGCGCCGCGGCGGGTTGCTCGAGCACCAGGTCGAGGAGGGCGTCGGCCGCCGTGCGCAGTCGCTCTTCCCACGGCAGCTCCGGGTCGTAGCGCTCGTCGAGCTTCGCGTGAGCCATCCCCGCGATCTCGTCGAGCGTCGCCAGGAAGCAGTCGAGCTTGTCCTCGAAGTGCTTGTAGAAGGCGCTCCGTGAGACGCCGGAGAGCTTCACGATGTCGGCCACGCGGGTGGCCTCATAGCCGTTCTCGGCGACCGCGGCGACCATCGCCGCGTGCATCCGCTCGCGCTGGTTGCGCGTGACCGCGGCGGGGTCGGCGCCCGGTCCCGGACGCAGCCTCCGCGCGCGCAGCTTCGTCGCGTCACCCCAAGGTGTGGGCGTCATAGCGCGAGGACTCTATTGGTCAGACCGGTCCGCTTCAGAAACCGCATGCCGAGTAAGGTCACGTTTCCAAAACTGCCCCGAAATTCAGCTTTTTGGCAGAGGGCTTGCGGCGCGCTGCAGCCACTCCGCCGGGCGCTCCAGCTCGGCCAGCGATGGCAGTGCCGCCGGGCTCTCCCAGACGCGGTTGAGCCCCTCGATCCCGCCCTCCGCGACGACCGCGTCGCAGAACTCCTTGCCGATCTTGTACTGCCGCATCTTCATCTCCATGCCCAGCAGCCGCATCAGCACGCGCTCGGGCGCCGAGCGGCTCTGGCGGCGCGTGTCCATCGCGGCGCGCAGGCCCTCGTGCTGGGGGACGAGATCGGGCGCCAGCGCGTCCATCACGTGCTCGGCGTGACCCTCGACGACGGCCATCGCGGCCTGCATCTTCTCCATGACCTCGCGCTGCTCGTCGGTCTGGATCAGCGCGGCGACGCCACCCTCGCGGAAGCGCGCGGCCAGCTCCTGGGGGTCGGGCAGCTCGGCGGCGCCGGTACGCAGCTTGCCGAGCAGGCCGCCCGAGCGGCCACCGCCGTTCGTCGTGCTCCCGGTCGCGCTGTCAGCCTCCCGATCGCCGTCGTCCTCCGCGGCTGAGCTGCCGTCGAGCTTCACGTCGACCGTCTCCAGGTACTCCTTCAGCAGCCCGCCCATGTGGTCGCGCAGCCACGGCACGCCGCCGAACTGCATCGCGTGGGTCAGCTCGTGGACGGTCACCCAGCGGACGAACGCCTCGCGATCGACCTTCAGCGCGGCCGCCGCGCCGTTGAGGTTCGTGCCGACGAACAGCAGCCGCGGGTTCGCCGTGCCGGCGATCAGCGACAGCTCGTACTGGCCGAGCACCCGCTGCGACATGTAGCCCATTACCAAGCCCAGCTCGACCCCGAGCGCGGCGCCCGCGCCAGCGCGCAGCGGACCGGCCAGCGGGCCGGCCTTGTCGAAGCGCTCGCCCATCCGCCCTTCGACCGGCTTCATCAGCTCGCTCATCGCCTCGAAGTTCGCCGCCGCCCAGCCCTGGCGGCTCACCAGCTCCGGCAGCGGGATCGGCTCAGTGGGCACCAGCCGCGTGTACTCGCTCACCGCCGGCTCGAACTCCGCGCTCAGCGCCAGCAGGTCCAACCCCGGGCTATCCACCCGGTCCTCCGCCCGCGCAACCAGCCCGGCAACCCTCCGTGCGACTGACCAATCGACCATTCGCCTGACCTTAGCTACGGCCTGCTCGCGTGGCTCGCCGCCTTGGGCGCCGGCGGCTCACAGGGACTCCCACCTGAGCCAGTACACAAGCTCCCGCGAGTAGGCCGGGTTCTTCCAGCCGGTCTCCATCGCCTCGATGATCACCGTGTCCGAGCGCCGCATCGCCTCGATCATGTCGGCCGCCTCCACCCCGGCGAGCGCGACAGGCTCGATGTGCTCGAAGTACGGCCTGAGCAGGCGCACCCACTTCCCGGCGAACGAGTCGCAGATCAGGAGTGTGCGGCCTGGCACCCGCGGCGCGCCGGGCTCGCGCGAGATCGCATAGTCCTTCGCGCGCTCGGTCTCGGCCCGGCCGGAGAGCACGGTGAGGTCGCCCGTGTAGGTGGCCGTGCCCCGCTTGACGATCTCGTTTGGCTTCAGCCGGATGTCCCCGCCCAGCTCCTCGAGGACCGCCTTCACCAGGGCCATGGCGCCCAGCGTCGACCAGTGCGTGTCCTTGCGGTAGAAGAGCGCATCTCCGGCGTACTCCTTCAGGCGGACTAGGTCGCTGCGCAACTCGCGAGTCCCGTCACGGGGCCCCTCCTCGGATAGCAGCCGCCAGAAGCGCTCCTTCGCCTCCAGTGCGCAGTGGTCTCCGGGATACTCGTCCGGTAGGTGCTCCGGGTAGACGGACGCCTTGGCCGGCGCGACGAACATCGCGGCCTCGCGGCCGCTGGCCCGGATCGTGCGAATGACGCGGCCCCAGCGGCGCAGGATCGCCCGGTCGTGCGTCGCGTCGCAGGCGTCCTTCAGCTCCCTGTCGTTGAACAGCCAGCCCCTCTGCCCGGTCCTCGCGGCCGACGATGTCGCTGTTCCGGCGCCGACCTCGGAGCCCTCCCCGGAATCCGGTCCGGCGGCCCCGGCGAAGGGCAGCGCGCGGTCGTCGCCCAGCGAGGCGCGGCCCGAGTAGTCGGGATCCGTGTTGAAGACGCTCGTCCAGATGTGGGTGTTGGTCTCGACGGCTTGTTTGCGTAGTGGCATGCGGTCGGTGAGGAATTGGGTGGTTTGGGCGAAGGCGTCCCAGCCTTGGGAGAGCGTTGGGGCGGCCGCGAAGCGGCGGTTCTCGAATTGCTCGGCGGTGATGCCGATCGTGCGGGCGGCGATCGGGGTCGCGAAGAAGGCGATCGCGAGGATCGCGAAGGCGATGCGGGTGGTGTGGTTGCGGCGCATCAGAATTGGAAGTAGAGGAAGGGGCTGAAGGATCCGGCGGCGACGGTGATCGCGGCGAATGGGAGTAGGGCCATGACGGCGATGCGGGCGGCCAAGGGTCCGCCGTTCCAGCGGTCTTGGACGTAGCGGCCGATGACGAGGTCGCGTGGCATCAGCGTCGACGCGACACCGAAGACCAGGGCGAGGACAGCCGGGGTGACGAGCGCGTCGTCGAGGACGGTGGGTAGCTGGCCGCCTTGGAACGAGAACATCGCCTGGTAGACGTCGGCGGCCTCACCGAGGGTCAGCGACCGGAACAGCACCCAGCCCAGCACCGCGAGCAGGAAGGTGAAGGCGCGCCTTGGGATCGCGAGCCGGCTGTCGGGCATCCTCGCGATGCCGGTCAATCGCTCGACGACGAGCAGCACGCCGTTGTAGACGCCCCAGAGCACGAACGGCCACGCCGCGCCGTGCCAGAACCCGACGAGCAGGAAGATGATCATCAGGTTGCGGACCGTCACCGCCTGCGACACCCTGGAGCCGCCCAACGGGATGTAGACGTAGTCGCGAAACCAGCGCGAGAGGGTGATGTGCCAGCGGCGCCAGAAGTCGGTCATCGACACCGCGCTATACGGACGGTCGAAGTTCTCCGGGAACCGAAACCCGAACATCCTCGCCAACCCGATCGCCATGTCCGAATAGCCGGAGAAGTCGAAGTAGATCTGGACCGTGAACGCCAACGCGCCGATCCACGCACCGGCCATCGTCAACCCAGACGGATCCGACCACGCCGCATCCGCGATCGGCGCGACCTGATCCGCGACCAGCACCTTCTTGCACAACCCCAACGCAAACCGCGGGAACCCCTCCGCGAAATCATCCAGACGCTGCGACCTAGGCGGCGGATTGCGGATCTGGTCGTCGATCTGGTGATAGCGAACGATCGGACCCGCGATCAACTGCGGAAAGAACGCCATGTACTGCGTGTAATCGGCCAACTTCCGCATCGGCGGCGCCGACTCCCGCGCCACGTCCACCACATACGAGATCCCATGAAACGTGAAGAACGAGATCCCGATCGGCAACAGAATCGACGGCACCGCCAACACATCGCCCTCGCCAAACAACCCCAACGCCGAGTTCAGCTGCTGCACCGCGAACACCGTGTACTTCCACGTGAACAGGATCAGCAGGTTCACCACCACCGCCGCCCACATCGCCCGCCGCGCGAGGTCCTCCCGCCCACCGGCCTTGAACCGGCCGATCAACCGCCCCGCCACATAGTTCAACGCGATCGACGCCAGGAACACCACCACGACCGCATGCGCCCCCCACGCATAGAACACCACGCTCACAACCGCCAACAACAGATTCCGCCCACGCGGCGGCACCACCACATACGCCGCCAACACCAACGGCATGAAGAACCACAAAAACTCAATCGAAGAGAAGACCACGCCCGAACCTCCCTCCAATCGCTTCGGGCCGAGCAGACGCTAGCTCATCGCCGCGGGTTGCGCGAGCGGTTTGTCGCCAGGATCCCCGCGCTCAGCCGGGCAGCTTCTGCTTCAGGTCGAGCACCGGCGCGAAGAGGTCGCCGTGCTCCTCGATCCGCTCGAGGACGTCGCCGGTCTCGAAGACGAGGTCGAGGCTGTCGTCGGCGATCTCGTCCCAAGTGACGGGCGTCGAGACGGTGGGGTGGGGCCGGGCGCGCAGCGAGTAGACGGCGACCGTCGTCTTGTGGCGCGCGTTCTGGCTCCAGTCGATGAACACCTTGCCGGCGCGCAGGCTCTTCTTCATCGACGAGACGACCAGCTTCGGGTGCTGCTTCTCGAGCAGCTGGGCGAGCGCGTGGGCGAACGGCTTGGTGTCGTTCGTAGGTCGACCGGGGTGTTGAGCGGGACGTAGACCTGCATCCCCTTCGAGCCCGACGTCTTCGCGAAGCAGTCGAGGCCGAGGTCGGCGAGCGGTCGCGCAGCAGCAGCGCGACCTCGCGGCACTCGGGCAGCGCGGCCGGCGCGCCGGGGTCGAGGTCGAAGGCGAGCACCGTGGGGCGGTCGGGGTTCGAGCGCCAGCGCGAGCGAGGGATGCAGCTCTAGGTCGGCGAGGTTGGCGAGCCAGACCAGCGTCGGCAGGTCGTCGCAGAGGACGAAGTCGATGTCTCGGTCGCCGGTCGGGATCGTCTCGGACGCGCACCCAGTCAGGCGCGTGCGACGGCTTCTGCTTCTCGTAGAAGTACTTGCCCGTCGACGCCGTTGGGATAGCGCTTCAGCGTCAGCGCCCGGCCGCGCAGATGGGGCAGCACGGCCGGCGCGATGCGCGTGTAGTAGTCGATCGACCTGGCCCTTGGTGAAGCCGGTCTCGGGGTAGAGGACCTTGTCGAGGTTCGACAGCTTGAGCTGCCGCCCCTCGACGTCGACCTCGGGCGCCACGCGAACCCGGCGGCTACTTCTTCGCCGCGGTCTTCTTCTTGGCGGGCGCGCGCTTCTTGGCCGGCGCCTTCGCCTTGGAGGCGGCCGCTGGCTTCTTCTTCGCCGGCGCCTTCTTGGCCGCCGGCTTCGTCGCCGCGGCCGTCCCGCCCTGGCGCTTCGCGCTCGCGATGCTCGCCTCGAGCGCGGCCATCAGGTCCGGAACCTCCGGCCGCTCCTCCTCCTGCGGCTGGACGGCGATCTCCTCGCCCTCGGCCTTGCGCTCGATCAGGTCGAGCACCTGCTCGCGGTATTCGTCGCGGTACTTCGACGGGTCGAACTCGGCTCGACAGCGAGTCGATCAGCTGCCGCGCCATCTTGACCTCGCGCTGCGACGCGCCTCGAGCTCGGCGGCGTCGGGGATCTCCTCGAGCGAGCCGGGGTCGATCACCTCGTCGCCGAACAGCATCGTCTCCATGTGCAGCACGCCGCCGTCGGCGCGCAGCGCGACCAGCTGCTCCTTCGAGCGGATCACGACGCGCGCGATGCCGACCTTGCCCGTACTCCTCCATCGCCTGCAGCAGCAGCGCGTAGGCCTTGGTCGCGCCCTTGCCGGGGGCGAGGTAGTAGGGGTGGTCGTAGAAGATCGGGTCGATCTGCTCGATCTCGACGAAGTCCTCGATCTCGATCATGTGCGTCTTGCGCGGCTCGACGCGTCTCGAGCTCCTCGGGCTTGACGACCACGTACCGGTCGGGCGAGATCTCGATAGCCCTTGACGATCCGCTCGTACGGCACCTCGTCGCCGGTCTTCGGGTTCACGCGCTTCTGCTGGATCCGTGTCCCGTCCTTGCCGTCGAGCTGGTTGAAGCGGACCGTCTTGCGCGAGACCGCCGAGTACAGCTTCACCGGGATGTTGACGAGTCCGAAGCTGATCGCTCCGGACCAGATAGCTCTGGGCATGGTCCGAACCGTACCCCGTGGCGCAAGGGCCAATCCAGGGCTGGCAGGGATGTTGCGGTCGCGGTCAGTCCGCGGTGGCGACCCGCACCCTCATGTTGGGATCCCCCAGCTGATAGGTCTCCGCATCGAAGAAGTACAGCTCCTCGGCGTCGAGCAGGCGCCGCACGTTCGCCTGGCGCGGTCTCACATCGACGTGGTGCTCCTTGGGGCGGATGGAGACCGCCACCGGACGGTCGGGATGCCGATTGATCGCATCGACCAGGTGCATGTCCTGTTCCCCGAAGCCATGGCCGAAGACCACGAGAGGACCGTCATGGGCCTTGAGCTGGTTGAGGCAGTGGGTCAAGTAGTCGTTGCCGTCGATCGCCCGTAGCTTGTCGTGCGACGAGCCCTCCGTGACGAGCAGCGGTCGCGCGTCCGAATCGCCGTCCACGGGCTCACCGAACTGGTCCAGCAGCGACCCGCCCAGGCGGGTCAGCTTGCGAGTCGCGCCGTTGCCTCCGACGATCAGGTGCATCGCTCCATGCACGAAGTGGACGGGGACGTAGCCTGGGTGAACATTGACCGACCGCGGGTCGAACTCGTTGCAACCGTTGGACCAGAAGTAGTCGCAGAACCCGTCGAAGCCCTGAGTGCTGCTGCCCATCGACCAGTACAGCAGGAGGTCGTAGGACGTCGTGAAGATGGCCTCGTACTGGAGGAAGCTCCTCGCGCAGTGCGGCGAGTGCGTCACCGGGAGCAGCGACCCACTCGAGGTGGGCATGACGAACGGCGGTGCCGAGCGCGCTCTGGATCGCGAGGTAGCGCTCGTAGTACGGATCACGGCTCTCGCCAAGCAGCTCGGCCATCAGCATTGCCGTACGCAGGTTTCCCAGCGCCAGCTCGAAGTTCTTCGTGCCGACGCGCTCGAACAGGCGCTGGTCGACCTCCGTCAGCGCGCCGCACTCGACGGCCTCGTCGTACAGGGACTCGTAGTCGAATCCAGCCCAGAGATTCACGGCCAGGCCGTTGCCCGTCAGTAGCGCCCCCCACTCCATGATGTCGTCCACGGCCGCCCATGGGGCGAGCGTCCCATCGATCGCGTGTCCTGCCATTCTGCCTCCCGGTTGGACCGGAATGGGAACATGGTTCTACAGCGGGGTCAAGGGGGATCTACCCGCCGCGGTCCACGAGCCGCACGCTGCGCGACCGTCAGAGTTCGCGCACCACGTCGCCAGCGGGCTTGTCGTCACGCAACCCCTTGAACACCGGTGCCCGCATCGTCCCCGCCTGCGTCCACTCGCGGAACTCGACCTCGGCTACCAGTCGCGGCTCGACGAACACGGTGCCCCGCGGCGGCTGGCGGCCCTCGAAGGGTGAGCTGTCGCGGCGCAGCGGAGCCAGCTTTCCCGTCACGAGGTCGAGCGTCTCGCCGGTGAAGCCGCTGCCGACCTTGCCGACGTAGCGGAGCGCGCCGTCTTCGTCGTGGACGCCCGCGCAGATCGCGCCGAGCGTCGTGGCCCGGCCGCCCTCGCCGGGCGACCAGCCGCCGATCACGACCTCCTGGCGGTAGACGTTCTTCACCTTGATCCAGGCCGAGGAGCGGCGGCCGGGCTCGTAGACGGAGTCGAGTCGCTTGGCGACGATCCCCTCGATGCCCTGCTCGCGCGTGGCGGCCAGCAGCGCGGCGCCGTCGCCGGCGTGGGCTGCCGGGGTGCGCCAGTGGGCGCCGTCGAGGTCGAGCTCCTCGAGCAGGCGGCGGCGGTCGCTGTAGGGCAGCCCGGTGATCAGGTGGCCGTCGAGCCAGAGCAGGTCGAAGATCGCGTAGGTCACGGGCAGCTCGCGGGCCTTGCGCTTGATCGCCGCGTCCCCGGTCAGGTGCATCCGCGACTGGAGCCGCTCGAAGCTCGGCCGGCCGGTGTCGTCGAAGGCGACGATCTCGCCGTCGAGGAGCGCCCGGGTCGTGCCGAGCGCGCCGCCGAGCGGGCGCAACTCTGGGTAGCGCGGCCGGTAGTCGGTGCCGTTGCGGCCGGTCAGCTCGAGGTGGCCGCGGTCGAGGTGGGCGATCGCGCGGATGCCGTCCCACTTGATCTCGTAGGCGAAGGCGCCGTCGTCCGCCGGCAGTGCGCCGGCGCGCGCGGCCATCGGCTCGATCCGCTCCGGCATCGGCTCGACCCCGGGGGCCGGCGGGTCCATGCGGTGGATCATCCAGTCCTTGCCGCGCGTGCGGAAGAGGACGTAGCGCCCCTGGACGCGCTCGCCATGGAAGACGGCGATCACCTCGTCGTCGCGCCACTTCTCCAGCTCGAAGCCGCCGCCGTCCCAGATCGCCATCGTGCCGGCGCCGTAGTTGCCCGCTGGGATCTCGCCCTCGAAGTCGAGGTAGCGCAGCGGGTGGTCCTCGGTCCGCACCGCCAGCCGGTCCTCCTTCGGGTGGACCGGGATGCCGCGCGGCACCGCCCACGAAGCCAGCGCCCCCTCGTGCTCCAGCCGCAGATCCCAGTGCAGGCTGCTGGCGCGGTGCTCCTGGACGACGAAGCGCGGCAGGTCTGCCGCTGCGTTCGGGTCGCGCGCGGCCTCGCCCCGTGCGGATCCCCCCGGCTCCGGCGTGGCCCCGAAGTCGCGCTTGTCGCGGTAGTCGCGCAGCCGGTCCGCCATCCGTCCATTGTGGCGGGCGGTTCGGCGCGGGGCTAAAGGTCTGGCGGAGAGCGGACGAGTGCTAGGGCGATGGCCTCCACGAACCAGTTCCGCGCGCTCCTCGTCGGTGCCGTTCTGGCCGGCGCGCTCCTGCTGGCGCTCGTGCTCACCCCGTCGGGCGCCTACGCCGCCAAGGCGCGGATCGCCGGCCACCTCCCGAACTGCCAGGTCGCCGTCGCCGCGGCCTCGACCGCGCCCGGCGCCGCCCCGTCGATCCGCCTCGCCCGCGCCGCCGTCTGCCTGATCAACAACCGCCGCAGCCGGCGCGGCATGCCCCGCCTGCGCCTCAACCGCCGCCTCACCAAGGCGGCGATGTGGCACACCCACGACATGGTCCACCGCAGCTACTTCGGCCACGTCTCCAAGCGCGGCCGCGACGTCGTCGACCGCCTCCGCGGCAGCCGCTACCTCGGCGGCCGCTTCAGCTGGGCAGTCGGCGAGAACCTCGCCTGGGGCTCCGGCGACCTCGGCACCCCGCGCAAGATCGTCCGCGCCTGGATGCGCAGTCCCGGCCACCGCCGCAACATGCTCGACCGCCGCTTCCGCGAGATCGGCATCGGCGTCATCGCCCGCGGTCCGGTTCGCACGGACCTTCCAGCGGCGACCTACACGACTACGTTCGGCGTGCGGCGCTGATCCTCGGCCGCCGCTGAGAGGTCGCGCTACCGACTCTGCGGACGCCCACCGGTGACCAGCACCCGCTCTGGCGATCTCGTCCAGCGGATGCCATCGAGGCCGACCCGCCCGACGAGCAGGCGCGTTGCGTAGACGGTGCCCGGCAGCAGTGGACTCGCGTCGACGGAGACCTGCTCGTAGCCGGTTCCAATCGCCTGACGTGTCTCCCCGACGTCGCGCCAACGCTGTCCGTCACGGCTCGCCTGGAAGCGGACGGTCACCGCGCCGTGCGGAGCGACCTGCGCCGTCAGCGTCGGCGCCCCTGACGAGCCGGTAGTCGCCGGCGACATCACCCCACCGCTGGCTCCCGGCGGGGCCAGCACGATCAGCCCGTGGCAGTCGTGGGGAGCGTCGTCTTGGGCGCAGCCGGTGTAGGAGCTCGTGTCCGCGTCCGGGTCGGTCGTCCCGATCGAGACCAGCGTCACCCCGGCCGTGTTGGTTGCCGCAACTCCGCTGACTGTCTCGAGGAAGGTCAGGCTCTTCAGCGGTCTCACGATTGGTCCGTCGCGGCCGCTTTGATCCGATCCGGGCCGCGAGATCACGTCCAGCACCGAGATCCCGAACGGGTCGGTGATCGCCAGTAGGCGTCCCCAGGCGTCGGTGTCGAGACCTTCGGTCGTCCCGTTCGTCAGGGGCGCGTTGGGTTGGAGCGTGGGAAGCAGCGCGCTCTCCGCGTCCTCGGCTGTGGGCGGGTCGCCCGGCGCGCGGAAGCGGACGATCCGTGTACGGAGCTTGTCGGAGAGCTTGACCGAGGGCGGGGCGTTGGGCAGCGAGGATCCGTAGACGATCCCGTCGGCGTCGACCGCGAGGTGCGTCGGCCAGCGTCCGGTGCGCAGCGTGTCGCCGGTGTCCAGGCCGGCCCTGCACGACGCGCGGTCGGTGCAAGCCTCGAACCGGTCGGTTCCCGTGGCCACCCCCCAGCCCCAGGCAGCGACGAACGCCCCGTCGTCGCTGAACTGCAGGACCTGGGCGCCCGCCTCGTCCGCAACGAAAACTTCGAAGGGTGCGACCGGTCGCACCGCGATCGCCGACCCGCCCGCCCCCACGCGCCAGCCGCCGAGTGGCTTTCCATCGCGAGAAAAGCGCAGCACACGTCCCGATCCGGCCTCGACGACATAGACCGTCTTCCCTCCCGGCCCCACCGCGAGGCCCGTCGGTCTGGCAGGTCCGTCGATCCCGGCGATGCCCCACGCGAACTCGAAGTTCCCGTCGCCGTCCAGTCGCTGGACCCGACCGCGTGACCCAGGCCTGTCGAGTACCCAGATCGTGTCGTCACTGGAATCGCTGGCCGGGCCGTCCCAGACGTCGACGTCGGCGATCTCGGTGAACTTGCCGTTCGTGCTGGCCGCCGGTCCGCCGACGAACCCCCCGATCTCCGCTGGGCCCTGCTGGGCTACCGCCGACCCGGCGAAGGGGGCCACCGCAAAGCCCGCAAGGACCACTGCAGCTGCAACTCCCATCGATGGACCTCGCACTTGGCTCCCTCCAGGCCGGTTATCTCAGAACTTAACCGACACCTGGGAACCCGGGGCGGTATAGGATCGCCAACATGGAGGGAGCATGGAGGGGTATCGCGCTAGTCGCGAGTGTGGCGTTGTGCATTGCGCTGAACGCCGGCTGTGGGAGCGAGGAGAAACCGGCCGGAGGAATCCAGACGGCAGATCCTGCAAGGACGTTCGCGCCGCTGGTCTGGGGTGCTCGGGTCGAGTCCTCGCGGCCGGCGGGCGCGGATTGGTTCATCGCGCGTTCCAAGCTGTGGTTCGCCGACGATCTCGGGTGCCCGGATCGGCCGATATCCGTCGGCCGGGAAGCTCGCTGACCAACGTACGGCGGCTACTGAGTTCACGATCGAAAGCGCGCTTGGGCGTGGCGCCGGCTACTGGCGCCAGGCTTGGCGCGCGGGGTGCAAGAAGTACCGCGAGTCGCGGCGGTATCACGCCAATCAGCTGACCCGACCGCACGAGGACGACAGTGCCCGCGCGCCGGACCTCACGCCCGGCGAGGGCTTCCATCTCGACCTCGATGACGGCGCTCTGAACGGTGAGTTCCTCTCGGATCGCTACGGCCAGGCGACCGTTGAGGCCCCTGCTTACTACGAGAGCCGGCCCGCCAACGTTGGCGGTGAGGATGGGCTCCGGCTCACCTACTGGACGCTCTTCGCGGCGAGTCGCGCGACCGCGACCAGCCCGGCGGCGCATGAGGGCGACTGGCAGCGGATCGAGGTGCTGCTGCGCGGGGCTGACGGACGCTACGAGCCGGATTCGGTGCGGCTGCAGCGGCGCGACGGCAGCTGGCGCCGGATCCCGTGGCGCGCGATCGACCGCAGCGCTGCTGCTCCAGGGCCGCGCACCCATCCGGTCATCCTGGCGGCCGGAGGGAGCCACGAGTTCACCCCAAGCCAGGGAGGCGACGGCGGCTGCTTCGGCTGCGGGCGCTGGGCGACGTGGGAGCACTTGGAAGACGTCAGGGCCCAGGATTGGTACGGCTTTGGCGGTGCATGGGGAGAGATGGGGCCGACGGCCGCAACGACCGGTCCGCTCGGTCCGCACGGCGAGTGGACGACCGGCGCTGTCACCCAGCAGTACCGGCGTGGCAAGCGGATCACGGACGAACAAGAGGCCAAGGAGCGAGCCGAGGAGGTGAAGCTCTTCAAGGCTGGTGGCCCGGAGCCGAAGAAGTGGATTACTGACCCGGTCACCCAACTCGCGCCGCTCATACATCTGCACGCTCGGGAGACCTCGTTCCCGATCTCGGCTGACCGCTTCATCGAGCGGGCGACGCTGAAGTGGAAGGACGGGCCGTGCTTGAAGCTCGACGATGTCGCCACTGGGCGGCAAGCCGATCGCAAGACGGCAGATCCGACAGTGCCGCGCCTAGATCCGGCACGGATGGGCGGCTCTGAGCCGTATAGCCGTCGTGCTCTGGACCCGGCGTGCCGTCGGCCGAAGGGCCGACGCTACACGACGGCCGACCTCACCCGTCCTTACGACGATGGTGACCGCGCGCCCGGCCTCGATAACGAGAGCGGGTTCTACCTGGACCTACTGAGCGACTCGCGCGATGGTGACCCCAGCTTCGCGACTAGCAACGGGCAGCGCTATCTGCGGCACGTGCCCGTCTACTACGAGCGAGAGCGGGTGACGATCGACGGCCAGCCGCACGAGCGGTTCACCTACTGGCTCCTCTACGGCTATAGGGGGGCACCACGACCCGGCGCCGAGTCCGTTGGCGCCGACGAGGGTGATTGGAAGCGCCTGGACGTCATTACACGGACGGCCGCCGGAGCGCGCCGATGGATTCCCGTCGCAGTGCGACTCCACGCCGACGACGGCCAGACCTGGGAAGTGCCGTGGTCGTCGCTTGGGCGCGACGGTTCCCATCCCGTCCTCTACAGCGCTCCGATGGGTCACGTGCTCTACCCAGCACCGGGATACCATTGGCGGCGAGCGCAGGTCGAGGGCGAGGAGTTGCCGCTTCGCGATACGGCGGCCTCCTGTCCCGAGTGCCCGCGCTTGGATAGCTGGCGCGATGTCCGCCAGGCCGCTCGCCAGCCCTGGTTCGGCTTTGGTGGCGGCTGGGGCCTCTCGTTCGCCGGCAGTGACACCAGCGCCCCGCTTGGACCGGGCTAAAAACCCGAGGGAAGGCCAGAGGGGTCTCCGATCGCTTGGGGCCCCTCCGGTCGTCGGCCTTTCTCGTTGAGTGGCGCTAGTGGTTAATTTCGATGTTAGTAAGTTCACTATTCGCCACTCCGCAGATCCAAACGCCCGTCGAGCAGAGATGGTTGACGGTGTAGCGGTAGCGGTGCGAAGTGGGCTCGGTGACAATTACATCGGCGCTGCAACGCGTGCTACCGAAGCAGTACAGTAGGTGTAGTTCAACAGTGTTGGCGCCGGTTTCTTCAACGTTAGTGATTGGCCACGGGTTCTTGACGCCGCCCGTGGTGCAGGGGACGCTGTTGCAGGCTCCGAGCGGGTGGACGCGCAGGTCCTGGTTGATCACGTTGCCGGTGCCGTTTGCGTTGAACGCGGCGTCGAATTCATCCTGGCAGCGGCTAATCACCGTGCCGTTCGGGAGCTCGATTCGGGATTCGCCGACGACGTGGACGGTACAGGTGGCCGGGACGCAATTGGCGCCGGTGCTTTCGACCTTGACGGTGATGGCTGAGGTGGCAGAGGCCGATGAGGCGCCGAGTGCCATCGCCATGATAACGCTCGCGGCCAGTAGAAACAGCTTGCTTGTGGTTCGCATCGTGGATCCTTGTGGTGCCGGCTTGGTGCCGGCTTGGTGCCGGCTTGGTGCCGGCTTGGTGCCGGCTTGGTGCCGGCTTGGTGCCGGCGGTGCGCATCGTGCCGGGCGCGATGCGGAATCTGTGCCAACGCATCTGACCGGGCCTGACGGGTTCGCCGAAGCTGACGATCGCCGCTGACGGCTGACCTGCGTCGAGTGGGACCCTCCTCTTCCCTTGGGCGTCACACTGACCTCGACGCCGCGCGCGCTCAACGCAAAGGTTGAGCTAGTCGACAACTTAGGACGATGCGATCGTGCGTTGTGTTCGGTATCGATTGCCGATAGCAGAGGGGCCCCGATTGCTCGGGGCCCCTCTGGTCTGTCGGTCCTCTTTCGAGGGGTAGGTCTAGTGCTGGATTTCGATCCTTGGGTTGGTGGCTTCAACGTTCCAGTTGCCGATTACCCGAACGCCGCTCGGGCATAGGGTGTTGGTGCTGAAGTTGTAGTTATGAGTGGTGGGCTCGGTGATGATCACGTCTGCGTTGCAGATGGTGCCGGCCCCGAGGCAGAACTGCACGATTGCTTCGATCGTGCCCGCTCCGGTTTCTTCAGCGTTGGTGATTGGCCACGGGTTCTTGACGCCGCCCGTGGTGCAGGGGACGCTGTTGCAGGCTCCGAGCGGGTGGACGCGCAGGTCCTGGTTGATCACGTTGCCGGTGCCGTTTGCGTTGAACGCGGCGTCGAATTCATCCTGGCAGCGGCTGATGACCGTTGTTCCCGCTTCGAGGCGGGATTCGCCGACGACGTGGACGGTACAGGTGGCCGGGACGCAATTGGCGCCGGTGCTTTCGACCTTGACGGTGATGGCTGAGGTGGCAGAGGCCGATGAGGCGCCGAGTGCCATCGCCACGATAACGCTCGCGGCCAGTAGAAACAGCTTGCTTGTGGTTCGCATCGTGAATCTCCTTGTGTTCGCCGGCGTCGTGCCGGCGGCTCGCATCGTGCCGGGGCGCGATGCGGGATCGGTGTCCGCGCCATCTGACGCGGACATAACGGGTTCGCCGAAGCTGACGATGCCGCCGCTGGCGGCTGACCTGCGTCGAGTGGGACCCTCCTTCCCTTGGCGCTACGTCGCCCTCCACGACGTGCACGCGCGCTCAACGCAAAGGTTGAGCTAGTGCCAACCTACGAAGTCGGGGCGTGCTTGTCAAGCGGGGATCGTTTCGGAGGGGTGCGTCGGCAGGCGGGCTCATTTTCGCCGCGGCACGCCGCGGCACTTGGGTCTTGACATGATGGTATGAGCATGTTCTTATCTGCTCTCCGCCATGCTCGAGGAGAGGATCCTTCACCGATGACGTACCTACGCCCTTGCGCGCTCAAGTTGGCTGGAGTGCTGGCTGTGGCGCTTCTTGGTGCTGCCTCTATCGTTGCGCTCCTTGCGCCCGCGGCTGATGCCGCACCCAAGACGGTCCAGGGGTTCTTTGGTGGTCTGGCCGGCACACCGTTCGGACAAGGAGCTGGTGAGTTCATCCAGCCGCGCGACATCGCAGTGTATGAGGGAACGGACGGCGACCCTTCGACCGACAAGCTGCTGACCGTCGAGGCCCAAGGCAACAATATGCGTGTCCAGCGCTTCGATGGCTACGGCAACTTCGAGCGAATGTGGGGCAAGGACATCGATGGGTCCCAGCCGGGCACGGGCTTCGAGGTTTGTACAGTTGTCGCGAGTTGTCGGGCACCTGCGTCGGCTGGTGGGGGCTCGCTGAAAGGCGAGTTCAACAATCCTATGGGCGTCGTCGTCGACCAGCAGAACGGTTGGGTGTATGTCCACGATCGGGACAATCGTCGCGTCCAGAAGTTTGATTTGGCTGGCAACTTCATTTTGATGTTCGGCAAGGCAGTCAACGCCACGACGGGCGGCGACGTCTGCACCCAAACCTCCGGCGACGCCTGCGGCATCGGATCTGTCGGTACGGGTGCGGGCGAGTTCGCCTCTACGTCCCGGCAGGTTCGCGGTCTCGCAGTTCATCCGTCGAGCGGGGATGTGTTCGTCGCCGATCCTGGCAGCAGTAGGGTGCTGCAGTACCAGGCCGACGGCACGTTCGTCCGTGGATGGGGGTTCGGTGTCGACACCGGCGCAGCGCAGTTCCAGGTCTGCACCACCGCAAGCACCTGTCAAGCCGGCAACGCCGCGGGTCTAGCTAACGGCCAGTTCTCCGTTGACAGTCCGCTGGGGCTGGCGGTCGACTCGCAGGGTGTCGTCTATGCCACCGATGCGGCCTCGGGCGTATCGGCCAATCGCATCCTGCGCTTTGATTCCGATCTTGCCCCCGCCGATCCGGGGCCTTTATTTCCGGACGCTTCCGGTGCACTGCTAGACCAGATCGCCCCCACCGGTGCCGGAGGCCCGCTGCTTGCGACCACGACACCCGCGAATGACCTGGCGATCGACGGCGACGGCGGAGGGCCCGACGAGGAGAGCCTGATGGCCGTACGTGATCCGGACGCTCCGGCCGCCGACAACACCGTAGTCCAAGCGCTGGACATCCCAACTCGGCCGGGTGAGCTGCCTGCTGACGCGGTCTCCGTCGTGGACTCCCACGCCTTCCTGCCGATCCCCGTCGCGGACAACGGCTTTACGGTAAACGGGGTCACCGGCCAGATCATCCTCACGACGTCTGAGCTTAGCGCCAACCCGACTGTGGCAAGCTATTTCCCGGCTTGCGATTGCTTCGACACGGATGTCGATCTCGGTCCAACAACACAAGTAGGAATTCAAGGCGCATTTATCTTGTCTCAGTCCAGCGACATGGAGGCGACGATTGGCGCACCCGCCAATCCCGCGTCTACGAGCGTCGAGTTGCAGGGGACGGTCGACCCGGGCGAATTCGTCCGCTACCGGTTCCAGGTGTCAGCCGACGGCTCGAACTGGACGAATGCCGGGCCCGTTCGGTATGCCGGCGGATCTCAGCCCGCTGCCGTGTCTCAGACCGTAACGGGGCTAGAGCCGAGCACTCTCTATCGTGTCCGTTTAAGTCTTCGGAGGGTCACTGGCATCAGCACCGCGGAGACCTTCGTCTCCAATGAGGGCCTGGTGCTCACGGATGGTGTGACGCCGGCGGTGGAGACGTTGGGCAGCGCTCACCGCACGTCGGCCTCCGCTCAGCTGAGGGCGAATGTCGACCCGAACGGGCTCGCCACCAGCTACCGGTTCGAGTATGGACCCGCCGGCGGGTCCTTGACGAACCGCATCCCGATACCCGATGCGCTCGCGGGCGGCGGAAGCTCGCCGAGCTTGGTCACGCAGGAGTTGGTTGGCCTGATTCCGAGTACGACTTACGCCTATCGCGTCGTGGCGACTAACGCTAGCGGGACCTCGTCGGGCGAGCGGGTGACCTTTACGACTGCTCGCGTCACAAGCCATGGGCCAAGCGGCGCGCGGGCCTATGAGCTGGTGTCTCCGGCCGACAAGCTGAGCGGCGTCGGTGTTGGGCTATGGGGCGGGGGCACGCTGGGAGCCGCAGTCGGGACGGGCGCGGCGGCTCGTCAAGGTGACCGCTATGCCGCGTCCGGATACCTGGGATCGGTCTTGGTCGACGGAGCGGCGGCATATGGCCAGGATTGGGCGTTGGCGCAGAGGACACCTGCTGGCTGGGTGAGCCGCTCGCCGGCTACGCACGCTCCGTCCAACGATCAGTCGTACAAGCTGCTCTACATGACCGAGGCCTCCGACGACTTGTCGACCGTCGTGTGGGACACAAACGGGGCTCTGCTCCGGCCGTTTCCGGAGCTGGCCAGTTGGCCCGCCTTGAGCGCCCAGTTCGTCGGGGATTGGGCGGGGAGGTGGGAGATCCTCGCGCCAACGAGTCTCGACCAACTCGCGACGGTTGACACGAGCACCCCTCCAACGAGTTCGACCTTGTCAGCTGATGGGTCGACCGTGTTGGCGACTACCGGTCTGTCGGCGGGAAAGTCTCTCGTCGGTGGGATGGCCGGACCGGGTGATCCCGGTCATCCGTCCTGGCCGGACCTCGTGTCAGGTCGGTTGGCGTACGTGGACGACCTATCTGCCGGTCTCTCCGACAAGTTCAACGGCAACGGCGTCTACAGCAATGCTGGGGTCTGCGTGGGCGGCACGACCCTCCCGCGAAGCATCGGCCCGGGAGTACTCGAGGACCGCCCGTGTCCCGCTCCCGACGCTGGGCGCGATGCGAGGTTGATCTCGGATTTCGGAGCCGTGGCGCAGGCCGGGTCGAGCAATGCGCTCGGCAACTCGACGGTGAACCTGATCTCTGAGGATGGGGCGCGGGCCTTCTTCCTGAGCCCCGATCCGCTCGCGAGCGGGGTTCCCGCAGCCGGCTGTACGGGTACTGACGACGGGACGGTCTGTGCACCGCAGCTCTACGTGCGCCAGCGCAACGACGATGGGTCCGTGACCACTCGCTGGATTAGCCGGGCCGAGGATGGTTTGTTCGGCAGTCAGGACGCCGAACTTACCGGCCCGGTTCGGTTTGCCGGAGCTACTCCTGACGGAGACAAGGTCTTCTTCCAGACAACCTCGCCGCTGACCCGCGACGATCCCAACGGTACTGGAGTCGCCGCACCCCCGGAGGGGGTGACTAGCGGAGCTGCGTCGACCAACTCCTGGGATCTCTATATGTACGACCTTCCCGCCGGCGACGATCCGGCCGGTGGCCAGTTGACTCGTATATCGGCTGGGCCGAACGGCAGCGGGGACTGCAACGTCATCGTCAACCCCGCAACTCTCACGGAGCAGATCGACGGGGCACTGAGATTCGTCGATGACGGCGGCTCGCGGGTGTACTTCACCTGCCAGGCGCCCCTCCCGGAGACACTTCTTCCCGCAAACGGCACCATCACAGCTCCCGCTGGAACGCCCGCCACGACGGATGCCGCGAACATCTACGCATACGGCTCCGGCAGCGCAACGCCTACGTGGCGGTTCGTCGCTCGCTTGCCTCGGCACGGGTCTGTTGCCGGATGCGCGACACGCGGAACCAACCGGGCACCGGTGCTGGGTCCGGCGAGTTCGGACAGCCAGGTCGGATTCGCCGGGGGGACCCACTGTGTGCGGGGAACGTCCGACGGCTCCTTCATTACGTTTTGGACTACCGCGCGCCTCACACTGGACGACCCGGACTCTGTCTCGCTTGACGGGTACGCCTACGACGCGGACGCCGACGAGCTGACGCGCATTACCGCCCCTCAGGGCGGTGTCGGCGGCAGCTATCCCTGCGGCTCGACGTCCGACGCCGCCGCCACGCCGTGCCATGGCGACAGCGGATTCCGCAATCCTGGCGCTTTGCCTCCGCTCGATGTCGCGACGGATCCCGTTGTTGCCGGAGATCGAGTCGCCTATTTCCAGACGCGAAGCCGGCTGGTTCCGGATGACGTTGACGACGCCTACGACGTCTACGAGTGGCGCAACGGTGATCTCGAGATGCTCTCGACTGGCAACAGCTCAGGAGGGGGAGGAATTGGTGAGACTGGCGGCGCCTTTTACACGGGCAACGACGCCAGCGGGAGGAATGTCTACATAGCAACCAATGACCGACTCTCCTGGCAGGACACGGACGGTGTTCTCGACGTGTACACGGCCCGGGTCGGTGGTGGGATAAGGCGGCCCGCGCCGCCGACTGTTTGCGCCGTGCTGGCGGGCAGATGTCAGGGCCCAGGCTCAGCGCCGGTATCGCCGACCATCGCGGCGCCGCTGGACGGAAGCGACGATTCAGTCCAGGGCCCGCGTGCCCTGGTGTCCGTGCCCCCCGTGGGCCGCAAAGCCCGACAGCGTGCGGCGCGCCGCGGTGTCCTGACACTGCGCGCGGGGTCAAATGTGTCAGGGCAGCTCAACGCGGTTGCTCGCGGCCGGATCGGGAGGCGCTCCCGCATCGTCGCTCGGGCGAACGCAGCGGTTCTCGGAGGCGACAGTGTCCTCCTGAGTCTCAGGTTGAGCAACGCGGCCCGATCGATGCTTAAGACGGGGCGCCGCCTGCGTTTGACTGTGCAGGTCGATCAATCTGGCGCACGTTCGCGAAGTATCACCGTCGATCTCGTCCGGGGTTCGGGCTCATGAGGGGACCAAGTGAAAAAGTCACTTCCGGCAAAGGCGCAGGTGCTTCGATGATCAAGGCCGCCACTGCTGCCGCCCTGGGCGCAGCATTCTGGTTCCTGCTGTCTGCGTCCGCTCATGCGGCGCCCCAGATGCAGATCAACGGTGCGCCTCCGGCGGTCATGGTTCCTGGTTCCTCCGGGCAGTTGGTGATCACGCTGACGAATGTTGGCGACGCTGAGGCGGCATCGGGCGCCCTAACTGTCACTGCGGACCTCCCGGACGAGTTTCAGATCACGGGGACATCCTCGCCAAACTGGACGGGCTGCAGTGTGGACTCGTCTCAGAATCGGGTGACGTGCACGGGGCCCACTGACTTCACGACTCTCCCAATGGGGGCGACCCAGTGCAAGCTATTCGGCTTCTTGGACGTGGACTGCCCGATAACCGTGGGAGTCCAGGTACCGGACGATGCTGCCAAGGGCGCCGTCGATACCCTCGTCGAGGCTTGTGTAGCCAGCGTCACTCCATGTTCGACAGTGACTCGGAAGACGGTAATCCAGAGCTTTGGTGACCAGTACGGCATTGCACCAATCAACCAACCCGGCGCTCAGTCGGTGGCCGTCATACCGGAGACGAAGGCCTTCTGGGCTGGGTCGTGCGATCGCGCGGCCGCCCCGCCTTTCGGCGATCCGATCCCGGCGCCGGGCGTGGGAAGCCTTCCGAGTTCGATCTGGGCGCCCGCAGGAGAGGATGGCACGAATTTAGCGGCGAACCGGGTCCTTGTACCGGCGCCGAGTCCGCCTCCCCACTGCATCGACCTTGGCGAGCCGTCGCAGTTTCTCACGTCAGAGCCTGGGGTTTGGTTCGAGACGCCCGATTGGCGTCTCCCGCCAGGGGCTCAGGCCGGTAGTCATCCCGACGGTTCGTCGACGATTGCGTGGAAGCGCGACGCTGCCAACGCCGTCGATGGGACGGTCGACAATATCTATGTGAACCTACCTTCGGGTTTCGTAGGCAATCCCAATGGCATCGACAAATGTACCCAGGACGAGTTCGCCGACGAGCCCCCACGGTGCCCGCCAGCCAGCCAAGTCGGGATCCTGCATCTGCTGATCAAGGCGCGCGGGTTCGGGGCCGCGGGTCACGGCCCGCGCGCGAACTACAAGATCCATCCCGTCTGGAACCTCGAGCCGCGCAAGGGTCGGGTCGCTGAGCTCGGGTTCGCTTATGCCAGCGGCGAGCGAGCGACGTCGGTCAGGGTGTCAGCTAAAGCCCGCACCAACGGCGACTTTGGGGTTACAGCGTTCACGGGCCAAATCCCGGTCGCGCTCGTACCGGTCATCCAGACGATCACGCTCTGGGGCGTGCCGTGGGACTCGGCCAACGACATCTACCGTGCACCGCGCAGCCTATATGCCGGCGACGTCGCTCCGTTCCCGGATTGCATCCAGCCCGAGCACGGGGAGTATCTTGAGAACAACTACATCCCCCACAGTGGGTTCAAGTCCGAGTGCCGTCAGTCCTACGATCCCTCCTGGGGTCCGGTGAAGCCGTTCGTCTCCCAGGAGACCGACTGCAATTCGGATCCTGTCGTGAGCGGCGGGACGGACTCCTACCAGAGCCCCGGCAATTTCGTGGGCGACGGGAGCCCCGCCTCGGGCAAGGCGAGTTTCCTGACGGCTGATCCCCAGATGTCGGACGCCGACTGGAAGACAGCCACGTCAGCCCAAGCGGCGGTTACTGGCTGCGAGAAGCTTGGGTTCGAGCCGGACATCAACTTCGGGACGACGACGGCTGCGGCCGATGGCTCGACCGGGCTCAGCGTCGATCTGGATCTTCCGCAGAACAACGGCCTTCCGTTCGATCCGCCCCCCGTTGGCGCCCCACAAGGCGATGTCGACGACTACGTGGATGCGGCGGTCGCGCATTGGAAGTCGGACGATGGTCTTGCGACAGCCCATCTCAAAGACACGGTGGTGACGTTGCCGCCCGGTGTGTCGCTCAACCCTTCCAGTGCTGCTGGCCTGGTCGCCTGCGATGACGCCACGGTGGGCGTGCGTCAGCAGGGCAACCCGCCGCTGTTCGACAACAGCGACCCGTCTGACGGACTGGACGGCGATGACTGTCCTGACGGGTCGCTGATCGGCACCGCGAGAGTGGATACGCCGTTGCTCGATGAGCCACTGACGGGAGAGGTGATCCTCGGGAACCCGAAGAGCACCGACCCGCAGTCCGGCGAGATGCTTCGGACGTTCCTCATCGTGCGCAGCAAGGACCGCGGTCTGATTGCGAAGATCTACGGCTCGGCGAAGGCGGATCCGACGACAGGGCGGATTACGGCTACCTTCGCGAACAACCCGGAGGTTCCGTTCGACAGTCTGCATGTCGAGTTCAAGGGAGGGCCCCGGGGGTTAGTCGCCATGCCGCAACGATGCGGAGCGCCAGCGTGGACGGCCGCGTTCACGCCTTGGTCATCCGTCGGAGCGTCCGGGGCAGTGCCGGATGCTCCGGATGGGGGGACCTTCGGCGTGGATGCGGACTGTGGCTTCGGCTTTGCGCCGAGCATGCGGGCTGGCATGAACACCTCGAAGGCAAGGGCGAGTGGAACGTTCTCGTTCAAGTTCACCCGTCCGCAGGGTCAGCAGTGGGTCAGCGCCCTGACGGCTAAGCTCCCCACCGGTCTACTGGCGTCAGTCAGGGACGTGCCGCTCTGCAGTGATGGCCAGGCAGCAAGCGCGAGCTGCCCGGCGAGTTCTAAGATTGGCATCGTCGACGCCAGCGCAGGGTCGGGCGAGCCCTTCGTGCTCGAGCAGAAGGGAGAGGTTTTCCTCACCGAGAGCTACAAGGGGGGCGAGTATGGACTCGCCGTCAAGATCCGCGGCGTCGCCGGTCCATTCCGCGGCGCAACGGAGCTCTCGCCGATCCTCGTTCGCCAGGCGCTTCACGTCGATCGCACGACGGCGCAGGTCACGGCGATCTCCGATCCGTTCCCGCTGGTCCACCACGGAATTCCCTTGCGGGTACGAGAGGTGAACGTGCTGGTCGATCGATCTGGCTTCACCGTCAATCCCAGCGATTGCTCCGCGAAAAGGGTGGAGGCGACTCTGACGTCGCCGGAGGGGGCCTCGGCGAGCCTTGCGAGCCCCTTCGGCGCCACGGGCTGTGCCGCTCTGCCCTTCAAGCCCAGACTGAAGCTTGCGCTGACCGGTCGAAAGCAGGTCACCACCAGCAAACATCCTGGCGTCGAGGCCACAGTCACGCAAACTGGTGTGGGCGAGGCGGGCATCGAGCGGGCCGAGGTCAGGCTGCCGAAGTCGCTCGCCCTCGATCCCGGGAACGCGCAGTCACTCTGCGAGTTCGCCGATGGCACCGCCCCCAACATTGAGGATCGCTGCCCGAAAGGATCGATCATCGGTCGCGCGCGGGCGGTATCGCCGCTTCTCAACGAGCCGCTGGTGGGCAATGTCTACTTCGTCAAGAACATCCGTCGGTCGTCGACCGGGAACTTGATCAGGACGCTGCCGATGTTGATAGTGGCGCTTCGCGGCGAGATCGCGATCAACCTCAAGGGGGAGTCGGACACCACCAAGGACGGCAAGCTCGTGAACACCTTTGCGAACGTGCCCGATGCGCCGATCTCGCAGTTCAATCTCAACATCGCCGGCGGAAGCAACGGCATTCTGGCGGTGACGAGGACGAAGAAGGCCAGGATCAACCTCTGCACCAAGCCCAAGAGCCACGTTGCGGAGACGGACATGGACGGCCATAACGGCAAGCGCCACGACTTCGACGTGCGGATGAGGATGCCATGCACGAAGAAGCAGATCAAGGCGGCGAAGCGTAAGGCGAAGCGTGCGCCAAAGAATGGGTCGCGGCGCCGCTAGTCTGCGCTAGGCAGGAAAGATCGTCTCCGGCGCCAGCGACGATGTCGCTGGCGCCGGTGCGTTACGACAACGTCCAGAAGGAGGGTCTGGTCAGGTGAGTTGTGTTCTCGATCGTAGAAGGCTTGCGGCGTCGCTTGTCGTCGCGGTGCTGATGCTGACCGTCGGCGCTTGCGGCTCGGATGACGGGTCGGGCTCGGGTGGCGGGGATGCCACTCAGGCGGCTCGGGCGCCAGCAAGCGGCGGCTCGGCTGGAGGAAGCGAGGAGGAGGTCATACGACTGCTCTTGCGCGACATGGACGACAAGATGCGTGCTGGCGATCCCGCGGCGTGCGACGTGATGTCGGAGCCGGCTCAGCGCAACCTAGTTGACATCGCCAAGTCGCTGGGGAAGAAGGTGGAGACTTGTGAGCAGGCGGTTACCAAGCTACTAGTTCCCTTGAAGGCAACCAACGCGCAGACGCCGCGTAGCAAGATCCTCGCCATTCGCGTGAACGGTCCCAAGGCCACGGTCTTGGTCGAGGCTCCGGAGACCAAGTCGCACACTCGTACGAGCCTGGTCAAGGTCGACGGCCAGTGGAAGGTCGGGGCCTCCAAAGGGGTCGAGCCTGGCGCTGGGGCCTACTGAAGCGGCTGACATGACGATCGACGGGACCGCGATACCCGCTGAGCTGGAGGGCGTCGTATCCTTGCCCTAGATGCGCGTTGCCCCTCTAGACGGCCTGAGTGAGCCGCAGCGGGCCGCTGCGACGCATGCCGGCGGAGCGCTGATGGTGACCGGCGGGGCGGGGTCGGGAAAGACGACGGTGCTGGCGCATCGGTTCGCCTGGCTGGCCGCGCAGGCCCCGGCGAGCGGAGAGGGCGAGCCGCCGGGCGCCGACCGGATCCTGATGCTCGTCCACTCTCCTCGCGCGCGCGAGGAGATGTGCGAGCTGCTCGGCGAGCTGGTCGCACCGCCGTACGGGCAGCTGCACGTGCAGACCTTCGACGAGCTGTGCCGCGGGCTGCTTGCCGACGAGGCCCTCGAAGCGGGGCTCGACCCGCTGTTCGTGCCGATGACGCGCGCCGACCGGGTCGCGCTGCTGCTGGACCGGCTCGGCGACCTGACGCTGCGCCAGCACGAGATCCGCGGCAACCCGGCGCCGCTGCTCGCGAGCTTCGTCGAGCGGATCGACCGCTTGAAGGAGGAGATGGTCGCGCCAGCTGATCTGCTGGCGCGCAATCGGGCGGTGCTCGCCGAGGCCGAAGCCGCCGCGGCGATCGCGGGTCCGGACGGCCAGCTGACCGCCGAGGGCCTCGGCGACGCTGGCGGCCCGGACGCTGGCGGGGCGGCCGCCGCCAGGGTGCTCGCCGCGCGCGAGGTCGAGTTCGCCCGCCTCTACGCCGACCACGACCGCCTGCTCGCCGCGCGCGGCGCGCTCGACGGCGGCGACCTCGTCCTGACCTCGTACCGCCTGCTGCACGACCGCCCGCACGTCCGCGAGCGCGTCGCCCGCCGGTTCACCCACGTGCTGGTCGACGAGTACCAGGAGGCGACGCTCGCCCAGGTGATGGTTCTGCGATTGCTCTGCCGCGAGCACGGACAGCTGACGGTCGCCGGCGACGACGCGCAGACGCTGCGCCGGTTCGGCACGATCGGCGGCCGCAACCTCGCCGACTTCACGCGCGAGTTCCCGGAGTCGACCGCGATCGGCCTCGCTCCGAGCCGGCGCTGCCCCGACGCGATCGCGCACGTGGCCGCGGCGGTGGCGGTGCAGCCCGGTGACGCGACCGCGAACAGCGCCGCGACCGCGACCGCGGCCGTCGGCCTCCACGACGGCGCCGGCCGCGAGCTGCGCGGCCGCACCGACCTGCCTGGCGACGTTCGCTTCTGGCGCTGCGCCTCCGAGCGAGCGCAGGCCCAGGCGGTCGCCGCCCATGTAGAGCGGCTGGTCGCCCAGGGGGCGAGCCCCGACCGGATCGCCGTGTTGGTCCGTTCTGCCGCCGACGACGGGACGGTCGTCGGCGGCGCGCTCGAGCAGCGCGCGATCCCCTTCCGTGTCCGTGGGCCCGGGGCCTACTTCCAGCGCGCCGAGGTACGCGACGTGCTCGCGTGGCTGCGGGTGCTCGCCGACCCGGCCGACTCCGGCGCCGCCGTGCGCGCGCTGACACGCCCGCCGATCGGCCTGCACTCGGTCGACATCGCGCGACTGACCCAGCTCGCCCGGCGGCGCAAGGTCGACATGCCGACGGCGGTCGCCGCCGCGCTCGAGGGACCACAGCTGTCGCCCGAGGGCCGCGACCGCGCCCAGGCGTTCCTCGACCTCTACCGCGCCGCCGGTCGTGCCTTCGAGAGTCGCCGCCCCGACGCCTTCGTGCTGCGGCTGATCGAGCGCGTCGGGATCCGCCGCCAGCAGGTCTTCGCGACCCAGGCCGACACCGTCGAGCGGCTGCGCAACATCGCCCGCCTGCCGGAGCTAGCGACCGCCTTCATGCGCCGCGAGCCGCACTCCACCCCGCGAGACTTCACTCGCTACCTCAAGGCCGTCGCCGACTCGGGTCTGCCGGAGGCCGAGGCGACCGGTCCCGAAGGGGCTCCGGCCGTCGCGATCATCGGCATCGACGACGCCAAGGGGCGCGAGTTCGACCACGTCTTCGTGCTCGGCCTGTCGGCGGCGCGGATGCCCGGCCGCGCGCCGGCGGCCGACCCGGACGCGGGCGGCGCGACCGCCTTGCGCGCCCCGAGTCACGACACGGTCATGCGCCGGCGCCTGCACATCGCCCTCTCGCGTGCGCGCCAGGGCCTGGTCCTCTCCTGGTCCGACGCTCCCAACGGGTCGCCCGCCCGCCCGTCGCCGTTCTACGAGGAGGCGCGCGCTGTCGCCGGCGCGCCCGAGGAGCGGTTCGAGGAGGAGTTGTTCGGGCCCGCGGAGGGGCTGCACTCGACGTTTCGGATCATGCGCGACGAGCTGCTCGACACCGTCCACCGCGTCGGCGGCCGGCTTGGCGAGATGCGGCTCGACGCGACGCTCGACGTGTCGCAGGCGGTCGCGCGCTACCTCGAGCTGCTGAAGGTCGCCGCGCTGATCGAGCGCTCGAAGGCCGGGCAGCCGCTCGACGACGCGCTCACCGAGGTCAACCAGCTGCTCGCCGCCGGGGCGAGCCCGGAGCAGCGCGACGTGCTCGAGTCCTCGTCGCTCGACGACTGGCTGCGCGACGCCGGCCGCGACCCCGACCGCCGCCCGGTTGCCGGCGACGACCACGTCGGCCCGTCGCTCGACCCGTTCATCCCGCGCCGCAAGGGCGCCGGCGCGCCGGCCGACGGCCTGATGCTGTCGGCCTCCGACATCGAGACCTACCGCCTCTGCCCGCTGAAGTACAAGTTCGGCCGCGTCTTCCGGATCCCGCAGGAGTCGACGATCCACCAGCGCTTCGGGATCGCCTTGCACACCGTGCTCGAGCGCTTCCACAAGCTGCCCGACGCCGGTCGCGAGACGCTCTTCGAGCTGTTCGAGTCCTCCTGGCGCCGCGGCGGCTTCGGCGACTCCGACGACGAGCTGCAGTTCCGCGAGCGCGGCATCGAGGCGCTCGAGCGCTACTGGGAGAACACCCGCGACGAGGACGGCGAGCCGGTCTGGTTCGAGCGCAGCTTCTCCTTCCAGCTCGGACCCCACGTCATCCGCGGCCGCGTCGACCGCGTCGACCGCCGTCCCGACGGCAGCTACGAGGTCATCGACTACAAGACCGGTCGCTCCAAGACCGCAGCCGAGCTGCGCTCCGACGTCCAGCTCTCGATCTACCAGATGGGCGCCCGCGAGTCCTGGGGCGTCGAGACCTCCGCCCACTCCTACTACTACGTGATGACCGCCGAGAAGATCCCCGTCGCCCACTCCGACGCCGAGCTCGACCGCGTCCGCGCCACCATCGAGCAAATCGGAGCGGGGATCTCGCGCCAGGACTTCCAGCCGACCCCCAAGCAGGAGATCTGCAGCTTCTGCGACTTCCGGATTATCTGTCCGGCAGCTGAGCGCTGAGGCTCGCGAACGCCCGGGAGCGGACAGTCGGTCCGACTTGTGCGTCGGCTGTGCGTCTTGGGTGCGCAAGGCGTGGTCAGTCGTTACACGGTACAGTAGATATGCTGTTTAGGTAGCGCCGTATCGAGCTAAGGGCGACATTGCGGGTCTCCGCACTGAGCTGAAGGGCGACATGGCCGATCTCCGGACCGAGCTCAAGGCTGAGATGAGGGACAACCGCTGCGAGCTGAAGGGCGAGATCGCGGCGTTGCGGACCGGCATGAACCGCTGGGCGATAGCCATCGTCGGGACGATGGTCGCCCTGTTCGGCGCGAATCTGGTGCCGGGCGTCGGTGGCTGATCTGTCGCGGCGCTAGCCGCGCCGCTGCCGCAGGAACCGCTGGAAGTCGCTCGCGATCATGTCGGCCGACGGCAGGTTCGGCTCGCCCATGTCGTCCTCTGCCACCTCGTCCATCGCCGACTCCAGCCGCTCGACGAACGCCTTCACCTCCGGATCGCTCGCCACCGCGGCGTTGACCTGCCGCTCGTAGTCCTCGGCCGCCGTCTCGAGCGCGCCCGCGTCGACCGCCAAGCCCGCCGCTCCCTCGAACGCCCTCACCAGCGCCAGTGCCACCTTCGGGTTCGGGGCCGCGGCAACGTAGTGCGGCACCGATGCCCAGAGGCTGACGCTCGGCAGCCCCGCCTGGCCGGCCTCGTAGTTGAGGACGCCGGTGATCCCCGTCGGTCCCTCGTAGCTTGTCGGTGCGAAGCCCAGCCGGTCGATCAGCGCGCTGTCCGATCCGATCCCCGTCACATGCACCGGTCGCGAGTGCGGCACGTCGGCGAGCAGCGAGCCCAGCGTCACCACCCGCCGGACGCCGAGCTCCTGGGCGATGGTGATCACCGTCTCGCAGTAACGCCGCCAGCGCAGCGCGGGCTCCGGGCCCTCGACGATCACCAGGTCGTTGTCGGCGCCGCGCACCTCGGCGGCCGAGATCGTCGTCACCGGCCAGTCGATCTCGCGCGTGTGACTGTCTACTAACCGTGCCGTCGGCCGCGTCTCGGTGAAGTCGAGGTAGTCCTCCAGTTCGATCCGCGCGACCTCGGTCGGCTCGAACTGAGAGCGGATGAACTCGGCGGCGGCGGTGGCCGCGTCGCCGGCGTCATTCCACCCGCCGAATGCCGACACGAGGATCGGGCGGCGCAGGGAGGGTCGATGGGTCCAGACAACGTCGTTCAAGGTTCCACCCACGGTATCGCGCGGCGGTAGCCTCTACCGAACCGTGGTCGACCTGATCCTCTACGCGGTCCCGGCGTTCGTCCTGCTGCTCGTCGTCGAGGCGGTCTCGTTCCGCGTCGCCCAGCGCGAGGACCTCAAGGGCTACGAGCTGAAGGACACCCGCACGAGCCTCAGCATGGGGGTCGGCAACGTGGTCATCAACACCGGTTGGAAGGCGATCGTGGTGCTGATCTACGTCGGCCTCTACGAGCTGACGCCGCTACGGGTTCCGGACGAGGCGGTCTGGGCCTGGGTGCTGCTGTTCTTCCTCGACGACTTCGCCTACTACTGGTTCCACCGCATCAGCCACGAGGTGCGCGTCTTCTGGGCCAGCCACGTCGTCCACCACAGCTCGCCAGTACTTCAACCTGTCGACCGCGCTGCGCCAGACCTGGACGCCGATGACCTACCTGCCGTTCTGGCTGCCCATCGCGCTGCTCGGCTACCAGCCCTGGATGATCCTCACCATGCAGGCGGTGAGCCTGATGTACCAGTTCTGGATTCACACCGAGCGGATCGACAAGCTCCCGCGCTGGTTCGAGTTCATCTTCAACACCCCCTCTCACCACCGCGTCCACCACGGCTCCAACGACATGTACCTCGACCGCAACTACGGCGGCATCCTGATCATCTGGGACCGCATGTTCGGCACCTTCCAGGGCGAGGAGGAGCCGGTGAAGTACGGCCTCACCAAGAACCTCCGCACCTTCAGCCCACCGAAGGTCGCGTTCCACGAGTGGATCGCGGTCTGGCACGACGTGCGCGCCGCTCGCAACTGGCGCGAGCGGTTCGGCTACGCGTTCGGAGGGCCAGGGTGGAGCCCGGAGCATCCGGAGGAGCGGGGGTTGTTGGGCCTGCCGCACGGCGACGGCCCCGCATCGCCTCCCACGCCCGTCAAGGACCCTGCCTAGGCGGGGCGGCGGACGGTTAGCCCGCGCTCAGCTCGGCCACGTCGTCGACGAGATCCAGCTGCTCGTCGAGGCGCGTGATCGAGAAGACGCGCTGCACCGTCTCCGGCCCGCGGACGACCACGAAGCGGCGGTTCTCCCGCCGTGCGCGCTGGTCGGCGCTGACGATCACGCGCAGCCCGCTCGAGTCGAGGAACGTCACCTTCGAGAGGTCGAGCGCGACGATCGCCGGGCCTTGACCCTCGACCCGCGCCAGCTCCTGCTCGACCTTTTGGATCGTCGAGAGGTCCAGCTCGCCTGTGAGCACCACGTGGGCCAGGCCGTCGCCGTGATCGTGCGCATCGATCTGAAGGATCGTCACGGCCTCAACCTATCCGTTCGCGGGGCCGGAGGGCACGTCGCGCCAGGGTCCATGCGAAGAAGAGCTGAACCGCCGCGAACGACAGCTCGAGTGCGCGCTCGCTGACCGCGTTGGCGGCCACAGTCCCGACCACTACGCCAATCGGCGAAAGCACGCCGACGATCAGCCCGTCGCGTACGCGCACGTTGCCGTAGCCGTGCTGGCGCCAGGCGCCGACGACCGCGACGAAGACCACGGCGACGAGCGAGGTCGACAGGGCGTCGAGCTGCGTCAGGCCCATGAAGAACACGAGGCCCGGCACGAACAGCACCCCGCCGCCGACTCCGACGAGCCCGCCGAGCATCCCGGCGCAGAAGCCGATCACCAGCAGTCCGAGGACGTCGAGCGCCTCCATCAGAAGATCAGCACCGCCGCCGACACCACAAGCAGGACCGCGAAGATGCCCGCGACGGCGCGCTCCGGGATCCGCTGCTGGATCGCCGTCCCCGCGATCACACCCGCGATCGCCGGGATCCCGATCGCCACGCCCGACCCGAGGTGGACGTTCCCGTAGCTCCCCTGGGCGGTGGCCGCGAGCGCGCCGATCACGACGATCGCCAGCAGTGCCGTGCCGGTCGCCTCGCGCTCGCCGTAGCCGAACCAGAGGATCAGCAACGGCACGATCACGGTCCCGCCGCCGACCCCGAACAGCCCGCTGAACGCTCCACCGACCGTGGCGATCACGACGAGCTTCGGCAGCCGGGACGCCATCGCGAGGCATACTACGGCGAGTGTCCGCGCCCACGGCAGAAACGCTGCGCGAGAGCCTCCGACCGCTGACCGAGGACCCGAAGCGCGCGGCGATCTTCTGCGACGTCGACGGCACGCTCGCGCCGATCGTCCGCCGTCCCGAGGCGGCGCACGTGCGCGAGGAGATCTCGGTGCTGCTGGGCCGGCTCGGCCGTCGCTACGGCTGCGTCGCCTGCGTGTCGGGAAGACCCGTCGCCGAGGCGCGGCGGCTGGTCGGTGTCGGCAGCATCGCCTACGCCGGCGCCCACGGCGCGGAGCTGCTGCGCGCCGGCGAGCACAAGCCCACGCTGGCACCCGCGTTCGCCAGCTGGGAGCCGCGCGTACGCCGCTTCGTTGCCGCGCGCGAGAACCTCCACGAGCTGCGGTTGCTGCGCATCCGGATCGAGGACAAGGGCCCGATCAAGGCCTTCCACTGGCGCGACGTGCCGGACGAGGCGGCCGCCGAGAGCTGGCTTGGCAACGTCGCTCAGGAGGCCGAGGCCGAGGGGTTCGCGACCCACTGGGGCCGCAAGGTGCTCGAGATCCGCCCGCCGGTTCCGATCGACAAGGGCCAGGCCGTGCGCACGTTGGTCGAGGACACGCGCGTTTCGAGCGCGCTGTTCGCCGGCGACGACGTGACCGACCTCGACGCCTTCGACGCGCTCGACTCCCTATCCGCCGACGGCACGCTGTCGACGGCCGTCCGCGTCGGCGTCGCCTCGGCCGAGGGGCCGGCCGCGATCGTCGAGCGCGCCGACGTCGTCGTCGACGGGGTCGGCGGGATGGTCGACGTGCTGGCGGCGCTAGCCGGCGAGTAGGGGCGACCGTGCTCTTCCGCGACTTCCTGCGCGTGGCGGTGATGCTGTTCGGCGGCGCCGCGAGCGCCCTTGCCGTCGTCGCGATTGCCGGAGCCACCGGCGAGGACACCAATCTCCCGGTCTACATGGCCGTCGGCTGGTGGACGATCGCCGCCGTCGCCGGACTCTGGCTCGGCCGCCGCAACGCCCCCACCGCCCAGATCGGCCGCCTGCTCGGCGAGGCGCGCAACATCAACGCACTGCCCGAGATCGAGCCCGGCGCGATCGTCTTCAACCGCCTCTGGCCGCTAGCCGCCATCACCGTCGTCTCCGGCGGGGTCGCCTTCGTCCTGCCGCAGATCCCGGCGATCGCCGCCGGTTACGCGCTCGCCGTCGCACTCACCTGGCGCAAGCAGGCCCGCGCGGTGCAGGCGATCGAGGAGCGCGACGGGGTGATGTTCTACTTCGACAAGACCTCGCCGTTCGGGGCGCCGCGGCTGCTGCGGACGCCGGGGTTGCGGAAGCACGAGCCCGAAGACGCGGCACGGCTCGGCGAACCTATGTAGGCTCGGCCGAGGAGGGAGTTCGAGCTAGGAGGGAGCTTGAGGATGTTCGGAGGGGTTCGATGGGGGTTGTGTGCGGCGGTGTTGGCGCTTGCGGTTGCGCCGGTCGCGTGCGGAAGCGACGATGACCAGAGTTCCACCACGGAGCAAAAGGCTGAGTTCGCGGCCGCGAACGAGCCCGAGGAGGTCTTCATTAAGCGCATGGCGCGTCTGCTCGCGACGGTGCGCTCGAAGAAGGACTGCGCTGAGCTGGAGCAGATAAATGTGCGCTCCATGACACGCTTCCCCTGTCCACCTGACAAGGAGCTGCGCAAGAGTATGGAGAACTTCGAGGTAGTCGGAGCGGCCGACTACGGAACTGGTGCCGTGGTGGACTACAAGTCCGGCCAGGCGCCGGACGGCGCGACGATCGTGCTCTTCACGAGTCTGGCTCGTAACTGGTCCGTCTCTCGCTTCGGCGTGCTGACCAAGCCGAGCGTGGGCACCAGCGATGAGAATGGCCGGTTCGCGTACGAAGATGCCGTTGGTGATTACCTGGACGCCGTGCGCAGGCGCGACTGCAAGGCGTTCAAGGAGGCCGCGTTCACTGGTGACAGCAACGGGAATGTTTGCAAGGGCGTATTTGGCGCTACCGGGTCTCTCGCGAAGCGTCTGAAAGAGAACCCGTCAGCCGTGCCGCGCTACTTAGGCGGCAATAATACGTACGGCTTCTTCTCGCTGGAGACGCAGAAGCCTGAGCCTGAAAACTCGACCATCAGCGTCGTGCGTGGGGAGGACGCGAATGTCGTTCTCGATGTCGCGTTGAGCCCGACAGCTGCGGAGTTGCGCCGAGCAGAACGCCAGTACAGGCGCCAGCAGAAGAGCGAGGTTTCAGGGATGCAACCTTCGACTTCGGGTAAGAAGCCGCTGCCTCAGGAGGACAATTGATCCCAGGGACGCGTGTTCGCCACGTCGTCCTTGGTCAGCCACGCCCGCCGTGCGGTCGCCACGCCGTAGCGGATCACGTCGAACCGCTCGGCGCGGTGGGCATCGGAGTTGATGACTAGCTTCACACCCGCGACGGCCGCCGCGCGGGCGTGGACGTCCGACAGGTCGCGCCGGTTCGGGTTGGCGTTGATCTCGAGGAACGTGCCGGTGCGCGCCGCCGCCTCGATCAGCGCGTCCATGTCGACCGCGTAGGGTTCGCGGCGGCCGAGCATCCGGCCGGTCGGGTGGCCGATCGCGCGCACGCGCGGGTTCTCGATCGCGGTGACGATCCGATTGGTCATCTCGTCCTCGGACATCGAGAACGAGGTGTGGGCGGAGGCGATGATCCAGTCGAGCTCGGCGAGCAGGTCGTCCTCGTAGTCGAGCGAGCCGTCGGGCAGGATGTTCACCTCGCTGCCCGCGAGCACCGTGAAGTCCTCGAGCTTCTCGTTGGCGCGCGCGACGCGCTCGATCTGGCGGCGCAGCTCGTCGGCGTCGACGTGGTTGCCGAAGCCGTGGCTGGCCGAGTGGTCGGTGATCGCCAGGTACTCGTAGCCGCGCGCCTGGGCGGCGCGCGCCATCTCGAGCACGGTCTGGTGGCCGTCGGACGCGGTGGTGTGGCAGTGCAGGTCGCCGCGGATGTCGTCCACGGTGATCAGGTCGGGCAGCTCGCCCTTGCGCGCCGCCTCCAGCTCGCCGCGCTCCTCGCGCAGCTCGGGCTCGATGTAGGCCATGCCCAGGCGCTCGTAGACGGCGCGCTCGTCGGCGTAGCGCTCGGTCTCGCCGGTCGCGTCGTCGAGGATCCCGTACTCAGAGACGTGCAGCCCGCGCTTGACCGCCGCCGTCCGCAGTGCCTCGTTGTGGCGCCCCGAGCCCGTGAAGTGCTGCAGCAGGCTGCCGAAGCTGTCGGAGCCGACGACGCGCAGGTCGACGTCGAGGCCCTGGTGGGTGGTGGCCTTCGCGCCCGCCGGCCCGCGGCTGGTCACCTCGTCGATCTCCGGCAGCGCCGCGAAGGCATCCACGAGCGCGGCGACGGCCTCGACCGGCGCGTGCGTGGCGGCGCGCCCGGTGTCGGTGCCCGCAGGTGGGTCGGCCGCGTCGTTGTCGGTTGCCGGCGGCTCGCCAACCGCGACCGCCGCCACCACGTCCAGGTCCTTGCACGTGTCCGCCCACCGCCGCGCGCTGCCGGCCAGCTCGACGCGCTCGGCGGTTCCGCTTGCGCGCAGCCCCTCGACCAGCGCGCAGCCGACCTCGCGCGCTACCGAAAGCAGCACGCGCTCCTTCTCCGACCCGTCGGCGCCGGCGGCGAGCGCCGCCAGGATCTTCTCCTCGGCCTTCGCGCCGAACCCCGCCACGGTGCGGATCTGCTGCGCCTCCGCCGCCACACGCAGGCTCTTCACGGAGTCGATCCCCAGCTCGTCGTGCAACTGCCGCGCCCGCTTCGGCCCTAGTCCCGGGATCCGCGTCACCAGCACCAGCCCCGCCGGGATCTTCGCCTTCAGCTTGCGCGCCGCCGGGATCTCGCCCTCGGCCAGCAGCGCATCGATCTTCTCGGCGATCGTCTTCCCGACCCCAGGCAGCTCCTCGACCTTCCCCTGGCGCGCCAGCTCGGCGACCGAGACGCCCGAGTCGCGGATCGCCTTCGCCGCGTTGCGGTAGGCGAGCACGCGGTAGACGACCGCGCCGTCGAGCTCGTAGAGCGTCCCCAGCTCGTCGAAGGCGGCGGCGATCTCGGCGTTCTTCACGCCGACGAGCCTAGCTCGCGCCCGAGTATCCGCCGTCGAGCGGGATGACCGTTCCGGTCAGGTACGCGCCCGCGCGCGAGGCGAGGAAGATCGTCAGGCCCGCCACGTCATCCGGTGTGCCCACGCGCCCGAGCGGGATCGTCCCCTCGACCAGCGCCTTGCGCTCAGGGTCGTCGAGCATGAAGGCCATCATCTTGCTCGGGAAGGGACCGGGGGCGATCGCGTTGACGGTGATCTGCTCGGCCGCGAGCCGCTTCGCGAGGTGGCGCGTCAGCTGGTGGACGGCCGCCTTGGACGCGCTGTAGGCGTAGGACTCCATCATCGGCGGGCGCAGCCCATCGACCGAGCCGATGTTGATCACCCGCGCCGGGTTCTCGGCGGACGCGCTCGCGCGCAGCAGGTCGAGCGTCGCCACCGTCAGCTGGAACACGCCGCGCACGTTGGTGTCGAGCACGCGGTCCCAGGCGGCGTCGGGGTAGCTGTCGATCGGCTCGCCCCAGCTCGCGCCCGCGTTGTTGACCAGCACGTCGAGCCGGTCGAAGCGCTCACGCGCCGCGGCAGCCAGCGCCACCGCTCCCTCCTGGCTCGACAGGTCCGCCGTCACCGCGGTCACCGGCCCCAGCTCCGCCAGCTCCGTGCGCGCGGCCTCCAGCTGGTCGGCCTTGCGCGAGGAGATCAACACCTCCGCGCCGCCCTCCAACAGCCCCCGGGCGATCATCAGCCCGATCCCTCGCGACCCTCCGGTCACGACCGCCTTCTTGCCCTGCACCGAGAAGAGATCGCTCATGGCGGGCACGCTATCGCGCGTCGCATAGGGTGTCCGCCGATGTCTGGCGCCTGGCTGATCCTGCCGACCTACGACGAGGCCGAGAACATCGAGGCGATCGTGGCGGCGGCGCTGCCGCAGCTCGCCTCGACGGGCCTCGAGCACCGCATCCTGGTCGTCGACGACAAGTCGCCCGACGGCACCGGCGCAGATCGCCGACGGGCTCGCCGCCGCGCGACTCGCGCGTCGAGGTGCTGCACCGCACCGGCAAGGACGGGCATCGGCCCCGCCTACCTCGCCGGCTTCGCGCGCGCGCTCGCCGGCGGCGCCGACTACGTCCTGGAGATGGACTCCGACTTCTCGCACGATCCCGCCGACCTCCCGCGCCTGATCGCGCGCCGCGCGGCGCGCCGACCTCGTGCTCGGCTCGCGCTACGTCCCGGGCGGCGGCGTCACCGACTGGGGCCTGCTGCGCGCGCATCGTCAGCCGCGGCGGGTCGCTCTACGCGCAAGCTGATCCTCGGCATCGCCGGTCAACGACCTGACCGGCGGCTTCAAGTGCTTCCGCCGCACGGTCGCTCGAGGCGGCTCGACCTCGACGGCGTCAGCGCCGACGGCTACGGCTTCCAGATCGAGATGACCTACCGCGCCATCCAGGCCGGCTTCACCGTCGAGGAGGTCCCGATCCTCTTCCGCGACCGCCGCGTCGGCTCGTCCAAGATGTCTGCGAAGATCGCTGTGGAGGCGTTCTGGAAGGTGCCGTTGCTCCGGTTCAGGGCGCGCTGAGCGGGTCTGTCTGCGGGTAGCCGGAGCGCGCCGCGCCGGTACGAGTTAGAGTCCTGAACATCGGATTACTGATGGGGCCGGGGTCGATTCACATCCGCTGTCTGCGCTCGATGTCCGTCGTCACGGCGGCGTTCCTGATGACTGGGGCGCTGGCAGCATGCGGCGGTGACGACGACAGTTCGAGCTCTGACGGCGCCGGTGCTCCCGTGTCGTCCGGGTCCACGGTCGCTACGACCAGTAAGGCGGCAGAGACCGGGGGGGACAAGGACGGTCCTACGCTGAGCGGGGATCGCGTGGAGGCGCAGGCCGGTCTCGATGCTGTCAGCGGTGTCTACGAGGGTTTCTCCGCCGCTGTCGACAAGGGCATCGCGTCGGTCGACGTTCCAGCCCGTGAGACGTTGGACAACGCAAGAAGCAACGCCAGCCTCGCGGGAGTCTGCGACCTGATGTCAGAGGAGGCCAAGCGCCAGACGATCGTCTACGTGAAGCGCAGCGCGGGGCTCGCGGACGTCGAGTGGACCTGCGAGAGCGCGACCGGTCTTCTGCTGAGACGGGCCCGCACGGCTGGCTCGCTGAAGCGAACCATCGGTACGGAGGTCGTCGGCGTAAACGTGGACGGCGACCGCGCGACTGCATCGGTGCGCTCCGGTCGCCGCATAACGAGCGTGCCGCTCGTCAAGGAGGATGGAAAGTGGAAGTTAGCGGCCTCGATGTCCGCCGGAGGCGGCGGATGAGTCACCGCCTGTTCGCGACCCTGCTCGCTGCTGTCGCACTGTCGACCGTAGGCCTGATCGCCGGGTGCGGTGGCAACGACGACGGTGGCTCCAGCGGCGACCTGGACTCGGGCGTCGTCGCGAAGGTGGGCGACAAGGAGATCAAGGAGGGCGACCTGAACGAGCAGGTCGACGCGCTGGTACGGGCTCGAGGCCGTCAAGCCGGCGGGCAGTCGAGCGAGGCGACCGCCCGACGTCAACTGCGCGACCAGGCGCTGACGCTCCTCTGGATGCGCGAGGCGATCGAGCAGGAGGCGGCCGACCGCGGAATCGAGGTGTCGAATGCCGAGGTCGAGCAGCGCTGGGCCGATGTGAGCGGCGATCAGTTCAAGACGAAGAAGGCAGTGCGCCGATTCCTAGGCGGCCAGACGCAGCAGGATGTCCTCAACCAGCTACGTCTGCAGACGCTCTCCGAGCGGATCAGCCAGCAGGTGGCCGAGCAGGCCGGTGGTGGGAAGGAGGGCGAGCAGGAGGTGAAGCGCTTTCAGAAGGAGTTCCGCGAGCGCTGGACCGAGCGGACCGCCTGCGCAGATGGCTATGCCGCTGCCGGGTGCGCTGACGAGGGCTCGAGCAAGTAGCCCGGCTGAGGTCTCACCGCCGCTCGATGCTGCTCAGCGTCACGCCATCTGAAGTCGTCCGCTCGATGCCCGTCGGACCCCGTGCCGCGCCGCGACAGCTGGATTCGCACGCGGTAGTCGGTCTTCGGGTCGAGACCATCGACGGTGATGCTCACGGGCTCCGAGTCGACATCGACTAGATAGCGCGGTGGGCTTGCGTAGTGCCAGACGCCGCCGCGTCGCGCGAGCTGGAACCGGTAGCTCACGCCCCCGTCGCGGTAACCGATCCGACGAGCTGGGCGCTCTCGCGGCCCGTTCTGCTCGGCTTGGCGACGGTAACGCGCGGATCCCCGTCGGTGGAGATGACGATCAGGCCGTGGCACGCGCGCGACCGCCGACCGGCCGTCGGGCAAGAGTCGAACGACGTACTGGGGTCGAGGTGATGGAGGTTGTGGCTCTTCGCCAAGTAGATCACCCCAGTGGCAGGATCGATCGCAAAGCTGTAGGCGCTTCTGATGAAACCCAGCGCGACGCTCTTACGTCGTTTCGACCACGGCAGCCCGTCAATTGCGCCCGGCTCGCTGATGGTGTCGACGACCGCTGGGCCGAACTGATTCCAGACCGCGACGAGGCGGCCGGAGACCGGGTCTACCTCTACGCCCATGTTGTCGTCGCCGCTGACCTGGTGGCCAGACGGCAGCGGTGGCAGCAGCGCATCGTGCGCGCCGCCATCGCTCGCGTCGTCGGTATCGAAGCGCAGCAGTCGGCTGCCCGCCTGGTGGTCGGTCGCGTACACGATGCCGTCCGCATCGATCGCGATCTGTTGGGGCCACTCCGGAAGGGTGACCCAGTTACGCGTGCGCGCTCGGGCAGCTCGGCACCGGGTTTCGCAGGTCTCCAGCCGATCTCTTCCTTCCGCGACGCCGACTCCCCAGGCGCGCACGAAGTCGCCGTTAGGTGTGAACTGCATGATTCTGTTGTTGCCGCCGTCGGCGACGAAGACGTCACCCTGGATAGGTTTGATCGCGATGCCGCTGGCCTTCACGGGGGCGAACTGTCCGGGATTGGCATTGCCCTCGGCCTTGCCATGACGGCCGGGCCTACAGGCGGCGGCGCAGACCTCGTAGCGCGCCTCGCCGGTCGCGACTCCCCAGCCCCACGCGCTCACGAACCGGCCGTCGTCGGTGAATCTCTGAATCCTCAGGTTGCCTGTGTCCGCAACGTAGACATCACCGGTCGGGTCGTTCACCGCGATCGCGGTCGCTTGGCGGAACTCCCCTGCGGCTCCTCCTGGCGGCGCCGCCTTGCAGGATGCCGCGCGGCGGCAGATCTCGGCGCCGGTTCCGTCGTCGTGCGCCCCCTGACGGACGACGTCGCGCCCCCACGCGAGTTCGAAGTTCCCATTGCGATCGAGGCGCTGCACGCGTGAGCTACGGCCGGCGTCTGCCTCCACCACGAAGATGCTGGTGTCGCGGCGCTCGGCGTCGCGCGTGTAGACGGCGACGTCGCTGGGCTCGGAGAAGAGCCCGCCGGTGTCGATCTCCGGCGCGCCGCCGATGAAGCCGTTGATGGCCTCTGCGTGGACGGCCTTTCCGGGCTCGGCGTTGCGAGCGGATCCCTCGCTGCCGCCGCAGCCGGTGACGAGCGAGATGGCTACGACAACGAAAAGCGCATACCGACCTCCCACTGCAGACCTCCCTCCAGGGTCTAGCGTCTCGCAATGGAGCCAGCGGTGCGAATCGGTGTCAAGCCCGACCGGCATGACGACGGAAGGCACGAGTACGCTGCATGGGCACCCGCGAGCAGCGGATCGCCGACGCTATACTTTCTGAAGTATCGAACCCGAACCCGATGCGCTGAAGGAGCCCCAATGGCCGGTCTCAACGAAGTCACCGGACAACAACTTCCAGGCCGAGGTCATCGAGACCGACAAGCCGGTGCTCGTCGACTTCTGGGCGCCGTGGTGCGGTCCGTGCCGCGTGATCGCCCCGCGCTCGAGGAGATCGCCGAGCGAGCGCGACGACCTCCGCATCGTGAAGCTCAACGTCGACGACAACCAGCAGACCGCCGCGCGCTACGACGTGATGTCGATCCCGACGCTGATCCTGTTCAAGAACGGCGAGGCCGCCCACAAGATCGTCGGCGCGCTGCCCAAGAGCCGGCTCGTGCAGGAGATCGAGCCGGCGCTCGAGGCCTAGCGCCATGCCGATCGTCACGATCGAGTGGTACGAGGGCCGCTCGCGCCGAGCAGAAGCACGAGATCGCCGAGAAGCTGACCGAGCTGCTGGTTGACGTCGGCAAGACCCAGCCCGACCACGTCTGGATCCGCTTCGTCGATTCGCCGAAGCAGCGACTGGGCGATGGGCGGCGTCGTCCAGGGCTCCGGCGGCGAGGCGCCGCGGGCCCGCCGGACTGATCGAGCTGCTCGCGCCGGCCGCGCGTCGCGTCGCGCTCAGGCGCGCGACGACGCCGATCGCGAGGGTCCGGCCCTCGAGCTCGGCGGTCGCGCCGCCGTTCGCCGCGCCTCGCCCCCCAGCTCCAGCGACGTCGCGAGCGTCTCGCCGGTCACGTACGCCTCGTGGCCGCGCACCGCGTCCAGCAGCGCGTCGTCGCCCGCCGAGGCTGAGCGCGATCCGGTCCTCGACGTCCAGGCCGGCCTCCTTGCGCGCGTTCTGGACCGCGTGCACGATCTCGCGCGCGAGCCCCTCGCGCGCGCAGCTCGTCGTCGAGCTCGAGGTTGAGCGCGACCGCGTGGGTGCCGGCGCGCTCGACCTGGTAGCCGTCGAGCGGCTGCAGCACGATCTGCACGTCGTCGGCGGCCGAGCGGGTGCTCGTCGCCGTCGATCGCGACGTGCACCGTCGCCGCCCTCGCGCAGCGTCGCGGCGGCGCGGTCGCGCGTCGAGCGCCGGCGACGGCCGTCGGCGACCTGCGGCATGCTCTTGCCGAAGCGCGGGCCGAGCGTGCGGTAGTTCGGCTTCAGCTCGAAGCGGCCGAGCTCGTCGGCCTCGGAGACGTAGCGGACCTGCTTCACGTTCAGCTCGTCGAGCACCAGGCCGTCGAAGCGCTCGATCGCGTCGCGCTCGCGGTCGGCGGCGACGACGACGGCCTCGCGCAGCGGCTGGCGCACCTTCGACCTTGCGCCTGGCCGCGCGCGCGGCGCGGCCGAGCTCGACGGCGTCGCGCGACGACCTGCATCTGCCACTCGAGCTGCTCGTCGCGCAGCGCCGGGTCGGGCTCGGGGAAGTCGCAGAGGTGGACCGACGGCTCCGAGCCGTCGAGGTTCTCGTAGAGCTCGTCGGCGACGAACGGCGTGAACGGCGCGAGCAGCTTCGCGATCGTGATCAGGCACTCGTGCAGCGTCGCGAACGCGGCGCGGGTCGCCGTCCCAGAAGCGGCGGCGCGAGCGGCGCACGTACCAGTTCGAGAGATCGTCGACGAACGCGTCGATCGCGCGGCCGGCGGCGTCGTGTCGTAGTCGTCCAGGCGGTCGATCGCGGTCGCGACCGTCGCCTGCAGGCGCGAGAGCATCCAGCGGTCGAGGTCGGTCAGCTCGGCCGCGTCGGCGCGTCGCGGGCTCGACGTCGTCGACGTTCGCGTAGATCACGAAGAAGCGCGTACGTGTTCCAGAGCGTGCAGCAGGAACTGGCGCACCGTCTCGCCGACGGTGTCGAGCGAGAAGCGGTAGCCGTCCCACGGCTGCTTCGAGGTGAAGAAGTACCAGCGGAACGCGTCCGCGCCGTGCTGGTCGAGCACGTCCCAGGGATCGACCACGTTGCCGCTCGACTTCGACATCTTCTGGCCCTCTGCGTCGAGGATCAGGCCGAGGCAGAGGCACGTCTCGTAGGAGGCGCGTGCCGAACAGCAGCGTCGAGATCGCGAGCAGCGAGTAGAACCAGCCGCGCGTCTGGTCGAGCGCCTCGCAGATGTAGTCGGCCGGGAAGCGCTGCTCGAACTTCGTCCTCGTTCTCGAACGGGTAGTGCCACTGCGCGAACGGCATCGCGCCCGAGTCGAACCAGACGTCGATCACCTCGGGCACGCGGCGCATCGTGCCGTCGCCGTGCGCGCAGTCGAAGGTGACGTCGTCGATGTAGGGCGGTGCAGGTCGTCGGGCAGCTCGCGCGCCGGTCAGCTCGCGCGAGCTCGGCGCGCGAGCCGACGCAGATCGTCTGCTCGCCGTCCTCGCAGCGCCAGATCGGCAGCGGCGTGCCCCAGTAGCGCTCGCGCGAGAGCGCCCAGTCGACGTTGTTCTCGAGCCAGTTGCCGAAGCGGCCGTGCTTGATGTGCTCCGGGTACCAGTTGATGTCCTCGTTGTCCGCCAGCAGCTCGTCGCTTGACGGCCGTCGTGCGGATGTACCAGCTCGACTTCGCGTAGTAGAGCAGCGGCGTGTCGCAGCGCCAGCAGTGCGGGTAGGAGTGCTCGTAGTCCTCGGCGCGGAAGAGGCGGCCGCGCGCGTCGAGGTCGGCGATCAGCGCCTCGGTGACCTCGGCGTCCTTGACGAAGCTGCCCGCGAAGCCCGCGACGCGGTCGTCGAAGGTGCCGTCGCGGCGCGACCGGGTTGTAGAGCGGTGCGGCCTGTCGTGCCCGTCGGCTGCGGGTCGAAGATGCCCGCCGCGGCGCCGCGTCGAAGTCGTCCTCGCCGAAGGCCGGCGCGATGTGGACGATGCCGGTGCCGTCCTCGGTCGTGACGAAGTCGCCGGCGATCACCGTGAAGGCGCCGGCGGGGCCGCCGTCGGTCAGCGTCGAAGATCGGGCCGCGGTAGGCGCGGCCGACCAGCTCGGAGCCGGGGAAGCGTGTCGAGCGATCTCGGCGCCCTCGCCGAGCACGCGGCTCGACGAGCGCCTCGGCGAGCGACCAGCGTCTCGCCGCCCACGCCGCGCGCGCACGTAGGTCGACGTCCGGGCGCGACCGCGACGCGCGACGTTGCCCGGCAGCGTCCACGGCGTCGTCGTCCAGACCAGCAGCGACTCGCCGGTCGCGGCGCCGTCCTCGCCGGTCAGCGGGAACCGCACGTAGACCGACGGGTCGTCGACGTCCTTGTAGCCGAGCGCGACCTCGTGGCGAGGAGAGCGCCGTCCCGCAGCGCGGGCAGTACGGCACGACCTTGTGGCCCTCGTAGAGCAGCCCCTTGTCCCAGATCTGCTTCAGCGTCCACCAGACCGACTCGATGTAGTCGTCGTCGAGCGTGAAGTAGGCGTCGTCGATGTCGATCCAGAAGCCGATCCGCTCGGTCAGCCGGTCCCACTCGTCGATGTAGCGCAGCACCGACTCGCGGCACTTCTCGTTGAACTTGTCGACGCCGTAGCTCCTCGATGTCGCGCTTGTGTCGCGAGGCCGAGCTCCTTCTCGACCTCGAGCTCGACCGGCAGGCCGTGGCAGTCCCAGCCGGCCTTGCGGTGGACCTGGTAGCCGCGCATCGTCTTGTAGCGCGGGAAGACGTCCTTGAAGACGCGCGCGAGGACGTGGTGCGAGCCGGGGCGGCCGTTGGCGGTCGGCGGCCCCTCGTAGAAGACGAACGGCTCGGCGCCCTCGCGGCGGCGGACCGACTCGTGGAACACGTCGCGCTCGCGCCAGCGCTCGAGGATCTCCTGCTCTAGGTCAGGGAACGACTGGCGTGAGTCGACGGGCGCGTAGCGGGGCATGAGGCCGGTGATTCTACGGTTGCCCCTTGGGCGGGCGCCAGTCGTCGGTGTATGGTGGCCGCGGGAGGTAGGGATGCGAAAGTTTTCAATTGCGGGGATAGCTGTTCTGGTAGTCGCCGCCGCGGTGGCGGTCGGTGCGATCGCGCAGGAGATCCAGACGACGTTCACTGTCGATGCTCAGGTGATCCCGAACAAGGCGGGAACGCCGAAGGACCCGCAGGCGGTCAAGGTCAAGGCCTCGGCGCGCTTCTTCTCTCCCGAGGGGGTAGACCCGCCGGTCGTCACGGAGGGCGAGGCGCTCTTCCCGCGCAACGGCAACTACAACCCGCAGCTGTTCCCGCGCTGCTCGGAGCAGACGCTCAACCGCGACGGTCCCGAGAAGTGCCCGAAGCACTCGCACATCGGCTCCGCGCGCGCGTCGGCCTACGCCGACACGATCATCACCTATCCGAAGATCGAGATCTTCAACGGCGGCAAGAAGGTCGCCTTCGGCTACGTGACCCTCTACCAGCCGGCGCTCGTCCAGATCGCTGTCCCGGCGCGGATCCAAACGCTGCCGAGCGGCATGTGGAAGTACAAGGTCTCCTTCAAGGTCCCGCGCGTGCTCCAGGTCGTAGCCGGCATCCCGATCGCCGCCCGCTCGATCGACGGCGTGATCGGCAAGGGCAGGCTGATCGAGTCCATCTCGTGTCCGAAGTCCCGGCGCTGGCCCTTCGAGGTCACGACCCGCTTCACCATCGGTCAGCCGTATACGTACAGGGACTCTGTCCCGTGTCGGCCGGCCGGTCGTTAGGGGTGCGCGGCGCCAGTCGGCTCTAGGCTTTTGTCGCGTGGCTGTCGAGCTTCCTACCCCGTTCAGGCCGCTGGACGATGAGTTCTTGCGAATCGCTATGGCGGCCGCGCTTCGCTCGCGACCCCTTGTCCCCCTGGTTCCGGATGTACGTGGTGTTGGGGTCTATGCCCTGTATTACAGACCCGCCACGCCGCCAGACGACGAGCTCCGCGACTGTACGCGTCGCGATGTCGAGGCGAGAAGTTCCCGCTGTACGTTGGCGTGACGGTCAAGGCGGACCCGGAGGGTGCTGATGGGTCTTCAGCGTTGAAGCGGCGCCTGAGTATTCACAAGGAGAAGCTTGACGCGGCGGTTGATATCGCTCAGCGGACTTCTGGTGCCGAGCGCTTCCCTGCGACAACCGGTGGGCGGAGCTGATCGAGCAGTACCTCATCCAGGCTTACCGACCTGTTTGGAACCTTGCCGTCAGTGGCTTTGGGAGCAACCCCCGCGGACTCGGTCGGAAGGATCAGAGGGCATCTCGATGGGAGGTTCTCCATCAGGGCTGGACTTCGCCCGCGGTGTCGCGGCACGATGTCGTTGCGGATGTCGTTCGGCATCTCGCCGCGACAAGTGGTCAACGGTCGTACCGCTTTACTGATCGCTAGCCATTTGGCTTTCATGGCGCGCGATCTCTGCGAGCACCCGCTCGGCGCATCGCTCGGGATCGGCGAGAACATCGGACTCCCACTGGCGGATGACGCACCAGCCGTCGGCCTCGAGGTCTTCGTTGACGCGGCGATCCCGGTCCATGTTGCGCGTTAGCTTGTCCACCCACCACTGGGTGCGCGTCGGGAACATCGAGGCGAGGTCGGGAAGGCCTCGGAGGCGCCACGCGTTGCCGTGCCAGAAATCGCCGTCGACGAAGATCGCCACACGGCGCGAGCGAATCACGATGTCGGGCGTCCCGACCACATCGCGCGCGTGCAGTCGATAACGAAGCCTCCGGCGATGAAGGGCGCTACGGAGGAGAAGCTCGGCCTTGGAGTCACGACCTCGGACAGCCGCCATCATGCGGCTCGTCACGGCTGGGTCGCGTCGGCTCGAGTTAGGTGTCGTCAGGAACTCCGTAAACGGTGCTCGCCAAGCTACGTGCGATCGATTCTGCCATCACCCGAGCCAGTGGCGGGGGAACCGCGTTTCCGATCTGGCGCATTGTCTCGGACCGCGGACCGTGGAATACGTGGTTGTCCGGGAAGCCTTGAACACGGGCGGTCTCCCGGACCGTCCAGTACCGATATGAGCCGTCTGGGCGAACTAGGATGTGCTCGCCGCCTGGGCAGCCGTGTACCCCCGCCTTTACTGACTTAGCCGGCCAGTCAAGCGCGGAGCCCGAGTGGCCCTTGTAGAGCCTGGCACCGGGGACACCCTCATGGTTTGAGACCGAGCGATGGGAAACGCCGTCGATTGGCTCCGGAAGACCCGACAAGGCGTCGCGGAGGGTTCGCCACCGTCGCATACCGTCGGGACGCTCGCGCGGAGGTCGTGGAGCGTTTGCTGCGTCGCTGGGTTTCGGAAGCCCATGCTCGTCCCAATAGCCGCCGTCACATTGTGCGCGGACTAACGCGGCCCGAGAGTGCGTCGCCGAGGGAAACTCCCACTCAATCCCCAGGTCCGCTCTAAACCCGACGATCAGAACGCGCCAACGTTGCTGGGGCACGCCATAGTCGGCCGCGTTGACGAGCTTCCATGCCACCGTATAGCGATCCCGCAGCCGCGAGCGTCGCCCATGGCGGCGCAGGCGCTGGCCGTGCGCTTGCCAGCTCTCGCCTGGCTTTGGGCTGACTCGCGGGGAGGCGAGCCGCTCGAGCAGGTACTCCAAATAGGGCCGGAACGCGGTTCGCGTCAATCCCCGGACGTTCTCGAAGAGGAAAGCGCGAGGCCGAATCTCGGCGAGCGCGCGGATCGCCTCCGGGAACATGTTCCGGTCGTCCCCGTCGCCACGGTGGATGCCGCCGATCGAGAATGGCTGGCAGGGCGGGCCGCCCGCGAGCAGATCGACCTCGCCGCGCCACGGACGCCAGTCGATGTCTCGGCAGTCGCCCTCGATCAGGCGGCGGGCCGCGTTCGTGGGGGCCAAATCGCGCGCGCCGTTGAGACGGAGCGTTTCACAGCTTCGGGCGTCGTACTCGTTCATCGCTAGATGGCGGAATCCGGCTTGCTCGGTGCCAAGAGCTAGACCACCACCGCCCGCGAAGAGCTGCAATGGAGGCGAGGCTCTGCCGAGCGGCGGAGGGCGCAGACACATGCTCGGCGGGAACAGGGGCGGCGGAGATGGCCATTCTCGCGCACCATAAACGCTGCGTCGGATGAGACGATACGGCTTAGGAGGCCAAGCCTTCGAGCCGGCTAAGGACGCGTCTCGGGAGCAATTGGAAGCTGCCCTCCAACCGATCGAGTTGGCGGTGAGGTCGTCGCGATGGCCTCGGATGTGGCCGCCTCGCCAGACCCAAACGCGGCCTCGATCTTGGCGAGGATCTCGGCGGGCGTTCTGACCCGGGTCATCTTGTCGTACCAGGGGCGTCCAGGATGAAGCTCATCCCACTCTGAGCGCTCACTGCCATGACGGCCGCTGCCGGGGTCGTGCAGCCCGAATCCCGAAGCGTGAACGTTCCACAGCGGACGGAACTCTTGGATCAGGAGTTGCTCGGTCATGCCGATGAAGATGTCCTCGACAATGAGCAGACGGACACGAAAGTCTTCGACATTCAAGTTGCTTGCGGCTTGGATGCTCTTCGCGTGGTCGCCTATCCGCTTGAAGAGGACCGGTCCGGCCGACGCGCTGGGATCCACGAGGCCTTTTCGCGCGCCCTTCGGCTCGGCCTTTCCGACGTAGATAGGCACCTGCCAGTCGGGAGATGAGATTGGCCGATAGGCTGGGAATGCTCCGCCGTAGTAGAGGGCATACAACCCAGCTCCTGGGAAGCGCGTGGCTAACGGCAGAGTGCGGAGCGGCTGCTGCAAGAGCGTAGCCTCTACCGATCGCGCTAGGTTCATGCGATCGAGGGGGTTGTACGGGCGCATTAACTAAGCGGCGAGCTTGCGGCAGATGTCGGCGAGGTTGCGCTTCTCGTCGTCGTCGAGCCGCGCGAAGGCCGTGGTGACGCGGTCGGCGTGAGCCGGGAAGAGACGCTCGACGACCGAGCGGCCGGCGGGGGTGAGGTCGAGCGCGATCGCGCGCCGGTCGCTCTCCAGCCGGTGGCGGACGACGAGGCCGCGCGACTCCAGCGTCGCGGTCACCTCGGTCGCGTTCGCCTTCGACCAGCCGAGCCGGCGCCGCATCGCCCGCAGCTCGAGCGAGCCGCCGGCCGTGGTCAGCACCACGAGCGCCGAGAACCCGGCGGCCGAGACGCCCTCGCGTTCGAGATCGGCGGCCAGAACGCGCCGCACCGAGGTCTCGGCGCGCATCAGCGCCTGCAGCGCCCGGTGCGCGAGCGGATCGACCACCTCCAAGCTCATCTGCCGCGATGCTAAGCCGCGCGGCGGACCGATCCCCGCAAATTGCGGGTGTGCCTAGCGCTGCGCGGCGAGCCGGACCGGCGGCTTGACGCCCTCGTCGGCCTCCGCCTCGGCGTCGGAGTCGACGACCTTGACGTGCTCGATCTTGCCGGTGTCGACGTACTGCTTGAGGTTTTCGGCGGCCTCGGTCGGGGTCGAGCCGAGCGAGGGGATCGAGTGGTCGCCGGTGACCGGCATCGCCTCGCGGTACTCGAAGACGGGCGCGGCGGAACCGACCTGGCGGACGGTGTAGACGAGCCGGCCGAGCACCTCGAGCGTCGCCTCGCCGCCGCAGAAGACGAACGCGGTCGGCGCGACGGCGCGCATCGCCCGGGCGACGCGCTCCGGCGGGCAGGTCGAAGCTCAGCAGCAGCGCCGGGAAGCCGGCGCGGCGGATCGCCAGCTCGAGCGCCTGGACGTGCAGCGACTCGAGGTCGAGGCCGTTGGACGCGTCGAAGAGGATCACGCCCTGGGGGCGGGTCGGGGCGGGCACGACGCGGCGGGCGGCGTGGATCCAGCCGGTCGCCCAGCGGCAGGCGAGCTCTTGCTCGGCCTCGCGGCCGTCGCGGCCCTCGGCCAGTTCGATCGCCGGCAGCAGGACCTCCTCGACCGAGCGGTCGACCGAGCGGACGGCGAGGCTCTCCTCCATCACACGGTCGGCGGCGCCCTCGTCGAAGTGGTCGAAGGCGTCGAGCAGCCGGTCGGCGACGACGGGCCCTCGCCACGCTGGCGCGCCACCTCGATCGCGGAGGAGATGTTGTGGGTCTCCATCAGCGCGCGCCGCAGCGACTCGAGCTCGGTCAGGTCGTACTGGCGGTGTCCGCCCGCGGTGCGGCGCGGCTTCGGGTAGTCGAAGCGGCGCTCCCAGCTGCGCAGCGTGTTCGGGCTCACCCCGAGTAGCTCTGCCGCCGCGTTGGTTCGAATGCCGCTCATGAAGTCGCTCCCTTTCCCTTGCCGTGCGGTCCCATGGAGGTGGTTGCCGCTCACCACCCATCGGCGACGGGAGACGCGACCTTGAACAGGTTCAGCCGCCAACCGCGCAGGCTATGCGTACCTTTCTGCCGCCTGATGCGGGTTTGCGCAACTCGTGCAGGGCGAATTGCACGCCTGGACGGACGTTCTAGGACGCCCTGGGCGGACGGCGGCTAGGCGCTGGGCGGCGGCCGAACTCGGTCGGCTCGACCGACACCAGCGCCGCCCGCGGTGGGCCGCAGGTCGAGATCCGGCAGGCCATCGTGCCGATCGCGTCGGCCTTGTCGCCGGTCAGGCGCGCCGGGACGGTCACCGTCTCGTGGACCCGCAGCGCCGCGCGGCTGACGGTCTTCGCGAAGCGCCGGTCGCCGATCGTGCTGATCAGCAGGTCCATCAGGTTGGACCCGGTGAGCTGTCTCCTCGGGCGCGAAGATCGGCTCGGCGGCCTCGCTGATCGCGGCGACCTCGAGCGCGCGGTCGACGATCAGGAAGGCGCTGCCCGCTCCCGGCAGCGCGCCGGGCGTGCAGCGCAGCAGGATCCCCATGCCGCAGACGCCGCAGACGCGCTGCTCCATCAACGGCTGCTCGCTGCCGGCGGGCGGCTCGATGGCCGGCTCGCCGCAGCGGCTGCAGAAGCGCTTCTTCGCCGCCGGGTCGTTCGGCGCGAGGGCGATCTGCTCGTAGTCGGGTTCGGTCGTCGGCAGGCGAGTCCCTCCTCGGGACCAGTCGAGGTCTGACGCCGCGCCGGCAAGTCCCTCCCGTGCGCGGCAGCTCACCCGATGTGACCACGGGTCGGCCGCCCGCGCCTCCCGCCCGCCGAGATTGCAGCGGTTCGCACGGGGAGGTCGCGCGATAGCCTGCGGCGCCTTCCCCCGTGTAGACCGAAGGAGCGCGAAAGTGGCCAGCGACCAGCAGCTGTGGGGCTCGGAGACGAGCAAGGCGATCGACAACTTCCCGGTGTCGGGGGAGCGGGTGCCGACCCCGGTCGTGCGGATGCTCGGCCACATCAAGGCGACGGCCGCGCGCGTGAACGGCGAGCTCGGCCTGCTCGACGGCGGCGATCGCCGAGCGGATCGCGGCGGCCGGCGACGAGATCGCCCACGGCGAGCACGACGACCAGTTCCCGATCGACGTCTTCCAGACCGGCTCGGGCACCTCGTCGAACATGAACACGAACGAGGTGATCGCGAACCTCGCGGGCGACGGGCGCGCACCCCAACGACCACGTCAACATGGGCCAGTCGTCCAACGACGTCTTCCCGTCGGCGGTCCACCTCGCCGCGCTGTCGGAGACGACCAGAACGAGCTGCTGCCCGCGCTCGAGAAGCTGTCGGGGTCGCTCGAGGTCGAAGGCCGACGAGCTCGCGCGACGTCGTCAAGGCCGGCCGCACGCACCTGATGGACGCCGTCCCGGTGACGCTCGGCCAGGAGTTCGCCGGCTACGCGACGCAGATCTCGCTCGGCCACGACCGCGTCTCCGACGCGCTGCCGCGCGCGTCGCAGATCCCGCTCGGCGGCACCGCGACCGGCACCGGCCTCAACACCCACCCGGAGTTCGCCGCGCGCGTGCGCGAGCAAGCTGCGCGAGGCGACCGGCCTCGACGTCGAGGCGCCCGGCCGATCCGTTCGAGGCCCAGGGCAACCGCGACGCGCTGGTCGAGCTGTCGGGCGCGCTGAAGGTCGTCGCCGTCTCGCTGACGAAGATCGCCAACGACCTGGTGATCATGGGCTCGGGCCCGCGCACCGGCTTCGGCGAGCTGGCGCTGCCGGAGCTGCAGAAGGGCTCGTCGATCATGCCGGGCAAGGTCAACCCGGTGATCCCGGAGGTCGTGCTGCAGGTCGCCGCACAGGTGATCGGCAACGACATGGCGATCACGATCGGCGGGCACGCAGGGCAACTTCGAGCTGAACGTGCGCGTCCCGCTGATCGCGCGCAACCTGCTCGACTCGATCAGCGATCCTGGCGAGCGCGTCGACGCTGCTCGCCGAGAAGGTGCATCGACGGCCTCGAGGCGAACGAGGAGGTCCTGACCCGCAACGCCGAGTCGACCCCGGCGATCGCCACCGCGCTGAACCCGCACATCGGCTACGACAAGGCGACCGAGATCGTCAAGGAGGCCGTCGCGTCGCGCCGCACGATCCGCGAGGTCGCGCTCGAGAAGGGCGTCGACGAGGCGACGCTCGACGAGGCGCTCGACCTGCGCAAGATGGCGCGCGGCTCGCAGGCCTGATCGATCTTTAGGTCCGCTTTCGGAACCCCTTAGGGGTTCTTACGAACGCCCAGCCACCATGGGCGTTGCTTACGCAGTACGCATTGTTGTTCTCCTTGTTGGTCGAGGCGCCGGAGTCCTTGGGAGGTATAGGGCTCCGGCGTTTTGGCGTTCTGGCACCGGTTCGTGTCTCGGCTGTCGCAGACCCGTTACGCACGTCACGAAACGGGGTCATACTCGTAGGTATGACTCATCGGGTGGGAGCGAAAGGACAGGTGGTCATCCCGAAGGCGATCCGGGACGAGCTGGGCATCGAGCCCGGCGACGAGGTCGTGTTCGACGTCGACGGCAAGGACGTGCGAGTGCGTCGGCGGGAGGACGAGGAGGCGGCGCGTCGGGCGCGGATCGACGCGCTCGTGGGTCTCATGGCGGATGGGCCGAGCACCGACGACCTGCTCGAGGAGCGCCGCAAGGAGCGCGCGCTCGAGGAGCGCAAGGCGGCGAGGTGGGGCGTTGTGGTCGACCTGCGCGCGGCCTGAGGCGCGCGCCTCAGTCCATGTTCACGGCGACGTACTTGGTCTCGAGGTACTCCTCGATGCCCTCGTCGCCGCCCTCGCGGCCGAAGCCGGACTGCTTGACGCCGCCGAACGGGGCGGCGGCGTTCGAGACGATGCCCTGGTTGAGGCCGACCATGCCGGTCTCGAGCGCCTCGCTGACGCGCAGGGCGCGCTTGAGGTCGCGCGTGTAGACGTAGGCGACGAGGCCGAACTCGGTGTCGTTGGCCGCGGCGATCGCCTCGTCCTCGGAGTCGAAGGCGATCACCGGCGCGACCGGGCCGAAGATCTCCTCGGACAGCACGCGCGCGTCGTCGGGGACGTCGGCGAGCACGGTCGGCGCGTAGAAGTAGCCCGGGCCGTCGACCGCGCCGACGCCGCCGACGATCGCCTGGGCGCCGCGGCGGATCGCGTCGTCGACCAGCTCGGCGACCTTGCCGCGCTGGTCGTCGTCGATCAGCGGGCCGACGTCGACGCCGTCCTCGGTGCCGCGGCCGACGTTCAGCTCGCCCATCCGCTCGGCGAGCTTGTCGGCGAACTCCTCGGCGATCGGCGCGTGCGACGTGGAAGCGGTTCGCCGCGGTGCAGGCCTCGCCGATGTTGCGCATCTTGGCGATCATCGCGCCCTCGACCGCGGCGTCGAGGTCGGCGTCCTCGAAGACGAGGAACGGCGCGTTGCCGCCGAGCTCCATCGACAGCTGCAGCACGTTCGGCGCCGACTGCTCGATCAGCTTGCGGCCGACCTCGGTCGAGCCGGTGAACGACAGCTTGCGCAGGCGCGGGTCGTCGATCAGCGGGCCGGTCACGTCGCTGGCCGACCGCGCGGTGACGACGTTCAGCACGCCCGCCGGCAGCCCGGCCTTCGCGAGGATCTGGGCGAGCGCGAGCATCGACAGCGGCGTCAGCTTCGCCGGCTTGACGACCATCGTGCAGCCGGCGGCGACCGCCGGGCCGATCTTGCGCGTGCCCATCGCCAGCGGGAAGTTCCACGGGGTGATCAGCAGGCACGGGCCCGACCGGCTGCTTCATCGTCAGCAGCCGTCCCGCCCCGTTCGGCGCCGTCGCGTAGCGGCCGTCGATCCGCACCGCCTCCTCGGCGAACCAGCGCAGGAACTCCGCCGCGTAGGCGATCTCGGCCTTCGACTCGGCGAGCGCCTTGCCCATCTCGAGCGTCATCAGCAGCGCCAGCTCGTCGGCGCGCTCGATCATCTCCTCGTAGGCGCGGCGCAGGATCTCGCCGCGCTCGCGCGGCGGATGTGCCGCCCACTCGGCCTGCGCGGCGCAGGCCGCGTCGAGCGCCGCGAGCGCGTCGTCGGCCGTCGCGTCGGCGACCTCGCAGAGCGTCTCGCCGGTCGCCGGGTCCTCGACCGCCAGCGTCGCCCCGCCGCTCGCGTCGCGCCACTCGCCGCCGATGAACAGCTGCTTCGGGACCGCGTCCACCACCGCCTGCTCGTTGCTCGCGATCGTCATCTCGCTCCTGTTGCCCGGGGAGCTTCGAGACTACTCCGGGAAGGAAACCGTGCTGACCTACTCGGCGCCGAGGACGGGCTCGGGGCCGCGGGGGGTGAGGACGTCGCGGAGCGTGGTGGCGGCGGCGGTGAAGACGGCGACGGCGTGGCCGGCGAGGTCGAGCGGGCCGCCGTCGGCTGAGAGGCGGTCGCCGAGCGCGCGGGTGGCGCGGGTCTCGAGCGAGGGGCCGGCTGGGGCGGTCCCGCGGCCGCGGCGGCGAGGCCGCCGGCCGGTCGAGGAGGCGGCCTGGTCGGGCGCCGGGCCGGCGGAGGAGCCGCCGCCGCTTCCGCCGCCCGCCCCGAGGCAGCCGCCGCCGATCGCCTCGGCGAACAGCGCGCCGCGCAGCGCGTAGCCGGCGGTGGTCGCGTGGACGCCGTCGTCGCGGAGCGCGCCCGGCGTGGACTGCGCGACGTCGTGCCAGTCGACCAGCGCGACGTTCGGCGTCGAGGTGGCGAAGCGGCGGATCATCGAGTTCTGGGCGTCGATCGGGACGCCGGCGAGCGGCGGGCGGTTGAGCGTCGCGACGACCAGGCAGCGGTCGCCGGTCAGGTCTCGCACGGCGGACAGGCTCGCGGCCGTGGTCGCGACCGCGGCGTTGCCGTCGTTGGTGCCGAGGTCGAAGACGACGGTGTCGTGCTCGGGGCCGAGCAGGTCGGCGACGATCGGCACCCCGGCCGCGCTCGGCCGCCCGTTGAGGCTGTCGGCGTCGATCTGCGTGCTGGGCAGGGCGGCGCGCAGGGCACCTTCGGTGCCGACGCCGAGCGAGTCGCCGACCACGAGGACGGCGGCGGAGGCGGTCGCAGGGAGCGTCGCGATGGCGGCGATGGCGGCGACCGCGAGGAACGACCGCCGGCGAAGGCCGGCGCGGCGGCGAGCGGCCGGCGGGCGGGTCACGGTGGTTCCGGCCCCGCGAGACATCGACGCCGGGCGGGCGCGGCCGGTCCTCGAGACGCTCACGGCGCGGTAGCGCCGCCGCCGGCGGTGCCGGGCGCGGGAGGGGGCGGAGGGACGTTGCCGGAGCCCAGGCGGGCGAGCGGCGCGCGCAGCATGTCGGCGAGCGCGGTCCGCCCGGCGATCGTCAGGTGGATCCCGTCGGGGCCGGTCAGGCGTGGGCGGGCGCCCTTCGACGTCTTCGCCCAGTCGACCAGCGCGATCCGGCGCGGCCAGCGCGTCGCGGCCGAGCGCAACGTGACCGCGTCGTCGACGAGCGTCCCCTTCAGCTCGCGCGGGGTGACGAGGCCGAGCAGCCGCCCCGGCCCGAGCAGCCGCAGCAGCGTCCGCACGTCGGTGAGCGTGAACGCCGAGTTCGAGCCGAGCGCCACGACGACCAGCCGCGGCAACGGCGCCTTGCGCGCCCGCTTGCGCAGCACGTCGATTCCCTCGGCGATCTGGCGACAGCCGCGCACGTCGACGTCGTAGCCAAGCGCCGCCGTCTCGACCGCGGCGCCGAGCATGACCGAGTCGCCGATCGCCAGCGGGGCGGTGGTGCCCAGCCCGGCGTTCGCCGTCGCGGCGTAGCGCTTCGTCTTGCCGCAGCCGGCGTCGGCGGCCGCCGGAGCGAGCGCGAGCATGCAGAAGGCGAGCGCGAGGGCTGCGACCCACCGCCGCGCACCGGGGGCCGCGCATCGCGCTGCTTGTCGCCACCGGGGCGCCACGCGGGCACTGTGGCAGAACGCGCGGCCGGCCGCGCCGCGTGAACGCCGGATTGCCTTGACTCGCCGGGGCCCGCTCGGTAAGTTCGTGTTTGCAATCCGGGGAGGGTTCCGGTCATTGCTCCCCCCAAGGAGGGAAGGGGAAGTGGAGAAGGTCTATGGAGCTAGTGCATGGGGACGCGGTCGCGGCGCCGAGCCGCGGTGTGAAAGGCCGCCGATCCCGCATGCCATCGACAGCACGTAGACCGGCGGTGCCGCCGCGTCGAGGTCCCGAATCTCGCCCGGGACCTCACGCCCATACCGGCACCGCTGAGGTGGCCCTCGGCGCCACCCCTTCACGCGAAATTTCCTCGTGACGTACATGAAGGCCCCGGCGCCAGGCGCCGGGGCCTCATGCGTTCCCCTACCTCCGGTCGCCGCCCGTCCTGAAAGGCGATCCGCGAGGCGATCCCGCTCCCTCCCCAACGACCACGGGAACAGGATGAAGACGTGACCTTACTGGCCGTTGTCGACTACCGCAAGTGCCGGCCGGTCCCGCGGGGCCGGCTGTGCCAGCGCCGCCGCCGCGGATGGCGCGAGCGGTACGAGCAGCCGGCCGAGGACGGCCAGGGCGGCCGCGATCGCCTCGCGGTCGGCGCCGGCGACCTCGCCGCGCCGCTCGGACACGGCCGCGTCGAAGTCGCGAATCCGCGCGAGCAGCGTGATCGCGTTTCGGGTCGCGCGGTGCAGGTCGCGGCGCTCGTAGTTCTCCGCCGTGCGGGCGGTCGCGGTGGCACACCAGCCCGCGAGCCGCCGCCGCGGCCCGTCGTCGAGATCCATCTCGCCGCCGGCGGCCGGGGCGCCGCCCAGCCGGGCGCGCGCGAACTCGTCGAGCTCCGCGAGGAAGCGCGCCGCGTACCCGACCACGTCGTCCCCGCCGCGGAACCGCTTCTCCGGCGCCGCCGCGTGCAGCAGCGCGAAGCGAACCGCCTCGGCGCCGTGGCGCGCCGCCAGCGCCTCCGGGTCGTTCGCGACGGCGGCGGCCGCCTGTGCCGCGCCGTTCGGCGCGTCCGATGCCTTCGCGACCGGCGCCGCCCGAAACCGCACCTTCCCGACCGCGACCACGGGCCCGAGCGGCTCGCCGCTGGGCAGGTCGAGCGCGCCGGCGTCGCGCAGTGCCTTGGCCACCGTACGGATGTCGAGCAGCGCCGCGGCGTCGTCGGGCCCGGCGACCGCCAGGGTGGGCAGGGCGCTCGCGAGCGCCGCGGCCTGGCCGTCCGGATCGCCCGCGGCCCGAGCCTCCTCGGGCAGCGCCGCCAGGAAGAACCCCAGCGCCGCCGCAAGTCGCGCGTGGACCGCGCCCGCGGCGCGCCAGTCGTCGCCCTCGGCCAGCGGCAGGTCGCCGGCGGCGTAGTGGACCGCCGGCGCCTTCTTGTCCTTCTTCGAGTCGACGCTCCAGCCGGCGGCGGCCAGCTTCGAGAGGCTCTGCTCGAGGTCGGTCCCGTCGTCGCCCGGATCGTCGACGTGCTCGAGCAGCTTGCGCTGGCCGGCGACTGCCGCCTCGCTCCAGCCGTCCAGCTCGCCGAGCCGTCGCTCGTTCTCCTCGTGCAGCTTGCCGGTCCGCAGCCGCCAGCCCTCGCCGCCGCGCTGGTAGGCGGTTCCGGCCGCCTCGAGCTTGCCGATCAGCCACTGCGCCCAGCGCTCGACCGCCGGGTCGCCGGCGCCCGGCAGTCCGTCCGCGGAGGCCAGCGCGACCGCGTCGCCGCCGGCCCGCGCCAGCGCGTCGGCGACCGCGAACCCGCGCAGCGCGCCGAGGTCGCCGCCGGCCATCGGACATGTGGTGAACACATATGAGTAACTGGACGTCAAAGAAGCAACCGATCCGCCGGGGCAACCCCCGGCCTCGCCCTCACCTGTAGTACGCCCGACGGGACTCGAACCCGTATCTGCGGCTTGAAAGGCCGCTGCTCTTAGATAGGCCGGATTGGGCATCCGGGTAACGAACGGCCCCCGAAGGGGCATCCCGCCACCGACACGAGGTCGGCTTGAAGGCTGGCATTCGAAACCCGGGGAGCCCCGTGGACTACCCATGTACCGATTGAGCTACGGACGCATGTGTGTGCTGCGGAGAACTCCCTCCTGTTCTCTTCCCTCCGCCTCCGACACTACCTAAGCGGCCACTGCCGAGTCAAGCGAAAGCAGTGACACGAAGTTGCGCAGGATGACCTTGCCCTCCGGGCGGAACTCGACGTGCGCCTGCAGCCCGTAGGTGGGCCGCTCGGCATGGCGGATTCCCTCGGTGTGGCAGTCGTCGCCCCAGGCGATCCGTCGGAACCCCTCAGGGACGTCGAGTAGCTGGTAGCGGTGGCGCTCGAACAGCAGCGCCGGGCTCTCCAGGTTCTCGAACAGGGCGTCCTCGCCATCCACATGGACCGGCGTCTTGCCGACCGCGTGCTTGCAGTCGCCGATCCCGATCCCATGGGCCTTGCCGATCAGGTGCATGCCGCCGCAGATGCCGAGCAGCGGCACCTCGGTGCGGCGGATCAGCTCCAGCTCGTTCTCGTACACGTAGGGCGTGGTCGACGGCACGTCGGTGCCGGTCAGCACCACCCCGTCGAAGCCGCCCTCCGCGGCCATGTCCGGCGAGAGCTCGCCGAGCGAGACGATCGTCGTCTCCGCTCCGAGGCCCTCCAGACGGGCCGCGAGCACGTCCGTCGAAAGGCTCCCGTTGTCGACGATCATGATTCTCTGCACTTGTGCTCCCCTCCTGAGCAACTGATTTCCGTTCTATCCGGTGACCGGAACCCCGGCCATCGATCTCTCCAAGTCGTCCGGCGGCCGCGCGAGCGGCTCCTCGAACAGCGCCTCCCCGGTCGCGATCAGCCGTGCCCCGCCGGTCATCTCCAGCACCCGCGCCGGCGCGTCCCAGCGCACCGCGATCGAGCCGCCCGGCTGACGCACCCGGCCACCCGCGCCGACCGCCTCGCCGAGCACGCGCTCGGCCGCGATCGCCGCCGCCGCGGCACCGGTCGCACAGCCCAGCACCGGGCCGACACCGCGCTCCCACGGCGTCACCTCGAGTGCGCCGTCGTCCTCGTCGCGCGAGGCGAACATCACGTTGGTCCCACCGGGCCGCGCCGCGCACAGCGCCGCTCCGGCGGCGTCGAGCTGCTCGCCGGTCGGCCGCGGGCCGAACACCACAAGGTGCGGCGCGCCGATCAGCATCTGCACCAGCCGGCGGTCCTCGCCGACCTCGACGACCGGGTCGGCGGGCACCGGCATCTCGGCGCGGAACGTCCAGGTCTCGCGATCGAGCAGCACGTGCTGGGCGGTCCCGCCGCCGCTGGTGATCGTCACGGCCTCGCCCTCGCGGACGTCGTCGCGCTCGGCGATCAGCGCCGCGGCGGCGCGCGCGCCGTTGCCGCACCACTGGGCCTCCGACCCGTCGGCGTTGAACACCCGCATGTGGTGCATCGCCTCGCCGGGCGCGCCCTCGATCACGATCAGCCCGTCGCCGCCAAGCCCGCGCGTGTCGTGAGCGATCCAGGGTGCGGTCGATACGGCGCCCGGCTGCGCCTCGATGACCGTGTAGGAGTTGCCCTCGGCGTAGTACTTGCGGAACGCGATCCGGTCGGCGGCGCTCATCGCGGCGGCCCCCCGTTGAGGCTGGCGGCGGTGCGCGGTCCGCGGCCCGCGGGCGACGCGTCGAGCCAGTCGCCGAGGCGCTCCAGGCCCGCCGCGAGCCGCGGCGTCGCGATCCCCAGCCGCAGATGCCCCTCCGTCTCGTAACAAACACTGCCGGGAGCGAGCAGGACGCCCGTCTCGTGTACCAATCGCGCACAGAAGTCGAGCGTCGGCTCGTCGCGCAGCAGGCGCGGGAAGAAGAGGCCGCCGGCGGACGGGGCGATCAGCTCGAAGTCGTCCGGGCGCCCGGCGAGCCAGCGCGTGGCCAGCTCGGCGCCGTCCTCGGTCAGCGCCCAGGTGCGGGCGAGCACCCGCTCGCGGTGCTCGAGCGCGGCTAGCGCCCAGCGCTGGTCGCGCGAGCCCGGGTTCAGCGACGTGTACTTGCGGAACTGGCGTGCCTTGACGACCAGCTCCGGATTGGCGACCAGCCAGCCGACGCGCAGGCCCGGCAGCGCGTACGACTTGCTCGTCGAGCCGACGACGACGAGGTTGTCCTGGCCGTCCCAGGACGACTCCGGGTGGTCGGAGCGCATCTCGCGGAAGACCTCGTCGACGATCAGCGTGACGCCGAGCGGGGCGAGGCGGCGCGCCAGCTCGCGCAGGTCGCCGGGGGAGATCGTCTGCCCGGTCGGGTTGTGCGGCACGTTGAGCAGCACGACCTTCGTGCGCGGGCCGACCGCGTCCTCGATCGCGCCGAGGTCGATCGCGAAGTCGTCCTCGCGGCGCAGGTCGACGAAGCGGACCTCCGCGCCGGCGCCGCGCGCCAGCTCGTGCAGCGGCTGGTAGGCGGGCCAGAGGCAGACCATCTCGTCGCCCGGGTCGAGCAGCAGGTTGCAGAGGATCAGCAGTGCCTCGATCGCGCCGACGGTGACCATCACGTTGTCGCGCTCGGCCGGGGGGTTGAGCGCGGCGATCGCGTCGCGCAGCTCGGGGTAGCCCGCCGACGGCGTGTAGCCGATCTCCTCGTCGAGCCCCGGCTCGTCGCCGACGATCTCCAGCAGCTCGGAGGCGGTCATCGGCTCGGCGCCGCTGAGCGCCAGCATCAGCTCGCAGCTGAACTCGTAGTCCTCGAAGAACTCCTCCTGACCGAAGACGGCGAGCTTCACGCGGCCGCCTCCTCGGTCGGCGCCGGCGCGATCCCCGACGCCGCGTCGGCCGGGTTCGGGTCGCGCGGGACGGCGGAGGCGATCGCCGCCTCGTCGTAGTCGACCTTCACGACCTCGCCGCGCGCCGCCTCCGCGACGGCGGCCTCGGCGCGCTCGGTCGCCTGCTCGGGCGAGTCCCCAGTGGCGACCACGCCGAGCACCTCGCGATAGCCATCGGGCGGCAGCCTGTACACGTCGCCGTCCTGGGTCCAGCGGTTGACCGCCACGATCCCCGGCAGCTCCAGCAGCGCGTCGGCGCCCGAGATGTCGGTCACCACGCACGGCCGATCCGGGAACCAGCTGCGGCTCGCCGCGCCGCCGAAGGGCGCCGCTCCGGCCTCCACGGACCGCGCGCCCACGGGGCCGCCGGCCAGGCTCTCCGGCCGCCGCCCGCGCGCCAGCTCCAGCGTCAGCTCGAGCAGGTCGACACCGGTCGCGAGCTTGACCACCTGGCGGATCGAGCCGCCGCCCATTCGCGCCCCGACCTCGAGTACGCGGATCCCGCGCGAGGTCAGCTTCATCTCGGCGTGGGTGATCCCGTCGCGGATCCCCAGCGCGGCGACCGCGCGCGCGGCGACGTCCTCCATCTTCTCGCGCAGGTCGGGGGCGACCGGGGCGGGGCAGGTGTGACCGGTCTCCAGGAAGAACGGCTGCGACATCTCGCCCTTCTTGCAGACCGCGACGTGGGTCGTCTCGCCGTTGCGCGTCAGCGACTCGACGCTGAAGCCGGGGCCGTCGAGGTACTCCTCGACCAGCCAGCGGCCGTCCATCTCGCGGATCGCGGCCGAGTGGTGGCCGGCGGCGGCGCTGTCGAACTGGGCGAACCAGCGGTCGAAGCTCGTCCTCTGTGTCGAACCGGACGGTGAACAGGCTCGCGACGCCGGTGCTCGGCTTCAGCACCCCGGGCGTGCCGACGTCGCGCACCGCCGCCGGGATGTCGGCGAGCTTCGAGACGACGCGGCGCCGGCCGATCGGCACGCCGTGCTGCTCGAAGCGGCGCATCATCAGCTGCTTGTCGCGGCAGACGGCGGCGGTCTCGCTGTCGATGCCCGGCACGCCGTGGCGCTCGACCAGCGCGGCCTGGCTGCGCAGGCACGACTCGCTGCAGTTGACGACGCCCTCGGCGTCGGTCAGGTGCGCCGTCGCCGCCAGCACCTCGTCGGGGTCGGTCGGGTTCGCGGCGATCCGCTCGTCGACCCCCGTCGAGTCGTGCGGCTCGCGCGGCGCGATCAGGGTGACGCCCATGCCGAGCGACCGCGCGAGTGTGTAGACGTCGCGGCGCCCGGCGTCAGCGCCCGGGTCCAGAAATAGAAATGTCACCCTCCCGGACCTCCCTCCATGAGTCCGTGAACCTGATCACCCCGTCTCGCAGATCGCGGCGGGGCACGCTCAGGGATACTCGCACACTTCGCGAATCCCCGAACAAAACTCCCGGCCAGACGAGAACGCCCGTCCGCTGGGCCAGGTGGAGAGCGGTGTCGGCCGAGCCGAATCCGTCACCGCCGGTCACCCACACGTAGTAGCTGCCGTCGGGCGGGCGGACGTTCAGGCCGCTGCCGTCGAGCGCCTCCAGCACGTCGCGCAGCCGTGGACGATAGGGCGCCATCCGGTCGCCGCCCGGCGGGTCGTCGAGCCAGGCGGCGAAGGCCAGCTGCGCCATCGTGTTCGGCGCCCCGCTCAGCGTCGCCGCCGCCCGCGCCAGCCGCGGCGCGAGGCCGTCGGTCCCGACCGCCGTCCCCACCCGCCAGCCCGGCATCGCCGCCGTCTTCGAAGCCGTGTCGAGCGCCGCGACCTCGCGCCCCCGGTCCTCCTCCGCGGCGACCGCCAACACGCTCGGGAACAGCCCCTCGTCGAGGCGCGTCGCGGCGTCCGCGCGCGGGTGGCCCGCGTAGACGTACTCCGCGTAGACCTCGTCGGCGATCACCGCCACCTCCGGCGGCAGCACGGCCAGGATCGCGGCGATCCGCTCGCGGTCGAGCAGCACGCCGGCCGGGTTCGCCGGGTTGCAGAGCAGCAGGGCGCGGGTGCGCGGCGTGGCCTCGCGCTCGACCGCCTCGGGCGTCAGCTCGCCGCGCGCCGGCCGCGTGTCGACCAGGCGCGCGACCGCGCCGAGCATCGTCACCTGCTTCGGGTAGGAGTGGAAGTAGGGGACCGGGACGAGCACCTCGTCGCCCGGCTCGGTCAGCGCCCGGAGCGCGACCGCCAGCCCGGCCATCGCGCCGGCGGTGATCGTCACGCGGCCCGCGTCGAGATCGAGGCCGCTCCGCGCGCTCGCGTAGCGCGCCGCCGCCTCGCGCACCGGCATCAGCCCCGCCGGCGGCGAGTACTGCTGCGCGCGCATGAACTGCTCCGCGACCCGCTCCGCGCACGCCTCCGAAGGCGGCACCGGCAACGGCTCGGACCTACTCAGATCCAGTAATCCCTCAGGTCGCGCCGCCCGCGCCGCCCTGCGCAGCTCCGTCATCGCCGGCGGCGCCGCCGCCGCGCCGCGCCGGACCCTCCTGCACGCCCGAGTGTGTCGAACCGTCCACTCGGCCTCGCCGGCCCTAGGCGACGGGCTCGGCGGCGATCAGGGTCCCCGCACGCCCGGCGAGCAGGTCCGGCACCGGGGCGTTGCCGATCGCGACGTGGCCGACGCCGCCGGCGAAGGCCTCCTCGACGGCGCGCAGCTTCTTCGACATGCCGCCATTGGCGTGCTCGGCGAGCCCGCGCAGGTCGGAGCGGACGGCGGCGCGGACGGGCGCGCCGTCGGCGTGGACCGCCTCGGCGTCCATCACCAGGGCCAGCCGGGTCGCGCTGCCGGCGCCGGCGATCGCCGCCGCGGCGCGGTCGGCGTCGGTGTTCACGTGCTGCGGCTCGTCGCCGCCCTCGGCCACCAGACCGTCGGCCACCGCCAGGGGACTGACGACGAGCGCGTCGTTTTCGGCCAGCAGCACGTCGAGCCGCGACCTGTCGACGGCGCGGATCGGGCCGACGAGGTTGGTCAGCGGCACCAGCTCGTCGCCGACCCACCACATGTTCTGGCGCACCTCGGCGTGCAGCAGCCGCGACGAGGCGCCGCAGACTCCCTGCGTCCGCAGCCCGCGCTCGCGCAGCAGGTTGGCGATTCGGTCGCGCAGGCTGCCAGCGACACGCTCGATCTCGACCAGCACGCGCGGGGTCGTGTAGCGGCTGCGGAAGCCGTGCTTGTCGACGATGAAGTCGGGCTGGCCCTCCGGCGTCGCGGCGCTCACCATCCGCGACCAGCCGTGGACGAGCACGAGCTTGGTCCGCCCCCCGGCGAGGTCCGCGAGCTGGTCCCACCAGCCGTCTTCCAACTCCTCCAGGCAGCTGCCGCCGACCTTGACGACCAGCAGCTCCGGCGGCTGTGGCGCGCGGCCGCGCATCAGACCGGGAACACCGGGATCGCCTCCAGCCCCTGCTCCTCGGGGAGCCCGAGCCGCACGTTGCACGCCTGGACGGCCTGGCCGGCGCCGCCCTTGACCATGTTGTCGATCGCCGCGATCAGCACGAACCGCCGCGCCGCGTCGTCGACGAAGCCGGCGACGTCGCAGTTGTTCGACCCGATCACCGCTTTCGGGTCGGGCAGCGGCAGCGCCGATCCGCGCCCGGCCTGCACCCGCACGAACCGCTCGTCGCGGTAGGTGCGGTGGAACGCGCGGCGCAGCGTCCGCTCGTCCAGCTCGCCGTCGAAGAAGGAGTAGAGGCCGACCGACAGCCCGCGCACGAGGTCGACGCCGTAGGTCGACATGCCGAGCCGCGGGGGCCGGCCGCCGTCGATGCCGACCGCCGCCAGAGTTTGCGCGACCTCCGCGACGTGGCGGTGTCCACGCGGCGCGTAGGGCGCGACCACGTTCGAGCGCCAGGCGTGGGCGCCCGACTCGCGTAGCCGTGTGCCGGAGCCGGTCGAGCCCGACTTGCCGTCGATCGCGATCGAGTCGAAGGCGATTCCCTCGATCTCGGCGAGCGGCAGCGCGGCGAGCTGGATCGCCGTCGCGAAGCAGCCGGGCATCGCCAGCACGCGCGCGTCGCGAATCGCGGCGCGGCCGATCAGGACGTCGCTTCGCCCGGCCGCGGCGCCCGCGCTCGAGGCAGCGGACAGCTCCGGCAGCGCGTACACCGCCTCGCCCGCGATCTCCTCGTCGCGCTCGACGTCGGGGTACCAGCGGCGGTGCAGCTCAGGGTCGCGGACTCGGTAGGCCGGGCTGAGGTCGACGACCAGCTCGGCGCCCGCGTCGAGCAGCTCCGGCACCGCGCGGCCCGCGGTCTCCGGCGGCGTCGCGAGGAAGACGACGTCGCAGCGCTTCGCGGCCACGCGCGCGTCGTAGGCCTCGAACTCGGCCAGCCCCTGGTCCTTGAGGTGCGGGTTCAGCTCGGTCGCCGAGCGGCCCGCCTTCGACTGCGCGCTGACGTACTCCAGCTCGATCCCCGGATGCCCGAGCAGCAGCCGCAGCAGCTCGCCGCCAAGGATCCCGCTTGCGCCGACGACGCCCGCGCGCACCGGCGCCTCGGGCGCCCGGACCGCCTCGGCGCCGCTCGCCGCGGCGGTCTCGCGACCGGCCCCGGCGGGCGGCGCGGCCTCGCGCGTGCCCGGCGCGGTCACGACACCGCCACCCCGAGCGCGTCCTCGGCGATCCGCGCCGCGACGTCGATCCCGGTCGCCTCGACGATGCCGCGGAACAGCGGTGAGTGGTTGACCTCGCCGACCAGCAGCTCGCCGTCGTGGCGGAAGAGGTCGAGGCCGAAGACCCGCGCCCCGATCCGCTCGCCGACGGCCGCGGTCAGCGCCCGGATCGTCGCGTCGAGCTCGATCGGCCGCGCGACCGCGCCCAGCTCGACGTTCGCCCGCCAGTCGCCGGTCGCGACGCGCTCCATCGCCGCCACCGCCTCGCCGTCGATCGCCAGCACGCGCACGTCGGAGGAGCCCTCGAGGAACGGCTGCGCGATCAGCGCGCGGTCGAAGTTCTGGGCGTAGTGCTCGACGTAGTCGTACATGCTGTCCGCCACCGACCGCTCGCGCACGAGCATCACCCGCCGCCCGAGCCCGCCGTAGACCGGCTTCAGGACCAGCGGGACGCCGACGACGTCGAGCGCCGCGGCGAGGTCGGCGCGCGTCAGCACCAGCCGGTAGGGGACGGTCGGCAGCCCGGCTTGGCGCAGCTGGGCGAGCGCGCTCACCTTGTTCGAGCAGAGCGCGATCGTCGCCGCCGAGTTGATCACGCTCGCGTCGTCCGGCCCGGCGGCGATCGACTCGGCGATCAGCGGTCCGCGGACGAAGCTGCGGCTGCGGATCAGGTAGGCGCCCGCCGCCGGCAGGTCGTCGCGCGAGCCGCAGCACAGCTCGCCGTCGTTGAGCCACTCGGCGCGCGCTCCGCGGGCCCGCGCCGCCGCCAGGATCGCCTTCTCCTCCCAGCCGACCCGGTCGGCGACGACCGCCAGGTCGAGCCGCTCGCCGCTCGCCCCGCCCGGCTCGGGCACCAGCTCCAGCGACGGCGTCACGGCGCCGTCCCGTCGAGCCCGGCCGCCGTGCGACCGTTCGGCATCGCCGTCGCCAGCAGGTCCTCGACCCGGCCGCGCCGCTGCACGACCCGGCTGGCGCCGTCCTTGACGAACACCACCGGCGGGCTCAGGAAGCCCATGTAGTTGCTGCCCATGTTGACCGTGTAGGCGCCGGTCGACTGGACCGCCAGCACGTCGCCGCTGCGCAGCTCGGGCAGCATCCGGTCGGGGAAGAGGATGTCCGGCTCGGAGTGGCGGCCGCAGATCGTCACGCGCATCGCCGGGTCCCCGAACGGGTCGTGGGCCAGCTTCACCTCGTGGTGCGCGTCGTACATCAGGTGGCGAGGGTTGTCGGACAGGCCGCCGTCGACGATCACGTAGTAGGCGCTCTCCTCGCCGGGCGGCCCGGCCGGCTTGACCGGCCCGACGGTGTAGAGCATCAGACCGCTTTCGGCGACGACCGAGCGGCCCGGCTCGATCCCCAGCCGCACGTCGTCGGCGCACAGCGGCGCGACCTTCTCGGCGAACGTCCCGGCGATCGCGTCGACCCAGTCCTCGACCGGCGCCGGGTCGTCGCTCGGCCGGTAGCGGACGCCGCGCCCGCCGCCGGCGACGATCCGCCGCGGCCGGAAGTCCGGGTGCCTTTCCTGGGCCTGGGCGAGCACCTCGCCGACGCGCTCCATCGCCTGGCGGTAGGGCCCGAACCGCTGCTGCTGCGAGCTGAGGTGGAAGTGGAGCCCGTCGACGCGCAGCGCCGGCTCGGACAGCGCGCGGTCGATCGCTATCGCCGCGAAGCCGTGCTCGATCGACAGCCCGAACTTGGTGTCGTCGCCGACCGTGAGGAACTCCGGGTTCTCGAGGCCGGTGACGGTCGGGTTGATCCGCACCAGCACCGTCTGGACCTTGCCGAGCCGCTCCGCGACGCGGGCCATCGACGCGATCTCGGACAGGTTGTCGATCACGATCGCGCCGCAATCGCGGCCGATCGCGTACTCGAGGTCGGACTCGGTCTTGAACGTCCCGTGGTAGGTGATCGCCTCCGGCGGACAGCCGCAGTGCAGCGCCATGTGCATCTCGCCGACCGACACGACCTCCAGCCCGAGCCCCTCCGACAGCGCCAGCTCCATCATCGCCGGCGCGGTGAACGCCTTGCAGGCGTAGGCGACGTCGACGTGCGGCCAGGCGGCCTCGAAGCCGTCGACGTAGGCGCGGCACATCCGGCGGATCTCCGCCTCGTCGTAGAGGTACACGGGGGTTCCGTGCTCCGCGGCCAGGTCGAGCGTCGAGCACCCTCCGACTCGCAGGACCCCATCCCCTCCAACCTCCTGGGTACCCAGCAACATCCGGCGTGAACGTACACCATCGGGGGACCCGCGTAACCGAATATTTCCGACTTGCACGGCTTATGGCAGATGCTAGGATCGCGCCGAAGTCGCCACCGGAGGGAAGTGGCGGCCGATCGCTATTGGAGGGAAGCGAGATGAAGATCTCAGACGCCACGCTGCGCGACACCGCGCACATGGGCGGTGTGCACTTCGACGAGGACGACGCCCGGGTCCTCGCGGAACTCCTCTGCGCGGTCGGCGTCGACATCGTCGAGGCCGGCATCGTCTCGGCGGGCGACCGCGGCGAGGTCCCGCTCGTCAAGGCCGTCGTCGACGTCGCCGGGCGCGACCGCACCAAGACCGTGATCCTCGCCCGCTCGCGCGCCCAGGTCGAGCAGGACCTGGAGGCCGCGCTGGAGACCGGTGCCGGCAACGTGATGCTGTCGATCCCGACGTCGCCGACGCACGCGATGCTGAAGCTGCAGACCGACAGCGAGCGGCGGATCATGACGCTCGCCGCGCGCACGATCGAGGTCGCGAAGCAGGCCGGCCTGTCGGTTACCTTCAGCGCCGAGGACGGGGCGCGCACCGATCCGGAGTTCCTCGAGCGCTACGTCGCCGCCGGCGCGGAGGCCGGCGCCGACCGCTTCCGGCTCGCCGAGACCGTCTCGTGCCTGGCGCCGAACGACGTGTCGGCGCTGATCGAGCGGCTCGTCGCGGCGGCCGGCCCGACCGAGGTCGAGATGCACTCGCACAACATGCTCGGGCTCTCGGTCGCCAACTCGCTCGCCGCGGCCGATGCCGGCGCGGCCTGGATCTCCTGCACGATCGACGGGCTCGGCGAGCGCGGCGGCAACACGCCGCTCGCCGAGGTCCTCTGCGTGCTGAAGGTGCTGCGCGGGGAGGACCGCTTCGACCTGAGCCCGCTGTTCGACCTCTCGCGCGAGGCGGCCGCCCGCGGCGGCCTGCGCTGCAGCGCGACGACCGGGCCGACCGCCGAGCTGAGCTACCAGTACGAGATTCCCGGCCAGGTGCGCAACCCCGAGGCGTTCGAGCTGATGCCGCCGGAGGCCGTCGGCAACCGGCGCGGGGTGAGGATTGGATCGCGGCTGAAGCCGTCGCTGCTCGAGGCGTTCCTCTCCGAGGAGGCGCTCGCCGGGCTGGACGCGGCCGAGGTCGCCGAGCGGATCCGCGCCGGCGCCCCGAGCCCGAAGCACGTCTGGGACCTCGACGCGCTCGAGGAGCTCGCACGAAGCCAACGATCAGAGAGGGAGGTGACGGTAAATGGAGGGAATCTGTCCGGAGTGTGAGTTCGACTTCACGACGCCCGAGATGGAGAGCGGCGAGACGATCGTCTGCCGCGAGTGTCAGCTGACGCTGCAGGTGCGCGGCGCCGAGGGCGAGCGGCTGGTGCTGGAGCCGGTCGAGGCGAGCCTGTCCGACTGGGGCGAGTGACGGCGAGAGCCGCGCTGCCCATGGAGCCCCAGTACGACGCGCGCGCCGTCGAGGCGCGGCGCCAGCGGGCGTGGCGCGAGCGCGACGCGTTCGCCACGCCGCCGTCGACCCCCGGCCGGCCCGACGCCTACGTCAAGTCGGTCTGCCCGTTCACGTCGGGCCACATCCACGTCGGCCACGTCCGCAGCTACACGATCGGCGACGCCTACGCCCGCTGGCGGCGGATGTCCGGCGACGCCGTGCTGTTCTCGATCGGCTTCGACGCCTTCGGCCTGCCGGCCGAGCTGGCGGCGATCGCCAACGAGGAGTCGCCGGCCGACTGGGTCCGGCGCTCCTACGAGTACATGCTCGACCAGTTCGAGCGGATGGGGTTCTCGTTCGACTGGGAGCGGGTCTTCGTGTCGTCGGACGAGGAGCAGTACCGCTGGTCGCAGTGGCTGTTCCTCGCCTTCCACGAGGCCGGGATGCTCTACCAGGACGAGGCCAACGTCGACTGGTGCGACAGCTGCCAGACGACGCTCGCCGCGCTGCAGGTCGAGGACGGCCGCTGCTGGCGCTGCAACGGCCCGGCGCGGCTGGTCAAGCGCAAGCAGTGGTTCCTGCGCATCAGCGCCTACATCGCCGAGAACGAGCGCGGCACTGAGCAGCACGCCGAGCTGTGGGACAAGCCGGCGCTGACCGCCCAGCGCGCGATCCTCGGCCGGGTCGACGGGGTGGAGGTGGAGCTGGCCGGCGCCGGCGGCGACGCGCTGACCTGCTTCACCGAGCACGGCGAGGCGATCGGCCAGGCGCGCTTCGTCGCGATCTCGCCCCGCCACCCGCGGGTCGAGGTGCTGCTCGGCGACCGCGCGGTGGTGCTCGCCGAGCTGGAGGAGGTGCGCCAGGGCGGCTGGCAGCGCGGCGACCGCTCCGCCGAGAGCGTGCCCGCGGTCGACACCGGCGTGAGTCTGACCGCGCCCAACGGCGCCGAGCTGCCGCTGGTGATCTCGCCGGCGGTCGACGGCCGCTACGGCCCGACCGCCGTGCTTGGGGATCCCCGCCGCCGACGAGAGCGACGGCGTCATCGCGCGGCGGTTGGAGATCGGCCAGCCGGTCGTGCCCCCGAGCGCGTCGAACGGCAGCGCCCCGCGCCCGGCGCGTCCGCTACCGCGCCGGCGACTTCGCGATCTCGCGCCAGCGGACCTGGGGGGCGCCGATCCCGATGGTCCACTGCGACGCCTGCGGCGTCGTGCCGGTGCCGAAGGACGACCTGCCGGTACGGCTGCCGCGCGACCTCAAGCCGACCGGCGCGGGCAACCCGCTCGCCGCGCGCGAGGACTTCATGGCGGTCGACTGCCCGAGCTGCGGCGCGGCGGCGCGGCGCGAGACCGACACGCTCGACTGCCACTTCGACGACCTCTGGATGTGGCTGCCGACCTGCGTGCCGAAGGCCGACCGCTCGGAGCGGATGTTCGACCACCCCGAGTGCGAGCGCTGGCTACCCGGGGCGATGCTGATCCACGGCGCCGACGGCGGCGGCTACTTCTTCGACCAGCGGATCACGGCGAAGGCGCTGCGCGACATCGGGCCGCTGTCCCACCTGGCCGACGGCGAGCAGTTCACCGGCGCGGTGATGCACGAGATGGTCACCCAGGACGGGCGCAAGATGAGCAAGCACCTCGGCAACGTCGTCGACCCCGACGACCTGATGGCGCGCGTCGGCGCCGACACGACGCGGCTCGCGGTGCTCCACGGCGCCCGCCCGTCGCGCGCGCTGAACTGGACCGAGAACGCCGTCCAGTACTGCGCCAAGTTCCTCTCCGACCTCTGGGAGCACGCCGCCGAGCGGCTGCCCGGGCCGGGGCCGGACGAGGCCGACGACGGACCCGACCCCGACGGCGCGCCGCAGCGTCGCGAGCGCCTGGCGAGCTGGGTCGACACCGCGGCCGCGAAGGTCACCGAGGACCTCGAGCGGGTCGAGATGCAGCGCGCCGTCAAGAACGCGATGCGGCTGTTCGAGCGGATCGAGGAGTTCGAGGCCAAGTCGCGCCGCGCCAACCGCGGCGAGCTCGCGGTCGCCGACGCCCGCGCCATCGCCGACGCCCTCACGGTCCTCGCCCAGCTCCTCGCCCCCTTCGCCCCCCACGTCGCCGAGGAGCTCTGGCTCGCCTCCCACGCCGGCGCCGAGGGAGCCGAGGCGACCTGGCCGGTGCCAGCCGTCGTAAGTGCTTGAAAGGCGGAGGGCGAGTACCGCGGCGGGGAAATCTCCTCGGAGGCCGGCGGCGGCGCTGGGCGCCTGGCCACCGGCCTGTGCGTCGAACCCCTCCGTGCGCGTCCCTCCTACGCGAACACCACCGGCCTAGGGCGGGCATTCTGGCCGGTCACAAGGGTCTCTCGCACCATCCCTGCCCTCCAGGTCAGGGAGCCGAAGTCTGAGAAAGGTGGGCCTTCTCCAGTCGGGAACACGACATTACCTCGGCGCGAGACGCAGTGTCAACCCTCGATCGCGAAATAGACACAATCGTGCGTCAAGCTGGTTAGCATATGCGCGATGCAACTGGCCGAGGGCCTAGACAGGGAGCCATGAACAAGCGAACCGAGATCCGTACCGACCTGGGCAAGGCGATCCGCGAGCTGCGCGAGGAGCGCGGCCTCACGCTCGACGCGCTGGCCGAGAAGGCGGGCATGCACACGACCTATCTCTCGCGCATCGAGCGCGCGCACAGCAGCCCGACCTGGGAGAAGATCACCGCGCTGGCCGACGCGCTCGACCTGCGCGTCTCCGAGATCGCGTCCGCCGCCGAGGCCCAGACGAAGAAGCGCGCGAAGCGCTAGCGCGCCGGTGGCGCCGCGGGCCTTCTGGAGGCCGGCGGCGGAGCCGAAGCTCCGACCGCCGGCCCGTGCGACTGGGCGCCCCGGTGGTCCCGCGCCCTCCATTCGCGGGAACCTTCCGGCCGGGCGGGCGTTGGCCGGATGGGGGCCGAGTCTGCACCTTCCCTGCCCTCCACAGGGAGCCAGAAGATGTTCAATCGACCATCGCTGGATCGGAACACGAACTTATCCCGCGTTCGGCCAGAAGTCAAGGCTGCCGAAATGCCGAATCGCGTGCTCCCGTGCGTCGTCCTTCGTTCGCCTGCCGTAACGATCCGGCGCGCGAGGTTTACAAACGTGTGTTCGGTGGTACAGTTCTACTGAACTTAGAACTAATAAGCTTCGAATTCCCGCCCGGAAGGAGCCGTACTCCACATGGCAGCGCAGACTCCCACGCAGCGCAAGGCGACCGCCAAGAAGGCCGCCGCGACCCGCAAGCGCAACGCCGCCGCGCGTAGCGCGAAGACCGCCACGAGCGAGGTCAAGGCGACCCGCACCTCGGCCACCAAGGCCGCCACGCAGGCTGCCGACGCCGGCCTCCTGACGCTCGACAACGCCACCCTCCAGGCCGAGCGCGCCGTGCTGATCCCGGTCGGCGCCGCGCTCGTCGCCCGCGACAAGGTCGTCGAGGTCGTCAAGCCGTACCGCAGCCGCACCAGCGCCGAGAAGGAGCTGAGGAAGTTCGAGCGTCGCGGCAACACCGCGCGCAACAGCGTCCGTCGCGAGGTCAAGCGCACCCGCACGCGCGTCGAGCGCGAGCTGCGTCAGCGTCGCAACGACGTCCAGGGCCGTGTCGAGGGCGTCCGGGGCGACCTCCAGAAGCAGGTCACCGAGGTCCAGTCGAACGCGGCCGACCTCGCCAAGAAGGTCCAGGAGCAGGTCACCGCGCTGGCCTAGCCCGCACCGTCGGCGCGAAGCGCCCGGCGGGTGCGCACGAGGTTCTCCCTCCTCCCCAGCGAAGGGCGTCCCGATCGGGACGCCCTTCGTCGTTTCCGGCCCCGGAGCCTGTGAAACGACTCTGCGACAATCTCTACCGATGCCAACCGAAGAGCAGATCACCGAGGCGCTCAGCAAGGTCATCGACCCCGAGCTGCGCAAGAACATCGTCGAGCTGGGCATGGTCCGCTCGATCGACCAGCACGACGACGGCCACGTCGAGGTCGTCGTGTCGCTGACCACCGCCGGCTGTCCGATCCGCTCGCACTTCGAGGACGCCGTCGCCGAGCACGTCGGCGCGCTCGACGGCGTCTCCCGCGTCAGCGTCGGCTTTGACGTCCTCAGCCCCGACGAGAAGCAGACGCTCCAGAAGCGCCTCGGCCGCGGCGCGCTGCCGCAGGGCGCGCTTGCCCAGGTCAAGAACGTGATCTGCGTCGGCTCCGGCAAGGGCGGCGTCGGCAAGTCGACCCTGACCGCCAACCTCGCCGCGGCGCTGCAGGCCGAGGGCAAGACCGCCGCCGCGCTCGACGCCGACGTCTGGGGCTACTCGATCCCACGCATGCTGGGCGTCCACGGCCGCCCCGACATCGACGGCCAGCGCAAGATCCTGCCGCTCGAGTCGCCCGACGGCGTCAAGGTCATCTCGATCGAGTATTTCCTCGACCGCGCCGACCAGGCGATCGTCTGGCGCGGCCCGATGCTCCACAAGGCGATCCGCCAGTTCCTCGAGGATGTCGCGTGGGGCGAGCTGGACTACCTGCTGATCGACCTGCCGCCCGGCACCGGCGACGTCACGATGACGCTCGCCCAGCTGCTGCCGCAGGCGCGCTTCCTGATCGTCACGACGCCGCAGCCCGCGGCCCAGAAGGTCGCCAAGCGCGCCGCCGAGGCGGCCGCCAACTACGACCTCGAGGTCGTCGGCATCGTCGAGAACATGTCCGGCTTCACCGCCCCGAACGGCGAGCGCTTCACGATCTTCGGCGAGGGCGGCGGCCGCGAGCTGGCCGACGAGCTGGAGGTGCCGTTGCTCGGCAAGATCCCGCTCGAGGAGGAGCTGCGCCTCGGCGCCGACGAGGGCCGCCCGCTCGTCATCGGCGACCCGGACAACCCGGCCGCCCAGGCGATCCGCCACGCGGCCCGCGGCCTGATCGCCGCCACCCCGCAGGTCGACCCCGTCTGGCAGGACGCCTCGGGCCCCGCGCTCGAGGGCGTCCCCGAGGTCACCGGGACCGCCCTGCCGATGGCGCCCTAGCGGAAGGCCTGCTTGAAGTGCTCGATCCGCTCCGTCCGGGGCTCGAGTTCGTCAGGCCTCATCGCGACGAAGCGCTCCTGCACGACCGCCGCACGCGTGGCGTCGCCGAGCAGCTCGACCTCCAGTTCGCTGATGCGCCTGGTCAGACGACGCCCGCGGTCGGTGAGCGGGGATATGAAGCTGCCGGTCATCTGTCGCTCGATCGCTGTCTGCCGCCAAGTGTCGAAATCGACGCGCGCGAGGTCGTGGGCCACCAGGAAGGCGACGTAGTTATCGATGAAGTCGTAGCTCGAGCTGTTGAAGCCGAAACCGCCCAGGCCGTTGCGATCCGCGTGGATCTCCGCCAGCATCGTTGCGAGATCCATGCCGAAGTAGAGGCTGAACGCGATGTCGGTGAGGCCCTGGCAGAAGAGGTCCAAGTAGCTGACGTCGAAGCCAGGGTCGCCGGTATCGGTCTCGACCATCTCCCGGATCAGCCCGTCGAGATCCTCGTGGCCGACGGGCAGCGGTCCGTTCGCCGTCAAGGCGAGCTTGACGCCATCCCCATCCAGCTCACAGGCGAGGTCGACCTGAATCGGCACCTCATGGCGTCGTAGAGCTGCTCGCGCGTCTGTCCAGATGGCTCGAGACGCCTCGGGATCGTGGAGCACCAAGATCACCGGAAGCGGAAAGGCGCTCCAGTACTCGCGATGGCGGACGTCTGGCGAGTAGAGAACGCATCCATCCTCGACGCGGCGGAAGTACGACTGACCGGACTTGACCTGTACGGCGACGATTCGCCCAGTCGCGACGCCGTCGTCGTCGACGTACTCGATCTGACCGTCGATGCCGACATCTTGCAGGGGCGTCGCGCGCCAGATGCAACGCGCGTCGAGGACGGCTTGGTCGACGGCCAAGACTCCTGCTCGGCCTGTGAAGTCGCTATCGCCTACCCGCGGGCCAACCATCTCGAGCGCCGCTATCGCGGCGTTGCGTCAGCCCGCGTTCTTGAAGTAGTTCGCGTTGATCTCGGTGAACTTCGCCCACTCCGTCGGGAGCTGGTCCTCGGCGAAGCAGGCGTCCACGGGGCAGGCCTCGACGCAGGCGTCGCAGTCGATGCACTCCTCCGGATCGATGTAGAGCATCTCGACCTTGTCGTAGTCGGGCTCGTCCGGGGTCGGGTGGATGCAGTCGACCGGGCAGACCTCGACGCAGGAGTTGTCCTTCTGACCGATGCAGGGCTCTGCGATTACGTAGGCCATGTGCTCCGTTCCTTCGTGCGTTCGAGTCTGAGTCCTGCTGGGGGGTCCCAGCAGCGGGGCCGTGAATTCTACATGGGCCCCGCCCGCGACCCCAGGTATACGCTCTCGTTCATGAACTTCCGGGAGGCAGCCGAGCTGCAGAACCGCACGATGATCGCCTTCGACCTCGCGCTCGGAGTGGGCGCGATCGCGGCGCCCGACGCCACGCTGAAGCTGCTCGGGCACGCCGCGCCGTCCGACGACGCGCGCGAGATCTTCCGCCGCTGCGGCCCGATCTGGCTGACCTTCGCGGCCGCTCACACGGTGGCCGCGGTGCGCGGCCGGCCGGCCGACTGGCAGTCGCTGGCCTGGCTGCGCGGCACCGAGCTGTTCACCGACGCGCTCTGGTCGCGCTCCGCCGCCTTCGCCACCCCGCGCGCCCGCGCGATGATGGTCGGCGCCGGCGTGGGGAACCTGGCGATGAGCGCCGCCTACGCCTGGCTCGCCCGCCGGGGCCGCTGACCCCGTCGGCGACGACCGGACGCTTGTACACGTCCGGGGGTGCACAAACGCCCATCCGCGCGCGGATAGGCTTCGGTGAGTGATCCTGCTCACCGGAGCCACGGGGACGGTCGGCTCGGCGCTGCTGCGGCGGCTGACCGCGGCCGGGACGCCGGTCCGCTGCCTGGTCCGCGAGCCGAAGCGGCTCGGGCCGGAGCGGGTGCGCGTCCAGATCGCGCTCGGCGACCTCGCCGACCCGGCGTCCTTTCGTAACGCCCTGCGCGGGGTCGACACGGTCGTCCACCTGGCGGCGTCGATCCGCGACCAGCCGCGCGCGTCGATCGAGGAGCTCAACGCGATGGCGACGCTGCGGCTCGTGCGCGGCGCCGAGAAGGCGGGGGCGAAGCGGTTCGTCTTCATGTCGGCGCTCAACGCGAGCCTCCAGTCGCCGACTCGCTTCTTCCGCGCCAAGGCGCTCGCCCGCCGCGCCGTCGAGGCCTCCGCGCTCGATACGACGGTCTTCGCGCCCTCGATCGTCTACACGCCCGGCGACCCCTGGCTGACGATCCTCGACCGGCTCTCGCACCTGCCGGTGCTCCCGATCGCCGGCGACGGCGAGACCCGCTTCCAGCCGATCTGGGCCGAGGACGTCGCCGACTGCCTGATGGCGGCGCTCGACCTCCCGGCGCGCGACGGCGACAGCCACCGCGACTTCGACCTGGCCGGGCCCGAGGTCCTCTCCTACGACGAGATCGCCGAGTTGGCGCTGCGCCCGAGCGGCCGCCGCCGCGCCCACCTCCACGTTCCGATGCCCGCCGTCCGCGCCGGCCTGCGCGGGCTCGAGCGGATCGTCGGCCCCGCCGTCTTCGCGACTCCCGAGGAGGTCGACCTGATGGAGGAGCCGATGACCTCCCCGCGCGGAACGGCCGACGCCGAGTCGCTCGGCGTCAACCCGCTCCGCATGAGCGCCGTCCTCGGCACCCCGCCGGTCGCCGCCGCGGCGGCCTAGCTTCCCCTTCGCCGCTCCCGTTCCCTCCAACTGACGATTCGTCTTTTGTTGGGGTGGACACCCCAACAAAAGACGAATGGAGGGTTGTGAGGGGGGAGCAGCGCGTGGGTTGGAGGGCTTAGCGGGCGAGGATCCGGAAGGGCGCTCGCCGGGGCTTGGAGCTGAGCTTGCCGCCGTCGGTGGCGACGGCGGTGACGCGGTAGCTGCCGGGCCTCAGCGCGCGGCGACCGATGCGGCCGCTGAAGGCGACGCTGCGCTTGCCCGCGGCGAGGTCGCGCTGCGTCAGCGATCCGGCCGCCACCCAGCGGGTGCAGCGCTTCGCGGCGCGCAGCACGCGCGTCGGCTTGACGCACTTGCCACCGCGCTTGCGACCGGTCGCCTTACGCTCGAAGGTCAGCTTCACGGTCGCGGCCTCGCTGAGCGAGAAGTGGACCGTCGTCCCGACCGCCGTCGCGCCCTTCGCGACGCGGAAGCGCTTCGGCGCGACCTTCAGGGCCGTGAGCTCTGGCGCGACGTTCGGCGCCGGCGGATCGGCGATCACGATCGGCGGCGGGGGCTCCAGTCCGCTGACCCGCGCGACCTGCTTGGCGTCGTTGCCGTTGAGGCCCTGCAGCGCTACCCAGAGCGTGTTTCCGGGGCCGGCGACTACGTAGCGCGGGCCGGCCTCGGGACCGAAGTCGCCGAACTCGGAGTAGGCGCCGTCGGTCGTAAGCCGGCCGAGGTTGTTGCCGAACGGCTGGGCGAACCAGTAGGCGCCGTCGGCTCCGGCGGTCATGCCGTAGGGGTCGGTGCCCGGGGCGACGAGCGTCGGCCGCGGCAGGCCGCCGGGGACGATCCGGCCGGCGGAGTGGGGCGGGTTGGTGTCGGTGTAGCCGACCTGTCCGCCTGGGCCGATGGCGACGCCGCGCGGGTTGCCGCCCGTCGGGTAGCGGGTCGGGACGCCGTCGGTGGTCGCGCTGACGACCTCGCCGCCGTTGACGTCGGAGACCCACAGCTGCCCGCCGCCCGAGGCGATGTCGACGCCCGCGGTGAGGATCGTGAACGCCGTGACGACCGGGGTCGCCGCCGGCGTGATCCGCAGCAGCTTGTCGGCGCTCGGCGTCCAGAGGTTGCCGTCGGGGCCGGTGACGAGGTTTTGGCCGCTGACCACGTCCGCGGCGAACGCCTCAGCGCTCCCGACGGGATCGGCCGGGTCGAAGCGGCCGACCTTGGTCGAGAACGTGACCCAGACCTTGCCGTCGGGTCCCGCGCCGATGCCGACGGCGCCCTCGAGCGTCGGGACGTCGAACTCCGTCACGGCGCCGGCGGGCGTGATCCGCGCGACCTCGGTGGGGCCCGCCACGGTCACCCAGAGGTTGCCGTCCGGCCCGAGCGCGATCCGCTCCGGGTTGCCGCTGAGGTCGAAGGTGCCGTCGACCACGGGCGCCGCCTGCGCCCGTCCGCCGGCCAGCAGGGCGAGCGACAGCACGAGGATCAGGCCGAGCGCGAGGCAGAGCGAACGGTAGGCCGTGGTGGACAGGGACTGTGGATGGAGACGGCAGAGCAGTGGTCGCATGTCCCCAGAACGACCGAGGGCCCGGCGAATTACGCCGGGCCCTCGGGAACCGCCTACAGCGCGAAGGCGCTGGTTACATCATGCCGCCCATGTCGGGCATGCCGCCGGGCATTCCGCCGCCGGCGCCCTCGTCGGGGATCTCGGCGATGATCGCCTCGGTGGTGAGGATGTTCTTGCCGATCGAGGCTGCGTTCTGCAGCGCCGAGCGGGTCACCATCGCGGGGTCGATCACGCCGGCCGCGACGAGGTCCACGATCTCGCCGGTGTCGGCGTTGAGGCCGTGGTTCTTCTTCGCCTTGCGGACGTCGTTGACGACGACCGAGCCCTCCAGGCCCGCGTTGTGCGCGAGCTGGCGGACGGGCTCCTCGAGCGCGCGCAGGACGATCCTCGCCCCGGTTGCCTCGTCACCCTCGAGCGCGTCGACGTCGATCGCCTTCGACGACGTCAGCAGCGCGACTCCACCGCCCGGGACGATGCCCTCCTCGAGGGCGGCACGGGTGGCCTGCAGCGCGTCCTCGACGCGGTGCTTCTTCTCCTTGAGCCTCGGTCTCGGTGGCAGCGCCGACCTTGACCACCGCGACGCCGCCGGCGAGCTTCGCCAGCCGCTCCTGCAGCTTCTCGCGATCGAAGTCCGAGTCGGTGTTCTCGATCTCGGCCTTGATCTGGTTGATGCGGCCCTTGATCGCCTCGGCCTCGCCGCCACCGTCGACGACCGTGGTGGTGTCCTTGGTGACCACGACGCGACGGGCGCGACCGAGCTGCGAGAGCTGGGTGTTCTCGAGCTTGAGACCCATCTCCTCGGTGATGACCTCGCCACCGGTGAGGATCGCGATGTCCTCGAGCATCCGCTTGCGGCGGTCGCCGAAGCCCGGAGCCTTGACCGCGACGCCGGTGAAGGTGCCGCGCAGCTTGTTCACGACGAGCGTCGCGAGGGCCTCGCCCTCGAGATCCTCGGCGATGATCAGGATCGGCTTGCCCGACTGGATGACCTGCTCCAGCACCGGCAGCACGTCGCGGACGGAGCCGATCTTGGAGTTGGCGATGAGGATGTACGGATCCTCGAGCACCGCCTCCATGCGCTCCTGGTCGGTGACCATGTAGGGCGAGATGTAGCCCTTGTCGAACTGCATGCCCTCGGTGAACTCGAGGTCCATGCCGAACGTCTGGCCCTCCTCGACGTTCACGACGCCGTCCTTGCCGACCTTGTCGATCGCGTCGGCGATGACGTCGCCGATCGCGTCGTCGGCGGCGGAGATGGCGGCCACGCGAGCGATCTGCTCCTTGCCCGAGATCTCGGTCGAGGCCTTGCCGATGGCCGCGACGACCTGGTCGACGGCCTTCTCGATGCCGCGCTTGAGGCCGAGCGGGTTGGCGCCGGCCGCGACGTTCTGCAGGCCGTGGCGAACGATCGCCTGGGCCAGAACGGTGGCGGTGGTGGTGCCGTCGCCGGCGACGTCGTTGGTCGCCGTGGCGACCTCACGCACGAGCTGGGCGCCCTGGTTCTCGAAGACGTCCTCGATCTCGATCTCGCGAGCGATCGAGACGCCGTCGTTGGTGATCGTCGGGGCGCCGAACTTCTTGTCGATCACGACGTAGCGGCCCTTCGGACCGAGCGTGACCTTGACGGCGTTGGCGACCGCGTCGACGCCGGCCTGCAGCGCCTGTCGGGCCTCCTGGTCGAACTTGAGCTCCTTGTGAGCCATAAGCGTGCTCCTTGCTTCCTGAAGGGTGGTTAGGCGACCTTGGCGAGGACGTCGGACTCGCGCAGGACGAGCAGCTCCTCGCCCTCCACGTTGACCTCGGTGCCGCCGTACTTGGAGTAGAGGACCTCGTCGCCCTCGGCGACGTCGAGCGGGATCCGCTTCTCGCCGTCCTCGTCCCACTTGCCATCGCCGACGGCGATGACCTTGCCGCGCGAGGGCTTCTCCTTGGCGGTCTCCGGGAGGAAGATGCCGCTAGCGGTCGTCTCGTCCTCCTCGATGGCCTGGACGATCAAGCGATCGCCGAGAGGCTTGAGCTTCATGTGATGCGTACCTCCGTCTAAGACTGAGTTCTCTGAACGTCGTTGGCACTCTACCAAGGCGAGTGCCAAGGCTCGGCGCGGCGCTAGAGCAGCGACGCGAGCGACGTGCCGACGTCCTTGACGACGTCGAACAGCGGCGACGGGTAGATCCCGAGGAAGACGGTCGCGGCGGCCGCGAGCAGCGCGACCGCGACGATCTCCGGCGCGGCGCGCGGCGTCGGCCTCGGGCGACCAGCCCTCGACCGCCTTGACGGTGCGCGGCGGGGCGGTCGGCAGCGTGACGTCGACGCGGCCCATCCACATGATCGCGACGACGCGCAGGTAGTAGGCGAGCGAGATCATCGAGCCGACGACGATCACGATCCCGAGCCAGGCGTAGTCGCCGGCCACGGCGGCGTCGATCAAATAGAACTTCCCGATGAAGCCGGCGGTGGCGGGGAAGCCGGCGAGCGCGAGCATCGCGATCGTCATCGGCCATGCCAGCAGCGGCGCGGCGCGCGAGAGGTCGCGCAGCGACTCGATGTCGTCGCCGCGCTCCGACACCCGCTCGCGCGCGATCACGACCGCGAAGGCGGCGACGTTCATCACGAGGTAGGCGGCGAGGTAGAAGGCGGTCGCCTGCAGGCCGAGCTGGGTGCCGACGACGACGCCGGCGAGCATGTAGCCGGCCTGGGCGACGCCGGACCAGCCGAGCAGCCGCTTCAGCGAGCGCTGGTCGATGCGCGCCGACGTTGCCGATCAGGATCGTCGCGGTCGCCAGCGACCGCGAGCGCGGGCGCCCAGTCGTCCTGGAGGTCGATCAGCGTGCCGCCGAACAGCCGCAGCACGATCGCGAACGCGGCGACCTTGGTGGCGACCGCCATGAACGCGGTGATCGGGGTCGGCGCGCCCTGGTAGACGTCGGGCGTCCACTGGTGGAAGGGGGCGACCGAGGCCTTGAACGCCAGGCCGACCGCGACGAGCGCGACGCCGGTCAGCAGCAGCGGGTCGCCGGCCGAGACGGTGTCGCCGATCGCGGCGCCGATCTTCGAGAGGTCGGTGATGCCGGTCGCGCCGTAGACGAACGCGAGGCCGTAGAGCAGCGTCGCCGAGCCGACCGAGCCGATGACCAGGTACTTGAGCCCGGACTCGAGCGACGAGGCGGTCGCGCACCGACGAGGCGCACAGCACGTAGAGCGGGATCGACAGCAGCTCGATGCCGACGAACAGCGTGACCAGGTTCTCCGCGCCCGCGAGCAGCGACCATGCCGGCGATCGAGCCGAGCAGCAGCGCGAAGTACTCGCCGCGCGCCGGCCTCCTGGACGCGATCCGAGCGCAGCGACAGCACGATCGCCACCAGGCCCGGCGACGTAGAAGAGCAGCGACATGAACAGCGCGAGCGTGTCGATCGACAGCGCGCCCTCGACGATCGGCTTGACGTCGCCGGGCTCCCAGTTCGACGATCGTGAAGACGATCGCGACGACCAGCGCCGCGGCGGCCAGCAGCGGCACCAGCACGCGCTGGACGAAGCGGCCCGCGGAACAGGCCCGCCATCAGCACGACGATCGCGCCGCCCGCGGTGGCGATCAGCGGCGCGAGGCCCTGGTAGTCGATCTCGGGCGCCTTGGCGGCTGCGATCACGTCGATCATCAGTGCTCCTCCTCGCCGTGCTCGCCGGCGTCGGGGTCGCCGGTCGCCTCGCGCTGCTGGTCGGCGCGCGCCGCGGTGCCGTCGTCGGACAGCTTCGCGGCGGCCTGGACCTGGGCGACGGTCGCGTCCTCGGTCCGCTCGAGGATCAGCTGCGGGTAGACGCCGAGCGCGACGATCACGGCGGCGAGCGGGGCGATCAGCGCCGAAGTCGAGCAGCGACAGGTCGCCGCCGACTCGACGGCCGGGCCGACGCGGTTGTGCATCGACTTCTGGAACAGGCGGATCATGTAGACCGCGGCGAGCGCGACGCCGACGCTGGCGATCAGGCCGAAGACCAGCTTGTCCTCGAGCGCGCCGAACAGGATCAGGATCTCGCCGACGAAGTTCGGCGAGCCGGGCATCGCCAGCGTCGCCAGCGTGACGATCAGGAACAGCGCGGCGAGCACGGGCGCGCGCAGCGCGATCCCGCCCATCTCGGCGAGCGACGCCGAGCCGCCGGCGCGCGCGGTCAGCACGGCGATCATGAACAGCAGCGCGCCGACCACCAGGCCGTGGTTGACCATCTGCATCACGGCGCCCTGGGCGCCCTTAGGTCGTCGATCGCGAAGATCCCGAGCGTGATGAAGCCGAGCTGGGCGATCGACGAGTAGGCGAGCACCAGCCGCGGCTCGTCCTGCGAGAAGGCGAGCACCGAGCCGTAGAGGATCGAGAAGACCGCGATCACCAGGATCAGGTCCTGGAAGTGGACCGAGGCGTCGGGCATCGTCGGCAGCACGATCCGCAGGAAGCCGTAGACGCCGACCTTCGACAGCACCGCCGACAGGCAGACCAGCACCGGCGATCGGCGTCGCGCGGTAGGTGTCGACCACCCAGCCGTGGAACGGGAACGCCGGCGCCTTGACGAGGAAGGCGAGCGCGAACAGCAGGAAGATCCAGTGCTGCGTGCCCTCGCGGCAGCGGGTTGCGCCGCCAGCGTCGGCGATCGAGAAGGTCAGGTCGTTGCCGCCGTCCGACGCGGTCAGCACGCCGAGCGCGACCGCTCCGGCGAGCATCAGCAGCGAGCCGACGAGCGTGTAGATGACGAACTTGGTCGTCGCCGCGACGCGGTCGCCGTGGCCCCAGCCGCCGATCAGGAAGTAGAACGGCACCAGCATCAGGTCGAAGAAGACGACGAACAGCGCCAGGTCCTGGGCGAGGAACGCGCCGAGCACCGCGGTCTCGGCGAGCGCCATGTGGAAGAGGAACAGCTTGCGGCCGCTCGGTCTCGCGGATCGCCGACCAGACCATCGCCGGCACCCACAGCAGCGCCGTCAGCGCGACCAGGAAGAGGTTGAGCCCGTCGACGCCGAGCTGGTAGCGGATGCCCAGCTCGGGGATCCACTCGTCGTCGGTGACGTACTGCATGCCCGGCGCTGCCGGACGTCGAAGTCGACGATCATCGCGATCGCGTAGCCGAGCACGGCGACGCTGCCGGCGACGGCGACCCAGCGGCCCGTGCGGTCCGGCAGCAGCGCGCCGACCAGCGCGGCGACGACGCGGCAGGAAGAGGACGATGCTGAGGTGGATCGTCATCAGCTGCTCGCGATCAGGAAGTAGAGGACGACGCCGCTCAGGCCGAGCAGCAGCACCGCCGCGTAGGCGCGCAGCTCACCGGTCTGGATCGAGCGGGCGAACGAGCTGCCGGCGCGCACGATCCCGACCGTGCCGCCGACCAGGAAGCCCTGGACGAACGCGCTCTCGATCACCGTGCGGCCGAAGCGGCCGAGCCGCGGCGAGCGGGCGGACGACGCCGTAGTCGTAGGCCTCGTCGAAGTACCACTTGTTCGCCAGCAGCGTGTGCAGCGGCGCGAAGCGGGCCTGCAGCTTCGCCGAGGTGCCCGGCCGCCAGAGGTAGATGCGCGCGGCGACCAGGATGCCGGCGATCGAGATGCACGCGCCGACCGCCATGCCGAGGTACTCGGCGCGAGTCGCTGGGGTGGTCGTGGACGTAGTGCGAGTCGGCGAAGGTCGGCTCGAGGAACTTCTCGATCACGTCGGTGACGCCCGGGATCTGGACGACGCCGGCGACGATCGCCAGCAGCGCCAGCGGACCCATCGCGGTCTTCATCTCCTTCTCGCGCTCGGCGATGTGGTGCTCGGGGCCCGGGAAGCCCGACGTCGGTGTCCTCGGCCTCGCCGGTCGCCGGGTTGAACGGCTCGGCGTGGGCGAGGTGACCGTTCTCGAGCTCGCGCGCCTCGGCGCAGGGCTCGCCGTGGAAGACGCGGAAGACGAGCCGGAAGGCGTAGACCGCCGTCATGAACGCCGCCAGGTAGCCGACGACCGCGAGCGCGATGAACCAGTCGCCGCGGTTGATCGTGTAGGCGAGGATCTCGTCCTTCGAGAAGAAGCCGGAGGTCAGCGGGAAGCCGGCGAGCGCCAGCGCGCCCGCGGTGAAGGTGACGTAGGTGAACGGCATCGCCTTGCGGAAGCCGCCCATCTTGTCGAGCGACTGCTCGTTGGCCATCGCGGCGATCACCGAACCGGCGCCCATGAACAGCAGCGCCTTGAAGAAGGCGTGCGTCATCAGGTGGAACATGCCGGCGCTGTAGGCGAACACCGAGACGCCGAGCACCATGTAGCCGATCTGCGACATCGTCGAGTAGGCGATCGCCCGCTTGAGGTCGGTCATCACCAGCGCGATCGTCGCGGCGACGAACAGGGTCGCGCGTGCCGATCACGGCGCTGATGTCGGCGGCCACCGGGGCCTGCTCGAACAGCGGGTGCATGCGCGCGATCAGGTAGACGCCCGCGGTGACCATCGTCGCGGCGTGGATCAGCGAGGAGACCGGCGTCGGGCCCTCCATCGCGTCCGGGAGCCAGGTGTGCAGCGGCAGCTGGGCCGACTTCGCGAACGCGCCGACGAGCAGCAGCAGGCAGGCGGCGACGAGCTGGCCGTCGTTGTGGCCGAACGCGGTGGTGACCTGGCCGAAGACGCCGGCGTAGTCGAGCGCCCCGGTCGCGTCGAAGAGCAGGAAGGCGCCGATCACCAGCCCGACGTCGCCGACGACGTTGATCACGAACGCCTTGATGCCGGCCTTGGTCGCCGTCGCGCGGCGGTACCAGAAGGAGATCAGCAGGTAGGACGCCGCGCCGACGAACGCCCAGCCGACGATCAGCAGGACGAAGTTCGCGGCCAGGACCAGCAGCAGCATCGAGAAGACGAAGAAGTTGAGGTAGGCGAAGAACCGCTTGTAGGAGCGGTCCGACTCCATGTAGGCGACCGAGTAGACGTGGATCAGGAACGACACGCCGGTCACGACCAGGCACATGAAGACCGACAGCGGGTCGACGAGGATCGACAGGTCGACCTCGAAGCCGGCGGTCGCGGCGTAGGTCCAGGCCGAGTCGACCAGGATGCGCGCGTCCTCTGGCCGGTCCTGGAGCGTCGATCAGCATCGCGATCGCGGAGGCGAACGCGGCGCCGATCGCCGCGCTGCCGATCCAGCCGGCGACGCGGTCGGGCAGGACCTTCCAGCCGAGCGCGATCACCAGCATCCCCGCGAGCGGGAACGCCAGGACGAGCCAGCCCCAGGAGGTGGCGCTCATCCGCGCAGCTCCGCCATGTCGTCGACGTCGATCGCCAGCTTGCGCCGGTACATCGCGACGATGATCCCGAGGCCGATCACGACCTCGCAGGCCGCGACGACCATCACGATCAGCGCGAAGACCTGGCCCTCGACGTTGCCGGCCATGCGCGCGAACGCGATCAGCGCGAGGTTGCCCGCGTTGAGCATCAGCTCGAGGCAGAGCAGGATCACCAGCGGGCTGCGGCGCGTCATCACGCCGGCCGCGCCGATGCAGAAGATGAACGCCGAGAGGACGACGAACCAGGAGATGTCCATCAGGCCTGGCCCCCGGACTTGAAGACGTCAGCGACCGAGATCGCCTCGGCCGGCTCCTGCAGGCCCCGGCGGCGGCGCGCCAGCACGACCGCGCCGACGGCGGCGACCAGCAGCAGGAACGAGGCGGCCTCGAAGGCGAGCAGGTACTTGTTCAGCAGCGCCTCGCCGATCGCGGCGGGCGAGCCGAAGTCGTCGCTGACCTTGGCGCCGGTGGTGTCGAGCAGCGACAGGCTGGAGCCGACGATCGCGATCGTCAGCTCGATCAGCAGCGCGCCGGCGAAGATCGGCCCGATCGCCGCGAGCGGCCCGGTGGTCGCCGGTCGCAGCTCGTCCTCGCTGCCGCCGACGTAGGCGACGACGAAGACGTAGAGCACCATCACCGCGCCGGCGTAGACGACGACCTGGGCGGCGGCGAGGAACGCGGCGGTCAGCAGCAGGAACAGGATCGACAGGGAGATCAGGTGCGCGACCAGCGACAGCACGCTGTAGAAGGGGTTGCGCAGCAGCACGACGCCGAGCGCGCCGGCGATCGCGCCGCCGCCCGCGATGAAGAAGAGGAGCTGCTCGAAGAACAAGGCTCTACTCGCCCTCGCGCCGCAGCGGGGTGCGCTCGATCGGCTCGGCGAGCAGCATCTCCTTGGTGAAGATCAGGTCGGAGCGCTGGTAGTCGGCGAGCTCGTAGTCGTTGCCCATCGTGATCGCGTCGAACGGGCACGCGACCTCGCAGTAGCCGCAGAAGATGCAGCGGCTCATGTTGATCTCGTAGACGGCGGCGTAGCGCTCGCCGGCTGACACCTGGTGCTCGGGCGTGTTCTCGTCGGCGACGACGCGGATGCAGGCGGCCGGGCAGGCGGCCACGCAGAGCGAGCAGCCGACGCACTTCTCCAGCCCCGTGTCCTCGAACTTGTGCAGCTTGTGGCGGCCGCGGAAGCGCGGGTAGACCGGCGTCTTCTCCTCGGGGTACTCGATCGTGACCGGCTTCTCGGCCAGCCGCCCGAGCGTCGTGCGCAGGCCGCGCAGCGTCGCGCCGAAGGTGCGGTAGGCGCCGCCGAGCCCGCCGGGCTCCGGGCCGCGCTGGACCTCGATGACGTCTTCGTTCAGCTCGTAGCTCATGTGTGTCAGACCACCAGGACGATCGCGGTGACGAGGGCGTTCAAGGTGGCCAGCGGCAGCAGCACCTTCCAGCCGAACGACATCAGCTGGTCGTAGCGCAGGCGCGGCAGCGTAGCCCGAACCCAGATGAAGAGGACGACGAAGGCGAACATCTTCAGCAGCACCCAGAGCGGCGCGAGCGCGATCGGGCCGGGGCCGTGCCAGCCGCCGAAGAAGCAGGCGGTCGCGACGCCGGAGATGACGATCACCTCGATGTACTCGGCCATGAAGAACGAGCCGAAGCGCATGCCGCCGTACTCGGTGTTGTAGCCGGCGACGATCTCGGCGTCGGCCTCGGGCAGGTCGAACGGCGGCGCGCGCGGTCTCGGCGAAGCCGGCGACCATGAAGACGAGGAAGCCGACGAACTGCGGGACGATGAACCAGATCCCCTTGCCGTCGGCGCCCTGGGCCTCGACGATGTCGACGAACGACAGCGAGCCGGCCATCATCGCGACGCCGAGCAGCGACAGGCCGATCGCGACCTCGTAGGAGATCAGCTGCGCGGCCGAGCGCATCGCGCCGAGGAACGAGTACTTCGAGCCCGACGCCCAGCCGCCGAGCACGAGCGCGTAGAAGGCGAGCGAGCCGAAGGCGAAGAAGTAGAGGAGGCCGATCGGGACGTCGATGCCGTAGAGGCCGACGTCGCCGCCCCAGGCGCCCTGCGGGCCGAACGGGATGATCGCGAGCGTCGCGACGGCGGTGGCGATCGAGATGACGGGCGCGATGGCCATCATCCACGGGACCGCGGTCTCGGGCGTGAAGCGCTCCTTGGAGAGCAGCTTGAGCACGTCGGCGAGCGGCTGGCCGAGCCCGCGCAGGCCGACGCGGTTGGGTCCGTAGCGCGACTGGAAGCGGCCGAGCAGCTTGCGCTCGAGCAGCAGGATCAGCGGGACGACCTGCAGGATGAACGCGAAGATCACGATCGCCTTGACGATCTGGACCAGCGTGGACTCGACGGTCATGACTCGTCGGCCTCGTTGGGGTAGTCGCCGCTCGCGCGGTCGCCCTCGGCGGCGGGATTCGCCTCCCGGGCCGCCTCGCCCGGCTCGGGTACGACCTCGGACGCCGCGCCGGGCGCGTCGGAGCCGGCGGTGACGGGCGCGCCGACCGCGTCTGAGGGCGCCGCGTCGGTAGTCGGACCACCGGCGACCTGGTGGATCAGCGGCGGCGCGGAGCGGACCTCGACGGTGGCGGGGACCCCGTTGGTCAGCGCCTCGGCGCCGTCGGGGCCGAGGCCCTGGGTCAGGAAGACGCTGCCGGGACGGATCGCGGCGCGGATCGCGGCGGTCGCGCGCACGACGCGGTCGTCGCCGCTGGAGACCTCGACGTCCTCACCCGGAGCGATGCCCGAGGCGGGCGGCGTCGTCGGGCGACAGCTCGGCGCGCTGGCGCGGCGCGAGGAAGCGCAGCGACGGCGAGTGGGCGACGGCCGGCGACGCGAACAGGGCGGGCGCGGCGCCGAGCCGCAGGCCGGCGGGCAGGTCGGCCGGTGTGTCGAGCGGGCCGGAGGGCATGTCCTGGGCCGGCGCCGCCGAGGCCGCGTCGCGGTCCTGCCAGCGCACGCCGCGCCCGCCGATCTCGTCGAGCGTGACGCCCGCGTAGAAGGGGACGGCGGCGGCGACGGCCGCGGAGACCTCGGGGAGGGAGAGGCCGGGGCCGCTGCCGTTCGACGACGTCGGCAGGGCGACGCCCGCGGCCTGGCACAGCTCGGCCAGCACGCTCCACACCGGGCGGACCTCGCCGGTGTGCGGGATCGCCTGGCGGACGCGCTGGAGGCGGCCGTCGGGATGGGTGAGCGTGCCCTCCTTCTCGGCGTTCGACTCGCCGGGGAAGACGACGGTCGCGTGCTCGTCGAGGCCCGGCGTGAGGAAGTCGGAGAACGCGACGACCGCGTCGGCGCGGTCGTAGGCGCGCTCCCACTTCGGCCGGTCGGACAGCTCGGTCAGCGGGTCGGTGGCGAGCAGCAGCAGCGTCGACAGCTCGCCGTCGGCGAGCGCGCGGCCGATCGACGGGGCGTCGAGGCCCGGCTCCGGCGCGTCGGCGAGCCCGGCGGCGAGCTTCGGCGCGACGCCGACCTCGCGCAGGCCGCGCCCGTTCGCGCGGCTCGGGATCTCGATCGCGCCCGACTCAGGACGCTCGCCGATCTTCAGCGACTCGACCACCGCGAGCAGCGCGTCGACCGCGGCGGGACCGCCGCCGACGGTCGTCCGCTCGCCCCAGAGGATCACCACGTCGCCGGCCTTGGGCTCGTCGCCCGCGCCGAAGCGCGCCTCGCGCAGCGCCGCCGCGGCGGCCTCGACCTCCGCGACGTCGGCGCCAGCCTTCGCCGCGAGCTCCGCCACGCCGGCGGTCGCGCTCGTCGTCTGCTCGCTCGTGGGGTGAGAGCCGACTTGCGGCGAAATGTTCGCCGCAAGTCGGCTCTCACCGGTGGAGGGGGTGACGCGCGGGGATCCGAGCGCGGCGGCGAGCGCGGCCAGGGCGGCCTGGGCGGCGCCGGGGCGAAGCGGATGGCGATGTCGCCGGTGGCGTCGGCGCCCAGGTCGGACCCCGGGTCGTCGAGCGTGCTCGGGCGGCTGGTCAGCGTGATCACCCGCGTGCCGTTGCGGCGGCGGGCCTTGCGCACGCGCAGGTCGAGCACCGGCGCCTCGTCGACCGGCTCGATCTCGACGACCAGCACCGCGTCGGCGTAGTCGACGTCGGAGACCCGGGCGCGTCAGCTCCGGCCGGGCCAGCACGCGCGCCTGACACGGGATCGAAGGCGCCGCCGGCGCCGGAGTCGAGGTGCGGCGAGCCGAGCGCCGTCGCGCAGCAGACGCGCGAGCAGCAGGCCCTCCTCGTTGGTCACCGCGCCGCCGGCCAGCGCGCCGGTCCGCTCGCCGCCGCGCAGCAGCGCCTTGGCGGCCTCGGACAGCGCGCGCTCCCACGAGACCTCGCGCAGCACGCCGCCGTCGCGGACCATCGGCGCGGTCACGCGCTCGGGCGAGTGGAACGACTCGTAGCCGAAGCGGCCCTTGTCGCAGACCCAGCCGTCGTCGACCTCCTCGTTGTCGCGCGCCAGGACGCGCAGCACCTTCTCGTCGTCGCGGATCGTGTAGGAGACGTTGCACTGGCGCGGCGCAGCCGATGCAGACCGAGCCCGGCCTCCTCGATGTCCCACGGCCGCGCGCGGAAGCGGTAGGCGGTCGAGGTCAGCGCGCCCGACCGGGCACAGCTCGATGATGTTGCCGCTGAACGGCGCGACGTAGGGCCGGCCGTCGTGGGTGCCGACGTAGGTGTGGTCGCCGCGCTCGAGGAAGGCGAGCTGGTAGTCCTCGGCGATCTCCTGCGAGAAGCGGACGCAGCGGTAGCAGAGGATGCAGCGCTCGCGGTCGATCGCGACCAGCGGCGAGACCTCGAGCGGCTTCTTGAAGTGGCGCTTCGGCTCGATCACCCGCGAGCGGCCGCGCGCCCCAGCCGAACGAGATGTCCTGCAGCGGGCACTCGCCGCCCTTGTCGCAGACGGGGCAGTCGAGCGGGTGGTTGACGAGCAGGAACTCGACGACCGCGTTCTGGGCGTGCTTGACGCGGTCGGTCGTGGTGTGGACGACCATGCCGTCCTTGACCGGGGTCGAGCAGGAGGTCTGCAGCTTCGGGATGCCCTCGATCTCGACCAGGCACATCCGGCAGGCGCCGACCGGCGCGCCGAGCTTCGGCTCGTAACAGAAGTAGGGGATCTCGACGTCGCCGTCCTTGGCGGCGTCGACGAGCATCGTGCCCTCCGGCGCGGTCACCTCGCGGCCGTCGATCTCGAAGGTGACGTCGTTCGAGCTCGGGGCGCGCCATCAGCCGACCCCGGGTCCCGAGTGGGGGCTCGCGGCGAGCAGCTCGGCCGACACCGGCGCAGCCAGCAGGTCGTGCTCGGCGCGCTCGCGCGCGGCCTCGATGTGCGACTCGAACTCCGGCCGGAAGTGGCTTGATCATCGACCCGATCGGCATCGCCATCGAGTCGCCGAGCACGCAGAGGCAGTTGCCGATGATGTTCTCCTGGACCTAGGAGACGATGTCGATGTCCATCGGCGTCGCCTCGCCCGCGTCGATGCGCTCGAGCATCTTCACGGTCCAGTTGGTGCCCTCGCGGCACGGGACGCACTTGCCGCACGACTCGTGGCGGTAGAACTTCGCCAGCCGCAGCGCGACCGAGACGATCGGCACCGAGTCGTCGACGACGATGATCGCGCCGGAGCCGAGCATCGAGCCGGCCTGCGGCCATCGTCCTCGAAGGTGTAGGGGCGGTCGAGGTCCTCGGGCAGCAGCACCGGGGCGGAGGAGCCGCCGGGGAACCAGCACTTGATCTCGCGCCCGCGGCAGCGGGCCGCCGGCGAGGCCGTAGACGATGTCGCGCGCGGTGATGCCCAGCTCGATCTCGTAGTTGCCCGGCCGCTGCACGTTGCCCGAGACCGAGACCATCTTGGTGCCGGTCGAGTTGCTCGACGCCGTGCTGGCGGTACCAGTCGGCGCCCTTCTCGAGGATGATCGGCGTGTTGCAGAGCGTCTCGACGTTGTTGATCAGCGTCGGGCCCTGGTAGAGGCCCTGGTTGGCCGGGAACGGCGGCTTCAGGCGCGGGTTGCCGCGCTTGCCCTCGAGCGCGTCGAGCAGCGCCGACTCCTCGCCGCAGATGTAGGCGCCCTCGCCGCGGTGGACGACCAGCTCGACCTGGGTGCCGGAGCCGAAGATCGACTCGCCGAGGTAGCCCTTGCGCGTAGGCCTCGCTCGACGGCGGCGTCGAGGATGTCGGCCTGCAGCGCGTACTCGCCGCGGATGAAGATGAAGGCGCGGTTGGCGCCGGCGGCGATCGCGCCGATGATGCAGCCCTCGACCAGCAGGTGCGGGTTGTGCTGCATCAGCAGGCGGTCCTTGAAGGTGCCGGGCTCGGACTCGTCGGCGTTGCAGCAGAGGTACTTGTCCATCGTCCCCTTGGGGATGAAGCGACGCCTTCTTGCCCATCGAGAAGCCGGCGCCGCCGCGGCCGCGCAGGCCGGAGGCCTCGAGCTCCTCGACGACCGCCTCGGGCGCCATCTCGAGCGCCGCCTTGCGCGCCGAGCGGTAGCCGCCGGTCGACTCGTAGACGTCGATCGTCGTGCAGGTTCTCGACGCCGAGGTTGGCCGTCAGGACCTTGGTCTGGAGCGTCTCGGGCGTCATGCCGGCTCCCCTCGTGGCCGTCGCCCGCCCACGGCAGCGCGTAGCCCTCGTCGCCGAGACCGCGGCCGGGCAGCACCTCGCGGCGCTCCTTCAGCGCGGCCACGATCTCGGGCGCGTCGCTCGACGCTCGAGCGGGCCCGACGTAGCGGCCGTCGACCGAGGCCATCGGCGCCATGTCGCAGGCGCCGAGGCACTCGAACTCGCGGATCTCGCAGTCCTCGAGGCCCTGGCGCTCGGCCTCGTCGGCGATCGCGTCGTAGACCGTCTTGGCGTCGCGCAGGCAGCAGGCGACGCTCGTGCAGACGTAGACGTAGCGCGAGCCGACGGGCTCGGTGCGCAGCATGTCGTAGAAGGTCGCGACCGAGGAGAGGTAGGCGGGCGTGACCCGCATCACCGCGGCGACCTGGCCGATCGCCTCGGGCGAGCACCAGCCGTGGACGCGCTGGGCCGCGTCGAGCGCCGGCAGCGCGGCCGAGCGGCGGTCGGGGTAGCGCGCCATCAGCGCCTCGATCCGCTCGCGCAGCGCGTCCGGGACCTCGGTCTCCGAGGCTTCCGGGATCTGCGCCGGCGGCTTGTCGAGGTCGGCTGCCTCGTCCCAGCCCAACGGCTTGAGTCTGCGGTCGACGCGCGGGGTCACCGGTCGATCCCTCCGAGGATCGGGTCGAGCATCGCGACGTCGGCGATCATGTCGGCGAGCAGGCTGCCCTCGCTCATCGTCGGCGAGCGCCTGCAGGTTGACGAACGAGGGGTCGCGCATGTGCACGCGCGCGGGCTTCGCCGAGCCGTCGGCGACGACGAAGCAGCCGAGCTCGCCGCGCGGCGACTCGATCGCCTTGTAGGCCTCGCCCGGCGGGACGCGGAAGCCCTCGGTGACGAGCTTGAAGTGGTGGATCAGCGCCTCCATCGACGTCGCCAGCTCGTGGCGCGGCGGCAGCGCGACCTTGCGGTTGGTCGTGATGAACGGCCCCTCGGGCAGCCCGTCGAGCGCCTGCTCGATGATCCGGCACGACTCGCGCATCTCCGCCATCCGGACGCGGTAGCGGTCGTAGCAGTCGCCGATCGTGCCGACCGGGATCTTGAAGTCGAAGTGCTCGTAGGACGAGTAGGGGTCGGCCTTGCGCAGGTCCCACGGGTCGCCGGCGGCGCGCAGCAGCGGGCCGGTGACGCCCAGCTCGAGCAGCCGCTCCTTCGGCACCGACGCCGACGTGCTTCATGCGCTGCAGCCAGATCTCGTTCTTGTCGAGCAGCGCCTCGTACTGGTCGAGTCGCGACGGGAACAGCGCCAGGAACTCGCGGCACTTCTGCTCCCAGCCGGGCGGGATGTCCTCGATCACGCCGCCGACCTGGAAGTAGCGCGTGTGCATCCGCTGGCCCGACGACATCTCGAACAGGTCGAGGATGCAGTCGCGCTCGCGCAGGCCCCACCAGAGCATCGTGATCGCGCCGAGGTCGAGCGCCGAGGTGCCGAGCCAGAACAGGTGCGCTGGCGATCCGGTTCAGCTCGAGGTGGATCACGCGCAGGTACTGGGCGCGCGTGCGGCACCTCCTCGCTCGAGCAGCGTCTCGACCGGCGATGCAGAACGCCATCGCGTTGAAGAAGTAGGCGAGGTAGTCCATCCGCTCGACGAACGGGATCACCTTCCAGTACTGCTGGTCCTCGCATCGACTTCTCGATGCCGGTGTGGACGTAGCCGATGATCGGCTTGCACCTCGCGCACCATCTCGCCCTCGAGCGTGCAGAGCAGCCGCAGCACGCCGTGCGTCGCCGGGTGGTGCGGGCCGAGGTTGATCGTGAACAGCTCGGTCTCGGGCTCCAGCTCGGCGACCGTGACCGGTCGAGTCGGCCGTGGGCGACGCGCTCCATCGTGACCGACTTCTCGCGCTCGCGGTAGGGGGCCGCGAGCGGGTCGGCGTCGCGGTGTCGCGTCTCGTCAGTCATACCAGCGCGGCAGCTTGTGCTCGTTGAAGGTGAAGAGGACCGGCTCGCCGCCGATCGGGAAGTCGCGCCGCTGCGGGTGGCCCACGTAGTCCTCGGGCATCAGGATCCGGCGCGGGTCGGGGTGGCCGTCGAACTCGACGCCGAACATGTCGTAGACCTCGCGCTCCTGGAAGTTCGGCGGTCGGGAAGAGGTCGACGACGCTGCGGGACGACCGGCTCCTCGACCGTCACGCGCGTCTTCACGTCGAGGCGCTCGACGCGCGCGCGTCGAGAGCAGCTGGTAGTGGACGCCGAGCCGCGGCTCCTCGGGCAGGTAGTCGACGCCGTGGACGCTGACGAGGAACTCGTACGGCTCGCTCGTCCTCGTCGCGCAGGTAGCGCGAGCACGTCGCGCACGCGCGCGGGCGACGACCTCGAGCGTCGCCTGCTCGTGGGCGTAGTGGGTGCCCACGACGGCGTCGTCGCCGACGGCGCTCGCGGACGTCGCTGGGCGATCAGCTCGAGGCCGGTCGCGTCAGGCAACTGTCTCCTCGGTGCCCTCCGCCTGGTAGCGCTCGCGCCAGCCGAGCGTCGGGTCGCTCTGTGATCTTGTCCTGCAGCTTGATGATCCCGTAGATCAGCGCCTCGGGGCGCGGCGGGCAGCCGGGCACGTAGACGTCGACCGGCAGGAACTTGTCGACGCCCGGCGACGACCGCGTAGTTGTTGAACATGCCGGCGCTCGACGCGCAGGCGCCCATCGCGATCACCCACTTCGGCTCGAGCATCTGGTCGTAGATGCGGCGGATGATCGGCGCCATCTTGATCGAGACGCGGCCCGACAGGATGATCATGTCGGCCTGGCGCGGGGAGGCGCGCACGACCTCGGCGCCGAAGCGCGACGATGTCGTTGCGCGGCGAGCCGATCGACGGTGATCATCTCGATCGCGCAGCAGGCGAGGCCGAAGCCGAGCGGCCAGCAGCGCGTTGCGCGCGCGCCCAGTTCTGGGCCTTCTCGAGCGTCGTCAGCAGCACGCGCTCCTCGACGTACTCCTCGAGCGTCACGGCCGTCGAGGTCGCCGCGCAGCATCTGCTGGGCGGAGAGCTGGCGCGCGCGGAAGTCCTCGGGCGACTCGCCGAGCGCCGGCACCTGGTTCGGCGCCGAGCTTGGTGCGGGTCACTTCCACTCGAGCGCCCCCCTTCTCCACACGTAGACGAACGCGACGCACGAGCAGCGCCACGAAGACCGCGACCTTCGCCGAGCGCGAACGGTCCCGATCGCCTCGAGCTGGACGGCGATCGGGTACAGGAAGACGACCTCGATGTCGAACAGGATGAACAGCATCGCGATCAGGTAGAAGCTGATTCCGAAGCGGAAGCTCTTCTGGACGTCGGAGGGAAGGCCGCACTCGTAGGGCTCGCTCTTGGTCTTGTTCGGGCGCCGTGGACCGAGCAGGCCGTTGGCGAGCGTGAAGACGACGCCGACGGTGATTCCGAGGGCGAGGAAGACGAGGGCGGGGAGGTAAGCGCTGAGCACTGGGCGCACGGATGTATAACGAGGTTTGTGCGGACTTGCTACATAGTGCGAAAGGGCGCTAACGGCCCTGGCGCCCGGGACGCGGGGGTATTCCGCTGAGCGAGGTTCACATGGTCGTCGGCATCGCCGTGCTCGCGACGAACGCCGTCGCGGGCGCCTGGGGCGGCATCGCCTGGCTGCGCAAGGACCCGTCGGTCTGGTTCTGGTACCTGCTGCGCGTCGCGCAGGCGTCGGTCGTGATCCAGGCCGTGATCGGATTCGTCCTTCTGGCTCAGGGCATGCGCGCGCCGGACGGCCTGCACGCCGCCTACGGCTTCGCGCCGCTCGCGATCACGCTGTTCAGCGAGGGGATGCGCGTCGGCGTCGCCCAGCGCGAGCTCGAGGACGTCGACATCGACGACCTCGATCGCGGGCAGCAGGTGGTGATCGCGCGCAAGGTCGCGCTCGCCGAGATGGGCGTGATGACGATCGGGGTGCTGATGATCCTGACGCTTGCCCTGCGCGCATTCCAGACCGGCACCTGAGCATCCATTTCTCAAGCCGCCGTAACTCGCGGCCGAGTGGTTCGTTGGGAAGAGCAATGGGCAGCCTGGACTTCGAGGACAAAGCGATGACGATCGACGCCGATCCAGAGCGGCTGGGCGAGGCGCGCGACTGGGCCTACCGGGCCGCGTCGCAGGCCGGCCTCGACGATGCCGACTGCTACCAGGTCAAGCTGGCGGTCAGCGAGGCGGTCGCGAACGCGATCGAGCACGGGTCGCAGGGCCGCGGCGACCAGATCGGCATCGCCGCCTTCGAGGCCGACGGGCGGCTGGTCTTCGAGGTGCGCGACAGCGGCACCTTCGTCGCGCCGCTGAGCCGGCCGACGCTCGACGACGAGAGCGGCCGCGGCCTCGAACTGCTCTCGCTGATGATGGACGAGGTCCACATCAGCTCGACCGGCGACGGCAGCCTGCTGCGCTTCGCCAAGCGCCTGCACGCCGCGGCGTAGCGCCGTGGGCCCAGCGTGGCGTGGCTCACCGCACGGTGATGGTGCCGCGCATGCCCTTCTCGTCGTGGTCGGCGACGGTGCAGATGAAGCGGTACTCGCCCGGCGGGAGGTCGACGGTCAGCTCGCGTTCCTGGCCGGCCGGGAAGCTGCGCAACCGCCCGACGATCCTCTCGCCGTCGAGCACCTCGATGTTGTGCGCGAGCTCGCCGCTGTTCTCGAGGTCGATTCGCTGGCGGGTCCCGCCAGCCGGCGCGCCCTTGACCGTGACGCGGTTCGGATCGAAGACGTACTCCTTCGCGTCGACCTTCAGCGGCTCGCCCGCGGAGACCTTCCCGGGGAGGTCCGGAGGCTCCTCGGAACCGCCGCATCCGGCCGCTCCGAGGAGGGCCGCCGCGACGAGGAGGGTGCGGCCTAAGGGCATCGTCATGGGGCGGCGGATACTATGCCCCGCCGTGATCCGCCTCACCACCCGCACAGCCCTCCTCGCGGTGGCCGCAGTCGCCGCCATCGGCGCCACCGGATGCGCCCAGGGCGAGATCGACGTCGACCAGGCCAACCGCGACGGAGCGATCCTCTTCAACGAGCGCTGCTCCGGCTGCCACACCTTCGAGCGCGCCAACTCCTTCGGCTCCAAGCCGACGGGCCAGCTCGCCGGCGGCGAGCGCACCAACGGCCCGAACTTCGACGAGCGCAAGGTCAGCAAGGACGACGCCCTCTTCGCGATCCGCAACGGCGGCTTCTCCGGCGCGATCATGCCGGCGAACATCGTCATGGGCGAGGAGGCCGAGCAGGTCGCCGCCTTCCTCGACAAGTACTCCGGCCAGGACCGGGGCGGGGACGACGTGCAGTCCGGGGCGAGCAGACCCCGTGACGCCGGCCGCGCGCTAGACCGGCAGCCGGCATGCTCGACCTGAAGGCGATCCGCTCCGCTCCCGACGAGGCGCGGGCGGCGCTCGCGCGTCGCGGCGACGGATCGGACGAGCGGCTGGCGCGCGTGCTGGAGCTCGACGAGCGGCGGCGCGCGATCCTGCCGGAGCTGGAGGGGCTGCGCGCCGAGAAGAACGCCGCCAGCAAGCGGATCGGCGAGCTGCAGCGCGAGGGCGGCGACGCGTCCGAGGCGATCGCGGCGGTCAAGTCCGTCGGCGAGCGCCAGAAGCAGCTCGACGCCGAGTTGAAGGCCGCCGAGGAGGAGCTCGACGGCGCGCTCGGCTCGCTGCCGAACCTGCCCGACCCGAGCGCGGCCGACTCCGACACCGTGTTGCGCGAGGTCGGCGAGGCCGGCGCGACGGGGCGTGACCACCTCGAGCTGCTGGGGCCGCTGATCGACCTGGAGGCCGGCGCGCGCGTCGCGGGCTCCCGGTTCGCCTACCTCAAGGGCGAGCTGGTCTTCCTCGAGCTGGCGCTGGTGCGCTGGGCGCTCGGCCTGCTCGGCGACCACGGCTTCACTCCGGTGGTCCCGCCGGTGCTCGTGCGCCAGGAGGCGCTGTTCGGCACCGGCTTCCTGCCCGACACCGAGGACCAGATCTACCGCGTGCCCGAGGACGACCTCTACCTGACCGGCACCTCCGAGGTGCCGCTCGCCGGCCTGCACATGGGCGAGATCCTCGACGGGGACGACGTGCCGGCCCGCTACGCCGGATTCTCGACCTGCTTCCGCCGCGAGGCGGGGGCGGCGGGGCGCGACACGCGCGGCATCTTCCGCGTCCACCAGTTCGACAAGGTCGAGATGTTCGCGTTCGTGCGGCCGGAGGATTCTCGCGAGGAGCACGAGCGGCTGCTGGCGATCGAGGAGGAGATCATGGTCGCGCTCGGGATCCCCTACCGCGTCGTGAACATCGCCGTCGACGACCTCGGCGCCTCGGCGGCGAAGAAGTACGACATCGAGGCGTGGCTGCCGGGCCAGGAGCGCTACCGCGAGCTGACCTCCTGCTCGAACACGACCGATTACCAGGCGCGCAGGTTGGACGCGCGCTACCGGGCGGAGGACGGGCCGCGCCACGTGCACACGCTGAACGGGACCGCCGTGGCGGTCGGCCGCACGATCATCGCCCTGGTCGAGAACGGCCAGCAGGCCGACGGGTCTGTGGAGCTGCCGGCGGTGCTGGGCCAGTACGGCGCACCGGCGCGGCTCGCCCCCGTCGGCGCCTAGCTCCGGTCGGCCCGTTTGCGGGCTGGGTAGCGGGGTACCTGGAGGGTGTCCCCGAGGAAGGATTGGCCCCTAGATGCTGATCGCCGGAATCATCGTCGTCTGCGTAGTCCTGCTGGTGCTCGCGTTCATCGCGCCGCGGCTCTCCCAGCACCCGCAGCGCGGCGTCAGCAAGACCCTCGGCGTCGGCGAGAAGGCCGGCGGCTCGCTGCCGGGCAAGATCGGCGACTGGGCGCGCAAGCCCTTCTCCTCCTCGCGCAAGGCGACCAGCAAGAGCGCCGCCGCGGGCCGCAAGGGCCGCGGGAAGATGCCGCTCTGAGCTAGCCGCGCGCGGCGCGGAACTCGTCTAGCCCGGCACGCGCCTTCTTGCGCGTGGCGTTGCGCAGGATCGGCGTCCAGCCGAGCAGCAGGCCGGGCGTGCCGAGCGCCTGCTTCGACCACTTGTGGAAGTCGAAGTCGTCGCGGTGCTCGGCGATCAGGCCGTCGCGGAACCGGAACGTCGCTCGCACGTCGTTGACAACCGGGCGGCCGGTCTGGGTGAACGTGTAGGTCGCGATCCAGCGCGCGCTGCCCGTCGTCTCGTCGGCCTGGTGCTCGCGCAACTCGATCTTCAGGTCCTTGGCTCGCGACGTCAGCATCCGCCACATGTCGCCCGGCTCGCTCCCGGTCAGGCCCGGGAAGACCGGATCGTCGAAGCGCGCGTCCGGCGCGTAGCACGCCGCCATCGCGTCCCCGTCCCTCCGATCGAACGCCCCATAGAACCGCTGGATCAGCTCATCGTTCTCGTTCGGCATCCGCCGACCCTAACCCAGCCGTCAAACCCCCGCCGGCCCTAGGATGATCGGACCCCGGAGGGGTGGCAGAGCGGTTGAATGCACTGGTCTTGAAAACCAGAGTGGGTTCACGCCCACCGCGGGTTCGAATCCCGCCCCCTCCGCCATCTTCACGAAGTACGAAACAGAGGTAGCGGCAGCAAAGGACGGTCTTTCGAGGCCGTCCTTTCGCTTTGTAGAGCCGAGTGTGGCGGTTCCCGCGTTGGTCGCGCCGGCCGTGATCTGCTCCGCCTCGGCGACCACGGCAGCGGTTAGGCCGTCGGCGAGAAGCACTGCGTAGGGCTCGGTCAGCTCCGCGTCTCTGATCGCAACCCCACCGCAGAGGCCGTACTGATCCAGCTCGGGCAGGACGAAGATCTTCTTGAAGAACGCGAGGTTGTAGCTGCGCTTGGTTTGGTCGTCCCCGGTCTCATAGACCTTCGCGACGTCGCTCGCTAGCTCTAACGCCATCCGTAGATCGTCGGTGTCGAGCGTCAGTCGATGCTCGGTCTCGGCGAGGGATTTCTCCGCCGCCTCCATCTCGGTCTGTAGGCGGCTGCGCTCGGCTCGGAAGGCGTCCGGCGATACGTCGTCGCCCTCCTCGGCGTGCAAGCGGAGGAGGCGAACCTGCTGCTCTTTGAGCTTGGCGATCAGGGCGGTCTTGGCCTCCTTGACCCGTAAGACGGCCTCTTGACTGACCGCCGCTAGCGCCTCGATTGCGTCGGTTCGCTCAGCGATGTCGGCCTGCGTCAGCTCCACGGGGCGCTCGCGGTAGTAGCGCGCAACAGCCTCCTCGATGAACGCAGGTCGGATGTTCGAGCGCATCGAGCACTTGCGCCCGTTGATGCGCGCGATGCAGAAGAAGTACGGATAGCGCGTGCCGTTCTTGCCCCGTGAGATCGCGAACGCCAGTCGGTGTCCGCACTCGCCGCAGAAGACGGAGCCGCGTAGATAGTGATCGACGTGCTGGGATCGGTTGCCTGTGGCGCGGCGCTCGTCGAGCATGGCCTGAACCCGGTCGAAGGTCTCTTGGTCGATCAGCGGCTCGTGTCGAGCCTTGAACGTCTCCTCCTCAGGGGTGTCGCGCTTGTAGACGATCCAACCGGCGTAGTACGGATCCCGCAGGATGCGCTGGATCGCCGACGTACTGACCTTGTTGCCCGTCGTGCGCTTGGTCGGGCGAGTGCGCAGGCCGAGGCTGAAAAGCTCGTCGCGAAGCTGGGTGATCGAGTACTCGCCCGACACGTAGAGCTGGAACGCCAGCGTGATGAAAGGTGCGCGCTTCTCGTCCGGCTTGACCGAGGAGAAGTTGCGCCCGTCGGGCAGTTCCTCCGGGGCGTTGCGATAGCCAAGACGCGTCCAGCCGTAGGTGCCGCCGTTCTTGGCCTTCTGGTAGAGCCCCTGACTGACGTTGCGGCCGGTCTTCATGGACTCGTACTGGTTGTTGAGGGCGAAGATGCCCTCCATGAAGAAGGACTCGGGGCTGTCCTCCCCGACCATCGGCTCAGTGATCGAGACGAGCTGCGCACCGGCCTGCTTGACCAGCGCGTGCGTGCGGAAGTGGTCTTGGACGTTGCGTGCCCAGCGGCTGAGCGACCAGACGATCACATAGTCGATGCGGGTGGAGTCGTGGGCGTTGCGCTCCTTCAGTTCCTCCAGCATTTCTAGGAAGCCGGTGCGTTTGTGTAGATCGACGTAGGCGCTCTTGCCGGGGTCGCTGAACTCCTCAACGATCTCGGCGGCGAGCTGAGTCGCCTTGTCTTGGCTCGCCTCGCGCTGGGCGGCGATGGAGAGTCCATCTGGGTCGTGGTCGGTCTGAGTCTGGGACTCCGAGGAGACGCGCAGATACGAGAAGGCTCGCTTGGTAACACCCTTGGCGGGTGCTTTCTTAGTTGGTTGTCTTGCCATTTCTGCCCTCCTTTTGGCTTATGCCTATTGCTTACATTCTATCAAACGGGCCGTACGCAACCTGCTCTATGAATTACATTTCCTTGGTTCTGGGAGTCGGTTAGGCGCTTGATCGCGTCGCTGCCTTCAGCCGTCTCGAACAGCTCTCGCGACTCCTTCGGCAGCCGCTCGATGCAGCCGACGATGGCCTGTCTGCGTCCTTCGTCCGGCGTCAGCCACAGCACCTTCGGGAAGACGCCGTGCCGCCTCTGCTCGCGTCCGCTGGCGTGGTACTCGACGTAGCGCTCCAGCTGCCCGCCAATCGCTCGCGAGCCCTCGGTGCCGCGATCAATCTCGATGAAGAAGCTGTCCTCGTACTCGCCGACGCCCAGCCGGACATAGCTGTCCGGCTTGAGAGTGGCGGGCTGAAAGCTGGCCTCGTATCTCCGCCAGCAGGCGGGCTCCGCCTCAAGTTCCAGCAGCTCGACATGACCGGCTCGATCAGCCTCCGTCAGCTGGGCGTGCAGCTCGGCGATGTCGAGCGTATGGCGCACGAACAGCAGGCCGGGCACCCGCTCGTAGGTGCTGCGCACGCCGCCAATCCAGCCGCGCCCCATCGCCAGCCGTCGACCGGCGACACCGAGCCGGTAGACGAAGCCCGAGGAGCCAGCGCGCACGCCACCGACCGAGCGCGGCAGGCGGGTCAGCACGTCGAAGCGCACCAGGCGCAGCAGGGCTCGACGGGCAGCACGCCGGGCCGACGCCGGGTCGTTCGACTCGAAGCAGAGGCGGGCGAGCTGGTCGCCACTGACGAAGCGCAGAGCAGCTACGCGGTGGACTACGTCGAGGTCACGCAGGCTGAGGGCACTCTCTAGCTCCCGCAGCCGGGCGGCCGTCAGGTAGCGACTCATTTGCAGCCCACTTCTATGGTCTTAGTCAGTGGCGAATTTCGCAGCCGCGGCTGATCGGGACTGAGTGCATGCCGGCTCCAGCTCGACGCGATCGGCCAAGCGACTGACCACGTCACGACGCGTCCTTTCGCTTGCGGCCGACTGGGGCCGGTGCCCCTCTTGTTTGGGGTCGAGCAGCCCGTCTCAGCTCGTCCTCGATGTCTTGGCGAGGCCGGGCATAGCGCTGCCGTGAGCTGCGTCGGACTGCCTCGGCCGAGCCGGTCGGCTCTAGCGTGGGCGGCGTGTTGAGCGTGACCGGGCGCGACGTGCTGCCGTCGTCGAGAGCCACAAGCGCGGCTACGGAATAGGCGTCTAGGGCTTGCAGATCAGCGGCCGTTAGAGCTGGCTCAAACCACGGCTCGAGCTTTCGAGCGTCGGCGGCACTGAGAGCGAAGACGACCTTTGACCGGGCGTTGGCTAGAACCACCTCCCGCAGATCACGCGGCAGTTGGCCGAGGTTCTGATGAGCGACCGAGAGAGCCAGGCCGTACTTGCGGCCTTGAGCGAACATCTCCTCCCAAGGGATCGGCGCGGCGGCGAAGTCTTGAACCTCATCGACGTACAGCCCGAATGGCGTGCGCTGATCGTTCGGCAAGCTGGCCCGCTCGGCAGCGGCCTGCCAGAGAGAGGTCAGGATCAGGCAGCCGAGCAGCGTGGCCGTCTCGGAGCCGATCAGCCCCTTTGGCAAGTTGACCAGCAGGATCTTCCGCTCGGCCATGATCGAGCGCATCGACACGGCCGGCTGGGTCTGCCCGATGATCGAGCGGATCGAATCGCGAGCGGTGAACTGCCGCACCTTGTTGAGCAGCGGCGCGATGACGTTGGCCTGCTCGCGCTCGGCAAGGCTCTGGAACCAGCGCCAGTCCGGCTCCAGCCCGACTGGATCGTCTAGGCCACGCAGCACGCCGGAGCGGAAGCGCTCATCCAAGAACAGACGCGGCAGATCAAGCAGCGTCGATCCCTGGCGCCGCGCCAAAGTCAGCAGACCCATATGGGCGAGCTGGGCCGTGCGTGGCCCCCAGTACGACTGCCAGAGCCGCTGGAATAGCTCGCCGATCTGATCGGCCACTAGCGAAGCATCAGCCGAGCCGGCGAACGGATTGAACCCGACCGCGTGAGTCTGGTCGGTGGCGTCGAGCAGCACCACGTCTTGAGTCCGCTCGGGTGGGATCAGATCGAGTAGGTCGCGGATCAGATCGCCGTTGGTCTCGACTACCGCTAGGCCACGACCTTGGGCGAGGTCGTCGCGGATCAAGTTCTTGAGCAGCGAGGTCTTCCCGGTGCCGGTAGGGCCCAAGCACCACAATCCACGGGTCGAAGCGGATGGGCTGAGGGCGACGCTTTGCCTAACGCCGGCGACGTTGCTGGTACCGAGGACTCGGCCTTCGGTCGCGAGCGCTGCACTAGGAACGACTCGCTTGGCTGCGCCAAGCTCCAGGCCGGGCACGTCCGGTCTGTCCACCGGCCATCCAATGACGGCCAGAGCTCGGCGACGTTGAAGTGACGGCCGCGCTTGCCGAGCCGGAAGCCGGCTTGGCCCCAGAGCGGCGGATCAGCCACCAGGCGGCCGTGTGGCGTGCGCAGGCTCCAGAGTGGTGCACTGACGCGCTGGATGAGCTGGCGGACGCGGCTGGGCTCGGCCTGCACCCTTAGCTCGCCGACCGCCTTGACGATCGGCAGTTTGGACTTCGCGGTTAGGGCCTGCTGAGAGTCTTTCGGCGTCCGTGCGGTCGCGGGATGAGGCGGCTGAGGATGTGGGCGCATCGTCCAGCTCAACCGGACTACCTCGCTTCGGGCTAGTGGGAACAGACCCGACAGCAGACCGGCCGCACTAGCCGCCACATCGTCGGCTCGCAGGGTTGCCCTGGCAGGACTCAGCTGCCACAGCAGACGGGCGCTCGACGCGTCGCTTGGAGCGGCCGTGCTATCCACGCGCAGGCTCGGGATGGCTGCACGCAGCGCTGCCATCAGGATCTCCTCATGGCCCTTCGTGATCGCTAGCCGATGGGTGATCCCCTCGTTGGTGGCTTCCAGATCGAAGACGATGCGGGCGCTATGCGGTGCGCCGGACAGCGAGGTCAGAGCAGCCAGTACCGCGTCGGGGGACAGGTCACGCGGGAAGCCGAGTTGAAACCAGAAAAGCTCGACCGGCTTCAAGCTGCCCCCTGGTCTTTTCGCTGCTTGTGATCGGTCTCGGCGGCCAGCTCGTTCTTGGCGTGCTGGAGAAGGGCGTATGCGTACCTATCCCAGTCAATCTTCTCGCGGTGCTCGACTCGAATCGAGACGTCTTTCACTCTCGGTCGCCTTGGTTTGTTCTTGCCTCTAGGCATGGTCTGTCCCCCCTTCGTTTAGTTGCCGATCAGTCCGCGCCGTCGCCTCTTGACGGGCGTTTGAGCGCGACTTTCCATTGTCTGACGGGGAGAGTTGGGCGGTCAATTCGAGTCGATTAGCGTTTAATGAAATGTTCATTTCTGCTACCAGCGACGGGTGCGGACGAACAGCAGTCGCAGCAAGCCGACCGCCACGGCGATGACCACCACGACCGGCAGCAGGGCGTTGGACACGGCGATCAGAACTGGCGCGGCGTGGACGGTCAGGACGACGGCGAAGATGTAGGCGACCAGGACACCGCTGAGTCCGGTGAAGCCGCTGAGACCTTTCACGGCCGCGGGACGATCTCGCTTACGGTGCCGTCGACCACGTCATCTGGACTGGGGCCGGCCCGGCGCTGCGCGGCCATCTCGGCAGCGAGCATCTGATGAATCGTCTGACGCTCGATACCAGCGACCTGGCTTCTGGGATCGAACAGCCGGGCGCGGTGCAGACCGGCGGAAGCGTCGTAGAGCAACCACAGCCAGATCAACACCGACGCCAACACGATGCCGGTTAGAAGGCCCAGGAGGAACATCACCCGAGCCTCCTTCCGGCCTTGATGACCACGTCGGTCATGCCGATGGTGCCGGCGTCGGCGATGTGCCGCAGACGGGCCTCGGCGTGCGGCGTCCGCGCCACCAGCAGCGCCTCAACGGCCGCGACGTGTGAGGCAGCCAACAAGGCCGTCTCAGTCACCTCGGCCATGACCTCGACCCGTGCGTTCTCACGGGCGGCCGATACCATTTTCCCGGCCTGGATGCGGTCGAGCTGGCGGCCTGTAGCTCGCTCGATTCTGGTGGACAGCAGCCCGCCGCCCAAGGGCACGAGATCGTTCATCTGATTCCCCTTCGTAGTAGGTCGATGTAGAAGCGGGTGTGTTCGCGAAGGCTTCGGAACTCGGGGGTGGTCGCCCAGTCGTCGGGCAGGTCAGGCCATATCTCAGTGAGCTTCCGAGCTTGCGCGGCGGTGAGATGCGGTAGCCGTTGAGCCCAATCCGTGGCGTTGAGCGTTGCTTCCGTTGACGGGTCGGCTGATGGAGAAGGGATACGGTTCATGTCTCGCGCCTTTCCTGCCAGCTTTCGGGGCTGATCGGTGGGGTTCTGCCTGGCGCTTTCAAGTAACCAGCTAGAGCCCGCTATAGCGCAGCAAGACGACGCAAACCCTGCAGACGACCGCAAAACAAGGAGGAGAGGTGGCGAACGCAGGAGGCAATGCACCTAAGCCTCCAGCCAAGAGCGCTCTACGCAAGGAGCTGCGAACGTTTCGCAACCGGCGGCGGGATCAGCCGGTCAATGACCTTCGGGTGCTTCGCGAACTAGCCAGTGCCTTGAGCGACCGTCCGACTGACGCGGAGCGGATCGAGGAGATCATCGAGCGAGCGATCGCGGCTGAGTACGGCAAGGAAACCCAAGTCTATGACGCTGTTCGACTTTGGATTGGCTTTCATGATGACACCCGCCACCTGGATGGTTCGGCTCGCCATGTTCCCGCGTGGCAACGACTTTCGACCGGCGCACTATCGACTTTCAAGAGCCACTGGGCTAGCCGACAACACGAGGCTCTGACGTCGCGGCTCCTGCAACTCGGGAATCAAGTCCGACCGGAGGAGCCTCCAGATCCTCCCGAGCCCGAGAATGGTGTTTCGGCGCCGTCTTGGCTGGGTCGCGTGCGCCACCCTCAGATGTCGAGGCTCGGGGGGCTGGCTTTGATCGCGGCGGCGGGTGCTATCGCCCTATCGGCATTGCTTCTTGCGCCGGGCGATCAAGTAGGTGACAACGCACCTACAACCCAAGACCTCCTGGCGCCAGCCAATTATCCGGAGCTGCTTATTGGATCGGGAACCGAGACGATGAACGTACGGGGGAGCTACCTTGGTGAGGCCTTTGTTGGTCGCAGTGGTCTCGTGATTGCCCATAGATATGGCGATATCGATATCAAGCTATTTCCGCATCCAGTCTCTTGTTCTAAGTGGTTTAGGGGTACCCCGGCGGGGGTTGCGTTTGAGATAAGCGTGTCGGCAGACAGAGAGACCTTGTCCGTTGTTCCCGTAGGCCGCCCGTTGCGTGAGTACTCGCTGTGGTGGGACACGGGTCGGGGGAATCGTTCTAAAAGCGATGGTTTGGAGTTCGTGATGGATGGTCTCGGTGAGCCCGGTTCGGTCACTCTCACGTCGATCGATACCAATCCCGGCGGAATCTGGCGTGGTCGAATATCCGTAAAGCCGAGTCGTACGGCAATGGGAAGACGGCAGTTCATCGATGGAACGTTTGCGGCGCAATGGTGCGACATATCGCCTAGGCTTGACTCGGTGGCATCTAGCATGGCACGCTAGATAGCAGTATTAAACGGAGTCCAGCATGTGGAAGACGAAAGACAGATTTATCCCTATTCGCTCAGTCAGGAGCTAGAGGCGCGCAGCCTTGCGATCAACTATCTCAAGAGCGTAGCCACCTTGGCGCTTGAGATCACGGAGACTGAATGGGATACCGGCCTGTCGGAGTGGGAAGCGCTAACCGACGAGGAGCGGCTTCCTTATGTCCATGAGCTGCATGACATGCTTATTGAGCTAGAAGAAAGGATCGCCGATCCCGATTGGGGGCGTGAACTATCCAGAGAGGCGTCAGTTAGTTTCCACGACGCCGTCGGCCGCTATCACCACGCTCTCCCGTTCAGTGAAGCCGAGCGAGATTGGCTCACCAAAACGTATGCCGAGATTGACGAGAGCCCTGCCGGTGGCGATGTAAGCGGCAACGTCGCTGTGCTGGCGTCAACTGAAGCCGAGATCCGAGACCGAGGACTGCTTGTCCGGGTCAGCGGCCAGGAGCTGACTACGCGATGGTGGGACTGGGTACGAGGCACTGGACGTTATGAAGGCCAAGGTGCGCACGCTCAGGCGATGGAAGCGCTGCACGATGTGGCATATCTGGTGGCCGGGGATGCCCCCGGCGCCTAAGAACGTACCCGGAGGCCGAGGCCGGGCGAGTTCTGCGTTACGTTGCCGGTTCCAAGCGCAACGAATGCGTGATACTGCCCCGCCTTCAGCTTCGGCAGCGTGAGCTGGTGAGCGCCAGTTTCTAGAGACCGGCTCAAGCTCACCGCCTGAAGATCGCATCGCTTCCCGCGGCTCGTCTTGCTCGGCTTCACGCAGCGCTTGCCCTTGCGGAGCCCGGCCTTGAACTTGAAGACCTTGATGCTCACCCGGGCCGGGGCTGAGAGCCGGAAGCGGATCGTCGCCCTCTGGCGGTTCGTAACCGTCCTCTTGGACAGACGAACGTTCGTGAGTCGCGCTACCGCTGGCTTGGTCGGCTTAGGAGTGGCTAACGGAGCCGCGGGCAGTGGTGGCGTGGGGTTGGTCGGCGGCGCCGTGACGGGCGGCGAGTCGCTGCCGTCAAGGCGAACTAGACCGAACTCGGCATCCGATCCAAAGTCGTCGTCCTTGTCCCCGCCGACCAGCACTATCGAGCCGTCCGCTTGAATCGCGACATCGCTTGCCCTGTAGCCAGCAAAGTCGACCGTTCCCAGGCCGTCTCCGAGGAACCCACTGTCAGGGAGGCCGTCGACGCCATACCGAGCCGCAACGAACCCATCGACGCTGCCGCCCGCCGTGACGATCTTGCCGCTCGCCTGAAGCGCGACCGCATTCGACGGATGCTCGCTCCCAGTGATGGTCTGGGTGAAGCCAGGATCGAGCGTGCCCTCAACGTCATAGCGGGCGAGCAGGGTGGCTCCTGTCCTCCAACCGCCCGCAACTACGTCGCCATTCGGCCGAACCACCAAGTCCGTGAGGTTGTCGCCGCCGTTCTCGTAGACGCCGCCGAAGTCGGTCGTCTGTTTGCCGTCGCCTGAGAAGGTTGGATCGAGTTCGCCGTCTGAACTGAGGCGCAGAAGTCCCCAATCCGTATCAGTGCGTCCGCCGGCGACGATCCGGCCAGCGTTGTCTAGCTCGAGCGCGGCCACACTCTCCCATGCGCCAGTAATCGAGATGGTCTGTGTCCCATCCCCTGAGAAGGTTGGATCGAGCTCTCCGGACTCGGTCAAGCGGGCAAAGCCGAACCAGCTGTCGGGATACGTGGGCTGCCCTCCTCCTACGACGATCTTGCCGTCTGGCTGGATCGCCACGGCTGACCCCGAGTAGAAGTCGAGCGTGGCCTGTCCGTCGTCTGAGAAGGTCGGATCAAGCGAGCCGTCGGCCGCGTACCGAACCACGACGGCTTGCTCGGTGCCGACGCCGCCTCCCACGCCGACGACCACGATCTTGCCATCGGCCTGAATGGCGAGGTCGCGGCCGCCACTGCCGAACCCACCGCTTACGTCCGTCGTCTGCACGCCGTCGTCTGAGAACGTCGAGTCGAGGGAGCCGTCGGGGTTGTAGCGGGCGATGGCGATCGAGCGATCCTCGTAGACGTCGCCCGTCTCGCCAACGACTACGACTTTTCCGTCGGGCTGGACTGCGACGGCTGTTGCGCCGCCGTAGCTGCCGCCGAAGTCCGTGGTGACCTTGCCACCGAAGCCGAAGCTCGGATCGAGATCACCGGGAGCGGCCGCGGCTATCGGAGCCGCCGCTAAGAGGGCTGTCAGCCCCAGGCCAACCATCGCCAGCCTGCTTGCCGGCCAGGCGCGTCCGAACACCATCGATCCCATCGTCTGCAAAACCCCCGCTTAGTCGTTAGGCGTCGGGGCGCTCCTCCCCGCCGAGGAGGGAGTTGAGGGAGAAGCGCCCCCGTGAACCCGGCCGGCGATATGCCCACCCCGGCGGATAGGAACAGAATGCTACTCATAAGTCTGTAGACCGTCAAGTAGCAAACCGGCAGCGTGCCGGGTCGTGGAAGGCGATCTTCAGCGGGCTGTGGGCCGCAATCTGCGGGCCTACCGCCTGGCTCGCGGACTCAGCCAGGAGGACTTCGCCCACGTCGTAGGCGTCCATCGGACGTACATGGGCGCCGTGGAGCGTGGCGAGCGCAACCTGACGCTGAAGTCCGTCGAGAAGATCGCTGAGCGGATCGACGTCGACCCGCTCAGCCTCCTGATCGAGCCCGCGGACGCTTAGCTAGGCGCGCATACGCTTTTGGCCGCGCTCGGTAATCGCAAGTAGCCGCGGCCCCGACATCGACTCATCGCGCCGGGCAACGATGCCTCGCCACTCGGCGGAGGACAACCAGCGAGCAACGTCGATCGCGTCGAGATTGGACGGCGCAACGACCACCAGGTCGTCTTGCTCGAAGACCTGGCCGTGTGCGATCAGCGGGAGAAGGGCCTCGTCGTAGACCTCATACGGCTTGAGGTGTTCGGGATACGTCCTGCCGTCGAAAGTCCGGGGAATGCCGGTGTCGAATGAGGCGGGATCGATTGGCATGCGACCACCTTAGCTCGCGGTTGGGAACGCTCCCGTATTCTCTGCCGAATGAGCATTCGCCTGCGCCGCTTCCTCTATTTGGACGAGATTCTGACGACCAATTTTCTGGCCCAGCTGGAGGGCGGGGTGTATGACGAGGAGAGCCAGACCGTAACTAGCGGTCGCGGCCGCAACGCCAGCGCCGGAGCTGCTGCCGGGCCGCTTCATGCGGGGATCGGAGGCTCGAAAAGCGGCGAGAACACCACGTCGCGAACGGTCAAGCAGCTGGCCGACGGGGACTTCGCCCCGGCTCGTCGACCAACTAGAGAACGACAACGGAGTCCAGTGGCTGGAGTCGCTTGACGAGTCGATCTGGAATCAGCTTCGCCGTGGCGAGGTTCTTGAGCTGGAGGCGACGGTCTCCTTGCCGTCGATCTTCCAACTCACGGCTCTGGCAGGCAGCGCCGGCCCGGTGCTTGAGCTAATGCGAGCCACTGGAGAGACGATCGATCAAGAGACGGAGGATGGTCTTCAGATGGTCACCATGCTCGGCGGGCTATTCAAGAACCCCGTCGCTTTGGCCACTCTTGCGGGCGCAGCCGACTACACCTTCATCCTTGAGCTTGAGTCTGAGGGCTTGCGGGTGGACGCTGCGGAGTTGACGGGCGAGATGATCGTGTTCGGCACGCTTGAGCGCAAGTTGCGAGACGACGACCAGTGGAGCCTGCTCGACGCGATGGGCCTGAGCGCGCTCCCGAACGCTCAAGAGATGATCGACTCTCTGGAGAACGTCAAGGATCTCGAAGGCAGTGTGGTGCGTCCTCCGGCTGCCGTCCTGAAGCCGATAGCTATCTATCGCTGATTGCTCGGCCTGATGGCCGAGTCTTAGCGGTGGAGCTGCTCGGCACGCACGGCTGCGCGTGAGGCGAAGGCGAATCCGTCGAGCTTGTGCGCCAGGCCACCGGACATCAGGGCGGCGAGGCCGTCGGCGGCCATCATTTCGGCCTGCTTACGGCTCCGGGACAGGCCGGTCAACTCACTAACCAACTCATCGAAGCTGGTGAGCGCCGGATAGTGGTCGAGAAGAATGGTCAGGACGGCGCGGGTCGTGCGGTCATCGTCGGCTGGTGCGATGGGGTCGCCTACCTGTTGCATGAGGCCTCCGTGGTCGGGCTGAGCAATGTGCTTCACAGTACACGTTTCACAGAGCGCGTTCTATAGCATCTAGACTGTGGAGCGCGCTTCGTCCAGTGTTCGGGGCCGCATGGCCTACCCAGTCCCACCTGATCCCGCGCTCGGCAGCGCGCTCAAGCGCCTACGCCAAGAGCGCAAGCTGACTCAGGAGCAGATCAGCCACGCGGCCGACCTGACGCTGGGTGCCTACGGGCGGATCGAGCGCAGCGAGGTCGCCCCGGCTTGGACGACCGTGCGGGCTATCGCGACGGCGCTGGAAATCGGAATGAAAGAGCTGGGCGCGGCGGTGGACTCAGGAGGCTAAGGCCGACGGGTCTGGCGGGCCATGGAGTCCGTATTCTACATATGTAGAATACGAAGTATGAGGAAGACTAGGGCGCTGATCACGGTCGCCGACGCGATGATGGCCGAACCGACTGGGCAGCACTGGGGATATGGCCTGACCAAGGCCACTGGCGTCAGGTCAGGGGTGCTGTATCCACTGCTTGAGCGGATGCTTGACGAGGGATGGGTCGAAGACGGCTGGGAGGATCCCAGCGAGATCTCGGGTCGCCGCCCGCCTCGTCGGTACTACGTCCTGACGGGCGACGGCCAAGCCGAGCTAGCGGCCATCCTCGCTGAGGCCCACAAGGATCGCCGCTTCATGCAGCTGCTCCCGAGGCCGGCGTGATGGTGGAGATGCTTACCGGGATGGAGCCTTGGCTCGCAGCGCTGGTCTTGCTTTTCGTTTTTGGCTTTGCCCCAGGGGCCGCGTTGCGGCTTATCGTGTTGGCCTTTCCGCGCGACGATCCTCGTAGGGAAGAGTTGCTGGCGGAGCTGTACATCGTCCCGCGCTACGACCGACCGTTCTGGGTGTTCCAACAGCTTGAGGTCGCCTTCTCCGAGGGTCTCCTTGGGCGTTTGCGGTGGGCTCTCACCGGTCGCGTCATCCATCGCTGGCGATTGAGATCCGGACTGGAGATGCACCGCAAGTACCCCGACTCGTTCTGGATTCCTGCTGAGGCCGAGATGCTCGAACTCAGGCCAGGGATGAGCGTGAAGTTGATCTTCGAGATGCGTAACGGCTGGGGCGAGCGCATGTGGGTGGACGTCGAGAAGATCGGGCGACGACGCTTGGTCGGGCGACTTGGCAACGAGCCAATTCGGATCACGCGTTTGAGCCGTGGAGACAAGATCAAGTTCAAGCTCGATGATGTGATCGACATCGTTCCGGCGGAGCATTGGCAGGGAGCCGAGGAAGTCGCTGGGCTCGATGATCAGTGGCCGTAGCTGCGACGGTCATCTGCTTGAAACGGCTCTCATGTAGCCGACGAATCTGACGCATAGCCGCAGCCGATTTCGTACTTCGTCCCGTCAGCCCCGCTCGTTTGGGCCACTAGCCCAAGGCGGTTTCGAGGGAGTCCGCTAGTCCAGGGCGAATGAGGTCGCTATCGGCGGACAGCACGCGACGTCTTGTGCGCTCCGCAATCGCAACGTACGACGCGTCGTAGAAGGTGATGTTGTGGGTTAGGGCGATCCGGTCGGCATCCCAGCCGGACTTGCGTGTGAGGATGTTGCCGATCTCGTAGACCGCCAGCGAGGTGGTTCGCATGGCGAGTTGGCCGATCGTGGCTCGCGCGAGGTCGGCGTCGGGCTCGCGGTCTCGTGGCATGAACCACTTCAGGGCGACGCTGGCGTCGACCAGCCACGCCGTCTCGACGGCCACCGCGAACTACCCGTCGCGTAGGCGCTCGGCGCGTACGAGATCCGCTGCGTCGAACGGGCCTGCCCAGGCGCTGCTCAGTTCGTCGAGGTCGGCGAGCACGTCGCCTCCCGCTAGCGTGAGCGGGCATGTCGATCGAGGCGACGCCGATAACCGCTGAGCTGGCTGAGTACGTGACCGCCCGGGCTGGGGGGCGGGACGAGGTGCTGCTGGAGGTGGAGCGGGAGACGGGGGCGCTGGGGTCGAAGGCGGTGATGCAGACGAGTCCGGAGCAGGCGGCGCTGCTGGAGTTGCTGGCGAGGTCGACCGGGGCGCGGCGGGCGATCGAGGTGGGGACGTTCACGGGGTATGGGGCGATCCGGATCGCGCGGGGACTCGGCGAGGACGGGCGGCTGATCTGCTGCGAGCTCGACCCGCACTGGGCGGAGGTCGCGGGGCGCAACGTCGAGCGGGCGGGGCTCGCGGAGCGGGTCGAGATCAGGCTCGGTCCGGCGATCGAGACGCTGCGGGCGCTGCCGCCCGAGCCGGCGTTCGACCTCGCCTACCTCGACGCCGACAAGACCGGCTACCCCGACTACTACGACGAGCTGGTGCCGCGGCTGCGCTCCGGCGGCCTGCTCGCGATCGACAACGTCCTGCTCAGCGGCCGTGTGCTCGACCCGCCCGAGGGCGACGAGGGGGCCGCGGCCGTGGCCGCGCTCAACGACCGCATCCCCGACGACGAGCGCGTCGACTCGGTGATGCTGGCGATGGCTGACGGCCTGACGCTGGTCCGGCGACGCTAGACGCCCGCCGCGCGCGGGATTCGGCCAGCGGTCGGCGGGGTACACGCTGCTCATGGAGACATGGGACATCGGCAGGCTCGACGGGGATGCAGGCAAGCCGGAGATCCTGTCCTCGTCCGACGCGGCGCGGGTGATCGCGCTGTCGCTGCCGGCGGGGGAGGAGTTGCGGGACCACGAGGTGCACGAGCGGGCATTCCTCGCGGTGCTCGGCGGTGAGGTCGAGGTCGAGGCGGGCGGCGACACCGTCAGCGGCGGCGCTGGGTTGGTCGCGGAGTTCGGCCCGGGGGAGCGGCACGAGGTGCGGGCGACCGCAGACGCGCGGCTGCTGCTGGTGCTCGCGCCGTGGCCGGGCAACGGGCATCCGGGAACGATGACGCTGGAGGAGAAGGCGCAGGTTCGCGAGCGGGCGAGGGAGCGCGCGGCCAACTAGCTCGCGCAAGCGCAGGCCCAGCCCTTTCGCGGCCCGCCGCGATGCGGTTGAGTACGCGGCATGGCCGCCGAGAAGACCGTTGCTCCCGCGGATCGCGGCCGCGCCGCGCGCGCCGACACGCCGCGCTCCGCGCACGGCGAGTGGGAGGCCGCCGCCGACCGCCCGGACCCGGTCGAGATCCTCGTCGGCCAGGGCGTCACGCGGGTCGAGGAACTGCTCCCGATCCGCTACGGCCGCATGCTGGGCTCGCCGTTCGCGTTCTTCCGCGGCGCCGCGGCGGTCATGGCGGCCGACCTCGCCACCACCCCGACGACCGGCATGACGGTCCAGCTCTGCGGCGACGCGCACATCGCCAACTTCGGGGGCTTCGCGGCGCCCGACCGGCGGATGGTGTTCGACCTCAACGACTTCGACGAGACGCTGCCCGGGCCGTGGGAGTGGGACGTCAAGCGGCTGGCGGCGAGCGTCGAGATCGCCGGTCGCGACCGCGAACAGCCGCCCGAGCGCCGCGCCGAGGCGGTCCGCGGAGGCGTACGCGAGTACCGCACCGCGCTGCGGATGTTCGCCGACCAGGGCAATCTCGACGTCTGGTACGCGCGGATGGACCTGCAGGGCCTCCAGGACCGCTACGGAGCCGACGTCGGCGCGGTCGACAGCGCGCGCGTCGACCGCGCGATCGCCAAGGCGCAGCGCAAGAACAGCCTGCGCGCGCTGACCAAGCTGACCCACACCGTCGGCGGCCGGCTGCGCTTCGTCAGCAACCCGCCGCTGCTCGTGCCCGTCGAGGAGCTGCTGCCGGCCGACCGGGCGCACGAGCAGGTCGACTTCGTCAGCGCGCTCGTCAGCAGCTACGCCAACAGCCTCGCCGACGACCGGCGCCACCTGCTCGAGAGCTACCGCTACGTCCACCTCGCGCGCAAGGTCGTCGGCGTCGGCAGCGTCGGCACGCGCGCCTGGGTGGTCCTGCTCGAGGGCCGCGACGGCAACGATCCGCTCGTGCTGCAGGCCAAGGAGGCCGGGCCGTCGGTGCTCGAGACTTACGCCGACGCCAGCAGCTACCCGTGCCACGGCGAGCGCGTGGTCGCCGGTCAGCGGCTGATGCAGGCCGCCAGCGACATCTTCCTCGGCTGGGACACCGTCACCGGCCTCGACGGCCGGCCGCGCGACTACTACGTGCGCCAGCTCTGGGACGGCAAGCTCTCCGGCGACATCGCGACGATGACCGACCGCGCCTTCGCGGCCTACGTCCGCAGCTGCGGCTGGTCGCTCGCCCGCGCCCACGCACGCAGCGGCGACCGCCACGCGATCTCCGCCTACCTCGGCTCGGGCTCCTCGTTCGACAAGGCGATCGTCCGCTTCGCCGCCGCCTACGCCGACCAGAACGAGCGCGACTTCCAGGCGCTCGCCGACGCGGTCGAGCAGGGCCGGGTCGTCGCCGAGAACGGCGTCTGAGTCAGGCGACGCGCGCGACTTCGTCGCCGACCGCGACCACGTCGCCGCTGTGCAGCTGGCGCCCGCGGCGCGCTTCCGGCTCGTCGTTGACCGTCACCGTGCCCTCGTCGAGCAGCGCCCGCGCCTCCGCGCCCGAGTCGGCGATCCCGGCGAACTTCAGGAACTGGCCGAGCCGGATCATCTCGCCCCGGATCGCGACGTCGCGCATCAGCCCGCGCCGCCGATGCGCTCGCGCGCGCCGGTCGCCCAGCCGCGAACGGTCGCCCAGGTGTCGTCGATCGTGACGTCTGGGAACTCGCGGGCGGTCTGGCGGCGCAGCGCCTCGATGCCGAGCGCCAGCAGGGCGGTCAGGACGAGCATCGGGACGAGGCTGCGGGTCGCGGGCGTCGGGCCCCAGGCGACGATCAGCAGGACGATCACGGCGAGGCCGCCCCAGGCGTAGCGCGGGCTCGCGCAGGAACGGCGCCTTCAGCCGCCGGATGGCGGTCGCGAGGCGGGTCGGTCCGGCGAGCCAGGCGGCGAGGACGATCACGACGCCGTACCAGACGGTCGCGGTCGCGGCCTCGACGAGCAGCGAGGTCCCGATCGTCCAGGTCGCCTCGACGGCGGGTCGCACAGCCTCGGTCGTCGCCAGCGCGTCGACCACGTAGCCGCCGGCGACCGAGCGCGCGACGAGCGCCAGCACGCCCGCCGCCGATCAGGCCGAAGCCGCACGCGCGCAGCACCTCGCGGCGCCAGCCGACGGCGAGGAAGACGGCGAGCGCGTAGAGCAGCAGCGCCAGCACGACCAGCACCACCGCGATCGTGTCGAGCGCGCTGGCGGCGTCCTGGGCGGTCGCGAGCTGGTCGGACTTCAGGATCACGATCTGGCCGGCGTCCGCCGGCAGCTTGTCGGCGATCCGCCCGCCGATGCCGAACCGGCTGGCGGTCTGGGTGAGCAGCTCCTTGAGGTCGAGCGTCACCTCGCCCCCGGAGGTGCCGACCGACGTCGCCGCCTCCCTCGAGGACCTTCAGCAGCAGCTCGTGGGCGCGCCGGTTGGCGGCCTCCCAGGCCTGCTGGGCGAGCGGCCGCCCGAGCAGGGTGCGGACGCCGTCGTCGGCGATCTGCTGGAGGCCCCCGGCGGCGAACCCGGCCAGCGGCGCGGCGCGCGGCGGCAGCGCCTTGGCCAGCTCGCCCTGGACGTCGACGTTCGCGTACACCTGGTCGACGAGGTAGTTGGCCACCTGCGTCCGGATCGCCTCGTTCTCGAGCAGCTCGCTGCTCGTGTCGGTCCAGTTGTCGGTGTTCAGCGCCTGGCGGTCGAGCCAGACCGCGGGCAGTGCCAGGAAGGTGAGCAGCGACGCGACGAAGACCAGCGCGAGCGCGGTGCGGTGGCGGCCGCGGCCGGGTGGCCGAGCTGTCTCCGGCGTGTCGGGCTCGGCGGGCGGCGGCTCTGGGGTGTGTGACTCCACCGTGCCATTCAACAGGCGATCGGGGACGGCGGCAACCTACGGACCGGGACGGCGCTCGCCGGTCAGCGAAGTCCGTTCAGCTCCTCGGCGACGCCGAGCACGTCGCCGGTCTTCCAGAAGTCGACCGCGAGCATGCTCGTGCGGTGGTCGCGCAGCCGCTCGCACTCGCGCGCTCGGCGCAGCAACGGCCCGCGCGCGTTGATCTTCGCCGCGTTGCTCGGACGCGGCGCGGGACTGGTGTCGATCCAGTGGTTGACGAGGAACAGCGGCGCGCCGGCCGGGCCGCGGTTCTCCCTGCAGGACGCCGGCAGCAGCTCCGGGTCGATCAACTGTGCGGGACGGTTGAAGCTGTAGGGCGTCTCCTCGGTGATCGCGTAGGCCTCGTGGTACCAGGGCACGCGATCGAACGGCGGGTTCTCGGCCATCATCACGACCCGCTCGCCGCGGCGGATCATCTCCGCCAGCGTCGGCCAGTCCTCGACCGATCCGCGGTAGACGAAGTCGCCGAGCCCGGAGTCGTCGACGACCTTGGCGAACTCCTTCGGCCCGACGCCCTCGTTCTGGTTGATCACCACGATCACCTGGTTCGGGTGCGAGACGAGGAAGTCGCGCATCGCGACGAGGTCGGTCCGCAGCAGCCGCGCGCCGACCTCGCAGAAGCCGTGGCACATGTATATGTCGCGCGGGCCCTCGCGCGCCGCCGCTGTCCCGGCGACGCTGTCGCGCACCGCCAGCGCGGCGTCGACCGGCGCCTCGCCAAACTCCTCGACCAGCTCCTGGCGCGATTTGTTGTGAATGTCGGAAAGGTCGGTGACCACACGTCCGTTCGGCGCGCGCCGGCCCCAGTAGGTGTCGATCAGGAAACCGCGGATGCCGCCCGCGAGCTGGGAGGCGATGCCGGTCTCGTGCTGCGCGAACAGCCAGTTCGGGTAGTCGGCTGCCGAGAACGAGTTGTGAGTGGCCGGCAGCGTCACCTCGGGCAGCGTGCGGTCGCACAGCTCCTGGTGACCGTTGCAGCCGGCCAGTTCCACGTCGGCCTGCGAGACGCCGCCCGAGGCGATGAACAGCGAGCCGGCGGCGACGATCGCCAGCGCGGCGGCACCGCCGGCGATCGCGACGTTGCGCGGCAGCAGCCGCTCGCGCGCGCTGCCGGCGCTCCCGGGCGGCGCCGCCGGCGCGACGACCAGGCGCAGCAGCTCCTGCACGCCAAGGTAGATGAGCCCGATTCCGACCGCGACGGCGAGCAGGCGCAGCGCCGCCAGCGGGTCGGCGACGATGAGCCCGCCGACGGCGATCAGCACGAGCGCGCGGACGGCGCGCCAGGCCGGGCGCCCGGGCGGGGTGGCGAAGGTGCGCCAGGCGCGGCGCAACGGCTGCTCCAGCGAGACCGGCCGCAGCACCGACGCCGCCGCGGCCGCGACCACCGCCCCGCAGCCGGCGACGAGCAGCAGCAGGTTGCGCAGGTCGAGCAGGTAGGCGTCCCAGACTCCGTCGAGCGCGGCGCGCAGGTCCGGGTCGGCGACGCGGCCGACAAGCCGCGCGTGCAGCACCCAGTAGGCGACGAGCAGCAGCAGCGCGCCGACGGCGACGCCGATCCCGCCGCGGCGCAGGCTCTCGCGCCGGTCGCGGGACAGCGCCAGCGCCCCGCCGAGCGCCAGCAGCGCCACCACGAGCAGCCACCACGCCAGCGCGCGCAGGTCCTCGGCGGTCTGGACCGCGCCGACCAGCCAGCCGGGCGGGCCGTCGTCGACGATCTCGACCGTCCGCGGCACCTTGCCGGCGGCCTCGGGCGCCAGCCGCTCGAGCGCGGCGTTCAGCACCACGCCGAGGTTCGCGACGGTCAGCGTGACGGTGTCGGCGTTCTCCTCGAACACCGAGCGGTGGACGTCGGCGACCGACGCGCGGAACAGGCCGCGGAAGGCGCCGCTGCCGACGACGTCCGCGGTCAGCCCCTCGATCAGCGGCCGCAGCGCGACCAGGTCGCGGTTCGCGCGCAGCACGACGTCGTCGGTGACCGCGACGGCCACGCGCTCGCGGACCGCGTCGTCGCGCAGCGCCGCGGAGGCGCGCGCGGCGAACTGGTCGGAGTCGAACAGCGCCCGCTCGGCGTAGCCCGCGATCAGCGTCGCCAGCAGCGCGACGACGCCGATCGTGCCGAGCAGCGCGCCCACCGGGCGGCGCGGCGAGCTGGGTGTCGCCGCTGGTCGCACGCGGGCGCACTCTACGACCGCACCGGGATTGGCGCTTCCGCTGAATCCATGGTTACTCTGGGCGCGTGGCCGCCCCGGCCACGCCGGTCTGCCCTGCGGCAGACCGATCGCTCCTGATGATCGACCGACGACAGCTCTCCGAGGCGCTCGCGCGGCTCGACCCGCGCGACCGCGAGGTCCTCGACTACTCGCTGCGCCGCCACGTCCCGGACGACGACCTCGCGGCGGTCTTCGGCTGCGGCCCGAGCGAGGTGGCGCGGATGCGGGCGGCGGCGATCGAGCGGCTCGCCGACGACCTCGGCGTCCAGCGCGGCGCCGACCTCGGCCAGGTGCTGACGGCGCTGCTCGACCACGCGACATGGGAGGAGGTGCCGGGCGCGCAGCCGCTGGAAGCGGACCCGCCCGGCGACCGCGCCGCGAGCCAACCGCCCGTGTCCCCCGCGGCGCCTCCTCCGGGCGCGCCCGAGCCGCCGATCGGGCCGGCTCCCGAGGCCGACGCCGCCGAGCGCAGGGCCGTGCTCGGGATGCTCGGCGGCGGCGGCGCGCCCTCCGTCGACGCGACGTCTCCAATCGCCCCGCCCCCGGCCAGCGCCGGCCGCCGCTGGTCGCTCGCCGCGGCGGCGCTGATCGGCGTTCTCGTCACGATCGGGATCGGCTCGGTCCTGCTGCTCGGCGACGACGGGTCGAGCGCGTCCGGCGACGACAGCTCCGCCACCCGCCCGTTCGAGCCGCAGGAGGCCCAGCTCGGCGAGCCGTTCCCCTCCGACCCCGCGACCGCCTACCAGTACCCGATCGCCAGGCTCGAGGAGACCGTCACGCTGCGCGACGAGCCCGCGGGCGAGCCGCGGCTGCGGATCGCGCCGAAGACCGAGTGGGACTCGCCGCGCGTGTTGAGCATCGTCGAGCGCCAGGGCGAGTGGCTCGGCGTGCTGGTGCCGGAGCTGGAGAACGGCGAGGTCGGCTGGATCCAGGAGTCCGACGTCGCGCGGCTCGACACCGTCGGCTGGGCGATCAGGGCCGACCTGCGCACGCGCGAGGTGAAGGTCGAGCGCGACGGCGAGGTCGTCAAGACGTTCGAGGCCGGCATCGGCCGCACCGACCACCCGACGCCGCTCGGCCGCTTCGCCGTCACCGACAAGCTGCGCGTGACCGACCCGAACTCGCCCTACGGCTGCTGCGTCGTCGCGCTGACCGGGCACCAGACCGAGCTGCCCGAGGGCTGGCCCGGCGGCGACCGGCTGGCGATCCACGCGACCAACGACCCGAGCGGGATCGGCAAGGCGGTCAGCCTCGGCTGCCTGCGCCTCGACCCCGACGACGCGCGCTGGCTGATGAACGCGGTGCCGCTCGGCACGCCGGTGTTCATCGAGGAGTCGGAGGAGCCGGCGCCGACCTCACAGCGCAAGCGCGTCAAGCGTTGACGAGGTGTGAGCCCTCCGCCGTTCCAGGTTCTGCTCGACAGTCACGGCCCCGTCGTCCACCGCTTCCTGGTGGCGTCCGTCGGGCCGGTGGACGCCGACGACTGCTTCCAGGAGACGTGCATCGCCGCGCTGCGGGCCTACCCCGACCTGCGTGACGACTCCAACCTGCGCGCCTGGCTGCTGAGGATCGCCCGCAACAAGGCGATCGACGCGCACCGCGCCGCCGGCCGGCTGCCCGCGCCGGCGGAGCAGCTGCCGGAGGTCCCGGTGCCGGCGGGCGAGCCGATCGGCGGTGAGCCGCGGCTGTGGGCTCACGTCCGCGCCCTCCCGGAGAAGCAGCGCATGGCGGTCTTCCTGCGCAGCGTCGCCGACCTCGACTACGCCGAGGTCGCGGCCGCGCTTGACTGCTCGCGCGACGCCGCCCGCCGCAACGTCCACGAGGGCCTCCGCCGACTACGTGAGGAGCTGACCCGATGAACGAGCTCGACCGTCAACTGCGCGACGCCGTCCGCGAGAGCCGCCACGGCGGTCCGTCGCAGCAGGTCCTCGACCGCGTGACCGCGACCGCCGGCCGCGCCGGCCTGATCGACGTCGCCTACGGCCAGGCCGACTCGCCGTTCGGGCCGCTGACCGTCGCCGTCACCGACGCCGGCCTGGCGTTGCTCGCCTACCCGGAGCTGGATCTCGACGCCCTGCTCGAGCGGCTCGCCGCGGAGATCTCGCCGCGGGTCCTCGCCGAGCCCCGCCGCGTCGACCCGATCCGCCGTGAGCTGGACGAGTACTTCGAGGGCCGCCGGCGCGAGTTCGCGACGCCGGTCGACTGGCGGCTGGTGCGCGGCGGCTTCTTCGAGGCGATCCTGCGCGCGACAGCCGAGATCGGCTACGGCGAGACGGTCAGCTACCGCGACGTCGCCGGGCGTGCCGGCAACGCCAAGGCCGTTCGCGCGGCCGGCAACGGCCTCGGCTCGAACCCCGTCCCGATCGTCGTGCCGTGCCACCGCGTGGTGGCGAGCGGCGGCGGGCTCGGCGGCTACACCGGCGGGGTGGAGCGCAAGCGGGTGCTGCTGGAGCTCGAGGCCGGCTAGAGCCGCTCGAGGACCGACTGGACCATCGCCTCGGCGAACGGCCCGGCCGGGATGCCGGCGACCGACGCCTCGACCGCGTCGACGTCGAGCGCGCCGCCGTCGCCGCGGCTGACCTGGCCTTCGACGTCGATCGGCACGTCGACCTCGCCACCGCCGAGCAGGGCCTCGGTCGCGGCGGCGGCAAGCGCGCTGCCGAAGTCGCCGCCGAGCTGACCGCCGACCGACTCGGCGATCGAGTTCGGCGTCGTCTCGGCCTCCATGCGCAGGTAGTAGGAGGTGTCGGACTCGTTCTTGACGAGCGAGAAGGCCTGGACGCGGACCGGGCCGGCGGTCAGGTCGGTCAGGTCGATGTCGACCTCGTCGAAGCCGTCGAGCCGGCCGAGCGGGTCGTCGGTCCGCTCGGCGAGGTCGATCTGCAGGTTGCGGCCGCGGATCTCCATCCGGTCGCCCGAGCCCCACAGCAGCCGGACGGCGGGGAACGCCTTGACGTCGACGACGGCCTCGCCCGCGTCGCCGCCACGCTCCTCGAGATTCGACTCCACCTGGCGCTCGACGAAGCCCGGGATCACGAGCTGGGTGACGCCGAGCAGGACCACGATGCCGATGGCGACGGCCGCGAAGATCTTCACGCGCGGCATTCTTGCGGGTCTTCACCCGCTGCGCGCTACTCGCGGTCCGTACAATCTGGGGCGTTGTCCCGGAGAGGTGGCCGAGTGGCTGAAGGCACTCGCCTGCTAAGCGAGTAGGGGGCGAAAGCTCTCTCGCGGGTTCGAATCCCGCCCTCTCCGCTCCGATCTCCGCATTTGCGGGGATTTCTTGCCGTCCGGCCACGGCCCTACCTTGCCTGTCATGAGCTGGCACGAGGGCCGACTGGCCGCCTTCGACGTCGAGACGACGGGTGTCAGCCCGGCGTCGGACCGGATCGTCACCGCGGCGGTGAGCCTCGTCGGCGGCGGTCTCGACAGCGTCAGCCGCGACTGGCTGGTCGATCCCGGGGTCGAGATCCCCGCGGGCGCGACCGCGGTCCACGGGATCACGACCGAGATGGCGCGGCGCGACGGCGTGCCGTCGGCCGAGGCGGTCGAGGAGATCACGACGCTGCTCGCCGAGCAGATCGTCGCCGGCGTGCCGGTGATCGCCTTCAACGCCCGCTTCGACCTGACGATGCTCGACCGCGAGGCGCGCCGTCACGGGGTCGTCCCGCTCGTCGACCGCGTCGGCGGACCGGACGCGCTGCTGGTCGTCGACCCGCACGTGCTCGACAAGCAGTTCGACCGCTTCCGTAAGGGCAAGCGGACGCTGACCGCGGTTTGCGCGCACTACCGCGTGCCGCTGACGGCGGCCGACGCGCACGCCGCGAACGCCGACGCGCTGGCGGCGGCGCGGGTCGCCTGGCGACTGGGTCAGGCGAGCGCCGAGCTGCGCGCGCTCGAGCTGCGCCAGCTGCATGGCCACCAGGTCGCCTGGGCGGCCGAGCAGGCGGCGTCGTTCCAGGAGTACCTGCGCGCGCAGGGCAGCGTCGAGCGGATCGAGGGGGCGTGGCCGATCGTGCCCGAGCCGTCGGTCGTGCCGCAGCTCGACCTCGCCGCCTGAGCCGTCTTCGGCGCCCTCGGCGATTAGTTTCGGTATCCGGGCGGGTCAATACGGTTGAACGTTCGTATTCGAGAGATGGGAAGGCATTGAGCACCCCCGCGATCCTCGCCGAGGATCTACACAAGTCGTTCGGAGAGACCAAGGCGCTGAGCGGCCTGAGCTTCGACGCCGAGGAGGGCACGGTCCTCGGCGTGCTGGGCCCGAACGGCGCCGGCAAGACGACCGCCGTGCGGATCCTCACCACCCTGCTGGAGCCCGACTCCGGCCGCGCGACCGTCGCCGGCCTCGACGTCGTCGGCGACGCCGCCAAGCTGCGCGCCCACATCGGCCTCGCCGGCCAGTACGCCGCGGTCGACGAGAACCTGACCGGCAACGAGAACCTCGAGATGGTCGGCCGAGCTGTACCACCTCGGTCGCGCCGTGGCGCGCACGCGCGCGCGACGAGCTGCTCGAGCGAGTTCGAGCTCGACCGACGCCGCGAAGCGGCCCGGCCAAGACCTACTCGGGCGGCATGCGGCGCCGGCTCGACCTCGCGGCGGCGCTCGTCGCGCGGCCGCCGGTGCTGTTCCTCGACGAGCCGACCACCGGCCTCGACCCGCGCAGCCGGATCGGGCATGTGGGAGACGATCGAGGCGCGTGACCGCAGCCGGCACGACGGTCCTGCTGACGACGCAGTACCTCGAGGAGGCCGACCGGCTCGCCGACCAGATCGTCGTGATCGACCACGGCAGCGTGATCGCCGAGGGCACCGTCCGACGAGCTCAAGGACCGCGTCGGCGGCGAGCGGATCGAGGTGCAGGTCGAGCAGGCGACCGACGTCGAGCGCGCGATCGAGGTGCTGGCCGGGATCTCCGACGGCCGGCCGGTCGTCGACGACGGCTGGATCCGCGCCGCCGCGCGCGAGCGCCACGGCGCGATCGCCGAGGCGGTGCGGCGGCTCGACGAGGCCGGGCGTCGGCATCCAGGACGTCGCGATGCGGCGCCCGACGCTCGACGACGTGTTCATCACCCTGACCGGCCACGCGGCCGCGGAGGACGACGAGGCGGCCAGCGCGGCCGAGGAGGTGGCGGCATGAGCTCGCTGACGATGGCGGTCTCCGACACCTCGGTGCTAGCCCGCCGCAACCTGCTGCGCGATCCCGCGCCAGCCGGACCTGCTGATCGCCTACACGGTCCAGCCGGTGATGTTCGTGCTGCTGTTCGTCTACGTCTTCGGCGGCGCGATCCAGACGCCGGGCTTCGACTACGTCGACTTCCTGATGCCGGGCATCATCGTCCAGTCGATCGCGTTCGGCGGGTTCGTGACGGCGCTCGGACTGTCCGAGGACGTCCAGAAGGGCCTGATCGACCGCTTCCGCTCGCTGCCGATGTCGCGCGCGGCGGTGCTCGCCGGGCGGACGTCGTCGGACGTCGTGCTGAACCTGCTGTCGCTCGTCGTGCTGCTCGCGGTCGGCATCGTCGGCCGGGTTCAACTTCGACTCGACGATCGGCAAGATCCTGCTCGGCGTCGTGCTGCTGCTGTTCTTCGGCTACGCGTTCTCGTGGGTGTTCGCGCTCGTCGGGCTGTACTCGTCGTCGCCGGAGACGGCGAACTCGATCGGCTTCACGGCGATCTTCCCGCTGACCTTCGCGTCGTCGGCGTTCGTCCCCGTGGACTCGATGCCGAACGGGCTGAAGCAGTTCGCCGAGGCGAACCCGTTCACGACGGTCGTCGACGCGGTGCGCTCGCTGTGGCTGGGCACGCCGGCGAACAGCGACGTCTGGATGGCGTTCGTCTGGTGCGTGATCCTGATCGCGATCTTCGCGCCGCTCGCGGTGCGCCGCTATCGCGTGGTGAGCGCCTGACCGAGGTGGGCGATCCTCCGCAGCCGCCGCGCGTGACCGGCACGCGCACGATCTACGAGAACAAGTGGATGCGGCTGCGCGAGGATCGCTTCGTGCGGGCCGACGGGTCCGAGGGGGTCTACTCGGTCGTCGACAAGGCGCCGGCGGCCGCGGTGATCGCGATCGACGGCGGCGACGCGGTGCTGGTCGAGCAGTACCGCCACCCGGTCGGCGCGCGCTTCTGGGAGATCCCGCAGGGGGCGTGGGACGACGAGGCCGATCCCGACCCCGAGCAGCTGGCGCGCGGCGAGCTGGCCGAGGAGACGGGGCTGCGCGCCGGGTCGATCGAGAAGCTGGGGCGGCTGTTCTTCGCCTACGGGATCACCGGCCAGCCGTTCGACGTCTGGCTCGCCACCGATCTGACCCAGGGCGAGCAGTCGCTCGACCCCGAGGAGGAGGGTCTGCGCGTCGGGCGCTTTAGCCTTGAGCGCGTGGAGCAGATGATCGTCGAAGGAGAGATCGCCGACTCCGCGACCGTCGCGGCGTTCGGGCTGCTGCGGCTGCGCCGGCCGGAGCTGCTGCCTCCGCGGTGACGGGCGCGGGGCCGGTCACGGGCTGGGCCGCGCCGTGAGCGCGGTGACGCCGCGCGAGCCGGCGGAGGCGCCGCCGAGGAAGCGGGCGCGGGCGTGGGCGCTCGCGCCGCTGCTGCCGCTCGGGGCGCTGGTCTTCGCGGTCGGGCTGGCGTTGGAGGCGGTCGGGCTCGAGAGCGCGTTCCTGTTCGCCGCCCTGCTGGTCGGCTTGGCCGTCGCGCTGCTGCTGCCGCGCAACCGGACCGCGGTGCCGAAGCCCGCGTTCGTCGCCGCCCAGGCGACACTCGGCGTGATGCTCGGGACGTTCCTCGAGTCGTCGTCGCTGTCGGCGCTCGCGGGCGACTGGCTGCCCGTGGCGGTGGTCAGCATCGGAACGTTGGTGCTGAGCGTCGCGGCCGGGCTCGTGCTGAACCGGACCACGGAGGTCGACGCGCCGACGGGGACGCTCGGCATGGTCGCCGGCGGCGCGTCCGGGATCGTCGCGATGGCCGACGAGCTCGGCGCCGACGCGCGGCTGGTGGCGTTCATGCAGTACCTGCGCGTGCTCGTGGTCGTGATGTCGATTCCGGTGGTCGTGGCGCTCGGCTTCCCGGGAGCGGGCGGCGGGCCGGGGCCGGACGACGGGGTGCTGCTGGCGGGGGCGGGCGACTGGCTGCTGACCGCGGCGGTGGCGGTCGTCGGCGCCTGGGCGGGCCGGCTGACGCGGCTGCCGGCGGCGACGCTGCTGGGGCCGCTGCTGCTCGCCGGGGCGATCGCGCTGATCTGGCCCGACGCGCTGTCCGTGCCGCCGCTGGCGCGTGAGGTCGCGTTCGCGCTGATCGGGCTCGAGATCGGCCTGCGCTTCACCGCCGAGACGCTGCGCGCGATGGGGCGGCTGCTGGGGCCGGTGGTCGTCGCGATCCTCGCGCTGATGGCGGGATCGTTCCTGTTCGCCCTCGGTCTTACAGCCACGACCGGGGCCACGTTGCTCGAGTCCTACCTCGCGACGACGCCCGGCGGGCTGTACGCGGTGCTCGCGGTCGCCTTCGGGGCGGGGGCCGACACGACGTTCGTGGTGGCGGTCCAGACGCTGCGGCTGCTGTCGCTGGTGATCCTCGCGCCGTTCGTGGTTCGCTGGGTGGTGCGCCGGGTAGCTTGAGGAGACGATGCTGAGGTCACTGCTCACAGCCCATGCGGCCAAGCGCGGGGCGAAGATGCTGCCCGGCGGCTGGATCACGGTGGCGGCGCTGCACCCGCGCTCGCGCCAGATCGGCGCGGCGGCGGCCAAGCGCGGCTGGCGCGAGGTCCAGAAGCGCCGCGCGCGTTAGCGCTCGACGCCGCGCTGGCTCTCGAGCGGGGTGACGGTGATGCCGATCGCGCGGGCGACCAGGACGGGCTGTTCGAGCGCGTTGGCCGCGCCGTCGCCGTCCTCGGGGGCGCTGGTGACCATCTTGTAGGCCTCGAACGCCATGCGGCGCGAGGTGCGCCCGACCGTGAGCAGCGCTCCGTGGGCCTCGATGTAGTCCCCGGCCCGGACCGGCGCGAGGAACTCGACGCTCTCGTAGGCGCGCATCAGGCCCTCGTGGCCGTCTTCGAGGATCGACAGCTCGGTCGCCAGGTCGCCGAACAGCTCCATCATGTGCGCGCCCTCGACCAGGTCGCCCGCGTAGTGGGCCTCCGCGGCGCTGATCCGCTTGCGCAGCATCGTGCGGCGCAGGACGTTGGGGGCGAAGGTCGGGACCTTGACGCCGCTCATGCGATCCCGGCCCCGTCCGGGCTGCCGGTGGACGCCGTCACGCCGCTCGGGATCGTGGTCGCGCCGAGCGCGCGCAGCACCAGCTCGACGTGGAGGTCGGCGACGGCGGCGAGCGGCAGCGGGCCGGCGGCCCGGTACCAGCTGGCGACGCCGGTGCACTGGAGCAGCACGGCCTTCGTCGCGACGTTCGGCTCGGCGGTCTCCAGCTCGCCGGCCGCGACGCCGTCGCGGATCAGCTGCCCGAAGATCTGCTCGTAGGAGTCGCGCAGGCCGACGATCCGCTCGCGCTCCTCGCCCTCGAGCGCGCGCAGCTCGGTATCGCTGACGAACGCCGCCCGTTGATGGCTGCCGTGGTAGACGACGTGCGACCAGACGGCCGCGGCGAGCCGCGCGCTCGGGCTCGTGCGCTGCTCGACGGCGCCGACGACCTCGCGGTGGAGGCCCTCGAGGAAGCGGCTCATGATCGCGACGAGCAGCGTCAGCTTGCTCGGGTACCAGTGGTACAGGGAGGCCGGCTGGACCTGTGCCTCGGACGCGATCGCGCGCACGGAGCTGGCGTGGTAGCCGAGCTCGAAGAACGAGTTGAGCGCTGCGCCCTCGATGCGTGCTGGTGTGTTCTCGTCCACGATCCCCTAACGGTCGTTCGGGAGTCCGGGGCGCGATTTAGCGGGCCAGTCGGACTCGGCGCGCAGCCTAACATAAAGTCGGGCTTGCAAGGCTCCCGATCGTTCGTTAGGCTGCGCGGACATGTCGACCAGTCAGAGCGCCTCCCCCCAGTCCGATTCGTCCAGGCCGTTCCACGGCGCGACCCGCTGGGAGGGCCCGGCGTTCGCCCCCGAGGAGTACGCGGCGCGATTGGCCCGCGTGCGCGAGGAGATGGAGCGGCAGTCGCTCGACGCGCTGGTGATCACCGCGCCGGACAACCTGTACTACGTCACCGGCTACGACTCGGCCGGCTACTACCAGTTCCAGGCCGCGGTCATCGAGGCCGGCCGCGAGGAGCCGTGGCTGGTCATCCACGAGGTCGAGGCCGGAGTGGCCGCCGTTTCGGCATGGGTGACCGACCTCGAGCTGTGGCAGCACGGAGCCAGCGCCGATCAGTCGGTCGGCGGCCCGGGCGACCCGGTCGGCGCGCTGACCGCGCGGCTCGGCCCCGCACTGTCCAAGGGCGCCCGCGTCGGGGTCGAGAAGTCGGGCTCGTACTTCCCCGCCAGCGCCTACGAGCGGATCGGCGCCGAGCTGGACAGCCCCGAGCTCGTCGACGTCACCAGGCTCGTGCCGCTGCTGCGCGCGATCAAGAGCCCGGCCGAGATCGAGTGCCTGCGCTCGGCCGCGGCGCTCTCGGACATCGGCGTGCGCGCCGGCTTCGAGGCTGCCCGCGTCGGCGGCACCGAGCTCGACGTGATGGCCGCCGTCCAGCAGGCGATGACCCTCGGCGGCAGCGAGTACTCGTGCATGCCGATGCAGATCTTCAGCGGTCCGCGGACCGTCGCCGTCCACCAGTCGGCGCTCGCCCGCACGATCGAGGACGGCGATCCCGTCACGATCGAGATCGCCGGCGTCGTCCGCCGCTACAACTCGAACATCCTGCGCAGCTTCCTGCCGGACGGAAGCGGCCCGAACGCCGCCTTCAGCGAGGCCTACGAGCTGGTCTCGGAGTCCTACGAGGCTGCGCTCGCGCTCGCTGGGCCAGGCGTCCCCGGAGCCGATCTCGACCGCGCGAGCCGCAAGGTGACCGAGCGCTTCGACCGTTACCGGCTGCACCGCACCGGCTACGGTGTCGAGGCGGGCTATCCACCCGCCTGGGTCGGCTCGGTCAGCCTCGCCGAGGGCGACCCGACCGTGCTCGCGCCGGGAATGGTCGTCTCGATCGAGCCGACGCTCATCTTCTACGACCGTCCGCGCGAGCAGCGCTTCAGCGCGCTCGTCGGCAACAACGTGCTGATCACCGAGAACGGCGCCGAGGTGCTCAATCAGCTCCCGATCGCGCTCAACCACTAGGCCATGTCAAGCACCCTGCCGGAGGTAAGAATGAGTAAGAGATTCCTAGCCGTCGCCGTCGCTCTCGCGGCGACGCTGCTCGTCGCGTGCGGGGGTGACGATTCGTCGGATTCGTCCGGAGGATCGGACGAGGGCGGCACCTTCACCTTCGTCGCCTATGGCGGCACCACCCAGGACAACGTCGTCGACGTCTTCGCGCGTCCGTTCACCGACGAACGCGGCATGGCCCTGGTCGAGGACAACGTCGACTTCGCCAAGCTGGGGGCGATGGTCAAGAACGGCAACGTCACGTGGGATGCCGTCAACCTCGAGCCCTGGTACTCGAACGCGTCCTGCAAGGACGGGAACGCCGAGCCGATCGACACGTCGGTGATCGACGTCTCGAAGCTGCCCGACAACTTCCACGGCGAGTGCTGGATGGCGGGCTGGTCGTACTCCTTCGTGCTGGCCTACCGCAACGACCTGGAGACCAAGCCGACCGGCTGGGCCGACTTCTACGACACGGACAAGATCCCCGGCAAGCGCGGCCTCTGGAGCTTCTACCAGGGCGGCCAGCTCGAGTCGGCGCTGCTCGCCGACGGCGTCCCGGGTGACGACCTCTACCCGCTCGACGTCCCGCGTGCCATCGACAAGCTGGACACGATCAAGAGCGACGTGATCTTCTCCGACTCGCTCCAGGAGATGGTCCAGCAGCTCGTGTCGGGCGAGGTCGACATGGCGATCCTGCTCAGCGGCCGCGTCGCCAACCAGATCAAGCGCGGCGAGGACCTGGGAATCGCCTGGGACCAGCAGCTGATCGCCCCCGACAGCTACATGGTCCCGAAGGGCGCGCCGAAGTCCGCGGCGGCGATGGAGCTGCTGAACACGATGCTCGACACCGAGAAGCTCGTCGACTTCGCGAAGGTCCAGTTCTACGGCCCGGCCGTCAAGGAGGCTCAGGACGAGCTTGCCGACGATCCGGACTGCGAGCTGATCAACTCGTGCGGCGAGAAGCTCGACGACGCGGTCTCGATCTCGACCGAGTTCTGGACCGACAACGAGCGCGAGGTCTCGACGGCCTGGGACAAGTTCCTCGGACGCTGATGACCACGCCCGCCGACACTAGCCCGGGTGTCCAGCTTGCGGGCGTGACGAAGGTCCTCGGGGACCAGACGGTCCTCGACGGCCTCGACCTGACCGTTCGGCGCGGGGAGTTCCTCTCTCTCCTCGCGCCGAGCGGCGCGGGCAAGTCGACGGTGCTCAACGTCATCGCCGGCTTCCTCCAGCTCGACGCGGGTCGGGTGTTCGTGAGCGGCGAGGACGTGACGGCGCTGCCGCCGAGCCGGCGCGAGCTGGGGTTCATCTTCCAGGACTTCGCGCTGTTCCCGCACCTCAGCACGGCCGACAACGTCGCGTTCCCGCTGAAGGTGCGCAAGCTCGGACGGGCCGAGACCGACGAGCGGGTCCGCGAGGCGCTCGCGCTCGTCGGCCTGGAGCAGTTCGCCGCCCGCCGACCGGCACAGCTGTCGGGCGGCCAGCGCCAGCGCGTCGCGATCGCCCGGGCGCTGGTCTACCGCCCGCCGGTGCTGCTGATGGACGAGCCGCTCAGCTCGCTCGACCGCACGCTGCGCGAGGACATGACCCACGAGATCCGCCGGCTGCAGCGGTCGCTCGACGTGACGGTGCTCTACGTGACCCACGACCAGCAGGAGGCGCTCACGCTGTCGGACCGGATCGGCGTGCTGCGCGACGGCAAGATCGCCCAGCTCGACGGCCCTGCCGCGATCCACAACGCCCCGCGCTCGGCCTACGTCGGCAGGCTCGTCGGCCCGCTCAACGCGGCCGCGGTCTCCGACCCGAAGCCGCTCGCGGGCGGATTCGTCGCGGCACGGCTCGGCGACGGCGAGGTGCGCATGCGCGGAACCCGGGACGGGGAGCTGCCGGCGGCGCCGCAGCTCGGCGTCCGTCCCTACGCGCTGCTGCTCGCCGATCCCGCCGACGGCGAGAGCGTCGGCAACTCGGCGCGCGGCCGGGTCACCGACGCCGGGCTCACGGGAGCCGGCGTCGAGTACACCGTCGAGATGGCCTGGGGCGACTCCTGGCGGGTCACCGCGAGCGAGCGGCGGCCGCGCTTCGAGCCCGGCGCCGAGGTCGCGGTGCGCTGGCCCGTCGAAGCCTCGATGTTGCTGGAGAGCTGAGCCATGGCCGGCGAGCCAGCCACCCCGGCCTCCGGCTGGATCCCGGCGCGGGCCTCGCGCTGGACCAACGCCGCGCGCGACCGGGTGCTGCTCGTCGTGCCGCTGCTGTTCCTCGGCGCGCTGCTGCTCTACCCGCTCGCGCGGATGGTGATCGAGAGCCTCGCCGGCGCGCCGTTCGAGAACTACGCCCAGGTCTTCGAGTCGTCGGTGTTCGTGCGGGCGCTGGTGCGGACGGTGCTCGTCTGCCTGCTGGTGACGGTGATCTGCCTGGCGATCGGCTTCCCGCTCGCCTACGAGATCACCCGCCCGCGGACCCGGCTGCGGACGATCATCCTGACGATGGTCCTGCTGACCCTCTGGATCAGCATCCTGGTGCGAACCTACAGCTGGGTGCTGATCCTGCAGCGGACCGGCGTCGTCAACTCGACGTTGATCGACCTCGGCGTGATCGAGGAGCCGCTGGCGCTCGTGCGCAACCTGCTCGGCGTCGTGATCGGCATGGTCCACCTGCTGCTGCCGTTCATGGTCGTCGCGCTGCTGCCGGCGATGCGGTCGATCGACCCGCGGCTGCTCCAGGCCTCGCACAGCCTCGGCGCGGGACGCTGGCCGACGCTGCGCCGCGTCGTGCTGCCGCTGTCGGCCGGCGGCGTGGCGGCCGGCTGCCTGCTGACCTTCATCATCGGCGTCTCGTTCTTCGTCACCCCGGCCGTGCTCGGGGCGCCGTCCGACGTCTTCGTCAGCCAGCTGATCGCGCGTGAGATCGAGACGTTCCAGGACATCGGCCTGGCGTCGGCGATGGGCGTGGTGCTGACCGCCTGCGTGCTGCCGCTCTACCTGGTGATGGTGCGCCTGCTCGATCCCGCGCGCTTCCTCGGCGGCCGCGGATGAGCCGCCGCCTGCCGGCGACGCGCAGCCTGCCCGGCGAGTCGGGGCGCGCGAGCCGTGCCTTCGGGGCGGCCGTGGCGATCGTGCTCGCGCTGCCGATCGTCGTGATCGTCGGGATGAGCTTCAACGCGAGCCCGTTCCTCAACTTCCCGCCCAGCGGCCTCACCTTCGAGTGGTACGAGGAGCTGTTCGGCGACCCGACCTGGACGCGCGCGTTCCGCCAGAGCGGCCTCGTCGCGCTGCTCGCGTCCGTGCTCGCCGCCGTGCTGGCGACCTGCGCCGCGCTCGGCGTGCGCGACCATCCGCGCCGGCGCTGGTTCGAGGCGCTGTTCCTGCTGCCGCTGATCGTCCCGGTGATCGTCACGGCGCTGATGCTCTTCACGATCTACGCCGAGCTGCAGATCCTCGGCACGACGCTGGGGCTGGTCCTGGCGCACGCGCTGCTCGCCTTCCCGTACGCGTTCCTGGTGGTCTCGGGCGCGGTCCATGCGATCGACCGCCGCCTCGAGCGGGCGGCCGAGTCGATGGGCTGCACGCCCTGGCAGACGATGTGGCGCGTCGTGCTGCCGCTGCTCGCCCCGGCGATCTTCGCCGCGGCGCTGGTGGCGGCCGTCGTCTCGTTCGACGAGGTCGTGGCCACGCTCTTCCTCTCCAGCCCCCAGACGCGCACCGTCCCCGTGGTCATGTGGTCGTTCGTGCGCGAGGAGATCCGCCCGACGGTGGCGGTCGCCTCGGCGCTGGTGATGGTCGTGAACGTCGCGGTGATGTTGGTCGCGGCGTGGCTGAGCACGCGAATGGTCAAGCGGCGGGTGGCGCAGTCGAAGAACGAGTCTTCCAAGGAGGTCGAATGACGCAGGTGATGACGGTGACCGGGCCGGTCGACGCGAGCGAGCTGGGGCTGATCCTGCCCCACGAGCACCTGATCGTGAACACGGTGCGCGAGTACCGCGGCAACGGGCTGATCAACGACGAGTCGCTGGTGATCGACGAGCTGAAGCGCTTCGACGAGGCCGGCGGCGGGACGCTGGTGGAGCTGTCGCTGGACGACATCGGCCGCGACCCGGCCGCGATCAAGCGGATCTCGGAGGCGACCGGCGTCAAGGTCGTGATGGGCTGCGGCCATTACCGCGACCCCTACCTCGACCGCGACTGGTTCGACCGGACGTCGGTCGACGAGATCGCCGACCTGCTGGTCGACGAGATCGAGAACGGCGTCCGCGGCACCGGCGTGCGGCCCGGGATCATCGGCGAGATCGGGGCCGACAAGTGGTACGTCTCCGCCGCGGAGGAGCGCTCGTTCCGCGCGGCGGCGCGCGCCCACCTGCGCACCGGACTGACCGTCACCACCCATGCGGCGCGCTGGCCGGTCGGCCGGCCGCAGCTCGAGCTGCTCGAGGCCGAAGGCGTCGACCCGCGCCGGGTGATCATGGGCCACTGCGACACGGTCCCCGACATGGGCTACCACGTCGAGCTGGCCGCGGCCGGCTGCTACGTCGAGATCGACACGATCGGCACCGGGACCGAGTACGACCTGCGGCGCGAGGTCGACTACATCCTCAACCTGATCGAGCAGGGGCACGAGCGCCAGATCCTGCTGTCGCACGACATCTTCCTGCGCAACCACATGACGGCCGACGGAGGCTGCGGCTACGCCTATCTGATCACCGACTTCCTCCCGCGCCTGCGCGCGGCCGGGATCGGCGACGAGCTGATCGAGCTGTTCACGGTCGAGAACCCGCGTGCGGCGCTGACCGGCGAGCGGGTCGAGGCGGCCGGGTGACCGCGAGCGCCGCGACACTCGGCGCCGACCGCGTCGTCGCCCCGCCCGGGGCGCTGCCGCAGGCGGCCGCGCGGCTCGACGCCGGCGCCCCGATCGGGCCGCACGAGATCGAGATCGACGTCGAGGCGCTCTACCTCGACTCGACCAGCTTCGCGCAGCTGCGACGGGCGGCCGACGGCGACGCGGCCGCGGTCGCCAGGGCGATCGAGGAGATCGTCGGCGAGGCCGGCAAGATGCACAACCCGGTGACCGGCTCGGGCGGCGTGCTGGTCGGGACCGTGGTCGCCGCCGGCGACTCCTACCCCGACCCGCCCGCCGCCGGGACGCGCGTCGTGACGCTCGCCTCGCTCACGCTGACGCCGCTGCGACTGGAGGCGGTCGGACCGATCGACCTGGCCACCCCGCGCGTGCCGGTCAACGGCCTGGCGTTCCTGCCCAGCAGCGCGCCGTGGACCGCGGTGCCCGACGACCTCCCGCTGGCGACGGTGCTCGCGGCGCTCGACGTCTACGGCTCGCCGAGCCACACCAGGCGGTTGTCGAACCCGGGGGACACCGTCGTCGTGCTCGGTGCCGGCCACGCCGGGCTGCTGTCGCTGGTCGCGGCGCGCGACTCCGTCGGCGCTGAGGGCCGCGTCGTCGCGGTCGACGCCGATCGCGCGGCCTGCGAGCGAGCGCGCGCGCTCGGCGTCTGCGACACGGTCGTGACGACCGACCTGCGCCAGCCCCTGACCGCGCTCGCCGACCTGCAGGCGGCGGGCGTGCCGCCGGCCGACCTCTGCGTCGTGGTGGTCAACGCGACCGGCTGTGAGCTGTCGTCGGTGCTGGCGACCGCGGACAGCGGCACCGTCCTGTTCTTCTCGATGGCGACGTCGTTCACCGCCGCCGCGCTCGGCGGCGAGGGCGTGTCGTCGATGGCGACGCTGGCGATCGGCAGCGGCTACGCCGAGGATCGCGGCGCCTACGCGCTCGACCTGGTGCGGCGCGAGCCGGAGCTGGCGCGGCTGCTCGGCGGCAGGGGAGGGCGGGTGAGCCGCTGGGACGACCACCCGGTCGCGATCACCGTCGCCCCGACGGGCGCCGAGGTGACCCGCGACGACAATCCCGCGGTCCCGTACACCCCGCGCGAGATCGCGACCGCGGTCGCCGAGTCGGTCACGGCGGGCGCCTCGGTGGCCCACCTGCACGTGCGCGAGCCGGACGGCACGCCGAGCGCGCGGGTGGAGCTCTTCCGCGAGACGATCGAGACGATCCGCGCCGAGACCGACGCGATCACGATGGTGTCGACCGGCGGAGCGGTCTGGATGGGGATCGACGAGCGGACGACGGGCATCGACGCCGGTCCCGACCTGGCGGGCGTCGAGACCGGGTCGCTGAACTTCGGCGACGAGGCGTTCGTGACGACCCGCCCGCAGACGCTCGGGATCGTGGCGCGCGCGGTCGACGCCGGCATCGGCCTGGAGGTCGAGGCCTTCGACGTCGGCCACGTCGTCGAGGCGGTCCGGATGCTGGAGGTCGCCGAGCTGCCGGGGCCGCTGCGGATGAACATCGTGCTCGGGGTGCGCGGCGGTTGCGACGCGTCGCCCGAGGGGCTCGACGCGATGCTGCGCCCGCTGCCGGCGGGGACGCACTGGTCGATCACCTGCGTCGGGGCGCAGCAGCGGCGGATGCTCGCGCTGGCGGTGCTGCGCGGCGCGGGCGGGATCCGCGTCGGGCTCGAGGACTCGGTCTACCTGCGGCGCGGCGTGCTCGCCGAGTCCAACGCGCAGCAGGTCGCGGACGCCGCGGCCCTGGTCGAGTCGCTCGGCCGGCGGGTCGCCACGCCGGCGCAGGCGCGGAAGCAGCTCGGGCTCGCTGGGTGACGGCGGCGTCGGCGACAATGGCCGCCTGAAGCGCCTGTCGAACGTCTCCCCGCAGGTCCGCCTAGCCGCCCTGCGCGCGGCCGCGCCGCGCATCGTGCTGGCGGCGGTCGCGGCCGGCGTCGCCTGGTTCATCGCGGCCGAGCTGCTCGATGGCGAGCAGCCGTTCTTCGCGCCGATCGCGGCGGTGCTGACGCTCGGACTGGCAATCGACCGTCGAGGGGCCCGTGCCTGGGAGCTGGCGCTCGGGGTCGCGCTGGGCATCGGCGTCGCGGACCTGATCGTGATCTTCACCGGCACGGGGACCTGGCAGCTGATGCTGGTGATCAGCCTGTCGATGGCGGCGGCGGTGGTCGCCGGCGGGGGCGTGTTGCTGGTCAACCAAGCGGCGATCTCCGCCGTGCTGGTGACGACGCTGCAGATGCCCCAGGGATCGTTCTCGGGCGAGCGCTTCCTCGACGCGCTGATCGGCTGCGGCGTGGCGTTGGTGGCGAACGCGATCTTCCCGGTCAACCCGGTGCGGCTGGTGCTGCGGCGGATCGAGCCGTTGCTGGGACGGCTGTCCGGGACGCTGGTCGACATCGCGGACGCGCTGGCGGCGGGGGATCACGACGCGGTTCAGGATGCGCTCGACCAGGCCCGCGCTCTCGACCCCGCGGTGCGCGAGCTCCAGACGGCGGTCGGCGCCGGGCGCGAGACGACCCAGCTCGCTCCGAGCCGCCGCGGCTCGCGCGGGCAGGTCGAGCGGCTCGCCTCCGCGGCACACTCGATCGACCTCGCGATCCGCAACACCCGGGTCCTCGCCCGCGCCGCCCGTCGCGCGATCGAGCTCGACGACCACGTCCCCGATCTCGTGACCGAGGCGATCCGCGACCTCGCGGCCGCCACGCGCGCGCTCGACCGGCACCTCGCCGACCCCAATCCCGACTCGCCGGCGGTGGGGGCCGCGCTACGTGCCGCCGCCCGCTCCACCGCCGCGCTCGAGCAGACCGGCAACCTGTCCGTCAACGTGATCGTCGGTCAGGTCCGCGCGACCGCGACCGACCTGCTGCTGGGGCTCGGGCTGTCCTCGGAGGAGGCGATCGCGCGGGTGCGGTCCGCGCGCGAGGACCTGAACGAGTAGCCGCTCGCGCAGGCCCACGCAGGCGACCTGGAGGTGCCTGTCAGCATGGGTTGGATGCCCGACCGGCAGCCGCCGTCCCCGCTCGACCGCGCGACGCTCGCGGTCGCCTCGGTGGTCGTGCTCGGCGCGATCATGTCGATCCTCGACACGACGATCGTCAACGTCGCGATCGACACGCCTCGCGCGCGACTTCGACGCGTCGCTCTCGACGATCCAGTGGGTCTCGACGGGCTACCTGCTCGCGCTCGCGACGGTCATCCCGCTGACCGGCTGGGCCGCCGACCGCTTCGGCACCAAGCGGCTCTACATGATCTCGCTCGGTCCTGTTCGTCGATCGGCTCGGCGCTGTGCGGGCATGGCGTGGTCGGCCGAGTCGCTGATCGTCTTCCGCGTCCTGCAGGGCCTCGGCGGCGGCATGATCATGCCGGTCGGCATGACGATCCTCGCGCAGGCCGCCGGGCCGGCAGCGGATCGGCCGCGTGATGAGCGTCGTCGGCGTGCCGATGCTGCTCGGCCCGATCCTCGGCCCGGTGCTCGGCGGCTGGCTCGTCGACGACGTCTCCTGGCGCTGGATCTTCTACGTCAACGTGCCGATCGGGGCGATCGCGCTCGTGCTCGCCTGGCGCATCCTCCCGCGCGACGAGCCGCAGCCACGACCAGCGCCTCGACGCGCTCGGGCTCGCGCTGCTCTCGCCCGGTCTGGCGCTGTTCGTTTACGGCCTGTCCGAGACCTCGGCGCGCAGGCGGGCTTCGCGGATCCGCAGGCGTTCGTGCCGATCGTCGCCGGCGCTGGTCGCTGATCGCCGCGTTCGCGCGCCACGCGCTGCGCATCGGCGACCCGCTGATCGACCTGCGCCTGTTCCGCCGCCGCGAGCGCCGGCGTCGCGGCGATCACGATGACGCTGTTCGCGACGGCCTTCTTCGGCGCGATGTTCCTGCTGCCGCTCTACTACCAGATGGTGCGCGGCGCAGTCGGCGCTCGACGCCGGCCTGCTGCTGGCCCCGCAGGGGATCGGCGCGGCGCTGACGATGCCGATCGCCGGCCGGATCACCGACCGCATCGGCGCCGGGCGCGATCGTGCTGCCGGGGCTCGGTGCTGATGGCCGCTCGGGCTGGTCGGTCTTCACGCAGGTCGGCGCCGACACGTCGTACTGGCTCCTGCGGCGGCGCGTCTGTTCGTGATGGGCCTCGGGATGGGCGCGACGATGATGCCGACGATGTCCGCGGCCTACCAGACGCTGACCCGGGAGAGGTCGCGCGGGCGACGACGGCGCTGAACATCCTCCAGCGCGTCGGCGGCTCGATCGGGACGGCGGTGCTCTCGGTGGTGCTGGCCAACCAGCTGGCCGACCGGCTGCCGACCGTCGACGGGGGCGGCAACGCGCTCGGCGCCGCCCAGAACGCCTCGGCGACGGCGCGCGCCCAGCTGGCGCCGCTGATCGCGGAGTCCTTCGCCCACACGTTCGCCTGGGCGCTCCTGGTGCTGGTCGCGGCGATGGTTCCGGCCTGGTTCCTCCCGCGCGGCAGGCCGGCGGCGACCGCACCGCCCGGCGGCAAGGAGGAGCGAGACGCGGCTCCGGCGCCGACGGTCGTCTAGCGCTCGGAGGCCGGCGGGTCGGTCTTCGGCGTCTCGGCCTTTGGCGCCTCGGTCCCGCCGGGCTTCTGCTTCAGATGGTCGGCCGCCCGCTGGGCCTTGTCCTTCGCCGTCCCCTTGCCGGTGGCGATGTCGCGCAGCTTCTCTGCGTCGCGCTTCAGCCCCTCCGTCCCGCCACGACCGTCGATCGACCTTCTTGGCCTGGTCGGCCAGTCGATTCCACTTCATCTCGTTCCTTCCCTCGGGGCCCACCAGGTTAGGCCCATCCACGCCGCTCGCCCGATCCGCCTAGAATGGCCTGCCGGCCCCTCCAGGGCCACATGCGCCCGTAGCTCAGCTGGATAGAGCGTCGGTCTACGGAACCGAAGGTCAGAGGTTCGAATCCTCTCGGGCGCACTGAGCGAAGGCCCTGCAAATCGCGGGGTTTTCGTCTTTCTGGGGGTCTGCCCGTTGGCGAAGACCAGCCTTCGATGCGCCGGGATCGTCCCATAGCCCGCCGCTTGCCGGGCTGGTCTCGGTGCTGGCTGGCGGTTCCTTCGGTGTGCGACCGAAGGGACCAGCCCAATGGCCATCACGATCAACCGGCAGCAGCGCGACGCGATCTATGAGGAGGTCGCGCTCGACCTCAACGGCCTGACCGACCTCTGGAGGGAGTTCGACGACGGCAACTTCGACCGGGCCCGCGAGCTGCGCGATCGGTTCGTGTTGGATATGCGGCTGCTCGACGACTTCGGCTGGGAGCCCGAGGTCGACGGCGACGCATTCGACCTGACGATGGACGGCGTCGACCTCGCCGCCGTCGTCTCGCGCCTGATCGAGCAGACCGGCGCGATCATCCACACCCAGATCGTCGAGCCGATCGAGCGGACCCCGCACGCCGAGCGGTCGGTTAGGGCGCAGGGCGTGTTCGGCTCGATCCTCGCTCAGCTGGCGCAGGGCAGGGCGGCCGACGAGCAGCCGCGCGACCTGCGCGAGCACGGCGACCGTTGATCGGCTCGGTCTCGTTGGGAGGGCGGCGCCGTGGCGCTCGCCGATCCGGACCTGCCGGCAGGCGTCCGCCTGCCGCTACTGAGCGCCGATCCGCCGCCTGGGCTCGACGCCGACCGCTACCGCCGGCTGCGCGGAGCCTTCGATGCGTTGCCGCGTCGGTCTCGCGTCATCGTCGTGCTGCAGGTTGCCAATCCCGGGCCAGCGGCCACTCACGCTGCGCGCGATCGGCGCTCGGCTCGGTCTCGGGCCCGAGCGCGTACGTCAGCTCGGCCGTCTCGCGATTCGCGAGTTGAGCGTCGCGTGGCAGCACGGAAGGCGTCTCGACGACCTGATCGTGCGACCGGACGCGCTGCTCGCCGCGATCTTCGCGGCCGCTCTGGATCGCTATCCGGTCGGTGACGATCCTGATGAGGGCGAGCTGTCGAGGCGTCCCGTTGCGCGTGGCCCGCGTAGCACTCCGGCGAGCAGGTTCGGCGCCGCCGTCGCGGCCGAGCGCAGGCGCGCAGGGCAAGGCGCTCGGCGATCTCGCCCGAGCGGCTGGGACGCATCCAAGTCAGGTCAGCCTCCTCGAGCGCGGGTTGCGCGACCCGCGGCTGTCGACCGTCCTCCGGCTCGCCCGCGCGCTCGAGGTTCCGGTCGACCAGCTTCTCGAAGGCATCTTGCCGACCGATCGATGAGGGGCGATCCCGCGAGCGTCGCCGCCGAGTTGGGCGAGACGGTCAGGCGCGAGCGGCGGGCCCGCGGTCTGAGTCAGGACGATCTCGCGCTGGCCGCCGGGCTCGGCCTGCGCGCCGTCCACGACGTCGAGGCAGGCAAGGCGACGGCGCATCTGGCGACTTGGGTGAAGGTCCTCGATGCGCTCGACTTGGATGTCGCCGCCGTTGCCCGCAGAGCACGGTCGTAGGGTTCTCGCCGTGAATCTTTAGAAACTCGTTTCTCCCTGCTTAGCGGCCTCATTTCGAGGCGATAGGGCCAGCTGTCAGGGGACCACATCTCGCGCTCAACGCCCTGTTGGGTGTGGGGCCATTACTTCCAACCCCCGGTTCTGTCTCCCGTCGGCGGCTTGCGCGCGGCGGTCTCGGAGATGCCTGCGGCGGTGTCGGTGTGGCGGTAGGCGCGGCAGTCGGTGTGGCTGCCGGCGTGGCTGTCGGCTCGACGCGGCCCGCGCGTTGGCCTCGATCCCTGGTCCTGCCTGGGTTCCCGGCCGGCGCTCGGTCGCTGGCTTCTATCCCTGAAAGGGGGTCGTTCTCATGAGTGGTTCTGATGATCGTCAGGACCCGACGCTGCTGCTCCTGGTCGTCGGAGCGGTCGCGGTCGTGTTCGTCGTCTCGTCGCTGCCCGACTGGCTCGCTGCGCTGGGCAGCTTCGCGGGCCGCCCCGCGACCGTCACCCTCGTCGTGGCTCTGGTGGTCTTCGCTGCTGTCTGCGCCATCGCCCGTCTCGTCATGACTCGCCGGGCGCTGTCGCGCCGGTCGCGGCTGCTGCTGGTCCCGGCCGACTCGTTCGATCCGACCGCCGAGGCGGTCGTGTCGTTCGCGTCGGGGTTGAGCCGGTCGCGCCGCGCGCTGCGCGGTCTGTTGGAGAAGCGCGCGAGCGCGGTGCGGGTCCGGCTCGACACCGACCCGGCCGGTCGGCTGCGGTATGCGGTCGAGCTGCCGGCGCGGGCGCGCGGGACGGTGCTGGCTTCCGCCTACGGCGATGTCGAGGTCCACGACGCCGACCCCGATCCCGCCGAGGGCGAGCGGCGGGAGGCGGGGGTCGAGGTGGCGCGCGCCGAGCTGGTGCTGGCGCGCGGCAGTAGCGAGCCGCTGCGCGACGTCGGCCTCGACCCCGATCCGCTCGCCGCGATCGCGCGGGCCGTCGGGGGGATGCGGGGCGGCGACGGTGAGAGCGCGGTGGTCTGCGTCGATCTGCTGCCCGTCGCGCCGGGTCGTCGGCGGCGCATGCGCGGAAGGCTGCTGCGCCAGGCTCGCCGCGACGCCGCCCCCGTCGCGGCGCCCGCGCCTGCGTCGACCGGCCCGCTGGGCGACCTGTTCTCGTCTCAGCCGAGGCGAGGGCGCGCGACCGCGCCGGAGCTCGTGGCTCGTCGGACCGACCTCGCTGCGCTGGTGGGCAAGCTCGGCTCGCCCGAGCCGCTGTTCGAGTTGCAGGTCCTGATCCGCGTCGCCTCGCCGCAGCTCGGGGTCGCGAAGGAGCGGCTGACGCGGCTGCTGTCGGCCTTCGACGCCTTCGCGGGCCACAACCACCTCCGCGTGTCGGGCCTCGGCGGTCCCTGGCGTGGCGTTCCTCGGCTCCGACCTGCCGGGCCGGCGCGGCAGGTTCGACCGGCGTGTCGCTACGGGCCTGTTTCGCCCGGCGCGGCGGCGGCTGGTGACGGTCTCGGAGATCGCGGGGCTGCTCAAGCCGCCGACCGCGAAGTGCGCCGCGCCGAACGTGCTGCGCTCGGGCGGGATCGTCGGCCCGCCACCACCGGGGCTGCCGACCTTCACCGGCCAGCCGAGCCTGCTCCCGCTCGGGAAGGTCGACCGGCGAGACGGGCGAGCGCATCGTCGGCGTGCCGCTGTCCGACACGTTCTTCTCCTACATGGCCGGCCGCTCGCGGTACGGCAAGACCGAGACCGCGATCGGCCAGTTCGTCCACCTCGCCCGCGCTGGCCACGGCTGCCTGTTCCTCGACCCGCACGAGGACGCGCTGCACAAGATCAAGCCCTACCTCACCGACGAGGGGCTGCGCGAGCGCGTCGTCGAGATCGACCTCGCCGACAAGGCGACGCCAGCCCGGCTGGAACCTCTTCGCCACGACGGGCCGTCCCGCCGGCCAGGTCCAGCACCAGGTCGACGCGCTCGTCGACGCGTTCGCCTCCGCGCTGCGCTGGGACGAGCGCAACACCCGCGCGCTGAACCTCACCACCCAGGCCGCCCAGGCGCTGTGCGAGCTCGCCCAGCGGCTCCCGGCCGAGCTGGCGCCGACGATCTTCCAGATCCCGACGCTGCTCGCCGACGACGAGTGGCGCGCGACGGTCCTGCCGCATGTGTCGCCGCCGACCAGGCGAGTTCTTCGAGCAGCGCTTCCCACGGCTGCCGGCCGAGGCGATCACGCCGGTCACCAACCTGATCGACCGCCTCCGCGTCTCCCCACCGGTCGCCGCGCTGCTCGGCAACCCGCTGCGCAGCTACGACGTTCGCGCGCGCGATGGACCGAGGGCTGATCGTCTTGGCCTGCCCCGGCTCGGGGTCGGCGCGCGACCGGCTGATCGCCAACCTCGTCGTCTACGACGTCCTGCACGCCGCCAAGACCCGCGCCGACATCCCGCCCGAGCGGCGGCGCACGTTCTACGTCTTCCTCGACGAGGTCCAGACCTACGACGGCGCCATCGTCGGGAACCTCGCCGCGCTGCTGGAGCAGATCGCGAAGTACGGCGTCCGCGCGTTCCTGTTCAACCAGAACCCCGAGCGGCTGACCCCGGCGACGCTCAACGCCGTCACGACGAACCGCTCGCACCTGCTCACGACCGCGCTCAACGCGAAGGCCGCCGCGCTGCTCGCCCGCGACCTCGGCGGACAGATCGACCCGCACACGATCGCCAACCTCGAGCGCTTCCACAGCATCGCCTCGGTCACCCTCGACGGCCAGGCCAGCCCGCCGTTCCGCCTCGCCGGCGTCCCGGCCGACGAGCTGTTCCCTGACGCTGCCCGACCCGACGAGCTGCGCGGCGCTCGACGCAGCGATAGCCGAGACGTCCCAGGCGGCTCCGATCGCGGGCACCCTGCGGCGCCTCGACTTCCACAGCCGGCGGATCGCCGACTACCTCGACCAGGGCAACTCCGGCGACGACCCGGACTGGACCGACCCCGACCGCCAGCTCCACCAGTGACCGCGACCGCCGCACAGCCGCGCCTCGTCGAGACCGCCGCCGAGATCCTCCAAGGCATCCACCAGCACCGGCTGCTCTCGACCAGCCAGATCCACGCGCTCCACGCCCCGCACGCCCACATCTCCTGGCCGCAGCGACTGCTCGCCCAGCTACGCGACCTCGGCCTCGTCCATATGACCCGCCTCCCGCGCCGCCCCGCGCTCTGGCACATCACCGACCCCGGCGCCGACGCGACCTCCTCGAGCAACGCCGCGAGACCGTCCTACGCCTCTGCGCCCACCACCCCGACCTCGCCCAAAGCCCAGAGGTCGAGATCCACGCCTGCCTGCTCAACGACCTCACCGACCACGGCCCGTTTGCGCCGATCGTCCGCACCGCCGCCGATCCCGTCCAGCCGGCCGACTGGCTCGGCAACCCCAGCGACGGGAGCGACGATGACTGAGCCGAAGCCCGCCGAGACTCCTCGCCCAGACGACCAGCGAACCCCTTGGAACCGGGCGTCCTGCCCAGTACGATGATGAGCACATCTGCTAGGTGCCCCCGCGCGGTTGCAGCCGCCGGGGGCGTGGCACCAGGAGGTTGATTCCCGATGCAATCCGCACCCTACGCCCAGCGCAAGCAAGCGTCCACCAAACGCCCCGCCGACGGCTGGTCGACGCTATCGCTCGAGAAGACCGGTACGCCCGGAATCTTCCGCAAGCCCGGCGCGAAGACCCGTCCCTACGTCGTCGTCTACCGCGCCGCCGGCAAGCAACGCAAAGAGTCCTGCCGCACGATGGCCGAGGCCCGCGCGATCAAGGCCGCCCGCGAGACCGACGACCTCCGCGGCGAGTTCCAAGCACGCTCGAAGATGACCCTGCGCGCCTACCTCGCCGACTGGATCGAGACCTATCAGGGCAACGGCCACCACGGCTTCCGCGAGGGCACCCGCGTCGAGTACCGACGCCATCTCAAGTCCGGCGCCTATGTGTTCTTCGGCGAGCGGCTACGACTCACCGACCTAACCCCGCTGCACCTCGCCGACTTCGTCCGCTGGCTCGCCGACCCTGCCCAGCAAGGCGGCCGCCGCTACTCCGCCTCCTCGATCGCCAACCGCGTCAGCCCCGTCCGCGCAGCCCTCGCGACCGCCAAGCGCGACGGATTGATCCGCCACAACCCCGCCGACGGCCTCGCCCTCCCTAATCGCCAACGCATAGAGGAGGACGACGACAACACCACCAAAGCATTGAGCCGCGACCAGCTGCGCCAGCTGCTCGAGATCGCCCCCGACGACTACAAGCTCCTCATCGAGACCATGGCCTCAACCGGCTTACGCATCAGCGAGGCCATCGCCCTCCAACGCCGCGACCTCCAACTCGACGAGCTCCGTCCCTACCTACGCGTCCGCCGCGCCATCGTCCGCAGCCGCGTCGAGCCGCCCAAGTCAAAGCACGGCCGCCGCAAAGTCCCGCTCTCCCGACCCCTCGCCGCCAAGCTCACCGCCCACATGGACGCCGTCCTCGACCGAACTGACACCGCCTGGGTCTTCGCCTCCCAAATCGGAACCCCACTCGACGCCGACAACCTCCGCTCGCGACTCATCAAGCCACTGATGCGCGACATCGGCGCGCCGCGGGCGGCATGGCACACCCTCCGCCACACCTACGCCTCCCTCCAGCTCGCCCGAGGCGCGAACGTCGTCCAACTCTCCCGAGCGCTCGGCCACCACGCCGCCAGCTTCACCCTCGACACCTACATCCACCTGCTCGATGGCGAGGACGCCGACGCACTTGACCTCAGCGAAGAGGTTGCCCGCAACGGAGACGGCGACCTCGTCTCGTTCGCGGAAGCGCGCGATGAACCACAGCTCCGATCAACTCGGGATTCCGAGCTTAGGAAGAGCTGACCTCTACTGCGAACTGAGCCGATCCGCCGCCAAGCGAGGATAATGGGCGCTTGCGCGACGACGCCCCCGAAGAACTTCTCGACCAGTATCGGCCGGAGGGCACCATGGCCATGCAGCGAATCCTGATGCCTAATCGGAACGCGTTGCTGGTGGATCGCTCTCAGTTGCAAGATGGGGTGGATGCTGTTGGTGAGGCTTGTCAACGGTGGGGGGGAGCAGCACAGCTACTCGTACCGTGTGCCCGGGACGCCGACGAACTGCCGGACCAGTACCGGTTTCTGGCCGATGCACTCGTCGATCAGGTCTGGACGCGAGAGGTAACGGAGGGGTTCCGGTTTCGAGGAACCGATCGGCGAGTTGTTCCTTGGAGCGGCGATAATTTCCTACTCGCTACGTTGTATGCGTCTCGCTTCGCCCGTGACGATTGGGGTTCGATCCGCGATGCGCGGCCGGCGCTGAACGATCCCTGGTTTATCGCCTATTTGGGCGCCCTCGGGGGCTTACCCGAACGTCCTCATGAGCGCCTGCTCGAGGTCTATGAGTTTGTGGCTGACCTTGATTGGGACCAAATGTTTCCCTTCACACGTGAAACGGTTGAGGATCCGAGCGGTGAGGATTTGCTCGCTCGCCTTCGTGATCCCGTAACCCGTGTGCCGGCGGTGATGTCGATGGTTCTACTAGGCGTGTCTGGAGCCGCGCGCGCCGCGGACATACCCTCGCAGGCGGTTTTGCCGCGGGACGGTGAACTCGCTGCTGAGTTTGGGCCGAATATCGTTGTCGTTTACGAGGAGCAGAGCGTTGCTGACCTGTGCGCGATCTGGAACCTGAGGGCAGCGAATGGCCTTCCCAATGGTTTGCCTCTGGGGTTGCCCGATAGCGACGCGGCGCCGCGCACGCTGGACTCATGGACGGCCGAGTATGCGCAGACAATGTGGGGCCTGCGTGAAACGCGGATGGCGCTCGTTAGCGCATCCGTGTCTCGCGAGCGTCTTGAGGAGATCGCGGCAGCCGCGAACGCGTCGTGGGAGGTTGCCGAATTGTCGGATGTCCTACGCGTGGCTGATCGGCCCGGTCGGGAGAGTTCGGCATCTGTGACCTTCAGCGACGGATTGGCAGAGGTTTCCGGCTGGGACACGCAGGATCGGCTGGAGCTGGCCCAGCATGTCGGCCGCTTTCACAAGCCTCAAGCTGTGGTCCGTCTTTCTCGACGTGATCGGGTACTTCCGCCCCTAGCTGCTCTCGATCATGACTATGGATTCGATCCAAGCTACCGCGGAGGCGGTTTCGAGTCTCCACGAGCGGGGTACGACCGACTGCTTCCAATTCGTTGGCCTGCTGGGTGGACCGTGCTGGATGCTGTGGCGCGTGCCCACGGCGTTCGGGTCGCGCCGTCAGCCGCAGGCCAGGCCGCCGCCGCATTCCTGCGTCACGTGCGCTCCTGGTCGGGATTCGAGGCTCTGCTATCGCGCGACGTGTTGGACATGCTTTATCGGCTCGGCGAGCGAGCGGGGATGACTTGGTTCAGAAGAAAGGTCGCTGATATTGGTCGGTCTATTCCCGGGGCTGACGCTGAGGGCCTGGTACGCCTTGAACGGAAGCTCGACGAGATGTCAGTTGGGCCGACGGAGCACGACCAACACACGACCACCTTCAGCGCCCTTGTCGGGCTCCTCGGCCGAGAAGCTGCGGCCGCCTGGCTGTCATGGGCAGAGCGTCACGGTGTTGTGCTTCGCGGCGTGGATGTCAAATGCGAGCACTGCTCGGCACGGGAATGGCGCGCGATGGGCGAGTTGTCTCCTCCGATGATCTGTCGAGGTTGCGGCCAGTCCATGCATCATCCGTTCGGGCCAGCGCAGTTGACCTTTCGCTATCGAGGCGCCGAAACGCTCCTGCGCGTCCTCGAGCACGATGCCCTCGTTCATCTCTACGCAATGCGCTTCTTCGCTCGTCTGTTCGAAGGTAGATCCGACCAACCGAGTCCGATCTATGGCATGTATCCCGGAGTAGAGTTCTTCGAGCCGTCCGGCGATCGGCCCATTGGAGAGGCTGATGTGGTCTTGGTACTCCAAGACGGCTCGCTGGTGGTCGGAGAATGCAAACGTCACGGAGCAGGTCTGAATGCGGAGGAAGTCGACAAGCTGGACATGCTCGGTAAGCGACTTCAGTCGCCGTGGACGTTCCTAGCCACTACTGACCCTGGAGCCGAGTGCCCAGCGATTTGGGCTGACAGTCAGCGGATCCTGCCCGAGCCGCCTCGGTTCTGTCTCAGCGCTGAACAGCTATTCGAGCCAAGTGTCTGGTGGGTTCTGGGATCGAACCCGCTGGCCTGGTCGACGATGGACATGGATGCGTTTGCCGAGCGGGAGGCTGTGTACCGGAGTCGCCTCCCGACCGCAGTCCAGTGGCTGGCTGGGACGCGAAGGTTTGACGAGCAGGTGATCGCGGAGGCCGACGCGCGTCTCGAAGACTCTGGCGAGTAGGCCTAGGGCGATAGTCGCCGCAGATCCCAAGCGATCCCGGCGACTCAATCCGGCCAAAACTGTTCTTACCTCCGGACCCGCTGCTGATCGGGTACGCGTCGACGAGGCCAAACACTTCGAGACTCGTGGAGGGTGTGATGCGGCGAGGGTGTGATGGGACGACCGCGATCCGGTTGGACCCGAGCTCTGATCCGACCGCGGGGCCTGGCACCGTTGTCCGATGGCAACAATCACCGTCGCCCCGAACTCGGACGAGTGGGAGCTAGCCCAGACCGAACTCGATGACCTCGTAGCCTCTCTGAAGGCTGAGGGTCACGACGCCTGGCTGCAGGAGCCGAGGGATGGCAACTACAGCGCGGGCGGCATCGTCACCGATCCACTGATCGACATCTCGTTCTTCCTGTGGGAGAACGTCTCGCGTGAAGTGGTGGGGGCTGTCGTGATGCTCACACTTCAGAAGCTCGCGTCCGGGGTCAGGCGCACGCGCAAGGCCAAGGGTGTGATCTACGGGCCCAACGGCGATGTACTGCGGACCTTCGACCTCCCGGCCGACGACTCCGATGGGTCGTCGTAACAACCCGCGCCGGAGGCGCCGCGCCGCGAGGCCGGCGTCGGAGCGCCCTGAGCGCCAGCAGGACCCTCGGCTGATTACGGCCCGTGCAATCAAGATGGGCGGCGAGGACCTTCCACCTGGGCATTGGGTGACAGTGGTCTCTCCCGTCAACCTGCCGGACGGTCGAAAGCTCATGTGGCACCCGCCGCAGGCGGTGGCCTTCAACCTCGTCCAGGCGAAGACGCACCAAGACCGAGGGTCGAGCCTCCGGAGGTCGATCTTGGGGAACCTGACGGCGCGTGACGGCGGCGGCTACATACCGCAGAACTCCGGCAAGGTCATGGACTGCATTGGCGACCTGTCGGCGGCGGTGCTCTTCTCGTTTACCGGGGTAGAGAGCTTGGCCAACCACGCGATCGAGATGCTCCCCGAGGACTTCACCTTGGAGCGCAAAGGCAAGAGCATCGGGCGTGACGAGCTGGCCCAGACACTTGGGATCGACGACAAGCTGAAGCTCATCATGCCGAGGGTCGAGGGCGGCAAGCACATCGCTGGCGATGCAACGATCTGGGAGCGCTATAAGGCTTTGAAGTTCCTTCGCGACGAGCTGCTCCACGTCAAGCGCCGAGGGTACTCGCCTGACCCGAACGAGCCGAGCGAGTACGACCGCCTCATGCTCGGGGAGGCGGACCACTGTGTTGAGGACGCCGTCGCCGTCATCGAGGGTGCCTGGCCGGGCTTCCTGCCCGACTACGTGCAGAGCGCCTTAGCACCGCACTAGAGACCGGGCTGAGCGAGGCGATTACGCCAGCTAGCGGGTGGACGGCGCCGTGGGCAACAAGACCAGTTGGCATCCGCCGCCGTGGCCCGGCCCGATTCGCGGTTGAGCCTGCCGGTGGGCAACCAGCGGTCGAGCTGCACCCAGTCCGCCGACGCCTGCTCGCAAGCTGGCGCCATGCGTGATTGTGGGCTTGGGGTTCCATAGGGATCGCGAGCCCCGTGGTAGTCCGGGCACGTGCGTATCTTGAGAGCGTGGAGCCTCTTGTGCTCACAGCGGTCGGAGGTGTTCTTGTGGCCGCGATCGTTGGCGCAGCGAGGTGGTTTTTGAATGGCGACAATCGCGAGCGCTTGCGCGACGAGGCGCGACAGAGTGTCTGTCGCCATGATTGGGGATCAACAAGCCCGGCGAGACGATGCCGCTTATCACCGCTGATCGCGAGTGGTGTTTGAAGTGTGGTGCCCGTCGCTGACATGGGCGGGCGCCGTCGGCGCGGAGGTCTCGCATCAGACGAGCGTTGGCCTATAGCCCCAGATGCGCTGTGCCCTGAGTGCGTGGCTGGAAGAGCCCAAACGCTAGCTTCGCCCGCGTTGGAGGCTTCGCTGGGCTCGGTCGAGCAACTTGACGACGGGCTCGGGCCCGCGGTACTGCTTATTAGACCAACGTCGTCTCCATCTCTCTGATTGAACGAGGCTACGCGCGGCCTCGAAGGGTGGGGCTGGTCCAAGATCCTCAAGGTCGAACTCGAACGTCGGGTGCTCGGGTATGTTGAAGTGAAAGCGGGGATACGCGCTAGCGAGAGCCCACGAGGCGAGCGCGCGAACCGCGAGGTCGTCATCGTTCACTTCCTCGGCCTTGCACTCGACACCCGCTAGGGCCTGGGTCGGCGCTGCAAAGAAGTTGAGGGTTCCACTAGTAGTTACCTGATGCACCGTCACGGCCATCTGAAGCAATCCCTCAACGAATGCCTGTGTCTCGCGCGTCTGGCCGGCTTCCAGGGAGCGCTTGGCGGCATCTCGTAGGACCCACGCTATGCCGTTCACGTCCTCCTCTGGCGCCCCGAGGCTGAGGCCCTCCTCGCCTGCTCGAACGAGGGAGAGTCGCAAGGAGTCCCCGAACCAGTAGCCCTCTTCTGGCTTAGCCCCCTCATAGGCATGCGTTCGCGCGGCACGGTTTCTCGTGGTTGCGCGGATGTACGCCTCGTGGAAGAAGCTGAGCGCTTGCAGACCTGCGCTGACGGCTACGCTGTCGCCGCGACGGATGCTCGTTCGCAGCATCTCGCCGAGCAGCGGGACTTTGAACACCACCAGGTTGGTGAAGCCGTTGCTGAGGTCCTCCTCGATGTCCTGAATCACCAGCCCGGCGAACGTAACTGGGGCTGTGTACTGCACGAGTGTGCCGGGCAGGCCGACGGCGGTCGAGGCGATCACTGGGAAGGTGGCAAGAACGATTGTGGCGCCTGCCGCCGTAATCGCGGCGCTCGGAGCGCCGGAGTCGGGCACCTGTCCGAGGAGTAGTAGTGAACCCGCACCCAGAAGGAATGGACGCATCACGAGCTGCCGGACGCCGTTGTCGCGTAGCATCATCATGGCCGCCCGGGTTCCGTAGTTCGTGATTGCGAGCTGCGCCACCACCAAGACGGAAGCAAGAATTAGGGCATACACCGTGATGACCACCGTGGGGACGACCTGCAGAATGGTTTGGAGTCCTCCACGACTATCAACAAGCCAGTCGGGCGCGAACCACAGTTGAAGCAGCCAGACTAAGCCCCAGAACAGCAGGTACCTCGTCACGGTTCCGATCATCGGCAGCATCTGCCACAGAATCTCGGCCCGGGACGGGCCATCGCGCCGAGGCGGCTGGCTGGACGACCCTAGGATGTCTACGCCAGGTGCTGCCTCTTGGCTCGCCTCCACGGGTGGAAGAGTATTACTGCGTACGGAAGCGCTGGCGCGGCGCAGGTTGGGCGTGGAGTCGGGGATCCGCTCCGACCCCTCTGAGTGTAGTCCCTGACTTGGTTAGCAGATTCTCCCTAGGACGAGGAACGTCGTGCCGGAGATAAACCCGCAGTACTCCTCGAACCCGGGTCGCGGGGAGTGGATGCCTGGGCGCCACTTCGCGTTAGGAGGGGCGTCGGACACCTGTGCCAAGCGCCCGGCAAAGTCCTTACTCCACGCGCCGAGCTCCCGCATGAGTGCCTGCACAGCGCGTGTCACGCTAAGCGGGGTGCCAGCAAGCGTCTGACCTAGCGGTCCGGGAGCGAACACCTTCCCATCGATCTCTAACGCCGTGTTGAAGCCGGCGTTGCGCAGCGCTCGGTGATCGTCGTCCGAGTACTCGCGCGTGAGACCAATGACCCAAGGAACGTCATGCACCAGGCCGTCGTTCGGCCAGTTACGGGCGACGATGGCAAAGATCTCCTTGGCCGCCCAGTTGGCGTTCTTGGGATGTGGCCGGATGGACACGAAGAACGCGTCGTGCTCTGTGAACATCGCCAGCAGCACGTCGTCGCCACGCACGGCCACGCCCTTCTTCAAGCGGCTCGACAGATGGAGGTGGTGGATGCCCCAGTCAGCGAGCAGCGCGTCTCGATCGGTGCGGTGCTCGAGCGCCGGAGCGTCGACGTTGTCGAAAGGCCGATGCACCAGGCTGCTCAGGTGAGGCGTGAGGTCCTCGCCATCCTCGACCTTGCGCTCTAGGACGTCCAGCGCCTCGCAATAGGTCTCAACCTCGGGGCTTGAGCGGAGTTCGTTGGACCAGTGGACCGATCTCGGTTGAGGCGGGATGAAGCGCCCACGCCAGGTCTGGTACTCGATCAAGAGATCACTGAGCCGGAGCGAGGCCAGGCCGGCTCGCTCGGCGTCAGGCATGGCGCCCAAGACGTGCTGCCGGACATCCTCCTCCAAGTCCTCAACGAGGTCTGCCATCGCTGCCCAACGAGATGCCGGTGTACTGAGCGCGCGTCGGTGTCGGTTCCCGTCGGCGCGTCACAGCTGGGGTATGCGCCAGTTCGAGTAGTAGGTCCTCAGAAGTTCGGTTCGAGCTCGCTTGCCGAATCCCAGCTCGGCCAGCAGGCAGGCCTGCAGCAGCGCCTCGAGCCTCCTGGTCGAGCCGAGGACACCACGCTCAACCTCCTCCGCCGTGAAGAGCTGCCCGGGATTGCCGCGGTGGGCGAGGTAGTCCCGCGACGCGCCGATCAGCGACAAGGCCCGGTTCGTGCACCCGGTCACCTCGCTGGGGACGTCCGCGTACTGGCGCAGCTTGCGCGGATCGCGATGGCCGTGCCGCTCGCGGCTGTAGGTCTCTACCGCGGTGTAGAGGGTGAGGTAGCGGTTCGGGGAGTAGCTGTGTCCCTCGAGGATGTGGTCGCCGAAGATCCCGAGCGCCGGCCAGACCTTCTCGTATAGGCGCCACCAGCGCCGGATGCTCAGGCCCAAGTCGCGCAGGTCCGCGGCCTGGAAGAGCGCGCGGTCGCGCCCCGCCCGCCACGGCGAGAGGCCGCGCTTCCGTCCCGCCCACCAGAGCTCCACTCGGCGGCGCTTGCCGTCCAGGTAGACCTCTTTCGTTAGCGTGTCGGGCCGGTTAACGGCGAACGCCGTCAGGGCGAGCAGGGGCGTGGCATAGTGGCGCCGCGCGTGCTCGACCGTGAACGGCTTGTGCGGCTCGACGGTGACTCGCTGGGGCGTGTTGACAGTCCAGACCGGCGACTCCCGTTCGATCGGCGCATCGAAGCTCGTAGCGAACGTGAGCGTCGCCCCCTTGACCTGCACCTCGTCGGGAGGTGGCGGCTGCCAGTCCATCCGGAAGTGTTGCGGCCGCGCCCGGCGATTAGGGTACGAGTACGCGAGGCCGGGGTCCGGGCGCCAGCGGTCGAGGTTGTGGGTGGCGAAGACGGCGCGCGCCCAGCGCTCGTCGGGCGTCGTGTGCTCCCCCACCGCTAAGCCGGGGGCGTTGAGCACCAGCAGCTCCCGGCTCAACGGGTCGTACCGCCGGACCCAGCAGGAGAGCAGCGACACGTCCCCGCCCTCGCGCAGGCGCCCGTGGAGCGTGAAGTGCTCGCCCCGATCGAGGCCGTCCACCCAACCGAGATCCGCGTCCAGCAACTCGAGCTGCGCACCATCCTCGTCGGACCAGCGCAGTACCCCGGGCGCCTCGTCGTCGCGTCCGGCGGGCGCGAACCATCCGAGCAAGGGCTCGCCGCGCAGCAGTCGCTCCTTCGCCTCGCTACTAGTCATCGACGGGCCACGCTAGAGCAAGTGCGTGGATCGTTTCTTCGAGTGCATGCACTGCCGGTGTCCTGGGGAGTTCGTCCCCGGCGTGGAGTAGGGGTCGGATCAGGACACCGTGGAGAACGCCTGCGACGCCATTGAGGCGTTCGCGCTCGCAAGCGCCCGTTTCACGTTCCGAAACATGAAACGGCGGAAGGCTGCCCGCCGAATCGGACGATCCAGGTAATAGACCAATTCCGCTGGCAGCGGAATCGGCGTAATTCAAAGAAGATCCGCTAGAATGGGGTCATGCCTTCGGCTTTGATCGACAGTGCAGGACTCTCCGCACTGGTGGGCACCGAGGCTCCCGCATCTGGGCGGGATGTCGCGCGCGTGGCCGTCGATCTCGCTCGTGACCGCCTGCCGAGGGGATGGGAAGCCCGGTTTGAGGTCGTTGTGGGCTCGCCCGTTCGCGATTTCGACGCGGTCGTGAAGCTTGTCGCTCCCGACGGAGAGCGGGCGACCGTTGTCATCGCAGCTAGACGGCTACTCGAAACGCGCGACGTTGCCCTGGCGATCGAGCGGCTGCGACGCGCGGCTTCGACCTTGCCGGACGACTCCGAGGTCGTGCCGATCCTCGCGGCGCGCTATCTGGCGCCCTCCACGCGCGCTCGGATCGCTGAAGCGGGAGTCGGCTATGTGGACGCGACGGGCAACATGCTCGTGACCGCAGATCGCCCGGCGCTGTTCATCGCCGACCGTGGCGCCGACCGTGATCCCTGGCGCGGACCCGGTCGCCCGCGCGGGTCGCTGAAGGGCCCGCCCGCCGCTCGCGTCGTGCGGGCGCTGGTCGACTTCGCACTGCCCTACACCGTCCCCGAGCTGTCCGAGCGGGCCGGCGCGTCGACCGGCGCGACCTATCGGGCAGTCGAGTTCCTCGAGCAGGAGGGCCTGGTCGAGCGCCAGCGCTATGGACAGATCAGCGACGTGCGCTGGCGCAAGCTGTTGGAGCGCTGGAGCGCGGACTACGGTTTCGCCAGTTCCAACACCATCGCGACCTACCTGGAGCCGCGTGGCCTCGCCGCGCTGACGGATCGACTGGCGTCGCTTCCGGATCTCGACTACGTCGTAACCGGGTCGCTGGCGGCCGAGCGCGTCGCCGCCTACGCACCAGCGCGCCTGGCGACTATCTACGTGCGCGACCCGCGCGCCGCGGTCGAGACCCTGGACCTCCGTCCCGCAGACACCGGAGCCAACGTCGCCTTGGCCACAGGCGACTACGACGTGGTCTTCGAACGCGCTGACACCATCGACGGCCTGCGAGTCGCCGCGCTCAGCCAGGTAGCGGTCGACCTGCTCACCGGCCCCGGCCGCAACCCCAGCGAGGCGACCGCGCTGCTCGATTGGATGGAGGCCGATGAGTCCCGCTGGCGACGCTGATCTGCTCGTCGCGGCGCGCTCGGCGCTGCTGGACGCCCTCGCGGCGTTGGCCGCGCACCGCGAAGCGCTGGTACTGATCGGCGCCCAGGCCATCTACCTGCACACCGACGCCGCAGCCGTCGCCCTTGCCGAGACGACCAAGGACAGCGACCTGGCCGTCGACCCACGCGAGCTCCACGACGCGCCGCGGCTCGACGACGCCATGCAGGAGGCCGGCTTCCGCCTCGACACCAACCATCCCCAACCCGGCAGCTGGATCTCCCCGACCGGCATCCCCGTCGACCTGATGGTCCCGACGGCCCTCGCCGGCGACCGCGGCCGTCGCGGCGCGCGCATCCCACCCCACAGCATCCACGCGACCCGACGTACCAACGGCTTGGAGGCAGCCGTCGTTGATCACGCACCTATGACGATCGCCGCCCTCGACCCCACCGATCCCAGGCAGGCCACGATCAACGTCGCAGGCCCAGCGGCCCTGTTGATCTCCAAGCTGCACAAGCTCGGCGAGCGCAGCAACGACCCCGGCCGCCTGCTCGACAAGGACGCCCACGACATCTACCGGCTTCTTGTCGTCGCCGACCTACGACAACTCGTGGCCCGTCTCAGTGCCCTCGCAGACGACGACCTCGCCGGCGACGCCGCCCGGACGGCCATTACCTACCTCCAAAACCTTTTCGCCTCAACCGGCGGCAGGCTCGGAGCGACTATGGCGGGACGCGCCGAGGAACTCGTAGGCGATCCTGCGGTCGTCGCGGCCTCCGTGAGCGCGCTTGCTGATGACTTGCTTCGCGGGCTCGGTCGCAACGACTGACTGGAGTTTGGCGAGGGGCGTAGTCCGCTCTGGTCGCGCGCCTGTTAGCGATTCGCGCGAAGCGCAGTGCTCTCGCTGCAATGGGACAGTCAAGGCTTCAGCCGGACCAGAAAAGTGCCTAATACTAAGTACGGTGATATCTCTAACTGCGATTGCCTCGCGGTTGGCGGCCGGTCCGCTTGGTCGCAGTGAGGCTGACATTCAGGCAGACATTCGAGGGTTCTTGCTCGCCGCGCCACTGGGTCTTGCCACCGACCACCTGATTGACGTCTCATTGGAGGTCGGCGCTGGCGGAGGACGTCGAGTAGACATTGAGGCGGGTTGCGCGGTGATAGAGGTCAAGCGTGATCTCGGATCGTCGGAGATGGTCCGACGCGCGAGTAAGCAGCTAACGGGTTACGTCGAACAGCGAATCGAGACGAAGCGGCAGCGTTACGTCGGTCTCCTCACCGATGGCAGAACGTGGGTCTTGCTCCATCTCTTGCCCGACGGCCACCTAGCGGAGGTAACGCGGCTTAGTCTCTCCGGGCCGGAGGATGCGGATCGGCTCGTCTGTTGGCTGGAGAGTGTTCTCGCTTCAAGGGACCGTATTCGGCCCACTCCGCAAGAGATCCTCCGGCGTCTCGGTGCCGAATCGCCCGCTGCCGCACTTGATCTTGCTGATCTCACGGCTTTGTACGACACCTGCCGTGATGCGCCGGAGGTCCAACTCAAGCGAGAGCTGTGGTCCAGACTTCTGTCGTCGGCATTCGGCACAGGATTTGAGGACAGCGACGAGTTGTTCGTCGTCCACACATATCTCGTCCTTACCGCCGAGTTGATCGCCCACGAGGTCATGGGGCTCGCCGTAGATCCCATAGGCGATGTGCGGGCGTTGCTTGAGGGCCAGCAGTTCGCCATGGCGGGCGTTCATGGCGTTGTCGAGGCGGACTTCTTCGATTGGCCGGCGATTCCGGCCCAGGGCCAATCGGTGGTAGCTGGAATCGCTAGGCGGCTTGCGAAGTTCGACTGGAGTGACGTAGAGCGGGATGTCCTCAAGGCCCTCTACGAGTCGATCATCGACCCTGAGACGCGACGCCGGATGGGCGAGTACTACACGCCCGATTGGCTTGCGCAGAAGATGATTGACTCGAGCTTCGACGATCCGCTAAGCCAGCGTCTCCTTGATCCGGCGTGCGGTTCGGGAACCTTTCTCTTTTGGGCGGTTCGCCGAGTGCTTGAGGCGTGCGACGCAGCCGGCATCGGGAATCAAGAGGCGATCCGCACAGTCGTTGCACAAGTGCGAGGGATGGACCTTCATCCCGTCGCCGTGACGCTTGCCCGCGTCACCTACTTGCTGGCGCTCACGCCCGCGCGACTCGCCGACCGACAGGAGCTTTCCATCCCAGTGTTCCTCGGGGACTCCTTGAGATGGGAGCGACCCGACACGGTTCTGACGCACGATGGACTGACCATCGATGCCGGCGACTCGCTTGAGCTATTCGAGAACAGCCTTCACTTCCCGGAGGGAGTCCTTGAGGATCCGCACCGCTTTGATCGGCTCGTTGCTGCGCTGGCCGAGAAGGCATCCCAGCCCCGACGTACATCGAAGCCACCCGGCATCAAACGCCTAATGGACGCTCACCGAGTCGATGGTGATGACGATCGGGAAGCTGTTGAGCGCGTCTTCACAAAGCTCTGTCGACTACACGACGCTGGCCGCGACCACATCTGGTCCTACTACATCAGAAACCTCGCCCGCCCCCTCTCGTTCGCTCGACCGGAGGGCCAGGCCGATCTGCTTGTCGGCAACCCGCCCTGGCTCTCTTATCGATCTATGCCTAAGACGCTCCAACAGACCTATAGGCGGTTGGCCCGGGAGCGCGGACTATGGGCGGGCGGCAAGGTTGCGACCCATCAGGATCTGTCGGATGTCTTTGTGGCTAGAGCGGTAGAGCAGTACCTCAGAGTTGACGGACGGTTCGCGTTCGTCATGCCCTTCGGTGTGCTCTCACGTCGACAGTTTCTCGGGTTCCGATCCGGCGCTTGGAGCGGCGACGCCACCGGTGCGCGCGTTGCGTTTGGGGCCACCGACGACTTGTCGCGTGTGAAGCCCCCGCCGTTTCCGATGCCGGCAGCTGTGGTATCCGGGAGCAAGGCCCGGGTGGCGCGGGCGCTATCGACACGGGTTGCGCAGTGGAGCGGGACGGTTGATAACCCTCACATTGATTGGCCCACTGCGAGGTCTCGACTGACGCCGCGGACCTGCGAGATCACGGAAGCTGCGGACGTCGACGAGTCTCCCTATCGGGCTAGCTTCCGCCAAGGAGCGTCGCTGGTGCCTCGAATGCTCGTCGTCGTTGACGGTGTTGAGGCGGGGCGACTTGGTCTCACCGCTGGTAGTGCACGCGTGCGAAGTGCGCGGTCGGCCAACGAGAAGCTGCCGTGGAAGGGGCTGCCCGCCCTCGAGGCCGTTGTCGAGCGCGAGTTCGTGCATCCCGTGCACTTTGGGGCGACGATTGTCGCTTACCGCTCACGGATCCCCGGGACTGCCGTCATCCCCTACGTGCGGGGTACCGTGTTGGACGGTGCGAGTGAGGCGTTGGATGAGTACCCAGGGCTAGCGCGGTGGCTGCGGCTAGCGGAGGCTGTGTGGCTTGAAAACCGCACGAGCGCGACGCGTTTGTCCTTCGCTCAGCAGATTGATTATCACAGCAAGTTGTCGAAGCAGTTCCCTCTTCCCGAGCAACGGGTTGTGTACGCGAAGTCCGGTCAGCACATGGCGGCGTGCCGCGTCGATGACCCGAAGGTAGTGATCGATCACACCCTGTACTGGGCGCCAGTTGATTCGATGGAAGAGGGGCATTATCTGTGTTCTGTGCTCAACAGCCATGTCCTAGGGGAGGCGGTCGCGGCGCTTCAAGCCAGGGGGCAGCACAACCCACGACACTTCGATATGCATGTCTTCGCGCTTGCGTTTCCCAAGTTCTCAGCCGGTGATCCGTTGCACCGAAGACTCGCCGAGCTAGGGGCGCGCGCCGAGACAGTTGCAGCCGAAGTCGACCTGAGTTCGGCAACTCAGTTCCAGAAGGCGCGCAGGCTGATCCGGGAGGCCCTACACGAGGACGGGATCGCCGGAGAAACAGACGTGGCGGTTGCCGAACTCGCAGATAGGGTGCGCACGACTACTAGTTCGCCTGACCTCTTGGCGGCTCTATCTACGGCGGTGGACAGCGTCGAGGTTCTGGTATCGCGGCCACGCCGTCGCAAGACCCGACGCGTTCCGTCGTCACAGCAGCCGGGGTTTCCGGCAAAGCCAACGCAGGGAGTCGTGCGGAGAAGCGACTGAGGGCGGCCCGACAGGGTTGCCGACCGCCGCTGAGGGGCAGCCCAGTGGGCAACAAATGGGCAACAGCCCCCACAGAACCCCAACGATCCCCAACGAACTCGCCTCCGCGAAGACCGCTCTAGAAAGAGCCCCAACGCACTCAAACGCCCCCCTGGCCTGAGCTACGGAACCGAAGGTCAGAGGTTCGAATCCTCTCGGGCGCGCTGCAGGAACCCCCGCAACTTCGGGGTTTCTGCGTCCGGTCGCGGCTCTCGGCCCAAAGCTTGTTCCCCATTCTTGTTCTCAAGGGGCAAGCGCTCGCGCTCACAAGGGCCTTCGTTTCATGTTTTCGGAACGTGAAACGCCTGATGGCTGCCCCTCATCGGACTGATCCAGAAGTTCAAGGCTGATACCCGGCCGCCGACATCTTCGACGGGCCAAATGGTCGAGGCGCGGGCGAAGCTGGTCGGCTCGGGTCGGTCCGGGTAGCGGCGTGGGGCTGCATGGCATGCAGTGCATTTACGCTATCCATGATCGGATCCATAGCCGGCTCCACGACCCAGCTTGGAATAGAGCAAAATGCGCTATTCTGAACATATGCCTACAGATCGCTTCAACGGGCTTGCCGAGCTCGCGGCCGACAGGTTTGGGCTGGTCACCCTCGCCGATACGCGGGCTGTGGGCTACCGCGACAGCTCTGTCGCGCAGATGGCGCGGCGCGGGCGGCTGGAGCGAGTCAGCCAGGGCGTCTATCGCATCCCGTTCATGCCCGGCGGGCAGCTAGGGCCGTACATGGAGGCGGCGCTGTGGCCGGTTGGGGTGCGGGGGGTGCTCAGCCACGAGACGGCCCTGGACCTGTGGGAGGTCAGCGACGTCAACCCGACCAAGATCCACATCACCGTCCCCGGCGCACATCGGACGCAGCGCGAGGTGCCGGCGAGCTACGTTGTGCATCGAGAGGATCTCGACCCCGGCGAGGTCAGCGAGATCGAGGGCGTGCCGGTCGTGACGCTCGAGCGAGTGATCCGCGACTGCGCGGCGGACGGGGTGGGCCTCGACTTGATCGAGCAGGCCTTCCGCAACGGCCGCGACCGCGGGCTGCTGACCGCCGAGCAGGCGGCGGCCCTGACATCCGACTTCGGTCTCGACCGGGTCGCCGCGCAGCGCGCATGAGCCAGCCTGAATCGCAGCGAGCCGGTCGTCCCAAGATGCCGAACACCAAGGCTCGGCTGGAGCGACTGGTCACCGACTGGCAGAAGACTCCGGCCAGCCCGTCGCTCGGCTCAACCTGCGGATCGCGGCGATGATGATCGCCGGCGCCCTGGCGCGGGTCGTCGGTACCGATGACCGGGCCGCCTTCGCGATAAAGGGCGGGATCGCAATGGAGCTGCGCCTTGGCGATCGTGCCCGCGCTACCCGCGACATCGATCTGGTCCTCCGCGGCGACACCGACCGCCTCACGATCTCCTCGACGCCGGGCTGGGTGAGTCCTACAACGACTTCGCGTTTCGCCGCCGCGAGATCGGCGACCACCCCGTTCGTCCCGACGTCAAGCAGGTGGAGGTCCAGGTCGTCTTCGCCCGAAAGGTGCTGTGCACCCCAAAGCTGGAGATCGCACCCGTGGAGACCGGATACGAGGAGCTCGCCGCGCTCCCAGGAGCGCCCCTCGACGCGGTTGGCCTCGACGGACCTGAGCTGATCCAGGTCCTCGCGACCCCGTGGCAGCTAGCGCAGAAACTCCACGCCGTCACCGAGCGTTACCCCGGCGGGCGCGAGAACCCGCGCGTCCGCGACCTCGTTGACATCCAGCTCCTGGAGGCCACCGATCCCGACATCCGCAAGGTCCGCGACGCTTGCGAGCAGGTCTTCGCAAGCCGAGGCCAACACCCCTGGCCACCAAACCTTGAGGCCCCTCCAAGCTGGACAGTCGGATACGAGGCGATCGCCACGACGCTGGCTTTCCCGGTCACTGACGTGAACGAGGCCGCCGACGCTGTCCGCGGCTACATCAAGCAGATCGCCGAAGCCTGATCTAGAACGGCTAAAGAACCGAGAGCCGGAGTTCGCGATCCTTACGGGACCCGCGCCCGCATCAGTCGCACTTCGAGTTCGTGGCGTCCGAGAAGTTCTTGACGGAGGTAACGATGTTCGCGGCGCCGGTCGCGACCTGGGCGAGGTCGGAGGCCGTGGGGTTCGGCGGCAGGGCGTTCAGGGAGTCCTGCGTCGCGCTGACGGACCTGGTGATCGCGTCGGTCTCGCTCGGGAAGTCGCTCTTCGCGGAGTCGACGAGCGTCTTGGCGTCCGACTGGACCGTCTCGAGCTGCGAGCGCAGCTTGTCGGGGTTGCCGCTCGTGGCGGCGCCCGGAAGTCCCTTTACGGCGTCTTGGAGGTCGGTCCGGTCCCCGCAGTAGGCGGGCTTGTCGGTACCGCCGCAGCCGGCGACGGCGATCAGCCCGGCTGCCGCGAGGGTGGCGGGCACGCGCCACGAGATTCGTGCGTTCATCGGTCCGGCTCCGCTCGCTGGCCGCCGCGTCGACTCGGCCTCCTCGTGCATAGGCGTTCAACCTGTCAGGAAGGGGCGGATGGCGCATCCGGGATGCTCCCCACAGCGCGTCCGCAGTTCTCCGCACCTAGGCGTTGCACCCGCTCGGCAGGGTCACCTTCTGCGGGCGGTTCGTGAACGTGCTCAGTTCGAACCACTCGTCGAGGTTCGGGTCGTAGAGGCTCTTGGCCTTGCCGGGCTCGCCGTAGATCAGGTTCGTGAACCAGATTGGATGGTTTCGGCCGCCGGCCACCATCTGGCTGTTGCCGTTGCTTCCGAAGTAGCGGAAGGGGACGTCGATCCCTAGGTAGCGGCCCTGGGCCGAGAAGTTCTTGGGAATTCGGGGAGGCTCAGGCGTCGCGGAGGCTCGCGCGAGCGCGCTCGGGGCCAGCAACAGCGCTCCGAGAGCGATGCCCAGAAGGCCGACCGCGAACAGCCTGTTCATCGGCGGTGCCCCTCAGGCGAACTCGCCGCCGGGCGGGGCAACCCGCGATGCGGACCGTCGTCGTCGCCGACCGGGCGGGCTGGGCATTCGCGGCGTCCGCCCTTGCGACGACCCTCGCCGAAGTCGCCGCGCAGCTCGCCGAGATCCGGAAGCGCGCGCTCTTCCTCTGCCCGACGCGAAGCGAGCCGAGGCGCATGCAGCCCGCCGGGGCGATCGCCAGGCGCGGGGATCCCTGCCGTCGCAGGCAGACCCTCACCCCTTTGACCTTGCTGGCCCCGGTGTTTCGCGCGTGGACCGCCAGCCGAGCCGTGCGGACCGCGCCTGCCCGGATGCTCGCCCGACTGCGTACCCGAGCCGGCCCATGCCCGGGTCGGGATAGGGCGGGCCGGCGTCGTGGAACTTCTGGACGCGGTCGTTGCCGCTGTCGCCCACGTAGGAGACGGATGCCGACGCAGCCGTTGCCGCGGATGCGGCAAGCGCCACGAAAGCGACGAGCGTCGCGACGAACCGGAGTGTGTTGCGGAGGAGGAACAAGCCGTCTGGGGGCTTCGCGGCAGGCCGAGTAAGTCCTCTCGATGACTCCGGCGGTCGCGAGCCGTCTCTAGGAGGCGGCCCGGCTCTACGTCTCGATCTTCCCGGACTCGCGGATCGAGGCGGTGACGCCGCTGATGAGCGAATCGCCGAGCGGGCCCCCGGGTAGGTGAAGGTCGTCGACTTCACGCTCTTCGGTCAGCGGTTCCAGGCGATCACCGCCGGCCCGCACCACGAGTTCAACGACGCGATCTCGCTCGTCGTCGCCTGCGACGACCAGGACGAGCTGGATCGCTACTGGGACGCGCTCGAGGAGGCGCGGGCAGGTGGAGAGTCGCCGTGAGCCAGCCCGGCGGCGCGGCGATCGAGCCGCGCGTGCCGCCAGGGCGCTAGCGCGAGCATGAGGGATCTCCCCGATGCCCCGCGACCGCGGCGGGCGCATCCTGGCTCGGCCTCGCTACCCGGGGCCCCGACCACAGGAGATCGAATGGAGACAAGTAGATGACCGCCGTCCGTCCCTTCCCGACCCGGCGTACGACCGCGGTCTGCCTCGTCGCGGCCGCGCTGTCACGGCCGCCGGCATGGCGGCGACGCCGTGGGAGAGCGAGCAGAGCGTTCGCGCCTACCACGACGCGCTCGCCGCACACCCCGACCAGGCGCAGGTCGCCGCGGTGCTGCTGCACTTCGGCTACATGCTGTTCGCCCCGGCCGCGGTCGGGATGCTGGCGCTGATGGCCCCGCGCGGCGGCTGGCTGTTCCGCATCGGCGCGGTGCTCGCCGTGCTCGGCATGACGACCCTGCCCGGCCTGCTGATCACCGACGCATATGACCTTGCGCTCGCCCAGGAGCTGCCCCGCGAGTCGAGCGTCCCGGCGTCCGAGGCCGTGTCGGAGATGGCGCTGTCGACGATTCTCAGCCTGCCGGCGGTGGCCGGGGCCGTGCTGGGCCTGTGGGTCATCGCCTTTGGGCTATGGCGTGCGGGAGAGGCACCGCTCGCCTTTCCGCTGCTGATGGTCGCCGGCTGGGTCGTCTCGTTCGCGACCTTCGAGCCGGCGGTGATCGTCGCCGGGACGCTGCTGGTCGTGGCGAGCGCCGCCGTTGCGGCGGCGCGTCTCTGGCGTGCCGGGACGACGATTCCGATCGCGGCCGCCACGCCGTAGGGATCTCACCGATGCGGGCCGGCGGCGGAGCGGGGATCGTCGCCGGCATGAGACCAAGAACAGCGATCCTCCCCATGGTCGTCGCGGCGCTGGTCGCCGCGACGGCCGGGCCGGCCGCGACCGCAGCCGGCCCGTCACCCGATCCCGTGCTCGGGCTGTCGCCCACCGCGGGCGCCCCGCCCGGCCAGTCGCTGACGTTGAAGGTCCGCTGCGCGAAGCGGTGCAAGCTGCGGCTGCGCGAGCTGAACGTCATGCGCTTCGACCGGCGAGCCGTCCAGGGCGCCGGCTCCAGCACCCTCCCGCTGAAGGCGGCCAAGCGCGTGCCGGGCGGCAAGACCGTGGCGATCGAGGTCGCGCTTCGATCGCGCTTCACAAGCCGGGCATGAAGCGCCTGGTCTATGCGGATGACGACGCGGCGCTGCGACGTCCGCAGGCTTCGAAGCGCAAGGTGACCAACTACAGCGTGACGGTGTCGGGCGTGCAGCGGACCGAGTGGTCCTACGACCGCGACCAGGCCAAGGGCCCGGGCTGCACGGTCATCTCCAACGGCAAGGGCACCCAGGTGTTGCGTTTCAGCCCGAGCGAGGCGGTGCGCGCCAAGCTCACCCACCGTCCGGACGGCAAGCCGTACTTCGACAGGCGGCCGAGCACCTTCTCGCAGCTGTTCGTCGGCGGCAAGCTGTCGGTCGATCGTCAGGGCGTCCGCAACGCGGGCGTCAGCGGGGTCTGCGACGGCGTCTACGGCGGCGACGACGGCAGCGGCCCGCCGCCGCCCTGCAACGGCAAGGCGACGTTCGACGCGACGGTGATGGTCGAGTTCCAGCCGGACGGGCGGCTGAGCGGCTACCGCCTGCCGACCGAGGACATCGTCAACGTGGATCGCGGCGTCGACTGCCCGCTCGAGACTGGCGCGCGCAGCCAGGGGCCGCTGGAGATGATGTGGGTCTCCGAGGCCAAGGCCGACCCGACCAAGGCCGGCGATCCCGGCAAGTACATCGCGATCCTGCGCGGCAAGCGCACCGAGGCGCTGATCGGCGGGGGCTCGGTCACCACGACGGTCCGCTACACCGTCACCTTCCGCAAGCGCGGCTGAGGACGGTCGCCCAGCCCGTCCGGTCCGCGCGGACCGGACGGGCGGGGGCCGCCGCTCAGAGGCGGTGGTGGATGCGGCGCAGCACGACCCGGCCGGTCCAGTCGAGCTTCAGCCGGGTGCCGTCGGACTCGCGGACGCCCTCCCACTCGATCGAGACCGGCAGCTTGATCAGCTCCGCGTTGCGGAACGCGCTCGCCTTGTAGCGCACCGACATCGCCTCGGAGGGCAGGCCGGGGAAGTCCGGATTGGGCGGGCTGCCCTCGCCCTTGCAGGCGAAGCCGGCGGGCCAGAGCGTCCACTGGATGCCGATCGTGCCCTTCTCCGTGTCTGCGCTGACGACGCCGGCGATGCTCGTCGGCGGGCTCGGGTAGCGGTCGACGTTGCAGCCGAACGTGCCGCTCGTGGTGGTCCAGGCGCCGATCGACCGCATCGTCCAGGCCGCCGGCTTCGCGACGAGCGGGGTGGCCGGTACGAGCGCCCCGCGGCGGGGGAGCTTGAGCGTTCCGCGGAAGCCCTTGGCGGCCTTGATCGAGGTGTAGCCCTCGCCGCGGAACGACTTGTAGTCGTCGAACGGGACCGTCATCTCCGTGTCGCCGTAGAACGCCGCCTCGACGATCTCGAACTTGGCCGGGTCCGACCACCAGCCCCGCTTCCAGTCGTCCTTGAACCGCTTGCCGCAGGCGCGGCCGCCGCGCAGCAGCTTGACGCAGCGCACCTTGACCGCCTTCAGGACGCGCGGCGCCGGCGAGACGACCTCGTACTCGCTGGCGCGCGCGACGGCGCTGGCGGTCGCGCGCCGCGCCTTGCCGCGCGAGACGTAGACCTTGACCTTGGCGCCGGCCCGGACCTTCCTGCCCGCGCGCGGCGACAGCTTGACCACCCGTCCGCGACGGACGGCGGAACGGATGCGGACGACCCTGACCGCGCAGACGGCGTCCAGATTCCACATGGCTGGAGCACAGACGTCCGCCGGATAGCTCGGCCGGCCGGCGTCGCCGATCTGGACCAGGGCGTCGCTGTCGTCGGGGCCGACCGTCACGCGGTTCTGCTCGCCGGGAGCGGCGCGTGGTACGAGCGCGCCACCTTCGACCGCGACCGACGACGCAGCGGCCACCGCTGGAGTCGGCGCGAGCGCTGCCAGCACGGCGACGAGCGCGCCCGCGAAGGCACGGGCGGTTTGCTTCTGGGACAAGGGGTTCTCCTGGATTCGGGGACTCGGGGAGGAGTTCCGACCAGGATCGGCGGGCCCGTCGGGCGCCGCATCGGGGAGATCCCTCAGGCGTCGTCGAGCAGCGCGGCGAGCTCGGTGCGCGAGCGGACGCCGAGTTTCGCGAAGACCGCCGAGAGGTGCCGCTCGATCGTCTTGCGCGAGTAGAAGAGCAGCTCGCCGATCTCGGGATTCGTCAGCCCCTCGGCCGCGAGACGGGAGATCTGGCGCTCCAGCGGGCTCAGCGAACCGAGCGGTCCGGCGGGTGAGACGGTCGCGCGCTGGCCCGAGGGGAGCTCGCAGTCGGCCTGCTCGGCCCACGGCGCGGCTCCGACCCGGCGGAACTCCGCGGCGCTGCGGCGCAGCTCCGTCGTGGCGGCATCGCGGTCGCCGGCGCGGCGCAGCCGCCGCCCGAGCGCCAGCCGGGCGCGTGCCGCGTCGAGGGGCGCGGTCGGGGCCGTGGCGGCGATCGCCTCCTCCAGCAGCGCGACCGCGGTCGCGTCGTCGGCGGCCAGCAGCCCGCCGCAGCGCAGTGCCACGGCGCGCCCCCAGGGGCTCTCGGTGCGCTCGGAGACCTCTTCGAGCCGTGCCAGCGCCCGCCGTGCCGCGTCTTCCTGCCCGCATGCCGCCAGCGCCTCCACCAGGTCGGGGGCGCTGCCGGCCACCTCGGGGTTGCCGATCCCGGCGCGCGCGACGAAGCGCTCGCACCAGAGCAGCGGCTCGATCGCCGCCTCCGGGTCTCCGACCGCCAGCTCGACGCCTCCGAGCGCCGCTCGCGGATAGAGCGCCAGCGCGGCGCCGATCGGCTCGCCGAGGGCGACGGCCTCGCTGGCGGCCGCTCGGCAGTCGGCCGCGGGGCCGGTCGTCGCAAGCACCCGGGCGAGGACGCTCAGGGCGAGCGCGCGCAGCCCGGTCTGCGCGGAGTCGGTCGCGAGCCGCACCGCCTCGCGCGCGTCGGCCTCGGCGGCGTGCAGCTCGGCGCGCCACAGCCGCAGGCGGGCGCGCACCGTGAGCGGGTAGATCAGCGCGGCGACGTCGCCGGCCTCGCGCGCGGCCTGGATCGGGCCGGCCAGCACCCGCTCGGCGAGGTCGCGGCGGTCGCTCCACAGCGCGGCGTCCGCTGGGTAGCTGGCCAGCTCGCTGACCGGGCCGTTCGGCGTGTCGAGGGCGGTGGCGTAGCGGTCGAGCAGCTCGCGGGCCCGTGCGGTGTCGCCACACATGGCACTGGCGTGGGCGACGATCAGCGACGCGTCGCGCGTCAGCTCGCGGTCGCCGGCGGCTGTCGCGAGCGCGAGGGCGCGCTCGGTGTCGGACAGCTCGTCGCCGTAGGTTCCCGACACGACGTGGCGGGCCGTCGCGGCGAGCATCAACCGCCCCGCCGCCGACGGTTCCGAGTCGGCGATCCGCCTCGATTCGTCGAGCGCCACGTCGCGCGCCTGTTCGAACCTGCCGAGGCGCACCAGCGAGATCGCGTGGCAACGGACCAGCTCGACGCGTTGGCGCGGCGTCGCGTCGGGCAGGACGCTGGCTATCGCCGGCGGAGCGAGGGCCACGTGGGCGGTCTCCGGGAGCAGCTCGGCGGCGACCAGCGCGCGGCGCACCCGCTGCGCGCCGGTCGGGGATAGCTCGGCGGCCCGCAGTGCGAGGCGCGCGGCCACCGAGGGCGCGGCACGGTCGCGGGCCAGCTCGGCGCCATGCTCGACCAGCGCGGCGATCCGCTCGTCGGGACGCTCGGCGGCCTTGGCCAGATGCTCCGCGCGGACGACGGGGTCGCCGCCGGCGTCGTGAGCGGTCGCGAGCGCGTCGTGGGCGGCGCGCCGCCAGCCGTCTTCGGCGACGTCGTAGGCGGCGGCGCGGCAGAGCGGATGGGCGAATTCGATCGTCGGACCGCGGCGCACGACCAACCCGGCGGCCTCGGAGACGTCGAGCGCGGCGGCGCCGAGGCCGAGCTCCTCGAGCGCCGCGTCGACTAGGTCCGCCCGCCCGCTGCCCTCGGCCGCCACCACGGTCAGGGCTCGTCGCGCCGCGATCGGCAGCGCGACCAGCCGGGTCCGGAACGGCGCCTCGGCCGTCCCCCCGGCATGAAGGGGGTCGGGCAGCGGCCGCCGACCCGAGAGCTGGTCGGGCGACAGCGACCGAGTCAGCTCGATCAGCGCGAGCGGATTGCCGCCGCCGGCGGTCGCGATCGCGCGGACCACGGAGTCCGCCGCCGTCACGGCCGTCTGCCGTACGAGCAGCTCTGCGTCGCGGGGATCGAGATCGCCGATCTCCATCAGCGTCAGGCCGCTCTCTAGCAGCACGCGCGGCGCGTCGGTACGGGTGGCGAAGACAAGTGCCACCTGGTCGTCGAGCAGCCGGCCGCTGGCGAACAGGAGCGCCTCCAGCGACTCGCTGTCGAGCCACTGCGCGTCGTCGACCGCGATCAGCAGCGGTCGCGGCTCGCTCGCCATGCCGAGCAGGGTTGTCAGCGCCACCCCGAGCGCGAGCCGTGGCGGCGGTGGCCCACCGCCGTCGAGCGCCGCGCGCAGCGTCGCGGCCGCGGTCGGCGGCAGCTGGCCGGGCAGGTCGGTCAGCTGTGCGGAGAGCTGCGCGATGCCGTCGCATGGAGGCCTGCCGTTGCCCTCGGCGCCGGCGATCCTGACCGTCGCCATCTGGCTGGAGTCCGCGCTCGCCAGCGCCCAGTCGAGCAGCGCCGACTTACCGGCGCCGGGCTCGCCGCGCACGGCGACTGCGCCCCCTGGGTCGCCGGCGGTGAGCGCTGTCAGGGCGGCGAGCGCGGCCTGCTCTTCGCCGCGACCGACCATTGGCGAGACCCTACCCGCGCAGGGCGCGCGGCAGCTCGGCCCGCGAACGCAGGTCGAGCTTGCGGTAGACCGACGACAGCTGATGCTCCACGGTCCGCCGGGACACGAACAGCTCGGACGCGATCTCGGGGTTCGTGCGTCCGGCGGCGGCGAGCAGCGCGACGCGCAGCTCGGCCGCGGTCAGCTCTCCGGCGCGCTCTGGGGCGGCGACCGTCGGGCTCGCCCCGCTGGCCCGCAACTCGGCCAGCGCCCGCTGGGACCAGGGCCGCGCTCCGAGGCGCTCGAACGTGGCGTGGGCGGCGGCGAGGGGTGACCGCGAGTCGCGTCGCCGGCGGGCGCGACGGAGCAGCTCGCCGAGCGCCAGCTGCGACCGGGCCGTCTCGAAAGGCAGCCTGGCGTGCTCGAACTGCTCGATCGAGATGGCCAGCGGAGCGGCGAAGTCGTCGCCGGCGAGCATGCCGCGTCCGCGCGCCGCGCAGCCCGCCGCGTAGCGACCGCCGGTCGTGGCCGCGACGGCGTCGAGCTCGGCGGTCAGCTCGGACAGCGCTTCGCGGTCGCCCGTGCGCGCGAGCCCGTCGACGAGGCTGCCGGCCCAGTGGGCGACGCTCGCCTCGGCCATTCCCATCCGCCCGGCCGCCGCGCGGCACCACGACAGCTCCTCGACCGCGAGGTCGAGCCGGCCGAGTCCCAGCTCGAGCAGGCCGAGGGCGGCATGCGCATATATCCCGATCGCGTCCGAGTGGGTCGGGTCCGCGATCGCGAGCGCGCGCTCGACATGGCCGCGGCAGTCCTCCTCGCGCCCGGTCGCGGCCTCGACCTCCGCGAGCGCCCCGCCCGCGAAGGCGACGAGCGCGAGCTGCCCGGTGTCGGTCGCCAGCTCGACCGCCTCCTCGCCGTCGGCGAGCGCCTCTTGCCAACGGCCCTGCCGGAAGCGCAGCTGGGTGCGGATCCCGAGCGGGAACGCGAGCTCGGCCGGCGCGCTGCGAGCCCGCCCGTCGGCGATCAGGGCGTCGACGATCCGCTCGGCGCGTTCGGGGCGCTCGGCCCACAGCGAGACGTGCGCCGGCGATGTGAGCAGCTCGGGAGTAGCCCCGGCGGGCAGTGTCGCGAGGTCGCGCTCGCGGCCCGCGATCAACTCGTCGCCCGCCGAGCGCTCGCCGGTGATCACCAGGACGTGGGCGAGCACCACATCGGCGAGCAGCGCCACGTCGGGCTGCGTCTCGCCGGCCAGCTGATGGGCTCGCTCGGCGGCGGCGCGCATGTCCGCGTAGGCGCCCGAGGCGCGGTAGCGGACGCTCGCCGAGAGCAGCATTCGTGCCGCTCGCGCGGAGTCGGCCGGGGCGACGCGCTCGGCTTCGGAGAGCAGCAGCTCGACAGCCGGCTCGAAGTTGCCGAGGCGGATCAGGACCTCGCCGCGGACCCGCTGCAGGTCGGCGCGCAGCAGCGGGTCGTCGCAGCCGGCGGCCTGCTCGGCGAGCTCCGCCGCGCGCTCTGGGTGCGAGGTCCGGGCGAGGTCGCGGACGGCCGTGAGCAGGCGTCGCGTCCGCTCCGCGGGGTCGGCGGTCAGCTCGGCGGCGCGCTGTGCGGCCTGGGCGGCGAGCGAAAGCGCGCCGCGCGCGCGGGCCTCGTCCCCGGCGAGGTCCAGCAGCGCCGCGACCTCGCGGTCGGGTCCGGTCGCGGCGGCCGCCCGGTGCCATCCCGCGCGAGACCGCTCGCCGCGTGCGCCGTGGGCGTCGGCGAGCGCCAGATGGACAGCGCGACGGTCGGCGGGCGAGGCCCCGTGGTACGCGGCGGCGCGGATCAGGGGATGCCGCAGCTCGGGCGTGCCGGCCCCGTCGGCGACCAGCCCCGCAGCGACCGCGGCGGCGACGTCGGGGCTTCCCACACCGAGCGTGGCGAGCGCGGCGTCGAGCGCGCCGGGGTCGGGATCCCGCTCGGCCGCGAGGGCGGTCAGGGCGAGCCGCGTGCCCGGTCGGAGCGCCGCCAGCTGGGCGTGGAAGGTTGCCTCGACCGACGCGCCGGGGCGTATCGGGTCGGGGAGCGGAGCTGCGCCGGAGAGCTGGTCCGCGCTCAGGCCCCGTGGGAGCTCGACTAGCGCCAGCGGGTTGCCGCCCGCGGCCTCCGCCAGCTCGCCGCGCACCGTCTCGTCGAGTGGAGACGGGGCGGAGCGGTCGAGCAGCACGCGGGCGTAGCGCCCGTCGAGCCGGCTCAGCTCGAGCTCTTCGAGACCCGCGCCGATCGTCATGTCGCCGGATCCCGGCCGGGTGGCGACGACGAAAGTGACTGGATCGCGGACGAGCCTCCGTGCCGCGAACAGGATCGCCTCGTGCGACTCCTCGTCGAGCCATTGCGCGTCGTCGACGATCGCCGCCACCGGCCCTCGCTCCGCGGCCGTCGCGAGCAGGCTCGCGGTCGCGGCCGCCACCGCGAAGCGCGGCAGCGCGCACGGAGGGCCGAGCGCGAGCGCCCCCTCGAGCGCCGCGACGTGAGCGGCCGCTAACTCTCGGCGCAGCTCGATCAGGGGGAGCAGCAGGCTCGTCAGGCCCGCGAAGGGAAGGTCGGCCTCCGCTTCGACCCCCCGCGCACGCACAACCTCCATGCCCCGTGCCTCTGCTTCCAGCCCCGCGGCATGCAGGAGGGTGGTCTTGCCAATTCCGGCTTCGCCGCGAACCACCAGGGCTCGCGCGGGGCCGGTCGCTGAGCCGTCGAAGAGCGACCGGACCCTCTCCAACTCGGCCTGGCGGCCGATCAGATTCGCAGACCCTCTGGACACGGCGCAGAGCCTAAGGCCGATCAGGAGAAGCGGATGGCGCCGGAGCGGGTAGCTGCACGGTGACGCGGAGACCGCCGGTCAAGCGGTAGCGCCTCGCCGCCCGGGGTCCCCGTTCGAAGGCCCGGGCAGGCACGCGCGCGTTTGGGCCCCCGCCGCCCTGGACACACAGGCACCCATGGGCGACTTCAAGCTCGAGCTGATCTCGGTGCCGGTGTCGGACGCCGAGATCCGCTTCGTGCAACGCCGCCCGGGTCGGCGTGCTCGATCGCGATCGGGAAGGGGCTGACCGAGTTGGCGCCGGGCTCGATGGAGGGGCTGCAGCTGGTCGTCGACGACGTCGAGGTGGCGCGCGCGGAGCTGGCCGGGCGCGGCGTCGAGGTCGGGGAGGTGCAGGACTTCCCGTGGGGCCGTTTCGTCTTCTTCAGCGATCCCGACGGCAATCGCTGGGCGGTCCAGCAGATCCCCAATAGGGGCGAGCGCTAGAAAGGACTCCGATGTGCACGAGAGCGCTGTGGCCAGAGGCGGGGGGCGCGGTGCTCGCCGGTCGCAGCATGGACTGGGCCGAGGACACCGACACGAACCTCTGGGCCTTCCCGCGCGGGATGAGGCGCGACGACGGGATCGACGGCGCGCTCGCATGGTCGTCGAGATACGGGAGCGTCGCCGCCGGCGCCTACGACCTGATGACGGTCGACGGGCTCAACGAGGCGGGCCTGGCCGCCCACCAGCTCTTCCTCCCCGAGTCCAACTACGGCGAGCTCGACGGCAGCCGGCCGGCGCTCTCGGTCGCGGTCTGGATGCAGTACGTGCTCGACAACTTCGCGACGGTCGCGGCGGCGGTCGCCTGGATCGACGAGGTCCAGCTCGCGATCGCCGCCCAGAGCGACCCCAAGAGCGGTCGCGCGGTGACGCTCCACCTCGCGCTCGAGGATCGCTCCGGCGACTCGGCGATCGTCGAGTACCTCGACGGCGCGCCGCGGATCCACCACGACCGCCACTACACCGTGATGACCAACTCGCCGCCGTTCGAGCAGCAGCTTCAGCTGCTCGCCCGCTACGAGGGCCTCGGCGGCGACGCGCCGCTGCCCGGAGGCACCGCCGCCGACGAGCGGTTCGCCCGCGCCGCCTACTACCTCTCCCGGCTGCCGGCTCCGACCAGCAGGACCGAGGCCGTGGCCTCGCTGCTCAGCATCGTCCGCAACGCCTCCCAGCCGTTTCGCGAGCCCGACCCCGACAAGGCGTTCTCCTCGCAGACCCAGTGGCGGACCGTGACCGACCTCAGCGACGGCACCTACGTCTTCGAGTCGGCCCACCGGCCGAACATCGTCTGGGTGACGATCGACGCGCTGGACCTGTCGGAGGGGGCGCCGGTCCGCAGGTTGGACCTGGCCGCGGACAGGGGCCTCGAGGGCGGCCTGGCCGGGGACGTCAGCGCCGCGTTCGCGGACGCCGAGCCGCTGCGCTTCCTGCCGGCGGCCTGACTCGGCGGACATGCTCCGCGACGCCCGGGGGCGCCGCGGAGGTGTCCTGGGGAGGGACGAGCGGGCCGCTCAGTGAGCGGTGTGAAGCAGCTCGACGATCTCGTCGGTCCCGGTGATCGGGCGGGGGTTGGTGGCCACGATCAGGTCGCCGAGGGCGTCGGTGGCGATCGCCTCGAAGTCGTCCGGTCCGACGCCGACGTCGCGCAGCCGGTACGGGAGGTCGAGGTCCTTGATCAGCCCGAGGACGGCGTCTCGGCCGGCCTCGCGCGCAGCCTCCTCGTCGAGGCCGCGGGTGTCGACGCCGAGCGCCTCGGCGATCAGGCGCTGACGGTCGCCGACGTGGTCCTTGTTGTGGACCATCGTCGAGAACATCATCACGCACGAGGTGTGGCCGTGGGGCACGTCGTTGCGCGCGCCGAGCTGGTGCCCGATGCCGTGACTCAGCCCGAGCGTGACGTTCGCCAGGCCGGAGATCGACAGCCACGACGCCACCTGGCAGTAGGTCCGCGCGACGAGGTCGCTCGGGTCCGCCTTGGACTCGCGCAGGTAGCGGCCGAACAGCTTCAGGGAGTGGACGCCGAGCCCGTCGGTGAACGGGTGCGCCGTCGTCGACGACAGCCCTTCGACGGCGTGGTCGACCGACCGGATGCCGCTCGAGAGCCACAGCCACATCGGCGTCGCCAGCGTGGAGCTCGGGGTCGAGGAAGATCGCCTTGGCGGCGAGCCGCTTGTCGATCGCGAGATCCTTGATCTTGCGCTCCTCGTCGGTGAGGCCGACGAAGTGGGTGAACTCGCCCGCGGAGAGGGTCGTGGGGATCGCGACCATCGGGAGCGCCGGCGACGTCATCGCCGGGATCTCGATCTTGTCCGGGTACTCGAACTTGATCGTGAAGTCGTCGAAGCCGTCGGTGGTGGTGATCCCCTCGGCGAGCGCGAGCGCGACGCCCGTGGCGGTGTCGTTCGGCGTGCCGCCGCCGAACGAGACGATGCCGTCGGCGTCGATGGCGCGAGCCGCCTCCGCCGCGCGCACCACCGAGCTGCGGGGCACGTGCTGGACCGTGTCGGCGAACACGTCGGCGATGCGGCCGCCGCTCGCCTTGCGCACTCGATCGACCAGATCGGTCGAGTTCAGCAGGGTCTTGCCTGTGATCAACAGCGCGCGCGACACTCCGAGCCGCTCGAGTGTGTCACCAAGTCCCTCAATGCTCCCCGGGCCGTACGCGACGTCCTCCAAGGGAAGCATCGTGAAGTTGCCGGATAGCTCGCGCTTCTCAAACTCGAACTCCACCCCGAATTCCTTTCAGTGGCTGACCGCTGATACCGGAAAACGTACCGGCCGGTCGGGATCATATACCATCGTGTCAAGCCCAGCCACTTCTTTCTGAAACGAGGTGTGTCCATGCTCCCGACGCAAACGATCGGCGTTCACCTGCGCACCAACGACCCGTTCGGAATCGGTCTCTCGGACCCGGCGCGGCTCGCCGCCAGGTGCGAGGAACTGTGCTTCGAGGGGGCCTGGATCGGCGACCACCTCGCCTTCAGGACGCCGTGGCTCGACGCCACCGTCGCGATGGCGGCGGCGGCCACGGCCACCCGCGAGCTGCTCGTCGGCCACGCCGTCCTGCTCGCCGCGATGCGCCCGGCCGCGTGGGTGGCCAAGCTCGTCTCCTCGATGTCGGAGATCTCCGGCGGCCGCTACGTGTTCGGCGTCGGGGTCGGCGGGGAGAACCCGGAGGAGTGGGACGCCGTCGGGGTGCCGACGCGCGAGCGCGGCCGGCGCACGAACGAGCTGCTGGAGGCGCTGCCCCACCTGCTGGCGGGCCGCCCGTGGGAGATGGCGACCGAGGGGGTCCACATCCCCGCGCTCGCGCCGCCGACGCCGATGCCCTCCGTGGTCGTCGGTGGGCGCAGCGACGCAGCGCTGGCCCGCACCGTCGCCGCCGGCGACATGTGGCTCGGCGCGTTCGTGGATCTGGACCGGATGGTCCGCGCGAACGACCGCATCGCCGAGCTGGCCTCCGAGGCCGGTCGCGCCGCGCCGCCCGTCACGGGGCTGACCTTCATCACGTCGGTCGGCGCCGACGCCGCCGCCGCGGACGAGCAGGCGCGCCGCTACGTGGAGAGCAACTACCAGGCGGCCTGGGAGCAGGTTCGGCGCTACGCGGTCGTCGGCGAGCACGACGACGTGGTCAGCCAGCTCGCGACCTTCTGGCAGGCGGGCCTGCGCCACATCGTCCTGCAGCCGGCCGGCGAGGATCCGCTGCGCGAGCTCGAGGCGCTCGCCGCCGTGCGCGAGTCGCTGCTCGACGCCGTCGGCCCGTCCGGGGGATAGTCGTCGCATGCGCTGGGGCCTGACCTACTTCCCGACCGACCGCACGCGTGACCCGCGCGAGGTCGCCGTCATCGCCGAGGAGCAGGGCTTCGAGTCGCTCTTCTTCCCGGAGCACACCCACGTCCCGGTGGTGCGCGAGACGGCCTATCCGGGCGGGACGATGCCGGAGGGCGAGGAGCGCCTCTACGACCCGTTCGTCGCGCTGACCGCCGCCGCCGCGGCCACCCGCACGCTGCTGCTCGGCACCGGCGTCTGCCTGGTCGTCCAGCGCGACCCGATCGTCTGCGCGAAGGCCGTCGCCACCGCGGACCGCCTCTCGGGCGGCCGCCTGCTTTTCGGCGTCGGGGCCGGCTGGAACCGCGAGGAGATGCGCAACCACGGCACCGATCCCGCCACTCGGATGCGGCTGCTGCGCGAGCGGGTCGAGGCGATGAAGGAGCTCTGGACCGCCGACGAGGCGAGCTACCACGGGGAGTTCGTCGAGTTCGACCGCGTCCTCTCCTTCCCGAAGCCGCTCCAGCGTCCCCACCCGCCGATCTACGTCGGCGGCGACGGGCCGCGCGTGCTCGACCGCGTGCTGCGCTTCGGCGACGGCTGGATGCCGCTCGCCACCAGGGACGGCGACGACCGGCTGCTGGCCCGGGTCGAGGAGCTGCGCAGCCGCGCCGCGGACGCGGGACGGCGGGTCGAGGTGACGGTTCACTTCGCGCCGGTCCGCCCCGAGCGGCTCGAGCGCTACGCCGCGGCGGGGATCGACCGCTGCGTCTTCTTCACCCCCGCCGGAACGCTGCGCGAGCTTCACGACCGCCTCGAGCGGATCCGCTCCGCGATCCGCGGTGTCGAGGGCGGGTAGGCCTCAGCCGGACTTGGCGCCGTTGGCCTTGGACCCGGCGCCCTTGGCCTTGGCCTTCGACTTCGCCTTGGCGCCGTTGCCCGCGGGGCCCGAACCGCTGTCGGCCGCGGCGATCGCCTCGACCCGCTTCGGCTTCGTGGTGACGCTGTAGAGGGCCATCTTGGCGAAGGTCACGGCGATGTCGTCCGCGTCGGCGCGGCCGTTGGGCCGGTACCACTGGTAGACCCAGTCGCACATGCCGATGACGCCGAGGGCCGCGATCTCCGGATCGAGGTCGGCGCGGAACTCGCCCGACTCGATGCCGTCGCGGATCGCGTCGGAGAACGGCCGGACCGCGGCATCGCGCTTGGCGATCACCTCGCGCCCGCGCTCGCCCGTGAGGACCTTGTGCTCGCGGAAGAACACCTCGACGTGCGGGCGGAACTCGATGACGATCCCGATCAGGTCGAGCACGAGGTGATAGAGCACCTCGTGTGGCGTCTTGTCGCGCTCCACGATGGCCTGCTGGTGGGCGAGCGTCCGGTCGATGAACTCGTCGTGGATGACGTAGAGGACGTCGATCTTGCTGTTGAAGTGGTGGTAGAAGGCGCCCTTCGTCAGCCCCGCGGCGTCGACCATCTCCTGCATCGAGGTCCCGTGAAACCCCTGCTTGCCGAATAGGTCGACGGCCGCGCTGATCAGCGCGGCGCGGCTCTTGTCGGGGTTGTACGAGCGCTTCTTCGTCTTCGCTGTGGAAGTGCGAGAGGAAGCTGGGCTCATCGGACGCGCGCGGGGTTTTGGTGACAGCGAGTCATCTTGGGCTGAGAAAGATACCAGGGGGTACGGAGGCGAGGGTGTTCAGGAACGACGCTGGTGTCAAGACGAAATTCGGGGGTTGACCGGCGGGGACGCGACGCGTTATGGTCGATACCAACTGGTTGGTACTCAAAGTCTTGACGAGGAGAGAGTCCATGTCTGATACCTGCACCGAGCGAAAGCGCGGGCGGCGCTCTAACCGCTTCACGCGCCAGCGGATCCTCCTCGGCGGGTGCGTGGCGGCCCTGTCGCTCGGGATCGCGGCGTGCGGTGGAAGCGGGGACTCGTCCGAGTCCGCCGGCGGCTCGGGCGGGGAGTCCGGCGCCGCGACGAAGGTCAGCTTCGTCTACGCCGGGCCGATCCGCGACGGCGGCTTCAACGAATCGATCTCGGCGATCGCGAAGAGCGTCGACGAGATGCCCGACGTCGAGGTCACCAACACCGACAACATCCCCTTCACCGACCGCGCGGCGCGGGTCCTCGACCAGCTCGTGGCGACCGGCACCGACGTGATCATCGACGCCGCCGGCGTCGCCGACCAGACGATCTCGGTGTGCGAGTCGCACCCCGATGTCTCCTGTCTGACCGTGTACCCGCAGGGCGACCTGCCCGAGAACGTCGGCGGCTGGTCCTACGACTGGTGGAACCAGGAGTACGCCCAGGGCGTGGCCGCCGGCCTCACGATGAAGGAGGACCCGGACTCGACGAACACGATTGGCTACGTCCAGTCGTTCGAGATCCCGCTGACCTTCTCGGTCGTCAACGCGAACCTGCTCGGCTGCCAGTCGGTCAACCCCGACTGCAAGATCCGGCTGATCAACATCAACAGCTACTACGACCCGCCCGGGTCGACCCAGGCGGCCGAGACCCTCGCCGACGCCGGCGTGGACATCCTCAACACCTGGGTCAACGACACCAGCGTCTGCCAGGTCGCCGAGCGTCGTGGGCTCCCCACTTTCGGTCACTACTACGACTACAGCGCGTCGTGCCCGAAGTCGATGGTCCGCTCGGCGCTGCAGCTCGGCGAGGACTGGTTCAAGTCCCAGGTCGAGTCGATGGCCGGCGGCGACTGGAAGGCCGAGACGCCGATCCTGCCGCTGAAGCCCGGCAACTCGTGGTTCTCGGAGTGGGGACCGGAGGTCGCCAAGGGCATCCAGGAGGAGACCGACGCGGTCGTCGCCCAGCTCGAGAGCGGCGACCTCGATCCCTTCGTCGGCCCGATCAAGGACCAGAAGGGCAAGGTCCGGATCAAGGAGGGCGAGGCGATCGACCCCGAGGTCCTCTACGCGGGCTGGGACTGGTATGTCGAAGGGGTCATCGCGAGCGCGAAGTGACCATGACCGCACGTTCTGTCGAGATGCGGGGGGTCTGGAAGCAGTACGGACGCCTCGTGGCGCTGGGCGGCGTGGACCTCGAGCTGAAGTCTGGCGAGGTCCACGCCGTGCTCGGCGAGAACGGCGCGGGCAAGACGACGCTGATGAGCGTGCTGGGCGGGCTGGTCCAGCCTGACCGCGGCGAGATCGTGGTCGACGGCGAGACCTGCCAGATCCGCTCGCCGAAGCAGGCCACCCGGCTCGGCATCGGAATGGTCCACCAGCACTTCCGGCTGGTGGACCGGTTCAGCGTCGCCGAGAACCTCCACGTCGGAGCGCGCGACACACCGCTGGTCTGCAAGCCGGGCCAGCTGGTCGAGCGCGCCGAGGCGATGGTCGAGCGGTTCGGGATGGACCTCGACGTCGGCGCGAAGATCTCCGACCTGTCGGTCGGCGAGCAGCAGCTCGTCGAGATCCTGCGGGTCCTCTCGCGCGGGGCGGACATCGTCATCCTCGACGAGCCGACGGCCGTCCTGACCCCGCAGGAGTCCGACGCGCTGTTCGCGACCCTGCGGTCGATGGCCGACGCCGGCAGCGCGATCCTCTTCATCACCCACAAGCTGCGCGAGGTCGCCGGGCATGCCGACGTGGTCACCGTCCTGCGGGGCGGGCGCAGGGTGGCGTCGTTTCCCGGCGGCGACGCCGACGAGCGCGAGCTCGCCCGCGTGATGATCGGCCGCGAGCTGACCCCGACCCGCGTCGCCGACCAGGCGCCGGGGGCGGGCGCCGGTCGGGTCGAGCTGGCGATCGACGAGCTGGCCGCGCTCGACGACCGGGGCCTGCCGGCCTTGCGGGGGCTCTCGCTCACCGTGCGCGCCGGCGAGATCGTGGGCGTCGCGGGCGTCGCGGGCAACGGGCAGCGTGAGCTGGCCCAGGCGATCACCGGTCAGCGGGCGATCGTCTCCGGCAGCGTCCAGGTCGGGGGCCGGGACCTCACCGGCGGCTCGGCGCGCGACTTCATCGACGGCGGCGTCGGCCACGTGCCCGAGGACCGGATGGAGGTCGGCCTCGTCCCCTCGGAGGCGATCTGGCGCAACGTGATCCTCAAGTCCTATCGCGACAAGCCGGTCCGCAAGGGCGTGTGCGTCGCCGCGGGCACCGCGAAGGACATCGCCGGCGAGGTGGTCGCCAGCGTCAACCTCACCCAGCGCGACGTGCGGCGCCCGGTCGGCCAGCTCTCCGGCGGCAACGCCCAGCGGCTGCTGATCGGCCGCGAGCTGCAGTGCCAGCCGCGCGTGCTGATCGCGGCCAACCCGTCGCGCGGCGTCGACGTCGGGGCCGGCGAGCAGGTGCGCGACGCGCTGCTGGCGGCGCGCGCCGAGGGGATGGCGATCCTGCTGATCTCCGAGGACCTCGACGAGATCATGGCGCTCTCGGACCGCGTCGTCGCGCTCTACGAGGGGCGCATCGTCGGGGAGTCGGCGACCGCCGACGTGCGCGCCGAGGAGATCGGGATGCTGATCGGCGGAGGCGCGGAATGACCGAGTCCTCCGTACCCCGCACGGCCGGCGGCCGCACGCGCTGGCGCATCCAGCGCCGGACCCAGGTCGACCACCTGCAGCTGTTCCGCGTCGGGACGGTGCTGGTCGGCATGGTGGCGCTGACGATCATCTGGTCGCTCAACGTCCAGCAGACGCCGGGCCAGTTCTACTCTGCGCTGTGGGCCGGGACGTTCGGGACCGGCCTCGGGCTGGAGAGCATCGCCCGCGCCGCGCTGCCGCTGCTGTTCCTCGGACTGGCCGTCGCGCTGCCCTTCCGGATGGGGCTCTGGAACCTCGGCGCCGAGGGGCAGCTGCTGATGGGCGCCTGGGGCGCGACCGCCGTGGCCTTCCTGTGGCCGACGCTGTCGGCGCCGGTCCTGCTGCCGCTGATGGCCGTCGCGGCCGCGGCGGCCGGCCTGGCGTGGATGGTCGTGCCCGCCCTCGCGCGCGCGTATCTAGGCATCAGCGAGATCATCACCACGCTGCTGCTCAACTTCGTCGCCGTCTTCTGGCTGGCGTACTGGGCGACCGGGCCGTGGGGCGAGAGCTCGACCGCCGGCGGCGTGAAGTCGCGCCAGATCCCCGAGCAGACCCAGCTGGGCGACCTCGCGGTGTTCGGCCTCGACCTGCCGGTCGGCATCGCGGTCGGCCTCGCGGTCGCGCTCGTGACCGGCGTGGCGATGCGCTACACCCTGCTCGGCTTCGAGGCGCGCATCGTCGGCGCGAGCGCGGCGGCGGCCCGCTTCGCCGGCATCTCCGTCAAGCGCAGGATCGTCGTGATGATGGTCCTCGGCGGCGCGATCGCGGGCCTGGCGGGGGCGGTGCAGTTGACCGACGTCACCTACCGCTACAGCAGCTCGCTGTCCGAGAACGCCGGCTACACGGCGATCGTCGTCGCGGTCCTCGCGGCGGGCTCGCCGGGCGGCGTCGTCCTGCTCGCGGGGCTGCTCGGCGTGATCTCGGCCGGGATCGACTCGCTGCTGGTGTTCGGGGTCCCGTCCGACGCGCTGTTCGCGGTCTTCGGGCTGATCCTGCTGCTCGGCGCGACCGGCGACGCGCTCGCCCGCTTCCAACTCGTCGCGCTGCGCACCGATCCCGACGAACCGATCTCGGAGGACCCGACGGACCCCATGCCCAACGCCACCCCGAACACCGCCTCCAATGTCAGCTGAGCTGCTCGAGTCCTCGCTCCAGACGGCGCTCGTCGGCGCCATCCCGGTCCTGCTCGCCGCGACCGGGGAGCTGATCAGCGAGAAGGCCGGCGTGCTGAACGTCGGCCTCGAGGGCTGCATGCTGATGGGCGCCCTCGGTGGCTTCCTGGTCGGCCACAACGCCGACAGCTTCCTGCTCGGGATGGCGGCCGGCCTCGGCGTCGGGGTGCTGACCGCGCTCGTCTTCGCGGTGGTGGTGGTGGTCCTGGGCGGCGAGATGATCCTCGCCGGCCTCGGGATCACCTTCGGCGCGCTCGGGCTGTCGAGCGTGCTCGGCGTCGACTACGTCCAGGTTCCCGCGGGCGTCTCGGTCCCCGAGATCACCGTCCCGGTCCTGTCCGGACTCCCGGTCGTCGGGCCGGCGCTGTTCAGTCAGCCGGTGATGGTCTACGTCGCGCTGGCCTGCCCGTTCGTCGTCGCCTACGTCCTGTCTTCGTCGCGGATCGGGCTGACGCTGCGCACGGTCGGCGAGAACCCCGAGACGGCCGACGCGCTCGGCATCAACGTCGTCGCCGTGCGCGTGGCGGCCGTCGCCGCGTGCGGCGCGCTGGCGGGGCTCGGCGGGGCGTTCCTCAGCCTCGGGCTCGTCGGCACCTGGCTGGGCAACATCACCAACGGGCAGGGCTGGATCGCGTTCGCGATCGTCGTCTTCGCGGCCTGGCGCCCGCGGATGGTGATCGTCGGAGCGCTGCTCTTCGGCGGGCTCGCGACGCTGGGCAACGTCGGGCAGACGCTCGGCTGGAGCGTGCCCTCGCAGCTCTTCTCCGCCCTCCCCTACCTCGGCACGGTGCTCGTCCTGGTGCTCTCGGTGCTGCTGCGGCGCGGGTCCGGCGGTTGGCAGACGCCGTGGCCGTCGGCGCTCGGCCGCGTCTTCATCCGCGGCGGCGGCTAGGCCCTTCTCCCGCGGTTACGCCCCTTTTCGGGGGCTTTCGCCGATTTGGACCTTGACAGCGGCGAGGCGTCGCGGATATAAGAAGCCGACTGGTTGGTTTGTATTAGGAGGAGCGCTAGATCTATGACCTACACCGATCCCCGCCTGCCGAACCGAGAGGAGGTCGTCCAGCGCTACCTGGTCGACCGCTTCGCGCAGGAGCGGCCGGACGACGTGTTCATCCGTTTCCGTGACGGAGAGGAGTGGACCTTCGCGCAGCTGCGTGACCGCGCGCGCCGGGCGGCCAGCGGCTTCCGTCGGCTGGGGGTCGGCCAGGGCGACCACGTCGCCTCGTTCCTGCCGAGCTCGCGCGACGCGATCTGCGTCTGGTTCGGGCTGAACTACATCGGCGCGGTGTACGTCCCGCTGAACCCCGCCCACAAGGGCAACGTCCTCTCGCACACGATCAAGACGTCCGACGCCACGGTGCTGGTCGCCCACAACGCGCTCGTCCCGCAGCTCCACGACATCGACCTCGGATCGGTGACCGACCTGGTCTCGATCGGCGGCGACGACGCGAAGGTCGACGGGCTCACCCACCACTCCGGCGACGTCCTGAAGGCGGAGCCCGGCGACCTCGAGCTGGAGCGCCCGATCGAGGTCTGGGACACGCAGGGCATCTGGTACACGTCGGGGACGACCGGTCCGTCGAAGGGCGTGCTCTCCAGTTACATGCACGCTTACAACATGTTCGGCCCGAAGACGATGCCGTTCATCCGCAACGACGACCGGTACATGATCAACCTGCCGCTGTTCCACATGGGCGGCACCGGACTGTTCAACTGCATGCTGCTCCGCGGCGCGTCGGTGGCGTTCATCGAGCGCTTCAGCACGTCGGACTTCTGGCCAGCGGTCCGCGAGACGCAGTCGACGGTGGTCTTCATGCTCGGGACGATGGCGGCCTTCATCGAGAGCCAGCCGCCGAGCCCCGAGGACGCCGACAACCCGCTGCGGCTGGTCTTCGTCATCCCGGTCCCCGAGAGCGTCCCCGAGTTCGCCGAGCGGTTCGGCGTCGAGGTGCGGTCGATCTACAACATGACCGAGATCTGCACGCCGATCGTCACCGGTCCGACACCCAACCTTCCCGGCACCTGCGGCCGGATCCGCGAGGGCGTCGACGTCCGGCTGGTGGACGAGAACGACTGCGAGGTCCCGGTCGGCGAGGTCGGCGAGTTCATCGTCCGCGACGAGGTGCCGTGGGGGATGAACAACGGCTACCACGGCATGCCCGAGGCCACCGCCAAGGCCTGGCGCAACGGCTGGTTCCACACCGGCGACGCGGGCCGGGTCGACGAGGACGGCAACTACTACTTCGTCGATCGCATCAAGGACGCGATCCGCCGCCGCGGGGAGTTCATCTCCTCGCTGGAGCTGGAGATCGGAGCTCTGCGCCCATCCCGACGTCGCGGCTGCCGCGACGCTCGGCGTCCCGAGCGATTACGCCGAGGAAGAGGTGCTAGCGGTGCTGGTGCCGGCCGAGGGGCGGACGATCGACTTCGTCGACGTCGTCGAGTTCCTCCAGGACAAGGTCGCGCACTTCATGATCCCGCGCTACATGCGGGTGGTCGACGCGCTGCCGATGACCGCGACCGAGAAGGTTCGCAAGACGGTCCTGCGTGAGGAGGGGCTCACCGCCGACACCTGGGATCGAGAGGCGGCGGGCATCAAGACGAAGGCCCAGACGATCGCCTGACGCCGGTGTCCTCCATGCGACCGCCGCGGCGGCTCGAGACGCTCAACAACTACTTCGAAGACCTGGTGGTTGGCGACTGGTACGAGACCGGCGTGCGCGCGGTCAGCATGGAGGACGTCGGCGCGTTCGCGCGGCTGTGCGGGGACGTGCACCCGTACCACGTCGACCAGGAGCTGGCCCGGCGCGGCCCGTTCGGCGAGGTCTTTGCCTCCGGCGCCTTCACGCTGGCGACCCTCACGGGGTTGCAGTACGAGCTGATGGCCGCCGGCAACGACGAGGTCGCCGCCGGCGACGGGGCGGTGCTCGCCTGGTACGGCATGGACGACGTTCGCTTCCTGCGCCCCGTCCTGGTCGGCGATCGCCTCCAGGTTCGCGGGTCGATCGTGGGGCTCGACGACCGCGGCAAACCCGACGCCGGGGTCGTGGCGATGACCGACGAGGTCGTCAACCAGCGCGACGAGGTGGTGCTGGCGCTGCGTCGCACGTGGCTTCAGCGCAAGCGTCGCGGGAGCGGTGGCGAACGCCCTCTTGACACCGCCGAGCGTCCCGGTTAGGTTCCGACCAGTCGGAATTTGAGTAGAGCCCGAACACCGTCTCGAAAGGAAGAGGACCGGAGCGTGAAACAGTTGGCATCGCAGTACGCCATAGGCGTCGACGTCGGTGGCACATTCACCGACTTCGTGCTCTTCGACGATCGGGGCGAAGCTCCGCACCGCCAAGGTGGCGAGCACCCCGGCCGACCAGTCGGTGGGTGTCATGACCGGCTTGGGGGAGCTGGCCGAGCAGTTGGAGATCGACACCTCCGAGCTGCTGTCGCGCTGCGGCTACCTCGTCCACGGGACGACCGTCGCGACCAACGTGATGCTCGAGCTCAACGGGTCGGTCACCGGGGTGATCACGACCAAGGGCTTCCGGGACATCATCGACATTCGCCGCAACTACCGCGAGGTCGACTTCGACCTGCGCTACCCGGCCCCGCTGCCGATGGTGCCGCGCCGCCGCCGCGTCGGCGTCACCGAGCGGATCGACAGCGCCGGCGAGGTCGTCACCAAGCTCGACGAGGCCGATCTCCGCCAGGCCGTCGAGGGACTGCTCGAGCAGGGCGTCGAGGCGATCGCCGTCTGTTACCTCTTCTCGTTCCTCAACCCGGCGCACGAGCGGCGCACGCGCGAGCTGATCGCCGAGATCGCCCCCGACGTCCACGTGTCGCTCTCGCACGAGGTGCTGCCGCGGATGCGCGAGTTCGAGCGCCTGAGCGCCACGGCGGTCGACGCCTTCGTCACCCCCAAGCTCGCCCGCTACCTGTCGCGGCTCACCGTCGCGCTGCGCGAGCAGTCCTTCGCCGGCGAGATGTTCGTCATGGCGGCCAACGGCGGCATGCTGCCGATCGACCAGGCCGCCAAGGTCGGCGCACAGCTCGTCCTCTCCGGCCCGGCCGGCGGCGTCGTCGCCGGCTCGCACGCGTCGAAGCGGTTCGGCGCGTCGGGCGACGCGATCACCGTCGACATGGGCGGCACCAGCTACGACATCTGCCTGATCGAGGACGGCAGCCCGGTCGTCAACAGCGACTCCTGGATGAACCGGTACCGCATCGCGGTTCCGACGCTCGACATGAAGACGATCGGCGCCGGCGGCGGCAGCATCGCGCGCGCCGACGCCGCGGGCGGCCTGCGGGTCGGGCCCGAGAGCGCCGGCGCGGTGCCGGGGCCGGCCTGCTTCGGGCGGGGCGGCGAGCTGCCGACCGTCACCGACGCCAACCTCTGCCTCGGCCTGCTCGACGCCGAGGCGTTCCTCGGCGGGACGATGAAGCTCGACACGGCCGCGGCCGAGCGGGCGATCGACGAGCACGTCGGCAAGCCGCTCGGGGTGAGCACGGTCGAGGCCGCGGCGGGCGTCGCCACGGTCGTCAACAACGCGATGGCCAACGGCATCCGCGAGGTGTCGATCGCCCGCGGGCACGATCCGCGCGACTTCGCGCTGATCGCGTTCGGCGGCGCCGGGCCGATCCACGCGAGCCGCCAGGCCAAGGAAGCTCGGGATCTCCCGGGTCGTGGTGCCGAAGCAGGCATCGGTCCTCTGCGCGCTGGGCGACGCGCTCTCCGACATCCTGGTCACCAAGACCAGGGGCCTCTACGCGCGCGGCTCGACGCTCGACGCGGATGCGCTCGCGAAGCTCGTCACCGCCGCGATGGAGGACGGCCTCGCCGAGGTCGACCCGATCGAGTCGGTGACCGACGTCTCGATCGAGGGCTACCTCGAGGTCCACTACCTCAGCCAGACGCACGAGATCCTCGTGCCGCTGTCGCTGACCGAGTTGGACTCGTCCGACGGGCGGGTGCGGCGGGTCACCGTGGACGCGGCGGGCGTGGCCGAGACGATCGAGCGGTTCCACCAAATCCACGAGCGCCTCTACACGTTCAGCAAGCCGGGCGAGGAGGTCGAGATCGTCGGGCTGCGCGTCGACGTGCGCGGCCAGCGGCCGACCCCGGAGCTGGGGTCGCGGGAAGAGCAGGAGCGCGACGCGGACGCCGCGGTCGTCGGCCGGCGCCCGGTCTACATGGAGGAGGCCGGCGACTTCGTCGACACCCCGGTCTACTCGGGCGACCTGATGCGGCCCGGCTTCGCCTTCGCGGGCCCGGCCGTCATCCAGGAGCGCGACACGACCGTCGTCGCGAACGTCGGAGACCGCGTGCGGATCCTCCCCGACCTGTCATACGAGATCACGGTCGCCCTCGACGGAGCCACCGACGACCAAGTCAGGAGCGCGGCGTGACGAGTCAGATGAATTCACTCACCCTGGCGATCCGCAACTCGCACGGCGAGCTGGTGACGGACTTCGCCTCCCGGGAGCTGATCGACGGCAGCCGGCTGGCGGTCGCGGTGCTCGACGCCGAGGGACGCGTGGTCGCGGCCTCCGACGCCGCGCCGGTCGCCAACGTCGAGGCGCTCGTCCGGACATCGCGGGAGAACGACGGCTGGCTCGTGGCCGGCGACGCGGCGATCACCAACGACCCCTACTCGGGCGGCCGTCGCGTGCAGGACCACTTCGTGCTCGTCCCGATCTTCGGGGCCGGCGACGCGCTCGTCGGCACGGCCGTCGTCTGCGCGCCGTTCGTCGACGTGGGCGGGCTGAGGCTCGGCAACGACGTGCCGGACGCCACCGACCTGTGGGCCGAGGGCGTGCGGACGACGCTGGTGCGCGTGCGCCGCGGCGGCGAGCCGGACGCGGACGTCCTGCGGCAGCTGAAGCTCAACAGCCGCGTGCCCGTGCTGATCGAGGCCGACACGACCGTCATGTGCGACGTCGCCGAGCGGCTGGCGGCCGAGGTCGCCCCGGCGCTCGCCGACGGGACCGCCGAGAAGCTTCTCGCGCAGGAGGGCGAGGCGCTCGCGGCCGCCGTCGCGGCTGCCGAGGGCCGGACGGCCGAGGCCGTCCGCGCCGTGCCCGGCGCGGGGGACGGCGACGAGTTGAAGGTCAAGGTCGCGGTCTCGGCCTCCGGCGGAAGGCTGGCGGTCGACCTAGCCGGCTCTTCGCCGCAGGTCGACGGCAGCCACGTCAACGCCGTCAGCCACAACACGGTGAACGCGGTCGCCGAGGCCGTCCGCGACGCGACCGGAAGCGCCCCGTCGTCGGCGATCACAGGGCTCCTGGACGTCAGCTGCCCCGATCACAGCGTCGTGAGCTGCGACTTCCCGCGACCCGTCGGCGGATCGGTCGACACGACGTGCAAGGCCGTCTACGACGCCACGAGCGAGTGCTTGGAGCAAGTCCTCGCGAGCTCGGCCGCGAACTGAGGAGAACGCATGAGCGCCACCGAAACCACCCCGCAGTCCATGGACCCGATCACCGCGCAGGTCGTGCGCGACGCGATCGAGTTCGCGTCCGGCGAGATGAGCCGGGTCGTCGAGCGGTCCGCCGTGCATCCCCTCTTCCAGGAGGTGCACGACTACAGCACCGGCATCTTCTACTACGACGGCGAGCAGGTCAGCCTGATCGCGCGCGCGACGGCGATCCCGGTGCACATCTTCGCCTCGGTCGAGTCGGTCGAGGCGCTGGTCGAGGCGTTCCGCGACGACATCCATGACGGCGACGTCTTCCTCGTCAGCGACCCGTACTACGGCGGTAGCCACCAGGCCGACTGGACGATGATGAAGCCGGTCATCCTGCCCAACGGGCACATGATCATCCCGTCGGTCCGCGCGCACATGTCGGACTTCGGCGGCGTCGCGCCGGGCGGCTACTACCCGGACGCCCGCGACGCGTGGCAGGAGGGTTACCGCATCGCCCCGGTCCGCCTGTACGAGCGCGGCGAGCGCCGCGAGGACCTGTGGCAGCTGATCCTCGCCAACTCGCGGCTGGCCACCACGCTGGCCGGCGACATGATGGCGATCGTCGGCGGCTGCAACGTCGGCGCCAACCGCGTCGGCGCGCTGCTGGAGAAGTACGGCGACGACAAGGTCGAGGCGGGCATCCTCGCGTCGATCGACTACGCCGCACGGCGCTTCAAGGAGGAGGTCCGGGCCTGGCCCGACGGCGTCTACCGCGGCCAGAGCGTGCTCGACCACGACTCGGGCGGGAACTTCGACGTCACCGTCCGGGCGACCGTGACGGTCAGCGGCGAGCGCCTGAGCATCGACTTCGAGGGCACCGACCCGCAGGTCCCCGGCTACGTCAACAGCGTCTACGGCAACACCGCCTCCTGGGCCTACATCGCCCTGTACGCGACGATGCCCGACGACCTGCCGGTCAACTCGGGGCTGTTCCGCCAGGTCGAGATCAACGCCCCGCTCGGCTCGGTGGTCAACCCGCTGCCGCCGGCGCCGGTGATGTTCTCCACCGTCACGATCGGCGGCGACATCGGCGAGGCGGTTATGGACGCGCTCGCCAAGATCGATCCCAAGCGCGCCGGCAACGTCGGCCTCGGCTACAACGTGAGCACCGCGTACGGGTGGGACGACCGCTACGACGACCAGCTGTACTTCACGATCGAGTACGGCAACACGCTGGTCGCCGACGGCGGGGCCTACGGCAAGGACGGCTGGGGCGGGTGGAGCTCTCCGCTGAGCAAGCTGATCTTCGCCACGATCGAGACGCAGGAGCTTCAGTTCCCGTTCCGGTACGAGCAGTACGAGTACATGGACGACTCCTGCGCGGCCGGCCAGTGGCGGGGCGCCCCCTCGTTCGTGATGCGCCGCCGTCTCGTCGGCTCGCATCCGGGCTTCGTCAACGTCACCGTCGAGAACTACCGCAATCCGCTGCGCGGCTTCGCCGGGGGAGCGTCGGCGCCGCCGAGCTACACGGTCTTCAAGGCCGGGTCGCCCGACGAGACCACGATCTACGAATCGCTGACCGCGGGTGAGATGGCCCCCGGCGAGGTCCTGATGACCGTCAAGGGCGCCGGCGGCGGCTGGGGATCGCCGCTGGATCGCGATCCGCAGGCGGTGCTCGACGACCACCTCGACGGGTACGCGTCGGAGCAGACGGCGCTCGAGGCCTACGGCGTCGCGATCGTCACGGGGCCCGACGGGCCGGCGGTCGACGAGGCTGAGACCCAGCGCGTGCGGGCCAGCCGCGCGGCCGACCTCACGACGAACGGCGCCGCAACGGCCTGAGCCATGTCGGCGATCGAAGCGAACACCGGCGCCGAGGCACGCCGCCTCGCCGACAGGTCGGCCGCGGCGGCGGTGCCGCTGTGGCTGCTCGGCGGCGGAGCGGTGCAGGTGCTCGTCGGCGACGGCCAGCGGGACGCGCTCACCCGCACGCTCCAGGACGTCGACTTCGTCACGGTCCGCGGGGCGCAGGAGGCCGTCGGGGAGTTTCTCGTCAGCTGCGAGTACGAGCCGGACGAGGAGTTCAACGCGCTGCACGGCCACCGCCGGCTGCTGTTCCACGAGCGGGTGCACGGACGGCAGGTCGACGTGTTCGTCGAGTCGTTCCGCATGTGCCACGACATCCCGCTGGGCGGGCGGCTGGTAACCGGCCAGCCGACGATCCCGCTCGCGGAGCTGCTGCTGACCAAGCTGCAGATCGTCAAGCTCAACGAGAAGGACCGCATCGACCTCTACGCGCTGCTGCTCGCGTTCGAGGTCGGCGAGGGCGACGGCGGCATCGACGGGAAGCGGATCGGCGCGCTCTGCGCGAAGGACTGGGGGCTGTTCCGCACCACCGAGCTCAACCTCGGGCGACTTCGCGACGGGCTCGCGGACGGGCCCCTGGCCTCCGCGGACCAGGCGACGATCGCCGGCCGCATCGAAGCGTTGACAGCCGCTCTCGAGCGGGCTCCGAAGAGCGTCGGATGGCGCGTTCGGGCTCGCGTCGGAGACCGAGTGACTTGGTACGACGAGCCCGAGGAGGTGGAGCAGTGACCCACTCCACTCCTCTCCCATTTCGATCCCAGAAGGGACTCTCCCGACATGTCCAATGAGAACCCCAGCCCCCCGGCTGCGCAGGGGGCGCTGTTCACGCGAAAGGCGACCGGACTCGTCCGCGAGGTCGGAAGTCGCGACGCCTTCCTGCTGAACCTCTTCTGGATCAACCTCTTCGTGGGGATCCTGATCATCACCCAGGCGCCCGCGATCTTCCCGGGCGTCAACATGACGGTCGGCTTCATCCTCGCCACCGCGCTGCTCGGCATCCCGATGCTCGTCTACGCCTTCCTCTCGGCCGCGATGCCGCGGGCCGGCGGCGACTACGTGTACATCAGCCGGGTGATCCACCCAGTGCTGGGATTCGTATGCGGCCTGGCCTTCACGATCATGATCACCCTGTTCCTGGCGATGTTCGCCGCGCTGGTCTCGCTGCAGGGCCTCAGCACGATCTTCGGCACGCTCGGCGCCGTCTCCTCGAACGAGACGCTGCTGCGCTGGGCGACCGACGTGACCAGCAACGACTGGCGGTTCGTGATCGGCGTCGCGGCGATCCTGTTCGTCGTCACGCTCAACCTCTTCGGCCTCAAGCCGCTGATGATCATGGTGCGCCTGTTCTTCGTCGTCGCGATCGCCGGCATCCTGATCAGCATCGTCCTGATGCTCACGACGAGCCCCGACGAGTTCGCCAAGGACTTCGCGCAGTACGGCTCGGTCAGCGAGATCGTCAACGCCGCGAAGTCCGAGGGGCTCTACGACCCCGGCGGCGAAGGGCAGCTTCGGCGACCTGCTGGCGTTCCTCGCGCTCGGCTTCACGTGCTGGCGTTCTCGCGGTTCCCCGCCTACGCGGCCGGTGAGCTGCGCAAGCCGCGCAAGACGACGCTCTACGCGGTGCTCGGCGGCCTCGCGACGGCCGGCGCCCTGTTCGCCGTGCTCGCCGCGCTCGCCCGCCACACGTTCGGCGACGACTTCCTCGCCTCGATGACCGCCCTCTTCGACGCGGGGTCGGAGAGCTACCCCGCGCTGCCGGGCCGTTCCTGTTCCTCTACACCGGCCTGCTGACGCGGCAGCCCGATCCTCGCCGGCCTGATGTCGGTCGGCATCCTGCTCTCGTTCCTCGGGGCGATGGCGATGCTGGTGATGGTCGCCTCGCGCGATCTGCTGGCGTACTCGCTCGACGGCGCGATGCCGGAGAAGCTGCGCCAGACCGATCCGCGCTACCACGCGCCGCGCTACGCGATCGCCGCCTGCGGCGTCGTCGCGATCCTGTTCTACATCCCCTACACCTACGCCCCGGCGGAGTACTTCAACTTCCTCTTCAGCGGAGTGCTGCTGCTGGCGATCGTGTTCGCCGTGACCATGCTGAGCGCGGTCCTGTTCCCGAAGCGCCTGCCGTCGACGTTCGAGGGCAGCCCGTACAACCAGCGCGTCGCGGGCATCCCGCTCGTGTCGCTGCTCGGCTTCGCGGGCCTGGTGATCTACGGCTGGTGGGTGATCGTGCTGCTCACCGACGACCGCATCGGCGCCAACGCCACCGCGGGCCTCGTCGGAGTCGCCGTGGTGTTCGCGATCGCCGCGGCCTGGTACGTCGTCGCCTGGGTGGTCAACCGCAACCGCGGCGTGGACCTGATGCTCCGTCACCGCGAGCTGCCGCCCGAATAGGCCGGAGGCCCGATGGCACTACTACGCAACCTGTTCGGCAACCGGGAGCGGTCGGCGCCGGGGACGAAGCTGTTCTATTCCAGCGACGTCCACGGCTCCGACATGGCGTGGCGGAAGTCCTCGCCGCTCCCGGGGTGTTCGGCGCGTCGGCGCTGGTGATGGGCGGCGACATCACCGGCAAGGCGCTCGTGCCGATACTGCGGATGGACGACGGGACCTGGCACGCCTTCCAGCACGGTGGGCGGCCGACCGTCCTGCAGTCGGAGGAGGAGCTGGAGAAGTTCGAGGCGAGCATCAACGTAGACGGCTTCTACCCGCTCGTCTGCGACGCGGCCGAGCACGAGCGCATGGTCGCGGACGCCGAGTACCGCGAGCAGCGGTTCGGCGCGGTCATCGGCGAGCGGGTGGCGAGTTGGATCGCGCTCGCCGACGAGCGGCTGGCCGACTGGGACGGCGCGGCGTGGATCATGCCCGGCAACGACGACGACTTCCTCGTCGACGAGCTGCTCGACGGCGCGTCGATCGGCAACTGCGACGAGCGCGTCGTCGACGTCTGCGGCTACCCGATGGTCAGCGTCGGGTACGCCAACCCGACGCCCTGGTCGTCTCCGCGCGAGGAGTCCGAGGAGGCGCTCGCCGCCCGCATCGAGCGGTTGGTCGAGGGGGTGGACATGGACCGGGCGATCTTCAACTTCCACGTCCCGCCGCGCGGCACCAGCCTCGACGTCGGGCCGTCGGTGCGGGCCGACCTCACCGTCGACCACGAGGCCGGGGAGGTCGAGCGCGTCCCGATCGGAAGCTCCGCGGTGCGCGCGGCGATCGAGCGCCATCAGCCGCTGCTGACGCTCCACGGCCACGTGCACGAGTCGCCGGGCATGGAGCGGATCGGCCGGACGCTCTGCGTCAACCCGGGCAGCCGCTACAACCAGGGCATGCTGGACGGCGCGCTGGTCACGCTGTCCGAGGGACCAGGTTCGCTCCTGCCAGCTGATCTCGGGGTGAGTGGTCGCGATGCCGATTGAAGCGACCGGCCACCTCTGCCCGATGCCGTTCCAGAAGGAGTTCTACACCGACCTCCTGGGGCGGCGGGACGGCTGCGCGGGCGGCCTCCGCGACCGTCCTCGCCGACACCGGCGGCCTCGCCTGCGAGCTGTCGGCGGGCCAGGCGCTGCGGCTGCGGCTGCTCGAGGGGGCGCAGATCGTCCACCTGTTCCCGTTCAACGCGGCCGATCCCGACGAGCGCTACTACGCGCAGCACACCATCCTGATCGAGGGGCTCTGGCTCTCGCGCTTCAGCCGGATGTTCGGCACGATGGCCCGCTACCGGCCGCTGATGACGGTGATCGAGGACACGGTGGCCGCGCCGCGCGGTCCCGAGCTGAGCACGCCCGGCTGGCACCACCCGGTGTTCGGCGGCTGGGGGACGCCGGCCGACTGGCGCCTCTCCGGCGGGCGCGAGGGGGTGCCCAGCGCGTGGGAGCAGCTCACAGGCCTGCTGCGCGCCGGCGGCCACGACCCGGCGCTGATCAAGGACGAGGCCTGCCTGTTCCAGAAGCTCGCGGTCGAGCCCGACGGCCGCCAGGTCCGCCACGTCGGCTCCGACGCGCTGGCCGGCGACCACGTGACGCTGTTCGCCGAGATCGACCTCGTCGTCCTGCTGGCGCTGAGCCCGTACCGCGACGGTGGGCGGCCGGCGTCGGAGATCGGCGACGCCGGGCCGCGTGCGGTCGAGGTGACGGTCTTCGAGGAGCTGGCCGCGCCGCTGGCCTGGCCCTACCCGGGGCGAGCGCCTACCCCGACGTCGCCCGCTACCTGGACGCGGAGGGCCGGCGGCGATGAGCGGCCCCTCCCGCGACGGCGGCCGCCAGCCCGCCTATCCGTTCGACCGCGAGTTCTACGAGCGCCTGATCGCGCGGCGAGGGGAGTTCGAGCGCGTCTCGCGCGAGACCGTGACGCCCGAGCAGGGCGGGTACGCTTCCGGTCGAGGCGGGCCAGGCGTTTCGGCTCACGATGCTCGAGGGGGCGCAGATCATCGACGCCGCGATCTGGAACGCCGACGACCCGTCCGAGCACTACGCCGCCGGGGCGCAGGTGGCGATCGAGGGGATGCAGATCAGCCGTCTGACGCGGCTCTGGGGGACCCCGCCACTCAGCCGTCCGCTGGCGACGGTCGTCGCCGACACCCCGCGCACCCGCAACTCCGACGCGCCGCTGCACAGCCACGTGTCGCCGGGCGCCCAGTGCAACCCGCACCTGTGGGCGCACTACGGCGGCGGCGACGTGCGCACGTGCTACGACAACTTCCGCGCCGCGCTGGCGTCGGTCGGGATGGGCCAGCGCTCGATCATCGACAACGTGAACCTCTTCCAGATGTCCGGGGTCGACCCGGTCAGCGGCGACTACGTCTTCAGCCAGGGATTCGCCGAGGCGGGCGACCACCTCGAGCTGTACGCCGGATCTCGCTGCTGGTCGCGGTGTCGGTCTGTCCCGGCGGCGACGGCGGGACCGTCGAGAGCGGCGCCGACTGCGGTCGGGAACGGGTCCGGCTTCGGCCGATCGGCGTCGAGGTCTACGACACCGGCACGACCCCGCTCGGCTGGCCGTACACCTAAAGCAAACCGACCAGTCGGTGTCTGGTACGGTCGGGCCGACCCTTCCCCCACGCACCCAGGAGCGCGCAATGCCGTCGAACCTCGAGATCGTCCGCAAGACCTACACCGACTACGAGCTCGATCCGCCGGACTTCGACGCGATCTACGCGGCGGTCCACCCGCAGATCGAGATCTACGCGCAGACGATCGTCCCGACGGCGCACGATCGTCGGCATCGACGAGTACAAGGCCTACATCGTCGAGGCTCGAGACGACGTGGCCCGACTTCGCGATCACCAACCACGAGTTCTACGAGGCTCCGGACGGTCGCGTGCTCGGGATCGCCGACCTGACCGGCACCCGCGCGGACCCCTCCACCGGCGAGCGCCTGATGCACCGCTCCGCCTGGATCTGGAAGGTCCTCGACGAGAAGCTCTACCGCTGCTGGGACTACCCCAACCCCGACGAGGCGCGCGCCGTGATCGCCCTTGCCGAGCGCGCGGTCGCGCCCCGGGACTAGCCGTCAGCCAGCCATTGACATACCGGCTAGTTGGTTTGTATAGTCGTCCAAGACAACCGGCTTCCACCTAAGGACAGAGATGCGGGATGTAGAGGTCGTCGGCCTCGCGATGACGAGGTTCGGCAAGCAAATCGATCGCTCCCTGAAGGACCTGGCGGGCGAGGCCGCGACCGGCGCTCTGGCCGATGCCGGCCTGTCCACCGACGCGCTGGACGCGGCCTACTTGGCCAACGCGCTCGGCGGAGCGATCACCGCGCAGGAGATGGTTGCCGGGCAGGTCGCCCTCCGCCCGGCGGGCATCGAGGGCGTCCCCGTCTTCAACGTCGAGAACGCCTGCGCCTCCGCCTCGACGGCCCTGCACCTCGGCTGGCAGGCCGTCGACAGCGGCGCTCACGACATCGTGCTCTGCGTCGGGGTGCGAGAAGATGACGCACCCCGACAAGGGCCTGTCGCTCGCGGCGATCGGGCGCGGCGACCGACGTCGAGGAGATCTTCGGCCCCGAGGGCCCGCAGCCCGGCAGCCGGTCCTGCTTCATGGACGTCTACGCCGAGCTGGCTCGCAAGGCCTCGACTCGGGCGCGGCGCACCCGCGAGGACTTCGCGGCGGTCGCGGTCAAGAACCGCCATCACGGATCGCTGAACCCGCTCGCCCAGTACGGCGCGGAGACGACGGTCGAGGAGGTGCTCGCCGCACGCGAGATCGTCTGGCCGCTCACCCTGCCGATGTGCTCGCCGATCTCCGACGGCGCGGCCGCGGTCGTCCTCGCGGCGTCCGACCGCGTCGGCGCGACGAGCGGCCCCGCGTCCGCGTCGCGCGCGTCGATTCTCGCGTCGGGAACGCGGCTGCCCGACGGGGAGCGCCGCGGCGGCACGGTCGTCGCGTCCGCCAAGGCGTACGAGGCGGCCGGGATCGGCCCTGACGATCTCGACATGTCGAGCTGCACGACGCCGCCGCGCCGGCCGAGCTCTCGGTCTACGAGTCGATCGGCCTCGCCGCCCCCGGCCAGGGCGGGGAGCTGATTCGCTCCGGCGCCACCACGCTCGGCGGCCGCGTGCCGGTCAACACCAGCGGCGGCCTGCTGTCCAAGGGCCATCCGATCGGCGCGACCGGGCTCGCCCAGGCCTACGAGGCCGTCACGCAGCTGCGCGGGGAGCGCCGGCCCGCGTCAGGTCGAGGGCGCCCGCTCGGTCGCTCACCCAGAACGCCGGCGGCTGGCTCGAGGGCGACAACGCGGCCGTCGCCGTCCACATCTTCGAAGGAGGACTCGTATGAGCTCGGCCAGGCAAAGGCGCCCGCGAAGGGCAAGCCGCCCGCCCGGCGGAAGGCGCCCGCGCGGCGCAAGGCCCCCGGGAAGCTCACCGCCGCGCAGGTCGAGCCGGCGCTGTCGCTCTACGAGACGATGGTCCGCATCCGGATGTTCGAGGAGCGGTCGGGGCTCTGTTCGCCGGCGGCGAGCTGCCGGGCTTCGTCCACCTGAGCATCGGTCAGGAGTCGGTCGCGGCCGGGGTCTGCGGCGCGCTGCGCGACAGCGACTACATCACCGCCACCCACCGCGGCCACGGCCACATCATCGCCAAGGGCGCGTCGTTCGAGCCGATGATCGCCGAGCTGATGGGTCGCTCGACGGGCTACTGCCGCGGCAAGGGCGGGTCGATGCACATCGCCGACTGTCGCTCGGGGTGCTCGGCGCGAACGGCATCCTCGGCGCCGGACAGCCGATCGCGGTCGGCGCCGCGTACTCCGCACGCGCGCAGGGCCGCGACGACGTCGCGGTCAGCTTCTTCGGCGAGGGCGCATCCGCGCAGGGCGCCGTCAGCGAGGCGATGAACCTCGCCGCGCGCTCTGGAAGGCGCCGGTCCTGTTCGTCGCCGAGATCAACGGCTGCGGCGGAGCTGACTCCCTACGACGTCCACGTGTCGGTGCCCGTCGCTGGCCGAGCGCGCCGAGGCGTACGGGATCCCGGGGCGGACGGTCGACGCCCGCGACGTCCTCGACGTCCTCGCCAATACGTCGCGACGCTCCTCGAGGCGGTCCGCGCGGGAGGCGGTCCGGCGCTGCTGGAGCTGCGCACGATCCGCCATCGCGGCCACTTCGAGGGCGATCAGCAGCGCTACCGCGATCCCGGCGAGCTCGAGCGGCTCGGCGAGGGCGATCCGATCGCGGCGCTCGAGACGCGGCTGGCCGCGTCCGGCGTCGACGCGGAGCGAGCTGAGCGCCCTGCGCGCGGGCGTCGGGGCGGAGCTGGCGTCCGCCGTGGAGGCCGCGCGCGGCGCGCCGCTGCCCGAGCCCGAGCACCTGCTCGAGGACATCTACGCGACCAGCGTGCCCACGCGCGAGCCGGTGGTGATCTGACATGGCCGAACTGAAGTACTTCACCGCGATCCGCGATGCGCTCGCCGAGGAGATGCGTCGCGACGCCAGCACGCTCCTGATGGGCGAGGACGTCGGCGCGCCCGGCGGGATCTACGCCCAGACCCGGGGCCTGCAGGACGAGTTCGGCGCCGACCGGGTGATGGACACCGCGGCGGGCGAGATCGGGTTCATGGGCGCCGCCGTCGGCTGCGCGCTCACCGGCATGCGGCCGATCGTCGAGATCTCCTTCGCGGACTTCTTCCCGGTCTGCATGGACCCGCTGGTCAACCAGGCCGCGAAGTTCCGCTACATGTCGGGCGGGCAGGCGTCCGTTCCGCTGACCGTCATGAGCTTCGGCGGCGGCGGGATGAACGCTGGCCCGCAGCACTCTGGGACCTACGAGGCGGTGTTCGGGGCGGTCCCCGGCCTGAAGGTCGTCACCCCGGCTACCCCCGGCGACGCCAAGGGCCTGCTGAAGACCGCGATCCGTGACGACGACCCCGTCATCGTCCTCTTCCACAAGGGCCTGCTCGGCATGCGCGAGGAGGTCGCCGACGACCCGGAGGCGCTGATCCCGATGGGTCAGGCCGCCGTCCGCCGCGAGGGCGACGCGATCACGATCGTCGCCTGGGCCGGCGGCGTCGGGCGCGCCCTGAAGGCGGCCGACGCGCTCGCCAAGGACGGGATCGAGGCCGAGGTGATCGACCTGCGCTCGATCCAGCCGCTCGACGTGGCGACCGTCGTCGACTCGGTCCGCCGCACCCACCGGCTGCTGACCGTCCAGGAGACGATCGGGTTCAGCGGCATCGGCGCGGAGGTGTGCGCCGAGGTCTCGCGGTTCGCCTTCGACTACCTCGATGCCCCGCCGGAGCGCGTCGTGCCGGCGTTCAGCCCGGTGCCGTTCAGCCCGGCGCTGGAGGGCCTCCACCTGCCCGACGTGGATCGAATCGTGAACCAAGCCCAGGAGATGGTGGTGCAGATGAGCATCGACGTCGAAGATCGCGACGCGATCCGGACGATCACGATAAATCGTCCGGAGAAGCGCAATTCGCTCAACGCCGAGATGCTGTTGGCGATCCGCGACGCCGCGGTCGAGGCCGGCGAGCGCGACGACGTCCGCGTCGTGGTGATTCGCGGTGACGAGACCGCGTTCAGCACCGGAGCCGACCTCAACGCCTACGCCGGGTTCGGGGCGCTCGAGGCCCGGGCGTCGAACGAGCGGACCTGGATTGCCGCCTTCGACGCGCTCGAGGCGCTCGACAAGCCGGTGATCGCGTCGGTCGCCGGATTCGCCGTGGCCGGCGGCACCGAGCTGCTGCTCGCCTGCGACCTCGTCGTCGCCGCCGACGACGCGACCTTCGGGCTGGTCGAGGCGCGCGTCGGCGTGATTCCCGGGGCCGGCGCGAGCGTCCGGCTGACCCGCTGGGTGGGACGCGCGCAGGCCAAGGAGCTGCTGATGCTCGGCGACACGCTTGACCGCCGCCGAGGCCCACCGGATCGGCCTCGTGAACCGGCTCGTGCCGGCGGACGAGCTTGTCGACGCGACGCGCGAGTTCGCCCTCAGGCTCGCGTCGCGCAGCCCGCTCGCCCTGGCGGCCGCCAAGCGCGCGGTCAACGTCGGCGGCGAGATGACGCTGCCCCAAGGCATGCAGTACGTGCTGCAGGAGTTCGCGCTGCTGTTCGCCTCGCAGGACCAGAAGGAGGGCATGGCCGCCTTCCTCGAGAAGCGCCGCCCGCGGTTCACCGGAACCTGATCCCGACGACCTACGCCCAGGAGACCTCTACATGATTGCCGAGCTAGACCTTACGTCCGAGGCGCGCATGCTCAAGGAGACGGCGCGCGACTTCGCCAACGACGTGATCGCCCCCCAGGCGCAGAAGTACTGGGAGTCCGGGGAGTTCCCCTACGAGATCATGGCCCAGCTGCGCGACCTCGGGTACATGGGCATCATGGCCCCCGAGGAGTTCGGCGGCGCCGGCACCAACACGGTGACCTACGCGGCGGCGCTCGAGGAGCTGGCCCGGGGTGACATCACGGTCGCTCTCACCCTCCAGGTCCACGTCCTCGTCACCGACATCTACGAGCAGTTCGGCACCGAGGCCCAGAAGCAGGAGTGGATGCCGCGGCTGGCCAGCGGCGAGATCCTCGCGGCGATCGCGATGACCGAGCCGGGCGCCGGCTCGGACCTCCGTTCGTGTGCCACTCGCGCGGTGCTCGACAACGGCGAGTGGGTCATCAACGGGTCGAAGACCTTCATCACCAACGCCGGCACCGACATCAGCGACGGCTGCATCGTGCTCGCCGCGACCGCTCCGGACGAGTTCAGCATGTTCATCGTCCCCAAGGACACGCCCGGGTTCGTGCGCGGCAAGAAGATGCAGAAGCTCGGCTGGCGCGCGATGGACACGCGCGAGCTGTTCTTCGAGGACTGCCGCATCCCCGAGGAGAACATGCTCGGCGAGCGCGGGAAGGGCCTCCGCGTCGCGCTGACCGGCATGGACCTCGGCCGGATCGCGTTCGGCGTCTGCAGCACCGGCATCGCGCAGGCCTGCTTCGACCACTCGCTTGCCTACGCGAACGAGCGGGTCCAGTTCGGCAAGCCGCTGTCGAGCTTCCAGGCGATCCAGTTCAAGCTCGCCGACATGGCGACGAAGATCGCGACGGCGCGGTCGATCTCGTTCGAGGCGGCCCGCCGCCGGGACGCCGGCCTGCCGAGCGACGTCGCGGCGTCGATGGCGAAGCTCTACGGCAGCCACGCCTGCGTCGAGGCCGCCGACGAGGCGTTCCAGATATTCGGCGGCTACGGGTTCACCTACGACTACCCGATCGCCCGCCTGTACGCCGACGCCAAGGTGATGGAGATCGGCGAGGGGTCGAACGAGATCCAGCGGATGTACATCGCGCGTGCGATCGGCTGCGACAGCGGCAAGTCCAAGAAGCCTCAGGCGGCTGGGTGAGCCCGAGCAGTTCAACCATGGTCGACGTCGTCGTCCCGAAGGTCGGCCTGACCGTCGAGAGCGCCGAGGTGCTCGGATGGCGCAAGGCGGTCGGCGACCCCGTCAGCGAGGGCGAGCCGCTGGTCGACCTCGCGGCCGACAAGTCCGACCTCGAGATCGAGGCGCCGGGGTCCGGCGTCCTGGCCGAGATCCTCGCCCAGCCGGGCGAGGAGGTGCCGCTGGGCAGCGTGATCGGTCGCATCCAGACCGACGGCTCCGCGGCGCCAGCCGCTCCCTCCGGCGAGCCCGACGCGCCCCCCGCATCCGCCGCTGAGACCTCGGCGTCGCCGGTCGCGCGCCGGGCGGCGGACCACCTCGGCGTCGACATCGCCGCGGTCGAGGGGACCGGGCCGCGCGGTCGGGTCGTCAAACGCGACGTCGAGCGGGCCACCGAGGCTCCGTCCGGCGACGCCACGGAGTTCGCCAACGGCCTTCCGCGGTCGTCCCCGGCAGCCCGCGCGCTCGCGATCGAGCTGGGCGTCGCGCTCGCCGACGTCGGCGGTAGCGGCCCGCTCGGCCGGATCGTCGAGGCCGACGTGCGGCGCCAGGCCGGGGCCGCGCCGGCCGTCGAGGTCCCGCCTGCAGCCGAGGTCCCGCCGGTCCGCGGGGCGGCCCCGGCTTCCGCGCCGGCCACGGACGCGGCAACTGCCCCAGCCGCCGGCGCGCTCGTGGGCTACGACGCCGCGGAGCTGGAGGAGGTCCGCTGGACCGCCGCGCGCCGCATGACCGCCAAGCGGATGAGCGAGAGCGCAAGCTCGGTCGCCCCGGTCACGCTGCACCGCCGCGCGGACGTCCAGGCCGCGCTCGACCGGGTCGCGGCGCTCAAGGCGGCCGGGCTGCGCGCGAGCTTCACCCACGTCCTGATGCGCTGCGTCGCGGGCGCCCTGCAGGAGCATCCGTCGCTCAACGCCGTCTGGGACGGCGACCGGCTGATGCAGGTCGCCGGCGTCCACCTCGGCCTCGCGGTCGACGCCGACGGCCAGCTGCTGGTGCCCGTGGTGCGCGACGCGCATGCGCTGTCGGTCCGCGACCTCGCCGACATCTCGAACGGCCTCGTCGCCCGCTGCCGGTCGGGCACGGTGCGGCGCGAGGACCTGGTCGGAGCGACGTTCACGGTCTCCAACCTCGGGATGCTCGGCGTCGAGCAGTTCACGCCGATCGTCAACCCGCCCCAAGTGGCGGTGCTCGGAGTCGGCTCGCTGACCCGCGACCTCGTCGCGATCGGGGACGGCTTCGGCCCGGTTCCGCGCTGCCACCTCAGCTTGACGTTCGACCATCGCGCCGTCGACGGCGCACCCGCGGCGCGCTTCCTGGACGGGATCGTGTCGAGGCTGGAACAGGTCGAGGTGAGCCCATGAGCGGCGACGCCGTGACCGGGGGTCGGCCGGCGCCCGGGTCCGACTGGGGGGCGTTCGAGGCCGAGCTGAAGGCGATCGACCCGCTCGCCGCCTCGGAGTTCGCCCGCCTGGTCGAAGCTCGGGTCGGGCGACGCGCTGGCGCCGGTCGACCGCGCGCTGCTGCGGCTGGCGCTCTCGGTGTCGACGACCCACCTGTGGCCACCGGCCGTGGAGACGCACGTCCGCGGCGCGCTCGACCACGGCGCGACCCCCGAGCAGGTCACCGAGACGCTGCTCCTGGTGAGCGTGCTCGGCATGCACAGCCTCACCGACGGGATCCCGGTGCTGCGCGAGGCGCTGCGCGAGCGCGGCGACCCGCTCGACGCCCGGCCGCTGACCGCCGAGCAGGAGAGGCTGCGCGCCGAGTTCGTCGACGGGGGCGAGTACTGGGGTCGCTTCGAGGCGCAGATGCCGGGCTTCCTCGACGGCCTCCTGCGGGTGTCCCCGGAGGCGTTTCGCTCCTTCTTCCAGCTCTCGGCGCTCCCGTGGCGGACGACCACCGTCAGCCCGCTGGTCAAGGAGCTGATGTACGTCGCGATCGACGTCTCGACGACGCACCTCTACGCGCCGGGACTGCGCTTCCACATCGACAACGCGCTGCGGCTCGGCGCCACCCCGCCGCAGCTGCTCGAGGTGTTCCTGCTCGCCGCCGAGCAGGGCGCGCACTCGCTCGCGCTCGGCGTGCGGCTGCTCACCGCCGTGATGCAGGAGCAGGATCCCGCGGACGCCACGTAGCTAGCTCGTCGCCTGCTCGCTTGCGGCCGCTACCCGCGGTGCCGTCCGGCGGTGCGGATTCCCGTGACGACGGCCCAGATCGCCAGCCCGGCGGAGCCGACGAAGAGCGGGGAGAAGCTTCGAGTTCTCGCTGATCGCGATCGCGGGACCGGCCAGGGCGAACACGAGCCCGCCGAGCACGGCGAGTGCTGTGGCGACCCGTCCGCCGTCGAGCGCGCCGCTGCGGGCGCCGACCAGCGCGAGCGCCGCGAGCGATAGCCCGACCGCGGGCGTCGAGATCGCCTGGAGGGCCGTGTGAAGGTCGACCAGCGGCGTCGACTCCCCGCGCTCGAGGGCACCGGCGTCGGAGGCGGCCAGGAGGTGGGGCAGCGTCTCGGCGGCGGCAAAGCCCGTCGCGGCGGCGGCGATCCACGCGATCGTGCGCAGGCCCGGAGTCCAGCCGGCGCCAAGCGCTCTCACGAGCACGACCAGCGAGACGGCGAGCGCGGCGAACCCGGCCATCGTGACGAGGTGCGAGACGCTCCACGCCGAGCTCTCGAACATTCCCGCCAGTCCCTGGTCGAACTCCAGGCTGCTGTCGACGCGCGGGTGCAGGGCTCCGCCGACGCCGATCAGCAGCCCGGCGACGGCGAGGCCGATCGCGCCGGCGCGGCCTCTGGAAGGTGAGTTCGCGATCTCGGATGTGAGTGCGGTGGTCATATGGTTCCTCTCTCGTTGGTGTGGGCTCAGGCGAAGCGGCGCTTGGCTTTGGCCACGCAGCGCGTCCGCGCCTTGCCCTTCTTGGTGGTGCGGCGGCACTCGGCGATCGCCCTGGCGCGCTTGGCCTGCTTGACGCAGCGGGCGCGCTTGCGCTTGGCCTCGATCGCCTTGCACTTGGGGGCGACCGGCTTGCCGACGGCGCGGGGCGCCTTGCCGTCCGTCCCGGGGCGCTTAGCCGGCGGCGTGACGACCTGCGCGCCGCCGCGCTGGCCCGGGGCGACGGCCGCCGGGCCCCAGTCGGGCTGCGAGCCACCGGGGATGACGACGGTTCCCGAGCTGGCGCCGGGACAGCCGGCGTCGACGCTCGGCAGCGGCAGGACCTCGATGCCGTCCTTGTGCGCGAACGCGACTTTGGAGCCGTCGGGGGACCAGCTGGGCCCGTCGAGCGTCGGCTCGAAGCCGGTGTTGCATGCGTAGGTCGGCGGGCCCGTCGGCGTGCCGCCGACGACGTCCTGGGTCACCTTGTGGAACATCAGGTGGGTGGAGTCGCCGTAGCCGCGGATCAGGGCGATGCGGTCGCCCTGTCGCGACAGCTCGCCGTCGCCGAGATCGGTCGAGGGGTCGAAGACGTCCTTGTCGTCGAACCAGTGGACGTCGTCGTCGGTGCCGCCGCCCGGCGAGTCGTAGTTCACCTGGCTCAGGAAGCCGCCGAACACCAGCACGCGGCTGTTCGACACCCACGACGGCGAGTTGCGGAAGAGCTTTCCGTAGGTCGCCTCGGGCGTCGCCGCCGCGGCGTTCGAGTAGAGCGTCACGTAGCGCGCGCCGCAGCTCGCGCCGGGCGGGCAGTTGTACTGGTAGTAGCTGAAGGCGACCTTGGAGCCGTCGGGCGAGACCGCGACGTCGACGGGCGCGCCGCCGATCGGCTGACCGGCCGAGTCGGTCGTGTCGGGCGGGTCGAAGCTCGACAGCAGCTCGCCGTTCTGACGCAGCCGCACGATGTCGGTGCCCCTGCGCGCGACGATCGTCCCGTCGTCGGCCTGCGACGGCGATCCGTACGGCCGGTCGGCGGTCCCGTCGAGCGTCACCTGGTACTGACCGGACCCGTCCGGGTTCGCGAGCCAGACGTCGTGGCCCTTGACGTAGGCGATGCTGTCCGCCTGCGCCGCCGCGGGCGCCACCAGGCAGGCGGCGGCCAGCGCGGCGGCCGTGATCGTTCTGCGAGTCGTTGAGTTCATGGCCCCAGCATCGGGCCGCCGCCTTGCCCGCACATCGTGCGGACCCCCTAAATCAACCCCCTGAGTTTCCGGCGAGCCGGGGGTAGGGGACGCATCGGGGAGGACCCTCCGAGCGGGTCAGTCCCAGAAGTCCACGAACCGCTCGGTGTCGCCGCCCTCGGGCTTGCGGCCGCCGACGCAGATGACGTCGAGGCCGTCGGGGCCGGCCTCGAACGAGCGGATCACCTTCGGCGCGACGCGTAGGACGTCCCAGGTCGCGAGCTCGACGATCTCGTCGTCGAGCCGCGCCCGTCCCGACCCGGCCACCACGACGTAGGCCTCCTCCTGCTCGCGATGCCGGTGGCCCCACGGCATCCGCGCGCCCGGCTCGTAGGTGAACCGGCTGATGCCCAGCTCGGGCGAGTCAAGCGCGTCGCGCGCGAACCGCCACTGGATGTCCACTCCCTCCGGGCTGACGTCGCGCAGCTCGTCGAAGTTCTGCTTCCTCCAGTCGGACATGGCCGCAGTATCCCGGCCGGCGGCCGGCCAGGCCGTCGTGTTGACCGGTACGGTCACCGCGTGAGCCGGCTGCTGGAGCGGGAGCGCGAGCTGGCCGAGCTCGACGCGGCGCTCGCCGAGGCGGCGGCCGGCTCCGGCTGCCTGCTCGTCGTCGAGGCGGCGGCGGGGCTCGGCAAGACGCGGCTGCTGCAGGTCGCGCGCGAGCGCGGCGGCGAAGCGGGGCTGCGGGTGCTCGCCGCGCGCGGGACGGAGCTGGAGCGCGACTTCGGCTTCGCGCTCGCCCGCCAGCTGTTCGAGCCGGTGCTGGCGGCGCTCGACGGCCCCGCTCGCGAGGACCTGCTCGCCGGCGCCGCCGGCGCGGCGCGCGGCGCGCTCGGCATCGCCCCGGCCGCGACGGCCGGCGCCGGCGTGCCCGCGGGCGGCTCGGCCACCGACGGCTCCGACCTGCCCGAGGGCGGCTCGTCCGACGACTCGTTCGCCGTCCTGCACGGCCTCTACTGGCTGACCGCGGCGCTCGCCGAGCGTCGACCGCTGCTGCTCGCCGTCGACGACGCGCACTGGGCCGACGCGGCCTCGCTCGACTTCCTCCGCTTCCTGATGCCGCGGATCGAGGAGCTGCCCGTCCTGCTGGCGGTCGCCTGCCGCCCCGACGAGCCGGGGGCCGCGCGCGCCCTCGCGCGGATCGCGACCGACCCGCTGGCGCGCCGGCTCAGTCCACGCGCGCTCAGTCGCGAGGGCGCCGCCACGCTGCTCGCCGAGGAGCTGAGCCGCGACCCCGACGAGGCGTTCAGCGCGACCTGCCACGAGGTCAGCGGCGGCAACCCGTTCCTGCTGCGCGAGCTGGCGCGGACGCTCGCGGTCGAGGAGATCGAGCCCGCCGACCGGGGAGGCGTCGCGCGTGCGCGAGCTGCGCCCCGGAGCGCGTGACGCGCACGGTGCAGCTGCGCCTCGCGCGGCTCTCGCCGGCGGCGCGGGCGGTCGCGCGAGCCGTCGTCGTCCTCGGCGACGACGCCGACCTCGGCCTGGCCGCCGAGCTCGCGGGGCTCGACGAGGCGCCGGCGACCCACGCCGCCGACGAGCTGCGCGCCGCCGCGATCCTCGACCCCGGACGCGGCGCTGCGCTTCGTCCACCCGCTCGTGCGCACGACGCTCGACGCCGACCTGCCGCGCGGCGAGCGCGCGGCGGCGCATGCCCGCGCCGCGGAGCTGTTGCGGGCCCGCGGCGCGAGCGCGCAGCGGCTCGCGACGCACCTCGTCGCGACCGACGCACGCGGGGACCGCGCGACGGCGGAGACGCTGCTCGAGGCGGGTCGGGCGGCGCTGGTCGAGCGGCGCCCCGCGCTCGGCGACCGCCTACCTGACGCGCGCGCTGCGCGAGCCGCGCGCCCGACGACCTGCGCGCGGCCGATCCTCGACGCGATCGTCACCACGGGGATATCGGCGCCCGACCGGGAGCTGTTCGAGGCGGTCCTGCCCGAGCTGCGCGCCGAGCTGGAGCGCGATCCCAGCCTGCTGGTCCGCTGGGGCCTCAAGCTGACCATCGTGGATGATCCTCAACGGCGACCTGGAGGGCGCGATCCCGTTGCTGGAGAGCGCCGTCGAGGTCGCCGACGCGCGCGGCGACGCCGAGAGCGCGCTGCGGCTCGAGGCGCAGCTGTGCCTGGTCACGCAGCGGCCGCTGCCCGAGGCGCGGAGCCGGCTGGCGCGGTACGTCGAGCGGATCCCGCCGGACAGCCTGAGCGGGCGCCTCGCCGCGGCCCTCGAGTCGGAGTGGCACGCATACGACGGCACCGCCGCCGACGCGGTCGCGGCAGCCCGTGTCGCGCGCTCGCCCGCGACGGGCTGATCTTCGTCGAGCAGCCGGAGTTCTTCGCGCCCGGTCGGCCGGTGCTCGCGCTGATCCTCGCCGACGAGCTGGACGCGGCACGGCGCGTCGATCGACCAGGCGCTGGCACACGCGCGACGGCGCGACGCGACGCCGGAGCTGGTCGCCGCCTGGTGGATGAGCGGCCTGGTCGCGTGGGCCCACGGCGACCTCGCCGCGGCCGAGGCGGACATCCGCCAGTCGCTCGAGGTCGCCCGCCTCGGCAGGATGCGCTTCGCCGAGCTGCCGCTGCGGGCGGTGGCTCGCGAGCCTGCTCGTCGCGCGCGGAGAGCTCGACGCCGCCGAGGCGGAGCTCGCGGCGAGCGGCATGACCGGCGATCTCCCGGAGGACGTCTGGCTGGTGCCTCGCCCTGTTCGCGCGCGGGCAGCTGCGCTTCGCGCAGGGACGCTTCGAGCAGGCGGCCGCCGACTTCCTCCAGCTCGAGCGGCTCTCGACCCGCTGGGGGGTGATCGGGATCCCGGCGCCGCCGGCGCGCATCTGCGCGGCCCGGGCCGTCGCCGCGCTCGGCGACCTCGAGCGCGCGCGCCCGATGGCCGACGCCGCACTCGCGCACGCGCGGCTCTGGGGCGCGCCGACGCTCCTCTCGCGCGCGCTGCGCACGCCAGGCGATGACCCTCGACGACGGCCCCGAGCGACTCGCCGCGCTCGAGCGAGGCGGTCGCGGTGCTCGACGGCTCGCCGGCGCGACTCGCGCGCGCGGAGGCGCTCGCCGACCTCGGCGCCGCGCTGCGCCGCGACCGCCGCCGCGCCGACGCCCGCCCGCCGCTGCGCGAGGCGCTCGAGCTCGCGCGCCGCTGCGGCGCCGTCGGCCTCGCGAGGACGGCGTTCGACGAGCTCGCCGCGACCGGCGAGCGCGTCCGCGCCTACACCCCGATCGGCGTCGAGTCGCTCACGCCGAGCCAGCGCCGCGTGGCGGAGCTGGCGGCGACCGGGATGACGAACCGCGAGATCGCACAGTCGCTGTTCCTGACCGTGAAGACGATCGAGTCGCACCTGGCCGCCGCCTACGACAAGCTCGGCATCCGCTCGCGCCAGGAGCTGCCCTACGTGCAGGGGATGCTGCCGTCGAGCACGTCCTGACCGGTCGCGCCCGTCGAGAAGAGGTAGTGGGTCGTCGCGCGGTACTTCCAGCCGCCCTTCGGGCATGACGTCGAGGTGATGAAGTCGCGCGCCCACGGCTTGCCGCCGATGCGCAGCTGGGCTGCCGTGACCTGGATCGGGACGCCCGCGACGACCCAGAACACCTTCGGCACCTTCAGGCTCTCCTGATGGCTCCACTGGCCGCTCTTCCGCGTCCGCTTGACGACGATCGTCTCCTGCACGAGCGCCGGGCGGTAGAGCGTGGTGTAGGCGAACGTCTGCTTCCAGCCCGCGTTGGCGAAGACGACGTCGGCGTTGGCGATCACGGTGTCGGCGCGCGCCTGCACCTTCGCCTCGCCCATGATCGACTTCGGCGGGCAGCCCTCGGACCCCTCGCGGTCGAGGACCCGCTTGGAGCACTTGACGTAGTCGTCGGCGTTCCAGACGAGTCCCTTGCCCATCAGGATGTCGATCCCGGTCACGATCGGCGGCTCGATGCCGGGCTCGCTCTCGATCTTCGCGGTCGCCTGGAGCATCACGCCGCGCGGCTTGCGCTTGGTGCCCGCCTTGCTGGGCATCGCCCATGCCTTGGCTGACAGCTTCGTGTCGGGAATGGGTTCCTGAGCCGTCGCCGGCGCGACGCTCAGCGACGTGGCAGCGACCGCCACGGCCGCGGCGGGTCCCAAGATCCTCTGCACGTTCATGGCACTCTCCTCGTCCGCCCGAGCCACGCGGCCTCGGCTGAATGTGGTCTGTGCCAAGTGTGCGGGTGCCCGCCCCCTGCCGCTACCGGGCGGGCACCCTGAGATCGACCCTGAGATCGCGGGCGGCGGCGCGCTTCCGGTCACCCGGAATCGGGGGCCCTGCCACAAAGCAGATAAGCATGCATCCCTAATAGGGCCTCCCCGTCGCGTCGATGCCGGTGGGGATCGCGCCCGAATCGTGGCGCGCCTAAGGCAAGAGCGAAAGGCGGCGACGTGAGGCGGATCTGCAAGGCGGTGGCGAGCGCGGTGGTGCTCGGAACGATCGGGTTGGCGGGGCTGGCGTCGCCCGCCGGCGCCGAGTTGTACTGGAGCCAGGCCGACGTGGCACCCTGGTCGATCGGCCAGGTGGCGCTCGACGGGAGCGGGGCGGACCCGTCGTTCGCGTTCTCCGGCCTTCCGGCCGACAGCCTCGCCGCCGACGCCGACTACGTCTACTGGAGCGCGCTGGGATTCGCGGTGATCGGGCGCGCGAGCCGCGACGGCAGCTCGACCGAGCCGCGCTTCATGACGATCCCGGGCGGGGCCGTCGCGGTCGCCGTCGACGGTGACCACATCTACTGGGCAACTGGCTTGGGCGTCATCGGCCGTGCCGACCTCGACGGGTCGAACCAGAGTCCGGCGTTCATCGACACCGGGGTGGGTCCGATAGCCGGCCTCACTGTCGCCGACGGCGACATCTACTGGTCGAAGCCCTACGCGGGCCTGATCGGTCGAGCCCGGGCGGACGGCACGAGCATCGAGCTGGAGCTGATCGAAGACCTCGCCACCCCGCGCGGGATCGCCATCGTCGGCGACCAGCTGTTCTGGGCCTCCGAGTACGGCCACGCGATCGGGCGCGCGACCACCGACGGCGGGAGCGTCGACCCGGATTTCGTGTCCGTCAACCAGCCGCGCGCCCTGGTCCATCACGCCGGCTACCTCTACTGGACGGGCTCCCCGGGCACGATCGGGCGGGTGGCGGTCGACGGCACCGGGGCCAGCTCCGGCCTGGTCTCCGGCATCTTCCACAGCCCCGGGCTCGCGGTTGCCGCCGACCCGGTGCGGGAGCTCGCGGCGAGCACCGGGGCGATCGAGCTCGGCAGCGTCGCCGTCGGCTCGCTCGGCGCGCCGGCGTCGTTCGCCATCGCCAACGGCGGCAACGCAACCATCGCCATCGACCGGGTCCGCGTGGCCGGGGCCGATCCGAGCGACTTCGTCGTCGCCCGCGACGACTGTTCGCGCAACACGCTGCGGCCCGACACGAGCTGCACGGTGGCCGTCCGCTTCGGGCCGACGAGCGTCGGCGCGCGCGGCGCTTCGCTCGAGGTGGCCAGCAACGTCCCGGGCGCGCCGCTGACGGTCGCCGCGAGCGGCGAGGGCATCGCGCCGGCCTTGGCGCCGAGTGGTGGTGGCGGTCCGGGCGCCGGCGCCGGCGGGCCCAGCACGACCGTCGTCGTGTCGCCCCCCGCCGCGACTCCGGCGGTCGCCGCCCCTCGCGTGGTCAGGACGCGTTGCACGACCAAGACGCGGCGGATCAAGGTCCCCCTGCGCGGCAAGCGCCGCGCGGGCGGCGGACGCCGTGCATCGACCCGCTACCGCTGGGTGGACAAGCGCGTGACCCGCTGCGTGCGGCGGGTCGTCAGGTAACGGCACTCGGCCGGTCCCCCCGCGACGGCCGTTCGGCCGTCGCGGGGTGAGGCCCGGCTGAGTCAGGTCAGCAGACCGCCGAGATGTCGAAGGCGCGGTCGGCCAGCTCCGGCGCCGGGAGCAGGCCGAGCGTCGTGACCGTGACCGTCCGGTTGTCGCCGGCAAGTTGGGTGCCGATCGTGCCGACGTCGGTGCCGGTCGCCGACTGCGTCGCGTTCAGCGCGCACGCGTTGACCGGGGTCTCGAAGGTGACCGTGTAGACGCCCGTCGAGGGGTGCGTCACCGCGCTCACGCCGCGCGCGGCGATGCTCGTGCCGGCCACCGAGACGCGCGCGAAGCTCTGCGCCTGCTGGACCGCGCTGACCGCGTCGCTGGTCAGCTGGGCGGGGGTCTTCGACCCGACCCGCTCCGCGTTCAGGCCCGTCGCGACGCCGGTCGCGTTGGTCGTGAACGGCTTCGTGTCGTCGCCGCCCTTGCCGGAGTTGATCGTGCCGACCAGCGTGCCCGAGGTCAGGAACTCGAACGCCAGGCCGGTGCCGACGTTGCGCGAGCGCGCGCACGGGTAGTTCTTCGCGGGAGTGCCGCCCGGGTTCGAGCGGCAGCCGAACAGCGCGCCGCCGCCACCGCCGACCGCGCGGTTGGAGTAGCGCATGCCCCAGAGGCTGTTGTTGGCGATCACCTGGGTCTCGTTCGCGTAGGCGCCGGAGCGCGGGTTGCGCTTGCCGCCGATCAGGCCGCTGGTCTGCGCCACGGCGAACGGGGTGAGGACGAACGCCAGCACGACCCCCGCTCCGATGGCCGCCTTGGCCTTGCTCCCGTGCCCCGCACGGAATCGATTCAGTCGTCCGAACATCGTTACGAACCTCCTAGGTCGTTCTGGGCGGTAAACCGCTAGCTCCGCTCAGGTTGCGCTCCCCGGGCCGGGCGAGCGCGGCGAGCAGGTCGGCCTGGGCGACGAGCCCGACGAGGCGGCCGTCGGCGTCGACGACGACCGCCGCGTGGCGATGGCCGTCGGTCAGCGGCCCGACCAGCTCGGCGGCCGGCGACGACGGCGTCGTGGTCAGCGGCGGCGACATCAGCTCGCCGACCGTCCCCGCCGGCCGCGAAAGCTCGCGCAGCCCGACGCCGCCGACCGGGCGGCCGGCGCCGTCGAGTACCGGCAGCAGCCGCACGCCCGAATCCAGCAGCAGCCGCCGCGCGACCTCCGGCTCGGCGTCGCGCTCGACCGAGATCACGTCGCGCGACATGATCTCGCCGCAGGTCAGGTCGGCCCGCTCGCGGGTCAGGACGCGGCGCTCCAGCTCGGTCAGCAGCAGGCCGAGGTCGTCGCGGCCGATGTCGAAGGTCTCGCCCATCCGCGCGAGGACCGCGTCGACGTCCTCGGAGCGCAGGCCGGCGCGCTGCGACGGCAGTGGATCGGCGGTCCCCACGGCGGACTGCCTGACGTGCGGGTAGGCGTGGCCGGAGAGCTTGTGGAACGCCCAGCAGGTCGCCACCAGGACGACCGCGCTGCTCGCGACCGGGGTCAGCGGGAACAGCCAGCCGACCGAGTCGACCGCCGGCCCGCCGAGCGTCGCCGTCACGGCGGCCGCCGCGCCGGGCGGGTGCAGGCAGCGCGCGATCGACATCGCGCCGATCGCCAGCGTGACCGCGACCCCGGCGGCGAGCGCCCCGCCGCCGAGCGCCGCCGCGACGCAGAGCCCGACGAGCGCCGACAGCGCGTTGCCCCCGATCACCGGCCACGGCTGCGCCATCGGGCTCGACGGCACCGCGAACAGCAGCACCGCCGACGCGGCGACCGGGATGAAGACCCACGGGGAGTCGAGCCCGTCGCCGTGCAGGGCCACGCCAAGGCCGCCGACGATCGCGATTCCGACGCCCGCGCCGACGGCCGCCAGCGCGCGGTCGCGGCCGGTCGCTCCGGCGAGGATCGGCTCGAACAGCCGCCACCTCCGTGGCTGGACGCTGCTCGGCGGGCGTCGAGGTCCCATCGGCGCGGGACCCTACCGGCGCGTGTGCGGGGTCCCCGGTCGGTCGTGGCCCGTCGTCGCGAGCGGCCCCGGTCGCAGCACGTCCGGGTCGTGGCCGGGCAGGACCGTCAGTCCGGCGTCGCGCAGCCCGCGCAGCCGCTCGGCCGAGCGGGCCTGGGCGCCGAGGTCGTCGCCGAAGACCGGGAAGCGACCGTCGTCGAGGCCGGCGGCGAAGTGGGCGACGTCGCCGCCGATCACCAGGTCGCCGATCTGGACCGACTGGTGGCCGGCGGTGTGGCCGGGCGTCAGCAGCAGGCGGATCGAGCCGTCGCCGAGCAGGTCGTGGTCGCCGTCGATCAGCTCGAGCGGGCGGTCGCCGATCGCGTAGGCGCTGGGCAGCAGGAAGCTGCGCTGGATCGCGGCCCGGTCGTGGCCGGCCTCCCACTCGGCGCGCTGCACGACGAGCGGCACGTGCTCGGGGACCAGCGACAGCCCGCCGGCGTGGTCGAAGTGGAGGTGGGTCAGCACGACCAGCGTCAGCGTCGAGAGGTCGACCTGCTCGGCGATGCTGCGCTCCTGCTCGAGGCCGAAGACCGAGAGCGGCGCGGGGTCCGCGTAGAAGCTCGCCGGGTCGGCGACGGCGCCGGGGTGGAGGCCGGTGTCGACGAGGATCCGCTCGGTCGCGGTCTCCACCAGGAACGCCGGGACGGGGAAGCGCAGCGGCTCGTCGCCGGCCCCGGCGCGAATCAGTCCCGCTGCCGTTGTCAGCCAGCCGGTCTCGATCAGTTCGACCTTCACAGGGGAGAGGGATAACGCGGCCGGTCACGTCGCGGCGCGCAAACGTCCGGATTCGAGGGGTACCCGTCCTTGCGGACGGCCGTGGCGGAGGTCACCATGGGCCTGTGGCCCCGCCCAGGCGCAAGCTCGTCGTGCTCGTCGGCTTCGACGGGATGCAGCTGCTCAATCTCGTCGGCCCCGCCGAGATGCTCGACGCCGCGACGCAGCTGCTCGGCGACGGGAGCGGCTACGACGTGCGGATCGCGACGCCCGCCGGCGCCCCGGTCCGCGGCTCGGCGGGAATGCGGCTGGCCGCCGACCAGGCGCTCGCCCACGTCCGGCCGCGCGCGGTCGACACCGTCGTCGCCGGCGGCGGCATGCGGATCGACGCGGCCGTCGGCGACGAGCGGCTGACCGCCGGGCTACGTCGCGTCGCCGCCGGGGCGCGCCGGACCTGCTCGCTTTGCACGGGCGCCTTCCTGCTCGCGGGCGCGGGGTTGCTCGACGGCCGGCGCGCGACCACCCACTGGGCCTTCTGCGCCGAGCTCGCCCGCCGCCACCCGCGCGTCGCGGTCGAGCCCGACCGGATCTTCGTCCGCGACGGCGACACGCTCACCTCGGCCGGCTCGACCGCCGGCATGGACCTGACGCTCGCGCTGATCGAGGACGACCACGGCCCCGACCTCGCGCGCGCGGTCGCCCGCTGGACGGTGATGTTCCTCCAGCGGCCCGGCGGCCAGTCGCAGTTCTCCGAGCGGCTGGCGCTGCCCGGCGGGGCCGCCGAGCCGCTGCGCGCCGTCCTCGACGCCGTCGTCGCCGACCCGGCCGCCGACCACGGCGCCGCCGCGTTGGCCGCCCGCGCCGCGGTCTCCGAGCGCCACCTGCGCCGCCTCTTCGCCGACCAGGCCGCGACGACCCCCGCGCGCTTCGTCGAGCGCGTCCGCGTCGAGGCGGCCCGCGCCCAGCTCGAGCGCGGCGCGGCCACCGTCGACGCCGTCGCCACCGCCTGTGGCTTCGGCAGCCCCGAGACGATGCGCCGCGCCTTCCTGCGCGTGATCGGCGTCGGGCCAGCCGACTACCGGGCGCGTTTCCGCTCGGTCGCGCCGGAGTCGCTGGTACGGTCCGCGCCGGCCGGGCTCATATCCCCCGGCTGACACGAAGTCAGCGAAGCCGGTGCGAATCCGGCGCTGTCCCGCAACTGCGATGCCCCTCCGGGGGACGAGCCAGGTCGCCTGACCCGTGTCGACGAATCGGCCCTCGAAGGAAGGGCGGTTCGCCGGGAATTCCTCCGTCGAGCTGCCTCCCTTCGCCAAGCACGTGGAGGTTGCAGGGATGGGAATGGACAGAGGCGCGCTGCTCGCGATCGCGGCGCTGGCGGTGACGGTGGCGGTGGGAGGGTGCGGCGAGGATTCGTCCGGAGCCGCGGACGACCCCCGGCCGGAGCGGATCGTGTCCCTGTCGCCGTCGGCGACCGAGACGCTGTTCGCGCTCGGAGCCGGCGAGCAGGTCGTGGCGGTCGACGACCAGTCCGACTTCCCGCGCGCCGCGCCGCGGACGGACCTGTCCGCCTACCAGCCCAACGTCGAGGCGATCGCCGACTACCGGCCGGACCTCGTCGTACTGCCCGAGACCGTCCCCGGCGACGTGACGGCGGGCCTGCGCCGGCTTGGCCTCGAGGTGTTCGTCGAGACGGCCCCCGACGATCTCGACGACGCCTACCGGCGGACGCGCGAGCTGGGGAGGATCAGCGGCAACGCCGAGGCCGGGCGCCAGCTCGCGGCCGACGTCCGCGAGAAGGTCGAGCGCCGCATCGCCGCCGCGCCCGGCGGACATCCGCTCGCTGTCTTCCACGAACTCGACCCCGATCTCTACAGCGCCAGCTCCGACACCTTCATCGGTCGCATCTACGAGCGGCTCGGGCTGCGCAACGTCGCCGACCGCGCGGCCCGGCGCAGCGGCTCGCCGTATCCGCAGGTCTCGCGCGAGGCGGTCGTGACCGCCGACCCGGAGCTGGTCGTGCTCGCCGACTCGGAGTGCTGCGGCCAGACGCCGGCGAAGGTCGCCGCCCGGCCAGGCTGGGAGGGCGTCGCGGCCGTCGAGAGCGGCGCGGTCGTGGCGATCGACGATGACGTCGCGTCACGCTGGGGCCCGCGCGTCCCCCAGCTCGTCGACGAGATCGTCGCGGCGATCGAGCGGGCGCGCGGACGATGAGCGCGTTCGCGACCGCGGCACCGGCGCGACCGGTGGGGAACGCCGGCGGCGGCTTGTCGTGGCGCTGGCTCGCCGCCGGCGTCGCCGTGCTGGCGGGCGCCCTGGTCGCCGGCCTCGCGCTCGGCCCGGCCGGGGTGCAGTCGCTCGACAGCCCGCTGCTCTGGGAGTTGCGCGCGCCGCGGGTGGCGCTCGGCGCGCTCGTCGGCGGCACGCTGGCGCTCGCCGGGGGCGCGTATCAGGCAGTCTTCCGCAACCCGCTCGCCGATCCCTACCTGCTCGGCGCGGCGGCCGGCGCCGGCCTCGGCGCGACGATCGCGATCGTTCACGCCGGCGCGATTCCGCTGCCGATCGCCGCCTTCGCGGGCGCGACGGTCGCCGTCGGCGGCGCCTACCTGCTCGGCCGCTCGGTCGGCGACGGGCGAACGACCGCGACGCTGATTCTCGCCGGAGTGGCGATGGCCGCTTTCTTCACGGCGCTCCAGACGCTCGTGCTGCAACAGGACACCGAGGACGTTCGCGCGATCTACTCGTGGCTGCTCGGTCGGCTCTCGACCTCGGGCTGGAGCGACGTGCTGCTGGCGCTTCCCTACGCGGCTGTCTCGGCGGTGGTCGTGCTCGCCCACCGGCGGCTGCTCGACGTGCTGCGCGTCGGCGACGACGAGGCCGCGAGCCTCGGGGTGCACGTCGAGCGGGTGCGGCTGCTCACGGTCGGGGCGGCGACCCTCGGGACGGCCGCGGCGGTGGCGGTCAGCGGCCTGATCGGCTTCGTGGGGATCGTCGTGCCGCACGTCGTGCGGCTGCTCGCCGGGTCGAGCTACCGTGTCGTGCTGCCACTGTCGCTGCTGTTCGGGGCCGCGTTCCTGGTCCTGGCCGACGTCGTCGCGCGCACTGCGCTGGCGCCGGCCGAGCTGCCCATCGGCGTGGTCACGGCGTGCGTCGGCGCGCCGTTCTTCGTCGTCGTGCTGCGCATGGCGCGGACCGGGACGGCGGCATGATCGAGCTGGCGGGGGTGAGCGTCGCGCTCGGCGGGCGGACGGTCGTCGCCGACGTCGAGCTGCGCGTGCGGCGCGGCGGCTGGACGACGCTGGTCGGCCCGAACGGCGCCGGCAAGACGACGCTGTTGCGCGCGCTCGCGGGCGCGGTCGGGCGGGCCGGCGCGGTGACCGTCGACGGCAGCGACCCGCGCGCGCTGACCCCGCCGCGGCGCGCCCGCGCGTTGGCGGTCGTCTGGCAGAGCCCGCTGCTACCTGCTGACATGACGGTCGCCGAGTACGTGCTGCTGGGGCGCGTCGCCCACCTCGGCATGCTCGGCCGCGCAGGCCCCGCCGACGCGGCCGCCGCCGCGGCGGCGGTCGCCCGGCTCGACCTCGAGGCGCTCGCGGACCGGCGGCTCGGCGCCTTGAGCGGCGGCGAGCGCCAGCGCGCCGCGATCGCCCGCGCGCTCGCCCAGGAGGCGCCGGTCCTCGTGCTCGACGAGCCGACGACGGCGCTCGACCTCGGCCGTCAGCAGGAGGTGCTCGAGCTGGTCGACGAGCTGCGCGCCGAGCGCGGCCTGACGGTGGTCGGCGCGATGCACGACCTGACGCTCGCCGGCCAGTACGCCGACCGCATCGCGCTGCTCGACGGCGGCCGGCTGGTCGCCGAGGGGCGGCCGGCGGAGGTGCTGACCCAGGAGCTGATCGCGCGCCACTATGGCGCGCGCGTGAAGGTCGTGGCGGCGTCCGGCGCGCCGGCGGTCCTGCCGGTGCGGGTGGAGGCGGTGGCATGAGCGAGCCGCGCGACGACGGGTCGGAGCCCGAGCTGTGCGGAGCGGTCCCGGTCGAGGAGCCGGCCAAGCCGCCGCTGAAGCGCCAGCGGTCGCTGGTGCTCGTCAACACCGGCGACGGCAAGGGCAAGTCGACGGCGGCGTTCGGCGTCGTGCTGCGCGGCATCGCGCGCGGCTGGCGCGTTTCGGTGATCCAGTTCGTGAAGTCGGATCGCTGGAAGGTCGGCGAGGAGGACGTCTGCCGCCGGCTCGGCGTCGAGTGGGGGCGCATCGGCGACGGCTTCAGCTGGACTCAGCGACGACCTTGAACGCAGCCGCGCGCTCGCTGGTGCGGCATGGGACCTGGCGGCCGCGACGATCGCCGCCGGCGAGCACCGGCTGGTCGTCCTCGACGAGCTGACCTACCCGATCATCTGGGGCTGGATCGACGGCGGCGAGGTCGCCCGCGCGCTGCGCGAGCGGCCGGAGCAGGTCAACGTCGTCGTCACGGGCCGCGACGCGCCCGACGGAGCTGCTCGAGGTCGCCGACACCGTCACCGAGATGCGCAAGGTCCGCCACGCCTACGACGCCGGCGTGCGCGCCATGCGGGGGATCGACTTCTGATGGCGCTGACGCTGCTGCTGGGCGGCGCGCGCAGCGGCAAGTCGTCGCTGGCCGTGCGGCGGGCGCGCGCGGCCGGGCGGCCGGTGGCGTTCGTCGCGACCGGCGAGCCGCTCGACGCCGAGATGGGCGAGCGGATCGCGCGCCATCGCGCCGAGCGCGATCCCGGCTGGGCGACGGTCGAGGCGCCACTCGAGCTGGAGGCCGCGCTGGACAAGCTGCCCGGCGAGGCGTGCGCGATCGTCGACTGCCTCTCGCTCTGGGTGTCGAACCTGATGCTCGCCGGAGCCGGCGACGACGAGATCGAGCGGCGGGCCGCCGTCGCCGCCGAGCTGGCCGCCGCGCGGCCCGGTCCGACACTCGCCGTCAGCAACGAGGTCGGGATGGGAGTCGTGCCCATCCACGAGCTCGGTCGCCGCTACCGCGACGCGCTCGGCCGTGTCAACGCGATCTGGGCTGACCGCGCCGCCGAGGCGGCGCTCGTCGTCGCCGGCAGGTCGCTTCCCCTGGAGAGGATCGAATGAGCTCAGAGCCGGTGTCTGCACCGTCCGCCGATGAGGGGTCCGAGACCGCGACGGTCGCCCCCGGAGGCCTGATCGCCCAGACCGCCGCGCTTGCGCTGCCGTTCGACGACGAGGCCGCCGCCGCGGCCCAGCGCGCGCTCGACGGCAAGACCAAGCCGCGCGGCAGTCTCGGCCGGCTCGAGGCGCTCGCCTGCCGGCTGGCCGGCATCCGCGGCAGCGCGGCGCCAGGGCGGCTGGATCCGGCGGTCGTCGTCTGCGCCGCCGACCACGGGATCGCCGCGGAGGGCGTCAGCGCCTACCCGCAGGAGGTCACCGAGCAGATGTTGCGCAACTTCGCCGCGGGCGGGGCGGCGGTCTGCGTGCTGGCGCGTCAGGCCGGCGCGCGGCTGGTCGTCGCCGACCTCGGCGTGCTTGCGCCGATCGCGGGCGAGCCGGCGATCGTCGACCGCCGCGTGCGCGCGGGCACGGCGAACGCCGCCGAGGGCCCGGCGCTGACCGCCGCCGAGGCCGAGCTTGCCGTGGCCCACGGGATCGAGCTGGCCAACGGCCTGGTCGCCGACGGGGTCGGGATCGTGGCGCTTGGCGAGATGGGAATCGGCAACACGACGGCGGCGAGCGCGCTGACCGCGGCCCTGCTGCGCGCCGACCCGGAGTCTCTGGTCGGGCCGGGTACCGGCCTCGACGCGGCGGGCGTCGCCCACAAGCGCGGGGTTGTGCGGCGCGCGCTGGAGGCCAACTGCGTCGGTCCGCGCGACCCGCTGGGCGCGCTCGCCGGAGTCGGCGGTCTCGAGATCGCGGCGCTCGCGGGGGTCGTCCTCGGCTGCGCCGCCAGCCGCACGCCGGTGCTCGTCGACGGCTTCATCGCGGCCACCGCGGCGCTCGCGGCGGTCTGTATCGAGCAGCGCTGCAGCGACGTGCTGATCCCCGCCCACCTGTCGCCCGAGCCGGGCCATCGGCTGATCCTCGCCGCGCTCGGACACGAGCCGCTGCTCGACCTTGGCCTGCGCCTCGGCGAGGGCAGTGGTGCTGCCCTCGCGCTCCCGCTCGTCGGCGCGGCGCTGGCGATCCTCGCCGAGATGGCGAGCTTCGAGGAGGCGGGCGTCACCGATGCCGGCGCCTGAGCCGGCCGGTCGCCTGGCGGTCGCTGCCGGGTTCCTCACGCGCCTGCCGCTCGGACGCCGAGCGCCCGCCGGCCCCGACGTCCTGCTGCGCGCGGCACCGCTCTTCCCGCTCGTCGGCGCGGCGCTGGGCGCCGCCGTTGCGGGGGTCGCGGTCGCGGCCCTGCTCGGCCTGCCGCCGCTGGCCGCCGGCGCGCTGGCGGTCTCGTTCGAGCTGGCGGTCACCGGAGCGCTGCACGCCGACGGCCTCGCCGACAGCGCCGACGGGCTCGGCGGCCACGACCGCGAGCGTTCGTTGGAGATCATGCGCGACCACTCGCTCGGCGCCTATGGCGCCTGCGCGCTCGGCATCGACCTCCTGCTCAAGGCGACCGCGCTCGGAGCGCTCGCCGAGCGCGACGCGATCCTGGCCGTGGTCGCCGCCGCCGCGTTGTCGCGCGCGGTCGCGCTGCCGCTGGCGGCGGCGCTGCCATATGCGCGCCCGGGCGCCGGCACCGGGCGCCTGCTCGCCGGAGCGAGCCCGGTGCCCGCCGCGCTCGGCGTCGCGCTCGCGCTCGCCGTCGCGCTCGCCGCTGTCGGCCTCGACGCGCTCGTCCTCGCCCTTGTCGTCAGCGCGGTCGCTGCCGCCGTCGCCCTGCTCGCCCGCCGCCGCCTCGGCGGCATCACCGGCGACGTGCTCGGCGCGGCGATCGAGCTGTCGTCGACCGCGGCGCTGCTCGCCGCGGTCGCTCTGGCAGCCGACTAGCATCGCCGCCGATGGGATCGCTCGTCGAGGACTACCTCGCCTCCGTCCACAGTGCCCACCTCGACGACCGCGGCGGCGCGGTCGCCGACTACATCCCGCAGCTGGCGCTGGTCGATCCCGACTCGTTCGGGATCTGCGTCGCGACCACCGACGGCCACTGCTACGAGGTCGGCGACTCGCGCCGCAGCTTCACGATCCAGTCGATCGTCGAAGCCGTTCACCTACGGCCTCGCGCTGCGCGACCGCGGGCTCGGCGGCGGTCGACGCCAAGGTCGGGGTCGAGCCGACAGGCGACGCGTTCAACTCGATCAGCCTCGACGCCGGACAGCGGCCGGCCGCTGAACCCGATGATCAACGCCGGCGCGATCACCGTCGACCTCGCTGGTCGCCGGCGCCTCCGCCGCCGAGCGCGAGGAGCGGCTGCTCGGCGAGTTCTACGGCGCTTCGCCGGCCGCCCGCTGGCGGTCGACGACCGCGGTCTACGAGTCCGAGCGCGACACCGGCCACCGCAACCGCGCGATCGGCCACATGCTGCGCGGCTTCGGCGTGCTCGAGGACGGACCCCGAGGACGGCGCTCGACCTCTACTTCCGCCAGTGCTCGGTCGCGTCGACTGCCGCGACCTCAGCCTGATGGCGGCGACGCTGGCCAACGGCGGCGTCAACCCGCTGACCGGCGAGCGGGCGCTCGAGCGCGAGCTACGTCGAGCGGGTGCTGAGCGTGATGACGACCTGCGGCATGTACGACTCGGCGCGGGCGAGTGGGTGGTCGACGTCGGCATGCCGGCGAAGAGCGGCGTCGGCGGCGGCGTGCTCGCGGTGCTGCCGGGCCAGCTCGGGATCGCGGTCTTCTCGCCGCCGCTCGACCGCGCACGGCAACAGCGTCCGCGGCGTCGAGGTCTGCCGCCAGATCTCACACGAGCTGGAGCTGCACTTCCTGCATGTCACGCGCGCGCGGACGACGGCGATCCGCGCCGCCCACGACGTCCTCGCGACGCCGTCCAGCCGCCGCCGCACTCCGGACGAGCAGGCGATCCTCGGCGAGTACGGAGAGCGCGCGCGGATCTTCGCGCTGCACGGCGACCTGCTCTTCGCCGGCGTCGAGTCGGTGCTGCGCGAGGTCGCGGACGCGGCGCCCGACTTGGACGCGATCGTCCTCGACGTCACCCGGGTTGGCGAGATCGCCGACGTCGCGCGCGGGATGCTGCGCGACGCCGCCGAGCGGCTCGTGGAGGCCGACTGCGCGATCGCGCTGGTCGATCCCGACGGCGACCTGCCGCGCGCCGCCGAGGCCGGCACGCCGGTCTTCGCCGCTCTCGACGACGCCGTCGCCTGGGCCGAGGACCACCTGATCGCCCGCCACGGCGGCGACGTCGCGCGCGCCGACCGCGCCGGCTTCGAGCGCCACGGGCTGATCGACGATCTCGGCGCGAGCGAGCGCGAGGTGCTGCGCGAGATCCTCGAGCAGCGCCACGTCGCCGCGGGCGAGCTGATCGTCGGGAGCGGCGACCCGCCCGCCGGCGTCTTCCTGCTCGTCTCCGGCCAGGCGAGCGCGAGCGTGTCCGACGGCAACGGCGGATCGCGCCGCGTCGCGCTGCTCGCGCCGGGCACAAGCTTCGGCAAGCGCGCGACGCTCGCCGGCGACCCGCACGCCACCGACGTCGCGGCCGACAGCGACGTCGAGCTGCTCGTCCTGACGCCCGCCGGGCTCGTCGAGCTCGAACGGCGGGCCCCGCGCGTGGCGGTCCGCCTGCTGCGCACGATGTTCGCCCAGGCCCACGCGACCGCCGTGCGCGGAGCGGCGACCCCGCGCTGACTCAGCGCGCCGGGCTCATCTCCTCGACCACCTCGTAGAGCCCGTCGGCTCCGACCGAGTCGATGTACGGCGCGATCCGGTCCATCTGCTCGGCGTAGCCGCCCGCGTCGGCCGACTCGCGCAACTGGCCGGCGGTGCCGTCGAAGAGGCCGAAGCAGATGACCTCGTCGGGCTGGTCGGTGTTGCGGACCATGTCGAAGCGGACGAACCCGGGCGGTGGGTCGCTCTGGCCCATGCCCGCCATGAAGGCGTCGTGGAACTCGTCGAACATGCCCGGCTTGATCTTCCGGACGGTGAGAGCGCAGATCATCGGGACTCCTCTCGTCGCTTGATTCGAGGCTACGCCCGGCCCGTCGCGCTGTCACCGGCCATGTGGCGCTGCGCTCTAGGGTTGCGCCCGTGAAGCTCGTCACCTGGAACGTCAACTCGCTGAAGATGCGGATGCCGCGCGTGCTGGAGCTGCTCGACCGCCACGCCCCCGACGTGGTGATGCTGCAGGAGACGAAGTGTGCGCCGGAGGCGTTCCCGAACCTGGAGCTGGAGGCCGCCGGCTACCGCGCCGTCCACCACAGCGGCGGGCGCTGGGCCGGCGTCGCGCTCCTCGCGCGCGAGGAGCTGGCCGACCCCGCCGCCGGGCTGCCCGGCGAGCCCGCGGTCGACGAGGCGCGCTGGATCGAGGCGACCGTCGGCGACGTGCGCGTCGTCTCGGTCTACGTCCCGAACGGCCGCGCGCCCGACACGCCGACCTACGACGACAAGCTGCGCTTCCTCGACGCGATGGCCGAGCGGATCGGGGCGCTCTCGGGCGGGCCGCTGGTCGTCGCGGGCGACTTCAACGTCTGCCCGACCGACCGCGACGTCTACGACCCGGCCGCCCTCGCCGGCTCCACCCACGTCACCGAGCCGGAGCGCGAGCGCTTCCGCGCCCTGCTCGCCGCCGGCGCCGTCGACGCCTTCCGCGAGCTGCACCCCGACGAGCCCGGCTTCACCTGGTGGGACTACCGCCAGGGCCACTTCCACCGCGGCCTCGGCCTGCGCATCGACGCCCACCTCGTCTCCGCTCCGCTCGCCGGCCGGATCGCATCGTGCGGCATCGACCGCGACTTCCGCAAGGGCACGAAGCCCTCAGACCACGCTCCGCTGCTGCTCGAGCTCGCCTGACGTCACGGCGGCGTTGCGCCGGCTCATCGCCCAGGCGAAGAGGCCGCCGGTGATCACCATGAACGAGCTGTAGACGGCGGCGGGGATCGTCAGGTCGGAGGCGAGGGTGGCGCCGACGGCGATCGCCAGCGTGGAGTTGTGGACGCCCAGCTCGAGCGCGATCGCTGTGGACTGGCGGTCGTCGAGGCGGGCGAGCTTGGACATCGCAAAGCTGATCGCCATCGCCGCGACGTTGAGCGCGAGCGCCGCGGCCGCGACCTCCTCGAGGTTCTCGGCGACGGTGTCGTACTCGCTCGCGATCGCCCCGACGATGACCACCGCGAAGAGCCCCAGCGAGAGCGCGCGCACGCGCGGGTAGGCGAAGGCGACGCGCTCGGGCCAGCGTTGGCGCAGCGTCATGCCGATCGCCACCGGGACGATCGTGATCGCGAACACCAGCGCGACGACGCCGCCCATCGACGCGTCGCCGACCTCACCGGCGCCGAAGTGGTCGACCGCGAGGCCGAGGTAGAGCGGGATCGTCACCACCGACGCGACGCTGCTGACCGCGGTCATCGTCACCGACAGCGCCGTCTCGCCGCGCGCCAGGTGGGTGAGCATGTTCGCGAGCATCCCCCCGGGGGAGGTGCCGAGCAGCACGAGCCCGACCGCCAGCGTCGGCGGCAGGCCGAACAGCTCGGCCATCGCGAACGCCAGCAGCGGCGAGATCACCAGCAGGTTGAGCAGCCCGATCGCCACGCCGCGCGGCGCGGTCAGGACGCGCCGGAAGTCGGCCGGCGTCAGCGCCAGGCCGAGGCTGCCCATGATCGTCGCGATCGCGACGGGCAGCAGGACCTCGGCCAGCAGCGCGCTGTCCATCGCGGCCTAGCTCACCGCGTTCGCCGCGGCGCGGCCGGCGGTGCGGCCCGAGAACAGGCAGCCGCCGAGGAACGTCCCCTCGAGCGAGCGGTAGCCGTGCACGCCGCCGCCGCCGAAGCCGGCTACCTCGCCGGCGGCGTAGAGGCCGGGCAGCGGGTCGCCATCGGCGCGCAGCGCGCGCGCGTCGAGGTCGGTCTGCAGGCCGCCGAGCGACTTGCGCGTGAGGATCGAGAGCCGCACCGCGACCAGCGGCCCGGCCTTCGGGTCGAGGATCTTGTGCGGCGCCGCCACGCGCGTGACCTTGTCGGCGAAGTAGGCGCGCGCGCCGTGGATCGCGGTCACCTGGCCGTCCTTGGAGTACGAGTTGTCGATCTCGCGGTCGCGCGCCTCGATCTGGCGGCGGAGGTCGGCGTGGTCGATCAGGCCGTCGCCGGTCAGCGCGTTCATCCGCTGGACGAGCGTCGCCAGGTCGCGCTCCACGATGAAGTCCTCGCCGTTGTCCATGAACGCCTGGACGGGGGAGGGCGGGCCGTGGGCGAGCCGCTCCTTGACCACCGCGCGCATGCTCTTCGACGTCGTGTCGGGGTTCTGCTCGGAGCCCGACAGCGCGAACTCCTTCTCGATGATCTTCTGGGTCAGCACGAACCAGGTGTAGTCGTAGCCGGTGCGCTGGATGTGGTGCAGCGTGCCGAGCGTGTCGAAGCCGGGGTAGAGCGGTCCGGGCAGCCGCTTGCCGGTCGCGTCGAACCACAGCGACGACGGCCCGGGGATGATTCGGATCGCGTGAGCCGGCCAGATCGGGTCCCAGTTGTGGATGCCCTCGACGTAGTGCCACATCCGGTCGCCGTTGATCTCGTTGGCGCCGGCGCTCTTGGCGATCTCGAGCATCCGCCCGTCGACGTGCGCGGGCACCCCGGAGATCATGTGCGCCGGCGGCTCGCCGAGCCGGTCGCGCGGCCACTTCTCGCGCACGAGGTCGTGGTTGCCGCCGATCCCGCCGGAGGTCGCGATCACGGCCTGGGCGCGCAGCTCGAAGTCGCCGGCGGCGTCGCGGTTCGAGGCGACCCCGCGCGCGGTCGCGCTCGGCGCGAGCAGCGTGCCGCGCACGCCGTCGACGGCGCCGCCGCTGGTCGTCAGCTCGTCGACGCGGTGGCGAAAGCGCAGCTCGACCAGCCCCTTGGCGACCGCCTCGCGCACCCGCCGCTCGAACGGCGCGACGACGCCCGGCCCGGTTCCCCAGGTGACGTGGAAGCGCGGAACCGAGTTGCCGTGGCCGTCGGCGAGATAGCCGCCGCGCTCCGGCCAGCCGGGGTTCGGCAGCCAGCGCATGCCCATCTCGCGCAGCCACGGCCGCTTCTCGCCGGCGCAGAAGGCGACGTATGCCTCGGCCCACCGGCGCGGCCACTCGTCCTCGGCGCGATCGAACGCGGCGGTGCCCAGCCAGTCCTGCAGCGCCAGTTCGTACGAGTCCTTGATCCGGCAGCGTCGCTGCTCGGGACTGTCGACGAACATCAGCCCGCCGAGCGACCAGAACGCCTGCCCACCGAGGTTCGCCTCGTTCTCCTGGTCGAGCAGCAGGACCTTCCGTCCCGCATCCGCCAGCTCCGCGGTCGCGACCAGCCCAGCCAGTCCCCCGCCCACCACGATCACATCTGCATCTAGCGCCATCCGCCAACCGTATGGGTTCGTCACGCGAGCCGCCGAAGTGGGGCGCCGGCCATGGCGCGCTCGTTCGTGGCCGGGAGCGGGTAGTACTACGCGACCCGTGGGCATGCCGATTCTCCAGCCGGTGCTCGACCGACTGGTCAGCCATCCGTGGCTGATCGGCGATCCGACGACGCCCGGGCGCAAGCTCGGGGCGCGGGTGCGCTGGCTGACGGCGACGGCGATCGTGCTGGCGAACCTCGGCGGCGCGGCGGTGGTGATCTGCTTCGCGCTGTTCGTGCTGCCGAAGCCCGACGGCGTCGCGGGGCCGGACGTGACGTGGTCGAACCTCGGCCTCGCGTTCGCCTACCTCGCGGTGGCTATCGCGATCGGCGTGGGGTGGGGGCGGCGGCTGGTCGAGGGCGGCCGCGGCGGGATCGGCGGCTGGCTCGCCGAGGACCGTGCGCCGACGCCTACCGAGCAGCGGCTGGTGCTGCGCGCCCCGCTGCGGATCATGTTCGTCGAGGCGGTGCTCTGGGGATTGGCGGCGGCCGCCTTCGCCGCCCTCAACCTCTTCTTCTCGGGACTGCTCGCGCTCGGCGTCGGGCTGACCGTGGCGCTCGGGGGCATCACCACCTCGGCGGTCGCCTACCTGCTCACCGAGCTGGCGCTGCGCCCGGTCGCCTCGCGCGCGCTCGCCTCGGGCGCGGTCGACCGCCGCGGCCTGCCGGGGGTGACCGCGCGCTGGCTGCTCGCCTGGGCGCTCGGCACCGGCGTCCCGATCGTCGGGCTCGGCCTGGTCGGGATCGTCGCGCTGACCTCGGTCGAGATCGACGAGAACGTGCTGGCGGTGACGATGGTCGCGCTGGGCGGGATCGCGCTCGTCTTCGGCGCGCTCGCGGCGCTGCTCGCCGCCTACGCGACCGTCCACCCGATCGGCTCGATCCGCCGCGGCCTCGCCGACGTCCAGCGCGGCGACTTCGACGTCCGCCTGGGCGTCTGGGACAGCACCGAGATCGGCCTGCTGCAGGCCGGATTCAACGAGATGGCCGCCGGACTGCGCGAGCGCGAGCGGATCCGCGACCTCTTCGGCCGCCAGGTCGGCCGCGACGTCGCACGGGAGGCGCTGGCGGCGGGCGAGGTCGACCTCGGCGGCGTCGAGAGCGAGGTCGCCGTGCTGTTCGTCGACGTCGTCGGTTCGACCCAGCTGGCCGCGACGCGCCCGCCGCACGAGGTCGTCGCCCTGCTCAACCGCTTCTTCGGCGAGGTAGTCGCGACCGTCGAGCGCAACGGCGGATGGATCAACAAGTTTGAGGGCGACGCCGCGCTGGCGATCTTCGGCGCCCCCGCGCCGCTCGACGACGCCGACGGCCGCGCGCTGCGGGCGGCGCGCGAGCTCGACGAGCGGCTGCGCGCCGCGGTCCCGGAGCTCGCCGCCGGGATCGGCGTCGCCTCCGGCGTCGTCGTCGCCGGCCACATCGGCGCCGAGCAGCGCTTCGAGTACACCGTGATCGGCGATCCGGTCAACGAGGCCGCCCGCCTCAGCGAGCTGGCCAAGGCCCGCCCCGCCCGCGTCGTCGCCAGCGGCCGCGTCCTCGACCGCGCCGCCGGCGACGAGAGCCTGCGCTGGCAGCGCGGCGAGCACGTCGAGCTCCGCGGCCGCGGCGTCCCGACGATCCTCGCGAGCCCGCTGATCGGGGAGGATGACGCTCCCTCGACGGAGGAGCAGCCTTGGCAGAGCACCTGAGCAGTCACCATCGGACGCGGTGCCGCAGCGCTTTCGTGTGTATAGCGCATCAGTGGTTGTGCAAATGATGCATTGAAGTACGTGCAAACGTGGTACTATCGGATGTGCGATGGCCCCGGCCGACTACCTGCGCCGTCTAGTGGACCCACACGTCGAGGAGGTCCTCGAGGCGTTTCCGGCTCTGATGTTGACGGGGGCTCGCGCAACGGGCAAGACGACCACCGCTCGTCGCCATGCTCGGACGATCGTGCGGCTCGACCGGGAGGACGAGGCCGCTGCCTTCCATGCAGATCCAGACGCCGCGCTCGCCAGTCTGCCCGAGCCGGTGCTGCTGGACGAGTGGCAGGCGGTGCCGGGTGTGTTGGGAGCGGTGAAGCGGGCAGTCGACGACACTGCGGGAGCGGGGCGCTTCCTGCTCACCGGGAGCGTGAATGCCGCGCTGACCGGACAGGCTTGGCCCGGAACGGGACGGATCATCACGGTTCACATGGAGGGGTTGACCCAGCGCGAGCTGACGCATGCCATCGCTGCCCCGCCGTTCGTCGAGCGGTTGGCGGCGGGGCCGTCGGACGTTGCCGGGACCTTCGCTTCGTCGGCAGACCCTCCCAACCTCCGTGGCTATGTCGACCTCGCCCTCCGGGGGCGCTTTCCCGAGCCGGCGCTCGCCCTCGATCCGCCACGAGCCGTTCGTTGGCTTGACGGCTACCTGTCGCAGTTGCTCACTCGCGACGCGGTTGGGCTCGACCGGCGCGATCCAGCATTGCTGCGTCGTTACTTCGAGGCCGTCGCGCTGAACACCGCTGGATTGCCGTCGCGGAGGACCCTCGCAGAGGTCGCCGACATCGATGCGCGAACGGCACACGCCTACGATCGGCTGCTCGCCAACCTCTTCGTCCTCGAGGAGCTGCCGGCCTGGTCGGGGAACCGCCTGAAGCGCCTGACTCGGGCCGCCAAGCGATACGTGGCCGATCCCGCGCTCGCCGCCGCGGCCCTGCGGCTCGACGGGGGCGCCGTGATGCGCGACGGAAATCTGCTCGGCCGCTTGATCGAGACTTTCGTCGTCGCTCAGTTGCGGACGGAAGCCCAACTGGGTCCACACGCCGCGCGCTTGCACCACTTGCGCGATCAGAACGGGCGCCGCGAGATAGACGTCGTCGCGGAGCTTGCCGGCGGCGACGTGGTTGCGATCGAGGTCAAGGCGACCGCGACGCCCAGGCTCTCCGACGCCCATCACATCGAGTGGCTGCGTGGGGAGTTGGGCACCCGGTTTCGCGCCGGAGCGATACTCCACACAGGACCCCGTGCATTCCAGCTGAGCGAGCACGTTGCGGCGCTGCCGATCTGCTCGATCTGGACGCCATGAGCTCGCGAGGGAACATCCCTTCCGGGCACTCGCATCCAGCTGCGCCGGCGGCTGGATATCGGGCGGGGCTCGAGGCGGGCGAGCTGCGCTTCCAGCGCTGCGGCAGCTGCGCGGCGGCGGTGTTCCACCCGCGCGTCGTGTGCCCGGCGTGCGGCGGGGCCGACCTCGCCTGGGAGCGGTCGGCCGGGCTCGGGACGGTCTACTCGACGACCGCGGTCGCGGTGCGCGATGGGGAGCCCTACAACGTCGTCCTCGTAGACCTCGACGAGGGCTTCCGCACGATGAGCCGCGTCGACGGCGTCGCGCCGGCGGAGGTCGCGATCGGCGCGCGGGTGCGGTTCGCGGTCGCCGACGACGGCGACGGGCCGGTCGCCGTGTTCCGGCCTGCGGAGGACGGCGCGTGAGCCTGCGCGGCAGCACCGCGATCGTCGGCGTCGCCGAGTCCGACCTCGGCATCGTCGCCGACGGCCTCACCGAGCTGGACCTGATCGGCCAGGCCGCGACCACCGCGCTCGCCGACGCCGGCCTGTCCAAGGACGACGTCGACGGCATCTTCTGCGCCTCGTCGTTCCTCGCCACGCCGACCCTGCACGCCGCCGAGTACCTCGGCATCCGGCCGCGCTACAGCGACGCGACGAACATCGGCGGCGCGTCGTTCGTCGGCCACCTGCTGCACGCCGCCGCTGCGATCGAGGCCGGGCGCTGATCGACATGGCGCTGATCGTCTACGGCAGCACCCAGCGATCGGGCGGCCGGCGGCTTCGTCTCGCCGTGCGAAGCTGTCGCCGTACGAGGCGCCGTACCGGCCGCGCTAGCCGCTGACGATGTACGCGCTCGCCGCGGCCCGCCACATGCACGAGTTCGGCACGACCCGCGAGCAGCTCGCCGAGGTCGCGGTCGCCGCGCGCGCATGGGCGCTGCTCAACCCGCACGCCTATCGCCACGCGAGCCGGGCCGCTGACGGTCGAGGACGTGCTCGGCGCGGCGCGATGATCAGCGAGCCGCTCGGCGTGCTCGACTGCTGCCTGGTCACCGACGGCGGCGGCGCGCTGGTCGTCACCTCGGCCGAGCGGGCGCGCGCGCTGCGCCCCGACCCCGCCTACGTGCTCGGCGTCGGCGAGGCGCACTGGCACCGCGACATCTCCGCGATGCCCGACCTGACCACGACGGCCGCCGCCGAGTCGGGCGCGCGCGCGTTCGCGATGGCCGGCCTGACGCCCGCCGACGTCGACGTGCGTCCAGCTCTACGACGCGTTCACGATCAACCCGATCCTCTTCCTCGAGGACCTCGGCTTCTGCGCCAAGGGCGACGGCGGCCCGTTCGTCTCCGGCGGCGCGGATCGCCCCCGGAGGCGAGCTGCCGGTCAACACCAGCGGCGGCGGCCTCTCCTACTGCCACCCCGGCATGTACGGGATCTTCCTCGCTGATCGAGGCCGTCCGCCAGCTGCGCGGCGAGGCCGGCGACCGCCAACAGCCCGCGGTCGACGTCACGCTCGCCCACGGCAACGGCGCCGTCCTCTCAGCCCAGGCGACCGCCCTGCTCGGCAGGGAGACCGCACTCGGCTAGCCCGTCACGCCCGTATGGTCGTGGGCCTCGCCGACCGGCTTGGACTCGGGCGAGCCGCGCTGGCGCAGGTAGACGGCGAGGATCGCCATCGAGCCGACGGCGAGGAACTCCGACTGCCAGTTCTGCAGCGTGCGCTCCCAGAAGTCGGCGCTGCCGAGGTACTGGACGTAGTCGAGCCCTGACTGGTGGTGCTCGAGCCGCTCCTCGTTGTAGGCGACGCGGCCGGTGATCGATTGGCCGAGCCACGACAGCAGCCAGATCGCGCCCATCGCGATCAGCAGCGAGTTCGAGAAGACGCGGGTGCGCGCCCCGCCGGCGCGCGCCCAGAGCGGCGAGTCCTCGTCGGCGTGGCGGCCGATCTTCTGCTCCTCGTCCGACTCGCCGCCGGCCTTGTCGAGCTCCTTCGACTCCGGCGAGCCGCGCTGCAGGAACCAGACGGTCGCGGTGATGTAGAGCGCGAACTGGAGGTACTCCGACTGCCAGTTCTCGAGCATCGCGACGCCGAACTCCGACGACAGCAGGTAGCGGCCGTAGCCGATCGCCTCGCCGTCGTGGCGCAGCTGCGAGTTGTTGAAGTCCTGCCAGCCGGCGAGCGACTGGAAGCCGAGCGCGAGCAGGAAGATCGCGAGGAAGAACAGCGCCAGGCCGTTGTCGTGTGCGAACCGCCTCACTGGCCCATCAGCCCGATGACGATGTACAGCGCCAGGCCGAGCGCGATGATCGCCGTGTAGGTCCAGAACATGATCCGCATCAGGACTCGACCTCGCAGTCGTACGGCGCCTCCTGGTCGGGCACCGGCCGGCAGCCCGCGGCGGTGACCAGCCAGCCGTGCGCGCCGGTCTCCTCGAGGAACACGCTGTCGCCGCCGTCGGTCTCGACCTTCGCCTCTGTCATGTAGGCCTGCTTCCCGATCACGCGCGTGCCAGAGAGGTCGAGCGCGAGCACCGCTTCCTCGCACGGCTTGCCCTCGTCCTCGACGAGCTGCTGGCGCGTGTCGTCGCTCAGCGTCGCGCAGGCCGCCGCCCCGTCGCGGTCGGCGTAGGCGGTGTAGAGGCGCTCGGCCGCGTCGGCGGCGCCGTCGGAGTCGGTCGCACCGCAGCCGGTCAAGGCGAGGGCGACCCCCGCGAGGGCCAGCAGCGATCGGCTCGATGTCGCCCCCATGCCGGTTCACTGCCCGTCCCCGCGAGACGGCAAACGACGGCGGTCAGCGGGCGTGCAGCAACCTCACGTCCGGATTTCTGAGGCTTATGGCGCGGCGCGCAGCCCCAGCCGCCGCTTGAGCGCCAGCACGCGCTCGGCGCTCTCGCGCACGCGGGCGGCGAAGGCGGGGTCGCGCCGGGCGTGGGCCAGCAGGCGGGGGTAGACGAGGTTCCAGCTGCCGGAGCCGGTCATCAGGACGATGTCGGCGCCGGCGGCGATCGAGCGGACGGCGGCGGTGGCGACGCCGGAGCGGTCGAGGACGGCCTGGGCCTCGATCGAGTCGGTGATCGCGACCCCCTCGAAGCCGAGCTGGTCGCGCAGGACGCCGGTCAGCAGGACGCGCGACTGGGAGGCGATGTTGGCCGGGTCGAAGGCGGGGTAGAGGGCGTGGCCGGGCATCACCAGCGGCGCGTTCGCCGCGACGGCGGCGCGGTAGGGCTCGAGGTCGTCGCGCTCGATCGCGGCGCGTGACGCGCCGACGGTCGACGAGCCGAAGTCGGTGTTGACGGTCGCGCGGCCGAGGCCGGGGAAGTGCTTGACGGTCGCGGCGATCCCGGCGCGGTCGTAGGCGCCGAGCGCGGCCGTCGTCAGCGCCGCGACCTGCCGCGGCCCGCCGGGGTAGAGCCGGCCGGCGAGCGCGCCGCCGCCGCTCGGCGGATCGACGTCGGCGACCGGCGCGAGGTTGACGTTGACGCCGCCTGCGCGCAGGGCGCGCGCCGCGGTCCGTGCCGCCGCCCGCGCGGCCGCCGGGGTCGCGGTTGCGCTCTGTCCCACGAGCGGCCCGGCGTACTCCAGGTTGCGGATCTCGCCGCCCTCCTGGTCGGTCATCACCAGCGCGCCCCCGCGCGCTGAGCGCTGGATCCCGCGGGTCAGGCCCCGCAACTGGCGCGCGTCGGCGACGTTGCCGCCGAACAGGATCACCCCCGCTCCCTCGCCACGCCGCATCCGGCGGTGGACGTACTCGGGCGCGGTCGTGCTGTCGAAGGCGAAGACGAGCGTCTGGCCGACGGCGCGGGGGAGTGAGAGCCGTGGCGCGGCGACAGCGGGACGAGTTGCGGATGGCGGCACTGTCTGGCCCGAGCGCTCGTCGGAGTTGGTGCCGACGACGATCGCGATCGCAACGGCCGCCACCAGGGCGGCGACCGCGACGGCTGCCGCCCGTTGCCAGCGGACCGCTTTCCGGGATGGACGCACCCGCCGCAACCTATCGCTCCCACGCCCCGCCCAGGGCGCGCTCCCCGCGCACCGCCTGACCGGCTGTCGGGAACCGCCAAGGTGCCTGAGGGTTCGGCTCTACAGAGCCATCCAAGGCCGCCCGTCGGTTGATCCTTGACATCCAGATACCCCTGGGTTTACGTTAGGCATCTCAGAAACTTCAAGTTTCTGTCGGGCCCTCGGTTCGACCGGAACCAGCTTCACCCAGAGAGAGGAAAACCAGTCGATGACGACCTCCATTCGAGACTGTGGGCGAGACCGCTCCCGCTCACCTTTCGTCCGGGCCGCCGCCCGGGTCCTTCCGTTAGTGGCCGCCGTCGCCTGTGTGGGCGCGGGAGCGACTCCTGCGGCCGCCGCCGAGCCGTGGGGCTTCGAGCAGGTGACGCCGCCGGTGAAGGGTGGCGGCGCGGTGTCTGGGGCTGACGGCTTTCAGGCGGGTCCGGACGGGGAGTCGTTCCACTATTCGGCGTCTGTGCCGTTTGGGGGGGTTCCGACGGGTTCGTTCCCGGCGTATGTCCGGTATTTGGGGGCGCGGGGGCCGGAGTCGTGGGCCAACTGGTCGCTGGAGGTTCCGTTCGGTGGCTTGAGCACGATCTACAACGGGTCGGTGATCGGGACGTCGGCGAATCTCAAGTGGGCGTTGGTCGCGTCGACGGTGGCGCTGGCGCCAGGGGCGACCGACGGCGGGGGGAACCTTTACATGCGCAATGCGCGTACGGGGGCGATGAAGCTCGTCGCGACCAGCGACGATCCCGCGCTGGCGTTCACGTCGACGGAGGCGTACACGCAGAGCAAGTTCGTCGCCGACGATGGGAAGTCGGCGCTCTTCTCGATCCTCTCGCTCGGTGTCACGGTGAACGATGGCGATCCGGAGGGTGCGCTTTACAGCTGGACCGAGGCCGGTGGTGTCGAGGTGGCGTCGGTGCTTCCGGATTCGCTGGGGGGCGGCGCCGATAAGAACTGGGCCCACCTGTACATAATCCCGGCGGGTACGCGCGATGCGCTTCCCGAGGGGGATGGTCTGGCTCACATCTACTACGCGACCCAAAATTCTGATCCCTTCACTCCAGGCACGGGTCCGTTGTGGGATCGTGCGGGTGACGATGTGCGGTCGGTGTCGTATTCGCGTATCCCAGGGGATCCGGCTACGCCGGTCGACATTCAAAGCCTCTCGGCGGTTGGTCGAGATGGGCGCTATGCGGTGTTCACTACGCAGAAGGGCACGCGGCTTACCGAGGACACTCCGACCACTTTCGGGACGTTCGATCGCTTCATCTATCGCTATGACGCCGAGGCCGATCCCGAGGATGCGCTGACCTACATCGGCGCAGACTCCGATAGCGGGGAGAACGCGAGGTCGGGGCAGGCGCCATTGCAGATGACTCAGGATGGGCAGACGGTCGCGTTCCAGAGCTTGTACGCGTTGGCGGAGGGTGGCGTCGACGGCCAGCAGAACACCTACGTGTGGCGGGACGGGACGCTTCGGCACGTGTTGACCGCCGACCAGTCGAGTTGGCCGCCGAGCACGTCAACGCAGGTGTTCAACTGGTGGCGTGTTCTGAGCACGAACGGGCGCTACTTCGCGTTTTCGGAGAACTCGCCGGCGTTGGCCCAGGCAGCGGGCTACGACGAGGTCGGACCTGATTGCTTGAACCTCTTCGCCGCCGCGATGCCGTGTGAGCAGGTTTATGTCTATGACGCGGACGAGGACGTGCTGTCGTGTGCGTCGTGTCCTCCTGACGGTGCGCCGATGAAGGACCACGCGAGCGAGCCGGGAGGACGCGCCGGCAACGGCTACATGCGGTTGAACTCGCGTCAGCCGCAGAACGTGGCGAACGACGGGACGGTGTTCTTCACCAGTCCCAACGACCTGATCGCGGCTGACTTCAACGGCGCCAACGATGCCTATGCGTTCCGCGATGGTGAGTTGCGGCTTGTGGGGCGGGCGTTTCAGGGAACGTCTTCGCGGTTCCTGGACGCGACGCCGGATGGCAAGACGGTGTTCTTTGCGACCAACGACCCGATCGTCGGTACCGACCAGGATCGCGAAGTCGATGTGTATATGACCCGCGAGGGTGCGGGCTATCCCTACACTGCGCCGGTCGTGACCGCGCCTTGTGAGGGCAGCGAGTGCCGCGACTCCTCTGCGGCTGACACGGCGGGTGTGGTGGCTGGTTCGCTGGCCTTCACCGGTCGCGGCAACGTCGCGAAGGGTCCGGGGAGGGTGAGGGTCTCGGGGGTCAAGGCCGTGATCGGATCTGCTGGGACGTTGCGGGTTCGGGTGCCTGGTGACGGTCGGGTCACGACGTCGGGCACTGGTCTGCGGCGCGCTCATGCGACTGCCGGCAAGGCTGGGACGGTGAAGGTCGCGGTGCGGCTGTCCAAGAGCGCGAGGCGCAAGCTCGCGCGTGGCGGTCGGGTCAGGTTGCGCGCGACGGTGCGGTACGTGCCGAGAACCGGTTCTCCGCAGGTTGCGCATGTGCGGCTGACGTTCAAGACGAAGGGGGGCCGCTGAGATGTCTGCCCGTTTCGCTGTCTCTGACAAGTCGAGGAAGAACGGATATCGCATGTCCTATCTGCGCTGGCTGGCCGTCGCGACAGCGACACTGATCCTCGGGTTGACGTCTGTGTCGACCGCATCGGCGATCGAGATCGAGAGCGTCGGCGCGTCGTTCACAGACCTATCGGGAGCGGCCGAGCGCCAGGCCGGCTCCCACCCCGACGTGAGGGTCAGCTGGCGGGTGCCCTACGCCGACCCGGACGCCCTGATCCCGCTGCTCGTCGAGCGAGCCCACCGCCTCTTGGTCGACACCCCGGCTGGGTTGGTCGGCAACCCGACAGCAGCCGAGCAGTGCCCAGAGCGGCTGCTGAAGGCCGGAACGAGCGGCACCACGAGCACATGCCCGCCGATCACGCAGATCGGGGTCGCGGCTGTCGAGGGGCTCGGCGGGAACGCGTCGACGATTCCGGTGTACAACGTCGAGCCGCCCGAGGGATCTCCTGGGCTGTTCGTGTTCAACTATCTCGGTGTCGTCGTTCGGCTCACCCCGACGGTCCGCGCGGGCGACTACGGCATCACGATCGACTCCGGAACGATCTCCCAAGGGCTGCAGGTGGCCGCTGCCGATGTGACGATCTGGGGTGTCCCGTCTGACCCCGCCCACAACGCTCAGCGCGACAGCGGGATGATCCCCGGCTTCTACTTCCCACCGGGCTCCAGTCAGGCGCCGCGGCGTCCGCTGCTGACGTTGCAGACCTCGTGCCCTGGCGTGACCGAGACGGTCCTCACGCGGATGGACGGGTGGGACAGCATCGGCGACTTCACGACGGTGCCGCTGACCAGCGACTTCGACGACCAGCCGTTCGTGATCGAGGGCTGCGAGGAGCTGAGCTTCGGCGCGACCGTGGATGTCAAGACGACGTCTGTGCGTGCGGATTCGCCGACCGGTCTGGAGTTCGACCTCGAAGTGCCGCAGAACGACGCCCCCTACGGTTACGCGACCGCGCACGTCAAGGACGTGTCGGTGACGTTGCCGGAGGGAATGTCGGTGTCGCCCGCGGCCGCGAACGGCCTCCAGGCATGCTCTGACGCCCAGTTGGCGATCCAGAACACCGACCCGGTCAATTGTCCGGACGCGTCGAAGTTCGGGACGGTCGAGGTCGAGACCCCACTGCTGAGGAAGCCGTTGAAGGGTGCTGTGTATGTCGGCTCCCAGCAGTCCGACGATCCGCAGTCGGGTCGGATGTTTCGGATCTTCCTCGTCGCCGAGGGCTCCGGGGTGCGGATCAAGCTCGAGGGCGGCGTTAAGGCCGACCCGGTCACCGGTCAGTTGACCACGGTGTTCGAGAACAACCCACAGCAGCCGTTCAGCAACCTGAAGGTGAAGTTCTTCGGCGGCCCCGACGCAGCGCTGGCGACCCCGCCGACGTGTGGGACCAAGACCGTCGACGTTCACATGACGTCGTGGTCGGGCCGGTCGATCGACCGCCAGTCGGATTTCGAGGTCGCCTGTTCTCCCGGCCTCGGCGACTTCTCGCCGTCGTTCACTGCCGGGTCGGTCAGCCCGATCGCCGGTGCGTTCTCCCCGTTCGTCGTCGGGATCAAGAAGCCCGACGGCCAGTCGGCGATGGACGGTCTGTCGATCGACATGCCCAAGGGCGTCCTCGCGAAGCTCAAGGGCAACCTCGGCACCCAGGTCGGATCCGTCACCGCATACGCCGGGTCGGGTTCCACGCCGTTCCCGCTGCCGGGCAAGGTGTTCCTAGAGGGCGCCTACGGGGACGCCCCGTACTCGCTGCGGGTCGTGGTTCCGGCGAAGGCCGGGCCGTATGACCTCGGCGAGGTCGTCGTCAGGCAGAAGGTCTATGTCGATCGCGCTTCGGCTCAGGTTCGCGTTGTCAGCGATCCGATCCCGACGATCGTGAAGGGCGTTCCGGCCAGGATCCAGCGGCTCGACGTAAATGTCGACAAGCCTGGGTTCATGGTCAACCCGACGTCGTGTGAGGCGAGCGAGGTCAAGGCCACGCTGCACTCTGTTGCTGGCCAGTCGGTTCCGGTCAACGCCAGGTTCCAGGTCGGTTCGTGTGGCGATCTCGCATTCAGTCCGCGGCTTGCGATGGCGCTGAAGGGCAAGCGGCAGAAGACGACCGGCAAGCATCCGGGGCTGCGCGCCCGGCTGCGGCAGGCCGCTGGTCAGGCCGGCATCGGCAGGGCGAAGGTGACCCTGCCCAAGGCCTTGGCGCTGGATCCCGACAACGCCCAGGCGCTGTGCGAGTTCGATGCGGGTACCAAGCCGGATCTGGAGAGCCATTGCCCGAAGGGCAGCATCGTCGGGCGGGCGCGGGCGAAGTCGCCGCTGCTCGAGCGGGATCTGGTCGGCGACGTGTACTTCGTCAAGAACGTCCGCAAGGATGCGAAGACGGGTAACGAGATTCGGACGTTGCCGATGATCGTCGTCGCACTCAGAGGCGAGATCGCGATCAACCTCAAGGGCGAGGCATCGACGACGAAGGCGGGATCGTTGGTGAGCACGTTCGCGAATGTGCCCGACGCTCCGATCTCGGCGTTCAACCTCAACATCAAGGGCGGCAACAACGGCATCCTCGCCGTCACCAGGACCCGCAAGGCCAAGATCAACCTCTGCGCCAAGCCCAACAGCCACCGCGCACGAGTAGCCATCAATGGCCACAACGGCAAGAACGCCAACTTCGCCACCAAGGTCAAGACACCCTGCGCGAAGAAGAAGAACAAGAAGGCCCGCAAGAAGTAGACCCAGCTCCACATCTCACCCACCAAGAGGGCCCGGCAACAGCCGGGCCCCCTTGCGTTAGGCGCCTCGGACCATGTCGATTCCGCGCCCGCTCGCTCGTCGTACGGGTAGAAGATCAACTCCCCCGACGTGCGAAGGAGCTTCCGATGCGTTTCATGGTGATCGTCAAGGCGAACGAGCAGAGCGAGGCGGGCGTGCTGCCCAGCCAGGAGCTGCTCACCGAGATGGGCAAGTTCAACGAGGAGCTGGTCGAAGGCCGGCGTGATGCTCGGCGGCGAGGGGCTGCAGCCGAGCTCGAAGGGCGCGCGGGTGCGCTTCAGCGGCGACAAGCGGACGGTGGTCGACGGGCCGTTCGCCGAGACCAAGGAGCTGGTCGCCGGCTTCTGGCTGATCGAGGTGAAGTCGATCGACGAGGCGATCGAGTGGATGAAGCGCGGTGCCGAGCGAGCCCGGCAACGAGGGCGAGATCGAGATCCGCCAGGTGTTCGAGCGCGACGACTTCGGCGACGAGTACAGCCGACGAGGCGCGCGAGCGGGCAGAGCGCGTCTGCGGAGCAGGTCAACGAGCGGCAGTAGCCTGCCTACCAGTCAATCGGCGCAGTGCCTACCCGTCAGATCGCGCGCACATGCCGATTCGCAACTCGATGGCCCCGAGACCGAGCGCGCGATCGACGCCGTCTGGCGGATCGAGTCGGCCAAGGCTGATCGCCGGGCTGGCGCGGATCGTCCGCGACGTCGGCGCTCGCCGAGGACCTCGCCCAGGACGCGCTGGTCGCCGCGCTCGAGCAGTGGCCGGAGTCGGGCGTCCCGGACAACCCGGGCGCCTGGCTGATGGCCACCGCGAAGCACCGCGCGATCGACCAGCTGCGCCGCAGCGAGATGGCCCGAGCGCAAGCACGAGCGAGATCGGCCGCGACGTCGAGCTCGAGCAGCGCCACGCCGAGCAGGACCTCGCGGCCGCGGTCGACGACGACATCGGCGACGACCTGCTGCGCCTGATCTTCACCGCCTGCCATCCGGTGCTCTGCCAGCCGAGGCGCGGGTCGCGCTGACGCTGCGGCTGCTCGGCGGGCTGACCACCGACGAGATCGCGCGCGCCTTCCTCGTCCAGCGAGCCGACCGTCGCGCAGCGGATCGTGCGCGCCAAGCGGACGCTCGCCGAGGCGCGCGTGCCGTTCGAGGTGCCCGCGCGGCGACGAGCGCGACGAGCGGCTCGGCGTCGGTGCTCGAGGTGATCTACCTCGATCTTCAACGAGGGCTACTCGGCGACCGCCGGCGACGACTGGATGCGCCCCGACGCTGTGCGAGGACGCGCTGCGCCTCGGCCGCATCCTCGCCGGCCTCGCGCCCGGACGAGCCCGAGGTCCACGGCCTCGTCGCGCTGATGGAGATCCAGGCGTCGCGCATCGCGCGCGCGCGTCGACGCCGCGCGGCGAGCCGATCCTGCTGCTCGACCAGGACCGCGCGCGCTGGGACCAGCTGCTGATCCGCCGCGGCCTCGCGGCGCTCGACGCGCGCCGAAGCGCTGGCGGCGCGCTCGGCCCGTACACGCTGCAGGCCGCGATCGCCGCCTGCCACGCCCGCGCGCGCGACGCCGGAGGACACCGACTGGGCCGCGATCGCCGCGCTCTACGACGCGCTCGCGCCAGCTCACGCCGTCGCCCGTCGTCGAGCTGAACCGCGCCGTCGCCGTCGTCGATGGCCTACGGCCCCGCGGCCGGCCTCGAGATCGTCGACGCGCTCACCGCCGAGCCGGCGCTCGCAGGGCTACCACCTGCTGCCCGAGCGTCCGCGGCGACCTGCTCTTCCAGGCTCGGCCGCCTCGACGAGGCCCGCGCCGAGTTCGAGCGCGCCGCCTCGCAGACCGCCAACACCCGCGAGCGCGCCCTGCTGCTCGACCGCGCCGCGCGGTGCGGCGACCAAACCGCTTAAAACACGAGCATTCGCATGTGGGCTACCCTTAAGTCACGAGTCTTCCACAGATCCTGCCCGTGCCCGCTCCCAACCGCCGAGACCTTCCCGAGCTGTTCATCCCCGACGACGCTCGGTGGGCGAGCCGCGCGGCGCAGCGCGGAGAGATCCGTCGCCTCGCCTGGCGGCTGTACACGACGAACCTCGACGAGGAGCCCGAGCGGCTGCTGCGCCGGCGTTGGCTCGACGCGGCGGCGCTCCACTTCCCCGGCGCGGTCATCGTCGATCGCAGCGCCCTCCGCGCCGGGCCCGCGGACGACGGCTCGCTGTTCCTCGACAGCGGTCCGGCGCCCGCGCGGCCGCGCACGATCCGTCTTCCCGGGCTGACCCTTCGTCCTCGTGCGGGGCCCGGTCCGGTCGACGGCGACATGCCGTTCGGCAAGCTGTGGATGTCCAGCCCGGGGCGTGCGTACCTGGAGAACCTCCGACCCTCGCGCGCCCGCGCGGGGGTGTCTCGCACACTGCGCCGCGACGAGCTCGAGCGGCGACTCGACGGACTCGCGCGCGTGCGCGGCGATGCCGCCCTCAACGAGGTCCGCGACGCCGCGCGGGGCGTGGCGCCGCTGCTCGGCGACGGCGCCGAGACGCGCTTCTCGGAACTCGACGAGCTGCTCGGCGCGCTCCAGGGAACTCGCGACATCCCGCTCGTCACGCGCGCCGCGCGCTTTCGTCACGCGGGGCTCGGCTACGACACCGACCGGCTGGCGCTCTTCGAGACGCTGCGCGCGACGCTCGCGGGGCGCGACTGGCCGCACCGGCGCGAGCCGGCCGACCCGGAGCGGCTGTTCGCCTTCTTCGAGGCCTATTTCTCGAACTGGATCGAGGGCACGATCTTCGAGGTGGAGGAGGCCGAGCGGATCGTCTTCGAGCGCCGCGTGCCGGCGCAGCGACCTGCCGACGCCCACGACGTCCAGGGCACCTTCGACGCGATCGCCGACCCGATCGCCCGCGGGCGCGTTCCCGGCGACGCCGACGACCTCGAGGAGATCCTGCGCGACCTGCACGTCCAGGTGATGGGAGGGCGCCCGGAGATCCAGCCCGGCGAGTACAAGCTCAGCCCGAACCGCGCTGGGGCGACGACCTTCGTTCATCCCGACCTCGTCGCCGGCACGCTGCGCGAGGGCTTCGGTGTGCTGGCGACCCTGCCCGCCGGGCTGCCGCGCGCGATCTTCACGATGTTCCTGGTGTCGGAGGTCCATCCGTTCGCGGACGGCAACGGCCGCGTGGCGCGCGCGGCGATGAACGCGGAGCTGACTTCGGCCGGGCTGTGCCGCGTGATGATCCCTCCCGTCTACCGCGACGAATACCTGAACGCCCTCCGCGCGCTGAGCCGCAACGCGAACCCCGAGCCGCTCCTGCGGGCAATCGACCGTGCTCAGCGCTGGGCCGCGGCGATGCCGTGGACCGGTCATGACCGCGTGCTGGCGGCGATGGACAGCACCAACGCGCTCGTGGATCCCGACCGCGCGGACGCGGGCGACGTTCATCTGCTCGATCCCGTTTAGGACAGATCGGTCCTGCGTGTCGATTTCCGCGCCGCTCGTTCGTCATAGGAGTAGAAAGACGGATTCCCCCTAGAGCGAAGGAGCTGGCCGATGCGTTACATGGTGATCGTCAAGAGCACCCCGGAGACCGAGGACATGGAGATGCCGGCCGAGGCGATGACGGAGATGTACGCCGTGATGGGCCGCTACAACCAGGAGCTCGCGGACGCGAAGGTGATGCTGGCGGGCGAGGGCCTGCTGCCCAGCTCGCAGGGGTTCAAGGTGCGCTTCGACGGCGACGAGCGGTCGGTGGTCGACGGCCCGTTCACCGAGGCCAAGGAGCTGATCGCCGGCTTCTGGATCCTCCAGGTCGACTCGCGCGACGACGCGATCGAGTGGATCTCGAAGGCCCCGTTCGGCGCGGTCCCCGGCGGCTTCGAGCTCGAGGTGCGCCAGGTCGCCGACGACGAGGACCTCGGCGACGCGTTCACGCCCGAGCTGCGCGAGCACGAGGCGAAGCTGCGCGAGCAGGTGAGGGCGAACCTGCTGACGTCCTAGGCGGTCGCGGCAGCGCCCGCGCCGGCCGCCGCCTCGCCGCGACCCGCTGCCGGCTCCGGCAGCGGGAACAGGCGCAGGAAGCGGCGGGCCGCGCGCTTGTCGCCGGTGACCTCGGCGTCACCGGCGGCGATCGCGTCGGACAGCTCGATCTCGCGGTGGGTCAGCGCCAGCAGGGTGCAGGGGTCCGTCGCGATGACGATGTCCGGCCGCCCGACCGCCGGGCCGCGCTGCGCCTCCAGCCGTCCATCGACCACAGCGAGCGTGAACACGTGATCTCCCAACCGCAATACGACCGTCGGCGCGAAGTCGCCCGCGGCCTCTGCGTCGAACAGCGTCTGCAGCGAGACGACGTGCGAGTCGAGGCTCATGCAGCCCTGCTCGGCCTCCGACAGCGGCGCGCGAGCGCCCCAGCGGCCGAGCGCCTTGAGCACGTCCTCGAGCTCGCGGCCCCAGTTGGTCAGCTCGTAGACCTTCGAGGCGGCCGGCGGGGGGAGGACGCGCCGCTCCACGATGCCGTGCTCCTCCAGCTCGCGCAGCCGCTGGGAGAGCACGTCGGGGCTCGACGTGCGGGCAGTCCCTCGCGCAGGTCGGTGAAGCGCTTCGGGCCGAGCAGCAGCTCGCGCACGACCATCAGCGCCCAGCGCTCGCCGACGCGGTCGAGCGCGCGGGGGATGCCACAGGCCTCGCCGTAGCTGCGCTTGCCCATACGGCCGGCAGTGTAGCCGGAGTCGTGGGGGCGAAGTCGTGAAAGCCGTCCATGTGGTTGGAGATTCCAACAAGGCGGTTGGAAGTTGTGATAGAAACCGCCGCTTGCCCGAACGAGACAGTCAGGAGCACGAGATGACCGCCGCCCCAGCAACCCACGACGACCGCAGCCGCTGGCTGGCGCTCTACGTGCTCTGCGCGGGCGCGCTGATGATCGTGCTCGACGCGACGATCGTCAACGTCGCGCTGCCGTCGATCCAGGACGACCTCGGCTTCTCCCAGTCCGAGCCTCGCGTGGGTCGTCAACGCCTACCTGATCGCGTTCGGCGGCCTGCTGCTGCTCGCCGGCCGGCTCGGCGACCTGATCGGCCAGCGCAAGATCTTCCTGATCGGCCTCGTCGTCTTCACGGTCGCGTCGGCGCTCTGCGGCGCTCGCGCCAGAGCCAGGAGATGCTGATCGCCGCGCGCTTCGTCCAGGGCGTCGGCGGCGCGCTCAGCTCGGCGGTCGTGCTCGGGATGATCGTGACGATGTTCCCCGAGCCGCGCGAGCAGGCGAAGGCGATCGGCGTCTACGGCTTCGTCGCCTCGGCCGGCGGCTCGATCGGCCTGCTGGCCGGCGGCGTGCTGACCGACCTGATCTCCTGGCACTGGATCTTCTTCATCAACATCCCGGTCGGCATCGCGACCGATCGTTCTTCGCGCAGCGCCTGGTCGGCGGCCGTGAGGGGATCGGCTTCGAGCAGGGCGCCGACATCCCCGGCGCGGTGCTGCTGACCTCGGGCGTGATGCTCGGCGTCTACGCGATCCTCGGCGTCGAGCGCGGAGGGCTGGGTCTCCGGCCGCGTGCTCGGGCTCGGCGCGCTCGGCCTCGCGCTGGTGGCGGCTTTCGTCTTCCGCCAGTCGCGCATCGAGCACCCGCTGATGCCGCTGCGGCTGTTCAAGGCTCGCGCAACGTCGTCGGCGCGAACATCGTGATGGCGTTCATGGTCGCCGGGATGTTCTCGCATGTTCTTCCTCGGCGCCCTCTACCTGCAGCGGATCCTCGGCTACGACCCGCTCGAGGTGGGCCTCGCTTTCCTGCCGTCGACGATCGTGATGGGCACGATGTCGCTGCGCTACTCCGAGAGGCTGATCGGCCGCTTCGGCCCGAAGAACACCCTCGCCGGCAGCCTCCTGTTCATCTGCGTGGGCCTGCTGCTGTTCGCGCGCACGCCGGTCGACGGCAACTACCTCGTCGACGTCGTCCCGCCGCTGCTGCTGTTCGGCTTCGGCGCCGGCTCGTGCTTCCCGTCGCTGATGATGCTGTCGATGTCGGGCGTCGACGCCGCAGGACTCGGGGCTGGCATCGGGCCTGATCAACACGACGGTCCAGGTCGGCGGCGCGATCGGTCTAGCGGTGCTGGCGACGCTGGCGGCCGACCGCACCGAGGGCCTGGTCGAGCAGGGCGAGTCGGCGATGGCGGCGCTGAACTCCGGCTTCCACCTCGCCTACCTGATCGGCGCCGGGCTGCTGGCGGTCGCGTTCGTGGTCACGCTGACGGTCCTGCGCTCGCCGTCGATGGAGGAGATGATGGCCGCCCACGGGGGCGGTCCCGGGGAGGCCGACGAGGCGTCCGGCGAGCCGCAGCCGGCGCTCGCCGAGTTCGTCTGAGTCGCCACTGGGCCTATAGGCCCTAAGGCGGCAGTCGGTCCAAATTCCCCTGCAAAGCTCAAGTGTCGGGGCGGCCACCCCGACACTTGGGCAATGCGGGGGCGCAAGCAGGAAGTGGAGCAGCTCGAGGCCGGCCTCGCGGAGGCCCGCGGGCGGATCGCGAAGCTCGAGGGCGAGCTGCGCGCGCGGCGCAGCTCCGACCACGTCACCGGCCTGCCGCTGCTCGACGTCCTGACCGGCCGGCTCGGCCAGGAGATCGAGCGCTCGCGCCGCCACGGCCAGCCGCTGACGGTCGCCGTCGCCGACGTCGACGGCTTCCGCTCGGTCAACGCCCACCACGGCCGCCCGGCCGGCGACGCGGTGCTGAAGGCGGTCGGCGAGCTGCTCGTCGCGACCACGCGCGAGACAGACGTCGTCAGCCGCTCCGGCGCCGACGAGTTCGTCCTGCTGCTGCCCGAGACGCGCGCCGCCGAGGCGACGCAGGCGTTCGACCGGATCTTCCTCGACGCTCGAGGCGCTGCGCGTCGGCGAGGTCGAGTGCGTCGCGGCGTCGGTCGGGATCGCCCAGTGGGAGCGCGGCATGACCGCCGAGCAACTGCTGGCCCGTGCCGGGGCGCGCGTCGACGTCGCGCGCTCGCTCGGCGGCGGTCGCGCCGCCGACGGCGACGCGCCCGAGACCGCCGGCGATGGCGACCCGCGGCCCCAGAACGACGTGATCGCCGCGCTCGCCGAGGCGCTGCTGGAGCGCGACCGCTACACCGGCGAGCACTCCGAGTCGGTCGTCGACCTCGTCGAGGCCGTCGCGCGCGGGCTCGGCTTGCCCGCCGCCGAGACCGACCACGTCAAGGCCGCGGCGCTGCTGCACGACATCGGCAAGGTCGCGATCCCCGACGACGTCCTCAACAAGCCCGGCCCGCTCGACGACGCCGAGTGGAAGGTGATGCGCGAGCACCCCGCGATCGGCGAGCGGATCCTGCGCGCGATCCCGGGCATGGGGCCGATCGCGCGGATCGTCCGCCACGAGCACGAGCGCTTCGACGGCGGCGGCTATCCCGACGGCATCGCCGGCGACCAGATCCCGATCGGCGCCCGCATCATCCTCGCCTGCGACGCCTACCACGCGATGACCTCCGACCGGCCCTACCGCAAGGGCATGAGCCACGCCGACGCCGTCCGCGAGCTGTCCGAGAACGCCGGTTCGCAGTTCGACCCGAAGGTCACCGAGCTGCTGATCGGCACGCTCTACGGCCGCCGCCAGAGCGGCGGGGGACGGACCGAGGCCGAGCTCGCGGCCGCCGAGGCCGCGGCCTAGCGCCGAACCGTTCCAGCTCGTGCGCGCCGTCCGCTATGCGGAGGCGGCGAGGCGAGCGGCGGCGAGGCGCTCGAGCGCGGCGGTCACCTCGGCGGTGTCGGTGTCGTGCTTGAAGCCGGGGCCCGGGATCGGCGTGAGGTCGGCGACGGCGAGTCGCTCGCCGCAGTGCGAGCACGAGGGGACGGCCTCGATCAGCGCGCCGCACGGCTCGTGGCGGACGAGCATCGGCGGGCCGTCGTCGCCGGTCTCCCAGCGGTTGCCCCACGACTGCATCGCGAGCAGGACCGACGCGAGGTCGGCGCCCTTCTCGGTTGGGTGGTAGTCGTAGCGGGTCGGCTTGTCCTGGTAGGGCTCGCGCGCCAGCACGCCGTGCTCGACGAGCGCCGCGAGCCGCTCGGAGAGCACCTTGCGGGAGATGCCGAGGTCGCGCTGGAGCGCGTCGAAGCGGGTGATCCCGATCGCGATGTCGCGCAGGATCAGTGGCGTCCAGGCGTCACCGATCACCTCCATCGTGCGGGCGATCGAGCAGTTGAGGTGGTCGTAGGAGGCGCGGGCCATCGGGCCTGACTCTAGCGGGGTCGGTTCCCGAAGTAAACGCATGGGTTCACTTTGGGAACTCACTTTGGTACGGTCCGCGAATGCTCGCCCGGATCGCAGACCTCACCTGGAACCGCCCCAAGCTGGTGCTCGCGCTCGTCGGCGCCTTCGCCGTGCTGTCGATAGCCATCGGCCACGACGTCGAGAAGCACCTCAAGGCCGCCGGCTTCACCGACAGCGCGTCGGAGAGCGAGGTCGCGACCGCGACGCTGAGCGAAGCGCTCGGCTACGACCCGAACGCGGCCCTGTTCCTCGTCGTTCGCGACCCGGACGGGGGGAAGCTGGACGTGGCGAGCGCGGAGGTGCGGCGGGAGGTCGCGGCGCTGGCGAAGGAGGTCGCGGGGGTCGATCACGTCGGACGGGTGGGAAATCCGCTCGCACCCGCCGGAGGCGGTCGTGCGCGAGGGGCCGGCACGGCGGCGTCGGGCGACGAGGTGGCTCCCGCTGGCGCCGCCCAGCGCGCCGCGGCCGGCCGGTCGGCGAACCGCGCGATCGCCGCCGACGGCGAGTCGCTCGTCGTCTCGATCCACTTGACGACCGCCGACGTCGAGGACACCGGGGGCGTCGTCGCCGAGGACGTCGCGCCGATCGCGCGGGACAGCTCGCTCGACGTCGCGATGGGCGGCTTCGCGGCCGGGTTCAACGAGACCAACGACCAGACGCGCCAAGACCTCGTCAAGGCCGAGCTGATCGCCTTCCCGATCCTGGCGCTGCTCCTGCTGATCGTCTTCCGCGGCGTGATCGCCGCGTCGATCCCGCTGCTGATCGGCGTGATCTCGATCGTCGGGACGTTCTTCGTGCTGCGCGTGATGTCGGGCGTCGTCGACACGTCGCTGTTCGCGATGAACATCGCGACCGGCCTCAGCCTCGGCCTCGCCGTCGACTACGCGCTGCTGATGGTCTCGCGCTACCGCGAGGAGATAGCCGTCGGCGGCGCCACCCGCGAGGCGCACCGGCGGATGGTGCTGACTGCCGGCCGCACCGCGCTCTTCTCCGGCTTCACCGTCGCCGTCGCGCTCGCGGCGCTGATCGTGATGCCGCAGCGCTTCCTGTACTCGATGGCGGTCGCCGGCGCTGCCGTCGGAGTCCTCTCGGCGGTCATCGCGATCCTCGTCGTGCCGGCGCTGCTCGCGCTGCTCGGGACCAACGTCGACAAGTGGTCGGTGCGGCGCGGGCCGGCGGTCTCCGACGCGTCCGGTAGCTGGTACCGGCTCGCGCGAGGGGTGATGAGGCGGCCGGTCGCGACGGCGCTCGCCAGCTCCGGGCTGCTGCTGCTCGCCGCGTCGCCGCTGCTGTTCACCACGCTGACCGGCCCGAGCGCCGAGGCCGTCCCGCCGGGCAAGCCCTCCTACGACGCCTTCCGCTACGTGGAGTCGCACTACCCGCGCGACGTCTCCGAGGCGGTCACCGTCGCCGTCCGCGGCGACGCGACCGACGCCGAGCTGGCCGCCTACGCTCGCCGGGCCGACGCGATCGACGGCGTCGCGCCCTCGACGCCCTTCGTTCGCGCCGAGACCGCGATCGACGACCGTGGTGGTAGCCGATCGCGGTCTGGGCCGGCGGAGCAGGTCGCCTACGCCAACTTCGCGGCGCCCGGCGAGGCGCTCGGCGGCCCGGCTCAGGACGCCGTCCATGCGATCCGCGATCTCGACCCTCCCGGCAGCGCCGAGACGTTGGTGTCCGGCAACACCGCCCGCTTCGTCGACCAGAAGCAGAGCCTGGTCGACCACGCGCCGCTGGTCGTCGCGATCGTCGTGCTGACCACGCTGGCGATCCTCTTCCTGCTGACCGGCTCGGTGCTGCTCCCGATCAAGACGCTGATCATGAACGGGCTGACGCTGGCGGCGACGCTCGGCATCCTCGTGCTGGCGTTCCAGGAGGGCTGGCTGAACGGCGTCTTCGCCTACACCGGTCCGGACGCGATCGAGACGACGAGCATCGTCTTCCTGTTCGCGGTCGTCTTCGGCCTCGCGACCGACTACGCGGTGCTCGTGATGGCGCGGATCAAGGAGTTCCACGACGCCGGCCACGACAACGAGGAGGCGGTCGCGCTCGGGATCGGGCGGACCGGCCGGGTGATCAGCGCGGCCGCCCTGATGATCGCCGTCGTCTTCCTCGCCTTCGGCGTCAGCTCGGTCTTCTTCATGAAGCAGATCGCGCTCGGGGTGGCGCTCGGCGTGATCCTCGACGCGACGGTCGTGCGGGCGCTGCTGGTGCCGGCGCTGATGCGCCTGTTCGGCGAGTGGAACTGGTGGGCGCCCGGGCCGCTGCGCCGCTTCCAGGCGCGCTACGGGTTCCGCGAGGGGGAGCCCGAGCCGGCGGTCGAGTCCGCTCCGGACCCGGCCGCGGCGAGCGCCGGCGGCTGACGCGCCCGCGATCTCACAGCCGCGCCGTCTGCGACGTTGTACGTGGAGATGGCGGCGACTCTCTACACGACTACCGACAGCCCGATCGGCGAGCTGCTGCTGACCGGCGACGGCGCGGCGCTGACCGGGCTCTACATGCAGGCCGGGCGCCGTAAGCGGATCGACCCGAGCTGGCGGCGCTCCGACGCGGCGTTCGCGGCCGCCGTTGCCCAGCTCGGCGAGTACTTCGCGGGCGAGCGGCGCGAGTTCGACCTCGCGCTCGCCCCGCGCGGCGGCGAGTTCCAGCTGCGCGCCTGGCAGGCGCTGCGCGAGATCCCCTACGGCGAGACCATCGCCTATGGCGAGCAGGCACGCCGGATCGGCCACCCCGATGCCGCCCGCGCGGTCGGCGCCGCCAACGGCCAGAACCCGATCGGCGTGATCGTCCCCTGCCACCGCGTGGTCGGCGCCGACGGCTCGCTGACCGGGTTCGGCGGCGGCCTCTCACGCAAGCGCCTGCTGCTCGACCTCGAGGCCGACACGGTCGGCGGCGCGCTGCGGCTGGCCCTGTAGCCGCCCCATCTCCGCGCGCCTCGGCCCCACAACTGACGAATCGAGCATTGTTGGGGTGTCCACCCCAACGATCCTTCGGGCGAGGGCCGCGCGGCGCCGATCGGCCCGCTACGTTGCGCGGGTGCCGCCGGTTCGAACGTTCGTTGCCGTGGTCGCGCTCGCCGCCGGGCTGCTTGGCGCGGCGCCTGTGGTTTCCGCGCAGGACGTGACCACTCCGGTCGGGCCGCCGGTCGTCGACCCGGCTCCGCCGAAGCACCAGCGCCTCTGGGCCGCCGCGCCGCGCCAGGGCGCGCTCGGCCGCAAGGTGAAGGTCGCGGTCCGCCGTCGCGGCGACGCCGGTCGCTACGAGGCGAGGCTCTGCGTCGCGCCCCCGGCGCTCGGCTGGGACTGCCGCAAGCTCGTGTTCCGCGACGGGGTGACGCGGCTCACCCCCGACTTCGGCCTAGCCGCTCCCGGCCGCTGGCTGTTCGAGGTCCGCAACCACCGCCAGCGCGTGCGCGAGGCGACGCGCGTCCGGCCGCGCGGGGGCAAGCTGAACGTGCTCGTCACCGGCGACTCGATGGCCCAGGTCTTCGACCACTACATGGCCGACGGGCTCGGCGGCGCGGCGGCCGTGCGCAGCGAGGCGCACATCAGCACCGGCCTGTCGAAGCCGTCGATGCTCGACTGGGTGGCGAACGCGCGCGGCCAGGCGGGTCGCGTCAAGCCCGACGTGACGGTCGTCTTCATCGGCGCCAACGACGGCTTCCCGATGGGGACCCCGTCGGGCGCGACCGCCCCCTGCTGCGGCGGCGACTGGGTCGACGAGTACGCCCGCCGCGCCGCCCAGATGATGCGCTCCTACCGCCGCGGCCGAGCGGGTCGCGTCTACTGGCTGACGCTCCCAGCCCCGCGCGGCGGCAGCTTCCGCACCGTCTTCGGCCCCGTCAACGCCGCGATCCGCAAGGCCGCGCGCCAGACCCGCGGCGCCGAGGTCGTCCCGATCGACCGCATCTTCACCCCGGGCTTCGCCTACCGCGACGCGATCATGTGGGGTGGCCGCCACGTATCCGTCCGCCAGGGCGACGGCGTCCACCTCAACAACGCCGGCGCCTCGATCGCCGCCCAGAAGGTCATCCGGCGCCTGCGCGCCAACCGCGTTCTCTAACGCGCCGCCGGCGGGACGTGCGCCGTGGCGCGGAAGACGTCTGCCGGGTCCCACGCCGCCTTGATCGCCGCGAGCCGGTCATAGGCGCCGGGCGCGAACGCGGCGCGGGCGCGCTGGGCGCCCTCGTCGCCGATGAAGTTCGAGTACACAGCCCCGGTCGCCCACGGCGCGAGCGTGTCGCGGTAGCCGCGGCCGAGCTCGATCATTCGCGTGTCGTCGGCCGGGTCCTCCCAGAGGAAGAGCGGGTGGACGACGAAGCGCGCGTCGCGGCCGGCGATCGGAGAGTCGTCGGCGTCGCGCGCGACCGCGCCGCCCCAGGCGGGAATGAACAGCTGCGCGGGACCGGCGGGGATGTTCAGCGAGCGCTCGTGGATCGCGTCGATTGCCGCGTCGGGCAGGTTGTCGAGGTGCTCCGCGGTCCAGTAGTTGCGGTAGCCGGGCGGGTCGTCGAGCGAGCACTGGAAGTCGGCGTAGGGGACTGGCCCGAAGAAGTCGGCCGCCGGCGGGCCGAACGCGCGTATCTCGGCGAGGACGGCCTCGCCTTCCTCGACCGGGCCGGCGTACATGCCGGCGAGCGCGACCGCGGGCCTGCCGCGCAGCTCCGCTGGGATCCCGTCCTCGTCGGGACCGGTGAGGTAGGCCGCCGCGAGGCTGAGGCCGTCGGGCGCGTCGCGCATCGTGTCGCGGAACAGCGCGAGCACCTCCGGACCGCGCTCGGCGGGGTGGAGCACGAGCCCGCCCAGCACCTCCGGACCGACCGGGTGCAGCGCCAGCTCGAGCGCCGTCACCACGCCGAAGTTCGCCCCGCCGCCGCGGTGAGCCCACAGCAGCTCCGGGTTCTCGTCGGCCGACGCGCGGACCAGCCGGCCGTCGGCGGTCACCAGCTCGACGGCGACGAGGCTGTCGCAGGCCAGCCCGTGCTTGCGCTCGAGCCAGCCCGAGCCGCCGCCGGCGGTCAGGCCGACGACACCGGTCGACGACACCCGTCCGCCGGTGGTGGCGAGTCCGTGCGCCTGGGTCGCGCGGTCGACCGCCGCCCAGGTCGCGCCGCCGCCGACCCGTGCGACCCGCCGCTCGGCGTCGACCTCGACGTCGGTCATCCCGCGCACGTCGAGCACCAGCCCGCCGTCGCAGAGCGACGCGCCGCTGACCGAGTGGCCGCCGGCCCGCACCGTCACGCGCATGTCGCGGTCACGGGCGTAGGCGAGCGCCGCCACGACGTCGTCCGGCGCCGCGCAGCGCGCGACCAGGGCCGGCCGCCGCACGATCATCGAGTTGAACAGCGCGCAGGCGTCGGCGTAGCCGGCACTGCCCTGCTCGTGCAGGCCGCCGCCGAGGCGCAGGCGCAGCTCGTCGGTCGCGGTGTCGGTGCGGGTGGCGGCGGTGTTCATGGCGGCGGGTCTCCCTGATCGGATTGCGCCAGCCAAGCTACGCCCGTCCCGCGGCCCCGCCTTCGCCCTTTCCGGCCATTCGCCACAGATGGCCGGTACGGGCCATTCGGCTCAGAGCAGACCCTCGCGCGCGGCGTAGGCGACCGCCGCCGCCCGCGACGGCAGCCGCAGCTTCGCGCGGATGTTCGCGACGTGGCGGTGGACGGTGTGCGGGCTGACCACCAGCCGCTCGGCGATCTCGGCGTCGCTCAAACCCTGCGCGACTAGCTTCAGCACCTCGATCTCGCGCGGGCTTAGGTCGGAGTCCGCGTGTGACGCGGGCGCGGCGTCGCCGTCGGCCAGGAACGAATCCGCGCGCGCCAGGTCGCGCGCCGCGCCGAGCTTCGCGAAGGTGTCGCGCGCCGCTTGCGCCTCGGCTGCCGCCCGCTCATCGCGCCCAAGCGCCGCCAGCCCGCCGGCCAGCTCGAGTCGCGCGAGCGCCACCTCGTAGGGCGCCGAGCCGACCGTGAAGCAGTCGATGGCGTCCTCGCACGCCCGTCGGGCCGCCTCGTGGTCGCCGCCCGCCCCCGCCAGCTCGCCGGCGACCAGCCGCGCGCGGCCGCGCAGGTAGGGCGTGTCGAGCAGCTCGGCGATTCGTGTCAGCTCCGCCGACGCCTCCCCGGCGGTCGCCGCCCCGTCGCCGCCCGCCGCGCCCGTCCCGGCCGCGACGCCACCGCGACCCTCCTCCAACCCGATCCGCGCCCGCGCCAGCAGCTCCAGCGCCGGCAGCCGCTCGAGCGGCACCTGCTCCGGCAGCGCACGCAGCACCCGCTCCGCCACGTCCGCCGCCGCGCGCGGATCGCCCGCGTCGAGCGCCAGCTGCCCGAGTCCCACGAACCCCGCGGGCCCTGCCTGCTCGAACAGCTCACGCGCCTCGTCCGCGCGCCCCTGCCGCGCGCGGTGCTCGCCGAGCCGGACGAGCCCGCCCGCGACCATCCCCGGCCGCGCCGACGACAGGTCGGCTACCGCCGCGGTCAGCTCGGCCTCGGCGGCCGGCCAGTCACCGCTGGCGGCCAGCACGCGGCCGTAGGCGCTGCGACAGATGCCGAGGATCTGGCGGCCGCCCCAGCGGTCGGTGAACTCGCGCATCGTGGCGCACCACTGGCCGGCGCGGGCGAAGTCGCCGACGCCGTCGCAGGCCGAGATCAGGCAGCAGAGCGCCCAGCCGGCCGAGATCGGCAGCTGCAGGTTCTCGCTCGCGGCGATCACCGACGCCTCGTCGAGCCGCCGCATCCCGTCCTCGACGCGGCCCTGGATCACGGCGGAGATGCCGGCCTGGGCGAGCCCCACCGCCTCGAGGTCGGGCACGGCGTGGCGGCGGCCGGCTTCGACGGCATCGAGGCTCAGCCGCTCGGCGCGCGCCGCGTCGGCGTCGAGGTTGAGCGCGAAGTCGCCCTCGATCAGCACGACCCAGCCGTGGTCGGACGACTCCGGCAGGCCGGCAAGCGCGCTCTGCGCCCGCTGCAGCCAGCCGCGCGCGACCGACGCGTCGCCGCGGAACTCGCGGTGGTCGGCGGCGAGCCAGGCGCCGACGCGCGCCGCCGCCCCGCACTCGTCGGCGTCGCGGTAGGCCCGGAACGCCCGCTCGCGCGACTCCATCGTCAGCGCCTCTTCGGCGAGCCACCAGCCCGCCCAGCCGAGCCCCTCGAGCGCGACACCTCGCTCGGCGAGCAGCCCGCGATCGCCGGCGCCGCCCGCGCGGTCTCCCTCGACCGCCCGGCCGGCCACCTGCTCGAGCGCACCCTCGAAGTGGTCGCGCGCCGCCTCCCAGGCGCCGCGCCCCAACGCGTCGAGGCCCGCCGCGAGCGCGGTCGCTACCGGCGGCTCGTCGGGTGGGGTGGCCATCTCGCCATCGTCTCAGCGATGCGCGCCGCGCGCCAGTGCGCGGGCGGCGCTGGCCAGGCGTCTGCCCCCGGCAGGCGCGGCGACCGGCGCGTCGCCGAGAATCCCCGGCCGCGTGGTCTTCCCCTCGATCGAGTTCGCGATCTTCTTCCCGATCGTGCTCGCGCTCTCGTGGGCGCTGATGCCGCGGCCGCGGGCGTGGAAGCCGTTCATCGCTCGTCGCCAGCTACGTGCTTCTACGCCGCCGCGAGTCCGCGCTTCTGCCTGCTGCTCGCGCGGCGTCACGCTCGCCAACCAGCTCGGCGCGGTGCTCGTCCACCGCACGTCCGACGAGCGTCGCCGGAAGTGGATCGTCGGCGTCGACCGTCGCCTTCGACCTCGCCGTGCTCGGCGTCTTCAAGTACTACGGCTTCTTCGCCGACGAGATCGGCGCGCGTCCTCGACGAGATCGGGCTCGGCCTCGCCGCTGCCGCTGCTGACGATCGCGCTGCCGGTCGGGATCAGCTTCATCACCTTCCAGGCGATCTCCTACACCGTCGACGTCAAGCGCGGACTGCTGCGAGCCGGCCAGCACGCTCGACGTCGCGATCTACCTCAGCTTCTTCCCGCACCTCGTCGCCGGGCCGATCGTCCGCGCGCGCGAGTTCCTGCCGCAGCTCGCCAAGCCGCGCGACCCGCGCAACGTCGCCGTCGGGGCGGGCATCGTCGCTGATCGTGATCGGGCTCGTCAAGAAGGTCGCGATCGCCGACTACCTCGCGCGCGAGGTCGTCGACCCCGTCTTCGGCGTCCCGCAGGCCTACGCCGCGCCCGACGTCGCTGCTCGCCGCCTACGCCTACGCGGCCCAGATCTACTGCGACTTCTCCGGGCTACACCGACATCGCGATCGGCCTCGCGCTGCTCATGGGCTTCGTCTTCCCGCAGAACTTCGACCGCCCGTACCGCTCGGTCAGCTTCCGCGAGTTCTGGCGGCGCTGGCACATGACGCTGTCGCGCTTCCTGCGCGACTTCCTCTACATCCCGCTCGGCGGCAACCGCGGCGGCCGCTGGCGGACGGCGCGCAACCTCATGATCACGATGGTCCTCGGCGGCCTGTGGCACGGCGCCGCCTGGGGCTTCGTGCTGTGGGGGACGATCCACGGCGCCGCGCTGGTCGCCGAGCACCAGTGGGGCTGGCTGCGCAAGCGCGCGGCGGCCGACCCCGACGCGCCGGGCGCCGGCGCCACCCGCGTTGCCGCCCGCGTTCTATCGCCGGTCTGGCTGCGCTGGCTGATCGTCTTCAACGTCGTGGTCTTCGCCTGGGTCCTCTTCCGCGCCCAGTCGCTGACGCTGGCCGGCGACTTCTTCGGCCAGCTCGCCGTCTCCGGGCCCGCCACCCTCTGGACCCCGGCCGTCGTCGGCGCCGTACTCGTCGTGATCGGCTTCCAGCTGCTGCCGCCGGACCCGCTCGACCGTCTCCGCGTCCGCGTCGCCGACCTGCCCGCGCCCGCCCTCGGCATCGTCCTCGCCCTCGTCGTAGCGCTCGTCGGCGCCACCGTCCCCAGCGAGGGCGTCCCGCCCTTCATCTACTTCCAGTTCTGATCCGATGACCGACCGCTCCGATACCCCGCACGACTCCTTCGCCGTCCCCGACCCGCCGCCCGGCCGCCGCGGCCGCGCCCGCGACGCGCTCGTCGTCGTCTTCCTCGCGGCGCTGCTGCTCGTCCTCTTCCAGGGCGGTGCCGTCCGCGGTGGCGCCGAGGAGCTGTCGCCCGGCGTCGGCCGCGACGTCGTCGAGGTCGTCGGCGAGCCGACCGGCTGGATCGCCGACAACCTTCCGCTTGCCGGCCACACCGACGACGCGCTCGCCTGGCTCGAGACCGACGGCGGCCCCGCTACGCCCGCGGCCACCGGCGACCGCACGCTGCTCGTCACCGGCGACTCGCTCGCGATGCCGCTCGACACCGAGCTGGCGCGTCGCTACGCCGGTGGCGAGACGGCCGTCGAGCGCGACGCCCACGTCGGCACCGGCATCTCGAAGAGCGACCTCGTCGACTGGCGCGAGCTGGCGGCCAGGCAGGCGCGCCGGTTCGAGCCCACCGCCGTGGTCGTCCTGATCGGCGCGAACGAGGGCTTCTCGCTGCCCTCCGCCGAGCGTGTGCCTCGCAGTGGCGCGACGGCGCGCGGCGGCGTCGCGGCGGCATCCGGCTCCGGCTCCGAGGTCGCCTGCTGCGGCGCGGGCTGGCAGGCCGCCTTCGCGTCCCGCGTCGCCACGATGATCGAGGCCTACCGCCGCGACGGCGCCGCGCGCGTCTACTGGCTGACCGTCCCGCGCCCCCGCGACCCCGCGCGCCAGGAGATCGCCGACGCCGTCAACGACGCCGTCCGCGACGCCGCCGAGGCGGCCGGCGACGGCGTCACGGTGATCGAGCTCGACGACACCTTCGCGCCGGACGGCGGCTACGCCGACGCGATCGACGTCGACGGCCGCGAGCGGATCGTCCGCGAGCAGGACGGCATCCACCTCAATGCCGCCGGCGCGGCCGTCGCCGCCGACCTCGTACAGGACGCGGTCGACGGCGGGAGCTGAACGCGGCCTAGGTGAACTGCGTGTACTTGTGGACGACCTTCTTCTTGCCCTTCTTGCAGGTGACGGTCGCGTCGAACTGGGTCGGGATCGCGTTCGTTCGCTGCTCGGTGCAGGCGTAGCCGGACACACGCTTGACGCAGCGGCCCTTGACGCCGCCGGCGCTCTTGCGGCAGTTGAAGTAGGCCTTGACCAGCGACTCGCCCTTGGCGCAGCTGACCCGCTTCACCGACAGCGACGTCACATACGTCGGACCGAGGCTGCGCGTCTTGCCGGCGAGGCTGCACGACTTCGCGGCGGTGGCCTCCGGACCGGCCGCCTGGGCCCCCGCGGGCAGGAGCGCTAGGGCGCCGACGGCAGCGGCGACGGCGACGAGGGTGGTGCGACGGAGCATGGCGTGGACGTTCCTTCGTACGGGAGCGTGGACAGCGCGATCATGCCAGCGAGGGGACCATTCGTGCACGGCCTGCGCAGGAAAGGCCGCGAGCTTAAGCTCCGCACGTGCAGGAGGGAGCCGCCGAGCGCCAGCTGGTCGACCGTTTCCGCCGCGCTCGCGGTGATCAGGACTGGGCGGTCCTGGAGGGCTTCCACGCGCTCAAGCACGCGCTGCGCTTCGGCGGCGACGTCGAGGCGGTCCTGACCAGCGAACCGGCCGAGCTGGAGCGGCTGGCGGCCGAGCTCGCTCCCGACGTCGGCGCCCGCCTGCGCGAGCTCGCGACGGCCGTGCCCGAGGAGACCTACCGCGAGCTGGGGCCCTACGCCCACCACACGCGCGTGGCCGCGCTCGCCCGCCGGCCGCGCTTCGACCCGGTCGCCGTGCTCGCCCGCGCCGACGCGCCAGTCGTGCTGCTCGAGGATCCGCGCCACCACGGCAACCTCGGCGCCGTCGTCCGCGTCGCGGCGGCCGCCGACGTCGCCGGGGTCCTGACTACCGGCGAGCAGGACCCCTGGGACCCCGTCGCGATCCGCGGCTCCGGCGGCCTCCACTTCGCCCTGCCGGTCGGCCGCGTCGACGGCCTGCCGGCGGCGCGCGGCGACCGGCCGCTGCTGGCGATCGACCCCGAGGGGGAGGACGTCGACCCGCGTGCCCTGCCGCCCGACGCGATCTACGCCTTCGGCAGCGAGCGCCGCGGCCTCGCCGCGGCGACGATCGCCGCCGCCGACGGCCACCTGCGGATCCCGATGCGCGCCGGCGTCTCGAGCCTCAACCTCGCCACCTCGGTGGCGGCGGTCCTCTACGCCTGGCGGCTGGCCCGCTGACGGGCCGCCCGTCGCGATGGGCGGGCGGCCTGGCGGCCGGTCAATCCTTGGCCACCACGACGCCGCCGCGGCGGACGCCCTCGAGCAGCCGGACGTTGAGCCGCTGGGAGCCGCTCGGCCGGCCGGCCGCCTTGGTCGTCAGGTTGGCGATCAGGCGCTTCGGCTCGCCGCCGAGGTCGTGTGGGATCCACAGCGCGACCGGGCTGCCGCCGCCGACCCACCAGGTGGCGCGACGGACGCCGGTCGTGCGCGTGCCGGCGGCGAGGCCGTCGGCGGTCGTCACGTACCAGGCGCGCACGCTGACGCGGCAGGTCGGGGCGCCGACGCAGCGGGCCACTCCGAGGTCGACTCGCGCCCCCTGGAACGGGGCGGGCAGGCCGCGGCGCCAGTTGAACGCGACGCGCGCGGGCTTCTTGGCGGTCTTCGGCTTGACGCTCCCGCCGTGGGTCCTGGTGCTGACGCCGGTCGCGGTCGGCGTCGCCGCGTCGCCGGGCGTGTGTGCCGGCTCCTCCGGCGGCTCGACGCCGACGCCGCGCAGGGTCACCAGCGCGGGGTCGCCCTCGCCGATCACCGCCAGCGTCGCCTCGGCGTTGTCGGCCGCGTACGGCGTGAAAGCCAGCTTCAGCTTGCAGCCGACCGTCGGCGCCAGCACGCGCATCGAGCAGCCGTCCTCGACCAGCCGGAACGCGCCGACGTCGCCGCCGACTGGGAGCGCCACCATCGACTGGAAGAAGACGTTGCCGGTGTTCTGCAGGGTCACCGAGCGAGTCGCGCTGTCGCCCAGCTCGACGGTCCCGAAGTCGACCGGGTTCGGCGTCGCGGTCACCTGGCGCAGCGCGCCGGCGCCGGTCAGCTCGGCGGTGAAGCTGTGGTCGCCGGAGCGCACGCGCAGCGTCGCCGCGTAGTCCCGCGGTCCGTCGGGGTCGAACTGAGCGGTCACGTTGCAGCCCGACCACTGGAGCACGCCGCCGCCGCAGCTGTCCCACGCGCTGAAGGCCGACGCGTCGGGGCCGGTCACGTCTACCTGTACCGGGACCCAGTCGGGGCCGCTGTTGTTGAGCCAAAAGCCCATCTGCTGGCCGCCGCGGTTCAGCTCGACGAGGCCGAAGTCATGCGAGCCGGGGCTCAGCGAAAGCTGGGGCTCGACCGGCGCTGCCTGGGCCGCGGCAGGGATGGCCAGCAGCGTCAGCATGACGCAGCCGGCGAGCGCGAGCAGGCGGGGAAGGAAGGGAGTGGAGAACATGAGCGAGTCCGATCGTTCGGGGCGCCGGTCTTCCAAAACCAGCCTGTTGGCATGAGCCAGACCCCGCATCGGTCCAACATCCGTCCAGGGTGAGGCCTGCAAGTTCCCGTTCGGCGGGCTGTCAGTTCAACGAATAGGCTCGCCGGCATGACCGTCACCGAGCCGCCCGCCTTCGCGATCTCTCCCGGCGACCCCTCGTGGGACGCCTCGCGCAGCGTCTTCAACCTCGCCGTCGACCAGCAGCCGGCGGCGATCGCCTTCCCCGAGACCGTCGCCGACGTCGCCGAGGCGCTCGCCTACGCGCGCGCCGCCGGCCTGCGCGTCGCGCCGCAGCGCACCGGCCACCGCGCCGAGCCGCTCCCGCCGCTGACCGAAGTGCTGCTGCTGCGCACCGACCGTCTGCTCGACCTCGCCCCGATCGGCGCGTCCGGGCCAGTCGTCGGCCCGGCCACCGTCGATCCCGCCGCCCGCGCCGCCCGCGCCGCCGCCGGCGCGCTCTGGGGCGACGTCGCCGACCTCGCGATCCCGCACGGCCTCGCCCCGCTCGCCGGCTCGTCGCGCACCGTCGGCGTGGTCGGCTACCACCTCGGCGGCGGGCTCAGCTTCATCGGCCGCAAGCATGGCCTGGCGGCGAACGCGGTCCGTGCGATCGAGCTGGTGACCGCCGACGGCCGCCGCGTCCGCGCGACGGCCGACAGCGAGCCGGAGTTGTTCTGGGCGCTGCGCGGGGGCGGCGGCAACTTCGGCGTCGTGACCGCGATCGAGTTCGACCTGTTCGCGGAGCGGGAGGTCTACGCCGGCAACCTGCTGTTCCCGATCGAGCGCGCCCGCGAGGTTCTGCACGCCTGGCGCGAGGCGACGCTGACCGCTCCCGCCGAGCTGACGCTCAACGGCCGCGTGCTGCGCGTGCCCGACGTCCCGGGCCCGCCGCCACCGCTGCGCGGACGCGGCTTCGCGGTCGTCGACGCGGTCTTCCTCGGCGGCGAGGCCGACGGCGCCGAGCTGCTGGCGCCGCTGCGGGCGCTCGACCCGGAGATCGACACGTTCGGGATGACCGACACGGGCGTTCTCGGCCGCGTCCACATGGATCCCGAGGAGCCCGGTCCGGCGCGGACCGACCACGCGCTCCTCGGCGCTCTCCCGCCCGAGGCGGTCGACGCCTTCGTCGACGCCGTCGGTCCCGACTCCGGCTCGGTGCTGGTGTCGGCCGAGCTGCGCCACAACGGCGGCGCGCTCTCCGAGACGCCGCCCGGCGCGGGCGCGCTCGGTTCGCTGGCCGGCGAGTACCACGCGTTCGCCGTCGGGATGCTGATGGCGCCGGACGCGGCGACCGCCGTGCGCGGCGACCTGGACCGGATGCTCGCGGCGATGGAGCCCTACGCCCGCGGCAGGTACCTCAACTTCGCCGAGCGGCCCCTGCCGGCCTCCGCGTGGCTTGACGCCGCGGCGATTGAGCGCCTGCGCGCGGTCAAGGCCGCGTGGGACCCCGACGACGTGATCGTCGTCGGGCACCCGTTCGACGGCTGATCGCTCAGGCGGCCAGCGTCAGCGCGGCGTCGCGCCCCAGCACGGGCGCGGTCACGACGAGCACGGCGGTCGGCAGCGCGGCGGGCAGCCGCTCGAGCCGGCCGTCCTCGGCGTGCGAGCGGATCAGCTCGAACAGCGCGCCGGCGACGAGCGGCGAGACCACGCGCGGCTGGCCGCCGGCCTTTCCCGACTCGACGTACCCGCTCTGGCAGAGTGCGGCGAAGCGGTCCATCCAGACGTCGTGGCGCTCCAGCCCGCCCGGGCCGGCCTCGAACACCTCGACCGTGCAGCGGCGCGTCTGGTCGGGGTAGCGCGCGCAGAGGTCGAGCAGCCGCGCCAGCGCGGCGCGCATCCGGTCGCCCCAGTCGCCGTCGGCGACGAGGTAGGCGTGCTGGGTCTCGGCCAGCGCGGTCTCCATCGCGGCGTCGACGTCGCCGAGCAGCCGCGCGTGGTCGACGTCGGCCGCCTCGACGGGGTGGCTGGCGCCACGCTCGCGCTCCCGCTCGCGGCCGAGGAACTCGGGCGCGCCGTCGCGCCGCGCCTCGGACCGGTGCGGCCGTGCCGGTCCGCGTCCGGGGCGCGCCGCCATCAGGCCGCCGCCTCCTTGCCGCCGCCGGGCGCTCGCTCGAAGCTCGCGCGCGGCGGCCTCAGGGCCGAGGAACGGCAGCACCATCATGTACATCAGCTCCGGCAGCAGCTCCGGCAGCTCCTCGATCCGCCGCGCGGCGATCTCGCGGTGCAGCACCGCGCCGAGGTCGGCAACGCGGCCGAGCGCGAGCGCCTCGAAGATCCGCGACGCGGGCCGCACCTGGGTCGGCGCGCTCTCGAACAGCGGCTGGAACTTGCGCATCGCCGTGTCGCGCTGCTCGGCGGCCAGCGGTCCCGCGGCGAGCACCTCGACGAAGCAGATGCTCGCGACCTCGGGCCGTCGTGCCAGCGCCGACAGCATCGCCGCCAGCCCCGCGCGCAGTCCGTCGACCCACTCGTCCGCCACCTCGAACTCGCGCAGCGTCAGCTGCCACAGCTGCTCCATGGAACGCGCGTAGGCGGCCGCGAAGCATTCCTCCTTGCCCTTGAAGTGCTCGTAGAACGACCGCCGCGACACGCCCGCGCGGTGGACGACCTCGGTCACGTGCGCCTCCTTGAAGCCGCTCCGCCCGGCCGCGATGGTCATCCCCTTGAGGATTCGGTCGCGCTGCGACTCGGCCACCACCTCGGGCGGGATCCCGTGTCGCCCGCCCGGCAGCTGGTCGCGCCGTCGCCTGCGCGCGACGCTGAACTCCTTGCTGTCGAGACTGGGAGTCTCCGGCATGCCCCGATAGTACGCCAGAAACGGGTAGGTGCCTGGAGATTCCGGGTCGAGTAGCGCTCGCCAGCCACCAAGTTCCGCTCTGCGACTGGCGGCGCGCCGTTTGGAAATCTTCTGTTTCCAAACTTGACAGCACCGTCGAGCGGGTTCCGCCGCTCACCGCCGATCGCCGGATCCGCGCGAATCTGCCGCTCGCGGTCTGGGGCGAGTAGGCCGGTCCTCAGGTGCGCGTGGCGGCCCGTCGCGGCGCCCGCTCGAGCTCGCGCTGAGCCGCCTCGCGGCCCTCGAACGGCAGCACGAGCGCGTACATCAGCTCGGGCAGCAGCGCCGGCAGCTGCCCGCAGCGGCCGGCGACGGTCTCCTGGTAGAGCACCTCGCCGAGCCCGCCGACCATGCTCGTCCCGAGCGCGCGCGGCGTGGGGGAGCCGTCGCCGTCGGTCGCATCGCCGCCCCGGCCCAGCTCGAGGACCGACTCCAGCTCGCGCATCGTCTCGTTGCGCGCCGCGGCCGCCCGCGGACCGGCGGCCAGCACGTCGACGAAGCACAGCCGCGCGACCGTGTCGTCGTAGGCGAGCGCGTTCAGCAGCGCGGTCAGTCCCGCGCGCAGCGACGGGACCCAGTCGTCCTGCGCCTCGAAGGCGTCGCGCGTCACGTCCCGCAGCCGTCCCATCTGCTCGTCGTAGATCGCGAGGAAGCAGTCCTCCTTGGCGGTGAACTGGGCGTAGAACGTCTTGCGCGACACTCCGGCCCGCTTGATCACGTCGGCCACGCTCGCGTCGGCATAGCCCTGCTCGGCGATCGCCTCGCGCATCGCCTCGAGGATCCGCCCGCGCTGCGACTCCGCGACCTCCTCCGGGCTCAGCCCGTGGTGCCCGCCGGGAATCTGGTCCGGCCGCCGGCGCCCCGGTCCGCCCTTGCGCGCCCGCGTCCCCTCAGCGGCCACGCCCGCGCCCTCCGGCCTCTGGGACCATGGCTGTTTCCAGAAACTTCAAGTACCGGGAATCTAGCCTGCCGCCTCCCGGAAGTCCAGGGTGCGGCGGCTCGACGGATCGGAAACAGGCGAGCTATGGCGCGCTCGCCACCGCGCCGGCCTCGTCGACCCCCAGATAGGGAGCGAGCGCGACGAACGTCGCCATCGGCAGCAGCTCCGGCAGCCGGGCCGCGCGGCCGGCGCGCACTTCCCCCATCGCGAGGGTGTAGATCCCCCCGCCGATCGCCATGCGGGTGACGCGCGGCGGGGGGTCCTCCAGCTCTTCGCCAGAGGCCAGCAACTCGCCGAACATCCGCATCGTCTCCTGTGCGTGCTCCGCGGCCCGCGGCCCCGCCGAGCGAACCTCCGCGGCGAGTCCGGCGAACGCGGTCTCGACGGCGAAGAACGAGAGCAGCGCGCGCAGGCCGAGCCAGACGCCCTGGCGCCAGTCCGAGCCGCGCCGGTAGGCCGGCAGCACGACGGCGAACGCCTGCGCGCGGCTCTGGTCGAGCGCGGCGAGGAAGACGTCCTCCTTGCTGTCGAAGTTGTCGTAGAAGGTGGTCAGGGAGACCGAGGCGGCGCGCGCGATGTCGGCGACGGTGGTCGTGGTGTAGCCGCGCTCCGAGACCGTCTCGGCGGTCGCGCGCAGGATCCGCTCGTCGGCGTCGACGTCGATCCGGCGCGGGGTCCCGGGCGAGCGCGACCGCCGCCGCGGGCGGACCAGCGGCTCCGCCGGCGTCCGGTAGATCAGCGCCCAGCTCCACAGGTCGGCGGCCTTCCCGGTCAGCTCCTGCTCGCGCCCCTCGCGCAGATGCTCCTCGATGACCACGTGCACGCCGCCGAGCACCGCGCGCACGACCTCGGGCGGCAGCCCCGCCCGCTCGCGCGAGCCGGCGATCGCGCCGATCGTCAGCTCCTCGAAGCTGTCGAACAGGTCGTCGACGCGCTCGACGGCGTCGGGCCCCGCGGTGTACGCCTCGACGTAACAGAGCCGCGCGGTGTCGGGGAAGGTCGCGACGAGCCCGACGACCCCCTCCAGCGCGGCCTGGATCTGCTCGTCCCAGGTCTTCTCGCCGACGTACGAGTTGTCTGCGACGGCCCGTCCGATCCGCGCGATCTCGTCGATGGTCGCCAGGAAGCAGTCGTGCTTGCTGTTGAACTGGCCGTAGAAGGCGGTGCGCGACACGCGGGCGATCGAGCAGAGGTGGGCAACCGTCGTCCCCTCGTAGCCGTGCTCGGCGCTGGCCGCGACGGTCGCGGCGTAGAGCCGTTCGCGCCGGTTGCGTGCGATCTCCTCCGGCGGAGTCCCGGGGCCGGGCTTGAGCGCGCGCTCGCCGAGGTTCAGCGCATCGCCCCATGGGGTCAGCAGGCTGCTCATCCGGGCTTCAACTGTACGCGACTGTCATCGATCCGCGGCATATGTCGGCTGGCAAAGGCACAGCGAGGCTCCGCCGACCGTCAGCCGGCCGGCCGCAGGCCCGCGGGCGGCCCGTCGAGCTCGCGCGCGGCGCGCTCGGGGCCGAGGAACGGCAGCGCCATCAGGTAGGTCAGCTCGGGCACGAGCCGGGGGAGCGTGGCCCCGGCGCCCGCCGCCACCTCGCGGTGCAGCATCTCGGCGAGGTCGCCGATCCGGCCCATCCGCAGCGACTCCCCGAACGGCGAGTCGCCGAGCGCGTCGGCCGGGGCGGCCTCGAACAGCGGCAGGAGACCGCTCAGCGCCTCGCGCCGGCTGGCCGCGGTCAGCGGTCCCGCGTCGAGCGCTTCGACGAAGCACAGTCGCGCGACCGCGGGGTTGCCGGCGATCGCCGCGCAGAGCGCGGTCAGCGCGCCGCGCAGCCTGCGCGCCCACGGCGGCCCCTCGGCCTCGAAGGCGCTCAGGGTCACCTCGAGCAGCCGCTCCATCTCCTGTCCGTAGGCGACGGCGAAGCAGTCGTCCTTGCCCTCGAACTGCTCGTAGAAGGTCTTGCGCGAGACGCCCGCCCGGGCGATCACGTCGGCGATGCTCGTGTTGGCGTAGCCGTGCTCGGCGACCGCGGCCGCGATGCCGGCCAGCAGGCGCGCGCGCTGGGATTCGGCGACGGCCTCGGGAGCCAGCCCGTGGCGGCCGCCCGGGATCTGCCCGACGCGCCGCGGCGCACGTTGCCCGCGCGTTCTCTGGCCCTCTGTACCCGTGAGTTTGTAGGAGCTTGCCACGAGCGCCCGGGGGGACAGACCGGAAACACCCTGGGCTCCGTCTCGGGCGAGTGCGTCCCCGGCGCCGCTTGCACCGGCGCCCGCCGGCCCGCTCATCGCGGCACCGCCACCAGCGGCGCGATCTGGGTCGCGACGATCTCCTTCGCCATCCCGGGTAGCGAGGCGGTGTCGTGCCGGTCGACCGGCAGGTAGATCAGCTCGTGCACGGCCCCGATCAGCGCCTGTGCGGAGAGCCGATCGAGCTTGTCGTCGCCGCGCAGCTCGCTCAGCGCGTGCTGGACGAGCTTGGCGAGGTGGTCCATCGCCTCGGCCCGTCGCTCGCGCGCTCGCGGTCCCGCCGCGAACACCTCGACGACGCACATCCGGGCCAGATCGGGCTCTGCGGCCAGCAGCCGGAGGAAGATCTCGAGCGCGTGCTCGATTCGCTCCTCTGGCGCGTCGCAGTCGAGGTAGGCGTCGGTCACGGTCCGCATGACCCGGCGCATCGCGGAGTCGTAGGCGCTCAGGAAGCAGTCTTCGCGGTCGGCGAAGAGCTCGTAGAAGGTGCGCCGCGAGACGCCGGCCTCCTGCAGCACCCGCTCGACGGTCGTCGCCTCGTAGCCGATCTCGGCGACGACCCGGGCCATTGCGGTGGTCAGCCGCTCCCGCTGCGCGCGCTCGACCTCGGCGCGGTCGAGGCCCTGGGGGCCAGGGGCCAGCCTGACTGCCTGTCGCCGGTCGCTCATGGGGCAACCATAGACCGTCTGTTCCCTCTTGACAACCAAGAAACGCAGGGTTTCTGACTGGGTCTGATCTCGCCCGCCCGCACCAGCCGGACCCAGAACGCAGAAGCGCCCGCCAGATGGCGGGCGCTTCCGGTGCTGCTATGTCAGTGCCGCTCGCGCGGCGACGTCGCTAGCTGCAGGCGACGGTGCTCTTGTACGTCTTGGTGTCGGTCGAACCGTCGTTGTAGAGGTAGGACGCGGTCGCCTCGTACGGGTGCTTCTTGCTCTTCGGGCAGCTCGTCGTGGCGAAGAAGTCCTTCGCGTAGGACTTGCCTCCGATGTTGAACTTGAAGTCCTGCAGCGAGACCGGGACGCCGGCCACGACCTGGAGGATCTTCGGGACCTGGAAGGTGGCCTTGTAGGCCCACTTGCCGCTCTGCTTCTTGATGTTGATCGCGATCGGCTCCTGCACGAGCGCCGGGCGGTAGAGGGTCGTGAACGCCCACAGCGTGCTCTTGCCGCCGTTGACGAACACGACGTCCGGGGCCGCGTCGACGTTGTCGGCGAAGGCGCGGCCGCTGCCCTTGCCCATGATCGACTGCTTGTGGCACTTGTCGACGGACTGCGAGGACCGCATCGTCGCGCCCGAGCAGGTCTTGTACTTGCCGCCGTTGTAGAGGCCGCCCTTCGGGATCAGGACCGAGCCACCGGTGATGATCGGCGGCTCGACGCCCTGGGTGACGGTACGGAACTTGAGGCTGCCGCTGAGCTTGACGCCCTGCGGCTTCTTCTTGGTTCCGGCCTTCTTCGGGGTGATCGTGGCCTTCGACTCGAAGGTGGTGACCGGCTGCTGTGCCGCGGCGGGGGCCGCCACGACAGCGGCGGCCACCAGGGCTGCCGGTAGGACTGCGAGCTTGCGCATCTCTATTTGCTCCTCCTGATCCGAAAGTCGGTTATCGCGGCAGGATCTCCCCCGCCGAGAGCGCGATCGACCACGCTAACGGAAGGCCTCCCGTCTGTGCAAACTGCACCGTACCCACAAACCGGTGGGCCGCGCGGAAGTTGCGCCAGCCGTCACAACGGCCCGCACGATCGCTTGCGCGATCAGCCGTTGGAGCGCTGCAGCGCGAGCAGACGCTCGCGCTCGGCGCTGGCTCGCGCCTCGCCGAGATAGGGCAGCAGCGCCGACTCGACGAGGTCGGGCAGCAGCTTCGGCAGCTCGGCCGTCTCGCCGCGCGCGACGCGCCGGTAGACGGTCTCGTAGACGCCGCCGATGATCGTCTCGGCGATCAGCGGGGAGGGGGTGTTCTCGCCGAACTCGGCCGTGCCCTCCCTGAACATCGTCGTGAACTCCTCCATCGTGCGGGCCCGGCGATCGATCGCCGTGGGCCCGGCGGCGAGCACCTCGACGATGCACATCTTCGCGAACGCGGGCGAGGCCGAGAGGATCTCGAGGAACGCGCCGAACGCGGCGCTGACCTTGCTCTCGGGCGTCTCCTCGGCGTCCACCGCCTTGCGGATGCTCGCGATCAGCAGGGCGCTCGAGCCGTCGAAGGCGGCGATGAACGCCTCGTCCTTGTTCTTGAACTGCTCGTAGAACGTGCGGCGTGAGACGCCGGCCTCGCGGACGATGTGCTGGACGCTCATCTCGCCGTATCCGTGGACGCTGGCGACCTGGGCGACGGCGGCGATGATCCGCTCGCGCTGGTTGCGCGCCACGAAGCTGCGCGCCAGGCCGTGCCGGCCTGGCGGGAGCTGGTGGGGAGCTCGAACGACTCTGCGACTATCGAGAGGGGCCACGTTGGTCTGGCCAATATACACGCGCAGGTACACGGTTGCCAGCGCCTATACACCGGATTATCGGGGTGGCTGGCGGCCCGCCGGCGAAGTTCTGTCCAGCGGGGTTGTCCTGGTTTGGAAGAACAAGCACAACCGGCGCATCCGAGCGACCGATTCGTCAACGTGGTCGCCGACATGGGTTCCCCCTGGCACCGCGTTTCAGAGCCATATACGATGCCTAGCCGGACGGAGGCGCAGGCTGTGTTAGGTCGCGGCGTTGCTCTTCGCGGGAGGAGAACTTGACCCAGAGCAACGCGGAGACCCCAGCAGCAACGGTTGGCCAGCCAGCCAGTGCCGGTGCGGCGTCGGGTCGCGGACCCGGGCGCCTGCTCGCCGCCGGGGCGATCGTCTTCGCGCTGATCGCGCTGCTCGTGATCTGGGTCACGCGCGACGACGCGCACGAGTACAAGCTGGTCTTCGACAACGCCGGCCAGATGGTCAATGGCGACCTCGTCCGGATCGGCGGGACCCCGGTGGGCAAAGTCACAGGCATCGAGCTGACCGACGACGGCCGTGCCGAGCTGACCGTCTCGGTCGACGAGACCTACGCGCCGCTGCACGCCGGCTCGACCGCGACGGTCCGCTGGCAGGGGCTCGTCGGCACGGCCAACCGCTTCGTCGACATCAGCCCGGCGCCGAACTTCAAACCCGAGCTCGCGGACGGCGCGACGATCCAGGGCGACAAGACGAAGTCGATCGTCGAGCTCGACCAGCTGTTCAACACCTTCACGCCGAAGACCCGCGACGGGCTCGACCACTTCATCCAGGGATTCGCCGACTGGTACGCCGGCCAGGAGAAGAACGCCAACACGTCGGCCAAGTACTTCTCGCCGACGCTTGCCCAGACGTCGAAGCTGTTCCGCGAGATCAACCGCGACAGCGAGGCGCTCCAGGAGCTGCTGGTCGAGACGTCGAAGGCCATGGGCGCGGTCGAGCAGCGCAGCGGCGACCTGACCGACCTCGTCGACAACACCGGCACTACGATGGCCGCGCTGAGCTCCGACACCCAGTCGCTCAACGAGGCGCTGGTCGACCTGCCGCCGGCCCTGCGCCAGGGCAGCAAGACGTTCGCCGCGCTGCGCGGTCCGGCGATCGACGAGCTCGAGCGATTCGTCGTCGAGTCCGAGCCGAGCGCGAAGGTGCTGCCCGGCTTCCTGCGCCGCTTCAACAAGCTGGCCGCCGAGTCGGTGCCGATCTTCACCGACCTGCGCAAGACCTTCAACGGGCCCGGCGAGGGCAACGACCTCTACGACACGATGGTCGACCTGCCGGTGCTGGCGAAGCTCGCCGACAAGGGCTTCCCGCGTGCGCGCAAGTCGCTGAAGGAGTCGACGCCGGTGTGGGGCTTCATCCGCCCCTACGGCCCGGACCTCGTCGCCTGGCTGCGCAGCTTCGGCGGCGCGATGGCCCCCTATGACGCCAACGGCCACTACGCCCGCTCGATCCCCGTCTTCGACGCGTTCAACTTCACCGACGACGCCGACGGCGGCAGCCTGACGCCGAAGCCGGCGGCCGAGCGCGGCTCGAGCCCCAGCCTGTCGACCGGCAACCTGCGCCGCTGCCCGGGCTCCGGCGCGGCCCGGCCCGCGGACGGCTCGGCGCCGTTCGTCGACATGGGCGAGCTGGCGAACCCCGACTGCGATCCGTCGCAGGTGATCGGAGGCACGCCGTGAGCGGCGGCGACCCCCGCGCGAAGAAGCTGACCAGCGGCCGCTTCATGGCGCTCGCGGCGATCGTCGGCGTGACGCTCGGCGTTCTGATCAGCGTCGCGGCCGGCGGCGACGAGGACGACGGCTACCTGGTCCGCGCGGTCTTCGACAACGGCAGCTTCGTGATCCCGGGCGAGGACGTGAAGATCGCCGGCGTCAAGGTCGGCGCGATCGAGGACGTCGACCTCACCGAGGACAACAAGGCCGCCGTCGTCCTGAAGATCGACGACCCGGCCTTCGTTCCGTTCCGCAAGGACGCCCAGTGCCAGATCCGCCTGCAGTCGCTGATCGGCGAGCAGTTCATCGAGTGCGTTCCGACGCGAGCGCGCAAGGAGGGCGAGCCGCCCGCCGCCGAGCTCGCGCGAGTCGACAGCGGCCGCGGCGAGGGCCAGTACCTGCTCCCCGCCGACAACAACGTCACGCCGGTCGGCGAGGATCTGCTGCGCAACATCAACCGCTTGCCGCAGCGCGAGGCGTGGCGCCTGCTGATCAACGAGCTCGGCGCCGGCCTGGCGGGCAACGGCGATCGTCTGCGCGAGGCGCTGCGACGCTCCAACCCGGCGCTGAAGGAGTTCGACCGCTTCGCCAAGGTGCTCGCCGACCAGGACCGCCTGCTCGGGCGCCTGATCGACGAGTCCGACACGGTCCTCGCGGCCTGGGTCGACAAGCGCAAGGAGACCGCCCACTTCATCGACCAGACCGGTCAGCTCTCCGCCGCGACCGCCGAGCGCGGCGACGACATCGAGCGCAACTTCGAGCGCCTCCCGGCCTTCCTGCGCGAGCTGAAGCCGACCACTGAGCGCTTCACCGGCCTCGCCGACCAGATGACCCCGGCGCTGAACAGCCTCGACGGCCAGGCGAAGGCGATCAACTCGATGATCGCGGGCACCGGCCCGTTCTTCAAGGCCGCGACGCCGGCGCTCGTCTCGCTCGGCGACTTCGGTGACCGCGCCCGGACGCTGTTCCCCGCGATTCGCCCGCTGATCGGCGACCTCAACGAGCTCGGCCAGCCGCTCACGCCGACGACCAACGACCTCGCGAAGCTGTTCGCCAGCGTCGACGACACCGGCGGCATCGAGGAGCTGATGCAGCTCATCTACTTCTACACGGGCACCGTGAACGGGGTGGATGCGAAGGGGCATTACGTGCGGTCGGCGCTGGTCATCAACGGGCTCTGCGCGACGCGAACTGGCAATGACGCCAAGCGGCCACAGAGCTGTGGCTCGACGCTCGGGCAGTTCGCCGACAGCTCGACGGCGGCGGCCACCCTGGCGAGTCAGCCGCAGTCGGCCGAGGGCGTCAAGCGGGGGATTGCTCCGAGCAAGTCGATCGCCGGCATCCCAGTCGAGGGCGAGGACGTCGCGCCGGTGCTCGACTACCTGTTCGGCAAGGGCGGTGACGAGTGAACCCCCGCCGCCGCAACGGCTCGGTCCTGGCCGGCAGCCCGGTGCTGGTGGGCGCCGTGACGGTGATCGTCGCGATGGTCGCCGTCTTCCTCTCCTACAACGCGAACGAGGGCCTGCCGTTCGTCCCGACCTACAGCCTCACCGCCAACGTCCCGAACGCCAACGGCCTGGTGCGCGGCAACGAGGTGCGGATGGGCGGCTCGCGGATCGGAGTCGTCACCGAGATCAAGACCGATCCGCAGGACAACGGCGACGTCGCGGCGGATCTGACGCTCGAGCCTCGACGAGCGGATCATCCCGCTGCCGAAGGACTCGACGGTGATCATCCGCCCGCGCTCGGCGCTCGGTCTCAAGTTCGTCGAGATCACCAAGGGCAAGTCGAAGCAGGGCTACGCCGAGGGGGCGACCATTCCCCTCGCCGCGTCGAAGGTCAAGACCGAGGAGATCGACGACTTCTTCAACATGTTCGACGAGCCGACGCGCGTCGGCTCGCGGACCAACCTCGAGACGTTCGGCGCCGGCCTCGCCGGCCGTGGCGAGTCGCTCAACCGCGCCTTCGCCGAGCTGGGCCCGGTTGCCGAGAAGCTCGAGCCGGTGTTGCGCAACATCAACTCGCCGCGCACCGCCTGGGGCCGCCTCTTCCCCGCGCTCGAGCAGACCGCCAGTCAGGTCGCCCCGGTGGCCCAGGCGCAGGCGGACCTCTGGGTCGCGCTCGACACCACCTTCACCGCCTGGGCATCGGTCAGCGACTCGGTTCAGGCGGCGATCTCCGAGGGGCCGGCGGCGCTCGAGGTCGCGACGCGCGAGCTTCCGCGCCAGCGCCCGTTCCTCGCCAACAGCGAGGAGCTGTTCCGCCGCTTCCGGCCCGCGTTCGCCGGGCTCGCCAGCGCGGCGCCTGACATGGCACGCGCGTTCGAGGTCGGCACACCCGCCCTGCGCCGCTCGCCGGCCCTGAACCGACGCCTGACGACGACGATCGCGACGCTGGAGAAGTTCGGCGACGACCCGCGGGTGCCGAGCGGCTTGGCGCGCCTGACGAGCACCGTCAAGACGCTCCAGCCGACGCTTGCCTTCCTCACCCCGGCTCAGACGGTCTGCAACTACGGCACGTTGTTCTTCCGCAACATCGCCAGCATGACGTCCGAGAGCGATGTGGTCGGGAGCATGCTGCGCGTCAGCCCGCTTGGGTTGCCGCTGAACCCGGGCAGCGAGGGCGGACCGGCTGCGGTGCCCTCGAACGGTCCTCCTTCGTCCGCGATCCAGGGTGTCGACACCTTCGAGCGGACGACCTACGAGGACAGCTACCTGCACTCCAACCCCTACCCGAACACGGCGGCGCCCGGTCAGCCGGTCGAGTGCGAGGCGGGCAACGAGGGCTACCAGGCGGGCATCAACGGTCCGGGCGCGGTAGCGATCGGCAATCCGGCCAACACGCCGTCCGTCGCCACCGAGAAGACCGTCCGCAAGCTTCCCGCGGGGGCCGGCCGATGAGAGCTTTCCGCAGCGGCATGTCACCGGTGCGCGCCGGCCTGATCGCGCTTGTCGTGATCCTGATCGGATCCTGGTTCGCGTTCAGCAAGGACGTCCCGTTCACCCAGACCTACAAGATCCAGGCGGTGTTCGAGAACTCGAACCTGGTCGCCCCGCGCGCGCCCGTCAGGATCGCCGGCATCGACGTCGGCAAGGTGGTCGCGGTCGGCCAGTACAAGGACACCGACCTGTCGGTGGTGACGATGGAGATCACCGACAACGGTCGTCCGGTCGGCAAGGACGCGACGGTGAAGATCCGTCCGCGGTTGTTCCTCGAGGGCAACTTCTTCGTCGATCTCAAGCCGGGAACGCCGGGGGCCGAGGAGCTGCCCGACGGCGGCTTGATCCCGGTCTCGCAGACCTCCAGGCCGGTGCAGCTCGACCAGATCCTGACGACGTTGCAGTCGGACACCCGGCGCGGGCTGCAGGACACGCTGACCGGCCTCGGCGAGGCGCTCGACTCCGAGCCGACCGCCGCCGACGACGCCGACCAGGATCCCGACGTCCAGGGCCTGACCGGTGCCCAGGCGCTCAACAAGGCGCTCGAGACCGCGGTCCCGGCGCTGCGCGGATCGGCGATCGGCGCCGAGGCGCTCCAGGGGACCGAGAAGCACGACCTCTCGAAGCTGGTCAAGGGCATCGCCGGCGTCAGCCGGGGCCTCGCGCGCAACGAGAATCAGCTCGCCGAGTACGTCACCGACTTCAACACGACGTTGGCGACGACCGCCGCCCACGCGTCCGAGCTCGAGGAGGTGGTCGAGCTGCTCGGCCCGACCTCGCGCAACCTCCGGCGCGGCCTGGCCAGCGTCGATGCGGCCCTGCCGGCGACCCAGACCTTTTCGCGCGACATCCTGCCGGGCGTCCGCGAGACGCCGAAGGCCGTCGCTGCCGCCGGCCCGTGGCTCGACCAGGCGATCCCCTTCTTCAGCTCTCAGGAGCTCGGCAGCCTGCTGAAGGACATCACCCCGGCTACGCAGAACCTGGCACGCGCCACGCACGCGTCGATCCCGCTCGTCCGTGAGTCCGACGACTTCAACCGCTGCATCACCGACGTGATCCTCCCGACGGGCAACATCAAGGTCGACGACGGAGAAGCTTCTCGGTCGACGAGGAGAACTACAAGGAGTTCTGGTACGCCGTCGCAGGCCAGGCCGGCGAGGGTGGCAGCTTCGATGGGAACGGTCCCCAGCTCCGCCTGTCGGCTCCCGGTGGGGCGCTGCCGCTGACGACCGGCAAGACGAACTACCAGCTCGAGCCGATGCACTTCAACGCGACCAGCGCTCCGCAGCGCACCAGCCCGGCTTTCCCGAACAAGGTGCCGCCGTTGCAGCGCAAGGTGCCCTGCTACAAGAACCCGGTGCCCGACGTGAACGGCGAGGGCTCGGTCGGTCCGGCGGACGGCTCCCGCCCCAACGCGGCGGCCCCCAACATCCCGACTCCGGGCCTGGGTGCGCAGCCCGCCGGCGCCTCCTCCGCGCGGCTGCTGCCGCTGTCGAGCTTCGCTGGAGGTGCCCAGTGAGAAAGGTGTTCGGCAAGGCCTTCAAGAGCAACCTCAAGGCGGCGATCGCGCTGGTAGGCCTGATCGTGCTGGGCTGTGCGGTGGGGGCCTACATCCTCTCCAACCAGCGGCTCAACCCGCCCGCATGGGTTCCCGTCGTTGGCGAGAGCACGTTCGAGTTCAAGGCCGAGGTCGAGTCGGCGCAGGGCGTGATGCCGGGCCAGGGCCAGGCGGTCAACATCTCTGGCATCAAGGTCGGCGACATCGCCGGCATCGAGCTAGAGGATGGTCAGGCGGTGGCGACCTTGCGGCTCGAGGACCGCTTCTCGCGCGTGTATCCGAACGCGTCGATCCTGCTGCGGCCAAAGACGGGTCTCAAGGACATGGTTGTCGAGCTCGATCCCGGCACGCCTTCGTCGGGCGATCCGATCGACGAGGGCGCGACGCTCTCGACCGAGCAGACGAACGCCGACGTCAACCTCGACGAGTTCTGGGCCAGCATCGACGGCGACACTCAGGACTACCTGAAGCTGCTGCTCGGCGATGCCGGTCGCACGCTCCGCAACGGAGGCGGCCGCGAGCTCGCGAACACCTTCCGGCGCTTCCAGCCGCTGTCGCGCGACTTCGCCAAGGCGAACCGCTACGTCGTCACCCGGCGCCACAAGCTCAAGCGGGTCGTCCACAACTTCTCGGCGATCGTGTCGGAGCTCGGTGCCCACGACCGGGAGATCGCGCGCTTCGTCGGCGCCAACGCCGCCGTCTTCCGTCGCTTGGCCAATCAGAACCAGAACATCGCCTCGACGATCGAGCTGCTTCCTGGTGCGCTCAAGTCGAGCAACACCGCGCTGGCCAAGATCGACACGCTCGGTCGCTCGATGGAGAGCACCTTCACCAATCTGCGCCCGACGGCACGGGCGCTCGGCCCGAGCCTGAAGCAGCTGCCGCCGTTCTTCGACAAGACCGAGCCGGTGATCCAGAACCAGCTGCGGCCGTTCACCGAGGAGGTCCAGCCGATCGCTCGCGAGCTGCGCGCTCCGGCCAACGCGCTCGCGAAGTCGACGCCGAACCTCGTCAAGTTCACCGAGGTCTTCAATGCGCTCTTCAACGAGCTCGCCTACGACCCGCCCGGCAAGGAGAACGGCTACCTCTTCTACCTGCCCTGGGCGAACCACAACACGAACTCGACCGTGTCGAGCCAGGATGGCATCAGCACCTTGCGACGCAGCGTGATCGCCGCTTCCTGCAGCCAGCTCCAGACGTTGGAGAGCATCTCCGGGCCGGCGAAGACGACAGGCAAGCCGCGTAACCCCTACCTCGCGACGCTGATCAAGCTGCTGAACGCGCCGCGCCTCGACGAGCGCTGTGGACCGGGAGCCGCAAAGTGATCAAGCAGGCCCCCCGTCCCTTCCAGATCTTCGCGATGGTCGCCTTCGTCATGGCGTGCGTCGGCGTGCTGCTCTACCTCTGGCTCTCGTTCGGCGGCGTCGTGCCGCTGCGCTCCGAGGGCTATCGCTTCCAGGTCCGCTTCCCGGAGGCGACGCAGCTCGCCGAGCAGTCGGACGTGCGCATCGCGGGCGTGCCCGTCGGCAAGGTGATCACGATCGACACCGGGCCCAACAACACGACCGAGGCGACGCTCGAGATGCGCTCCCGTTACGCGCCGGTCGCCACGAACGCTCGCGCCATGCTGCGCCAGAAGTCGCTGCTCGGCGAGACCTACGTCGACCTGACCACCGGCGACACGTCGAAGGGCACGATCGCTGACGGCGGCGAGCTGACCGACAGCGCGGTGCACCCGACGGTCGAGCTCGACGAGATCTTCCGCACCTTCGACGACGACACCCAGCAGGCGTTCCAGACCTGGATGCAGTCGCAGGCATCGGCCGTGAACGGTCGCGGGGCCGACTACAACGCGACGTTCGGCAACCTGCCCGAGTTCATCGAGGCCGGCGACGAGATCCTCACCGAGCTGGACGGCCAGTCACGGGCCATCAGCGGCACGATCCGCGGCACCGGAGTCTTCTTCGATGCGCTCAGTCAGCGCGACGGCCAGCTCGCGCGGCTGATCACCGAGGCCAATCGTGTCTTCCAGGTCACCGCCGCGCGCAACCGCGAGTTCGCGGCGATCTGGGAGGAGCTGCCGGAGTTCTCGCGCCAGAGCCGGCTGACGCTGCCGCGGTTGACGCAGCTCGCCGACCGGGCGGATCCGGTCGTCAAGCAGCTCCAGCCGGCGGCCACCGAGTTCGCGGCGACGTTCAAGCAGCTCGACCGGCTCGCGCCGCAGTTCGAGGGCTTCTTCGAGGGCCTCGGGCCGGTCATCACGAAGTCGCGCCGCGGCGTCCCGGCCCTGGAGAGCCTGCTCGCCGACTTCCCGCCACTGCTCGAGGACTTCCAGCCGTTCCTGCGCAACTTCAACCCGCTGCTGGCCTATCTCGGCCAGAACCGACGCGAGATCTCGTCGTTCTTCGGCAACACGACGGCTTCCACGAACGGTCGCAACAACCGAGTCAGTCCACAGGCGCCGCTCGGGGACCCGATTCACTATCTACGGGTGACCTCGGCGCTGAACCCGCAAGGCCTGGCCTACTACCCCCGCCCGCTCGGTCAGACCCGTTCGAACACCTACATGGCCCCGAACGGTCTCGACCGGCTCGCGAGCGGCCTGCTCTCCTACAACACCGAGAGTTGCGGCAACGGCGATCCCGCGCCCCCCGCCCAGACCGGCACGCCGGATCTCGTCGAGCTGGCCAAGCTCGCCCAGCAGTTCGCCTTCCGCACCGCCGACGGCGACCGCAACGTCGCCCGTCCCGGCTGTGTCGCCCAAGGCAACTTCCCCGGCTTCAGTACCCAGTTCCCGCAGCTCGATCCCGAGCCGTAGGCCTGGCCGAGGGGCCTTGGGAGCGTGCCGCGCCCGTGCGGGCGCGTGAACGCTCCATGGCCCATTGACTTCAGGAATGGGGGCGTTTACCTTTCCCTGACCTTCGCGGCGGATTCGTGCGGAGGTGAGGGACGGGTAGGAAGTGCGCGCTGGCTGTAGCCGGCCGACGCACCGGGCGGGGTCGGGGCCAAGCGGGAGCGGCCCCGGCCCCGGTTGCGTCGGAGCGCTGAGGACGCGCCGCTAACTTTGAATCGGATCCGCCTACGGGCAGACCCGACGACAAGGAGCCTCCGATGTCCGCTTCGATCGACGACCGCAGCCACGAGCTGCTGGACGCCAAGAACTTCGCTCATGTGGCAACCGTCTCGCCCGACGGGACGCCGCACGTGGCTGTCGCCTGGGTCGACGCCGACGGCGACGAGGTGCGGGTCAACAGCGCCGAAGGTCGCGTCTGGCCGCGCAACCTCGAGCGCGATCCGCGCGTCACGGTCGTCGTCGCCAATCTCGAGAACCCCTACGAATACGTGACGATCAAGGGCGAGGCCGTCGAGATCACACCCGAGGGCGCCGACGAGCACATCGACGCGCTCGCCAAGAAGTACCTCGACAAGGACGAGTACCCCTTCCGCGCGCCCGACGAGGTCCGCCTCAAGATCCGCATTCGCCCCGACAAGGTCTCCCTCCGCGGCGGCTGATCAGGCGCGCGGGGCCGACTCGGCCTCGGCGGCGGCGCGCTTCTCGAAGAAGTCGCCGCCCTCGATGCTGACGCGGGGGAGGATCTTGTCGAGCCAGCGGGGGATCCACCAGCAGCGGTCGCCCATCAGGGTCATCGCGGCGGGGACGAAGAGGCATCTGACGAGGGTGGCGTCGATCGCGATCGCGACGGCCAGCCCGACGCCGAACTGCTTGATCACGGCGTCGCCGCTCAGCACGAAGCTGGAGAAGACGCAGACCATGATCAGCGCCGCCGAGGTGATCACGCGGCCGGTGTTGGCAAGCCCGTCGACGATCGCCTTGCGCGTGTCGCCGTGCTCGAGGTAGTGCTCCTGGATCTGTGAGAGCAGGAAGACCTCGTAGTCCATCGAGAGGCCGAAGAGGATCGTGAACATCAGCAGCGGGACGTAGCTGGCTATCGGCACGGCGCCGTCGAGGCCGATCAGCGTCGCGCCGTGGCCCTCCTGGAAGACGAAGGTGACGATCCCGTAGGCGGCGCCGACCGAGAGCAGGTTCGCGACCGCCGCCTTGATCGGCAGCAGCACCGAGCGGAACGCGAGCAGCAGCAGGAAGAAGCTGAGGATCACCACGAGGGCGATCATCTGCGGCAGCTTGTCGGCGATCCGCGCCGCGAGGTCGATGTAGCCGGCGGTCTGGCCGCCCGCGAAGACGGTCAGGTCGGTGCCCTTGATCGCGTCGGGCACGACGTTGTCGCGCAGGTTCTCGACGAGGTCGCCGGTCTTCGGATCTGCCGGGGCGGTCGTCGGGATCGCGGTGAAGACGGCCACCGTGCCCGCCTTGTCGACCGTCGCCGGCGAGACCGAGTCGATTCCCGGCGTCTTCTTGAACGCGTCCTCGAGGCTGGTCAGGCGGTCGTCGGTCGAGGGCGATTGGAGCGCCTTCTTCTGTTGCTTCTCCTGATCGCTCTCGGGGATGCCCTCGGCCTGCTGAGTCGCGATCTGCTGGTTGAGCTGGTCGAGCTGCTGCTGTTGCTGCTTGCCCGGCTTCGCCGGCGTTCCCAGCTCGACGCCGATCAGCAGCGGGCCGTTGGCGCCGGGGCCGAAGCCCTTCGAGATCAGGTCGAACGCCTGGCGCGCGGTGGTGTCCTTGGGCAGCTCGCTGTTGTCGGAGGCGCCGAGCTCGAGGTTGAGCGTCGGGATCGCGATGAACAGCAGCACGAACGTGCTGGCGAGTAGCGAGCGCCACGGCTTGTTGGCGACCCCGTCGGCCCAGCGCCGCCAGCCGTGCGGCTCGTGGTCGTCGGGATGGCTCCTGCCGAGCTTGACGCGCAACGAGTCGATCTTCGGCCCGAGCGCGCCGAGCAGCGCGGGCAGCAGCGTGACCGCCGCGAGCACCGCGACCACGACCGCGACCGCGGCGGCGCAGCCCATCGCGCCGACCAGCGGGATCCCCGACGCCAGCAGCGAGCAGAGCGCGACGATCACCGTGCTGCCGGCGAAGACGACGGCACCGCCGGCGGTCGCCGTGGCGCGCGCGATCGACTCGCGCATTTCCATGCCTTCGCGCAGCTGCTGCTTGTGGCGCGTGACGAGGAACAGCGCGTAGTCGATGCCGACGCCGAGGCCGATCATCGTCGCCAGGGTCGGCGCGACGGTCGGGATGTCGGCGACGTGGCTGAGCAGCTTGAGGATCGCCAGCGTGCTGACCAGGCCGAGGATCGCGGTGACGATCGGCAGCGCCATCGCGGTCACGGTCCCGAAGGCGAACAGCAGGATCACGATCGCCGCGGCGAGCCCGATCGCCTCGCTGCTCTCGGTGTTGGTCTCCGACAGCGCCTGGCCGAGGTAGCCGCCGGCGGCGACGTCGAATTTCGCGTCGGAGGCGGGGGAGGCGGCGTCGAAGATGTCCTGGGCGTCGCTCTCGGTCAGGTCGCTCGGCGAGTCGTAGAGCGTGACGGAGATGTAGCCGATCGTCTGGTCCTTGCTCAGCGCGTAGGAGCCCTGCTTGCTGAGCGGGCTGATCGCCGCGCGGACGCCGGACTGCTTCTTCAGCGAGTCGACGGTGTCGCCGACGACCTTGCTGTTCGCGCTGTCGGTGAGCTTGCCCTTCGGGGCCTGGAGGACGACCGGGTTGGTGCCGTTGGCCTGCGCCGGCAGGTTGTCCTGGAGCAGGTCCTGCGCCTTGGTCGAGTCGGTGCCCGGCAGCGACAGGTTGTCGTTGGTCGAGTCGCCGACGACGCGGCCGGCGACCGCGAGCGCGACGGTGACCACGACCCAGACCGCGATCACAGGCCAGTGTTGCCGCCCGCAGAAGCGACCGATGCGGTAGAGGGCCCCCGTCACGAGAGCGCCAGACTACCCCTTAGGCTGGAGGGGTGAGCGACCTGGGCGAGCGGATCGAGGACATGCGCGAGTCGTACGAGATCGGGGCTCTGTCCGAGGCCGAGCTGGCGCCGACCTGGCTCGAGCAGTTCGAGTCGTGGCTGGAGGTTGCGCTCGTCGCCGGCATCCCGGAGCCGAACGCGATGGTGCTGGCGACGGCCGGTGGCGACGGGGCGCCGAGCGCGCGCACGGTGCTGCTGCGCCGGCTCGACGGGCGCGGCTTCCGCTTCAACACCAACTACCGCTCGCGCAAGGGGCGCGAGCTGGCCGAGAACGCGCGCGCGACGCTGCTCTTCCCCTGGTACCAGCAGCAGCGCCAGGTGATCGTCGACGGCGACGTCGTGCGGCTCTGCGCCGAGGAGTCGGACGCGTCGTTCGCGAAGCGGCCGCGCGACTCGCGGATCGCGGCGGCGGCGAGCCCGCAGTCCGAGGTGATCGAGTCGCGCGAGGAGATCGAGCGCCGCTTCGAGGACCTCGAGGCCGAGTACGAGGGGGTCGAGGACCCGCCGCGGCCCGACCACTGGGGCGGCTACCTCGTCGAGCCGCGCAGCGTCGAGTTCTGGCAGGGCCGGCGCAACCGCATGCATGACCGGCTGCGCTTCCGCCGCACCGAGGGCGGGGCCTGGGTCGTAGAGCGGCTCGCCCCCTAACCTGGAACCCATGTTCGAGTTCCTCTCCCGCCGCGAGCCAGAGCTTCCGAGCGCGGCCGACGCCCTGCCGGGGCGCGACACGCCGATCGCCGCGCCCGGCGAGCACTTCGTGCTCGGTACGCCGATCGGGCCGCCCTTCCCCGCGGGGACGGAGCGGGCGATCGTCGGGATGGGCTGCTTCTGGGGCGCCGAGAAGGTCTTCTGGCAGCTGCCCGGCGTCTACACGACGGCCGTCGGCTACGCGGGCGGGCTGACCCCGAACCCCACCTACGAGGAGGTCTGCAGCGGGCGGACCGGCCAGAACGAGGTGGTGCTGGTCGTGTTCCGGCCGGCGGAGGTCTCGTACGAGGAGATCCTCAAGGCGTTCTGGGAGAACCACGACCCGACCCAGGGCATGCGTCAGGGCAACGACGTCGGCACGCAGTACCGCTCGGCGGTCTACACGACCTCCGACGCGCAGCGCGAGGCGGCGACCGCCTCAGCCGCCGCCTACTCCGAGGCGCTCGCCGCCGCCGGCCACGGCTCGGAGATCACGACCGAGATCGACCCCGCCGGCGACTTCTTCTACGCCGAGGACTACCACCAGCAGTACCTCGCCAAGAACCCCGCCGGCTACTGCGGGCTCGGCGGCACGGGCGTCGCCTGCCCCGTCGGCCTGGCGACCTAGCGCGGGCCGGACGGGCGCCAGGCCGCGATCAGGTCCTCGGGCGTGAGCGCGACGTCGAGTCCGGCGTCCGCGGTCGCGGAAACTTTCCGCTCAGAAAGTTCATGCGGCGAAACTTTTTCTCAGCGGCCCTTCCAGACCGGGTCGCGCTTCTCGGCGAACGCCGTCGCGCCCTCGCGCGCGTCCTCGGAGACGAAGACCGGCCCGGCGATCTCGCCCTGCTTGAGCCAGGCCTCGTTCGGGTCCCAGCCCGCCGACTCGACGACGATCCGCTTCGAGGCGGCGAGCGCGAGCGGCGCGTTGACGGCGACCGCCTCGGCCAGCTCGACCGCGACCTCGACGGCCGCGCCCGGCTCGGCGAGCCGGTTGACCAAGCCGAGCTCGTAGCCACGCTCGGCCAGGATCGGGTCGCCGGTCAGCGCCAGCTCCATCGCCACGTGGTACGGGATCCGGCGCGGCAGCCGCAGCAGCGCGCCGCCGGCGGCGACCAGGCTGCGCTTGACCTCGGGGATGCCGAGCCTGGCGCCGCGCGCCGCGACGATCAGGTCGCAGGAGAGCGCGACCTCGAGCCCTCCGGCGACGGCGAAGCCCTCGATCGCGGCGATCAGCGGCTTGTCGGCCGAGCGCTGGGTGATCCCGGCGAAGCCGCGGCCGTCGACGTGCGGGCTCTCGCCGGCGACGAACGCCTTGAGGTCCATGCCGGCGCAGAAGCCCTTGCCGGCGCCGGTGAGGACCCCTACCTGGAGCTCGTCGTCGCGGTCCAGCTCATCGAGCGCGTCGGCGATCCCCCGTGCGAGCGCCCCGTTGACCGCATTGCGGGCGTCGGGCCGGTCGAGGGTGATCAGGTAAACACGCCCACGGCGCTGGGTCGACACTGCCTGGTCGTCGCTCATGGGCAGTGAACCTATCCGCCAGGCGGAGCTTGCGCAGCGCGATCTCGGTGAAGAAGCCGCTGGTCATCGCGTCACGTCGATCCGCATCGTCATGTTCTCGTGGAAGGTGCAGAGGATCTTGTAGGTCCCCGACTTGGTCAGCTTCTTCTTGTACGTGAACGAGGTCGCGGCGGGCGGTGACTGGAACCGCTTGACCCCCTTCGGCTTCTTGTTCAGGTAGACGTCATGGCTGTCGGCGTTCTGGTTGGACCACTTCCACTTGATCGTCGTGTCCTTCGGGACGGACAGCTTCTTCGGCGAGTAGAAGTTGTCGGCGACCTTGACGGTCTTGGTGGCCGCGGCGCGAGCCGTTGCGGTCTTCGTGAACCGCTCCAACGGCGTTATCCCCTTCCGGGCGGAGTGCGGGTGGCGGATCCAGAACTTCTCGAACGACGCCGGATCGGCCTTGTTCACGCCGAGCACCCACGACAGGCCCTCTTGGAGCGCGGCCGAGTTGGGCGTGTTGTTCGCCGGGCCGGGGCACGGCGCGAACGTCGAGTCGTCGGCGGGGACGTTCGGGCTGCGCGTCACGTTGCCGGCGAAGCAGTTCGTCGTGCCGCTGCCGTCGTAGAACATGTCGCGGCCGTTGAGATCGTCGCCGCCGAGGCCGAAATCGTTGTCGCGGATGGTGTTGCCGCGCAGGATCGACGCCTCCTTCAGCTTCGGGTCATCCTCGAGGAACAGCTGGATCTGCTGGAGCGCGCCGAATCCGGCGAGCCAGTTGCCGAAGATCTGGTTGTCCTCGACGATCGTGTTCTGACTGCCGAACAGCAGCACGCCGACGCCGATCGGGTAGCCGGCGAGGCCGGCGGGACCGCTCGCCGGGATCGTGAACGGCGCGCCGGCGTAGTAGTTGAAGTTGTTCCAGAAGATGCGGTTGCCGGAGATCACGTTGCGGTCCGGCGGCGGGAACTTCTCCGAGTCGAGCGCGTTCGGCACGATGCCGGTGCCGTTGTTGTAGAAGTCGCTTCCCTTGATCGTCACGTAGCGCATGTTGGTGCCGGAGAACCCGAGCACGTTGGTGTGCGACTTCACCTTCGAGACGGTCGAGCGCTTCGGTTTGCTCTGCTTCGGCGTCTGGCCGATGTAGAAGCCGGCGTCGTTGTTCTGGAACGCCTCGGAGCTCGACATCGTGCCGCCCTTCGAGTTGAAGGCGTAGATGCCGTAGACCCCGGTGTGGCCCGCGACGAGCTTGGTCAGCGTGTAGCCGTCCACGTTCACGACGAAGAACCCGTTCGCCTTGTAGTTGCGTGCGTAGAACCCCTTGACCGTCACGCGGTCGGCGTTGTTGATCAGCACGCCGTTCTGCGCCTTGGCGCCCTTCAGTCCCTTGCCCTCCAGCACGACCTTGCGCGGCTTGCCGGCGTTGCCGACGATCTTCAGCCCGTCGTAGCGCTTCCCCTCGACGCTCACGCTCTCCTTGTAGGTGCCGTTTTCGACCTTGATCGTGTCGCCGCCGTGCGCCTTGCGCACTGCCGCGCCGATGGTCTTGTACTTGCACTTGCCCTTCTTCTTGCAGACGGTGAGGGTCTTCGGCTTGCCCTTGTTGGCCTTCGAGTCGCCCTTGCCGGGGTTGCCGGCGGGCGGGTAGTCGACGGCGGTCGCGGCCGGCGCGAAGGCGAGCAGCGCGGCGATGGCGAGCAGTGGGAGCGTGCGGGGCGGGGGCATCGCGGTTGTCCTCCTAAGGATCGACGAGGTACCAGCCCGCCATCCCGGCGTCCTGGTGCGTGAAGACGTGGCAGTGGTAGAGCCAGCGCCCCGGGTTGTCCTCCCGGAACGCGGCGGTGATCGTCTCGTTGGGCCCGACGGTCGGGCAGTCGACATAGGCGCCACCGGAGTCCCGCCAGCGGTGGCCGTGGATGTGGAAGGTGTGGAAGTTGCTGTCGCCGCCGATCACGTGCAACTCGACGCTCTGGCCGACCTTGACGCGGATCGTCGGGGTGTTGCCGGCGTAGGCGCGCCCGTTGACGCAGTGGATCAGGCGCGGGATGCCTGTCACCTGCGGCGAGAAGCTGTGCATGTAGAGGACGCGCTCGACGTCGGGGATCGGCGTGCCCTTCGGCTTGACGATCACTGTCCCGAACAACCCGCGAAAGGTGTTGAGGTTGTGGTTGGGACCGTGGTCGTGGTACGGCCAGGCGCCGACCGAGTCGGGCGTCGCCTCCCAGACGTAGGTGAACTCCTCGCCCGGCTCGACGAAGCCGCCGACGCGCGTGAAGTCGCCCAGGAAGGCGCCGTCGTAGTCGGGCGTGTAGCGGACGCCGTGGGGATGGACGGTCACCGGCTGGGCGAAGCGGCCCGTGCCCATGTTGCGGAAGTTGACGGCGATCGTGTCGCCGACCTCGGCGCGCAGCGTCGGGCCGGGCATCTTCGGTGGGCCGATCGGCTCGGCGAATCCGGCGCTGTAGCGCTGGTAGACGAAGGCGTCGAAGCGGCTCGGCCGCGGCGCCGGCTTGCCCATCCATTGATCGGCGCCGTTGGGCGCCACGTCCCACTTCACCCGGCGCGCCGCGATCCAGTACTCGCGCCGCTGGCCGCCGGGCTGCGGTTCCGGGGTCGGGAAGGAGGCCGAATCGAGCGGGTCGCGCGGGAGCGCCCGCTTGGCCGCCGCGCGCGGCCGGCGCAGCGACGCCATCGCCGCGTCGACCTTCTCGACGTCGCGCGCGGTTCGCACCGCCACCTGCTTGCCGTCGATCGTGCAGAGCAGCAGTGCCGCGCCGCCTACACCGAGGAACCCACGCCGGTCGACCATGTACGCCGTGGAATATGCCCCGCGACAGCGTGCGTCAAGCGGTAACGCGCAACGTTGGCCGGATGGGTGTCCAGGAACACCGCTGTTGCACCCACGCGGTTTACGCCGTGTTCAGGGCTTGGGCCGGTATGGCCAGTCCGAGGCATTGGTCACCCGCCGGACGAGCTCGCCGACGATGGCATCCGGCACCGGCGCCACGCCCACCGTCGTGGCTAGCGCTTCGACGAGCTTGGGTCCGGGCCGGTAGCGGCGACCGCGTGTCCTGCCCTCGCTGCGTAGGAGGCCCGCCGCGGTAGCGGTCACCAAGTCGTTGCGCGCGGTAGCCGGGCTGGCGTCGATGAGCGACTGGTAGTAGCCGGTCGTGACGGCGCGGTCGAAGAAGCTGTCGTAGAGGGCGTTGGCGAGCCGCGACGGGAGCTTGTGGTCGTCGAGCAGGTTCTCGAGGGCGGTCCACAGCATTCCCTCGGCGCGCTGTCTCAGGGCGAGTTGGACTACTTGGGCCATCTGGGCGGTGAGGTGGTCGACGACGAATGGCGTGACGTCGGCTCGAGGGTCGAACTCGGTCCCCAAGCAGGCGAATGCGCCGTAGTAGTCGGCGGGATTCTTGCCCCACCACTCCTCCAGGTTGGTGAACGCCGTGTGTCGGAACCCGCCGCGGTACATCGCAAGGGATGCCAGGACGCGCGCGGTGCGTCCATTCCCGTCCAGGAACGGATGGACAGCCGCGATGGCGACGTGGACCCATGCGGCGGCGACCGCCGGATGCCACTCAGCTGCTTCGAGGGCCTGGCCGATCTGGTCGACGAGGTCTGGGATCGCGTCCGGGTCAGGTGGCTGAAACACGACCTTGCCGCTGCCGTCGTTGGTGATCCAGGCGGCGCGGGAGCGCAGGCGTCCCGCGCCCATCCCGAGGTCGCCCGCGACGATCCTGTCCAGCTGGTCGACGCGGCGACTGCCTCGGCCTCCAGCGAGCGTCGTAGGCGCCCCTCCCAGCGATGGGAGAGGATCCGCTCGTCCAGCAGCTTCGCCCAGCGGTCCAGTTCCCGGGTGGCGAAGTCGCAGGCGGTTGCATCGAAAGGCAAAAGCATTCGCTAATAGATCAGCGAATTGGTGATCGATCCGGCTGTCGTCTTAGCTTTCCCTGCCGTGCGCCTGATCGTCGCCCGCTGCGAGGTTCGCTACACCGGCCGGCTGACCGCCGTGCTGCCGGAGGCGCTGCGGCTGCTGATGATCAAGTCGGACGGGTCGGTGATGGTGCATGCCGACACCGGCGGCTTCAAGCCGCAGAACTGGATGACGCCGCCGACCGTGATCGAGGAGGAGGACGGGCGGATCGTCGTGCGCAAGCGCGCGGGCGCGACCGAGGACCAGCTCGACATCCGCGTCGTCGAGGTGATCTCCGACGTGACGCACGACATGGGCGAGGCGGCCGCGCTGGAGAAGGAGGGGATGGAGGTCGAGCTGCAGGAGCTGCTGGCCGACGCGCCGGAGAACTGCGGCGAGGGGTTCCGGCTGGTCAAGCGCGAGTGGGCGACCGACATCGGACCGGTCGACCTGATGTGCCGCGATCTCGACGACGGCTGGGTGGCCGTCGAGATCAAGCGCGTCGCGACGATCGACGCCGTCGAGCAGCTCACCCGCTACCTCGAGCGGATCGCCGCCGACCCCTCGTTCACCGAGAGCTGCCGCGGCGTGCTGGCCGCGCAGCAGGTCAAGCCGCAGGCGCGCGTGCTCGCGGAGTCCCGCGGGATCGCCTGTGTCGAGGTCGACATCGCCGTCCTGCGCGGCGAGCGCGAGCCCGACCTGACCCTGTTCGCGTAGCCGGGCGCCCGCCCGCTCGGGGTCGCGCTCAGTAGAGCTTCGTCATGGCGATGACGATCGACGCGATCACGCAGACGACGATCACCACCTGCATCCAGATCCAGAAGCGAGGCATGGCGGCCGATCCTATTGGCAGCAGGCTCACGTGGGCACGGTGGCGCTGCCTATGATCGCCCCTGTGATCGGCTCGATCGTCGTTGGAACCGATGGCTCGGACACCGCCGCCGAGGCGGTGCGCCAGGCGAGCGAGCTGGCCCGCGCCGTCGGTGCGCGCGTCTATCTCGTCTGCGCCTACGAGGCGGTGCCGGCGCGCAAGCTGCGCACCGAGCGGGTCGACGTGCCCCAGGACCTGCAGTGGATGGTCAACCCGCGCTCCGACGTCGAGCAGCTGCTCGAGCAGGAGGCGCTGAAGCTGCGCGCGGCCGGGGTCGAGGTCGACACGCTGGCGCGCGAGGGCGACCCGGCCGACGCGATCCTCGACGTCGCGGAGACGCGCAAGGCCGACCTGATCGTCGTCGGCAACAAGGGGATGACGGGCGCGAAGCGATTCCTGCTCGGCTCGGTGCCGAACAAGATCTCGCACCACGCACCGTGCTCGGTGCTGATAATCCGGACTACCTGAGCGCCGCGGCGGCGTCGAGCAGGCCCGAGCCGTAGCGCGGGTCCCAGCCGGGGGTGCCGATGTCGCGTGCGGTGGCCTTGAGGCGCTTCTCGACGGCGGCGGGGCTGGGGTCGCGGCCGAGGCGGCGGCTGCCGATCAGCAGGGCCGCGACGCCGGAGACGTGCGGGGCGGCCATCGAGGTGCCCTCGTAGCCGGGCGGGATGCCGAAGTTCGCGACGCTGCCGGCGAAGGTCTGCTGGTAGATGAACTCGCCGCGCTGGTCGGGGCGGCAGGCGGCGAAGTCGTACGGCGTGTCGCTGTTCGCCGCGTCGGCGCCGCCGCCGGGGGCGGAGATGTCGACGTGGATGCCGCTGTTCGAGTACTCGGCCTGGCAGCCGTGGGCGGTCGTCGCGGCGACCGCCATCACGTGGCGGGCGCGCGCCGGGTAGGCGACCTGCGGGCTGCCCTGGTTGCCGGCGGCGGCGATCACGACCGCGCGGCGATTACGCGCGTAGTCGAGCGCGGAGACGATGTCGGGGATCTGGGCGGCGCGCACCGCGGCGTCGAACTCGAGGCTGAGGTTGATCACGTCGGCGCCGTGGCGTGCCGCGAAGCGGATGCCCTTCGCGATCGCGAGGGTGTCGCCGGCCCCGGCCGCGTCGAGCACGCGCACCGGCATGATCCGCGCGCCGTAGGCGATCCCGGCGGTGCCGATCGCGTTGCCGGTGCTCTGGGCGATCGTGCCGGCGACGTGGGTGCCGTGGCCGTTCTGGTCGTTGGGGTGGCGGTCGCCGGCGACGAAGTCGTAGCCGGGGACGAAGCGGTCGAGGTCGGGCGCGCGGCGGAAGCGGCGGAAGCGCTGGTAGGCGACGCCGGTGTCGAGCACCGCGACGACCGCCGGCTTGCCGGTCGGGTAGCGCAGCCGCCGCGCGATCTCCCAGGCGTCGGGCATGTTGATCCCGGCGGCGCTCGTGGCGAGGTTCCACTGGAGTGGGAAGCCGGGGTCGTTCGGGGAGTAGGCGCTGGCGCGGGCGATGTAGTTCGGGCGCGCGTGGGCGACGCCCGGCCGGTCGCTGGCCTCGGCGGCCGCCTCCTTGACCGACGTGCCTTCGGGGACCGCCACCGTCGTCGTCGGCGCTCCGTCGCGCTTGACGATCAGCTCGCCGGGGACGTAGGCGGGGGCGCCCGCCGCCGCGCTCGCCGTGCTGACGGCCATGAGGGCGGACGCGATCAGCGCCGCCGTGAAGAGGAGGGCTCGGGGCATGGTTACGGGTCCGGCGATCAGTGTAGGCGGAGCACGGCGGCGGCGGGGTTACTTCAGAGCCGCCGCGGCGTCCAGCAGGCCCGAGCCGTAGCGCGGGTCCCAGCCGGGGGTGCCGATGTCGCGTGCGGTGGCCTTGAGGCGCTTCTCGATGGCGGCGGGGCTGGGTTTGCGGCCGAGGCGGCGGCTGCCGATCAGCAGGGCCGCGACGCCGGAGACGTGCGGGGCGGCCATCGAGGTCCCCTTGAAGCCCGCCGGGATCGCGAAGCGGGCGACGCTTCCGGGCGAGAAGGTCTGCTGGTAGATGAACTCGCCGCGCAGCGACGGCTGGCAGGTGGCGACGTCGTAGGGGCTCTCGCCGCTGATCGCGTCGGCGCCGCCGCCGGGAGCCGCGATGTCCACGTCCGCGCCGCTGTTCGAGTACTCCGCCCGGCAGCCGCGCGCGGTCGTCGCCGCGACGGCGACGACGTTGCGTGCCCGCGCCGGGTAGGCGACCCGCGGCTGGCCGCGGTTGCCCGCCGCCGCCACGACGATCGCGCCGCGGCTGCGCGCGTAGTCGAGCGCGGAGACGATGTCGGGGATCTGGGCGGCGCGGACGCCGCCGTCGAACTCGAGGCTGAGGTTGATCACGTCGGCGCCGCGCCGTGCGGCGAAGCGGATGCCGCGCGAGATCGCGAGCGTGTCGCCCGCGCCGTTGGCGTCGAGCACGCGCACCGGCATGATCCGCGCCCGGTAGGCGATGCCGGCGGTGCCGAGGCCGTTGCCGGTGCTCTGGGCGATGGTGCCGGCGACGTGGGTGCCGTGGCCGTTCTGGTCGTTGGGGTGGCGGTCGTCGTCGACGAAGTCGTAGCCGGGGACGAAGCGGTTCAGGTCCGGCGCGCGGCGGAAGCGGCCGAAGTGCTGGTAGGCGACGCCGGTGTCCAGCACGGCGACGACGACGCCCTTGCCGCCGGCCCGACCGAGCTGGCGCGCCTGCCCCCAGGCGTCGGGCATGTTGATCCCAGCGGGGCTGGTGGCGAGGTTCCACTGGCGCGGGAAGCCGGGGTCGTTGGGGGTGTAGGCGCTGGCGCGGGCGATGTAGTTCGGGCGCGCGTGGGCGATCCCGGGTCGGTCGCTCAGCTCCGCCGCGGCATCCTTCACCGACTCCCCGGCCGGAACCGCGACCGCCGTCGGGGTCGCCGCGCCCTCGCGCTTGACGATCAGCTCGCCGGGCACGTAGGCGGGAGTGGCAGCCGCGGAGCCGGCCGCGCCGGCTCCGAGCAGAGCGAACGCGGCCACCGTCGCGGACAGGAGCGAAGCTCGGGGCATGGGTTACGGTCCAATCGCCATGTGTGTGGAGGACAACACCCAGCTCGCGGGTGAGTTGCCGTTCTGGGCCAATCGGTACGCGGGGAGCGAAGCTTGAGGGCCTGCGTCACCGGAGCGACCGGATTCGTCGGCGGCCACGTCGCGCGCGAGCTGATCGAGCAGGGCCACGAGGTCCGGGTCACCTACCGCGAGCCGGAGCGGCTGAAGCGGCTCGGCGGGCTCGAGCCGGAGGCGGTGCGGGCCGACATCCTCGACCGCTCGGCGATGCGGCGCGCCGTCCGCGGCTGCGACGTCCTGTTTCACACCGCGGGCGTGGTGGCCTCGAAGCCGGTGTCCTACGTCCAGGACGTCAACGCGCTCGCGCCGCGGATCGCCGTCGAGGCGGCGGCGGCCGAGGGCGTCGGGCGGGTGGTCGTCACGTCGAGCGTCGCCGGGATCGGCCCGGTGCCGCGCGGCAAGGTCGGCCGCGAGGAGGACCTCTACCGCGGCGGCGGCCTCGGCCTGACCTATCCCGACGCCAAGCACGAGGGCGAGATGGAGGCGTTCGCCGCCGGCGCGCGGCTCGGCGTCGAGGTGATCGTGACCAATCCCGCCTACGTCCTCGGCGTGCCGCTCGACCGGTTGCAGCCCGGCGAGACCTCGACGCGCGTGATCGGCAACTACCTGCGCGGCCGGCTGCCGGCGGTCGTCGACGGCGAGACGACGATCGTCGACGTGCGCGACGTCGCCGCCGGTCACCTGCTCGCCGCCGAGCGCGGCAAGACCGGCGAGCGCTACGTGCTGGGCGGCTTCAACACGACCTGGCCCGACCTGATGGAGCGGGTCGCCGAGCTGTCGGGCGTCCGCTTCCCGCTCGCGGTGCTCCCGCACGGGATCGGCGCGTTCGCCCGCCGTGCCGAGGCGCTGCGCCTGCCGGCGGCGATCTCCGCGGAGGCGATGGTGCTGATGGAGCAGAACTGGTGCTACTCGTCGGCCAAGGCGAAGCGCGAGCTGGGCTACAAGCCGCGCTCTCACGACGCGACGGTGCGCGCCACCGTCGATTGGTACCGCGAGCTGATCGACACCGGGATCCTCGACGGCGGGTCGCCGTCGCCGCTGTCGCTCGGCGCCGCCGGGCTGCGACTGGCCGACCGCGTCGGCGTGCTGGGGCTCGTCGACGCCGTCGGGCGGCGGACCGGTCACCGGCTGGTGACGCGGTGAGCGGCCCCCGCGCCGGCGCGCCCCGATGAGCGCCCCGTTCTTCCCGCGCGACGAGTACTTCATGCGGCTCGCTCTGCGCGAGGCCGAGCGGGCGCTCGAGCACGAGGACGTGCCGGTCGGCTGCGTGATCGTGCTCGACGGCGAGGTGATCGCGGCGGCCCGCAACGAGCGCGAGCTGCGCGAGGATCCGACCGCGCACGCCGAGGTCCTGGCGCTGCGCGAGGCCGCCAAGCACGTCGGCCGCTGGCGGCTCGACGGCTGCGCGCTCTACGTGACGCTCGAGCCGTGCGCGATGTGCGCCGGGGCGATCGTCCTCTCGCGCGCCCCGCGCGTCGTCTTCGGCGCGACCGACCCGAAGACCGGCGCCGCCGGCTCGGTCTTCGACGTGCTCGCCGAGCCGAAGCTCAACCACCGCCCCGAGGTCGCGGGCGGGCTGCTCGCCGGCGAGTCCGCCGACCTGCTGCGCGCCTTCTTCGCCTCGCGCCGCTGAGCGGCCCGCCGCTCGGACACTTGTGCACACCCTGGCGGGCTCAAAGCTCCACGCAATGCGGGGCCGGTCGCCCGTCGGCCGGCATCGGGGCATAGACCGCCGCGACGTGAACCCGACTCCTCCGGAGGACCGATGACCCACAGGATCAAGACGATCGCGATCGCCGCCACGGCGTCCGCGTTGACCGTCGCGGGAATGGCCGTCGCGCATGGGGGCGACCGAGGCTGGAGCAGCTGGCCGTGGGCGTCCGCGAGCAAGTCGCTGACCTACTCCGAGACGCACCTCCAGCACCGTGGCGAGGACGTGACGCTGCGCGTCGACCAGGGCCGGGTGACGGCGGCCGGCGCCGACTCGATCTCGATCCAGCGCAACGACGGCGAGGCGGTGACCGTGCCGGTCGACGGCGACACCAAGGTCTGGGGCGGCTGGTCGCACAAGAGCCGCGCGAAGGCATCGCACCGCAAGGGCCATCACGACCGCGCCGGCGACGCCTTCACAGTCGCCGACATCCCCGTCGGCAAGCGCGTGCTGGTCCTGCGCAGCGACGACGACGAGGCCGCGGAGGCGGTCAAGGCCACCGGCTGGAAGCACGGCCACGACCACCGGCGCGGCCACGACCACGACCGCGACTGATCGGGTCAGGTCACCCGCGGGCGAACCTCGGCCTCGAGCAGGCCCTCGCACGCCCGGGTGACCAGGTCGAGCACGTCCTCGAAGCCGTCGGCGCCGCCGTAGTAGGGGTCCGGGACCTCCAGCTCGCCGGCGGCGACGGCATCGGGGTCGTACTCGCGCAGCAGCTTGACCCGCTCGCGCGCGTCGTCGTCGGGCGCCAGCGCGAGCAGGTCGGCGTGGTTGGAGCGGTCCATCGCGAGGATCAGGTCGAAGGTCTCGAAGTCCTCGGGCGCGACCTGGCGCGCCGCTCCGGTCAGCTCGATCCCGCGTCCCTCCGCCGCCCCGGCCGAGCGGTGGTCCGGCGCGTGGCCGACGTGCCAGTCGCCGGTGCCGGCGCTGTCGATCTCGACCGCATCGGTCAGGCCGTCGGCGACCAGCAGGTGGCGCATCACGCCCTCGGCGGTCGGCGAGCGGCAGATGTTGCCGAGGCAGACGAACAGCAGGCGCATCGCGGCGAGCCTCAGACTGGCGCGGGATCCGCGACCGGGTCGAGCACGCCGAGCAGCTCGCCGACGCGGCAGACCAGCAGCCGCTCCTCCTCGACCTCGACCCAGACGCCGGCCGACGCGGGGAAGACGACGTGGTCGCCCGGCTTGACCGGCATCTTCACCCCGACCGACTCCCACCAGTCGAGCCCCTGGCCGATCGCCAGCACGATCCCGTGCTGGGGCGGCGGCTCGTTGGTTCCGGGCGGGACGACGAGTCCCGACCGGCGGATCCGGTCCGGGTCGAGCTCTTTGATCACGACGCGGTCGAACAGCGGTCGCAGCTCCTGACGCATGCGCCGAGGATACGTGGCGGCCGCGGCCGCGACGCCGGTGACCGCCAGATAGTCGGAATACCTCGTATCGTCCGGGCCATGACGACCACGACGACGCCGGGCGCCGACGCCTACAGCCTTCCCCAGGAGTTCCAGGACTTCCGCGACACGATCCGCGACCTCGTGCGGGGCGAGGTTGCCCCGCGCGCCGCCGAGATCGACGCCAAGGCGGAGTACCCGTGGGACGTCCGCAAGGCGTTCGCCGAGCACGACCTGCTCGGGCTGCCGTTCCCCGAGGAGCATCGGCGGCACCGGCACCGGCACGCTGATGCTCAACATCGCGGTCGAGGAGGTCGCCAAGGCCTGCGCGTCGTCGGCCCTGATCCTGATGATCCAGGAGCTCGGCACGCTGCCGATCCAGCTCCACGGCACCGACGAGCAGAAGCAGAAGTGGCTGCCGAAGTGCGCCTCCGGCGAGTGGACGCCGGCCTTCTGCCTGTCCGAGCCCGAGGCCGGCTCCGACCCGGGCGCGATGCGCACGACCGCCGTCCGCGACGGCGACGAGTGGGTCATCAACGGCACCAAGAACTGGATCACCAACGCGACGATCGCCGACTTCTACGTCGTCTTCGCCGTCACCGACCGCGAGAACAAGCGCTTCTCGGCGTTCGTCGTCGAGAAGGACCGCGAGGGCTTCTCGGTGCCCAAGCTCGAGCACAAGCTCGGCATCAAGGGCTCGCCGACGGGGCAGCCGGTCTTCGAGGACGTCCGCGTGCCGGCCGACCACCTGATCGGCGCCGAGGGACGCGGCATGGCCGTCGCGCTCTCGACGCTCGAGCGGACCCGCCTCGGCGCCGCCGCCCAGGCCGTCGGCATCGCCCAGGGCGCGACCGACTACGCGGCGAACTACGCCAAGGAGCGCATCTCCTTCGGCAAGCCGATCTTCGACCACCAGGCGATCGCCTTCAAGCTCGCCGACATGGAGACCAAGACCGCCGCCGCGCGCGAGCTGCTCTACAAGGCGTGCGCGATGGCCGACCGCAACGAGAAGGGGCTCGGCAAGTACTCCTCGATGGCGAAGCTGTTCGCCTCCGACGTCGCGATGGAGGTCACCGTTGAGGCGATCCAGGTGCTCGGCGGCTACGGCTACGTCGACGAGTACCCGGTCGAGCGGATGATGCGCGACGCCAAGATCACCCAGATCTACGAGGGCACCAACGAGATCCAGCGGATGGTCGTCTCGCGCGCGATGCGCTAGTAGTAGGAGTTAGGCGCTGTAGGCCGAACGGCCTACGCATGTTCTTCGATCGCCGCCTCTCGACCGCCATCGGCTCCTCACTCGCGGCGCTGGTGCTCCTGCCCGCCGCGGCCTCGGGCCAGTTCACGCCCGAGCGGATCGACTCGACCGCCGTCGGCGGCGATCCGGCGCACGTGCTGGTCGGCGACGTCAACGGCGACGGACGGCTGGACCAGGTCGTCACCTCGGAGGGCACGGCGCTCTGGTACCGCCTCAACCGCGACGGCGCCAGCCTCGGGGCTCCCCAGCAGGAGCTTCGTCCCGTCCATGCTGATCCGGCCGCTGCTGGTCGACGCCGACCGCGACGGCATCCTCGATCTGGTCGCCGGGCTGGCGCTCGACGAGGAGTCGACCTTCGGCGGGACGACCGCGATCGATGGCATGCTCGTCGCGAAGAGGACGGAGAACGGGACGGGCTTCGTCTGGTCGGGCTCCGTCTTCGTGCCAGTCGCCGCCCCGACCGTCTCGGTCAGCGGCGACTTCGACGGCGACCGGCACGACGACGTGGCGGTCGCCGGCGCCGGCGCCGCGATCGCGTATGGGAACGGCACGAGCTTCGGGGTCGTCGAGTCGCTGTCGCTCGGCGGGCTCGGACTCGTCGGCATCGCCGACCTCGTGGCGACCGACCTCGATCGCGACGGGCGCCTCGATCTCGTCGGGTCGAATCCGTCGAGCGACCACCTGCTGATCTGGCGCGGCACCGGCGATGGGCTCAGCGCGCCGTTCCTCTACTTGGTGCCGGGAGGCTTCGAGGGCGGTCAGCTCGACGCGGGACGTCTCGACGGCCACGACCGGCCCGACCTCGCGCTGACCGACAGCGAGAGCGGCCGGATCGTCGTGCTGCGCACGGGCAGCGCGGGTCTGCCCGTCGAGGCGACCACGGTCGGCCTCGACGGCGCGACGCCGAACGACGTGGCGATCGGCGACGTCGACGGCGACGGGGTCGCCGACATCAGCGCAGTCGACACCTCCGGCGGCAACCTCCTGACGATCTTCAGCGGGCCGCGGATCGAGCTGCCGAGCCCGTTCGGGCTTGGTCAGCAGGCGATCGACACGCAGTCCGGCACGCAGACGCTGGTCGTCCGCAACCGCGGCTGGGCGCCGGTGCTCGGCGGCCTGACCGCGGGCGGGCTGCCCTTGGGTAGCCCCTTCGCGATCGCTTGGAGCGATTGCGACGGGACGCTGTTCCCCGGCGAGACGTGCGCCGTGGGCCTCCGCTTCGCGCCGTCGGAGACCGGACTCGTCTCGCAGAGCCTCACCCTCTCCTACCAGCCGCTGTTCGCGCCGCTGCGCGAGCGCTCGGTGGCGCTCGAGGGCACTGGGATCGAGGCGCCGGCGGGACCCGAGGGACCCGAGGGGCCGGCGGGGCCTGGTGGTCCGCAGGGACCGCCCGGAGCTGACGGTCCGAGCGGTCCTCAGGGGCCGGCGGGCCAGAACGGCGCGCCGGGGCCGCGGGGCCCGGTCGGTCCTCCCGGGCCGGGAGCGCGCGGCGACATCCTGGTCAGGACGACCTGCTCCGGCAGCGGCGCGCGGCGCGTCTGCACGGTTCGCGTCGGCGACGCCAAGCGGGCCGTCCTGCGCAGCGGCCGCAAGGTCGTCCGCCGCGGTACGACGATGCGGCGCCTGAAGCCCGGCGTCTACCGCCTCGCGGCGGTCTCGACCGAGGGCAAGCGCATCACCGCGAAGCTCCGCGTCGGACTGCCGGCGCGAACGAACACGAGGTGGCTCCGCTAGCCTTCGCGCTCGTCCCAGAGCGGACCTCGGAGAGGTGCCGGAGTGGCCGATCGGGCCGGTCTCGAAAACCGGTAAGGGCGGCAACGTCCTTCGAGGGTTCGAATCCCTCCCTCTCCGTCCACTGGGCCAGCCGGCTTCGCCGGGCTTGCATCTGTCCTCGGGGGGCGCGAGCATGCGGGTACAAGGGGCCCTTCGGGACTCGCATCTATGAAAGGAAGTTCCGGTGGTAATCGCCGACTACACGTTTGGACAGGGCCTGCTTACGGTCCTGTCGATTTTCTTCTTCGTGATCTGGATCTGGATCCTGATCTTCATCCTGACCGATCTGTTCCGCGATCATCAGCTGTCGGGGTGGTGGAAGGCGGTCTGGGTCCTGTTCCTCGTCTTCATCCCGTTCCTGACGGCGCTGATCTACCTGATCGCGCGCGGCGGCGGGATGCGCGACCGCACGATCCAGGCGCAGGCTGACGCCCAGAAGGAGTTCGACTCCTACGTCCGCAAGACCGCGGCGGCGGGCGGTGGCGCCTCGACGGCCGACGAGCTGGAGAAGCTCGCCAAGCTGAAGGCCGCCGGCACGATCACCGATGCCGAGTTCGAGGCCCAGAAGGCGAAGCTGCTGGGCTAGCTAGGCGTTGCTCGCCGTCGCCTGCTCCCATTGGGAGTAGGCGTCGGCGACCGCCCGCTTGGCGGCCTCGTGGCGCTCGGTCGCGTCGGCTGAGCGCCCCGGGGTCGACCAGGCGGCGGGGTCGGCCAGCTCGTCCTCGATCTTCTTCAGCGAGGTCTCGGCCCGCTCGACCTCGCGTTCGAGCGCGCCCACCTTGCGGCGCATGTTCTTCGACAGGCCCTTGCCGTTGCCGTTGCCGTTGGCGGGCTCCTTCGCCGCCTTGGGCTCCTTCGGCTTGGGCGGCGCGTTGCGCTTCGCCGACGCCTTCTCCTGCTCGGCCGCCGCGCGGCGCTCGTCGCGACCGCGCGCGTAGTCGGCCCAGCCGCCCTCGTAGCTGCGCAGCTTCCCGTCCTCGATCGCGATCGTGCGGGAGCCGACCGCGTCGAGCAGCGCGCGGTCGTGCGACACCAGCAGCACCGTGCCGTCGTAGCCGCCGAGCGCGTCCTCGAGCGCCTCGCGGCTCTCGACGTCGAGGTGGTTGGTCGGCTCGTCGAGGATCAGCAGGTTGGCGCCGGAGTGGACGAGGATCGCCAGCGACAGCCGCTGGCGCTCGCCGCCGGACAGCCCGGAGACCGGCTTCAGCGCGTCGTCGCCCGAGAAGAGGAAGCGGCCGAGCAGCGCGCGCGCCTTGCCGGGCGTGAGCTTGGTCTCGCGCTGGGCGACATCGAGGACGGTGCCCTGCTCGCCGAGCCACTCGGCGTGCTGGGAGAGATAGCTCATCCCGACGTTGTGGCCGGTGAGGAGCTTGCCGCGCGGCAGCTCGCGGCGGCCGGCGAGCGTTTCGATCAGCGTCGTCTTGCCGGTGCCGTTGGCGCCGACCAGCGCGACGTGCTCGCCGCGCTCCAGCCACAGCTCGGCCGGGTCGATCAGGACGCGGCGCTCGCCGTCTCCCGGGGCGCTCTCGTGGGCCGGCACGTCGATCCGGCCGCCGTCGAGCTCGAACACCACGCGCCCCGAACGCTCGGTGCCCGCGAACTCGAACGCCAGCCCGGCGCTGTCGCGCGGGTCGCGCTCGACGCGCTCCATCTTCTCCAGCTTCTTCACGCGCGACTGGGCCTGCTTGGCCTTCGACGCCTTGGCGCGGAAGCGCTCCACGAAGCGCTCCATCCGCGCGATCTCCGCCTGCTGCTTGTCGATCGACCGGCCGAGCGCCAGCTCGCGCGCCGCCTTCTCGCGTCGCCAGGCGTGCCACGGACCGGAGAAGAAGCGTGCCTTGCCGGCCTCGAGCTCGAGCACCGACGTGCCGACGGCCTCCAGGAACCAGCGGTCGTGGGCGACCAGGACGACGGCGGCGTCCAGTTCGTTGAGGTACTTCTCGAGCCACTCGAGCGACTCGATGTCGAGGTGGTTGGTCGGCTCGTCGAGCATCAGCAGGTCGGGAGCGCCGGCCAGCGCGCGGGCCAGCGAGGCGCGCGTCAGCTCGCCGCCGGAGAAGGTGTCGAGCTTGCGGTCGAGCTGCTCGTCGCTGAAGCCGAGGCCGCGCAGGGGCTCCAGCGCGCGCCGCCGCCAGTCCCAGCCGCCGGCGTGCTCGAAGCGGTCCTGGGCACGGGAGTAGCGGTCGAGCAGCGACCCGTCGTCGGGCCGCTCGCCCATCTCGGCGCCGAGCCGCGTCAGCTCGTCCTCGAGCGCCGCGATGTCGCCGCAGCCGGAGACGACGTAGTCGCGCACGGTGACGTCGCGGTCGCGCGGCGGCCGCTGGTCGTGCAGCGTGACGCGCGCGCCCTTCTGGATCGACAGCTCGCCGCCGTCGATCGACGCCTGCCCGGCGAGCATCCGCAGCAGCGTCGTCTTGCCGCTGCCGTTGCGCCCGGACAGCGTCATCCGGTCGCGCCGCTCGAGCTTGAACGACACGCCGCGCAGCAACGGCTCGCCCGCCATGTCCTTGTCCAACGCCGATGCGATCGCGACAGCCATGAGAGCCGACGATGGTAGGCCACGGCGCGATCAGACCCTGCCGAAACGCCTGCAAGGCCGCCAAAGGGCAGAAATACCTGGACATCTGTTCGATGCCTATCGGCAGCGGCGCTTTGGCATAGGGCCAAGAGTCGATTTGAACATCGTGTCCTCAGAGCTGATTCCCACAGATCGGATGCCAGCGCCGAACTACGAGGAGCGGGCGCGCAGAGCCGATGCGCTGCGCCGCCACCGCGCCAGCCCGCGGGTTCGCACGATGGCGTCGTCGAACCGGCTCGCCTATCTGCGCACGCAGCTGCGCGTCGTCGCGCGGCTGTCGGCCCGCGTCGCCGCTACGCAGGACGTCGACGAGATGGTCCAGCTGGTCGTCGACGAGCTGCACGAGACGTTCGCCTTCTACCTCGCCTCGATCCACCGGCTCGACGACGACGGAGTGCTGCGGCTGGTCGCCGGCGCCGGACCGCTCGCGGAGGTGATGACCGAGTTCCTGCTCGTCGAGCAGCGGCTCGACAACGGCGTCAACGGCAGGGTCGCGCGCTCCGGCGCCACCGCGCTCGTCGGCGACACGCGCCTCGACCCCGACTACGTCGAGCGCGACGCCGCGACCGACCCGCGCTCCGAGCTGGCGGTACCGATCGTCGCCGACGACCGGATATGGGGCGTGATCAACCTGGAGGCGGTCGAGCGCGACGCCTTCGACGAGGCCGACGCGGCGCTCGTCGAGGCGATCGCCGCCGGGCTCGGCGTCGCGATCCACCGCGCCAGCCTGGTCGGCGAGCTCGAGCGTGCGTTCATGGACGTGCTCGGCGTGCTGACCAGCACCGTCGAGGCCAAGGACACGCCGACCGCCGCCCACGGCGACGAGGTCGCGGTCATGGCCGAGAGGGTCGCGCTGCGGATGGGGCTCAGCCTCGAGCAGGCGCGCGACGTCCGCCACGCGGCGATGCTGCACGACGTCGGCAAGGTCGCCGTCCCAAGCGAGATCCTGCTCAAGCCCGGTCCGCTGACGCGCGAGGAGTGGGAGGTGATGCGCCAGCACGTCGTCGTCGGCGGCGAGCTGCTCGAGCGCGTCGAGGCGTTCGCCCACCTCGCGCCGATCGTCCGAGCCAGCCACGAGCGCTGGGACGGGGAGGGGTATCCCGACGGCCTGGCCGGCGAGGGGATCCCGCTCGCGGCTCGGATCGTCGCCGCCTGCGACACCTACGACGCGATCATCACCGAGCGGCCCTACCGGCCGGCGGCGTCGAAGGAGACCGCGATCGCCGAGCTGCGGCGCGTCGCCGGGCGCCAGCTGGACGACCGCGTCGTGATCGCGCTGCTCGCCGAGCTGGTCGGCTGAGTCCGCGCGGCTCCCGCGCGGGAGCCGGCGGCCGGGGTTCAAGCGTTCGGCCAATATGCCGATCAGCCCCCGCATGGGGCGCCTCTCTCGCAGCCTGCGCGGCGCCGCCTACGACGGCCTGCGGCTGGCGCTCGGCGTGCCGTGGATCACCGGCCGGCTCGGCGGAGAGGCCGACGACGGCCGCCGCCAGACGCGGCTCGGCGCCTTCTTCGACCGCCGCCCGGTGCTGCTGCGTGCCGTCGCGATCCTCGCCTTCGTCTGGGGCGTCGGCTACCTGACCTGGCGCGTCGGCTGGAGTAGCGAGGGGGCCAACCCCGTCGTCTTCGCGATGCTGCTGGTGACCGAGGTCTACGGCCTCTACGCGCTGGCGATTCTCGCCTGGTTCTCATGGTCGCGCCCGGTGGCGGAGCGGCCGCCGATCACCCGCCAGCACGCCGTCGACGTCTACGTCTGCACCTACGACGAGCCAGTCGAGGTCGTCCGCGGCATCGATCTCGTGGGCCCGGCGCTGATCCCGTCGCTGCCCGGCGTCGCGGCGCTGATCGTGCCGCTGCTGGCGCTGGTCGAGCTGCGTCGCATCCTGCGCACGCTGGTGCTCGCGAGCGCCCGCCGCCAGCGCCGGCTCGTCTACCGCTTCGAGGGCGTCGACGCGCCCGCCCACACCTTCGCCGGCTCTCGGCCCGTGCTCGGCCGCGTCGTCGACGCCAGCGCCAGCGGCCTCGGACTGGTCTTCGACGCGCCGCTGACGGTCGGTTCGCGACCCGTCGTCCAGCTGCGGTTGCCCGACGCGACCGGTGCCGAGCACGACGTGCCCGTCCGCGTCGAGGTCCGCTCCTGCCGGGCCGCCGGCGACGACCACCTGATCGGCGCCAGCATCGTCTCGATCGATCCCACCGCCCGTCTCCGCCTGATGGAGTGGTGCTACGTCGTCTGCAGCCACGAGCGCCTGCGCGGCCACCGCCCCTCGTCCGCGCCTGCCCTCCCCGAGCCGATCGTCGTCCCGCTCGACGACGCGCCCGCCGAGCCCGTCCGCGTACTGTCGCGCGAGCCCGCCACGGCCTGAACCGACGTCTGATGCATTGTTGGGGCGATCACCCCAACAATCCTTCGCGCGGTGTCGCCGGGCTAGCCGAACGGCGCCAGCAGGGCGAGCTGGCGGGACTGGGCGAGCAGGGTGCCGTCGGGGAGGAAGAGCTCGCCGTCCTCCTCCATCGTGCCGTTCACGGCGGCGGCGGTGCGGAAGCGACCGAGGACGGGCTGGTCGGGCAGGCCGCCGGGCGGGAGGTCGGCGCGGATGTGGATCGTCAGGTCGATCGTCGGGGCGATCGCCGGGACGCTGAGCGGCTCCAGCGACGGCGGCCACCAGACGTCGGCGAGCAGCGCGACGTAGGCGGCGTCGATCGGGCGCGGCGTCGGCAGTTCGATCCAGCCGCCGGTCTCGGCGGCTTCGCCGGGGGCCAGCTCGCGGCCGGAGAACGGGACGCCGCCGAGCCGCGGGGCGACCTTCACGCGCGAGACGATCGACGGCATCTCCGGCGTCGTCTCGAGCCAGGCGTCGGAGTCCGGGCGGTAGCTCTCGGACGGCAGCCGGTCGGCGGCGCGCGCGGGGGCGGGGGCGGCGTCCGGCGGCAGCGGCGACCACGTCGCGACCCCCGGCAGCCCGGTCGTCGAGAAGGCGCCGAGCGCGGCGATCGTCTCCTTGCCGTTCTGGAGCACGGTCGCGCGGCCGGTCGAGAAGCGCCTGCCGGCGCGCACGACCTCGACCACGACCTCGACCGGGCCGGGCTGCGACGGCCGCAGGTAGTGGAGGGCGAGCGAACGCAGCTGGCGCTCGCCCGCGGGCGCCAGCTCACGCTCCAGAGCGCGCACGACGATCGCCGCGAGGTAGCCGCCGTTGGGGCCCGGAGGAGCGCCCCAGCCGTCCTCGACCTCGCCGGCGAAGCGGCCGTCGCCGAGCGGGGAGATCGCGGTCGCGCGGTCGAAGTCGGTGGCCGGCGCCGCCTGCTCGAGCTGCGAGTCCATGGAGGCGAACGCTACAGGACTGGCTGACTGGCCAGTCAGTCGGCGGGCGACGCGCCATCTACGCTTGACCTGTGAGGGATTGGCTGCGTCAACCGCTGAAGGCCGCCGCCGCCGCGGCATTCACCGTCGGCATGCTGCTGTTCCTGCTCAACCCGCCCGAGCTGTCCGGCGCCGAGGACCTGATCACCCTGCTGATGGGAGCCGCCGCCCTCGTCGTCTTCACCGCTTGGGCGACCGTCGCGCTGATCGGCGACGGCCCCACCGAGCCCGAGATCGAGCGGATGGTCCAGCGCAGCGAGACGCTCGCCCGCCTGCCGGTCGCCGAGGCCGCCCCGTCGGACTTCGACGATCTCGTCGCCGAGGCGCTCGACGAGCTGCCCGACGAGTTCAAGGACGTCCTCCAGGACATCCCCGTCGTGGTCTCGCGCCGCGGCCGCGAGCACGGCGCCTACGGCCACTACTACGGCGACACCGTCGCCCGCGACAACTACCCGACCCGGATCATCATCTACGAGGACACCCTCGTACGCGACTTCGGCCACGACCCCGAGCTGCTCCGCTCACAGGTCCGCCGCACCGTCCGCCACGAGATCGCCCACCACCTCGGCTGGGACGAGCGCGGCGTAGCCGACCTCGGGCTCTGAGGACCGGCTCCCAGCGGTGAGGGTGGGATTCGAACCCACGATACGGTTTCCCGCATACACGCTTTCCAAGCGTGCTCCTTAAGCCACTCGGACACCTCACCGGGCTGCGGCAAGCCTACAAGTTGGTCAGCCCGGGATCACCAGGCGGGTGTGGGCGCGGGCGAGCAGGAGGACGGGGACGGTGCGGGCGTCGCCGCCGTCGAGGGGGGTCAGCTCGGCGTCCTCGATCGTGAAGAAGGTGAGGTCCTCGCGGTTGACGTGGTCGGAGAGGCGGCTGCGGAAGCCCTCCGCGGGCAGCGTCATCGAGCCGGTGACGCGGTAGCGGTCGGTCTCGACGACGACCCTCTCCTTGCGCAAGTCCATGGCGGCCGATCCTAGCCCCACCAGCGGACCCGCGCCCACCCGAACGGGCGGAAGTTCAGAGGCTGGCTCAGGGCCGGCCGGCGCACGGGAGTACGGTTCATCACATGACGCCGACGATCGGAATCTGCGCCGCGGTCGAGCCGGCGCGCTGGAGCCACTGGGATGCCGACGCGGCGCTGGCCCCGCTCGCCTATGTGAACGCCGTCCAGCTGGCCGGCGGCCTGGCGCTGATCGTCCCGCCCGACGACGAGGTCGCCGAGCACCCCGAGGAGCTGCTCGACAAGCTCGACGGCCTGATCCTGATCGGCGGCGCCGACGTCGACCCCGGCACCTACGGCGCGGCCCCCGAGCCGCACACCGGCGAGACGCGCCCGGAGCGCGACCGCTTCGAGCTGGCGCTCGCCTACGCCGCGATGGAGCGCGGCCTGCCGCTGCTCGGCATCTGCCGCGGCGGCCAGATGGTCAACGTCGCCTGCGGCGGCACGCTGATCCAGCACCTGCCCGACGTCGTCGGCGACGACCACCACCTGAAGACGCCCGGCCGCTTCGCCGAGCACGAGGTGGCGCTCGAGCCCGGCTCGCTCGCCGCGCGCGCCGCGGGCGCCGAGCGGATCGTCGTCAAGTCGCACCACCACCAGGCCGTCGACGAGCTCGGCGAGGGCCTGCAGGCAACCGGACACGCGCTGCCCGACGCGATCGTCGAGGCGGTCGAGCACCCCGACCACGACTTCACGCTCGGCGTCCTCTGGCATCCGGAGGCCGACGAGCGCAGCAAGGTGATCGCCGCGCTGGTTCGAGCGGCCAAGCCGCGGGTAGGGACGAGCTGATGCGAGTCGGTCTGCTCACCGGGGGCGGTGACTGCCCAGGGCTGAACGCCGTGATCCGCGGCGTCGTCCGTCGCGGCGCCCAGCTCGGCGACCACGAGTTCGTCGGCTTCCGCAACGGCTGGGCCGGCGCGATCGCCGGCACGACGAGCGAGCTGACCCCGCAGAGCACCGCCGGCATCTTGCCCCGCGGCGGCACGATCCTCGGCAGCTCGCGCACCAACCCATACAAGGAGGACGGCGGTCCCGAGCGAATCGTCGCGACGCTCGAGGCCCACGGCGTCGACGCGCTGATCCCGATCGGCGGCGAGGACACGCTCGGCGTCGCCCGCCGCCTGCACGAGGAGCAGGGCGTGCCGATCGTCGGCGTGCCGAAGACGATCGACAACGACCTCGGCGGCACCGACTTCACCTTCGGCTTCCAGACCGCCGTCCAGATCGCGACCGACGCGATCGACCGGCTGCACACGACCGCCGAGTCGCACCACCGCGTGATGATCCTCGAGGTGATGGGCCGCCATGCCGGCTGGATCGCCACCTACAGCGGCATGGCCGGCGGCGCCGACGCGATCCTCGTGCCCGAGCGGCCGTTCGACATCGACGCCGTCTGCGCGAGCATCGAGCGGCGCCACGCCGGCGGACGCACGTTCTCGATCGTCGTCGTCTCCGAGGGCGCGCTGCCGGCCGGCGGGATGGAGGTCGGCGACGGCCAGCAGGTCGACGCCTTCGGCCACGTCCGGCTCGGCGGGATCGCAGTCCAGCTCGAGCGGGAGATCGAGCAGCGGACCGGCTTCGAGAGCCGGATGACGATCCTCGGGCACATCCAGCGCGGCGGCACGCCGATCGCCTACGACCGCGTGCTCGCGACCCGCTTCGGCGTCGCGGCGATGGACGCCGTCCTCGACGGCGCGTTCGGCCAGATGGTCGGCCTGCACGCGACCGACATGGTCCGCGTCAGCCTCGAGGAGGCCGTGCGGGAGCCGAAGCTGCTCGACCCGTCTCTCTACGAGACGGCCGAGGTCTTCTTCGGGTGAGCGGCGAACGGAAGCGCCGGACGAAGATCGTCGCGACGATCGGGCCGGCGACCGACGACCCCGAGACGCTCGCGCGGCTGGTCGACGCGGGCCTCGACGTCGCGCGGCTGAACTTCGCCCACGGCACGCCGGAGTCCCAGGCCGCGACGGCGGAGCGGGTGCGCGAGGCGGCCAACCGCGCCGGCCGCCAGGTCGCGATCCTCCAGGACCTGCCCGGGCCGAAGCTGCGGATCGGCCCGCTGCGCGACGACATCGCGGAGCTGCACGCCGGCCAGACCCTGACGCTCGTCTGCGGCGAGACGATCGAGGGCGACAGCACGCGCATGTCGGTCGCCTGGCGCGGCCTCTGCGAGGCGGTCGAGGCCGGCGACGAGATATTCCTCGCCGACGGCTCGGTCCGATTGCAGGTCGAGCGCGTCCGCGAGCCGCTGGGCGAGGTCGACGCGCGCGTCGACCTCGGCGGCGTCGTGGCCTCGCGCCAGGGCGTCAACGTGCCGGGCGAGCTGACCGCGCTGCCGTCGGTGAACGAGCGCGACCTCGAGCTGCTGAGCTTCGGCGAGTCGATCGGCGTCGACCTCGTCGCGCTGTCGTTCGTGCGCCGGCCCGAGGACGTCGAGGGCGTGCGCGAGCACACCAAGCTGCCGCTGATCGCGAAGATCGAGAAGCCGCAGGCGGTGCGCGCCGCCGAGGCGATCATCCAGGCCTCCGACTGCGTGATGGTCGCGCGCGGCGACCTTGGCATCGAGCTCGAGATCGAGCAGGTGCCGCTCGTCCAGAAGCGCGTGATCGGCCTCGCGGGCGAGCACGCGCGGCCGGTGATCACCGCGACCCAGATGCTCGAGTCGATGGTCACCTCGTCGCGCCCGACGCGCGCCGAGGTCACCGACGTCGCCAACGCGATCCTCGACGGGACCGACGCGCTGATGCTCTCGCAGGAGACGGCCGTCGGCGCCCATCCGGTCGAGGCGGTGAAGATGATGGCCTCGATCGCCGAGCGGACCGAGCCGGCCGCGCCGACGCGCGACTGGAACGAGTTCCGCGTCCGCCGCGACCAGCGCGACCCCGCCTACACCGTCGCCTACAACGCCTGTGCCGCGGCCCGCCAGCTCGGCCTCAGCGCGATCCTCTGCCCGACGATCTCCGGCCGCTCGGCGCGGCTGATCTCGGCGCACCGGCCCGAGGTTCCCGTCTACGCGCTGTCGCCGAGCGAGGAGGTCGTCCGCCGCTGCAGCCTGATGTGGGGCGTCGAGGCGGCCCGCCTGCCGACCTGCGCGACGACCGAGGCGCTGATCGCCGCGGCCGTCGCGCGCGCCGTCGACATCGGCTGGGTCAACCCCGGCGAGCGCGTCGCGATCACGGCCGGGCTGCCGAGCAACGCACCCGGCACGACCAGCCTCCTGCAGGTCCAGCAGGCCTAGCGCTTCGCCTTCGCGCGGGGCTTCGCCGCCGCCTTGGGCTTCGCGGCCGCGCGACGGCGCGGCTTGGGCTTCTGTCGCCACTGCGCCGCCGGCACCTCCTCGCGCACGACCTCCTTGGTCAGCGTCGCGATCGTCCGCTCGAGGAAGTTCGCCATCCGCTCCTCCTGACGGCGGAACTCGCGCGCGAGCTTGGCGGTGTCCTTGTCGTTGAGCATCTCGGCGAGCGTCTCGATCGCGTGGTAGTTCGCGATCTCCTCGGCCTCGTTGAAGAACTCCGTCTTGGCGTTCTTGAGCATCTTCTCGGCCTCGCCGGTGCCGCGAATCGCGTGCAGCGGACCCTTGGCGGCCGCGACCGCCTTCTGCGCCGTGGCCTGAGCCTTCGCCGCCGCCTCGCCGAGCTTGTCGGGACCCGGCAGGTCGAGCTTCTCCGCCTTTCCGCCGAGCTGCTTGATCCGCCGCTCGAGGCCCTTCGCCTGCGCCTTCGTCTCCTTGAGGTGCTCCTTGAGCCGCTTCTTGTAGGCGTCGCGGGTCGTCAGCGAGATGTGCGCCTGCAGGGCGGTCACCAACTCCTGCTCCTTGGCGTACGCCTCGTTCAGATACTGGATCAGCTTCGCCTCGCGCTCCTGCACCTCCGCCATCTGCCGCACCTCATTCGTATCGGGGTCAGGGGTCGCCGTACCCAGCGCCCGCGATACGAACCGTCGCCGGCGCGCTCCGCCGCCGCGCCGCGGCTAGAAGTCGCCGGCCCTTTCGCGCACGCCGTCGAGGACCGCGATCAGCTCGGTGAGCTGGGAGCGGGCGGTGCCGCCGAGGCCGAACTCGGCGGCGTGCAGCGCCTCGGTCGCGGCGGTCGCGGCGTCGCGGCCGGCGGGCGTGATCTCGGCCAGCACGGCGCGGCGGTCCTCGTCGTGCGGGACGCGCCGCACGAAGCCGGAGCGCTCGAGCTGGTCGACGATGTTGGTGACGCTGGTGCGGTGGACCTGGAGCCGCTCGCCGATCTTGCCGAGCGGCAGCGAGCCGCGGCTGGAGAACTCGAGCAGCATCAGCGCCTCGTAGCGCGGGAAGGTCAGGTCGAGCGGCTTCAGCAGCGCGTTCAGCTCGGCCATCAGCAGCTGCTGGACGCGCATGACCGAGGTGACCGCCGCCATCGGCAGCGACGGCCGCGGTCCCCAGCGCGCCTCCCACTGGCGGCGCGCCTCGGCTACCAGGTCGATTCCCACGGCGCTCCCCGTCGCGACCGTCATCTCAGAAGACCGGCGTCTCGCGGTACTTGCCGAACACTTCCTGGAGCGCCTCGACGATCTCGCCCTCGGTCGCCCCCGCGCGCGCCGCGTCGACGAGCAGCGGCATCAGGTTCTGGTCGGCATTCGCCGCGACCTTCAGCGCCGCCAGCGACCGTTCGACCTCGGCGTCGTCGCGGCGCGCCTTGGCCGCGGCGAGCCGGTCGAGCTGCTTCTGCTCGAGCGCCGCGTCGATCCGCAGGATCTCCATCTCCTGCTCGCTGTCGTCGCGGTGGCAGTTGACGCCGACGACCGGCCGGCGGCCGGTGTCGATCTCGTGCTGGAGCACGTACGACGCGTCGGCGATCTCGCGCTGCGGGAAGCCGGTGCGGACCGCCTCGACCATCCCGCCGAGCTCGTCGATGCGGCGGAAGTAGCGCCGCGCCTGGGCCTCCATCCGGTCGGTCAGCGCCTCGACGAAGTAGGAGCCGCCGAGCGGGTCGGCGGTGTTGGTGACGCCCGTCTCGCCGGCGATGATCTGCTGCGTGCGCAGCGCGACGCGGACGGCCTCCTCGGTCGGCAGCGCGAGCGCCTCGTCGTAGGAGTTGGTGTGCAGCGACTGGGTGCCGCCGAGCACGCCGGCGAGCGCCTCGATCGCCGTCCGCACGATGTTGTTGAGCGGCTGCTGCGCGGTCAGCGAGACGCCCGCGGTCTGGGTGTGGAAGCGCATCAGCAGCGAGCGCGGGTCCTTGGCGCCGTAGGTGTCGCGCATCTCGGTCGCCCAGATCCGCCGCGCCGCGCGGTACTTCGCGATCTCCTCGAAGAAGTCGATCTGCGCGTTGAAGAAGAAGCTCAGCCGGGGCGCGAAGGCGTCGACGTCGACGCCGCGCTCGATCGCCCGCTCGACGTAGGTGAGGCCATTCTTGAGCGTGAACGCGAGCTCCTGCGCGGCCGTCGATCCGGCCTCGCGGATGTGGTACCCGGAGATCGAGATCGGGTGCCAGCGCGGCAGCTCGGCGGTGCACCACTCGACCATGTCGGTGACGATCCGCATCGCCGGCTCGACCGGGAAGCACCACTCCTTCTGGGCGATGTACTCCTTGAGGATGTCGGTCTGGATCGTCCCCGACAGCTGGTCGCGCGTGACGCCCTGGCGCTCGGCGGCGACGACGAAGAAGGCGAGCATGATCGCGGCCGGCGCGTTGATCGTCATCGACACCGAGACCTTGTCGAGCGGGATGCCCTTGAAGAGCGTCTCCATGTCCTCGACGGTGTCGACGGCGACGCCCTCGCGGCCGACCTCGCCGAGGCTCAGCTCGGCGTCGGAGTCGTGGCCCATCAGCGACGGCATGTCGAAGGCGGTCGAGAGGCCGGTCTGGCCGTGGTCGAGCAGGTAGTGGAAGCGCTCGTTGGTCTCCTCGGGGGTCCCGAAGCCGGCGAACTGGCGCATCGTCCACAGCCGGCCGCGGTACATCGACGGGTAGACGCCGCGGGTGTAGGGGAACTGGCCCGGCATGCCGATCCGCTCCTCCGCGTCCTCGGTCAGGTCGTCGGGCGAGTAGAGCGGCGCGATCGGATCGCCGGAGAGCGTGGTGAAGAGCGCGTCGCGCTCCGGGGTGCGCTCGTAGGCCTCGCGCCAGCGGGTGCGCTCGGGCGCCTCGGGGCGGGTGGCTGTCTGCGCGTCGTCGACCGGCTGCATGGTGCTCCTCGGTATAGGTGGAGGCAAGATAGTAGGACTTCCTCGCATCTATGTCCAGCGTCCCGACACCGGGTCAGCGCGTTAGGCGAACCTAACTTTGGCTACCCTAAGCCCGCGATGAGAACAGCCAAGCCCGTACTGCTAGCCCTCGCCCTCCTGCTCGCGCTGCTCGCGGCCGTCCCCGCCGCGCAAGCCGCGGCGCCCAAGCGGATCGTCGCCCTGACGCCGTTCAGCGCCAACACGCTCGCCGGCCTCGGCGTCAGGCCGGTCGCCATCGGCGAGACGCCCGGCGACAACGAGCGCCGCGCCTCCAACCTCCGGGGCGTCAAGCAGCTGACCCTCTCGCATCCGAACGGGCCGAACATGGAGCAGCTGGCACTGCTCAACCCGCAACTGGTCTTATCGGCGTCGACCTGGAACAAGGGCGCCAACACGATGCGCGACCTCGGCATCCGGGTCGTCAACGCCGAGCCGGTCAACGTCGCCGGGACGGTCGCCCAGACCCGGGCGATCGGCAAGGTGGTCAAGCGCGAGAGCAGCGCCAACCAGCTCGCGGCGCGCCTCCAGCAGCAGATCGCCGCCGCGCGCAAGGGCATCCGCAAGCGCCCGCGCACGCTGGTCGTGCTCGGCGTCGGCCGCACGCCGTTCGTGATGCTGCGCAACAGCTGGGGCGGCGACATCGTCAGCAAGGCGGGAGCCCGACTCGTGACCGGCGGAGTGTCGAACTCGAGTGGCTTCGCGCGAATCTCCGACGAGACGATCCTCAAGGAGAACCCCGACGTGATCATCGCGATCCCGCACGCCAACTCCAAGGACATCCGCGCGGTCGCCAAGCATCTCCGCGGCAACCCGGCGTGGAGTGACTCGAAGGCGGTCCGCAACAACCGCCTCTACGTCTCCACCGACAACTCGCTGCTGCAGCCCAACACCAACGTCGCCGACGTGATCCGCAAGGTCCGGCGCAGCTACCTGAAGAACTGACGGTGACGGCCGCGGGCGCGGAAGCGCCCCAACTGCCCCGGCGCAACGCTGGCCGGGTCCTCGTGCGCCGCACGGCAGTCGTCGTCGTGCTGGCGATCGCCGTCGTCGCCGGCCTGGCGGCGTCGCTCGCGCTCGGCGCGGTCGACATCCCGCTGGCGACGGTGATCGACGCGCTGACCGGCAAGGCCGACCCGGGTCCGCTGCGCCAGATCGTGCTCGACCTGCGCCTGCCGCGCACCGTCGAGGCGGTCTGCGTCGGCGCCGCGCTCGGCGTCGCCGGCGGGCTGCTGCAGGGCGCGCTCGCCAACCCGCTCGCCTCGCCGGACGTGATCGGCGTGACCGGCGGCGCGGGCTTCGGCGCGGTGCTGATCCTGATCGTCTTCCCCGGCTCGATCGCGCTGCTGCCGGTCGGCGCCCTGTTCTTCGGCCTGCTCGCCGCCGGCCTGGTCTTCAGCATCGCCTGGGCCGGGCCGAACGCCGGCGGGGCGGGGCGGCTGATCCTCGCCGGCATCGCGATCGCCGCGCTGTTCGGCGCTGGGATGACGTCGATCATGGTCGCCTACCCCGACCGCGTGCAGTCGGCGCTCTTCTTCATCGCCGGCGGCCTGACCTCCGACGGCTGGACCGACCTGAAGGTCGTCTGGCCGTACTTCGCCGCCGGCTTCGTGCTCGCGATCTGCCTCGCGCGCCCGCTCGACCGGCTCGCGCTCGGCGACGACGTCGCGGCTTCGCTCGGGGCGCGGCCGCGGATGGTCCGGCTGCTCGTCCGCAATCGCGCGCGGCACTGCTCGCCGCCGCCGCGGCGTCGCTCGCCGGCCTGCTCGGCTTCCTCGGCCTGGTCGTGCCGCACGTCGTGCGGTTGGCGTCGGGCACTTCGAGCCACACCTACGTGCTGCCCGTGTCGGCGCTCGGCGGCGCCGCCCTGCTGCTCGCGGGCGACACGCTCGCGCGCACGGTGCGCGCGCCGATCGAGCTGCCGGTCGGGCCGTTCATGGTCGTGATCGGCGTGCCGCTGTTCCTGTTCCTGCTGCGGAGGGCCGTCTGATGGCCGAGGTGGCCCCGCCTGCTTCGGCGCCCGCCGCCGTGCCCGCGCTCGAGGCGCGCGGCGTCCGCGTCCAGATCGGCGACAAGACGATCCTCGACGCCGCCGACCTCACGCTCGAGGCCGGCAAGCTGGTCGCCGTCGTCGGTCCCAACGGCGCCGGCAAGTCGACCTTCGCGCGCGCCGTCGCCGGCATGCAGAAGGCGGTCGCGGGGGAGATCCGCTGGATGGGCGACGAACTCGGCAGCCTGCGCGGGCGCAAGCTCGCGCTGCGTCGCGCGTTCGTGCCCCAGCGCGGGCGCGTGCCCGACGGCGTGACCGTCACCGAGGCGGTGCGGATCGGCCGCTCGCCCCATCTCAAGCCGCTCCAGCGCGCGACCCGCCACGACAACGAGATCGTCGCCGCGGCGATGGAGCGGACGGGCGTGACGCGCTTCGCCGAGCGCAAGCTGACGACGCTCTCCGGCGGCGAGCTGCAGCGCGTCCAGATCGCCGTCGCGCTCGCCCAGGACGCGCCGGTGCTGATGGCCGACGAGCCGACCTCGCACCTCGACCTCGGCGCCACCGTCGCGGTCGCCAAGCTGCTGCGCGGGCTCGCCGACGAGGGGCTCGCGGTGATGCTGGTCGCCCACGACCTGTCGCTCGCCGCGGCGGTCGCCGACGTCGTCGTGGTGATGTCGCAGGGCAACACCGTCGCGGCGGGACCGCCGCTCGCTACCCTCACCCACGAGCGGCTGGAGGAGGTCTGGGGTGTCGACGCGTCGGTCCAGGCCAACGGCCACCACACCGCGCTCAACGTCGCCTGGCTCGGCGGGGCGGGGCGGCAGCGCGGCGACAGTTAGGGTACCCTAACTCGCATGCCATCCAGGACCGCTCGCCTCTCGCTGCCCGTCCTCGCCGCTTGCGTCGTCGCCGTCGCGGCGCCTGCCGCCGTCAGCGCGGCGCCCGGGACGGGGGTGGCCACGTTCGGAGTCGGAGGCAAGGGCAAGGCGGCGAAGGCGCTGACCGCCGCGGGCGTGAAGAGGATCCCCGTCAAGCCCGCCCGCAAGGCGACCGGTGGACGCATCGCGCTGCCCGTGCGCGGCATCGCCGTCGGCGGGTCGTCGGCGACGGTCGGGCTGCGCGGCGGCATCGCCTTTCGCGCGGGCACGAGGACGGTGAGGCTGCAGTCGACGCGGATCGTCCTGCGCGGCAAGCGCGCCAGGATCAGCGCCAAGGTCGGCAAGGCCCGCCGGACCTTCTTCACCGCCACCCTGCCCAGCGGCCGGGCGAAGCTCGACCGCGCCGCGCTCACCGCCACGTTCTCCCGCGGCACGCTCCGCCTGACTCGTGCCGGCGCCAAGCTGCTGCGCTCCAAGCTGCGGGTCTCCGGCGTCGTCGCCGGTCCGCTCGGAGGCCTCGCCGTCTCCGCCCGGCGAGCGGACGACGGGAACCCGCGATCGGGCGAGCTCGGTCCCGAGCCGCCGGTGAAGGCACGTCCGGCGTCCGCCGTCGACGTCAGCGGGATCACGATCGACTGGTACCCGCGCGACTCGTGGGTCCGCTACCTCTCGAGCGGCGTGGGGGCCAAGGACGGCAGTCACGCGACCGGGGGCGCCGCGAAGCTGCCGGCCCAGCTCACCCCGACACATCCGTGCTCCGACGCGCCGTACAGCGGCAGCGGCAGCTTCGACTACGGCTTCCGGTTCGCGCCGCGCTCGGGCTGGTACGACCCGGCGACCGGCGCCGCCGCCCTGTACGGCCAGGGCAGCGTCCGCTTCGTCTGGGCGAGCCATCAGATCGACCTCGCCGCGGCCGATCCCGAGATCGAGATCGACGGCGCCGCGTCGCGGGCGATCTTCGCCTTCACCGGCAAGGGAGGGACCGCGTTCTCCGACGAGCGCTCCGACCTCGTCGCGCTCGACGTCGCCGGTCGGCCGACCACCTCGGGCACGACCCGCACGTACACGGCAATGCGCGGCCGCCTGACCGCCAACGGCCAGTCGGCCTTCGCCGGCTTCTACCCGCCGCCCGGCGACGGGTTCGGCTGCCTGTCCATCTCCTTCACCACGCCCTGATGCCCCGCACCAAGGAGTCTTCGATGTCCGCGTTCGCCCCGCTGCAGGCCATCCTGCGCGTGTCCACCGCCCTCGCTGGCGGGATTGCCCTGCTGCTGATGGCGGCGCCCTCGAGCGCCGGGGCGGCGACGTCCAGCTTCGGCTCCGGCCACCTGGATTGGGGTGTCAAGGAGTCGTTCCGCAACTACATCGTCGGGCCGATCGGCCATGGCTCCTACACGACCGCCGGCGGGGCGGCGAAGCTCGGGGACGGACGCATCCGCTTCCCGCTGCTCGGGGGCACCTTCGACGACGCGACTGGCGCCGGCGAGTTCACGATCGACGGCTCGGTCCGCTTCCAGGCTCATAGCGGCACCCTCGACACGACGTTCGGCAACCTCTGCGTCCGGCTGGCGGGTGGCGGCGGAACGCTGTATGCGAATGTGAGCGGCAAGGACAGAACCACCGGAGCCGCCGAGCAGCGTTACGGAGTCGCGCTTGCCGATCTGTCGGGCGTGCCGGCGCCGACGGTCGCGGGATCGACCTCGGCTTGGCCGTCGATCGTCACGACGCTCAGCACGTCCGGGGTGTCGGCGTTCGACAACTACTCGGCCGGCGAGGACGTCGACCCGCTTGCCCCGCTCCTCGCGAACTCGGGCGCGCCACGACCGCGGCCGGACGGCGGCGGTTGCGTGGGCGGTCCGCCCGGTGGTGGCGGCGGAGGCGGCGGAGGCGGCGGCACCGGCGGCAGCAACGGCGGCGGCGGAGGCGGCGGCACCGGCGGCGGTGGTGGTGGAGGCTCCACCGGCGACAACTCGGTCGCGAACGTCGCGTTCTCCTCCAAGGCGATCGTCGTCAAGGGCAGGGTGGCGCGGATCGCGAAGCTGCGTTGCGGCGCGGTGGCCTGCTCGGTGAAGGCGCCGAAGACCGTCGGCGTCAAGATCAAGCGAGCCGGGGCGAAGGCCAAGGGCTATCGCGTCGCCGTGCTGGTCCCGAAGGCGCTCGGCGCCGGCAAGCGCGGCGATCTGCGGGTGCGGCTGCCGAAGGCCGCGCGCAAGGCGCTTGCCGGTCGCCGGACGACCGTCAAGGTGAAGCTGACGATCGCCGCCGGCGCCAAGCGCAGCGTCTCCACTGTGAAGGCGACCCTGAAGGCGAAGCCGGCGAGCGCCAGCCGGCGGTGACCGCGCCGGCGGCGAAGCTGTTAGGGTGACCTAACTATGGGACGATACACAGGGCCGCGTGAGCGGCTGTCGCGCAGGGCTGGAATCGACCTCGAGCTGAAGGGCGAGCGTCGGATGGCCGGCAAGGGCGCCGTCGAGCGCCGCGGCACGCCGCCAGGCCAGCACGGAGCCGGATTCCGCAGGCGGCCGTCGACGTACGGCGTCCAGCTCCAGGCGAAGCAGAACGCCAAGCACTACTACGGCGTCCGCGAGCGCCAGTTCCGCAACTACATGAAGGAGGCGCAGCGCGGTGGCGAGGGCGTCACCGGCGAGCGGCTGCTCCAGTTGCTCGAGCTGCGGCTCGACAACGTCATCCACCGGCTCGGCTTCGCGGCGACCCGTGCGCAGGCGCGCCAGTTCGTCACCCACCGCCACGTCGACGTCAACGGCCGTCGCTGCAACATCCCCTCGCGCCGGCTCGCGCCGGGCGACATCGTCTCGATCCGCGCCGAGAGCGCGGTTCGCGCCAAGGCGACCGAGGCAGGCGACCTCGCCGAGCTGATCCCGGCCTGGCTGCTGAGCGACACCGAGGAGCTGATCGGGCGCGTCGTGCGGCTCCCGCAGCGCGACGAGATCCAGGCTCCGATCGAGGAGCAGATGATCGTCGAGTTCTACAGCCGGGTCTAGCGGCTTCTCCTAACATGGCTCGGATGCCGGCCTCCCTCCGCACCATGGTGCGCGCGCTCGCGGCCGTCGCCTTGACGCTGCTCGCGGTCGGCGTCTGGTCGGCGCAGGCGCAGTCGCCACCCCAGTTCCCGGCGATCGAGGTCACCGTCGAGGCGCCAGAGGGCGACTCGCAGCAGATCCTGCTCTCGGAGGTGAAGAACCCCGAGATCTCGGGCCGCTACTGGGTCCGCTCGGCGGGTGGGCAGGCGACCCCGGTCGACATCGCGCGCGGCAACGGCATCTCGCTGCGCCAGGTCCTCGAGCAGACGCGCACCGAGCTCGGCTACCGGACGATCAAGATCCAGGCGCCGGGCGGCGTGATCGAGCTGTCGCGCAGCAACGTCGACAGCCCCAACTATCCGCCGGTCTTCTACCTCGACGGGCAGGGCCAGGTCCACTTCCTCGTCCCGTCGACCGGCCCGACCGACTACAACGACAAGAAGTTCTTCCCGATCCCCGGTTCGACGTTCGCCGTGACCCAGACGGGCGGCCAGCTCGACGTCAAGGTCAAGGCGTCGCGGACCAAGATCGATCCCGGGCAGTCGGTCACCTTCACCGCGACGGCCACGCCGAGCGGCAGCTACCGCTACAACTGGGCGCTCGAGCCCGGCGTGGAGCGCAAGGACGCCGGCAAGACGGTCACCCACAAGTTCAAGAAGGCCGGCACCTACAAGGTCGCCGTCGGCGTCTACATCGGGTCCGACGAGGACAGCGCCGGCAGCGCCGGGGTCCAGATCCAGGTCGGCGACCCGAGGAAGAGCGACAAGGACCGCGAGGGCGGTGGCGACAACACCGACTCGGACGCGCCCAGCAGCGGGACGTACTCCGGGGATGGCGGTGGCAGCTACACCCCGTCGTACACGCCCGCCCCCGCGGCGCCGGCTCCCGCGCCCACGCCGGAGCCGACGCCCACGCCGGAGCCGCCCGACATGCCGGACATCGCCACCTCCGGCACGACCGTCGAGGGCAACCTGCTCGCCGACGTCAGCGATCCGCCGCCGAGCAACATCCTCGAGTCGGCCGCGCGAGCCGCGCGCGACGGCAATCCGAAGGACGACTCCGGCCCCGACGGCGGCGGAGTCTCCGAAGCGGCGATCAGCATCGCCGGCGTGCTCGCCCTGCTCGCGCTCGGCGCGGGCATCGAGACCCGTCAGGGTCGACTGCCGAGACCGCGGCTGCCGCGACGCGCCTGACCCGTTGGGTAGATTCGGCTCCCACATGCCGGTAACCGACCACCACCAGCACAGCGAGGCGCAGCAGACGTGACGATCGAGAACATCCTCTTCGACGTAGCCGACGCGCTGCGCTACCCGGTCCTGATCGCCGCGCTGCTCGCGGTCATCGCGGTCGTGATCGCTCGGCGCGCTGTTCGCCGAGCTGCGCATGCGCCGCGGTCGCGGCCTGCCACGGCTCGAGCAGGCGCTCGCGGCGATCCGCGACGCGCTCGCCAAGGGCGACAACGTGACGGCGCTGACGATCGCCCGCGGTCTTGGCTACAACGGCGCGATGAAGGACGCGCTCGGCGCGATCGTCGAGCAGCGCTCGATGCCCGACGCCGCCGACCGCATCGCCAAGCGGATGGCCGAGTACGACTACCGCTCGATGAAGCCGCCTCGAGCGCACGCGGATCCTCGTCCGGATGGGCCCGGCGCTCGGCCTGATGGGCACGCTGATCCCGCTGTCGCCGGCACTGGCGGCGCTCGCCGAGGGCGACGTCCAGCGCCTGACCGACGACCTCCGCGTCGCCTTCAGCGTCACCGTCGTCGGGCTGCTCGTCGGCATGATCGCCTTCGCCGTCTCGCTCGTCCGCGACCGCCTCTACGCGCAGGACTACTCCGACGTCGAGTACGTGCTCGCCGGCCTGTCGAGCGTCCCGATCCATCCGTCGCCGAAGGCGCCGCCGACCGGTGAGGCCAAGGCCGCCGCTACCGAGGTCGCGCAGACCGGCGCGACCGCCGCCGTCGCCACGGTGCACCAGCCGCCGGCCCCGGCGACCCCTCCGCATCCGGGCACAGCGCCCCCCGTGGCCCCGGCGACCCCTCCGCATCCGGGCCGACGCCCCCCGTGGCGCCGGAGGGCGCTTGAGCTTCTCGGGTCAACGCCCGTGCGCGGACGCGCGAGGACCGAGCCGGCGACCCGCTCGACGGCCTCGTCAACCTGTTCGACCTCGGCATCGTCCTCGCCGTCGCCTTCCTGCTCGCGGCGCTGACCTCGATCGACCTCGCGCCGTCGGTCCTGCAGCAGAACGACCAGCAGCAGGCCGGCGCGATCCCCGTCCCGGCCGACTCGGTGATCAAGAAGCCAGGCGAGGAGTCGAACACGATCGAGCTCCAGCCCGGCGAGGAGGTCGTCGGCCAGGGCGAGCCCGTCGGCACCGTCTACCGGCTCGAGGACGGCCGCACGGTGATCGTCCGGCCGGAGAGCTCGGCTCCCGTGCCCGGCGAGGATGACTCCGGCGGCTCGTCGCCGAACTCCGGCGGCGGCTCGTCGGGCACGACCACCCCGCCGACGCCCGACACGACGCCCGCTCCCAACTCCGGGACGGGCTCGGGTTCGAGCAGCGACGGAGGCCTCGACGGCCCGACCGACGACAGCCTCAGCGCACCGCAGCCGAGCACCGGCGCGCCGTAGCCCTCCCGGCGCGCCCGTCGCCCACAGCCGCCCTGGCCACAGCGCCTCCGGCACGCACCGGGAAAGCAAAACGCCCCGGCCGGCGCGAGGCCGACCGGGGCGCGGTCCCGCGGGAATCGGTTCGGCTTACGGGCCGAGCCAGGTCGCCGCGAAGTAGACCTGCTGCAGCGAGCCGACGACGTTGACGGTCGTGGTCGAGTTCTGGAACGCGCTGATGTAGGCGAAGTCGCCCGCGGTGTAGCGGTCGATCGTCGTCACCGACTGCAGCGTCTGGGTACCGGACACCGCCGGCGTGGTCTGGCTGGCCGCCTGCCGCCCGTTGCTCCCGTGGATGCGCAGGGTGCGGATGCCCTCGCCGTTGTCCGGCGAGGTCGTCGCGGGCGGGGTCGGCGTGATCGCCGGATCCAGCCAGCGCAGGCCCGCGCTCAGTGCGTAGGTGCCTGTGCGCGGGAAGACGATGCAGGTGTCGGCGCCGCCGTACGGGCTGGTGGTGCAGACGTTGTTGGTCGTGTTGGCGGCGATGTTGAAGAACCCGCCGAAGTCGTAGGGACGGGAACCCGTCGCCTCGGGCCACGGAATCGGGGTGCCGCCCATGCCGCCGGACGGGGGCGGAACGGCGACGGCGGCGCTGCCGCGGATCAGTCGGACGCTCGGGATCTCGCCGATCTGGTCGGGGCCGACGGCTCCGTCGGCGATGCCGGGGTTCGGGTAGTCGCCGGTGAGCGCGCCACCAGCGGGACCCTCGGCGAGGCCGGCGGGACCAGCAGGACCGGCGGGGCCAGCAGGACCGGCGGGGCCGGCGGGGCCGGCGTCGCCCTTCGGCAACTGGCCGGAGGCGAAGTCGGCCGCGACGAGCGAGCCGTCCTCGACCTTGTGCGAGTTGATCGCGCCGTTGCGGATCTTGGCCCGGGTCACGGCGCCGTCGTTGATCTTCCCGGAGCGGACCGAGTCGGCCTTGAGCTGCGCGGTCCCGACGCTGCCCTTCGGCAGGCTGACGGCTGCGTACGAGGTGCCTCCGAGGGCCACGAATAGGGCCAGGAGAGCGATGTGGTGGCGGCGGATATACCGCGTGAGCTGATTCATGGTTAGGCGACCCTAACAGAAGTTAGGGCTTCCTAAGCTGTGCGCTAGGCGGTGCAGTCGCTCCCGCCGGAGACGTAGCGCAGCGGTCCGATCTGCTTCGGCCCGCCAGGGCCGGGAACATGCTGGGTGCCCGTCACCGTTCCGTCGACGGCGACCTGCCAGTCGTAGAACGCCGGGCGCGGACCGCCTGTCACCTCCGCGTTGAACGACCACGACCCGTCCGCGTTGACGATCGTGTCCTGCCACACGTACGAGAAGTCCGGCGGCACGGACGCTCCCGCGGACAGCGGCAGCTGGCAGGTATAGAAGCGTCCGTTCGCGAAGTGGCTGAAACGCTGCTCGCTGGGGCAGCTCGGCCACCCGGCGGGGCAGTCGGTGAAGCGCGAGCCGTGCAGGTACCGCTTGAAGAACGGTTCCGCCGCCGCCCCGGTCAGTTGCACGCCGGGCGCCTCGAAGAGCGGTCCCGGCGGCCCCGGCGTGGGAGGAGCCGGAGCGGCCGGTGGCGGCGGCGTCACCGGACGCGGCTTCGCGACCTGCTTCTGCTTCTTCTTGCGACAGCGCTTGACCCGCACCATCCTGCCCTTGCGCTTGACCTTGACGCTCTTGCGCACGTAGCCCTTCCGGCATGACTTGCGCGCCTTCGCCTTCGCCTTGCCGCGGGCCTTGGCCTTCCCCTTGGCCGCCTGCTGCTTGGCCGCCACCGTCGCGATGTCGCCGTCAGCCGGACGCGCCTCGGCCAGCGAAACGGGAAGAGCGACGACAGCCAGGAGGGCTAGAACCAGCAGCGAGGGGATTCGCATGCTGGCAGCCTACGCGCAAGCCCCAACCCGACGCGGAAAAACTCCGTGGGCCATCTGGCGGGACGCGTAGTTACTCCGCCTAGCCCTCCCGATGGGCGCGGGTGGTTTCGAACCACCGACCTCTCGCGTGTGAAGCGAGCGCTCTCCCACTGAGCTACGCGCCCGGGAGCGGCTGATTCTAGGTGGATGGGGCGAGCGGAGGCGTCCGGGCGTCCCGCGCGGTGCGGGCCTCGAATACTCGTCCAGTTCCGGTTAGGCGCTCGACGCCTCGGGGAGGAGGGGGCGAGGCGGGCGACCGGATCGCCCCGAGGCAATCGAAGGAGAGGGCTCATGGGCAGCAAGTCCAGCCGCCGGTCGGCGGCGGGAGGGTTGGGTTTGGCCACGGTCGCCTGCGCGGCGGCGCTCGCGCTGGCGGGTCAGGCACAGGCGGCGACGACCGCCTACCCGTCAGGCGGAAGCGGCTTCGACGGCGGGGCGCAGGACTGGGGCGGCTCCGACGCGACCTGCACGATCCCGCTGCTGCTCTGCTCGACCGCGAACGAGTACGCGCCGGACGTCGGCAACCCTCCGGGCTCGATCGCGACCGTGGTCGAGCCGCCGGCCGTCGCGGTCGGCCTGCTGACCGGAAGCGGGACCTGGACGTCGCCGGCCTTCACGCTGCCGACCGACCAGGCGATCCAGGGCGCGACCTTCTCCTACGACCGGCGCTTCGACGCCGGCGGTCTGCTCACGCTCTCTCCCACCAGCACCGTCGAGGTGAGCTTGATCGACGAGACGACTGGCACGGCGACCTCGCTGCTGACGGACGCGCTGACCGCCGACAACGACGCATTCGCCGCGGCGAACGCGCCGGCCGCCGTCGTCGCCGGTCGCACGTACCGCATCCGCCTCGACACCGTGACCAGCGCGGTGCTCGGCGTCGGACTCCTCGACGGGCCGGCGCCGACGTACTTCGACAACGTCGCGCTGACCGTCCAGGCCTCGGCGCCCGGCGGCGGTGGCGGCGACAACGGGAACGGCGGCGACGGCGGCAACTCGCCCGGCGTGACCGTCGTCCGCGGCCCCTACGGCGACAGCGAGATCGCGTCGATCGTCAAGCGCTTCGACATCGACGCGGACAGCGGCAACGGCCGCGACGGGTCGCTGATCCCGCTCGAGCTGTGCACGATCCTCGGCACCTCCGGGCCGGACCGCATCGCCGGCACCCAGGGCAATGACGTGATCTGCGGGCTGGGCGGCGACGACGTGATCAGCGGCGTCGGGGCACGTGACGCGATCGACGGCGCGGACGGCGACGACCGGCTCTCCGGCGGGATCGGAGACGATCTGCTGCTCGGCCTGCGCGGCAACGACCGCCTCGACGGTGGCGGCGACTCCGACCGCATCGGCGGCGGCGCCGGCAACGACCGCATCGAGGCCGGCAACGGCGCCGACGTCGCGAGCGGCGGCGCGGGCAACGACGCGGTCGGCGGCGAGGCCGGCCACGACACGCTGAGGGGGCTCGCCGGCAACGACCGGATCAACGGCGGCCCCGGCAACGACCGCCTCGACGGAGGGGCCGGCGCCGACGTGCTGCGCGGCTTCTCGGGCAACGACCGGCTGTTCGGAGGCGCCGGCGCCGACCGGCTCGACGGCGGCAGCGGCCGCGACAGCTTCGCCGGCGGAGCGGGCGCCGACCGGCTGCTCGCACGCGACGCGGCGCGCGACGCCATCGACGGCGGCTCCGGCCGCAACCGCGCCGTCGCCGACCGCGTCGACCGAGTCAGCCGAGTGGCGTTCGTGTCACGCCGCTGAGCGGCGATCTCCGCTGGGCCGGGCTGGTCGGGAGCCTCCGGGGCGGTGGCCGCGCCGCCGCCCCGCGCCCCGGCCGGCTAGGATCGACAGCGGACCGTGCTAGGCGGGGAGGTAGCGGTGCCCTGCACCCGCAATCCGCTCTAGCGGGGCCGAATTCCCGTTCGAGGGCTCGGCCTTTGGGGTCAGTACGCCAGTCGAAGGCGTCGATGGCTGGGTCCCGTGCGGTGAGCGATCGCGAACCAGGTCAGGTCCGGAAGGAAGCAGCCTTAAGCGGACCCGCTCATGCGTTGCGGACCAACCTGGCCGGAGCCGACGAATGGCGGGCACGCCCGAAGGATCGTTTTCGAAGACGGGTGCACGGTCCACTTTTTCACCCCTGCGCGCGAAGCGCTGCGCGTTAGGCGCGCCTAACTTGGTATCAATTCCGCTCATGGCCGACGCTGCGATGGGTGCCAAGGTGCCCGCCAAGAACCCCCATGCCGTATCCGACGACGCCGCGGCGATCGACTTCCCGATGCCGCTCGACCCGCTCGTCGAGGTGGCCGAGACGCGCCGCCGGAGCGCCGCCGAGGAGGCGCGCACGATCGTCGCCAGCACCAACGTCGGGACGCTGGCGTCGCTGACGACGGCCGGCGACCCCTGGGCCTCGGTCGTGACCTACGGCCAGCTCGAGGACGGCTCGCCGGTCCTCTGCGTCTCGCGGCTCGCGCTGCACGGCCGCAACCTCGCCGACGACCAGCGCGCCAGCCTCGCGGTCTCGGCGCCCGTCCCCGAGGGCGAGGATCCGTCGGACATCGGCCGCGTCACGCTCGCCGGCCGCGTCGAGCAGCCCGAGGGCGAGGAGCTCGACGCCGCTCGCGCCGCCTACCACGCCGCCGTCAGCTCCGGCGCGTCGTTCACCGGCTGGGACGACTTCACCTTCTGGGTCCTGCGGATCGACCAGGTCCGCTGGGTCGGCGGGTTCGGGCGCATGGCCAGCACCGACCTCGAGCGCTACTCCGAGGCCGAGGCCGACCCGGTCGCGCCGCAGGCGGCATTCGCCGTCAAGCACCTCAACGAGGACCACGCGCAGAACCTGCTCGACATGGCCCGCGCGATCGCCGGCCACACCGACGCGACCGCCGCGACCTGCCTGCGCGCGGACCGCTACGGACTCGACCTCGACGTCGACACGCCGCGCGGCCGCGCGCTGGCCCGAGTCGGCTTCGCCGAGCCCTGCACGGCGCCCGACGGCCTCCGCGCGGCCACAGTCGAGCTCGCCAAGCGCTCCCGCGGCGAGCAGTAGCGAGGCCCCGGGGCGGCGCCCGCCGTCCTGGGTACGATGGGTCGCTGCCGATGCTGTCCCTCTACCGTCGCCACCGCCCGAGGACCTTCGACGCGGTCGTAGGCCAGGAGAGCATCGTTCGCACGCTGCGCAACGCGATCGAGCTCGACAAGGTTCACCACGCCTACCTGTTCGTCGGCTCGCGCGGGACGGGCAAGACGAGCATGGCGAAGCTGCTCGCCTGCGCGCTGAACGCCGAGGGCGGCCCGAGCGCCGAGCTTCGATCCCGACGACGCCGGCGGCGCGCGCGATCATGACCGGCAGCTCGCTCGACGTCGTCGAGATGGACGCCGCGTCGAACAACTCGGTCGACGACATCCGCGAGCTGCGCGAGAACGTCGGCCTCGCCCCGATGGGCGGCGGCCAAGCGGGTCTACATCCTCGACGAGGCGCACATGCTCTCGCCGGCCGCCTGGAACGCCTTCCTCAAGACGCTCGAGGAGCCGCCGCCGCACGTCGTCTTCGTGCTCGCGACGACCGAGGCGCACAAGGTGCCGGCGACGATCGTCGACCGCTGTCACCGCTTCGACTTCCAGCGCCCGTCGCTCGACCAGATCGCCAGCGTGCTGCGCCGCGCCGCCGACCAGGAGGGGATCACGATCCCCGATCCGGCCGTCGGGATGATCGCCCGCAAGGCGTCGGGCAGCTTCCGCGACGCGCTCGGCACGCTCGAGCAGCTCGTCACCTACGGCGGCAAGGACGTCGACCTCGACGACGTGCTCGCCAACCTCGGCGTCGCCGACGCGACGCTGATCCTCGAGACGGCCGAGACGCTCGCCGCGTCCGACCCGCGCGCCGCGCTGTTGGCCGTCCAGAAGCTGACCGACTCCGGCCGCGACGAGGCGCAGTTCATGCGCGACCTCTCCGCCCATCTGCGTCACCTCTACGTGATCCAGACGATGGGCGAGGTGCCCGACTCGTTCGCCGTCACGGCGGAGCACACCGACCGCCTTGCCGGCCAGGCCGACCGTCTCGCCCAGGCCGACGTGCTGCGCGCGATCGACCTGCTCGCGGCAGCGCTCGCCGCCGTCAAGGACGGCTCCGAGCCGCGCCTGCAGCTCGAGCTCGCCCTGCTCAAGGCGACCCAGCCGCGCTCCGACCAGTCGCTCCAGGCCCTGCTGCACCGCATCGACCGCCTCGAGGCCGCGCTCGCCGGGGGAGCCGCGCCGCGCGTCGCGCCCGCGACCCCGCGGCCGACCGAGCCGCCCGTCCCCGTCCAGCCTCCGCGCGCCGACCCGGTCGCGTCGTCGCCCGCGACTCCGGTCGCCGCCTTCCAGCCGCCGGCAGCTCCAGCGCCAGCCGCCGAACCGCCGGCATCTACACCGCCGGCCCCCGAGCCGCCGAGAGCGAGCGAGCCGCCACCCCCGACCGAGCCCGCCCGCGTCGCGGTGACCGCGTCGGGCGCCGCCACGGCCGTCGACGACGCTCCCGCCGTCGAGCCGGAGCCCGAGCCCGCCCGCGCCCGCCGCCGCGCTCGACCTCGAGCGCGTCACGATGCTCTGGCCGGCCGTCGCGGACGCGATCCGCGAGCAGAACGGGATGGTCGCGGCGCTGCTCGCCGAAGCGGTGCCGACCGAGCTCGACGGCAGCAAGCTGACGATCCAGTTCCCGGCCGACGCCGCCTTCTCGAAGAAGAAGGCCGAAGCGAACCGCGAGCTGGTGACCGGCGCGCTGCGCAGCCTCGGCGGCCACGCGATCGCCGTCGCGTTCGAGCTCGGCGAGGAGCGCGAGAACTCGGGTCCCGCCACGCTGACCGCCGACGAGCTCGCCGAGCGGCTGATGCGCGACTTCGGCGCCGAGGAGATCTTCGAGGACAGCGACGAATCCGAGAGCGAGGACTGACCCGTGCCCAAGCCGCCGAACATGAACCAGATGATGCGCCAGGTCCAGCAGATGCAGGAGGACATGGCGAAGGCTCAGGAGAGCCTCAAGCACGAGTCGGTCGAGGCGAGCGCCGGCGGCGGGATGGTGACCGTCAAGGTCAGCGGCGAGCTGGAGATCCTGGATCTGAAGATCGACCCGGACGCGGTCGACCCCGAGGACGTCGAGCTGCTCCAGGACATGGTCCAGGCCGCGCTCAACGAGGCGCTGCGCGCCGCCCAGGAGCTGGCCGCCAACAAGATCGGCGCCGTCACCGGCGGCCTCGGCGGTCCGGGCGGGCTCGGCGGGATGCTCCCCGGCCTCTAGTCCGCGAGCAGCCGGCGCAGCGTTTGCGCCAGGTCGCGGTCGAGCTGGCCGTAGGCCGCGCGCAGCGGCGTCCAGCCGTTGCGCGTGAGCAGCTGATCCCGCCGTCGGTCGTCGGCGAACGCCTTGCGCGTGGCATGGGTCGCGTAGCCGTCGGTCTCGAGGATCACGCGCCGTCCGGGCCACATGAAGTCCGGTTGGATGGTCCGGTTCTCGACTGTTATCCACGCGTTGACCTCCGGCTTCGGCAGCGCATGACGGCGCAGGAACGCCAGCAGCTCGCGCTCGAAGTGGCTGTTCGTGCGATCGTCGCTCCAGTCTGCGAGCACGGAGCGCAGTAACCGCGCGCCGCGCTTGCCCTGTGCGCGTTCGAGTACAGCTTCGACCCCGGCGCCGTCGTAGATCCTGAGCTGCTCGGCCCGGGTTATGGCGGCGGTCAGACCGGCCCGATCCACGCTTGCCGCGAGATCGAGCAACGTGCGTGCGACCGTTGTGCATGGGATGGCGTCGACCTCGGTGATGTCGGCAGTCGTCAAGCTCCCGCAGCGGTGGAGTTCGACCCCGTGAACTCGTCGCCCGGCCTGGCTCGGGATCGACACGTCGAGGCGTCCGCTCGACGGCCTCAACCCCCAGAGCGCGGCGGCGGACCGATGTGACAGAGCCGCCTCGGACCCACAGGCCAGGACCGCGGCGAGCCACCGGCCGTGCACGCCCACCGCACCGTGCCCGACGGCGAAGACTCCGCGATGGAGCCGGACCAGGCTCCCGGTCGCCACCCGGCGCCGTGCCGCGCTCCGGCTCAGCCCAGCCGCCTCCAACTGCGCCAGCGATACCACTCCATGCTGCTCACCCGCGATCCACCCGATCCGCTGGTTCACGTGAAGTGAGTCGAATTCCGTGCCCATGGCGCACGCGATTCGACTGACCTCGACCATGGGAGGGAGGCTGCCGCCTCGACCCGCACTTTTGGCAGCGCTCGTGCGACGGTTTGCGCACAGGTCGGTGACGCCGCCGGCGCGGTTAACCTCGCAGGCCGTGCTCGCGCCCCCGATCCACCGCCTGATCACCGAGCTGTCGCGCTTCCCCGGCGTCGGCCAGCGGACTGCGCAGCGGATGGCCTTCCACCTGCTGCGGGTCTCCGACGAGGAGGCGCTGGCGCTCGCCGACGCGATCCGCGACGTCAAGGAGAAGGTGGGGGAGTGCGAGGTCTGCTTCAACCTCGCGACCGAGCCGCTCTGCCGGATCTGCCAGGACGACCGCCGCGATGCCCACCTGCTTTGCGTCGTCGAGGAGCCGAGCGACGTGATCTCGCTCGAGCGGACGAACGAGTTCGGCGGCCGCTACCACGTGCTCGGCGGCGCGCTGTCGCCGATCGACGGCGTCGACCCCGAGGACCTGCACCTCGCCGAGCTGATCGCGCGCGCCTCCACGAACGGGGTCCGCGAGGTCGTCGTCGCGACCAACGCGACCACGACCGGCGAGGCGACCGCGCTCTACATCGCCGACGCCCTCCACGAGCGTGCGCCCGCCGTCGCGGTCACGCGGCTCGCCAGCGGCCTGCCCGTCGGCTCCGACCTCGAGTACGCCGACGAGATCACGCTCGGCCGCGCGATGCGCGCGCGGCGCCAGCTCTAGCGCCGCGGGCCCGCCGGCCGCCGCCGGCCCCGCGCCCGGCCGCCCGCTACTCGATCAACTCGTAGTTCCTCTTCACAGAGAGGTTGCGCAGCACCGCTTCGCGCAGCCGCGCGCGCGAGATCGCGCCACCGCGCGCCGCCTTCAGCACGGCGGCGTAGGCGGCCTCCTGCTCGCTCGGCGGGCCGGATATGTAGAGCAGGTCCGCGCCGGCCCGCACTGCTGCCACGGCGGCCTCCGGCACCGTCGTCAGCGCGGTGACGCCGGGGTCCGAGAGGTCGTCGGTGATCGCCACGCCGCGGAAGCCGAGCTCGCGCCGCAGCAGCCCGCCGATCAGCGCCGGCGACAGGCTGCCCGGCGTGACGAAGTCGTCGGTCGCGTAGAGGCCGTTGCTCATCGTGATGGCCGGCACGCCGGCGCGGATCGCCGCCCGGAACGGCACGAGGTCGCGGGCGCGCAGTTCGGCGAGGCTCGACCCGATCTGCGACAGGCCGAGCCGGGTGTCCTCGGTGCCCGACCCGAGGCCGGGGAAGTGGCCGGGCGAGCTGCAGCAGGCTCGACTCGCGGTAGGCGTCGACGACGGCCTCGGCGTAGCCGGCGACGTCGCGCTCGTCGTCGGAGAAGGCGCGCGCGCCGACCGCCCTGTCCTCCGGCCCGCCGACGTCGATCGTCGGTCCCAGCACCCCGTTCACCCCGGCGGCGCCGAGCGCGCTCGCGGCAAGCCGCGCCTCCTCGTAGGCGGCTGCCGCCGACGGCAGCCGCGCCGCGGTGGTCGCCGGCGGCAGATCGCCGAAGGCGTTGAACTCGCCGCCCTCCTGCGGGCGCCAGCACCCACGGCCGCACGTCGCCCTCCTGCTCGGCGATCACGCGCGCCTCGCCGGCGAGCGCCGCGAGCTGGTCGCTGGACACGTAGTTGTGGGCGTCGATCGCGATCCCCCCGAGCGGCCGCTCGCGCAGCCGCTCGAAGATCGGCGCGGTCAGGTCCTGTCCCTGGAACCCGAGCAGGAACAGCTGCGCGACGCGGTCCTCGAGCGACATCCCGCGCTCCAGTGCGCGCCGACCTGGGCTCCCGGCGTCGGACCGCGCCGGCGGCGCTCGCGGTCGCTCTCCGAGCCCTTCGGGGTCGGCACGTCGCGTGACCGTCGCGACGCCCGCGCGGCGCGGCTCCTCGTCGGCGCCGAGGCCGAGCGCGAGCGCCACGATCCCGGCGACCAGCAGGGCAGCCGGGATCGCCGGCAAGGGCGAACTTCCACACGCCGATGTCCGGCAGTCGGTCCCGCAAGCGCCGAACGCTAACCTGCGGCGGCCATGACGGTCTCCGCGTCCGACTCCCAGACGGTCGTGATGAAGTTCGGCGGCACCTCCGTCGCCGACGCCGAGCGCATCAAGCGCGCCGCCCGGCGGATCGTCGCGCGCGGCCGAGGCGGGCAACGCGCGTGGTCGCCGTCCTGTCGGCGCGCGGCAAGACGACCGACGAGCTGATCGGCGATGGCCCACGAGGTCTCCGAGCGCCCGCACCCGCGCGAGATGGACATGCTGCTCTCGACCGGCGAGCGGATCTCGCTGCGCGCTGGCCGCGATGGCGATCAACGACCTCGGCCACGAGGCGATCTCGCTGACCGGCTCGCAGGCGGGCATCGTCACCGACACCTCGCACACCAAGGCGCGCATCCTCGACGTGCGCGCCGACCGCATCCGCGCGGCGCTCGACGAGGGCAAGATCGTGCTCGTCGCCGGCTTCCAGGGCGTCGTCGACCGACACGTCACGACGTCACGACGCTCGGCCGCGGCGGCTCCGACACGACCGCCGTCGCGCTCGCCGCCGCGCTCGGCGCCGACGTCTGCGAGATCTACACCGACGTCGCCGGGCGTCTTCAGCGCCGACCCGCGGATCGTCCCCGACGCGCGCAAGCTCGCCGTCGTCTCGTTCGAGGAGATGCTCGAGATGGCCGCCTCGGGCGCGGGCGTGCTGCAGCTGCGCTCGGTCGAGTACGCGCGCAACCACGGCGTCCGCATCCACTGCCGCTCCAGCTTCGACGACGGACCCGGTACCTTCGTGGTCGACGAGCAGGAGACGATGGAACGACCACTCGTCACAGCCGTGACGCACTCGACCGACGAGGCCCGCGTCACCCTCACCGGGCGTCCCGGACGAGCCCGGCATCGCCGGCCGCGTGCTGCACCGCGCTCGCCGACGCGAACGTCAACGTCGACATGATCATCCAGAACGAGCCGGAGTCCGACGGGCGCCGCGCCGACATGTCGTTCACCGTCCCGCGCGACGACCTGACCGCGGCGCTCGACGCGCTCGAGGCGATCCGCGAGGAGCTCGGCATCGGCGCGATCGCCACCGACGCGCGACGATGGGCAAGGTCTCGATCGTCGGCGCCGGGATGAGCAGCCACCCGGGCGTCGCCGCGAAGATCTTCAGCGTGCTCGGCGAGGCCGGCGTCAACATCGAGATGATCTCGACGTCGCCGATCAAGATCTCCTGCGTGATCGCGCGAGGAGCACGTCGCCGACGCCGTGCGCGAGCTGCACGCCGCGTTCGAGCTCGGCGCCGACGCCGTCCGCCGCGAGGACGTCTCCGGCGACCACCGGCCGGTCGTCAGTCGAGCGAGCCGACGAGGCTGATGCGCGTCGCCGTCGTCGGCGCCACCGGCGCCGTCGGCGTCGACGATGCTCGGGATCATGCGCGAGCGCGCGTTCCCGGCCGACGAGGTCGTGCCGTTCGCCTCCGCGCGCTCGGCCGGCCGGACGATCGACTTCGGCGACGCGGACGCTGACCGTGCGTCGCGCTCGACCGACGAGGCGATCCAGGGCTTCGACCTCGCGCTCTTCTCCGCCGGCGGCGCGGATCAGCGGCGAGTGGGCGCCGCAGTTCGCCGACGCCGGCGCCGTCGTGGTCGACAACTCGTCGCTACTGGCGGATGCACGACGACGTGCCGCTCGTCGTCGCCGAGGTCAACCCGGACGCGCTCGACGGCCACAACGGGCATCATCGCCAACCCGAACTGCTCGACGATGCAGATGGTCGTCGCGCTGAAGCCGATCCACGACGCCGTCGGCATCGAGCGGCTCGTCGATCTCCACCTACCAGTCGGTCTCCGGCACCGGCCAGCGCGCGGTCGAGGAGCTGCACGACCAGGCCGCGCGCCGTGCTCGAGGCGAGCGAGATCCCGCCGGCCCGACGATCTACCCGCACCAGATCGCCTTCAACGTGCTGCCGCAGGTCGAGACGCTTCAAGGACGGCGACGACTACACCGACCGAGGAGCGCAAGATGATGGCCGAGACGCGCAAGATCCTCGGCCGCGACGAGCATCGGCGATCTCCGCGACCTGCGTCCGCGTCCCGGTCTACACCGGCCACTCGGAGTCGGTCAACGTCCAGACCCGCGAGCCGCTGTCGCCCGAGGAGTGCCGCGAGCTGCTCGCCGGCGCGCCCGGCGTCGAGGTCCTCGACGACCCGGCCGACGGGCATCTACCCGCTCGCGATCGACGCCGCCGGCAACGACGACGTCCTCGTCGGCCGCATCCGCCGCGACCCGTCGCACGACCGCTGCCTCAACCTGTGGGTCGTCGGCGACAACCTCCGCAAGGGCGCGGCGCTCAACGCCGTCCAGCTCGCCGAGCTGCTCGTCAGCGCGGGCCGCGGCGCGTAGAGCGCCAGCGTCAGCACGCCGCAGGCGACGGTGAAGGCGAGCGGCAGCGCGAGCGCCTGCCTTCTCCAGCAGCGCCCCGATCAGCGCGCCGCCGAAGAGCGCGGCGGCTGCCCCCAGCCGCACCCGCGTACGCTCGCCTGTGCCGCCGCCGACCCGCGACTCCGCGGCGAGCCCCGTCAGGGTGAGCGTGAGCACGGTGGTGCGCAGGTCGGGGATCCCCAGCGACCGGACGACGGCGGTACGCAGTCCCATCGCGCCGGCGAGCAGCGCGATCACCGCGTACCCGCCGCCGCTTTCGGGCTCGACCGTGGCGACCGCGGTCACGATCGCGGCGCACGCGACGAGGAAGACCTCGCCGCCGATCGCCGCGCGGTACAGCGCCGGCTCGCGGTCGCCGAGGGCGTGCACCATCCGTCCGGCGATCGCCGCCCCGACGAGGAAGCTGCCGAGCGAGACGAGCGGGGCGACGATCGGCAGGTCGGCGGCTCCCGCGAACCCGAAGCCCAGCAGCACGACGTTGCCGGTCATGTTCGCCGTGAAGACCTGTCCCAGACCCAGATAGCTGGCCGCGTCGACGCAGCCGGTGGTGACCGTTGCCGACGTACAGGGTGGCCATCAACCGGCGGTCGGCCCTGGGGTCCATCTCGCCTCCCGCATTGGGCGACGGGACCTCGCCCTCACGGGCGGGAAGGATGAGTCGAGAAGGCTAGGGCGCTGAGCCGCGGCCGTCTAGGCGGCGGCGAGCTCGGCGATCTTCCGCTGCACGTCGACTTCGTCTTCACGACGTGCTTGTTCATGCCCGAGCTCCTTCGGCTCGAGGCCGAGCGCGAGGCCGACCATCTGCGGGAGGTGCAGGACCGGCATGCCGAGGTCGCGCTCGACGAACTTCGCGGCCGCCGGCTGCTGGAGGTCCAGGTTCAGGTGGCAGAGCGGGCACGGGGTGACGAGGCAGTCGGCGTCGGCGTCGATCGCGTCGGCGAGGTGGCGGCCGGCCTGGCGCAGCGAGGTCGTCCGGTTCATCGTGATGACCGGGAAGCCGCAGCACTTGTGCGCGCCGGCGTACTCGACCGGCTCGGCGCCGAGCGCCTCGATGACCGTACTCGAGGTACTGGTCGCGCTCCGGGTGGTCGTCGTAGCCGAGCCGCTTGGTCGGACGGACGATGTAGCAGCCGTAGAAGGGCGCGATCCGCAGGCCCTCGAGCGGGCGCACGACCTTCGAGCGCAGCTTGTCGAGGCCGATCTCCTCGACCAGCAGCCAGAGGAAGTTCTTGTTCCACCACTCGTCTCGGCGTGCTTCTGGTAGCGCGAGGCTTCTCGGCGGCGAGGTTCGAGTTGACGTGCGTCGCGGTAGTCGCCGTCGGCGTCGAGGCGCTCCTGGCACTCCGACTGCGCGCCCTGGCAGGTCGAGCAGATGTTCATCATGCCCGACGGCGCCCTCGACCTTCTGGGCCATCGCGAAGGTGCGCGCGTTGAGCGTGTCGGCGAGCTCCTGGTTGTGCTCGGCGATCACGCCGGCGCCGCAGCAGTTCGCGCGGTCGAGCTCGACCAGCTCGAGGTCGAGCTTCGGCGCGACGAGGTTCATCGAGCCGTGCAGCTCGGGCGTGAAGCCGCGCGAGACGCAGCCGGGCCAGTAGGCGAGCTTCATGACTCCTGACTCCTCCTTCGGCCTCGGCGCCCTGCTCCTCGTCGCCGCCGCTCTCGCCGACGATGTACAGGTTGAGCTCGAGGCGCTCGTCCTTGGACTCGATCTCGTCGAAGATCCGCTTGACGTTCTCCTGGTCCGGCAGCTTGTGGTGCCAGCAGCGCCTTGTCCGGCGACGACCTTGCCGGACTTGAGGCCGCGGATCGCGGTCGGCAGGCTCTCGATCAGCTGCTTGACGGCGCCCGGCTCGATCTGGCCCTTGATCAGCGAGCCGTCGCCGAACGAGCGCGGCAGCAGCTGCGCCTCGTGCAGCGTGCCGTACTTCTCGATCAGCGTCGACGAACGCCTTCTCGTGGCCGTAGCCGTTGTTGCGGTCCTTGATGCTCGTAGTCGCCGGTCGCGCGGCGGCGCAGGCGCATGATCTGGTTCATCGGCGCGACGTCCTTCGGGCAGACCTCGACGCAGGCGAAGCAGTGGGTGCAGTCGTAGATGCCGTGCGGGTCCTCGGCGAGGTCCGTCAGGCGCTCCTCGTCCTGGCGCGTCGCGCGGGTCGCCGACGAAGCGGTAGGCCTTCGCGAGCGCGGCCGGGCCGACGAACTCGGGGTCGACCTCGAGCGACAGGCAGGCGCCGACGCAGGCGCCGCACTGGATGCAGGCCATCGTCTGGGTGATGTCGATCATCGACTCGGCCGGGCACGATGTACTCGCGCTCCGGCGGCGCGCCCTCGGGCAGCAGCCACGGCACGACGCGCTGGACCTTCTTCCAGTGGACCGCGTCCATGTCGACGATCAGGTCCTTGATCACCGGCATGTTGTTCATCGGCTCGACGACGATCGGGTTGCCGTCGCCGGCCTTCGCCGGCGGCCTCGCCGATCGTGGTGTTGCAGGCGAGCGCGGTCTTGCCGTTGATCCGCACGCGCGCAGGAGCCGCAGATCGCGGCCTGGCAGGAGCAGCGGATGCCGATCGAGCCGTCCTGGTCGTCGCGGGCGCTGGAGGATGCCCGTCGAGCACCGAGCGCTCGGCGTCGAGCTCGACGTCGTACTCGCTCCAGTAGGCGGACTGGCCCGACTCGGGATCGAAGCGGCGGATCTTCAGCTTGTAGTCGGGCATCTAGGCGTCCAACTCACGTTAGTACTTGCGCTCCTGCGGCTCCCACTGGGTCATCGTGACCTCGGAGTAGGAGATCTCGGGCGTCGCCGTCCTCGCCCGCGGTCGAGGTTGATGTGCTTGATCCACTCCTCGTCGTTGCGCTCCGGGAAGTCGGTGCGGAACTGGGCGCCGCGGCTCTCCTTGCGCTCGATCGCGCCGATGACGATGCACTCCGCGTTGTCGAGCATGTAGCTGCAGCTCGAGCGCGCCGAGCACGTCCTGGTTGAAGACCGTGCCCTTGTCGTCGATCGCAGACGGTCTTGGCCTCCTCCTTGCAGCCGCTTGACGATCTCGAGCGCGATGTTGAGGCCCGCCTCGTCGCGGAAGACGGCGCACGTGCTTGTCCATCATCGCGCCCAGCTCGGCCTTGATCTCCGAGACGCGGCGGCCGGTGCGGTCGCGCTTGACGATCGTGTCGAGCAGCTCCTGCTCGCGCGCCAGGTCGTCGCTGGACGGGCGTCGGCATCGCGCATGCCCTTGGCGACCTCGGCGGCGTGCGCGCCGGAGCGGCGGCCGAAGATCAGCGTGTCGAGCAGCGAGTTGGCGCCGAGGCGGTTGCCGCCGTGGACCGAGACGCAGGCGCACTCGCCGGCGGCGTAGAGGCCGGGGACGTCGGTCTCGCCGTCGACGTCGGTCTTGATGCCGCCCATGATGTAGTGGTTGCCGGGCTTGATGTGGATCGGCTCGCGCGTGATGTCGACGCCGGCGAAGTCGCGGCCGACCATCACGATCTCGCGCAGCGCCTCGTGGATGCGCTGCTTCGGGACGACGGTGATGTCGAGCGCGACGGTGCCGTCGGGGAAGCCGCGGCCCTCGTTGATCTCGGTCTGCTCGGCGCGCGAGACGACGTCGCGCGAGGCGAGCTCCATCTTGTTCGGCGCGTACTTCTCCATGAAGCGCTCGCCCTGCGGCGTTGTAGAGGTGAGCGCCCTCGCCGCGGGCGCCCTCGGTGATCAGCAGCCCGTTCCCGGCGAGCGTCGTCGGGTGGTACTGGATCATCTCCATGTCCATCAGCGGCGCGCCGACGCGGTAGGCCATGGGCGATGCCGTCGCCGGTGCAGATCAGCGCGTTGGTGGTGGGGTTGAAGATCTGGCCGTTGCCGCCGGTCGCGAGGATGACCGTCTTGGCGGTGAACAGCTGCAGCGAGCCGTCGCGGATGTTGCGCGTCACGGCGCCCGCGATGCGGCCGGTCGTCGTCCTTGACGAGCGCGGTCGTGAACCACTCCTCGTAGCGGTCGATCTGGTCGCCGAACTTCATCAGCTGCTCGTAGAGCACGTGCAGGATCGCCTGGCCGGTGATGTCCGCGACGTAGTAGGTGCGGGCCGCGGAGGCGCCACCGAAGGCGCGCGTGCCGAGCTTGCCCTCGCTCGTTGCGGTGGAAGGTGACGCCGAGGTGCTCGAGGTGGAGGATCTCCTCCGGCGCCTCGCGGCACATGATCTCGATCGCGTCCTGGTCGCCGAGGTAGTCGGAGCCCTTGACGGTGTCGAAGGCGTGCGACTCCCAGGAGTCCTCGGGGTTGAGCGCCGCGTTGATGCCGCCCTGGGCCGCGTTGGAGTGCGAGCGGACCGGGTGGACCTTCGAGATGATCCCGACGGATGCGCCGCCCTCGGCAGCCGCGAGGGCTGCGCGCTGGCCGGCGAGTCCGGCTCCGATGACTAGGACGTCGTGCTGGGGCATAAGGGGGAGGGGCGAAGCGGAGGCGATGCTATCCCAAGATTTGCCGGCTCCGCGTGCCGGTCGGAGATAGGGTGACCTAACTCCGGCGCCCTCGCGGGAGGCTCGCGCGGCGCCTACGGGGCGGCCGGCGTTTGGAGAGCGCGGCGTACCTGATCGGCCGTCACGATGCCGAGCAGGCGGCCGCCGCGGTCGACCGCCATCAGCGCTCCGAGGCGCACGAGGCCCTCGCGTCCGAGCAGCGCCTCGAGCGGCTCCTCGGCGCCGACGCGCAGCGAGCTGCCGCCGTGCTCGCCGCGGTCGGCGGCCATCACCGACGCGATGCTGCGGCCGGGGCGCACGGCCTCCGGAAGCGAGCTGACGCTCTGCTCGGTGACCAGGCCGGCGAGCCGGCCGTCGGCCTCGACGACCGGGAACCACGGCCATCCGTAGCGCAGGAAGAACTCGTCGTAGGCGCGGTCGAGCGTCAGGTCGGCCGGGATCGCGACCGGGTCGTCGTCCATCACGTCGGCGACCGACAGGCCCTCGAGCCGGTCGGTCAGCTCGGTCTGGGCGATCGCGCCGCGCGCGGCCTGGGCGAGGAAGACCCCGACGATGCCGAGCCAGATCCCGGTCACCAGCAGGCCGGTCAGCGCGAGCAGGATTCCGATGCCGACCATCAGGTAGCCGAAGCCGCGACCGAGCGTCCCGGCGAAGCGCGTCGCGCGCCCGCGGCTGCCCGTGACCTTCCACGCGATCGCGCGGGCGATCCGGCCGCCGTCGAGCGGGAAGCCGGGGATCAGGTTGAACAGCAGCAGCGCGATGTTGACGAAGCCGAGGTAGCCGATCACCGCGAGCACCTCGTCGTTGGGGGCGGCGTCGAACCGCAGCGCGCTCGTCGCGTCGTCGCCGCCGGCGATCGCGGCCCCCGCCAGCCAGCAGACGACGGCGATCGCCAGCGTCACCACCGGACCGGCGACCGCCACGCGGAACTCCTCGCCGGGGCTTGCGGAGTCGCGCTCGAGCTTCGCCACGCCGCCGAACATCCAGAGGTCGATGCCGGTGATCCCGATCCCCGAGCGGCGCGCCTCGAAGGCGTGGCCCAGCTCGTGCAGGAGCACCGACAGGAAGAAGAGCAGCGCCGAGACCGCGGCGAGCACGAACGCGGTGCCGCCGGCCGGGAAGAGGTCCTCGTAGTAGCTCGACAGCGACCAGATGATCAGGAAGAGGACGAAGAACCAGCTGGGATCGATGCCGATGCGAATCCCGAAGACACGCGCGAGCTGGATCGATCCGCCGCCGAACACGCGACACATGGTGGCAGCTAATGTCCGCCAGCCCAGGAGGCGCAGCACACCTAGCGAAGGGACCGAGTTGGCGAAGATCCAGTCAAGAACCCGATCGTCGAGCTCGACGGCGACGAGATGACCCGGATCATCTGGGCGTTCATCAAGGAGCAGCTGATCCTGCCCTACCTCGACGTCGAGCTGAAGTACTACGACCTCGGCATCGAGAGTCGCGACGCGACCTCCGACCAGATCACCGTCGACGCGGCGAACGCGATCAAGCGCCACGGCGTCGGCGTCAAGTGCGCGACGATCACGCCCGACGAGGCGCGCGTCGAGGAGTTCGGCCTCAAGGAGATGTACCGCTCGCCGAACGGCACGATCCGCAACATCCTCGGCGGCGTCATCTTCCGCGAGCCGATCGTCATCTCGAACATCCCGCGGCTCGTGCCCGGCTGGACGAAGCCGATCGTGATCGGCCGCCACGCCTTCGGCGACCAGTACCGCGCGACCGACCTCGTCGTGCCGGGCGAGGGCTCGCTGACGCTGACCTACACGCCCGAAGAACGGCGACGACCCGATCGAGCTCGACGTCTACGACTTCCCGGGCGGCGGCATCGCGATGGCGATGTACAACCTCGACGACTCGATCCGCGACTTCGCCCGCGCCTCGATGCGCTACGGCCTCGAGCGCGGCTACCCGGTCTACCTCTCGACCAAGAACACGATCATGAAGCGCTACGACGGCCGCTTCAAGGATCTCTTCGAGGAGATCTACGAGAGCTGAGTTCAAGGACCGAGTTCGAGGCCGCCGGCATCACCTACGAGCACCGGCTGATCGACGACATGGTCGCGGCCGCGATGAAGTGGGAGGGCGGCTACGTCTGGGCGTGCAAGAACTACGACGGCGACGTCCAGTCCGACACCGTCGCGCAGGGCTTCGGCTCGCTCGGCCTGATGACGAGCGTGCTGATGACGCCCGACGGCAAGACCGTCGAGGCCGAGGCGGCGCACGGCACCGTCACCCGTCACTACCGCCAGCACCAGCAGGGCAACCCGACGTCGACCAACCCGATCGCGTCGATCTTCGCCTGGACGCGCGGCCTCGCCGCACCGCGGGCGGATGGACGAGACGCCGGCGGTCACCGAGTTCGCCCAGACGCTCGAGCGCGTCTGCGTCGAGACGGTCGAGAGCGGCAAGATGACCAAGGACCTCGCGCTGCTGGTCGGCCCCGACCAGCCGTACCTGACCACTCAGGAATTTCTCGCCGCGATCGACGAGCGCCTCGCCCAGGCGATGGCGTAGCGCCCACCTTCCCCCGAAACAGGAGAGACCGACCCGTGAGCAACCCCGTCAAGGTAACCGTCACCGGCGCCGCCGGGCAGATCGGCTACGCCCTGCTGTTCCGCATCGCCAGCGGGCAGCTGCTCGGCCCCGACACCCCCGTCGAGCTGCGCCTGCTCGAGATCCCCCAGGCCGTCAAGGCCGCCGAGGGCACCGCGATGGAGCTCGACGACTGCGCGTTCCCGCTGCTGGCCAACATCGACATCAGCGACGACCCGAACCGTGCCTTCGACGGCACGAACGTCGGCCTGCTGGTCGGCGCCCGCCCGCGCACGAAGGGCATGGAGCGCGGCGACCTGCTCGAGGCCAACGGCGGCATCTTCCGCCCGCAGGGCAAGGCGATCAACGACCACGCCGCCGACGACGTCAAGGTGCTGGTCGTCGGCAACCCGGCGAACACGAACGCGCTGATCGCGGCGTCCAACGCCCCCGACGTCCCGCGCGAGCGGTTCACCGCGATGATGCGGCTCGACCACAACCGCGCGATCTCGCAGGTGGCCAGCAAGCTCGCCGCGCCCGGTGTCGGATTTCACCAACGTGACCGTGTGGGGCAACCACTCGGCGACCCAGTACCCCGACCTGACCAACGCGAAGGTCGGCGGCGCTTCGGTGATCGACGCGGTCGACGACCAGGCCTGGATCGAGGACGCAGTTCATCCCGACGGTCGCCAAGCGCGGCGCGGCGATCATCGAGGCGCGCGGCAGCTCGAGCGCGGCGTCGGCTGCCAACGCGGCGATCGACCATGTCTACGACTGGGTCAACGGCACCCCGGACGGCGATTGGGTCTCGATGGGCGTGCCGTCCGACGGCAGCTACGGCGTCCCCGAGGGGATCATCGCCGGCCTGCCCGTGCACCGCCTCCGGTGGCGAGTGGTCGATCGTCCAGGGCCTGGAGATCGACGACTTCTCGCGCCAGCGGATCGACGCCTCGGTCAACGAGCTGCTCGAGGAGCGTGCCGCGGTCGACGGGCTCGGGCTGATCTAGCCCGTCGCGACACCTGAGAACGAAAAAGGGCCGGCGCGCAGCGCCGGCCCTTTTCATTTCAGGGGTGGGATCCGATCAGGAAGCCGGGAACCAGCCCTTGTCCTTCTTCTTGACCTTGCCGTCCTGCTCCAGGCCGGGCAGTACCCGGTAGAGGTAGTTCGGCTGGATCTTCATCGCCTTGGCGAGCTCGGGGATCGTGATCCCAGGCTGGCCGGCGACCAGGTCGAGCGCCTGCTGCGCGCGCTTGCCCGAGCCGCGCGGGCGACCGCGACGGCCGGTGCCGGTCGAGCCGGAGGCGCGGCGGCGGCGGGCGGGACGAGACGGAGCGGCCGTGGTGGCGGCGGCAGGACGGCTCGCGCCGCCGTTGCCCTCGACGCCCTGGAGGGCGGCCGAGGCCTCCTCCAGCTGGCGGTACTCCTCGACCAGCGGAGCCAGCTCGCGCTTGCGCGCCTCGATGTCCTTGAGCGTCTTCTTCAGGAAGTCGGTCACAGTGGGGGGGAACCTCCTCGTTGTTCGCCTGTCCGGGGTAGGGGTTCCCCGCCAGACCGTTACATGAACAGTGTTACAGATGAACCCGGCTCGAACGGACCTGACCATTGAGAAAGGGCGCGTTCCTATCTGTCGAAAATCCTGGGGGAGGGATTTTGCGAGGAGGGAGTTACTCGACCAGGGCGCGCAGGCGCTCCAGCGAGCGCTCCAACTCGCCTGCCGTGACCTTGCGCACGACGGGCCCGGCGAAGCGGCCGAGCGGGCCTCCCGGGAGCGAGAACTCGTTGGTGTAGGTGAAGCGCGTGCCGTCGCCGGCGGGCTCGAGCTCGTAGGTGACCCCGGCGTGCGAGCGCAGCGGGCCGCTGCCCTCCCACGTCACCCGGCGCGCCGGGCGGTTCTCGACCACCCGCCAGCGCACCGTGAAGTCGCGCCCGGCGAGGTGCAGCCTTTGTGTCAGCTCCGAGCCGCGCTCGAGCTGGCCCGCGGGCGCCGACTCCAGCTCCTTGTGGATGGTTACCCAGCGCGCGAGGCAGGCCGGGTCCATGATCACCTCGTAGAGGCGCTCCGGCGCCGCGGCGATGTCGATCGTCCGCTCGACCTTCATCGGGCCGCCAGCTCCTCGCGCGTCTCCCAGTCGGCGAGCGCGCGCTCGACGGCGCGGTCGAAGGGCAGGGGGCGCAGGTCGTACAGCCGGGGCGCCGTGTCCGGCGTCGCGTGGCAGCAGGTCGCTCTCCAGGCTCTCCATCAGCGGGCGGACCAGCTCCAGCGGCTGACCGGTGACCGCGGCGACGACCGCGCTTGCCGGCGGGGTGAGTGAGACGCCGAGGCCGATCGGGGTGCGACCGACGCCCATCTGCTCGGCGATCCGCTCGATCATCTGGCCGTAGCTCACCATGTCGGGTCCGGCGACGTCGAGCGAGCGGCCGGCGGTCGCGGAGATCGACGCGGTGCGTGCGAGGTACTCGATCGCGTCGCGCTCGGCGATCGGCTGGGTGAGGTTGTCGCGCCACGCCGGCAGCGGCAGCAGTCGCAGACGCTCGACGAGGCGGACGAGGATCCGGAAGGAGGCGCGAGCGTGCGCCGATCAGGATCGAAGCACGCAGGGCGGTGGCGCCGGGGGCGCGGTCGAGCAGGATCCGCTCGACCTCCACCCGCGAGGCGATGTGCTCGGAGGCCGCCCCGTCGGGCGCGATCCCGCCGAGGTAGACGACGCGCTCGACGCCGGCCGCCGTCGCGTCGGTCGCGAAGCGCTCGGCGGCGCGGCGGTCGCGGCTGGTGAAGTCGTCGCCGGGAATGCCGGCCGCCGCCTCCATCGAGTGGACGAGGTAGTAGGCGACAGTGCAGCCCTCGAGCGCGGCGCGCAGGCCCTCGCCGGAGAGCACGTCGCCTCGGACGATCTCGACGCCGGCGCGCGGCTCCAGCCGGCGCGGGTCGCGGACCAGCGCGCGCACGGCGCGACCCTCGCCGAGCAGGCGCTCGACGAGGCGCCCGCCGACGTAGCCCGTCGCTCCCGTGACCAGCTCCATGCCCGCGGATTGAACCCGTTCTGTCGCACGGCGTGCGCTGCGCCCGTCGCTGTCCGCCGTCAAAGACCGCAAAGAGCGGGGCGAAAGGCGAAATCCCTGCAATTTCGGCAAAAGCGAAAAAGCCGGGATTTGCGGGGTCGACGCCTTCGGTCGTGTGAACGTTTCGTAACGATGGTCGTTCGAACCGTGGGCAACACCGACTGGCTGAGGAGAGAAGACCGCACGATGGCGAAGAAGGCGAAGCGCGTGAAGTGCGAGGACTGCTTCTTCCACCAGAACCAGTTGTGCGCGCTGGACCGCGACGAGCCCTGTCCCACGTTCCGCGCGGCGAAACTGGGGCTGGTCCCGGAGAAGCAGCTTTCGTTCGCCTTCCGCACCGAGCGCACCTGGGCCGCCTACGCCTTTCCGCAGCCTGGATAGATCCGCCACCGCGGTTCGCGGGTAGATTCCCCGCATGCGGCTCACGGTGCTGGGCAAGTCGCCCGCTTGGCAGGACGTCGACGGAGCGTGCTCCGGCTACCTGTTGCAGGAGGGGGACACGACGGTCCTGCTGGACTGCGGCAACGGGGTGTTCGGGAAGCTGCGCAAGCACGTCGACTACGTCGACGTCGACGCGGTCGTCGTCACGCACATGCACGCCGACCACTTCATCGACCTCGTCCCGTACTCGTACGCGCTGATCCACGCGCCGCGGCAGCAGCCGGTGCCGGTGCCGCCGTGGCCGGGGACCGACTCGCCGGCGCGTCCGCGGCTCGCGCTGCCGCCGGGCGGGCGGGCGACGCTGCGCCAGGTCGTCGGCGCGTGGGGCAATGAGGATCTCGTCGAGCAGGCCTTCGCGACGGAGGAGTACGCGGTCGGCACGGCGATCGAGGTCGGGCCGCTGCGGTTCGAGTTCGCCGTGATGCCGCACTTCCTCGACGCGCACGCGGTGTCGGTCACCTCGTCCGTGGGCGACCGGCGGTTCGTCTTCAGCGCCGACTCGCGGCCCGCCGAGGAGCTGGTCGAGTTCGCGCGCGGGGCGGACCTCTTCCTCGTCGAGGCGACGCTGCCGCGACCGGAGCGCAGTGGCGTGCGCGGCCACCTCACCGCGGAGGAGGCCGGCGAGCACGGCCGCCAGGCCGGCGCCGGCCGCGTCGTCCTGACCCACATCTCGGACGAGCTCGACCAGCGCGACGCGGCGCAGCGGGCGGCCGACGCCTTCGGCGGCCCGGTCGACGTGGCGGTCGAGGGCGTCGTCTACGAGATCTGACGCTCCCGCGGCATGGCTTAGGCTGGGCAGGGTGGGCTCCGAGCGTGACCTCTTCGCGAACTTCGAGCGGATGCGCCGCGAGATCGACGAGCTGTTCGGCGACGTCTTCGAGCGCGCCGGGCTGCGCGGGCGCGGCTTCTCGCCGTCGGTCGACGTCTACTACGTCGACGACCCGCCGCGGGCCGTGGTCAGGGCCGAGCTGGCGGGGGTCGAGATCGCCGACGTCGCGCTCGAGATACGCGGCCGGCAGCTGCTGATCGTCGGCGAGCGGCGCGCCGAGCAGGCGGAGGGACGGCTCTACCAGCAGATCGAGATCGAGCACGGCCGCTTCCGCCGCGTCGTCGAGCTGGGCGCCGACGTCGTCGCCGACCAGGCGCGAGCCAGCTACGAGGACGGCGTGCTCGTCGTCGAGGTGCCGCTCGCGCGCCCCGAGGTGCACGTGTCGCGGATCGCGATCCGCGAGGGGCGCCGGTCGCGATGACGCCGACGATCGAGATCCCGACTCCCGACGGTCGCACCCAGGAGGTGCCGGTCGGAACCAGCCTGCCGGACGCCCTGCCGGTGCTGCCGCTCAAGGACAGCGTGCCGTTCCCGGAGATGCTGACGCCGCTCGCCGTCGGGCAGCCGCGCTCGATCGAGCTCGTCAACGACGTGCTCGGCGGCAACCGGATGCTGGCGATGGTCGCCTCGCGCGACAGCGAGGTCGAGGACCCGGGCCCGGAGGACCTCTACACCGTCGGTGTCGCCGGGGTGGTCGCGCGGATGCTGAAGGTCCCCGACGGCAGCCTGCGGATCCTCGTCCAGGGCGGACAGCGGGTCGAGCTGGGCGAGACCGTCCAGCGCGACCCGTACCTGATCGCGCGCATCGCGCCAGCGCCCGACGTGCTCGAGCCCTCGGCCGAGCTCGAGGCGCTGTTCCGCAACGTCCAGCAGACCTTCACCCAGATCGTCGAGCAGGTGCCGTACCTGCCCGAGGAGCTGCAGCTCGCGGTCGCCAACGTCGACGACCCCGCCGAGCTGGCGCACATGATCGCCGGCGTCGCTGCGGATCAAGACCGAGCGAGCGCCAGCAGCTGCTCGAGGAGCGCGACGTCGCTCGGCGACTGCGGCGGCTGTCGGAGCTGCTCGCCCGCGAGGCGGAGCTGATCTCGATCGGCTCGAAGATCCAGTCGCAGGTCGAGTCCGAGATCGACAAGGGCCAGCGCGAGTTCTTCCTGCGCCAGCAGATGAAGGCGATCCAGGAGGAGCTCGGCGAGGTCGACGAGGCCGCCGCCGAGGCAGCCGACCTGCGCGAGCGGATCGAGGCCGCCGGGCTGCCCGAGCACGCGCGCCAAGCAGGCCGAGCGCGAGCTGGGGCGCTTCGAGCGGCTGCCGCCGCAGTCGGCCGAGCACGGCATGATCCGCACCTACCTCGAGTGGCTCGCCGACCTGCCGTGGTCGAAGTCGACCGAGGACCACATCGACCTCAAGGCCGCCCGCGAGGTGCTCGACCGCGACCACTACGACATCGAGAAGGTCAAGGACCGCATCCTCGAGTTCCTGGCGGTGCGCAAGCTGAAGCCCGACGCGCCCAGCTCGATCCTCTGCTTCGTCGGCCCGCCCGGCGTCGGCAAGACGTCGCTCGGGCGCTCGATCGCCGCGGCGATGGGGCGCAAGTTCGAGCGGATCTCGGTCGGCGGCGTGCGCGACGAGGCGGAGATCCGCGGCCACCGCCGCACCTACGTCGGCGCGATGCCGGGCACGATCATCCGCGCGCTGCGCGACGCCGGCTCGAACAACCCGGTGCTGATGATCGACGAGATCGACAAGATGGGCGCCGACTTCCGCGGCGACCCGTCGAGCGCGATGCTCGAGGTGCTCGACCCCGAGCAGAACGGCACCTTCCGCGACCACTACCTCGACCTGCCGTTCGACCTCTCGCACGTCCTCTTCATCACGACGGCCAACCAGCTCGACCCGATCCCGCGGCCCGCTGCGCGACCGGATGGAGGTCATCCAGCTCGCCGGCTACACCGAGGAGGAGAAGCTGGAGATCGCCAAGCGCTACCTGGTGCCGCGCCAGCTCGAGCGCAACGGCCTGACGAAGTCGAAGATCGAGTTCACCGACGACGCGCTGCGCGAGCTCATCGACGGCTACACGCGCGAGGCCGGCGTGCGCAACCTCGAGCGCGAGATCGGCTCGATCTGCCGCAAGGTCGGCGCGCGAGCTTCGCCGAGGGCACGCGCAAGTCGAAGCGGCGCGTCGGGCCCGAAGGCGGTCCGCGAGCTGCTCGGCCAGCGGCGCTTCCACTCCGGACGTCGGCCGCCGCACCGACGAGCCGGGCGTCGCGACCGGCCTGGCCTGGACGCCGGTCGGCGGCGACGTGCTGTTCGTCGAGGCGACGGCCTTCGCCGGCGAGGGCAAGCTGCAGATCACCGGCCAGCTCGGCGACGTGATGCGCGAGTCGGCGAGCGCGGCGCTCTCCTACGTGCGGTCGCAACCTCGCCCGGATCGCGCCGGACGCGCCCGAGGACTGGTTCGCGCGACAACGACCTCCACGTCCACGTCCCGGCGGGCGCGATCCCGAAGGACGGCCCGAGCGCCGGCGTCACGATGGCGACGGCGCTCGCGTCGCTGGTCTACCGGCCGGCCGGTGCGCTCCGACACGGCGATGACCGGCGAGATCACGCTGACCGGCCTGGTGCTGCCGATCGGCGGCCTGAAGGAGAAGGCGCTCGCGGCGCAGCGGGCGGAGATCGCGCGGGTGATCGCGCCGCGCCGCAACGAGGCCGACCTCGACGAGTTTCCGCCGAACCTGTTGAGGGGTATGGAGTTCGTGTTCGTGGACAGCGTCGACGACGTCTTGGCGGCGGCCCTCGACTGAGAGCTATCCTCGGACGGACGTCAAGCCGACCCTGAGGAGAGCCATGGCAGCCAAGAAGAAAGCCGCGAAGGGCGCAGCCGGAGCGATTGCTGCCGGGCAGGCACTGCGCGACAACCCGTACGTCCAGCGCCTCGTCGAGGACGACGACCTGCGCGACGAGTTGCGCAGCGCGTTCGAGTCGGCGCAAGAAGGCATACGGCCGGATCGACAGCAAGGGCCCGCAGAAGGCGCTCGAGGACAAGAAGGTCCAGCGCGACCTCAAGCATGCGGCCGAGTCGTTGAAGAGCGCGGCTGACGCGCTGCGCGAGCCGCCGAAGCGCAAGCGCGGCTTCGGTCGCGTGATCCTGCTGGCGCTGGTCGGCGCCGGCCTCGCGCTCGCGCTGAGCGAGGATCTGCGCAAGAAGGCGCTCGACGCGCTGTTCGGCGCCGAGGAGGAGTACGAGTACACGGCGACCACCACGCCGTCCCCGGCCGCCGCGCCGGAGACCGCGACCGCCTCCTAGGCGGCCTGGAAGTAACTGGCTGGCCGGCCAGCTAGACTGGTCGGCCAGTGGAGTCTTCGCTAGCTACACCCCGCAAGCTCGAGGGCGAGAAGGCCCAGCGCATCGTCGAGGCGATGCGCGCGAGCGTGGGCAAGCGGGGCGCCGCCGGCTCGACGTTCGACGTCGTGGCGCGCGAGGCCGGCGTCTCGCGCGGGCTGCTGCACTACTACTTCGGCTCGAAAGAGCGGCTGATGGTCGAGGTCGTCCGCAGCGACTGCGAGGCCCGCGTGGTGGCGCTCGAGGAGCGGCTCGCGACGGCGACCAGCGCCGACGAGTTCGTCGCCTTTCTCGTCCAGACGCTCGAAGCGTTCCTCTCCGACGAGCCGAGCCAGGCCGTCCTCTACGAGATGCTCAGCGCGTCCCGGCGCAGCGACGAGATACGCCTCGAGCTGGCCGAGCTCTACCGCCGCTGGCGCGGCCAGCTCTCCACGGCGCTGGCCGAGAAGCAGCGCGAGGGCGTCGTGAATCTCGACGCCGGGCCCGAGGAGGTTGCCGCGCTGCTGTTCGCGCTCGGTGACGGCCTGGGGCTCCAGGTCATCTCGGATCCGGAGTGGGACAGCGCTCCGGCTTTCCGGCTCGGCGTGGCGACCGCCCGCAGGCTGCTCGGCGCCTAGCGCCCTCTGTGAGCCACGTCACAGTCGCCCCTTGCGGGCCGTGGTCGAATGCCCGTAGACTTTGGCTGGCTGGCCAGCCAAAGTAGCCAAAGCGGGAAAGGGGCGCGCAATGCAGCGGTTCATGGACAGGCTCACCGGGTTTCTCGAGCGGAGGCGACGACTCGTCCTAGCCGTGTGGGTGGTGCTGCTGATCGCGTCGCTGCCGTTCGCGATGAAGCAGACCGAGCACCTCACCAGCGGCGGCTTCTCGATCCCCGGCTCCGGCTCCGAGTCCGTCGACCGCGCGCTCGCCGACTTCGAGCACGCCGAACGCCAGACGCTGTCGGTAGTCGTCGCGCGCCGTCCAGGCGGGGATGCCGCCGACGTCCGCCGCGAGCTGGCGCGCGTAGACGCGATCGTCGACGACGTCGAGCTGGCCGAGCTGACCCCGCGTGCCCTGGCGGCCGCGAACCGCGACGCCGAGCGCTCGCCGATCGCGATCGCCACCCTCAAGACCCAGGGCACCATGGACGACACCGCCGACCTGGCGGTCGACCTGCGCAAGGAGCTCGGCATCGGCGCCGGCCCGAGCAACGGCACCGAGACCTACCTCGTCGGCGAGCAGGCGCTCTGGGCCGGCATGCAGGACCTCAGCAAGAAGGACCTCGAGCGCGCCGAGGTCGCGGGCTTCCCGATCGTGCTGCTGATCCTGCTCGCCGTCTTCGGCTCGCTGGTCGCCGCGTTGATGCCGCTGCTGCTCGGCTTCGTCAGCGTGATGGTCACCGGCGGCGGGATCTACTTCCTCTCGCAGGCGACCGACATGTCGGTCTTCGTGACCAACGTCGCGTCGATGATCGGCATCGGCGTCGCGGTCGACTACTCGCTGTTCATCCTCTCGCGCTACCGCGAGGAGATCGCCGCCGGCGCCGATCCGGTCGAGGCGCGGCGGATCGCGATGCGCACCTCGGGCGTCGCCGTCGCTCTTCTCCGGCATCACGGTGATCGTGTCGCTCGCCGGGCTGCTGCTGGTCGACTCGACCACGCTGCGCTCGATGGCCTACGGGGCGATCATGGTCGTCGCTGTCTCGGTCATCGCCGCGATGACCTTCCTGCCGGCGCTGATGGCGGCGTCGGGCCGGCGCGGCTACGAGCCCGGCCGGACCGCCGGCGTCGTCGCCGCGATCGTGCGCGGCCTGCGCCGCCTGTTCCGCCGCAAGCCGCGTCCCGCCGGCGCGCCGGGCTTCTGGCAGAGCTGGACCGACCGCGTCACGCGCCGTCCCGTGCTGACCGCACTCGCCGCGTCCTCGGTGATGTTGGTGCTCGCGATCCCGGCGCTGTCGCTGGCGACCGGGGACGGCGCGCTGCGCCAGTTCCCGGCCGACAACGAGACGCGCGTCGGCGCCGAGCTCGCGGCGAAGAAGGCCGGCGAGGGGGCGTCGGCGCCGGTCGAGGTGCTCGCCACCTTCGCGACCGGCAAGGCGACCGATCCCGCCAACCAGCGCGCGCTGAAGCGGTTCGCCGCCGAGGTGGGCAAGGACCCCGCAGGCGGCGACGGTCGCTCCGGCGACTCCGTCGCGCGACGGGACCGCGGCGCTGATCGCCGTGGCACCCCGCGACGACGCCGAGAGCCAGCCCGCACGCGACTTCGTCGACCGGCTGCGCGCCGGCGAGAGCGGGGCGGCGACGTTGATGGCGGTCGCCCACGTCGACGTCGGCGGCGCGACCGCATCGGTCGAGGACTTCCGCGTCCAGGTGACCGACTCGCTCTGGAAGATCGCGCTGTTCGTGCTGGCGTTCAGCTACATCGTGCTGTTCTTCCTGCTGCGCTCCGTGCTGCTGCCGCTGAAGGCGGTGCTGATGAACCTGCTGTCGGTCGGCGCCGCCTATGGCGTGCTGGTCATGATCTTCCAGTGGGGCTGGCTCGACGGCTTCCTCGGCTTCCAGTCGCTCGGCTACATCAACACGATGACGCCGCCGCTGCTGCTGGCGATCGTCTTCGGCCTGTCGATGGACTACGAGGTTTTCCTGTTGAGCCGGATCAAGGAGCGCTATGCCGCGACCGGCGACTCGAAGCTCGCCGTCGCCCAGGGGCTCGCGCGCAGCGCCGCGACGATCTCCAGCGCGGCACTGATCATGGTCGCGGTGTTCGCGATCTTCGCCGGCGTCGGCGTGCCGTCGGTCAAGGAGATCGGCGTCGGCCTGGCGGTCGCGGTCGCGCTCGACGCGACGATCGTCCGGCTCGTGCTGGTGCCGGCCACGATGGAGATCATGGGCGACTGGAACTGGTGGCTGCCTAAGCCGCTGGACCGAGTGATGCCAGACGCCGACTTCGAGGCTTCGGGTCACTCGGCGGCCGGAGACGCTTCGCCCGCATAGGGTCGTTGGACGCGAGGAAGTCGTCGAGGTGGCGCCAGGTCGTCGCCTCGGCGCCGCGTCCGGTCAGCACGCCGAGGTGGCTGCCGGCGACCAGCTCGTAGTCGACCGAGGCGGCGTTCGGCAGTAGGTCGACGACGGCGCGCACGGCCGCGGCCGGCGCGAGCACGTCGGCATCGCCGGCGACGACCAGCACCGGCTGGCGGACGGCCGCCAGCTCGATCTCGTGGTCGCCGAGGTCGACGACGCCGTCGGCGAGGTCGTTGACGCGGAAGAAGCGGTGGTAGAGCTGGCCGAAGGTCCGCCCGGGGTAGGCGAGCATGTTCGCCATGTAGCGGTCGACCGCCTCCGAGTGGCCGATCGTTTCGCGGTGCTGGAGGTTGCGCAGCACCCAGAGCGGCTTGGTCAGGTAGCGGTCGATCGAGGTCAGCTGGAAGGCGCGGCTGACCAGCGGCGCGGGCGCGCCGCCGAGCGCGCGGTAGAGCGCGCTCTCCAGCCCGCCGCCGGTCAGGCGGCCGATCTGGCGCAGCGGCGCGACCAGGCGCACCTGGGTGAAGTCGAACGGGGCGGCGACCAGCGCGACTGACGCGACCGGCAGCGACTGGTCGCTGGCGACGGTCAGCAGCGTCATGATGCCGCCGAGGCACCAGCCGACGAGCTGGACCGGTCGGTCGCCGGCGTCCTCGTGGGCGACGGCGATCGCCGCGGCAGCACGTCCTCGACCCAGTGCTCGAGCCCGAGCGCGCGGTCGCCGAACGAGATCGGCCCGTAGTCGACGACGTAGGTCGGGTAGCCGAGCGACGTCAGGTGCTCGACGAGGCTGCAGCCGCGCTGCAGGTCGAAGCACGTGGCGGGCGCGGCGAGCGGCGGGATCAGCAGGATCGGCGCGCGGTCGGCGCGTGCCCGCCGCCGCGAGCGGTAGCGGCGCACCGTGCACTGCGGTCCCTCGTGGACGATCGAGGACGGCGTCGGACGCAGGTCGGCGACGCCCGGACCCATGTAGAGGTCCCAGGCGGTAGCGGCCGAGTCGACCAGCTGCTCTGGATCGGGAAGGAGTCGCATGGCGGCGCGCGCCGCTGGACGCCTCAGGCGGCCTGGGCGAGCGCGGCAGGGAAGTCTAGAAGCAGCTCGGCCAGCTCGTCCGCGGCCTCGATCTGCGGACAGTGGCCGCAGCCCTCGATCAGCGCGAGCTCCGAACCCGCGACCGACTCCAGGACCCGCTCGGCGCCGGTCGCGAAGACCATCGCGTCATGGTCGCCCCAGACCAGCTTGACCGGGCAGTCGATCTGGTCGAGGTCGAACGGGTCGCGCAGCTCGGGCAGCATCCTGCGGCCAGCGCCGAGGATTCGCGCCGTCGTGTGGCGGTCCTGGAAGTGCGAGGTGAATGCCTTGCCGACGAGCGGCTCGATCGCCTCCGGATGGTGGAAGGCGAGGCGCTTGTAGATCTCCAGCACGACGCGCTGCAGGACCGCCGGCGGCGGCGCCAGCGGCGAGGCGAGCAGGGCGCGCAGGACCGGCTCGCGCTCGATGACCCGGAACCAGCCCGCCATGTCTAGCCCGGCGGGAGCGACCGGCATCACGCCGGCGAGCCGCAGCCCGCGGCGCTGGGCGAGCAGCAGCGACAGGCAGCCGCCGAGCGAGTTGCCGCACACGATGGCCCCGCCCTGGGGTGCGTAGCGCTGCACGGTCGCGGTCGCGAACGCGCTCAGCTGGGACAGGACCGGCTGGTCGTCGCGCAGCCGGTCGGCGGTGCCGAAGCCCGGCAGGTCGACCGCCACCGCGCGGCGGTCGCCCCGGCCGAGCCGGTCGAGCAGCGTGCGCCAGGTGTCGGCGCTGTCGGCGAACCCGTGCAGCAGCACCAGCGGCGGTCCGGAACCCTCCAGCTCGAGGGCTCTCGTCTCGAATCCGGCCAACTCGAGCCGGTGCTCGAACAACGGTTGCATGAACCTCAGAGTACGACCTGAGGCAGCCGTTTGGCGCAGTTAGGTGCGAATCGTCACGAAATCTACGCGGAGAGCTTGGGGCTGACCCAGTCGGCGTCCAGGCGCCGCTTCAGCTCGGCGCCGAGGTCGGCGGCCGGGATCCGGGTCTGCTCGAGCGAGTCGCGGTCGCGCAGCGTGACGGTGTCGTCCTCCATCGTCTGGTGGTCGACGGTGACGCCCCACGGGGTGCCGATCTCGTCCTGGCGGCGGTAGCGCTTGCCGATCGAGCCGCCGGTGTCGAACTCGGCCGGCATCGCGTCGCGCAGCTCCTCGTAGATCGCGCGCGCCTTCTCCGGCTGGCCGTCCTTGTTCACGCAGCGGCAGCACGGCGACCTTGACCGGGGCGAGCCGCGGGTGCAGGCGCAGCACGACGCGCTCGCGGCCCTCGACCTCCTCCTCGTCGTAGGCGTCGACCATGAAGGCGAGCGTGCCGCGGTCGGCGCCGGCCGACGGCTCGATCACGTGCGGCACGTAGCGCTCGCCGGTGGCCGGGTCGACGTAGTCGAGCTTCTCGCCGCGAGAACTCGGCGTGCTGCGTCAGGTCGAAGTCGCCGCGGTTGGCGATCCCCTCGAGCTCGCGACCAGCCCATCGGGAAGCAGGTACTCGATGTCGCTGGTGCCGCTCGAGTAGTGCGACAGCTCGTCGGCGTCGTGCTCGCGCAGCCGCAGGTGGTCGGGCCGGATGCCGAGCTCCGCGTACCAGCGACAGCCGCTCGTCCATCCAGTGCTCGTACCACTCGGGCGCCTCGGCCGGCGGCACGAAGAACTCGATCTCCATCTGCTCGAACTCGCGCGTGCGGAAGATGAAGTTGCCGGGCGTGATCTCGTTGCGGAACGACTTGCCGACCTGGGCGATGCCGAACGGCGGCTTCTTGCGCGCGAACTGCAGGACGTTCTTGAAGTTGACGAAGATCCCCTGGGCGGTCTCGGGGCGCAGGTAGATCTGTCGAGCCCTCGTCCTGCGACCGGGCCCATGTGGGTCTCGAACATCAGGTTGAAGTTGCGCGGCTCCGACAGCTCGCCGCCGCAGACCGGGCAGCGCAGCTCGAGCTCGGCGCGGCTCGCGTCGCCTGGAGCGCCTCGCGCAGATGGTCCTCGCGCCAGCGCTGCTTGCACTCGCCGAGGCACTGGACGAGCGGGTCGGTGAAGCCCGCGAGGTGGCCCGGAGGCCTCCCAGGTGCGCGGGTGCATGAGGATCGCCGCGTCGAGGGCGACCATGTCGTCGCGCTCCTGGATCATGGCGCGCCACCACTCGTCCTTGACGTTCGTCTTCAGCAGCACGCCGTAGTGGCCGTAGTCGTAGGTCGAGGCGAGCCCGCCGTAGATCTCGGAGGACTGGAAGATGAAGCCGCGCCGCTTGCAGAGCGCCACGATCTTCTCCATGGTGACTACGTCGGTCGGCATCGGCGACACCCTAGAAGAACTCGGGCGAGGCCAGCGGCTCGCGCGATGGCGTTCGTATACTGGCCCGCCCCATGCCGATCTACGAGTACCGCTGCGAGAAGGGCCACCTCTTCGACGTCATGCAGAGCATGAGCGACGATCCGCTCACCGCCTGCGAGGTCTGCGGTGCGCCGGTCCAAAAGGTCCTGCACGCCCCTGCCGTCCACTTCAAGGGGTCGGGCTTCTACAACACCGACTACGGCAAGGGCGGCAAGAGCAAGAGCTCCGGTGGGTCGGGCTCGGGCTCCGGCTCGGGATCTGGCGACTCGGGTTCGAACGGCTCGTCGTCCGACTCCGGCTCGTCGTCGAGCTCCAGCTCGGACTCGTCGAGCAAGAAGTCGGAGTCGAAGTCCGGCTCCTCGAAGAAGTCCGACTAGCGGCTACTTCCCGAGCAGCTCCTCGACCGCCGCCGCGCGCTCCTCGCGCGGCACCTGCAGGCTGGCGTCGGCGCCGCAGCCGAGGCAGGACGGCACGAGCACGCGCGTCTCGCCCGAGCCGCCGGTCGCCACGTCGGCGGCCAGCGCCAGCAGTCCCGGTCCGCGCAGGTCGGTGCGGATCGTCTGCGGTGCGCGCCAGCTGACCCACGGCAGGCGGAAGAAGGTGCCCGGCGACAGCAGCGAGCCGCGGATGCCGCTCAGCACCTCCTGCTGGCGGGCGGCGCGGTCGAGGTCGTTCTCGGCCGGCGCGCAGGGGTTCTTGCGCACCCGGGCGAAGCCGAGCGCCTCGGCGCCGGTCAGCTTCTGCTCGCCGGCCGGCAGGGCGAAGCCCTTCCAGAAGTTGTCGAACGGCGGCGCGCAGATGCGGCTCTTGTTGTTCACCGTGATCCCGCCGAGCGCGTCGATGAACTTCGGGAAGTCCTCGAAGTCGACCTCGATCAGGTGGTTGATCTCCAGGCCGTTGCCCATGTAGCCCTCGACCGTCTCGATCATCAGGGCCGGACCGCCGATCGCGTAGGCGGCGTTGATCTTCGTGCGGCCGTGGCCGGGGATGTCGGCCTCGGCGTCGCGCGGGATCGAGACCTTCGCGACGCGGCCGAGCGAGGCGTGGACGAGCATGATCGAGTCGGCGCGGCTGGGCCCGCCGTCGCCGGCGTCGATCGACTCGCCCTTGCGCTCGTCGGAGCCGAGCACCAGCACGGTCGCGCCGGTGAGGAAGTTGCCGTTGCCCGACAGCGCCTCCTTGGCGTCGTCGGAGACGCCGCCCTCTAGCTGGGCGCTGACCATGAACAGGACGAACGACAGCGCCAGCCAGCTCGCGATAGCGATCGCGACCCACTTCAGCACCCGCTTCGGGGTGACCGGCCCGCGTGTGCCTGGGGCGCCGCGCAGGCGCCGCCCCTTGCGCGGAGGGCGCGGCTCGCGGCGGCGCGGCTCCTTCGGCCGCGAGCGGTCCTTGAACCCATCGAGGTCGTCGCTGCGGCGCAGCTTGTCGAGCGGGCTCCTGCGCGACCGGTAGACCTTGTAGTCGGGCCGATCGCCGTGGCCGGAGTCGTTCACCCTCCTCTGTATATCGTCCGGCCATGCCGCCGCGACGCGTCATCGGGATCGACGCAGGGGGCACGAAGCTGCTCGGAGGGGTCGTCGACGAGCAGCTCGTCGTCCACAACCGCGTCCACCGGACCTGGCGCGGAGCGGATCGGGCGGAGACGCTCGACATCTTCGTTGGAGCCGTCGAGGAGATCCGCGCCGCGGCGCCGGACGTCGACGCGGTCGGCTTCGGGATCCCGTCGCTGGTCGACCACGAGCGCGGCGTCTCGGTCTGGTCGAATCACCTGCCGATCGACGAGGTCCCGTTCCGCGACCTGATGAGCGAGCGACTCGGGCTGCCGGTCGTGGTCGACAACGACACCAACGTCGCGGTCCTCGCCGAGCACGCCCACGGAGCGGCGCGCGGCGCCGAGCACGCCGTGATGGTGGCGCTCGGCACCGGGATCGGCGGCGGGCTGGTAATCGGCGGGAGGGTCTACCGCGGCGCACGCGGGTTCGCCGGCGAGCTCGGCCACATGACGATCGACCTGCATGGCGAGGACTGCCCCGGCGGCTGCCCGGGCCGCGGCTGCTTCGAGTCGTTGGTGTCGGGCCGGGCGATCGGGGTCGCGGCGCGGCGGCTCGGCGTCGAGGAGCCCGACTCGACCTTCGGCCGGCTGCTCGCCGACGGCGGCGAGATCCGCGGCACCCTGGTCACCGAGCTGGCGCACGACGGCGACGAGCAGGCGCGCGCGGTGCTCGCGGAGGTCGGCGGTCGGCTGGGGATCGGGATCGCCGGGCTGGTCAACGCGCTCGACCCGAGCATCGTCGTGATCGGCGGGGGCGCGGTCGCCGCGGGGGACCTGCTGCTCGACCCGGCCCGGGAGCTGCTGGCCGAGCGGGCGCTGCCGCCCGGTGGCGCGCCGCCGCCGATCGTGCCGGCGCGCTTCGGCAGCGAGTCGGCGATGCTGGGCGCGGCGCTGCTGGCGCTCGACGGGGTGCCGCGGTGAGCCGGCGCCCGCCACACTGGAGGGACTCATGGGCCTGACCGTCTGTCCGACGCCGATCGGCAACCTCGAGGACGTCACGCTGCGCGTGCTGTCGTCGCTGCGCGACGCCGACGTCGTCGCCTGCGAGGACACGCGCCGCACCCGGACGCTGCTCGACCGCTATGGGGTCAACGCGAAGCTCGTCAGCTACCACGAGCACAACGAGGAGCAGCGCGCCGCCGAGCTGGTCGAGCGGATGCGGGCGGGGGCGAAGGTCGCCCTGGTCTCCGACGCCGGCATGCCGCTGGTCTCCGACCCCGGCTACGTGCTGGTCCGCGCCTGTGTCGCGGCGGGCCTGCCGGTCGAGGTGCTGCCGGGACCGTCGGCCGCGCTCGCCGCGTTGGTCGCCTCGGCGCTGCCCGCCGACCGCTGGCGCTTCGCCGGCTTCCTGCCGCGCAAGGCCGGTGAGCTGGGCAAGCTGCTGTCGGAGCCGGGCGGGACGCTGATCGCCTTCGAGTCGCCGAAGCGCGTGCCGGCGACGCTGGCGCTGCTCGCCGAGCTCGACGGCGAGCGTCAGGTCGCCGTCTGCCGCGAGCTGACCAAGGCCCACGAGGAGGTCGTCCGCGGCAGCGCCGCCGAGCTGGCCGCCCGCTACGCCGACGCCCCGCCGCGCGGCGAGGTCGTGCTCGTGTTCGGCCCACCGACCGTGGCCGCCGATGGCGACGGCCCGCCGGCCGGTCTCGACCAGCTCCGCACGCTCGTCGACGCCGGCGCCAAGCCTCGCACCGCGGCCCAGGTCGTCGCCGAGCTGACCGGCGGCAGCGCCAACAAGCTCTACAAGGCGCTCACCGAGTAACGGTTCCGCACCGCCGGTCACAACGCCGTGACAGCGCTCCCACCCGCGCTGGCGCCGCGCCTACGGTCGCGCCATGCCTCGCCGCCCGTCGCCCGCCGCCCGCGTTCGGCGCCTCATCTCCCGCCGCCGCCCCCGGGTGGCGGCGGCGGTGGCGGTGGCGCTCACGGTGTGGACCGCGCCCGTGGCTGCGGCGGACACGTGGCGGTGGCCGGTCGCCGGTGACGTTGTCGCTGCCTTCGCCGATGCTCCCGATCCGTATGCGGCAGGCCAGCACCGCGGGATCGACGTCGAGGCGCCCACAGGCACGCCTGTCGTCGCGGCCGTCGGTGGCACGGTGCGCTTCAGCGGGCTGGTCGGGTCGTCGGGAATCACGGTCTCGACGCGAACGGCCGACGGACGCTTCGACGTCTCGTATCTCCACCTGGCGCACGCGGTCGTCCGTGCCGGCCAGACTCTTGCCGCCGGCGACCGCATCGGCGCCGCTGGGACCACCGGCAGCCCCTCGTCGACCACCCCGCACCTCCACCTCGGCGTCCGCGACGCCGGGACGCGTCGCTACCGCGACCCGCTCGACTTCCTGCCGCCGACGCCCCGCGTCCGCGACCTCCCGCGCGGCGCCCCGGTCCCCGTCCGCCGCCCCGTCCGCGTCGGTCCCGCGCCGCAGCCGGTCCGGTCGCACCGCTTCCCGGTCGCGGCGCGCCAGCCGGCTCCGGCCGCCGCGCCCCCACGCACCGGCTGGGCGATCGCCTGCGGAGCGCTGATCCTCGCGGCGGTCCTGCTCGGCACGCGCAGTAGCATCGGCACCGTGTCGTACTACGTCACCACACCGATCTACTACGTCAACGGGGAGCCGCACCTCGGCCACGTCTACACGACGATCGCGGCCGACGTGCTGGCGCGGCACATGCGCCAGCGCGGCGAGGACGTCTTCTTCCTCACGGGCACCGACGAGCACGGCGAGCCGGTCGCGCAGGCCGCCGAGCGCGAGGGGATCGCGCCGCGCGAGCTCGCCGACCGCAACGCCGAGCGGTTCAAGGAGGTCGCGCGCAGGGTGGAGGCGACCAACGACTTCTTCATCCGCACCAGCGACCCGCGAGCACGAGGCGGTCGTAGCGGAAATCGCGAGCCGGCTGAAGGAGAACGGCCACGTCTACGAGGGCCTCTACGAGGGCTGGTACTGCCCGCGCTGCGCCGACTTCAAGACCGAGAACGAGATCGCTCGAGGGCAACACGCTGCCCGATCCACCTGATCGAGCTCGACCGCGAGCAGGAGGAGAACTGGTTCTTCCGGCTGTCGGCGTTCCAGGAGCCGCTCGAGCAGCTGTACGCCGAGCGGCCCGACTTGGTGCTGCCGCGCGAACCGCTACAACGAGGCGCTGTCGTTCATCCAGGGCGGGCTCAACGACGTCTCGCTCACCCGCGCACGGCTGACCTGGGGCGTGCCGGTCCCGTGGGATCCCGACCAGGTCGATCTACGTCTGGTTCGACGCGCTGCTCAACTACTACACGGCGCTGTCGCTACGCGCGCCCCGGCGAGGACCTGACCGAGCGCTTCTGGCCGCCGACGGTCCACCTGATCGCCAAGGACATCCTCAAGTTCCACGCGGTCTATCTGGCCGGCGCTGCTGATGGCGGCCGAGCATCGAGCATGCCGAAGCAGCTGTTCGTCCACGGCTACCTGCTGATGGACGACCACAAGATGTCGAAGTCGCTCGGCAACGTGCTCGACCCGTTCGAGGTGATCGACGTCTACGGCACCGACGCGCTGCGCTACTACCTGCTGCGCGAGGTCGGCTTCGGCCAGGACGGCTCGATCTCGCCTGAGGGCTTCGAGACGCGCTACGACGCCGAGCTCGCCAACGAGTACGGCAACCTCGCCAGCCGCACGCTCGCGATGATCGCCAAGTACCGCGACGGCGTCGTGCCGGACGCCGATCCGGCGCCGGAGATCGCGACGCAGTTCGACGGGCCTCGCCGCACGCGTCCGCGAGCGGATCGACCGCGTCGAGGTCAGCGCGGCGCTCGAGGACGATCTGGGAGCGGGTGCGCGCGCTCAACCGCTACGTCCAGGAGAGCGAGCCGTGGAAGCTCGCCAAGGACGAGGCGGCGGCCGGTCGAGCTCGACGCCGTGCTCTACACCTCGCCGAGGGACTGCGCGTCGTCTCGGTGCTGCTGCGCGCCGTGGATGCCCGACGACGACCGAGCGGCTGCTCGCGGCGCTCGGCCAGCCGAGGACCGTCGCTCGAGGCGGCGCGAGCTCGGGCGCCGTCGGCGGCGGGGCGACGCTCGGCGAGCTCGGGCAGCTGTTCCCGCGCATCGAGCCTCGGGCCGAGGCACCGGCGTGAGCCGCGCGTGGTCGACACGCACTGCCACCTCGACTCGTGCAAGCCGGCGGACGCCGAGCTGGTCGCCAACGCGCGCGCGGTCGGCGTCACGCGGCTCGCGACGGTCGGCATGAACGACGCGATCGATCGAGCGCGCGCTCGCCGCGGCCGCCGAGTTCGACGACGTCTCGGCGATCGTCGGCCGCCACCCGCAACGACGCCGACGGGCTGGCGGCGACTCCGACATCGAGGCGATCGAGCGCGCCGCCGCGCACGCCGCGCGTCGTCGCGCGATCGGCGAGACCGGGCTCGACTACTTCCGCGACCACGCGCCGCGCGACGACCAGCGGCGCGCGTTCGAGGCCCAGATCGAGCTCGCGCGCGGCGCGTCGGGCTGCCGCTCGTCATCCACACCCGCGCGGCCGAGGACGACACCTTCGCGGTGCTCGCCGAGCACGCCGCCGGGCTCACCGTGATCCTGCACTGCTTCTCGGCGCCGGACCGCGCTCGAGGAGTGCCGTCGAGCGCGGCTACTACTGCTCGTTCGCCGGCAACGTCACCTACCCGAAGACGCCGCCGACCTCCAGGCAGGCTGCGCGTGAGGTCCCCGACGAGCTGCTGCTCGTCGAGACCGACTCGCCCGTACCTGTCGCCCGGTGCCGCTGCGCGGCAAGCCGAACGAGCCGGCCAACGTGGCGCACACGGCCGAGTTCGTCGCCGAGCTGCGCGGGGTCGAGCTACGCCGACCTGGAGGCGATCGGTCGAGCGCAACGCCGCGCGCGTCTTCGGCTGGTGAGCCGAGCGGCGAGCTGCGCGCAGTCGAGCCTGCGCGGCTGCGCGCGTTCGAGCGTGCGGCCGAACCGCGAGCTCGGCCAGAACTTCCTGATCGACGACAACATCCTCGACGTGATCGGCGACGCGGCCGAGCTCGAGCCGGGCGACGTCGTGCTCGAGGTCGGCGGCGGCCTCGGCGTGCTGTCCGAGTACCTCGCGCCGCGCGTCGCGCACCTGCACGTCGTCGAGATCGACCGCTCGCCTGGAGGCGCCGCTGCGCGACGCGCTCGAGCCGTTCGACAACGTGACGCTGCACCTCGCCGACGCGGTCGAGCTCGACCTCGCGGCGCTCGACCCGCCGCCGACCAAGGTCGTCGCGAACCTGCCCTACGGCGTCGCCGCGACCGTGCTGCTGCGAAGCCGATCGAGGAGCTGCCCGGCGCGCGGGCTGTGGGTCGCGATGGTCCAGCGCGAGGTGGGGGAACGGCTCGCCGCGGCGCCCGGGTCGAAGGTCTACGGGACGACCTCGGTGCTCGCGCAGCTGGCGTGCGAGGTGAAGGTGCTGCGCCGCGTGCCGCGCGACCGTCTTCCACCCGGCGGCCGAACGTCGAGTCGGCGATCGTCGTGCTGCGCCGCCGCGGGCCGTCGCCGCCGGGCCACGTTGTCGCGCTCGTCCACGCCGCGTTCGCGCACCGGCGCAAGGCGCTCGCCGGGTTCGCTGGCGCTCGCCCCGGGCGCGCCCGCGGGATTGCGCGACGCGGCGCGCGCGGGGCTCGAGGGCCTCGGACTGCCGACCGACGCGCGGGCCGAGCGGCTGACGCCGGAGCAGTTCGCGGAGCTCGCCGGCGCGATCGGGACGGAGCTGCTGGAGCCCCTGAAGGCGAGGCGGTCGTGACCGGGGACGAGCGGTCGTGACCGGGGACGAGCCCGTCGTCGAGCGCGCGCACGCGAAGGTCAACCTCGTCCTGCGCGTCGGGCCGCCGCGCGCCGACGGGCTCCACCCGCTCTGCTCGCTGTTCGCGGCGCTCGAGCTCGCCGACGAGGTTCGCGTGGCTCCGCGCGAGGACGTCGAGGACGAGTACCGCGCGGGCAGCGCCGGAGGGCGCGACGTCGTCGTCTGCCCCGGCGTCGACGGCGACAACCTCGCCGCGGCCGCCGCTGCCGCGTTCCGGGCCGCCGCGCCCGAGGCCGGCCTGCCGCCGCTGCGGATCGAGATCGCGAAGCGGATCCCGGTCGCTGCCGGCCTCGCCGGCGGCAGCGCGGACGCCGCGGCCGTGCTGCGCGCGGCGAACTGGCTCGCCGGCTCGCCGCTGTCCGCGGACGAACTGCGTGCCGTCGCCGCCGGCCTCGGCTCCGACGTGCCGAGCCAGGTCGCCCCGGCGCACGCGATCGTCGCGGGGGTCGGCGAGCGCGTCGAGCGGGTAGACCTGCCGCCGATGACGTTCGTGCTGGTTCCCCAGGACGAGGGGCTCTCGACCGCCGCCGTCTACGGCGAACTCGACCGGCTGCGCGAGGACGCCTCGCGCCAGCCGTCGCTGATCGTCGGACCCGCCGATGCTGGACCCACCGATCGGCTCGACGAGGAGCCGCTGCGCCGGCTTGCCGGCGGACCGCTCGACGCGCTCGCCGCCGGCCTGGCCAACGACCTCGAACCGGCCGCGCTGTCGCTGCGTCCCGAGCTCGCGGAGACCGTCGCCGACCTGCGCGCCGCGGGCGCGCTCGCCGCCCAGGTGACCGGCTCCGGCCCGACGACCTTCGGCGTCTTCGCCGACCGCACGGCCGCCGAGCGGGCCGCCGCCACTATCGACGGCCGCCGCGCCGCGGCTGCCGCGGCGGCGGGGGAGCAGCCGCCGCGGCTGGCGATCGTCACGGAGCCGATCCGGTGAAGGTCGTGCGCGGCCATCCGGGCATCGCGGTAGCGGTCGCGGTCGCGCTCGTCGTGATCGTGCTCTACGCGACCGGCGCGATGCCGGACTTCCCCGACGTCAAGAAGCTCGTAAGCGACATCGCGCAGACGCTCGGCGCGTGGACCTACCTCGTCGTCGGACTGCTCGCCTTCCTCGAGACCGGCGCCTTCGTCGGGCTCGTCGCGCCGGGCGAGACGGTCGTGATCGTCGGCGGCGTGATCGCCGGCCAGGGCGAGATCAGCCTGATCGTGCTGATCGGGATCGTCTGGACGGCGGCGATCCTCGGCGACACGACGAGCTTCTTCATCGGCCGCCGGCTCGGCCGCAACTTCATCTTGCGCCACGGGCCGCGCGTGAAGATCGACGAGGCGCGGCTCGAGCAGGTCGAGTCGTACTTCGAGCGCCACGGCGGCAAGACGATCCTGATCGGCCGCTTCATCGGCCTCGTGCGCGCGCTGGCGCCGTTCGTCGTCGGGTCGTCGGGCCTGCCCTACCGGCGCTTCATCCCGTACAGCATCATCGGCTGCGGAATCTGGGCGACGACGTTCTGCGTGCTCGGCTACGTCTTCTGGGCGTCGTTCGACCAGGTCGCCGACGTGGCGGGCAAGGCGACGTTCGGCTTCGGCCTGACCGTCGCCGCGATCGTCGGCGCGGTGCTCGCCTACCGCCAGCTGCGCCAGCCCGAGCAGCGCCGGCGCGCGGTCGAGTGGATGGAGCGCCAGCCCCTGCTGCGACCGCTGGTCGCCGTCGCGCGGCCGGTCCGGCAGCGCGTGCTGACGCCGGTCTGGAACGTCGTCGGCCCCGAGGTCCGCTTCCTCTTCGACCGCATCACGCCGGGCGGGCTCGGCCTCGAGCTGACGACCGCGCTCGCGATCGCCGGGGTCGGCTTCTACGTCTTCGCCGTCTACGCGGTCACGCTCGCCGCCGACCCGGCGACGACCCCCGCCGACCGCGAGCTGCTCGACCTCGCCGAGCGGCTGCACGTCCACGAGCTGCTGACCGACATCGCCCGCTTCGTCACCGACCTCGGCTCGTTCCCGACCGTGCTGACGGTGATCGTCGTCGTGTCGATCGCCCTCGCCGCGCGGCGCAACTGGATCGAGCTGATCGCCTTCGTCACCGGGGCGATCGTGCTCTACGTCGCCGTCCATGTCACGAAGGTCGAGGTCGACCGGCCGCGACCGCTCGGCGGCCTGCTCGACGTCGACGGGCGCAGCTACCCGAGCGGGCACGCCGCCTACTCGACCGTCTGGGTCGCCGCGGCGCTGGTGATCGCGCGCGTCGTGCCGGGCATGGCCAGCAAGGCGACGCTGGTCGGCGGCGCGATCGGCCTGGCCGTCGCGATCGGCCTGTCGCGCGTCTACCTGCGCGTCCACTACTGGTCCGACGTCGCCGGCGGCTGGGGCCTGGGGGCCGGTGTGTTCGGCCTCTGTGCCGCCGTCGCCATGGTCGTCGCCTACCTGCGCCACAATGGCCGACAGCCGGCCGACGAGCCCGAGCCGGCCGATACCCCCCGATGACCCTCGACCTCACAACGACCGAGCTGGCGATCGCGATCGCCGCCGGCATCGTCGGGGCCGGCTACCTCGCCTTCATCCTCGCCCCCGCCGTCGCCGCCTACGGCCGCCTCTGGGAGCGCATCGCCGCCGGCTTCCTGACCCTCTACATCCTCGGCACCCTGCTGGGAATCGGGGCCGTCATCGGGCTCGCCGTCGTGTGGTCGTACGACCGCTACGCCTAGCTCGGCCTCGATCAGTCGCGGACGCGCAGCTCCTGGGCCGGGCCGCCGGGCGGCGAGATGCCGAGGACGCGCATCGCCTTGAGCCCGAGCGAGAGGCGCTCGCGGCCGTCGGTCGAGCCGACGTCGAGGTCGGTCAGCTCGCGAACGCGGTCGAGGCGGTAGCGGATCGTGTGGCGGTGGGTGTAGAGGCGCTCGGCGGTCTTGGCGACGCTGCCGTCGGCGTCGAGGAAGGTCTCGAGCGTGCGCACCAGCTCGGTCTCGTACTGGTTGTCGTACTCGACCAGCGGCGCGACGGTCTCCTCCTGGAAGCGCTCCAGCTCGGTCGGGTCCTCGCTCATCGCCGGCAGCAGCAGGCGGTAGGAGCCGGTCTCCTCGAACGAGAGGAACGGCTCGCCGCGGGCGCCGGCGACGTTGGCCGCCAGCAGCGCCTCGGCGCCGGCACGGTGGAGGTCGACCGGATCGGCGGTCGGGCGGCTGATCGCCACGGTCAGGTGGTAGCCGACCAGCCCGGCCTCCAGCTCGGCGCGCACCGCATGGGCGACGCGCCCGCCCGGGTCGACGCCCTGCCCGGGCACGAGGACGACCAGCTCACGCTCCGCGCGCGGGGTCCGGTTCTCGCCCTGGACCGGCGGCGCCGGCGGGCCGTACGCGACCGCGGCCGCGAGCGACGTCCGCTCGACGGCGCGCGCTCCGCGCTCGGCCAGCGTCAGCACGCGCGCGCGCCAGTCGCCCTCCTCCGCCTGCTGGGGACGGGCGCGCACGACGATCACCGCCGCGCCCTCACGGAGGTCGCAGCCCAGCTCGGCGGCGCGGGCGACGATGTTCTCGCGGTCGGTCATCGAGCGGTCGAGCAGATCGGCGAGGAAGTCGCCGACCGCCGCCTCGCTCGCCCGGCCCGGCGCCCGCGCGCGGTCTACCTCGAGCCCGATCAGCGTCGTGACCATCCGCAACAGCGCCGGCTCGGGCGCGTCGTCCCAGGCACGCAGGCGCAGCTGGCCGACGGGCTGGTCGGCGACGCGCAGATCGACAGCCCCACTCCCCTGCTCGCCGGCGATCACCGCACGCTCGTCCTCGGACGACTGGCAGGCCACCGCTAGCACGCTGCTCGCCGTGTCGAGCACGACCACGCTCGCCCCCAGCGCGCGCGAGGAGGCGCGCGCCACAGCGGGCAGGCCTGCGCCCGACTCGACCGCCGCCGATACCTCGTCGAGCCCCTCCAGGAAGGAGCTGCGCGCCTGCTTGCCCGCCGCGTTCACAGGCAAAGTCTGCCAGCAACCTACGTTTGCGACCTGCGACGGCTTCGTCCGTCGGGATATGACCTACGCGGTAGATGCTTGTGCGTCCTGCCAAGTCGCAGGTCGTAGATGCACCAGTGGGTGACATCGAAGTGCTCGGCGACGGCATTCACCGCCTGTCCCGCAGCAAGCATCTCCAGTGCGCCGCTCGCCCGCGCGTCATCGAGACGCCGGTTGGATCGGGGGGCGTAGCTGGCAATCGCGCAATCGATCTGCTCCTGCCGCCTGATGCCTAGCAACGGTCTCAGCACTTTCATCCATTCGACGGCGCGAGATCCCTTCACCCTGAGCGAGTAGCTCTCTTTCCAGTGTGACTGTCGCGGGCGAACTCGGCCCACCCCGCAATCCAGCAGAGCGGCGGCCCTGTCCACTACATCGCGATCGACCATCACCATCTGGATCGCGGGAAGTCCCGGGGAGCTGGGCGGGCCCTTCATGAAGGCGCCCTCTCCCTCCAGAAGGCCCGCAAGCCAGTAGAGGTCTCGCTCGCTCAGGTCGGAGGGCTTCCCGGTACGCCGTATCACGAACATATGCTCCCAATGCTGCCGGACGGAACATATGCTGTTATGGGCCCTTACTGGGGAGCACGGGATCGAACCGCGACTCCGAGCTCCAAAGGCTCGTGTGCTAGCCATTTACACCACTCCCCAAGGGTGCCATCAGGATAGAGCCGGGCCGAGGTTCTTGGGGTCGAGGAGCAAGTCTTTTCCCGCGGTCTGACCACTCGGGCGGGACGGCGGTACCCTGCGCGGGTCATGGCTGCCCAGCTCACCGTCCTAGTGATGGCCGCGGGCAAGGGCACCCGCATGCGGTCGGCCCTGCCCAAGGTCCTGCACCCGATCTGCGGACGCCCGATGGTGGAGTGGGTGATCGGCGCGGCGCGCGCGGCCGGGGCCGCCGAGGTCGTCTGCGTCACCCGCCCGGGCGACGGCGTCGCCGAGGGGCTGCCGGAGGGCGTGAAGATCGCCGAGCAGGCCTCCGGCGAGGGCACCGGCGCCGCCGTCCTGGCCGCCCGCGACGCGGTCGCTCCCGGCTCCCAGGTGATGATCCTCTCCGGCGACCAGCCGCTGGTCTCCGCCGAGCTGCTCGGCGATCTGGTCGCGGCGCACACCGCCGCCGGCGCGGCCGCCACGCTGCTCACGACCGACGGCCTCGACCCCGCCGGCTACGGCCGGATCGTCCGCGACGGCGACGGCGACGTCGAGCGGATCGTCGAGACCAAGGACCCGACCGGCGTCCCCGCCGGCGAGCTGGCGATCCGCGAGATCAACCTCGGCACCTACGTCTTCGACGCCGCCGCGCTCTACGCGGCGCTCGACGAGGTCGGCCTAGAGGGCGGCGAGACCTACCTGACGGGCGTCTTCCCGCTGCTGCGCGCGCAGGGCCGCATCGTCGCTGCCCACGTCACCGACGACCTGTCGAGCTCGGTCGGCGTCAACAGCAAGCTCGACCTGATGGACGCCGACAGAATCGCCCAGCGGCGGATCCTCGAGCGCCACGCGCTCGCCGGCGTCACCTTCCAGGCCCCCGACACCGCACGGGTCGAGGCCGGCGTCGAGATCGGCGGCGACACGACGATCGGCCCCGGCGTAACGCTGCGTGGCGACACGCGGATCGGCGCCGGCTGCGAGATCGGCCCGCAGACCACGATCACCGATTCGTCGCTCGCCGACGGCGTCGCCTGCGTCCACTCGTTCGTCACCGGCGCGCGGCTGGAGGCCGGCGCGTCCGTCGGCCCGTTCGCCTACCTGCGCCCCGGCGCGCACATCGGCGAGGGAGCGAAGATCGGCACCTTCGTCGAGGTCAAGAACTCGGAGATCGGCGCTGGCGCGAAGGTCCCGCACCTCTCATATCTCGGCGACGCCGACGTCGGTGACGGCGCCAACGTCGCGGCGGGCAACATCACCGCCAACTACGACGGCTTCCACAAGCACCGCACCGCGATCGGGGCGGGGGCGAAGACCGGCGTCAACAGCTCCTTCATCGCACCCGTCACCGTCGGTGACGGGGCGTATATTGGGGCCGGCTCGGTGATCCACGAGGACGTGCCGCCAGGCGCGCTCGGGATCTCCCGGCCAGAGCAGCGCAACGTCGACGGCTACACAGAACGAATCGAGAAGAAGCGGGGATGAGCGCGATCGCCACCGACACCGAGCTGACCGCGGGCACCTTCATCCCGGCCAGCTACGACAAGCGGATGATGGTCGCCGCCGGCCGCGCCACCCAGGCGCTCGGCGCGAAGATCGCCGACAACCTCGGCGTCGGCATCGCCGACGCAGGCCTCAAGACCTTCTCCGACGGCGAGGTCTACTGCCGCTACGCCGACTCGATCCGCGGCGCCGACCTGTTCATCGTCGCGTCGATCGCCGGCAGCGAGGAGCACGACATGACCGTCAACGACTCCCTGATGGAGCTGATGGTCATGGTCCACGCCGCCAAGCACGCCTCGGCGCACCGGATCATCGCCGTCACCCCTTGGTACGGCTACTCGCGCCAGGACAAGAAGTCCGCGCCGCGCGAGCCGATCACCGCCCGCCTCGTCGCCGAGGTGCTCGAGACCGCCGGCATCGACCGGCTGGTCACGATGGACCTCCACGCCGGCCAGATGCAGGGCTTCTTCTCCAAGCCGGTCGACCACATGACGGCGATGCCGATCCTGACCCAGTTCGTCGCCGACCAGCTCGCCGGCGAAGACCTCGTGATCATCGCGCCCGACGCCGGCCGCGTGAAGCTGGTGCGCAAGTTCGCCCAGAAGGTCGGCGCGCCCTACGCGCTGCTCGAGAAGGAGCGCCCGACCCATCAGGTCGCCGAGATCGGCTACGTGATCGGCGACGTCAAGGACAAGGTCGCGGTGATCGTCGACGACATCATCGACACCGGCGGCACGCTCAGCGCCGCCGCCCAGACGGTGCTCGACGAGGGCGCGTCGAAGGTCTACGCGGTCGCCACGCACGGCGTCTTCTCCGGCAACGCGTTCGCGACGCTCGAGGCCTCGCCGCTGGCGGGGATCGTCGTCACCGACACCGTCCCGCTGCGCGACGGCGCTCCCGAGCGGATCCGCGTGCTGACCAGCGCCGACATCCTCACCGACTCGATCCGCCGGATCTTCCTCGACGACTCGGTCTCCGAGATCTTCGAGGGCGAGAACCAGCTTTTCTAGCGCCCGTCCGTCCCCCGGGTTAGGCTCGCCGCCCCATGTATGACTTCCTGCTGACGGTCCACATCCTCGCCGCCCTCGTCTGGGTCGGCGGAGGCATCTCCATGCACATCCTCGGCCGGCGCGTGCTCAAGCGCGGCGACGCGGAGGAGATCTACAAGTTCTCCGCCGAGGTCAACGTCATCGGGATGCGGATCTACGCGCCGACGTCGCTGATCCTCCTGGTCGCCGGCATCCTGCTCGTCAACGAGGCCGGCTACGACTTCTCGCAGCTCTGGATCACGCTCGCCTTCGTCGGCTGGATCATCAGCTTCATCATCGGCGTCGGCTACTACGGCCCGCAGGACAAGAAGCTGCAGGCGCTCGTCGCGGCCGACGGCCCGACCGCGTCCGGTGCCGTCGAGAACGTCCGTCAGGCGCTGATGGTCAACTCGATCGAGATCCTGATCCTCACGCTGGTCGTCGTCGACATGACGATCAAGCCAGGCCTCTAGCCTCGAAGTACTCCCACTCCGCGCGTCCCAGCTCGGTCTCCGGGTCGTCGCCGAACCACCACTCGCGGCCGATCCGGTGCCAGTTGCGGGTCGCGCGCAGCTGGGCGAGCACGGCGAGCATGCCGATCTCCATCCGGCGGCCCATCAGCTCGTTGGCGGGCACGTTCTCGCGCCGCATCAGGTCGTAGAACTCGGACCGCGGGTCGGATGCGGCGGTCATCGCGTCCATCACTCGCCGCGAGTCGATCGTCAGCTCGCGGTCCTCCATGTACCAGCCGCCGATCGTCATCACGTGGCGCATCAGCCGCTCGGCGTCGATCTTCTTCGGGTCCTTGAGGAAGCCGAGATCGTGCAGCGCGACGCGCAGCCGCTCGGGGTCGCCCTCGACGCCGCGGCGATCGCGGTGATCTCGAGCGTCGATCTGCTCGCGGTCGAGCTGCTTGGTCATGCCGAAGTCGATGAAGGCGACGCGGCCGTCGTCCATCAGCAGGTAGTTGCCGGGGTGGACGTCGGCGTTGAAGTGCAGCAGGTGGTAGATCGAGCCGAAGCAGAAGCGGAAGACGATCTCGCCGAAGCGGTCCTGCTCGGCCTGGGGCAGTGCCCTGACCTCGTCGAAGCCGACGCCGTCGACCCACTCGCTGACCAGCACCCGGCCGCGCGACAGGCGCGTGATCACGTCCGGCACGTAGATGAACGGGTGGCCGCGGTAGCCGCGCGCGAACGCGCGCTGGTTCTGCGCCTCGTACTCGTAGTCGAGCTCCTCGAGCACCCGCTCCTTGAGCTCGGCGGCGGCCGCCTTGGCGTCGAGACCGGGCGCGAACGCCTTCGCCAGCCGCATGATCATCCCGGCGTTCTGCATGTCGGCGCGCAGCGCCTCGGCGACGCCGGGGTACTGGATCTTGACCGCGACGCGGCGGCCGTCGGGCAGCACGGCGCGGTGTACCTGGCCGATCGATGCCGCCGCCGCGGCCTCCTGCTCGAAGTCCTCGAACAGCTCCTCGACCGGCTCGTCCCACTCCTCCTCGAGCACCTGGCGGACCTGCTTCCAGGGCATCGCTGGCGCCTCGGAGCGCAGCGTCCGCGAGCTTGTCCTGGTACAGCTCGCGGTACTCGTCGGGGAGGAAGTCGGTGTCGACGAACGAGGCGAGCTGGCCGATCTTCATCGCCGCGCCCTTCATCGTCCCGAGCGTGTCGACCATCCGCTCGGCGGCCTCCATGTGGCGCTTGTCGAGCTGCGCCGCGCCCTCCTCCTTGGAGCGGGCCAGATTCGCCGCCCGCGTGCCCGCCCAACGCGCGCCCTGGCTGCCGATCACGGTGCCGACCTGCGCCGTCCGGCGCACCCGGCCCTTGGGTATCGAGCGATCGTCGCGCGGCATCGCGCTCACCCTAGTCGCCCAGTGGTCTACACTGGCCGGCCGTTATGGCTTCCGATCGCCCCACACTTTCCGTCGATGTCCGCGACGAGCGCGGCTCCCGCGCCAACCGCCGCCTGCGCCGCGCCGGCTTCGTGCCCGGTGTCCTCTATGGCGCCACCCACGACGAGCCCGTCGCGTTCAAGGTCGGCGACCACGCGCTGCGCCGCATCCTGGTCGACGGCGCCGCGCTGATCGACGTCGAGATCGGCGGCGAGAAGTCGGTGCCGGTGATCCTCAAGGACCGCCAGCTGCACCCGGTGCGCGACGAGGTCGTCCACATCGACTTCCTCGAGGTCAACCTCAAGGAGAAGATCCACGCCAGCGTTTCGCTCGAGCTCGAGGGCGGCGACGACGCCCCCGGGGTCAAGGAGGGCGGCATCCTCGACCACGCCACGCGCGAGGTCGAGATCGAGGCGCTGCCGACCGACATCCCCGAGCAGATCGTCATCGACGTGTCGGCGCTCGAGATCGGCGCGTCGCTCACGCTCGCCGACGTCACCGCGCCGGCGGGCGTCACGTTCGTCCACGAGCCGCTCGACGAGACCGTCGTCGCCAGCGTCGTGCTGCCCACCAAGGTCGAGGAGCCCGAGATCGAGGCCGAGACCGAGGTCGTCGGCGAGGAGAGCGCGGCCGAGGGCGACGCCGAGGGCGACGGTTCGGGCGGAGACGAGTAGCGCCGTACCGATGGGGCTGTTCCGCCGTCGGGAGGAGGGCGACGGCGGCAGGGTCGACTGGCTCGTCGTCGGGCTCGGCAACCCGGGCCGCAAGTACGAGGGCACGCGCCACAACGTCGGCTTCGACGTGGTCGCGCTGGCCGCCGAGCGCTGGGACATGCCGAAGGCGAAGCAGAAGTTCGCCGGCCTCTACAGCGAGGGCCGCACCGCGCCCGGTGGGCCGCGCGTCGGCGTCCTGTTGCCGCAGACCTTCATGAACGAGTCGGGCCGCTCCGCCGGCCCGGCGCGCGGCTCCCTGCACGTCCCGCTCGACCGCGTGATCGCCGTCCACGACGAGATCGACCTGCCGTTCGCGCGCATCGAGAGCCGCCTCGGCGGCGGCCTCGCCGGCCACAACGGTCTCAAGTCGCTCGAAGCGCGAGCTGGGCGGCCGCGACTTCCGCCGGCTGCGCGTCGGCGTCGGCCGGCCCGACACCACCGACCCGGCCGTCGTCGTCCCCTACGTCCTGGGCCGCTTCGACGAGCCCAAGGACGAGGTCGAGCGCCTGGTCTCCGACGCCGTCGACCAGCTCGACCGCCTGGTCACGACAGATCCGGCCGACCTCGCCGCGCGCGCCTGACGCCGGGCCGATTCCGGCGAAATAGTCGCCGAAGGCGGCCCAGCGTGGTCTCAGCCGCCGGCCGCGGCGATGTTGGCGACGACGGTGGCGCCGCTGTCGCTGCCGTTTACCCGGATGCGGTGGCGGGTGAAGGGATCGTCGCCGGGGCCGGCGAGGCCCTCCTCGACGGTCGTGGCGCTGGCGTAGCCGGCGTCGTCGACCGCGGCGATCACCGTGTCGTCGTACCTGCCGGCCGGGTAGCAGAAGGCGTCGACCGCGACGCCGAACTTCTTGCGCAGCAGCTTGCGCGAGCCGGCGACCTCCTCGGTCAGCGCGGCCGCGTCGAGCGTGGTCAGGTCGGGGTGGGTCATGGTGTGGGCGCCCAGCTCCCAGCCGGCGTCGACCAGCTTGCGCACGTCGGCCTGCGGGATCCCCTCGGCGCCGGGCTTCTTCATCGCGGCCACCTCCAGGTAGAGCACTCCCGGCCAGCCGCGCTTCTCCAGCTCCGGCAGCGCCACGTCGACGTGGCTGCGGTAGCCGTCGTCGAAGGTCAGCACGACCGGCTTGCGCGGCACGCGCCGCCTGCCGGCCCAGTAGTCCTCGGCGTCGCGCATCGCGATCGCCGTGTAGCCGGCGTCCTCGATCGCCTGCATCTGCTCGGCGAAGGTCTCCGCCGACACCCACAGCTCGGGGAACGGGGCGCCCGCGGGGGCGGCCTCGGTGACGTGGTACATCAGGATCGGTATCTGCCGCCCGGGCGGCTCGGACTCGGCCGGCGGCGGCTCCGCGGCGCGGCCTGCCGCCTTGTCGCCGACTGGACTCTTCGACACGCTCGCGGCGGGCGAACGGTCCGGTGAGGGCGCGGGGTCCGGTGACGGCGCGGGGTCCGGTGACGGCGCGGGGTCCGAGCCACGGCCGCCCAGCGAGACGCCGGCGACGAGCAGCAGCACGACTGCCACGGTGCCGAGCGCGCCGATCGCCTGTCGCCGCTGGCGCCGTGTCCGTTGCGCCGCGCAGGCGCGCCGGTGTGCGCGTTCGTCGGAGTCGAGCCCGCTGGTCACCGCGGGGATTCTGTGCCATGCGGCAGACGGCAGCTGGCCTAGCCGATGTCGGCGGCGGTGGCGCAGGACTCGGGCTGGGGGCGGGTCGCCCGGACCGAGATCCCGCCGACGTCGGGCCGCGTCGTAAGGTGGCTTGCCGCAATGTCGCTGCGACCGCTGCTCACATACGCACAGGAGGACGAGGCCGTCGCGGCGCTGTCCGACGCCGCCCGCGAGGCGCCCCAGCGCGCCTTCGTCTCCCAGAGCATGCGTCCCTACCTGCTCGCCGCGCTGCTCGACTCCGAGGCCGACCGCCCGGCGCTGGTGGTCGCCGGCGACGACCGCGCCGCGCGCGACCTCGCCGCCGACCTCAAGCAGTTCCTCGATCCACGGCCCGTCCGCCTCTACCCGGCGCGCGGCGTCCGCTACGAGTCGCACCTCGCGCCGCCGCCGCACCTCGTCGGCCTGCGGATCGCGGCGCTCGACGCGCTCGTCGAGGGCTCGGCGGCCGATGGCGGCTCCGGCGAGGGCAGGGGCCCCGGTCGTCGTCGCCGGCGCCGTGGCGCTCGCCGAGAAGGTGCCCGACCCCGAGCTGCGCCCGCACGGCTTCGCGATCGAGAAGGGCGGCCTGCGTCGACCTCGACGAGACCGACCGACGCAGCTCGTCGCCTGCGGCTACGAGCGCGTCGAGCAGGTCGAGGAGCGCGGCCAGTTCGCGATCCGCGGCGACATCCTCGACGTCTACCCGGCCACCGAGGAGCGCGCGGTGCGCTGCGAGCTGTTCGACATCGAGGTCGAGCGGCTGACCTTCTTCTCGACGTTCACGCAGCGCTCGCTCGAGGAGGTCGAGCGGGTCGAGATCGCGCCCGCCGCCGAGCTCGGCGCCCGAGCATCGCGAGCTGGCCGAGATCGCCGCCGCCGACGCGGCGAGGAGGACGGCGAGCGCGCCCCGACGTCGCCGAGCGTGCTGCCGGTCGACCGCTTCGGCGAGCTGCTCGACCTGGTGCCGGACGACGCGCTGGTCGCGATCGCCGCCGAGGAGGAGATTCGCGCCGTCGCTGCGCGACCACTGGGAGGACGTCACGACAAGCTTCCACGACGCCGACGCCCACCACCTCTACGTCGACGCCCGAGCGGCTGCGCGCCGCGCTCGACGAGCGCGCCGCGTTGCGCCTGTCGCGCATCTCCGGCGACCAGCCGCACAGCTTCCGCGCCCAGGCCGCCGACACCGCCGCGCGCTCGCTCGAGGCCGCCGAGCCCGAGCTGGAGAAGCTCGTCCGCTCCGGCTACCGGACCGTCGGTCGCCGTGGGCGCGCCGCGGCGAGGCCGAGCGCGCCGCCTACAACCTCGCCCGCATCCGCGCCCAGTTCGTCGACGAGGGGCCGGGACCCGTCGCCGCGCCTACGCCGACGGAGTCGCCCCCGGCGAGCCAGGCGTCTACTTCGCCACCGCCACGCTGCGCGAGGGCTTCGTCGCGCCCGGCTTCAAGCTCGCGATCGTCCCCGACCACCGGCTGCTGCGCCGCCGCCGCGCCGAGCGCGACCGGGCCGCGCACCGGCTCCGGCGCGCTGACCAGCTTCACCGACCTGCGCGCCGGCGACGCCGGTCGTCCACGAGGACCACGGCATCGCGCTGTTCACCGGCTTCGAGACGAAGACCGTCGGCGGCGTCACCCGCGACTACCTCGAGCTCGAGTACAAGGACGGCGACCGCGTCTTCGTGCCCAGCGACCAGCTCCACAAGATCAGCCGCTACGTCGGCGCCGACGCCGGCGACCCGCCGCTGTCGCAAGCTCGGCGGCAAGCCTGGGAGAAGCAGAAGCTGCGCGCCCGCCGCGCGGCCGAGGCGCTCGCGGGCGAGCTGATCAACCTCTACGCCGAGCGCAAGCGCCGCGCCGGCTACGCGTTCCCCACCGACTCCGAGTGGCAGATCGAGTTCGAGGGCGCGTTCCCGTACCGCGAGACGCCCGACCAGCTCGACGCGATCGAGGCCGGTGCAGCGCCGACATGGAGGAGGCGCGCCCGATGGACCGCCTGATCTGCGGCGACGTCGGCTACGGCAAGACCGAGGTCGCCCTGCGCGCCGCGTTCAAGGCGCCGCAGACGGCAAGCAGGTGATGTTCCTCGTCCCGACGACGGTGCTCGCCCAGCAGCACTACGGCACCTTCGTCGAGCGGCTGCGCGACTACCCGTTCCGGATCGAGATGGCGTCGCGCTTCCGCTCCGACGAAGGAGGTGCAGCGCCGCGCTCAAGGACTTCGAGGACGGCAAGGTCGACATCCTGATCGGCACCCACCGGCTGCTCTCGCGCGACGTGCGGCCGAAGGACCTCGGGCTGCTGATCGTCGACGAGGAGCAGCGCTTCGGCGTCAAGCAGAAGGAGCTGCTGCGCCAGCTGCGGCTGCGCGTCGACGTGCTCTCGCTGTCGGCGACGCCGATCCCGCGCACGCTGCAGATGTCGCTCGCCGGCCTGCGCGACATCTCGGTGATCGAGACGCCGCCGGAGGGCCGGCGGCCGGTCACGCACCTACGTCGGCGAGTACGACGAGGACCTGGTCAAGAAGGCGATCGAGCGCGAGCTGGACCGCAAGGGGCAGGCCTTCTTCCTGCACAACCGCGTCGACACGATCGACGAGACGGCGGAGCGGGTGCGCGCGATGTGCCCGGAGGCGCGCGTGCTGGTCGCCCACGGCCAGATGGACGAGAAGCGACCTCGAGAAGGTGATGCTCGACGTTCCTGCGCGGCGAGGCCGACGTGCTGGTCTGCACGACGATCGTCGAGTCGGGCCTCGACATCTCGAACGCGAACACGCTGATCGTCGAGCGCGCCGAACGACCTCGGACTGGCCCAGCTCTACCAGATCCGCGGCCGCGTCGGGCGGTCCCGCGAGCGCGCCTACGCCTACCTGCTCTACCCGTCGGCGGCGGCGCTGACCGAGGACGCGCGGCCAGCGGCTGTCGACGCTTTCCGACTACACCGAGCTCGGCTCCGGCTTCAAGATCGCGATGCGCGACCTCGAGATCCGCGGCGCCGGCAACCTGCTCGGCGACGAGCAGTCCGGCCACGTCGCGGCGGTCGGGTTCGAGCTCTACGTCGGCGATGCTCGACGAGGCGGTCGCGGCGCTCGCCGGCGACTCGCGCCGACGAGGCCCCCGAGCCGGTCCGCATCGACGTGCCCGTCGACGCCTACGTGCCGGGCGACTACGTGCCCTACGAGGCGGCGAAGATCGAGATCCACCGTCGCGTCGCGGGCGCCAAGGAGATCGCCGACCTGATCGTCCTGCGCGAGGAGCTCGAGGACCGCTTCGGCCCGATCCCGGAGCCGCTCGAGAACCTGATCAAGCTCCAGGACGCGCGGATCAAGCTCGGCCGCGCCGGGGCGCGCGCGGTCGACTTCGCCGGCGGCAGGCTCGCGTCTCGCCGATCGAGCTGGACTCGCGCAGGTCGACGGTGCTGCGCGAGCGGGTCCCGGAGGCGATCTACGAGTCGGGTCGCAGCACGGTCCGCGTGCGCGTGCCCGACGAGCCGGCGGAGCGCTTCGCGGCCGTCGTCCGGGCCGCCGAGGCGGTTCTCGAGGCGGCCAGCGAGCCCGCCCGTGCGTGACACCTGCAACAGCTAGCGTTTTCCTCCGCTAGAGTCCGCCGCTGCTTTAGGCGCCCTTGAGGAGTGGCGCATACCAATCCAGGGATGAACTCAGCCTCCATGAACCTTCTTCGCACTCTCGCGGGCGTTTCGCTCGCCGGCATCTGCGCCGTCGCCGCCACCGGTTGCGGCAGCGACGACGTCCCCTCCGACGCGGTCGCCCGGTCGGCGACACCGTCATCACCAAGCAGAACTTCGACCACTGGTACGCGAGCGCCGCCAAGGCGCAGGCGCAGCAGGGCGGTCCCGCGGTTCCGCCGGACCCGCCCAACTACACGAAGTGCGTCGCCGCGCTCAAGGAGGCGCAGCCGAAGCCCGCCAAGGGGCAGTCGGCGCCGAATGACAGCGAGCTCAAGAAGCAGTGCAAGCAGAGCTACGACCAGCTCCGCCAGCAGGTCATGCAGTTCCTGATCCAGTCGCAGTGGGTCCAGCAGGAGGCCGCGGACCAGGACGTCAAGGTCAGCAGCAAGGAGGTCCAGACGCTCTTCGAGGACCAGAAGAAGCAGGCCTTCCCGAAGGAGAAGGACTACCAGAAGTTCCTCCGCACCTCGGGCTCCAGCGAGCAGGACATCCTCTTCCGGATGAAGCTCGACGCGCTCCAGAACGAGCTGACCAAGAAGATCCAGCAGGATCAGGCGAAGGTCAGCAACGAGGACATCGAGGAGTACTACGAGAAGAACAAGAAGCGCTTCGCGCAGCCCGAGAAGCGCGACCTCAACGTCGTCCTGACCAAGACCGAGGCGCAGGCCGAGAAGGCCAAGAAGGAGCTGGACGACGGGGCGAAGTTCGCCACGGTCGCGAAGAAGTACTCGATCGACCAGGCCTCGAAGGCGAATGGCGGCAAGCTGCCCGACGTCCCGCAGGGCCAGCAGGAGAAGGCGTTCGACGAGGCCGTCTTCAAGGCCAAGAAGGGCGAGGTCGAGGGCCCGGTCAAGACCCAGTTCGGCTGCTACGTCTTCGAGGTCACGACCAGACGCCCGCTTCCCAGCAGGAGCTGAAGGACGCCAAGGAGACGATCCGCAGCCTGCTGAAGTCGGAGCGCGAGCAGAAGTCGCTGCAGGACTTCGTCGAGAACTTCCGCAAGGACTTCAAGGGTCAGACGAAGTGCGCGCAAGGACTTCGTGGTCGCGGAGTGCAGCAACGCTCCCGAGGAGAAGACCGACACCAACGCGGCGCCGGGTGCTCCGCAGGGCGCTCCTCAGGGAGCCCCGCAGGGCGCGCCTCAGCAGGCGCCTCCGCCGCAGCAGGCTCCGCAGCCCGCTCCGTAGTAGGTACGTGACGGAGCGGCGCGCCGCCGATCTCGTCGAGGCGCTTCAGCGTCTCGACGAGATCACGCGGCGCCTGCGCGTCGACTGCCCGTGGGATCGCGAGCAGGACGAGCGGTCGATCGTCCCGCACACGATCGAGGAGGCCTACGAGCTCGCCGACGCCGCCCACTCGGGCGACGACGCGAAGCTGCTCGACGAGCTCGGCGACGTCCTGTTCCAGGTCGATGTTCCTGTCGATGCTGCTCGAGGAGCGCGACGCCGGCTCGCTCGCGGCGGTCGCCGACCACTGCCGCGAGAAGCTGATCCGCCGCCACCCGCACGTCTTCGGCGAGGTCGCCGCCGAGACCGCCGGCGAGGTGCTCGAGAGCTGGGCCAAGATCAAGCGCGAGACCGAGCGCGGCGGCGAGGTCTTCGGCACGCTGCCCGAGAACCTGCCCGCGACCCTCTACGCGAAGAAGGTGCTCAAGCGAGCCCAGTCCGCCGGCCTCGTCGAGCGAGACGGGCCGGGGGAGGGCGGTGGTCCCCCGCCTGGAGACGACGCCTTCGACGCGATCGGCGCCCAGCTGTTCGAGGTCGTCCGCGCCGCCAGCGCGGCCGGCGTCGACCCCGAGGCTCGCATTGCGAGAGACTGCACGTCGGTTCAAGGCCCAATTCGAGGAGACAGAGAGCAGCCCGTGAGCGCAATCGAGAAGGTCCACGCCCGTCAGATCCTGGACAGCCGCGGCAACCCGACCGTCGAGGTCGAGGTGACGCTGGCTTCGGGCGCGAGCGCGCGGGCGGCCGTGCCGTCGGGAGCGTCGACGGGCGAGTTCGAGGCGGTCGAGCTGCGCGACGGCGGCGACGCCTATCTCGGGAAGGGCGTGACGACCGCGGTCGCGAACGTGAACGGCGCGCTCGCGCAGGCGGTCCTCGGCCTCGACGCGGGCGACCAGGCAGGCCGTCGACCGGGCGATGATCGCCGCCGACGGCACGCCCAACAAGGCGAAGCTCGGCGCGAACGCGATCCTCGGCGTCTCGCTCGCGGTGGCGAAGGCGGCGGCGGCCGAGGCAGGGCAGCCGCTCTGGCGCTATCTCGGCGGCGCGGGCGCGAACATGCTGCCCGTGCCGATGATGAACGTCCTCAACGGCGGCGCGCACGCCGACAACAAGGTCGACTTCCAGGAGTTCATGATCATGCCCTGCGGGGCGGCGACCTTCTCCGACGCGCTGCGCACCGGCGCCGAGGTCTTCCACGCGCTGAAGAAGACGCTCCACGACCGCGGGCTCGGCACGGCGGTCGGCGACGAGGGCGGCTTCGCGCCCGACCTCGGCTCGAACGAGGAGGCGCTGCAGATGCTGATCGCCGGCATCGAGGCGGCCGGCTACACGCCGGGCGACGACGTCGCGATCGCGCTCGACCCGGCGACCAGCGAGATCTACGACGGCTCCGTCTACGACCTCGAGCACGAGGGCCGCAAGCTCTCCTCCGACGAGATGGCCGCCTACTGGGCCGAGATGGCCGGCCGCTACCCGATCCTCTCGATCGAGGACGGCATGGACGAGGACGACTGGGACGGCTGGAAGACGCTGACCGACCGCCTCGGCGACAAGGTCCAGCTCGTCGGCGACGACCTCTTCGTGACCAACACCGAGCGGCTGAAGCGCGGCATCGACAGCGGCATCGCCAACTCGATCCTGATCAAGGTCAACCAGATCGGCACGCTCACCGAGACGCTCGAGGCGATCGCGATGGCCCACGACGCCGGCTACACCGCCGTCATGTCCCACCGCTCCGGCGAGACCGAGGACACCACGATCGCCGACCTCGCCGTCGCCACCGGCTGCGGCCAGATCAAGACCGGCGCCCCCTCGCGCTCGGACCGCGTCGCCAAGTACAACCAGCTCCTCCGCATCGAGGAGGCGCTCGGCGCCGCCGCCGTCTACCCGGGCCGCAGCGTCTTTCGCAGCTAGGAGGAACGCGGCGGCGCGTGTGGAAGGGGGCCGGGATGGCCTCCGGTACCGCCACCGCACGCGCCCCGCGCCGCCGCGCCTCCGCGGGGCTGAAGGTCGGGGGCATTCGCTGGGATCGGTTGAGCCGGGTGGCGCTGCTGGTGCTGCTGGGCGCGATCCTGCTGATGTACGTGTCGCCGGCCAAGCACTGGTGGGACGCGTCTCGGACGGCGTCGGCCCAGAGTCAGGAGCTTCAGCACCTCGAGGCCGAGAACAAGCGGCTCCAGCACCGCGCCACCACCCTGCAGAACCCGGACACCCTCGAGCTCGAGGCCCGCAAGCTCGGCATGACCCGCAGCGACGAGCGCGCCTTCTCGGTCGAGGGCCTGCCCAAGTAGCGCCGCGCCGCTAATCTCGCCGGTCGTGGCGTATCCAGTCGACTTGGCGCTCGATCAGTGGCGGATGGGGCAGAGCCGGGTGATCGGGGATCCGGATCTGGCCGATGCGTCGGACGCGGTGCTGGCGGAGCTGCGCAAGCGGCTTGGCGGGGTGTTCTACATCGCCGAGCTGGCGGACCTGTACGGCGAGGGGACCGACTGGGCCTCGGACGTCGCGCAGCGACATGCGCAGGGCACGGACTCGAGCTGGGCGATCGACGCGGCGTTCGCCCGCTACGCGCGCCAGGCCGCCGACTTCGCCGGCGGGCGGATGCGGCGGGCTGGTGAGGACGACGACTAGCCGAAGCTAGTCGTCGTTCGAGTCGCCGGCGCGCTCGATGATGATCCGGTCGGCCTCGACCGTGATCGTGACGGGGCGGTGGCCGGCCCAGTGCTCGGCGTAGAGCGGGTCGTCCTGGATCGCCGGGTCGAGCCAGAGGCCGTAGCCGTCCTCGCCGTGGTCGAAGGTGCCCTCGAGCGCCTTCTTGCGACCGCCGCGCTTGCGACCGCGGCCGCCGCGACGTCCGCGACGGCGGGGGGCCTTGCCCTCGTCGTCCTCGTCGTCGCCGGCCTCGGTGTCCTCGGCATCCTCGTCGTCGCGCTCGGCCTCGCGCTGGGCCTCCTCCTCGAGGGCGGCGGCGACCAGCGCCTCGTCCTCGGCGCGGAGGTCGACCTCCTCCTCGTCGACGCCGCGGGCCGAAGAGGTCGGTCTCGACGCCCTCCGTCTCGCCTGCCTCGAGGTCGTGTTCCGCCTTGAAGTTCGTGACGTCCTTGACGGACACCTCGAGCTGGTGGGCGATCCAGGCGTCGGTGCGCCCCTGCCGGACCCACGTGCGGATCTGGTTCAGCTGTGGTTTAAGTGATCGGCGTGCCAAAGCGGCGGAGAGACTAGCGGTTAGCCCGCCACCGAGGCGAGCACCTGGAACATCACCCAGGTCACGACGGCGGTGGTGAGCAGGATCGTGGCGATCAGTCCGACGAAGCGGAGGGTGCCGTGCTTGTGCACCCGGTCGACCCGCCGCACCCGCGAGCGCTGCGCCGCCTCGTGGCGCAGACGCTCCCGGCGTATCGACGGAATTGGCGGCCGCCTCACGGAAGTCCGCCTCGAACTGATGCATCGATTGACGCATGCGCATGGCCATGGACCCTAGACGTGCGCGCCCTGCTCCGCGCCCTCGTACACCTCGATGAAGCGCAGGTAGTTCGCGGCGATCTGGTCCGACGCGTCCTCGCGGGCGATCGATCCGTCGAGGAAGCCCTTGAGGGCGTCCCACCAGATCGAGCGTCCGATCGCGAAGCCGACGAAGCCGTCGACCGGAGCCGCCTGGCGCAGCCAGTGGTCGACCTTGGCGTCGGAGGCGCCACGGCCGAGCAGCACGCAGACGACGCCGTCGCGGCCGTCGCGGCGGGTCACCTCGGCGAGCATCTCGCAGTCGGACTGCGTCGTCGACGCCCTCGATCTTCCAGATGTCGACGTCGATGCCGAAGTCCTGGATCTCCTCGATCGCGCGGCGCATCAGCTCGGGCCGCAGCTCGGCGTCGTAGCGGTCGGTGTCGCCGCCGACCGACTCGAGCTGGGCCGGCTCGGCCGGGACGAGCAGCTCGAAGAGGAACTTGCGGTCGTTCTCCTTGAGCCAGTCCGACAGGCGCTTGAGCTTGCCGAGCTGGGTCTCGTTCAGCTCGGCGTCGCCGTCCGGGTTGTAGCGGACGAGCACCTTCGAGAAGTCGGGGTCGAACTGCAGGATGTGGTCGCCGAACTCGTCGCCGTACTCGAACTCGAAGTCCGGGCGGCCGCTCGCCTCGACCGGCATCGCGAGCTTGAGGCCGCGCGCCTTGGCGTCGGTCGGGATGTCGCCGCCGAACTGCTCGTCGACGAGCGTTCCGCTGGCGGCGGCGTCGGCGCCGCGCTCGGCGGCCTTCGCCATTCCCTCGAAGATCAGGTGCTTCGCGTCCGCGATCGTCGCGGTCTCGCTCGGGCGTGGGATCGCCCTCGATGCCGAACATCTTCTTCTGGAAGGACCCGCGATGGTCGAACGCGAGGATGTACAGCTTGCCGTCGTAGCCGAGGCTCATAGCCTGGAATCGCCTCCTTGGAGGATTGGGCTTGGGCAAGCCAGGATACCCTTGCGGCGTGGAGCACCGTTTCGCGGGGCCCTCCTACACGCTCGGTGTCGAGGAGGAGCTGATGATCGTCGACGCCGAGACGCTCGACCTGGCGAACGCGATCGAGGGGCTGCTCGCGGATCTGGAGGGCCACGGCGCGGCCGGCGAGGTCAAGCCGGAGCTGATGGAGTCGGTCTGCGAGATCGCGACGACGCCGTGCGCGAACGCCGGCGAGATCGGCGCAGCTCGGCGAGCTGCGGCGACTGGTGATGGACGCGGCGGGTGGTCGCGGCCTCGCTATCGGCGCGTCGGGCACCCACCCGTTCGCGATGTGGGAGGACCAGCGGATCGTGTCGCGGCCGCGCTACCGCGAGCTGGTCGCGGGCCTCCAGTGGGTGGCGCGCCAGGAGCTGATCTTCGGCATCCACGTCCACGTCGGCGTCGACGACCCCGACAAGGCGATCCACATCGCCAACGGGATGCGCGTCCACCTGCCGATCCTGCTCGCGCTGTCGGCCAACTCGCCGTTCTGGCGCGCCGACGCGACCGGCCTGCTGTCGTCGCGCACGCCGATCTTCCGCGCCTTCCCGCGCGTCGGGATCCCGCCGCGCTACGACGACTGGGCCGACTGGGAGCAGCGGATCGCGTTCATGGTCGACAGCAAGGCGATCCCCGACTACACCTACCTCTGGTACGACGTCCGCCCGCATCCGAAGTTCGGCACCGTCGAGGTGCGGGTGATGGACTCGCAGACGCGGCTCGAGCACACCGTCGGGCTCGCCGCGCTCGTGCAGGCGATGGCGAAGGAGCTCGGCGAGCACTTCGAGGCCGGCGAGCGGCTGTCGCGCTACCCGTTCGAGATGCTCGACGAGAACAAGTGGTTCGCCGCGCGGCACGGGCTCGACGGCGAGCTGGTCGACCTGCCGAGCCGTGAGCGGGTCGCCACCAGGGCGCTCGCGCGGCGGCTCGTCGACCGGTTGCGCGGCCACGCCCAGGACCTCGGCTCGGCCGCCGAGCTGGAGGCGATCGAGGACCTGATCGAGCACGGCAACGGCGGCGCGCGCCAGCTGCTCGTGTACGAGGCGAACCGCGACCTGCGCGAGGTCGTGGGGGAGATAGTCGCGAAGACGTCGCCATCCGCTCCCCTGGAGAGCTGACGGGCGCACTCGACGCGCGCAGTATCGTCATTGAAGTGAGTCAGCCGGACCTCTTCGTGGTGTGCCGGAACTGCGGGTCGGAGGTCAGCCCGTATGTGACCGAGTGCCCGTACTGCGGCCAGCGGATCCGCAAGCGGGCGCCGAAGATCGAGCGCGACGAGGAGGGCGGCGCGCAGCGCAAGCGCCGTCGCCGGCCGCGGCTGTCGCGCCTGCGCGCGAACGAGATCGAGGGGATCGCCCCGGACACACGCCCGGTCGCGACGATCGTCCTGATCGCGCTGTCGCTGGCCGTGACGCTGGTGCTGGCGACCGGGCAGCTCGGGCTGTTCGACGTCGGCGGGCTCTGGGTTCTCGCCTACGAGCAGCCGTGGCGCTACGCGACGACGCTGTTCGTCTACGACAACCTCGCCTACGAGTTCGTGGCGCTGCTCGCCGTCGGCGTCTTCGGCACGCTGCTCGAGCGGCGCTTCGGGCCGGCGGCGCCGATCGCGATCTTCCTGATCGCCGGCGCGGCTGGAGCGGCCGCCGCCGTGGCGGTCGACGTCGCGCCGCCGCTGGCCGGCGACGGTGCGGCGCACCTGGTGCTCGGCGGCAACGGCGCGGCGCTCGGCCTGCTGTTCGCGTGGCTGGTCGACGACCGGCGTGCGGCGCGGCGCGGCGACGAGCGCGGCAACGACCTGATCGGTGTCGCGGTCTTCGCCGCGGTGCTGTTGCTGATGCCGCTCGCGGTGCCCGAGGCGAGCGCGGTCGCCGGCGTCGTCGGTGCGGCCGTCGGGGCGCTGCTCGGCACGCTGCCGCCGCTGTTCACGCGCAACTGAGCGGCGCCTATGATCGACCGGATGGCCGAGCGCACCTACACCGATGCCGAGCTGGACGCGGCGGTCGTCGCGCTCAGCGACCCCGAGCGCTTCCGCGCCGCCGAGGCGCGCCTGGCGCGCGCCGCGCCGCAGCTGCAGAGGGTGCTCGACGAGGCGCTCGCGAGCAGCGGGGGGCTGATGGACACCGTCCAGGCACAGCAGATCCGCGACGCCGCCGGCCACGAGGACCCCGCGGACAGGATGGCCGCGATCAGCGGGCTGATGTCGGAGGAGGCGCGGCTCGGGATGCTGGTCGGCGTCGCCGTCGGCTGGGAGCTGGCGCTCGAGCTGGAGTGCAACCGGGGCGGCGACGGGCCGGGCCCGGACAACGACTAGGAGGAGGAGACGGGATGGAGATTCGCTTTCTCGGGCACGCGTGCTTCGAGCTGCTGGAGGGCGACACGCGGGTGCTGATCGACCCGTTCCTGACGGGCAACCCGAAGGCGGCCGTCGCGGCCGGACGAGGTCGACCCGACCCACATCCTGCTCACCCACGGCCACGCCGACCACCTCGGCGACACCGTCGACATCGCCAAGCGGACCGGCGCCACGGTGATCGGCCAGCCGGAGCTGGTCGGCGAGATCTCCGGCAAGGGCGTCGAGAACGTGATCGACCCGAACCTCGGCGGCACCGTCGAGCTGCCCGGCGGCTGGGTGCGGATGGTGCCGGCCTGGCACACCGCGGTCGACCCCTGACGGCACGCCGCACACCCCGGCGGGCCTGGTCGTCAAGCTCGGCGACAAGGTCGTCTACCACCTCGGCGACACCTGCCTGTTCTCCGACCTGGCGCTGCCGGGCAAGCGCGACCACCTCGACGTGGCGATCGTCAACATCGGCGGCCACTACACGATGGATCGCCACGACGCGGTCGAGGCGGTCGAGCTGGTCGGGGCCGACGTGGTGATCCCCTGCCACTTCGACACCTTCCCGCCGATCGAGACCGACGCCGGGGCGTTCAAGTCGGTCGTCGAGGCCGAGACGACTCCAAGGTCGGAGATCCTCGATCCGGGCGAGAGCTACACGCCGTAGGGTTGCGGGCATGACCTTCCGACCCTCCAGGTGCACGGTGGCGATGCTCGCCACGGTCGCGGCGCTGACGCTCGCGGCGTGTGGCGACGACGACGAGCCGAGCTACGGCGGCGGCTCGACCGGCGCGACGACGACCGAGCGGACCGAGCCGCCGCTGACCGAGACCGAGGAGACCGAGACGGCGCCGGCCCCCGGCGACACGACCGGCGGCGACGAGGCCGACGACGGCGGCGCGAAGGCGCCGTCGAAGGTGCCGTCCGAGGATCAGGAGGGCGGCGCCGGCGACGAGATCCCGGCCAGCTCGCAGGCGCTGGTGACCGGCGACGGCGGCAAGTTGAGCCCGTCGACGGTGCGCGTGCCGCCGTTCATCGCGATCCGGTTGCGGCTGCGCTCGGCCGACGGGGTCGAGTACGAGCTGACCGGCGGCGGCAAGACCGTTAAGGCCGGCGGCGAGATCGAGACGGCGGGGACGAGCTTCGACGGCCTGCGCAGCGGCGAGAAGCTGGTCCTGAAGGGGCCGGCGGGCAACGTCACGATCGTGGCGAACGCCGAGCCCGGCCCGTAGCGCCCGCGCCGCGCCGATCGGGACTGGCCGGCTGGCCAGTCAGGGGCTAGCCTCTTCTCCACGCCATCGAAACTGGAGGAGTAGATGAGCGAGCCGCGGATGGCGCGCACCGAGCGCGACGACTTCCAGGCGACCGGCGACCCGGCGCTGAAGGCGTCGGCGGACCGCGGCCAGCTCCGAGCTGCTCGACTACGGCCAGCTCTACGACGCTGTGGGAGCGCCAGCACTGGGCGCGTCCAGGACATCGACTTCAGCCAGGACCGCGATCGACTGGCACGAGCGGATCGACGCCGAGGAGCGGTTCCAGCGGATGTACGGGCTGTCGTCGTTCTTCATCGGCGAGCAGCGCGTCGCGGCCGAGCTGGGGCCGATGATGCGCGCCGCGCCCGACGAGGACATGCGGCATCTTCCTCTGCACGCAGATCGCCGACGAGGCGCGCCACGTCGCCTTCTTCGACCGCTTCTACAGCGAGGTCGGCGTGCTCGAGTCCGACAACCTCGACGACCGGCTGGAGGAGACGAGCGCGCACCTCAACGAGAACTTCGGCCGTGCTGTTCGACGAGATGCTGGCGTCGCGCGTCGACCGGCTGGCGCGCGAGCCCGAGGACCTCGAGACGCTCGTCGAGGCGGTGACGCTCTACCACATGGTCATCGAGGGGATGCTGGCGCTGACCGGCCAGCACTTCATCATCGACTACAACGAGCAGCGAGGGGACGCTGCCGGGCTTCGTCGAGGGCTTCAACCAACGTCGCGCGCGACGAGCACCGCCACGTCGCGTTCGGCGCGCGCTTCCTGCGCGAGATGGCCGAGACGCGACGGCCGCTACCGCGATGCGATCCAGCGCACGCTGGTCGAGTGCGGTCCGGCCGCCGACGGCGTCCTGCAGCCGCCGTGGGCCGAGGAGGACGACGTGATGCTGTTCGGCGTACTCGCTCGACGACACGCGCGCGTTCGCGCTCAAGGCGCTCGAGCGGCGGATGAAGGTGATCGGGCTGGCGCCGGTCGGCTGAGGGCGTCGGGCGGAGGCACTGCGCGGGCGCCGGACGTGGTCGCTGCCGGCGGCGCGGGCGGTGGTCGGCGCCGGAGGCGTCGTGCCGGTCGGCGGCGGGGCGGCGGCGGAGCCGGTGGAACCGAGGTCGCGGGCGGCGGCTTCGGCGGAGCGGGCGGCTTCGCCGGGGTGGTCGGGACGGTCGCGGTCGGTGGCGTGCTGGGCGTCGGTGCCGGGCGCCGGCAGGGTCACGGTGCCCTCGTCCTCCTGGACGGTCGGCGTGGCAGGCGGCGCGGGTGCCGGCGCGGGTGCGGGGGCCGGCTCGAGCGGCGTGGTCGCCACGGGCTCGGCGGCCGGCGCCGGGCGTGGGCTTCGGCTCGCGGCTTGACGAGCGCGGTCTTCTCGACCGCCGCCGGGCGGGCCCTTGCCGCGGCGGCCGGGGCGGGGTGCGCGCCGATCGTCTGGACCTGGGCGGTGACGGGCGCCGCCGGCTTGGTGACGTGCTTGACCTCGACGGCGCCGGCGGTGACGATCGCGGCCGCGGCCATCCCGGCGGCCGCCTTGCCGGCGAGCCCGCCGCCGATCGCCGACAGCGCGCCGCCAGCCGCCGCGCCGCTGCCGGTCGCGACCGCGCCGCCGACGAGTCCGGCGCTGCCGACCACCGATCCGGCGCCCGCGGTCGTCGCGGCGCCACCGGCGGCCGCGCCGCCGAACCCGCCGAACCCGAGCTTCGCCAGGCCGATCTTCTGCAGGATCAGCAGCGGCCCGATCGGCGCGATCGCCGCCAGCGCCTTGTTGGTGTTGCGCAGCTCGCCGCGGAAGACGCGGCACTGCGCGCAGCCCTTGAGGTGGCGGCGGACCGGCGGCCGACGACTTCGCGAGCCCCTCGGCGACCTGGCCCAGCTCGAGCCGCACCTCGTCGCAGGTGAGCAGCCGCGCCTCGGCTGCCTCGGCGAGGCTGACACGCGGGCGCGCACGAGCAGCGACTTGACGCTCGGCACCGTGGTGTCCATCGCCTCGGCGATCTGCTCGTAGGAGAGCGCGTCGATCTCGCGCAGCAGCAGCGCCGAGCGCTGCGTCTCGGGCAGCAGGCCGACGTCGGCGACGATCTGGCGGAACTCCTCGCGCTGGTGGACGGTGTCGGCCGTCGAGGTGCCGTTGTCGCGCTCGAAGATGTCCATCGAGTCCTGGCCCGACGGCTTCGGCTTGCGCAGATGGTTGAGGCAGCGGTTGCGGGCGATCCGGTAGAGCCAGGGGCGCGTGTTGATCGGCCGGTCGTCGGCCATCATCGCGTTGTAGGAGGCCGCGAAGACCTCCTGCAGCACGTCCTCCGCGTCCTCCTTGCGAGTCGAGCATGTGGCGGCAGAACGCCAGCAGCCGCGACTGGTAGCGCTGCACGAGCACCTCGAACGCGGCCTGGTTGCCACGCCGCGTGATCGCGACCAGCTGCTCGTCGCTGCGCAGGCGAAGCAGCGGCGACCTACCGGCGGCGCCGGACAACCCTGCTTGGCTTGTTAGAGCGGAAGCCTCCACACGCACCCTTGGGAACTACCCGTTCCCTGCCCCCTTCGACACCGTAGCGGGTCGGATGTTGCGGTTTTCCCGTTCGAGAGGCGACGCCTATCGGACGGGAAGTGCCCAGGACGGGATTCGAACCCGCACACCCCGAGGGGTCACGCGTTTTAAGCGCGCTGCCTGGACCAATTCGGCTACCTGGGCAGGTCGATGGTAGACGGACGTTCGACCGAAAAGGAAGGGCTTCATAGGGCGGCCTAACGAAGTCGATGCGAATGCATGGGTTCGGACGCGCTCCTATTCGCGGCCCTCGCGCTGGCTCTCGCGGTCGGGTATCTGCTGGCGGCGGTGCGCGCGCGGAGGCTGGGCAGCCAGCGGGAGTCGCTGGTCGAGGAGGTCGGGGTGCTGCAGCGGGCTCTGCTGCCGCCGGTGCCGGAGACGGTCGGCGCGGTGCGGACCTCGGTCGCGTATCGACCGTCGGAGGGGCTGGGCGCGGGCGGCGACTTCTACGACGCGCTGACGCTGCCGGGCGACCGCGCGGCGTTCATTCTCGGCGACGTGGCGGGGCACGGCCGCGAGGCGGTCGCCCAGACGGCGTTCATGCGCTTCACGCTGCGCGCCTACCTGGAGGCCGGGATGGGTCCGCGCGAGGCGCTCCAGGTGGCGAGCCCGGTGATCGGCCAGCACCTCGAGGACGGCGTCTACGCCACGGCGGTGATCGCGATCCACGACCCGGCGTCGAGCTCGCTGGTCTACGCCTGCGCCGGCCATCCGCCGCCGCTGGTCGTCGGCCCGGAACGGCCGGAGGCGGTGCTGGCGGCCGGCTCGCCGCCGATCGGCCTCGACCTGCGCACGGGGCTGCGCGAGACGACCCAGCCGCTGCGGCCCGGCGCGGTGGTCTGCCTCTACACGGACGGGCTCGCGGAGGCGCGCAAGGCGACGCGGATCCTCGGCCGGCCGCGAATCGGCGACTTCGTCGAGGAACTCGGGCCGACCGACCCGGCGAGCGCGCTGCTGGAGCGGGTCGCGGCCGAGGCGCGGATCGTCACCGACGACATGGCCGCCGTGCTGATCCGCCCGACCGGCGCGATGGGCGAGCCGGGCGCCCGCCACGAGCGGCTCGAAGTCGACCGCGACGACCTCGCCGGCGGGATCGCCGAGCAGTTCCTCGCGGCCTGCCGGGTCGGCGCGGCCGAGCGCGAGTGGATCGTCGCCGAGGCCGGGCGGCTGGTGGGCGAGCACGGGACGGCGATGGTCGACGTGACGTTCGCGGCGAGCGGGTCGGCCGCCGCGGTGCTGCCGGGCAACGTCGTCAGCATCGGCGGGGCCGCGGCCCGGCCGCCTGCCGTCGGGCACTGGCCGCCGCCGTCGGTGCGGCGCGCCGGCGGCGAAGCGCCCTAGGCCGGGTCCGGACCGACCTTCACGAGCATCTTGCCGATGTTGTCGCCTGCCAGCAGGCCGTTGAAGGCGGCCGGCATGTTCTCGAGCCCGTCGACGACCGTCTCGCGGTAGCGCAGCTCGCCCGAGGCGACCCAGGCGCCGACCTCGCGCAGGAACTCCTTCATCAGGTCGCCGTGGTCGAGCACGATGAAGCCGCGCAGCGACAGCCGCCGCGGGACGACCTGGATGAAGTTCCGCGGGCCCGGCTGGGCGGTCTCCTCGTTGTACTCGGCGACCGCGCCGCAGAGGGCGATCCGGCCGTGGACGCGCATCCGGCCGAGCGCGGCCGAGAGGTGGTCGCCGCCGACGTTGTCGAAGTAGACGTCGATGCCCTTCGGGCAGTGCTCGCGCAGCAGTGCCGGCAGGTCGCCGTCGTGGTAGTCGAAGGCGGCGTCGAAGCCGAGCTCCTCGGTCAGCCAGGCGACCTTCTCGGCCGAGCCCGCGCTGCCGACCACGCGACAGCCGCGCAACCGCGCGATCTGGCCGGCGACGCTGCCGACGGCGCCGGCGGCGGCCGACACGTAGACGGTCTCGCCCTCGGCGATCGGCGCGATCTCGGTCAGGCCGGCATATGCGGTCAGCCCCGGCATGCCGAGCACCCCGAGCGCGGTGCCGATCGGCGCGACGGCCGGGTCGATCGGGAAGGCGAGATCGTTCTCGCCGATCAGCGCGTGCTCGCGCCAGCCCTTCATGTGCTGGATCCAGGTGCCCTCCGCGAAGCGGCCGCCGTTCGAGGCGACGACCTGGCCGACCGCGCCGCCGTCGAGCGGCTCGCCGATCTGGAACGGCGGCACGTAGGACTTCACGTCGCGCATCCGCCCGCGCATGTACGGGTCGACCGAGACGTAGCTGTTGCGTACGAGCACCTCGCCGGCGCCGGGTTCCGGCAGCGGCACCTCGGCGAGGTCGAAGTTCTCCTCGGTCGGCTCGCCGTGCGGGCGTGAGGCGAGACGGATCTCGCGCGTGGTCGTGCTCATTTGAGTGACCCTAGGGCTTACTATCGCCCGATGGGAGCTACTGAGCAGGAGTCGGGTACGCAGCTGCACGGAGGGAGGCTGGTCGCGAAGCGCCTCAAGGCGCACGGAGTGACCAAGCTGTTCACTCTCTCCGGCGGGCACATCTTCTCGATCTACGACGGCTGTCGCGAGGAGGGGATCGACATCGTCGACGTCCGTCACGAGCAGTCGGCGGCGTTCGCGGCCGAGGGCTGGGCGAAGGCGACGCGCCAGCCGGGCGTCTGTGCGCTGACCGCCGGCCCGGGCGTGACCAACGGCATGAGCCCGCTCGGCTCGGCGCTGATGAACCGCTCGCCGATGGTGATGCTCGGCGGCCGCGCTCCCGCGATGCGCTGGGGGATGGGCTCGCTCCAGGAGATCGACCACGTGCCGTTCGTCTCCCCGCTGACGCGACTCGCGAAGACGGCCGAGTCGACCGCGGAGATCCCGGGGCTGATCGACGAGGCGCTCGCCGCCGCGGCGGGACCGCCCGGCGGCCCGGCGTTCGTCGACTTCCCGCTCGACTACGTCTTCATGGAGTCCGACGTCGACGCCGACTCGCCGGCGGCCGAGATCGACCCGCTGGCGGTGCCCGCGGGCCCCGGCGTCGAGCAGGCGGCCGAGCTGCTGCGCGCCGCCGAGCGGCCGGTGATCATGGCCGGCACGGGGCTCTACTGGGCCCACGGCGAGCACGCCCTGCGCGCGCTGGCCGAGGAGCTGCGGATCCCGGTGTTCGTCAACGGACTGGGCCGCGGCTGCATCCCGGCCGACCACGAGCTGGCCTTCTCTCGTGCGCGCGGCCAGGGGCTGAAGGGGGCTGACGTCGCGCTGGTGATCGGCGTGCCGATGGACTTCCGGCTCGGCTTCGGCGAGTCGTTCGGCGAGGACACGAAGCTGATCGTCGTCGACTCGTGCGCGCCGGAGCGCCCGCATCCGCGCCCGGTCGCGGGCGACCTCGTCGGCGGCGTGCCGGCGACGCTCGACGCGCTGCGCGAGGCGGCGGCCGGCGGGCCGGACCGCTCGGCCTGGGTCGACTCGCTGCGCGCGACCGAGACCGAGAAGCGCGCGGCCGAGAAGGCCGAGCTGGAGGATCCGCGCGCGCCGCTGCACCCGCTGCGGCTCTACGGCGAGCTGGCTCAGGTGCTCGACCGCGACGCGGTGGTGATCGGCGACGGCGGCGACTTCGTCTCCTACGCCGGTCGCGTGATCGAGACCTACGAGCCGGGCTGCTGGATGGACCCGGGCCCGTTCGGCTGCCTCGGCGCCGGCCCCGGCTACGCGCTGGCGGCGAAGCTGGCCAACCCCGACCGCCAGGTCTGCCTGCTGCTGGGCGACGGCGCGTTCGGCTTCAGCGGGATGGAGTTCGACACGCTGGTGCGCCACAACGTGCCGGTCGTCGCGGTGATGGGCAACAACGGCATCTGGGCGCTCGAGAAGCACCCGATGGAGTTCCTCTACGGCTACTCGGTCGCGGCCGACCTGCAGCCGGAGTGCCGCTACGACCAGGTGGTCGAGGCGCTCGGCGGGCACGGCGAGCTGGTGCGGAGCCCGGAGGAGCTGCGGCCGGCGCTGGAGCGGGCGTTCGCGAGCGGCAAGCCGGCGCTGGTCAACGTCCTGACCGACCCGTCGGTGGTCTACCCGCGCAAGTCCAACCTCGCCTGAAACATGACCTATCGCACTGTGTAGCTTGGCTAATCATTAGCTAAGCTACACAGATGCCCAAGTCCGCCGCACTCTCCCGAGAGACCGACGCCGAGCGCTTCACCGCCGCCTGGGAGACCTTCGCGTCGGCCATTCGACGGGCCCGCAGCCGCGCCGCCGAGCGCCCCGACGGGAAGCTGACGCCGGCCCAGTTCCGGCTGCTCGCCGCGCTCGAGAACGCGCCGTCGCTGAGCGTCGGCGAGCTCGCGCAGGAGGCCGGCGTCTCGTCGCCGACCGCGACGCGGATGCTCGACGGGCTCGAGCAGGAGGGCATCGTGCGGCGCGAGCGCGACGCCGACGACCGGCGCCGGATCGCGGTCCACCCGACCGCCGCGGGCAAGCGCGCGCTCGCCGAGGCGCGCGACCGGACCGACGCCGCGCGCGACCGGATCTACACGTCGCTCACCGCCGACGAGCGCGCCCAGGCCGAGCGGCTGCTGCCGCGCCTGGCGGAGGCGATCGAGCAGATATGACGACGCGCGACGGCAACGGCCGGCTGCACCCCAACCTGACGCTCGCCGTCCTCGCGACGGCCGCGATGGCCTACGCGATCTCGCAGACGATGGTCGCGCCGGCGCTGCCGGAGATCCAGCACGACCTCGGCGTCTCGACAGACGCAGGTCACCTGGGTGCTCACCGTCTACCTGCTGACCGCCTCGATCGCGACGCCGATCGTCGGCCGGCTCGGCGACATGTTCGGCAAGGAGCGGATGCTCTGCTTCACGCTGATCGCGTTCGGCGCCGGCCGCTGATCTCGGCGCTGTCGCACTCGATCGAGCTGCTGGTCGATCGGCCGCGCGATGCAGGGCGTCGGCGGCGCCGTCTTCCCGCTCGCCTTCGGGATCATCCGCGACGAGTTCCCGCGCGAGAAGGTCGCGACCGCGATCGGCCTGATCAGCGCGACCTTCGGCATCGGCGGCGGCGCCGGGCCTCGTGCTCAGCGGCCTGATCGTCGACCACCTCGCCTACGAGTGGATCTTCTGGCTGGCGCTCGTCGTCGTCGCGGCGGCGCTGGTCGATGACCAAGCTCTTCGTGCCGGAGTCGCCGGTGCGCGCGCCCGGCGCGGATCGACTGGGGCGGGGCGGCGCTGCTGTCGGGCGGCCTGGCGACCGTGCTGCTCGCCGTCAGCGAGGGCAACGCGTGGGGCTGGGGCTCGGCGCCGACCCTCGGCCTGCTCGCGCTCGGCGGCGCGCTGCTGCGTCGCTCTGGATGCTGGTACGAGACGCGCGTCGACGAGCCGCTCGTCGACATGCGGATGATGCGCCAGCGCGGCGTCTGGACGACCAACCTCGACCGCCCTGCTCGTCGGCTTCGGGATGTTCGGCTCGTTCATCCTGATGCCGCAGTTCGTCCAGACGCCGCGAGATCGCCGGCTACGGGTTCGGCACGACCGTGACCCAGGCCGGGCTGTTCATGCTGCCGTCGACGGTGATCATGCTGATCGCCGGGCCGGTCGTCGGGCTGGCTGAGCACGCGCGTCGGCTCGCGCGTGCCGGTGCTGCTCGGGACCGCTGATCGCCGCGGTGGCCTTTCTCTGGCTGGCCGCCTTCCACGCGGCGATCTGGCAGATCTGGTCCTCGGCGTGTCGCTGCTCGGCGTCGGCATCGGCCTGTCGTTCGCCGCGATGGCGAACCTGATCGTCGAGGCGGTCGACGCAGTCCGAGACCGGCGTCGCGACCGGGCATGAACACGATCATGCGGACCGTCGGCGGCGCGCTCGGCGGCCAGATCGCGGCGAGCATCGTCGACCGCGCACGTCGACGTGGGGGCGTTCCCCGCCGAGTCGGGCTACACGATCGCCTTCCTGATGTCCGCAGTCGGGCTGCTGCTGGCCTTCGCCGCCGCGCTGGCGATCCCGCGCGAGCGGCGGGCGGCCGTGCCGGTTCCGGCCTGAGGCGAGCCGTTCGAGCCCAGAAATAGAACCGCCCGCACAAGGCGGGCGGTTCCGACGACCCAATCAGGACGGGCAGGGGTACATGTCTTGAGTGGGTCTAACGGCTCGGACGGCGGGAGGCGCCGATACATGCGGCTACGTCCGAGCCTATGTACCGGGATGAGTGGAGTGATCGACGGTCTAGCCGCACGGTCGCTCCTACCCGGCAAGCCGGACTATACGCCGGAGCGGACAAAAGGCAAGTACAAAATCCGGCGCGCTCTTTTGCCCAATTGGTCAGACCGTTTTGGAACGCATATGGCTCTAGATAGCGAGATAGGCCGACTGTCAGGGGGTTGACACGGCGGAAAGTGCGGCACCGTCGAGGATGTCTGCCTCGCTGACCTCGATTTGCCGCACTCCAAACAGGCGTAGGGCCTCGACGAGGATCGCGACGCCGGCGACGATCGTTGGGGCGCGCTCGGGGTGGAGGCCGGTCGTCGCGGCGCGCCGGTCGAGCGGGATCGCGGCCAGCTGGGCCAGGATCCGCTCGCAGGCGGCGCGCTCGAGCACGTAGCCGTCGACGCGATCCGGGTCGTAGGGGTCGAGCCGCTGGTCGATCGCGGCGAGCGACGTGGGGGTGCCGGCGACCGCGACGACGCGGCCGACGGTCTCGCGGATGGTCGGCGGGACCGCGGCGGCGATGATCTGGCAGGCCTCGTCGGCGAGCGCCTCGAGCTCGTCGTGGCGGGGCGGATCGTGGTGCAGGTGGCGCTCGGTCTGGCGGACCGAGCCGAGGCGGGTGGAGACGTGGAAGGTGGGGGCGGAGCCGGGGTGGCCGGTGACGAACTCGGTCGAGCCGCCGCCGACGTCGATGACGAGGGTGGGGGTCCCGGGCGCCGCCGCCGGGACGTCGGTGGCCGCCTGCCGCGCGGACGTCGCCCCGAGGAAGGTCAGCCGCGCCTCCTCGTCGCCGTCGATCGTGTGGATGTCGAAGCCGATCTCGTCGCGTACGCGGGCGGCCAGCTCGGGACCGTTCTCGGTCTCGCGCACCGCGCTGGTGGCGACCGCGATCCGCCGCTCGGCTCTCGCCGCGTCGGCGATCTCGCGGTAGCGGGCGAGGGCGTCGCAGACGCGGTCCATCGCGGCGGGCGCGAGCCGGCCGCTGCCGTCGACCCCCTCGCCGAGGCGGGTGACGGTCGTGTGGCGCTCGAGCTGGCTCAACCGCCCGCCGGCCGCCACGTCGGCGACCAGCAGGCGGGTGGAGTTCGTGCCGATGTCGGCGACGGCGATCCGCATCGGGGGAACGCTAGCGCCGCTACTGCAGCGGGTCGACCGGCGCCTCGCACAGCTTCTGCGGGTTCTTCTCGCAGAGCCTGTAGTCGGTGCCGGGCACCATCTGGTGGCGCTGGGTGATCGCAGTCGGGACGCCGGTGCCGGGACCGGTGGTGACGATGTAGAGCGCGCCGTTCTCCCAGCTGGTCAGGCCGCCGAGCGCAGCGGTCGCGCCGACCACGGCGCCCTCCTGCTGGCCCTTGGTGACGCCGACCTTCTCGCCCTTCTGGAACCCGACGACGGCACCCGCGCGCAGGCCGCGCTTGTCGCCGCGCCGCTCGCCCCGCCGCTCGCCCCGCTTCGCGCCGACGACCCGGCCGGCGTGGTAGATCGCGCGGTACGCCGGCTTGCCGGGCTCGTACTTCGCCGCCTCCAGCTCCTTGCCCTTCGCGATCCCAGTCTGCTTGCCGGAGTCCTGACCCTCGCTGTTGCCGATCGCGTAGCCGCCGCCGGCGCCGACGATCAGGGCTACGAGGGCGGTCGCGGCCAGTGCGCCTGCTCCGAACTTGCCGCCCCCGGTCTTGGTTGGGCTCCCGGCCGGCGTTGCCGGTTCCGCGCCTTCGTTTGCCGTCATCTCTCGATCCTTCCCCTAGGTCCAATTGGCAGGGACCTGTTTCGGCGGCTCGCCGAGGGCCTTTAGCTCCGCCTGGCGGCGCCCAGCGGCGCCCAGCGGCGCTCGGGCGCCCGGCAGGCGCAGCCGGACCCAGCCTGGAGGCCGCACCGCATGCCGCGTTGCGGGCAATTGACTACGGCCTCGACCTTGCTAGCCTTCTCCAGAGCGACGCGGGGTGGAGCAGCCAGGTAGCTCGTCGGGCTCATAACCCGAAGGTCGCAGGTTCGAATCCTGCCCCCGCTATTTCGCGAAAGCCCTGCAAATCGCGGGGTTTTCGTGCTTCTGGGGGGTATGCCAGAAGGCCGAAAATCGGCGGGTGGGCAACCAAGGGGGCAACAGCTCGCGCATAGCCAAGAGCAAGTAGGCCGGGTGGTACATCGATGCGCCTTTCCCGTCCCGTCTGCCAGATAGGTTGCTGCCGGTGCGATCGATCTCTCTCTTCTCTGGTGCAGGCGGGCTTGATCTGGCGACCGAGGGCGCTGGCTTTCAGACAGTCGCGGCGGTTGAGAGCGATGCGACCGCCCGCGCAACGCTTCTCGCGAATGCTCCAGAGTTCTTTGAGGCGCTGATCCCGGATTGCGTCTTCAACGATGTGCTCGAAGTCGGCGGGCGTGACCTTCTTGAGGCGACCGGGCTCGGTGAGGGGGAGACAGACCTTTTAGTCGGTGGCCCCCCATGCACCCCGTTCTCAAAGTCGGGCTACTGGCTGGCCTACAAGCGTGCCGGCGAGGATCCGAAAGCGAGCTTGCTGGACGAGTATGTGCGGTTGCTCGCGGCTGTTCGGCCGAAGGCGTTCCTAATGGAGAACGTCTATGGCCTTGCCTATCGCAATCAGAATCGGGTGGTCCTCAATCGTTTCCTAAAGGGAATACGACAGGCCGGCTACTGCGTTGACCATAGGATCTTGCTTGCGGCTGACTATGGGGTGCCGCAGCTGCGGCAGCGCTTGTTCTGCGTCGGCCTGCGGATGGACTTGGCCGCCGGGCCTTCCGACCTGTGGCGGTTCTCGTGGCCCGATCCGACTCATGCCGGGCCGCATGAGACGCGGAAGGGCTGGGACACGAGCTTGACGCCACACGTGAGCGCTGGTGACGCTCTGGTGGGCCTCGACGATAACCCGCCTGAGACTGAGGAGATCGTCAACGGCACCTACGCCGCCGAGCTCGCGGAGGTGCCGCCCGGCGACAACTATCTGTGGTGGACGGCGCACCGCGGCCATCCAGAGCCGCGGTTCGAGTGGCGGTCGCGCTACTGGAACTTCCTGCTCAAGCTCCACCCCGATCGGCCGGCGCCGACAATTCAGGGCCAGCCGGGTCCCTGGGTCGGTCCGTTTCACTGGGACTCGCGGCGGCTGCGCATCAGCGAGCTCAAGCGCCTGATGGCGTTCCCGGACAACTTCATGGTGCTCGGCAGCCGACGGGAACAGCAGCTCCAGCTAGGGAACGCCGTCCCGCCGCCGCTGGGCGAGGTCGTGGCGCGAGCGATCGCCGCCGAGCTCGAGCGCGTTGGTGCTGCGGCTCCGTCGCTGCTGGCCGCTTAGTACCGGGCTCGACCGGCGGGTGAGGCGCCGGTAGGGTCTCGGCCGACGTGGGCATTCAGATACCGACGCGTGACTTGGAGCGCGAGCTCGAGGCGGCCCTAACCGACGCCGCGAGTGGCGCCGGGTCTGAGCTGTGGGGAGACCGGGTTACCCGGCTGAGCGAGCAGGTCGATGAGGGCTATGGCAAGACGTACGTGGCGGCCCTCGGTGCCGCATTGCTCGCGAAGGCGACCAACCCGGACGTCGACTCGCTCGCTCAGGCCTCGGAGGCTGGCCCGAGGGGGTACAGCCTGCGGAGCGTCGCCGAGTTCCTCCAAGAGCGTGTGCGCGGGCGCGTGCATCTCGGCACGCTGAGCAAGAACCCGGTCAACAACTCGCCATTCCTACGCGGCCCTGCGCGAATCGACCGCTTCGACAAGATCCACCCGGCCACTAGAGCGATCTTCGACGCGTTCGTGCGCTGGCTGGACGACCTCAACGGATATGACCAGGGCAAGGCCCACAATGCGCTTGTCGCGTTCCTCCACCAGAGGATGCGCGTGCAGCAGATCAGGGACGAGGAGAGCGCCTCTCGCCCCGAGCTTGGAGCTGCTTCCTCACTCGAGGATCTCCTCGAGGCCCTGCACCTTTTCGTGACGGAGGATCCCGAGGGCGGCAGTCGAGGGCAGGCGATCGTTGCGGCTGTGCTGTCGTGCACGTTTCCAGATGTCGAGGTCGTGCCGAACAACCATCCCGCGCCGTTTGACGTCAAGCGCGCCGGGTTCCCGCCGCCGCTGGTCTGCGAGGTCAAGCAGCAGCCGATTCACCCCGAGGACATAAGCGAGCTCGCTCGCCGCTCTGTCGAGCACTCCGCGCAGCGGGCGATCTACGCGGCGCTCGATCCGTCGCAGCCCGCCCTTCCGGTCGACCGCTTGTCCGCCGACGCACTTCGCGATCACGGCGTCCTGCTGGACGTTTGCTACGACATCCGCGAGCTAGCCGCCCGTATCGGTGTCTACTCCGACGCTGATGTGTCCAGCTTTCTCGCTGATCTACCCGGCTACGCCGTCGAGCGATGCGAGCCCAGCGGTGTCGGCCAGCGCGGGCAGCGCCGCCTCGAGGCCCTGCTGCGCGGCGTCAGCTGACAGACGCGAACGCTCGCTCGACCCGCTCAGCGGCCGCCTCGTTCGCGGTCTCGTGCTCCCAGATCCGGAGCACCATCCAGCCTGCCCCTCGGAGTAGGGCGTCGTGCCTGCGGTCGCGCTCGACGTTGCGCGCCAGCTTCGCGGTCCAGTAGTGGGAGTTGCGAGTGGGCTCGGTGCCGTGCTCAGGGCAACCGTGCCAGAAGCACCCGTCGACGAAGACCGCGAGTCTCGCGCGAGGGAAGACGACATCCGGCCGTATCGGGCGGACACTGGCAACCGGCCGTATCGGGAAGTCGACCCGGTAGCGCATGCCGCGCGCGTGCAAGGCCGAGCGCAATGCACGCTCAGGACGCGTGTCAGTCCGCCGGTTGCCGCGCATCGCTGCACGTACGCCCAACGTCGTTGGTGCCGGTGGCGCCGGAAGGGGTCTGATGCTCATGCCTGCGCTGGCCTAGGGCTCACCATGACGCGTGCGGTGCCGTCCCGTCGCCGACAGCCAAGACCCCTTGCTTGTGAGGGATTGGCGGCTTCCTCATGTGTCCGTGAACCACGTGTACTGGCCGGCGAAGAAGGAGTAGCGGCGGATGAGCATCTCGGGTCGTGGGGCTGCTTGAGGGGTGTGGGGCATGGCTAGCTCACGGAATGTCCCACCAACGAACGCGTCAAGGGCCGGTGAGGCTGGCGCTTGTCCCAGCGTAGATTCGTCGAATGCGATAGCGCATGTGTCCGGATCGATTCCGATGAGATGCCGGTCGAACGCTAGGTGATGGTTCCCGCACAATGCCAGGCCGTTCCATGGCTCGTCGAACGAGCCAGGTGCGGCGACTGGGTAGATGTGGGCGCCTTGCACGAGACCTCCGCCGAGACCACACATCGCGCATCGGCCACCATATGTGCCGAGAACTCGACGAGAGAACTGCGCATCGCGCCCGAGCACGCTAGCGACTCTGCGGATGCGCTTGGTGGCGGCAGCTACCTCGTCCCCGTTCGCGACGAGGACACCGGAAGCGGCGATGGCGTTGTGCAAAGGCCCGGGAGGTGGATCGTCATCTTGTTGGCGGGTGAGATGGCTCACGGTCAGCAGGGATGGGGAGAAACAGTGGATCCTCTCCCCTGTCGTGTTGTGCTCTGCGGACCAGCCGGTGGCCAGAGCAGCCTGGAGCGACGCTGTAGTCACGAAGATCGAGACTCTCGTCGTTCGTCCTATCCGACGGTACGGGTCTGCCGATATAACTATTGGGCGCCCCACGTCGAGAACGGGGTCGCTCTCCCACAGGCCAAGTAAGAGAGGTTCGCGGTTGGGGCGCAGATCATTGATCGGCCGGCCGGCCCCCGGATTCTGGAATCTCCGCTCGATGTGGTCGCGGTTTCGGTGGCTCAGCCCTACCGGTGCCACGTAGAGCGCTACAGGTAGATCGCCGTCGTCGGTCCTGAGGAGTCCAAGGGCCGGCCATCCATCTGCGGCCTCGGTGACGCGCAGGATGTTGTCTCCTGCAAGCGCGGCAAGCCGCTCGGCAACCTCAGCGCGGCTCATCATCTGGCCCCCGTTCGCTGCCATCGGTGGTGACTCTACGTTTCTTCGGGCAAGAACATATGGCTAGGCGTCTGTGCGACCTCCTCGTAGGAGGGCCGCCTTAGGCTCGGCGGGCCCCCGTTGGCCGCCCAGCGACGGGCCACTCGCGAACAAGGCCACCTCGAAACCTGCGGGCCACGGGATGCGCCGGTCGGCAACAAGAGGGCAACAGCTCCCACAGAACCCCAACGATCCTCGACGCACTCAGCGGCCGCCAACCCGCATTCCAGAGCGCTCCAACGCACTCGGACGGCCTCCCGCCTGCATCTCATAACCCGAACGTCGCAGGTTCGAATCCTGCCTCCCAGATCACAGACGGCGACCCGAGGTGAAGAGTGCGGGTAGCGCCGATGGCGAGGCGGCTGAGGCCGGTTGAAGCCATGCGCGGCAGCTTCGATCGAGAACAGCCGCTACTTCAGGGCCGCGAGTGTCGTCGGCAGGTGCGATTCTGGTCGCCGCAAGCGTTCTGGCTACATACGTGCCGCGTCGTGTCGTTTCAGCATGGCTCGGACGGCGGCGACCGCCACCAGCGCCGGGAGCACCACAGCGCCGACCGTAAAGCTCCACTTGACGGTGTTCTGGATCGTGGTGCAGTGCGGCCAGCAGTCGATCGCGCCGTCGGCGTCCCGGAAGTCACTCACGTAGACGAGGACATCGAGCGCGAGGACCGCGCCGAGCACGGTCAGGGCCCCCGCCAACATGACATCCGCAGGCGGGCGCCGGTACAGCGTGAGCACTAAGCCGACCGCCACCCCGGCGGCGATGGCGATCAAAATCCCCAGGGCTGCCACAGGATCAGGCTAGCGTCGCGAGCTGGTTCGCACTGGTGGCAGGGGCCCGAGGCTTACCGTCCCGAGCTGCTAGTGCCGGTGGTCGTTGGTGACGACGACACCGACCCCGTTGCTGCGCGCGAAGTCGCCATCGCACTGCTGGAAGTTGACCGTGTTGCCCCAGCTCCTCCCGACAGCCTCGTGGCCGCCGGACTGGGAACTGGTCCACGAGCTCGCGTCGGCCCAGTCGAAGCCGCTGCCGGTGTCGCCGTTCGAGTCGACCGCGTGGCCGGGACACTCCGCCACGAAGTCCTCGTGGTGGACCGCGTCGGCTGCTAGCTTCGACGCTCCGCTAGTGCCGGGTATGCGCCAGAGGCGCACATGGAAGCGGCTGAACGAGCCCGAGGCGACCTGATACTGCATGAGGGTGCACGCCTTCGCCGATCCGACGCCGAGGCTCTGGTCGCCGCCACTGGTGTTCGACCAGCCAGCGTGGACGCGGATAGTGCGGTCGACGTCCGACGCCCAGGCGTTGGTGCCCTTGAAGGCCAGGTTCACCGGATCACTTAGCGCATTGCAGTCGCTGCCGACACCGGTGAAGGGGTCCGAGAACCAGGGGAACGCCGCCGCCGATGCCGGTAGCGCCGCCAGCGCGATGGTCGATAGGGCCGCGAGGATGCAGGTTGCGCGCTTCATGACGTGCACTCCAACTCGCCGGAGAGGCTCTTCGAGTTGGGCGGTGGCAGTAAGTCGGTCAGGCGGGGCGGCAGCTCCATGTCGTAGTCGCTTACGCTGCGCTCGCATGCCGGCCGGACCTGTACCTCAAGTGGAGGTGCGCAGCCGCCCTCGCCCATTGGTAGCTCGCAATCGCCATAGATGTAGGAGGTCGAATTGCCTCTTGCATCGACGCCGATCGACGCGTCGAGCCCAGGGTCCTCGCACTGGCGCAGCACAGCTGTCAGCGGCAACCCGTCGAAGCTCGATCCGAGGGAGTAGACCCTGAAGTTCGCTGGCACGTCGGCGGGGGTGCAGGCAAGGTGCTTGCCGTCGAGCGCGCCGGCTTGTCGCCGGTCGCCGAGATGACACGCGGCTCCTGGGTTGCCCCACCCGCCTCGTCTCCGGCGAGCACGACTATCAGTGGGGACACCAACCACCAGTAATGCAACGACCGCAGCACCGCCGCTGACGAACCGGCCCATAACGCGCGCCCTCCGAAACCCCGAGAACGCGGCAATGGGTTAGGCGGCCAGCCGACGACTCCGCAATCCGCTGGTCGCCGTTCCGGGCGAAGCGTGCCCGCGACCTGGCCGCACCCCGACGTCCTGCTACCTTCATGTACATGAGCGAGTTCGTCGGTGTAGCGGAGCTGCGTCAGAACCTCAGCGTGTACCTGCGGCGGGTCAGTCGGGGCGAGCGGCTGGTGGTCACAGATCGCAACCGTCCGGTGGCCGAGCTCGGCCCCGCTCCGACCACGGGACCGGATCTCGATCGGCTGATAGCCGCTGGGCGAGTGTCGCGTCCTGCGCGGCCGGGATTGCCGGGGCCGTTGGAGTTGACGGGCGATTCGCGGGCATTGAGCCGGGCGCTCGACGACATCCGCGGCGACCGCTGAGCTGAGCGGTGGCGCTCTTCTACGCGGACGCGTCCGCGCTGGTCAAGCTGGTCCGCGACGAGGCTGAGTCGGACGCGCTGCGGACTTATCTGGAGGGCGCCGATCTGGTCAGCAGCGAGCTGGTGCTGACAGAGGTTCCGCGTGCGGTGCGCCGCGCGGTCGCGCTCGATCCCGAGCTGCCGCTCGATCTGCTGCTCGATCGGACCGGCCAGCTACTCGACGCGGTCGCGTTGGCCACCCTCGATCGGGCTTTGCTCGCGGGCGCCGGCGCGCTGGCCGAGCCTGCGTTGCGGGCGCTCGATGCGATCCACGTCGCGACCGCGGTCGGCCTGCAGCCGCTCGACGCGTTCGTGACCTACGACGAGCGCCAGGCCGCCGCCGCCCGTCTCGCCGGGCTGCGGACGACGGCGCCCGGCACATGACCACTGCCCAGGCAGGCGCAGGTGGCTCGCAGTCGACGCCCTGGCGGGGGCATTTGCTGACGAGGGATGTGTCGCTGGGGTCATGGCGGGGCATGCTGAAGGGTGCGAGCCCACGACAAGGGGCCCATCGACATGTGCACAGGAATCAGGTTCTCGGACGGCAACGGCCATCTCTACCTCGCACGCAATCTCGACTGGACGAGCGGCTACGGGGAGCGGGTCGTACTGACGCCCACCGGGTACGCCCCCAGGTCGCCGTTCGGTGCGGTGCCCGGCATCCGGCACGCCGTCATCGGCATGGGCATCGTGGAGGAGGACACGCCGCTCTACTTCGACTGCGGCAACGACGCGGGCCTCGCCGTGGCGGGCCTCAACTTCCCGGGGTACGCGCAGTACGCACCGGAGCCCGTCGAAGGAGCGACGAACGTCGCCGCTTTCGAGTTCCCCCTCTGGGTGGCCTCGCAGTTCGCCAGCGTCGACGAGGTCGAGGCCGCGCTCGGCGACGTCGTCATCGTCGACAGACCGATCAACGAGAAGTACCCGAGCTCGCTGCTGCACTGGATCATCGGCGACTCCAACGCGCGCCATCGTGGTGGAGTACACCAGCGACGGGCATGCACGTCTTCGACGACGACGTCGACGTCCTCGCGAACCAGCCCGGCTTCTCCTGGCACCACGAGAACCTGCGCAACTACCTCAACGCGGCGCCCGACTTCCCCGAGGACACCGTGCTCGGCCGGGCGCACCTGGCCCCGTTCGGCTCGGGGTCGCACATGCGAGGGATCCCGGGCGACTACTACTCGCCGTCCCGGTTCGTGCGTGCGGCCTACGTCAACGCGCACTACCCGGAGAAGGCCAGCGAGGAGGAGAACGTCAGCCGCGCGTTCCACACCCTGCAGCAGGTCGCGATGGTCGACGGCTGCGCGGCCATGGGCTCGGGCGAGTTCGAGAAGACCATCTACACCGGGCTCTTCTCGTCCCGGACGACGACGTACTACTGGAACACCTACGACGACCCGGCGATCCACAGCGTCGCGATGGCCGACCACGCGTCCGACGGGACGGAGCTCGCCGTCATCTAGGCGAGGCGCGCCGATGACCGTGCCCATGACGGCACCGGCGATGCAGCTCGCGGACTCGCAGCGGGTCGGCGGGGGAGGCACGACTGCGACAGCACGAGAGCCGCCCCTAGGGCTGCTTCAGGTCCAACAGCCCGGCGAGCGTCCCGCCGAGGATCGCCTCGGTGTCGGCGGGGGAGAGTCCGAGGGCCTCGATCGCGGCGATCTCCGCGGCGGGATCGGCCATCGGCCAGTCGGTGGCGAAGAGGACGCGGTCGGGGCCGTGGCGTTGAATCGCCGAGCGGACCTCCTTGGGGTCCATGCCGGCGATCGAGGGCGGCCAGGAGGTGTCGAGGTAGACGCCCGGCAGGCCGATCACGTGCTCGAGGGCCTCCTCGTGGACGTGGTAGCCGCCGAGGTGCGCGGCGACGATCGTCAGGCGCGGGAAGGCCCGGGCGATGTCCGCGAGCATTCGCGGCGTGGCGAGGACGTTCTCGCCGCCCCTGGTCTCCGGTCCGACGTGGAACAGGCAGACGAACTCGCCCTCGAGGGCGGCGAACACGTCCCACAGGCGCGGATCGTCGAGCGGGTAGCCCTGGAAGAGCGGATGGACCTTCACGCCCCGCAGGCCGTTGGCGCGCAGGTTCTCGACGTTCTCCTCGGGAGTGCGCTCCGCATGGACCGTCCCGAAGCCGACGAAGCGCTCGGGATCGAGCGAGCCGACGAAGCGGTTGGCGGCCTCCATCCGCTCGGGCGAATCGGCGACCGCGAGGCAGACGGAGCGGTCGCACTCCCGCGCGGCGCATCGCTTCCACCGCGCCCGCGACCGTCCCGTCGCCGAAGCGGCGGATTCCCGCCGCCGGCGTGCCGAGCGCCCGCTCGGCGATCGCGTCGGGCCAGACGTGGACGTGGGCATCGACGATCAAGGGGCCCTCCTCAGAGCTTCGACGACTCGCCGCCGTCGGCGACGAGCACCGACCCGGTGACGAAGTCCGACAGCGGCGAGGCGAGCAGGCAGACGAGCGACGCCGATCTCGTCCGGGTCGCCCATCCGGCCGGCCGGGATCTTGCGCAGCCGCCGGGCGAGGATCTCGGCGGCTCTCGAGCACCTCCGCCTGGGCGTCGGTCTCGTAGGCGCCGGGCGCGATCGCGTTGACCTGGATGCCCGCTGGCCGCCCACTCTCCGGCCAGCGCCTTCGTCATCTGCAGCATCGCGCCCTTCGACGACGAGTAGGCGACGAGGGTCGGCTTGCCGAGGAGCCCGGAGGTCGAGGCGATGTTGATGACCTTGCCCGAGCCCTGGGCGAGGAAGTGCTCGCCGCGCGGCGCGCGCCAGCGCGACGGGCGCGAAGACGTTGACCGCGAAGACCTCGCGCCAGAGCGTCGTCGTCCTGCTCGGTGAAGCGTCCCGCCGGGCGCGATGCCGGCGTTGTTGACGACGATGTCGAGCCGGCCGAAGGCCTCGACCGCCGCGGCGGGCAGCGCCGCGACCTGGCGTCGAGGTCCTTCATGTCGCAGGTCGACGGCGCGATCGCGCCCTCGGGCTCTCGCGCGAGCCAGGCTCGCAGCGCGTCGGTGGTGCGGCGCGACGCCGAGCACCTGGCGCCCTCGGCGGCCAGCGCCGAGGCGGCGGCCCGTCCGAGGCCGCGGCTGGCGCCGGTGACGATCGCCGACGCGCCCTTCGAGCTCGAAGTCCATCAGGACTCCTCGCCGCCGCGTCTTCGACGCCGTCACTCGTCGACGAGCGCCCGCGCGATGCCCAGCCGGAGGACCTGCGAGCCGCCCTCGTAGATCCGCATCGGCCGTGCCTGGCGGGTGAGGCGCTCGATCTTCGAGTCGTGGATCAGGCCCCAGCGGCCCATCATCTGCACCGCGCGGTCGACGATCCGTGCCGGCGCTCTCGCTGGCCATCAGCTTCGCCATCGAAGAGTGGTGCAGGGACCCGGCCGGATCCTCGCGGGCGCGCTCGCCGGCGCGGTAGGTCAGCAGGCGGGCGGCCTCGAGCTCGGTCCACGAGTCGGCGAGCATCTCGGCGATCGCCCCGAGGCGGGCGAGCGGACGTCCGAACTGCTCGCGCGTACGCGGCGTGGCGCGCGGCCTCCTCGAGCGCGGCCTGCGCGAGGCCGAGCGAGGCGCCGGCGACCGAGACGCGGAAGATCGACAGTGTCGCCATCACGACGTCGAAGCCCTGCGCCGCGGGCTCCGACGATCGCGTCCGTCCCGATCGGCACGTCGTCGAAGACGAGGTCGCCGAGCACGTGCGGCGCCGCCAGCTCGGCGGTCGGCGTGACCGACAGGCCCGGGCTGTCGGCGGGGACGATGACCATCGTGTGGCCGTCGCCGTCGCGCGCGAGAACCGATGTAGAAGGCGGCCGCGCCGCCGTTGGAGATGAACGCCTTGGCGCCGCGCAGCAGGAAGCCGTCGCCGTCGGGGACCAGCTCGGTGGTGATGTTCTTGAGGTCCGAGCCGGCCACGGGCTCGGTCAGGCCGAGCGCGGCGAGCGCCTCGCCGGTCGCGACCTTGGGCAGCCAGCGATCGGCGCTGGTCGTCGGTGCCGGCCGCGGTGATCGCGTAGCAGCCGATCCCCTGCAGGCCGAACAGCGAGTCGAGGTGCGACGAGGTTCCCATCAGCACCTCGCGCACGACGCGCGATCGCCAGCGGGTCGAGCCGCTCGTAGCGGCCGCCGTGGGCGGCGGGCACCATCAGCTCCCAGAGGCGGCTGTCGGCGAGCGCCTCGAACGTCGGCCGGTGGACGGTGCTCATCGCATCGGCGTCGGCGGCCATGGGAGCGCACTTCGCGGCGACCTCACGCGCCTCGGCCTGCAGCTCGAGGTACTGGCTGTCGAGTTCAAAAGGCATGTCTGTAGTATAAGGAATATGAGGGTCTGTCCGACTCCCTGACGAAAGAACACGACCGAACCTATGGGACATGCAACAGCGAGCGCGAACGACGAGGCCGACCGCAAGGCCATCGTGAGGATGGCGGCGGAGTTCGCCGCGAAGGAGATCGCCCCGCGCGTCGCCGAGTACGACCGCGACGAGGAGATGCCCCGCGACCTGCTCGACAAGATGGGCGAGCTCGGCTTCTTCGGCGGCGTGATCGCGGAGCGCTGGGCGGCCTGGGTCTCGACTACGTGACCTTCGCGGAGCTGATCGAGGAGGTCTCCAAGACCTGTCAGATCCTCGGGACCTTCGTGTCGATGCCGTCCGGACTCGTCGGCGGCGCGATCGAGGCCTTCGGCACCGACGAGCAGAAGGAGCGCTGGCTGCGGCCGCTCGCGCAGGGCCGGATCTTCGGCGGCGCGGCGGTGACCGAGCCGCGCTCGGGCAGCGACGTCGCCGGCATGACGACGACCTACGCGCGAGGACGGCGACGACTTCGTCATCAACGGCGTCGAAGGCGTGGATCTCGAACCTCGACGTCGCCGAGTTCTTCGTGACGTTCGCCACCTCCGACCGGTCGCTGCGCCACCGCGGGATCACCGCGTTCATCGTTCCGCGCGACACCCCCGGGCTCGGCCTGCATCCCTACAAGGACAAGCTCGGGTTCCGGCCGATCTGCACCGGCGAGCTCGTCCTCGACGGACGTCCGCGCTCGGGCCCGAGGCGCTGCTCGGCGAGGAGGGCAGCGGCTTCGCGGTCGCGATGACCGCGGTCGAGCGCGGCCGGCTCGGCGTCGCGGCGCGGGCGGTCGGCGTCGCCCAGGCGTGCCTCGACGACACCGTCGCCTACGCACGCGACCGCGAGGTCTTCGGCCAGCGGATCGCGGAGTTCCAGATCGTGCAGTCGAAGATCACGCGACATGGCGCGTCGGCGTCGAGACCGCCCGCCTGCTGGTGCGCGAGTGCGCCGAGGCGCTGCAGGACGGCCGGCGCGCGCGCCAGCTGACGAGCATGGCGAAGATGTACGCCTCCGACGTCGCCCAGCGCAGCGCGACCGACGCCGTCCAGGTCCACGGCGCGGCCGGCGTCTCGCCGGAGTACCGCGTCGGGCGCATGTACCGCGACGCCAAGGTGCTGCAGATCGTCGAGGGCAGCAACGACCTGCACCGCGCGCTGATCGGCGAGATCGAGCTCGGCCTGCGGCGCCGACGGCGAGCGGAAGGCAGCATGAACGTCGCAGTCGTCGGCGGCGGGATCATGGGCAACGGCATCGCGCAGCTCGCGGCGATGGCCGGCGACGACGTCGCAGGTGCGCGACGTCGACGACGCCGCGCTCGAGCGGGCCCGCGCGACGATCGCGCAGCAGCCTCGGCGCGCTTCGTCAAGAAGGAGCGGCTGTCCGCAGGACGAGGCCGACGCCGTTCTCGCGCGCATCGCCTTCACCACCGACGTCGCCCAGGCCGTCGCGGGCGCCGACGTGGTGATCGAGGCCGTTCCGGAGATCGCCGACCTCAAGCACGAGGTCTGGTCGGAGGTCGTCGAGCACGCCCCGGCCGACGCGCTGCTCGGCACGAACACCTCGCAGCTCTCGATCACCTCGATCGGCGCCGGGCTCGGCGACGCCGCCGCCGCCCGGCTCGTCGGCATGCACTTCTTCAACCCGCCGGTGATGATGCGGCTCGTCGAGGTCATCGCCGGGACGCTGACCGACCCCGCCCACGTCGAGCGCGCGCGCGAGTTCGCGACCACCTCGGCAAGGAGGTCGTGGTCTGCCGCAAGGACAGCCCCGGGCTTCATCACCAGCCGCGCCTACGCGATCCTGCGGCTGGAGTGCATCCGGATGCTCGAGGAGGGCGTGGCCACCGCCGAGGACATCGACACGGCGCTGAAGCTCGGCTTCAACTTCCCGATGGGGCCGCTCGAGCTCGGCGACATGAACGGGCTCGACACCTACCTGCAGGCGATCTCGCGGTCTCGCCGAGGCGCACGGCGACCGGTTCCGGCCGACGGTCGGCCTGCGCAACATGGTCGCGGCCGGCCGGCTCGGGCGCAAGTCCGGCGCGGGCTTCTACGACTACGGCGGCGCTGACGGCGCGGAGGGACCGCCGCGCTGAGAACCGGGCCGCGCGGAGCTGGCGGTCGCGCCGGCGGCTAGCGGTGGCGCCAGGTCGGCGTGCGCTTCTCGACGAAGGCGGTGAGGCCCTCGCGCGCGTCCTCGCTGGCGAACGCCATCGCGAAGGCGCGCCGCTCGGCGCCGATCCCGGATTGCAGGGGCGTCTCGTCGGCGGTCTGAACCGCCTCCTTGGCGAGCCGCTGCGCGACGGCGGGCCGCGAGGCGATCGTGCGCGCCACGTCCGTGGCCCGGTCGAGCCACTCGTCCGCGCCCACCACCCGCGAGACCAGGCCCGCTGCCTCGGCCTCCTCGGCGCTCAGCAGCCGTCCCGTCAGCACCATGTCCATCGCCTTCGCCTTGCCGATCGCGCGCGGAAGCAGCTGCGTCCCGCCCGCGCCGGGGATCAGTCCGAGCTGAGTCTCGGGGAGCCCGAAGCGGGCCGTCTCCGAGGCGATCACGACGTCCGCGATCATCGCCAGCTCGCAGCCTCCCCCGAGGCACAGCCCCGAGACGGCCGCGACGAGGGGAGTTCGGACGCGCCGCAGCTCGGCCCATAGCTGCGCCCTGTCGCCGTCGTAGGACTCGAGCGGCGTGCGCTCGAGCAGGGCCCGTACGTCGGCCCCCGACGCGAACACCTTGGCCGAGCCGGCGAGGACGATGCAGCGGGTCTCGGGGTCGCCGTCGGCACGCCGCAGCGCGCCGACGAGGGCGCGCAGCACGTCGTCGCTCAGCGCGTTGCGCTGCTCGGCGTTGTCGATCCGCAGGACCGCCACGCCGTCGGCCGCTTCGACGATGACTCCTGGTGCCGGGGCGCCCTCCATGCTAACTATCATCATAGTCAATCGGGACGCGCCCTGGGCGCTCTGTGGCGGCCGACCGCGGCTAGTCGACCTGGTCCCAGCGGAGCTCGGCGTCCACTACGTCCGGGTACCGCTTGGAGAGGTAGCGGGCGAAGTCGCCGATGTGCGAGGACATCGCGTCCTCCGCTGCCTTGGCGTCGCGGTCGGCGATCGCGTCGTAGATCTCGCGATGGTCCTTCTGGACCTTCTCGCGCGACTTGATGGGGTACTCGACGCCGAGCGGCGTGGCGTCGACGATCCAGTTCAGCGACGCGATGACCAGCGAGAAGAACTCGTTGCCGGACGCGCGGGCGATCACGGTGTGGAAGACCTCGTTCTCGAGCAGGAAGGCCTCGACGTCGTCGATCTGGGACTTCATGCGCTCGATCGACGCCTCCAGCTCGGCGAGCTGGGCGTCGTCGATCCGCTCGGCCGCCAGCCGGGCGAGCACCGGCTCGATCACGACGCGGGCCTCCAGGACCGAGCCGAAGTTCGTATGCGTCAGCTGCAGGCGCATGGCGATCACGCTGGCGAGGTGGCGCGACTCGGGCTGGGAGATGATCGGCCCACCGCCCGGGCCCGTCTTGATCGTGATCACGCCCTGGATCTCGAGGAAGCGCAGCGCCTCGCGCAGCGTTCCCCGCGCGATGCCGTAGGTGTCGAGCATCTCGCGCTCGGACGGAAGCAGCGTCCCGGGGGCCAGGCCCTGGTCGGTGATCTCGCCCACGATGCGCTGGGCGAGCAGCATGGCCGTCTTTTGCGGCCGGAGGTTCGTGTGCCCGCGCTTGCGCATCGGGATGCTGGTCGGCATCGTAGTCTCCCGTGGACTAAAAGATAATTGTTATAATACTGAACTCAGGCCGTGGGCACAAAGCCACCCTTGCGGCAGCCCCAAATCCCCTGGTTGGAGCGTTCGAATGATGCAAGCTCGTGATGCGTTCATCGTCGGTGCCGTGCGCACGCCCGTCGGGCGCGGGCATCCGGCGAAAGGAGCGTTCAAGGACATCCACCCTGCCGATCTGCTCGGACGAACCTACCTCGGCCTGCTCGAGCGAGCGGCGATCGACCCGCAAGAGGTCGACAACGCGATCGCCGGCTGCGTCTACCAGATCGCCGAGCAGTCGGTCGGAATCACGCGCAACGCCTGGCTGCAGAAGGGGCTGCCCGAGACCACCGGAGCGACCACGGTCGACCTCCGCTGCGGATCTGGGCAGCAGGCCTTCCACTTCGCCGCGCAGCAGATCGCGTGCGGCATCGACGACGTCGTTGTCGCGGCAGGCGTCGAGCACATGGGGCGCGTCGGGTTTCGCGTCAACGAGGAGGCGCAGCAGCAGTGGGGCCGCGGCTTCACGCAGGAGCTTCTCGATCGCTACGACCTCGTTCCCCAGGGCGAGGGCGCCGAGCTGATCGCCGACCGCTACGGCATCTCGCGCGAGGAGATGGACGCGCTCGCTCACCGGTCGCACCTGCTGGCGCAGGAGGCAACGGTCTCCGGTGCGTTCGAGCGCGAGATCGTCCCGGTCGAGGTCGACGGCGAGCTGGTCGGCGCCGACCAGGGGATACGCCCGGACACCACCCCCGAGAAGCTCGCGGCGCTCGAGCCGGCGTTTAGGCGCGAGGGCGGGCGCGTGACCGCCGGGAACTCGTCGCAGGTCTCCGACGGCGCGGCGGCGCTGCTGCTGGCGTCGGGCGAGAAGGCCGCCGCGCTGGGACTGCCGTTGCGGGCGAAGGTCGTCGACCAGGTCGTCCTGGGCGTCGACCCCGTGACGATGCTCACCGGCCCGATCCCCGCGACGCGCAAGATCCTCGAGCGAAACGGGCTGACCATGTCCGACGTCGACGTCGTCGAGATCAACGAGGCCTTCGCCTCGGTAGTCCTGGCGTGGGCGCGCGAGCACGACCCGGACTTCGAGCGCGTCAATCCCCGCGGCGGCGCGATGGCGCTCGGCCATCCGCTCGGCGCCACCGGTGCGCGGCTGATGACGACGCTGCTGCACGAGCTCGAGGACCTCGACGGGGAGCTAGGACTGCTGACGATGTGCTGCGGCGGCGGCATCGGCACCGCCACGTTGATCCAGCGCGTCTAGCGGTCAGCGGTCGCTGCCGAGCAGCAGCAGGTTGTAGTACTGGGCTCCCGACCCGGCGCCCGCGCAGAGCGCGACCTCGGCGCCCGGAACCTGGAGGTCGCCGCACTCGCCGCGGACCTGGCGCGCGGCGCGCAGGACCTTCAGGGTGGGGGAGCCCCAGCCGTTGTGGCTGAACGACATCAGGCCGCCGTCCGTGCAGATCGGCAGGCCGCCGTCGAGCCCGACGCCCGTCTCGCGGACGAAGTCGGCGCCCTCGCCCCGGCCGCAGAAGCCGACCGCCTCGAACTGGCGCAGCACCTCCGCGGAGGTGACGTCGTAGCACTCGAAGGCGTCCACGTCGGAGCGGTCCAGGCCGGCCATCCCGAACGTCCGCTCCGCCGCCCTGGCCCCGATCGGCCAGACCTCCTCGTAGCGCGGAGGGTCGACGTACTGCTGGCGCATCCACTCCATCCCGCCCCCGAGCACGGCGACGGGCGGCTTCGGGCAGCGGCGGGCGCGCTCCAGCGTCGTCAGCACGAGCGCCGAGCCCCCCTCGTTGGCCAGGCAGAGCTCGAGCAGCGTGAACGGGTCGGCGACCGGCGGCGCGCCGAGCACGTCCTCGGCGGTGTAGGGGCCGCGGCCGTGCATCACCGCCTCGGGGTTGCGGTGCCCGTTGTTGCGGATCGTCGCGGCGACCTCCGCCATCGCCTGCCGGGCGTGGGGGAACTCGTGGAGGTAGCGCTGCGCGGTCAGCGCGAACTGGCCCGCGGTGAAGGATCCGAACGACTCGGTGAACTCGTTCGCGGGCCTCGTGTAGGAGGCCACCTTGCCGGCGTCCGCGTTGCGGATCCCGGCGCTTCCGCCGGCGATCAGCACCGTCTCGCAGAGCCCGGCGGAGATCGCGGCGGCGGCGTCGAGCACCGCCGGCACGCCCTGCGGGTAGCTGTCGCCGATCCAGGCGACGTGGATGCCGAGCAGGGCCGCCCAGTCGGCCGAGCCGGGGTGGAAGACGGTTCCGCCCGGACCGTGCCAGCGCGCGGAGATGCCGTCGACGTCGTCCTTGGTCATGCCGGCGTCGTCGAGCGCCGCCATCGCCGCCTCGAAGACGATCCCGAAGCTGTCGGTGTCGAGCCGGCGCGCCTGGCGGGTCAGGCCGGTGCCGGCGATCGCCACGCCCGCGAGGGGTCCCGGTCGCGCCATCTCAGCCCGCGGGCGGCGCGACCGCGTCACGCAGCGCCCGCTTGTCGATCTTGCCGACCAGGTTCTTGGGGAGCGCGTCGTAGAAGTCCACGCGCGCGGGAATGGAGATCGTCGGGAGCTCGGCGGCGCGGCAGTGCTCGATCAGCTCCTCCGCCGTCGCCCGTGCGTCGTCCTTGAGCGCGACGGCTGCGCTCGCGCGCTCGCCCCACTCGACGTCGGGCACTCCGAAGACGGCGGCCTCGAGCACGGCCGGATGCCGGTAGAGCACGTTCTCGATCTCGCTCGGGACGATGTTCAGGCCGCCGCTGATGATCAGGTCCTTCTTGCGGTCGACGATGTGGAGGTAGCCCTCGTCGTCCCAGTGGCCGATGTCGCCCGAGTGCATCCACCCGTCGATCAGGGCCTCGGCGGTCCGCTCGGGATCGCGGTAGTAGCCCTTCAGCCTGTATGGCGTCCCGAAGATCACCTCGCCGCGCGCGCCGCTCGGAACGTCGCGACCCTCGTCGTCGACGATCCTGATGTCGACGACGTAGGACGAGCGCCCCGCGGAGGCCAGCAGCTCGGGCTTGGACGAGAGGCCGCGCGCGTGGTCGGCCTTGCGCAGCATCGTGCCGATCGAGGCGATCTCCGACATCCCGTAGAGCTGCACGAAGATCGGCCCGAAGCGCTCGACGAGCTCCCGCACCCGCTCCGGCGGGATCGGGGACGAGCCGTAGCCGATCGTCTGGAGCGTCGGGACGTCGTCGCGCCGGACGCCGCTCTCGAGCAGCCGGTAGAGCATCGTCGGCACGAGGAAGGTGTGCGACACCGAGTGGCGGCGGACCTCGGCCGCGAACCGGTCGGGGTCGAACCCGCGCTGCTCCATAAAGACGACCGTGCCGCCCATCAGCAGCAGCGGCAGGAAGGTGATGTGCAGGCACGAGCTGTGCGGCAGCGCGAGCAGCCAGCGGCTGTCGGCGGAGATCTCGTATTCGAGGGCGGCCACGGTCGCGTGCTGGACCACCGAGCGGACGTCGAAGTGCACGCCCTTGGGGCGGCCCGTGGTGCCGCTGGTGTAGGTGATCGCGAAGTCGTCCTCGGGCCGGATGTCGTGGACCGCGGCCGGCGCGTCGGCCGGGGAGGAGGCGAGCAGCGACTCGTAGCCGTCGGGGCCGGCGTCGTCGACGGCGACGACCGCCATCTCGGGCCGTCGCTGCCGCAGCTCGGCCACCAGCTCGGCGAACTCGCCCGTGGTGACCAGGACGCGGGGCTCGGCGTTGTCGAAGATGTCCAGGTACTCCTGGCGGGCCAGGCGGAAGTTGAGCCCGCAGTACGTCGCGCCGGCCTTCGCGCAGGCGCCGAGCACTTCGAGCACCTCGATGCGGTTCGGCAGCAGCATGGCGACCCGGTCTCCCCGCGCGATCCCGAACCGCTCGGTCAGCAGGTTGGCGAGCCGTGACGTCCGTTCGTCGAGCTCGCGGTAGGTCAGGCGCCGATCCCCCTCGAGCGCCGCGAGCGCGTCGGGCGTGTCGCGCGCGTTGCGCAGGATGGCGGGGCCGATGCTCACCGGTCGTCGTCGCCGTCGGGTGCGAAGACGGGCAGGACGAAGCCCCCGTCCAGGTCGAGCCACTCGACGTGGACCGGCGTTCCGATCGGAACCGGGCGCTCGGCGTCGGTGGCGAGGTTCGTCAGCATCGACCAGTCCTCGGCGAGGTCGACGATCGCGAGATGGAACGGGGTCTCGATCTCGGGCAGCGGCGGGCGCGCGACGACGGTGTCGCTGTAGACGACGCCGCGGCCGCTGCTCGCCTCGTACGACCAGTCGGCCGACAGGCAGTGCGTGCAGACGACCTGTGGCGTGAAGAACGAGCGGCCACAGCTCCGGCAGAGCGGCCGCACGAGGGTGTGGCGGCGGGCGGCGTCCCAGAACGGCCGGGTCAGCTCGGTCGGCTGGGGCGACGGCCGGCCGGTCGCCGTCAGTCCGGTCAACGCTCGCCTCCGAGCATCAGGAGGTGGGCCGCCTCCGCGACCGCCATCCCGACCCGCACGCCGCGCGCCTGCGCGAGCTCGTTGACGGCGCTGATCGATCCCTCCTCGTAGCCGCGGAAGGCGTCCCCGATCGGGGCGGTGTTCCCGTCGATCGTCGCGCCCGCGAGGCCGGCGTCGGCGGCGGTCTGCAGTCCGCTGATGCCGGAGCGGTTCTTCGACATGCCGCCGTCGTGGCAGATGAAGGCCCAGGGCCTCGCCTCGATCAGGAACTTCGCGCCGCTGCGCCCCGTGTGGCCGGCGGTCACGAGCACGCTCGAGTCCTCGTCCTCGGGGTAGGCGAAGACGATCGAGTCGGTCACCACGACCCGCCGCCCGTCGGGGCCGACCTCCTTGACCTCGCGCCGGATCTTGTTGCCGACGTCGGTGTCGTCGGAGTCGTTGTCGAGCATCGTCGCGGCCGCCTCGGCAACCGACATGCCGGGACGGACGCCGCAGCGCTCCGCCGGGTAGTTGACGTGGGAGACGATCCCGGTCCGGTAGAGATCGTCGCCGTTGCCGAGCTCGGCGCTCATGCCGTCGGCCACCGCGGCGGGGATCGCGAGGGCTTCGAGGTACCAGATCCCGGCGATGCCGGCGCCGTCCTTGCCGACGCAGGCGCTGTGGCCGACGACGCCGCGCGGCCGGTGGATCGCGATCATCCGGGCGGGCAGCACGCCGATGTAGGAGGCGGGGACGACCACGTCGCGGTCGGTGTTGCGCCCGTCGACGAAACGGGCCGAGTCCATCGTCACGATCCGCCGGCCGTCGCGCTCGACGACGACGTCCTGGGGGTGGTCGCCTTCCCGTTCGAGCAGCGTCAGCGGTTCGTCTGGCATGGCGTCGTCCTGGTTCGGGGTCATCGCGGCGCACGCTCCAGCAGCAGGAGCGCCGCCTGGGAGGCGGGCTGGCCGACGGCGACGCCGCGGTCGCGCGCGAGGTCGTTGCATGCGCTGATCACGCCGTCGCGGTAGGTGCTGAGGCCGTCGCCCATGCGGGCCGTGTGGGCGTAGACGGCCGCGCCGGCGAGGCCGTCGGCGTCGACGGCGCGCAGGCCGGCGATGCCGGACTCCTCGGCGCCGCCGCCGCCGTCGGAGCAGATGAAGCCGAGCGGTCGCGCCGAGCGCAGGTAGGGGACGGCGCTGCGGCCGGTGTGGCCCGCGGTGCAGAGCACGTTGCGGTCGCGGTCCTCGTCGAGGGCGTAGGCGATCGAATCGGTGCAGACGATCGCCCGTCCCGACGGCGCCTCGTGGACGACCTGGCGGTTGGTCGGGTCGCCCGCGGCGTCGTCCTGGGTGGGATCGCGTTCGAGCAGCAGCCGCGCGGCCTCGCGCACCGCCATGCCCGGCTCGACGCCGCAGGTTCGCGCGGGCCCGTTGACGGTGCTCACCCGCGCGCGCTCGTACATCGCGACCCCGTCGCCGAGCACGACGGTCGCGATGTCCGCGGCGGCCGCGGGCAGGCCGAGCGCCTCGAAGTACCAGAGGCCGGCGATGCCGGCGCCGTCCTTGCCGATGCCGCAGTCGACGCCGATCGCGGCGCGCGGCCGGTGTCGGGCGACCGCGCGCGCGGGCAGCACCCCGCAGTAGGAGGCGTTGACCATCACGTCGCGGCCGCGGTTGTGGGGGCGCGTGTCGTAGGCGGAGTCGATCGCGACGACGTCGCCGCGATCGCCCTGGTGGACGGCGACCTGGAGGTCGTCGGTCACGGCGCCACCGCCGCGCGGGCCTCGGCCGCCGCCAGCTCGGCCGCGAGCTCGCGCAGCGGCGCCTTGCGGACCTTGCCCGACGGCGTCATCGGCAGCTCGTCGACGATCGTGACGTACGCCGGCATCGCGAACGCTGGCAGGCGCCGCTCGCACCAGTCGCGGAGGGTCGCGGCGTCGATCGCCGCGCCCTCGGCCGCGACCACGAACACCGCGACCTCGTCCTCGCCCGCCTCGGACGCGGCTGGGGCCGCGACGACCCCGCACTCGGCGACGGCGTCGTTGTCGAGCACCGCCTGCTCGATCTCGTAGGAGCTGATGTTCTCGCCGCGGCGGCGGATCGCGTCCTTGAGGCGGTCGACGAAGTAGTACCAGCCGTCCTCGTCGCGCCGGAGGCCGTCGCCGGTGTGGAACCAGAGGTTGCGCATCGCTTCGCGGTCTCCGTCCGGCATGCCGTAGTAGCCCGAGCACATCGTCCACGGGAGCTTCGAGCGCACGAGCAGCTCGCCGACCTCGCCGACCGGCACCTCCTCGTCGGTCTCGGGGTCGACGAGGCGGATCTCGAAGTAGTCGTCGACGAGCAGGCCGGCGGCGCCGGCGGGCCGGTCCGCGCCGTACGGCGTGAGGATCGGCATCGAGGTCTCGGTCAGCCCGAAGACCTCGACGAACGCGTCGATCCCGAAGCGCTCCTTGAACGGTTCGAGGATCGAGCTGGCGGTCGGCGCGGCGAAGACGCAGCGCAGGTCGTTGTCGGCGTCGTCGGCACGGCGCGGCTGCTTCCAGGTCCAGTCCATCATCACGCCGACGAAGTTGGTGACCGTCGCGCCGCGACTCGCGGATCTGGTCGATCCAGCGGCTGGCGCTGAAGCGCTCGCGCAGCACGAACCGGGCGCCGGCGATCAGCGCGGGGTACGCGGCGAGGAACTGCGCGTTGCCGTGGAACAGCGGGCCGACCGACATGTAACGCGTCCTCGTCGGTGAGCCGCGTCAGGGACACGCACTCGTCGGCGAAGAAGTGCATCTGCGCGTGGCTCATCATCACGCCCTTCGAGAGGCCGGTCGTGCCGGACGTGAAGAAGATCGAGCCCAGCTCGTGCGGGCGCGGCGTCGGGCAGCTCGGTGGCGGCGGCCGGTTCGAGCAGCGACGCGAACGGCGTCGCCGGATGGCCCGCGGCGGTCAGCTCGGCGACCGCTCGCGCGACCTCCTCGCCGTCGCCCAGCGACGTAGAACCGCTCGAGCGTCTCGCCGCGCGTCGCCGAGGTCGAGGAAGTGGCTCGCCAGAACCGCGTGCACGACGGCCGCGCTCGGGCGCGTCGTGCGCACCTGGTGCTCGAGGAAGGTGCCGCGGTAGGCGGTGTTGATCGGCACCTCGGCGATCCCGGCCAGCGCGCTGCCGAACCACGCGAGGAGGGCCTCGCGCGCGGTTGGGCGCCATGATCAGCAGGCGGTCGCCCGGGGCGCAGCCGTCGGCGAGCAGGTTGGCGGCGATCCGACTCGGCGAAGTGCGAGCATCTCGCGGTAGGTGTGGCTCACGCCCTGGTCGGGGACGTCGAGGTAGACGCGGTCGCCGTGGGTCTCGGCCCGCTCGCGCAGGACCCAGGGCAGCGTCCAGCAGCCGCGGTCCTCGAAGGTCGGCCGGTAGGTCGCGTAGGTTCTCACGGCGCTCACGCCTCGGGCTGTCCGCGGAAGTGCGGCTGGCGCTTCTCCATGAACGCCGTGGCGCCCTCGATCATGTCCTCGGAGCCGATCGCCTGGCGCGAGCATCCCCAGGCCCGGACAGGTAGCGACTCGCGCATCTTGTTCCACCAGACGTTCGAGCTGATCTTGGCGATCTCCAGGTAGCGCGGGCTGAGCTGCAGGATCTCGTCGGCCCAGGCGGTGACCGTCGTCCTCGAGCGCCTCGTCGCCGGACGACCGCGTTGATCCAGCCCAGCGCGAAGGCCTCTGGGCGCGGTGTAGCGGCGGCAGAGCATCGAGACCTCCTTCGCGCGCTTCTCGCCGATCGTGGATCGGCGAGCGTGGTTGGTGCCGCCGAGCACCGGCGCGCTGCCGACGCGCGGACCCGTCTGGCCGAACGTCGCGCTCTCGGCGGCGATCGCCAGGTCGCAGGCGACGACGATCTCGTTGCCGCCGCCGACGGCCGCGCCGTTGACGGCGGCGATCACCGGTCGCGGGCTGCTGCGGATCGCGTCGATCAGCTGCAGCGAGGCCGTCGAACATGGCGCCGGATCTCGGTCTCCTTGGCCTCGGCCAGGTTGGCCAGGTAGCCCCCGGCGCAGAACGATCCGCCCGCGCCCGTGATCACGATGACGCCGGCGTCCGCGAGGCCCGGATGCCTTCGACGACGCTCGCGCCATCGTTCGCGTCGTAGGCGTTGCGCCGCTCGGGGCGGTCGAGGCGAAGCCACGCCGTGTCGCCGCGGCGTGAGGTCAGGACGTCGGGCACAGTCCGCTCCTATCGAGATTTCGTAGATTCATTATACGTTTGGTTCTGGGTCGCGGGGAGGGAGCATCTGGATCCCGGCGTTGCCGGTCGACCAGGTGACCTCGAGGCGGCGGTGGACGATGCGCCAGCCGTCGGCGGTGCGCACCAGCCGGTCGTGGTAGGTGCCGCCGACCTCGTGCGTGGTGCCTCCGGCCGGCGGGTTGGCCATGTAGTGCTGAGCGCGCAGATAGCAGCGCGACTCGGCGGTGTCGCCGCTGATCTGGATGACCGGGTTGGAGATGACGTGCTGCGAGACGTCGAGGCTACTCAGGGCGCTGCTGACGAGCCCGGTGATCGCCTCGCGACCCTCGAACGTGCGGCCGATGCGGCCGGTGTACTCGCCCACCGCGTCCTCGGTGAAGACCTCCCGCAGTAGATCCCAGTCGCGGCTGTCCAGCGCGGTCGCGTAGCGGTAGAGGACGTCGACGATCTCCGCGCGGTCGTCGAGGGGGTCGGCATTTCCTGGATCGGACATGGGCCTCCGAGGCTTCGGGGTCGGACTCCGGGCACTAGCATGATAATAATTACCTCATGGTGACGGAACCTCGCTCGAGCCTGCTCGTCGGCATCGACATCGGCGGCACCTTCACGGACGTGGTCACGCTCGATCCGGCGACGGGTCGGCTGGAGCACGCCAAGCGCGCGAGCGATCCGCGGGACCTGGTCCACGGGATCCGCCACGCGCTCGAGTCGAACCGGATCCCGCTCGCCGACGTCTCGATCGTCCGCCACGGCACGACCGTCGTGATCAACGCGATCCTCCAGCGCGTCGGCGCCCGGACGGCGCTGATCGCCACCGAGGGGTTCCGCGACGTGCTCGAGCTCGGGCGCACGAACTGGCCTGAGCCCTACAACCTCTTCTACGACCGCGACCACGTGCTGGTCCCGCGCGAGCTGCGGTTCGAGGTCGGCGAGCGGCTGGACCACGACGGCGCGGTCGTCACGGCGCTCGACCGCGAGCAGGTCGGTGCCGTGGCCGAGCAGCTGAAGGCGGCCGAGGTCGAGTCGGTGGCGGTCTGCCTGCTGCACTCCTACGCGAACCCGACCCACGAGAACGACGTCGCGGCGCTGCTGGCCGAGGCTCTGCCGGACGTCAGCGTCTCGTCGTCCAACGTGCTCTCGAAGGAGTTCCGCGAGTACGAGCGGACCTCGACCGCGGTGCTCAACGCCTACGTGCGCCCGGTCGTCGACCGGTACCTGAGCCGCCTCCAGGATGCGCTGGCCGAGGGAGGCTTCGCCGGCAGGCTCTACCTGATGGAGTCGAGCGGCGGGGTCACCTCCGTCGACGACGCGCGCAAGCGGCCGGTCGTCCTCGTCGAGTCCGGCCCCGCCGCGGGCGCGATCGCGGTCGCCGAGTATGCGACGCGGCTCGGGATCGAGCAGGCGATCGCCTTCGACATGGGCGGCACCACCGCGAAGGCCGTCCTCGTGGAGGGCGGCGAGCCGCTGTTCGCGTCCGAGTACTACGTACCGACCTACGAGCGCGGCTTCCCGACTGCAGATCGCCGCCGTCGACATCGTCGAGGTGGGCACCGGCGGGGGCAGCATCGCGACGCTCGACGAGGTCGGCGCGCTCTCCGTCGGCCCCCGCAGCGCGGGCGCGGTCCCCGGTCCCGCCTGTTACGGCGGCGGCGGGACCGAGCCCACCGTGACCGACGCGAACCTGTTGATGGGCCGGCTCGACCCGGGGGCGTTCCTCGACGGCGAGCTCTCGCTCGACGTCGACGCGGCGGCGGAGGCGATGCGGACGATCGATCCCGACGGCTCCAGCTCGGTGGAGCGGCTGGCGGCGGGCGTCGTGAAGCTCGCCGACTTCAGCATGGCTTCGGCGATCCGGCGGGTCAGCCTCGAGCGCGGCCGCGACCCGCGCGACTTCACGCTTTTCGCCTACGGCGGGGGCGGTGGGATGCACGCGGCGTCGCTGGCGCGGGAGCTGTCGATCCCGCGGGTCGTGGTGCCGCCGATGCCGGGCGTGTTCTCGGCGGTCGGGATGCTGCTCGCGGACCTGCGCCACGACTTCGGCGCGACGGTGATGCTCGACCTCGGCGAGGCCGCCGCGCAACCGCTGGAGGACGCCTTCGCCGACGTCGAGCGCCAGGCCGACGCCTGGCGCGCGGACGCCGGCGCGGTCTCCGACGACGCGTCGGTCCGCGCGCTTCGCTACGCCGACTGCCGCTACGCCGGCCAGGAGTTCACGATCGTGGTCCAGGCCGACGTCGAGCCGGGGAAGGCCACGGTGGAGGTGCTGCGCGAGCGCTTCGAGGTCGAGTACGAGCGGCGGTACGGACACGCGTTCCCCGAGCTGCCGGTCGAGGTCGTGACCGCGCGGGTCGTCACCTACGTCGATCTCGACAAGCCGGAGCTGGCGGGACTGTCGGGCGAGAGCGTCGCCGCCGATCCGGTCCACCGCCCCGTCTACTTCGAGGGCCACGGCTTCCTCCAGACGGCGGTCCATCAGCGCGGGTCGCTGGCGCCGGGCAGCGCGTTCGACGGTCCGCTGCTGGTCGAGGAGTACGGCGCGACGACGCTCGTCAACCCCGGCGACCGGTGCACGGTCGACGACGACGGCCTGCTGCTCATCGCGATCGCGACCACGGAGTCGGCGGCGTGACCCCCGGCGCCGCCCAGGCCCAGGACCTCGACCTCGTCACGCTCGAGGTCATCCGGAACTCGCTGAAGGCCAACCTCGACGAGATCGAGCTGACGCTCTGCCGGACCGCCTACAGCAGCACGATCTACGAGGTCCGCGACATGTGCGCCGGCTGGGTCGACAGCGACGGCAGCCTGATCGCCCAGGGCCGCTACGGGCTCCCGATCTTCGTCGGCGACCTCGGCCTCAGCATCCAGCGCGGGATCGAGATCCTCGGCATGGATTCGTTCCAGCCGGGCGACGTCGTGCTGACCAACCACGCGGCCAGCTGCGGGCACCACCTCAACAACGTGGTGGTCTACAGCCCGGTCTTCGTCGACGACGCGCTCGTCGCGTTCACCGTCACGCGCGCCCACTGGGCCGACGTCGGCGGAAAGTCGGTCGGCTCGTGGTCCACCGACAGCACCGAGATCTTCCAGGAGGGCGTGCAGTTCGACAACCTGCGGATCATGCGCGCGGGGGAGTGGGACCCCCAGGTCGCGCGGATGATCGAGGCGAACGTCCGGTTCCCCGATCAGAACCTCGGCGACCTGCGCGCCCAGATCAGCTCGTGCCGGCTCGGGGAGCGCCGGCTGATCGAGATGGCGCGCAAGTACGGCCTCGAGACGGTGCGCGCGGCGATCGCGCGGATCTGGGACCAGAGCGAGGAGCGCGCGCGCAAGGTCGTGCGGGCGATCCCCGACGGGACCTACCGGGCGTCGAGCTTCATGGACAACGACGGCGTCCGCCTCGACGAGCCGCTGAACGTCGAGGTGGCGGTGACCGTCGCCGGGGACGAGATGGAGATCGACTTCGCGGGGACCCACGAGCAGGCGGTCGGGCCGATGAACTGCGGGGTCGCGGGGGCGATCGTGGCCTCTCGGGTGGCGTTCAAGTGCCTGACCTCGCCCGCGACCACGGCCGACGAGGGCGCCTTCCGGGCGTTGAAGCTCGAGGTCCCGCCGGGGACGTTCATCAGCGCCGAGTCGCCCGCGCCCCTGTCGCAGTGGAGCACGATGCTCCCGACCGTCATCGAGACGGTGCTGACGGCGCTCGCGCCCGCGGTGCCCGACAGCGTCCCGGCGGCCCACATGGGAGATCCGACGGCCTGCTTCATCGGGCGCCCGAGCACCGCCACCCGCCCCGGCTTCATCCACGCCGATCCGTTCCCCGGCGGTTGGGGCGCGCGCCCGCACGGCGACGGGCCGGTCGCTCTCAAGAGCTATCAGCACGGCGACACCTACAAGATGCCGGCGGAGCTGGAGGAGCTGCGCTACCCGTTCCGGGTCGTGGAGTACGCGCTGCGCCGGGATTCGGGCGGCGCCGGGCGGTGGCGGGGCGGCCTCGGGATCGATCGCACGTTCGAGTTCCTCGAGGACCTCCAGGTCACCGCGAGCCTCGAGCGCTCGCTGTGTCCCGCCTGGGGCCTGTTCGGCGGCGGGCCCGGGGGCACTCCGGTCGCCACGCTGCGCTACCCGGACGGTCGCGTCGAGGAGTTCCACAAGGCGACCGGCAAGCCCGTTCCCGCCGGGAGCCGGCTGACGGTCAGCACCGGCGGCGGGGGCGGCTACGGCCCGCCGGAGGAGCGTGAGCCCGAGCGCGTCCTGGCGGACGTGCGGGCGGGCTACGTGTCCGCCGCGTGCGCTCGCGAGCTGTACCGCGTCGCGATCGCCGGCGACGGCGCGGACGCGACGCTGGACCAATCCCAAACCGAGGGGCTTAGGAGAGATGATGGTAACTAGGATCATGAACTCATGAAGATCGCGACGATCTTGCAGGGCGGTCCGACGGCGGCGCTCGTCGAGGGCGACCGGGTCCTGGCACTGAAGGCCGCCGCGGCGGCGTTCGGACGCGAGCCCATAGCGGCGGTCCCCGACGACGTGCTCGGGATCATCGACGCGGGGCCCGAGACGTGGCAGCTCCTCGAGGACTTCTACGACGAGCTGCGCGGCATCGCGCTGCCCGCCGACGGTCGCGGCGAGTGGTGGTGGGAGCTGGAGGACGTCGACTTCGACGCCCCCATGCGCCCGCGCAAGAACCCGTGGGTGATCGGCGCGAACTACTTCCAGCACCTCGCCAACGGCTACGCGCGGATTCCGCTGCCCGCGATCGCTCCGCCGCACGTCGAGTTCTTCTCGAAGTCGCGCCACTCGGTCATCGGCGACGGCGACGACATCGTCTTCGACAAGCGGGCGACCAGGACGGTCGACTTCGAGTGCGAGCTGGCGGTCGTGCTCGGCCGCTACGGCAAGGACATCCCGGCTGCCGACGCCTACGACTGGGTCTTCGGGTACTCGGTGGCCAACGACATATCCGCTCGCGAGCTGCAGCTCGGCCACCGCCAGTACCACCGCGGCAAGAGCCTCGACGGCTTCTGCCCGCTCGGCCCCGTGATCGCCACGCCGCGCGAGACGGGCGATCCCAACCGGCTGCGCATCCGCCAGTGGCTCAACGGCGAGCTGAAGCAGGACTGGCCGGTCGGGGACATGATCTACAAGATCGACGAGCTGATCTCGGTGCTCTCCGGCGGCTTGACGGTCGAGCCCGGCGACGTGATCGTCTGCGGCACCGTCCCCGGCGTGGGCTTCGAGCAGCTGCCGCAGTCCTGGCTGCACCACGGGGACGTCCTCCGGGCCGAGATCTCGCGCATCGGCGCGCTCAACAACACGATCAAGATGGCCGGCATCGAAGGAGGAAGCGCATGAAGCTGTGCACCTATAGCCGTGACGGTGACCGACGCATCGGTTTCCTCGTCGACGACAGCGTCTGCGATCTCCGCGACGCCGCCGCCGAGTTCGGCGTCGCGCTGCCGGACGCCGCGGACCTGGGCGAGCTGGCCGACCGCGCGCTGCTGCCGGCGCTCGCCGAGATCCAGGCGGCGGCGGGTGCCGCAGTCGCCACGGCGGCCTGGTCGTCCGCCGCCGAGGACGTGACCCTCCACGCCCCCTACCGGCCGCGGCAGAACATCCTCTGCGCGGGCGGGAACACGCGCGACGCCAACTTCGCCGAGCGCGTGCGCGGCGGCAAGCCGTGGCTGAACTACTTCACCAAGGCGCCGACGGCCGTCAACGACCCCGGCGCCCCGATCTCCTGGCCGCGCGGCCTGGCCTCGCACGTCTATGCGGAGCCCCAGCTGGCGGTCGTGGTCGGGGCGACGACGTCGTTCGTCGACCCGGCCGAGGCGCTCGACCACGTCTTCGGCTACGCCGTCTGCACGAGCATCTCCGCGGCCGACCTCAAGCGCAAGCACGCCCAGTGGGACAAGGCGGTGTCGCTCGACACGTTCTTCTGCTGGGGGCCCGCGCTCGTGACGGCGGACGAGCTGGAAGCTCGCATCGCTGGACTGCAACCTCTGGCTCAACGACCGGATCGCCGTCACCGGCGCGCCGGAGAGCGGGCTCCTCACCAGCGCCGAGATCCTCTCCGAGATCAGCTGCGGGATGACGCTCGAGGCGGGCGACGTGCTGCTCACCGGCGTGCCGGAGTCGATCGGGCACGGCGAGCAGCCGGAGCGCTGGCTGCAGGACGGCGACGTCGTGCGCAGCGCGATCGACGGCATTGGACAGATCCACAACCCCGTGAAGACCTACTGAGGCCGGACGCGGCGAGCGGACGGAGACTCCCCCGGGGCTGCGATGGCAATCGAGGCATCAACTAGACGCGGCCGCTTGCGCGGCTCGCCGGACCGGTGGCTGCCGCCGCTCGTGACGGCGGTGGCGTTGCTGGCGTGCATCCAGCTCCTGGTGACGCTGGACGTCCTTCCCGAGGACCGGATCCCGCTGCCGACCGCCGTGGCGCAGTCGTTCGGCGAGCAGGTGGTGACCGGGAAGTTCTGGGCGTCGGTCGGCGCCTCGATGCGCGGCTGGGCGTTCGGCCTCGCGCTCGCGATCGCGGTGGCGATCCCGCTCGGCGCGATGGCGGGACTCAGCCGGTTCGTGTTCCGCTCGATCCAGTTCCTCGTCGACTTCCTGCGTCCGATCCCGCCCGTGGCCCTGCTGCCGCTGCTCATTTTGGTCCTCGGGATCAGCGGCCAGGTGAAGATCTCGCTCGCCGCCCTGGGCGCCTTCTTCCCGCTGTTCTTCGCGACGCTCTACGGCGTCCAGGACATCGACCCGGTGACCACCGACACCGCCCGCGTGTACGGGCTCAACCGCCGCCGCCGGCTCGTCGCCGTCGTCCTGCCGGGCGCGACGCCCTTCATCGCGACCGGCATGCGGATCTCGGCGACGATCGCGCTGCTGCTGGTGATCGGCACGGAGATGATCATCGGCCTCGACGGCATCGGCCGCAGCATCATCGACGCCCAGTACGCGGGCAACCTCGAGAGCATGTACGCCCGGGTGCTAGCCGCTGGGCTGCTCGGGGTCGCCATCAACATGACCTTCCGGGCCGTCGAACGGCGCATCCTCAGATGGCATCCCTCGCAACAGGGGACGGCGACATGACGCGCCGCCTCGGCACGATCGCGGCGGGGATCTGGCTGCCCCTCCTGCTGCTGGCCTACTGGTGGTGGGCGACCAAGGGCGGCAGCTCGCCCTTCTACCCGCCGCTGACAGAGATCTGGGAGGCCTTCGAGCGCAACTGGCTCTTCGACAGAGTCGACAGCGACCTCAAGCCGAGCCTGCTCCTGTTCGTCGGCGGCTACCTGATCGCCGCCTTCCTGGGGATCGCGCTCGGGACCCTGCTCGGCATGTGGTCGCTCGGACGGCGGGCGACGGTCCCGATCGTCGACTTCCTGCGCTCGGTCCCCGCTCCCGCCGTGATCTCGATCCTGATCGTCCTGCTCGGGTTCGGCTACCAGATGAAGCTCACGGTGATCGCCTTCACGGCGCTGTTCCCCGTGCTGCTCAACACCATCGACGGCGTCCGCGGGGTCAACAGGGAGCTGCTCGACCTGGCGACCGTCTACCAGCTGCGCCTGCGCGACCGGATCTTCCGGGTCATGCTCCCCGCCGCCAGCCCGCAGATCTTCGCGGGCCTCCGGGTGAGCCTGGCGATCGCGCTCGCCGTGCTGGTGTTCGCGGAGATGATGGCCGGGACCAACGGCCTCGGCTTCTTCATCTTCGAGGCTCAGGCGACGTACCAGATTCCGAACATGTGGTCGGGAATCGTCCTCCTCGGATTGATCGGTTACGCGGTGAACCTGATCTTCCTGTTCCTCGAGGGTCGAATCATGCGCTGGCACCGCGGCTGGCGCGCACAAGAGCGCAACTCGACGAGGTGATGGCCGTGCATGCCCTTGAGATACAGAACCTTTGCAAGACCTACGGCGAGGGCAAGGACGCCGTCGCGGCCATCGACGATCTGAGCTTCGACGTCGACGCGGGCGAGTTCGTCTGCGTCGTCGGGCCGTCCGGCGCGGGCAAGACGACGCTGCTGAAGTGCCTCTCCGGCCTGCTGCCGCCGACCAAGGGCGTCGCGACGCTCAACGGCGAGCCGATCGACGGGCCGCCGGACACCCTGGCGCTGGTCTTCCAGGACTACAGCCGCTCGCTGATGCCGTGGCTGACCAACGAGGGCAACATCACGCTGCCGCTGCGGGCGCGCGGCGTCTCCAAGAGCGAGCGCGCGGCGAAGGCCCAGACGGCGCTCGAGGCGGTGAGCCTCCACGACGCGGGCTCGATGTACCCGTGGCAGCTGTCGGGTGGCATGCAGCAGCGCGTCGCGATCGCGCGTGCGCTCGCCTACGAGCCGGACGTCCTGCTGATGGACGAGCCGTTCGCCTCCGTCGATGCCCAGACGCGGGCCGATCTCGAGGATCTCGTGTTGAAGGTCCACGCCGACTTCGGGATCACTGTCGTGCTGGTGACTCACGACATCGACGAGTCCGTCTACCTGGCCGACCGGGTCATCGTCCTGACCCAGCGCCCGACCAGCGTCAAGGAGATCGTCGCCGTCGACCTGCCGCGTCCGCGCGACCAGGTCGTGACCAAGGAGTCGGCGGAGTTCGGCCACCTCCGCGGCCACGTCGCGCGGCTGATCCGCAGCGAGCGCGTCGACAGGGCAGCCGCCTAGTGGAAGGTCCGCGGCACCGGATCGCCGTCGACATCGGGGGGACGTTCACCGACTGCACCGTCTCCGACGCCTCCGGATCGGTGACCGTCGCGAAGGCGTCGACGACTCCCGACGACCTCGTTCGCGGCGTTCTCGACGCCCTCGGGCTCGCGGCCGAGGAGCTCGCCCTGTCGACGCGGGAGCTGCTCGGCGCGACGTCGCAGTTCGTGCACGGCTCGACCGTCGCCACCAACGCCGTCACCGTGCGCGGCGGCGTGACCACCGGCCTGCTGACCACGCGGGGGTACGGCGACACGCTGGCGATCGGGCGGGTGCTGCAGAAGACCGCCGGGCTCAGCCAGCAGGAGATCGTCCACTCCTCGCGCGTCGCGAAGCCGGACCCGCCGATCCTCGAGCGGTCGTGGATCCGCGAGGTGACCGAGCGGATCGACCGCGACGGCAACGTGCTCGTCCCGCTCGACGTCGACGAGGTCCGCCGCGGTGGGATCGAGCTCGTCGAACGGGGCGCCGCCGCACTGGCGGTCTGCTTCCTGTGGTCGTTCGTCAACCCCGAGCACGAGCGACTGGCGCGCGAAGCGCTGGAGGACGCCTGCCCCGGCGTCTACCTGTCGTTCTCGTCCGAGGTGGTCCCGGCGCTGGGCGAGTACGAGCGGACGGTGACGACGGTCCTCAACGCCTACGTGGGACCGCTGCTCGACGCCTACCTGGGCCGTCTCGAGCGGACGCTGGCCGAGCACGGCTTCGGCGGTTCGATGGTCGTCACCCACGCGGCGGGCGGCGTCACCGACGTCCCCGGCGCGCTCGCCCGCCCGGTCGCGACGATCGACTCCGGGCCGAGCGGCGGCACGGTCGGCGCCCGGGACCTCGGCGCCGCGCTCGAGGTGGACAACCTGATCTGCGCCGACGTGGGCGGCACGACCTTCGACGTCAGCCTCGTCGCCGGCGGCGAGATCGAGCTCGACCGCAGGCCCGTGATCTCGCAGTACACGCTCTTGATGCCCAAGGTCGCGATCAGGTCGATCGGGGCGGGGGGCGGCAGCATCGCCTGGGTCGACGAGGACGGGCTGCTGCGCGTCGGCCCCGCGAGCGCGGGCGCCGATCCCGGGCCGGCCGCGTACGGCCGCGGCGGGACGGCGGCGACGGTGACCGACGCCAACATCGTCCTGGGCCTGCTCGACCCGGGGGCCTTCCAGGGTGGGCGGATGGCGCTCGACCCGGACGCGGCCCGCCAGGCGGTCGAGCGGTTGGCGGCGACCCTCGGACGCGACGCGATCGAGGTCGCCGCCGGGATCTTCGCGATCGCCAACGCCCACATGGCCGACCTCATCCGCCGCTGCGTGATCGAGCGCGGGCACGATCCGCGGGCCTTCACGCTGGTCGCGTATGGGGGCGCGGGACCGACCCACGCCGCCCACTACGCGCGCGACGCCGGGGTGGCCCGCGTGGTGATCCCCGCCGCCGCTTCGGTCTTCTCGTCCTTCGGGATGCTGACCGCGGACCTGACCCACTCGGCGGAGGTCTCGCGCACCTACCGCCTGCCGCTCTCCGAGGCGGAGCTCGCCGATCTGCGCGAGACGGTCGCGGACCTGGCGGAGCGGGCCCGGCAAGGCCGCGAGGGTCGCCTGCGCGCGCAGGTGACCGCCAAGTTCGCCATGCAGGCGCAGGTCCTGTCGGTCGATCTCCCCGATCTCGAGGGGCCCGACGTGTCCGACCTCGTCGAGCGGGAGTTCCGCGAGCGCTACGTGGCGCTGTACGGCGCCGACACGATCGTTCCCGGCGCGGCGATCGAGATCGAGGGAGTGCAGGTCGAGTCCTCCGAGGAGGTCCGCGACGGCGGCCTCGGCGCGCAGCCGGCCCCGGAGGCGAGCGACGGCATGGGCCTCGCGGGCGCGACCCGCCCCGTCTACTGGGGATCGAGCGAGCCGGTCGACACGCCGGTCGTCGACTACGCCCGCGCCCGGCCCGGACACGTCTTCCCCGGCCCCTGCATCGTCGAGCGCGCATCCGACAGCGCCGCGATCCCCGCGGGGCTGCGGGGCGAGGTCGACGCGCGCGGGAACCTCGTCATCGTCGCGGCGGGGTCGCCATGAGCGCCGCCGCCGACACGCTGGACCCGGTCACATTCGAGGTGATCCGGCACCGTCTCTGGGCGATCAACGACGAGGCCGCGTTGCGCGGGGCGCGGATGTCCGCGTCGCCGGCTGTCTACGACGCCTACGACTTCAACTCCGCGTTGCTGACGCCCGAGGGCGAGTCGATCTATGTCGGCGTCTACGTCTCTCGCCACGGCACGGCGATCGACATGGTCGCCAAGGCGGTGATCGGCCTGTTCGGGGACGACGTCCACGACGGCGACGTGTTCGTTACCAACGACCCGTGGTCCGGCGCGGTCCACCAGAACGACTTCTGCGCCGTCGCGCCGATCTTCTTCGACGGCCGGCCCGTCATGTGGACGGGGATCACGATGCACGAGCTCGACGTCGGCGGGCCGACGCCCGGCGGCTTCACGATCGGCGCGAGCGACGCGTTCGGCGAGCCCCCGCTGGTCCCGCCCGTGCGCCTCGTCGCCGGTGGGGAGGTCTCCTCGGAGGTGGAGCGCCTGCTGCTGCGCAACTCGCGCACCCCGACGCTCAACGCGATGAACCTCCGCGCCCGTTTCGGGGCGATCAACCTGGCGCGCGAGCGCGTCGTGGACATGTTCGCCGAGTACGGCGGCGACACGGTCGTCGCCGCGGTGGACAAGGTGATCTCGATGACCCGGGACCGCTTCGGCCGCCGTCTGCGGGAGCTGCCCGAGGGCAGCTGGAGCACCTGCGGCTACCTCGACCACGACGGCAACTCCGAAGGGCTGCATGCGATCGAGCTGAAGCTCGAGAACCGCGACGGGCAGCTGACCTTCGACTTCCGCGGGAGCGCCCCGCAGACGGGCGGGTCGATCAACTGCACGCGCAGCGGGCTCGTCGGCGGAGTCATGGGAGCGCTGCTGCCGATGCTCTGCTTCGACATGCCGTGGTGTCCCGGGGGAGTCGCGCCGCGGGTGTCGGTCCTCTCCGACCCGGGGACGATCGTCGACGCGACGTTCCCGGCCGGCGTCAGCATGGCGAGCATCGACTCGTCCTGGATGGTCACCGACGTCGCGAACGTCGCGATCGGTCAGATGCTCGGGTCGAGCGCCGCCTACCAGCACGAGGCGCAGGCCTGTTGGATGGCCAGCCCGAACTCGTTCGTGATCTCGTACCCCGACGCCCGCGGGCAGACGACCACCACCGTCCTGATGGCGGGGATCGCCGGCGGGGGAGGCGCGCGGGGCCGGGCCGACGGGGTCGACACGGGCGCCTACCTGGTCTCGGCCTTCGCGTCGATGCCGAACGCCGAGCGCGACGAGCAGAACTATCCGGTCCTGGAGCTCTTCCGGCGCCAGCTGCCCGACAGCGGCGGGGCCGGAACCCATCGCGGAGGCGTCGGGATCGAGTACCTGGTGGTGCCGCACGGGTGCGACGACGGTCTCGAGGCGGTCCTGATCTCGCATGGCTCGACCCATCCGATCGGCGCCGGGCTGTTCGGAGGCCATCCCGGCTCGGTGTCGGGGCACGTGCTCGTGCGCGAAGCCGGAGTGCGGGCGGAGATGGCGGCCGGCCGGGTGCCCGTCGACGTCGCCGAGGGCCCGGGATGGGACGTCCTCCCGTCGAAGGGGCGGTTCCGGGTCGGCCCCGACGACGCCCTCTGGTGCTTCGCCTCCGGCGGGGGAGGGTTCGGCGATCCGCTCGAGCGCGCGCCCGCCGCCGTGGAGCGCGACGTCGGCATGGGGCTCGAGTCGGCGGAGCGGGCCCGCGACGTCTACGGCGTCGTACTGGACGGGGACGGGCTGGCGCTCCACGAGGAGACCACGGAGGCGCGCGCCGCGATCCGCCGCGACCGCCTCGCGCGAGCTTCGCGGGACGGGGACTCCGCGGTCTCGCCGCTGCCCGCCGGTTACGAGGACTTGCCCGACCTGCGCCTGGGGCCGGCCGTCGGGGTCGCCAGCGATGGCACGGACGCATTGGCCTACTGCCTGCGCTGCGGCTCGGTCTACGGCCCCGCGGAGCACGATCCGAGGCGGTACGCCCTCGCGCTGTCGGAGGGCATCGAGCGTGCGAGTGACGTGAACCGCTTCGGTCGCACCGACGACTTCAGGCTGCGCCAGCACGTCTGCGCCGGCTGCGGCGGCGCGGTCGCCACCGACGTGCACCCGGTGCGCGGAGAGCGGGCGCACGAGATGGGGTTGAGAACAGAGAACTGGCGACGATAATCTAGTATTATCAATATATGCGAGTGTACGAGCTGATCGCGTCCAGGATCGCCGCCGAGAACGTCCGAGCGGTCTTCGGGCTGATGGGCGACGGGAACCTCAAGCTGATCCCCGAGCTGCACGACCGGCACGGGATCGCCTTCTACGGCGCGCGCCACGAGGCCGGGTGCGTCTCGATGGCCGACGGCTACGCCCGCACGGCCGGCGAGGTCGGGGTCTGCAGCTTCACGCAGGGGCCGGGTCTCACCAACGCGCTGACGGCGCTGATCTCGGCACGGCGGGCGCGCACCCCGATGGTGGTGCTCTGCGGCGACACCCCCTCGGCGGTCCCCGGGCTGCCGCAGGACATCGAGCAGCGTCCGCTGCTCGCGGCGGCGGGCATCGAGATCCAGGAGCTGACGCCCGAGAACGCCACCGCCGCGGTCGAGGCCGCCTTCGCGCGGGCCCGGACCGGTCGCTGCCCGGTCGCGCTCAACCTCCCGACCGACCTCCAGGAGCAGGAGGGCTCTGCCGAGCGGGCGGCGCCGGTCGTTCCGGCGGCGCCGGAGACCGCGGACGAGGCCGCGATCGACGCCGCGGTCGAGGCGCTGGCCGCGAGCGAGCGGCCCGTCGTGATCGCCGGGCGCGGCGCGCTCTACGCCGACGCCCGCGAGCCGCTCATCGCCCTCGCGGACCGCCTCGGCGCCCTGCTGGCCCACTCGCTGCCGCTGAAGGAGTGGTTCCGCGACCAGCCGTTCAGCCTCGGGATCGCCGGCGGCTTCGCCTCCGACGCCGGCCGCCGGCTGATCGGCGAGGCCGACTGCGTGGTCGTCTTCGGGGCCAGCCTCAACCACTTCACCTCGCGCGGCGGCACGCTGTTCGCCGACGGCACGACGATCGTCCAGTGCGACGTCGACGCGTCCGCGTTCGGGCGGTTCACGCGCGCCGACGTCACCGTGCGCGGCGATGCCGCGGACGCGGCGCGGCGCATCGCGGCCAAGGTCTCGCAGCGGAGCGGCTACCGCACCGCCGAGGTCGCGGCAGCCCTCGCCGGCGCCCGCGACGTCGAGGACGAGACCGACTCCGACGGGCTGGATCCCCGGGCGCTGTCAGCGGCGATCGACGCGGCGCTGCCCGCCGAGCGGGCGCTCGTCGTCGACGGCGGGCACTTCATGGGCTTCCCCGCGATGCACATGCGGACGCCCGACCCGTCGGCCTTCGTCTGCACGCTCGACTTCGGGTCGATCGGACTGGGCCTCGCGGCGGCGGCGGGCGTCGCGGTGGCATCCCCCGACCGCCTGACGGTCGCGGCGATCGGCGACGGCGGTCTGATGATGAGCCTGGGCGAGCTGGACACGGCGGTCCGGTACCGGCTGCCGCTGCTGGTGGTGGTCTACAACGACGGCGCCTACGGCGCCGAGATGCACTTCCTGCGGATGCTCGGGCTGCCCGACTCGGCAACGCTCTTCGACGTGCCGCCGCTCGAGGCGGTCGCGCGTTCGATCGGGGCCGAAGGCATCTCGGTGCAGCGGCTGGAGGACCTCGACGGCCTCGCCGAACGGGTCGCCGCGCTGGACGGTCCGCTGCTGCTCGACTGCCGCGTGACCCAGAACATCCGCGCCGACTGGCTCGAAGAGGCCTTCGAGCGTGGAACGCACTGAACGAGCGGGAGGAGACCCGATGGACCGTTTCGTCACCGTAGACACGCACTGCCACCTCGACCGCTACGACGACTTCGACGGAGTCGTCGCGCGTGCCCGCGCCGCCGACGTCGAGATGATGTTCGTGACGTTCCTGCCGTCGGACTATCGGCGGCTGGCGCCCGCCATGGCGGGCGTCGAGGGCATCGACCTCGGGCTCGGCTTCCATCCGATGGCCTCGCGCGGGTTCTTCCCCTGGCAGGAGCACATCGACATCGACGCCGAGCTGGAACTGTTCGCCGAGACGGTCGACGACGTGCCGTGGATCGGCGAGATCGGCCTCGACTTCAGCCCCGACGGCGCGCCGCACCGGGAGCTCCAGGAGAGCGTGCTCGACACGATCCTCTCGCTCGACGCCGTGCGCGAGCGGTTCTTGAGCATCCACTCGCGCTACGCGCTGCGCGAGACCGTGGACGCGCTGGTCGCGGCCCGCGTGCCGCGCGCGACGATCCACGGCAACGGCTTCACCGGGGACGTCGCCGACGCCCGTTACGCCCTCGACGCGGGGTACTACGTCTCGGCCGTCGTCCCGATGCTCTACGACGACGCCGGGCGCGAGGTCGTGCGCTCGGTCCCGCGCGACCGGCTGCTGCTGGAGACCGACGGCCCGTTCGGCATCCTCGACGGCGAGGCGATGGAGCCGGCGGGAACCGTGCTCGGCGTCGAGCGCGTCGCCGAGCTGTGGGGCGTGTCCGAACAAGAGGTCGCCGAACAGCTGGCCGCCAACCTCCGGGAGATCCGGGCGTGACCGTCGTCGCCAAGCAGCCGCTCATGCACGAGCTGGTGGCGCCGGATGCCCAGCTCGAGCACGTGGCCGGCGACTTCGGCTTCCTGGAGGGGCCGGTCTGGCGCGACGACGGTTGCCTGCTCTTCACCGACGTCCGCCGTGACGCGATCCACCGGCTCGACGCCGACGGCGTCCGCGAGCACGTCGCTCCGGCGAACATCCCGAACGGGATGTCGCTGGACCTGGAGGGGCGGCTCCTGGTCTGCGAGCAGTCGACCAGCGCGCTGGCGCGCTACTCGCGCGACGGTACCCGCGAGGTCGTCGCGTCGCACTACCGCGGACTCGAGCTGAACAGCCCCAACGACGTCGTCTGCCGCTCGGACGGCTCGATCTACTTCACCGACCCTCCCGCTGGAAGGTCGGAGCCGCACGGGCGCCCGCGCGAGAGCGAGCGCGAGCTCGACTTCCAGGGCGTCTTCGTGATTCCCGCGGACTCGGATGAGGTGCGGCTGCTGTTCGACGGGCTGGTGCTGCCCAACGGGCTCTGCTTCTCGCCGGACGAGTCGCGGCTCTACGTCAACGACACGATGCTGATGCAGATCGTCGTCTGCGACGTGCGTCCCGACGGCAGCGTCGGACCGCCGCGGCTCTTCTTCCAGATGCCCGGCGACCCGCCCGACCCGGTCGCGCTCGGACGCGACATGCGCGAGCAGGGCAGCCCCAGCCGCGGACTGCCGGATGGGATGAAGGTGGACGCGCGCGGCAACGTCTACTGCGGCGGCCCCGGCGGCGTCTGGGTGATCGGTCCCGACGGCGCTCACATCGGCGTCATCGAGACCCCGGCGTTCGTGGGGAATCTCGCCTGGGGCGACGCCGACTGGCGCAGCCTCTACCTGTGCGTGAGCAAGGACCTGTTCCGGCTGCGGATGCTCGTCGAGGGCGCCCCGCCGGCCTTTCCAAAGCAGTGAGAACTATCCACGACTGAAGCCGCGGCCAGCGGCGGCAAGGACGGTGCAAGACCAATGAGCGAAACCCGCGAGATCGAGACTCCGGTGTTGATCGCCGGCGGCGGGCCTGTCGGGATGGCGCTAGCGCTCCTGCTCGGCCGGTTCGGGATCGACAACGTGATCGTCGAGCGGTCGCGCTCGACCACCGAGCACCCCAAGGCACGCGGCCTCACCGGCCGGAGCATGGAGATCCTGCGGCTGCTCGGGGTCGAGGACGAGGTCCGCGCGGGCGGGCTGCGGTCCGACGTGTCGCCCGAGGCCGCGTCGCTGGCCTGGACCCAGGTCTACTGCGAGAGCGGCGTCGGACGGGTCATCGGCAGCGTGACCCCGGAGCCGGCGCTGAACTCGCCGAGCCCGAAGTGCTGCGTCGCGCAGGACGTCGTCGAGCAGGCCCTCGACCGGGCGCTGGCCGACAGCGGCCACACGACGTTCCTCCGCGGTGTCGAGCTGGCCGAGTTCGACAACGGCCCCGACGGCGTGGAGGCCGTCGTGCGCGGTGTCGCCGACTCGTCCGAGATACGGGTGCGCGCCCGCTACATGGCTGGCTGCGACGGCATCGACAGCCAGGTCCGCGCGGCGCTCGGGATCGGGACGGAGGGCCCGGGGGTGCTCCACCAGATGGCGAGCTACTTCTACCGCGCCGACCTCAGCCACCTGCCGCATGCGGGGCGCTACCAGTCGCTCTGGATCGTGCCTCGCGATCCGGAGATCCCGTCCGGGCCGATCCTCGCGACGGACCCGGGGGGCCAGCGGTGGCTCTTCGTCCACTACCTGACCGACGACGAGCAGCCCCTGACCGACGAGCAGGTCGTCTCCGTCGTCCGGGCCCACTGGGGAATCCCGGACCTCGACGTCGAGATCATCAACATGATGCGCTGGCGCATGCAGGCGCGGCTGGCCGACGACTTCCGCGGCGGGTCGGTGTTTCTCGTCGGCGACGCGGCGCACGCGATTCCCCCGACCGGCGGCATCGGGCTCAACTCGGGCTTCCAGGACGCCCACAACCTCGCGTGGAAGCTCGCGTTCGTCCTCGACGGCGCCGCGCACGAGGATCTGCTCACCACGTACACGACCGAGCGGCGGGCGTTCGGCGCCGAGGCGATCGCGTGGTCGACGCGCAATCGCGAGCTGCAGCTCAAGGCGGCCGCGGCCGCGGGCAGGCACGAAGAGGATCCCGACGCCTGGAGGGACGCCCTGCGGGAGGTCCACCGGTCCTTCCGCTCGGAGGGCCTCGCGATGGGCTACGCCTACGAGCGGGGCGCGCTGATCGACGACGGCGAACCGCGCCGTGAGTTCGACCCCGAGCAGTACGAGCCCTCGGACCGGCCCGGCGCGCGGTTCCCGCACATCTGGCTCGACGGGGGGCGGACGGAGTCGGCGATCGACTGGTTCGGTCGCGATCTCGTGCTCGTCTGCGGCCCCGACGCTGACGGCTGGCGTACCGCCGGCGCGGCCGCTCGCGACGAGGGCCTGCCGGTCGACGTGAAGACGCTGCCGTGGATGGCCGGCGACATCACCTTCGAGTCCGACGGGGCGGTCCTGGTTCGGCCGGACGGCCACGTGGCGTGGCGGCCCGGCCGTTCGGACGCGGCGGCCTTCGAGGAGCTGCCTGGCGTCCTGCGGAAGCTGCTCGGCAACGGCACGTACGTGGCAACTTGAACGAGGCCCTAGCTATTTCTGCGATTGATGATTAGAGTTGTCCGGGATATAGCGGCTAACTAATCCGATGGTTCGAGGATGGTGGAGATGAGACGTAGACGTTTCGTGGATTTGCGGTTGTGGCTCAGCATGGCGGTGGCTGCCGTTCTAGCCGTAGGGGTCATGGCGTGCGGTGGCTCCGACGACGACAGCTCAGATAGCGGCAGCACCGGGGCGGCGACCGAGGAGAAGGTCGAGAAGTTGCGGGTAGTCGTGTTCCCGACGACGGATCAGGCGGCGTTCTTCACCGCCATGGACGAGGGGATCTTCGAGAAGCACGGACTCGACCTGGACGCCCAGGTCGTGACCGATGCGACCGCGCTGACGGCCGCCGTGACGAGCGGCAAGGCCGACGTCATGCACCACGCCTTCCCGGCGATGGTGACCGCGCGGATCGGCGGTCTGGACGTGAAGCTGATCTCGGGCGTCGCCGTCATCCCGAAGGAGGGCTACGTCGAGGTGCTCGTGAAGAAGGACTCCGGTCTGGAGAACTTCGGAGATCTCGCCGGCAAGACCGGTGCGGCCGCGGCCCTGCGCGGAATCGTGGACCTCGGAGTCGCGAAGGCGATCGAGGCGGAGGGTGGCGATCCTTCGACGTACACGGCGATCGCGGTTCCGCCGACCGAGCAGCTCGCCGCGCTGAAGGCGAACCGCGTCGACGCGGCCGGTTTGAACGATCCGTTCCTGGGCCCGGCCAAGGCCGACCCGGTCGTCGCGTCGCTCGGCAACCCGTTCGGGCTCCTGGACTTCACGGCCCTGAGCGCGTCCGCGTACTCGACCGACAAGATCATCGCCGAGAAGGCCTCGGCGCTGGCGAAGTACAAGGCGGCCCTGACCGAGGCCAGCGAGCTCGTGATGGAGGACCCGGCACGTGCCCGCAAGGCGATCACCGACCACACCGAGCTTCCGCCCGAGGTGGTCGAGAAGATCGGTCTTCCGATCTACGACACCGAGGTGACCGAGGAGAACGCCCAGGCGCTGCTCTCGGCGATGGACGATCTCGGTTGGCTCGAGAAGCCCGTGACTCCCGAGGACATCCTCTGGAGCGGGAACTAGCCGAGCCGCTGGACGTCGGCGCGGGCCACGGTGGCCCGCGCCGACTCCGCCGCGGCGGGGACCCACCGATCGAGAGGACGAGATGGTCACATTCGAAGGTGCAAGCACCGTCACCGGGATCCAGGGCCGGCTGATCGCTCGGGCCGGCGACAGCCACTTCGTGATCGACCGTCCCGCCTTCCGCGACGGTCCCGGCGAGGCGCCGAACCCCGGCGAGGTGTTCGTCAGCGGAGTGACGGGCTGCGCGGCCCTGGTCGCCGACCGCATCGCGCGCGAGCGCGAGATGCCGCTTCAGGCCGCCACGGTCAAGCTCGTCGCCAACCGCGAGCTCGACAGCGTGCGCGACGGCCTCTCCATCTTCGACGACGCTCGCATCACCTTCACGCTCAAGGGCATCACCGCCGACCAGGCGGAGACGCTGATCGCCGAGTTCCAGGCCCAGTGCCCCCTCTACGGAGCGATGAAGCTCGGCACGACCGACATGGTCGTCGACTACGAGCTCGAGCAGTGACGTCGCCGGCACGCGACCGCAGAGCCTGAGCCGATGGCGCGACTCGTCATCGTCGGAGCCGGGCTCGCCGGCCTGGCCGCCGCTGTCGCGGCGCACGACAACGGGCACGTAGTCACCGTCCTCGAGAAGGGCGACCAGGTGGGAGGGGCCGCCGCCTTCTCCGGCGGGCAGGTCTGGATAGCGGCGAACCACGTCCAGGTCGGACTTGGAATCGACGACGACGTGGAGAGCGCCGGGCGGTACGTGACGGCCATCGCCGACGCGCAGCCCGAGCTCTTGGAGCCCGACACGATGTGGCGTTGGCTGCGCGTGGCGCCGCGGGCGGCGCGGCACTTCGAGCGCGTGGGCTGCGTCCGCTGGCGGGTCCTGCCCGACTACCCCGACTACTACATGGACGCGCCGGGCGCCTGCGCGGCCGGCCGCTACCTGACGGCCGTCTTCGACGCGCGCTCGCTCGGCGAATGGCGGGAGCGGCTGCGGGTGACCACCCAGTTCCCCGTCGGGCGGACCTACGACGACCTGTTCGGCCACGGCGAGCCGGCGTCGGCCTTCGGCGCACGCGACGACGGAGCGACCGACCCCGGCGATCTGCTCACCTTCGGGCCCGGCGTGGTCGCCGGCTTCCTGGCCGCGGCGGTGACGCGCGGCATCGACATCCGCCTCGGCCTGCGGGTGACCGAGCTGATGGTGGACGAGACCGGTGGAGTGGCCGGCGCGCGCGCCGTCTCGGCAGACGGGTCCGAGGCCGAGTTCGAGGGCGCGGTGCTGCTCGCGACGAGCGGGTTCGACTGGGACACGGAGCTGGCCGGCCGCTTCCTCGGCATCGGCCCCGACGACGGCGGGAGCGTCGCCCCGCGCACCCTGACCGGCGACGGGCTCCGACTCGCGACCGAAGTCGGCGGAGCCGTCGTCGAGTTCCCGCGCCACCGGGTGCCGATCGTGCCGGGGTATCCCGACGCGCGCGAGCCCGGCTTCGCCACGCTGCGCGAGAACGGGCTTCCGCACACCTTCGTCGTCGACCGGTCCGGGCGGCGGTTCGCCGACGAGGCCCTCTACTGGGAGGTCATCGAAGCCGTCCTGACGGGCGATCGCCTCCCTTGCTGGATGGTCTGGGACGAACAGCACCACCGGAAGTACGGCCTCGGGTCGACGGCCCCCGGCGACCCCTATCCGCCCGACCTCGTGACCGCCGCCGCGACTCTTCGCGAGCTGGCCGAGCGCATCGGCGTGGACGCGGACGAGCTGGAACGGACGGCGGCCCGGTTCAACGACTTCGCGGCGCGTGGGGAGGACCCGGACTTCCAGCGTGGCAAGAACGGGACGCGGCGGATGTTCGGCGGCGATCCGCGGCACGAGCCGAACCCCAACCTCGGGCCGGTCGCCGAGGCGCCCTTCTACGCCATGCGCCTGCGGATGGTCAGCACCGGCATCAACCTCACCGGCATTCGCGTCGACCAGGACGCGCGTGTGCTCGACGGCGACGGTCGCGCCGTGCCGGGGCTCACGGCGGCGGGCAGCTGCGCGGCCTTCAGCTCGTCGGGCACGGGCTACAACAGCGGGTTCTCCCTCAGCCGCGCCCTGACGTTCGGCCTGATCGCCGCCGAGACCTTCGACGCGCCGCCGAGTCACGCCTGAGCGCGCCCGGAAGGGAAGCTTAGAGCTGATCCTTTACTAAGAGTCGGCGGTGGGATAGGATGGTCGTTGGGAAAGGAACAGCGCGATCCTTTCCCAGAACTGGAGTCGAGGGAAGGATCGCGGTGCGAGGGCGGCACATTCATCAGATCTGGCGGGCAGATCCAGCCATCTACGCGCCTCCGCGCTACCGGCGCGCCTGTGAGTACGACGCCTTCGTTCCCGAGCCGGTGGCCGGGCTCGACGTCGTCCTTCCCGGCGACGTTGCGGGCGTGATCTCCGATGCGGAGAAGGCGATCGCCGATCTGAATCGCGTGGCCGGGCCGGAGCTGATGCCACTCGCTCGGTTGCTGCTGCGAACGGAGTCCATCGCCTCCTCGAAGGTCGAGGGCATGCAGCTCGATGCCCGCAGTCTCGCGCGGGCCGAGGCCAATCAGGAGACAGGGCGCAAGGTCGGCGCGGGCGCCGCCGAGATCCTCGCCAACATCGACGCGATGCAGCTCTCGATCGAGCGAGCCGCGGACCTTGGCGAGGTGCGTCCCGCGGACTTCCTGGACATCCATCGGGTGCTGCTCGAACGCGCGCCGAACTCTCAGATCGCCGGGAGGTTCCGCACCTCGCAGAACTGGATCGGCGGCAACGACCACAACCCCTGCGGCGCCGCGTTCGTGCCCCCACCGCCGGGGGAGGTCGACCACCTACTCGACGATCTCTGCGCGTTCGCCAACGACGTCGCGCTTCCGCCGCTCGTGCAGGCCGCCATCGCTCACGCGCAGTTCGAGACGATCCATCCCTTCGAGGATGGCAACGGCCGGACCGGCCGCGCCCTCGTCCAGGTCGTCCTTCGAAGGCGCGGTTTGGCGCCGGCGTTCGTCCCCCCGATCAGCGTCGTGCTCGCTCGCGACAGGGATCGCTACCTGAAGGGTCTGACGCTGTTCCGCGAGGATCGCCTGGCCGATTGGATCCTGCTGTTCGCCGCCGCCACAGCCGAGGCCGCCACACTTGCCGCTCACTACGCGATCCGGGTCCGCGATCTGCAGGACGAGTGGCGCGAGCGCCTCCGTCAGCACTCGAATCCGCGTGCCGACGCCGCGGCCTGGAGCCTGATCGCCGCCCTTCCCGCCCATCCGATCGTCACGGTGCCGGTCGCCGTCGCGGCCGTCGGGCGAACGAAACCCGCCGTGGCGAACGCGATCGAGCAGATGGAGGATGCCGGCATCCTCATGCGTCTCAGCGAATCGGCGCGCAACCGGGCCTGGGAGGCCGAGGGCCTTCTCGACCTGATCGTCGGACTCGAGGCTGGCGTTGCCTCGGCGGGCGGTGTGTCACCCGCGCCCGCACCCCGCGTCTGACCTGTGCGACGGTCGGTGGCGGCATAGGATGCGCCGACCCCATCCACCCGGAGGCGATACGTATGAAGCTGATTGGCGCTGGCCTGCCGCGGACCGCAACGACCACCCAGTTGGTGGCGCTTGAGATGCTCGGTCTGCCCTGTTACCACATGCGCGACATGATGGCCGACCCGGCCAAGAGCATCCCGCAGTGGCGCAACGCGCTCGAGGGCAACGCCGACTGGGACGAGCTCTTCGCCGGTAAGGAGTCGATCGTCGACTTCCCCGGCTCGTACTACTGGCGCGAGCTGATGGACGTCTACCCCGACGCGAAGGTGCTGCTCAGCGTCCGCTCCGCCGAGAGCTGGGTCGCGAGCATGAACAGCACGATCGCGCAGATCTGGTTCGGCGACACGCTCATGCACCACCTGGTCCGGGCGCACTACAACATCGATCCGGGCTACGCCGCATGGCTCGACGTGATGAACGACATGTGGGCGAAGGCGGAGATGCTGGTCAACACCGGCGGCGACCCCGACGCCATGGCGGCCGACATGGAGCGCTGGAACCAGGAGGTCATCGACACCGTTCCGGCCGACCGCCTGCTGGTCTGGAACCCCGCCGACGGCTGGGAGCCGCTCTGCGAGCTGCTCGACCTCCCCGTCCCGAGCGAGCCGGTCCCGAACGTCAACGACACCGAGAACTTCCAGAAGAACCTGATGATGCGCCCCGCCATCGAGGCCATCAACAGGTGGTGGGACGAGAACCAGGGCCCCGCCGACCAGGTCGCCGAGCGCCCGACGGCGCAGGGCGCGGCGTAGCGCCCCGGCGCGGCGCCACGATCCGGAACCGCGTCCACTGGGCCCGGCGGGCGGCGACGCCCGCCGGGTCGGTGGCCACCGCGCGTAGGCGCGATAAAACTGGGGGTACAGGTGAAGACATCGTCGTAGGGCGGCTCGATCGCACCGTCCTTGCCCCGGGGTAGGGCACCCGGGCGGTCGGCGTAGGTGTTCGTGTACCAGTGTGTCGCGGTCTCGTTCTTGCGGTCGGGGAACTCCGCGAACAGGGCGACCACGCAGTGGCCTGGGTCAGCGGGGTCCACGCCCTGGGGAACGGGTGGCTACACACCGTCGCTCCGCGCCGCACGACACCTGGGTGGATGTGAGAGGGTCGATGCCGTGCGCCGGACGATTGCCATCGCGTTTGTGTTGGGTCTGTGTCTTGCTCCAGGCTCCGCGCAGGCCTTCGACACCGGCCCGCATGCCGACATGACGAGGGACGCCCTCACCGCCGAGGGGTTCAGCGCGGCGGGGGCGGATGTCGGCATGGTCAACAACTGGTTCGTCGACTACTACACGAACCCGGATGACAACCCGTACTCCGGGCACGCCCACGCGCTCATTGGTCTCACCCGTTTCGGATTCAACCGCGAGGACTGGCTCAACCAGTGGGTCGAGGGGGCGCGGCGGATGCACTTCGACGCCGAGAGCCGCCAGATCGGGATGCCGGACCTGTCGACCACCTCGGGTGTCGACAGGGAGTGGCGGCGCCTGATGTTCCTCACGCGCAAGTGGGTCCAGTACGCCGGACGGCAGAGCCGTCCCGACCCGCTCGCGGTCATGGCCGTGCTCGGAATCTCGCTGCACGCCGTCCAGGACTTCTACACGCACAGCAACTGGGTGGAGGATCCCGAGGCGGAGAAGGGGCGCGGCGGCCCGGGCCTGTCCGCGTTCGGGGTCGGTGAGACGCCGACCTGGTTCGACGTGCCGCCGGGCGTGCGGCAGCAGCTGGTCGACAATCGCGAGGTCTACACGGGGGTGAAGGGCATCCCGCGCGGGCACGGCAACTGGCAGTCCGACAAGAACCGCCACCTTCGGGGCGGCCTCAACAAGGACTGGCCGGGCCGCCCGAAGTACCAGGAGGCCTACGTAAGCGCATATTTCGCCACGCGGCAGTGGATCCGCGCGGTCCGGACCTGGCTGGGCAACGAGCCGCTGTGGAAGCGGGCGATGTCGCTGCGCGGCACCCCGGCGCTCCGCCACGACGTGGCGGGCGCCGAGGAGATCTCGATCTTCAGCGGGCACTGGCAGGGCGGCGGCGAGCCGTGCCTCCCGTTCAAGTGCGGCGAGCGCAGCGGCAACGCGGGCAGCGTCACGAGCCTGCGCCTCGCGCTCGGCGACTTCCACGACCGCGGGCCCACGCCGTACCGGAAGGCGTTCAACGACTACATCGGTGCGTTCAAGGAGTACCCGACCGAGCCGATGGCCATGCCGGACCTGCCGTCGAGCCGGACCGACCAGGTGCTCACCCGCTTCGTGAAGCTCGAGGTCCTCAACTACCGCGGCATCGACCTCGGCGACCTCGTCGGCTCGGCCGACATCTACGCGACCGCTCGCATGGACGGGCAGCCGTACACGTCGACGGTCATCAACGGTGAGGATTCCTTCCGCTTCCCGGGTTCCTACGCGCCGTTCACCTGGATTCGCTCCGTGCCGGTCTCCCAGCGCGAGAGCACGCCGGTGGAGTCGATGACCGTTCGCATCGAGACCGGCGGTCGCGGGTCCGCGGGCACCGACGACGACGTCTACCTGAACATCGGGAGTCACCGCTTCTCGCTCGACAAGCGCCTCTACGACGACTTCGAGCGCGGCGACGACGACACCTACAGCGTGCCGATCGGCAAGGCGACTCGCGACGGGCTCACGGTCGGCGACATCAGCCGTGTCTCGATCGAGAAGAGCAAGGACGGCATCGCCGGCGGCTGGTTCCTGCGCGGCGTGACCCTGAGGGTCAACGGCCGGGTCGTGGCACGCGACCGCGGCATCGACCGCTGGCTCGAGAACTCCCGCCGCGTATGGACCGCCTCGGGCCTGACTCGGGACCACCGCACCGCCGACGTCATCCCGATCTGGCTCCAGCTGCGCGAGGACGACTTCGGCCGCCAGGACACCGGCGACCTGAACCTGTTCGACCGCCACACGTCGCTGCCGATCGCCTACCGGCTCGGCGCGCCCGTGAGGCAGCAGGTGACGGGCGGCGACCGGCTGAGCGGCCGGCTCGCGCTGGACAACGGCGACAAGGCGCGGGCGACCTACCGCCTGCTCACCTTCGACGTCGACCCGCCCCCGCCGCCCGTTCCGCCCGTGGGTCCCACGCCGCCGCCGCCACCCCCACCAGGGCCGGCGGGCGACGCCGACCTCATCGTCACGAGGCTGACCTTCGGGGATGTCACGGTCAAGAACCAGGGCACCGTCGCCGCTGGGCCGTTCACCGTCACGGTCTACAACGGGGCCGTGGCGCGGGCCTCGGTGCAGTTCGCGGGATTGGCCGCCGGCGCGTCGGCGACGATGACCTATTCGAGCGGCTCGTGTGACGGCAGCTGGACTGCCGTGGCCGACTCCACCAACGTGGTCCCGGAGGCCGATGAGGGCAACAACACCAGAGTCAATCTGGATGAGGCCCCAATCTGCTGAAGGCGACCTGGGCGGAGCCGCCCGCCGGGCCTATATGCCATAGTGCCTTGTGCCCTTGGACAAGCCTCGGGAGATGGCTATCGAAGGGTCGGAATGAAGCGGCTACCTGTGCGTTGTGGTCTCTCGGTCTTGGTCGGTGCTGCTGTCGTCGTCCTCGCGCCCGCGGCGGCCGGTGCGGCGACCGTCGGCTCGGTGTTCGCCCCCAGCGGCTACGTCTGCCAGGGGCCCATCATCAACTTCCAGACGACCTCGCCCGCGGACCAGTACGTGGTTCCGCGCGCCGGCGTCCTCACCGCCTGGAGCCACCAAGCGTCGAATCAGCCACCGGCGAGCCTGAAGCTCGAAGTGGGGAGGGAGACGACCCCGGACCAGTTCCTGATCGTCGGCAACAGCGTCGCCAAGAACCCGGTCGCCAATCAGCTCAACACGTACACGGACATCGCGATTCCCGTGCAGCCGGGAGACGTCCTCGGCCTGCGGTCGACCGGAACGTACTCCGACTGCGGCGAGCTCACGGGCGGCGCGGGCGGCTACCAGGTCAACTACATCGGTATCGCGGACCCGGCAGCCTGGGACACGGTGTCGATGGGATTCACGGCGAACGTGCGGCTCGACATCTCGGCGAACCTCAACGAGCCGCCGACGGCGAGCGCCGGATCTGACCGGGACGGGGTCACGGGGACGAGCGTCTCGCTCGACGGCGGCGGCTCCACCGATCCCGACGGCGACACGCTCACCTACGAATGGCGGCAGACCGCCGGTCCGGCGGTAGCTCTGAGCGGGCCCGGCACCGCGAGCCCGAGCTTCACGGCGCCGCGGACCGACGGCGCGCTGGTCTTCGAGTTGGACGTCTGCGACCCGTGGGGGCAGTGCGACACCGACAGCGTGGAGGTCGTGGCGAAGCCCGCGGCGGACGACCCACCCGTCGAGACGCCGCCGGCGGACTCGCCCAAGACCGGGCCGCCCAACGCTCAGCCCCGTCCCGCGAAGGCCGCCCCGTCCACCGCCCTCGAGTCGATGAAGGTCGTCGGGCGCAAGGCGACCTTCCGGTTCAGGTCGAACGAGCGGGGCGCGACCTACCTCTGCAAGCTGGACAAGGGTCGGTTCAAGAAGTGCAAGTCACCGAGGAGCTACAAGAGGCTCAAGCCGGGCAAGCACGTGTTCCGGGTCAAGGCGGGCGACGCACAGGGCCAGTTCGACCGCTCGCCGGTGGTCAAGAGGTTCAAGATCAAGAAGTAGGCATGTCAGGCCGACACGGCCGCCCGTCGTCGTCTCAGGCGCAGGAAGCCCAGGTCTTCGGTTGGACCAGCACGTGCCGATCGAGCTGGACCCAGGCTCGCGCCGTTCCGGAGCGCGTGCGGGTGCGCACCTGCATGCGCAGCGTGTACTCGAGCCGGCCGATCCGGGTGTCGGCGGGAACGTGGAACGCGTAGGAGAAAGGCCGGCGGCGATCGGTGTGCTGCCGTACTCCCTTCCGCAGGAACTGGACCTGGAGCGGGGTCGCGGTGCGACCGACGGTGGTGTTGGCGCGCTGGAACGTGGCCTTGGTCGCAAAGCGCTCGTCGGGGTCGTAGCAGCTGTTCTCGGCGGGCACGTGGAAGGTCACCACGCCGCCGAGCGTCTTGAGCTTGACGCGTTCGAGCGCGTGGGCCGCGGGCGCGACGGCGAACGCCAGCGCCAGCGTGGCCAGCGTCGCCAGCGTGAGTCTCAGCTTCATCATCCTCCGCTGGATGATGCCATCGAGCGCGGCGGCAGGGGCGATCAGCGCCGGTAGACGAGGTGGGTGACGTGTGGGGTGGTGCGGCTCGACACCGGTGTCAGGTCGAGGTCGCCGACGCCGTCGAAGACTCGCTCGCCGCCGCCGGCTACGAACGGGGCAACGTGCAGACGCAGCTCGTCGACGAGCCCGGCGGCGAGGAACTGGTTGAGCGTGCCGGGGCCTCCGGCGATCGAGACGTTCCGGTCGCCCGCGGCGGCGCGGGCCCGGTCGAGCGCCGCCTCTACCCCATCCGTGACGAAGTGGAAGGTGGTCCCGCCCTCTTGGCCTCGTCGGCGTTGTCGTCGCGGTAGTCGAACTGCCAGGCGTGCAGCCGGCGGTGGTCGAGGTCGCCGAATGGCCGCTCGGCGGTCTGGCCCCTCCCGGACCCGTAGCCGTCGAGGGTGATTGACATGTCCGCGGTGACGATCGGCATCTATCTCTCCGTCTGGACCGAGGCTAACGCGCTCCTCGGCGGGTCGACATCGCGTCGAGCATCTAGTCCCGAGGACGCTTTAGTAGAGCCATGGACGTGCTGACGCTGGCGCTCGCCGCGATCGGGACGATGTTCGCGACGGGCCTGGGGGCGATCCCGGTGTGGTGGCTCGGCGAGTCGGCGGACCGGCTGCGTCCGGCGCTGTGGGGGCTGACGATCGGGGTGATGGGCGTCGCGTCGGTCGTCGGGCTGCTCCAGCCGGCGATCGACACCGGTTCCGCGGGGGCGGTGGTGGGCGGCTTGGCCGCCGGAACCGCGTTCCTGCTGGTGTCGCGGCGTCGGCTCGACGCGCGGCAGGTGTCGGTCGCCGGGCTCAGCGGGCCCGGGGTGCGCCGCAGCGTGCTGGTGTTCGGGGTCCTGCTCGTGCACAGCCTGCCGGAGGGGCTGGCGATCGGGACCGCGTACGCGTCCGGCACCGAGGGGCTCGGGCTGTTCGTGATCCTCGCGATCGCGGTGCAGAACATCCCCGAGGGCACGAGCGTCGCGATCCCGATGGCGAGCGCCGGCTTCGGCCGCGCGCGGCAGTTCTGGGCCGCGGTCGCGACGAGCGCTCCGCAACCGGTCGGCGCGCTGCTCGCCTACGCGCTGGTCGAGCGGGTCGAGGGGCTGCTGCCGTTCTCGTTCGCGTTCGCCGCCGGCGCGATGCTCGCACTCGTGTTCGTGGAGCTGGCGCCCACGGCGTTCGCTCGCGGCGGTCGGACCCTGGCCGCCCTGGGGACCGCCGGCGGGGGGCTCCTGATGCTGGCGCTCGCCGCCGTCTTCGGGGTCTAACGACCGACGTGCGACGGCACGGCTGCAGGGCCGGCCAGGACAGGCTGGACTACCTCCCGCTGAATAGTCGCCAGAAGCCTGGCGGGCTACTCGATCTGTCCCTACGGTCGGCGGCCCGACGAATGGAGAACACCGTCGGCTCGCGCAATGGCCACCGAACCGCCCCTTCCCGAAGCCGACCGCTCGTCGGTGCTCCACGCCTGGGACGAGGCGATCTTGGGTTGCTTCGCGGAGATCAAGCGGTCGCCTTCGCTGGAGCGCACACCGTGCACGCTGCGGATGAGTCGTGACTGCGTGCGATGTCTCGACGAGACGCTCGGGGTGTTGCGGGGCGGGCGCTGGTCGCGGGTCGGCGGCGACGAAGACCTCTGGGCCCTGCGTTCGGCCGCTATCGAAGTCGCCACGCGCTCCTACGTCAGCGGGGTGAGCGCGCGGCAGACGGAACGCCGAGCGCTGTCTCGGCGAAAGCCGCTGTGGGACGGTCCGCCGCATGTCGCGCCGAACCCAGAGCGCGGCGAGCTCGAGCGTGTCGTGTGCGCGCTGCCGCAGGACCTGCTTGCGGAGCTCGATGCGCTGACCGGCTCACTGGGTCGCGAGCGGCCGGCGGCCGGGGAGCATCGGATGGCGGCCCGATCCGTTGCGATCGAGTCCGCGGTGACGGCCTGGCTGATTCTGCGCGGCTACTCCGCGGTCGCTCCGGCCGAAGGTGCGCGCGGTTGGCGGGATGCGCTGCGCCGGCTGTTCCGGCGGCGGGACTAGCTGTCGCTTCAGGCCGCCGGTGGTGTGCTGCGCTCGCCTCGTGTCAGCGTCACTCGCGAAAGCTCGCCTTTGCCGGCACACCGGCGGCTAGCCAAGTAGGAATCGCGCTTACCGCGAGCGCCACGACCACCACCAGGCCGCCGACGAGCAGCAACTGCTCGGCCTCGACCGTGAACGGGCTGGCGAAGCCGGTGGTCGTTCGCACGAACCTGCCGGCGAGCAGGTGGCCGTACGTGCCGAAGACCACGCCGACGAGGCAGCCGACGGTTACGAGCACCGCGGTCTCGCAGAGCATCGCCCGCCATAGCTGGGAGCGCTTAGCGCCCTGGATCTTCAACGCGGCCAGTCGCGGACGGCGCTGCCGAAACGTCGCCGCCAGCGCGCATGCGACCGCCAGGGCGGCTGCGACGAGCAGCAGCGCGGCGATCTGGCTGAGGCGCGAGACGCCCTCGCGCCCGAACTCGTAGTACTGCGCTTCGCGCTCGGCGCGGGTCTGGACGGCCAGGCCCGAGTCCGGTCCGAACGCCGCCGCGACGACAGCCTTGCCGGCCGCTGGCGTCTTGCCCGGCTCGAGGTCGACCTCCAGAGCCGACGGTGCGGACGTTGCCATCACATCCGCGTACTCGCGGTTGTTGACCGTGACCGCTCCTGGGATCCAGCCGAAGTTCATCGTCGTCGCAGCGAGGCGGAACGTCCGATCGCCGGTCGGGGTTGGGAGCGTGAAGCGGTCGCCGATTCCAATGTCGCGCTCGTCGGCGAGCGCCGCCGAGGCCGTCGCCCACCCGCCTTCGCGCAGCCGGGCCGTCGCCTGCTCGATGTCGCCGTCGAGCATCTGGCTCGCGGGGATCATCGTCCGGGAGCGGACCGGTCGGCCGATCAGCCACATACGGCGGTCTCCGACGTCGAGGAATCCGCCACGGTGAACCCGCACTGCTGCAACCCCGTGGGTCGCCCGCAGCGCCTCGAGGTCGGGGGCGGTAAAGCTGTTGGTCATCAGATCCTGCCCCCCGGTGGTCACCCAGATGTCGGCGTTGGAAAGCCACTGGCGAGTGTGGCTGTCCAGCCCCCGCACGATGTCCTCACGGGCACCGCCAATCGCCACGCTCCCGTACACGGCCAAGGCTGCGACCGCTGTTAACGCGACGGACATGGTCGTCGTTCCGCGTAGCTCCATCAACGCGACCGAGAGCATGTTCAGCCGACTCGTCGAGGCCGTCATCGAGTCGAGCCGCGCGGCGGCGAACCCGAACGCGATCGGCATCACCAGCAGCGCCGCGACCGCCAAGGTGACGCCGCCGACGAGCGTCACTGCGGGGACAGCGAGCGCGATGACGGTCGTGAGCGCGACCAAGCCGACCCCGACCCACAGCAATCGCCGGGCGGTACGGGCAGGGATGGCCTCGCCCGGCTCGGTCCGCTCCTGGTTGACCGCGTCGAGGGCTGCGCCGGAGCGCAGGTCGAGCACTGGCCTCAGCGACGCGGCAAGAACGGCCAGCACGCCGCCCGCGAACGCGAGCGCGACGATCCACGGCTGGAGGACGCGCTCGGTCCCGACCGGGAATGCGAACGTGAGGTAGTCCGGCACGTCGCCGAAGAGCGTCCGCAGCAGCAGTTCGCCGAGCAGCAGCCCGAATCCCGACGCCACCACGCCGAGCACCAGCCCCTCGAACCCGAGGATCGTCAGCGCCTGGCGGGGCGAAGCCCCCTCGAGTCGAAGGGCCGCGATGAACCGCCGCCGCTCCGCGACGGTGAACAGCATCGCGTTGAACGAGAACAGCCACCCGACCATCGCGAACAGGTAGGTGGACTGGTCGTTCGGGTTCGCCGCTTGACGGAGGACGGCCAGCTCGGAGTCCGCCGCGGAGACGTTCGCGAAGCTGCCGGCGATTCGCTCGAGGTCAGCTTGGACCTCCTCATCCGCGCCAGGCTCCGGCTGGATCAGGATCTGGCTGACCTTCCCGTCGCGGTTGGCGGCTCTTGGGCCAGCGGCAGGTAGGTCAACGCTGAACTGGTGCCTGCCAGCGACCCGAGCACGTCCCCGGTCAGGACGACGACCGACACCCTCCTCGCGGTTCCGTCGGCGCGCAGTTCGACCTCGTCGCCGGCGCGCGCGCCGATCGACTCCGCCACGTTCTTCGGCATGGCGATCCCCGCCGCGAGCCGCAGGCCTCCGGCGCCGAAGTTGCGAGCCAGGTTCCCACCGAGCGAAGCCAGCTCGGGTGTCGCGCCGACTAGCTGAACCGACCGATTCCCGTCGTCGCCGACGAGAATGACATTGGAACGCAGCAGCGGTACGACGGTGCGGACGCCGTCGATCTCTCGCGCCTCCTCGACGAGCGATTCGTCGATCCCGCGATCGGTGCGAGCGGTGATCTGGAGCGTGGCGTCGCCGGCGATGCCGTCAACGATCTGAGCTGCCGAACTGGTGATGCTGCCACTCGAGGCCATGACCGCGTAGACGAGCGCGACGCCCACGGCGATCCCCGACCCAGCGAGGAACTCCTGCAACGGATGCTTACGGACCCGCGCGACATAGAAGCCAAGCAGCGCCCGGGGCTTCAGTTTCACGCCTCCTCGCCGATCGCTCGGGTAGCCGGAAACGGCACCACCGTTCCCGTCGGCTCGCTGGAGATGACCTTGCCGTCGCCGATCGACAGGATGCGCGGCGCGCCGGCCATCATCGCCACCTCCTCCGAGGCGACCACCGTCGCCAGCCGCAGCGACCGCGAGAGCTCATGCAACAGGTCGCGGATCGACTCGCGCTCGGCCGGGCTGTGCGTCACCGCCGGCTCGTCGACGAGCAGCAGGCGCGGCTCGCGGATCAGCGCCCGCGCCAACGCGACGCGTGTGCTTTCGCCCGGCCGCAGCTCGAACGGAGCCGCGCGCATGCACTCGCCCGCGCCGACCATCCGCAGGTACCGGTGAGCGACCGCGGCCGCCTCGCGACGCGACAGGCCGGTGAACACCAGCGGTAGCGCCACCTGCTCGACCACGGTGGTGCTGCGGTCCGCCAGCAGGACGCTGGTGTCGGTCGTGGTCGTCGCCATCCCGATCTCCCGCAGTCGTAGTCGCGACCGCTCCGCCTCTGACAGGCCGCCCATGTCGCGGCCGTCGAAGCGGACGACTCCGCTGTCGGGCGCCTCGACCCCGGCCGCGAGCCGCAGCAGTGTCGTCTTGCCCGTCCGTCGCTCGCCCCAGATGCCGACGAAGTCGCCCGGCTCGACGTCGAGGTCGAAGCCGTCCAGCACGACACCCGAGCGCGTGTACGCCTTGCCAACGCGCTCGAAGGACAGCAGTGTCATCGTTCGCGTTTAGTCGGGCTCGCCGCCACCGAAGTCCTCGATCCGCCGCCGCATCGTGCGGACCCATGCCAGCTCGGCGCGCAGGTGCTGCAGGACCGAGTCGCGCACGCCCTCGGAGATCATTCGGTCCCAGGGCCGGACGTCGAAGGAGTCGTGGGCGGTCGTGCCCGCGACCATCTCTAGGCACTCGCGCTCGTAGCCATCCAAGGCCATCAGCAACAGCGGCGCGTGCTCGGGCCGCGACACCGCGATCCGCGCCAGCACGTCCATCCGAACGGGCTCCTTGCGGACCGCGCTGCCGAGCCACTGTTCGAACGCGGCCACCCCGTCGTCGGTCGCGTGGTAGACGATGCGGTCTCGGCCGCGCGGCGAGCGCGGCAGCGCCTCGCGGTGCTCGTGCCGCACGAGAGATTTGTCCTCCAGGCGGTCCAGCGACCCATACACCCCCGACGGGTTGAACTGCCACCCCGGACCCATCCGGGCGGTTATCCGCTTGCCTAGGTCGTATCCATATCCCGGCCGCTCGATGACACAACCGAGCACGACGCTCTCCAGGAGCGAACGCAAGTGAGTCATGACCCTCCAGTCGGCAGCGGCTCGCCCTACGCGGGCCGCCCATCCCTCCAGCCACAGTGGGCGACGGACGCGTCGAGGCTAACCCCTGCAAACAAGCTTCGCAACCTCCCGGACCCCTGCAAGTGACTATTTATCCGTAGGCATGTTGGTTTTCGTCATCGCTCAGGCGCGCTACTGGCTGACTGTCGCTCCGAAGGTGCACGGTCGAGCAGTGGGTCGGCGAGCACCGCGCAACCTGGGAGCAGCGGTTCGACCGGATCGGCGAAGTCCTGGAAGCAACGACACGCTCGGCCGCTTCCTCGCGGGGGAGCCGGTGCGATGAGCCTCACCCCTGGCCCGAGTACGCCGCTTAGCCGAGGCGCCGGGCACGCAAGCGCGGATGGATCTCCAGATAATCGAGCGATGTGCACACGCGTGTTCTGGAACGACAACGGGGTGGCGAACGTCTGCGCGCGGACTCTCGACTGGGAGACGAGCGACGAGCCGCGCCTGTGGGCGATCCCGCGCGGCGTGCGGCGGTCGGGCGCGGCTGGGCCGGGCTCGGCGGAGTGGACCTCGCGCTACGGCAGCGTCTCGATGCAGGGCTGGGGCGCGGTGACGACCGAGGGGATCAACGAGACCGGCTTCTCGGCGCGCATCCTCTACCTGGAGGCGACCGAGTGGGAGCAGCCCGACGACCGCCCGGCGGTCGCGAACCTGCTCTGGGCGCAGTACGCGGTCGACAACTTCGCGACGGTCGCCGAGGCCCTCGAGGGGCTCGCCGAGATCCGCGTCGAGTCGATGCCGATGCGCGGCGCCCACCTCGGCGGCCACCTGCTGCTCGAGGACCCCTCGGGCGACAGCGCGCTGATCGAGATGCTCGGCGGCGCCCCGACGATCCACCACGGCCGCGAGTACTCGGTCGCGACCAACGACCCGCCGTACGACGAGCAGGTCGCGAGCCTCGCGAGCTACCGGCCCTGGGGCGGCGACCTGGGCATTCCCGGCGACATCGTCTCCGAGGAGCGCTTCGTCCGCGCGACCTACTTCCTCTCGCACCTGCCGCCGCCGGGAGACGCGGCCGAGGCCGTCGCCGGCGTCTTCGGCGTCGCGCGCAACTGCCAGGTTCCCTATGGGGCGCCCGACAGCCGCTTCGACACCTTCCCCACCTGGTGGGCCTCGGCGACCGACCTCACCAACCGCGTCTACTACTTCCAGTCGACCCGGGCTCCCAACGTCGTGTGGCTGGAGCTCGACGCACTCGACCTCTCGCCCGAGCGAGCCGTCCGCGCGCTGGATCCGCGCGATCCCGGCTCGCCGGCTCGATCGCGGGAGCCCTCGCGCCGGCCGCCCTCGACTGGGGCGTCGGCGTGGAGTCTGGCTCCGCCAGGGCCTGAGGCAGGCAGCGACCGTGGGCTTCACCCGCGCCGAGCTGGAGGCGTTCCGCGACCAGGAGGTCGACGATCTCGTCGGTCCCGGGCTGCGGCTGCTGTTCGCCGGCATCAACCCCGGGCTGTGGACGGCGGCGGTGCGCACGCACTTCGCCCATCCCGGGAACCGCTTCTACCCGGCGCTGGCGGCCGCCGGCATCACGAGCTACGAGATCGACCGGGTCGCGGGGATGTCCGACGAGGACCGCGCGCGGCTCGTCGCCAGCGGGATCGGGATCACCAACCTCGTGCGGCGGGCCACGGCGCGCGCCGACGAGCTGTCGCGCGAGGAGCTGCGCGCGGGCGGCGAGCGGCTGCGGCGGTTCGTCGCCGAGCATCGGCCGGCGGTCGTGGCGATCGCCGGGATCACCGCCTATCGCGACGCGTTCGGCGAGCGCGCGGCGGTGGCCGGCCGGCAGCCGGACACGCTGGAAAGCGCGGATCGCTGGTCCGGAGCCGCGCTCTGGGTCGTCCCCAACCCGAGCGGGCTCAACGCCCACGAGACGGTCGCGACGCTCGCCGCCGCCTACGCGGCGCCGGCGGTGGAGGCCGGCGTGCCTATCGCTCCGCGGGCTGGCGCGAGCGGCTCGGCGACGTGACGCCGAGCAGGGCGGGCAGCAGGCCGGTCGAACGCGCTCGCTCGACGGTCTGGGCGCGGGAGCTGGTGCCGAGCTTGCGGTAGATGGCGCGGATGTGGCTGTGGGCCGTGTGGTAGCTGATGAACAGCTCCTTGCCGATCTCGGCCTCCGACAGCGCGGTCGGGAGCATCCGCAGCACGTCCAGCTCGCGGGCGCTCAGCTCGTCCATCCGCGGCGCCGGCGCGTCGTCGCGATCCAGGCCCGCCAGGCGCTGACCGGTCTCGCGGCAGCGGTCGGCGAGGACGCCGGGCTCGGGCATCGCCTCGAGCATCATGCGCGCCTCGGCGAGCGCCGCGTGCGCCGAGTCGGGCGAGCCCGTCAGGTGGCGGGCCTGGGCGAGCCAGAGCAGGGTGTCGCAGAGCTCGAGCGGATAGGGCCCGGGTCGCAGGACGCTGACGGCGGCGTCGAGGCAGGCGATGCTAGCCGCGAGGTCGCCACGCAGCCCGTGCACGCGCCCGCGCGCGAGCAGCACGCGACCGTAGGGCGGGCTGGCGTGGAGGTTGTGCTCCTCGCCGAGGCGCTCGCCGGCCGCGGTGCTGTCGCTGGCCGCCTCGACGTCGCCGTCGTCGGCCGCGAGCATGCCCAGCAGGCCGTGGGCGGTGCTCGCCAGCAGGACCAGCGGCGAGCGCGCGGACCGCTCGACGTAGGGCCTCGCCCGCTCGCGGTCGCCGGTCCAGTAGAGCGACGTCCCGAACGCGCCGGCGGCCAGCTGGCTCCAGATCGAGTCGTCGTCGCGGTGCAGCGCGACCGCCCTGCGGCCCGCGTCGCGGTGCTCGGTGAGGCGACCGCTGGTGACGATGCTGCGGATCGTGGCGACGCCCGCCGCGAGCGAGGCCGGTCCGCCGGGCAGCGGGCCGGAGTACGGCGTCCCTGATGCGAGGTCGAGCCAGCGCGTGATCTCGGGGTCTTCGCCCAGCACGAGGTGGGCGGCGCCGGCGGCCAGGCACAGCCGCGGGTCGGTCGCGACCAGGTCGTCGCCGAGGCGACTCAGCCAGCCGAGGACCGTTCCGGCCTGACCGCTGCCGGGATACACGAGCGCGAGCGGCGTCAGCAGCTCGGCGACCAGCTCGACGTCGCGTGCCTCGACCGCGTGCTCGATCGCCTCGAAGCCCATGCCGCGCTCGGCGAACCAGCGGCTGGCGCGCCGGTGCAGCCCGGGGATCGCGCCGGGGTGCGCGGCCCGCAGCTCGCTGCGCAGCACCTCGCCGAACAGGTGGTGCAGCCGGTACCACTCGCGCGTGTCGCCGAGGGGGACGACGAAGGCGTTCGAGCGCTCGAGATCGGCGAGCAGGCGGGCCGACCCGCGTCGCTCCAGCACCGCGTCGCACAGCTCGCCGGATAGGCGGTTGAGCACCGAGGAATGGACGAGGAACCGCTGCGCCTCGGGCGCGAGCCCGGCCAGCACCTCGGCGCCCAGGTAGTCGAGAACGTGGCGGTCGGTGCCGGCGAACTCCCGGACGAAGCGGCGCGTGTCGTCGCGTCCGGCGCAGCGACAGCCCGGCCAGCGACAGCCCGGCCGCCCAGCCCTCCGTGCGCTCGACCAGCGTTCCGACGTCCGCGGCCTCGACGGCGAGCTGCATGCGCCCCAGCAGCTCGCTCGCCTCGGCTTCGCTGAAGCGCAGGTCGGCGGCGCGCAGCTCCGCGAGCTGGCCGCGACCGCGCCAGCGACTGAGCGGCAGCGGCGGGTCGGCGCGCGTCGAGAGGACGACCTGGATGTTGTCGGGCAGGTGGTCGAGGAACTGCTCGACCTGCGAGTGGATCGCCGGGTTGTCGATCAGGTGGTAGTCGTCGACGACCAGGACGATCGGCACGTCGCTGGCCGCGATCTCGTTGATCAGCGGGGCGACAGCACGAAGGTCGCCACGTCGGCGCCGCCGCGCAGCGCGGCCAGCGAGGCGTCGCCGACGTCAGCCACCGCGCCGCGCAAGGCCACGATCGCGTAGGTCCAGAAGCGCGCCGGGTCGTTGTCGCTGCGGTCGACCGACAGCCAGCAGGCGGAGAGGCGGTCGGCGTCGGCGACGAGCCACTGCGCGAGCGCGGTCGTCTTGCCGGAGCCGGCGGGCGCGTCGACCAGGGTCAGCGTGCAACCGGCGCCCGCGCGCAGGATCTCGAAGGGGCGCTCGCGCGGCACGAGGACCGGCCGTGGCACGGGCGGCCACAGCTTCGTCACTACCAGCTCTATCTCAGGTGAGACCGGGCGCATTTGGCCAGTGCCGTGGTCCGTTCTCGGCAAAGCCGAGCGTACAGCGCTCGGACCGCGCTTACGAATCGAGTGGCGTCGCGCTGACTACCTCGACGCCGTCGCGGTTCAGGCCGGAGAGCAGGCCCATCAGCTGGGACTGGTCGACGATGTCGCAGAGCAGCTCCGTGAACTCGCCGGCAGGGCGCGTCCGCGGCTCGCCGACGCGCTCGAGCGTCGCCGGGTCTGGCTCGCCGCGCACGATCACGCTGTAGCGCGTCGTGCTCACTCCCGGCCCGGCTCCTGGCTGAGGCTGACGACGCTCAGGCCGAGGTCGCCGAGCCGCTGCAGCAGCCCGTCGAGCTCCGCGGCGCCCGCCACCTTCACCAGCAGCGCCGTGCCGGCGCCGTCGGTGTCGAGCTCGACGCCGTCGAGGCTCCGCGCCAGGCGGGCGGTGAGTCGGCCGTCGATGACGATTCGGTAACGGGTCACCGGTCGCGATGGTGGCGAACGGCTTCCGCTCCGTCATCACCTAACCGCCGAATCCCCTAGGTGAAAGAGGGGGGTAGGGGATGACAGCTCCGGCGCCAGGTCGGACTCTGTGTGGCGTCATGAGCGGGCCCAACGAGAGAGGAGTCACACCGATGGACGACACGACACAGGGCGGGGGTTGGCTGACCTTCGCCGGAATCATGGTGCTGCTGGCCGGTGTCCTGAACCTCATCTGGGGCATCGCGGCGATCGACAGCTCGAGCTTCTTCGTCGAGGACGAGCGCTACATCATCAGCGATCTCAACACCTGGGGCTGGGTGGTCGCCATCGTCGGCGCGATCCAGCTTTTCGCGGCCTTCTCGATCTGGTCGGGCGGGCAGTTCGGCCGCTGGATCGGGATCATCGCCGCGAGCCTCAGCATGCTCGCCGCGCTGATGTCGATCCCCGGCTACCCGTTCTGGTCGCTCGCGGTCTTCGGTCTCGACCTCCTGATCATCTACGGTCTCACTGTCTACGGCGGACAGCGCTCGTCCGCAGCCTGAACGAGGAGAACGATGAGCATCGATGAGATCGACGAGATGGGCCCGATCGACTACATCCTGGTCGAGTGGACGGGCAGGCAGCCGAGCGGCGAGGTGGCGCCGCATCTGGTAGACCTGGTCGACCGTGGCCTGATCCGCATTCTCGACCTGGTCTTCGTGGCCAAGGACGAGGACGGCAACGTCGGTGGGCTGGAGATCGCAGACGTCGGCGGCGAGGTCGCCGAGCTGTCGATCTTCGAGGGCGCATCGTCGGGCCTGCTCTCCGACGAGGACGTCGCCGAGGCCGGCGGCGTGATGGAGCCCGGTACGTCAGCCGCCCTGCTCGTCTTCGAGAACACCTGGGCGGCGCCCTTCGCGACCGCTGTCCGCCGCTCCGGCGGTCAGCTCGTCGCCAGCGGGCGCATTCCCGTCCAAGCCGTCCTCGCCGCGCTCGACGCGGTCGAGGCCAACGCCTAGAGGAGACGTACCGATGCCAGGACTAGTTCGTGGAATGGCTCGCACCGCCGTCGTCGCCGGCACCGCGACCGCCGTCAGCAATCGCGTGTCGCGCCGCCAGGCCGAGCGCTGGTCGCAGGAGGCCCCGCCGCAGGCCGAGCAGGCTCCGCCGCCCGCCGCCGCGCCCGCCGGCCCGTCGCTGATCGATCAGCTCAAGGAGCTGGGCGAGCTGAAGAACCAGGGCATCCTCACCGAGGAGGAGTTCGCGGCGCAGAAGGCCAAGCTGCTCGCGTCCAGCTGAGCCGCGGCTGTCTGACCGCCGGTCCGCGCGGCGTGACACGATCTCGCGCGTGACCGGCGGCCCTGTCTCCAAGCAGCGCCTCGACGATCTCGCACGCCTGCGCCGCGTCCGCGACCGGATCGACCGCGAGTACGCGCAGCCGCTCGACGTCGACGCGCTCGCGCGCGGCCGCGGGGCTGCCGCCGTGCGTCGCCAGGTAGGTGACGCGACCGATCAGGAATCGAGAAGCGCCGGTTGCCGGCCCCGCATAGCCTGACCGCATGGACCTCATCATCCACACCGCCTTCCTGCCTCACGACGACCCGGACGCGTCGCTCGCCTTCTACCGCGACGTCCTCGGCTTCGAGGTTCGCGGCCAGGTCGAGCGGGGCGGCATGCACTGGAACACGGTCGGCCCTCCCGGGCAGCCCGACGTGAACGTCGTCCTGTCGCCGCCCGGCGCCGATCCAGGCATCACCGACGACGAGCGGCGGACGATCGTCGAGATGATGGCCAAGGGCACCTACGCCAGCATCATGCTGGCCACCGGCGACCTCGACGCCGCCTTCGAGCGCGTGCAGGCCGGCAACGCCGAGATCGTCCAAGAGCCGACCGACCAGCCCTGGGGAGCGCGCGACTGTGCGCTGCGCGATCCCGCCGGCAACATGATCCGCATCCAGGAGCGCAGCTGAGGATGGCGGCCCACGTCGCCGACAGCCACGACCTGATCCGCGTGCACGGCGCGCGGGTGAACAACCTCAAGGACGTCAGCGTCGAGCTGCCGAAGCGGCGGCTGACGGTGTTCACCGGGGTCTCCGGCTCGGGCAAGAGCTCGCTGGTCTTCGGGACGATCGCCGCCGAGTCGCAGCGGCTGATCAACGAGACCTACAGCGCCTTCGTGCAGGGCTTCATGCCGACGCTGGCGCGGCCCGACGTCGACGTGCTCGACGGGCTGACGACGGCGATCATCGTCGACCAGGAGCGGATGGGCGCCGACCCGCGCTCGACGGTCGGCACCGCCACCGACGCCAACGCGATGCTGCGGATCCTGTTCAGCCGGCTCGGCAAGCCGCACATCGGCTCGCCGCAGGCGTTCTCGTTCAACGTCGCCGTCGGTCACGGCGAGCGGCGCGATCACGGTCGAGCAAGGGCGGCAAGACGAAGACCGAGAAGGCGAGCTTCACCCGCACCGGCGGCATGTGCCCGCGCTGCGAGGGCCGCGGCGCGGTCACCGACTTCGACCTGACCGCGCTCTACGACGACAGCAAGTCGCTCAACGAGGGCGCGCTGACGATCCCCGGCTACAGCATGGAGGGCTGGTACGGGCGCATCTTCCGCGGCTGCGGCTACTTCGACCCCGACAAGCCGATCGGGAAGTTCAACAAGCGCGAGCTGCCACGACCTGCTCTACCAGCGAGCCGACCAAGATCAAGGTCGACGGCATCAACCTGACCTACGCCGGCCTGATCCCGCAGATCCAGAAGTCGTTCCTGTCCAAGGACGTCGACGCGATGCAGCCGCACATCCGCGCGTTCGTCGAGCGGGCGGTCACGTTCACCACCTGCCCGGAGTGCGACGGCACGCGGCTGAGCGAGGCCGCGCGCTCGTCGAAGATCGCGGGCGTCAACATCGCCGACGCCTGCGCGATGCAGATCAGCGACCTCGCCGAGTGGGTGCGGCGGGCTCGACGAGCCGTCGGTGGCGCCGCTGCTCGAGGCGCTGGGCGAGACGCTCGACTCGTTCGTCGAGATCGGCCTCGGCTACCTGTCGCTCGACCGGCCGTCGGGCACGCTGTCGGGCGGCGAGGCGCAGCGGACGAAGATGATCCGCCACCTCGGGTCGTCGCTCACCGACGTCACCTACGTCTTCGACGAGCCGACGATCGGCCTGCACCCGCACGACATCGAGCGGATGAACGAGCTGCTGCTGCGGCTGCGCGACAAGGGCAACACGGTGCTGGTCGTCGAGCACAAGCCGGAGGCGATCGCGATCGCCGACCACGTCGTCGACCTCGGCCCGCGCGCCGGGGTCGGCGGGCGGCGAGGTGGTGTTCGAGGGGACCGTCGCGGGCCTGCGCGCGAGCGACACGCTGACCGGCCGGCACCTCGACGACCGCGCCGCGCTGAAGGAGACGGTGCGCGAGCCGACCGGCGCGCTGGAGGTCCGCGGCGCCTCGACGCACAACCTGCAGGACGTCGACGTCGACATCCCGCTCGGCGTGCTGGTCGTCGTGACCGGCGTCGCCGGCTCGGGCAAGAGCTCGCTGATCCACGGCTCGGTGGCGGGGCGCGACGGGGTGGTGTCGGTCGACCAGGGCGCGATCCGCGGCTCGCGGCGCAGCAACCCGGCGACCTACACCAGGCTGCTCGACCCGATCCGCAAGGCGTTCGCGAAGGCCAACGGCGTCAAGCCGGCGCTGTTCAGCGCCAACTCCGAGGGCGCCTGCCCGACGTGCAACGGCGCCGGCGTCATCTACACCGACCTCGGGATGATGGCCAGCGTCGCCACCACCTGCGAGGAGTGCGAGGGCAAGCGGTTCGACGCCTCGGTGCTCGAGTACGCCTTCGGCGGCCGCGACATCAGCGAGGTGCTCGCGATGTCGGTCGCCGAGGCCGAGGAGTTCTTCGGCGACGGCGACGCCAAGACGCCCGCGGCGCACAAGATCCTCGCGCGGCTCGCCGACGTCGGGCTCGGCTACCTCACGATCGGCCAGCCGCTGACGACGCTGTCCGGCGGCGAGCGCCAGCGGCTCAAGCTCGCCACCCACCTGGGCGAGAAGGGCGGCGTCTACGTCCTCGACGAGCCGACCACCGGCCTGCACCTCGCCGACGTCGAGCAGCTGCTCGGCCTGCTCGACCGGCTCGTCGACTCCGGCAAGTCGGTGATCGTGATCGAGCACCACCAGGCCGTCATGGCCCACGCCGACTGGATCATCGACCTCGGCCCCGGCGCCGGCCACGACGGCGGCAAGGTCGTCTTCGAGGGCACCCCCGCCGACCTCGTCGCCGCCCGCTCGACCCTCACCGGCGAGCACCTGGCCAACTACGTCGGCGGTTAGAGCTTAGCGATATGCTACAAGTAGCTCATGCGTTCCATTGGGATACGAGAGCTACGTCAGCAGGCCAGTCGGTACCTGCGTGATGTCGAGAAGGGCGAGGTAGTCGAGATCACCGACCGTGGTCGGCCGATCGCTCGGCTGGTGCCGATTCCGGCAGCGGCCGGGCTCGAGCAACTCGCGGCGAGCGGTCGGCTCACGGCGAGCGCCGGGGACGCACTGGAGTTGGGGCCCCCGTTGCCGCCGATGGGCAGGCCCTTGCCGAGCCAAGTCCTCTCTGACCTACGGGCCGATGAGCGCTGACGAGGTCGTCTACCTCGACTCTTCGGCGCTCGTAAAACTCGTGGTCGTCGAGCCCGAGTCGGACGCGCTTAGCGCCTATCTGATGGAGCGTCCGGAGCGGGCGTCCTCGATGCTTGCCCGCGTGGAGGTTCCTCGTGCCGTGCGGGCACACGGTCCCGGCGCGGTGGCCCGCGCGCGGGCGCTTCTCACGCGGATCTCGTTGCTCCACCTCGACGAATCGCTGCTCGACGCGGCCGCCAACATCGACGAACCTCATCTGCGCAGCCTCGACGCGATTCACGTTGCCTCAGCGCGGACCGTCGCGACGCGCGAGACGAGTGTCGTCACGTACGACCGGCGCATGGCGGATGTCGCGAAGCGGCACGGGCTCGCGGTCGTCGCGCCGGCTTAGACGCGCGCTAGTTCGTGCCGGCAGGTCGAGCGGCCTGACCGAGATGGCGCGCTCCTCGTCGCAGAGCACGTCGCCGGCGCGCGTCGGGCTCGTGGTCGGAGACCGTCGTCCCGGCGCCGACGCTGGCGAGCCGCTTGACCGCGCCGGCCTCGAACAGCAGCGCCTCGTGCAGGCTCGTCTTGCCGCAGCCGCGATGACCGATCAGCGCGACGTTGCGGATCCGATCTGCCGCCTTGTGGGGCATGAATCGAAGGTACACCCGGACGGAGGGACCGACCGGGCGATTACGCTCCGGGGCGTGGGCGAGAGGGCGGGGTCGGGGGCGGACGAGGCCGGGGCGGCCGTGGGATCGGCGCCGGCGCTGCTGCGCCATGCGCTACCGGCTGCGGTTGCGGTTCCGGTGGTGTCGGGGCTGGCGCTGCTGCTGCTCAAGCACGAGCGGGTCGCGTCGCTGGAGACGAGCATCGCCCTCTGGGTCCAGCTCGAGAACCTCGCGCTCGGCGCCGTCAGCATCCTGACCGCGTTCGCGATCCGCGCGGCCGAGCGTCGGCGACGCGCGACCGAGGTGCAGCTCGAGGAGCTCGCCCACCGCGATCCGCTCACCGGCCTGCTCAACCGTCGCGGCCTCGAGACCGAGCTGAGCCGCGCGCCCGGCGACGACCGGCGCGAGCTGGCCGTCGTGCTGGTCGACCTCGACGACTTCAAGCGGATCAACGACACCCGCGGCCACCCGGCGGGGGACCGGGTGCTGGTCGAGGTCGGTCGCGCGCTCGCCGGCGCCGCCACGCCGGGCGAGCTGGTCGCCAGGCTCGGCGGCGACGAGTTCGCGCTGGTCACCCGGGCCGGCGACGAGCGGGCACGGGCGCGGGCCGGCGAGCTGGTCGCGGCGCTCGCGGGTGCGGGCGAGGCGGCGGGCGACGAGCCGGTGGCGGCCAGCGTGGGCGTCGCCGTCGGCCCGCCGAAGGCGATGCTCGACGGGCTGCTGCTGAGTGCCGACCGCGAGCTCTACGCGGCCAAGGGCCGTACGGGCGAGCGGCGGGCGGTGCACAAGGACCCGCGGCTTGCGGGCGGGGACGCTGCCGGCGCCGGCGCCGGCGCCGGCGCCGAGGCGGGATCGGCCGAGCCGGCGTTCGACGAGGCGGCGGCGCCGCGGCTCGACGAGGCCGTCGTGCGGCAGCTGGCGCGGCTGACGCTGCCCGCCGCCGCGTTCGCCGGGGCGATCGGGGCCGCGGCGATGCTGGGCGTGGTGCTCGACGTCATCTGGCTGCGGGCGCTCAACGACGAGGCCGCGCTCGCCTTCAACACCAGCCTCGGGATCGTCCTCGTGGCGGTGGCGACGGCGCTGGCCGCCGACGAGAACGGTCCACGCGCGCGGCGGCTGGTGGCGCGCGCGATCGCCGCGGTCGTCGCCGTGCTGGGTGCCGCCACCCTCGTCGAGTACGGCCTCGACGTCGACCTGGGCCTCAACGAGCTGGTGCACGACCCGGTCGACGTCCCGGGGATCTTCCGCCCCGATCCGGAGACGGCGCTCGCGTTGCTGCTCGCGAGCGTCTACCTGCTGACTATCGACCTCCGCCGGCGGGCCGCGCGGGTCCTCTGGTCGGGGCTCGCGATCCTCTTCATGCTGATCGCCTCCAACGCGCTGTTCGGCGTCGTCCTGGGCGCGGGCTACCTGTGGCAGAGCGGCGACGCCCACCTGATCTCGGTGCACGGCGCGGTCGCGGCGGCCGCGCTCTCGGTCGGCCTGATCGCGATGCGCCCGCGGCGCGCGCTCTACTGGCCGGTGACGATCGCCTCGCCCGCCGGCCACACTACCCGGCGCCTGATGGCGGCCGCCTTCGCGATCCCGCTGCTGAGCGGAATGCTGCTGGTGCTCGACGACCGCTCAGGCTCGCTGCCGGCGGTCGTGGCCGTCCTGACCGCCGTCCAGGTCGGCCTGCTGCTGCTGATCGTGCTGACCACGGCGCGCACCGTCGCCCGCGCCGACGCGGAGCGCGCGCGCCTCCAGCGGCGGCTGCGCGAGCTGGCCGATCGCGACCCGCTCACCGGCCTGTTCAACCGCCGGCGGATGGAGTTCGAGTTCGCCGAGGAGCGCGACCGCCGCACGCGCGCTGGCGGCGTCTCGGCGCTGGTCGTGCTCGACCTCGACTCGCTCAAGCAGGTGAATGACACACTCGGCCATGCCGCGGGCGACGAGGCGCTGGTGCGGCTCGCCCGCACGCTGCGCGACCGCACGCGCCGGACCGACACCGTCGCGCGGATCGGCGGCGACGAGTTCGCCGTGCTGCTCGCCGGGGCGACCGCGGACCAGGCGCGCGCCTGGGCGCGCAACTGCGCCGAGGCGATGGCGGAGCGGGGCCCGCTCGGCGGGTCCGACAGCGTCAGCTGGGGAGTCGCCCAGCTCGACGCCGCGACCGGCGACTTCGACGAGTTGTTCGACGCCGCCGACGTCGAGCTCTACGCCGCAAAGCGCGCCGGAGGCTCGGCCGGCCCGGAGGCCGGCCGAGCCGAGCCGCGCTAGTTCTGGACCTGGACCGCCATGCTCCATGCCTGGCGGCGGTTGCCGATCCGCAGCGTGTAGCGCTGCGGCGCGATCTGGCGCTGGGCCTTCAGTCGCAGCGTTCCGCGCCGCAGGTGGCCCTTGGCGAACACCTTGCCGCCGCGGGTCAGCCGCACGGGGACGCGGCCGCGCGTGGCCCGGGCGGGGACGCCGCGGCAGACCACCAGGCGCGGACCGCGCTTGCAGCGCAGCTGCGGGATCTGGTTGGTCTTGGCGGGCTGGTGGCCTTCCGGGACGGCCGTGCCGCGCCCGCTGAGCGGGATCGCGGTCGCGCCGCCCGGCACGTTGCCGGCGATCGTGAGCGTCGCCGTCCGCGTGCCATCGGCGCTCGGCGTGAAGCGGACGGCGACGAAGCAGGTGTCGCCCGGCACGACTCCCGCGACCGAGCACTCGTCGAACAGCACCTCGAAGTCGGCGCTCGCGGCGCCGTGCAGCGTCAGCCCGGTGGGGAAGAGCGGCATCTGGCCGCGGTTGCGGATCGGGAGGATCGTGACCTCGGCGTGCCCGACCGTCGCGTCGCCGAAGTAGAGCGGCGGCCCCGCGGCCTCCGTCGCGAGCGAGAGCAGCGCGCTGGCCCTGGTCCCCGCGCTGTCCAGGAAGCCCCCGGCGGACAGGATGGAGCCGTTCTCCAGCCGAGTTGCGGTCGTGAGGGGGAGCGCGGCGGCCGGCGGGCCTGTCGGGATCCAGACGTCATGGCGCGGATCGTAGGTCTCGCTCGGGCCGAGGTTGTAGGACCCCCCGGTGAGCAGGACCGTTCCGTTGGGCAGGGGGACGGCGTGGGCGAAAATGCGTCCTTCGTTGGTGTTCGCGACCCTCGACCAGGAACCGGACCGCGGGTCGAACCGGTCGACGACGCGGGTCACGTCCGTGTTTCCCTCGCCGCCGATGACCAGCACCGAGCCGTCTGGAAGCGGGGCCGCCGCCGAGGCGTTGCGCGGCGTCGACATGCTCCCCGCCGGCAGCCACGCGTCCGCAGCCGGGTCGTAGCGCTCGGCGCTGGCGAATTGGCTGCCGACGCTGTAACCGCCGGCCACCAGCACCGTGCCGTCCGCGAGCAGGCTGGCCACAGCCCGGCGCCGCGCCGTCGAGAGGCTGGCCGCCGGCGTCCACTCGCCGGTCTCGGGGTCGAAGATCTCCGCGTTCGCCCTGGCGTTCGAGTCATAAGCCGTGCCGCCGCCGGTGACGAGGACCCTCCCGTCGGCGAGGCGGGTCGCCGTGTGATCCATGAGGTCGAGGCCCAGCGTGCCGGCAGGGCTCCAGCTGTCGGTCTCGGGGTCGTAGCGCTCCGCGGTGGCCTCGCGGCCTCCGACGACCAGCACGGTGCCGTCGTCGAGCAGCGTCGCTGTGTGGCCGGCCCGCCCGGCGGACATCGAACCCGCAGGGCCCCACGTCCCGGACTCCGGGTCGTAGCGCTCGGCGCTCGGTTTCATGCCGTCGATGTAGTTGTCCCAGCCGCCGGCGACCAGGACGCTCCCGTCGCGCAGCAGCGTGGCGGTATGGCTGTGGCGCGGGGTGGCCAGCGACCCGGTCGGGTTCCACCCGCCCGTTGTCGCCGCCTCGGCGGCGGCCGGCGCCGCGACCATGCACGTCAGCGCCGCCATCACGGCCGCCGCGCGTGCGGCCGGCCAGTTCCTGTTCGCGTTCGATCTCATCTGGTCTGCTCCTCAGCTGGTTCGTGGCACCTCGGCACAGCGACGCCGCGCTAGTTCCGGACCTGGACCGCCATGCTCCACGCCTGGCGGCGGTTGCCGATCCGCAGCGTGTAGCGCTGCGGCGCGATCCGGCGCTTGGCCTTCAGTCGCAGCGTTCCGCGCCGCAGGTGGCCCTTGGCGAACACCTTGCCGCCGCGGGTCAGTCGCACCGGGACGCGCCCCTTTACGGCTCTGGCGGGGAGGCCGCGGCAGACCACCAGGCGCGGACCGCGCTTGCAGCGCAGCTGCGGGATTTGGTTCGTCTTGGCCGGCTGGCCTGCCGGGGCGGCCGTGCCGCGTCCGTTGAGCGGGATCGAGAGGCTGCCGCCCGGAACGTTGCCGGCCAGTGCGAGCGTCGCCGTCCGCGCGCCCGCGGCGCTTGGCGTGAAGCGGATCCCGATCAAGCAGCTGTCGCCCGGGGCGACGCCGCGGCTGGAGCACTCGTCGAACAGCACGGAGAAGTCGCCGGCCGCCGCGCCGTGGACCGCCGTACCGGTGGCGAAGAGCGGCATCACGCCGCGGTTGCGGACCGCGACGATCGCGACATCGGCGTGTCCGACCGTCGCGTCTGCGAAGTAGGCCGGTGGCGCCCCGGCTTCCGTGCCGAACGAGAGCCGTGAGCTGGCGGCGGTCGGGTAGCCCCCGCCGCTGGAGCCCCCGGCCATCAGAACGGTGCCGTCGTCCAGCAGCGTGGTGGTCGAGCTGTGGAGCGGCCAGGCGGCAAGATCGGTTGGCAGCCACTCGCCGCTGCGCGGGTCGTATGTCTCGCTCGGGGCGGTCTCGTGGTTCCCCCCGTTGACCAGCAGGGTCCCATTGGGCAGTCCGACGACCTGGGGGGCGGTGCGGATGTGGTTGCTGCCCGCCACCGTCGACCAGGAGCCCGACCGCGGGTCGAACCGCTCGACGGCTCTGCGGGCGGCGTCTTGGGCCCCGCCACCCATGATCAGCACCGAGCCGTCGGGCAGCTGGTTCGCCGTCGCGGCCCCGCGCGTCGCTGACATGACGCCAGCGGGCAGCCATGTGTTCGCTGCCGGGTCGTAGCGCTCGGCGGTCGCCAGGTAGCAGTTTCCCGTCGTAGCCGCCCGCGACGAGCACGGTGCCGTCCGGCAGCAGGCTCGCGGTGGCCTGGCGCCGAGCCGTCGAGAGGCTGGCCGCCGGCGTCCACGCGCCGGTCTCGGGATCGAAGATCTCCGCGTTCGCCCTGGGGACGTAGCCGTCGTTCGAGTTGCCGCCGGCGACGAGGACCCGTCCGTCGGGCAGGCGGGTCGCCGTGTGGTCCACGAGCGGGACGTCCAGCGTCCCGGCGGGGCTCCAGCTGTCGGTCTCGGGGTCGTAGCGCTCGGCGGTCGTCTGGCCGCCGACGACCAGCACGGAGCCGTCGTTGAGCAACGTCGCGGTGTGCCCGGCCCGCGGGACGGACATCGGGTCCGCGGGCGCCCACGTCCCGGCCTTCGGGTCGTAGCGCTCGGCGGTCGCCGATTGACCCGGGAAGTGGTCGTCCCAGCCGCCGGCGACCAGGACGCTCCCGTCGCGCAGCAGCGTGGCGGTATGGCTGTGGCGCGCCTCGGCGAGCGACCCGGTCGGGTTCCACCCGCCCGGCGCCGCCTCCGCCGCGGCCGGCCCCGCGACCATGCACGCCAGCGCCGCCATGACGGCCGCCGCTTGCGCGGACGGTCTAGTCCTGTTCGATCTCATATCCCCAGCTCCCCTTGACGAAGTTCGGTGGGCAGATCGGCATATAGGGGCGCGAGCATGAATTCCGGCGCGCCGACCGCACCGATCGCGAGCCGGCGGGCGAGACCCGTCAGGTGGCCTGAGCGCTGGCGCTGGCGGGTCGGGACGCCGGATCTGGCAGGCGCAGCATGCGCAGGGAGAGCAGCAGCCCAATCAGAGCGGCGAGCAGCGGTATTCCCAGGGCGACCTGGAGGGCGAGCGGCCTGGCGTCGTCGTTGATCCGGAGGATCTCCTCGCGGACGTCGGCGGGCTGATCGACGAGCTGTTGCTCGAGCTGGGCGTCGCTCATCAGCTGGGCGTCGTCCTCGAGCGCGTCGGCCACCTGCCGCTGCTCGGCGGGGGTGAAGACGTCGCTCGCCTCGGACTTGTGAGTGAACGCGATCGACAGGGTGGCGAGCATGACCGCGCCGGCGAACGCCAGCCCCAGCGACAGCCCGAACGACCCCGTCGCCGAGTTGACGCCCGCGGCCTCGCCGACGCGGTCCTCGGCGATCGGGGCGAGGGTGTAGTTGTTGAGCTGCGAGACCAGCAGGCCGAGTCCCGCGCCGGCAAGCACGAGCGGGACGGCGAGGTACCAGCCGCTGTCCACGCGCGGGATGAACGGGATCAGCAGCGCCAGCGCCGCGAGCAGCAGCGCGAACCCGGCCAGGATGAGCGTCGCGGGACGCCGCCGGCCGGCTCGCCTGCCGGCGACGAGCGCGACCGCGAACATCGTCAGCGACAGCGGCGCGAGCGACAGGCCGGCCTCCATCGCGTTGTAGCCGAGCACCATCTGCAGGTAGATCGGCAGCGCGATCAGCATCCCTCCGAGCGCGATCTGCTGGAGGACCCCCTGGGCGATCCCGAAGCTGAACAGCTTGGCCGCGAACAGGTGCGGGTCGAGCAGCGCGGGCTTGCCCTCGCGCCGGCGGCGCAGCAGCCAGCGGACCAGCACGATCATCGCGATCACCCCCGCCGCCAGCAGCGCGCCGACCGACTCGGCGCCCTCCTGCCAGGCCAGGATGCCGAGCACCAGCCCGCCCATTCCCAGCACCGACAAGACCGAGCCGACGGTGTCGACGCCGCGCTCGCCCGTGTAGGGGACGTCGCGCAGCAGCCCCCGGCTGCCCAGCAGCACGATCACGATGACGACCGCCTCCAGCATGAACCCGACGCGCCAGGACAGGTAGGTGGTGAGAAAGCCACCGAGCAGCGGGCCGATGGCCGCCGCGATCGCCGCCGAGGCTCCGACCAGCGCGTAGGCCTGCGCCCTGGCGGTTCCCTCGAAGTTGCCGTGGATCAGCGACTGCATCGCGGGGAGGTACAGCGACGCGCCGAGGCCGCCGATCACGGCCCAGAAGAGGATGACCGGCGCCAGGCTCTGGGCGAAGACCATCGCCAGCGCGCCCGAGATGTACAGCAGCAGGCCGAGCATGTAGGCCCGCTTGCGTCCGGTCAGGTCGCCGATCTTGCTGCCGATCAGGATGAACGCCGCCGAGACCAGCGCCTCGATCGCGATCGCCGACTGGACTCCGCTGACGGTCGTGTCGAGATCCCGCACGACCGCGGAGATCGACACGTTCATCAGCGACGTGTCGATGACGAACACGAACATCGCCATCGCCAGCAGCAACGCGAGTCGTCGGTCGTCCTTCACTCGCGCAGACTAACCGTGTCGCGCAGGACGGTGGCGGAAACTGTCGAACCATGTGCTCATGTCCGCTGACGCCCGGCCGCGGGAGGCCGCTGGAGCCGCGATGGCCCGCTGGAGCGCCAAGGCGCTGCTGATCGCCGCGGGAGTGCTGCTCGTCGGCGGGATCGTCTGGTACGCGCGCGGCGCGACGGTCCCGCTGATCGCGGCCGCGCTCGTCAGCACCCAACTGCTGCCGCTCGTCGAAGGCGCGGTCCGACGCGGGGTGCCGCGCGGGCTCGCGATCGCCGCCAGCATGGTCGGCGTCCTGGTGGTCGCCGGCGGCCTGACGTGGCTGTTCTCCGATGCGCTCTTCGGCAATCTCGGTGGGGTCGGCGCGGACATCTCCAAGGGCGTCGACGAGGTCCTCGCATGGCTGCGCGACAACAACGCCTGGATCGAGGAGCACGAGAAGGAGATCCGCGACTTCCTCGCGGGCATCCTCCCGGCGGCCAAGGACGCGGCGGGCGGATTGGCGGCGGCGTTGGTCGGGGGCCTGTCGCTGGCCGCGCAGATGGTCAGCGGCTTCCTGCTGATGTTCGTCTTCCTGCTCTACATCCTCACCGGCGGCGACTCGATCTGGCGCTGGGTCGAGCAGCGGTTCAGCGCCGAGCGCCGCGACCGGGTGAGCGCCGGTGGCGCCGCCGCCTGGAGCGCGGCCAGCGGCTACATCCGCGGCATCGCGCTCGTCGCGCTGATCGACACCGCGGTGATCACGCTCGGGATGCTCGTCATAGGAACCCCGCAGGCCGGCACGCTCGCGCTGCTGAGCTTCGTGGCGCTGTTCATCCCGATCCTCGGCGCGTGGGTCTCGGGCACGGTCATCGTGCTCGTCACGCTCGCCGCCGTCGGCACCGGCCCGGCGGTCGCGATGGCCGTCGTCATCCTGGTCGCCCAGCAGCTCGACAGCATGTTCGTCACCCCGCTCGTCTACCAGAAGACGGTCAGCCTCCATCCGATCGTCACCCTCACCTCGGTGATCGTCGGCACCCAGCTGCTCGGCATCGTCGGAGCCTTCCTCGCGGTCCCCATGGTCGCCGTCGGCTGGGCGGTCTACAACACGCTCGAGCAGCCAGGGCCCGAGTCGCAGCCGGTCGGGTAGCGTCGCGTCGATGGGTGAGATCACCGCCGTCTACGCCGGGGTGCCGGTGTCCGACCTGGACGTGGGCATCGAGTGGTACACGCGGTTCTTCGGGCGAGGGCCGGACATGCGGGCGGGCGACGAGTTGTTGTGGGACGTCGTGAAGGGGGCGATCCTGTTCATCGAGCCGGATGCTGAGCGACCGCGGCGCCTCAGGCGTTGTCGGCCAGGAAGGCCTCGGGGCCCTTCTCGACCGCGACCGGGTCCATCCAGGCGACCTCCCAGAGGTGGCCGTCGAGGTCGTGGAAGCTGCGCTGGTACATGAAGCCGTAGTCCTGCGGGTCCTTGCGCGGGGCCGGCGCCGGCGGCGAGCGCGGCGTCGGCGAAGCGAGTCGACGGCCGTCGCGGTTCTCGGCGCTGACCGCGACGGTGAGGGCGGTCGCCTCGCTCGGCGTCGGCGACCGGCTTGGTGACGAACTCGGCGAAGCGGTCGCGCTGGAGCAGCATCACGTAGGCCTGGTCGCTGACGACCATGCAGGCGGCGCCCGTCGTCGCAGAACTTCTCGTCGAACTCGAAGCCGAGCCCGTCGAAGAAGCCGCGGCTGGCCGGCAGATCGGCGACGGGGAGGTTGAGGAAGAGCAGGCGGGACATGGTGCGGCTCCTTGGTTCGAGTGGGTCTGTTGAGCAGGAGACCGCCGGGTGGCCGAAATTCATCGAGGGCTCTACGATCACTCCGGCATGCCCGTCTCCGCCGCCCGCCAGCCGACGTCGAGCAGGACCTGGAGCGGCTGCGGCCGGCGCTGACCGGCTACTGCTACCGGATGCTCGGCTCGGGCTTCGAGGCCGAGGACGCGACCCAGGAGACGATGGTCCGCGCCTGGCGACGCTCCGACACGCTCGCCGAGCCGGGCGGCGCTGAAGTCGTGGCTCTTCCGGATCGCGACCAACGTCTGCCTCGACCAGATCGACAGCCGCAAGCGCCGCGCCCGGCCGGTCGACCTCGCCGACCCCGGCACCGCCGAGACCCCGGTCGGCGCGCCGCTGCCGGAGACGACCTGGATCCTGCCGATCGCCGACGGCCAGGTGACCGACCCCGACGCCGACCCGGCGGCCCAGGCCGCCGACCGCGAGACGCTGCGGCTCGCCTTCGTCGCCGCGCTCCAGCACCTGCCGGCGCGCCAGCGCGTCGTCCTCGTCCTGCGCGAGGTGCTGCGCTGGAGCGCCAAGGAGGTCGCCGACGTGCTCGAGACCTCGGTCGCGTCGGTCAACAGCGCCCTGCAGCGGGCGCGGGCGACGCTCGACGAGCTCGCGCTCGAGGACGCCGACGCCCCGGCCCGGCCCAGCGACGAGGACGAGCGGCGGCTGCTCGAGCAGTACCTCGAGGCGTTCGCCGAGTACGACATCGACCGCATCGTCGCCCTGCTCCGCTACGACGTCGTCTTCGACATGCCGCCGCTGCCGCTCTGGCTGCGCGGCCCCGAGCGACGTCGGCCGCTTCATGCTCGGCCCGGGCGCCGCCTGCCGCGGCTCGAAGCTGATCGCCGCTCGCCGCCAACGGCTGCCCCGCCTTCGCCTCCTACAAGCCCGACCCCGAGTCCGGCGCCTGGCTGCCCTGGTCGCTGACGGTGCTGGAGCCGGACGCCGCCGACGGCGGCCCCGCGCGTCACCGGCGTCCACAACTTCCTCGCGCCGTTCCTGCCGATCGCTGTTCTGCGGCTTCGGCCTGCCGGAGCGGCTGGACGGACGCCGATCCGGCGGTGCAGAGCACGGCCTAGCAGGCATCCGACAACGTTTGTTGTCAGAATGCGCGCATGATGACTGCGGCGAAGCGCGTCTACGGCGGAGAGAGTGCGGCCGACCGCCAGGCCGCTCGGCGGGAGAGCCTGCTCGCCGCGGGCCTGGAGGTCTTCGGCGGCGTCGGCGAGGGGGCGCCGACCGTCCGCGCCGTCTGTGCCGAGGCGAAGCTGACCGCGCGCTACTTCTACGAGTCGTTCGACGATCTCGATGCGCTGGCGATCGCGCTCTTCGAGCGCGTCGTGGGGGAGGCGGCGCAGGCGATCCTCGCCGCGCTCGAGACGGCTCCCGACGACGCGCTCGGCCGCTCCCACACCGTCATCGAGGCGTTCGTGGTCAACCTGACCGACGACCCGCGCCGCGCGCGCGTCGCCTTCACCGCCGGGGCGGGCAACTCCGAGCTGGAGCAGCGGCGGATGGCGACCGTGCGGATGTTCTCGCGCCTGACCGCGCAGGAGGGCGGCGCCTTCTACGGGGCGCCCGAGTCGGACGGCCCGGACCCCGTCGTCGAGATGACCGCCTCGCTGCTGGTCGGCGGCCTCTCGCAGCTGATGCTCTCCTGGCTCGACGGTCAGCTCGCGGTCGACCGCGAGCAGCTGGTCGACTACTGCGCCGAGATCTTCGTCGTCACCGGCGCGCGCGCCGCCGAGCTGGCCGCGGAGCGGCGCGCATGAGCGACGCCGGCTACTTCCCGCGCGGCGACTCGGTCCTGCGCATGGTGCACGACGAGAAGGTCGTCGGCCTCCTGTTCGGCCAGCGCGCGCTGGCGATCGGGGCGATCGAGCCGCTGAACTTCGTCGGCACCCGCCGCCACACCACCCACCCCGACCAGCCGTTCAAGCGCCTGGTCGCCACCGCGAAGATGTTCGAGGCGATCTTCTTCGGCGACCGCCAGCAGGCCGACAAGGTGCTCGCCGCGGTTCACGGGATGCACTCGCGCGTCCACGGCGAGCTGCCCGAGGACGCCGGCTCCTACAAGGCCGGGACGCCGTACTCGGCCTTCGACCCCGAGGCGATGCTGTGGACGGTGGCGGTCATGGCCGACTCGGCGCGCGTCTTCTACGAGCTGTTCGTGCGGCGGCTGACCGACGCCGAGCGCGACGCGCTGTGGGCCGACTACGTCCGCTTCGCCGCGCTGTTCGGCATGCCGGCCGACGTCGCGCCGAAGTCCTACCGCGAGTTTCAGGACTGGTTCGACGCGAAGATCGCCTCGCCCCGCGCCCACCTGACCGACGAGGCGGCCCACACCGGCCGCGCGGTCCTGCTCGAGATCCCCGTGCCGCGGTCGCGCCGCCTCGCCAGCCAGGCCCACAACGCGATCCAGATCGCGATGCTGCCGCCGCGCGTACGCGAGCTGTACGGGATCGAGTACCCGCCCGCGATGCGCCAGGCCGTTCGCGCGCTGGTGTTCGCGCGCCGCGTCGCCCGGCCGCTGACGCCCGAGCGTCACCTGCGCGGCAGCTGCCGCGCCGAGTTCGAACTGGTCGCGCGCAGCGAGCGCGCGCTCCACGCCGCGGGGCGCCCGATCCCCGGCGCGCTCGCCCCGAACCCGAACTAGCGCCCGCCCGGCTTCGCCTCGCCGGGCGGCGTGGGGTCGAGCTGGATCAAGCCGCCCGCGCGCTCGTGCTCGACCTGGAGCGTCGCGTGGTCGATGCCGAAGCGGTCGCGCAGCAGGTCGCTCAGCTCGCGCCGGCGCTGGTGGCAGTCCTCGCCGGCCGGGACGAGGACGTGCGCCGAGAGGGCCGGGAAGCCGGAGGTGACCTCCCAGACGTGGAGGTCGTGGACCTCGGCGACGCCCGGGTGGGCGGCGAGCGTGCGGCCGATCTCCTGGGCGTCCATGCCGCGCGGCGTGCCCTCGAGCAGGATGCGGCCGGATTCGCGCAGCAGCCGCCAGCCGCCGCGGACCATGATCGCGCAGACCAGCAGCGCGGCGATCGGGTCGGCCTGGTCGAAGCCGGTGGTGACGATCACGACGCCCGCGACCGCGGCGAACAGCGACGACAGCAGGTCGGCGAGCGCGTGCAGGTAGGCGCCCTCGACGTTCAGGCTCTGGCGGCTCGCGCGCGACAGCGCCCAGGCGGCGACCAGGTTCACCAGCCCGCCCAGCACGCCGACGACGATCACGAAGCCGCCGTCGACGGCGGCCGGGTCGGAGATCCGCCGGATCGCCTCGACCCCGATCACGCCGGCGAAGACGAGCAGCATCGCCCCGTTGATCTGGGCGCTGAGGATCTCCGACCGCTTCAGCCCGAAGGTGAAGCGGCCCGACGGCGGCCGCGCGGCGAGCCGCACCGCGCCCAGCGCCAGCGCGATCGCCCCGGCGTCGGTGAGCATGTGCGCCGCGTCGGAGATCAGCGCCACCGAGTCGGCGAGGATCCCCGCCACGACCTCGACGACCATGAAGCCGAGGATCACCGCGAGCGCGATGGCCAGCCAGCGGCCCTGCGCGTCGGCGCTCACGCCGTGCGCGTGGCCATGCCCGCTGTGATCGTGGTCGTGGCCCACGTCCGCGACCTTAGCCAGCGGCCGCGCGGCCGCGAAGCAGCTGGGAACGAGTCCCATTCGCCGGCCGCGGGGTCGCGCCCCGCGGCCGGTGCGTCACCGGCTCAGACGCGCGTGCCGACCGTGAGCAGGTACTCCATCTCGAAGCGCGCCTGCTCGGCCGAGCCCTGGTTCCACTCGTCGGCGAACGCGTCGAGGGCGGCGTCGAACTCGGCCTCGCGACCGTCCCCGGCGGCGTTGGCGCGCGCGGCGATCGCCGGGCCATAGAGCGTCCTGAAGTGCTCGGCGTAGTCGGCCGGCCGCTCGAACGCGGTGATCTCCAGCACCCCGCGCTCGACCATGTCCCACTCGACGCGGTCGCCGAACAGGCCGCGCAGGTGCTCCTCGCCACCCCACAGCGGCGGCGGCTGGGCGCCGGGCGGGGGCGGCGGCGCGAATGGGCCGATCGTCTTGAACAGGTGGCCGAGCATCCCCTCGGGCGTCCAGCTCAGCAGCGCGATCCTGCCGCCGGGGCGACAGACGCGGACGAGCTCGTCGGCGACCTCCTGGTGGTGCGGCGCGAACATCGCGCCGATCGACGACATCACGACGTCGTACGAGGCGTCGTCGAACGGCAGGGCCTCGGCGTCGGCGACGGCCCAGTCGAGCTCGACTCCTGCCGCCTCGGCGCGGGCGCGCCCGGCGTCGAGCAGCTCCGGCGTCAGGTCGCTCGCCGTGACCGCGGCGCCCGCCTGGGCCGCCGGGATCGACGCGTTGCCGGTGCCGGCGGCGACGTCCAGCACGCGCTGGCCCGGCTGGAGGCCGACCGCGTCGACCAGCCGCGGACCGAGCGGCAGCAGGAAGGTCTCGACCATCGCGGGATAGTCCCCCGAGGCCCACATCTTGCGGTGACGCCCTTTGACCTCGGCGTCGGTGGGTGTGGTAGCCATCGGGAGACGGTACGCCGGATTACGCGACGACGCATCCGGGTTTTCTCCCTATTTCCGGCTGTCGTCACCCATCCGCTTGACGATCCGGTGGACGGTCTTCCAGGTCCGGGTCGTGATGTCCTTGCTGAACGTCTTCTCGAGCCAGCGCATCAGGTCGGGCGTGCTGGAGTCGGTGAGGTCGATCGTTGAGCAGACGGTCCGGTCGACGATCGCGATGACGGCGTAGTCGCCGTCGGGCGGGGTGTGGGGGAGGTCGAGCGTCACGTTTGGCTCGTGCTTGAGGAACGTCGCCTGCAGCCGCGACGACTTCACGTCCTCGCGGTCGCCGAACGGGTTGTCGGCGACGAGCCGCTCGAGCTGCTCGCGCGTCCGCAGGATCGTCGTGCTCTCGAACCCCAGCTGCTCCGGCCACGCCGCCTGGATCTTCGCCTCCAGCGCCGCCGCGTCGTCCGAGTCCGCCTCGAACAGCACGTTCCCGCTCGAGATCACGCTCCGCACGTTCTCGAACCCCAGCCCCTCCAGCACCCCACGCAGCTTCTCGTTGCGCATGTTCGGATTCCCCGGCCCGATCCCACGCAGCAGTGCGACGTACTCGGTCATAGGTCGGCGACGCTAGCAGCGGAAACCGCGGGCCTCAGCAGTTCACGGCCGCGCCAAGCGCAGCGCAAACTTCTCGCAGCTTGTGCGACTCAAGTGTGGTGATGCGCTCAACCAGAAGGCCCTTGGGCATCGGGGTGATGTTGTCGAGGGTCAGAGCGCATGCCACTGGCATTCCGTCGCGCTTGTCGAGTTCGACCTCTGTCGGGATGCCTCGTACGGTCCTCGTCGCGGGTACGACGAGGATCTCGTTGAGGACGTTGATCGCCTCGGTGCGAGTGAGGATCAGCACGGGCCGGCGACCGGCGGTGGGATGCTCAGACCACCAGACCTCGCCGTGCTTCACCACGGGTCGAGGCCAGCGGCGCGCTCCTCGGCGTCCAGGCGCTGGAATGTCTGCGCCGTAGCGGACTCGGTGAGCTTGGACAGGTCGCCCCACTCGTCGGGAGTCGATTGGGGTATGCGCCTGTAGCCGGCCGCTATCGCCTCGCCAATCTCGTCCCGATCCGCCGTGCGCTCGACGACGATGCGCGCTGATGCGGCCTCGGCCTCCGACAGCTCGTCAACCTGGGCACGCAGCTTCTCCTTAGCCGTCATGGAGTCCGATTCTACCGCCGTCCGTTGGGTCGGGAAAGCGGGTTGCGTAACGATGCCGCGCTTATCCGTCGCCGGCTTCCCGGTGCTGGGTCAACGAGGGTTGGTACGGAGCCTCAACTCCCAGGGCCCCGTCAACGCTGACGCACCCGGCGCCCGGCTAGCGTCGGGCCCCGTCGTCGATGAACGACCGGATCAGCCGGCGGAGGCCGTTTGCGAACAGTTCCTCGTCGCGTGCGGAGTCGCGTGCCGAGAGGTCGAACACGCCGTCGAGCGCCTCGCGGGTCGAGGCGCTCGAGTGGCTGGCTTCGCGTTCGCCGGGCGTGGAGCGGAACGGACCGTCGCCGTCCGGGCCGAGCTCGTCGTGGGCGATCTGGCGCGTGGCGGCGAAGACGAGGCCGCCGAAGGTGAAGCTCGCGTAGGCGTGGAAGGCGCCGGCGGCATCCTCGGGCGGCAGGCCGAGCTGCTCGAGCACGCTGGCGACCAGCGCGACGATGTTGGCGATCGTCTCGCTGTCGCCCGGGGTCGCCGATGCGTAGGGGGCGATCCGGTAGTGGCGCATGAACGCCCGGCGCGACGCGATCGCGGCGGTGACGAGGACGTCCTCCGGGCTAGCGTCGAACGGGTCGCCGAGCAGCTCGACGACGTCGCCCGTCGCCTCCTGCCAGACCAGCTCGACACCGGCCTGGTAGATCGCCGCGCGCGACGGGAAGTGGTGGTAGATCGCCGACGGCGTCGCGCCGAGCGCGTCGGCGAGCTGGCGGATGCTCGGCGCCGTCGAGCCGGCGTCGAACTGGCGCAGCGTCTCGGCCGCGATCTCCTCACGGGTGAGAGGCCTGTCGCGGTTGTTGGCGAGCCGGGTCATCGCGGTACCCGACCGTACCCGAGGCGCCGGCCCGCCCGCCCCGGACGGGCGGGCGAGCGCGACGACGGGCTCACTACGGAGCGGTGAACGGGACGATCGCCGCCTGGCCGCTGCGGTTGCCCTCGCTGCTGATCGAGAACAGCACCGCGTACAGCTGCTTGGTGCGGTAGATGTCGGCCATCGACTTGACGTAGGCGTCCGAGAGGATCGACTCGGTGCCGGTGGAGGTCACGCGGACCACGGTCCGGTCGAGGTTCGTGGTCACGGACGAGACCAGCAGCTCGTAGCCGGCGATCCCGTCGGGCAGGCCGGTCGCGCCGACGCCCTTCCAGCTCGCCTTCCAGCCACCCGCGACCTTGCTGATCCCGAACTCGGTCGGGGTCGCGGGCCGCGTGCCGCTCGGCACGTCACCGCCCTGCGGCGGCGCGAGCTGGGCGGGCGTGTAGGCCTGCCAGTTGTCGGTGCAGTTGATCCACATCTGCACGTCCGTGCGGCTGGTCTCGAACAGGTAGCCCCACTGGTCGACGTCCCAGTTGTGCCAGCCGACCAGCGGTCCCGCCTCGGCTCCCGCGAAGTGCTGCTGGTAGCCGGGGAACGTGGTGAAGCGGGCGCTGTTGTTCGACCGCCAGTAGTTGACGATGTCGTTGAAGCGGACCGTGTAGTTGATGTCGGGGATGGTGATCTCGGTGTTGCCCGCGTTGAGGTTGTGCGGGTACTCCGGCGGGCACTGGATGCGGCCGTTGTAGCCGACCGACGCCACGATCTTCTTGTCGTTGACGAGCTCCATCTTCGGCGTGCAGACGACGGTCAGCGCGGTCGTCACCTGGGTGATCCCGCCGCTGTCGCCGCCGAACGCCTTCTGCGAGCAGGGGTTGTCACCGCCCATGTTGCGGTAGGGCTCGGTGACGAACGATCCGATCGCGCCGTTGACGACCTTCGGGGAGCTGTCGGTGCCGATGCTCGCGACCGCGCGCCAGAAGTAGCGGGTCTTGCCGCGCAGGCCCTTGATGTTCGCGGCGAACTGCCACGGCCTGTCCCCGGCGAGAACCTGCGGCGGCAGCGCCTCGGTCTTCGTGCCGAGGTCGCGCGTGGTGCCGTACTCGAACCAGACCGAGCGCACGTCGCCCGGCGTGGTGCGGGCGTAGCCGACCAGCCGCACCGCGCCGACGTCGATGAAGTCCGCGCGGTTGCTGACGACCGGCGACGTCCAGGTCCAGCCGACCGACGACGTGGGCGGCATGTCCGTCGGCTCCTCGTAGGGGCCGGCGGTGCGGTAGGAGGCGGCGCCGAGCTGCGGCGCGCTGCGACGCTCGAGGCAGAGCGGCGCGGCCTTGCCGGCCAGCTTGAGGCGGATGGAGCGCTTCTTGCCGCGGCGCAGGCCCGGTCGGCCGGCGTCGTCGATGACCTTCCAGCCCTTGACCTTGCGGGCCGTCAGGCAGCGCGCGACCACCTTGCGCGCGGCGGGGCACTTGACGCCGCGTCGCTTGACGACGGTCACGTGCGCCCAGGTACCCCCGGCGCCGCCGGTCACGGTGGCGCAGCGCTTGGCCACCTCGACGTCGGCCGCGCTTGCCGGCGCCGCGGCGCCGCCCAGCGCGACCGCGCCGGCGGTCACGGCCGCCGCCAGCGTGGCGAGGCGGCGACCCCGTCGCGGCCCCTCGTTCTCGCTCCGATGCATCTGAAAGCTCTCCTTACCTAACACTGTGCGGTTTGCCTTACCGCTAGGTGTTCGGTATCGCGGCCGATATCCCTTAGCCGCCGCTGGACCGGCTGGACGGGGGACTACCGGGAGCCGGCGTCCGGGTCGGCCCGGTCGAGCCCGGTGTCGGCGAACGAGGCGGGGTCCTCGAGCGGCTCGAGGTGGGTGAACACGGTCGCGTTGCCGAGCGCGTCGCGCAGCGACTCCTCGACCCGCTCGACGAGGTCGTGACCGCGCTGGACCGACCAGTCGCCGGGCACCAGCACGTGGAGCGAGACGAAGGCGCGGCTGCCGGCGCGGCGCGAGCGCAGCGCGTGGAACTGCACGTCGTCGCCGGCGAAGGTGCGCAGGACGCCGTCGACGGTGGCCAGTTCGTCGTCGGTCAGCGCCCGGTCGAGCAGGCCGTCGGCGGAGCGGCGCATCAGCCGCGCCCCGGTGACGACGATGTTGCCGGCGACGACCAGCGCGATCAGCGGGTCGAGCGGCTCCCAGCCGGTGATCGCCACCAGCGCGACCGCGACCAGCACGCCGATCGTCGTCCAGACGTCGGTGATCAGGTGGCGGCCGTCGGCCTCCAGCACGATCGAGTCGAGCTCGCGGCCGGCCGCCGATCAGCGTCCGGCCGACGGCGAGGTTGACGATCGACGCACCGGCCGAGACCGCGATGCCGATCCCGACGCTCTCGATCGCCTCGGGATGGATCAGGCGGTCGATCGCCGCCCAGCCGATCGTCGCGGCGGCGAGCAGGATCAGCGCACCCTCGACGCCGGCTGAGATGTAGTCGGCCTTCTCGTGCCCGTAGGAGTGCTCCTCGTCGGGCGGCCGCGTCGACCACTGCACGACGATCAGCGCCACCAGGGCCGCGACCAGGTTCACCACCGACTCGGCCGCGTCGGACAGCAGGCCGACCGAACCCGTCAGCAGCCACGCGACCAGCTTCAGCCCGATCGTCAGGACCGCCGCCGCGATCGACAGCCCGATCAGCTTCAGCAGCCGCGCCCGCCGAGCGCTGTGGAGGTCGCCTGTCACCGCGTCGCGATGCTAGTCGCGCGAACCGCCGTTGTCCGTCTGGCCGCCCGCGCCGGGTTCGCCGGCTCGCCAGTCCCGCGCGATGTGGCGCAGCATCGCCGGGTAGACGATGGTGTGGCGGAAAGGCTTGATGGCGAGCATGTAAGCGCGGCCGGTGAGGCCGTTCGGTTTGACGTAGATCGCCATCTGCCCGCGGTAGCCGCCGCCGTCGTCCTCGACCCAGCCGATGTGGAGCAGGCCGTGGACCGTCGCGTTGGCGATCTCCGACAGCCACTCGTCGTCGGTCAGGTAGAGCGACGAGAACGGGAGGCCGTTGCTCTCCGGCCCGCTCGGGCCGTCGCGCAGGTCGTCTGGCAGACGGTCGCGCAGCGTCGGTACCCGCTTGCCGAGACCACGGTCCGGGTCGTCCCAGCCGAGCAGCGCGCCGGCCTTCGAGCGGATCGCCCACAGCACGCGCGTGGCGCCGGAGGAGTCGCGCTCGGGGTCGCCGGCCGCGAGCTGGTTCACCAGACGCGGGAAGTCGCCGTGCCCGCCGGGTGTCGGCAGCGCCCATACGTCCTCCAGCTGGAAGTCCCCGACGAGCGCGTGGACCCGCCAGGGCTGGGAGAGGTGGGCGCTCGCCGGGAGCCGCACGATCGCGTCAGCCGCCGGTCGTCGATCGGGTCTCGGGGTACGGTGGGACTCGCACGGCCACGCGGGGACCGTAACGGTATGTCCGAGACACGTGGCATCGACGACTTCGGTCATTACCGGGAGGGTTGGTTTCCATGCACCCGTTTCGAGCAGCGGTCGAGGCGCGCGACTTCGAGGGAGCGGTCGCGCTGCTGGCCGACGACGTCGTGTTCCGCAGCCCGATCGTCTTCCGGCCCTACGAGGGGCGCGAGATGGTCGGGGCGCTCCTGCACGCGGTCAGCCGCGTGTTCGAGGACTTCGTCTACGAGCGCGAGATCGGGGCCGACGACGCCGCCGACCACGCGCTCGTCTTCAGGGCGCGCGTCGGGGAGCGCGAGATCGAGGGCTGCGACTTCCTGCACCTGAACGCCGACGGCAAGATCGACGACTTCACCGTCATGGTCCGCCCGCTGACCGCCGCGATGGCACTCGCCGAGGCGATGCAGGTCGAGCTGGAGGCCGCACAGCGGCAGGCGGACTGACTCGCTGGCGCCGCCGGGGCCAGGCTCAGTCGCCCGAGCCGGCCTGCTGGACCGTCAGCCCGTCGGGCCGCTCCGGCCCCGGGTAGCCCTGCAGCCGGCTGCTGAAGGCGTTGGCGACGCGCAGGCCGTGGACCTTCGCCATCGCCGCGCGCTCGCCGTCGAACAGCTCGTCGACGGTGCGGCACCAGAGGACCAGCCAGCGCTGGAAGTGGGCCTTGCGCAGCCCGGCCTTCTCGTGCAGCTTGGCGTGGACGCCGAACGCCCCGCCGAAGTAGCTCTGGTTGCCGAGCAGCACCGTCTCCCAGAACGACGTGACGACCGGGACGTGCTCGTCGAGGTCGAGGTGCGCCACGTCGGTGAAGATCCAGCCGATCAGCTCGTCCTCCATCGCCTTGCCGTAGAAGGCACGCACGAGCCGCTCGCAGTCCTCGCGGCTCTCGATGTCGGGCAGCTCGCTTTCGCTCATCCGCTCCAACTATGACGGGCGTGAGAGCATCGAAGTCATGACCGACTTCCTGGTGCGCCGCGACGACCTCCGTGACTGCCGTCTCGCCGAGGGGCCGCCGCCTGAGATCGGTCCGGGGGAGGCGCTGCTGCGCGTCGCCGCGGCCGGGCTGACCGCCAACAACGTCACCTACGCGGTCTTCGGCGAGATGATGTCCTACTGGGACTTCTTCCCGGCCGAGGAGGGGTGGGGACGGGTGCCGCTGTGGGGGTTCGCGGAGGTCGAGCGCAGCGAGGCCGAGGGGGTCGAGGCCGGGACCAGGCTCTACGGCTACCTGCCGTCGTCGTCGCACCTCGTGGTGAAGCCGGCGCGCGCCGACGCGAGCGGCTTCGTCGACGGCGCGGCGCACCGCGAGAAGCTGCCGTCGGTCTACCAGCGCTACGCCGCGACCGGCGCTGACCCGTTCTACCGCCCGGACACCGAGGCGCTGCAGATGCTGCTGCGGCCGCTGTTCTTCACCTCGTTCCTGATCGACGACCAGCTCGCCGACATGGGGTTGACGGGCCGCGGCCCGATCGTCGTCGCGAGCGCGTCGAGCAAGACGGCGATCGCCGCCGCGTTCATGCTCGCCCAGCGCGAGGAGGTCGAGCTGGTCGGGTTGACCTCGCCGCGCAACGCCGAGTTCGTCGAGGGCCTGGGGATCTACGACCGCACCGTCACCTACGACGCGGTGGAGTCGCTTGGAGCGCGGGCCGGCGACGTTCGTCGACATCTCCGGCGACGGCACCGTCCGCCATGCGGTCCACGGCCACTACCGCGGCCAGCTCGTCCACAGCATGGCCGTCGGGATGACGCACTGGGAGGCGCTGCGCGCGGGCGGCGGGGACCTGGCGGGCCCCTCGCCGGTCTTCTTCTTCGCGCCCGACCGGATCGCCAAGCGGGTGAAGGATTGGGGCCGCGACGGCCTCGAGCAGCGCGTCGTCGACGCCTGGCACCCGTTCTGCGAGTGGGCCGCCGGCTGGCTGGCGCCGATCCCGGGCGAGGGCTTCGACGCGCTCCGCGCCGCCTATCTAGAGGTACTGGAGGGAGGCGTAGCCCCCACGCGCGGTCACGTGCTCGCGCTGCGCTGAGGCCCGTTTCCGACTTACAAGCAGTCGCGTATGAAACGCGAGCGCTCGCAGGTTGGCGGACGCCCCTAGATCGGCTGCGAGACGGGGCGGATCAGGACGTCGTTGACGTCGACGTGCGGCGGCTGCGAGACGGCGTAGAGGACCGCGCGGGCGACGTCGTCGGCCTCGAGCCGGCCCTCGGCGGGGTTGTCGAAGAAGGGGGTCTCGACCGCGCCGGGCTCGACCAGGGTGGTGCGGACGCCGCTGTCGCCGAGGTCGGAGCGGACCGCCTCGGCCATCGCGGTGACCGCCCACTTGGTGCACGAGTAGAGGCTGCCCGGCAGCGCGACGCGGCCGGCGACCGATCCGGTCAGCAGCACGTGGCCGCGCGTCTCGCGCAGTTGGGGCAGCGCGGCGCGCACGGTGTAGGCGGCGCCGAGGACGTTGGTCAGGACCATCTCGCGCCAGTGCTCGGGCGTCTCCTCGAGCCAGCCGCGCTTGGCGCCGAAGCCCGCGTTGGCGAACGCGACGTCGAGCCGGCCGTAGGCGTCGACCGCCGCGGCGACGAGTGCCTCGTTGTCCTCCCAGCTCGTCACGTCGGCGGCGACTGCTAGCGCCCGCCCCTCGCCTCCCAGCTCGCTGGCGAGTGCGTCGAGCTTGTCCTTCGAGCGCGCCGCCAGCACGACCCGGTAGCCGGCCTCGGCCGCCCGGCGCGCTGTCGCGGCGCCGATCCCTGAGCTGGCGCCGGTGATCAGGAAGACACGGTCGTGGGCCATCGACTCCTACTCTACGCGGCGCTCGCGCGGCACCCCGGGGCGTGAGGGGCCTGATAGCACTCAGCATCCCCCGAACCCCGCCAAGAGGAGCAACTCCGCATATGAAGCTGATCGGCGCCGGCCTGCCGCGCACGGCTACGACCACCCAGATGATCGCGCTCGAGCAGCTGGGGCTGCCCTGCTACCACATGCGCAACCTGATGACGAACATGGAGGCGCACCTGCCGCTCTGGTACGACGCGCTGGAGGGTCGTCCCGACTGGGACACGCTGTTCGAGGGCTGCCAGTCGACCGTCGACTGGCCGGCGGCGTTCCACTACAAGGCGCTGATGGAGTACTACCCGGACGCCAAGGTTCTGCTCAGCGTGCGCGACCACGAGAAGTGGGAGACCTCGATGCGCGACACGATCTGGGAGATCTACTTCGGTCGCGGCGTCCTCCATCACCTCGCCCAGGCGCGCTATCAGGTCGACCCCGTCTTCCGCCGCTGGTACGACCTCAACGTCCGCATGGTCTGGGTCACCGGCGCGCCGTTCTCCGGCTCCTACGCCGAGCGTCAGGAGATGATCGACGCGGCCGCCGCCTGGGACGCCGAGGTCAAGGCGACCGTCCCGGCCGACCGGCTGATCGTCTGGGAGCCGAAGGACGGCTGGGAGCCGATCTGCGACGCGCTCGACCTGCCGGTCCCGTCGGAGCCGGTCCCGAACGTCAACGACAGCGCCGGCTTCAAGCAGGGGATCATCGGCGGCGCGCTCGACGCGGTCGGCGGCTGGTTCAAGGACCAGTACGGCGACGCCGGCGCGCACGGCTTCAACGACGCCAGCGCGCGCCACTCCTAGGCCGCCGGTCGCTCTGGGCCGGCGCGAGCGCCGGTCCAGAGGTCGCGCGAAGGGTTCTTGGGGTGGCCACCCCAAGAATCCTTCGAACGCGCTGCTCAGCGGCGATGGGTGAGGCCGTCGAGGACGACCTCGACCGGCGAGCGATGGCTGTCCTTGTCGCGTCCCCTGTCGTCCCCGAGCACGCGCCCGATCCGCTCGGCCTGGTCGCCGGCGCGCTCGATCTTCCGAGACACCGACTTCGACGTCTTGGCGAAGCTCGCGCTCGCCTCGCCCACGGTCTTGGCGATCGACTTCGCGTCGACGCCGCCGTCGAGCGAGCGCGGAAGCGGCACGCCGAGCACCTTGCGGCGTTTCATGCGACCCCGTAGCAGCGCGCCCCCGGCCACGCCCGCGGCGGCGGCGCCGACCGCGAGGGCCGGTCCGGCGGCCTTGCTCGCGACCTTGGTCGCGGTGTCCTTGACCGAGCTGGCGGTGTCGCCTACGCGACTCGCTACCGATGCGTCGGCGCCGTTCTGCTTCGCGCTCGGCGAACCGCCGGACTTGCTAGAGGCGGACTTCGACGGGTTCGACGCGCTCTTCGGCCGGTTCGCCGAACTCTTCCCACCGCTTTTCGACGTCGCTCGCGAGCGGCTGCCGCCGCGAGCCGTCGGCTTCGACTGGGTCGCGGGCTTGGACCGGCTCGACGTGCTCTTCGCCTTCGGGCTCGACCCGTTCGACGACCGGCTGGCGCTCTTCTTGCGAGGCTTCTGCGAGGAGGATCTGCTCTCGGCCATCCACTCCCTCTTTCCAATCGGGGATGCCCCCAGGAGTAGGCATACCCGCTGACTGCGGGCCTAACCCAGCCGCCGGATGGGAATCGGCCGCGGCGGGGCATAGCCTCCGTCGGGACCCGACCGACCTACAGGAGGCAGCCATGATCAGCAAGCTCGACTTCGTGGGGATTCCCTCGCAGGACCCCGACCGCGCACGCGCCTTCTACGTCGAGACGCTCGGTCTGAGGCCGGACGACAGCTCCGACTACGAGTTCTGGGTCGGCGACACCTGCTTCGGCATCTGGCAGCCGGAGAAGCAGGGGATGCCGTTCGAGCCGCAGCGCAACGCCCACCCGGCGCTGCACGTCGACGACGTCGCGGTCGCGCGCGCCGAGCTGGAGGCCAAGGGCGTCGAGTTCCTCGGCGACACCTTCGACACCGGCGTCTGCCACATGGCCCTCTTCCGCGACACCGAGGGCAACGACTTGATGCTCCACAGCCGCTACGCGCCGCCGCGCTAGCTGACCTGCCCAGGGACGTTGCGAAAGTGAGGGGGTAGGCCCGGGGACGCGCTAACTGCCGGTTCGCAGTTTGCGAACGGCACGCTCGACAACGCGAGTCGAATGCTGCGCGGCTCGATCCAGCCGATCACCGCGCTGCTCGGTCGTCTTGAGCGCGTTCCTGTTTAGCTGGTGAGCGAGTTCCACTCGCTGCGATAGCTGCTGCCTGGTCACGGGTGCGTCCTCCGTAGCTCTGTGGCCATCTTAGCCGTCGTCTAGCGCAAGATGTAGCTGCTCAATCAGGTCGTCCGACGCCTCAAGACGCTCGCGCAGCTCATCGATCTCGTCTTGACCGGTCAAGGCGGGGCCGGCACGCTTTAGCCAGTCGCCCTTCCTCATCCGGACGACCGTGGAGGCGATGATGAAGACCCCACCTACAGCGAGCACCACGGCTGCCGAGACGAGCAGGATGCGCGCTGCCCATATGACCGCCTTGTTGTTGAAGATCGCATCAATGAAGTTCGGGTCGGCGGCGTGCGGAAGGTCCGACGGAAACAAGCCCTTCAGGAGCAAGACCAGCGCCGCAAGCAGGAGGATGAATACGACGACCCCGAGAATGGAGCTCGCCGTCTCGTTCCCCGGCCCCGCCTCGGTGTCGGGGGCTACAGCCTCGTTCCTTCCTTCCGACGCCATCTGGCCACCCTACGATCCGGCCCGGACTCGTTGTCTACGTCATGCACGGCGATGGCTCGCCGACGAGCCTTGATGACCCAAGCGTGACCCACGTCACACGAGGGTGGACGTGGGCTGCTTACCCTGCCGGGCTGCACAACAGACGGCGCGCGCCCTTGCGGTGAGCGTCGCGGTCCGAGTCGCTGAGTACCGCGCGGCTCCTGGCCCTCCCCGTCCCCGGCTCCTGGAGTTGAGTTCCCGATCCGACTGCTGCTGCGTTCATCTGTCCTTGCCGTCCTGCCGCTCCTGATCCCGACCGCTGCCGCCCAGGCGGCGCCCTGTCCCGCCGAGTACGACCGGGCCGACTTCCACCGCGCCGCCAAGAAGGCCTACGACGGCCGCTCGGCGGCGACCCGCCACGAGCGCCGGACGCTCGCGCGAGTGGTGCGCTGCCAGAAGCGGCCACGCGCCTCGGCAGCCGTGATCCGCGCCCACAAGCGCAGCTACCGGGCCCGCCACATGAGGCGGATCGAGCTGCGGCGGATCGCCCCGTTCGACTGCGGTCGCCACGGCCGGTTCGCCGTCCCGTGCGGGATCGTCGCGCGCGAGTCGCGCTTCTCGTGGCACGCCTACAACTACTCCTCGGGCGCGCGCGGGCCGTACCAGTTCCTCGGCTGGCGGGTGCCGTGGCCGGTACGCGACACCGGCGACCGGATGGCCCACCACCGGATGGCCGCGCGCCTGTGGGCGGGCGGATCCGGATCGAGCCACTGGGGCTTCTAGCCCGGGAGAGGGACCTCACCGATGACGGCGGGCGGGTCGCCGCGCAGACTGGCGCCGACCCGCCCCCGTCGCAGGAGACCGATGAAGACCCCGTTCGCGATCGCCGCCATGGCGATCGTCTGCCTGTCCGCCCCGGGCGCCGCCGGCGCCGCCGTGACCATCGGCGGCGATCTCGACTTCGCCGACGGCACCGCCGTCCAGCGCGGGTGCACCCAGACGTTCGCGTGCACCCAGCTCCAGGACGTCGCCGACCGGGCGCTGGTACGGGTCCCGTCGCTCGGGACGCCGCTCGGCGTCGTGACGAGCTGGCGGGTCCGCGCCGACGGCGGCTCCGCGCGCCTGCGACGGCTGTCGGTCGAGCCGAGCGGCGTCCGCTCGCTGGGCGCCGGCGGCGACTGGGAGTCGCTCGCCGCGACGATGGCGGTCCAGGAGATCGGGGCACGGCTGCCGGTCGCCGAGGGCGACGCAATCGGGATCGCGGGCGACCTCCACTACCAGGCGACGATCGAGCCAGACCGCGACGGCGACGGGCTCGGCGACGAGACCCAGGACGGCTGCGTCGCCTGCCTGGGGCCCGGCGAGCCGGGACCGCCATCCGGGCCGCCGGCCGGCCGGCCGACCGGCGGAGACGCCCCGCCCGTGAACTCCGACCCCTACGCCGCGATCCGCGGGACCGGCCCGCGCGTGACGATCGCCAAGACCGCGCGGGCGACGAAGCGGGGAGTGGTCCGGCTCCAGGTCGACAACCCCCACGCCTTCAAGCTCCGCGGCGCGCTCGAGCTGCGGGTCGCCGGCCGGCGCCACGTCGAGAAGCTGGCGCTCGCCGCGAACGCGAGCCGGACGCTCGCCGTCAAGCTCGCCGGCCCCGCCGCCCGCAAGCTGCGCCGCGCCGGGAAGCTGAAGGCGACCGTCGTCGCGAAGCTGCGCGGCCCGGTCGGCAAGGCGCGCACGACGCGGCGGTCGGTGTTGGTGACGGCGCCGAAGTCCAGCTCGCCGCCAGCCGGCAAGCCCGGCCCCCAGGGCGCTGGCTACGACGGGACCTACAAGGGCCAGGACCTCGAGCTGGTCGCCCGCGACGGCGCCGTGACCACGTTCACCGGCACGCTGAGCCTCTACTGCACGCGCTCCGGCAAGCAGAAGGTGGTGCGCTTCTTCCAAGGCTCGGGCGACCCCGCGCCGAAGATCGCCGCCGACGGCGGCTTCGCGTGGGAGGCGACGCGCGACTACGGCTTCGTCAAGCTGAAGTACGAGGGGCGCTTCGTCGACGGTCGCACCGCCAAGGGCAAGCTGGTCGTCGAGGACCGCTCGCCGCTGCTGGGCACCGGACGCTTCGAGTTCGACTACTGCTTCGCCGGCAAGGACTGGTCGGCGAGCAGGTGAGCGCGGCGCTCAGCCGCCGCGGCGCAGCGGGATCCGCGTCGCGCCCTGGCAGCGCTCGACGACCTCGCCGCCCTGGCCGGTCGCGGTCGCCTCGACGCGCACGCGCATGGCGCCGCGGCCGTTGGAGCGCAGGATGCCGTTGAGCCGCACGTGGCCGAGCCGGCCCCCGGACAGCGCGCTGAAGTCGAACGCGAAGCGGTTGCGGTTCAGCGGCACGCGGGTGCGGTAGCGGGCGTCGAAGGCACGGTCGGACTCGGTGCCGTCCTCGGCGTCGGTGCAGGCGAGGATCAGCTGGACGTTCGTCACCGAGGCGCGGCCGTCCTGGGTGACCGAGAGCAGGGTGGAGGCCGGGCCGAGGTCGTTGAAGCCGGTGCCGGCCCAGACGGTGGGCGCGGCGGCCGCGACGCTCGGGACCGCCAGTGCGATCGAGGTGGCGAGAAGGGCTGTGAGCGGCGCGATTCGGTTCATTCGAAGCCTGTCGGCCGGTTGCCGCGAAAGCTGAACTCGTGAATCCAGACCGGGCATTCGGGGTTTTGTGGCGAGGTGGCTAGATTAAGAGGAGCTAGAACCACCCGAACCCAAGAGGAACTCGCATGGCATTGCAGATAGGCGCGACCGCCCCCGACTTCGAGGCCGAGACCACCGAGGGCAAGATCGGCTTCCACGACTGGATCGGCGACTCGTGGGCCGTCCTGTTCTCGCACCCGCGGAACTTCACGCCGGTCTGCACGACCGAGCTGGGCTACATGGCGAGCATCAAGCCCGAGTTCGACCGCCGCGGCGTCAAGATCATCGGCCTGTCGGTCGACCCGATCGAGAACCACGCGAAGTGGGCGCAGGACATCGCCGAGACCCAGGGCACAGCGCCGAACTACCCGATCATCGCCGACGCCGACTTCGAGGTCTCGAAGGCCTACGGAATGCTCCCGGCCGACGTCTCCGGCGACCCGACCGAGCGCACCCCGGCGAACAACCAGACCGTCCGCAACGTCTTCGTGATCGGCCCGGACAAGACGGTCAAGCTGATCCTCGTCTACCCGATGACGACCGGCCGCAACTTCGACGAGGTGCTGCGGGTGATCGACTCGCTCCAGCTGACGGCCAACCACAAGGTGGCGACGCCCGCCCACTGGCAGCAGGGCGACGACGTGATCATCGCCGGCTCGGTCTCCGACGAGCAGGCCAAGGAGACCTACCCCGACGGCTGGGACGCCCCGCGCCCCTGGCTGCGGATCGTCAAGCAGCCGAGCTAGCTCGGCTGCGAAGCGAACGCCCGGGCGGCCCTCCGCCGCCCGGGCGTGTCACGTCCGTCGCTACTTGACGAGCGTTCCCGTCAGCGGCGGGCCCGGGGTCTCCGAGCAGTTCGCGCCCGGATTGGCCGCGTAGGGGAAGCTGGCGCTGATCGTCAGCGTGAACGTCCCGTCCTTGCCGATCGAGCCGGTGACGCTCTGGCTCCTCTGAGTGGTGGCGGTGACGGGCTGCGATGCGTGCAGCATCAGGAACCCTCGCTTTGTCTCATGCGCGATCGAGAACCCGCCCGTGATGTCGACGGCCTCGCCCGCGGTCTCCGCCTGGCAGGCCGCGTCGTACGCGCTCTTCGGCACCGTGTACTGCACGCGCGCCTGGGTGCTGTTGCCGCTGACCGTGACGGTCAGTCCGGGCGCGGTGGCCGTGGTGTAGGTGCCGTCGGCGGGGGCGACGTCCTGGAGCGTCAGCGGCTTCGGCGCGTTCTGGCGCCGCTCCTCCATCTGCTCGCGCCGCTCCCTGTACCGGTCGACCATGCGCTGCTCGTAGGGGTTGCGCACGCGCTTCCGCGGCGAGGTCTTCGGATTCGACTTCGGCTTCGGCTTGGCCTTCGCCTTGGCGCACTTGCGCTTGGCCTTGCGCTTGCCCTTCGCCTTGCCCTTCTTGGCGGCGCTGTCGGCGGCCGCGAGCGACTTGCGCGCCTTGGCCTTGCCCTTCGCCTTCTTCTTGGCCGCCTTGCACTTCGCGGCCTTCTTCTTGCCGGCCTTCTTCTTGGCTGCGGTCTGGGCGCCGCCGTCGACCGCGGCGGTCGCGGTGCCGGCGCCGAGCGCGAGCATCAGCGCCGCCACGAGGGCGAGCAGGATGGTGCGTTTCACACGAATCTCCTTCTTGACGTTGGTCGAATGGCCTAAGGGTCAGCCGCGCTTGCCGAGCTTCGCCTGCTCGGTGATCTCGGGCAGCAGGACCCAGTAGCGGTAGGCGCGGGCCGCGGTCCGCAGGCTGTCCACGGTGCGCTTGCCGTAGACGTCGAGCGGGCGCTTGAACGGCAGCGCCTTCAGCTTCGCGACGTTCTTCTGCGCCGCGCGGATCTTCGCCATCTGAGCCTTGTCGTAGCCCAGGAGGCGCATGAGCTTCACCTGCGGCTTGGTGTACCGCTTCGAGATCTGGCGTCCGGTGCGCTTGACCTGCGCCAGCTTGAACTTGCGCTTGAGCAGCGGGACGCGACCCGCGACCGGGCGGATCTCAACGATCGCGGTCGCCGACTTGTCGAGCTGCACCGAGAACTGCCGGGCGAGCTTGATCGCGTGGGCCATCTGCTTGCCCTGCCAGACCGTGTCCTTTGCGATCTGGGCCCCGCCGGCGCGGTCGAGTGTCGCCGTCAGGGCACGCGAGTAGCCCTCGGTCTTGCCGAGCTGGCGCGCGAGCGCGGTCAGCTTGCGCGCCGCCTTCGGGCTCACGCCGCGGCCGGGGAGCAGCCTCGGCATCTTCTCCGGCTGCGGCTTGGCGAGCTTCTTGAAGTTCGGGTCGGGCGGGTCCTGCTGGGTGGTCTCGAGCGTCTTGACGGTGTAGTCGGCGAGCGCGTGGACGGGCTTCATGACGTAGTACGCGCCCGCGGCGGTGGCGACGCCGGCCGCGGCCTTGGTCGTCGGCTCGGGAATCGGCGTCGCGACGGCGGCCGCGACACCGGCCACGGGCGGCACGACGTAGGCGACGCCGTTGACCACGTGGCTGACGCCCTGCACGCCCTCGATCAGCAGGCCCTTCGCGCAGTAGCCGAGGTCGCCGAAGTCGAGTCCGGGCTGGTTGAAGGCGTGGTAGTCGTTGGCCATCGACATCCGGGCGCTCGTCTTGGCCGGGCCCTCGCAGGCCGACCCCGCCGGACCCGAGCCCGCCGCGACGATGAACCCGGTCGTCGCGCTGCTCGGCAGGTGCACGTCGCTGCCGGCGTAGTCGGAGCGGACGCTCGCGAAGCCGTTCTTGCCGGCCGGCACGTTGTGGACGACGCAGCTGGCCACGCCCGGCGACAGCGGCGTCGGGATCAGGTTGCACTCGTACTTGTTCGAGAAGGCGCCGTCGCCGGAGCTGAAGACGACCTTGCCGCTCGGCGTCTTGCGCACCGGGATGTCCGAGTCGCCGACGGTCGCGGTGCACTTCGACGGGTCCCAGGGGTTCGGGCCGCGGTCGCAGCGGAGCTGGCTCGCGGTGGTCCGCTTCGCCGCGCAGTCGGGGCGCACCTGGAAGGTCGCGGCATTGCTCTCGGCGGCGTTGGCGCCGGTGCGGACGACCGTGACCGAGTGGGCGCCGGCCGCGAGGTCGTCGGCCGCGACGAACTCCATCCGCTCGCTCGACGGGGTGGCGCTGGTGACCGGCTTGCCGTCTAGCTGGACCTGGGAGCCGAGGACGAAGTGCTCGCCGTCGATTCCGACGATCCGGCCCTCGCCGGTCTTGGTGCAGTCGGGCACGAGGGCGTCGATGCGCGGCGCCGGCTCGGCGTACGGCGTCTCGACCGTCACCTCGTCGACCAGCCAGCCGCGGAAGCCCTGGTAGTTGGAGTCGTCGCTGTCGAAGTGGAAGCGCAGCCGCACCGTCGAGCTGCCCTTCGCGCCCGATATGTCAGCCACGTAGCGGTGCCAGCTCGCCGGCTGGCTGACGCCGTTGGCCGTGTAGGGCGCGTAGTGCTCGGCGTTGGCGTCGTCGCTGGGGTTCAGCGTTCCGGCCGGCAGCCAGGTGGCGCCGCCGTTGGTGCTGTAGTCGACCTGCATCAGGTCGTACTCGTTGGCGTCGACGCCCTCGATCTCCCACCACGCGAAGAACTCGACCTGGGCGCTGAGCGCGCCCGCGAGGCTGAACTGCGGCGAGGTCAGCGACCCGACCTGGGGATTCTGCGAAGTGCAGCCGTTCTTCGGCGCCTGGCCGGTCGAGACCCAGGTGGCGTTGCCGCAGAACGTGCCGCTGGTGGCGTCGCCGAACCAGGCCACCCGCGAGCCCGCGAAGGCCGCCGGCAGGCCGCCGCCGTCAGGCAGCGAGACGAGGTTCGGGTTCACCTGCGGGCTTAGCACCGAGATCGTCTGCGGGTTGGCCTGAACGTGCCACAGCCCGTCGACGGTCCAGCCGTTGAGTCCGCTCTCGAAGCCCTCTTGGAGCACCGGCGCTGCCGTTGCGGCGCCCGGCAGGGCGAGCGTCAGCGCCGCGAGCGCGGCGGCAAGGACGGAGCCGCGTCGAGCGGCTCGAGTGACATTGCGTGGGATTCCGAGGCGATCTCTGTGCACAAAGGCCGATTAGAACACGGCCCTCGCGCTTGCGCCCTCGCTCAGGGCGAAGTTGGGCCGTTCGACCCATGCGGGTCGAGCAGTAGGGCCGTCAGGGCGCCGCGCGAGCGCGCGCCGGTGCGGTCGTAGGCGTTCTCGAGGTGGCGCTTGACGGTGCTCGGCGCGAGGTGCAGCTCGGCGGCGATCTGCTTGTTCGAGCGGCCCTGGGCGACCAGCCGCACGACCTCGGCCTGGCGGTGGGTCAGGTCGAGCCGCGCGATCCGGGCGTCGAGCCCGATCGGGTGTTCGCGCGCCCCCCGTCGCCGGCTGCCAGGTCGCGCTCGGCCTGGGCGCGCCACAGCGGCGCCGGCATCCGCTCGTAGGCGACCATCGCCCGCTCCAGCGAGCGCCTCCCCGCGGCGGCGTCGCCGAGCAGCAGCTCGAGCCGGCCGAGCGCGTGGTCGACGAGGCCCCAGACGCTGATCGACGTCGTAGCGAGCTGGCCGCGGTAGGGGTCGAGCAGCGAGTGGACCGCAAGCGCGGCGTCGCGCTCGCCTAGCTCCACGATCGCGTGCGCGTAGGTGACCGCGCCGGCGATCCAGATCGGGTCGCGCGGCAGGTCGGCGAAGCCGGTGGAGGTGTCGATCACCAGCACCTCGCGCGCGAAGGCGTGGTCGTCGCCGAGCGCGTGCGCGAGGCAGACCAGCGAGCGGAACGCCGGCAGGCCGGGGTACTGGTCGAGCGCCGAGGCGAGCAGCGGCGCCAGCTCCGGCAGCCGGCCCTGCTGCCAGCGGATGCTGGCGACCTGGGTCAGGTAGAACGGCAGCGCGTCGGGCTGGGCGCCGTGCTGGGCCAGCTCGGCGGCGTGCTGGGCGCGCGCCTCGGCCTCGTCGAGCTGGCCCCGCAGCGCGAGGTGGAGCGAGGCGGCGCACTCGCAGAGCCAGTTCGCGGTGCCGTCGCCGATCCGCGCGGCGATCCGCTCCTGCTCGCGCAGCGTCTGCGCGGCGTCCTGCACGCGGCCCAGCTCGATCTGCGCGGCCGCCTGCCAGAAGAGGCCGTGGAAGAGGTCGAGCGGCTCGTCGAGCTGCGCGCTGATCGCGATGCTCTCGGCCGCCGCGGCGACGCGGTCGCGCGGGTTCTCCGGACCCCAGTGGGCGATCAGGTAGCGGATCAGCACCTGCGCGACGACGCGCTGGTCGCCGCCGGCGCGTGCCGCCACGAGCGCCTGCTCGGCGAGCCGCCGGCGCCGGTCGACCTGCGGCGAGAACGTCAGCTCGAGCGCCAGCTGCGCGAGCACCAGCGCCAGGTCCGGGCCGTTGTCGGTCATCCGCTCGGCGGTCCGGCGCAGCATCGCGCCGCGCTCGCGGTCGTAGCCGCCGACGAGGCTGACGAAGCCGCGGTTGTTGGCCAGCGTCGCCTCGACCAGGCGGTCGATGTCGTCGAGGCCGTCGGCAAGCCGGCCCGCCTCGAGCAGGACGGCGCGCGAGCGCTCCTGGTCGCTGAAGCGCAGCGCCTTGCCGAGACCGATCAGCAGGTCGCAGCGGTCGCTGCCGCCGTGGGCGCCGGCGCGCTCGCGCAGCTCGAGCGCCTGCTCGAACCAGTCGGCGGCGACGCCGTGGTCGTAGCGGTCCAGCGCCCGCGCGCCGGCGATCGCGCAGAAGCGCGCCGCGCGCTCCTCGTCGGGCGGGTCGGCGCGCCGCCAGTGCCGGGCGATCTCCGCCGCGCGGTCGGGCAAGCCGCCGTCGCCGTCGGCCTCGAGCGCCTCGGCGAGCCGCCGGTGCAGGCGCCCGCGGCGCGCCGGGCCGACCTCCTCGTAGAGACCGCGCGCGACGACGGCGTGGGCGAACGAGCAGCCGCCGTCGGCGGGGTCGATCGACACCAGGCCGGCGCGCTCGGCGCGGGCCATCGACTCGGCGAACGCGACCGGCTCGACGTCGAGCGCCGCGGCGACGACGCGCGGGTCGAAGTTGCGTCCGCAGACGGCGGCGGCCGAGACGTGCTCGTAGGCCTCGGCGCCGAGGTCGTGGCCGCGCGCGGCGATCAGCAGTCGCAGCGAGCGCGGTGTGGGGGAGGCGCCGTCGAGCGTCGCGCCGCCGGCGCCGATCGCGCGCAGCAGCTCGCAGGCGAACAGCGGGTTGCCGCCGCTCTCGCGCTCGGCGAGCACCGCGGCGCGGTCGAGCCCAGCGGGGTCGTCGGCGACCTTCAGCGACGCGGCGATGTCGCGCAGCGCACCGCTGTCGAGGCCACCGAGTTGGACGTGCTGGGCGCCCGGCGCCGAGCGCAGGCCGGCGATCACGGCGGTCCGCTCGTCGTCGGGCTCGAGGTCGGTCGGCCGGTAGGTCGCGAGCAGCAGCAGCCGCAGCCGCGCGCTCGTCTGGGCGAGGTGCTCGACGAGCAGCAGCGTCGCGAGGCCGCAGCCGTGGAGGTCGTCGACGACGAGCAGCAGCGGCCGGTAGTCGGCGATCGCCTCGAGCCGCTCGACGGCGGCCGCGAACAGCCGGCCGCGCTCGTCGCCCATCGCGAGCGCGGCGCGCTCCTCCGGCGCCGCGCCGGCGCCGGGCATCAACCGGCCGAGCGGCGAGGCGCGCAGGGCCCGCTTGCGGGGGCCGTCGCCGACGTGGCGGTCGAGGTGCCCGAGCGCCGCGGCGAACGGGGCGTAGGGGGTGCCGGCCGTCTCCTCGCCGCTGCCGTAGAGCACGAGCCCGCCGGCGCGGTGGGCGTCGTGGCCGGCCTCGGCGGCGAGCCGGCTCTTGCCGGCGCCGGGCTCGCCGGCGATCAGGACCGTCTCGCGCCCGCCGGCCTCGACGCGCTCCCACGCGGCGGCGATCGCTTCGAGCTCGGCGGCGCGGCCGAGCAGCGGCCACGGCCGGTCGCGCGCGCTCGACAGCGGCCCGGGCAGCGGGATCCGCGACGGCCTGTCGGCGCCCGCGGTCATCGGCTCAGTCGTGGAAGAGCGGCTCGCCGGAGCCGTCGCGGTGCTCAGGGGTGAACGACGGCGCCACGGCGCGGACGCTATCGCCACCGGTGGCGTCCACGCGCTGCCCAAGGGCCGCGTCGAGGCGGTCATCGAGCCCGGTGCCGAGCCGGCGCCCGCTACCGCCGACTGAGAAGTCGTGTTCTAATCGTGTCTGGACTGGCCCAGACACTCGTAAAGGGAGACTCGCAAGTGAGACCCAGCAGAACGTTCCTTGCCCTGATCGCCGCGCTCGCGCTGGCGGTCGGGATGACCACGCCGATCGCATCGGCTGCCGACGGCGCCGCCGCGCCCACCGCCGACGCAGCCGCCAAGAAGAAGGGCAAGGGCTGCAAGCCCAAGAAGGGCAAGAAGAAGGGCAAGGCCACGCCGGATCCGCTCAAGGGCATCCCGATGCCCGACACCCAGATCCCGGCGATGCCGCAGCTCCCGTCGGCTGGCGGCAGCAGCGCTGAGGCGAGCGCCAAGAAGAAGGGCAAGGGCAAGGCCTGCGGCAAGGCGAAGGCCAAGGCCAAGGCGAAGAAGAAGGCCGACCCGAAGGTCGAGCCCCCGAAGAGCAAGGACCCCAGCCTGAACCCGCGCGAGCGTGCCGAGGCGCGTCGTGAGGAGATCGAGGAGCGCCGGCGCGGCCGTCGCTAGCGATTCACGGCCAGCCGCGCGGATGGCCAGCGGCCGTCCGCGCGGCGGCTAGCGCCAACCCTCGAGCTTGCGGTAGGCGATCTGGAGGACGTCGGAGCCGAACACGGTCGCGAGGATGCCGGCGGCCCACCGGGTGGGCCGCGGCGCGACGACCAGCCCGGCGGCGAACGCCGAGGCGATCCAGACGCTGAGGCAGTAGGGGCACAGGACGAGCTCGCCGACGGCACGCCGGGCGCCGCTCCCAGCCGGTCGCTCCTCGGGAGCCCGGGCCTCGCCCGGCGTCTCCTCGACCTCGGTGAACGGCGCCCGCACCGCGCTGGTCACGCGATCGCGCGACACCAGCCGCGAAGCCTTGTGGGTCGCGACCGTGACGAGCAGCAGGTCGCTCGCGGGGACGCGCTCGGGCAGCTCGCGGCCGGTCGCGCGCAGCCACGCCGTGAACCCGCCGACGAGCGCCGTGAACAGCCCGATCAGGACCGCGTAGCCGCCGACCGGACGTTCGGGCGGTGCGCGAGTCGCCGTCCGCTCGGCCTCCTTGGGTGGCTCCGCCATCTACGCGCCCTACCCCCGCGGGGCGGCGCGCACACCTCAGCCGTCGGCGGCGACGTGGATCTCGCGCAGCGCGTGCGTGTCCACGTCGTAGACGAAGCCGCGCACCATGTCGCGGTGCGGCACGAACGCCGAGCGGCGGACGCGCAGGATCGACTGGCGGACGTCGGCGTCGACGTCGGTGAACGACTCGATCGCGAACGCGGGCGCGACGCCGGTCGCCTCCTGCAGCTCGGCGCGGAAGCCGTCGTCGGTGATCGTCTGCATGCCGCAGTCGGTGTGGTGGATCAGCATCACCTCGCGCGTGCCGAGCTTGCGCTGCGAGATCGCCAGCGAGCGGATCACGTCGTCGGTGATCACGCCGCCCGCGTTGCGCAGCACGTGCGCCTCGCCGTGGCCGAGGCCGAGCGCGGCGAAGACGTCGAGCCGCGAGTCCATGCAGGTGACGATCGCCAGCTGACGGCTGCGGGCGCGACGTCGAGGTGCTGCTCGGGCAGCGACGCGGCGAAGCCCTCGTTGTTGGCGACCAGCTCGTCGATCACGTCCACGCGCGCAGCCTAGAGGCTGGCAGCCCCGATTGGCCCTCGGCTTGACCGTCCGCCGACCACGGCGTTACGCTCGCGCGCGGCTCAGAGGCGTCTACGAAGCGGGGGACAGATGAAGCTCGTGATCGGCATCGTCCGGCCCGAGAAGGCCAACGACGTGCTCGAGGCGCTCTACCGCGCCGAGGTGCGCGGCGTCTCGCTGAGCCGCGTGCAGGGCCACGGCGGCGAGCTCGACCGCGTCGAGACCTACCGCGGCACGACGGTGCAAGATGGGCCTGTCGGAGAAGGTGCGCTTCGAGATCGCGGTCTCCGACGACTTCGTCGAGCCGACGATCGACGCGCTCTGCGAGGGCGCCCGGACCGGCGAGGTCGGCGACGGCAAGATCTTCGTCGTGCCGCTCGAGCGCGCGGTGCGGATCCGCACCGGCGAGACCGACGACGGCGCCGTGACGCCGGTGGCCAAGTGATGAGCGGCCTCGACACGCTCGCGGCCGCCGGCGATCGACACCGGCGACACCGCGTGGATGCTCGCCGCGACCGCGCTGGTGCTGCTGATGACGCCGGCGCTCGGCCTCTTCTACGCCGGCCTCGTGCGCGTCGAAGAACACGCTCAACACGTTCATGATGTGCGTCGCCGCGCTCGCCGTCGCGACCGTCACGTGGGCGGTCGTCGGCTACTCGCTCGCCTTCGACGGCGACGGCGCGATCATCGGCGGCCTCGGCCACGCCTTCCTGCACGGCGTCGACTTCGCGCCGCGCGACGGCACGACGATCCCGCACCTCGTCTTCTTCGCCTTCCAGGCGACGTTCTGCATCGTCACCGTCGCGCTCGTCTCGGGCGCGGTCGTCGAGCGGATGCGCTTCGGCCCGTTCCTCGTCTTCGCCGCGCTGTGGTCGGTGCTCGTCTACGCGGTGCTCGCGCACTGGGCGCTTCGGCGGCGGCTGGCTGCAGGCGAACGGCACGCTCGACTTCGCCGGCGGCGTGCCGGTCGAGATGGGCTCGGGCTTCTCGGCGCTCGCGGCGGCGCTCGTCGTCGGCGCGCGCAAGGACTACGGCCGCCAGGCGCTGCTGCCGCACAACGCGGTCTACGTGCTGCTCGGCGCCGGCCTGCTGTGGTTCGGCTGGTTCGGCTTCAACGGCGGCAGCGGCTTCTCGACCGGCGACGCGAGCGTGCTCGCGTTCACGAACACGCTGCTCACGCCGGCCTGCACGCTCGTCGTCTGGTTCGTGCTCGACCTGCATCCGCGGCCGCCAGGTGACGGCGATCGGCGCGGCGACGGCGATCATCGTCGGCTGCGTCGCGATCACGCCGGCGGGCGGCTACGTCAGCCCGGGCTGGGCGATGGCGCTCGGCGCGCTCGCGGCGCTGCCGAGCTACGCCGTGATCGTCTGGCGCCCGCGCACGCGCGTCGACGAGACGCTCGACGTGCTCGCCGCCCACGGCATCGCCGGCTTCACCGGCATCCTGCTTCATCGGCTTCTTCGCCCAGCAGTCGTGGAACGGCGTCTCCGACGGCCTCGCTCTACGGCGACGCCGACCAGCTCGCTCTGGCAGGCGTCGCGGCGCTCGGCGGCCCCGGCCTACGCGTTCGCGATGACGTTCGTGCTGCTGAAGCTCATCGGCGCCGTCATGCCGCTGCGCGGCCAGCGAGCACGAGGAGGCGCTCGGCATGGACATCGTCCAGCACGGCGAGGAGGCCTACGCGACCGGCGAGGGCGCGATCCTGATCTCCTCGCCCGACGCCGCGGACACCGTCGAGGGGTTCGGAGTGCCCGTCGCCGACCCGGTTTGAGCTGAGCGCCCGGTGGCCGGCCCCGCGACGGGGCCGGCCACCGCTTCGGCTCAGCGCCGCTTCTTGCCGACGACCTTGAACCGGATCGTCTCGGCGCGCGAGGTGTTCCCCGCCGTGTCGGTGACCGTGAGCTTCGCGCGGTAGTTGCCCTTGGCGAGCTTGCGTCCCGCGACGCGGCCGTTGAACGCGATGGTGTTGCGCCCGGCCCTGGCCTGCTGGCGGATCGACCCGATCCGCTGGTAGCCCTGGCAGGACTTCTTGCGCAGCAGCTTGGCGTAAGCCTGCTTGCCTCCGGCCTGCTTGCGCAGCGCGCCCAGGCGCTTCTTGGTCTTCGGCAGGCACACGTTCTTGCCCTTGCGCTTGCCCTTCAGGCCCGCGAAGCGCTTCTCGAACGTCAGCACGGCCAGGCCGGCCTCACCCGAGTTGAAGCCGAACGTGGTCCCCTGGCCGGGGATCAGCGTGCGGCTTCCGACTGTGACGGCGCTCGGCGCCGGCGGCGGGGTCACGTCCGGCCCGGCCGCCGGCGGTCCGCTCGGCGGCGGCGGCGGCTGGTTGGCCTGGTCGGTGATGGCGAGGGCGCCGCCGATGCCCGCGACGACCGCGTGCGCGGCGTCGGCGAAGTCGACCGCACGCCAGTCGCGTGTGGCGAGGGCCCCGCTCGCCGGCTGGGCGAAGGCGGTCGAGCCGTCGAACGTCTGCTCGATCAGTCCCGCGTCGCCGACCGCGAGGAACACCCCGGCGGCGGCGTCGAGGTCGCGGATGCGGGCGGACGACAGGCTGCGGACGTAGGCGCTCGTGGACCCGCTGTCGGAGCTGAAGCCCCAGTGCAGCGTCCCCGTGCAGGTGCCGGACGCGCCGATTCGGTTCGGGCTCGCCGGATCGACCGCGAGCTTCATGACCACGCCGAAGCAGTTGACCAGGTTGGTGCGCTGCGCGGCGCTGGAGGCGAGCGCGTCGGACGTGCGCCAGAGCGTCGCGAAGTTGTCGTCGACGAAGTAGAGGTCGTCGGCGCTGCCGGGAATCGGCGCGACGTCGGTCACGTCGGCGTCGATCCGGCACTCGCCGTCGTTCTGGCGGCTCCGCTCGCTCCAGCTGACGCCGTTGTTGGTCGACCTCAGGACCTGTCCTCGCGCCTTCGAGACGACCCAGGCGACGCTGTCGGAGGCCCACTCCACGGCGAGCAGGTTGTCCGAGGGCGTCGAGACCGCCGCGGGGCTGCCCGTGCACGCCTGGCTGTAGCTGTCGTTGGTCAGGTCGATCGGCGACCACGTCGCGCCGCCGTCGATCGATCGGTAGAGGTGGCCGCTGTCGGCGGTCGCGAGGCCGATGTCGCCCGCCGCCCGGAACGCGATGTCGGTGAACTGGCGGCCGGGGAAGCTCGCGTTCTGGGCGAAGGCCCCGCCAGCCGGGCGGCTGAAGATCTTGCCGGCGGCCGTGGCGAACCAGATCCGCCCGTCGGGGTGGTACTCGACGGCCGAGATCTCCTCGGCGGTCGTGGTGTCGAGGCCCGTCCACGTGATCGCCTGCGCGGCGGTCGTGGAGGCGGCGAAGGCCGCGATGGCCGCGATGGCCGCGAGCGCGGCGACGGTGGCGCGTCGGGTGCGAGTCAAGGTAGTCCTCCTGAAGCGTCGTTGAGTGGGACCCATCGCCTCTCCAACAGAGATCCCGGCGGGAACTTACGGCCGACCCCGATCCTTTTGGCAGAGTTGGCGAAGCTGACTCGACTTCACCCCTGAAAGCGGTGCAAACCTAGGTCAGGACGGCTAGCGATCCGCCGCCGGGATCGGCGTTCGCTCGGCGCTGGCGGCGCCGCTGCGCGGGTCGATCTCGACGGTGTCGACGGCCAGTGGGGCGAAGCCTCCGGCGGTCGCGTAGCTCAGGACCGCCAGCCCGAACGGCTGGCCCTCGTCGAGGTTGCCGGCGCCGCCGCCGCCGATCGTCCCGCCGTTGACCTCGACGAGTTTGTCGAAGACGCGCAGCCCGGGCCGGTGGGTGTGACCGGTCAGCAGCACCAGCGGTGAGGGCGGCGGATCGGCGCGCAGCTCGGCGAGGGCGTCGCGGGCCAGCGCCGGCTGGTGGACCAGCACCACGTCGACGCGGCCGACCAGCGGGCGGAGCCAGTCGGCGAAGGCGCGCCGGCGGTCGGCGCCGTCGCGGCGGTCGGCGTAGCGGTCGCGGTACCCCTCGGCGCGGCGCCGCTCGTCGGGATCCGAGTAGCCGGCGACGCGCAGGCCGGCGACGCGCGCGACGACCGGCCCGCGGCTGCCGTTGGCGCGCAGCCGGCCGCGCTGGGTCAGGACCACCGCGCCGGCGGCGGCCAGCCGCCGGGCGAGGACGTCGGAGTCGTGGTTGCCGGTGACCACCACGACCCGGCTGCCGATCCGCGCGACGCGCCGGGTCAGCGCGATCTCGAACGGCGAGCCGTTGGCCGTCAGGTCGCCGGCGAAGAACAGCGGCCCGCCGGCCACGGCGCGCTCGAGCGCCGGCAGTGCGAGCAGGTTGTTGTGCAGGTCGGAGGCGAGCGTCAGGCGGCGGGCGGCGCCCGCCGTCGCGCGGCCCGCGGGCGCCGCGACGAGCCGCGCGAGTCCGACGAGCTGGGTGTCGAGCTCCTCGGACAGCACCTCCGACGAGCGCGTCGCCTGCTCGACCGCGCGCAGCGCCGCCGGGATGTCGGGGCCGTGGGCGTAGTACTTCGGGTTACCGAGGTCGCCGCGCGGCGGCAGGAGCAGGACGATCGCCGCGCAGCAGAGAGCGGTGACCGCACCGGCCGTCGCCAGCAGCGGTCCGAGCCCGATCGCCCGGCCGCGCAGCGCGAGCGCGACGAGCCCGCCGGTCGCGAACGCCGCCAGCGCGACGACCGCGACCAGCAGGCGGATGTAGGCGGCGATCGCGTCGCGCGCTTCGGAGCGGACGTGGTCGAGCTCGGGGACGTCGCCGCCGGCGATCCGCTCGGCCGCCGCCCGGTCGACGGTGCGCAGGTCGACCGACAGCCGTGCCGGCAGCCGCACGGTGCCGGGGAACCGCACGCCCCAGTCGACCAGCGGCACGTAGAGGTCGAGCGCCCCCTCGTGCCCGGGCTCGACCGAGATCCGCACAGTGCCGGTCGAGAGGTCGCGGTCGAGCTCGAAGACCGCGCTCGCCCCGACCGCCGCCGCGGCCGTGGCGACCGCCACGCATGCGACGGCAAGCACTCGGCGAACGACCATCCGTCTCACGCTAGACGGGCCAGGTCCGCGAACCGCGCCTTACAGTCGAGATACAGCGACGAAAGGGGAGCACGATGTTCGGCGACAGCAAGGCGTTCAGCGGGTTCGCGGTGGACGACCTCGGGACGGCGGAGCGGTTCTACGGCGAGACGCTCGGGATTCGCACGTCGCGGATGGAGGAGATGCCGCTGCTGACGCTGCATCTCGCGGGCGACCGCGACACGCTCGTGTACGAGAAGCCCGACTTCGAGCCCGCGACCTACACGATCCTCAACTTCCCGGTCGACGACGTCGAGGCGGCGGTCGACGACCTGGCCTCGCGCGGGATCGAGATGGAGCGCTACGACGGCTTCGACCAGGACGAGAAGGGGGTCGCGCGAGGCCAGGGCCCCGACATCGCCTGGTTCAAGGACCCGGCCGGCAACGTCCTGGCGGTGCTCGGCGAGATGTAGCGACGCGGCCGGCTAGGGGAGCGGCGTCACCCACAGCCGGCGGTTCTCGAAGGTCGCGGTGCCCGTGCAGCAGAGGGCGTAGCGCAGCTCGTAGGTGTGCGGCCCAGGGGTGGTCACGAAGCGGACGGCTGCCGGGGGCCCGAACGTCGCGCACAGCGGCTGGCTCGCCGGCGTGCCGCCGATGGTGTCTTCAGGGCCCATGGGCATCAGCGTGAACAGCGCCGGAGCGCCGTCCGGCCCGCAGTCGATCGCCTGGCCGGGCATGAGCTGGCCGTCCTCGAACAGGGCGACCGCGCCGTCGTCGGAGCCGTCCGGGAGCGTGGCCTGGGCGGCGACCTCGATCAGGCCCGATGGCGGCACGTCGACATCGACCGAGGGGCCGCCGAGCGCGACGTACTCGGCCGACTGGGTCGAGACGCTCGCGGCCTGCTGGGCGAACGCGACCGGCGCCCCCGGACCGGCCGGTCCCTCGGGTCCGGTCCCGCCGGCCGGCCCTTCGGTCCGGTGGCGCCTCGCGCCGCCGGGCCGGTCGCGCCATCGGCGCCCGCCGTCCCCGCCGCGCCATCCGCGCCCGCCGGCCCCGCCGCGCCACGCCGGTCCCGCCGGGCCTGCCGGTCCCCGCGCCGCCTTCTGCCGCGCGAGTTGCCAGCTCTGGCTCGCGATCCGCTTCGCGGCGTTGGCCTGCCGCTTCGCGGTCGCGGCCTGTCGCTTCGCCGCGCCGGCGTCCTTCTTCGCCGACTTGGCCAACCCGAGCGCCCGGTCGATCAGGCTCTCTCCGGCGCCGAAGGCCGGTGCGCTGACTGCGATGGCAAGCACTGCCACCAGGGCGAGGATCGTCGTCGTTCGGCTCATGTCCCTGACAATAGGCCGACACGGCCCGGCGCTTCACCGAAGCCTTCGCTACCTTCGTCGGTCGCGATGGCCGACTTCATCTACACGATGCGGGAGCTGACGAAGGTCCACCCGCCGGACAAAGAGGTCCTCAAGGACGTCACGCTCGCCTACCTGCGCGGAGCGAAGATCGGCGTGCTGGGACCGAACGGCGCCGGCAAGTCGACGCTGCTGCGGATCATGGCCGGCGTCGACACCGAGTTCCGCGGTGACGCCCAGCTTGCCGAGGGAGCCACCGTCGGCCTGCTCGAGCAGGAGCCGCGGCTCGACGAGGCCAAGGACGTGCGCGGCAACGTCGAGGACGGCGTCCGCCCGCTGCGCGACCTGCTCGACCGCTTCAACGCGCTCGCGGCCGACTACTCCGAGGAGACCGCCGACGAGTTCGCGCGCCTCCAGCAGCAGATCGACGCGGCCGACGCCTGGAACCTCGACACGATGCTCGACACCGCGATGGACGCGCTGCGCTGCCCGCCCGGCGACGCCGACGTGACCAAGCTGTCCGGCGGCGAGCGCCGCCGCGTCGCGCTCTGCCGGCTGCTGCTCAGCCGCCCCGACCTGCTGCTGCTCGACGAGCCGACCAACCACCTCGACGCCGAGTCGGTCGCCTGGCTCGAGCGCCACCTCGCCGACTACCCCGGCGCGATCGTCGCCGTCACCCACGACCGCTACTTCCTCGACAACGTCGCCGGCTGGATCCTCGAGCTCGACCGCGGCCGCACGCTGCCGTTCGAGGGCAACTACTCGGCCTGGCTCGAGCACAAGCAGGCGCGGCTCGCCCAGGAGGAGAAGCAGGAGTCGGCGCGCCAGCGCACGCTCGCCGCCGAGCTCGAGTGGGTGCGGATGAACGCCTCGTCGCGGCTGACCAAGAACAAGGCCCGGCTCGCCCGCTACGACGCGCTGCTGGCCGAGGAGCGCAACGTCAAGCTCGACAACGTCGAGATCCACATCCCCGCCGGCGAGCGGCTCGGCGACGTGGTCGTCGAAGCCGAGGGCGTCAGCAAGGGCTACGGCGACCGGCTGCTGATCGACGACCTCAACTTCAAGCTGCCGCCCGCCGGCATCGTCGGGGTGATCGGCGGCAACGGCGCCGGCAAGACGACGCTGCTGCGGATGATCACCGGCGAGGAGCAGCCCGACTCCGGCACGCTGCGCGTCGGCGAGACCGTCCAGCTCTCCTACGTCGACCAGTCGCGCGACGCGCTCGACCCCGACAAGAACGTCTGGGAGGAGATCTCAGGCGGCGACGACCAGCTGACCGTCGGCGACCGCTCGCTGCCGTCGCGCGCCTACGTGTCGTCGTTCAACTTCAAGGGCTCCGACCAGCAGAAGAAGGTCGGCAAGCTCTCGGGCGGCGAGCGCAACCGCCTCCACATGGCGAAGCTGCTGCGCACCGCCGGCAACCTGCTGCTGCTCGACGAGCCGTCCAACGACCTCGACGTCGACACGCTGCGCGCGCTCGAGGAGGCGCTGCTCGCCTTCCCCGGCTGCGCCGTCGTCGTCTCGCACGATCGCTGGTTCCTCGACCGCGTCGCGACGCACGTGCTCGCCTTCGAGGGCGACTCCAAGGTCACCTGGTTCGAGGGCAACTTCGAGGCCTACGAGGCCTGGCGCCGCGAGCAGCTCGGCGAGGCCGCCGACCATCCGCACCGGATGACCTACAAGAAGCTCGTCCCGCGCGGCTAGCGCGCGGCGGCCGGCGGAACCTCCACGACGAGCGTGACCGGCCCGTCGTTGACCAGCGCGACGTCCATCTGAGCGCCGAACACGCCGCCCTGTGCGCCGAGCCGCTCGCGCACGCGCTCGTAGAGCGGCTCCGCGACATCGCCGGGCGCCGCCTCGCCGAAGCTGGGCCGCGTCCCCTTGCGCGTGTCGCCGTAGAGGGTGAACTGGCTGACGCAGAGGACCTCGCCGCCGGAGTCGGCGACCGACCGGTTCATCCGCCCCTCCTCGTCGGGGAACACCCGCAGCGCCAGCAGCTTGTCGGCGATCCGGTCGGCCTGAGCCTCGCCGTCGTCGTGGTGCACGCCGAGCAGCACCAGCAGCCCCGGCCCGATCCGCCCGACGATCTCGCCGCCGACCGTCACCGACGCCTCGCTGACCCGCTGCACCACCGCGCGCATGGCGGCGATGATGACCTAGCGCCGCCGCTCGTACGCGCGCCGCGCCTCCACGGAGAACCGGGCCATGTCGATGCTGCCCCAGCCGCTGGCGCGGTCGAAGCCGCGGTGGGCGCTGCAGCAGCCGACGTCGAAGACGTCGTTGTTGCCGAGCACGACGTCGCGGAACGGCGACCGCTGCGAGCGCGCCAGCTCGTAGAGCAGCGGGTTGACGGCTCCGAGGCGCGGCTGGCCGTGGCGCTTGGCCTCCTGGTTGGCGAGCGCGATGCCCGGCGGCGAACGCCGGGGTCGCGGCGCTGGTGCCGCCGATCGCCATCCAGCCGCGGTTGCCGCAGGCGGCGACCGTGCAGTAGACGACCCAGCCGGGGATCGGGTCGGAGTAGAGCGCGAGGTCGGGGACCTGGCGGCCCTTGCCGCCCTCGCTGGAGCGCAGGCCCGCGTCGAGCTGGAACCAGGGGCGCGCGACGAGCTTGCTCGATGCCGCCGCCGCCCGCACCCGGGTTGCGGTCGAGCGCGCCGAGGATGCTGTCGTTCCAGACGCGCTGGCTGAGGATCGAGTTGTCGGCGCGCAGCGTGAAGCTGGTGCCGCCGACCGCCGTCACGTACTGGGCGGTCGACGGGTAGCTCGCCTCGATCCGCTTCTGCAGCTCGGGCACGGGGAAGTCGGCGCAGCCCGACGAGCCATGGTCCATCGAGGCGGCGAGGATCGGTACGCCGGCCGCGGTCGCGACGTCGATCATGTAGCGGTCGACGCGGCGCTGCGACTTCGCCGCGAGGTCGGTCAGGAACAGCTCGCAGGCGCCATAGCTGAGCGAGATGACGTCGGGCAGGCCCTGGCCCTTGCGCGGCGCGAGCGCGGCCGCGAAGCCCATGCCGAAGCTGGCGTCGGCGTTGCCCTCGTAGACGTCGATCGCGGCCCGCGGCGCCAGACCCATCACGACCTGGATGTCGAGGGCGACCTCGTCGCTGTTGCGCGCCGAGCCGGGCATCGGGACCTGGCCGTTGATCCGGCGCACTGCGAGCTTCGGCTTCGGCAGCCCGAAGCAGGCGGCGAAGGTGTCCATGTCCGAGCGCTCGAAGCCGCCGTCGTACTCGAGCAGCGCGATCCGGCGGCCCTGGCCGCGCAGGCCGCGGCGGTGCAGCGGCGCGAAGCCGTGCGCGGCGGCGGTCTGGTTGGGCGTGAAGCCGCCGGTCGGGAGGATCGGGCTGCCCTTGGCGCCGAGGCCCGCCGCGCACCCGCGCGGGGTGCCGGTGCGCTCCAGCTTGAACCCGGGCGGCAGCTCGGCGCCCGGCTCGGGCTCGGGGCCGGCGGCGGGGACCGAGATGCCGGTGACCGCGCCGCGCAGCGCGGCCGGAACGGGCGGCGGGACCTTGCCGGACGCGGCGGCGCGGGCGCCGATGCCGAACGTCGAGCCGATCTGCGCCGGAGTCAGGCTGACCGTCGCGAACGCTCCACTCGGGTCGACCTTCGCCGCCACGCCGCGCTTGGCGAAGAACCGCTTCACCGACCGCTTCGTCACCGGGTTGGCGCCGAAGCGGCGCGAGATCTCGCGCACGTCGAGGTAGCGGCGGTAGTGGGGGGAGGACCGGTCCGAGACCGTGCGCGCCAGCCGCGCGAGGTCGCCCTGCTCGCGCTTCAGCCCGAGCAGGAAGTCGAGCTGCGGCGAGGTCGGGACGACGCCGTCGGGCGCCTGGGCGTGGGCGGCGGGCGCGCCGAGGGCGAGGCCGGCGGCGACGGCGGTCAGGGCGAAGAGCGGGCGGAGGAAGCGCATCTTGCCTCCATCGGGCGGAGCGCCACCTGGCTTGAGCGCTCGAAACCCTTGTCTGGCCGAGGCAGTGGGAGTACCTTGGACCCGAGGCTCGATGACGATCAGCGCGAACGAAGAGGCGATCGAGGCATGGGACGGCGTCCTGTTCGACCGCTTCGCGCAGTTCCGCGACGTGATCCTGCCCGGCTTCGGCGTCCACAGCGACCGGGCGCTGGCACGTCACCCTCCGCGTGCGGGCGACCGCGTGCTCGACATCGGCTGCGGGTTCGGCGACACGACGCTCCAGCTGGCCGAGCTCGTCGGGCCGAGCGGGTCGGCCCTCGGCGTGGACGCCGCGCCCCGCTTCGTCGAGGCGGCGCGGCGCGAGGCCCAGGACGTGGGCGCCACCAACGTTCGCTTCGACGTCGTCGACGTCCAGGCGGGCGGCCTGGAGGGTGAGTTCGACTACGCCTTCTCGCGCTTCGGCACGATGTTCTTCGCCAACCCGGTCGCCGCGCTGCGCAACGTCCGCGAGGCGCTGGCGCCCGGCGGCAGGCTCTGCATGGTCGTCTGGCGGCGCAAGCTCGACAACCCGTGGTTGCAGCGCTCCGAGGTGGCGGTCGAGCAGTGGGTGACCGAGGACGAGGACTCCGACGAGCCGACCTGCGGCCCCGGCCCCTTCTCGATGGCGAACGCGGACACGGTCAGCGACATCCTGCTCGGCGCCGGCTTCGAGGACGTCACCCTCGACCGCTGCGACTCCCGGATGCTGCTCGGTGCGAACCTCGACGTCGCGACCGCCTACGTGATGGCGCTCGGCCCGGCGGCCGAGGTGATCCGCCTCGCCGGCTACGAGGCCGACCGGCTGCGCCCCGAGATCACCGCCGCCGTCCGCGACGTCCTCTCCGAGTACGACTCCGGCGACGGCGTGCGCGCCCCGATGTCGACGTGGATCGTGGCGGCGCGCGCCTCGGCCTGAGCCGCGCGCCCGTCATCAGTCAGGATGTGAGCATGCCCACTCCTCCCAGCGGACGCAGCGTCAAGATCGACCAGGACGAGCGCGGCGGCTGGTCGTCGGACCGCCCGCGCCGCGACGGCGCGCCGCCGCGCCCGGCCGACCTGTCCGTCCGCTGCCGTGTCCTGCGCCCGATCGACCAGCTGCGCTATTCGCCCGGGAGCCTGGTGCTTATCGTCGCGCCGGTGATCGCCGACGGCGAGCGCTTCGCCGAGCGGCTGATCGAGGAGCGCGCCGCGCTGCTGTCGCCGAGCAAGGTTCGCGGCCTGCTCGCCGGGCGCGTCGACGAGGACCAGGTCGACGAACGCGCCGCCGAGCTGCTGCACGCCGCTGCCCTGAAGCGGATCGAGGCGCGCGAGAGCACGGTAGTCGTGACCGACGACATCGGTGCCGAGGAGCGCGAGCGCTACGTGCGTCCGGCCGCCACCCAGAAGCGGCCCTGCCACCTGATCCTCGTCGAGCCCGCGCGCGACCAGGTCGACGACGAGGTCCGTCCGGCGCTGAACAAGCTGCGGACGGCGCTCGACTCCGGCGGGCTCGGCGGCGAGGGGTTCAACACCGCGCTGCGGCTGGGGCCGGCGTCGGTCGGCGACGTCAAGCGGATCGTCTTCCGCCCGCCGCCGCGCGACGACTAGCGCCACGTTTCTCCGCTGTTTGCGGGTTCGTGCACAGGTCTCCTGGGAGAACCGCTGCAAGCAACCCAAGCGTGTGCCATACTGATCTCGATCCCTAGGGATCAGCGCCCCCGACCGCTCCCTCCAATTGCGGTCGGGGGCTTTTTACGTTCTCAGGACGTAGACGCCTCCGGATTCTCTAGGCGCCCGCCGCTTCGCATGCGATGCTCGTTGCGGTCGTGTACCTCTGACGATGGGAGCTGTCGATGTCTGTGAGGCGGGCTGGAGCGGAGTTCCTCGGGACCTTCGTGTTGGTTTTCGGGGGAGTCGGTGCGGCGGTGATCGCCGGCGAGCAGATCGGGTTCATGGGCATCGCGTTCGCCTTCGGCCTGTCGCTGCTGGCGATGGCCTACGCCATCGGTCCGGTGTCGGGTTGTCACATCAATCCGGCGGTGACCATCGGGCTGCTGGCGTCGGGGCGGATCGACCTCGGTGAGGCGGTCCGCTACTGGGTCGCCCAGATCCTCGGCGCGATCGCCGCCGCGGGACTGCTGCTGGCGATCGTCTCGGCGCGCAAGGCTGGCTACGACGCCGGCGTCGACGGGCTCGGCGCGAACGGCTACGGCGCGCACTCGCCCGACGGCTATCCGTGGGGTGCGGTGTTCGCGGTCGAGGTGCTGCTGACCTCGTTCCTCGTCTTCACCGTGCTGGCGGCGACCGACCGGATCGCCAGCGTGGCGTTCGCGGGCATCCCGATCGGGCTCGTGCTCGTGCTGATCCACCTCGTGGGGATCCCGGTCGACAACACGTCGGTCAACCCGGCGCGCAGCATCGGCCCGGCGCTGTTCGTCGGCGACTGGGCGATCGAGCAGCTATGGCTGTTCATAGTCGCGCCGCTGGTCGGCGGCCTCCTCGCGGCGGTCGTCCATCGGGGCCTGTTCGCGGGCGCGCCGCCCGTGACCCCCGAGGAGTCCGCGGTCGCGGCTCAGTAGTCGCGCGTTTCGGACGTCGTTCGGAGGATTGTTGGGGTGACTACCCCAACAATCCTTCGCCGGCGTTCTCGGCGCGGGCGTCGGCGCGGCTCGGCGCGGCTCGGCGCGGGGCGGCTCGGCGCGGGGCGGCGCGGCGCGGGGCGTCTAGTTGAGCGTCGCCAGCGCGAGCGGGACGACCGCGGCGGCGCCCTGCTTGCGCAGCTGCCCGCCGACCATCGCCATCGTCCAGCCGGACAGGCGGCGGTCGTCGAGCAGCAGGCCGGTGCCCGGCGGCGGCGTCTCGGCGATCCGGAACGCGCCGCGGACGTTCGCGGCCTGCTGGACCGCGTTGGCCATGTCGCGCTGCGGCGGCCGCGGCTCGGTCCGCTCGACGAGCGCGAGCGCGCGGCACTCCGAGCTCGGCCGCGACCCGCGCGGCGAGGTCGTCGAGCACGCCCTCGGGCAGTCGTGCGGAGGGGATCGCGGTCACCCAGGCCGGGCCGACGCCGGCGCCGCGGACGACGTCGGCGAGCGCGGCGGCGACCTCGTCGTCGAAGCGGCCGGCCGCGAGCCCGCGCTCGATTGCCGGCCACCAGCCGCCGTCGCCGACGCGCGCCAGCGCCCAGCCCGGGTCGGTGCGGGCGTCCTCGGGGATCTTGCGCATCGCCCCGGTCGCGGGGTCGGGCGCCATCTTCTTGACCTCCAGCTCGATCGGCCGCGAGCGCAGGTGGCGCTGGGCGAGCTCGACGAGGCGGGCGTCGGGCGGGGTGGCGAAGCGCGGCGCGGTGCAGACCGAGCAGCGGCCGCAGTCGCGCGGGTCGGGGTCGTCGAGCTCCTCCTGCAGCACGCGCATCAGGCAGCGGCCGTCGGTGCCGTAGGCGGCCATCGCCTCCTGCTCGGCGCGGCGCAGCGCGGTGACCTGCTCGTAGCGCGTCGCGTCGTAGGCCCAGCCGCTGTCGGGGATGGCGCGCCAGGCACGGCCGTCGCGGCGCACGGCGCCCTCGACGTCGAGGATCTTCAGCATCGCCTCGAGCCGCGTCATGCCGAGGTTGACGACTGTCATCAGCTCGCGCGTGGTGCGGCCCTCGGGCTCGGCAGCGGCCAGCTCGTCGAGCACCGCGCGGACGCGCTCGTGGGACGGGAACGCCTGCTCGATGAAGAAGTCCTGGATCTTGCGGTCCTCGCCGCCGCGCAGCAGCACGACGTCGGCGTGGTCGACGCCACGGCCCGCGCGGCCGACCTGCTGGTAGTAGGAGACGACCGAGCCCGGCGCCTGGAAGTGCACGACGAAGGTCAGGTCGGACTTGTCGTAGCCCATGCCGAGCGCGCTGGTCGCGACGACCGCCTTGACCTCGTTGCGCAGCAGCCGCTCCTCGGTCGCGATCCGCTCCTCCGTGTCCTGCTCGCCGCTGTAGGCGAGCGCCGGGACGCCCTGCGCGGTCAGGAAGCTCGCGACCTGCTCGGCGTCGCGCTTGGTCAGCGTGTAGACGATCCCCGACCCTTCGAGTCGCGGCAGGTTCTCGACCAGCCAGGCGAGCCGCTCGGCCGGCTGGCGCAGCTCCAGCGTCTCGAGCCGCAGGCTGGTGCGCGCGAGCGGGCCGCGGTAGGAGCGCAGCGCGTCGCCCGCGCCCGGCGCCGCGCTGGCGTCGGCCGGTCGCGTCAGCTGCTCGGTCACGTCCGCCACCACGCGGTCGTTCGCCGTCGCCGTCGTGCCCGAGCACCGCGACGTCGGGCGCGAGCGCGTCGAGCATGTCCTTGACACGGCGGTAGTCGGGGCGGAAGTCGTGGCCCCAGTCGGAGATGCAGTGCGCCTCGTCGATCACCAGCAGCCCGACCGAGGCCGCGAACAGCGGCAGCATGTCGTCGCGGAAGCGCGGGTTGTTCAGCCGCTCGGGGCTGATCAGCAGCAGGTCCACCGTCCCCTCGGCGAGCATCCGCCGCACGTCGGCCCACTCGCCCTGGTTGGTGCTGTTGATCGTGTGCGCCCGCAGGCCCGAGCCGCTCGGCCGCCGCGATCTGGTTGCGCATCAGCGCCAGCAGCGGGCTCACGATCAGCGTCGGCCCGGCGCCCGCCTCGCGCAGCAGCGCCGTCGCCACGAAGTACACCGCCGACTTGCCCCAGCCCGTCCGCTGCACGCACAGCACCCGCGCCCGGTCCTCGACCACGTCTCGGATCGCCTCCAGCTGATCCGGCCGGAACTCCGCCTCCGGGCTCCCCGTCAACGTCCGCAGGCGCTCCAACGCGGTCTCGGCGAAGGGCTGCGGTGGGGCGGAGGAGGTCATGCCGTCCATCCTGTCAGGCCCGAGACCGGCCTCCACGTCGACATACGAACTTGTTACACAAGCGACCACATATGCGTTGATTCTGGCAGCCGTGCTGGGCGCGATTGCCAGCGGCGCAAGCGTCTTGACTGTTGGGTGGCTACTCCGGCCGCTCGATCAGCTCGACGCGGTAGCCGTCGGGATCCCTGACGAAGGCGATGCGCGAGCCGGTGGTGCGGCCGCCGGGGCGGTAGGGCGGCTTCTCGGGCTCGATGCCGGACTGCGCGAGGCCGGCGAGCGTGCCGTCGAGGTCATCGACGGCGAGCGCGATGTGGTTGTAGCCGGTGCCGTGGTCGTAGGAGTCGACGCCGTGGTTGTAGGTCAGCTCGAGCACCGCGTCCTCGCCCGGCAGCCCCATGAACACGTTGACCGCCTCGTCGCCGATCGGCATCCGCCGCCGCTCCTCGAAGCCGAGCGTCTCGTAGAACGCGACCGACCGGTCGATGTCGCCGATCCGGTAACAGGTGTGGAGGAAGCTGGGCATGCCCTCCAGGCTAGCCCGCGTACATCGCCTGGATCTCGGCGTCGTACTTCTCGACGACCACCGCGCGCTTGACCTTCAGCGTCGGGGTCAGCTCGCCTGTCTCCTGGGTGAGGTCGTGGGGCAGGATCGCGATCTTCTTGACCTGCTCGACCTGGGCGTACTTGGTGTTGACCTCGGCCATGTGGCGCTCCAGCTCGGCGCGGATCTCGGCGCTGGCGGCGAGCGCGGCCGGGTCGGTCGCCGCGACGCCGTTGGCCTGCGCCCACTCGGGCGCCTCCTCGGGGTCGAGCGTGACCAGGGCGGTCAGGAACGGCAGGCGGTCGCCGACCATCACGCACTGGCTGACGAGCGCGTGCTGCTTCATGTCGCCCTCGAAGTTCGCCGGGGTGATGTTCTTGCCGCCGGCGGTGATGATGATGTCCTTCTTGCGGCCGGTGATCTTCACGAAGCCGTCGCGGTCGACCTCGCCGAGGTCGCCGGTGTGCAGCCAGCCGTCGACCAGCGTCTCCGCCGTCGCCTCCGGCTTCTTGTGGTAGCCCTGGAAGATGTTCGGGCCCTTGACGCAGATCTCGCCGTCCTCGGCGATCTTCACCTCGACGCCCGGGAACGGCAGGCCGACGGTGCCGAACTTGAAGTTGTCGGGCCGGTTGATCGACGCGGCCGTGGAGGTCTCGGTCATCCCGTAGCCCTCGAGGATCAGCACGCCCGCCGCCCAGAAGAACTCGAGGATCTCCTGGCTGATCGGCGCCGCGCCGGTCACGCAGAGGCGGACCTCGCCGCCGAACAGGTCGCGGATCTTGCTCAGCGCGAGCTTGTCGGCGACGGCGTACTGGCGCTCGAGCAGGAAGCCTGGGGAGCGGCCGGCGCGCTCGGCCTCGCGGTACCTGCGGCCGGTCGCCACCGACCAGTCGAGGATCTTCTTCTTGGCGCCCTCCGCGGCGGTCGCCTTGGTGTAGATCTTCTCGAAGATGCGCGGCACCGACGGCAGGTAGGTCGGCTTGACCGCCGCGACGTCGTCGAGCAGGACCTTCGGGTCGCGCGACCAGTAGGCGATCGTCGAGCCGAGCTCGAGCACCGCGAACTGGATCAGCAGCGCGAACGAGTGCGCGAGCGGCAGGAAGAGGTAGACGGTGTCGCCGCCGGAGACGACGTCCTCGGCGACGACCATGTCGACCATCGCGCGGTAGTTGGCGTGCGAGATGACGCAGCCCTTCGGCGGGCCGGTCGTGCCCGACGTGTAGATGTAGGTGCAGACGTCGTCGCCGGTGACCGACTCGGTGCGGGCGGTCCAGTCGGCGTCGGAGACCGCGTTGCCGCGCTGGATCAGGTCGTCGGAGGAGATCGCGTCGGCGGCGCTGCCGACCATCAGCACGACGTGCTCGAGCGCCGGCAGCGAGTCGCGCACCGCGCGCACCTTGGCGAGCTGCGCCTCGTCCTCGACGACGACGACCTTCGCGTCGGAGTCGTGCAGGACGTACTGGCACTCCTCGGGCGAGTTGGTCTGGTAGATCGGGACGACCGTCGCGCCGGCGGAGAGGGCGGCGAAGTCGTGGTAGGTCCACTCGGGCCGCGTGTTGCCGAGGATCGAGACCTTGTCGCCCTTCTCGACGCCGAGCGCCATCAGGCCCTTCGACAGCTCGCGCACGGTGTCGCCGACCTCGGCGAAGCTGCGGGTCTTCCAGCCGCCATCGTTGTACATCACGGCGGGCGCGTCGCCGTGCTGTGCGACGGCGCGTTGGAAGAGGTCGGCGATTCCGTTGGAGGCAGTCTGGGTCTTGGTCACGCGGCCAGTCTATGCGCGCGGGCATCGAGCCAGCTAGTCACATCCGCGATCACGCGGTCGCGCTCGGGCTCGTTGAGAACCTCGTGGTAGAGGCCGTCGTAGGCGATCAGCGTGGAGTCCTCGGAGGCTCGAGCGCTCGTCCACGAGGACGCTGCCGCGCGGGTCGACGAGCCGGTCGCCGGTGCCGTAGACGACGAGCAGCGGCAGCCGCAGCTCGGGCAGCCGCGAGGCGAAGACGTCGACCGTCGCGGCGATCTCGCCGACGGTGCGCGCGGGCAGCATGCCGCGGTGGTTGAGCGGGTCGGCGTCGTAGGCGCGCACGACCTCGGGATCGCGGCTGACCGTGGTCCCGTCGATCTTGTAGACGGGTAGGCGCGGGGCGACCGCCGACAGCACGCGCCCGCCGATTCGCGCGGCGGGGTTGACGTCGAGCAGCGCCAGCGGAGCGGAGAGCACCAGGCCGGCCAGCTCGTCCTGGTGACTCAGCGCGTAGGCGAGCGCGATCAGGCCGCCCATGCTGTGGCCGAGCAGGAAGGCGGGCAGCCCGGGGTGGCGCGCGCGCGCCAGCGCGAACAGCGCGTGCAGGTCGGCGACGGCGTTGTCGACGCGGTCGACGTAGGCGCGCGGGCCGCCCGAGCGACCGTGGCCGCGGTGGTCGATCGCGTAGACGGCGTAGCCGCGGGCGGTGAGCCGCGCGGCGGTCCAGGCGTAGCGGCCGCCGTGCTCGGCGCCGCCGTGGGCGATCGCGACGATCGCGTGCGCCGGCTCTGCTGGCAGCCAGGCCTGCCAGTAGATCTCCAGGCCGCCGGCGCCGGCGAACCGACCCTCCTCGTGACGCTCCTCCATCGCGGGGATCAAATCAACTCGGTCGCACGCGGGCGCCCGCGCTGCCACGATGGGGGGATGAGCGAGAACGGCGACAGCCGCGTTCCGGCGGTCGCCGGCGGCGGAGTGGGCAGTCCGACGATCGCCGAGTCGCTCGGCGGGGCGCTCGGGATCGTCGAGTCGGCGCTGCCGGCGGTCGCCTACGTGGCGGCCTATACGGCGACCGGGCAGGACGCGACCGTGTCGGCCGGCGTCGCGCTCGTCATCGGCGTCGGGCTCGCCATAGCCCGGCTGCTGCGCCGCCAGACGCTGAAGTTCGCGCTCTCGGGCCTGGCCGGCGTCGCGCTCGCCGCGTTCATCGTCTCGCGCACCGGCCGCGCCGAGGACTTCTTCCTGCCGGGGCTGCTGCTCAACGCCGGCTACGCGCTCGCCTACACCGTCTCGATCCTCGTCGGCTGGCCGCTGCTCGGAGTGATCGTCGGCGCCGTCACCGGTCACGGCATGGACTGGCGCAAGGACCCCGAGCAGGTGCGTGCCTACTCGAAGGCGAGCTGGATCTGGGTCGCGATGTTCCTGCTGCGGCTCGCCGTCCAGCTGCCGCTCTACCTCGCCGGCGCGGTCGTCGCGCTCGGGGTCGCCCGGGTGGCGATGGGCGCCCCGCTGTTCGCCGTGGCGGCCTGGCTGTCGTGGCTGATCCTGCGCCCGCCGCCCCAGCCCGAGCCGGCTCCGTCAGCCGCTCACGGCGGCTGACGGAAGCATCCGCCATGATGGGGGGCGATGGCGAACGCCCCCGCAGCCGACCCTCAGCTCCACGGTCACAAGCGCCCCGACCGCCGGCTGCTCAATGCGGTGCTGGTCATCGGGATCCTCGACGCGCTGCTGCTCGTCGTGCTGCTCTACGTGGCGTTCGTCGACCGCAGCGACGCAGCCATCAGCGTGCTCGGCCCGATCCACGGCATCGGCTATCTGCTGCTGCTCGGACTGACCGCGCGCGGCGCGTTCGACGACCAGTGGGGCTGGTGGTTCCCCGGCCTGGTGCTGATCACCGGTGGCCCGATCGGGTCGTTCGTCGGCGAGATCGTCCTCCGCCCGAGGCTGCGCGACTGACGTGAAGTCGATCGGCATCAACGCCGTCCGCTACGGGATCCCGGTGGTCCTGTGCGTGGCCGGCGTGGTGTTCGCGATCGTCGACTACGAGGGCACCGGGCTCGAGACCTGGGCGATGTTCACCGGGGCCGGGGTGTCGGTGCTGCTGCTCAACGTGCTGCACCGGATGGGAGTCGACGGCGACGTCGACCGCGACCACGAGCGGCGCGCGCGCGAGTACTTCGACGAGCACGGCCGCTGGCCGGATCAGCGCGGCTGACCGCGGTCATCACACGTTTGGGCTGGACAGCTGGCCCAATAGGATCTATAAGTCCTGTATGGCGGAGGGGACGGTGCCAGAGCAGGAGGCTGTCGACGAGATCCGCGGCGAAGCGCGCCGGGAGGTCCTGTGGGCGATTCGGGCGCTCGAGCGCTTCGTCCGCCGCGACGAGGGCATGGGCGGGATAGACGCGATTCGGATCGGCGTCCTGTCGCAGCAGGTGACCGAGAAGGTGCGGGTCTACCGGATGACCGTCAACGTCGGCGAGGAGCCCAGCTACCGGGCTCTGCTCGCCGACGCCGAGCACGAGCCCCGCGGCCTGCGGCGACGCACCCCGCGGCGCTAGACGGACGCGTTTTCGGTTACTGACACAATCCCGCCCCGCGTGTCGGCTAGGGACCGGCGCGAAGACAACCGATTGGGAGGGTTCACAAATGGGCAGGGTTACACGCGCACGCCGTCGCGGCGTGCTTGTAGGAATGGCCGTTGCCGCTTCGGTCGCGGCGCTGCCGGCGGTCGCGGGGGCCGACGGCCCGGGCGTAGGCACGCCGACCGTCGTCACGCTCGGCGACTCGGCGATCTCCGGCGAGGCCGGGCGCTGGGCGGGCAACACCAACGGCTCGTCGGCCAACCACGACGCGCTCGGCGCGAGCGCGTATCACGACGTCCCGGGAGCGGAGTCGATTCCGGGCTGTCACCGCTCGCAGAGCGCGCAGGCGCACATCGGCGGCGGCGTGGCGAGCGCGAACTTCGCGTGCTCGGGCGCGCAGACCAGCACGACGGGCACCGGGTCGGGCCAGGACTTCAAGCCGGGCGTCGACTTCTACACCGACGGGTCGGGCCGCAAGGGCCAGGCGCAGTTGCTGCAGGAGTACGCGGCGACGCACAACGTCAAGGCGGTCGTCGTGATGATCGGAGCCAACAACTACGGCTTCGCGGACGTCGTGCAGCGGTGCGTGCTCAACTGGGCGACGTCGCCGACGTGGTGGAAGAACTACTGCCACGACGACGCGGACATGGTGTCGCGGTTCACGCCGGCCGCGCAGGCGACGCAGACGACGGCGGTCAAGGACGCGCTGCTGCGCGTCGCGCAGGCGATGACCAACGCCGGCTACTCGTCGGGTCAGTACAAGATCCTCGGCCAGACCTACTGGTCGCCGCTGCCGCGCGGCAACCAGTTCCGCTACCCGGAGTCCGGCTACTCGCGCCAGACGACCGGCGGCTGCGGCACCTGGAACGCCGACGCGAACTGGGCCAACGACACGGTCGTGACGGCGCTCGGCAACACGATGCGCAACGCGGTCACGGCGAGCGGGCTGACCAACACCGCGGTGATCGGCATGGAGACGGCGCTCAACGGGCGGCGGCTGTGCGAGAACACCGTCGGCCTGCTCGAGGAGGAGGGGCTCGCGAACTGGACCAGCGCCGGCGCGGTCGACAACACCGAGTGGGTGGCGCAGATCCGGACGCTGACCACGGTCTTCGGGCCGTACCAGGTCCAGGAGAGCCTGCATGCCAGCTACTGGGGGCAGAAGGCGATGCGCAACTGCCTGCGACTGGCCTACAACGGCGGGTCGCCGATTGGCGGCAACTGCGTGCGGGCGAGCAACGGCCTCAACGGCCAGGGCGAGCCCAACATGGCGCTCGTGCCGTAGTCGGGGTCGTTCGACAGCGGGAGCGCAGTCGGCCGGTCGGCCGGCTGCGCTCAGCTCTCGACCCGGGAGAACAGCTCCGAGAGCTGCAGCCCGAGCGCCTCCGAGAGCGTCGAGATGGCCGTCACCGAGGGGTTGCGCTCACCGCGCTCGATGCCGCCGATGTAGTTGCGGTGGACCCCGGTGCGCAGGCTCAGCTCCTCCTGCGACAGGCGCTGCTCGCCGCGCGCCTCACGCAGCGTGCGGCCGAGATCGAGCAGAAGGGTGGGGGACTCGGCCATGGGCGGGTCGAGCGTCGCAGCCCAGTCGTGTGCGATCTACAGCCTGACCGTGTCATAGCGTGGTTTAGTTCTCTGTAATCTGGTGTACCATGTAATTGCTCACCTAGGTGAGCCGCCCCTCGGCCCTCCCTCCAATTCGGCCGGGGGGCTTTTTCTTGCCCGCTTCGCGGCTCTCCCCGCGGCGGCGTTTCCCGCGCGCGTCGAGGATTACCTATCCGCCCGCTGGGAACAGTTGACGGGTGAACGGACGAGCGGGCGAGGGCGATCTGACTACTCCCAGCATCGGGGTGGGGATGCTCGGGCACGGCTTCATGGGCAAGGCGCACGCCCACGCGTTGCGCACGATCGCCTACATGACCTGGCCGCCGCCGCTGCGACCGCGGCTGGTCGAGCTGGTCGGCCGGCGGCCCGACGCCGTCGCGGAGGCGGCGCGCCGCTACGGCTTCGAGCGCGCGGCGGTCGACTGGCGCGTGCTCGTCGAGGACCCGGCGATCGAGCTGTTCGACAACACGGGGCCCAACGACCTGCACGCCGAGCCGACGCTCGCCGCGCTGCGCGCCGGCAAGCACGTGCTGTGTGAGAAGCCGCTCGGCCGCACGGCACCGGAGAGCCATGAGATATGGCAGGCGGCGGAGGCGGCCGGGGTCGTCCACATGTGCGGCTTCAACTACCGCTTCGTCCCGGCGATCCGGCTGGCGCGCGACCTGATCGCCGCGGGCGAGATCGGCGAGGTCCACAGCTTCCGCGGCGCCTATCTGCAGGACTGGCTCGCCGACGCCGAGTCGCCCTACGTCTGGCGGCTCGACCGCCAGCGCTCGGGCTCCGGCGCGCTCGGCGACATCGGCGCCCACGTCGTCGACCTCGCCCGCTTCCTGGTCGGCGAGATCGCGGCGGTCAGCGGCCACGTGCGGACCGTCGTGCCGGAGCGCCCGGGCGGGCTGGTCGACGTCGACGACACCGTCGAGGCGCTGGTCGAGTTCGAGAGCGGCGCGGGCGGGTCGATCACCGCGTCGCGGCTCTGCCACGGCCGCCGCAACGCGCTGACGTTCGAGGTCAGCGGGACCAGGGGCTCGATCGTCTTCGACCTCGAGCGGCTCAACGAGCTGTCGGTCTACGCCGACGACTCACGGCCGAGCGAGCGGGCGCAGGGGTTCCGCCGCGTGCTGGTCACCGAGCGCGACCACCCGTTCGTCAAGCACTGGTGGCCGCCCGGCCACACGCTCGGCTGGGCCGACAGCTTCGTCCACGAGATCCACCATCTGCTGACCGCGATCGCCGGTGAGGGGGCGGTCGGACCCGACGGCGCGACGTTCGAGGACGGCTACCGCGCCGCCGAGATCTGCGACGCGATCCTGCGTTCGAGCGAGCAGCACGTGTGGCAGCGGCTCGCCTACCTGCGCGCCGCCGACGGCTCCGGACTCGGCTAGCCGGTCAAACGGAACATCAGGTTGTCCGGATAGCAGTAGAGCCAGTTCTCGCCTGGCTCGGCCGACCGGACGATCGGATGCTCGGTCGCCGTCGCGTGCTTGGTCGCGTGGCGGTTCGGCGACGAGTCGCAGCAGCCGACGTGGCCGCAGGTCATGCAGGTGCGCAGGTGGACCCAGCTCGCGCCGATCTTCAGGCAGTCCTCGCAGCCGGCGACGCTCTCGGGGGGTTCGATCTCGATCTGGTCGAGGTGGGAGCAACGCGCGCTCATGCCCCCAGTGTCGCAGCCCTTTGGGGGGCGGGCGCGAAGTCTGGGGTGGGGGTTAGGGGTTCGCCTCGATGTGGGCGGGGCGCCGCGACCGGATGCTGGGTCCACACATGGACCACTTCCAAGGAGGAAAGATGAACGTCAAGCGCTGGACGCTTGCGGTGGTGTCGGCGGCGACGGCGATGCTGATGCTCGACATCGCCGTCGTGAACACGGCGCTGCCGCGGATCGCCGAGGACCTGGACACCGGGCTCGGCGGCGCGATCCTGTTCGCGGTCTCGCTGTCGCTGCTTGCCAACGCCTACCCCGACCAGCGCGAGCGGGCGGGCGCGCTCGCCGTCTACGGCGCGACGATCGCCGGCTCGTTCGCGATCGGCCCGCTCGTCGGCGGCGTGCTGACCAGCGCGCTCGACTGGCAGTGGGTCTTCCTGATCAACATCCCGATCGGCCTTGCCTGCCTGGCGATCACCCGCTGGCGCGTCGAGGAGTCGAGCGACCCGGCGGCGCGGCGGATCGACTGGGCCGGCCTCGTGACGCTGACCGGCGGCCTGTCGCTGCTCGTGCTGGCGCTGCTGCGCGGCAACGAGGACGGCTGGGGGAGCTTGCCGATCGTCGCCGAGCTGTCGGGCGCGGTGCTGCTGCTCGGGGCGGTCGTTGCGATCGAGAGCCGAGTGCGCGAGCCGATGCTGCCGCTCGGCTTCTTCCGCGACCGGTCGTTCACGGGGGCGCAGATCGGCGCGTTCGCGATCTCCGGGTCGTTCTTCGCTGTGTTCATCTACGCGACGCTCTACCTGCAGCAGATCCTCGGGCTGTCGCCGGTCGAGGCGGGACTCGTCTACGTGCCCGGCACGGTCGCGATGTTCGCCGTCTCGGGCGCGACGGCGAGCCTGATGGAGAAGGTCGGTCCGGGGCCGTTGGTGGCGGCCGGGCTGGCGCTGGTCGGCGTCGGCATGGCGATGATGACCGCCGCCGGCGCGAGCTCCTCGTGGACGGCGGTGCTGCCGGGCCTGATCGTCGGGATGATCGGCACCGGCCTGTTCAACCCGGCGGTGATCGCGGTCGGCGTGGCGGGCCTCGGCGCGCTTGTCCCGGCCGGCGCCGCGTTCGGCGACGGCTCGCCCGCGTCCTACGTCGCCGGGCTCCAGGACGCGCTGCTCGTCGGCGCCGGGCTAGCGCTCGCGGGCGCGGTCGCCTGCGCCTTGCTGATCGCCCGTCGCGGTCCCGCCGCCACGGCCGATCCCGCCCCCGTCGTAGAGCCGATCAGAGCAGGATGATCAGCAGGATCACGATGATGATCGCGGTTCCGATTCCAATGTACATCTGACTCTCCTTCGGTCGGGGACCCCGTTGGGGTGGATGCTCCTGGGGTACCCCGGCCGGTCGTCGCTCAACCCGTCCCGCGAGTCAGACCGCGCCGTTGAGCACGATCGCGGTGATCACGCCGATCAGCGCGGCCACGACTCCCCAGGAGGCATAGACCAGGAGCATGTGGAGCCCCCGGAGGGAGGCTTCCAAGCCGTCGATTCGGGTCTCCATGCGGCCGATGCCTCCGACCTGTTGGTCGATGCCCTCGAGGCGCTGATCGATTCCGTCGAACCGGATGTCGACCCGCTCTAGCTTGAGGTCGATCTGATCGAGCCGCCGGTCCGTCTGCTCGAGCTTGGCGTCGATCTGGTCGAGCCGTCGGTCGGTCTGCTCGAGCTTGGCGTCGATCTGATCGAATCGCCGGTCGGTCTGCTCGAGCTTGGCGTCGATCTGATCGAATCGCCGGTCGGCCTGTTCGAGCTTCAGGTCGATCCCGTCGAACCGGGCGTTCGTCTCGGCGAAGCCGGACTCGATCCGCCGGGACACCTCGTCGAGCTGGTCGTCTGTCCAGGTGAGCGTCTCCATCTGGAAGGCACGATACCTGAAAGAGCAACGCATATATGCGTTGAAAGTGTAACAACTCGGGGTGGCTCATGTGCGCCCCCGTCAGACAGGAGACGGCGCTGTCGGCGTAGGGTGGCGCGGTGCTCGCCGACGCGATCGACCTGCTGCGCTGCCCGCACTGCGGTGGGCGGCTGGAGCTCGTCGAGGGAGCGGCGCGCTGCGAGGCGGGGCACTCGTTCGACGTAGCGCGGCAGGGGTATCTCAACCTGCTGCCCGGGGACGCGCGGACCGGGAGCGCGGACACGGCCGCGATGGTGCGGGCCCGCACGACGTTCCTCAGTGCGGGGCACTACGCGCCGGTTGCGGACGCAGTCGCCGGCGCGGCGGCGGCAGGCGCGGTCGCGGACCGGCCCACGGTGGCCGATGCGGTGGCTGACGCCGCGGACTCGCCGGAGCCGGTCGGCGGTGGGCCGACCATCGCCGACCTCGGCGCGGGAACCGGCTACTACTTGGCGGCGGTGCTGGAGCGGCTGCCGGGCTCGCGCGGGGTGGCGCTCGACATCTCCAAGCACGCGCTGCGGGTGGCGGCGCGGGCGCACCCGCGGATCGCGGCCGTCGGCTGCGACGCCTGGGCCGGGCTGCCGCTCGGCGACGCGGTCGCCGACGTGGCGGTCAACGTCTTCGCGCCGCGCGATCCGGCCGAGCTGGCGCGCGTGGTGGCGCCCGGCGGCACGCTGGTCGTGGCGACGCCGAATCCCGGCCACCTCGGCGAGCTGGTCGCCTCGGTCGGGATGCTGACCGTCCCCGAGCGCAAGCGCGAGCGGCTGGCAGGCAAGCTCGGCGGCCTGTTCGAGCCGGTCTCCGAGACGGCGGTCGAGCGCGAGCTGACGCTCGGCCACGACGATCTCGCGGCGCTGGTGGCGATGGGGCCGAGCGCGCGCCACCTGTCCGGCGACGAGATCGCCGAGCGCGTCGCGGCGCTCGCCGACCCGCTCGCGGTGACGCTGTCGGTGACGGTCGCGAGCTACCGCCGAGCGGCCTGAGCCCGACCTGCCGCCGAGCGGCCCGCGCCGCTCAGCCGTCGATCAGGTCGTAGGCGCTGTGGACCGGCGTCGGGTGCTTCTCGCCGCTGACGACGCGGTGGCCGATCCCGACCAGGACGATCGCGACCGCCAGGATCACCACCGAGCTGACCACCGGGTGGCGCATCACCGCGCCGTCCTTGCGCAGGATCAGCGCCGACTTGATCAGCTTGCCGGCCTTGGCGAGGTAGAGCACCTGCAGCACGCGCGTCGCCTGGAGGCTCGACAGCGCCCGGGCGGCGAGCAGCCCCTCGAGGATCGATGTCAGCGCCGGGAACGTCGCCACGATGATCGCGAGCCCGAACCAGTGGCCGCGGATCCAGCCCCAGCGATCCCGCACGACGGTCAGCATGATCGTCGCCTCGGCGACGAAGACGAGCCAGATCGACCAGGCGAGCGTCACCGCCAGGATCGCGACCCAGCCCTCGAGCTTCGAGAAGTAGAGGAACACGGTCGGCAGCGCGAGCAGCGCCGCCGTCATCACCGGCTTGCGCAGTCGCGCCTCCCACTTGGCGCCGCGCGGGTCCTTCTGAGGATCGATCCCTGCCATCGCAGCCGCGAAAGATAGGGACGCGCGGGGCGGCGGCTTCCGTCGAGCGCCGTAACCTTGGCCTGTGGCCGCTCAGCGACGGATCGGCGACCGGATCGAGCGGGCCGTCGGGCAGCGTGCCGACGTCGAGCACGAGATCGAGCGTGGCGAGGCCGAGCAGCCGGCGGGGCGCAGCCTGCGCCGGACGCTGGTCTGGCTGACGATCACGGCGATCTCGCTGTACCTCGTGGCGCCGAGCCTGTTCGAGGTGCTCGGCTCGTGGAACGACGTCGACCGCCTGGCTCCGGCCTGGCTGGCGGCGATGGCGGTGCTCCAGGGCCTGTCGCTGGTCTGCCTCTGGGAGGTCCAGCGGCTGGCGATCCACACCCGTCGCTGGCACCCGGTGATCGCCTCGCAGCTCGCGGGCAACGCGCTCGCGAAGGTCGCGCCCGGCGGTGGCGCGGTCGGCGCGGCACTGCAGTACAAGATGCTCGTCCAGGCCGGCATCGAGCGCGCCCGGGCAGTCGCCGGCCTGACGGCGGCGAACCTGCTCATCATCAGCGTCGTGCTCGCGCTGCCGGTCCTGACGATCCCGGTCCTGATCCGGGGCGGCGTCGACACCAGCCTCGTCGAGGCGACCGTCGTGGGCCTCGTCGTCTTCACGGCCCTGTTCGCGGTCAGCGCGTTGCTGCTCGCGACCGACGGCCCGCTCGCCTGGGTCGGGCAGACGATCCAGCGCGTGCGCAACCGGCTGCGGCGCGGCGCGCCGCCGGTCGTCGCGCTGCCCGACCGGCTGCTGCACGAGCGCGACCGCATCCTCGCGACGCTCGGCCCGCGCTGGAAGCGGGCGCTGCTGGCGACCGTCGGCCGCTGGGCGTTCGACTACGGGACGCTGCTCGCCGCGCTGGCGGCTGTCGGCTCGACGCCGCGGCCGGCGCTCGTGCTGCTCGCGTTCTGCGCCGCCCAGGTGCTGGCCCAGATCCCGATCACGCCGGGCGGGCTGGGCTTCGTCGAGGCGGGCCTGACGGCGACGCTGGCGCTGGCCGGGGTCGGGGCCGGCGCCGCCGTCCTGGCGACCTTCGCCTACCGCCTGTTCCAGTACTGGCTGCCGCTCCCACTCGGACTGGTGGGAGCGGCGATGCAGCGCAGGCGGTACGGGACCTAGGTCAGTCTCGCTGGAACGCGTCCCCGTAGACGGTCAGCGCGTAGATGACCAGGCCGTCGATCGCGATGATGATGATCGACCAGATCGGGTAGGCGCCGATCGACATCAGCGCGCCGACCGCGCTGAAGAAGGCGAACACGATGCCGAGCACCGCGCCGGCTCCGCTGCCGGCGAAGATCAGCACCGCGATCAGCACCTGGACGCAGCCGATCACGATGTGGATCGCACCCCAGGAGTTGAGGCTCCACATCAGCAGCTCGTCAGCCGCGAAATAGGTGTCCTGGGTGAGGGCGACGAGGCCCCAGATGATGTTGAACGTGCCGACGACCAGGATCATCGTCCCGGCGAAACCGGCCCAGCCCGTTCCCTTGCGCATTCCGGATGCGTCCATCTACTCCCCCTCAGGTGGCGATTGCATTGCGGCGATTCTCGCCTGCGCGCAGGACGGCTAGGAGTAGTCGTAGAAGCCGCGGCCGGACTTGCGACCGTGGCGGCCGCTGACGACCATCCGCTTGAGCAGTGGCGGCGGCGCGTAGGACGGCTCCTTGAACTCGTCGTAGAGCGAGTCGCAGACCGAGTAGAGGACGTCCAGTCCGATGAAGTCGCAGAGCGTCAGCGGCCCCATCGGGTGGCCGCAGCCGAGCCGCATCCCCTCGTCGATGTCCTCGCGCGTCGCGAATCCGTCCTCGTACATCCGCACGGCCGACATCAGGTACGGGACGAGCAGCATGTTGACGACGAAGCCAGAGCGGTCCTTGGTGTGGATCGGCGTCTTGCCCAGGGTCCGCACGACTCCCTCGGCGGTCGCGAGCGTGTCCTCGCTGGCGTCGAGGGCGTGGACGATCTCGACGAGCGGCATAACTGGGACGGGCGAGAAGAAGTGCAGGCCGACGACGCGGTCTGGCCGCTTGGTCGCGGCCGCCAGCTGGGCGATCGGGATGCTGGACGTGTTCGACGCGAGGACAGTGCCCTCCGGCACGGTGGCGTCGAGCCGCGTGAAGAGGTCGCACTTCACGGTTTCGTTCTCGACGATCGCCTCGACGACGACCGTCGCCTCGCCGAGCGCGTCGATGTCGGTCACGTAGCGGATCCGGTCGAGCATGTCGTCGCGCGCGTCGCCGTCGAGCTTGCCGCGCGCGACGGCGCGGTCGGTCGACTGGACGATCCGCTGCTCGGCACGCTCGAGTGCCGCGCGCTCCGGCTCGTAGGCGATCACCTCGAGCCCGGCGACGGCGGCCGACTCGGCGATCCCGGAGCCCATGAATCCGGCGCCGGCGACGCCGAGCGCGCGAACCCCCCCATCGGGGGTTGTCTGGTCAAACTCGTTCACAGTGGCTGGCATCTGTCCTAGCTTGGTAGGAGATGGGCGGATGTTGATAGGGATAAATATCATAGAATGGTCCGTATGGGGTCGGGTCAGCGACGGATCGACGTGCTCGTGGTCGACGATCACGAGGTCGTTCGCTGGGGCCTGCGCGTGCTCCTCGACCGCCAGCCCTGGGTCGCCCGCTGCCTGACGGCCGCCAACGCCGAGGAGGCGCTCGCGCAGGCACGCGAGCACGAGCCCCAGGTGGCGCTGGTCGACCTGTTCGTCGGCTCGGAGTCCGGCGCCGAGCTGTGCGCGGAGCTGCGCGCCGCCTCCCCCGGGACCCACGTCCTGCTGATGTCGGGCGCCGGCCGGATCTCGGCTCCGGCCGCGCAGGCGACCGGGGCGACCGGCTTCGTCCCGAAGGACTGGCCCGCCGCCGACGTCGTGATGGCCGTACGGATGGTCGCCAACGGGATGACCGTCTTCGGCGCGCCCGAGGAGCCGATCGCCGCGCCGCTGTCGAACCGTGAGCAGAACGTGCTCGAGCTGATCGCGCGCGGATCGACCAACCAGGAGATCGCCGACGCGCTCGCCCTCTCTCCGCACACGGTCAAGGACCACGCCAGCGCGCTGTACCGCAAGCTCGGGGTGCGCAACCGCAGCGAAGCGGTCCGCCGCGCCGCACGCCTCGGCCTCACCAGCTGAGCGGCCGACACCCCCCGGAGGGTCGCCGTCCTTCCCCCGGCCGGGGGGTTGTCGCAACCGCCGGCGTCGTGGCCGGCGGTGGGCGGTGGAACTTGTCACGATGCCCGACGCGCGCGCCGCCCACCAGCCCACCGCCGTGCTCTTCCCCGGCCAGGGCAGCCACACGCCCGAGATGCGCGACACGGTCGCCGCGCGCTGCGACCGGACCTGCTCGCGCTCGCCGTCGAGGCGTGCGGCGACGATCCGTTCGCGCGGCTCGAGGACGGCACGCGCTACCAGCAGCCCGCGATCTTCTGCGCCAGCCTCGCCGGCTGGGAGCGCGCCGGCGCGAGGACGCCACGGCGCTGCGCCGGGCACTCGCTCGGCGAGTACGCGGCGCTGGCCGCCGCCGGCGCGCTGGCCGAGCGCGACGCGCTCGCGGCTCGTCGCCGTGCGCGGCCGCGGCGATGGACGCCGCCGCCAGCGCCGGCGAGCCCGGCGGGATGCTCGCGGTCCGCGGCGGGCGGCGACGAGGTCGCCGCCGTCGCGAAGCTCGCCGGGGCGCACCGTCGCCAACGACAACGCGCCCGACCAGACGGTGCTCGTCGGGCCCCGACGCCGCGCTCGACGCCGCGGCCCGCGCGCTGCGCGAGCTGGGCATCCGGGCGATGCGGCTCGCCGGTCAGCGGCGCCTTCCACTCGCCGGCGATGGCCGCCGCGGCCGACGAGTTGCGCGACGCGCTCGCGCCGCGTCGACTTCGCGCGCCCCGAGGTACCGGTCGTCTCGTGCCTGACCGCGATGCCGTTCGTCGATCCCCGCGCCGAGCTTGTAGCCGGGCTGACCCGTCCGGTGCGCTGGCGCGAGGTCCTGCGCGCGCTCGACTGGCGGGGCGTCACGCGCTTCGTCGAGGCCGGCCCGGGCAAGGTGCTCACGAAGCTCGTGACTCGCAACCTGCCCGGCGCGACCGCGCTGACCGTCGACGTGCCGGACTGGGACGTGGTCGACGCGGCGAAGTCGCCGGAGGCGGGCGTCCATGCATAGCGACGTCTCGCTGGCCCTGGCGTCGCACCGGTCGCGACGGTCGCGGGCGGACCATGGCCGCGACGCCCGCCGAGCTCCCGACCCGCCGACCGCCGGCATCGCCGCGATCGCGATGGCGACGCCGAGCGGCGTCGTCGCCAACGCCGAGATCGCCGCCCGCCACGGCGTCGACGACGACTGGATCGAGTCGCGCACCGGGATCGCCGAGCGCCGCCAGGCGGCGCCGGGCGAGCGGCTGCGCGACCTCGCCGCGCGGGCCGGGCGCGACGCCCTCCGCGAGCGGGATCGGCGCCGGCGAGATCGACCTCGTCCTCGTCGCGACGACGACCGCCGACGACCTGCTGCCGAACGCCGCGCCGCTGGTCGCCACCGACTCGGCATCCCCGCCGCCGGCGCGTTCGACGTCGGCGCGCCTGCACCGGCTTCGTGGCGGCGCTCGCCACGGCGGCCGGCCAGGTCGAGTCCGGCCGCGCGCGCAACGCGCTGGTCGTCGGCGCCGACCTGATGAGCCGCGTCGTCGACCCCGACGACCGCAACACCGGCGCGCTGTTCGGCGACGGCGCCGGCGCGGCTGTCGTGACGGGCGCCGGCGGCTCCGGCCGGATCGGCCCGGCCGTCCTGGGCAGCGACGGCGACGCCGGCGGACCTGGTCGCGATCCCGCGCAGCTCCGGGGTCATCGAGATGGACGGCCACGAGACCTTCCGCCGCGCGGTCACCCGCCTGACCGAGTCGAGCGCGCAGGCCGCCGCGGCGGCCGGGCTCGAGCTCGACGACATCGACCTGTTCGTCTACCACCAGGCCAACGGGCGGATCCTGCGCGCGGTCGGCGAGCGGCTCGGCCTCGACCCGGCGCGCGTCGTCGACTGCATCGGCGCTCGGCAACACGTCGGCGGCGACGGTCCCGCTCGCGCTCTGCGAGGCGCGCCGCGGGCGACCGCCTCTCCCCGGCGCGCGCGTGCTGCTCGCCGCCTTCGGCGCGGGCTTCACCTGGGGCGCGACCGTCGTCGAGTGGGGGAGCGCATGAGCGTCGCGGTCCCGACCGGCGACCGTGACGCGGTCGCCCCGACACCGCAGGAGCGCGGCTGCGCGCTGGTCACCGGCGGCTCGCGCGGCATCGGCGCGGCGATCGCGCGCGCGCTCGCCGCCGACGGCTGGCCCGTCGCGGTCGACTACCGCAGCGGCGCGGGCCACGCGGCCGCGGTCGCCGACCAGATCGACGCGGCCGGCGGCCGCGCGTCGCGCTCGCCGCCGACGTCGCCGACCCGACCGCCGCCGAGCCGCTCTTCGCCGGCGCCGAGGACGCGCTCGGCGCCGGTCCTCGCGCTCGTCAACAACGCCGGCGTGCGCGCCGACGGCCTCGCGCCGCAGCTCAGCGACGAGGACTGGCAGTCGGTGCTCGACACCAACCTGACCGCCGCCTTCCGGCTGACCCGCCGCGCGCTGCGGCCGATGCTCCGCGCCCGCTTCGGCCGGATCGTCAACGTCGCCTCGGTCGTCGGCCCGCGCGCCAACCCCGGCCAGGCCAACTACGCCGCGTCGAAGGCCGGCCTGATCGCCATGACCAAGACCGTCGCCGCCGAGGTCGCCCGCGCGGCGTGACCGTCAACGCCGTCGCCCCCGGGCTGATCGAGACCGACATGACCGCGGGAGCTCGAGCGAACAGCTGCGGGCGCTCGTCCCGCGCGGCGCGCCGGGCACGCCCGAGGAGGTCGCCGCCTGCGTCCGCTTCCTCGCCTCCGCCCGGCGCCGGCTACGTCACCGGATCGACCCTGACCGTCGACGGCGGCCTGACCGCCTGACCCCGAACCAGCAAACAGGAGACACACACAGATGCCGACAGCAACCACCGACGACAGTCGCGAAGCTCGTCGACCGACGCGCTCGTCGAGTTCGGCGCCGACGCCGACGCGATCACGCGCGACGCCACGCTTCGAGGCGCTCGACATCGACTCGCTCGACCTCGTCGAGCTCGCGCAGATCGTCGAGGACGAGTACGGCGTCGAGCTCACGACGCGAGGACCTGAAGACGATCAAGACCGTCGGCGACGCGGTCGACCTGATCGCGGAGCGCGCCGCGTGAGCCGACGCGTCGCCATCACCGGCGTCGGCGCCGTCACGCCGCTCGGCGTCGGCGCCGACGCGCTGCACGAGCGCTGGTCCGCCGGCGAGTGCGGGATCGCCGACGGCGCGGCGCGCTGCCGCGACTTCGACGCCGACCGAGCTCCTCGACCGCCAAGGAGGCGCGCCGCGCGGACCGCTTCACGCAGCTCGCGCTCGTCGCCGCCGACGAGGCGCTCGGCCGACGCCGGCTGGGACGACGGCGCGCCGCTACGACGCCGAGCGGATCGGCTGCGTCATCGGCACCGGCATCGGCGGCATCGGCACGCTCGAGGACCAGCACGACGTGCTCGCGCGAGCGCGGGCCGGGCCGGTCTCGCCGCTCGGCGTCCCGCTGATGATGGGCAACGCCGCCGCCGGCGCCGTCGCGATGCGCCACGGCCTGCGCGGGCCCGTGCTACGGGACGGTCTCGGCCTGCGCCGCCGGCGCCCACGCGATCGGCAGCGGCGCTGCGGATGATCCAGTCCGGCGACGCCGACGCCGTCGTCACCGGCGGCGCCGAGGCGGCGCTGACGCCGCTCGCCAGCGCCGCGTTCGCGGCGCTCGACGCGCTCTCGCCGACCGGCATCTCGCGCCCGTTCGACGCCCGCCGCGACGGCTTCGTGATGGGCGAGGGCGCCGGCGTGCTCGTGCTCGAGGACGGACGAGGCCGCGCGGCGCGCGGCGCGCGAGTCCTCGGCGATGCTGCGCGGCTACGGCGCGACCTCCGACGCCCACCACCTGACCGCCCCCGAGCCGCCGGCGAGGGCGCCGCGCGCGCGATCGCGGCGGCGCTCGCGCGACGCCGGCCGCGACGCCGGAGCGACGTCGACTACGTCAACGCCCACGGCACCTCGACGCCGCTCAACGACCGCGCCGAGACGCGCGCGCTCAAGGCCGCGCTCGGCGAGCGCGCGCACGCGATCCCGGTCTCCTCGACGAAGTCGGCGATCGGCCACCTGCTCGGCGCCGCCGGCGCCGTCGAGGCGGTCGCGACGATCCTCGCGCTGCGCGAGCGGGTCGCCCCGCCGACGCTCGGCTCGAGGAGCCCGAGGAGGGCTCGACCTCGACTACGTGCCGGACGCGGCCGCGGCCGCTGGCGCGCCAACGGCACGCGCGCCGGTCGCGCTCTCGAACTCGTTCGGCTTCGGCGGCCACAACGCCGTGCTCTGCCTGGAGGCGGCCGCGACGCGGCGCGCTGACGACGGCGCGCCGAGCGGCCGACGCCGCGCGGCGAGCGCCCGCGGTCGACCCGCCGCGCGCCTCGACGCGCGCGGCCGGCTCGAGGCGCTGTGCGACCCCGGCTCGCTCGAGCCGCTCCGCACCGAGGTCGCCTCGCGCGGCGGCCGCCGCCCGCGCCGGCGACGGCGTGCTCGCCGGCGCCGGCCGGTCGACGGCCGCGCCGGTCTTCTGCTTCGCCCAGGACGCCGGCTTCGCCGGCGGCTCGCTCGGCGAGGCGCACGCCGACGACGATCGTGCGCGCTGCTGCGGCTCGCCGGCCGCCGCCGCGCGCCGGTCGTCGGCTTCGTCGAGTCGGCCGGCGCGCGGATGCAGGAGGGCCTCGCGGCGCTCGCCGGCTACGGCGCAGATCTTCCGCGAGCACGTCGAGCTCTCCGGCCGCGTGCCGCAGATCTCGGTGATCTGCGGCGCGTCGGCGCCGGCGGCGGCTCCTACGCGCCGGCGCTGACCGACTTCGTCGTGATGACGCCCGAGGCGCGAGCATGTTCCTGACCGGCCCCGGCGTCGTGCGCGAGGTCATGGGCGAGGACGTCGACGCCGAGCGAGCTCGGCGGCCCGCGCGTCCACGAGCGCAACGGCGTCTGCCACCTCGTCGCCGACGACGACGCCGACGCGGCGCTGCTCGCGCGCGACCTGCTCGACTACCTGCCGCGCGCGCGCCGAGCGGCTCCGCCGCCGCCGGCCGGCCGCCGCGCGCGCCGCGACGGTCGACCCCGGCGAGCGTCGTGCCCGCCGACGGCCGCAAGGTCTACGACGTCCGCGACGTGATCGCGCGCGCTCGTCGACGGCGGCGCGCCTGCTCGAGATCGCGCCGCGCTGGGCGCGCAACATCGTCACCGCGTTCGCCCGCCTCGACGGCCGCTCGGTCGGCATCGTCGCCAACCAGCCGCGCTACCTCGGCGGCGTGCTCGACGCCGACGCGTCGCAGAAGGCCGCGCGCTTCGTGCGCACCTGCAACCTGTTCGGCCTGCCGCTGGTCGTGCTCGTCGACACGCCCGGCTTCCTGCCCGGCACGCAGGCAGGAGCGCGCGGCGTGATCCGCCACGGCGCCAAGCTCGTGCACGCGTTCGCCGAGGCGACGGTGCCGCGCGTGACCGTCGTGCTGCGCAAGGCCTTCGGCGGCGCGCTACATCGCGATGAACTCGCACGACCTCGGCGCCGACCTCGTGCTCGCCTGGCCGGGCGCGCAGATCGGCGTGATGGGCGCCGAGCAGGCGGTCGGGATCGTCGCACCGCCGCGAGATCGCCGCCGCCGACGACCCGGTCGCCGAGCGCGCCCGCCTCGCCGCCGCCTACGCCGAGCGAGCACCTGACGCGCCGCCATCGCCGCGGAGAGCGGCTTCGTCGACGAGGTCATCGCGCCCGCCCAGACGCGCGCCCGCCTGCGCTGGGCGCTGAAGACGATCGGCGCGACGCAACGGCGCGGCGTCGACCGCGGGAACGTGCCGCTGTGAGCGGGCCGCGCTTCCACCGCTTCGCGGCGCTCGGCGACAGCCTCAGCGCCGGCGCCGACGGCGACTCCGCCGCGCCGTGGCCGGAGCTGGTCGCGCGCGAGCTGGGCGGCGACCGCAAGCTCGTGCTGCGCAACTTCGCCACCGCCGGGGCGACCAGCACCGACGTCGCGATCTGGCAGCTCCAGCAGGCGATCGACATGCGCCCCGACCTCGTATCGGTGATCTGCGGCGCCAACGACGTGCTGCTGTCCGTGCGACCCGACCCCGACGTCTTCACCGCCGTCTTCGACGGCATCGCCGAATCGCTGCGCACGCGCCTGCCGGACGCGACGATCGTCACCGCGACCTACCCGCGCGTCGCGACGATGCTGCCGGTGCGCGAGCGGACCGGGGCGCGGATCGACGCCGGGATCGCGGCGATCAACGCGGCGATCCGCACGGTCGCCGCCCGCCGCCGCCTGATCTGCCTCGAGTTCGCCGACCATCGCGGCATCGACGAGTCGGAGAACTTCGCCGCCGACCGCTTCCACCCGTCGATCGCCGGACACCACCACGTGGCGGCGGCATTCGTCGACGGGCTGCATGCGGCGGCCGGTGCGCCCGAGCCACGGCGGGAGGTCGCATGAGCGCCCTCGACCCGACGCGGACCGGCGCGCGCGCGATCAGCCGCGGCCGAACGATCACCGAGGCCGACGTGATGCAGTTCGCCGCGCTGACCGGCGACATGCACCCCCAGCACACCGACAGCGTCTGGGCGGCGTCGAGCGACTTCGGCGAGCGGATCGCCCACGGCATGCTCCTGCTCTCCTACTGCGTCGGCCTGGTCGAGTTCGACCCCGAGCGGGTGGTCGCGCTGCGACGGATCGCGAACGCCGTCTTCAAGCGGCCAGTCGCGCTCGGCGACACGATCCACGTCGAGTCGGAGGTCGTCTCGGTCGCGCCGCTCGGCGACGGCCACAGCCTCGTCGCCTGCTCGTGGCGGGTTGTCAACCAGGACGGGCGGATGGTCGCGAGGTCGAAGGTCGAGCTGGTCTGGCGCGACGCGCCGGCCGGCCAGGGCACCGACGGCTCCGATCCGCGTGGCGAGGCGCCCCCGCCGCCGGCCGCGCTCGACGACGGCTTCGTGCCGATCCCGCTATGACGCTCGCCGGCCGGCGCATCCTGATCACCGGCGTGATCACCCACCGCAGCATCGCCTTCGCGGTCGCCGAGGAGGCCCAGCGTCAGGGCGCCGAGGTGCTGCTGACAAGCTTCGGCCGCGCGCGGCGGCTGACCGAGCGCGCGGCGCGCCGGCTCGACCCGGTGCCCGTCGTGCTGGAGCTGGACGTCAACAGCGCGGACGACCTCGCGGCGCTGGCCGTTGAGCTGGAGCAGCGCTGGGGGAGGGTCGACGGAGTGCTGCACGCGATCGCCTACGCGCCGGGTGACGCGCTCGGCGGGGACTTTGTGGATACGCCGCCCGAGAGCGCCGAAGCCGCCTTTCGTACCAGCGCGTACTCGCTCAGCGCGCTCGCCGGCGCGCTGCGACCGCTGTTGGGGGGCAGCGAGGGCGGCGGAGCGGCCGGCGTCGGCGGAGCGCCGCCCGGACGTGGCGCGAGCATCGTCGGGCTCGACTTCGACGCCACCGTCGCCTGGCCGTCGTACGACTGGATGGGCGTGGCGAAGGCGGCGCTGGAGTCGGTGTCGCGCTATCTCGCGCGTGATCTGGGCCCTCAGGGCGTGCGGGTGAATCTCGTCGCCGCCGGCCCGATCCGCACCGCCGCCGCCGGCGGCATTCCCGGCTTCGACGACCTCGCCGGCCTCTGGACCGAGCGCGCCCCGCTCGCCTGGGACGTCGACGACCCCGCCCCCGTCGCCGCCGCCGTCTGCTTCCTGCTCTCCGAGGCCGCGCGCGGCATCACCGGCGAGATCCTGCATGTGGACGGCGGCGCCCACGCCATCGGCGCCTGATCCGCCTTCCGGAAGCCCGCGCGAAGGATTGATGGGGTGATCACCCCATCAATCCTTCGTTCGGGGCGAAGATTCAGCCGCGCAGGCGCGCGCGGACCTGGTAGACCGAGATCGTGCCGTTGAGGAAGGCGTTGCGGGCGGCGCGGAGGTAGAGGCGCCAGACGCGCAGGCGCTCGGGGCCGGCGAGCCGCTCGGCGGTCGCGAGGTCGCGATCGAGGTTCTCGTACCAGTGGCGCAGCGTCTCGGCGTAGTCCTCGCGGAACCCCTCGACGTGGTAGGTCTCGAAGCCGGCGCGCTCGAGCGCGAGCTGGACGCGCGAGAGCTGGAGCGTCTCGCCGTCGGGGAAGACGTAGCGGTGGTTGAACGAGCCCGGGTCGGGGTCGGTGTGGCGCAGCCGCGCGATCCCGTGGTTGAGCAGCCGCCCGTCCGGCTTCAGCAGCCCGGCGAGCTGGCGCGCGTAGAGGTCGATCCGGTTCTCGCCGACGTGCTCGACCATGCCGATGCTGGCGATCGCGTCGAACTGCTCGCCGCCGATGTCGCGGTAGTCCATGACGCGGATCTCGACGCGGTCCGACAGCCCGGCGTCGGCCACCCGCCTGCGCGCCTCGGTCGGCCTGCTCGGGCGACAGCGTGATCCCGACGACGCGCGCGCCGTGGCGCTGCGCGGCGTGGATCGCGAACGCGCCCCAGCCGCAGCCGACGTCGAGCAGCGTGTCGCCCTCCTTCAGCTCCAGCTTCGTGCAGACCAGCTCGCGCTTGGCGTCCTGGGCCTCCTCGAGCGTCGTCGCCCCGCGCGAGAAGATCGCGCAGCTGTAGGTCATCGAGTCGTCGAGGAACAGCGCGAAGAACTCGTTGCCGACGTCGTAGTGGTGGCGCACCGCGCGCTCGTCGCGCTCGCGGCTGTGCAGCTTGCCGTGCGGACGCAGCTCCGACTTCGGCACCCGCGGCGGCTTGACGATCCCCATCGCGCGGGCGGCGGCGACCGCCAACTTCGCGCGAGTCGCGGCATCGATGGTCGGCGGCTCCCAGGTGTCGACGACGCGCATCACCGCCATCAGGTCGTCGACGTCGATGTCGCCGCTCACGTAGGCGCGGCCGAGGCCGAGCTGTCCCGGCGCGCGCAGCAGGTGCGCGAGCGCGCGCGGCGAGTTGACCGTGAAGCGCGGCCCGCCGCCGTTGTCGCTGGTGCTCTGGATCGTCGACCCGTCCCAGAGATCGACCGTGAAGGGTCGCTCCGGAAGCGCCTGCTCGATCCCTCTTCGCAACGGGCCAGTCGTCGTCAACATCGGTTCGAGCCTAGCCCCGGCCTGTGCGACCGCACAACCGGCGCGCGAGTGAACCCCGCCGATCGGGGGTAGGCGAGCGCAATGGGATCGCTGCTCGCCACCTACCTCAACGACCACCTCGCCGGCTCGACCGCCGGCCTCGAGCTCGCCCGTCGCGCGCGCGGCTCGAACGAGGGCACTCCGCTCGGCGACTATCTCGCCGAGGTGGCGGCCGAGATCGAGGAGGACCGCGAGACGCTCGGGGAGGTGATGCAGGCCGTCGGCGCCGGCCGCGACAAGGTCAAGGTCGCCGCCGCCTGGGCGGGGGAGAAGGCCGGCCGGCTGAAGCTCAACGGCCGCCTGCTGAGCTACTCGCCGCTCAGCCGGCTCGTCGAGCTGGAGGGTCTCGCGCTCGGCGTCACGGGCAAGCTCGCGCTCTGGCGGCTGCTGCGCGAGCTGGCCGACCCGCGTCTCGCGGGCTTCGACTTCGACGCCTTGATCGCCCGCGCCGAGCGCCAGCAGGAGGGATTGGAGCAGCGCCGGCTCGAGGCCGGGCGCTTGGCGCTGACCGCGGGGTAGCTAGCCGGCCTTAGCGGCGCGGCGCGCCGTGCGGACGCGGTCGGTGGCGCTGAGTTCGGCCTTGCGCATGCGGACGACGGCGGGGGTGACCTCGACGCACTCGTCGGCGCGGACGTGCTCGAGCGCCTCGTCGAGCGAGAGGTCGCGCTTCGGCGACAGGCGGACGAGGACGTCCGAGGTCGACGAGCGGATGTTGGTGAGGTGCTTCTCCTTGACGGCGTTGACGTTGAGGTCCTCGGCGCGCGAGTTCTCGCCGACGATCATCCCCTCGTAGACCTCCTCGCCCGGGCCGACGAACAGCGTGCCACGCTCCTCGAGGTTGGCGAGCGCGAAGGTGGCGGTCGGGCCGGCGCGGTCGGCGACCAGCGACCCGGTCGAGCGCGTGCGCATCTCGCCGGCCCAGGGCTCCCAGCCGTCGAGTACGTGGCTCATCACGCCGCTGCCGCGCGTCAGCGTCAGGAATTCGGTCCGGAAGCCGATCAGGCCGCGCGCCGGGACGAGATAGTCGATCCGCACCCAGCCGGTGCCGTGGTTGGCCATGTTCTCGAGCCGCCCCTTGCGGTTGGCGAGCAGCTGGGTGATCGAGCCGACGTGGTCCTCGGGGGTGTCGATCGTCAGCCGCTCGACGGGCTCGTGGGTGCGGCCGCGGACCTGGCGCGTGACGACGTGCGGCTGGCCGACGGTCAGCTCGAAGCCCTCGCGGCGCATCTGCTCGACGAGGATGCCGAGCTGCAGCTCGCCGCGGCCCTGGACCTCCCAGGCGTCGGGGCGGTCGGTCGGGTTGACCTTGATCGAGACGTTGCCGACCAGCTCGCGGTAGAGCCGCGCTTCGATCTGGCGCGCGGTCACCTTGTCGCCCGACTGGCCGGCGAGCGGCGAGGTGTTCACGCCGATCGTCACCGACAGCGACGGCTCGTCGATCTCGATCAGCGGCAGCGGACGCGGGTCCTCGCGGTCGGCGAGCGTCTCGCCGATCGTGATCTCCGGCATGCCCGCGACGGCGATGATCTCGCCCGGCCCGGCCTCGGCGGCGTCGACGCGGTCGAGCGCCTCGGTGACGTAGAGGTTGGTGATCGTCGCCTTTTCGACGCTGCCGTCGGAGCGGCACCAGGCGACTTCCTCGCCCTGGCGGATCGTCCCGTGGCGGACGCGGCAGAGCGCGAGCCGGCCGACGTAGGGCGACGCGTCGAGGTTGGTGACGTGCGCCTGCAGCGGATGGTCGTCCTCGTACTCGGGCGCCGGGATGTAGCTGACGATCAGGTCCATCAGCGGCTTGAGCTGGTCAGTTCCCTCGACGCCCTCCTCGAGCGACGCCCAGCCGTCCTTCGCGTTGGTGTAGACGATCGGGAACTCGATCTGCTCCTCGTCGGCGTCGAGCTCGAGGAACAGCTCGTAGACCTCGTCGACGACCTCGGCGATGCGGGCGTCGGGGCGGTCGACCTTGTTGACGACGAGGATCACCGGCAGCCGCGCGGCGAGCGCCTTGCGCAGCACGAAGCGGGTCTGCGGCAGCGGGCCCTCGGACGAGTCGACGAGCAGCACGACCCCGTCGACCATCGTCAGCCCGCGCTCGACCTCGCCGCCGAAATCGGCGTGGCCGGGGGTGTCGATGATGTTCAGCTTGACGTCGCCGTAACGGACCGCGGTGTTCTTGGCGAGGATCGTGATGCCCTTCTCGCGCTCGAGATCCATCGAGTCCATGACCCGGACGTCGACGTCCTGGTTCTCGCGAAATGCGCCGGACTGCCACAGCATCGCGTCGACCAGCGTCGTCTTGCCGTGGTCGACGTGCGCGACTATCGCGACGTTACGTATGTCTTCCCTCCTAGACATGGGCCGGGAAATGTACCAGTGCGGCCATGGGCCACCTGCCTTTCGGCGTTTGATCCTCGGTGCCGTGGGAAGGGTGGAGTTGTGGCGACAGTCGTCCAGCCCGGCCGCGAGCAGCTACGCCGCCTGGCTCAGCGAAAGGCGCTGGAGGGATGCGTCCTCAGCGTCTACGTGGACCTCGACCCGAGTGAGTTCGCGACCGGTCCGGCCCGCGCCAGCGCGCTGACCTCGGCCGCCGACGAGGCCTCGCGCGCCGTCGAGGACGAGGCGCGCGACTTCTCCCACGCGACCCGCCTGCGGCTACGCGACGACATCGCGCGAATTCGCGACTACGCCTCCGGCGCCGACTTCGACGCGACCCACGGCCTGGCGATCTTCGCCGCCTCCGGCGACGGCCTGTTCGAGCCGCTGCACCTGCCGCACCCGGTGCCGAACCTGGTCCGCGTCGGCGCGACGCCGCACGTCGGACCGCTCGTCGGCCACCCGAACGGCTCCTGGTGCGTGGCGCTGGTCACGCGCCGCGACGCGCGCATCCTGCGCGGCAGCTCGGGCCGGCTGGCCGAGGAGGAGCGGATCGAGGACGACGTGCCGGGCCGCCACGACCAGGGCGGCCTGTCGCAGTCGCGCTACGAGCGCCACATCGACGAGCAGGCGCGCCAGCACCTCAAGCGGGTCGCGCGCCGGCTCGGGGAGCTGCGCCGCGACGGCGACTTCGACCAGCTGCTGGTCGGCGGCACCGAGCAGAGCTACAGCGAGCTGGGCGAGCTGCTCGACAACGAGACCCGCGCGCGGCTTCGCGGGCGGCTGTCGGTCGACGTCGAGCACGTCAGCGTCGCCGAGGCGACCAAGGCGGCGGCGCCGCTGATGGCCGAGCACGAGCTGAGCCGGCGGCGCGAGCTGCTCGACCGCGTCGACGAGGGCCTCGCCCCCAACGGCCACGCCGCGACGGGCATCGCCGAGATCGTCGACTGCCTCAACGAGCAGCGTGTCGCGACGCTGATGCTCGACGCGCGGCTGTCGGTCGCCGGCGCCCAGTGCCCCGACTGCGGCTGGCTGACGATGGCGGCGAACGGCGCCTGCCCCGCCGACGGCGGCGAGCTGCGCCCGCGGCCCGACCTGCTCGAGCCGACCGTCGATCGCGCGCTCGCCCAGGACGCCGACATCCTGCGCCTGACCGACGAGCCCCGCATCGACGCCCACGGCGGCGCCGCGGCGCTGCTGCGCTTCTGACAGCGACTCTCAGTCGCGGTTCAGCTCCGGCGAGGGGCCCTCGCCGCCGACGGCGCCCTGCATGATCGTCGCGATCCGCTGGAGGGCGGCGTCGTCCAGCTCGACGTCGACGGCGCCGACCGCCTCCTCGATGTGCTCGGGGCTGCGCGAGCCGACGATCGCCACCTGGACCGCGGGGTGGGCGAGCGTCCAGGCGATCGCGAGCTGGGGGAGGGAGCAGCCGACCTGGCCGGCGACCTCGGCCAGCTGGTCGACGACGTCGAGGTTGGCGGTCAGGTTCGGCTCGGCGAACAGCGAGCTGTTCGAGCGCCAGTCGTCGTCGGCGAACCGCAGTCCGCGCTCGACCGTCCCGGTCAGCAGGCCGTGGGCGAGCGGGCCGTAGACCAGCACGCCGACGTCGTTGAACAGGCACCACGGCAGCACCGAGTCCTCGATCTCCCGGTTGAACAGGTGGTAGGGCGGCTGCAGCGTCTCGACCTCGACCGTCTTCGACAGCTCCTCGAGCTGCTCAGCGGAGAAGTTCGACACGCCGACGTGGCGGATCTTGCCGTCCTCGCGGAGCTGGGCGAGCATCGCCCCGGTCAGCGCCAGCGGGGTGTCGGGGTCGGGCCAGTGCAGCTGGTAGAGGTCGACGTGGTCGACGCCGAGCGCTTCGAGGCTCTCGTCGAGGCCGTGGCGCAGCCAGTCCGGGCTGGAGTCGCGCTCGACGCCGCCGGCGACCGGCCTCAGCCCGCCCTTGGTCGCGATCGCGATCTCGTCGCGCGCGTCGCGCAGCTCCTCCCCGAGCGCCTCGGCGAGCAGCCGCTCCGAGGTTCCGAACCCGTAGGCCTGGGCGGTGTCGAAGAGGTCGATCCCGAGGCTGCGCGCATGCCGGATCGCCGCGACGGCTCGCTGCTCGTCGAACTCGCCCCACTCGCCGCCGAGCTGCCAGGTCCCGAACGCGATCGGGAACACCTCGAGCCCGCTGCGCCCGAGCCTCACTCGCTCGATGGTCGCCACGTCTCATCGGGTGCCCGCCGCCAAGCGCGCCGAAACGCGGCGTCGTCCGGGAGCGTTCCCGCAACGTGCGCAATTCCGCGCCCGTTCCGTCCTGGCTGCGCGCAACGCTGGCTTCCCAATGGAGACGAAGGGAAGCTGATGGGGCAGTTGTGGTTGTTGATCGGACTGGCCGTCGGTGCGGCGGTGGTCTACGTGGTGATGCGCGGGCGCGTGGAGCACGAGCGGCGCGTGGCCGACGAGCGGATCGAGCACGAGCGGGTGGTGGCGACCGAGAAGGTCGATGCCGTCACCGCCGCGCGCAACGAGCTGTCGAACCAGTTCACCGCGCTCTCGACGGCTGCCCTGGAGCAGAACAACACCCGCTTCCTCCAGCTCGCCGAGGAGCGGATGAAGGCCCAGCAGGCGGCCGGCAAGACCGAGCTGGACGCCCAGAAGCGCGGCGTCGAGCAGCTCGTCAAGCCGGTCGAGGAGAAGCTCGAGGCGGTCAACAAGGTGCTGCGCGACATGGAGAAGGAGCGCGCCCAGGCCTACGGCGGCCTCAACCGGCAGCTCGTCGAGGTCACCGAGACCCAGCAGCGGCTGCACGCCGAGACGGCGAACCTCGTCACCGCGCTGCGCGCGCCGCACGTCCGCGGGCGCTGGGGCGAGGTCCAGCTCAAGCGGGTCTGCGAGATGGCCGGGATGCTCGCCCACTGCGACTTCTACGAGCAGCAGAGCGTCGCCGGCCCGGACGGCGTGCTGCGCCCCGACGTCGTCGTCAAGCTGCCCGGCGGCAAGGACGTCGTCGTCGACGCCAAGGCGCCGCTGGCCGCCTACCTCGACGCGATCGAGGCCAAGGACGAGGCGACGCGCGAGCTGCATCTCGACACCTACGCCCGCCACGTTCGCGAGCACATCCAGAAGCTGTCGGCGAAGTCCTACTCGGCGCAGTTCGACAGCTCGCCGGAGTTCGTCGTGATGTTCCTGCCGGGCGAGGTCTTCTACTCGGCGGCGCTGGAGCGGATGCCGAACCTGATCGAGCAGTCGGTCGAGGAGTCGGTCCTGATCGCGACCCCGACGACGCTGATCGCGCTGCTGAAGGCCGTCGCCTACGGCTGGCGCCAGGAGAAGATGGCCGAGTCGGCGCGCGAGGTCTCGGCGCTGGGGCGCGAGCTGTACCAGCGCCTGTCGGTGCTGAGCGACCGCTTCGTGACGCTCGGCCGGCGGCTCGACTCGTCGGTCAAGGCATACAACGACACCGTCGGCACGCTCGAGAGCCGGGTGCTGGTCTCGGCGCGCAAGTTCGACGAGCACGGCGTCGCTCCCGACGGCGCCGAGCTGGAGTCTCCGGCGCCGATCGAGCTGTCGGCGCGCCGGCTGCGTGCCGCCGAGGTCGAGCTCGACCTGCCCGCCGAGGACGACGACGAGCCGCCGCGCCTGCCGCGCACCGCCGAGGACCTGCTCTAGCGGGCACGCCGGGGTTGGTTAGGCCGGTGCGGGGTAGGGTGGGGCCATGATCGGATTCATCGTCGCCGGGATCTTCATCGGCATCCTCGCCCGCCTCATGCTCCCCGGCCGGCAGCGAATCGGGATCTGGATCACGATCCTCGCGGGCCTGCTGGGGTCGATCGCGGGCGGTCTGATCGCCTCGTGGCTCGGCACCGGGGGCATCTGGGAGCTGAACTTCATCGGCTTCGTCTGCGCGATCGGCGCGGCCGTGCTGTTCGTCGCCGCGGCCGAGGGGCTGCAGTTGGGCGGCGGCAACCGCCGCCAGCTCAATCGCTAGCCGCCTGCTAGCGTTTCGCGGGTCGGCCGCCAACCTGGCGCCCGAGAGAGCCCGTCCTTGCTGCGTCTCAACGCGTCCGGGGTAGTGGATCTCCCCGTCGCATTCAAGGAGTCGCAGTCCAATGTCTGAGCAGTCCTTCGCCGATCTCGGCGTATCCAGTCCCGTGCTGTCCGCGCTCGCGGAGCGCGGCATCACCGAGCCGTTCGCGGTCCAGCGCCTCGTCATCGAGGACGTCCTCGCCGGTCGCGACGTGCTCGCCCAGTCGCCGACCGGTTCGGGCAAGACGCTCGCCTTCGGCGTCCCGCTGATCGAGCGCATCGCCGCCGACTCGCGCCGGCCCGCCGGCCTCGTGCTGGCCCCGACGCGCGAGCTCGCCGTCCAGATCGTCGACGAGCTGTACGAGATCGCGCATGCCCGCGCGCTCTCCGTCGCGGCCGTCTACGGCGGCGTCGGCATCCAGGCCCAGGCCCGCAAGGCCTCCAAGGCGCACATCGTCGTCGCGACGCCCGGCCGCCTCGAGGACCTCCTCCAGCGCGGCGCGCTGTCGCTCGAAGCACATCAAGGTCACTGGTGCTCGACGAGGCCGACCGGATGCTCGACATGGGCTTCAAGCCGGCAGTCGACCGGATCGTCGGTCAGACCCCGGACGACCGCCAGACGCTGTTCTTCTCGGCGACGCTCGACGGCGCGCGCCGGCCAGGTCGCCCAGTCCTACACCCGCGACGCCAAGCGCCACGTCCACACGCCGAAGGTCGAGCGCAAGGCGGACATCGAGCACCGCTTCGTCCACCTCGCCCACGCCGACAAGGTCGACAGCGCTCGTCCAGAGCTCGACGAGACCGAGCGCGGGCGCACGCTCGTCTTCGTCCGCACCAAGCGCGGTGCCGACCGGCTCGTCAAGAAGCTCGACAAGAGCACGCATCAACGCCGCCGCGATGCACGGCGACAAGTCGCAGAACCAGCGCCAGCGCGCGCTGGCCAACTTCGAGTCGGGCAAGGTCGACGTGCTCGTCGCGACCGACGTCGCGGCACGCGGGATCGACGTCCCCGACGTCACCCACGTGATCAAGTACGACGCCCCCGAGGACCGCGACACCTACGTCCACCGCGTCGGCCGCACCGGCCGCGCGGGCGCCACCGGCGCCGGCGTCAGCTTCGTGCTCGCCGACCAGGCACACGACATGCGCCGCATCGCCCATGACCTCGACCTGCTCAGCGAGTTCGACCACGAGGCGCCCGCGCACGTGACCGGTCCGCCGCGCGGCGGCGGTCACCGCGGCGGTGGCGGAGGCGGCCAGCGTGGCGGCCAGGGCCAGCGCCAGGGCGGCCATCGCGGCCAGGGTCAGGGCGGCCAGAAGCGCGGCCGCTCCGGCGGCGGCAAGAACCGTGGCCGCGCCGGCGACAGCCAGGGCCAGGGCCAGGGCGGCGGCCGCTCCAACGACGCGCGTGGTCGTGCCAGCGAGTCGCGCGACGGCTCGAGCGGCAACCGTCCGTCGGCGCGCAAGAACGACAGCGGCACCAGCCGCGGCAGCGTCGCCTCGTCGCGCCCGCCGCGCAAGCGCCGCTCGCGCGTCTAGCGCCGAGAGCTACGCGCTCGCCGCCGACGACGACCCGGGCGCTTCGCCGTCCGCGGTCGCGTCCGGCGGCAGCAGCGCGTAGAGCCGCGTCCGGCCGTCGATGCCCTTGAGGTTGCGCCGTCGCGACCGCTTCCAGACGAACCGGCCCGCCGCCTGCTCGACGACGGGGTCGGTCGCGTAGATCCGGTTCGGCTTGCCGGCGCCGGTGACGCGGCTGGCGAGGTTGACCGTCGAGCCGAACCAGTCGCCGCCGCGCGGAGTCGCGGGGCCGAACGCGATGCCGACGCGCAGCTCCGGGAACTCCTCGCCCTCGGCGTGCGCTGCCGCGACGAGCGCCTGCAGGGTGTCGAGCATCGGGTCGACCTCCCACGACACCAGCATCACCGCGTCGCCGATCGTCTTGACCAGCTGCGTCGGGCGGACGATCGACGCCGTGGCAAGGTCCGCGAGCCGCGTCGCGACCTGGCCTAGCTGTTCGGTCGGCACCCGCTCGCCGAGCTTGGTGTAGCCGACGAGGTCGGCGAACGCGACCGCCAGCTCGCGCGTGCCGGCGAGCCGGCCGGCGTCGCGCTCGGCCTCGACGACGAGGTCGCTGCGGATACCGTCGCGCAGCTGGGCGCGGAAGAGGTAGTCGAGCACCGCCGTCACCTCGGGCGCCAGCACCTCCGCGGCCTGGACGTAGCGCAGCGCCAGCGTCAGGTCGGTGTCGCCCGGCTGGACGAGCGGGCTGACGGTGGTGCGGCGGATCGCCTCGGTCGTCTGCGACATCCCCTGGCCGATGACGCGCGCGGTCTCGAGCAGGCCCTCGCGCGGGATGCCGGCGTCGGCGAACAGCTTGATCCGCTTCGCCAGATCGACGTCGTCGTCGGTGTAGGCGCGCTCGCGCGGCGCTGGCGCCGGCCGGCCGTTGGCCTGCATCAGCCGGCGCAGGAACGCCGGCGAGAGCCCCGACAGCTTCGAGACGCCGGTCAGCGTGTGCTTGCGGTCGCCGCCGAGCGCGATCTCGACGGCGAAGACGGCGAGCCGGTTCTCGGCCTCGGCCGCCGCGATCGCCGCGTCGCTCTGGCCCATCGCGCGGAGGCGATCGACCAGAGCGTCACGGGCTTCGCTCTGTGGATCCGGCGAGGTCAGACGATCTTCATGCCGGAGATCGCGCGCGAGATGACCAGGCGCTGGATCTCCGAGGTGCCCTCGAAGATCGTGTAGATCTTCGCGTCGCGGTGCATCCGCTCGACCGGGAACTCGCGCGTGTAGCCGTTGCCGCCGAGGATCTGGATCGCCCGCTCGGTCGCCCAGACGGCGACCTCGCCGGCCTTCAGCTTGGACATCGAGCCCTCGGCGTTGTCGAACGCCTTGCCGGTGCTGCCCATCCACGAGGCGCGCCAGACGAGCAGGCGCGCGGCGTCGATCTCCATCTTCATGTCGGCGAGCGTGAAGGCGATCGCCTGGTTCTCGATGATCGGCTTGCCGAACTGCTCGCGCTCCTTGGCGTAGTCGAGCGCGTACTCGTAGGCGGCGCGGGCGATGCCGACCGCCTGGGCGCCGACCGTCGGGCGGGAGGCCTCGAAGGTCTGCATCGCGGCCTGGCCGCGCGAGCTGCTTGCCCTCGCGGGCGCGCGCGAGCCGCTCGTCGAGCTTCTCCTTGCCGCCGAGCAGGCAGGAGCCGGGGACGCGGCAGTCGTCGAGGAAGACGTCGGCGGTGTGCGAGGCGCGCAGGCCGTGCTTCTTGACCTTGGTGCCCATGCTCGCAGGCCCTTGGTGCCCGGCGGGATCGACGAACGCGGCGTGGCCGCGCGAGCCGAGCTCGCGGTCGACCGAGGCGACGACGACGTGGACGTTGGCGATGCCGCCGTTGGTCGCCCACGCCTTCTGGCCGTTGAGGACCCACTCGTCGGTGGCCTCGTCGTACTTCGCGCGTCGTGCGCATCGGCGGAGACGTCGGAGCCGGCGTCGGGCTCGGAGACGCAGAAGGCGCGCGACCTGCGGGCTCGTCCTCGGTGCCGAAGCACTGCGGGATCCACTCGCCGATCTGCTCGGGGGTGCCCTGAGCCGAAGATCGCCGGCGACGCGCGAGCGTGGTGCCCATGATCGCCATGCCGATGCCGGCGTCGCCCCAGAACAGCTCCTCGTTGACGATCGGCAGCGTGAGGCCGGTCGGGTCGACGAAGAACTGGGCGATGCGCCTCGAAGCCGTAGAGGCCGATCTTCGCCGCCTCCTGGATGATCGGCCAGGGCGTCTCCTCGCGCTCGTCCCACTCGGCGGCGGCCGGGCGCACGACGTCTCTCGGCGAAGCCGTGGACCCAGTCGCGGATGTCCTTCTGGTCCTGGGTCAGCTCGAGCGAGAACGGGGTCTCGCTCGCCTCGGGTGCGGCGTCTCCGGTCGCTTCGGCGACGAGATCGGTGGCGCTCATGGGGTGGAGGCTCCTCGGTTAGACATGGCGATGTTCCTAAAGAAGGCCGCCCATTGTACCGCTCGACACCCCTGCCGGAGGGGGGTGTCGCGGGGTCGGCGCAGATAGGGTCCCCGCCGATGACCCACGCTACTCAGCCGCCGCTCCTCTGGGAGCCGAGCGAGGACCTCAAGGCCGCTCGTCGCTTGCCGCCTACATGGACTGGCTGCGACCGAGCGCGGCGTCCCCGTCGAGACTACGACGAGCTGTGGCGCTGGTCGGTCGACGACCTCGAGGCGTTCTGGTCGTCGATCGCGGACGTACTTCGACGTGCGCTTCGAGACGCCGCCGCGACGCGGTGCTCGGCAGCCGCGAGATGCCGGGCACGCGAGTGGTTCCCGGGCGCGACGCTCTCCTACCCCGAGCACATCTTCCGCGGCCGCGACGACGACGACGGTCGCGATCCGCCACGCCTCCGAGCTGCGCGCCGCTCGCCGAGATGACCTGGGGCGAGCTGCGCGAGCTCGACCGCGCGCATCCAGGCCGGCCTGCGCGCGCTCGGCGTCGGCCGCGGCGACCGCGTCGTCGCCTACATGCCGAACATCCCCGAGACGATCGCGGCGTTCCTCGCCGTGCGCGGCGCTCGGCGCGATCTGGTCGAGCTGCTCGCCGGACTTCGGCGCACGCTCGGTCGTCGACCGCTTCGCGCAGATCGAGCCGAAGGTGCTGCTCGCGGTCGACGGCTACCGCTACGGCGGGCGCGACTTCGACCGCACGGAGCCGTCGGTCGACGAGATCCACGCGCAGGTCGGCGGCACGCTGCGCTGCCGTACCTCGGCTACCTGACTCGGGCGCGGCTCGCGACGGGCATCGGCTTCGCGGACCTGCTCGCCCGCGGCGAGGGCCGCCCGCTCGAGCTCGAGCACGGTGCCCTTCGACCACCCGCTCTGGGTCCTCGTACTCCAGCGGCACGACCGGCCTGCCGAAGGCGATCGTCCACGGCCACGGCGGCATCCTGCTCGAGCAGCTCAAGAAGCTCAACCTGCACCTCGACGCGCACGCCGGCGACCGCGTCTTCTGGTTCACGACGACCGGCTGGATGATGTGGAACTTCCTCGCCGGCGTGCTGCTGACGCCGGCGTCGATCGTGCTCTACGACGGCAGCCCGGGCGCACCCTGACGCTCGACCGGCTCTGGGACCTCGCCGCGCGAGGCGAGGCACCACCTGCTTCGGCACGAGCGCGGCGTCTCATCGCGTCGTGCATGAAGGCCGGCGTCGAGCCCGCGCGCGGGGCGCGACCTGAGCGCGCTGCGCAGCGTCGGCTCGACCGGCTCGCCGCTGTCGCCGGAGGGCTTTCGCTGGGTCTACGACGAGCTCGGCGAGGACACCTGGCTGTTCTCGACCGAGCGGCGGCACCGACGTCTGCACGGCGTTCGTCGGCGGCGTGCCGCTGCTGCCGGTCTACGAGGGCGAGCTGCAGGCGCGCTCGCTCGGCTGCGACGTGCACGCCTTCGACGAGGACGGCAACGCCCGGTCGTCGGCGAGGTCGGCGAGCTCGTGCATCACCCAGCCGCTGCCGTCGATGCCGGTCTCCTTCTGGAACGACCCCGACGGCGCGCGGCTGCGCGACAGCTACTTCGAGATGTACCCGGGCGTCTGGCGCCACGGCGACTGGATCGAGATCACCGACGCGCGGGACCGGCGATCATCTACGGCCGCTCCGACTCGACGATCAACCGCGGCGGCGTCCGGATGGGCACGAGCGAGATCTACCGCGCGGTGCTCGCGCTCGAGGCGATCGTCGACGCGCTCGTCGTCGACGTGCCGCGGGACGGCGCCGAGAACTGGATGGCGCTGTTCGTCGTGCTGCGCGACGGGGCCGCTGCTCGACGACGACCTGCGAGCGCGCGATCGCCCGCCGCGTGCGCGAGGACTGCTCGCCGCGCCACGTGCCCGAGCGACGTCTACGCGATCGCCGAGGTCCCGCGCACGCTGTCGGGCAAGGTGCTCGAGGTGCCGGTCAAGCGGATCCTGATCGGGCACACCGGCCGAGCAGGCCGCGAGCCGCGACTCGCTCGCGAACCCCGCCGCGCTCGACTGGTTCGTCGAGCTCGCCCGAGCCTGACCGCCGAGCGAAGGATTCTTGGGGTGTCCACCCCAACGATCCTTCACTCGGCGTCCGCGAGCCGCTCGGCGAGCCGGTTCATGCCGAGTTCGCGCGCGGCCACCGCGCCGCCGGCTCGGTCGGTCTCGGCGTCCGCGGGCCGCTCGACGTCGACGGGGCGCAGCGTCGCGATCTCGCGGAAGGCGCGCAGCTCGCCGGCCTGGCGGGCGAGCGAGTTGGCGTCGGGCCCGTCGCGCTCGGCCTCCTCGAGCGCGGCCTCCAACGTGCCGTGGCGGCGCAGGATGTCGGCCGCGCGCTTCTCGCCGATCCCCTTCGCGCCGGGCAGTCCGTCCGAGGGGTCGCCGCGCAGCGCGATGAAGTCCGGCACCTGCGCGGGGTCGACGCCGTAGCGGTCGCGCACCTCGGCCGGTCCGATCTCCTCCGGCCCCTTCTTGCCGCGGCCGCCGAGCAGCAGCACCCGCGTCGCGGCGGTCGCGCACTGGAAGAGGTCGCGGTCGCCGGTCAGGATCAGCGCCTCGCCGCCCGCGTCCTCCTCCACGCGCGCGTGCGAGCCGAGCAGGTCGTCGGCCTCGAGCTCGCGCGTGTCGGCGATCTCCCAGCCGAGCGCGGAGCACAGATCGGGCGCTCGCTCCCACTGGTGGGCGAGGTCGTCGGGCATCGGCGGACGGTGGGCGTGGTAGCCCGGATAGAGCTCGACGCGGTAGGCGGCGGCGTCCGGTCCGAAGCAGCAGACGACCGTCCGGGCGACCCGCTCCTCGGCCTGCGCGAGGATCGTGTTGACGCTCCCGAGCAGCGCGTTGACGGGCCGGCCGTCGGCCCCGCGGATCTTGTCGGGCAGTCCGAAGAAGGCGCGGTAGAGGAGGTACGGGGTGTCAACGAGCAGGAGCGGTTTCGTCATCGGTGCTAGCTTGACGGGTCGTAAGGCCGGAAAGTCCGGCGAAGAAAGTAGTGCCAGCGCTCGCAGTCGTTGCTCATCAGCATCCTCCGCGTGTATGCAGCACACACAGAAAGACTGTGGAGGAGTAATTCCATGCCAGGTGGAACCGTGAAGTGGTTCAGCGACGAGAAGGGCTTCGGCTTCATTACCCCCGATGACGGCGGTAAGGATCTCTTCGTGCACCATACCGGCATCAGCGGTGACGGCTTCAAGTCGCTCACCGAGGGCGCCCGCGTCACGTACGACGCAGAGCAGGGCGACAAGGGCCCGAAGGCGGTCAACGTCATTCAGGCCTAAGCAGCGGCACTACGCCAACGCTTTCGAAAGGGCTCCGCTTCGGCGGGGCCCTTTCTCTTTCTGGGGACCGGCGGCTGAGTTAGGCTCTCGCGATGGCCTCCCTACAGCTCGCCGACGGCGAGAACATGGTTTTCGAGGGTCACCCCTCCTGGCGGGCGACGCTCGCCTTCTACATCAAGGGCATCCTCAGCGCGGTCCTGCTGCTCGCGGCGATCGCGGGCGTGACGAACCTCTTCGGCGACGGCATCTCGACGTCGCTGCTGGTGCTGGTCGGGGCGGTCGAGGTCGTGCTGGTGATCGTCGGCGGCTACGTCTGGCGGATGGCGACGACCTACACGATCACCAACCGCCGGCTGCACATCAAGCACGGCATCGTCGCCCGCAAGACGCAGGAGGCGCGGCTCGAGCGCGTCCAGAACGTCAACACCGAGCAGTCGGTGATCCAGCGGCTGCTGCGCGTCGGAACCGTCGACTTCGACACCGCGGGCAACGACTCCGACGGCTTCCGCTTCGCGGGCGTCGCCGACCCGCTCCAGGTCGTCCAGGCGGTCGACCGCGCCCAGCGCGAGTTCGCTGAGGCCCAGGCGCGTCAGACCGCCACCTACTCGCAGCCGGGCGGTGCGATGCCGCAACCGCCGGCCGATCACGGCCTGTAGCCGCCGGCCGCGCTCGGCTCGGCTCTTCAGTTGATCCAGAGCAGCATGTAGCCGGGCATCTGCACCGTCGTGGGCGGCCAGCCGATCGTCACCGGGTAGGTGTAGGCCTGCACGCAGACCATTCCGAAGCGGAAGTAGTCGGTGACCGTCGGGTTGCACCACTGGCCGAACGTGTAGGGGTTGCTCGGCATGGGGGCCGGAGCCGGAGCCGGAGCCGGGGCGGGGGCCGGGGCCGGGCTGGGGGTGGTAGCGGGAGCCGGTGCAGGCGAGGCCACGCGCCGGCAGCTGTAGTGGCGGCCCGAGCGGACCCGGCGATGGCCCGCCGCGCAGCTCGGACGGCGCTTCGCCGAGCCGCGCGTGCAGACGAAGCCGCCGCGGCTGAGTCGCAGCCGCCAGCCGCCGGAGCAGCGGGGCCGGGTCGACGTGCTCTGCGCGACCGTGGCGGCCTTCGCGGCCGCCGCGCTCGGAGCCGTGCGGGCGGCTGTGACGTCGACCGCGGTCGCCGCGCCCGGCGCCGTGAGCGCCGCCGCGGCGATGGCGATGGCGATGGCGACTGTCGTGTGAGGAGCTCTGTTGTTCATGGGATCAGCTTCGCCGCGGTCGGTCGCTCGGAGAAGGTGCTCTGGGTATCGCGATCCGCCACCTCGTCGCTCAGCACGCCCGCTGCGAAGCGGCCATCGCGCGACGGAGCGCCGCCGCACGCCGTACAGCGACCTTGCGCAGGCGCCGCTTGGCGGCCGGCCGGCGGGTCGCCTTGTAGGCACTGACGGCCCGGCGCAGGCTCCGTACGGCGCGTCGCGTCGCCCGCTGTGCCGTCGCGCAGTAGGGGTTGGAGGCGCCGGCGACGGTCGGCCGTGCCGCGTAGTTCCCGGCGCGTGCGATCCCGTCGAGGATCCAGGGCTGCAGCGTCGGGCCGTGGACCCAGGCGTAGAAGTCCGGGTTGGCGTATCCGGCGCAGAGGCCCACGTCGAAGCTGACGACGCCGATCTGGCGCCAGGCGCCGGCCTGGTCGCGGACCATCAGCGGACCGCCGCTGTCGCCGTAGCAGCTGAGCTTTCCGCTGGCGAAGTCGCCCGCGCAGAGCATCACCTGGGGGTCGTAGAGCGCACGGTGCTGCGCGCGCTGGGCGTCGGTCGCCCCGGCGCCGGCGCAGTCGGCGTCGGACCAGACCGCCAGGTCGACCGCGCGCAGCTCGTCGGGCCGCGCCTGGTCCTTGCCCAGCCTGCCCCAGCCCATGACGGTCGCCGACGTTCCGCGCGGCAGCCCGACACCGGGGTCGAGCAGGGTCGCTGGGGCGGCCGCCGACGGCCGCTCGAGGTAGAGCAACGCGACGTCGTAGGGCTTCGCGTCCGCGCTGTAGCCCGGGTGTACGGCGATCCCGGTCAGCCCGATGCGCTCGCCGCCGGCCGCGGACAGCCTGCGCTTGCCGAGCATCACCTCGATGTCCGACGGGGCGGCGACGACGTTGCCGGCCCTGACGACGCAGTGCGCCGCCGTCAGCACGACCGTCGGGGCGACGAGCGAGCCACCGCAGCTGAACCGGTCGTAGTCGCTGCCGGTCCGATCCTTCCGGATCAGCGCGGCCATCCACGGCCACTGGGTCGGATGGGGCTCGTAGCCGCTGACGATGCTGGCGCGGGCCTTGCCGTCGCCGGCCGCCTCGGCGGGGGACGGGAGCACGGTCGCCGCGAGGGCGACGGCGGCCGCGGCGAGCGCGACGGCGAGGCGGACGAAGCGGGGCGCTGCGGTGGCGGTGATTGCGGTCATCGGGACTCTCCTCGAAGGCGGTTGGCTGCTGTGCCGACAGCTTCGATTCGAATGCCCCGCTCGCCCAGGTGCCCTGGGTATCGGTTGGCGCTACCCGCGCCGGGTGGGAGCCGTCGCGGGCCTCAGACGGCGAAGTCGCGGTCGGCGAGCGCGCCGGAGCGCAGCGCCGCCTCGGCGAGCGCGGCGCGCTTGCGGTTCTGCGGGAGGTCCGACAGCTCGAACTTCGCGAACAGCGTCCGCAAATGCGACTTGACCGCGACCTCGCTGAGGAAGACCGCGGCGGCGATCTCGAGGTTGGTCGCCGGGCTCGCGTATGGACCCTGGTCGCGCAGGGGGCGGCACAGCTCCGCGAGCACGCGCCGCTGCATCTTCGACAGGTCGGCGTCGAAGGCGACGGTCCCGGCGAGCGCGGTCTCGCCGACGTCGGTGGTCGCCGGAGCGTGGTAGATCAGCTCGGTCTCCCCGATCTGGATCAGGTCGCCGCCGCGCAGCGGGCGCCGGCCCGCGACGCGCTCGCCGCCGACGAAGGTGCCGTTGCGCGACAGGCCGTCGTCGGCGATCGTCCACGTCTGCCCGGCCCGCTCGAGCACCGCGTGCAGCCGCGAGACCTGAGCGTCCCACTCGAGCGCGACGTCGGCGCCCGGGTCGCGCCCGATCGACAGCTGCCCCGCGCCCGCCGCTTCGAGCGCGACGATCCGCTGGGCGCCGACCGCGTCGCGCAGCAGCAGGAACGGGACGCCGCGCCGCTCGGCCGCGATCCGCTCCTGCAACTCGGCGGGCGTCGAGCGGTGGGGGCCGCGGAGGTCGCTCACCGGTCGGCGCCTTCCGCGGGCCGCGATGCCGCGGCGATTGCCGCCAGCGCCCGCTCGGTGCGCTGCTCGGCGGCGCGGACCGCCGACCGGGCCGCGTCGTAGGCGCCCGTGTCGCCGGCGTCGACCGCGGCCGCGAGCCGCCCGTACGCGCGGCCGGCACCGTCGGCCGCGCCGGCCGCGTCCCGGATCGACGCCGCGAGCGCGGGCCCGGCGTCGACGGCGCGCAGGTCGCGGGCGGCGGCGCCGTAGGCGCGCTCCAGCGCGCGGACCGCCTTGGCCTGGCCGGCGGGCTCGGCGGCGTCCGCGAGGCGGCGGCGCCCGTCGCGGCGGGCGCGGTCGAGCCGGCGCGCGGTCCGGTCGAGCGCGCGCTCGGCGGCGGCTGGCACGGCGAGCGGATAGGGACGTCCGTCGAGCAGCTCCAGCGTCTGGGCGACCGCCTCGCAGGTGGGCTCGTCGGCCGCCGCGTCGGCCGAGGGCGTGTAGCAGACGACGGTCGCCGTGCCCGCGCTGGTGGGCGAGGCGTAGAGGGTCAGCCGGCGGTCGAAGCCGCGCACCGCGACGTCGCTGTAGCGGAGTGCCGCGAGCTTCGCCCAGCTCGACCGCGGTCGGCTCGGGCAGCCCCCCTGGGACGCGGGCGACGAGCTTGCCGGGCAGCAGCGTCGGGCCGGTGGCGGCGGTCATCCCCGCCATGATGCCCGAGCCGTCGCGCTCGGCCGGCGCCGTCCCGATGTCGTCGTCGAGCGCGAGCCCGGGGATCGCGGGGCGCTCGGCGGCGGCGGTCGGCTCCCAGCCGGCGGGCGCGCGCAGCGCGACGGCATCGCTGGCGATCGGGCTGGCCAGGGGCGGAGGGCTGTCGCCGCCGATCGCGCGGCCGGCGACGAAGGCCACTCCCGCGAGCGCGACGACGGCGAGCACCGCGGCGAACGCCCAGGTGGCGGCCGAGCGGCGGTGGCCGGAGTCCGTCGCGCCAGGGGCGACCGTCGCGGGGGAAGCGACCGTCGCGGGGGTCCGCTCGCGCGTCGCGGTCGCCTGGGGCGGCGGGACGTCCCCGTCCGCCGTCTCGCCGTCGACGGCGCGCACGCCGTGGGCGACCGCATCGCGGCGCGGCGGCCGGGCGCCCGCCGCGGCTGGGTCGGCGCCGATCGCGTCGGCCGCGGCGGCGATCAGGTCGCTCGCGGTCGCGGGGCGGTCCTCCGGCTCCTTGGCGAGCCCGCGCGCGAGCACGGCGTCGAGCGCGGGCGGCAGGCTGGGGAGGAGGTCGCTCGCCGCGGGCGGCGGGTCGTTGACGTGGGCGAACAGGACCGCCGCGTCGGACGGGCGCGGGTAGGGGACCGATCCGGTCAGGCACTCGTGGAGCGTTCCCGCGAGCGCGTAGCGGTCGCTGGCCGGTCCGGCGGGCTCGCCGCGCACCTGCTCGGGCGCGATGTAGTCGATCGTCCCGACGAACTGGCCGCTGCGCGTGACGCCGCTCTGGTCCTGGCCGCGGGTCAGGCCGAAGTCGGCGAGGAAGGGGTGGTCGCCGTCGCCGACGAGGATGTTCTGCGGCTTGACGTCGCGGTGGACCAGGCCGGCGCCGTGCGCCGCGTCGAGCGCCGCGGCGATCGGCGCGAGGATCCGCAGCGTGCGCTCTGCGTCGAGCTCCCCGGCGACGATCAGCTGCTTCAGCGTCGGGCCGTCGACAAGCCGCATCGCCAGGAACAGGCCCCCGTCGTCGAGCTCGCCGGCCTCGTGGACCGTCACGACGTTGGGGTGCTCGAGCGCGGCCTGCAGCTGGCCCTCGCGGCGGAACCGCTCGCGGAAGTCGTCGTCGCCGCCGAGCCGGGTGTGCAGCACCTTGAAGGCGACCCGCCGCCCGAGGCCGAGCTGGGTCGCTTCGTAGACCTCGCCCATCCCGCCCCGCCCGAGCAGGCGCTCGATGCGGTATCCCCGGATCTCGGTTCCCGACGCGAGCACGACCGGCGCAGCCTAGCCCGTCGTCCGGCACGCACGAGCGCCGCCGCGTGGGCGGCGGCGCTCGGGGCCGGTCGTCTGCGACGGGAGAGCCGGGTCAGCCGCGAGCGACGGCGCGCAGCGCGGTCCGGTTGCCGGCGGCGTCGACCGCGGCGACCGCGACGGCGAGCCGCTTGCCGGCCCACCCGCGACCGACCTTCAGCGCGAGGCGGTTGGAGCCCGCCCGCAGGGCGACGCGCTTGACGGCGACGCGCCGGCCGCCGTGGCGGACGACGACGGTCGCGGACGCCGCCTCCGCCGAGGTCACGGTCAGCTTCACGGTCCGGCCGCGCTTGGCGGGGGAGCCGGCGAAGCGGACCTCGGGAGCGGTGGTGTCGGACGCGGCGACCGGAGGCTCGGCGACGACGCCGGGCGCCGGGGCGGGCGCGGGCGCGCGGTCGACCGGCACGCCACCGACCGGCGCGCCGATCGGGTTGCCGCTGCCTCCGCCGCCGATGCCGGGCGGGAGCGGCGGGGGGCCGAAGTCGCCGCCGCCGGTGCCGGGCGGGGGCGGGGGCGGACCGCCGAAGTCGCAGCCGCCGCACGGCGGGGGCGGCGGTCCCTGGAGCGCGTCGGCGGCGGAGGCCGCGGGGGCCGCGGCGAGCGACGCGAGGGTCGCCGCGAGCGCCAGCTTGGCGAACGTGCGGCGCGGGTTGACGGGGCGTGAGGTGCGGTTCGAGTAGGTCATGGCCTCACCATCGCCGCGCTCGTCCGGGTCGGCCAGGTGCCCTGGGTATCGCCGGTCGCCACCCTGATCGGACCGACCGCGACCCGCCGGCCCGCCTGGTCGCGGGCGGCGATCGAGATCAGGTGGCCGCCCCGCCCGCTGCGCGTCAGCGGCATGACGACCCGAGTCGTCCCGCGGGCGAGGGTCCGGTGAGCGACGCTTCGCCGCCCGTTCCCACGGACGCCGATCCTCGCTCTGAGACGGCCTGTCGCCACGATGCGCAGGACGATTCGTCCGCCGCCGGCGGAGGTCCCGAGGCGTCGCCAGCGCAGGCTCAGGCGGGGTGCGCGCGGGCGCGCGGCGGACCCGTCCGGGCGGGCGCCTCGTGGCGTGCCCGCGTCGGGGGGCGCGGCAACGCCGGGGGCCGAGCCGACGCCGGGGGCCGAGCCGACGCCGGGGGCCGAGCCGACGCCGGGGGGCGGGGCTACGCCGTCGTCGCCAGGGGGAGGCACGGCGGCGCGGGGGCCCTTGCCCGCGCATGGGGACCCCGCGCGCAGACGGAAGTCCTTCGCGGCGCGGTCGACGTAGGCGGGGTCGGCGAGGACGTCGCCCTCACGCCGGTAGCCGTTGCCGCCGTAGCGGCGGCCGTCGGGCTGATGGACGCAGTTGCCGGAGAAGACGTTGCCCCGCGTGTTGCCGTCGGCGGGGAAGTTCCCGACGATGCTCTCGGTGTCGCCCGGTCCCCACGGCCCGTCGTAGACCGATCTCAGTACGGCGTTGGAGATGACGTTGTCGCTGAAGCGGTTGTTCTCCGAGAAGTGGCCGTAGGCGGCAGAGCTGCCGACGTTGACGTTCGAGCCGTTGCCGTCGAAGACGTTGTGCTCGACCACTGCGCCGTCCACGTCGGGCCACAGCTGAAGCCCGCGCGCGAGGTTGTCGTGGAAGTAGTTGTCGCGGATGCGCGCTCCGGGGGCGTTGATCAGGTAGACGCCGTGGACGCCGGACTGGCCCGCGGTGCGCAGCGAGGCGACGATGTCTGGGTGGTTACCGCAGTCGTGGATCCGGCTGCGCTCGATCGTCAGCCCCTCGGCGGCGATCGTGTTCGCGTCGTCGCCCGCGCCGTACCCGGTCCGGTTGCCACCGTTGAGGCAGATCCCCCGCCGCCACGTCATCTCGGTCTCGCGGAACACGATCCGGTCGCCGTGGACGACGAGCATCGTGCTCTTGTCGCTGCCCGGTGAGCCGACGAAGCGGATTCGCTCAAAGGTCACGTCGTGGACGTTGGCCTTCAGCCACAGCGCGCCGTGGATGGCCGCCGGCGCGCCGGCGGGGTCGTCGGTTCGGATGCGGGTCGGGGCGCCTGGCAGTCCACCGCCGTCGTCGACGATGAACGTGCCCAGTGGCTCGTCGAACCGTGCGCCGGCGGGCAGGCAGCCGTCACGGCCCGGTCCGGTCAGCTCGACGAGTCGCGCGATCGAGCGGACCGGCGCCGCGCGCGTGCCGGGGTTGGCGTCGTTGCCGGTCGGGGAGGCGTGGCGGTGGCAGCCGTCGTCGGCGGATGCGGGTGGCGGTGCCCCGCACAGCGCCAGGCAGGTTGCGAGCGCGACGGTCGCGATGGCGGACGTTGGGCGGGTCAGCTGGCGTGGGTTCATGCGGGCAACGTCGCCGCCCCGGCGCTCCGCCGCCAGGACCCCTGGGTATCGAGTTCGGCCACCGAGGGGATTTGCGCGGGGCCTGGTGCCGCCCTACGATCAACCCGGCATGGGTTCCTGGCTCCGCAGCGCCGCCCTGGCGGTCGTGTTCGCCCTCGCGCTCGCGGGGAGCGCGTCGGCGGGCTACGACGATCTGCCCGGCGAGCCGCTGGGGACGGGGTCGCCGTACTCGTCGGCCGCGGCGTTCGACATGACGACGCCGGCGTTCGACACCGATGGCTACGACACCGAGGACGAGGAGCGCGGGTCTCCGTACCGGTTCCTCGGCTGTGGCACGGCCCTCGCGCAAGCATGGGGCGCGAAGACGGCGTGGGTCCGTTTCCCGACCGCGGTTGCCGGCAACCTGAAGGTCAACGTCCACCGCGAGGGTCCGGGCGACGACGTCTTCTACAGCCTCTACGCCCCGGCGACGAGCGCTCCGGCTTTCGGCGATCTCTCCCAAACCGACTGCCACGACGGCGCGGACGGAGGAAGCGAGAGCTACACCCACGGGCACGAGATTCCGGCGAACCGCGTCGCATTCGTCCAGGTGCTCGTCCAGTGCGGGTCTGTCGCACCTTGTGATGCAGGGGAGGAGGAGGCCGCCGCCGGCGGCCCCACGACCGTCCGGCTGCGCTTCACGCCCGCGAACGCCGACGGCGACGCGTTCCCCGACTCGCTCGACGGCTGCCCGGCGGTCGCCGGCGCGCTGCGCGGCTGTCCGGACGGCGACGGCGACGGGGTCGGCGACGCCGACGACGCCTGTCCGACGACGTTCGGCCGGGGCGCCGACGGCTGCCGCCTGGCAGATCACGACGGCGACGGCCACGCCGCGACCGCTCGGGGAGGCGGCGACTGCGACGACGACGACCCCGCGGTCAATCCGGGCGCGGTCGATGTTCCGCGCAACGGCGCCGACGAGAACTGCGACGGCGCCGACGCGCGCCATCCGGTGCTCCGCAACGAGATCACCGCGCTCGCGGCGTGGTCGCCGCGCGCGCGCCGCCACGTCGGCTTTCTCGCCCCGTTCAAGGTCGGCGGTCCGCTCGTCAAGGGGATGACGGTGCGGCTGCGCTGCCAGGGGCGCGGCTGCCCGTTCTCGAGTCAGGTCGTGGTGGTGCGCAAGCGCCGCGCGGTCATCCGGATCGGCGCCCCGCTGGTCGGTCGCCGGCTCGCACCCGGAACCCAGCTGACGCTCGTCGTCGAGCGGCCCGGTCACGTCGGCGTCGCCAGGCGCTACACGCTGCGCAAGCGCGGGCGTGCGAAGGTCACCACGCTGTGCGCGCAGCCGGGCGAGACGAAGTTGCGCAGGGCCTGCCCGTGACGGTCGCCGCCAGGCGCCGGGCCGCGTTGGGCGGCGGGGCCGTCGCGGCGGTCGTGGCGGCCTTCGCCGCGGGCGTCCTGTCCGCTCCGCGGCAGGCCGCGCCCGCAGCCCCCGCCGCGGCCGCTCCGCGAGCGATCGAGCTGCCCGGCCTCGACCGCGCCGCCGCACTGCCGGCGATGCGCCGGGCGCCGGCCTCGGTGGCGGCGACGGGCGCGGCGCCCGCGGCATCCTCGCCGGCGACGACAGGCGGAGGGGGCGGCGGTTCGACGCCCGCCCCGACGCCGACTCCCGCCCCAGCGCCGTCCCCCGCTCCGTCGACCGGCGGTGGCGGTGGCGGTGGTGGCGACGCGGTCGTCGGCGACGGGCTCTAGTCGGCTCTCGCCGGGGGGGGCAGGTTCGGGCCGAAGCGGCCCTCTATTCGCATGCCTGCTTTGCAAACAGCCGTTCCACGTCCTAGTATTGGTACCCATATGAAGACAACCATCGATATTGCCGATGGCCTGCTGATTGAAGCCAAGGCCCAGGCCCGAAGGGAGGGAGTAACGTTGAGAGCACTTGTGGAGGAGGGTCTGCGCGACGTCCTGCGGCGGCGCACGACGGCCGCGCCCAAGCGGGTGGTGTTGCCGGCGACCGGCGACCCGGCGCGGCCCGATGACCCGGCCGAGATCGCGGCCGCGTTGCGGGCCGCTCGTGCCGGTCGCGTGCTGTTCGACGATCGATGATCGCCGTCGACACCAACATCCTCGTGTACGCGAACCGGCGCGCCATGCCCGACTGGCACGAGCCGGCCAAGGCGAGCCTCGAGCAGCTCGCCAATGGCCGTGCACCCTGGGGGCTGCCGTGGTCGGTGGTGCATGAGTTCATCGCGGTCGTGACGCGGCTGAGGCACAGCCCGGCGACCCTCGGCGAGGCGTTCGAGTTCGTCGAGCGTCTGACCGGGTCGGAAAGCTGCGTCCCGCTCGCCGAGCCGGTCGACTACCTGCCGGTCTTCAAGGAAGCCTCGCCGCAAACGGGCGCGTGACAGGGCCGCTGGTCTTCGACGCCCGCATAGCCGCGACCTGCCTCGCCCACGGCGTCCGCGAGCTCTGGACCGCCGACCACGACTTCGGCCGCTTCCCCGCGCTGCGCACGCGCAACCCGTTGGTCGCTTAGCCGGCGAACACGGTCGGCTCGCGGGGGATGGCGGCCGGGTCGAAGCCGGCGACGAGGTCGGCGGCGGTGGGACGCTCGCCCGCGGTCGGCCAGCCCGAGGCTCGCCGCCATCCAGGCGACGCACGTCGGCGGCCGTCTCGCCGAGCGCGGCGCGGTCGGCGAGCGTGACCGCGCCGTGGCGCTTGGCCAGCCGCTCGCCGTTCGGCGCCGAGCACCAGCGGCACGTGGGCGTAGGCGGGCGTCGGCAGGCCGAGCAGGCGCGCTGGAGCAGGACCTGGCGCGGGGTCGTGTCCAGCAGGTCGTCGCCGCGCACGACCTCGCTCGATCCCCTGGGCGGCGTCGTCGACGACGACCGCGAGGTTGTAGGCGGGCGTGTCGTCGCCGCGCCAGAGGACGAAGTCGTCGACCGCGCTCTCGACGCGGCCGTGGAGGCGGTCGTCGAAGGCGATCGTCGGCGGGCTCGTCCGCGTCGCTAGCCGCAGCGCGTCGAGGCGCAGGCTGGGCGGCCGGCCGCGTCACGCGCTCGCGCCGCGCGCTGCTTCGCGTCAGGCCGCGACAGGTGCCCGGGTAGGCGCCCCCGGGCAGCGGGCCGTGCGGCGCGTGCGCGGCCGCGCGGATCTCCGCGCGCGTGCACCAGCACGGGTAGACGCGACCCGTCGCGCCTCCAGCGCGGCTCAGCGCCTCGCGGTAGCAGGTCCGTGCGCGCTCGGACTGGCGCACGACCTCGCCGTCCCAGTCGAGCCCGAGCGCCGCGCAGGTCGGCGAGCTGGCCCGCCTCGTGCTCCGGCCGCGACCGCTCCGGGTCGAGGTCCTCGATCCGCACGAGGAAGCGCGACCCGGCCGAGCGCGCGAACAGCCACGCCAGCAGGGCCGTGCGCAGGTTGCCCAGGTGCAGCGGCCCGCTGGGGCTGGGCGCGAAGCGGCCGGTCGCCATCGGCCAGGAGCCTAGAGCCCGCCTCCGAACCACGTTCGGCGCAGCCCCCGAACCACGTTCGGAGGATTGTTGGGGTGGATACCCCAGCAATCGTCCGAACGCGTCAGAGGGCGGCCTAGAAGCCCGCGGGGTGGCGGGCGACGTAGCCGGCCGAGGAGCGCATCTCGCTCGACCAGCGCGAGCCGGTCTCCGAGCGGGCGCTGGTGTCGAAGCGGCGGCCCTTGACGACCATGTAGGCGTGGCCGGCGTTCGCGTAGATCGTGATGTGGCGGCCGGGGCCGGGGCGACCGTAGCTCATGAACGCCGGTCGAGTCGAGCGGGCTGCGCAGCAGGCCGCCGCCGTGCAGCGCGTAGGAGACCGAGCCGGAGCAGTCGTAGCCGTCGTCGACGAACGAGCCGTGTCCGCCGCCGTACACGTACGGGGTGGTTGGCGATCCGGTTGCCGGCGCGGATGATCGCCGCGATGATCGCGAGCCTTGCGCCCGCCGCCGGAGCCGCCGCCGGCGCCCTTGCGCTTGAGCACCCTGCCGGGCCCGATGCCGAGCGCGGAGCGCGTCTGCGGCCCGACGACGCCGTCGGCGGTCAGTCCGCGCCGGCGCTGGAAGCGCTTGACGGCCGACTGGGTGCCGGGACCGAAGACGCCGTCGGCGGAGACGCCGAGCGCGCGCTGCAGCTCGCGCACGCCGCCGCCGCGCGAGCTGACGTTGCGCGTCCGCGACCGGCCGCGGTTCGAGGAGCGCGACCGAACGCCGAGCGCCGCCAGCGTCTGCGGGCCGGCGATGCCGTCGACGTAGAGGCCGTGGCGGCGCTGGTAGCGCTTGACCGCCCGCTTGGTGCCCTTGCCGAAGATCCCGTCGGCGGGGATGCCGAGCGCGCGCTGGAGCTGGCGGACCCGCTTGCCGCGCGCGCCCTTCTTGAGCGACTTGCTCGCGGCGCTCGCGGTCGGTCCCTGCTGGGCGGCGGCCGTCTCCACCGTCGGCAGCCCCGCGAAGGGGAGCACCAGCGCCGCCAGCAGGGCGACGGGAGCGACGGCACGGCGAACGACGGAACGATATGTGGGCGCAATAGGCACGAAGCGCGTCGTTCTATCAGGCGAACCTCCTGCAAACTGCAGGATTTCTTGCATGCAACGTGCCTTGCAGCGGCAGGGCCCGCATCCGGGCGTCGTTCAGGCCGGCCCGGCGCTGCAGCCGCGCTGCTCGATCGCGAACCGCAGCTCGGGGGCGCCGGCGGCCTCCATCGCCGCTCGCGTCGCCTCCGGATCCGGGCTGTGGACGAGCAGGAACCCGCCGCCGCCGGCGCCGCCGAGGACGGCGCCCGCGGCCTGGCCGGGACCGGTCGCGACGGTATGCAGCTCGGCGATCCGCTCGGTGATCGCCGCGGGTGTGCGCTCGAGCTTCAGCGCCCACTGCTCGTCCATCAGGCCGCCGACGGTGGCGAGGTCGCCGGCCTCGAGCGCGCCCGCGACGTCGCGGGCGATCGCGGCGGTGCGGTCGAGGTTGCGCCGCATCGCGCCTTCGCCGCCGCGCTCGATCAGCGGCGACAGCATCGACTGCGAGGTCTCGCGCCGTTCTCCGGCGAAGAAGAGCAGGAACTGGTCGCGCAGCCCGGCGAGCGTGGCGTCGGACACTTCGAGGCGGCGGACGGCGACGTGCGGGTCGGTTCCGGCGGCCTCCGCTGCGCCGGCGCCGGGCGTCGCCGCCGCGCGGCCCGCGCTTGCGGCGACGTCTTCGTCCGAGCGCAGCGTCACCGCCGTCACCCCGCCGACGGCGATCGCGTACTGGTCGCGCACGCCGACGCTTTGGCTGAGGTGCTCGATCTCCAGCCGGCAGGCGCGCGCGGCCAGCGGTTCGGGCGGCAGCCGCTCGCCACGCGCGGCGGCCAGCGCCGCCAGCACGCCGACCGTGTACGCGCTCGACGAGCCGAGTCCGGTCCCGGGCGGCACGTCGCCCACCGACGCAAGCTCGAACGGCGCCCCGTCCCAGTGGTGCTCGACCGCGGCGTGCAGGATCGGGTGGCGGATCTCCTCAGGCCGCTCGACCTCCTCCCACTCGAGGTGCTTGAGCCGGAACCGCCGCGCGGCCGCGGTCGACAGCATCACGTGCACGTGGCGGTCGATCGTCGCCGAGACGGCGAAGCCACCGTGCTCGCGGTAGTGGGAGGGGAGGTCGGTGCCACCGCCCCCGAGGGGTATGCGCAGCGGCGCCCGCGCTATGACGGCCTGGTCCACCCGGCCATGATCGGGCATCGACCCGACGGCGGCTGCCCCGGCGCCGGTCGGCCTGGTTTCGGCCTCCCGCCAGTGCGGTAGGGGGATGAGAGGGTGAACCGCTCGAGACGCGATCGCGATCGCCGCCGCAATGCCGGACGGCCGGCGCGAGAGCTGACGGCCCAGACCGACGAGTGCCTGGTCGAGCGCGTCCTGCGGGGCGACGACCGGGCGTTCGAGGTGCTGTTCGACCGCCACGTCGCCGACGCGCTCTGGTTCGCGCGCGAGGCGCTCGGTTCGTGGGGCGAGGCGGAGGAGGCGGTACGCCATTCGTTCGCCGCCGCCCATGCCTACCTCGCGACGCGCGACCGCGGGGTGGAGTTCGCCCCCTGGCTGCACACGATCCTCGGCAACCACTGCCTGTCGATGCTGCACGCGCGCGAGCCGCAACCGGGCGAGGAGGAGTCGAAGCCGCTGGCACCGGTCGTCGATCTCGACGAGTGGCGGCGGCGGCGCGGCGGGCTGGGCGCGGTGGCCCTGCCGGCGGCGCTCAGCGCCGGGCTGCGCGACAGCGTGCTGGCGGCGTGCGGCATCGGCGCCGGTGGGGCGGCCGGCGGAGCCGCCATGGTCGGCGGCGGATCGCTGCTGGGCGGCGCGCTGGCGAAGGTCGCGGTGGTGGCGTTGCTGGCGGGCAGTGTCGGGGCAGCCGGGAAAGCGGTCTCCGAGCGCGATCCGTCCACGCGCCAGGCGGTCGTCGCGACTGCCGACACGGAGTTGAAGTCGCCTGGGCGCCGCGGAACGCCCAGGCTCGCGTCGGCGGTGCCCCGCGTGGCGCTGGAGCGCATCGCGCGCGAGCTGCGCCGCGCCGGCGCCAGGGCACGCGCGCCGGCGGCGCCGTTGCGCGGCGGCGAGCCGTTGCCGGCCGTCGCGCCGGAGGCGCCGGTCGCGTCCGCGCCGGTCGCCCCCGCGGTCGCGCACGCCCCGCCGGTCGTCGGGCCGGCGCCCCATGCTCCGCCGGCCGGGGCGGGCGGGGGTACCGGACAGGTGTTGGTCAAGGAGGTCGAGCGCGCGCTCGCCGAGGTGCTCCCGCCGGCGGGGAGCGAGCCGGCCCCGTCGCCAGAGCTGGACCCGCTGCCGCCACCGGTCGCCGACGTGGTTGAGGGGCTGCCGGCGATCGGCGATGATCTGCCGGTGAACCCCGACGCGCTCAATGAGGATCTCGGCGGGCTCCTGCCACCAGAGCTCCAGCCGCCGAACCTTCCGCCGCGGGCTCCGTGAGCGACCCTGCGCCCGCCGTCCGGCGGATCGTGGTGGCCGCCGACCCGTCAGCCTGGGCCGGATGCGGCTTTCGCGTCGACGGCGGCGCCGCGCGCGTCGGATCGGTGGCGCTCGAGCTGGCCGGTCCCGACGCCGGCCGGCGGATCGTCCGCTGCGACTGCAGCGGCATCGCCTCCGATGACTTCGACGGCCTGCCGGTCGCTCGCGTCGAGGCGTCCGGCGACGCCGCCGAGCCGGCGCAGCCGCACCCCAACGGCGTGACGCGCATCGACCACGTCGTCGCCTTCACCCCCGATCTCGACCGCACCCTCGCGGCCGGGCAGGCGCTCGGCCTAGACCTCCGCCGCGTCCGCGACGAGCCCGCGCCGGCCGGGTCGCCACGCCAGGCGTTCTTCCGGCTCGGCGAGGCGATGCTCGAGGTCGCCCAGGCGCCCGACGGCTCCCCGCTCGACGGCGACAGCCCCGCCCGCTTCTACGGCCTCGCCTTCGTCGTCGAGGACATCGACGCGACGGCGGCGCTGCTCGGCGACCGCTGCGGCGAGCCGCGCGACGCGATCCAGCCGGGTCGCCGGATCGCGACCGTCCGCCGCGACGCGGCGCTCGGCCTGCCGGTGGCGTTCATGACGCCGCGGCCGTAGTCCGTCAGCCCTGCCGTCGGCGCGGCTGGCCGCTGGCGTTGGCGACCGCGCAGGCGGCGGCGGGTCCCAGGAAGGGGGCGAGGGCGAGGTAGGTGGCGGTGGGGGCGAGCGCGCGCAGCTTGGGCCCGCCGCCGGCGCGGATCGCCTCGTAGAGCAGGGCGTCGATCGCGGCCGGGATCGCCTCGCGGGCGATCGGCGGCACGTCGGGCGCCAGCTCGAAGCCGGGCTCGAGCAGGCGGCCGATCGCGGCCTGCGACTCCTCATGGCGGCGCAGCGCCTGCTCGCCGGCCGCGTGGACCTCGACGACCACCGTCTCGGCGAGCGGCGGCTCGGCGGCGTAGTAGTTGCAGAGCGCGGTCAGTCCCGCGCCGACGGCGTGCGGCCAGTCGGGCGCGCGCCGCGCGGCGGCCCGGGCGGCGGCCTCGCTCTGGACCTGGGCGAGGTCGACGGCGTCGACGAACGCCTCCTCCTTGGTCTCGTAGTGGGCGTAGAAGGTGCGGATCGAGGTCGCGGCGCGCTTGGCGACGTCGGCGAGCGTGGTGGCGGCGTAGCCCTTGTCGTAGACGGCGTCGCAGAGGCCGAGCAGGATCCGCTCCACCTGGTCGCGCGGGGCGATGCGCGCGTCGGCGCCCCCGCCGCCCTTTCCGCGCGGTCGCCGCAGCGGCTCGGGCGGCGGGCGGTAGCCGGCGACCCACTCGGCCAGCGGGCGGCCGAGTCCGCGCAACTCGTCCTCGTGGCGCTGGCGCAGTCGGCGCGCGAGGACGCGCTGGACGGCGCCGACGAGGGCGCCCAGGACGTCGGCGGGCAGGGCGGCGGCAGTTGACTCGGCCATCGCGTCGCCCGCGAGCCCGCCGACCGCGGTCAGCCCCGCCGTGGCCGCCTCGATCCCCGCCGGGCCGGCTCCGAAGGCGTCGACCAGCCACAGGCGGGCGGCCGCGGGCTGGGCGGCGGCGAAGCCGGTCAGCGCCTCGATCGCGGCCTCCAGTCGCACCTCGGGCCGCCCTCCGCGCTCGAACGCGACCGTCACGTCGCGCAGCGCCAGCGCACCGATCTCCCGCACGGCGGCCAGCAGCAGGTCGTCGCGCCCGCGGAACTGCTCGTAGAAGGCTCCGCGCGACACGCCCGCCTGGGCGATCAGATCCTCGACGCGCAGCGACTGGTAGCCGCGAGCGTCGGCCAGCACGACCAGCGCGGCCATCAGCCGTTCCCGCTGGTCGGCCGCCACGACCTCCCGCGGAACCCCCGGCCCGGGCCGAAGCCGCCGGGCGAACAGCGCATCTGCGTCCCCCCAGGGCGTCGCCGGCATCGGAGACGAGGATAGAACCGCAGTGGAATCTGAAGCCGCCTTCTGTCCCATCGGTACAACGATGGTAACGAGACAGTTTCTATCTATCTAGGGCCAGGACGCCTCTTGCCGACGGCGATTGCGGTGGTCCCCGAGACGGCCTGTTCCCTCGCTATCTCTGGGAAATCCGGAGTGTCTGAAGCCCATTTCCAGGCACCGACGGTGTTCCTGGCGCCCCGCCGGCGCGGTTAGCCCCTTGACAGCTTCGGTCAGCTCCTGTTCTCATAGATCCAGATACCCGAGGGTTTCTCGTTTGACCGAGACCCCGTCGGAAGCAACGAGGCGAGAGAGGAAGCACGAGCGTGAGAACAGGCTTGAACCCCCGAGAAGGAGTGCGGCGATGAGCGCGTCCCCGAGGCCAGCCGAATCGGTCGCCCCGCGTCGGCGCAGCCGACGCTGGATCGGCGCTGCAGGCGCGGCCCTGGCTTTGACGGTTGCAGCCGTCCCAGCAGCGTCTGCCGCCGAGCCCTGGGGCTTCGAGCAGGTGACGCCGGTGAACAAGAGCGGAGGCACCGTCTCAGGCTCCGACACGTTCCAGGCGAGCCCAGACGGCAATTCCTTCCTGCACACGGCGAACGCGCCATTCGCCGGAGTCCCGACCGAGGCCTCTCCCCAGTACGTCAGGTACCTCGCGACCCGTGGGCCTGACGGGTGGTCGAACCGTGGGATCGATCCGCCTAATGGCATCCGCGGATTGAGCATCATGCTCACGGTCGGGACCTCAGTAGACCTGTCGCACGCGCTCGTCGCCACGACCCGCGCTCTAGTTCCCGGCGCCACGGAGGGCGGCGGCAATCTCTACATGCGCGACACCCGCAGCGGGATGCTTACCCTCGTCGCGACCAGCACCGATGCCCTCCTGGCCAGTTCCTTCACCACTCCGCAGGGGGCGATGGGCGTGAGCTACGTCGCGCGCGACGGCAGCTCGGCCCTGTTCGCCTCGTCGGTGCCCCTGTGCGCGGGGTGCCCGGACAATGGGATCACTGGGGCGCCCGGGTACTACAAGTGGACTGCTGCAGGCGGGGTCGAGCTTGTGTCGGTGCTGCCCGACTCCGACGGCGGTGGCCCTGTTGGCACCTTCACCACGGCGGCGGGGGCCGAGTACGGCGTCCGCGACTCGCGGCCATTCGACAACGGGCTGGACCACATCTATTTCTCGGCGCCGGTAGGTGGCGATCACGGGCCCGTCTACGTGCGCACGGGCGATCAGACCCAGACGGTCTCGGTCTCGCGTTTGGACGGATTGGCGAAGCCGGGCCTCATCGACGCGGTCAGCAACGGCGGGCGTTATGTGCTCTTCCACACTCGCGAGGACACCCGCCTGCTCGACCATCCGCTGCCGCCGAGCGGGACGGGCGACATGCTGTCAGTTCTCTACCGCTATGACGTGATGGCCGATCCCGAGGACGCTCTGACTTTTATCGGTACGACCGACCAGCAGGGCACGAGCGTCCTTCAGATGACCCAGGACGGGCAGACGATCGCGTTCCGCAGCACGGAGGAGCTCGCTGAGGGAGCAGTCGCGGGAGAGCCGAACTTTTATCTCTGGCGAGACGGCGAGCTGAGACACGTCGTGACGGTCGACAGCGGCAGCTCGGGCACCGAGGTGGGGCGGTTCCTGCGGCGGCTGAGCACCGACGGGCGCTACTTCGCATTCACCGACAACTCGGTCTCACTCGCACAGCGGTTCGGCCAGAACAACGTCAGCTCCGCCTGCAGGGAGGCCGGGGGCCCGGAGCGTCCTTGCGAGATGGTCTACGTCTACGACGCGGACGCCAACGGGGGCGTGGGTGAGCTGTCCTGCGCCTCGTGCACCGCGGGCGGCGCGCCGCCGAACGGAAACGCCGGAGACACGGCTCGACCGGTCGGCTACATCCGGATGAACTCGCATCAGGCGCGGACGGTGGCCGACGACGGGACGGTGTTCTTCACCAGCTTCGACGGCCTGGTCGCCTCCGACTCGAACGGGCTGGCAGACGTCTATGCCTACCGGGCGGGCAAGGTGCGGATGTTGTCGCGAGGCATGCAGGGTGCCCAGTCTCGCTTTCTGGATGCGACTCCCGATGGCGGGACCGTGTTCTTCTCGACAGAGGACGCGATTGTCGGGACCGATGTCGACCGCGCGGTCGATATATACGTAACGCGCGAAGGGGCAGGCTATCCGTTCACCGCGCCGGCGATCACTGCGCCGTGCACAGGAGCGGATTGCCGCGATCCGTTCGAGCTGTCCGGACGCTCGGGGCCGCTGGCAGGCTCCCTGGCGTTCGACGGAGCCGGCAACCAGCGAGCTTCGAAGCTCGCTGGAAAGGTGAGTGTGTCGCGCCCCAAGGTGGTGAGTGGTGCCGTGGGAACGTTGCGGGTCCGCGTGCCTAGCCGCGGGCGAGTCATCGCGTCAGGCGCCGGGCTGCGGCGGTCGTCGTTCACGACCCAGGGCGCGGGAACCGTGAAGGTCCCGGTGCGGCTGGCGAAGGGGGCGCGGCGGACGCTCAGCAAGGGTGGACGTGTCCGCCTCAGGGCGACGGTGCGGTTCGTGCCAGCGACCGGCAGGCCGCAATCAACGCGGGTTCGGCTGACGTTCAAGGCGAAGGCTGCCAAGCCTGGCCGTCGCGCGCGCGCGGGAGGTCGCTGAGATGCCCGCGCCCATGGCGGACTCTGACAAGACGACGAGCAAAGACGGGAGTCGTATGACCTATCTCCGCTGCCTGGTCGTGGCCACGGCGCTGCTGATCGTGGGCATGACCATAACCTCGAGCGCGGCCGCGATCGAGTTCACGGCATTCGGCGGCGCGTTCGACGACGCCGCGGGTGATCCCGTCCGCCAAGCCGGCGCGCATTCCGACGTGCGAGTCCGGTTCGAGGTGGCGCCACAAGACCCCTCGTACCCCTACTCGCTGCCGGATGAGGCACCGCATCAGCTCCTGGCCGAGATGCCTGTCGGTCTGGTCGGCGACCCCACCGCCGCGTCGACCTGTAGCGAGGTTCAGATGAAGGCAGGGCCAAACGGCAATTCTGCCATCTGCCCCGTGGGAGCGCAGATCGGCGTGGCGCGAGTCGTTAACACCGACTTCGTAAACGTGATCTGGGCGCCCATCTACAACATCGACCCTCCCAAGGGGACGCCGGGCAGGTTCTCGTTCAACGTCCTCGGGACTGTCGTCAGCCTGAACCCGACGATCCGCGGCGGGGACTACGGGGTGACGGTGGATTCGGGGACGATCTCTCAAGGGCTCGCCATCAACGCGGCCGACGTCACGTTCTGGGGGGTGCCAGCGGATCCCGCCCATGACCGGCAGCGGGCGGAGAGCGGGAAGACGCTCCTGTGCTTCCCCGGCTTCGGGTGCCTCGGAAACGTCCCGAGTCAGAGCCCGCGGCGTCCCTTCCTATCGCTGCCGACCTCCTGCTCGGCTGAGGCGCAGTCGGTTACCGGACGGCTCGACGGGTGGGAGAGCATCGGCGACTTCGAAACGCTGGCATTCTCGAGCGACTTCGACGACGTGCCCTTTGTGTTCGAGGGCTGCGAGCGGCTGCCGTTCGATCCGTCGGTGAACGTTGAGACGACCTCCTCGAAGGCGGACTCGCCGACGGGGCTCGGGTTCGATCTGGCGATCCCGCAGGGCGAGGCGCCAAACGGCGTCGCGACGTCGCACGTCAAGGATGTGTCGGTGACGTTGCCGGAGGGGATGTCGGTGTCGCCGGCAGCCGCGAACGGCCTCCGGGCCTGCTCGGATGAGCAACTAGGAATGGGCGACACAGAGCCCGTGCAGTGCCCGGCGGCGTCGAAGATCGGGAGGGTGAGGGTCGACACGCCCCTGCTCGACGAGCCGCTTTCCGGCGGTGTGTATGTCGGCCAGCAGCAGTCCGACGATCCGCAGTCGGGTCGGATGTTTCGGATGTTCCTGGTCGCAGAGGGCTCCGGCGTGGTGATCAAGCTCGAGGGCGGTGTGAAGGCTGACCCAATCACCGGGCAGCTGACGGCCACGTTCGAGAACAACCCACAGCAGCCGTTCAGCAGCCTCCGCGTCGAGATCTTCGGCGGTTCGCAGGCGGCGCTGGCGACCCCGGCGACTTGTGGGACGAAGAGCGTTCACGTCCACATCACGTCGTGGTCGGGCAAGAGCATCGACCGCCAGTCGTCGTTCGATGTCGCCTGCTCCCCGGGTCTAGGCGGGTTCAGTCCTTCGTTTGCGGCAGGCTCGGTGAGCCCGGTCGCCGGCGCGTTCTCGCCGTTCGTGGTTGAGATCGCAAAGCCCGACGGGGACAGCGCTCTCGACGGTCTGTCGGTCGAGATGCCGAAGGGTGTGCTGGCGAAGCTCAAGGGCAATCTTGGAACTCAGGTTGGTTCGGTGACGGCGTTTGCGGGCTCGGGTTCCAATCCGTTCCCGTTCCCAGGCAAGGTGTTCCTCGAGGGCGCCTATGAGGATGCGCCGTACTCGCTGCGGGTTGTGGTGCCGACGAAGGCCGGTCCGTTCGACCTCGGGGAGGTCGTCGTGAAGCAGAAGGTTTACGTCGACCGCGCGACGGCGCAGGTCAAGGTCGTCTCGGATGCGATTCCGACGATCGTCAAGGGCGTCCCGACTCGGTTGCAGCGTCTAGATGTCAATGTTGACAAGCCTGGGTTCATGGTAAACCCGACGTCGTGTGAGCCGAGCGAGGTCAAGGCCGTGCTGCACTCGGCTGCCGATCAGTCGGCGCCGATCAACGCTCGGTTCCAGGTCGGCGAGTGCGCGTCGCTCGGGTTCAGCCCGTCGCTGGCGATGGCGTTGACGGGCAAGAAGCAGAAGACGACGGGGAAGCATCCGGGGCTCCGCGCCAAGTTGCGCCAGGCCTCCGGTCAGGCAGGTATCGGCCTGGCAAAGGTGACCCTGCCGGCCGCTCTGGCTCTGGACCCGGACAACGCCCAGGCCCTCTGCGAGTTCACCGACGGCACGAAGCCGGATCTGGAGAACCACTGCCCGAAGGGCAGCATCGTCGGACGCGCCAAGGCCAGCACCCCGTTGTTGGAGCGGGGCCTGACCGGCGACGTGTACTTCGTCAAGAACGTCCGCCGGGATGCGAAGACGGGCAACGAGATCCGGACGCTGCCGATGATCGTCGTCGCACTACGCGGCGAGATCGCGATCAATCTCAAGGGTGAGGCATCGACGACCAAGAGCGGCCGGCTCGTCAGCACGTTCTCGAACGTGCCCGACGCTCCGATCTCGGCGTTCAACCTCAACATCGCGGGTGGGTCCAACGGGATCCTCGCGGTCACGAGGACCCGGAAGTCGAAGATCAACCTCTGCGCCAAGCCCTCGAGCCACCGCGCAGCAGTCGAGCCTCGACGGCCACAACGGCCGCGACGCCGACTTCAACACCACGGTCAAGACCCCATGCAAGACCAAGGCCGCGAAGAAGGCCAAGAAGACCGGGAGCAAGCGCTCCTAGCGAGGCCCGATGCCCGCCCAGGCAGCAAACGTCATGGCCGTCGCGCCGCCGTCCGGAATCACGGGGAACCCTCCCCCCGGGCGGCGGCGTGCGGACCAGCTGCAGGGCGGGCATCACGGGCTGTCGCGCAACGAGGTCGAAACGTCGCAGCGGGGCCGGATCGTCGGGGCGATGATCCGGCTCGTCGGCGTCAGGCCGTTCCACGAGGTCGGGGTGGCCGAGCTGGTCAGCGCCGCCGGCGTCTCGCGCAAGACCTTCTACCAGCAGTTCTCGAACAAGGAGGAGGTGTTCGCCGAGGCCTACGACCAGGCGCTCGGCGAGCTGCTCGACATGATGCGCGACGCCGCCGAGGCGTCGCAGGGCCGCCGTGACAGGCTCGCGGTCCGCGTCACCACGCTCCTGACTCTTCTAGCGCGCGACGAGGCGGTCGGGCGCGTCTGCTTCGTTGAGGTCTCGGCCGCCGGCCCGCTCGCCCTCGAGCGCCGCCGCCACGGCACCGCCGCCCTCGCCGCCGCCCTGCTCGGCTTCGATCCCGAGACCGAGCAGATCCCGATCACCGCCCTCGCCGCCGCCGGCGGCCTCTCCGAGGTCATCCACCACGAGATCGTCGCCGGCCGCTCCGCCCGCCTGATCTCCCTCGCGCCCGACATGGTCGAGACCGTCCTCGCCCCAATCTGGGCCGAGGCCGGCTGGCAGTAACCCCCTCACACACTGCCTAGTCACACATCAGTGCGCGAACCGTGTGTCGCGCGCTGTTTCCTGTCGCACTGAGCCTGCGAGCTTGGCGGGTATGCAGACCGATCCGCTTGAGCAGTCTGTGCGCCGGCGCGCGATCGTTGTCGCCACCGCAGTGCTGGCGGCGGTGACGTTCGTCAGCAGCGTTTCGGGCGACGGACCGACGGCTCTGCCCGGGATCGCGCTCGGCTCGCACCTTCTGCTTCATGTCGAGCGTGCCCTGGCCGTCGGCGCAATGGCGGCGGTGACGCTCATCTTCTTGATGCGCGGCTGGGAGGGCTACTTCCCGTTGAGGCTTTCGACCAGCGGGGCTGAGTACATGACGCGATCGGCGGCTAGCGACACGGTCCGAAATGAGGACGAGATGGGCGCGATTCTGGCGCGGATGGAGCGGGATGGTGCGGCCCTGGCCGGCTCGCTGCGCGAGGACATTCGAGTGCTGGAGCAGAGGATCGACGGATTCGTCGCGACCACGAAGGAGGACCAATGAACACTCAAGACGATATGCTGTGTCGTATGGCGGCGAAGAAACCAAGTGCGCTGGATCGATACATAGAGAGAAAGGAGCGGGACGACTCGGTCGAGAAGGCGATTGAGCGAATCCGTGCTAGGAGTCAACGCATCCGACGCATCTACGGACTGCCAGAACGCGACTACCCGTCGATCGAGAGCATCATCGAGGACCGTTCGCTCTACTAGCCCTGGACGAAAGTTCGTTGCGTCCCACCGGCTCGCCGCGTAGGTTGCGCGCAGGGCAGGTAAAGGCGAGAGACGGAGGCGGTATGGGGCTCTTCAAGAAGGCGAAGGACGGGATGGCGCAGGCGCAGGGCGCCATGGGCCAGGCGCAGGATGCGATGGGGCAGGCGGCCGCGGCGCAGCAGATGGCCGACGACGCGATGGCGCAGGCGGGAATGGCCGGCCAGAGCGTGAACATGGGCAACGCGGCGCAGATGACCCAGCAGGTGGTTGGCGACCGTGGCGCGCTCGAGCAGCAGGCCCACGAGCAGAACCGGATCCTCGGGATCGGGTCGGCGGGCGTGGCGACGATCAAGGGCCACGTCGACACCGGCGAGCAGGTCGCGGGCAACCCGGTCTGGGTGCTCGAGGTCGAGATCGCCCCGGAAGGCGGCGCGCCCTACACGGTCCAGAAGCGCGAGATCATCTCGTCGGTCGCGATGAGCGGTTACGCCGACGGCACCACGATGCCGTGCCGGATCGACCCGGCGGACCCCAACACGTTCGCCTTCGGCGAGAAGCCGTTCATGTAATCGCGAGGCCCGCGTAATTCGCGCGGGTCGGGGTCGTTGGAGGGTCATGCCAACGACGAAGGAGCAGCGGTAGATGAGCTGGTGGGCGAAGACGGTCGTCGGACTCGCGCTCGTGCTGGGCGGTCTCGGCGGTGCGGCGTACTGCATCGTCGAGCTGACCCAGATCGGGACCTGCGCGTCCGGTGGGCCCTACGTCTCCGCGCGCCAGTGTCCCGATGGGACGGGCTGGCTGATCGCCGGGATCTTCCCCGGCGTAATTTCGACGCTGCTCGGCGGTTGGCTGCTTGCGACACGCGGACGGAGACGGGCGATCGAGCCCGGTCTGCCGCCAACCAACTAACTGAGAGGAGCCGTACCGATGGGGATGTTCAAGGACATGAAGGACATGATGGGCGTGGTTCGCAGCGACGAGCTGAAGGAGCTGAAGAAGAAGGCCGACGCGCAGCCGAAGGTCTCGATGCTCGACGGCGTCAAGATGGCCAACCAGGCGATGGACCAGGCGCAGGAGATGCAGGCCGCGATGGCGTCGCAGGGCCTCAGCGCCAACCCGATGGCGAACATGGCCGCGATGTCGCAGGGCATCCAGGGCAACGCGACCGTCAAGGGCACGACCGACACCGGCCAGAAGCTCGGCGACGCACCGGTCATGGACGTCGAGCTGGAGGTCCAGATCCCCAACGAGGCGCCCTACACCGTCGTTCACCGCCAGGCGATCGCCCTCGCGGCGATGGGCAACTGGCAGGCCGGCAAGGTCTGGCCGGTGCGCGTCGACCCCGCCGACAAGTCCAAGGTGATCATCGGCTGATGCGCTACACGGTCTACAGCGGCTATCTGCTGATCCTGATCGGCGGGGCGATGGTCGTCGGCGGGGTGATCGGCGGCCTCGCCGGCGGCCCCGGCGCCACGGGCCTGCTGCTCGGCGTCGGCGGGGGCGGCCTCGGCTGCGTGGCCGGCGGCGCGTTCATGGTCTGGCTCGGCCGCGGCTGGGACACGCCACTCGACAGCGCCGCCGACCTTTACGAGTACGGCCGCCCCGCGAACGCCGAGGTGCTGGCGGTCGAGGGCGCCAAGCTCGACGCCGCCGGTACCCGCACGGCGAAGCTGACCGTGCGCGTCGCCCCGGTCAACGAGAGCGACTACAAGACGACCCGCACCGTCGCGCTACCCGGTGGCCGGGTGCCGGTCGTAGGCCAGACGGTGACCGTCAAGTTCGACCCCAACAGCCGCAAGGACTACGTGCTGCTGGAGGAGAGCTTCGAGGTCAAGGACCACATCAACCAGGCCGCCGACTCCTTCTTCGGCGGCCTCCAGAAGAGTTAGGCGGCGACCCGCGGCTCCAGCACGACGCGGGCGCCGCGCCCCGGCGTCAGCGTGATGGCGCGGCGGCGCGTGCCCTCGCGGGCGGGAGCGGCGGGGTCGACCTCGACGGTCGCCCGCTCCAGCAGGGTCGACAGCACGACCCGCATCTCGAACAGGGCGAAGCTGGCGCCGATGCAGCGGCGGACGCCGCCGCCGAAGGGGATCCAGGTGTAGGTGCCCGGCGGCGTCTCCAGGAAGCGCTCGGGCCGGAAGGCGTCGGGGTCGGGGTAGACGTCGGGCCGGCGGTGCATCAGCAGGATGCTCGGCGTGATCGTCGCGCCGGCCGGGATCGTGTGGTCGCCGAGCTCGAACGGCTGCTTGACGTGGCGCGCGACGACCGGGATCACCGGGCGCAGCCGCAACGTCTCCTGGACGACGGCCTCGGTGTAGGGCCCGCCGCCGTCGGCCGCCTCGGCGACGGTCCGCGCGAGCGCCTCCGGATGGCGCACCAGCCGCTCGATCGCCCAGCCGAGCGCCGTCGCCGTCGTCTCGTGGCCGGCTACCAGCAGCGTCATCAGCTCGTCGCGCAGCTCGGAGTCCGACATCCCCGAGCCGTCCTCGTGACGCGCCTGGAGCAGTAGCGACAGCACGTCGTCGCGCGACTCGAGGTCGTCGTAGCCGCGGTGACGGGCCACCTCGGCGAGCACCAGCTCGTCGGCGCGCGCCATCAGCGCCCGGAAGCCGAGCAGCCGGCTGTCGGCCGCGCGCTGTGGGCCGAGTGCCATCAGCGCCACCATCCGCCGGTTGTCGCCCATGAAGTCGAGCATCTCGCGCAGGGCCTCGCGCAGCGGGTCGAGCTGGGCCCGATCGGTGACGCCGAACACCGCGCGCAGGATCACCTCGAGCGTGATCGCCTGCATCCGCGGCCAGGCCGGCGCCGCCACGCCCGCGGGCCAGCGCGCGATCTCGTCCTCGACGACCTCGCGCATCGACCTCGCCGTAGCGCTCCATCCGGTCGCCGTGGAACGGCGGCAGCAGCAGCCGCCGCTGGCGCAGGTGCTTGTCCTCGTCGAGCAGCAGAACCGATTGCGGCCCGAGGATCGGCTCGAGGATCTGGTTCCCCTCGCCGGCGTGCAGGACGTCGGCGGGCGCGGTGAACACGCGCTTGACCAGCTCGGGGTCGGCGACCATCACCCACGGGTCCTCGTGGAAGAGCTGGATCGAGAAGACGTCTCCGTGGCGGCGCTGCAGCTCGCGCAGGAACGGCAGCGGCCGCACCGCCCAGCGGGTCGTCTGCCAGGCGACGGGCGCGCGCGAGCCGGTGGGCATGGCGGCGGTCGAGGTCACGGCTGGCTGCACGGCCAGGGATCGTAGACAGTGGCGGTCCGGGCGGGAGCCACCGCCCCGGCGGCGGGCCGGTAGCCTGCCCGGGACATGGACCCTGCCGCGCTTCGCAACCGCCTGCTCGTCGTCACCGGAATGTGGCGCGACGCCACCGACGAGCCGCTGCCGAAGCTCCCGCCGGGCGATCCGATCGCCCAGATCGAGGCGTTCGAGCTGCAGGTGGTCGACCGGATGTTCGCCAGCGCGACTCCTGAGACGGCCAGACGGGTAGCTGACAGGACATGGGATCTCGTGCACGATCGTCCCGACGACGATCCGGTCAAGCGACGAGTCGTGGAGGGGCACGAGCAGCTGGCCAAGCTCTCCGCGGGGGGCCTGACGGCTCCGGAGTAGCGCTCGTGGCGGACTCGCCCGAGCTGTTCAGCCGCGCGCTGATGGCGCGCTGGCTCGCCTATCTCTTCACGGGTGGGGCCTTCGTCGGCTGCCTGACGCTCGCTTTCCCGCACGACGCCGCGGTCAACGACGAGGCGGTCTACGCGCTCGCGGCGGCGGCCACGGCGATCGGCCTGCTCGTCCTCTGGAAGGAGGACTCGATCCCGAGTTGGGGGATGCACCTGGCGCTGGCGACCGGGAGCGTGATCCTCGCCGCCGCCAACTACTTCGTCGGGCCGAGCGGCCTCTACATCATCGTCTTCACCTGGACCGGCCTCTACGCGTTCTACTTCTACCGGCCGTCGGTCGCGCTCGCGCACCTCGCGGTGATCGGCGTCGCCTACGCCGTGGTGCTGGCGATCCAGGACCCGTCGAGCCCGCTCGTGCGCTGGGTGCTGGCGATCGGCACGCCGGGGGTCGCCGGCCTGATGATCTCGACGCTGCTCGACCGCCTCCGCAACGAGGCGGCAGCGACCGCGCGCCAGGAGCAGGGGCTGCGCGAGAGCGAGGCGCGCACGCGGGCGATCGTCGACAGCGCGCCGGAGCCCTTCATCGGCGTGTCCGAGGACGGCGTGGTCCTCAGCTGGAACCCGGCCGCCGAGCGGACCTTCGGCTGGACCGCGGAGGAGGCGATCGGCGAGCCGATCCGCGAGCTGGTCGTCGTGCCCGAGAACTACGACGACCACCGGCAGCGCCGCGAGTACGAGTTCAGCCGTCCCGACGGCGAGCTGCGACCGTCGCAGCGCGAGATCGAGCTTCAGCGCCGCGACGGCAATCGCTTCCTCGCCGAGGTCACCTACTCGCGCGTGCGCGCCGGCGACCGCCCGATGCTCGCCTGCTTCATCCGCGACGTCAGCGACCGCGCGCGGCGCGAGCAGGAGCGCCAGGAGCTCTACCGCGAGCAGGCGGCGCGCGAGGAGGCCGAGCAGATGGCCGGCATCGTCCACGGCCTGCAGATGCTGCTCGACGTCGCGATCTCGCACCACCGGCTAGACGAGATGCTCACGGCGCTGCTGCCGCGCGTCTGCGAGGTGGTCGACGCCGAGGGCGCGGCGGTGCTGCTGACCGAGGAGGACGGCTCGCTGCACCTGCGCGCCTCGATGTTCCGCGACGTGGAGGCCGAACCGCTGCGGATCGAGCTCGGGCGAGGGGATCGCCGGTCGCGTCGCGCGCGACAAGCAGCCGCTGCTGGTCCAGGACCCCGACCCGTCCGAGGTCGCCGACCCGGCGCTGCACGGCCTGCACTCGATCCTCGGCGTGCCGCTGATGGCGGGCGGCGAGGTGACCGGGGTGCTGAAGGTCGGGGTGCCAGAGCCGCGCCGCTTCTCCGAGGACGACCTGCTGGTGCTCTCGCTGGCCGCCGACCGCGTCGCGCTCGCGATCGACCACCTGCGCGTCTACGAGCGCGAGCACAAGATCGCCGAGACGCTCCAGCGCAGCCTGCTGCCCGACCGGCTGCCGCCGCTGCCCGGCCTCGACGTCGCCGCGCGCTACCAGCCGGCGGCGAGCGAGTCCGAGGTCGGCGGCGACTGGTACGACGTGATCGCGATGCCCGGCGGCCGCGTCGGGCTGGTGATGGGCGACGTCGCCGGCAAGGGGCTGGCCGCGGCCTCGATGGTCGGGCGCCTGCGCAGCGCGATGCGCGCCTACGCGCTCGAGGGGCATCCGCCCCGGCCGACGTCGTCGACCGTCTCAACCAGCTCGTCTGGACCGAAGTCGAGGACAGCCACATGACGACGATGGTCTACGTCGTCTTCGACCCGCTGGAGGGGCGGGTCACCTGGGTCAACGCCGGCCATCTGCCGCCGCTGGCGGTCACCAGCGACGGCATCGGCGCGCTTCCTCGACGGGCCGAGCTCGGTCCCGCTCGGCGTGATGTCGTACCCGGACTACGAGGCGGCGGAGACCGAGATGCCGCTCGGCGGCACCGTGCTGCTCTACACCGACGGGCTCGTCGAGCGACCGGGGGAGCTGCTCGACGACGGGCTCGACCGGCTGGCGGCCGCGGTGCGCGGCGAGCGGACCGGTCCGAGGAGCTCTGCGACCACGTCCTCGAGCGGCTGGTGCCGGCCGCCGGAGCTCGCCGACGACGTCGCGCTGCTCGCGCTCTGCAGCCCGCGCCTGTCGGACAGCTTCCGGCTCGAGCTGGGCTCCGAGCCCGGCGAGCTGGCGGCGATGCGGACGCTGATGCGGCGCTGGCTGCGCAACGTCGACGGCGACGACGTCGAGATCGCGGAGATTCTGACGGCGATCGGCGAGGCGGCGGCGAACGCGATCGAGCACGGCGGCTCGATCGCCGGCGGACCGCCGTTCGAGGTCATCGGCAGCGTCGACGGCGACGCGTCGAGATCGTCGTCGCGCGACAGCGGCGCCGGCTGGCGCGAGCGCCGCAGCTCCGAGGGCGGCCGCGGCCTCGTCCTGATGCGGGCGCTGATGGATTCGGTCGACGTCGACACGGGGCACCGACGGCACCACCGTGCGGATGGGCGGCGCCTCGGCAGGCCGCGCGAGCTCGAGTTGGCCAGCCAGCCAGTCTTCGGTAGGCTGCTTCGATGCCTGCCAACGAGCGCCGTGTCTGTGTCATCGGAGCAGGAAGCTCCGGAATCGCCAGCTGCCAGGTGCTCCAGGCCCGCGGGATCGACTTCGACTGTTACGAGAAGGGGTCGGGCGTCGGCGGGAACTGGCGCTACGGCAACGACAACGGCATGTCGTCGGCGTACGAGTCGCTGTTCATCAACACGTCGCGGAAGATCATGGAGTACGCGACCTACCCGATGCCGAAGTCCTACCCGGACTATCCGCATCACGCCAGATCGCCGCCTACTTCGACGACTACGTCGACCACTTCGGCTTCCGCGACAGGATCCGCTTCGGCACCGAGGTGACGCGCGTGCGGCGCGCGCCCGAGGGCGGCTGGGACGTCGCGTCGCGCCCGGCCGGCGGCGGCGACGAGGAGACCGTCCGCTACGACGACGTGATGGTCGCCAACGGCCACCACTGGGACCCGCGCTGGCCCGAGCCGGCGTTTCCCGGCGAGCTCGACGATTCGGTCGAGGTCACCCACGCCCACTACTACCGCAACTCCGAGGGCTACGAGGACAAGAACGTGCTCGTGCTCGGGATCGGCAACTCCGCCTGCGACATCGCCGTCGAGACCTCGCGCGTCTCGAAGATGACCTACCTGTCGATGCGCCGCGGCGCCTGGATCGTCCCCAAGTACGTCGGCTCGACGCCGATCGACGAGATCGCTCCCGGATGGGTAGCCGTGCGCGTGCCGTTCTGGATCCAGCAGCTGTACCTGCACTGGTGCGATCAAGCGCGTCCAGGGCGACCCGACCGCCTACGGCCTGCCGAAGCCCGACCACAGGATCGCCGAGGCCCATCCGACCGTCTCCTCCGACCTGCTGCCGCGGATCGGCCACGGCCGGATCGCCGTCAGGCCGAACATCCAGCGGCTCGAGGGCGACTCGGTCCGCTTCGTCGACGGCTCGGTCCAGCAGGTCGACAAGGTCGTCTACTGCACGGGCTACAAGATCAGCTTCCCGTTCTTCGACCACGACCTGCTCGACCCGTCCGGCGACAACCGGATCGAGCTGTACCGCAAGGTCGTCCACCCCGACCTCGAGGGCCTCTACTTCATCGGCCTGATCCAGCCGCTCGGAGCGATCATGCCGATCTCCGAGCTGCAGTCGGAGTGGATCGCCGACGTGATCGAGGGCAAGGTCGCGCTGCCCGGCCGGCCTGAGATGATCGCCGAGATCGCCGCCGACCAGGCCGCCATGCACAAGCGCTACGTAGCCTCGAAGCGCCACACCATCCAAGTCGACTACTGGCCCTACCTGCAGCAGCTGCGCGACGAGCGCACCGAGCGGGCGGCGGCGCAGCTGAACGGGACATCCGCCGCGCGTCCCGAGAGGGAGGAGATCGCCGCATGACCACCGCCACCGCCAACGGAACCAAGCCCGCGACCGAGACGATCGAGGTCGAGAACCCCGCCACCGGCCAGGTCGCCGGCCGCGTGCCGCGGATGCGCCGTCGCCGATGTCGCGCCGCTGGTCGAGCGCGCCCGCGCCGTGCAGCCCGCGTGGTGGGCGCTCGGCTTCGACGGTCGCGCCCAGATCCTCGAGCGCGCGCAGAAGTGGACGCTCGACAACGCCGACCGGCTGATCGACACGATCGTCTCCGAGACCGGCAAGACGCGCGACGACGCCCAGCTCGCCGAGATCGGCTACGCCGCCGGCGCGTTCGGCTTCTGGGCCAAGAACGCCGAGAAGTTCCTGCGCGAGCGCAAGGTCCGCACCAGCTCGCCGATGCTGCTCGGCAAGAAGGCGCTCGTCCGCTACCGCCCGCGCGGCGTCGTCGGCGTGATCGGGCCGTGGAACTACCCGCTCGTCAACTCGTTCGGCGACTGCATCCCGGCGCTCGCCGCCGGCAACGCGGTGATCCTCAAGCCGTCCGAGGTCACCCCGCTGACCTCGCTGCTGATGGCGGAGTGCTTCGCCGAGTGCGGCGCCCCCGACGGCGTCTTCCAGGTCGCTGACCGGCCTCGGCGACGTCGGCGCGGCGCTGATCGACCACGTCGACTTCATCATGTTCACCGGCTCGACCGCGACCGGCAAGAAGGTCGCCGAGCGCGCCGCGAGGACGCTGACCCCGGTCGGCCTCGAGCTCGGCGGCAAGGACCCGATGATCGTGCTCGCCGACGCCGACCTCGAGCGCGCCGCCAACGCCGCCGACCTACTACGGGATGCAGAACGGCGGCCAGATCTGCATCTCGATCGAGCGCGTCTACGTCGAGGAGCCGGTCTACGACGAGTTCGTCCAGAAGGTGACCGAGAAGGTCGGCGAAGCTGCGCCAGGGCGAGCCGCGGGCCGGCCGGCTCGGTCGACGTCGGCGCGGTGACGTTCGCCAAGCAGGCCGAGATCGTCGAGCTCGCACGTCGAGGACGCACGCGCCAAGGGCGCGCGGGTCGCCGGTCGGCGGCAAGCGCGCCGACGGCCCGGGCCGCTTCTTCGAGCCGACCGTCCTGCTCGACGTCGACCACTCGATGGACTGCATGACCGAAGGAGACCTTCGGCCCGACGCTCCCGATCATGAAGGTCGCGCGACGCCGAGGAGGCGCTGCGACTCGCCAACGACTCGCCCTACGGCCTCCAGGCCTCGGTCTGGACCAAGGACGTCGGCGCGCGGCGAGCAGATCGCCAGCCGGATCGACTCCGGCGTCGCGAACGTCAACGAGCACCATGCTCAGCTACGTCGCGCTCGAGCTGCCGATGGGCGGCTGGAAGGAGTCCGGCCTCGGCACCCGCCACGGCGCCGACGGCATCCGCAAGTACGCCCGCCAGCAGTCGTCGGTCGTGACGCGATTCGGGATGAAGCGCGAGATCTTCATGTACCCGTATTCGAAGACCACGTCCGGGATCATCCGCCGCTTTCTCAAGGTCGTCTACGGCCGCGGGTCGCGCGACTAGCGCTGGCGCTAGGCTGCGCGCCCGATGGCAGACGAACTCTCGCCCCAGAACCGGATCCGGATCGTCGTCGACCGCGGGCTGTGCATCGGCTCCGGCGACTGCGTCGACAGCGCGCCGAACGTCTTCGAGCTCGACTCCGAGGACAAGGCGCGCGTGATCGACCCCGACGGCGATCCCGACGACATGGTCGTCGACGCCGCGATGAACTGCCCCGTCACCGCCATCTTCATCGAGGGCGAGGACGGGCCGGTCTATCCGTAGGGGCTAGGCCTCGGCTGGGTTACGGCGGCGCTTGCGGCGGCGCAGGAGGAGCAGGATCGCGAGCAGCAGCAGGGCGCCGGGGATCAGGCTGCGCGGGTCGATCAGGCCGTCGCTGCCGTGGTCGACGCCCGCGGTCGGCATCGCGAACTCCTCGGCGGCGAGCACGTCGTGGGGCTGCTGGATGCCGCTCGGGTCGACCTGGACGTCGCCCGCGGAGCGGGTCGGCATCGCGAACTCCTCGGCCGCCAGCACGTCGTGCGGCTGCTCGATCCCGGAGGGGTCGTCAGGGACGTCGATGTCGTGGCGGTCGCTCATCGCCCGATCCTCGCAGACGGCGCGAGCAGGCCGCCGCGCCGCTAGCTTGTGAGGGGTGCGAGCAGCCGTCTCGACGATCGTCGCGCTCTGCCTGATCGGCGCCGCCGGCTGCGGTGGTGGCGAAGGGGCGCCGGACGCGACCGCCGGTGAAGGGCGCGAGCCCGCCGAGGCGGTCCTGACGCCGGACTCGGTCGACCCGAAGGCCGTGAAGCTGGCGGCCAAGGATTCGAGCGACGGTGGAGGCGGCAGGGCGGTCGAGCTGCGCGGTGCGGGCGCCGAGCAGGCGCCCGCGGGTGGTGGCGCTTCGCCCGCCGACGGCATCAGCCCCGGTGCGCCGAGCGACGCCGAGGTGCGCGCCGAGCTGCGCCAGGCGCGCGCTCAGCTCTCGCGCTTCAAGCGCTTCCTCGGCACGACCGCCTTCCTCCAGACAGGCCCCAAGGCGCGCGTGCTGCCCGACGGCAGCGCGGTCGCGCCCGACGACGCGCCGGAGCCGGTCAAGCGCGTGATCCAGGCCGGCAACGCGATCGCCAAGTTCCCCTACAAGTGGGGCGGCGGCCACGGCGCCTGGCGCGACAACGGCTACGACTGCTCCGGCTCGGTCTCGTTCGCGCTTGCCGGCGCGGGGCTGCTCAAGGCGCCGATGACCTCCGGCGGCTTCATGGACTGGGGCGCCGCCGGGCCGGGCGAGTGGATCACGATCTACGCCAACGGCGGCCACATCTTCATGGTCGTCGCCGGCCTGCGCTTCGACACCAGCGGCCAGGGCCGCGCCGGCACCCGCTGGCAGGAGGCCCCGCGCTCGACCGACGGCTTCGTCGTGCGCAGCGTCCCCGGCCTGTAAGTCCGCTTGCGTGGCGGCGGACGCCGCCGCCGAGCCTGCTACCTTCGCGCACGTGCACGACGAGCCGACACGCCAGATGCGGAACGGGGGCGGCGGCAATCGCCGCGGGCCGCGGGACCAGTCCGTCTACATGCGCCGCCGCCTCGTCGCGGCGGCCGCGGCCGCGATCGCGCTGATCATCGTGATCGCCGTCGTCGCCGGTGGCGGCGGCGACAGCTCGAGCTCCTCGTCGCCGCTCGACCTCAGCGTCCCGACGACGCCCGACAACCTCGACACGACCACCACCGACACCACGCCGGACGAGACGGACACCACCACGACGCCGACCCCGGCGCCGTCGGGCGGCGGGACGACCGGCGGCGGCACCGGTGGGACCACGGGCGGGGGCACGACCGGCGGTGGCACGGTCGCGCCGAACACCGGTGGCGGGACCTCGGGCGGCGGGGCGACCCCGACGCCCGCGCCCACGCCGACCCCGACGCCGGACTCCGGCGGCGGGGCAGTCGCACCCTCTCCCTAGTCGTCGCTGGACGGGCGCTGGCGTCCGCGCTTGACGTCGCTGCGGACGCGCTTGCCCTTCAGCCGGCGCTCCTTGGCGCCGCGCGAGGGCCGGGTGTCGCGGCGGGTGCGCTGGACGACGAGCGCCGTGGCGATCCGCTCGCGCAGCCGCTCGAGCGCCAGCTCGCGGTTGCGCGTCTGGCTGCGGGTGTCCTGGGCGATCGCGGTGACGCGCGGGCCGAGCTTGGCGAGCAGACGCTGACGCTGGCCGTCGTCGAGCGCCTCCGACGCGCGCACGTCGAAGACCGCCTCGATCCGCGATGCGGTGACGTTGGCGTGCTGGCCGCCGGGCCCCGACGAGCGGCTGGCGCGCAGCTCGATCTCGGCGAGGGGGATGGCGAGGGTGCCGTCGATGCGGAGGCGGTCGGCTGACATGGCGCGGGATCGACCGTAGCGTTCGAGCCCGGCTCGTGTGGGGCGTGTGAGACTGCAGCTATGCGTGTGGCGGTGGTGGGGCATGTGGAGTGGATCGAGTTCGCGCGGGTGCTGGAGGTGCCGGCGGCGGGGGCGATCATGCATGCGTCGGAGGTGTGGGAGGAGCCGGGTGGGGGCGGGGCGGTCGCGGCGGTGCAGCTCGCGAAGCTGGCGGGCGATGGGCTGTTCGTGACGGCGCTCGGGGATGACGCGGTGGGGCGGGAGATCGTGCGGGCGCTGCCGGCGCTGGTGGCGGGAGGCGACGCGGCGGCCGCTGCCGGCGACGAGAGGGCGAGCGGCCTGCGGCTCGCCGTCGCCTGGCGCGAGGTGCCGCAGCGGCGCGGGTTCGTTCACGTCGACACGCGTGGGGAGCGGACGATCACCGTGATCGGCGACCGGATGGGGCCGAATGGGGCCGACGAGCTGCCGTGGGACGACCTGGCCGATTGCGACGCGGTCTACGTCACGGCCGGTGACGTGGCGGCGATGCAGCGCGCCCGTGCGGCGCGCGTGATGGTCGGAACCGCTCGGGCGCTGCCGGCGCTGGCCGAGTCGGGCGTCGCGCTCGACGCCCTCGTCGCGAGCGCCAGCGACGCCGGCGAGCGCTACGGGCGCGGCGACCTGCCTTCGGAGCCGAAGCTCGTCGTCCGCACCGCCGGCGCCGACGGTGGGACCTGGGAGAACGCCGACGGTGAGCACGGCGGCTGGGACGCCACGCCGCTGCCCGGCCCCGTCGCGGACGCCTACGGCTGCGGCGACTCCTTCGCCGCCGGGCTCACGTACGCGCTGGGGAAGGGGCTCGATCCCGACGCCGCCGTCCGCATCGGCGCCCGCTGCGGCGCCGCCTGCCTCACAGGCCGCGGCCCCTACTCAGCCCAGCTCACCGCGGCCGATCTCTAGCCGCCCCCCGCCGGCCCCGCCAGGCCCTACTAGTGGTCGGCGACCGACCCGCCGTCGGGCACGATCGGCAGGCCCTTCTCGACCCATGCCAGCAGCCCACCGGTGAGGTTGTAGGCGGCGAAGCCGCTGGCCCGGAACGCCTGGGTGGTCATCGCCGAGCGGCCGCCGGAGCGGCAGTAGAAGACGATCGGCTGCTCCTGGTCGAGCTCGGCCGCCGCGGCGGTCAGCTTCGGGATCTCGACGTGGCGGGCACCGTCGATCCGGCCGGCCTCGTGCTCGTAGGGCTCGCGCACGTCGATCAGGACGATCGCGTCCTCGGCAAGCAGCCTGTGCGCCTCCTCGGGCGTGATGTCCTCCTGCAGATGGTCGAGCGATGCCATGGCCCACACCCTGAGATAGGCCGCCCGGCCTATGGCTTCCCCTGAATGGCAGCTCCCCGGAAAGACCGTCCTGATAACCGGCGCCGCACGCGGCATCGGCGCCGAGAGCGCCCGGCGCCTGACCGCCAAGGGCATGAACGTCGCCCTCGCGGGCCTCGAGCCCGACGAGCTGGCGAAGGTCGCCGCCGAGTGCGGGCCGAACGCGATCTGGTTCGAGACCGACGTCACAGACCGCGCCCAGCTCCAGGCGGCCGTCGACGGCACGGTCGAGCGCTTCGGCGGCATCGACGCCGTGATCGCCAATGCCGGCGTCGGCATGGGCGGACCGCTGCGGCTGATGGATCCGGACGCCTTCGAGCGCGTGATCGAGATCAACCTGCTCGGCGTCTACCGCACCGTCCACGCCTGCCTGCCGCAGATCGTCGAGCGCCAGGGCTACGTGCTGATCGTCGCCTCGATGGCCGCGATCGTCCACGCGCCCGGCATGGCCGCCTACTCGGCCAGCAAGGCCGGCGTCGAGGCGCTCGGCAACAGCCTGCGCGGTGAGCTGGCCCACCACGGCGCCCGCGTGGGCGTCGGCTACTTCAGCTGGATCGACACCGAGATGGTGCGCGGCACCGACCGCCACCCGGCGCTCGGCGGGATGCGCTCCCGCCTCCCGAAGGTCGCGCGCAAGACCTACCCGGTATCCGATGTCGGCGACGTGGTCGTCAAGGGCTTCGAGAAGCGCTCCGACTGGGTCGGGGTCCCCGAGGGTCAGATCCGCGTCGCGCGCAAGATCCGCGGCTTCCTGCAGCCCCTGACCGACCGCGGCGCCAGCAGCGGCTTCCCGAAGATGGAGGCCGCCTTCCAGCGCGACATCGCCGAGCGCGGCATCGAGACCGCCTCACGCCCCGACGGCGCCGGCGCCGTCGCGTTCGACAAGGACTAGAGGCACCACCCGGGAGGGCGTCGCGGCGGCCGCCGGCCGCCGTGGCGCCCTAGACGTCCTTGATCTCGGTGAGCACGTCGGCCACGGAGGCCTTCGCGTCGCCGAACAGCATCGACGTGTTGTCGTTGTAGAAGAGCGGGTTGTCGATGCCGGCGAAGCCGGTGTTCATCGACGCGCTTGAGCACGATCACCTGGTGCGCGCTTGTCGACGTCGAGGATCGGCATGCCGTAGATCGGGCTGCCCTCGTCGGTGCGCGCGGCCGGGTTGGTGACGTCGTTGGCGCCGATCACGAGCGCACGTCGACCTGCGGAGAACTCGGGGTTGATCTCGTCCATCTCCTTGAGCTGCGTCGTACGGGACGTCGGCCTCGGCGAGCAGGACGTTCATGTGGCCGGGCATGCGGCCGGCGACCGGGTGGATCGCGTAGATGACCGTCGACGCCGCGCTTCTCGAGCTCGTCGGCGAGCTCGCGGACGGTGTGCTGGGCCTGGGCGACGGCCATGCCGTAGCCGGGCACGACGACGACCTTGCTCGCGTAGGCGAGCTGGATCGCGACGTCGGCGGCGTCGGTCGACGTGTAGCTGCTGCCTCGCCGTCGTCACCGGCTGCTGGCGATCGCGGTCGCTGCCGCCGAAGCCGCCGGCGACGATGCTCGGGATCGAGCGGTTCATCGCCTCGGCCATCAGGTTGGTGAGGATCGTGCCCGACGCGCCGACGATGCATGCCGCCGACGATCAGCGCGGTGTTGTCGAGCGCGATGCCGGCGGCGGCCGCCGAGAGGCCGGTGCAGCGCGTTCAGCAGCGAGATCACGACCGGCATGTCGGCGCCGCCGATCGGCAGCACGACCATGTTGCCGAGGATCGCCGGCCGAGACCAGGATCGAGGATGAAGAGGCCCTCGGACGTCGGAGCCGCTGGCGATCGCGATCGCCGAGCGCGACCGCCGCGAGCAGCAGCAGGCCGTTGACGATCTGCTGGCCGCGGGAGCGTGATCGGCTTGCCGGGGATGATCTCCTGCAGCTTGCCGAAGGCGATGTTCGAGCCCCAGAAGGAGATCGAGCCGATGATCGCGCGCGAAGAGGATCGGGATCAGCGTCTCGAGCGGCGAGGTCGCCGCCGAGGTCGCCGCACGTAGTGGCGGTACTCGGCCCAGGAGATGAGCGCGACCGCGCCGCCGCCGACGCCGTTGAACAGCGCGACCATCTGCGGCATCGCGGTCATCTTCACGCTGGCGCGCCGCGGGGACGCCGACGATCGTGCCGATCGCCACGCCGAGCACGATCAGGCCGTAGTCGCCGGTCGCGGGGGTGCAGCAGCGTCGCCGACGACGGCGATCGCCATGCCGACCGCCGCGACCATGTTGCCCTGGCGCGCCGTCGACGGGCTTCGTCAGCATCCGCAGGCCGAGGATGAACAGCGTGAACGCGACGATGTAGCAGGACGTTGATGAAGTCCTGGTCCGTCAGGAAGCTGGCGACTGGACCAGGCTCAGCTTCGCGGCCTCGGCCTTCGTCGGCTCGGGGCGCTTCTTGAACATCTCGAGCATGCGGTCGGTGACGAGGAAGCCGCCGACCACGTTGATCGTGCCGAAGGCGATCGCGATCACGAGGATGAACTTGTTGAAGAAGCCGTCGGCGGAGCCGATCACGAGCAGGCCGCCGAGCACGCACGATGCCGTGGATCGCGTTGGTGCCGGACATCAGCGGCGTGTGCAGCGTGTTCGGCACCTTCGAGATGACCTCGAAGCCGACGAACGCGGCCAGCACCAGGATCGTTATCTCGGTGAGCAGGCTCATCGGTGCTCCCTTAGGCGGTCGGGCGCGCCGGCGGCTGCCTTGGCGCCCTCGTGCGACGATCTCGCCGTCGCGCGTGATGCAGGCGCCGGCGATCATCTCGTCGTCGAAGTCGAGCTTCAGGGCGCCCTCCTCGTCGACCATCAGGCTCGAGCAGCGCCTGGACGTTGCGCGCGTAGAGCTGGGAAGCGTGGTCGGGCATCGTCGCCGGCAGGTTCAGCGGGCCGACGATCTTGACGCCGTGCGCGACGACGGTCTCGCCGGGCTCGGTCAGCTCGCAGTTGCCGCCGGTCTCGGCGGCGAGGTCGACGATCACCGAGCCCGCGGCGCATCCGCTCGACCGCGTCGCTCGATCACCAGCAGCGGGGCGCGGCGGCCCGGGATCAGCGGCGGTCGTGATCACGATGTCGCATCTGCGCGATCACGTCGGCGAGCGCCTCGCGCTGGCGCTGCTGCTCCTCGTCGGTCAGCGCGCGCGCGTAGCCGCCGGCGTCCTCGGCGTCCTCGAGGCCGATGTCGAGCTCGACGAAGCGGGCGCCGAGCGACTCGATCTGCTCCTTGACGGCCGAGCGGACGTCGAAGGCGGAGACGACGGCGCCGAGCCGGCGCGCGGTCGCGATCGCCTGCAGGCCGGCGACGCCGGCGCCGAGCACCAGCACCTTGGCCGGGCGGATCGTGCCCGCGGCGGTCGTGAGCATCGGGAAGAAGCGGCCGAGCTCCTGGGCGGCGATCAGCACGGCGCGGTAGCCGGCGACGGTGGCCTGCGAAGACAGCGCGTCCATCGACTGGGCGCGCGTGATGCGCGGGATCGGCCTCCATGGCGAAGGAGGTGACCCCGGCGGCGGCGAGGCTCTTGGCGACCTCTCCGTTGGTCAGCGGCTGCAGGAAGCCGATCAGCGTCGAGCCGCGCTGCATGCGGCCGATCTCCTCGGCGGTCGGCGGCGCGACCTTGGCGACGACGTCGCCGGAGAAGCCCGCGCCGGGCTCGAGCTTCGCGCCCGCCTCGGCCAGTGCCTCGTCGAGGATGTACGCGCCCGCGCCGGCTCCGGGCTCGACGACGACCTCGATCCCGGCGGCGGTCAGCTTCTTGACCACCTCGGGGACGATGGCGACGCGCGTCTCGCCGGCGACCGACTCCTTTGGAACTGAAAGCTTCATCGGGGCGGCGGAAGCCTAATGCCTGTTCGGGAACCCTGCGGTGCGGTTGTGAAAGTCCTGCTCAGCGACCGGATTTGGAGGCCATCCGGTCAGCCGACGGACGCTGCACGTCCCACGCGAGGCCGACCTTCTCGAGCCCGCGGATGACCAGCGCCGAGATGTCGACCTCCCACCAGCGCAGCCCGTGGCGGGCCGAGGTCGGGAAGGCGTGGTGGTTGTTGTGCCACGACTCGCCGAACGACAGCGGCGCCAGCCAGGCGAGGTTGCGCGACTGGTCGTCGGTCGTCGAAGCGCGGCGGCCGAAGAAGTGGCAGAGCGAGTTGATCGAGTAGGTGACGTGGTGCAGGACGAGGATCCGCACCAGCGCCGCCCCACAGCAGGCCGGTCAGCGCCGGCGAGCAGCGTGCCGCCGATCGCCCAGCCGAGCAGGAACGGCAGCGCCAGGCCGACGAGCACCCAGAGCAGGAACGTGCGGTCGACGAAGCGCGACGACCGGGTCCGTCGATCAGGTCCGGCGCGTAGCGCTCCTTGTTCGCCGCGCTCGGTGTGGAGGAACAGCCAGCCGACGTGCGCGTGGAAGAGGCCGCGCAGCGCGCCCTGGAGGCCGTGGCCGTGGTCGACGTGCGGGCTGTGCGGGTCGCCGTCGCTGGTCGGAGAAGGCGTGGTGCTTGCGGTGGTCGGCGACCCAGGAGATGATCGGGCCCTCGATCGCCATCGAGCCGCAGCGCCGCGAACGTGCCGCGCAGCCACGGCTTCGTCTTGAACGCGCGGTGGGTGAAGAGGCGGTGGAAGCCGACCGTGATCGCCGAGCCCGGTAGATCGGGTAGATGATCGCGAACACGATGAGGTCGCTCCAGTGCAGGGCGTTGTCCCACAGCTGCCAGCCGACGAGGACCAGCGCGAGGAACGGCAGCACGGTGATCGTGCCGGTGAGGAAGCGGTCGAGCGTCTCGTTCGCGGTCGGCTGGATGTCGTCCGGCCCCGGCGCGGGGCGGGCTGGCTTGGGATCCTCCAGGGTCACACCCGTGCTCACGAGGGCCAGGGTACAGGGCAGGGGTGGTCGTGACCGGGGACGGCCGGTAGCCTCGTTGCGATGCGGAGGCGGTTGACGGTCCTTGTAGGCCTTTTGGCGAGTGGGGTGGCGCTCGGCGGGTGCGTCGTGATCAAGTCGGGACCCTCGCTCGAACAGCCGGACGTCGGAGGCAAGGTGAAGGTGACCTTCGTGGCGTGCCTGTCCGGCTCGGGCGCGGCGACCTGCTCGAACACCGGCAACTCGCTGACCGTCCAGCCCAACTCGGACGGGCAGGTTCTCGTGGCCTACCGCATCCCGGCCGGCGCGAAGGTGCCGTCGACGTTCGCGACCACCGCCGGGGTGGCGCTCACCTTCAACGAGAGCCCCAGCTACGCGGCAGAGCTTCAGCGGCTGGTGCCGGCTCCCGGCGACCAGCGCTGGATCGGCTACGTCTCGCAGACGGCCCAGGGCCCCAGCGACAGCGAGGCGACGATCGCGGTCGACATCGAGCTCCCGTCCGACAACCCGTTCGTCGGTCCGTTCAAGGTCCGTCCGGTCGTCGGCGCACGGTCGGTCACCGCCAGCGCGCCCGCCGATCGGCCGGTCGTGTGCGGCGACGATCCCTATGCGGCCTTCCCGGCGGCGACCCCGGAGACGACGGTCTGCGTCGACTCGCCGACGCCGGCTCTGGTGGGCACGGACATCAACTACGCGACGCGCGACTTCGGCGTCCAGGCGGGCAACGCCACGGCGAGCCCGGGGCAGACGGTGGCACTCCCGTTCAACGTGCGTGGGGCGGGCGCGATCCCTGCTGGCGTCTCCACGACCCTGAGCGCCGCGACTTCGCTGCCGGGTGTGAGCGTCGCCTCGAGTGCCGCGACTGTCGCGCTGTCCAACGGCTCGGACACGCGGGTGACGGTGCCGGTGGCGATCCCGGCGGACGCGGCGGCGGGCACCTATGACGTGGTGTTGACGGGGCGGCTCGAGAACGGGCAGGAGCGACGTGGCGTGGCGGAGCTGACGGTGCGGGCCCGGCCGGTGGCGCCGGATGTGACCAAGCCGCGGCTGACGGGGGCGAAGGTGAAGCCGAAGAAGTTCAAGCCGGCGAGCAAGCGCAGGCCGAAGCGGGGGGCGGACGTGTCGTACAGGCTCAGCGAGGCGGCGAGCGTGCGAGTTGTCGTCGAGCGGTGCTCGAAGTACGCGAAGCCGAAGGGCAAGGCGAAGCGGAAGGCGGCGAAGCGTGGGCGCTGCACGAGGTTCTCGGCGCTGGCCGGCGCCCAGACGAAGGCCGGCAAGGCGGGAGCGAACGCGTTCCGGTTCAACGGCAAGGTCGGTGGCAAGGCACTGAAGCCGGGCGTCTACCGGCTGGCGCTGACGCCGACCGACGCGGCCGGCCTGCGCGGCGCCGCGGCACGCGCGGGCTTCGCCATCAAGCGCTAGCGAGGCCGGGCAGATAGCGGTCGTGATGCGGCCGAGATCTGCCACTCGACGGGCGTGGGGGGACAACGCCGGGGGCGGAGACTGGACGCGGGGGAGTTGTCGAATCGGAGCTGGCCCGCGACGATGGGTGTATGACCGGAACAGCGCCAGCGCCCGAGGGCGCGCGGATCGCCGACGCGCGCACGCTGGAGAACTACGTCGGCGGCGCCTGGGCGGCGCCGATCGCGACGGCTACCCAGGAGACCCGCAATCCGGCGAATGGCGAGCTGCTGGCGCGGGTGCCGCTGTCGGGAGCCGCGGACGTCGACGCGGCTGCTGGCGCGGCGCGCGCGGCGTTCCCGGCCTGGCGGGCGACGTCGCCGCTGAAGCGGGCGCGTGCGGTGATGGCGCTGCGCGAGCTGCTCGACGGCCACCGCGACGAGCTGGCGGCGATCGTGACGAAGGACATGGGCAAGACGATCGGCGACGCGGCCGGCGAGGTCGGGCGGGGGATCGAGTCGGTCGAGGCGGCGTGCGCGGCGCCGCACATGCTCAAGGGCGAGAACCTCGAGGGCGTCGCGAGCGGGCTCGACGTCGAGATGGTGCGTCAGCCGGTCGGCGTGATCGGCGCGATCACGCCGTTCAACTTCCCGGCGATGATCCCGCTCTGGTTCCTGCCCTACGCGGTCGCGTGCGGCAACACGTTCGTGCTGAAGCCGTCGGAGGCCGACCCGCTGACCTCGGTGCGGATCTTCGAGCTGATCGACGCGGCGGGGATCTTCCCGCCGGGCGTGGTCAACCTCGTCCACGGCGGCCGCGACGCGGTCGGCGCGCTGCTCGACCACCCCGAGGTCGACGGGATCTCGTTCGTCGGCTCGGCCGCGACGGCGCGGATCGTCTACGAGCGCGCGGCGGTCGCCGGCAAGCGCGTGCAGGCGCTCGGCGGCGCCAAGAACGCGCTGACGCTGATGCCCGACGCGGACCCGCGGCTGATGGTCGACGGCGTGCTGGGCTCGGCGTTCGGCGCCGCCGGGCAGCGCTGCCTGGCGGGCTCGATCGCCGTGCTGGTCGGGACCGAGGCCGAGCAGGACCGCATGCGCGACCTGCTGGTCGAGGGGGCGCGGGCGCTGCGCGTCGGGGACGGGGCCGACCCGGCGACCGACGTCTGCCCGCTCGTCACTCCCGCCGCGCGCGAGCGGGTCGCCGGCGAGATCGAGCGCGCCGCCACCGACGGGGCGGAGATCGTGCTCGACGGGCGCGGCGACGCCGGGGCGGGCGGGGCGCTGCTCGGACCGACGATCGTCGACCGGGCGGCGCCCGGCAGCCGCGTGCTGACCGAGGAGCTGTTCGGGCCGGTGCTGACGCTGCTGCGCGTGCCCGACCTCGAGACCGCGCTCGCGCGCGTCAACGAGAGCGCCTACGGCAACGCGTCGTCGATCTTCACCGAGTCCGGCGGCGCGGCGCGCGCCTACCGCTACGGCGTCGAGGCCGGGATGGTCGGCGTCAACGTCGGCGTCGCGGCGCCGGTCGCCTGGTTCCCGTTCAGCGGCTGGAAGGCCTCCCTGGACGGCGACCTGCCGTCCAACGGCGCCGACGCGTTCGAGTTCTACACCCGCAAGAAGGTCGTCACGGCGCGCTGGGCTTGAGCAGCGGCTGCTGACCGGCGCCGCGCTTCGGCGACGGCGCGAAGACGACGTTCTCGCAGCCCCTGAGGATGTCGTCGCGGTCGGCGTAGACGGTGTCGTTGCCGGCGCCGCAGTAGATCCGGTCGCGCGTGAAGTCGTAGGCGTCGACGGTGTCGTCGCCGCCGCCCGTCGCGATGCCGTCGGCGTCGGTGCCGCCCGCGACGTCGTCGTTGCCGTCGCCGGTGCGGATCCGGTCGCGGCCGATGCTGCCGCGCACGGTGAAGGTGCCGTTGACGGCGACGACCGTGTCATGGCCGGGACCGCCCATCAGCTGCGCCTGGCCGCCGTTGGCCGACAGCCGGTCGTCGCCCGAGCCGCCGCTGGCGAAGCCGTTCCCGCCACTGAGCGTGAGCTGGTCGCGGCCCGGACCGCCGAACAGTCGGTCGTCCCCGCCCTGGCCGTGGACGACGTCGTTGCCGCTGCCCGCCAGGACCTCGTCGGCGCCCAGCCCGGCGTAGACGATGTCGGCCTGGCCGCTGCCCACGATCGTGTCGTCGCCGGGCGTGCCGACGATGACTCGAACGGGGGCGGGCGTGCCGGCGGCGGGCTTGGCGCTCGCGCCGATCGCGGTCGCGGCCGCCGTCAGCAGGCAGGCGGCGATCAGGGCTGTCGAGAAGGCGTTGCGCATGTTCGGTCGTCCCCTGTCCGTGCGTCGCGAGTAGAACGCCGGCGCCTCGCGCTAGTTGCGGTCACTCCGCATCGTCGTAGCCCTCCTCGCCCGGCAGCAGCACCTGGGCGACGCCGCCGTCGACCAGCACGCGCGGCTCGACCGGCAGCACGCGGCTCGCGCGGGCGTGCTCGAGCACCTCGGAGACCGAGCGGAAGGCGGCGAGCTGCTCGAGGTGCTTGATCGTCGGGAAGACGAGCATCAACTCGTCGTCGCGGTGGAGGTCGAGCGCGGCCCGCGGCGCGATCCAGCGCCAGTCGACGCACTCGGCGCCGTCGACGGTCGGCTCGACGCCGTCGGGCGCCTCGGCGACGAAGAAGTGGGTGTCGAAGCGGATCTTCACCTGCGCCGGGGTGATCCAGCGCGAGAAGCGGATCAGCTCGTGGCTGTCGCTCAGCTCGACGCCGGCCTCCTCCTCGAGCTCGCGGATCGCGGTCGCGCGCTCGTCGGCGTCCTCGGGGGAGGTGGCCCCGCCGGGGAAGACCCACGCGCCGCCCATGAACCTCTGCTCGGGGTTGCGCCGGACCAGCAGCACCTCGGGGCCGGCTTCGCCGTCGCGCAGGACGATCGACGTCGCCGACGGGCGGGGGACGGTCGCGTCTCCGGGATTCAGCTCCTCACCGGGAGGCGGACGGTCGATTCGCATCCTGGGGAGCGTAGACCAACCCCCGGCGCTAGATTTCGGGAGATGAGCGAGACCGTCACCGTCCAGCAGTGGATCTGCGATCTCCTGCGGGTTCATCTACGACCCCGAGCAGGGCGACCCCGACGGCGGAATCCCTGCCGGCACCGCCTTCGAGGACATCCCCGACGACTGGTTCTGCCCGGTCTGCGGGGCGCGAAGAAGGACTTCGAGCCCTACGAGGGCTGATCGTCAGGGCGGCGCTCAGGCGGCGGCGCCGACCGCCGCTGTCGCCGTCTCGATGGCGGCGGCGGTGATCTCGACGAGGCGGGTGAGCTCGGCCTCGGAGATCGCGAGCGGCGGCATCAGGACGACGACGTCGCCGAGCGGGCGGACGATGGCGCCGCGCTTGCGGGCCTCGAGCGTCACGCGGTGGCCGATCTTCGCCTCGGGCGGGTAGCCGGTCAGCTCGATCCCCGATCATGAAGCCGCGGCGGCGGATCTCCGCGACGTCGTCGCGGCGCGGCGATCGGCTCCAGCAGCTCGGCGAGCAGCTCGATCTTCGGCTGCAGGCGCTCGAGCGTGCGCTCCTGACTCGAAGACGTCGAGGGTGGCGAGCGCGGCGGCGCAGGCGAGCGGGTTGCCGGTGTAGGTGTGGCCGTGGAAGAAGGTGCGGTACTCGGTCGTGGGCGCCGAGGAAGGCCTCGTAGATGCGCTCGGTCGCGAGCGTCGCGGCGAGCGGCAGGTAGCCGCCGGTGATGCCCTTGGCGACGCACAGGAGGTCGGGCGCGACGTCCTCGTGCTCGCAGGCGAACATCCGGCCGGTGCGGCCGAAGCCGATCGCGACCTCGTCGCCGATCAGCAGCACGTCGTGCTCGTCGCAGAGCTCGCGGACGGCGCGCAGGTAGCCCTCGGGGTGGACGATCATGCCGGCCGCGCCCTGGACCAGCGGCTCGACGATCACCGCGGCGACCTCGCCCGGCGTGGGCCTCGAGCAGCCGCCGCATGTCGTCGACGTCGCCGGGCTCGGCCGGCGAGCGTGTCGAACAGCAGCGGGCGGTAGATGGCGTGGAAGAGGTCGATGCCGCCGACCGACACCGCGCCGAGCGTGTCGCCGTGGTAGGCGCTCGCGCAGCGCGACGAACCGCGGTGCGGCGCTCGGCTCGCCGCGCTGGCGCCCAGTACTGGAACGCCATCTTCAGCGCGACCTCGACCGCCGTCGAGCCGTCGTCGGAGTAGAAGACGCGCGTCAGCCCGGGCGGCGCGAGCTCGACCAGGCGGCGCGGCCAGCTCGATCGCCGGCGGCGTGGGCGAGGCCGAGCATCGTCGAGTGGGCGACGCGGTCGAGCTGGTCGCGGATCGCCGCGTCGATCTCCGGGTGGCGGTGGCCGTGGACGTTGCACCACAGCGACGAGACGCCGTCGAGGTAGCGCGTTGCCGTCGCGTGTCGACGAGGTCGGTGCCCTCGGCGCGCTCGACGATCGGCGGCTCCTCGCCGGCCCAGTCGCGCTGCTGGGTGAACGGGTGCCAGAGATGGGCGCGGTCGGCGGCGACCAGGGCGTCATGGTCGACTGGATACGGTCGGCTCACGGGCGGCGACTCTAGCTATCGTGCTGGCCGTCATGCCGCCCCTGCCACTGCTCGTATTCGCCGTCGGCGTGGGGACGTTGGGCGCTGAGATCGCCGCGGTGCGCCTGCTGGCCCCGTACTTCGGAGCGTCGACCGTCGTCTGGGCGAACACGATCGGCGTGGTCCTCGTCGCGCTGTCGATCGGCTACTGGCTCGGCGGCCGACTCGCCGACCGCCGGCCCGAGCTGCGCGGGCTCTGCATGGTCGCGCTGATCGCGTCCGGGCTGCTCGCGGTGGTGCCGTTCGTCGCCGACCCGCTGCTCGACGTCGCCGTCGACGCGCTCGACTCGGTCTCGGCCGGGGCCTTCCTCGGCTCGCTCCTCGCGGTGCTCGGCCTGGTCGCGGTGCCGGTGCTGCTGCTCGGGACGGTCGCGCCGTACGCGATCCGGCTCGGCGTCACGACGCTGGAGGAGGCGGGACGGGTATCGGGCCGCCTGTACGCGATCTCGACGGCCGGCAGCCTGGTCGGCACGCTGAGCTCGTCGCTGCTGCTGATCCCGCTCGTCGGCACGCGGCGGACCTTCCTGATCTTCGCGCTGACGATCGCCGTCGTCGCGCTGCCGGGGCTGTGGAGCGGGTCGCGGCGCTACGCCGCCGCCGCGGTGCCGCTGGCGATCGTCGCGCTGCTCGCGCTGCCGATCGGCACGCTGAAGGCCGCCAGCGACAGCGGCCGCACGATCTTCGAGACCGACACCGAGTACCAGTACGCCCGCGTGGTCGAGCGCAGCGACCGCAGCCGGATCCTGGAGCTGAACGAGGGCCAGGCCCAGCACTCGCTCTGGCGGCCGGGCACGGTCCTGACGGGCGGCTACTGGGACGGGATGCTGGTCGCGCCGTTCGCCGCCGGTTCGGGGGCCGCGGGCACGGCGCCGCGGCGGGTGGCCATCCTCGGCAACGCCGCCGGGACGACGGCGCGCGCCTACTCGCGCCTGTTTCCGGCGACCCACGTCGACGGGGTCGAGATCGACGGCGAGCTGTCGGAGATCGGCAAGCGCTACTTCGGCCTGGAGGAGGGGCCGCGGCTCGCGCTCCACCACGTCGACGCGCGGCCGTTCCTGCGCCAGACCGACGCCCGCTACGACGTGATCGCGATCGACGCCTACCGCCAGCCCTACATCCCCTTCTACCTGTCGACGCGCGAGTTCTTCGAGCTCTGCCGCGACCGGCTGGCGCCCGGCGGGGCGATCGTGATCAACATCGGCCACCCCGAGGGCCAGGACGAGCTGGAGAAGGTGCTGACGGCGACGATCTCCGACGCGTTGCCCAACGTCGTCCGCTACCCCTACGACGAGACGAACTCGCTGGTGGTGGCCGGCGCGGGTCCGGTGTCGGTGGAGCGGCTGCGCGCCGCGGTCGACGGGCTGCCGGTGCAGCTACGGCCCGCCGCGCGGCGGGCGGCGCTGCGCTCCGGCCCGCCGCTGAGCGGCGGCAAGATCTACACCGACGACCACGCGCCCGTCGAGTGGTTGATCGACAAGTCGATCGTGAACTACGCCAGCGGCCCCTGAGCGCCCTGGGCGACGTCCTCGGTCGCTCGCGTGCTAGCGCACGCCACGCTCCCTGCGTCCTCGCCCAGAACGCTCAGGGTCTCGCTGGTGCCTCTTTGCTCTGGGCGCGGACGAGGGCGGCGGAGCGGGCCGGGGCCTCCATCTGCGGGGTGTGGCCGATGCCGGGGAGGACGACGACCTTGGCGCGGGGGATGTCGCGGTAGTCGTCGGCGGAGTCGGGGTTCACGATCCGGTCCTCGGCGCCGAAGATCACGGTGACCGGGAGGCCGGTGCCGGCGATCCGCTCGTCGAGGTGCTTGGCGTCGGTGAAGTCGCCGCCCTCCTTCGGGGACTCGGCGAACGCGGTGTAGGTCATCCCCTTGACGTCGTCGACGAAGGCGTCGGGGAACTCGAAGCCCTCGTGGAACGCCTTGCTCAGCTCCTTGTGGATCGTGCTGTCGGGGACGACCTGCTTGATCGCCGGGCCGATCACCGGCGCGCGGGCGATCTTCGCCGTCAGCGGCAGGTTGACGTACTTCGTCTGGGACGACGAGTCCATGATCACGAGGCCGCGGACCTTGTCGGGGTGGCGCTGCGCGAGCGCCGTGCTGACCGGGCCGCCGAGCGACTGGCCGACGGCGAGCACCTTCTTGGCGCCGAGCTCGTCGAGCGCCTCGGCGATCGTGTCGGCCTGGTGCTCCATCGAGTAGCCGTCCTTGGGCTTCTCGGAGTCGCCGTGGCCGAGCAGGTCGACGGCGATCACGCGGTGGTCGCGGCGCAGCAGCGGCTCCAGCCGCCGCCAGTAGTCGATCGAGCAGGTGTAGCAGTGGACGAGCAGGATCGTGGGCGCGTCGCGCGGGCCGCGATCGGTGACGTTGAGGTCGCCGCCCGGCAGGTCGAGCACGCGGCCGCCGTTGGCCGCCTTGGCCGGCTCGGTCTGGCCGCCGACGACGACGGCGTTGACGATCAGCACCGCGACGAGCACGGCGAGCAGCCCTCCTGAGACGATCAGCAGGCGGCGCATCCCGCCCGCGAGCTTACAGCCAGTCGGAGAGCGGCAGCGCGGCGCCGGCCGCGGCGAGCGTGGCGGGGGTGGTGGGCGGCAGGCCACTGACCGCGACGCCGGCAAGCCGCTCGACGGTGTCGCGGTTCGACGACTCGATCGGGGCGGGGTCGTCCGGCCAGGGGGTCATGACGATGCCGGCTACGTCGAGCCCCGCGGCCCGCGCGGCTTCGACCGTCAGCAGGGTGTGGTTGATCGTGCCGAGGCCGGTGCGGGCGACGATCACCAGCGGCAGCGCGAGCTCGACGGCGAGGTCGCGGACGGAGTAGCCGGGGGTGAGGGGGACGAGGAGGCCGCCGACGCCCTCGCAGATCAGCGCGCCTTCGCCCGCCACGTCGGCCGCCGAGCGGGCCGCGGTGCGCAGGCGGGAGGGGTCGACCTCGGTGCTGGCCAGCTCGGCCGCGTAGTGCGGCGAGAGCGGTGGGCCGAAGGTGACCGGCACGACGTCGGCGGCCGTCTGGCCGGCGTTAGCCGTGGCGGCCAGCAGCTCGTGGTCGGGCGGCCAGTCGCCGGGTGGGTCGTCGGTCCCGGTCACGACGGGCTTGTAGGCGGCGACGCGCTCGCCGCGCGCCGCGAGCGCCGCGCAGATCGCGCCGGCGACGACGGTCTTGCCGACGCCGGTGTCGCTGCCGGTGACGAACAGCCCGCGCACGGACGGCTGCCGCTAGGCCGCGTCGGCGAGGCGGTCGAAGACGCCGCCAGCGGACTGGGCGGCGGCCTGCTCGGCCGCCAACGCGCGGTGGGCGGCGGCCTTGCGTACCGACTCCGGTACCGCCTTGGCAACAACCTTGGCGGCGTCGCGCAGCTCCGACTTGGTGTGCGACGCCATCACCGTCAGGCGCATCCGCGACGAGCCGGCGGGGACGGTCGGCGGGCGGATCGCCTGGGCGAAGACGCCGCGCTCGAGCGCGCGCTCGCTGGCCGCGACCGCCGTCTCGGCCTCGCCGACGATCACCGGGACGATCGGGGTCTCGCCGCCGCTCGCCGGCAGCCCGTGCTCGGCGAGCGCGTCGCGCAGCACGCGCCCGTTGCGCTGCAGCCGCTCGACGCGGCGCGGGTCGTCGCGCAGCAGCTCCAGCGCCGCCATCGCCGCGGCGACCTGGGGCGGCGCCAGCGCGGTCGAGAAGATCAGCGTGCGCGCCGTGTTGACGAGGTACTTCGACATCGCGCGGTCGCAGCAGACGTAGGCGCCGTAGGAGCCGAGCGACTTGCCGAGCGTGCCGACCAGCACGTCGACCTCGTCCTCGAGCCCGGCGGCGGCGACCGAGCCGCGGCCGTCGGGGCCGATCGTGCCGGTGCCGTGGGCGTCGTCGACCATCACCCGCGCGTCGAAGCGGCGCGCCAGCTCGACGATCTCGGTCAGCGGCGCGACGTCGCCGTCCATCGAGAAGACGCCGTCGGTGACGATCAGGCTGCCGCGGCCCTCGGCCTCGCGCAGGCCCCAGGCGAGGTGATCGGCGTCGCCGTGGTCGTAGACGAACGTCTCGGCGCCCGCGAGCCGGCAGCCGTCGACGATGCTGGCGTGGTTGAGCGCGTCGGAGAAGACGACCTCGCCCGGCTTCGCCAGCGCCTGCACGACGCCCGTGTTGGCGAGGAAGCCGGAGCCGAACAGCAGCGCCGACTCGTAGCCCTTGAAGTCGGCCAGCCGCTCCTCGAGCCGGCGGTGGATGCGCATGTTGCCCGACACCAGCCGCGACGCGCCGGCGCCGGCGCCGTAGCGCATCGCCGCCTCGGCGGCCGCCTCGCGGACGCGCGGATGGTCGGCCAGGCCGAGGTAGTTGTTCGAGCACAGAAGCAGAACGGGCCGCCCGTCCAACAAGACGCGCGGCCCCTGGGGTCCGGAGATCATCCGCAGTCGGCGGTAGAGCCCGCTGTCGCGGATCTCCCCGAGTGCGCTCTCGATGTCGGTCACGGCGCTCCCTCCACTTGGACGACCTCTAACCCGCGGTTGGGCGCCCCGTCCGGCCGTGGCGGCACCTTCTCCTTCTTGACGCGGCGCAGCTGGATCTCGGGATTCCAGAACGGCGCCTGCTCGCGGTTGTCGACGAGGTCGTCGATCGGGGTGCGCGGGGTGTCGCCCGCCAGCCAGCCGCTGCGGTTGTCGGGGCGCGGGTTGGCGCCGTTGTCGTCCTGGCGCGCGACGTTGAGGCCGAGCTCCTCGAACATCGCCCGGTCGTCGGCCGGCTCGGAGCCGAGCGTGGTCAGGAAGTTGCCCATCATCACGCCGTTGATGCCGGCCTTGACCGCCAGCGCGTGCAGCTCGCCGAGGTTCTCGACGCGGCCGCCGCAGAGCCGGAAGAGCGCGTTCGGCAGGATCAGCCGGAAGATCGCGATCCACTTGACCGCCTCCCACGGGTCCATGTAGTCGCGGTCGCCGAACTTCGTTCCCGGGCGCGGGTTGAGCATGTTGATCGGCACGCTGGTCGGGTCGATCTTCGCCAGCTCGAAGGCCATCTCGACGCGCTGCTCGCGCGACTCGCCGAGGTTGAGGATGCCGCCGACGCAGGTCTCCAGGCCCGCCTCGCGGACCGCGTCGATCGTCCGCAACCGGCCCTCGTAGCGGACCGTCGACGAAACCTCGGGGTAGTAGCTCTCCGCCGTCTCGACGTTGTGGTGGACGCGCTGGATGCCGGCCTCCTTGAGCGCCTTCGCGCGCTTGGCCGACATGTGGCCGATCGAGGCGCAGCGCTTGAGGTTGGTCTGCTCGGCGACCAGCTTCGCGCCCTCGAGGATGTTGTCGAAGTCCTTCTTCGACAGCCCCTGGCCCTGGGTGACCATGCAGAAGCGGTGGGCGCCGGCGGCCTCGGCCGCCCGCGCGTGCTCGAGAATCTGGACCGGGGTCATCATCGCGTGCATCGGCGTGTCGGCCTCGGCGAAGCGCGACTGGGCGCAGAAGCCGCAGTCCTCGGCGCAGCCGCCGGACTTCGCGTTGACCAGCGAGCACATGTCGGTCGAGTCGCCGAAGTTCTCGACCCGGGCCTCCCAGGCGCGCTCGATCAGTGCCTCGATATCGGCGTGATCCTCGATCTCGCCCAGGCGAAGCGCTTCTTCTCTGCTGATCAGCGGGGGCATCTTGCCTCTCCCTCCGGGGGGTCGGGATTGGCGCGAAAGCTAGGGCGAGCGCCGGACGGAGCGATCCTAAGCCATAGCCGTGACCGTTCCTGATTCGGGGTCGGGCGGTTGCGATGCCCTCACTTCGGGCATCATCAGCGGATGGCGCGGGAGCCATACATTGGCTGAGCTTGGCGCGACCCCACAGGTCGCTCCGCTGCGACGGCGCGCCCTGAAGGCCGTCGAGGCGCTGTTCACGCCGCTGCTCCCCGACGACTACCTCGAGCTGATCAACCCGCTCTGGTCGACGCGCGAGCTGCGCGGGCGGATCGAGCGGATCGAGCCCGAGACCGCAAACGCGGTGACGGTCACCATCCGTCCCGGCCACGACTGGCTGGGCCACCGGCCGGGCCAGTACCTGCGCGTCGGCATCGTCGTCGACGGCCGCCACCACTGGCGCGCCTACTCGCTGACCTCCGACCCGGAGCGCTCGGACGGCTGGATCACGATCACCCCGAAGCGCTACGAGCCCGGCGTGGTGTCCCCATACCTGACCCGTCAGGCGCGCCCCGGGGAGATCGTGCGGCTCGGCGGCGTCGAGGGCACGTTCACATTGCCGGACCCGCTGCCGCGCTCGATGCTGTTCGTCAGCGCCGGCAGCGGCATCACCCCGGTGATGAGCATGCTGCGCAGCATCGAGCGCCGCGGAGCGCTCGACGACGTCCTGCTCGTCCACTCGGCCCGTACGCCCGACGACGTGATCTTCGGCGACCGGCTGCGCGCGATGGCCGCGCGCAACCCTGGCTTCCACCTGGTCGAGCGCCACACCGCCGAGCAGGGCCGGATGTCGGCGAGCGACATCGACGAGCTCTGCCCGGACTGGCGCGAGCGCGAGACGTTCGTCTGTGGGCCGCGCGAGCTGCTCGACGCGGCGCATGCGCGCTGGGACGCGGAGGGCCTGGCGGACCGCCTGAGAATGGAGCGCTTCCAGCCGATCATCGGCAGCGCGGTCGAGGCTGGCGAGGGCGGCACGATCCGCTTCCTGCGCAGCGGCACGGAGGTCGAGTGCGACGGCTCGACGCCGATCCTGGTCGCTGGCGAGGCGGCCGGGATCGAGCTGCCGTTCGGCTGCCGGATGGGCATCTGCCACACCTGCACCGGCCGGCTCTGCTCCGGCGAGCTGCGCGACCTGCGGACCGGCGAGCTGCACGGCACCGAGGGCGAGATGGTCCGCACCTGCGTCAACGCCCCGCAGGGCCCAGTCGAGATCGCACTCTGAACGAGGAACGGGGAACGCATGGCGACAGCAGAGGCCGAGAGGTCGTACGAGGTCGAGGTCGAGAGCCCGCTGGCGCGGCTCAGCGACGAGCAGCTCGAGGCGCTCGGCGCGCGAGTTCGACGCGATCCACGACGAGGTCTTCGGCGACCTCGGCGACCGCGACCGCGCGCTACATCCAGTCGATGATCGAGATGCACCGCCGCCTCGCGGTGATGGGGCGCGTGCTGCTCTGGGTCGCGCAAGTACCGGCCGGCGTAGGTCGTCGGGACCGCCGCGCTGTCGCTGGCGAAGATCCTCGAGAACATGGAGATCGGCCACAACGTGATGCACGGCCAGTGGGACTGGATGAACGATCCCGAGATCCACTCCTCGACGTGGGACTGGGACACCGCCTCGTCGCGCCGAGGCGTGGAAGCACTCCCACAACTACGTCCACCACACCTACACGAACGTCCTCGGCAAGGACCGCGACCTCGGCTACGAGATCATGCGGATCGACCCGGACCAGCAGTGGCACCCGGTCTACCTCGCGCAGCCGGTCTACAACCTCGTGCTGGCGGCGCTGTTCGAGTGGGGCGTGGCGCTCCACGACCTCGACTTCGAGGCGATCCGCAAGGGCGAGAAGTCCGAGGCAGCAACTCAAGCACGAGCTCAAGGGCATCGTGCGGCAAGGCGCGCCGCCAGATCGTCAAGGACTACGTCGTCTACCCGGCGCTCGCCGGGCCGCCAGCTGGAAGCGGACGCTGATCGGCCAACTTCACGGCGAACATCGTCCGCAACGTGTGGTCCTACGCGATCATCTTCTGCGGCCACTTCCCCGGACCAGGCCTACACGTTCACGCGAGGAGCGAGGTCGAGGACGAGACGCGCGGCGGCTGGTACGTGCGCCAGCTGCTCGGCGCGGCGAACATCGAGGGCGGCCCGCTCTTCCACGTGATCAGCGGCAACCTCGGCTACCAGGTCGAGCATCACCTGTTCCCGGACATGCCCGAGCTCGCCGCTACGCCGAGATCGCGCCGAAGGTCAAGGACATCTGCGAGCGCTACGAGCTGCCGTACAACAGCGGCCCGTTCGGCCAGCAGCTCGCGGATGGTGCAGCGGACGATCCTGCGGCTGGCGTTCCCGGGCGGCAAGCGGCGGCCGAAGCCGGGGCCGTACCGCGCCCCGTCGGCCTAGCCGGCGGGCACCGCCTCGGGCCTCACGCAGAACGAGCCGTCGGTGAAGTTCTGGGAGCCGATCCCGAACGCCCAGTTGAAGCGGGCGCGGTAGTTCTCTAGCGCGATCTCGTTGGCCAGCTCGACCAGCTGGGCCTCGTCGAAGTGGTCGCGCAGGGCGGCGAACAGCTCGTCGGAGACGTCGACGGGCGTGCGTGGTCATGCCGACCGCGAAGTCGAGCACGAGCCGCTCGAGGTCGGAGAACTCAGGGCTTGCGGCGTGGTCCGGCAGCGCGCGCAGCTGGGCCTCCGGGACGCCGCCCTCGACCGCCAGGTTCGAGGTGATGTCGATGCAGAACTCGCAGCCGGTGAGCGCCGCGGTCTTGGCGACGGCGAGACGCTTGAGCTCGCCCGGAACGCGGTCGGCCTTCTCGGTCGCGAGCGAGAGCGCGCCGTAGCCGGCGAGGACGGTCGGGTGGTGGGCCTGGACGCGGGTCGGCTCGAGGACCTGCCCGAGCGCGCGGCGACTGTAGGAGTACGAGGACCGGGCGACGAGGCCGGCGCCGCTTGTCGGAGACGCCCTCGATGCGGCTGCCAGTCGCGCCGGGCGCCGCGGTCGTGGTCGCCTTCGGCGCGCGGGCAAGGAAGAGGACGAGGATGCCGCCGACGACGATCCAGCCGTTCGCCAGGACGTTGCCGATCGTGTCCGCGCTCCCGTACGGCTCGAGGTTGAAGACGTGCCAGAGGAAGTGGGGGACGGCGAAGATCAGCCAGGCGATCGCCGCGGCGATGACGGTGCCGCGGCGCAGGCTGACCGCGGCGAAGGCGAGCAGGAAGCCGACCGCGACGAACAGCGCGCCGACGTCGGTGACGAGGTGCTCGTCGTAGGGGCCGAGCACGTTGACCCAGCCATCGGTGCCGGCCGGGAAGTCGTCGTAGAACGAGCTCGGGGGAGAGCAGCGCCCAGAGGCCGATCAGCGCCTGGGGGATGCCGAGCGCGAACAGTCAGGAAGCGGATCGCTCCGCGGTTGCGGGTGATGTGGTCGCCATAGCTCATGCGAGTCCTCCCGGGTCGGTGCTTCGTGGACGAGGCCGTCGGCCTCGAGCAGCTTGAAGGTCGAGTCGGTCCAGGTGGTCAGGAAGCGCTCGTAGACGCCGCCGGCCGCCTGCCGAAGAGCGTCGTGAGCGCGCAGTCGTTGATGATCGAGCCGAGCAGCAGCCCGGCGAGGGCGTCGACGTCGCGCCGGCTCGGGGGCGCCGGAGCACGCGCGCGAGTCGCAGCCAGGTTGTGAACGAGCCCTGGCCGCGACTGACGATCCGCTCGTAGAAGGCGTCGCGCAACTCCGGGAAGCCGTCGCCCTCGCGCATCACGATCCGCAGCAGCGGCAGGTCCTCGGTGACGATCCGCAGCGCGGTCCGGGCCGGCCGCTCGACCTCGCCGCGCACGTCGCCGGTGGCGAGGGCGTCGATCCGCGGGCTGGCAGCGTCGGCGGCCGCGGCGCGCAGCGAGCACCGCCGCCTCGAGCACCGCACGCTTGCTCGCGAAGTGCTTGTAGAGCGCCCCCGACCGCGGCGCCAGCCCCGCCGCCGCCTCGATCTCCCCGACCGACGTGCCGCTGTAGCCCTGACGCCCGAACAGCTCCACGGCCGCGTCGAGGATCCGCTCGCGAGTCGGCACCGTCTGGACCTGCTCCACCGCCGCCTCGGTAATCATCCGATTACCGATAGTAAACGATTGATCTACCTTTGTGCCTTGTGGCCCTGATTGGCCACCACCTCCGGGGTGAGAGCCGACTTGCGGCGGTTATTCCGCCGCAAGTCGGCTCTCACCCCGGGAGGGGGTCGTCGGCGAGGAAGGCGTGCAGCTCGGCGATCACCTGGCCCGGCTGTCGCAGCACCTCGCGGGCGGCGTAGCGCCGGGTCTCGTAGCCGGCGAGGGCGAGCCGACGGTCGCGGCGACGGTCGTGCTCGAAGGCACGCCGGCGAGCGTGGTGGGTGCGACCGTCGACCTCGACGACGAGGCGGCGGTCGCGCCACAGGAAGTCGGGGCGATAGCCGCCGCCCTCCGGAAGCGGTAACCAGGCGTTGACCTCCGGCTGGGGGAGGCGCGAGCGCCGGACGATCGCGAGCAGCCGGGCCTCGGCGGCGCTGCGGGTCGCCTCGGGACCGTCGTACTCACCGAGGATGGCGGCGAGAACGGCGGTTCCACGCTCGCCATGGCGTCGCTCGATCAGCGACCGGAGCTGGCGTAGGTCGGACACCCGCAGCTCCTCGGCGCGGTCGACGGCTCGCTCCACGCGGAGCCGGCCTGTCGTCGCCGCGAGATCGAGCAGGGTGCGGGCGACGGTCGTGCACGGGAAGGCGTCGCGCGTCGCGGCCTCATCTGGATCTAGAGCCGCGCCGTGGACAACTACGCCGTGCCTCGTGGTGCGCGCCCTTGCAGGGACGTTGACGTGGACGCGGGCGGGGTCGGCCGACAGGTCCCACAGCGCGGCGGCCGAAGCGTGGGACAACACCGCGGTCGGTCCGCAGGCCAGTAAGGCCGCCGCCCAGCGCCCCTTTGCCGTCGGTGGTCCAATGGCGTATACGCCGCGATGGACCCGGTGCAGCCGCCCGCTGGCGGCCCGATCCCTGACGGCGCGACCGCTGAGGCCGAGCCGTGCGAGCTCGGCGATCGTCAGCACGCCGTGCCGCTCGCGCGCGGCGTGGTGCAGTTGACGGTCGGTCGGATGGTGAGAGCCGACTTGCGGCGAAATAATCGCCGCAAGTCGGCTCTCGCCCGGAGGGGTGGTGGGCATGGGCCGAGTTTGGGCTCGGCGGACGCGCGGGAGAGGGCGCGGAGGTGACGGTTCCGCGACGGGTGTGTGACGAAGTGGGCGCTCGGGGCTGCTAGGTGCTGGGCGCGGCCCGGGCGCCGGCGGTGCTAGCGGCCGCGCCAGGTGGGCTTGCGCTTCTCGCCGAAGGCGCGGACGCCCTCGGCGAAGTCCTCGGTGTGGAAGCAGGATTCGCGCAGCTCGATCAGCTCGCGCTCGACGTCGTCGGGGAGGGCGGAGGCGTGGGCGCGGATCTCGCGCAGGACGCGCTTGTTGCCGGCGAGCGACAGCGGCGCGTTCGCGGCGATCTCGGCGGCCATCGAGACGACGGTCGCGTCGAGGTCGGCCGGGTCGACGACGTGGTTGAGCGAGGCCCATCGCGAGGCGCGCGCTCGGCGTCGACGTTGCGGCCGACGTAGAACAGCTCGGCGGTGTGGGCCGGGCCGCAGGCGTCGATGAACTTGCGCAGCCCGGTGTGCGAGTAGATCAGGCCGAGCTTCGCGGGCGGCATCCCGATCTGGATCCCGGCGGCCGCGATCCGGATGTCGCAGGTCAGCGCCAGCTCGAGCCCGCCGCCGATCGCGTGCCCGTTGATCTGGGCGATCACCGGGTAGCGGTAGGCCTCCAGCGCCTCGATCGCGGCGTGGAACGGGTGCGCGACGAGCTTCTCGGCGTTCTCCTCGCAGCGCGCGGCCCTCGAGGTTGCCGATGTCGTAGCCCGCCGAGAAGACCTCGTCGCTGCCGGTGAGGACCAGGCAGCGGGCGTCGAGGCCGGCGACGACCTCGGCGAGCGTGTCGAGGATCTCGTGGTCGAGCGCTCCGCGCCGCTGCGGATTCGAGATCCGCAGCCGCACCACGCCCTCGGCCGGCTCGTCGCGGATCAGCTTGCCGGAGGCGAGCTCCACGGCTAGTCGAGCACGACCAGCACGTCGCCCTCGTTGACCGACTGGCCCTCGGCGCACTTGATCTCGGCGACCGTGCCGTCGTCCTCGGCCTCGACCGGCATCTCCATCTTCATCGACTCGAGGATCGCGACCGTGTCGCCCTCGTCGACCGCGTCGCCGACCTTGCACTCGATCTTCCAGACCGTCCCGGTGATGTGCGCCTCGACGTTTGGCAACGCTCTCTCCTTGACTCTCTTGACCGGCCCCTGCGGCGGGCCACGATACTCGTGCGGAGGGACCGACCCGCGCTTAGGATGCACGCGTGATCCTCGCGCTCGATCAGGGCACGACCGGTTCGACGGCGCTGGTCTTCGACGGCGACGGCCGGATCGCCGGGCGCGGCGTACAGCGAGTTCGGCCAGCACTTCCCGCGCCCCGGCTGGGTCGAGCACGACGCGAACGAGATCTGGGAGGTCACGCGCCGCGTCGGCCACGAGGCGCTCGACGCCGCCGGGATCGACGGCCGCGCGCTCGCCGGGATCGGCATCACCAACCAGCGCGAGACGGTCGTGGTCTGGGACCGCGCGACCGGCGAGCCGCTGCACCGCGCGCTCGTCTGGCAGGACCGCCGCACCGCCGCGCGCTGCGACGAGCTGCGCGCCGCCGGCCACGAGCCGCTGGTCCGCGAGCGCACCGGGCCTCGTGCTCGACCCCTACTTCTCCGGCACCAAGATCGAGTGGCTGATCCGCCACGGCGGCGTCGACCCGCGCCCGCGCGGCGTTCGGCACCGATCGACTCCTGGCTGGTCCACAAGCTGACCGGCGCGCCACGCGACCGACTACTCGAACGCGTCGCGGACGATGCTCTTCGACATCGCCGAGCTGGCCTGGGACCCGGAGCTGTGCGAGCTGCTCGGCGTGCCGGTGCAGACCGCTGCCGGAGCCGTGCCCGAGCGCCCACGTCTACGGCGAGACGACCGAGTTCGGCGGCAGCGTGCCGGTCGCCGGGATCGCCGGCGACCAGCAGGCCGCGCTCTACGGCCAGGCGCTGCCACGGCCCCGGGTTCGGCAAGAACACCTACGGCACCGGCAGCTTCGTGCTGCTCAACGCCGGCGACGAGCCGCCCGCGCCCGAGGAGGGGCTGCTGACGACCGTCGCCTGGGGCGTCGACGGCCGCGTCGACTACGCGCTCGAGGCGGCGATCTTCGTCACCGGCGCCGCGGTCCAGTGGCTGCGCGACGGCCTCGGCGTGATCCGCACCGCCGCCGAGACCGAGGAGCTGGCGCGCTCGCTGCGACTCCAACGACGGCGTCTACCTCGTCCCCGCCTTCACCGGCCTCGGCTCGCCGCACTGGGACCCCTACGCGCGCGGGACGATCGTCGGCCTGACGCGCGGCACCGGCCGCGCCCACCTCGCGCGCGCCACGCTCGAGGCGATCGCCTACCAGACCGTCGACGCCGTCCGCGCGATGGAGGCGGCGTCGGGGGTCGAGTTCGCCGAGCTGAAGGCCGACGGCGGCGCCGTGCACAACTCGTGGCTGATGCGCTTCCAGGCCGACGTGCTCGGCGTGCCGGTCGTCGTCCCCGAGGTCGCGGAGACGACGGCGCTCGGCGCCGCGTATCTTGCCGGCGTGGCCACCGGGACCTGGAGCGAGGCCGACGTGCGCGCGCTGTGGCGCGAGGCGGCCCGCTACGAGCCGCGGATGCCCGCCGCCCGTCGCGACGAGCTGCTCGACGGCTGGCGCCGTGCGCTGGAGCGCTCGCGGGGCTGGGCCGGACCGTGACCAATCGCACCTCCGGGGGTACCTGACCGCGCATGGCCGACGTCAAGCTCAAGGAACAGGTCTACAAGGACCCGCGCCCGAAGGAGCACTTCGACCGCTTCCACGAGCGCGTCCGCGACCACCGGCCGAACTGGGACTACGAGGCGGTCCGCGTCGTGCTGACGCCGTACCTGCTCGGCTTCTTCCGCACCCGCGCCTTCGACACCTACAACGTCCCGGCCGACGGCCCCTGCATCCTCGCGCCGAACCACTTCTCGTTCCTCGACCACTTCTTCCTCGCCGTCTACCTGCGGCGCAAGGTCCACTTCATGGCGAAGTCGCAGCTGTTCAAGCTGCCGCTCTGGCCGATCTTCAACTACGGCGGCGTCTTCCCCGTCCGCCGCGGCCACGCCGACCAGGATGCGTTCGACACCGCCCACGCGATCCTCGAGCGGGGTGACATCGTCGTCATGTACCTCGAGGGCGGCCGCTCGCGCACCGGCGAGCTCGGCACGGCGCGGCCGGGGGTCGGGCGGCTGGCGCTCGAGACCGGCGTGCCGGTCGTGCCGACGGTGATCGTCGGGTCGGAGAAGACGCGCAACTGGAAGCGAGGCCAGTTCCCGAAGGTCAGCGTCCGCTTCGGCGCCCCGGTCCGCTTCGACCAGATCGAGCATCCGACCAAGGACCAGTCGCAGTACGCCTCCGAGCAGGTCTTCGAGCGGATCAAGGGCCTCTGGGCGGACGCCAAGGCCGCCGGACGCTGAGCCCCGCCGCGGGGCTGCGCTAAGCCGGCAGCTTCGCGACGGCCGTTGCGAGCTTCGCCGGGTCGCGCAGCGGCGGGCCGTGGCCGAAGCAGACGAGCTCCGGCTCGAGCGCTGCGATCCGTCGTGCGGAGGCGCGGTTGAGGCCGGCGTCGGGGGTGAAGGGGCCGATCGGCGGCCGGATCGGGCCGCGCAGCAGGAACGGCTGCCAGCCCCACATCACGTCACCGCAGAGCAGCACGCGGTCGGACTCGCGCCAGAACGAGACGTGCCCGGGGGAGTGGCCCGGCGTCTCCAGCACCGTGAAGCCGGCGACCTCGTCGCCCTCGCGCAGCCGGCGCGCGACCGGATGCGCCTTGGCGCCCGGGATGCTCAGACCGAAGTGCCAGAGCATCTTGCCCCGCTCGACGTAGTCGGCGTCGCCCTCGCCGCACCAGAGCGGCACGCCGAGCCGCTCGCAGACGGCGTGACTCGACCCGTAGTGGTCGGGGTGGCCGTGGGTCAACGCGTGCGCGGCGATCCCGCGGCCCTCGACCTGCTCGAGGATCCGGCCGCGGTCGAGCACGGTCCCGGCGTCGACCAGAACGTCGCCGATCACGTAGACGTTGACGGCGTCGCGCGGCGACCCGTCGAGCTGCCAGACCCCCTCGGCGAGCTGCTTCACGCCGGCGAACCTACTCGTAGACGGCGTCGAGCCGCCGCCACGCGGGCATGTCGTGGCCGGGGATCAGCAGCGCGCCGGGGTTCTGCTCCCGGTAGAGCTGGATCTCGCGCAGCGAGCGGCGGAAGCGGTGCTCGTCGGCCATGCGCGCGGGCAGCGCCGTGCCGGCGATCGTGGCCTCGGTGTACGCGGCGTCGCCGACCACCAGGACGTCGCGGTCGCGCAGGCGCAGCACCACCGAGCAGTGGCCGGCGGTGTGCCCGGGGGTGAAGACGATCCGCACGCTGCCGTCGCCGAAGAGGTCGAGCGAGCGGCCGAAGCTGGCGAACGAGTCGGCGGCGTCGCTCTCGAAGTCGAGCAGCCGGTAGTCGAAGGCGTGGTCGAACTGGCGCCGCATGTAGCCGTCTGTCGCGCCGCCGGCGGCGCCGGCCTCCCACTCGAGGGAGCTGACCGCGAACGTCGCGTCCGGGAACTGGGCGATCCCGCTCGCGTGGTCGCCGTGGAGGTGGGTCAGCACGACCGTCGCGACGTCGTCGGGGTCGAACCCGCGCTCGCGCAGCTGGCCCGGCACCGCCTGCTCGCTGTCCATCCGCAGGTCCTTGAAGATCAGGCCGCCGAGGCGGCCCATGCCCTGGCGCGGGTCGACCGCGACGGCCGCGTGGAAGCCGGTGTCGATCAGGACGAGGCCGGCGCCCGGGTGCTCGACGAGGAACGCCTGCACCGGCAGCTCGGTCCACTCGTCCTGGGAGACGCCGACGCCGAGCGCGCGCAGCGGAGCGAGCCGGCCCTCGCCGCGGTGGATCAACCCCGGTGGCGCGACCATCCGGGCGCAGAGCAGCGGGTGCAGCCGAACCGTCGCCCCCTGCCGCCCGCCGGGCAGCGGTAGCTGCGCCGGGCGCGGCTCTGCAGCCATCGCCATTCGGGCAATCTAGACGTTGCGGCGGAGGGCCGGTTACTCTGCGCCGCGCGATGCCCTCCGAGATCTTCAAGCCCGACCTGCTCGCCGGCCAGGTGGCGCTGGTCAGCGGCGGCGGCTCGGGCCTCGGCCGCGCCAGCGCCGTCGAGCTCGCCGCGCTCGGGGCGAAGGTGGTCGTCTGCGGCCGCCGCGCCGAGCCGCTCGACGAGACCGTCACGCTCTGCGCCGACGGCCGCGCCAGCGCGCGGGTCTGCGACATCCGCGAGGAGGACCAGGTCGACGCGCTCGTCGACGCGGTGCTGGCCGACCACGGCCGGATCGACCTGCTCGTCAACAACGCCGGCGGCCAGTTCCTGACGCCGGCCGAGGACATCACCCCGAAGGGCTTCCGCACCGTGATCCGGCTCAACGTCGAGGGCACCTGGCTGATGACCCACGCCGTCGCGACCAAGGCGATGATCCCGAGCGGCGCCGGCGGCAAGATCGTCAACGTCACCCTCTCGCCGCACAACGGCATGCCGGGGATGGCCCACTCCTCGGCCGCGCGGGCGGCGGTCGAGAACCTGACCCGCGTGCTGTCGATCGAGTGGTCGCGCTTCGGGATCAAGCTGAACGCGCTCGCCGCCGGCCACTTCGCGACCGAGACGCTGCGCACCAAGTACCCGCGGGCGGTCGTCGACAACGTCGCCCAGACGATCCCGATCGGGCGCCTCGGCACCGAGGAGGAGTTCGCCTGGGCGATCGCCTACCTCGCGTCGCCGGCGGGCGACTTCTACGCCGGTTCGATTCTGACGATGGACGGCGCCCGCGACGACTGGTTCGGGCCCTGGCCGCCCCAGGGCCTCTCCGACGCGGGCGGCAAGCCGCTCGCCGAGGAGCGCAGGCCGCCGGCCGCGCCGGGCGACGGCGAGTAGCCGGCCCGCTCAGAGCGCGACGTTCGGCACGCGGCGCGCGAGCCAGGCGGGGAACCACCAGACCCGGTCGCCGGCGATCCGCATCGCGGCGGGCAGCAGCACCAGCCGCACGACCGTCGCGTCGAGCAGGACGGCGACCGCGAGCCCGATGCCGACCTGGCGGACGCCGATGTGGCTCGAGGTGGCGGAGGCCAGGAAGACCGCGACCATCACCGCGGCGGCGCCGGTGATCACCCCGGCCGTCGAGCCGATCGCGGCGTTGATCGCACGCTCGTTGTCGCCGCTCTGCGAGTACTCCTCGCGAATCCGCGCGAGCAGGAACACCTGGTAGTCGATCGACAGCGCGAAGACGACCGCGAGCGCGCCGAACATCCCGATCAGGTCGACGTAACCGGGACCGCCGAGCAGCGGCGGCGACTGCCCGAAGGCGATCTGCATCGCCCCGAACGCCACTCCGACCGTCAGGAGGTTGAGGGCGACGCAGATCAGCGCCAGCGGGATCGACCGTACCGCGAACATCAACACCAGCAGCGACACGAGGGCGAACGCGGCGATCATCAGCGGCAGCCGCGACAGGATCACGTCGCGGTAGTCCTGCAGCCCCGCCGCGGGACCGCCGACGGCCGTCTCGAGGTTCGGCCCCGCGGCCTTCGCGGCGAGATCCGATATGCGGGTGTGGACCGCGACGATCCGCGGGTCGTTCGGCTCGAATGCGGGCACCACCAGGATCCGCGCGCTGCGCCCCCCGTTGGCCAGGTCGAGGACGAACTGAGCCCGCTCCCGCGCCGGCCGCGCCCCGCCGCTGACCACGGCGAGCGGGAAGGCGCCGGAGCTGAACAGCTCGGGCGCGTTGCGCGTCAGCGAGCTACCCTGGGGCCCGCTCCGCTGGCGGTCGAGCGTCGTGCCTATCTGGTCGAGGCCGCCTACGAGAGTGCCGGAGCTGCCGGTCGTGCCGATGCGCCCGGCGAGCTGGCCGCTGCCGGCGTCGAGTTGATGGAGGCCGGCGACCAGGGCGCCCGCGCCTCCGCTCAGCCGGGCGAGCCCGTCTGGGAGCTGGACCCCGGCGGCCGTGAGCTGGTCGAGACCCGCATCCAGCTCCCCCGCGCCGTCGGCAAGCTGGGCGATCGCCGCGTCGAGTCGTTCCGCGCCGCGGGCGAGGTTGGCGACCTGACGCTCGGCCCGCCGCCCCTGGCTCGCCATGCGGTCGCTGAGGTAGAGCCCGAGTCCGATCTGCCCCTTTGCGTCGGCGATGCCGGACGCGAGCCCGGCGTACGCCGGGTCGGGGCGGTCGCCGGACGCCGGATCCGTGCCCGTCACCGCTACGGTCGCGCCGGACACGGCGTCGAGGAGCGGCTGGTACTGCGGGTCGTTGCGGCCGACCCCCATCGACTGAAGCGCGCTCCACGCGGCGTCGAGTCGCTGCTCCGCGGTCGCCAGCGGCGACTGCAGGGCGGTCAGCTGATCGTCGGCGGCGCGCAGGTCGTTCGCGAGCACGCGCGCGTTGTTGGTCGTCGCGCCGGACTGTGCGTTCGCCTGGTCGAGAGCGCCGCTCAGCTTTGCGGCGCCGGCGCTCGCCTGCCGCGATCCCGCCGCGAGGCGCTGACCGCCGCCGTGGGACGCGGTCAGCCCGTCGGCAAGCCGCCGCGAGCCGCCCGCCGCCGCGCGGATGCCGTCGTCGAGTCGGGTGGCTCCGCTGCTAGCTGTCTTGGTGCCGTCGTGGAGCAGGGCCGCCCCGCCGCCTGCCTGGCGCGTGCCGTCCGCGATGCGGCCGATGCCCCGGCTGAGTCGGGCGAGGTCGCGGCTCTGCTGGGAGAGCGTCGCCTGCATCCCGTTCAGCGGCCGGGTCATCGTCGCGATCACACCCGGACCGATTGCTGTTGCGACGTCGGGGTCGGCGGCGATCTGGCGCTGCAGTCGCGCGACCGCGGCGAGCGTTTGCGGGTTGGTGATCGGCTGGCCGTCGCGGGACTCGATCGCAACGTCGAACATCGCGCCGAGGCCGGGCCCCATGACCTTGCTGATCTGCTCGTAGTCGTGGCGCGCCTCGTTCTCGCTGGGGAGCAGCTTGACGTCGGGCGCGCCCGGTGACATCCCGAGCGTCGGCGCGGCGAGGACAAGCAGTCCGATCAGGGCGACGAGGGGGATCGCGACCGGTTGGGTCCCGGCGAACCGCGATCCGCCGCGGCGACTGCGCCGCTCCGGCAGGCGCCAGCGCTCGAGCCAGGGGTCGAGCAGGTGCAGCAGCGCGGGGGCGACGATCAGCGCCGAGAAGGCGCTGAAGATCGTCGCGACCGCGACGCCGAGCAGGACCGACTTCAGCACCGTCCCGACCGAGAGCAGCAGCGCGACCGCCATCACGGCGACGACGAGCGTGGCCGCGGTGGCGATCGTGCGTCCGGTGGCGCGGCTCGCCCGCTCGATGTTCGCGAGCACGTCGGCAGGGTTCTCGCGCCGATGCTCGCGATAGCGCGACGCCAGCAGCAGCGAGTAGTCGACGCCGAGCGCGAGCGCCATCATCGACGCGAGGTTGACCGCCATCTGGTCGAGCGGGATCTGGGTCGCGAGCAGGTGGATGATGCCCTTCGACGCCTGGACCGTTCCGAGGCCGAGGATCAGCGGGATCGCCGCCGCGACCGGCGAGCGGAAGATCAGCAGCAGGACGAGCATCAACACCGGCGCCGCGATCAGCTCGCCCCGTCTCGTCGACGTGTGCAGCTCGTCGCCGATGCCCTTGGCGATCGCCGCCGCTCCGGTCACGCGCGATGCGACGGGGTCCTCGACCGTCGTCGAGATCACGCGGCGGACGAGCGCCGCGGCCTCGGCGGGGTCGGTGCCTTCCGGCAGCGTCACGTCGATGGCGAACAGCGCCGTGTTGGGCTTCCGGGTCGTGAACGGGTTGCGCGGCTGGGCGCTGCCCCGGGTGCGAACCTCGTCGAAGGGGGAGACGACCCGGACGCCGGAGATTCCGCGTAGCTTCGCGGCGAGCACCGTGCCCTGCACGCGCAGGTCGGCTTCCGGCCCGGTGAGCAGGACGCTGACGTTCTCGCCGAAGTCGACGTCCTCCGTCATGTCGGTCCAGCGCGCGCTTTCGGTACCGGAGGCATCCAGGACCGCCGGGGCGAAACTGCTCCCGCTGGCGAGGCCGATCCCCGCGCACGCGAGGACGACCGCGATCCAGAGACCGACCACGAGCTTGCTGCGGCGCAGCGCAAAGCTGGTCACTCGGGCCATCCGTCGCACCCTACCCGGGTATGAACATCACTGTCTATGGACAACGTGACGGACGGCTCGGCGTTGACAGAAACAAGCACGTCTGCGAGGCTCGCTCGCTCTGGTTGGGCGCCGCTGGCCTCCGCGAACGAACACAAATGCGCACGATCGAGAGACTCACGTTGCGAAGGGCGAGCAGGCCGACTCGATGGTCGGCGCGTTCCCTCGCCGGTCTGGTGGCCGTAGCGCTCGTCGCCGCTGGGGGGCTGGTGCCCGCTGCGGACGCCGACGTGCCGCAACCGCCGAATGGGCGGGCGTGGGAGCTGGTCAGCGACCCGAGCACGGAGTCCTCGGCGCCGCCGATCTACGCGCTGGGCGTCGTCGCTGCGGGGGACCGCATCGTGTACCTGCGGTTCGGCAGCGGACCCGGCGCGCCGATCGGCAGCGTGCTGGGTGTGGGCATGGCGGTGCGCGGCGCCGGCGGCTGGACGGACGCGTCGCTCGGCTACCCATACCCCTTCGGCTCGATCTACGACATGGCGTCGATCCCGCGCGCCGCGACTGCCGACATGTCGACGTTGATCTGGAACAGTGTGCGGCCGTTGCTGCCCGGGGCTCCAGGCAGCGGGGAGGACAGCGGGTGGTATAGCGCCGCGCCCGGCGGTCCGCTCACGCTGCTGAGCGCGGGTGGGCGCCCGGGGGAGTGGGCCAGCTTGCTTTCGGAGGACGGCGAGCGCGTCATCCTCGAGACGTCCGTCGCGCTGTCGGGCGACGACTCCCTCAGGGCGGGCGGCGGGAACCAGGTCTACGAGATCAGTGGTGGCGGAGAGCGGCTGCTCGGCATCGACGAGGGTGGCGGTCCCATCGGTCCGTGCGGGACGGCGGGCGTGTCGGCGCTGGCAACGCCGAATCCGGCATCGGCCGACGGGCGCCGGGTCTTCGTCAGCGCTCCGGGTTGCGAGCAGCACCCGGAGGTCCTTCCGCGCGTCTTCCTGAACGAGGATGGGGAGGCGACCGAGCTCTCCGCCTCGCAGTGCGCGCGTCCCGACTGCGGCCCGCCCGCCGCGGTCTTCTTTGCCGGTGCGACGCCCGATGGCGCGGCCGCCTATCTCGTCACGACGGCCCAGCTGACCGACGACGACGTCGACGACAGCGGCGATCTCTACCGCTACGAGGTCGCGGACGGCAGCCTCACGCGGGTCTCGTCGGGCGCCGTGCCGGCTGACGCGATCGCCACGCGCGTCTATCCATCCGACGACGGCGGGCGCGTCTACTTCCTCGCGCGCGGCGAGCTGGTCCCCGGTCAGGGCACGTCCGGGAGTCCGAACATGTACGTGCTCGATGGTGAAGGGCTCCGCTTCGTGGCGACGCTGGCCGAGGACGACACATGGCCGATGGGCACGACGAACCTGTCGGCATTCAGTGACGTCGATCTGACCCCTGGCGCTGGGTCTCGCGTGCTGCTGGCGACAAAGGCCGCGCTCCGCGCCGAGGACACCGACGCCGCTCTCGACCTCTATCTCTACTCCGACGCCGAGGGCGGCCCTCCGCTCCTGGTGTCGAAGACGGCGTACGGTGGCAACGCGGAGGAGCCTGTCCGCATGTCGCGCGGGGTGCTGCACAACCTCCCGCGGTTCGCCAGAGCGGCTCCCCGGATGCTCGCTGACGACGGCCGGCGGGTCCTCTTCATGACCAACGAGCCGCTGCTGCCACAGGACACCGACAGCGCGACCGATGTGTACGAGTGGTTCGACGGCACGGTCAGGCTGTTGAGCGTCGGGGGCGATGCCCGCGACGTGCTGTTCCTCGGGGCGAGCCTTGACGGAGCGTCGGTCTTCATCTCCACCCCGGAGCGGCTCGTCTCCGCCGACGACGACGCGGGCGACTACGACCTCTACGCGGCTCGGATCGGCGGCGGCTTCCCCGAGTCGGCCCCTCCGCGAGGAGAGTGCGAGGACGGGTGCCCGTCGTCGCCGCCGCCGGGCCGCTTGACGCGGCGTGACCCGCCGACGATCAGTCATCGCGACCGGGCTGCATCCGCCCAGCTGCGGCTGCGCGCCCCAACCCGGCACCAGCGCGCCCGAATGGTCGCGCGCGGTCAGCTCGCCCTTGCGGTTCGCGCTTCGGCCGCCGGCCGGGTGTCCGCGCTTGCTCGTGCTCGGGTGGGGGGACGCGACCGCATAGTCGGCCGTGGCCGACGCCACGTCGCCAAGGCCGGCACGACCGTGATGGTGCGCGTGCCGCTCACGCGGGCCGCGCGTCGCCGTCTCGCGTCGGGCCGCCGCCTGGCGGTGAGGGTCGTCGTGCGCCACTCTCGCCTCGACGGGGCGAGCGCCCGGGCGCGGCTCGTGCTGAGGGGACGGTCGTGAGGCGTCGCGCGTCGCTGACCGTCGCGCTCGCGGCAGTCGCGCTCGCGATGCTGCCGACGGTCGCGCGTGCGGAGTTCGGGATCGCGCCTGGAGGTCTCACGGTCCAGATGCTCAACCGCGACGGCGCTCCCGAGACGAGGGCGGGCGCCCATCCGGACCGGTTGACGATGCAGGTGAGCTTCAACCGCACGCCGGACGAACTTCCGGACGGGACCCTGCGCGATCTGAAGGTCGCGTTCCCGCCGGGCACGATCGGCGATCCGACCGCCGCTCCACTCTGCGAGAGGGAGACGCTGACGCTCGCGCACTTCGAGGAGTGTTCGCCCGGGACGCAGGTCGGGACAGTGAAGATCGATGCCGGCTTCGTCGTGACGCTCCCGGTCTACAACGCCGAGCCGCGGCCGGGGAACGTCGCTGAGTTCGGGTTCGCATGGCTGATCGTGGGGGGTTACCTCGTCGCAGAGTTCGACGAGGACGGACAGCTCGTCATAAGGATCGCCGACATGCTCCATGCCCTGCCCGCGATGGCGATGACCGTCGAGCTGTGGGGCGTCCCGGCCGACCACCTGTCGGTCGAAGTGCCGCGCCGCGCGTTCCTCACCGCGCCGCCGCACTGTGGCGTCGCGCAGGAGGTGAAGGTCGACGTTCGGTCCTGGCAGGAGCCCGACGTCTGGCGTAGGACGGTGACCGCGTTGCCGCAGCTCGAAGGCTGCGAGAGCATGCCTTTCGACCCGAGCCTCGACTTCGCTCTGGAGCGCTCGACCGCCGATACGCCGACGGGCGCCGAGATCAGGGTGTCCCTGCCACCGGAAGTCGACCCCGACGGCCTGGCGAACGACCGGATCAAGGACATGTCGCTGGCGTTGCCCGATGGCATGACGTTGGCGCTCGGCGTCGCCAACGGCACGCAGAGCTGTCCCGAGGCTGCCGTCCGGCTAGGGACTTCAGATCCCGACGACTGCCCCCCGGAGTCGCGCGTCGGGAAGCTCGAGATGCGCACGCCGTTGATCTCGGCCCCGCTCGTCGGAAACGTGTACATGGGCGGTCAGCTCCCCGGGAGCGACTTCCGTCTCTACGCCGTGACCAGGGCCGCCGGCCTCGCCGTAAAGCTGCCGATCACGCTACACGCCGACCCCGCGACCGGCAGGCTCACGACAGCCTTGGAGGACCTGCCGACACTTCCGCTCGAGCGAATGACCCTCACCTTCGATGGCGGGGTCCGTGCGGCGCTGGTCACCTCGCTTCGCTGTGGGCCGGCCAACGCGACCGCGACACTGACGACCCATGGCGGGAAGCGGGTGACGGTGGCCGGGGGCGGGGCCGTCACCAGCGCGGCAGCAGGCGGTCCCTGCCCCGCGGTCCTGCCATTCGCTCCGTCGTTCGCCGCCGGCGCGTTGCGCGCTCGGGCAGGTGTCTCCAGCCCGTTCGCGGCGACTATTCGCCGTCGCGACGGCGACCAGTCACTGGCCCGCTTCAGCATGACGCTGCCAAAGGGCGCCAGCGCGCGGCTGGCCGACGTCGATCGGTGCGATGAGGCGGCGATCGCCGCGGGCGCGTGCCCGCAGGCGAGCCGAATCGGGACCGCCTTTGCCGAGGCCGGCGCCGGCCCGGCCCCGCTCGCTCTGAGCGGTGAGCTGTTCCTCACCGGTCCACATCGCGCCACCCGCCCCTACCGGCAGTCGCCGTTCGGGGTCGCGATCGTCTTTCGCGGTGCGGCCGGGCCGTTCGACCTCGGGACGATCGTCGTACGCGCCGGTCTGCGGCTCGACCCGCGCAGCGGCCAGGTGACGATCGACGGCGATCCGCTGCCGCGGCTCGTGCGCGGTATCCCGTTGCGGATGCAGACGGTCGCGATCGACATCGACCGCCCCGGGTTCACGTCGAACCCGACATCATGCGTGCCCGGTCAGGTCACCGCGCGGCTCGAGTCGACCGAGGGCACGGTCGTCGAGCGGGCGTCGCGGTTCGCCGTTGGCGGCTGCCACAAGCTGCGCTTTCGGCCGCGGGTCGCGATGTCGCTGACCGGGCGGTCGGAGCTCCGCCGAGACGGCACCCCCGGCCTGCGAATGCAGATCCGCTCGGCCGCGGGCGGCGCGAACATCCGCTCTGCGTCGGTCGCGATGCCTTCGTTGCTGACCGGCTCGCCGATCGGCCCCGAGGCGATTTGCTCGCTGCGGCAGGTTGAGGTCGGGCGCTGTCCGACCGCCGCTCGGATTGGGCGGGCATCGGGGCGGTCACCGCTGGTGGAGGGTGCGCTGCGCGGGTCGGTCTATCTCGTCCAGCCGCCCGGCAAGGGACTGCCGGACGTGTGGGCGGTGCTCGCGGGCCAGGGCATCCAGGTGAAGGTGCGGATGCGGACCGTGGTCGACGATGACGGCGGCATGCGCGGCGAGCTCGTCGATCTGCCGGACATGCCGCTGACGGCGTTCACGATCGACTTCGCGAGCGGGAAGCGGGGGATGTTCTCGGCCAAGCGAGCTCCATGCCTGCGTGGACAGCCCCGCGCCATGCGTACGACCGCCCACCTGAAGGCGCACAACGGGGCGGCCCGCAAGCTCGCGCTGCGCGTCGGCGCGCCCGGCTGCCGCCGCTGAGGCGTCGCCCGGGCGGCCTCGGCCACCCGGGCGCCTCCGCGGCGGGTCCTACGAGGTCATGCCGGTGAACTGTCCGCCGGTCACGTTGAGCACCTGGCCGTGGACGTAGTTCGACCACGGCGAGCAGAGGAAGAAGACGCCGCCGGCGGCCTCCTCGGGGGTGCCCGGGCGGCCGATCGGGATCAGCATGGTCGCCATCTGGCGCAGCTGCTCCGGGATGCCGAGCTGGACCTGCTTGCCATCCACCTCGACCGACTCGGAGTTCTCCTTGGCGGCCGTCAGGCGCGTCTCGATGAAGCCGAACGCGACAGCGTTGACGTTGATCTTGAACTGGCCCCACTCCTTGGCCAGCGTCTTGGTCAGACCGACGACGCCGGACTTGCCCGACGAGTAGTTCGCCTGGCCGGCGTTGCCCATCGTCCCCGAGACCGACGAGATGTTGACCACCTTGCGGAAGACCTCGCGGCCCTCGGCCTTCTCCTGCTTCGCCGGCTCGCGCATGTGCGGGGCAGCGGCGCGCAGGACCTTGAACGGCACCACGTTGTGGATGTCGAGCATCGCCTGGAACTGCTCGTCGGACATCTTGTGGATCGGGCCGTCCCAGGTGTACCCAGCGTTGTTGACCACGATGTCGAGCCCGCCGAACGCCTCGACCGCGGTCTCGACGAGCCTGTCCGGCACGCCGTCCTTGGTCAGGTCGCCGGCGAAGGCGACGGTCTCGCCCGCGATCTCGCTCGACGCCTGCTCGGCGACGTCGCCGTCGAGGTCGTTGATCAGGACCTTCGCTCCCTGCGCGGCGAGCAGCTCCGCCGTCGCCCGTCCGATTCCGCGCGCCGAGCCCGTGACGATCGCCGACCTGCCATCGAGAACACCCATCTCCACTCCCCTTGTAGTTCGAAAGACCGCGGGGATTCCTATCAGTCCTGGCCGCGCGGCCAGGACTCGCGGGGTGTGGAAAGTAGGAAGTTCCACTCCTTACTTTGGTAGCGTTCGGGCGAGCACCGCCGACCGCGAAGCAGAGGGAGCACCATGGCCACCGCCGAGACCGTCCTCAAGCCCGACTTCGGGACCAAGCGCAAGCACTTCATCTTCGAGGAGCACCACGACCGCCTGCGCGAGTCGATCGGCTCGTTCGTCGCGAAGGAGCTGACCCCCCACGCCGAGGAGTGGGAGGAGACGACGTTCCCCGACTCCGTCATCCGGCGGATGGGCGAGCTGGGCTTCCTCGGCCTCTCGATGCCGGAGGCCTACGGCGGTCAGGGCGGCGACTACTTCTGCAACCTCGTCCTCGCCGAGGAGCTTTCGGGCGCCGGTTCCGGCGGCCTGACGATGGGCGTCGCTGTCCACACCGACATGGCGATGCCGCCGATCCACCTGCTCGGCACCGAGGAGCAGAAGCAGGAGTGGCTCGCACCCGCGATCAAGGGCGAGAAGATCCTCTGCCTCGGCATCACCGAGCCCGACGCCGGCTCCGACGTGGCGGGCATCAAGACCCGCGCCGTCCGCGACGGCGACGACTACGTCATCAACGGCTCGAAGACCTACATCACCAACGGCCACCGCGCCGACGTGATCGTGCTCGTCACCAAGACCGGCAACGCCGGCACCTACGACGACTTCACGCTCTTCCTCGTGCCGATGGACAGCCCCGGCGTGATCCGCGAGAAGAAGCTGGAGAAGCTCGGCATGCACGCCTCCGACACCGCGCTGCTGGCTTTCCAGGACGTCCGCGTGCCGGCGTCGGCGATGCTCGGCCAGGAGGGCAAGGGCTTCTACCACATCATGTGGGAGCTCCAGGGCGAGCGGCTGATCGGCGCGGCGGGCTGCGTCGCCGGCGCGCAGCGCTGCTTCGACAAGACGCTCGAGTACGCGCTCGAGCGCGAGGCGTTCGGCCGCCAGATCGGCAAGTTCCAGGCGATCCGGCACAAGTTCGCCGAGATGGCGACGAAGATCGAGGCCGGCCGCCAGCTGACCTACACGACGGCGTGGCGCTTCAACAACGGCGAGTACCCGGTGCGCGAGATCTCGATGGCGAAGCTGTTCACGTCGCAGATGGCCTGCGAGGTCACCGACGAGTGCCTGCAGATCCACGGCGGCGCCGGCTACATGCGCGAGTACGGCATCGAGCGGGCGTGGCGCGACATGCGCCTCAACCGGATCGGCGCCGGGACCGACGAGATCATGCTCGACGTGATCGGGCGCTCGTACGGGCTCTAGCTCGGGGCGCGGCGGGTCGCGAGTCGTGGGAAGGACGTTCGAGAAGGGCGTGCCGGCGGCCAGGCCGGCGCGCTCGATCCCGCCGTTCACCGAGGAGCACGGCGAGCTGCGCGACTCGATCCGGCGCTTCGTCGCCGCCGAGCTGCGCCCTCACGCGACGCAGTGGGAGGACGACCGCTGGTTCCCGGACGAGGTGTTCGGCAAGCTCGCCGCCAACGGCTTCCTCGGCCTGAAGTACCCGACCGAGTACGGCGGCGAGGGCGGCGACCACCTCCACGACGCGGTGCTGATCGAGGAGCTGACGCACTGCGGCTCCGGCGGTCTGGCGGCCGGCATCGGCGCCCACATCACGATCGCCACGCCGCCGATCTACAAGTTCGGCACCGAGGAGCAGAAGCAGCGCTTCCTGGTGCCGGGCATCCGCGGCGAGAAGGTCGCCGCGCTCGGGATCACCGAGCCGGGCACGGGCTCCGACGTGGCCGACATCCGCACGACCGCCAAGCGGGTCGACGGCGGCTGGCTCGTCAACGGCTCGAAGACGTTCATCACCGGCGGCGTGCGCGCCGACGTGGTCGTCACCGCCGTCAAGACGAGCGCCGAGGGCGGCCACGGCGGGCTGTCGTTCCTGCTCGTCGAGAAGGGGATGGAGGGCTTCACCGTCTCGAAGAAGCTGGAGAAGCTCGGCTGGCACGCCTCCGACACGGCCGAGCTGGCGTTCCAGGACGTCTTCGTCCCCGACGAGAACCTGCTCGGCGAGGAGAACAAGGGCTTCTACCTGATCATGGCCAACTTCCAGTGGGAGCGGATCGCGATGGCGCTCGGGGCGGTCGCCGCGATGCAGGAGCTGATCGAGCAGTCGGTCGCCTACGCGCTCGAGCGCGAGTCGTTCGGTCGCCCGATCGGGAAGTTCCAGGCGATTCGCCACAAGATCGCCGAGATGGCCGTCAAGCACGAGGCGTCGCGCTCGCTGACCTACCACGCGCTGCGCCTCTTCCACGACGGCCAGGACGCGATCCGCGAGGTGACGATGGCGAAGCTGCTGTCGCAGCGCGCCGCCTGCGAGGTCGCCGACGACGCGATCCAGATCCACGGCGGCGCCGGCTACATGAAGGAGTACGAGATCGAGCGGGCGGCCGCGCGACCTGCGCCTCGGCCCGATCGGCGGCGGCACCGACGAGATCATGAAGGAGATCCTCGGCCGCCAGATGGGGCTCTGAGCGGCGCGGAGCCCGCCGCCCGTCGTAGTAAGTCGACTTTCGCTCGCATGGCGCACGGAATTCGACTCGCCTCGCGAGCAGGGGCTGCGAGACTGCCGGCATGAGCGAGCGGACCTTCGACGTCGTCGTGCTCGGGGCCGGGCCGGCGGGGGAGGTGGTGGCGGGGCGGCTGGCCGACGGCGGGCTGTCGGTGGCGATCGTCGAGCCGCACCTGATCGGCGGCGAGTGCTCGTTCTACGCCTGCATGCCGTCGAAGGCGCTGCTGCGGCCGGCGGAGCTGCTGGCCGAGGTGCGGCGGGTGCCGGGCGCGGCCGAGGCCGCTGGCGGGCGAGGTGGTCGACGCGGCCGCCGCGCTCGCGCGCCGCGACGAGGTGATCCACGACCTCGACGACTCCGTGCAGCTGCCGTGGCTCGAGGACACGCGGGATCGAGCTGCTGCGCGGCGCGGCGCGGCTCGACGGCGAGCGGCGGGTGCGCGTCGGCGACGACGTCCTGGTCGCCGACCGCGCCGTCGTCGTCGCGACCGGCAGCGTCGCGCAGCGTGCCGCCGATCGACGGGCTGCGCCGAGGCCGAGCCGTGGACGAACCGCGAGGCGACGACCGCCAACGACGTCCCCGACCGGCTGCTCGGTGCTCGGCGGCGGCGTCGTCGGCGTCGAGCTGGCGCAGGCCTGGCGCGACGCTCGGCGCCGCAGGTCGACGCTGCTCGAGCGCAGCGACCGGCTGCTCGAGCGCGAGGAGCCGTTCGCCGGCGAGCAGGTCGCGGACGTCGCTGCGCGAGCTCGGGGTCGACGTGCGGGTCGACGCGGAGCTGACGGCGGTCAGCCGCGACGGCGCCGGTCGCAGGCGCCGGATGCGCGCTCGCGGAGCGGTCGCGGGCGGCGGCCGAGGGCGGTCGCCGGTCGCCGGCCGACGAGCTGCTCGTCGCGGCGCCGGCCGCCGGCCGTCGACGACGCGGCGACGCTCGGCGCTGGAGACGGTCGGGCTCGAGCCGGCGAGCCGGCGAGTCGATCGAGGTCGACGACCGGCATGCGCGCGCGGCGTCGCGGCGACTGGCTCTACGCGATCGGCGACGTCAACGGCCGCGCGCTGCTGACCCACATGGGCAAGTACCAGGCGCGCGTCGCGGCCGACAACATCCTCGGCGGCGACGCGCGCGTCGACCGAGCGACGGCCCGGGCTCGCCGCGCGTCGTCTTCACCGAGCCGCAGGTCGCCGCCGTCGGCCACACGCTCGCCTCGGCGCGCGAGGCCGGGCTCGACGTGCGCGCCGTCGACGTCGAGACCGACGGCGCAACGCCGGCGCGCAGCTTCGTCGGCAAGGGCGCGCCGGGGACCTGCGCGGATCGTCGTCGACGAGGACCGCCGCGTGATCGTCGGCGCCACCTTCGCCGGCGTCGAGGTCGCGGAGTGCCTGCACGCGGCGACGATCGCCGTCGTCGGCGAGGTGCCGCTCGACCGGCTCTGGCACGCCGTGCCATCGTTCCCGACGCGCAGCGAGGTGTGGCTGAACCTGCTCGAGGAATACGGGCTCTGACAACGGGGAGATGGACTTGACCTTCGAGAAGATCCGCTACGAGGTCGACGAGGCGATGGTCGCGACGATCACGCTCGACGATCCCGAGACGCGCAACGCGCTCGGCGCCGACACGCTCGGCGAGCTGATCGCGGCGCTGAACGAGGCGCGCGTCGACGACGAGGTGCGCTGCGTGGTGCTGACCTCCTCGCACGAGAAGGTCTTCTCCGCGGGCGGCAACCTCGCCGGTTTCGCGGCCGAGATGCCGCTCGTCCACAAGCACTTCGGCATCGACCTGTTCCCGACGCTGTTCCGGACGATCGGCGCAGCTCGGCAAGCCGACGATCTGCGCCGCCAACGGCCACGTGCTCGCCGGCTCGCTCGGCGTCGCGCTCGCCTGCGACCTGATCGTCGCCTCCGACAAGGCGACGTTCGGCACGCCCGAGATCAACGTCGGCGTCTTCCCGTTCATGATCATGGCGCTGATCTACCGCAACGTCGGCCGCAAGAAGACCAACGAGCTGCTGCTGCTCGGCGAGCGGATCAGCGCCGAGGAGGCGCTGCGGATCGGCCTCGTCAACAAGGTCGTGCCGGCGAAGGGACTCGAGTACGAGGTCCGGCTGTGGGCCGAGTCGCTGGCGAAGAAGTCGCCGCTGATGATGCGGCTCGGCAAGGACGCGATGTACCGCCAGCAGGACATGGCGTTCGACGACGCGCTCGAGTACCTCCAGCACAACCTGACGCTGTCGTTCTCGACCGAGGACATCCAGGAGGGCGTCAAGGCCTTCTTCGAGAAGCGCGAACCGGAGTGGAGCGGCCGGTGAGCGTCGCGCTCGTCGCGCTGCGCTGCCGCACGTCGGACCGGTCGCCCGACGCCGTCGCGCGGCGTCGACGAGCTGGCGCCGCTGATCGGCAAGCGGCTCGGTCGCGAGGCGCGCCAGATCGGCACGCCCGGCGAGCCGCGCGACGCGCCGTGGCAGGACGACGTGCGCGACTCGCGCGGCTGCCTGCTCGAGGCCGGCGGCCAGGTCGACGACGCGCTGGCCGCCGGCAGGCTGCCGGTGCTGCTGGCGGGCGAATGTTCGATCGCCCTGACGACGCTGCCGACCGTCCTGCGCCACCGCCCCGACGCGGTGATCCTCTGGCTCGACGCCCACGGCGACTTCAACACGCCGGAGACGACGCTGACCGAGAGCCTCAGCGGGATGGCGCTGGCCGGGGCCTGCGGCCACTGGGACGCCGGTCTGATCGCCGAGACGGTGCCCGAGGACCGCGTCGTGCTGGCCGGCGTGCGCGACCTCGACGAGGACGAGCGGCGGGCGCTCGAGCGCAGCGACGTGACGGTCATCGGGGCGAGCCCGATCGAGACGCTGGTCGCGGTCAAGACGCGCTCGACGGCGCGCCGGTCTACATCCACCTCGACCTCGACGTGATCGACCCCGCGATCTTCCCGGCGCGCGAGCCGGCGCCCGGCGGGCTCGCGCCGGAGAAGCTGTTCGATCTGCTCGAGGCCGTGATGGCCGACTCGGAGCTGATCGGCGTCGAGGTGACGACGTTCGAGGCGCCCGAGGACGAGGAGGACCGCCAGGAGGCGGCGGCGATCGTGATGCGCGTGCTGGAGCCGCTGCTCGAGGCGATCCCGGACCGGGCGAGCGCGTAGGGCGGCGATCCGTCAAAGTAAGGAGTAGAGCTTCTTACTTCTGACGGAGGAACCTTGCCCGCGACTGACGCCCCAACCGAGTCCCTGCTGCGACCGCTGGTCGAGGATCTCCACGCCCGCCGCGAGAAGGCGAAGCTCGGCGGCGGCACCGAGAAGATCGAGCGCCAGCACGCCGCCGACAAGCTGACGGCGCGCGAGCGGCTCGACCTGCTGATCGACGCGGGCAGCTTCACCGAGCTGGGCATCCACGGCCGCCCGCACTTCGCCCAGCGCGCGATGGACGGCAAGGAGGCGCCGGCCGACGGCGTCGTCACCGGCTACGGCAAGGTCGACGGCCGGCTGGTCGCGGTCTGCGCCTACGACTTCACCGTCATGGCCGGCTCGATGGGCGATGACCGGCGAGCTGAAGGTCACCCGCCTGCGCGAGCTCGCGCTGCACGAAGCGGATCCCGTTCGTCTGGCTGCTCGACTCGGCCGGCGCGCGGATCCAGGAGGCCGCCGGCTCGCTGTTCGCCGGCTCGGGCCACCTCTTCCGCGAGCAGGTCGTCGATGAGCGGCGTGGTCCCGCAGGTCGCGGCGATGATGGGGCCGTGCGCCGCCGGCACCGCCTACATCCCCGGCCTCGCCGACTTCGTGCCGATGGTCAAGGGCCGCGGCTCGATGGCGCTCGGCGGGCCCGCCCCTCGTCAAGGCGGTGACCGGCGAGGACATCACCGAGGAGGAGCTGGGCGGCTCGAAGATCCACACCGAAGGTCTCCGGCGTCGGCGACCTCGAGGTGAAGCCGACGAGGAGTGCATCCAGGCGATCAAGGACTACCTCTCCTTCTTCCCGCCGAACTGCGAGGAGAAGCCGCCGATCCGCGCAGGTCTCCGACCCCGTCGACCGCTGCGACGAGGCGCTGCTCGACGTCCTGCCCGAGCTCGAACCGCCAGCCCTACGACATGTACAAGGTGATCCGGCGGATCGTCGACGACGGCGTCTACTTCGACATCAAGCCGCGCTGGGCGCGCACGATCATCACCTGCCTCGCGCGCATCGGCGGGCGGCCGGTCGGCATCGTCGCCAACCAGCCCAAGCACCTGGGCGGCATCCTCGACAACGACTCGGCCGACAAGGCGGCGCGCTTCATCAAGCTCTGCGACGCCTTCAACATCCCGCTGCGTGTTCCTCCAGGACGTGCCCGGCTTCATGGTCGGCACCAAGGTCGAGCACGCCGGGATCATCCGCCACGGCGCCAAGATGCTCTACGCGGTCGTCGACGCCACCGTGCCGAAGATCACCGTGGTGTGCGCAAGGCCTACGGCGCCGGCTACTACGTGATGTGCGGCCGGGCCTACGAGCCGGACCTGATCGTCGCCTGGCCGACGGCCGAGATCTCGCGTGATGGGCGCCGAGGGCGCGGTCAACATCATCGGCCGCATGCGGTGATCGAGGCGGCCGACGACCCGGACGCGACGCGCAAGCAGATGGAGGACGCGATCCGCGCGACGATCGACCCCTACATCGCCGCCGGCAACGCGATGATCGACGACGTCATCGACCCGCGCGAGACGCGGCCGATCGTCATCAGGCGCTCGAGATGGCGGCGACCAAGCAGGTCGAGCGGCCGTGGAAGAAGATGGGCGTGGTGCCGGTATGAGGGCCGCGCGGGTCGCCGAGCTGGGCGGCCCGGCCGCGGTCGAGGTCGTGGAGGTCGACGAGCCGGCGGCCGACGGCCAGGTGCTCGTCGACGTGCGGGCGGCGGGCGTGTCGTTCCCAGACCTGCTGCTGTCGCGCGGCGAGTACCAGCTCAAGCCGGACCCGCCGTTCTCGCTCGGGACCGAGGCGGCGGGCGTCGTGCGCGCCGCGCCCGAGGGGTCGGGCTTCGCGCCCGGCGACCGCGTGATGGCGATGACGATGCTCGGCGGCTTCGCCGACGTGGCGGCCGCGCCAGCCGGAGCTGACCTTCGCGCTGCCGGAGGGGCTCGACTTCGCCCAGGGTGCCGGCTTCGTCATGAACTACCACACGGCCCACTTCGCGCTGGTCCGCCGCGCGGCGCTGCGCGACGGCGAGACGCTGCTCGTGCACGGCGCCGCGGGCGGCGTCGGGACGGCGGCGATCCAGGTCGGCAAGGCGCTCGGAGCCCGTGTCGTCGCGGTCGTCTCGACCGACGAGAAGGAGGGGGTCGCGCGCGACGCGGGCGCCGACGAGGTCGTTCGCGGCGACGGCGACTGGCGCGCCGCGGCCGGGCCGGCCGACGTGATCTTCGACCCGGTCGGCGGCGCGCGCTTCGACGAGAGCGTGCGCGCGCTCGCCACCGAGGGGCGGCTGGTGGTGATCGGCTTCACCGAGGGGTCGATCCCGTCGGTCGCCGTCAACCGGCTGCTGTTCCGCAACGTCAGCGTCGTCGGCGCCGCCTGGGGCGCCTTCGCGTTCCAGCAGCCCGGCTACCTGAGCGAGGTCGACGCGGACCTGCGGCGGATGGTCGCCGCCGGCCACGTCGCGCCGATCGTCGGCCGCCGCTACCCGCTCGAGCGCGTCCGGGACGCGCTCGAGGACCTGGACAACCGTCGCGCCGTCGGCAAGCTCGTGCTCGACGTCGCAGAGGAGGAGGCCGCATGAGCCGTTCGAGGACCCCGCCGTGATCACCTGCTCGATCTCCGGCGCCGTCGCCAACCGCGACCAGTGCCCGGCGATCCCGTACACGCCCGAGGAGTACGCCGCCGAGGCGCGCCGGGTCGTCGACGAGGGCGGCGTCGATGATCCACATCCACGCCCGCACGCCCGACGGCGTGCCGAGCTACGAGATCGAGGACTTCCGCGCGATCACCGAGGCGATCCGCGCCGAGGTCGACGACGTGATCATCAACTACTCGACCGGCGCGATCGGCGTCCCGATCGAGAAGCGGATCGCCTACCTGCGCGAGCTGCGGCCCGACGTCGCCGCGCTCAACATGGGCTCGATGAACTACGCGAAGTACTCGCGCCGGCGCAAGGACTTCGTCTTCAAGACCGTGTTCGAGAACTCGTTCGACACGATCATCGACGTTCCTGACGGCGATGAACGAGATCGGCATCCGGCCCGAGCACGAGTGCTTCGACACCGGCCACATCGCCAACCTCGACCCGCTGATCGACATGGGGCTGCTGTCCGAGCCGCTCCAGGTCTCGTGCGTGATGGGGGTGACCGGCGGCATCCGGCCGACGGCGCGCAACCTCGCCTACATGGCCGAGCAGGTCCCCGGCGGGCCCGACGGGCCGCAACAACTGGGGCGTGATCGGGATCAGCCGCGACCAGTGGATGCTGGTCGCCGCGGCGCTGACGCTCGGCGGCAACGTCCGCGTCGGGCTGGAGGACAACTTCTACCTGCCGGACGGCGAGATGGCGCGCTCCAACGGCGACCTGATCGCCAAGGCGCGCCAGATGACCGAGGACGTCGGCCGCCGCGCCGGCGACGGTCGCCGAGGCGCGCGAGCTGCTCGGCGTGCCGCGCGCGGGCCGAGGCGGTCTAGGCGATGGGCGCCTCTCGCGACGTCAAGGTCCTCGACCTCTCGCGGCTGCTGCCGGGCGGGTTCTGCTCGCTGCTGCTGGCCGACTTCGGCGCCGAGGTGCTGAAGGTCGAGGACACCGGCATGGGCGACTACGTCCGCTGGGCGCCGCCGTACTACGAGGGCGCCGACGACTCGCGCGAAGTCGGCGCTCTACCTGTCGCTCAACCGCAACAAGCGCTCGATCCGGGTCAACCTCAAGGAGGAGCGCGGGCGCGAGGTGCTGCTGAAGCTCGTGCGCGAGTACGACGTGGTGCTCGAGTCCTTCCGACCGGGCGTGCTCGACCGCCTCGGCGTCGGCTACGAGCGGATGCGCGAGGAGAACCCGGGGCTCGTCTACTGCGCGATCACCGGCTACGGCCAGGACGGTCCCTACCGCGACCGCTCCGGCCACGACATGAACTACCTCGGCCTGGTCGGGCTGCTCGGCCTGACCGGTGACGCGCGACGGCCCGCCCGTCCAGGCGGCCGGGCAGATCGCCGACGTCGGCGGCGGCGCGCTGATGGCCGCGTTCGGGATCCTGGCCGCGCTGCGCGAGCGCGAGCGGTCCGGCGAGGGGCAGCTGGTCGACGTCTCGATGGCCGACGGCGCGCTGTCGTGGCTCGCGATGGTCGCCGGCAAGTACTTCGCCGACGGCGTCGTGCCGGGGCGCGGCGACCTCGAGCTGGCCGGCGCGCTACGTCTGCTACCGCCCCTACGCGTGCAGCGACGGCTGACGTCACGCTCGGCGCGCTGGAGCCGAAGTTCTGGCAGGCGTGGTGCCGCGGCGTCGGTCGCGAGGACCTGATCGAGCAAGCAGTTCGAGGGCCCGGGCTCCGAGGCCCACGGCGAGGTCGAGCGCGATCTTCCGTCGAGCGCACGCGCGACGAGTGGACGGCCTTCGCGGCCGAGCACGACTGCTGCCTGGAGCCGGTCCTCGGCGCTCGACGAGGCGCTCGACTCGGAGCTGGTGCGGGCGCGCGAGATGGTCGTCGAGCTCGACCAGCCCGGCGCCGAGCGGCCCGTTCGCCAGCTCGGCGTCGCCGGTCAAGCTGTCGCGCACGCCCGGCGGCGTCCACGCGCCCGGGCCCGGCGCTCGGCGAGCACACGCACGAGGTGCTGGCGGCGGTCGGCTACTCCGACGAGGAGATCGCCGCGCTCGAGGAGGCGGGCGCGGTCGCCGGCCCGGCGTCGCCCGGAGCGCGCGGCACGTTCATGGCATGAGCATGCGCGCCAACAGCGGCAGCGCCGACCCCACGGCCGACGGCCTGCTGAAGATGAGCGAGCTCGCCGAGGCGAGCGGCGTCAGCGCGGGCACGATCAAGCACTACCTGCGCGAGGGGCTGCTGCCCGAGCCGGTCAAGACGTCGCGCAACATGGCCTACTACCCGCCCGACTTCGTCGACCGGATCCGGCTGATCAAGCAGCTCCAGGAGGAGCGCTTCATGCCGCTGAAGGCGATCCGCAAGCGTGCTCGACGACGACCCCGAGCGGGCGCGGGCGCTGGTCGAGCTCGAGGACCAAGATCCTCGAGCGCGCTCAGCGGCGGGAGAGCAGCGCGCACCTCGCGCGCCGAGGCCGAACGCCGCTACGAGATCCCGCGCGAGGTGCTCGACCGGCTCGAGGAGATCGGCGTGCTGACGCCGAACAGCCGCGGCTACGGCGACGCTCGACGCGCGCATGCTGGAGGCGATCAGCCGCTTCCGCGCCGGCGGCTACGACGACCGCGATCGGCTTCACCGTCTACGACACGCTGCGCTACAAGAGCGCGCTCGAGCAGCTCGTCAAGGAGGAGGTCGAGGTCGCTCCTCGAGCGCCTCGCCGGCGACGTCGAGCCCGATCGGATCGTCGAGCTGCTCGAGACCGGCGCCGAGCCGCTGCGCGATCTGATCGCCGCGATGCACTCCAAGCTGCTGCTGGCCGAGCTGCAGCGCCACCGCGACGCGCGGGGGTAGCCGCTTCCTCGACGAAGCGCGGGGCGTGGCCGAACTTTGGCCACGAGGCGCGCTTCGTCACTTTGGGCGGGCGCCGGGAAGGCTGCCGACGAGGGTGGCGAAGCGGGCGTCGGAGGCGTCGCGGTCGAAGTTGGCTTTCGCGCGGGCGCGGGCGTCGGGGCCGAGGGTTGTGGCGCGGCGGATCGCATCGACGAGGGCGCGGGCGGCGGCGCTGGCGTCGCCGGGCGCGTAGAGCGCGCCGCAGCTCCGGTCGACGATCTCGAGCGGGCCGCCGGCGGCGGGCGCGACGACGGGGCGGGCGCAGGCGAGTGCCTCGACGAGCGCCATCCCGTAGGGCTCGCGGTCGGCGCAGTGCAGCAGGCAGGTTGCGCTTGCGAGCGCGGCCGGGACGTCGGCGACCTGGCCAAGGAAGTCGACGCGGCCGGCGAGGTCGGGACGGGCGGCGCGGGCGCGCAGGCGGGCGAGCAGCTCGCCGCCGGCGGCGTCGAGCGGCGCGCCCGCGACCCGCAGGCGCAGCTCGGGCAGCTCTCGCGCCGCGAGCGCGACCGCCTCCACCGCGAGGTCGGGCCGCTTCCAGCCGACGATCGCGCCGAGCAGCAGCGCGGTCGGCGGGTCGGCCGGCGGCGGGCCGGTGGGGGTCAGGCGGTCGAGGTCGACGCCGGGACGGACGACCTCGACAGGCGCGCGTCCCCGGCGGTCGCCGCCGAGGATGGCCGTCGAACGGTCGCCACCCGGATCGGGTGGCGGGTCGGTCGGGCCGCCGATGGCGAGGTCGTCGGCGATCGCTTGGGAGAGGGCGACGACGAGATCGGCGCGGCGGGCGGCGGCGCGGACGGCGCGGGCGACGAGCGGGCTGGGCAGCAGGTCGTTGTGGACGAAGACGAGTGGCGGGCGGGCGCGCGCGCCGGCCGAGGCGGCGGTGCAGGAGAGCAGCGCGCGCATGCCGGAGGCGATCATGGCGCGCGGGCGCGACCTGGAGATGACCTGGCGCAGCTCGCGCGCCTGGGCGGCGATCCGCAGCGGCCCGGCGACCCGGTCGCGCGCGCCGGCGCGCAGCTCGACACGGCGCTCGCGTAGCGGCCAGACCTCGATCCCGGCCGCGCGGGCATGCTCGGCGAGCGGGCCCTCCGGGCAGGCGAGGCCGATTGGCGCGCCGGGGGAGCTGTGCTGCGCCGCCAACGCCGGGCCCGCCAGCGCCGCCGCCTGGTCCAGCAGGATCCGCTCGGCGCCACCGAGCGGTGACGTGTAACTGACGAAAAGCGCCTGCGGCGGTGTCGACACTCGAGCCGAACCTACCATTGGCAACTGGTGCCGACGAGCGGCTCGACTCCCATCCTGACCGTCGTCGTCTGCACCCGCGGACGCCCGGGTCGGGTGCGGGCGACGCTCGACGCGCTCGACCGCGGCGTGCCCGGGCTGCCGGTTCTCGTGGTCGACCAGGGGGAGAGTCCATCGGCCGAGCTGGATCGCCGCGCCGCCGCCGACGGGCGGCTGACCGTCCTCCACGACCGCGGTCGCGGCCTGTCGCGCGCGCGCAACATCGCGCTCGGCCAGGCCGCGAGCGACTGGCTCGCCTTCGTCGACGACGACTGCCTCGTCGCCGACGACTTCGGCTCGGCCCTGCTCGCCGAGATCGCGGCGCACCCGGACGCCGACTGGATTGCGGGCGACGTGCGCGCCGAGGCTGGTCCGCCGCCCGGCGCCGCCGGGCAGCGGTCCGCCCTCGATGCCGCAGCCGACCCCGCCGGCGAGCACGGTGACGCCCCCGCCGACCTCCCGCCCGTCACCACCTTCCCCGTCGACCGGCCGCTGATCCGCCGCGGCCGCCGCACGCTGCCCGGCGCGATCGGCTTCGGCGTCCTCTTCTGCGTCCGTCGCGCGACCGCCGAGCGGCTCGGCGGCTGGGACCCTCGGCTCGGCCCGGGCGTCCCCGACCTCCCGGCCGCCGACGACATGGACTTCAACCACCGCCTGCTGCGCGCCGGCGGCACAGCCGTCCTCTCGCCGGCCGTTCGCGCCGTCCACGACCAGTGGCGTTCCGCCGCCCAGGTCGTCGACCTCCAGCGCGGCTACTCGCGCGCCTGGGCCGGCTTCGCCTGCAAGCACCTCGCCCGCAACGCCGGTGGCGGCCTCCGTCTCTGGCTCTGGGGCCTCGTCGACGTCCTCGACATGTCCGCCAGCGCCATCCACCGTCGCTCCCGGCTCCGTGCCCGCATCGCCCTAGCCAAGGCTCATGGCCTGATCGAGGGCACCGCCATCGGCCTCCGCCGCCGCTGGTAGCTCAGCGCCTTCGCGCCAAGATTCGCCGGCGGGAAACCGGACGCCCAGGCAACGCCCAAACCGACCGCCCGCTGCCTGCAAACGGCTCGTGGTGCGTCTACGCTGGCCGACATGGAGTGCAGGGGGATGGTGGGGCGCCGGACCGCGATGCCGGCCAGGTGTTCGTGACGGAGACCGGCGACCTGGACGATGTCGGGCGGATGTCCGGCTTGTTCGCAGCGCACTGGGAGAGCGACGATGAGGACTCGTCGGGTTGCTGGTTCATCGAAGGCCCGGAGGACGTGTCGCTGGAAGACGCGCTCGGATGGGCACGCGAGCGGTCGAACGCAATCCTCGTGCAGGTGGGTGGGGGCGAGGCGTTCTACTCGGCTGGAACCACCGATCTGACCTATGACGGTGGTGACGAGGACGACCCGACACCGGTCCTCCCGTGGCCGGATGACGGACTCGAGGTGGCAGCCAGACCGGCGGAGACGCCGCTGGACGGAAGCGAGCAGATCGTCCTGTGGCGAGTTCACGTTGGGGGGGGCTGAAGCCCGAAGTGTGGAAGGCCGTCGCGAAGGTCCTACTCGCGTCTCCTCTCGTCGTCCGGATCGAGGAGCCCACCGACCCGCTCGAGACCGCCGATGTGATCGTGCATATGGGAAGCCCAGACCTCCGCGTAGTCGACTGAGGTGGAGTGAGTTCGGCCTACGCGCCCTTCAGCGGTTCTCTCGCCGGCCAGGGCGACGCCGCACAGGGCGCCCCGGCGCCGCCCAGACCGACCAGCCCGTGCCGACGAGCCCGATGAGGAGGATGCCTGCTCCGACGGCATCGCCGCTCCACTCGCGTCCGAACCGGACTACCACGAGCGCGTAGGTGATCCCCACGACCAGGGTTACGAGCATACGCATATCTGCTGTCGTCACGGTGTCGATACTAGGGCATGAAGAGAGCGATAACTGTGCCGACGACACCGCCGACGAGGGCAAACCGCTCACCCCACAGCGCGTCGTCGATTGGCCACTCGAACTTGCCGGACGTCGGGTTCTCGACCTTGCCTTTGACGAAGTTGGCGATCAATCCCAGGACCCTGCCGATCACTCCGCAGAGAAAGGCGAAGGCTCCCACTGTGGTGACGTCCCACTCAGACGCTGGAGGGAGGAAGGCTGCGATGGCGACGGCGAGACTGCTGCCCACCGACGTGGCGATTGCGTTGGGAACGTGACCCATGTCCCATGAAGGGACGGAATCGAGGCTCCGGCCCCCCTGGAAGGTCAGCGGCGGGCGCAGTGGGTGGCGAGCTTCGCCTTGGCGCGGCAGTGCTCGAGGGTGAGGGCGGTGGTGCGGAAGGCGTGGAGGGCGGGCTTGGAGGTGACGGCGCCGGAGGGCTCGTGGCGGCGGAGGGCGGAGTAGGGGAAGATCGAATCGGAGCCCTGCTCGCGGGCGCTCCAGGTGTACCAGTAGACGGCGGCGATTCCGAGCCGGACGCGGATGCGGGCGAGCAGGCGCAGGGAGCTGGCGACGCGGGCGGCCTGGCCGCGCTCGGTGGTCTCGATGCCGAAGCCGACAGCCTTGCCCTTCGCCGACGGCCAGCCGAACTCGGTGACCGAGATCGGCTTGCGGGCGTCGCCGTTGCGGCGCATCACCGCGCGGACGTAGCCGAGGATCGTCGCGAGGCCCGAGACCTGGCGCGTGTAGGGGTGGATCGCGACCTCGTCGAACAGCCTCCGGGCGCCGGGCTGGCGATAGACGGCGGCGAGGCTGCGCCAGCTGAGGTTCGCGAAGCCGGAGAGGACGATCCGAGCGCCGGGGTCGGCGGCGCGGATCGCCCGGCGGGCGGCGCGCAGCACGGCGAGGTAGGGGCGGACCCAGCCGGGCTCGCTCCACGACGCGCGCAGGTTCGGCTCGTTCCAGATCTGCCAGGCGCGGATCGGGCGGCGCGGCAGGTCGGGGCGCTCGCGCCAGAGGCTGCCGCGCGGTCCGTAGCGGTCGACGAGCGCCCTGGCGAAGGCGGCGTAGTCGGCCGGGTTCGACGGCGGCGAGGCGAACCCGCCCGGCGGCTTGGCGGCCCAACCCGGGGCGGTCGTGACCACCGGCAGCACGCGCAGCCCGCGGCGGGCGCTCTCGGCGACGAGGGCGTCGAAGCGGCCGAAGTCGGTCGGCGCGCCGGCGGTCGCGGTGAAGCGGGGGCGGGCGTCGGCGGGGACGTCCTCGAGCCGGCGGTAGGGCTGGCCGTCGGACCAGTGGAAGACGAGCCGGACGCTCTCGACTCCGCTGGCGACCATGGCGCTCAGCTCGGTCGTGGGGTCGGCGCCGGCCTCGGCGATCGGCCCGTCGGCGACGACGCCCACGAAGCCCTGCGGGACGCGCGGCTGCGACTTGGCCGCGGCGGTCGGGGCGAGCGCGAGCGCGGCGGCGCCGGCGATCGCCGTCGTCAGCGCGACGGCGCGGCGGGCGGTTCGCATGCCCATCGACAGCTCGAACCCGCGCCGGTCCGCCGAGCTGCGGTCTCGGTCAGGCGGTGGCACGGCGGAGGACCAGGCGTCGCAGCAGGGCGCCGGCGAGCAGCAGCGCCGTCCCGGCCGCGGCGATCGGCACCGGCTCCGCTCCGGTGCGAGGCAGCGACTCCCCGGTCTGGGGCGCCGCGGCGGTCGCATCCGCGGTCCCGCCGTCGCTCGTCGGCGTGTCCGGTCCGGTCGGCGCGGCGGGCGCGGGCGCGGGCGCCGGTGCGTCGCTCGGCTCGCCGCCGCCCCGCGACGAGGGCTCCTGCTGGCGGTCGCCCGCGAGCGGGTCCGAGTACTGGTCGTCGCCGGCGCTCTGGGCGGCACCGGCGGGCGCGAGAGCGAGCGCAGCGAGGGCCAGCGTCGCGAGCGCGGTGACGAATGTCCGACGGTGCGCCCGTGATCCGTCCATAGCGGCGAGGGTAGCGATGTACACGTTGGACAAACCCGTGTTTCACCGCTTCACATCGTGCATACACTCGAAGTGTGGGTAAGCCGACAAGACCCGGCTCTCATGCCCGGGTCGCTCTGGTCCATGACTTCCTGATCGGAGTACGAGGAGCCGAGCGCGTCTTCTTCGAGATCTGCGACCTCTATCCCGACGCCGACGTCTTCTCACCGATCTACGACGAGCACGCGACGGAGGGCCGCCTCGCCGGGCGCGACGTCCAGACCTCGTTCCTGCAGCGGCTGAGGCCCGGCCAGCGGACCTTCCGCGGACTGCTGCCGCTCTACCCGGCGGCGATCCGCTCGTTCGACCTGTCCGGCTACGACCTCGTCATCTCCAGCTCCAGCGCGTGGGCGCACGCCGCCCGCCGTGACGACCGCGCGACGCATGTCAGTTACTGCCACAACCCTTTTCGCTATGCCTGGAACGAGCGCGACCGAACGCTCGCCGAGCGGCGCGACCCGCTGACGCGCGCGCTGCTCGCCGGCTTCCTCGACCGCTGGCGCGAGTGGGATCGCGCCGCCGCCCGGCGCGTCGACCGCTACGTCACCAACTCGCGCGCCACTCAGCGCCGCATCGCCGACTGCCTGGGACGCCAGTCGACGGTCGTCTACCCGCCGGTCGAGACCCACCGCTTCGCGCCCGCGCCGCCGCGCACCCACTACGTGCTGCTGTCGGCGCTGATGTCGCACAAGCGGATCGAGATCGCCGTCGAGGCCTTCAACCGGCTCGGCCTGCCGCTGGCGATCGTCGGCGACGGGCCCGACGGCGACCGTCTGCGGTCGCTCGCCGGCCCGGCGATCCAGTTCGTCGGACGGGTCGACGACGCGCGCGCGGCGCGGCTGCTGGCGAGCGCCCGGGCGGCAGTCGTCACGTCGGTCGAGGAGTTCGGCATCGCCGCCGTCGAGGCGCAGGCTGCCGGGCGGCCGGTGATCGCGGCGGGTGGCGGCGGGGCGCTCGAGACGGTCGTCGAGGGGGTGACCGGAACCCTCTGGAACGGCGGCCCAGAAGAGCTGGCGGCGGCGGTCGCGGGCTTCGACGCGCTCGCGGTCGACCCCGCCGACTGCGTCGAGAACGCCCGCCGCTTCGACAGCGCGATCTTCCGCGCGGCGTTCCCGCGCGAGGTCGAGGCGGCGCTGATCGAGCGTCACGCCGCGATCGGCCGCCGGCGCCGGCGGCGTCAACGGAGCCGCGAACGGGCACGCGCCGGGGACGGCTCAGCGCGCCGGCGCGGGGAACGAGGATCTCGTAGTCACCCGCGCGCCGAGCAGGCGATAGCGCGCGGCGACCCACCTGTCGAGGATGCGCGCGCCGGTCGGCTCGCCGCGCCGGTTGGGCTCGCGCACCGTCGAGGCGGGGGAGGTCCAGCGAACGATCGCGCGCGGCCGGGCGCGCGCCAGCTCGGAGACGAGCGCGCGCTGGTCGGCTGTGGAGGTCTGGATCGCGTAGTCGTGGCGGGTCGGGTTGGGCCGGTCGGCGAGCACGTAGACGAGCGGCTGGTTGAAGCGGACGAGGTCGGAGCGGCGGGTGGTCGTGTAGATCGGCTCGCCGGGCGGGACCGCGCGCCGGACCGCGCGCGACATCGTGGCGAGCGCCTGGGCCTCGGCCGGCGGGGCGAGCGCGCCGTCGGCGGCGGGCAGGTCGATCGCGGCGAGCTCCGGCGGGTCGACCAGCGCGGAGAGGCGGTTGGCCGCGCCGTGGGCGAGCAGCAGCGCGAGCGCGGCGGCGGCGAGGACGGCCGCGGGGGCGACGGGGGTGACGCGAGCTCGGCTCGCCCAGGCCAGCGCCGGCGGCAGGGCGGCGGCGAGGACGACGATCAGCGGCGTCGCGTGGAACTCGTCGGGCCGCGAGAGCAGGTAGGCGAGGCAGCCCGCCCCGAGCACGGGCAGAGCGGCCGCCGCGGGGGCGAGGCGGCGCTCGGCACGGGCGCGCAGCACGGTCAGGACGCCGGCGAGCGCGAGCCCGGCGACGGCCAGCGCGGGGACGTAGAGGCCGACGAGGTCCTTGCCGTCGGCGGCGAGCGCTCCCGGCGGCCAGGCGCGCAGCGGACCGTCGTAGCCGAGCGGGAACGGCAGCGTCCAGTAGTCGCGCTCGCGCAGCGAGGCGCCGACGAGCGCGTCGTAGAGGTCGGCGGGGCCGACCGCGACCAGGAACGGCAGGTAGGCGAGCAGCGTCAGGCCGGCGGCGCCCGCCGCGTAGGCGGCGACGGCGCGCGCCCGCGCCCCGTGGCGTGCTCGCAGCGCGAGCGCGACGACGACCGCCGCGCCGGCGTAGAGGCCGAAGTCGAGCCGCCAGGCGGCGCTCAGCGCGGTCAGCGCCGCCGCGCCGAGCGCGGCGCGGAGCAGCCGGCGGTCGGCGCGACCGCCGGGCGGGTGGGCGTCGGCGCCGTCGGTCCCGACGGCGGGCTCGGCGACGCGGGGATCGGCGCTCGCGACGTAGACCGCCAACAGCCCCAGCAGCAGCGCCGGCGCGAACGGCGTCGCGCTGGTCGGCTGGGCCATCGCGCAGGCGGCGATCAGCCAGCCGGCGAGCGCGAGCCAGGGCGGCGCGCCCTCGCGCCGCGCCAGCGCGTAGACCGTCACCGCGACGACCGCGTCGACGAGGCTGCGCAGCACCCGCCAGCCGATCAGCGACGGGCCGAAGAGGTCGAACGACCAGCCGAGCAGGTAGGCGTGACCCGGTCCGTACGGCCACGCGAAGTCGGCGTACGGCGCCTGGCCGTCGGCGATCCGCGCCGCCGCCTGCAGGACCAGCCCCTCGTCGAACTCCGCTCCGCCGCGGCGCAGCGTGAAGGCCGAGATCGCCAGCGCGCCGGCGAACAGCAACGACAGGAGCCCGACCCGTGAGCGCGGCGCCGACACTGCGTCCAATATCGCACGGGCTGCTGGCCGCGGCGCTCGTTTCGGCGACCGCCTGGCTCTGCTTCCGCTCCGGCGGCTACTTCCACGACCCGCGCGCGGGGCTGGCGATCGCCGCCTGGCTGGCGCTCGCGCTCGTGTTGGCGCTGCCGGGCGTCGCCGCGCTTCCCGCGACCGTTGCCGGCCGCGTCGCGGTCGCTCGGCCTGCTCGGCCTCGCGGCCTGGTCCGCGCTGTCGCTGCGCTGGGCGCCGCTCGGCGAGTCGGCCCGCGAGGACGTCTGGCGGCTGGCGCTCTACGCGGCGGTCCTGCCGCTCGCCGCGGTCGCGTTCGCCGGCCGGGCGACGGCGCGGGCGCTCGAGCCGGCGCTGGCGCTGCTCGCGCTCGTCGTCGTCGGCTACGGCCTGCTCGGCGAGGCGGGCGTGCTCGACCTGGCCGCCTCGGCCGGCGCCGACGGGCGGCTCGAGCAGCCGCTCAGCTACTGGAACGCGATGGGGGCGCTGGCGGCGGTCGGGACGGTGCTCGCGGCCCGGATCGCCGCGGACGTCTCGCGGCCGCGACCGCTGCGCGCCGCCGCCGCGCTGACGCTCGCGCCGCTGCTCGCCGGCCTCTACCTGACCTACTCGCGCGGCGCGCTGGCGGCGCTCGCGGTCGGGCTCGTGGTGCTTGCCCTGCTGGCGCCCGGAGGCACGGCCGCTGTGGGCGCGGCTCGGGCACCGCTGGCGGGTGGTCGCCGGCTGGGCGGCGGTCGCGCTGCTGGCCGTCGCGCTGGTCGCCGTCGCGGCCGACCGCGCGTCCCCGCCGGCCCGCGGCGCCACCGCCGCCCGCTTCGCCGACATCGGCAGCAACCGCGCCGACTACTGGCGCGTCGCCGTGGACGCGTTCGCCGCGGTGCCGCTGCAAGGCGCCGGAACGGCGGGCTTCCGCGTCGAGTGGCTGCGCGAGCGCGACGTCCGCGAGGGCGCCGTCGACGCCCACTCGCTCTATCTCGAGACGGCCGCCGAGCTGGGGCTGGTCGGCCTCGCGCTGCTCGCCGCCTTCGCCGGCGGGGTCGCGGTCTGCGCGCGCCGGCTCGCCCACGCCGACCCGGCGCTCGCCGCCGGGCCCTGCGCGGCGCTCGCCGCGCTCGCGCTGCACGCCGGGATCGACTGGGGCTGGGAGCTGCCGGCGCTCGCGCTGGTCGGTCTGCTGCTGGCGGGCATGGTCGTCGCGCGCGAGGGGCGGTCGTGACCGCCGTCGCCAAAGCGCCCGAGCCGGCGGCGGATCGCGTCGAGCCGGTCGTCGCGCCGCCGCCCGGCAACCCGCGCTTCCCGCACGTCGACGGGCTGCGCGCGATCGCCGCGCTGAGCGTGCTGGCCTACCACACGGCCTACTCGTCGGGGGCGACCGGCGCCTGGTACGGGAGCTTCGCCGGGCGGCTCGAGATCGGCGTCGCGCTGTTCTTCGCGATCTCCGGCTTCCTGCTCTACCGGCCGTTCTTCGCCGCCCACCACGCCGGCGCGCCGCCGATCCGCACGCGCGACTACCTGCGCCGCCGCGTGCTGCGGATCGTGCCCGCCTACTGGCTCGCGCTGACCGTGCTCGCGATCTACCCGGGGCTGCGCGGGGTGTTCGGCGGCGAGTGGTGGGTCTACTACGGCTTCGGCCAGATCTACCGGCTCGACACGTTCGTCAACGGGATCCCGCAGGCCTGGACGCTCGGCGTCGAGGCGGCGTTCTACCTGGTGCTGCCGCTCTACGCGATCGCCCTGCGCGCCCTCTGCCGCGGGCGCTCGCGGCGGACGGTCGTGACGATCGAGCTCGGCGCGCTGGCGCTGCTCGCGGTCGGGTCGCTGGTCTTCCGGACGGTCGCGATCGCCAGCGGTCCGACGGTCGTCTTCGCCTGGCTGCCGGGGATGTTCGGCTGGTTCGCGCCGGGGATGGCGCTGGCGGTGGTGAGCGTGGTGCTGCACGAGCGGCGGCGGCCGTGGGCGCCGATGGCGGCGCTGGCCGCGCACCCGGGCCTGGTGTGGCTCGCCGCCGGCGCCGCCTTCGCGGTGCTCGGGGCGACCGTCTCCGCGCCGCTGCCGACCGGCACGATCTACAGCGAGGGCGAGTCGTTCCGGATCTACGTGCTGTCGGCGCTGGTCGCGGTGCTGCTGCTGTTGCCGGCGGTCGCGGGCGCGGAGCGCGGCGGCTGGCCGCGGCGGCTGCTGGCGCTGCCGGCGCTCGCCTGGCTCGGCCTGATCTCGTACGGGATCTACCTCTGGCACCACACGCTGATGACCTGGCTCGTCGACCGGGGGGTGACCGACTGGGTGCCGGGCAGCGGCTTCGTCGTGCTCACGGCGCTGACCTTGGCGCTGACGCTGATCTGCGCCGCGGGCAGCTACTACGTCGTCGAGCGCCCGCTCCTGCGCTTCAAGGACTGGCGCCGGCGGAGGACAGCGGGTTGAGCGCCCGTGCCCGCTCAGCCGCCCGCGCCGCCTCGGGCTGGGTGGCCGCGACCGCGAGGACGCCCCATGCGACGTAGCTGTCCGGCTCGCGGACGGCGGCGGCGCGCGCGAGCCGGGCGGCGACGCGCGGGCGGGTCTCGCGCAGGCCGGCGGCGATCTGGACCAGGGGCTCCGCCCCGTCGCACTCGCTCGTCAGCGCGTCGGCACGGCGCTCGAGCGCCGGCGCCGGCCCATCGCTGGCGAGGAACGTCGCGCGCAGCGCCTCCTGGCAGCGGTCGTGGTCGCGCTCGACGGCGGCCAGCGCGACCGCGACGGCGACCGCTCCGGCGGCGAGGAGCAGGCGTGCGATGAGCGGCGGGCGCATCGCGATCGACGATAGCCCGGTGTCGGCGCGGCCGGGCGAGGCCGGCGGCCGTGGCGCATGGCCCTGGCGCGCGCTGCCGGCGCTGCTGGCCGCGCTCGCGTACGCGCTCGCCTTCGCCCAGCGGCCGGGCGAGCTGGTCGCCGACACGAAGATCGACCTGCACACCGACCCGCTCCGCTTCCTCGCCGACGCCGCGGCCGCCTGGGCGCCGTCGGGCGGGCTCGGCCAGGTCCAGGCGGGCCAGTACGCCGGCTACCTCTGGCCGATGGGGCCGTTCTACGCGCTCGGCGACCTGGTCGGCCTGGCGCCGTGGGTGGTCCACCGGCTGTGGCTGGGCACGCTGCTGGCGCTCGCGGCGTGGGGAGTCGTTCGGCTCCTCGACGCGCTGCTCGACCGGCCGCGCGGCGTCCCGGCGGCGGTGGCGGGCGTGCTGCTGATCGCGAACCCCTACGTCGTCGTCTTCGCCAACCGGACGAGCGTGACGCTGCTGGCCTACGCGCTGCTGCCCTGGCTGCTGCTGGCCGTCACGCGCGGGCTGCGCGAGCCGCGCGGCTGGTGGTGGCCGGCCGCGCTGGCGCTGCTGGTCACGTCGCTCGGCGGCGGGGTCAACGCGGCGGTCGCCGGCTGGGTGCTGATCGGCCCGGCGCTGCTGATCGTCTACGAGGTCGGCTGGGGCGGGGTCGCGGGGCGCGACGCGGGCCGCTTCCTGGCCCGTGCGCTGCCGCTGACGGCGCTGGCGTCGGCGTGGTGGGTCGCGCCGGTGCTCGTCCAGGTCGGCTACGGCGCCGACTTCCTGCCGTTCACCGAGCCGGCGGGGGCGATCTGGACCTCGACGAGCATGAGCGAGAGCCTGCGGCTGATGGGCTTCTGGGTCGCCTATCTCGGCGTGGGCTACGGCCCTCAGCTGACTCCGGCCTTCGACAGCGCTCCGACGCTGCTCGGCGCGCCGGGGCTGGTCGTCGCCTCGTTCGCGATCCCCGGCCTGGCGATCGCCGGCTTTGCCTGGACGCGCCGCTGGCGCTACGGCCCGTTCTTCGCCGCCCTGGCGCTGCTCGCCCTGCTCGTCATGTTCGCGGGCTTCCCCGACGGGGCGCCGCTGCGGCGCGCGCTGCACTGGTCGTACGACCGCGTCGAGCTGGTCCAGTTCCTGCGCACGACCTACAAGGCGGGGCCGTTGCTGGCGCTGTCGATCGCCTGCCTGGCGGGTGTCGCCGCGGGGGTGGGGTGGGAGCGGCTGCGGGGCGCGCGCACGGGCGTGCTCGTCGCGGTCACGGCGGTGGCCGCCGTGCTCGTCGCTGGCTGGGCCTGGCCGCTCGTGGAGGGCCGCGCGGTCGACGGCCAGATCTCCTTCGACGAGGTGCCCTCCGACTGGGACCGCGCCGCGGCCGACATCGAGGACGAGCTGCCGCGCGGGACCCGCGCGCTCGTGCTGCCCGGCCAGGTGTTCCCGTTCTACCACTGGGGCGGCACCCAGGACGCGCTGCTGCCGGCGCTGACCGGGCGGCCGGTCGCGGTGCGCGGCGTCGTGCCCTATGCCGACCGCCGCGCGGTCGACCTGCTCTGGACGACCGACGCACTGCTCCAGCAGCGGCGCGTGCTGCCGGGTCAGCTGACTCCGCTGATCGGGCTGATGGGGGCGGGCGCCGTGGTCGCGGGCAGCGACGACGACCGCGCCCGCAGCGGGGCGGTGGCCCCGGCCGCGGCGGCGGCGCAGCTGGCGCGCGGGGCCGGGCTCGGCCCCGACGCGCGGCGGCCCGATTCCGGCGCGGTGCGGGTGTACCCGGTCCTGGGGCCGGGACTGGTGCGCGTCCGGCCGCTGCGCGGGCCGCTGGTCGTCGACGGGTCGGCGGCGACACTCGCCGGGCTGGCGGCGCTCGGCGGGCTGCCGCGCGAGCGGGCGATCCTCTACGCGGCGGACCAGTCGCCCGCGCAGCTGCGCCGGGCCGCGCGCGGGGGCGCCGACATCGTCGTCGGCGACTCGAATCGCCGCCGCACGCTGCTGGCGTCGCAGCCGCGCCAGGCCGAGGGGCCGACGCTCGCCGCCGACGCCGAAGTCCCCCGCGACGGCGCGGTCCTGAACCCGTTCCCGGACCGCGGGACCGATGCCCAAACGGTCGCCGTCTACGAGGGAGCGCGTGCGCTCACGGCGCCGTTCTCGCCTTCCTTCGTCCAGTTCCCCGAGCACCGGCCCTACGCCGCCTTCGACGGCGACCCGGCGACCTGGTGGACAGCCGAGCGCAACTTCGACGACGACCGCCGCTGGGTCGAGATCGACTTCGGCCGCCGGATCGACGTGCCGGAGATCGAGCTGCTGCCCCAGCGCGAGGGCCGGACCGACCTGATCGCGGTCGAGATCGCCGGCCGGCGCCACGACCTGCGGCCCGGCTGGAACCGCCTGCGCGTCGGGCTGCGCGACGTCGAGCGGCTGCGGGTCGCGGTGGCCGCGGTCGCCGGCCCGCCGCCGACGCGCACGCGCGGGCCCGGCGCGATCGCGGAGATCCGGATTCCCGGCGTACGGGTGCGCGAGCGGCTGCGCCCGCCGGTCGTCGCGGCCCGCGCGCTCGCCGGCACCGATCTCACACATGCGTCGCTCGCCTACGCGCTCGAGCGGACCACCGGCACCGACCCGTTCCACCGCCGCGCCCAGCTCGACCCCGACGCCACCTCGGTCCCCTCCGGTGACAACCAGAGTGCCGCACTGGTCGCCAACGCCGGAGACGGTGAGACCGCGATCGCCCGCCGCCTCCTGCTGCCCGCCGCCCGCCGCTGGCGCGCCGACGGCTGGATCACCGTCGCGCCGGGTCGGCGGCGCGCGGTCGTAGCGCGCTACGGGAGCGGCGACAGCCGGCTCGCCTTCTCCTGTGGCGCGGTGCGCGTCGCGGTCGCATCCGGCGGTGACCGCGGCCTTGCCGGGTCGCGCGGACGAGCCGCGACCACGGCGCGCCTTCCGCTGCGCCCGGCCGGCACCGCCGCCGACGTGCTCGCCGGCCGCCCGCTGCGGGCCCGCGCGTGCGACCCGGCGGTCGCGCTGCCGGCCGGCGAGGTCACGGTGACGGCCGCGGCCGGCCTGCTGCGCGTCGACCTCCTGCGCCTGCGCTCGCCCGCGCCCGACCCGCGGCCGGCACCGACCGCGCCAGGTCGCGTGCTCGATCCCGGCGCCGACGGCCGTGGACGCCGCGACGACGTGCGCGTCGCGCTGACCGAGTCGGCCTGGCTCGTGCTCGGCGAGGGCTACAACCGCGGCTGGCGCGCGAAGTGCGACGGGCGCGACCTCGGCGCCCCGGAGCCGGTCGACGGCTTCGCCAACGGCTGGCGCGCCCCGCGCGACTGCCGCGACGTGGACTTCGCCTTCGCGCCTCAGCGCATGATGAACGCCGGCTTCGCCATCTCGGCAGTCGCCGTGGTGGCGCTGCTCGTCCTGCTCGGCCTGGGCATCGCGCGCCGCCGCCCGCATCTCGGCTCGACCACCAAATCCTCGTCCGAAGGTGAGAGCCGCCTTCCGGCGATATTTCCGCCGGAAGTCGGCTCTCACCCGGAGGGGGGCGCGGGGATGGGCCAGTTGGCGCCGCGGCTGGCGGTGGCGCTGGGGGCGGCGGCGGGACTAGCCGGCGCGTTCCTATTCGCCCTGCGCGCCGGCGTGGTGATCGGCCCGGCGGTGGCGCTGCTGCTGTGGCGCGGGGTCGGTCCGGCGGCGCTGGCAGCCACGGCCGGGGCACTGGTCGCGGTCGTCCTGCCGGCCGTCTACCTGCTCTTCCCGCCCGACGACGGCGGCGGCTTCAACTCGGAGTTCGCCGCCGACCTGACCGGCGCGCACTGGGTCGCGGTCGCGGCGTGGGTGCTGCTCGTCCTCGCGGTCGGCTTGACGCTCAGTAGGGCCAGCCGTCGGCGCCGAGCGCCCGCGCCGCCCGATGCAGGCCCAGAGTCAGCAGCGCCTTGACCGCCACGTTGCGCGCGAACCACGGCAGCTGGGCAAGCTGGCGCGCCGCGTTGCGCGCCCGCGCCGCCACACCCAGCTCCTCGCGCCGGTAGTCGGCCAGCGACCCGACCCGGCCGAGGTAGCGCCACCGCCCGGACAGCACGAGCAGCCGCAGCTGCGCGCCCGTCACCCCGACCGAGCTGAACGAGTCGTGGATCAGCATCCGCCCGCCGGGCCGCACGCGCGCGCCCCAGCCGGCGATGTCGGCGCGCGCCGGGCCGTAGCGGTGCGCCCCGTCCACGTGCAGCACGTCGATCTCGCCCGCGACGTCCTCGTGGGCCATGTCGGAGAAGCGCCGTACGTGCTCGACGCGGTCGGCGACGCCGGCCGCCGCGAGGTTGGCGTGGAAGGTCACCTTGTCGCGCTCGCCGGTGTGCAACGCGCCGCGGATCTCGCCGGGACCGCGGTCGGAGCCGGCGTGCGGGTCGATCGCCCAGACGCGCGAGCCGCCGGGCGCCGCGAGCGCCAGCACGATCGCCGAGCGGCCGTGGAAGCTGCCGATCTCGACCACTGTCGCGTCCTCCGGCGCGCCGGCCGCCGCGTCCCACAGCAGCCCGAGCTGTGCCTCGGTCATCCAGCCCTCCACCGGGCGGGCCGCTGCCAGCGCGTCGGCCCGCGCCGTCCCTTCGCGGCCGTCGCCGGCGGTCGCCGCGCCGCGCCCCGCGCTCACCGCCGCCGCACCCTGATCACGCAGTTCCAGGTCACCAGCTCGCGCAGCCCCGGCACGCGGCAGACCGGTGCGGCCCACGGCCAGTAGCGCGGCTCGACCTGCTCGATCGCCAGGCCCGGTCGCGCCCGCACCAGCGCCAGCGTCGGTCCGATGTGGCACGCCCAGAGCCCGTCGCCGTAGGCGTTCTTGCGCGGCTTGCCGTGCCGGCGCTCGTACAGGCGCGGCCCGCGCTCGGGCCCGAGGTACTGGTACGGCGTCATGTCGTGCCCGCCCCACGGCGAGTACCAGTTCGTCCACGACACGTAGCCCCAGCCGCCGGGCGCCAGCACCCGCTCGATCTCCGCGATCACCGGCGCCGCGTCCGGCGTGTGCTCGAGCAGGTTCGAGCAGAAGATCCCGTCGACCGACCCGTCGCCCAGCGGCAGCGCCCCGGCGTCGGCGATCAGCGCGCCCTCCGGCGGCGCGCCCGCCAGCGCGAGCTCCTCCTCCGAGTTGTCGACCGGCGTCACCTCCGCGCCGAGCGCCCGCAGCGCGGCCGTGTAGTAGCCCGGCCCGCAGCCGAGGTCGAGCACCCGCTGGCCACGCAGCGGGCCGTAGCGGCGGTCGAGGTCCGCGGCCGCCTCACGCGCGAGCAGCGAGTAGAACGGCTCGGGGTCCTCCTGCTCGCGGCGGAACAGCCGCCACTTCTCGCGCGCGCTCACGTGGCGAGAGCCTCCCGGGGGCGGGCCCGCAGCGACAGCGCCAGCACCGTCCCGGCGCACACGAGCTGCAGCCCGAACAGGGCGATCGCGATCGCCGTCACGTCGGCGCCTACGAACGCCAGCAGCCCGACCTCCAGTCCGGCCGCCACCGCCAGCACCCAGACGAAGCCCGACCGCTCGAGCGCGAGCAGGTACTGGACCGACAGGTAGGCGCAGGCCAGCAGGGCCATCGCCAGGCCGAGCCACGGCAGCGCGGTCGCGGCGCCGGTCAGGTCTGGGCCGAAGACGGCGCGCAGCAGCGGCTCGGCCGCGACGGCGTAGATCGCCACCATCGGCAACGCGGCCAGCGCGATCAGCGTCAGCGTGCGAAGCAGCACCGGCCGCGGGTCGACGCCCTCGTGGCTGCGCCGCGCGGCCTCCGGCAGCAGGTACATCCCGAGCCCGACCGCGACCCAGACGATCGCCTTCGCCGCGACCGCAGCGACGCCGTAGGAGCCGGCCAGCTCGTCGGAGACCTCGTGCTTGACGACGATCACGTGGACCTCCTGCAGCACGAACAGCAGCGTCAGGCCGACGACCGGGATCCACGCTCCGGCGAGCAGGTCGAGCAGCGGCCGGCGGTCGCGCAGGGCCGGCAGCTCCCGCGCGAGCGGGCGCGCGAGCAGCAGCGCCATCGCCACCAGCGCCAGCGGCGTCGCCAGGAACGCGCCGGTCACGTCGAGCCCCGCGAGCACCAGCGCGACGCCGAACGCGAGCCGCGCCAGCGCCTCGCCGACGATGCTGAAGGCGACCACGCGATAGCGCCGGTAGCCCTGCAGCGCGCCGCGCTGCACCGACACGATCATCCACAGGAACGCGCAGACTGGCACCGCCGCGGCCGCCCAGACCTGGTCGACGTTGAGCACCGCGCCGAGCACGTCGCGCAGCATCGCCGCGGCGACAGCGACGAGCACCGCGCCGAGCGCGATTCGCGAGATCCAGTGCGGCACGCCCGCCCCGGCGCGCCGGCCGCCGGCGCTGATCTCGCGCGCGACCGCGATCTGCAGCGCCGAGCCGGGGACCATCAGGATGATGAACGCCGACAGCAGCGCCGCCAGCGAGCCGTAGCCGCCGGCGCCGAGCAGGCGGGCGAAGACGATCGTGAACGCGAGCGCGACCACGTTGCTTGCGATCACCGCCGCCGCGAGCCCGCCGGCGCGGCCGAAGTCGCTGCGTGCGAGGTCGGACAGCGAGCGTGCGGGGAGCCGTTCCGCCGCCCGCTCGGCCTCCAGTGCGGCCAGGCTGGCGCCCGCCGTCGAGTCCCAGCTGAACTCGGCCGCCCGCGCCAGCGCCGCGTGGCCGAGCCGCTCGCGCAGCTCGCCGTCGGCGACGATCCGCGCCAGCGCCTCGGCCAGCCCGTCGCCGTCGTCGGCCAGCAGCCCGGTCCGCTCGTCGACGATCGACTCGCGCAGGCCGCCCTCGGCGATCGCGACGCTCGGCGTCCCGCAGCTGGCCGCCTCCATCACGGTCAGGCACCAGCCCTCGTTCGAGGACGCGGTCACGTTGACCCACGCGCCGGCGAGCAGCTCGCGCTTGCGCGCCTCGTCGACGCGGCCGTGCAGCGTCACGCGCTCGCCGAGCCCGCGCCGCGCGATCTCGCGCTCCAGCGCGGGCCGGTGCTCGCCGTCGCCGGCGATCTCGAGCCGCGCGTCCGGCAGCCGCTGGAGCGCGTCGAGCAGCAGCTCGATCCGCTTGTAGCGCTTCAGCCGGCCGAGGAACAGCAGCGTCGGCCGCTCGGCGCGCGCCGTCGCCGGGGGGCCGCGGCCGCCCCCGCTCGGCCCGAGGTCGACGCCGTTGCGCACCACCTGGATCGCCTCCTCCGGCACGCCGTGCTCGGCGATGTCTGCCGCCGCCGCGTCCGACACCGTCAGGAAGCGCGCGTCGCGGTAGAGCAGCCGCAGCGGCAGCGTCTCGAGCAGGAAGGCGGCGATCCGCCCGCGCCGGCGCCCCATCTCGGCGACGTAGTGGCGGCGGTGGATGTGGTGGACCAGCACCAGCCGCGGCGTGCGCAGCCAGAGCGGCGTCAGGAAGGTGACGCCGTTGACGATCTCCAGGACGACGTCGGGGTCGGGCACCAGCCCGCGCCACTGGCGCCAGATCACGCGCGGGAAGACGGTCGAGCGGCCGCCGACGCGGTGGATCGTCAGCGCCCCGTCGCACTCCAGCGCGGCGGCGCCCGGATACGAGCAGCAGACGATCGTCACCCGGTGCCCCGCCGCGATCCAGCGCAGCGACTGCTCGCGCAGGTTCGCCCCCGATCCTCCGGCCTGCGGGTGTGTCCAGTCCCGATCGGCGAGCACGAGGATGTGCACAGCTCGACGTTAGCGCCGACCTTCTATCCTGCTCCGGCAGTGGACGAGCGCTCCCTCACAGAGCGCCTGATCACCTACGACACGGCGACCATCGAGGGGATGCACGCCGCCGCCGCCTTCGTCAAGGGGTGGCTCGAGTCCCACGACGTCGAGGTGAACGGCGAGCTGCACAACGGACGCCCGGTGCTGGCGGCCACCGTCGGCGCGGACAGCGGGCCGACCGTCGTCCTGCACGGCCACCTCGACGTGGTTCCGGGCGACGAGGGCCAGTTCGACCCCGCACGTCGACGGCGACCGCCTCTACGGCCGCGGCGCCTACGACATGAAGGGCGGCCTCGCGGCGATGATGGCCGCGACCTGCCGGCTCGCCAGCCAGAGCGCGGTCAAGGTCCACTTCGTCTGCGTCTCCGACGAGGAGACCGAGCGAGGAGGACGGCCAGCGCGGCTCGGACTGCATCGTCGAGCCAGGGCTACACCGGCGACTTCGCGATCACCGGCGAGCCGACCAACCTGCACATCGGGATCCAGGCGAAGGGCGTGCTCGCGATCCGGATCGAGGTCAGCGGCCGCTCGGCGCACGGCTCGACGCCGTGGCTCGGGGACAACGCGGTGCTGAAGGCGGTCGACGTCTTCCGCGGCATCGAGACGCTGCCCTTCACGCGCGAGTCGTCGGAGATGTTCGACCGGCCGTCGATCAGCCTCGGCCGGATCCTCGGCGGCGACGCGATCAACCGCGTGCCCGACCACTGCGCGATCGACGTCGACATCCGCTACCTGCCGGGCCAGGACGCCGAGGAGATCCTCGCCGGGATCGGCGCGCTCGACGGCGCCGAGGTGACCCACGTCTTCCACCGCGAGCCGATCGTCGTCGAGCGCGAGAACCCCTACGTCCAGCTGCTCGCCGACGCGGTGCTCAACGTCACGCACGCTGGAGGAGAGCATCGCGGTCGGCCGCGACGGCACCTCCGACGTCATCTCGTTCCTCAAGGCCGGCACGCCGGGCGTCGAGTTCGGGCCGGCGGGGGAGGGCCACCACGGCCCCGAGGAGTGGGTCTCGATCGACTCGCTCGGCCGCTACCGCGACGCGCTCGATCCAGTTCGTCGAGTCGATCCCTCACCATGTTCGGCAGACGGACCTCAGGATCGCGTGACCCCCTTCGACGACAGCAACCGGCCCGGGCTCTGGAAGAAGCTGCTGCTCGGCGCCGTCCTGGTGGTCTTCGCCGCCGCCGGCCGCGACCTCGGTCGCCGCCTTCAGCGAGATCGACAAGGTCGTCGACGCGCTCGACCAGAGCGAGGACCTCAAGCTCGGCGGCCAGCTCGCCAAGAGCGACCCCGGCAAGCCGCAGACGATCCTGCTGCTCGGCTCCGACAAGCGGCCCGACGACGCGACCGACGGCGGCGCCGGGACCGGGGCGCGCTCGGACACGATCATCCTCGTGCGGCTCGACCCGGAGAAGAACGCGACCGCGCTGATGTCGCTGCCGCGCGACCTCAAGGTGGAGATCCCCGGCCACGGCGTCGACAAGATCAACGCGGCCTACTCGCTACGGCGGGCCGCGCCTGACGACGCGGACGGTCAAGCAGCTGACCGGCCTCTCGATCAACCACGTCATCAACGTCGACTTCCACGGCTTCCAGAAGGCGATCGACGCGATCGACTGCATCTACATCGACGTCGACCGCCGCTACTACAACGACACCGCCGAGTTCGCCTACATCAACATCCCCGCCGGCTACCAGCAGATGTGCGGCGACAAGCGCGCTCCAGTACGTCCGCTACCGCCACGAGGACACCGACCTCGTCCGCGGCATCCGCCAGCAGGACTTGCTGCGCGACGCCAAGCAGCAGGTCGGCGTCGGCGGCGCTCGTCGACGACCGCGACAAGCTGCTCGAGATCTTCGGCAAGTACACGACGTCCGACGGCGCGCTGAAGGACCGCGCGCGAGCTGCTGCGGCTGCTCAAGCTGGCGGTCTTCTCGGTCGGCCAGCCGATCCGCCACGTCAAGTTCGAGGGCGAGGTCGCACATCGCCGGCGATGAGTCGACGCCGAGCTACGTCACCGCCAGCGACGCGACCGTCAAGAAGCTCGCGCAGCAGTTCCTCGGCGTCGAGGCGACGCAAGGGCCCGCGCGGCGCGCTGAAGCCGAAGGGCAAGCGCAAGCGCAGCGGCAGCCCGAGCGACGACGGCGGCCTCGAGAAGGACACCCAGTTCGGCAAGGAGCAGGCGATCTCAGGCGATCGAGCAGGGCGCCGGCGGCAAGCTCCCCGTCTACTACCCGACGGTCCGCGTCGCCGGCTACCGGTCACATCGGCCCGCCGCGCGTCTACAAGATCCTCGACCCCCGACGACAAGCGCCGCAAGAGCTACCGGATGGTGCTCGAAGTCGCCGAACGTCGGCGAGTACTACGGCATCCAGGGGACGACGCTGGAAGGACCCGCCGATCCTCGACAGCCCGTCCGAGGAGCGCACGATCAAGCGGACGCAAGTTCGAGCTCCACTACGAGGGCGACCGCCTTCGGCTGGTCGCCTGGCGGACCGCCGAAGGCCGTCTACTGGGTCTCGAACACGCTGCTGCAGACGCTGAGCGAGCGAGCAGATGATCGCCGATCGCCCGCTCCACCCGGCTGCCCTAGCTCTGAGCGGCCGTAGCGCTCGATCCTGCGCGCCTCCATGGCTGAGAAGGAACCGATCGGCGTCATCGGCGTCGGCTGGGTCGGACTCTGTCACGGCCGCGTGCTTCGCGGAGCTGGGTCACCCGGTCTACGTCCGCGACATCCTCCCGGAGAAGGTCGACGTCGCTCGCGCGCGGCGAGGTGCCGATGCACGAGCCCGGGCTGCCCGAGCTGGTCACCAAGAACGCCGAGCGGCTGCACTTCACGACCGACATGGCGCGAGGTGCTCGACAACGCCGAGCTGCTGTTCTGCTGCGTCGACACGCCGCCGACCTACTCGGGCGACGCCGACCTGTCGCGCGTCGAGGCGGTGATCGAGGAGTTCGGCGACTCGAACTCGCACGCGATCGTCATGAAGAGCACCGTGCCCGGTCGGCACCGGCCGCGCGATCCAGCGCCGCCGCGACGAGCTCGGCTACGTCTCGAACCCGGAGTTCCTCAAGGAGGGCACGGCGGTCGCGGACTTCATGCAGCCCCGACCGCGTCGTCGTCGGCGCCGGAGACGGCGACGGACCGGCTTCGCCGACCGCGTCGCGGCACTCTACGAGCCGCTCGGCGGCGCCGATCGTCCGCACCGACGTCGCCAGCGCCGAGATGATCAAGCTCGCCTCGAACGCCTTTCTCGCGACGAAGATCTCGTTCATCAACGAGATCGCCAACGTCTCCGAGGAGCTCGGCGCCGACGTCAACGAGGTCGCGCGCGGCATGGGCCTCGACACGCGGATCGGCCGACAAGTTCCTGCAAGGCCGGCCTCGGCTACGGCGGCTCCTGCTTCCCCAAGGACGTCAGCGCGCTCAAGCAGCTCGCCGGCAACAGCGGCTACGCCTTCCAGCTGCTCAACTGCGGTGATCGAGGTCAACGAGCTGCAGAAGCGGCGCGCCGTGCGGCAAGCTGCAGAAGCACCTCGGCTCGCTCGTCGGCAAGGAGATCGCGCTGCTCGGCGTCTCGTTCAAGCCCGAACACCGACGACGTCCGCGAGGCGACGAGCATCGTGCTGGCGGCGCGGCTGCAGGGCGAGGGCGCACACGTGCGCGTCTACGACCCGGTCGCGCTCGACAACGCCGGCGAGCTGCTCGGCGGCGCCCGCATCTGCGACTCCGCGCTCGACGCGCTCGACGGCGCCGACGCCGCCGTGCTCGTGACCGAGTGGCCCGAGTTCGCCGAGCTCGACTGGGCCGGCGCGGTGCGCGACCGGATGGCGCAGCCGGTGATCGTCGACGGACGCAACTTCCTCGACCGCGAGGCGCTGCGCGCGGCCGGCTTCACCTACGAGGGCATCGGCCGCTGACGTGCAGGCGCTGGTCCTCGCGGGCGGACAGGGCACGCGGCTGCGGCCGCTGACCTACACGACCCCGAAGCCGGTGATGCCGCTCGCCGGGCGGCCGTTCCTGACTTTCATGCTCGACTGGCTGCGCGGCCACGGCGTCGACGAGGCGATCCTGTCGTGCGGCTTCATGTCCGACGGCGTGCGCTCGGTGCTCGGCGACGTCTACGGCGGCATGCGGCTGCGCTACGTGATCGAGGACGAGCCGCTCGGCACGGCCGGTCCGGTGCGGCTCGCGCTCGACGAGGGCGTGCTCGCCGAGCGGCTGCTGGTGCTCAACGGCGACGTGCTGACCGACATGGACCTGACCGCCGAGCTGGCGCCAGCACGTCGAGACCGGCGCCCGCTGCACGCTCGCGCTGATCGAGGTCGAGGACACCGCCAGCTACGGCGTCGTGCCGACCCACGCCGACCGCAGCGTCGAGGCGTTCCTCGAGAAGACCGACGGGCGAGGTCCCGACCAACCGCATCAACGCCGGCGCCTACGTGCTCGAGCGCGAGGTGGTCGAGACGCTCGTCCCGGCCGGCCGCGCCGTGCTCGTTCGAGCGCGAGGTCTTTCCCGCAGCTGGTCGGCGACGGCCTCTACGGCTGGGCCGCCGACGGCTACTGGATCGACATCGGGACGCCGGAGCGCTACCTGGAGTCGACCTACGACCTGCTCGCCGGCGCGGTGGACTCGACGCTGCCGCCGCGCGACGAGACCGGCTCGCTGATCGGCGACGGCTGCCTGACCGCCGGCGCCCACATCGGGCCGCAGACCGTGCTCGGCGCCCACTGCTCGGTCGGCAGCGACTCGTCGGTCGAGCGCTCGGCGCTGCACGACCGCGTCTCGGTCGGCGCCGACTGCGTCGTGCGCGAGGCGGTGCTCGCCGAGCGCGTCCAGGTCGGCGACGGCGCGCGAATCGAGCCGGGAGCAATGGTGGGGGCGGGCGCCCGCGTCGAGGCCGGGGCCGTGGTGCCCGGCGACGCGCGGGTCGAGCCGGATGCCGTAGTCGAAGCGGGGGAGGCGGTCGGATGATCGAGGACGTGCTCGCGCAGCCACATCAGATCGGCGACGCGCTCTGGCGCGTCGACGCCGCGGGCATCCCCGCACGCGAGTTCTCCGGCGGACTGGTGATCTGCGGGATGGGCGGCTCGGCGGTCGGCGGCGATCTCGCCGCGGCCGCGATCGGCTCCCGCGCCAGCGCCGCGATCCGCACCGTGCGCGGCTACGAGCTGCCGCCCGACGTCGGCCCCGACACGCTCGTCCTCTGCGCCAGCTACTCCGGCATCGACCGAGGAGACGCTCGCGTGCTTCGACGCGGCCGGCGAGGCCGGAGCGCCCCGGGTCGCTCTCACCACCGGCGGTCCGCTCGCCGAGCGGGCGCGCGAAGCAGGCATCCCGGTCGCCGGCGTCCCGTCGGGCATGCAGCCGCGCGCCGCGGTCGTCTACATGACGATCGGCGCGCTCGAATGCGCTGCCGCGTGCGGCGCCGCGCCGTCGCTGCGCGACGAGATCGAGGGCGCCCGCGAGATCCTCGAGCAGCTCGCCGAGGACAGCGGCGCCGACTCGGTCGCCCGCGCGCTCGAGGACACGATCCCGGTCGTCCACGGCGCCGGCCCGACCGCTCCGGTCGCCCGCCGCTGGAAGACCCAGCTCAACGAGAACTCCAAGCTCCCGGCCTTCGCCAGCGAGCTGCCCGAGGCGAACCACAACGAGATCGAGGGCTGGCGCCGCGGTCTCGACCTCGCCCCGCTCTCCGCCGTCTTCCTCCACACCCCCGACCTCCACCCGCGCCTCGAGCGCCGCATGGAGCTCACCGCCGACCGCCTCGCCGACATCGGCGCCCCCGTCGTCCGCGTCGACGCCCGCGGCGACACCCCTGTCGCCCACGTCATGTCGCTCGTCATGACCGGCGATCTCGTCTCCGTCTCCCTCGCCGAGCTCGAGGACATCGACCCCGACCCGGTCGACGCCATCGAGGGCTTCAAAGCCGCGCTCGGCTAGCGGTTCTTCCGGCCAGCCCCGGGGCGAAACGAAAGTGACCCCCGCGCTGGGCGAGCAGCCGGGGGCCATGGCACGAGAAGCGTGAAACCCCTCGTGCCCAGCCAGCCTATCTCGCCAGGGATCGGCGTGGCTGCCCGCGGGTCCTGCCTCCGATTCGTCGGTCGTCTCTCTCGACAGGCCGACGAGTACTTCCAAGGCGAGAGCAGAGTGGGACAGCCGACCGCGACGGTAGGGGCATGTTTCTTTCTTCGTCGTCCCGCGTAGCGCACCGAACGCAACGTGCGCGTTGGCTTGGTCTCTCACGTCTTGACATCCCCGATCCTTGTTCGGCCTGGCCACAGGTCAGGACGCGGGAGCTCTTGGGGCACGGCCCTTCCGCTTCGACCAGCACCGGCTGGGCTCGACCTACACCTTGATCTGTCGGACCTAGCGTTCGTCGAGCCTTTGTTCATGTTGCGGCTTCGCGCGTTCATCGATTGGCATGCGTTTCGTGGTCATGGGATCCACATCACTCCGCCCACCAATGTCGGCGTACGCAACTATCTCGTTCGAATGGGGGTGTTCGCCGATCTGCCTGAGGGTTGCAGTTGCGATGCCGGGACCGTCGCGGGAACAAGTAAGAAGGACGTGCTGGTTGAGCTAACGCGCATGACGAGCCCTACGGAGGTCGAGGACCTCGACTACAGGCTGCAGGACCTACTTACTGCGCATTTCCCTGGGAACTCGGCCCGCTTAGCCGCTGCCTTCATGGTCGCTACCGGCGAGTTGGCGGACAATGCAACGACTCATGGAAGGAGCGACGTAGGCGCCTACGTCGCGGCGCAGCGCTATCAGACTACTCGCTGTGTTCTGGCAATCGGCGATCTCGGAATTGGTATTCCGACGCACATGAGGCGGGCGTACCCCGAGCTTGTCGATGACAGTCGCGCCATTCTCGAGGCCATCAAAGAGGGCGTGACGGCTGCCGAGACGGGCGAGCGGGAGCATCGAGGCATCGGCTACGCGACGATGATCGAGAAGATGGTCCAGACGGCTGTTGCGCAGGGCAGCCTGCGGATTTGGTCGGGTCATGGCCGGTTGGACCTAGAAGTTCAGGGAGGCGAGGTGGTCAAACGCGATACCCATGTTGTGGGCAAGGAGACGGTTGGCACGTGGGTCCGTGTCGAGCTAAGGACCGTTTGAATCCAGCCGATACCTCAGGTAACTTGGTGTCCCCCGTTCGCTAGGAGGCGGAGATCGTGAGAATCCATGTCGCAACGCACGGGCGCGTGTTCTCAACTCGGGATCGTGGCGTCCGTCTAAGAGACGAGATCCAGAAGCAGGCTCAAGACGCTGAGTTCTTGGTGCTCGACTTTGCCGAGGTTTTCAGCGTTACGTATTCCTTCGCGGACGAGTTTGTGGGTGGACTAGCGCGCGCTGCATGCGATGGTTCGAATCCGCCTGTGATGATCGAAAGGGCCGACCCTGCGATCGCCGAGATGATCGATCTCAGCTTGCGTAAACGCGGCATTGAGTCGGCCAAGGCCGACCTAGTAGCTGCGTAGCTCCCTTGAATCATCCCCGTGGTGGGTGATCGGCCAAGGGTCTGATCCCGCTGGAGGCGGGTCCCCGGGGCCTATATGACGCGTTGACCCTGGTTGAGAACCGGCACAGCTTCAGAAAACCTCGACCCGCCGGAGCGGGTCGAGAGTTGTTGAAGTGGGAACCACCCACATGTGGTCGCCAACCGTTGCGAGGTTACCGCGCGGGCCGACTCGTGTCGCAGCCGCCCCAAACCTTGACACAACCCTTGGTAAGGTTGGCGGTCGGATGGCTGGGCTGACGATCAACGAGGCGGCCGAGACGACCGGATGGTCGGCTCGGATGCTGCGCTACATCGAGCGGGAGGGGCTGATCGAGCCCGATCGGTCGGCTTCGGGCTACCGGCTCTACGGGCCGGCGGAGCTGCAGCGGCTGCGGACGCTGCGGGAGCTGCTGGCCGAGCATGAGATCAGCCTCGGCGACGTCGGGTTCGCGCTGCGGCTGCGCCGCGAGGGCGACCTGCGCGGCGCAGTGCAGACCTGGCTGGCGGCCGAGCCGAAGCGGCCCGAGGGCGTCGCGGCCGACGACTGGCTGCGCTTCGAGCAGCAGAAGCACGAGCGGCTGCTCGGCAACGCGGCCTAGTCCAAGACTTCAGAGATTCGAATCGATCAAGGAGAACGAGTGACCACCACCGCCACGCAGGACTACAAGGTCGCCGACATCGGCCTGGCCGACTTCGGCCGCAAGGAGATCTCGCTCGCCGAGCACGAGATGCCGGGCCTGATGGCGATCCGCGAGGAGTTCGGCGCGAGCCAGCCGCTGAAGGGCGCGCGGATCATGGGCTCGCTGCACATGACGATCCAGACCGCGGTGCTGATCGAGACGCTGATCGCGCTCGGCGCCGAGGTCCGCTGGGTCTCCTGCAACATCTTCTCGACCCAGGACCACGCCGCCGCGGCGATCGCCGCGACCGGCGTCCCGGTCTTCGCCTGGAAGGGCGAGACGCTGGAGGAGTACTGGTGGTGCACCGAGCAGGCGCTGAACTGGCCCGACGGCGAGGGTCCGAACATGATCCTCGACGACGGCGGCGACGCGACGCTGCTCGTCCACAAGGGGCGCGAGTTCGAGCAGGCCGGCGCGGTGCCGGATCCCGCCTCGGCCGACTCCGAGGAGTACCGGATCATCCTCGAGACGCTGCAGCGCTCGCTCGCCGAGGACCCGCAGCGCTGGACGCAGATCGCCGCCGGCATCAAGGGCGTCACCGAGGAGACGACCACCGGCGTCCACCGGCTCTACCAGTTCGCCGAGACCGGCGACCTGCTGTTCCCGGCGATCAACGTCAACGACTCGGTCACCAAGTCGAAGTTCGACAACCTCTACGGCTGCCGCCACTCGCTGGTCGACGGCATCAACCGCGCCACCGACGTGATGATCGGCGGCAAGGTCGCCGTGATCTGCGGCTACGGCGACGTCGGCAAGGGCTGCGCCGAGTCGCTGCGCGGCCAGGGCGCCCGCGTGATCGTCACCGAGATCGACCCGATCTGCGCGCTGCAGGCGGCGATGGAGGGCTACCAGGTCGCCACGCTCGAGGACGTCGTCGAGACCGCCGACATCTTCGTCACCGCGACCGGCAACAAGGACATCATCACCGCCGATCACATGGCGCGGATGAAGCACAACGCGATCGTCGGCAACATCGGCCACTTCGACAACGAGATCGACATGGCCGGCCTCGAGGGCCGCTCCGACGTCGAGCGGATCAACATCAAGCCGCAGGTCGACGAGTTCGCGTTCGCCGACGGCCACTCGATCATCGTGCTGTCCGAGGGCCGCCTGCTGAACCTCGGCAACGCGACCGGCCACCCGTCGTTCGTGATGTCGAACTCGTTCACGAACCAGACGATCGCCCAGATCGAGCTGTTCACCAAGAACGACGAGTACGAGAAGAAGGTCTACGTGCTGCCCAAGCACCTCGACGAGAAGGTCGCCCGGCTCCACCTCGACGCGCTCGGCGTCAAGCTGACCGAGCTGTCGCGAGGAGCAGGCCGCCTACATCGGCGTTCCGGTGAACGGTCCCGTACAAGCCGGACCATTACCGCTACTAGCGACATCGCCGACCCGGGTCTCGCCGCCGCCGGCGCGGCCCGGGTCGCGTGGGCGGACGGGCAGATGCCCGTCCTGCGGCTGATCCGCGAGCGGTTCGCGGCGGAGCGGCCGCTCGACGGCGTGCGGGTGGCGGCCTGCCTGCACGTCACGGCCGAGACGGCCTGCCTCGCCCGCACGCTCGTCGCCGGTGGGGCGGAGGTCGGGCTCTGCTCGGCGAACCCGCTGTCGACCCAGGACGACGTCGCGGCGGCGCTCGCCGAGGACGCGTCGATCGACGTGTTCGCGCGGCGCGGCGAGGACATCGAGACCTACGTCGCGCACGTCGAGGCGCTGGTCGACGCGGCCCCGCAGATAACCCTCGACGACGGCGCGGACCTGCTCACCGCGATCCACGCGCGGGCCGTCCTGTCGGGCGGTGCGGAGCCGTCCGCCACCGGCCTGATCGGCGGCACCGAGGAGACGACCACCGGCCTGCTGCGGCTGCGGCGGCTGGAGGCCGAGGGTGGCCTGCGCTGTCCGGTGCTGGCCGTCAACGAGGCGCTCGCCGAGCGGACGCTCAACGACCGCTACGGCACCGGCCAGTCCGCGCTCGACGGGATCCTGCGCGCCGCGAACCTGCTGCTCGCCGGCCACACGCTCGTCCTGCTCGGCTACGGCTTCGCGGGCCGCGGCATCGCCCAGCGCGCCCGCGGAGCCGGGGCGGCGGTCATCGTCTGCGAGGTCGACCCGCTGCGCGCGCTGGAGGCGCGGATGGAGGGCTACGAGGTGATGCCGGCGCTCGACGCCGCCGAGCGCGGCGATCTGTTCGTCACCGTGACGGGATCGCGGTCGGTTCTGCGCGCCGAGCACTTCGAGCGGATGAAGGACAACGCCGTGCTGGCCAACGCCGGCCACTTCGACGTCGAGATCGACCTCGCCGACCTGCGCGCGCTGGCGACCGGGGGCGTGAAGGCGGTGCTGCCGCTCGTCGACCAGTACGACCTCGGCGGCCGCCGCCTCAACCTGCTCGCCTCCGGCCGCGTCGTCAACCTCGCGGCCGGCGAGGGGCACCCAGCCGCCGTCATGGACGTCTCCTTCGCCCTCCAGGCGCTCGCCGCCGAGCACCTGGCCACCCACCGCGGCGACCTCCCGCCGGGCGTCCTCGACGTCCCGCGCGCGATCGACGACGAGGTCGCACGCCTAAAGCTCGCCGCGCTCGACGTCCACATCGACACCCTCACCCCCGACCAGCTCGACTACCTCGAGGGCTGGCGGCCGCGGAGCCCCTAGCGGGTCACGGGCTGCGACGAACGGGCGATCTCGATTGCCGTACGAGTCGCGCCCCGGCGGGACGTCTCGCTGTGGGTAGAGACAAGGTAGCCGTGGCCGCCCTCGTTCCACATCACGACGGCGTGGCCGCCGTGGATTCCGCCCTTGGGGTAGGGCGGGGCCTTCAGGATGGCCGCCGGGTGACCGTGCACCCGGGTGGCTCCGACGACGCGGGTCGGCAGGGCGACGACGAAGTCGCGGCCGGTCGGCTCACCGTCCGCGAGGATCGGCGTCGTCTCGCGCCGGGTCGTGAGTTTCAGCTGTCTCCCGCCGCCTTCGAACCCGGCCGGGAAGGGCTTCTCCTGGCCACCGAGCAGGACGTGGAAGACGGCCGAGCGACCGCCGAACCCGTCTTGGGCCTCGAGCAGGTAGGCGGCGCGGCCGCCCCATAGGTGGAGCCGAGGTCCTCCCGGACGGGCGACGTCGGGCCAGCGGGTGGGGCAGAGCACAGGGAGCCTGGCGATGTCGGCGGCCTCACGACAACCGTCTGCGACCCCCGGCGGTGCGGCGGCGAGGGCGGAGGACGGCCCCGTGGGCTCGTCGTCGCCACATCCAGCGACGGCGAGCAGGGCCACGGCGGTCAGTGCGACGAGACTGGGCCGCGCCATCTCGCCGGCTAGAGGTCGAGCGAATAGGAGAGCCAGCGCGCGTCGCGCTGGCCGCCGACGCGGTCGTAGACCTTCTGGGCGCGGTGGTTGTCGTGGGCGGTGACCCAGTCGAGCGAGACGGCGCCGCGCTCGCGGGCGCGGTCGGCGCACTCGGCGATCAGGGCCTCGGCGGTGCCGTCGCTGCGCGCGTCCGGGTGGACGAAGAGGTCGTTCATCACGCCGACGCGGGCCGCTGACGAGGTCGCCCAGCTCCAGAAGACCGTCGCGAAGCCGACGGCCCGGCTGCCGTCGTCGCGGGCGATCAGCTGGAAGCCCTCGTGTTCGGGATTGGCGATCAGGACTCGCGCCATCGCGCGCAGGTCGGCCTCGGAGGGACTGACGGAGTAGAAGTCGCAGTAGCCGCGCATCAACGGGAGCAGCTCGGCGAGGTCGGCCTCGCCGACCGTCGAGATCTCGGGCATGGCACGACCCTAGCTCGCGGCCGCGCGCTCCTCCAACCGCTCGGCCCGCTGCTGATCGGTCTCGGACTGGGTCAGCATCCGCGAGAACAGGAAGGCGAGGGCGATCACGAAGGTGATCGACTGCTCGACCATCATGATCGCGCCAGCCGCGTTCTGGTCGGTGATCGGGGTCAGCCCCCAGATCCGCGGCACGTTCTCGTAGTAGGTGTAGACCACCGTCGAGGACCAGGTCAGATAGACCCCGAGCAGGCCGAGGCCGAACTTCGCCCCGCCGATGTAGGCGAGCGTCTGAAAGCCCTTGAGCGGCTTGCGCATCGGGACCGGCTGGATCAGCGGCCACCAGACGCAGACGCCCGCGGTGAAGAACGAGGCGTGCTCGAGGAAGTGGATCAGCGGGTTCTCGAGCGCGGCGTGGTAGAGCGCCGGGATGTGCCAGAAGTAGGTGAAGAGGAGCCACAGCGCCGAGCCCGGTCCAGGGGGTGAAGAGGCGGCCGAGCTTGCGCTCGACGACGTGCAGGCGGCGCGTCGCCGGCCGCATGATCACGCGCGACAGCGACAGCAGCAGCAGCACCGGCGCGATGTCGCCGAGCAGCACGTGCTGGAGCATGTGCGCCGAGAACAGGTAGTCCTCGCCGAGGGCGTCGATCGGCGAGACGACGGCGAGCAGCAGCGCGACGATGCCGCCGGTGAAGGCGAGGGCCTGCAGCCAACCGGCGCCGCGGCCGCCCTCCTCGCGCCGCGCGGCGCGGAAGCGGCGCACGTAGACGAAGATCAGCAGCGCGATCGGCGCGAGCACGCCGGGATCCGGCAGCCAGTGCAGCTGGGGGTCGGTCGCGCCGACGAACACGGCGTTGTAACCGAGCACGCACTCGATTGTGGCAGCGCGGTTGCCTGCTGACGCAGTCGGCCCGCGACGATCGGGCGATGGGGCTGCCCGACCTCGACCTCCCGCCGGACCCCGCCATGGGCCCGCTGGCCGCGCTGCTCGACCTCCTCGTCCCACCGGCCTGCTGGGCGTGCGGGGCGCGAGCGCGACGCGGCGAGCCGCTCTGCCTCGCCTGCCGCGGCGTGCTGCGCTGGCGCGGCAGCGACCGACCCGGTCCGGCTCGCCGGAGTCCCGGTCTGGGCGCCGGTCGCCTACGACGGCCCGGCGCGGGCGCTCGTCGCCGGGCTGAAGTTCCGCGGCGCGGCCGGTCTCGCCGATCCGCTCGCCGCGCAGATCGCGGCCACCACGCCCGAGCGCCTGCTGCGCCCGCCGGCGCTGCTGGTCCCGGTGCCGCTCGCGCCCGCGCGTGCCCGCGCCCGCGGCTACGACCAGGCCGAGCTGCTGGCGACGGCGCTCGCGACGCCGCACCGGCATGCGCGTCGCCCGCTGCCTGCGCCGCCGGCCGGGGCCCGCCGCGCGCGGTCGCCAGGTCGGTCGCGGCCGCGACGAGCGGCTGGCCGCGCTCGACGGCGCGTTCGAGCCGCGCCCCGGCGTCCCGGCCCCCGCGCGCGCGGTCTCGTCGACGACGTCGTCACGACCGGCGGCACGATCGCCGCCTGCGCCGACGCCCTCTACGCCGCTGGCGCGATCGACGTCGCGGCCGTCGCCTACGCGCTCACGCCCGGGCCGCTGACCGTCATCTGCCCGTTGGCAAGGAAATGACTTGGCTGCCGCCTGCCTGGGCACTAGTATCGGAAGCAATCTCCACCACATCCAGGGAGGCCGCATGCGCATCGCAATGAAGGGGCGCAACGTACCTGTCGGCGACGAGCTCAGGGAGCGGGTGAACAAGAAGTTCGCCAAGGTCGCCAGACAGGTATCTCCACTCGCGGACATGGAGGTCGAGCTGATCGAGGAACGGAATCCCTCGATCAGGCAGTCGCAGGTGGTCGAGGTGACCCTGCATCTCAAGGGCGTGACGCTGCGGGCGCGTGAGGCGTCCGAGAGCATGGCCCGCTCGGTCAACCTCGCCGCCGACGACCTCGCCCGCCAGGTGAAGCGCCACCGGGAGAAGCGACGCAAGCGTCGGGAGGCGCACCGGGCTTCGCCCAGACTCGCGTAGGCGGACGGCACAGCCGGCCGTTCCCCGGGCGAGCCCTGGCCATTGCTAGGCTCGCCCGTATGTCGATTTTGGACCGCGCGCTTCGCGTCGGCGAGGGGAAGAAGTTCAAGCAGTTCGAGAAGCACGTCGCGCGGATCGACGACTTCGAGCCCGAGCTGGAGCTCGAGAGCGACGACGAGCTGCGCGAGCGCTACGACGGCGCTGCGCGAGCGCGCCGTCAACGGCGAGTCGCTCGACGACCTGCTCTTCGAATCGTTCGCGCTCACGCGCGAGGTCGCCAAGCGCCACCTCGGCCAGCGCCACTTCGACGTCCAGCTGATCGGCGGCATGGTGCTGCACGACGGCTCGATCGCCGAGATGAAGACCGGCGAGGGCAAGACGCTCACCGGCGACGCTGCCGGTCGTCCTCAACGCGCTCGCCGGCAAGGGCGTCCACGTCGTCACGGTCAACGACTACCTCGCCCGCCGCGACGCCACTGGATGAAGCCGATCTACGACACGCTCGGCCTGACGCTCGGCGATCCTCCAGTCCGACGAGCGCGACTGGGACGACAAGCGCGCCGCCTACGAGGCCGACGTCACCTACGGCACGAACTCCGAGTTCGGCTTCGACTACCTGCGCGACAACCTCGCGACCGACGCTGGCCGAGAAGTCGCAGCGCGGCCACGGCTTCGCGATCGTCGACGAGGTCGACAACATCCTGATCGACGAGGCGCGCACGCCGCTGATCATCTCCGGCCAGCCGCGAGCAGGCCGCCGACCTCTACTACAAGTTCGCGAAGCTGGCGCCGCAGCTCGAGCCGGGCAAGAAGCCCGACGGGCTGCGAGGCCGAAGTCGAAGGCCTACGTCGCCGACTTCGACTACGAGTTCGACGAGAAGCACAAGACCGTCGCGATCACCGAGCGCGGGCGTCGAGAAGGCCGAGAAGTTCCTCGGCATCGACAACCTCTACCTCGCCGAGAACGGCCACCTCGTCAACCACCTCGATGCAGGCGCTGAAGGCCGAGTCGCTCTACAAGCGCGACGTCGACTACGCGGTGATCGACGGCGAGGTCAAGATCATCGACGAGTTCACCGGCCGCATCCTCGAGGGCCGGCGCTGGTCGGAGGGCCTGCACCAGGCGGTCGAGGCGAAGGAGGGCGTGCGCGATCCAGGAGGAGAACCAGACCGTCGCGACGATCACCTACCAGAACTACTTCCGCCGCTACGACAAGCTCGCCGGCATGACCGGCACCGCGCTCACCGAGGCGACCGAGTTCATGAAGATCTACGAGCTCCACGTCGTCGAGATCCCGACCAACCGGCCGATGGTCCGCGCAGGACAGAACGACCAGATCTACAAGACCAAGCGACGGCAAGTGGGACGCCGTCGCGCGCGAGATCCAGGAGCGCCACGACGACCGGCCAGCCGGTGCTCGTCGGCACGATCTCGGTCGAGGTCTCCGAGCTGCTCTCCGACCGAGCTGAACAAGGCGGGCATCAAGCACACCGTGCTGAACGCCAAGCCCGAGTACGCCGAGCGCGAGGGCGAGATCGATCGCCGAGGCGGGCCGTCCCGGCGCCGTCACGATCGCGACCAACATGGCCGGCCGCGGCGTCGACATCAAGCTCGGCGGCAACGCCGAGCACCTGACGCAGCTGGAGCTGCGCGGCAAGCTCGAGCGTCGGCACGCCGACGAGTACGAGAAGGCGTGGGAGGAGGTGCTTCCCGAGCATCGAGGCGACGCGTCGACCGAGGACCGCCAGAAGGTGATGGACGCCGGCGGCCTGTTCATCCTCGGCACCGAGCGCCACGAGTCGCGCCGGATCGACAACCAGCTGCGCGGCCGCGCCGGCCGCCAGGGCGACCCGGGCGAGTCGCGCTTCTACCTCTCGGCCGAGGACGACCTCGTGCGGCTGTTCGCCGGCGACCGGATCTACCGGATCCTCGACCGCCTCGGCCCGACCGGCGAGGACGGCGAGGAGGAGCCGATCGAGGCGGGGATGCTCTCGAAGCAGATCGAGGGCGCCCAGAAGAAGGTCGAGGAGCAGAACTTCCTGATCCGCAAGCGCGTCCTCGAGTACGACGACGTGATGAACCAGCAGCGCGAGATCATCTACGAGTACCGCGACCGCATCCTCGAGGGCGAGGACATGTCGGCGAGCGCGCGCGAGCAGCTCGCCGACGTGGTCGAGCGGATGGCGAACCAGTACATGGCGGGCGACTACGCCGAGGACTGGGACCTGCGGGAGCTGTTCACCCAGCTCGAGCAGATGTACCCGGTCGGGATCGACATCGGAGGATCTCGACGCCAAGCAGGTCGACCGCGCCGCGCTGGTCGCCGAGCTGCGCGAGGACATCGTCGAGGCATACGGCGACCGCGAGGAGGAGCTCGGCGAGGACCTGATGCGCGCCCTCGAGCGGTTCATGCTGCTCCAGATCATCGACGAGCGCTGGCGCGAGCACCTGCACGACATGGACTACCTGCGCGAGGGCATCCACCTGCGCGGGTTCGCCCAGATCGACCCGCTCGTCGCCTACAAGAACGAGGGCTTCGACATGTTCACCGGCCTGATGAACTCGATCTGGGAGGAGTTCGGCCGCTACATCTTCGTCGTCGACGTCCAGGTCGAGGGGGCCGACGGCGAGGCGCGGCGCCAGACCTGGGCGGCAACTCGAGCAGCAGCTCTACGCGGTCGTTCAGCTACCGCGGCGGAACCGACGCCGACCAGCCGAGCGCGCTGGCCGCGGCGGCGCAGGCCGCCGCCGCCGGGGTCGCGCCGGGCGCGGTCCAGAACGCCGCCGACCTCGCGCTCGACCAGCCGAGCGACGCTCCGTCAGATCGTCGAGACCCGCCACGTCGCGGAGGAGGACCGGATCGGCCGCAACGATCCGTGCCCGTGCGGCTCCGGCAAGAAGTACAAGAAGTGCCATGGCGCCTAGCGCCAGTGGCCTCCGCGACCAGCTGAAGCTGCTCGCGGACTACCTTTGACCCCGCTTCGCTGAGCGAGCGCTCCGACGCGCTCGAGACCCAGATGGGCGCCGCGGGCTTCTGGGACGACCAGGCGACCGCCGCCAAGGTCTCCGCCGAGCACGCGCGCGTCGGGCGGCGGCTGGAGCAGTTCCGCTCGCTGGAGTCCGACATCGGCGATCTCGAGGAGCTCGAGGAGCTGGCCGCCGACGACGAGTCGATCGCCGCCGAGGTCGAAGAGCAGCGCGGATCGATCGAGGCGCGGCTGGCGGCGCTCGAGGAGGCGCGCCTGTTCGCCGGCGACTACGACGGCGGTGACGCCGTGGTGACGGTCAACGCCGGCGCGGGCGGAACCGACTCCCAGGACTGGGCCGAGATGTTGCTGCGGATGCTGATGCGCTGGGCCGAGGGCCGCGACATGTCACGTCGAGCTGAAGGAGGCGAGCGAGGGCGAGGAGGCCGGTCTCAAGTCGGCGACCTTCACCGCCGCCGGGGAGAACGCCTACGGCCTCTTCTCGGCCGAGAAGGGCGTCCACCGCCTGGTGCGGATCTCGCCGTTCGACTCCGCCGCGCGCCGCCACACCGCCTTCGCCGGCGTCGAGGTGGCGCCGCTGGTCGAGGACGCGGTCGAGGTCGAGATCGAGCCCGACGACCTCCAGATCGACACCTACCGCGCGTCCGGCGCCGGCGGCCAGCACGTCAACAAGACCGACTCGGCGGTGCGGATCACCCACCGGCCGATCGGGGATCGTCGTCCAGTGCCAGAACGAGCGCTCGCAGACGGCGAACAAGGAGACCGCGATGAAGATGCTGCGCGGCCGGCTGATCGAGGCCGAGGAGCGCCGCCGCGCGCGAGGAGATCGCCAAGGAGCGCGGCGAGGCCCAGGACGTCGGCTGGGGCTCCCAGATCCGCTCCTACGTCCTGCACCCGTACACGATGGTCAAGGACCACCGCACCAACGTCGAGATCGGCAACGCCCAGCGGCGTTCTCGACGGCGACCTCGACGACCTGGTGCGCGCCGAGCTGCTGCGCCGCGCCGGCACGGCGGACGGCGCGAGCTAGCGGCCGGCGCCGCGCCCGCTCGCGTACAGTCGCCGCCATGCACGACCTGATCCGCGACGCGCTCGCCGAGGACCTCGGCAGCGGCGACCTGACCAGCCGCGCCGTCGTGCCCGAGGGCAGCCGCGCGCGGGGGGTCGTGATCGCCAAGGCCGACGGCGTCGTCGCCGGGCTCGAAGTCGCGCGCGCCGTCTTCGCCGCCGTCGAGCGCGAGCTGGCCGTCGACGTCCGTGCCGCCGACGGCGACCGCGTCGCGCCCGGCATGGAGCTGCTGAGGCTCGATGGCGACGCCCGCGCGATCCTCGCCGGCGAGCGGGTCGCGCTCAACCTGCTCGGCCGCCTCAGCGGAGTCGCGACGCTGACCGCGCGCTACGTCGACGCGATCGCCGGGACCGGGACGCGAATCCTCGACACGCGCAAGACGACGCCCGGGATGCGCGCGCTGGAGAAGGCGGCGGTGGTGGCCGGCGGCGGCACCTCGCACCGCTTCGGCCTCTACGACGCGATCCTCGTCAAGGAGAACCACGTCCGCGTCGCCGGCGGCGTGGGGGAGGCGGCGCGGCGCGCGCTCGCGGGGGCCCCGGACGGCGTGCTGGTCGAGATCGAGGTCGAGACGCTCGAGGAGCTGGACGAGGCGCTCGCCGCCGGGGTCGGCCGGATCCTGCTCGACAACATGGATCCCGGCGTGCTGCGCGAGGCTGTTTCGCGGACGGCCGGCCGGGTACCCCTCGAGGCGTCCGGCGGCATCGCTCTCGATACCGTTCGCGCCGTCGCCGAGACCGGCGTCGACTTCATCTCCGTGGGCGCACTGACGCACTCCGCGCCCGCGCTCGACGTCAGCCTGCTCTTCGAGGTCTACACTTAGAGGCGTTCCGCGCGCTCCCCCGAGCGTGGAAGTTCATTTCGACACCGGAAGAGGTTCGAAACATATGGCTGCCCACTCGATTCCCACTGCGGGAGGCGCACCGACACAGCTTCTCGAGCTGGAGAACGTCCCTGCGCTCAAGGACGAGGTCCGCGCGCTCGCCGCGGAGCGAGACGCGGTCATCCTGGCGCACAACTACCAGCTGCCCGAGGTCCAGGACGTCGCCCACTTCGTCGGCGACTCGCTCGGCCTGTCGCGTCAGGCAGCCGCCGCCGCCGAGCAGACGATCGCCTTCTGCGGCGTCCACTTCATGGCCGAGACGGCGTCGGTGCTGTCGCCTGAGAAGACGGTGCTGCTGCCCGACCTCGACGCCGGCTGCTCGCTCGCCGACTCGATCGACGCCGACCAGCTGCGCCAGTGGAAGGCCAAGCACCCGGGCGCGGTCGTCGTGATGTACGTCAACACGAGCGCCGAGGTCAAGGCCGAGACCGACTACTGCTGCACGTCCTCGAACGCCGTCGAGGTGGTCGAGCACATCTGGCGCGAGCACGGCGACGACACCGAGATCCTGTTCGGCCCCGACATGTGGCTCGGCGCCTACGTCGAGCGCGTCACCGGCCGCCGGATGCAGGTCTGGGACGGCGAGTGCCACGTCCACGCCGGCATCCGCCCGAAGGACATCGACGACATGCAGGCCGGCCACCCCGGCGCCGAGTTCATGGTCCACCCCGAGTGCGGCTGCACGACCCAGGTGATGGAGTTCGTCGCCTCGGGCGACATCGACCCCGAGCGCACGCACATGCTCTCGACCGGCGGGATGCTCGATTTCGCGCGCGAGTCCGACGCCGACGAGTTCATCGTCGCCACCGAGACTGGGATGCTCTACCCGCTCGAACAGGCCAACCCCGGCAAGAGCTTCATCCCCGCGAACCGGATGGCCGCCTGCAAGTACATGAAGATGATCACGCTGCCGAAGCTGCGCGACACGCTGCGCGACATGTCGCCGGTCGTCCAGGTCGACCCGGCGATCGCCGAGCGCGCGCGCATCCCGATCGAGCGGATGGTCGCGATCGGTCCCGGCAGCGCCGTCAAGACCGCCTAGTGCAGCGCCTCTACCCGCGCCCCGGGGAGACCAGCGCCGCCGAGCTGGCGGGTCAGCTCGACCTCGGCTCGCGGGCCCCGGCCGACCGGCCGTACGTCGTCGCGAACATGGTGTCGACGCTCGACGGCCGCGCCGCGCTGGAGGGCAACACGCGCGGCCTCGGCGGCGACCGCGACCGCGAGCTGTTCCACCACCTGCGCGCGGCCGCCGACGCGATCCTCGTCGGTGGCGGCACCGCGCGGATCGAGCGCTACGGCCCCGCCGTCCGCAACGACGACCTGCGCGCCGTCCGCGAGCGCAACGGCCTCGACGCCGAGCAGCCGACCGTCATCGTCTCCGCTCGCATGATGCTGCCGTCGGACCTCCCGCTGCTCCAAGCCCCGGGCGCGCCCGTGATCGTCGCGACCGCCGCCGACCACGAGCTCGAGGGCGTCCAGGCCGACGTCGCCTACGAGCGCACCGCCGACGACCTCCAGCTGTTGCTCGCCCGCCTGCGCGCCGACCACGGCATCCGCTCGCTGATCTGCGAGGGCGGCCCGACGCTCCTCTCCTACATGCTCGCCGCGGGGCTGGTCGACGAGTTCTTCCTGTCGCTGGCCCCGAAGCTCGCCGGCGGCGGCGACGAGCCGACGATCACCCAGGGCCCGGCGCTCGCCACGCCCACCGACGCCGAGCTGATCTGGCTCTGCGAGGCCGACGGCGAGCTGTTCACCCGCTGGCGCGTCCGCCGCTGAGCGACACCGCTCGCTGCAAGCCCCGTTGCAGAACCTGCACGTGACGTTGCACCTGCAAACGGGCACATTCGTCGGCGCTACAAACTAAGGCCGCAGATGGCCCAGCTACGCACTCGCAGGCGACCCGAGGTCGCACCTATCCCTCCGGCCGCCGCCCCGGCGCCGGTCGGCGACGTCCCCGTCGTCGAGCTGCGCGACGTCTCGAAGGTCTACGACGGCGGCTCGGTCGGGCTGGAGCGGGCATCGCTGAGCATCGGCCGCGGCGAGTTCGTCTTTCTCGTCGGCGCCGACCGGCTGCGGCAAGTCGACCTGCATCCGCCTGCTGATGAAGGAGCTCGAGGCTTCGTCCGGCGACGTGCTGATCGCGGGCAAGAAGCTCAACGACATCGACCGCTCGAAGGTCCCGCTACCTGCGCCGCAACATCGGCACCGTCTTCCAGGACTACAAGCTGCTGCCGAACCGGACGGTCTACGACAACGTCGCCTACTCGCTCCAGGTGATCGGCGAGCCGCGCGACGAGATCCGCCGCAAGGTGCCGGACATCCTGCGCCTCGTCGGCCTCTCGACGAAGCTGCACAACTTCCCCGACGAGCTGTCGGGCGGCGAGCAGCAGCGCGTCTCGATCGCGCGCGCGTTCGTCAACCACCCGCCGCTGCTGCTGGCCGACGAGCCGACCGGCAACCTCGACCCCGAGACCTCGATCGGGATCATGCAGCTGATCTACCGGATCAACAAGACCGGGACGACCGTCGTCGTGGCTACCCACGACAAGGAGATGGTCGACAAGATGCGCCGCCGCGTGATCGAGCTGCGCGAGGGCCGCATCATCCGCGACCAGCAGTCGGGCATGTACCGCCCGGATGAGTCCACGACCGAGTTCGCGGTCCGCCTGCGCGGCGAGCTGGGCGTCGGCGTCGAGGGGCACCCCAACTAGCGATGAGCTTCCCCTTCTTCTTCAAGGAGGCCGTGCGCGGCCTCTCGCGCAACTCGGCGCCCGCGCTGGCGGCGATGCTGACGGTGCTGCTGACCGCGCTCGTGCTCGGCGTCTTCATCCCGATCGTCCAGGCGACGACCGGCACCGCCGACGAGGTCCGCAGCCGCGTCGTGGTCAACGTCTACGTCGCCGACGAGCGCGACCAAGGGCGAGCGCAAGCAGCTCGCCGCCGCGCTCGAGCGGACCGCGAACGTCAAGTCGGTCGAGTTCGTCTCCAAGGAGGAGGGGCTCGCCGAGGCCAAGCGCAAGAACCCCGAGGCGTTCGCCGAGGGAGCCAAGCTGCTTGGCGCGAACCCGCTGCCGGACATGTACCGCGTCACGCCCGACGACCCGGACCAGGTGTCGGCGATCGTCGACCGCCTGGCGCCCGTCGGCGCCGACGGGGCCCGCGAGCCGTCGCTCGCCGCGATCGACGAGGTTCGCAACACGCGAGGAGGACACGGAGCAAGATCCTCTCGGCGACCGGCCTCGTGAAGATCCTCACCGGCGGTCTGATGGCGCTGCTCGTCTTCGCCTCGATCGCGCTGGTCGCGAACACGATGCGCCTGTCGATCTTCGCCCGCCGGCGCGAGGTCGAGGTGATGAAGCTCGTCGGCGCGACGAACTGGTTCATCCGCTGGCCGTTCGTGATCGAGGGCGTGCTGGTCGGCGCGATGGGCGGAGTGCTCGCCGTGCTGCTGCTGACGATCGCCAAGGAGACGTTCATAGATCCGCTGCCAGACGCGCTTCGACCTGCTCGCGGCGCCGAGCACGATCAACTTCCCGCTGTTGATCGTCGTGCTGCTGGTGGCCTGCATCGCGGTCTCGGCCGCCGGGTCGGCGCATCACGCTGCGGCGCTTCCTGCGGGTCTGAGCCCTACTCTTCACGCTCTCAGTGGGCGCCCTCCTCAAAGCCGTCGCGGCCGTGGCCGCCGTCGCGGCCATCCTGCTCGCCGGCGTCTGGCTCGGCGGCCACCCGAGTCGCTGCCCGACCCGATCCGCGACGCCTTCGTCAGCCGACGACCGCGGGCCGCGCGCCGAGCTGCAGGACGCGATCGAGTCCGACTTCTACCGCAAGGTCGACGGGCGAGCAGACTCGAGGAGGGGTCGCTGCAAGGGGATGGTCGAGTGGCTCGACGACCGCTTCTCGACGTACTTCACGCCGAAGGAGACGAAGCAGTTCCAGCAGTCGGTCGAGCGGCCGCTTCGAGGGCGTCGGCATGACGTCGATCGCGACAAGCGCGGCCTGCGCGTGCTGAACGTCTTCGAGGGCTCGCCGGCCAAGCGCGGCGGCGTCCGCAAGGGCGACTTGATCACCGAGGTGAACGGCCAGCTCGATCGCCGGCGCAGTCGGCCGACGTCGCGACCGCGCAGATCAAGGGGCCGGCCGGGCACGACCGTGAGGCTGCAGCTCGTCGACCCGGCAAGACCTTCGAGCCGCGGACCGTCAAGCTCGAGCGCGAGCGCGATCGAGATCCCGATCGTCGACCGGCCGGATCGTCGAGCGCGACGGCAAGAAGCTCGGCGATCGTCACGGCTCGCCAGCTTCACGCGAGGGCGCGCACGGCGCAGGTCGCGCAAGGAGATCGACGAGCTGGTCGCCAAGGGCGCCGAGGGCATCGTGCTCGACCTGCGCGGCAACGGCGGCGGACTGCTGAACGAGGCGGTGCTGGTCGGCTCGGCATCTTCATCGAGGACGGGCTGATCGTCTCGACGAAGGGCCGCACCAAGCTCGGAGCAGCAAGTACGACGCCGACCGGCGGCGCGATCGACGAGGACATCCCGATCGTCGTGCTCGTCGACCGCGGGACCGCGTCGGCGGCGGAGATCGTCGTCCGGCGCGATCAAGGACCGCGACCGCGGCAAGGTCGTCGGCACCCGCACGTTCGGCAAGGGCGTCTTCCAGGAGGTCCAGCCGCTCTCCAACGGCGGCTTGCTCGACATCACCGTCGGCCAGTACTTCCTGCCCAACGGCGAGAACATCGGCAACAAGGGCGTCAAGCCCACCGTCAAGGCCCGCGACGACGCGGACACCGAGCGCGACGAGGCGCTGCCGATCGCGTTGGACGAGCTGGCGGCCGAGGCCTCCGGCAGATGAGCGCCGGGGGCTCGCGGCCCCCGGGTCCGAAGGGGCGCAGGCCGGCAGGCCGGGGCCCCGGCGGGCGCGGCGCTCGTCCGGTGGAGCCGTTCGTCGCCGAGCTGGGCCGGCGCGGGCGGATGCTGGTCGCGCGACAGCTGTTCGACGGCTTCGGCGAGCAGATCGAGGTCGCGCGCGGCAAGGGCGGCGAGGGCGACATCGTGCTCGTCGGCGGGGGCAAGCGCGGGGCGCGCGTGCTGCGCGTGATCGGCAAGCCGTGGATCGCGCGCGACGTGGTCGAAGCGCTGATGCTCGACCGCGGCCTGCGGCGCTCGTTCGCGCGCCGCGTCGAGACCGAGGCGCTGGAGGTCGCGGAGCTGGCGGACGTCGGAGGCGCCGGCCCGTGCGGCCCGGGATCGCGCTTCGCACGGCGGCCGGCTCGACCTGACCGCGCTGCCGACGTTCACGATCGACCCCGACAGCGCCCAGGACTTCGACGACGCGATCTCGGCCGAGCGGATCGACGACGGGACGGTTCGCGTCTGGGTCCACATCGCCGACGTGACCGCCTACGTGCGGCCCGGCGGGGCGATCGACCGCGAGGCCCAGCGGCGTTCGACCAGCACCTACGTGCCGGGCGCCGTCGAGCCGATGCTGCCCGAGCAGCTGAGCAACGGCGAGTGCTCGTTGCGGCCGGGGGAGGTGCGGCTGGCGGTGACCGTCGAGATGGACGTCGCCGGCGTCGACGTCCGGCGCGTCGCCTTCCACCGCTCGGCGATCCGCTCCGACGTGCGGCTGACCTACGGCCAGGTCGACGAGGTCTTCGCCGGCCGGGCGCGCGCCGAGGCGCCGTGGGGCGAGCCGCTCGACGCCGCGCGCGCCGTCGCCCGGGCCCTGCGCGAGCGTCGCGAGCAGCGCGGCGCGCTCGAGGTCTTCTCGCACGAGCCGCAGTTCGAGTTCGACTCCGACGGCCACGTCGCCGCGGCCCGCCAGGAGGCCGAGACGGAGTCGCACGTGCTGATCGAGGAGCTGATGATCCTCGCCAACGAGCAGGTCGCGACCTACCTCGCCGAGCGCAAGCTGCCGACGCTCTACCGCGTCCACGAGAAGCCCGACCCGCCGGCGGTCGAGGCGATGCTGGCCAAGCTCGCCGCGCTCGAGGTGCCGACCCCGGCCGCGCCGGCGCGGATGAGCCCGCACCAGGCGGCCGACGTCGCCGGCGAGGCGTCGCGGATGGCCGCCGCCTACGCGCGCACCCACGGTCGCGGAGCGGCGGCGTTCAGCTCGCTCGTGCTGCGCTCGCTCAAGCCGGCGTACTACTCGCCGCGCAACGTCGGCCACGCCGGGCTCGCGTCGCCACGCTACTGCCACTTCACCTCGCCGATCCGCCGCTACCCCGACGTCGTCGCCCACCGCGCGCTGCTCGCCGGCCTCGGCCTCGACGACGCCGCCCCGCGCGCCCACGAGCTCGACGAGCTGGGCGTCGCCTGCAGCGACGCCGAGCGCAGCGCGATGCGGATCGAGCGCGACGCCGACGACATCTGCCTGACGTTCCTGCTGGAGCGGCGCCTCGCCGAGCTGGCCGCCGCGCCTGACAGGAGCCCGGCTTCTGTCGCGGGGGGCGCGGGCGGCGTGAGCCCCCCGACCCACTCCTGGGACGGCGAGGTCGTCGGCGTCATCTCGAAGGGCTGGTTCGTCCGCTTCGGCGACGAGCGCTTCGAGGGCATGCTGCCCGTCCGCCGCGTCGACGGCTGGTGGGAGCCCGACGAGCACGAGAGCCAGCTCGTCGACGCCAACTCCAACCGCGCCATCCGCCTCGGCGACCCCATCCGCGTCACCGTCGCCCGCACCGAGCCCCTCCGCGGTCGCGTCGACCTCGACCTGGCCGTGTAGCGTCGGGGCGGCTATGGCGAAGAAGGGAAAGCGCAAGGCGGCGCCGGGGGACCTGGCGAGCAATCGGCAGGCGTCGTTTCGGTACCACCTGCTCGAGAAGATCGAGTGCGGGGTGATCCTGCAGGGGTCGGAGGTCAAGTCGATCCGCGACGGCGGGGTGCAGATCAAGGACGCCTACGCGCACATCGACAGGAAGGGCCGGGTGTGGCTGGAGAACATGCACGTCGCGCCGTACCTGCCGGCCTCGCGTGAGAACCACGAGCCTGAGCGGCCGCGCGAGCTGCTGCTGCACGCCGCCGAGATCGAGCGGCTGATCGGAGAGACGTCGCAGAAGGGGCTGACGCTGGTGCCGACGCGCGTCTACCTCAAGGGGTCGCGCGTCAAGGTCGAGATCGCCGTCGGACGCGGCAAGGACCAGGGCGACAAGCGGCGCGACCTCAAGGCGAAGGACCAGCGCCGCGAGATCGACCGGGCGATGGCCGAGCGAAATCGTTAGCCGCCCCCGGCATTAGGCTGCGCGCGTGCTCGAGGTCGACACAGCGTCGTTCTTCGTCATCGTCGGCGTGGCGTCCCTCGCGGCGCTGACGGCGGCGCTGCTGGAGAGGCGGATCGCGGTCCCGGTCGTCGTCATCGAGCTGCTGCTCGGGATCGTCGTCGGGCCGGACCTGCTGGGGCTTGCCGACGGCGACGACTTCACCGACTTCTTCGCGAACCTCGGCCTGGGGATGCTGTTCTTCTTCGCCGGCTACGAGATCGACTTCAAGCGGATCCGCGGCCAGCCGCTGCGCCTCGCGATGCTCGGCTGGCTGCTGTCGCTGGTGCTCGCCTACACCGTCGGCGGGCTGCTCGCGCTGGCCGGCATCGTGCTGTCGCTGCTCTACACCGGCTCGGCGCTCGCGACGACGGCGATCGGCACGCTGATCCCCGTCCTGCGCGACGCCGGCGAGCTGCCGACCCGCTTCGGCACGTTCCTGCTCGCGGCCGGCGCGGTCGGCGAGTTCGGGCCGATCCTGCTCGTGACGCTCGTGCTCGCCGGCGGCCAGCCGCTGCACGAGGCGGCGATCCTGGTCGCCTTCGTGGCGATCGCGGTCGTCGTGGCGATCGTCACCGTCCGGTCGACGTTCGTCGGCTGGCCGCTGATCGAGCGGACGCTCGAGGCGAGCAGCCAGCTGGCGGTGCGGCTGTCGGTCCTGCTGATCTTCGGCCTCGTCGCGCTCGCCTCCGAGCTGGGACTCGACCTGCTGCTGGGCGGGTTCGTCGCCGGGCTGATCACCAGGCTGGCGCTCCAGGGGCGCGAGGTCGAGCTGTTCGAGTCGAAGCTGACCGCGGTCGGCTACGGCTTCTTCATCCCGTTCTTCTTCATCGTCAGCGGGATCAAGTTCGACCTCGACGCGCTGCTGTCGAGCAGCGAGACGCTCTACAAGCTGCCGCTGTTCCTCGCGCTGTTCCTGCTCGTGCGCGGCGGGCCGGCGCTGCTGCTCTACCGCGAGGTGCTGAAGGAGAAGCGCGACCGGCTCGCGCTCGGCTTCTACTCGGCGACCGAGCTGCCGCTGGTGGTGGCGATCACGACGATCGCCGTCGACGCGGGCCACATGCGCAGCTCGACGGCGGCGTCGCTGGTCGGGGCGGCGATGATCTCGACGTTCGCCTTCCCGCTGATCGCGATGTCGCTGCGCCGCGGGCGGGCCGGCATCGACCTCGAGCCGCAGCCGGCCTGAGGCGGGGGAACCGGGCGCTAGCGGCCGTCGCCGCGCGCCAGCAGCGCGATCAGCGCCGACTGCACGAACCGCGGCGGGAAGGTCATCACCGTCTCGGAGCGGTGGCGCTTGACGAAGCGGGCGCCCCAGCGCGCGCCGCGCAGGCCGCGCGGGATGCCGCCGCGCATGATGAGCCCCTGCTGGGCGGCCGCGGCGCTCTCGGTCAGGAAGTCCTCGAGGTGCAGCGCCGGGATTACCCGGCAGCGGGCGTGGACGGTGGTGTCGCCGCGGTTGCGCAGCGCGTGCCTGGTTCCGGGCGGGACCGCGACCTCGCCGTCGCTCGGGCGCAGCGTGCGCCACGTCTTGCCGACCAGCACCTCGACCTCGCCCTCGACGACCGACCAGTGCTCGTCCTGCTGGGGGTGGACGTGGGTGGGCAGCGCGCCGCCGGGCTCGAGCCAGGTGTCGACGGTCATGTTCTCGCCGTCCGGGGCGAAGGCGTGGCGGGCGCGGTGGACGGGGTCGTGGACGGGCTCGCTGGCGGGTGTCATCGCGGGGTCTCCTGTGGGCTGCTGGCGGACGATGTTACCGATGGGTAACGTAGCAGGCGAGGTTACTCTGCGGTAGCTCATGGCCACTGAGGATCCACAGCGCGCGCGGATGCCCGCGGTCGAGCGGCGCGCCGCCGTGCTGCGCGCCGCGGCCGCGCTGTTCGGCGAGCGCGGCTACGCGGGGACGCGGCTCGACGACGTCGCCGCGGCGGCCGGGGTGACCAAGCCGATCGTCTACCGCCACTTCGAGTCCAAGAAGGCCCTCTACCTCGCGCTGCTCGCCAAGCACGAGGCCGACATGCCGACCTTCCTCGCGGGGGCCGGCGACGAGCTGGTCGGGCTGTCGGACGACGAGCTGATCCGCGCGATCCTCGCCCGCTGGCTCGACTACGTGCGGCTCAACGGCCACGCCTGGCTGATGCTGTTCCGCGACAGCTCCGGCGACGCCGAGATCCAGGCCTTTCGGCTGCGCGTCAGCGCCCGCGCGGGCGAGGTGATGGCGGGCTTCGTCGCCGATCGCGCCGGCGACCGTCTGCCGCCGGCGCAGGTCGAGCCGACCGCGGAGCTGCTGCGCAGCGGGCTCGCCGGCCTCGCGCTGTGGTGGATCGACAACCCGGAGGCCGAGAAGGGCGACGTGCTCGCGGTCGCGTTGCGGCTCGGGGCGCTGGCCGTCGGATCTGGCCGATCTGCTGTCTAGCATATATGCCATGACTTCGACACAGATTCAGCCACAGGGTTCGGGGGCGGCGACGGTCGCCTACATCGACGGCGCGGCGGTGGCGCGCAGGCTCCTCGACGAGCCGGGCGCGGAGACCGTCACGCAGGTATGGGAGGGGGCGGCGACGCGCGTGTCCAGCGAGCTCGCCTACCCGGAGGCGCGCGCGGCGCTCGCGGCGGCGCGGCGCGAAGGGCGGCTGGACGGCGACGGCTACGACGATGCCGTGGCCGGGCTCGAGCGGCTCGTCGGCGAGCTGGAGCTGGTCGGCGTCGGCCACGAGACGGCCGCCGCGGCGGGCGATCTCGCCGACAGCCACGGCCTCTCCGGCGCCGCGGCGATCCACCTCGCGACGCTGCTCGCCGTCGACGCGCCGCGCGTCGTGGTCACGACCTGGGACCCGGATCTCGCGCGGGCCGCGCTCGACTGCGGCATGCCGGTGGTCCCGCGCGGCTAGACTGGAAGAGCTTCTACGGGGACGACAGGCTTCGACGTGGTCGGTCCGTGGATTCAGTTGCGAGTCGAGGTCGCCGGTAGGCCTCGTTAAACAACCGGCAAACCATAGTTGCGGATGAGAATCACTCGTTCGCGCTTGCTGCCTAGTTAAAGCTAGCCAGTGAGCTGTCGGCCTCCCCTCGGCCCGTGGGGGAGATGTTCGGCATCAGAAACGGGCTTGCTCCCGACGTGCGTCTCTGGCGGCGGGGGGACTCACTACAGAGACTGGCCCCGAGCAACCCGGCCGGTCAGGCTAGCTCGGGGTGAGAACAGAGGGCCGGCTACGCTCGTAGACGCTGCTTTCGCACGACCGCGGACGTGGGTTCGATTCCCACCGTCTCCACTTCCGTCCTCATCCAGCCAGCTGGGTGAGGACGGAGGCGCCTTGCGGCGGGTCGCCGCGCTCTACGGCCGCACGCAGCTCGGCCGGGCTGTGGGCCGCCGAGTCGTAGACGGCGACGATCGACTCGTCCCCGGGACGTAGGTAGGTGGCCTCGCCGAAGTCGGTGTAGCGGGTGGCGCCGATCGCGACGAGCAGATCGGTCGGTCGCCCGCAGTCGGCCAGGTAGCGGCCAACCGGCTCGAGCGGGGTGCCGTCGCCGCCGGCCTGGTTGGCGAGCCGGTCGGCGATCCAGTCGAGCAGCCGGTCGCCGTAGTAGGAGTAGCCGGCCAGCGGGCTGTCGACGCCGTAGGCGTGCAGCTCGCCGTCGCGGCGCAGGAAGGACGCGAGGCGCCAGCCGGCGGTCGCGGTCACGAGGTCGTCGTCGCCGAGGGCGACGAAGCGCGGGGCGATGCCCTTCGAGCACGCGCCCCAGTTCTTCTTCTCGCTGATCTTCGACGCGCCGGCGACGCGGATCGAGCAGTCGTTGAAGGCGCCGAAGGCGAACGGGGTCAGCGCGCTGACCGTGCCGTCGGCGGCGTAGCCGACAGTGCAGGCGAGCGCGACCTCGGGCTCGACCTGGAGGCGCGTGGCCGCCTCCGCGTCCGCCGGGGGCGCGATCTCGTCGTGCGAGAGCGGGAACCGCGCCAGGAACGAGTCGCGGCCCGGGGCGTAGAACGGGAACAGCCCCTTCGGCGCGTCCGCCGCCGCCTCCACGCCGACGAAGTCGCCCGCCTCGCCGGCCTGCTCCAGATGCCCGGCGAAGTTGCCGGCCACGCCGATCCCGAACCAGGACCGCAGCTCCGAGAGGTCGATCTCGTGGCTCACCGCGGCGCGCATCGCCGCCAGCCTAGGGAATCGCGGCGGAGGCAGGGATCGGCGTCAGTCGCCGCGGGCCGTGCTCGCCGAGCGTGCCGGCCGGGGCGCCCAGCGCTCCTCGATGCGGCCGTAGCGCCAGACGAGCAGCGCGACGGCCCACGTCACGACGAACAGCACCACGACGAGGTAGCCGATCGTGTTGAGGTCGATCGCCGCGATCTGGTCCCAGACCGGCCCGGTGAGGCCGAGCCGCTCGGCGGCGATCGACGCGAGCTCGATGCCGCCGACGAGCAGCGCGACCGCGACCGAGAGCCCGGTGACCGTGAGGTTGTAATAGAGCTTGCGCACCGGCTGCGCGAACGCCCATCCGTAGGCGAAGTTCATGAACGCCCCGTCGATCGTGTCGAGCAGCGACATGCCGGCGGCGAACAGGATCGGCAGGCAGACGATCGCCCAGAAGGGGAGCCCGCCGAACGCCGCGCCGGCCGCGAGGAACAGCAGCGCGACCTCGGTGGCGGTGTCGAACCCGAGCCCGAACAGGACCCCCAGGGGGTACATCTGCCAGGAGGCGCGGATCCTGCGCGTGAAGCGCCCGAAGACCCGGTTGAGCGCTCCGCGCTGCTGCAGCTCGCGCTCCAGCGCGGGCTCGTCGAGCACGCCGCGACGCATCCGGCGGAACACCCGGACGATGCCCACGAGCACGACCAGATTCAGGATCCCGATCAGGATCAGGAAGCTGCCCGAGACGGTCGTGCCGATCAGCCCGGTCGTGGTCTGGAGCGTCGAGGCGTCGTCCTGCACCGGCCCGACCAGCGCCTTGAGGCCGAATGCCAGCAGCAGGGCGAGCCCGAACACGACCGTCGAGTGCCCGAGCGAGAAGAAGAACCCGACGGCGAGCGGTCGATGACCGTCGGCCATCAGCTTGCGCGTCGTGTTGTCGATCGCCGCGATGTGATCGGCGTCGAAGGCGTGGCGCAGCCCGAGCGTGTACGCCGTGATGCCGATTCCGAGCCCGAACGCGCCGCTCGCGCCGAGCGACAGGTCGCTGGGGACCACGAGCGCGAGCAGGAGGAAGAACCCGACCGCGTGCAGGCCGGCGATCACGGCGAACATCGCTGCGACCCGGCGCCATTCGGCCGGCGACAGGGAGCCCTTCAGGCGCGTCCAGCGCGACCCGCGAGCGCTCGGCTTGGGGCGGGCGAGATCCATGGGGTCCCCTTTCGGGCGAGGCCTACAGCGCCACCGGCGATGGTCGGTCGGCGTTGGGCCAACCTAGCGCGACCTCCTGCCAGCTGCAACACGGTCGCACTCGAAACCTGGTAATTCCGCAAATCCCCTTGTCGGGATACTACGGTCGGCATTTCAGGTAAACCGAGATGGGCAGCGTCAGTCGCCGCTGGTTCCGCTCTCCAGGATCGAGACGATCGAGAAAAGCGTGAAGCAGACCGCACCGAGGCCGACCAGGACGCGGGCTGGGATGGCGACGTTTGGGTCGTCCACGGCCGCTTGGAACAGAAACGCTGACAAAAAGAGGCAGCTCAGCGCGGTCCCGACCGGGATCAACGGGATCCGGTTGGCGAGGTCGAAGGTGCGTCGCCAGACCAGCGCGAGCAGCAGCACCTTGCTGAGGATGCTGAAGCAGACCAGCCCCAGCCCGATCATCACCCACCCCGGGGCTAGCCAGTAGGGCTCGCGGGCAGCGATGGTGAGCACCAGGCCCCAGCCCACGTTGATGGTGCCGGCCGCCACCACGACGAGCGGCCAGGCCCGCCGCTCGGCGGGGCGGTAGTCGTTGGAGACTTGGCGCGCGACCGTCGCGACCAGGGCGACGAGCGAGACACAGATCAGCGACAGCCCGAGCAGGACGTGCCCGGCCACGAAGTGGTCGCTGCCCCCGCTGGCGAGCAGCACGATCGCCAGCGCGATCCCCGCGGTCGCGCAGACCGCGGGCACCGCGATCAGGGCCCACTCGGCGACCCGGCCGAAGGCCTCGTCCGGCCGTGCGCCGCTTTCGGGGGTGCCGGAGTTGCGTGGGATCAGCACGAATCGCGTCGAAGCCGCCGCGACCGTCGACACGCACGTCGCGATCAGGCCGATCCCGAGAACCACGAAACCGGTGACCAGCGACGCCTTGGGATTGGCGTCGACGGCCGCGATCGCGATCCCGGCCCCGATCGTCCCGAGCGCGACGAGGTAGCCGAGCCGCGGCAGCGTCCAGCGGTACACGGCGCGGTAGCGGCCCAGCAACTGCTGGATGATCGTCATCGCCGTGCAGAAGAGCGCAACGCAGATCGCGGCGAGGAACAGCACGACGTGGCCGGCGGTGAAGTAGGTGGGCGAGTCCCCCGCGCCGACCAGGTCGATGCCGTAGGCGGCGCAGACAGCGGCCATGGCCAGCGGAACGGCGTCGAGGATCGTGGCCTCCGAGCGTCGCATGGTTCCAACATTGCCGCCGGGCGCCTCGTTGAACCATGCGACGGAGCGTCATGCGGCAAGTCGCACCTGCGAGCAGTTCGCAACTGCGGAGGCGGTGTGCCTTGAGGGTGACCGTATGTGAGACCCCGTCGCATGTGGCGTTAAATGTGTGGACGTAGTTGAAGGGCCCCTGCCGGTCTGCTAGTTAATAGTCACTCGACGCCGACTGGGCGTGGGCCTTCGAGGAGGAGGACGTATCGATGGAGATCGCCGACGACGCCGCACCCGCCTCGTCGCCTCCCTGGAACGAGCGTCAGCCGGCGCTCTTCGCGATCGAGACGGTGCGCGGCGTCGGCCAGGTCGACCTGCAGGCGAAGCTGATTACAGGGGTCGTCATAACGATCGCCCTGTTCTCGGCGGGCTGGAAGCCCGGCGTCTTCGGGCTCCTCGGCGCCGCCAGCTCGACCGCGACGGCGATGGTCCTGCACGCCGACCGCGAGAAGATCTACATGGGCCTGGAGGGCTACTGCGGCGCGCTGATCGGGATCGCGGCCGTCACCTTCCTCGGGCTGCACTTCTCGTCGTGGCTGGTCGCGATCGCCGGAGGGGTCGCCTGCACGGTGCTGACGGGCACGCTCAGCACGATGCTCGGCACCTGGGGCCTGTCGGCGCTGACAGGCCCCTTCTGCATCGTGGGCAGCGCGATCGCGATCGGCGCCCCGGGCTTCGAGCGGATCTGGCACGGAGGGCCGGGTCCGGCGCTGCCCGACGCGACCACCGGCAGCACCGCGATGAGCTTCGGCAACCTCGTCGAGTCGTTCTTCAACAACGTCGCCCAGATCTTCCTGCTCGGCAAGTGGTGGGCGGGACTGATCATGCTGATCGGGCTGACGCTCGCGAGCCGCAAGGTGGGGGCCGCGGCCGCCGCCGGCAGCGTGATCGGGACGCTGACCGCCTGGGCGCTGGGCGCCCCGGCCGACCTGATCACCGAGGGCATCTACGGCTACAACGCGGTGCTGGTGATGATCGCTCTCGGCGCGACGTTCCTCGCGCCGACCGCGATCAACATGACCTACGCCGTCGTCGCGGCGATCTTCTCGACGGCGATGACCGCCGCGCTGGCGAACTTCTTCGCCCCGTTCGGCGGCCACACCCTGACCTGGCCGTTCAACTTGGTGACCTGGGCGTTCCTCGCCGCGATGCCGCTCTACGCCGCGATCACCGGACCGAATCCCCGAGAGGAGAGCGCAACATGAACCTCGCGCCCCGAGAGCAGGACAAGCTGTACATCTACGTCGTCGCCGACCTCGCGCGCCGACGGCGTGAGCGCGGGGTCCCGCTGAACTTCAGCGAGGCCGTGGCGCTGATCTCCGAGGCGATCCTCGAGGGCGCCCGCGACGGCAAGAGCGTCGCGGACTGCATGGAGCTGGGCAAGCAGGTCGTCGGCCCCGACGACGTCATGGACGGCGTCCGCGAGATGGCCGGCCTGATCCAGGTCGAGGCGACCTTCCTCGACGGCACCAAGCTCGTGTCGTGCCACGACCCGGTAGGCGGGTGAGGACGATGGCCATCAGCCCCGAGCACGCCGGCGCGCTGGTGCTCGTCGGCGGGCACGAGAGCGCCGGGAGCGGCGGGCTCCCGCCGCTGCAGCTGCGCGAGCAGGGACCGCTGGTCGGCGTCCGCTCGCGGGTCGCGGCGACCGGACGCTCGTTGGAGCTGGCGCTCGCCGCGTCGCTCTCCGAGAGCAACGCCGACCGCCCCGCGGTCGTCCTGCCGATGACGCTCGGCCGCGATCCGAGGCTGGTCGCCGACACCGCGCGCACGGTGCGCTGGGCGGCGCGCGGCGAGCACGCAGGGAGGATCGCGCTGGCGCCGCCGTTCGGCACCGCCGACCACCTCGTCGGCTGGTTGCGCGCCGCCTGCCGGGCGCTCGACGACGACCACGACACGGCCGTGCTGATCGCCGCTCCCGCCGCCGACCCGTTCGACGACGCCGAGCTGCACCGCGTCGCGGCGCTGGTCCGCGCGCACAGCGGCCGGCGGCTGGTCGAGGTCGGCCTGCGTTCGCCCACCGGCGAGCTGTACGACGCGCTCGACCGCTGCCGGCGGCTCGGCGCGCGCCGGGTGGCGATCGTGCCGGCCGAGCTGCACGCCCGCGCCGACGCCGCGACGCAGCTGCTGTCGCCGGCGGTGATCGCGGGCGTGGTGGCCGAGCGCGTGGCGGTCGCCTGCCACCGCCTGCTGGCGCATGGCGACGACGGGCTCGCGACGGCGCTGGCGGCCGACCACGGGCACGGCTTCGCGCACTCGCACGGCGAGGACGGCCACGCGCACCCACACGTCCACGCACACCCCAATCACAACGGCGACGACCCCGCTCGTCGCCCCGACCGGGTCGAGACGGCCGTCGGCTGAACGGAGGAAGACATGGCAGCAGAAGACGATCGACTGCAACTCGCGAGCGGCGAGATCGAGATCAACGCCAACCGGGCGAAGAAGAAGCTGACCGTGCGCAACACCGGCGACCGCGCGATCCAGGTCGGCTCGCACTACCACTTCTTCGAGGCCAACCGGGCGCTCGAGTTCGACCGCGTCGCCGCGCTCGGGATGCACCTCGACCTGCCGGCCGGCACCGCGATCCGGTTCGAGCCCGGCGACACCCACGAGGTCGCAGGTCTGCGCCTACGGCGGGCTCGGGTACCTGGCCGGCTTCAGCGGTCTCGTCCAGGGGGCATTCGCGGGCGCGACAACCGCGCTCGGGCGATCCGCCGGATGCGCGAGCTCGGGTTCCTCGAGAGCCGGGCGGCAAGCAGAGCGAAGAAGGCGAAGGCCGAGTGATGGCCACGCTCACGCGTAAGCAGTACGTGGACCTGTTCGGTCCGACCACCGGCGACCGCGTGCGGCTCGCCGACACCAACCTCGTGATCGAGATCGAGAAGCGACTACCACGAGGGCCACTACGGCGACGAGGCCGTCTACGGCGGCGGCAAGACCGCCCGCGACGGCATGGCGGCCGACCCGTCCGGCGTCTCGGCGGAGGGCATGCTCGACATGGTCATCACCAACGCGATCGTGCTCGACCCGCTGCTCGGCGTCGTCAAGGGCGACATCGGGATCAAGGACGGCCTGATCGCCGGGATCGGCAAGGCCGGCAACCCGGGCATCCAGGACGAGGTCCACCCGACCTGATCATCGGTGCGGGCACCGAGGTGATCGCCGGCGAGCACATGATCGTCACCGCCGGCGCGATCGACGGCCACGTCCACTTCATCTCCCCGCAGCAGGCGCGAGCACGCGCTGACCAACGGGATCACGACGCTGGTCGGCGGCGGCACCGGCCCGGCCGACGGCAGCAACGGCGTGCACCACCACGCCCGGCCCCTGGAACATCGCCCGCATGCTGGAGGCCTACGAGGGCATGCCGGTCAACATGCGGGATCCTCGGCAAGGGCAACACGAGCATGCCGATCCGCTGCACGAGCAGCTCGAGGCGGGCGCCGGCGGGCTGAAGGTGCACGAGGACTGGGGGGCCACGCCGGCGGTCATCGACTGCGCGCTGTCGGTCGCCGACGAGTACGACGTCCAGGTCGCGATCCACACCGACACCCTGAACGAGGCCGGGCTTCTTCGAGGACACGCGCTCGGCGATCAACGGCCGGGCGATCCACACCTACCACACCGAGGGCGCCGGCGGCGGGCACGCCCCCGACATCCTGCGGGTGACCGGCGAGCCGAACGTGCTGCCGTCGTCGACCAACCCGACGCTGCCGTACGGCGTCAACTCGGTGGACGAGCTGCTGGACATGATGATGGTCTGCCACCACCTCAGCCACGACGTCCCCGAGGACGTGTCGTTCGCCGACAGCCGGGTGCGCGCCGAGACCATCGCCGCCGAGACCGTGCTGCACGACCTCGGGATCATCAGCATCATCTCGTCGGACTCGCAGGCGATGGGCCGGGTCGGGCGAGTCGGTGACCCGCGCCTTCCAGATCGCCCACCACTGCAAGGACATGCGCGGCTCGCTGGCGGAGGACTCCGACCGCAACGACAACCAGCGCGTGCTGCGTTACCTGGCCAAGGTCACGATCAACCCGGCGCTCACCAACGGGATGGCCGACACGATCGGCTCGATCGCGCCGGGCAAGGTCGCCGACCTCGTCCAGTGGCCGATCCAGTCGTTCGCCGCCAAGCCGCGACTGGTGGTCAAGGGCGGCCTGATCAACTGGGCCCCGATGGGCGACCCGAACGCGTCGCTGCCGACGCCGCAGCCGGTCTACTACCGGCCGATGTTCGGCGCCTACGGCCAGGCGCTGCAGACCACCGGCGTCACCTTCATGTCGCAGGCCGGCGATCGACGCGGGCGTCCCGGAGCAGCTCGGGCTGCGCGCGGCAGATCCGGCCGGTGCGCAACTGCCGCTCGATCGGCAAGCAGCACATGGTGCGCAACGACGCCGTGCCCGACATCGTGGTCGATCCCGAGACGTTCAAGGTGACGGTCGACGGCGAGATCGCGACTATCGACCCCGCGAAAGAGCTGCCGCTGACGCGGCTGTTCTTCATGGTCTGATGCTCGCCTCGGCGCTGGTGACGCTGCAACTCGCCGACTCCGCCTTCCCGAGCGGGGCGTACACCCTCTCGCACGGGCTGGAGGGATACGCGCAGGAGCACGCGATCGAGCCCGCCCGGCGTCCCGGCGCTGCTGCGCGACCTGCTGTTCCACTCGATCGGGCCCGCCGACGCGACCGCGCTGGCGCTCGCGCACCGCGGGGCAGCCGGCGGCGACTGGGAGCTCGTGGAGGAGGCCGACCGGCGGCTGCTCGCGAGCAAGCTGACCCGCGAGCCGCGCCAGGCCTCGCTGCGGATCGGCCGCCAGATGCTGCCGCTCTGCCGCGAGGTGTTCCCGTCGGCGCCGCTCGAGCGGTACGGCGAGGCGGTCGACGCCGGCGACACGCCGGGCACCCAGGCGGTAGTCGTCGGGGTCGTCTACGCCGGCATGGGGGTGCCGCGGTCGAAGGCGGTCGCGGCCGACCTGTTCGCCTTCGCAGCTCGTTCGCGGGGGCGGCGCTGCGGCTGCGGCTGGCCGACCACCGCAGCGCCCAGATGCTGCTGCGCGGCGCGGCGCCGGCGATCGAGCAGGCGACCGCGGCGGCGCTGGAGCGCGGAATCGAGGACGTCGGCGGCTGCGCGCCGTTCGCCGACGTCATGTCCGCCCGCCACGAGCGGGCCGAGGCGAAGTTGTTCGCCAGTTGAGGAGAGACCGATGACGACCAGCAGACGAGCTGCTGCGGGTCGGCGTCGGGGGGCCGGTCGGCTCGGGCAAGACCGCGCTGATCGAGGCGATGGTGCCCGTGCTGATCGAGCGCGGGCACAGCCCGGCGGTGATCACCAACGACATCTACACCCAGGAGGACGCCGAGCACGTCCGCCGCACGCTCGACGGGCTGCTCGACCCCGCGCGGGTCGTCGGGGTCGAGACGGGGTCGTGCCCGCACACCGCCGTCCGCGACGACCCGACGATGAACCTCGCCGCCGGCGCCGAGCTGCTCGACGACTTCCCCGACGTCGACACGCTGCTCTTCGAGAGCGGCGGCGACAACCTGACGCTGACCTTCAGCCCGGCGCTCGTCGACGTCTTCATCTTCGTGCTCGACACCGCCGAGGGCGACAAGATGCCGCGCAAGCGCGGCCCGGGGATCACCGAGTCCGACCTGCTGGTGATCAACAAGGTCGACATCGCCAGCTACGTGCGCTGCGACCGTCGAGCGGATGGAGCGCGACGCCTACGACGTGCGCGACGGCGCCCCGGTGGCGCTGACCAACTCGCTCGACCGGCAGCGGCGTCGACGGCGTGGTCGACTTCCTCGAGGCCCGCCGCGGCGCGCTGGCGGCGCGCTGAGCCGATGGCCGCGACGCGGCTCAGCCCGGAGCTACTACGAGGCCGACCCGCTGCCGGAGGCGGTCGCCGCCTACGCGTCGGCGCCCGACATGCTGCCGAGCGGCAGCGCCGGCAAGGTCGCGATCCTCGACCTCGGCTTCGGCCCGGTGGGCGGGCGCACCGAGCTGCTGCGGCGCTACCAGAAGTCGCCGCTGCAGATCATGCGCCCGCTCTACTTCGACCCCGAACGGCCGGACATGGCGATCGTCTTCGCGATGACCGCGGGTGCGGGGCTGGTGCAGGGCGACCGCCAGCGCATCGACGTCGCCTGCGCGGCCGGCAGCGCCGTGCACCTGACCACCCAGGGAGCGACCAAGGTCCAGCGGATGGACCACGACTACGCGACCAGCGTGGTCAACCTGACCGCCGCCGAGGGCTGCCTGGTCGAGTACCTGCCCGACGCGATCATCCCGTGCGGGGGCTCGCGCTCCTACCATCGCGCGCGCGTCTCGGTCGCCCCCGGCGCGACCGCGATCGTCGGGGAGACCGTCCGCGCCGGCCGGCTCGCGCACGGCGAGCGCCACGTCTACGACGTGCTCGCGACCGACCTCGAGATCAGCCGTCCCGACGGCACGCCGCTCGCGCTCGATCGCGTCCGGCTCGCTCCCGGCGACCTGAACGGCGGGCGCCACGGCGGTCCCGGGATGCTCGGCGACGAGGACCAGTTCGCGACGCTGCACGTCGTCAGCGACGCGGCGCCGGCCGGTGCGATCGCCGACGCGCTGCGCGGCGCGCTCGCCGACGCGCCGGTCCGCTGGGGGGTCAGCACCCTGCCGGGCGAGTGCGGAGCGTGGGTGCGCGTGGTCGGCAGCGGCTCGCCGGCCGTCGACCGCGCCCTGCACGCCGCCTGGGACGCAGCCCGGCGGCTGGTCGCCGGCGCGCCGGCCCCCCGCCTACGCAAGTCGAGGACTTTCCTGCACGACTGACGGAAGGAGCAGACCATGCCCTCAGGGGTCGACAACGGAGACACCGCGTGGCTGATGGCGAGCACCGCGATGGTGCTGCTGATGACACCCGGCCTCGCCTTCTTCTACGGCGGCATGGTCCGCACCAGCCACGTCCTGACGATGCTGCGGATGAGCTTCGTCTGCCTGAGCCTGGTCACGATCATCTGGTTCCTGTTCGGCTACTCGCTCGCCTTCAGCGGCGACATCGGCGGCGCCGGCCTGCTCGGCAACCTCGACAAGGTCGGCATGAGCGGGATCGGGCCCGACGAGGTGAGCGGACGGATTCCGACGCTCATCTACTCGTGCTTCATGCTCAGCTTCGCGATCATCACGGTCGCGCTGATCAGCGGCTCGATCGCCGGCCGGACGCGCTTCTCCGGCTGGCTCTGGTTCGTCGGGATCTGGACGGTCCTCGTCTACATCCCGCTCGCCCACTGGGTGTTCTCCACGGACGGCTGGGTGACGAGCAACCTCGGCGCGCTCGACTTCGCCGGCGGCACGGTCGTCGAGCTGAACTCGGGGCTCGCCGGCCTGGCGTGCGCGATCGTGATCGGCAGACGCAGCGACTACGCCCGCGGGGCGCCGCGCCCGCACAGCATCCCGCTTGTCGCGATCGGGCTCGGGCTGCTCTGGTTCGGCTGGTTCGGCTTCAACGCCGGCTCGGCGCTGCAGGACGAGGGGGCGGCGCCGTCGGCGTTCATCAACACCCAGTTCGCCGCGGCGACCGCGATGCTCGGGTGGGCCGTCGTCGACAGGATCCGCTTCGGCAAGGTCGACATGATCGGCCTGCTGACCTCGGCGGTGGCCGGGATGGTCGCGATCACGCCCGCCTGCGGCTCGGTCAACACGCTCGGCGCGATGGTCATCGGACTCGCGGCGGGGATGGTCTGCTCGTTCGCGATCGGCTTCAAGCACCGGTTCGGGATCGACGACACGCTCGACGTCGTCGGCGTCCACGGCTGGGGAGGCCTGACCGGGATGCTGATGATCGGCCTGTTCGCGACCGGGACGTTCACCGGCAAGGAGGGCCTGTTCTACGGCGGGAACGCGTCGCTGCTCGGAAAGCAGGCCGTCGCCGTCCTGGCCTGCGGCGCGTACTCGTTCGTGGTCACTTGGCTGATCGCCCAGGGCATCGAGCGGACCGTCGGCTTCCGCGCCGCCGACGAGTACTCCGAGGTGCCGGGCGAGCTGGAGGAGCAGGCGTACACCTTCGACGACGTGCAGCGGCTGGAGAACCCTTGAACGCGATGCCCGAGAGCCACCGGGCGCCGCGCCAAGACCGGTTGTGGGCGTTCGTGTTCGCCGGCGGGGCGACCGGCGCCGCGATCCGCGCCGGCTTCGAGCAGACGGTCGCGCCCGACGTCGGCGAGTTCCCGTGGCCGACGCTGACCGTCAACGCGGTCGGGACCTTCGTGCTCGCGTGGACGGCGACGCGGCTGGCGATGCACCCCAACCCGCGCGAGCGGGCGTTCCTGATCTCGGGGTTCTGCGGCGGCCTGACCACGTTCGCGACGATGCAGCTCGAGCTGGTCAAGCTGCTGGACCAGGACCACGGCTGGGTGGCGCTCGCCTACGCGGCGGCGAGCGTCGCGGTCGGCCTCGTGCTGGCGCGGCTGGCGGTCACCCACGCGACCGAGAGTTGGAAGGGCGGACCGTGAACGAGGTGGCGCTCTGGGTCGGCGTGGTGATCCTCGGCGGGATCGGGGCGATCTTCCGGACCAGGATCGGCGCGGCGATCGACCGCGGCAAGCGGACCGCGTTCCCGCTCGGCACCTTCTGCGTCAACGTCTCCGGCAGCTGCATCGCTGGCGTCCTCTACGGCGCGGGGGTCGGCGGCGACGGCGAACTGCTGGCCAGCACCGCGCTGATCGGCGCCTACACCACCTTCTCGACCTGGATGGCCGACAGCGAGCGGCTGAGCCGCACCGAGCCCGCCCGGCTCGCGCTGCTGAACGTCTTCGGCTCGCTGTTCGCCGGTCTCGGCGCGGCGCTGGTCGGGATGACGATCGCGAGGGCGTTCTGATGTCCCATAGGGCTCGAGGGGCAACCGCGATGCCGCGCGGGGCCAGGTCAGGGGGCGTGTGCGCCGCGGACCGCCGCCGATCTTCCCCGGGCTCGGCTAACCGCCAGGCCGGAGCAGGCCGCGGCGAGCCCCGGCACGAGGCTGCGCAGCACCGCGAGGTGCTCGTGGGCCCAGGCGGCGTCGAGCGCGCCGTCCGCCGTGGCCCCGGCAGCCGGCGGCAGCGGGGCCGGCGGCGGCGCGGCCGGGGGCAGCGGGGCGGGCGGCCGCGTCCCCGCCCGGATCGCGGCACCAAGGCTGGCGTACCAGTCGCTCAGCTCCGCCAGCTTTCCCCGGATGGCCGCGCTCCCGTCGGGCGAGCCGGACACGGGCGCGGCTGGCGACCGACCGCCGCCGGAACGCAGCTCGGTGACGTCGCGCCGCACGCGTGCGACCCCCGTTGCGAGCACGCCGAGGTCGTCGTATGAGAGGCGGCGGCCGCGCTCGGCGAGGTACTGACGCAGGCTCGCGTCGAGCCGCCAGCCGGCCGCCGCCGCGCGCAGCGACTGCCGTTCGAGCTCCTCGGCGGAACCGTCCTCGCGCAGCTCGCCGTCGTCCGCCGCCAGCAGCTCGGCGTTCGCCTCGTAGCCGTCCGCCAGGTCGCCGAGGAGGACCGACTCGGCGCCGCGGGGCCACAGCAGCGTCGCCGTCACGACGCTGATCGCCGCGCCGATCGCGACGTCCTCGAGACGCACCAGGCCGACCGTCCAGCCCTGCGCGCCGAGCAGGTTGAACACGATCAGCAGCTGGAACGAGAAGCCGGCCTGCCCGCTCGCGAAGCTGGCCGCCTTGCGCGCGTAGTTGGCGACCAGCACGACGACCGGGAAGATCGCCCACAGCACCGCCGTGTCGGTCCCGATCGCCAGCACGAGCAGCCCGCCGACGACGATCCCGGCCGCCGTCCCGGCAACCTCCTGGACGAAGGTGACGCCGGTGGCGGCCGCCTGCGAACGCAGCACCGCCAGCGTGCCGAGCACGACCCAGAACGCGTGCTGGACGTCGGCGACGTGGCCGACGAGGACGGCGATCGACAGGCCGATCGCGCCGCGGAGGCTGTTGCGCAGCGCCATCGACCGCCTCGTCGCGTGCGCGGCGGCGAGCTCGCGGACGGTTCGCGGCGCTCCCGGCTGGGACTCGCCGCCGTCGGGCCGGCGGCGCCCGGCGGCGCGTAGCGCGTCGTCGGCGAGCCGGCGCGCGGCGCAGGCGAGCATCCGCAGGCGGCTCGCCGCGGCGGGCGCCGCGGTGTTCCGGGCGGTCGCGGCGTTTCCCCTCGTCGCGGCCCGCGCCAATGCGTTCCGGTCGCCGGCGGCATCGAGCGCCGCGAGGTCGGGCGGCGCGCTCTCGCCGTCCGCGAGCACGCCGGCGCTGGCGCGCAGCGCGTCCGCGACCGTCGCACGCGCCTCGGCCGCCCGGCGCACGACCGGGCTGGCCGCGCCGCCCTGGGGCACCTGCGGCAGCGGGAGGGCGGTGAGCCAGACGACGTCGTCGATCAGCCGGCCGAGCGCGCCCGAGCGGCCGCCGACGCCGGTCGGGCGTCCCGGCGTCGCCAGATAGGCGCGGCCGAGGCTCGCGACCGCCGCCCGCGCGTCGTCGTCGGCGCCGACCATCTCCGCGGGGCGCGGCGAGGCACTCGGGGCGGGCTCCGCGAGCGCGCGCGCAGGCGGCGGCGCGATCGCGTCCGCCAGCGACCGGACGGCGGCGACCGCCTGCTCGCGCAGCCGGTCCGGGCGCGGCTTCGGCCAGGGAAGCATCAGCGCGGCGACCGACACGCCAGTGCCGAGCAGCCAGCCGGCGAGCCGGCTCGCCAGGTCGTCCTGGGTGAGCGGGATCATCACCGGCAGGACGAAGGCGAGCAGCATGGCTCGCGAGCCGGTGGCGACGTAGGAGCCGAGGACGCCGGAGATCAGGATCGCGAAGCCGACCACGGCCATCGCGACCGTCGCCACGACGGCGTTCGACGAGCACAGGGTGCCCAGCGCGACGAGACCCGTGCCGGCCACGACGAGCCCCACGTAGGCCAGCAGACGCTGGCGCCGCGACCCGCCGAAGTCCACGAACGTCAGCAGCGCGATCGCGCCGAAGAAGGCGAACGGGGCCACCTCGGGGTCGTCGAGGACCTCGAGGCAGAAGGCGAAGAGCAGCGGTATGAGGATCGCCACCCGCAGCGCCGCCGCGAACGCGGCGGGATCGACTCGCGGCGGCTTTGGCGGGCTGGTCGCGTCCTTCCCGACCATCGCCGCGCGCCGCGGGTCAGCCGTCGCGTTGCCGGGGACGGCTGCGGCCGGCTCCGTGCGCCGACCGCCTTCCCTTCGCGGCGGCGCGAGCGCAGCGCTCGCACAGGCCCGCGATCGGGAAGTGACTGAAATGCGCCTCGTGGCCCAGCCCGCGGCGGATCGCCTCGCGGGCGGGGTCGAGCGCCGCCGGGTCGACCGCGCGAACCTCGCCGCACTCGTCGCAGACCAGGTACTCGTGCTGTGGCGTGTCGCCGCGGGCGTACATCCCCGGCCCGTGTCCGAGGTGGACGTGGTGGACGAGTCCCGCCCGCTCGAGCGTCTCCAGGTTGCGGTACACCGAGGCGCGGTCCGATCGCGGCAGCCGGCCCCCGAGGCCGTCCGCGATCTCCTCGGCGGTCAGCGGCCGGTCGGCCACGTAGAGCGTGCTGAGCACCAGCCGGCGCGCCGCCGACGCTCGCATGCCGCGCTCGCGCAAGACCCCCAGCGCCGCGTCGAGGTCCGGCGCGACAACGCGGGGTGCGCTGTGCGTGCGCGTCACAGATCGAGTGTAGGTCCGATCCGAGGCGGCGTCAGGGAGGCGTGTCGCGGTCGGTGCGGCGGGTTCCTGCTAGGACTTGTGTCGATGGCCGAGACCGCCAAGCTCGCCACTTCGTTCGCCACCGCCCGGTCGCTCTTCGGCGCCGGCCTGCTCGCCGCTCCCGGCAAGGTCGGCGCCGGCTGGATCGGCGACGACGTCCAGCGGCCGGCGGTCAAGCTCGTCGTCCGCGCCCTCGGCGCCCGCGACGTGGCGCTCGGCGCGGGAGCGCTCGCCGCCCGCGACAGCCCGGATCGGCTCGCGGCGTGGCTCGCCGCCGGCGCGGTCTGCGACCTCGCCGACATCGGCATCACGCTCGCCACCCCCGCCGACGCGCTGCCCGCGAACGCGCGCTGGGGCACCGTCGCGCTCGCCGGCGTCTCGGCGCTGCTCGGCGCGGCGCTCTACCGGGCCCTCGACCGCTAGCCGCGCCGGTTAGCGCCCGCCGCGCGGCGGGCGTGGGGGCGCGCCCCTAGCCGTCGTCGCCCTTGACGCGGCGCGCCTCGCGCTGGATGCGGGAGTAGGAGCGGCCGCTGGCCTCGCGCTCGCGGGCCGCGGCGCGGCGGTCGTCGACCCACTTCTGCTCGCGTTCGAGCTTGCGCCAGGCGGCGATCCGCTCGGCGCCGACCTTCTCGCGCACCGCGCAGCCGGGCTCGGTCTCGTGTCCGCAGTCGGCGAAGCGGCAGCCGGCGGCGAGCTCGTCGATGTCGGAGTAGGTCTCGCCGGCGCCGTCCCACAGGCCGATCTCGCGGATTCCCGGGGTGTCGATCAGCAGCGCGCCCCCCGGCAGCGCGATCAGCTCGCGCGTGACGGTGGTGTGGCGGCCGCGGCCGTCGTGCTCGCGGATCGCGGCGGTCGCCTGGCGCTCCTCGCCGAGCAGGTGGTTGACAAGCGTCGACTTGCCGGCGCCGGAGGGCCCGAGAAGCACGGCGGTCGCGTCTGGGGCGAGGAACGTCCGCAGCAGCTCGAAGCCGTCGCCGGAGCGGACGCTGAGCGCGACGGCGTCGGCGACCCCGACCTCGCGGGCGAGGGCCGCCGCCGACCGCTGCGCATCGTCGTCGAGGTCGGCCTTGGTCAGCACGAGCACCGTCGGAACCCCGTCGGAGTGGGCGAGCGCGGCCAGCCGCTCCACCTGGCGAGCGTTCGGCTCCGGCAGCGGCGCGGTCAGCAGCGCCATGTCCACGTTCGCGGCCAGTACCTGGGCGTCGGTCTTAGCCCCGGCCGCGCGGCGGACGATCGCGCCGCGCCGCTCGAGCACCGCGGCGATCTCCCCGTCGCCGTCGACCGCGACCCAGTCGCCCGTCACCGGCGCCCGCTCGCGCAGCCGCCCGCGCGCCGTCAGCAGCCGCGGCTCGCCGTCCGCCGCGGCCACCATCCAGTGGCCGCGGTGCTGGGAGAGCACCCGTCCAGCCGTCAGCCCCTCGTCGCCGAGCGTCGCCAGCTCGTCGTCGAGGTCAGTCCGCCGGCCAAGGCCGGCAAGTCCGTCAGTCATTAGAGAGATCCTCCGAGAAAGTCACGTCAAAACCGGTCACGGGCCGGCGTGCAGGGCAATGCCCGAACGCCTCGCTCAGGCCGCGGGAGCGGTTACGCGCTTGTCCAGAAGGCAGTTCATCCACTCGCGACCATAGCGCAGCCGTTTGACGACGCGCGGCTGCTGTCCCGGCCGCGCGGATCGCGCGTCCGGGCGCAGTACTTCTACGCGATCCTCGACGGGGTCGTCGTCCGTGTCGCTTCCGTCACGTCCTACGACGCCGATGGGCGGATGCTCGCCCGCGACCGCGGCGTCAACGGCAGCGGGATCTACCGCGGGCGTTAGCCCTCGTCGCCCCAGTCCGCCACGAACAGGTCGAGCGCCAGCTCGGAGTCGCCGTCGCCGGCGGTGTAGGGGGAGAGGTCGGCGATTCCGGCGGCGGCGAGGACCTCGTCGTCTAGGAAGGTCTGGCCGGTCGCCTCCGACGGCGCCTTGCGGACGATCTCGTAGGCGGCGTCGGCGACGATCTCGGGGGTGCGGCTCGCGGCCATCGCGGCGTCTCCGCCGAGCAGGTTCTGGACCGCTGCGGTGGCGATGATCGTGCGCGGCCAGAGGCAGTTGGCGGCGATCCCGGCCTCGTCGGCGGCGACGCCGAGCGTGACCATCGACATGCCGAACTTCGACACCGTGTAGGCCGAGTGGTTCTGGAGCCAGCGCGGGTCCAGCGACAGCGGCGGGCTCAGCGTCAGCACGTGGGCGTGGTCGGACTCGCGCAGGTGGGGGAGGCAGGCCTGCGTGAAGACGAACGTGCCGCGTACGTTGATGTCGAGCATCAGGTCGTAGCGCTTGGGCGGCAGGTCGCGCATCGGGGCGAGGTTGATCGCCGACGCGTTGTTGACACAGACGTCGATCCCGCCGAAGCGCTCGACCGTCCGCTCGACGGCCGTCGCGACCTGCTCCTCGTCGCGCACGTCGCCGAGGATCGGCAGCGCCTGGCCGCCGGCCTCCTCGATCTCGGCGGCGGCGGTGTGGATCGTCCCGGGGAGCTTCGGGTGCGGCTGGTCCGTCTTCGCCAGGATCGCGACGTTCGCGCCCTCGCGCGCCAGGCGCTTCGCGATCGCGAGGCCGATTCCCCGGCTCCCGCCGGACATGAGCACTGTTCTACCGCTGAGATCTCCCATGGCCGGAGAGCCTATGGGGCGTCAGGTGGATCGGCCCGCCGGGCGCTCTCGCTCACTTTTAGTAAGCTCCTCGGATCGCGACGCGCAACCGCACCGGGAGGCAGACCGCATGACGACGCTCGAGAACGGCCGCTCCAAGGGTCTCGCCCTCCTCCTGCTGGCGGCGACGCAGTTCATCGTCGTGCTCGACGCGTCGATCGTCAACGTCGCGCTGCCGTCGATCGGCACCGACCTCGACTTCTCGCAGGAGAACCTGTCCTGGGTCGTCAACGCCTACACGCTGACCTTCGGCGGCTTCCTGCTGCTCGGCGGCCGGCTCGCCGACCTGCTCGGGCGGCGGCGGATGTTCATCGCGGGCGCGATCCTCTTCGGCCTCGCGTCGCTGGCCGGCGGCCTGTCGACCAGCGAGGCGCAGCTGATCGCCGCGCGCGCCGTCCAGGGCCTGGGCGCCGCGATCATCTCGCCGGCCGCGCTGTCGATCGTCACCACCACCTTCGCCGAGGGCGCGGAGCGCAACAGGGCGCTCGGGGTCTGGGGCGCCGTCGCCGGCGCGGGCGGCGCCGCGGGCGTCCTGCTCGGCGGCATCCTGACCGAGTTCCTCGGCTGGGAGTGGGTGCTGCTGGTCAACGTCCCGATCGCCGCGCTGGTCGCCTTCCTGGCGCCGCGCCTGCTGATGGAGAGCCGCCACCCCGACGCGACCTCGTTCGACATCCCGGGCGCGTTCTCGGTGACCGCCGGCCTCGCGCTGCTGGTCTACGGCCTGGTCAACACCGTCGACGTCGGCTGGGGCTCGAGCGAGACGCTGCTGCTGCTCGGCGGCGCGCTGGCGCTGATCGCCGTGTTCGTCGCGATCGAGTGGCGTTCGCGCGCGCCGCTGATGCCGTTCACGATCTTCCGGCTGCGCACACTGACCGGCGCGAACATCGTCGGCCTGCTGGTCGGCATGTCGCTGTTCTCGATGTTCTTCTTCATCTCGCTCTACCTCCAGCAGGTGCTCGGCTACGAGCCGCTGAAGGCGGGGCTGGCCTACCTCCCGCTGAGCATCCTGATCATCCTGAGCGCCGGCGGGGCCTCGCAGCTGGTGACTCGCGTCGGGTTCAAGCCGACGCTGATCGCCGGCATGGTGCTGATCGCGATCGGACTGCTCTGGTTCTCTCAGGTCTCGCCCGGCGGGACCTACCTCGGCGACGTCCTGTTCCCGTCGATGATCGTCGCGGTCGGGCTCGGGCTCGCGTTCGTGCCGGTCACGATCGCCGCCGTCACCGGGACCCTGCCCGACGAGGCCGGCCTCGCGTCGGGGCTGATCAACACCTCGCAGCAGGTAGGCGGGGCGCTCGGACTGGCGATCGCCGCGACGGTCGCCAACTCGACGACCGCCGACGTCTTCGCCTCCGGCGAGCGCGATCGGCTCGTCGCGCTAACCGACGGCTTCCAGGACGCCTTCCTCGTCTGCGCCGGCTTCGCGGTCCTCGGGGCGATCCTCGCCGCCGTCCTGATCTCCTCGAAGGACAGCCGCGAGCACGCCGCGGCCGCCCGAGCCGAGCCGGTACCGGGCTAGCGGCGACGCCAGGCGCCTTGGGCTGCCGCGTGAGCGGCATATGCCTCGAAGCTCTTCGGCGGCCGTCCGGCGAGGCGCTCCACGTCGCCGCTGGGCTCCGCGTCTCCGCTGGCGACCAGTCCGTCGAAAGCCGCCACCTCGGCCTCTGTCTGCTCGGGTGGGAATCCGAACGCGGTCTGCGCCTCCCTGTACCGCTCGGCCGAGCCCTCGAAGGCGATCGTCAGGCCGGCCGCGCGGCCGATGATCTCGACCGCCTCCGCGAACGACAACGCCCGCGGGCCGGTTGCCTCATAGGTGCGGCCAGCGTGCCCGGCCTCGGTCAGGGCGGCACAGGCGACAGCGGCGATGTCACCGGCATCGACGAAGGACTGGCGGAGATCCCCGACCGGCATCGCGAGCTCGCCCGCCATCACCGCGGGCTGGAAGAACCCCTCGTCGAAGTTCTGGTCGAACCAGTCGGCGCGCACGATCGTCCAGTCGACGCCGGACTCGCGCACGGTCCGCTCGGCGGCTAGCAGCCGCTCGTCGCCCATCGCCTCGATCCCACGGCTCGACAGCAGCACGAGGTGGCGAACGCCGTGCTCGACCGCGCATGCGACGAGCTCCGGCCGGATCTCCTGCTCGTGCGGGGCCATCAGGTACATCCGCTGGGCGCCCGCGACAACGGGTTCCCACGTCGTGGGGTCGGACCAGTCGAAGGGGGGCTCGCCGCGCCGCGAGGCGCCACGCAGCGTGGCTCCCTCATCGTGGAGCCTTGCCACCACGCGCCGGCCGGTAGTCCCGTGCGGTCCGAGCACCAGGATGAGATCGTCGGTCATCGGTTCAGGCCTCCCCAGGTCCGGTCTGCGGCTAACGGTCGGGCCCGCGACGAGGATGTGTTAATAGCGCCGTGGCGGGCATGCAGAGGTTGAGGGCCACCGAGACCTGGCTGGCTCAACGCACTGGACAAGGCCCATAGAACATGTGCACAGGAATCAGGTTCTCAGACGGCAACGGCCATCTGTACCTCGCACGCAACCTCGACTGGACGAGCGGCTACGGGGAGCGGGTTGTAGTGACGCCCACCGGATACGCCACCAGGTCGCCGTTCGGTGCGGTGGCCGGCATCCGGCATGCCGTCATGGGCATGGGCATCGTCGAGGAGAGCACGCCGCTCTACTTCGACTGCGGCAACGACGCGGGCCTCGCCGTCGCGGGCCTCAATTTCCCAGGGTACGCGCAGTACGCACCGGAGCCGGTGGAGGGGGCGACGAACGTCGCCGCTTTCGAGTTCCCCCTCTGGGTGGCCTCGCAGTTCGCCAGCGTCGACGAGGTCGAGGCCGCGCTCGGTGACGTCGTCATCGTCGACAGACCGATCAACTCGAAGTACCCGAGTTCGCTGCTGCACTGGATCATCGGGGATTCCAACCGCGCCGCGGTGGTGGAGTACACCAGCGATGGGATGCACGTCTTCGACGACGACGTCGACGTCCTCGCCAACCAGCCCGGCTTCGCCTGGCACCACGAGAACCTGCGCAACTACCTCAACGCGACGTCCGACTATCCCGAGGACACCGTCCTCGGCCGTGCGCACCTGGCCCCATTCGGCTCGGGGTCGCACATGCGAGGGATCCCGGGCGACTACTACTCGCCGTCCCGGTTCGTGCGTGCGGCCTACGTCAACGAGCACTACCCGGAGAAGCCCAGCGAGGAGGAGAACGTCAGCCGCGCGTTCCACACCCTGCAGCAGGTCGCGATGGTCGACGGCTGCGCGGCCATGAGCTCGGGCGAGTTCGAGAAGACCATCTACACCGGGCTCTTCTCGTCCCGGACGATGACGTACTACTGGAACACCTACGACGCCCCGGCGATCCGCAGCGTCGCGATGGCCGACCACGCATCCGACGGGACGGAGCTCGCCGTCATCTAGACCCCCAACGGTGACTTCTTGTCGCCCGTCACTCGGGGGTACGCTTAGACCCCTGAATGGCCTTCATTAGCTTCATACCGGCGCTCCAAGAAAGCGCGGACTCGCCGCTCCGCCGGGAGGCCGGCTGCTGCTCGGTTAGCACCGAAGCGCGACCTTGGCGCCCATTACGTGCTGTGTCGTGTCGTTTCAGCATGGCTCGGACGGCGGCGACCGCCACTAGCGCGGGGAGCATCACAGCGCCGATCGTAAAGCTCCACTTGACGGTGTTCTGGATCGTGGTGCAGCGCGGCCAGCAGTCGATCGCGCCGTCGGCGTCCCGGAAGTCGGTCGCGTAGGCGAGGACATCGAGCGCGAGGACTGCGCCAAGCACGGTCAGGGCCCCCGCCAACATGACATCCGCAGGCTGGCGCCGGTACAGCGTGAGCACTAAGCCGACCGCGACCCCGGCGGCGATGGCGATCAATGTCCCCAGGGCTGCCACAGGATCAGGCTAGCGTCGCGAGCTGCGTTCGCACGGGTGGCACGCGCCCCCGGGGCTTACCGTCCCGGGCCGCTAGTGCCGGTGGTCGTTGGTGACGACGACACCGACCCCGTTGCTGCGCGCGAAGTCGCCGTCGCACTGCTGGAAGTTGACTGTGTTGCCCCAGCTCTTCCCGACGGCGTCGTGGCCTCCGGCCTGGAACTGGTCGACGAGCTCGCGTCGGCCCCAGTCGAAGCCGCTGCCGGTGTCGCCGTTGGAGTCGACCGCATGGCCGGGGCACTCCGCGACGAAGTCCTCGTGGTGGACCGCGCCGGCCGCTAGCTTCGACGCTCCGCTAGTGCCGGGTATGCGCCAGAGGCGCACGTGGAAGCGGCTGAACGAGCCCGAGGCGACCTGATACTGCATGAAGGTGCACGACTTCGCCGATCCGACGCCGAGGCTCTGGCCGCCGCCGTCGGTGTTCGACCAGCCGGCGTGGACGCGGATGTTGCGGTCGACGTCCGACGCCCAGGCGTTGGTGCCCTTGAAGACCAGGTTTACCGGGTCGCTTAGCGCGTTGCAGTCGCTGTCGGCACCGGTGTAGGGGTCCGAGAACCAGGGGAACGCCGCCGCCGATGCCGGTAGCGCTGCCAGCGCGATGGTCGACAGGGCCGCGAGGATGCAGATCGCGCGCTTCATGACGTGCACTCCAACTCGCCGGAGAGGCTCTTCGAGTCGGGCGGTGGCAGTGAGTCGAGCTTGTCCGTCTCCGGCGGCAGGCTTGCCGGCGCCGAGCCAGCGGCCAACGGTTGCACCGCGGCGGCGGCACGCCGCGCCAAGTCTGGGTCCTGCGAGAAGATCACGATCGTCGAGTCGGTGTAGATCTCGACACGTCCGGCGATCTCGGCCGTCGGGGCTCCCCGACGCTCGGTCAGGCGGGGCGGCAGCTCCATGTCGTAGTCGCTCACGGTGCGCTCACATGCCGGCCAGACCTGTACCTCAAGTGGAGGAGCGCAGCCGCCCTCGCCCATCGGCGGCTCGCAATCGCCATAGATGTAGGAGGTCGAATTGCCTCTTGCATCGACGCCGATCGACGCGTCGAGCCCAGGGTCCTCCAAACTGGCAAGACCGGACGGCGAGGGCTGGCGTCATTCTCGACCGCGTTCGGTTGCTGGAGCTGCTCGATGAGCTCGGATGCGATGAGCTTGCTGAACTCATCGACGACGACGCTCGGGCTTGGACCCAGGCTGAGCTCGCAGCGGCGGCCTGACCCGAGTGGTCGACTCGGTAGTCGATGAACGAATCAGCGGGACCGAGTGGGTGAGCTTGGAAAACGGACGAGTACTCTGGGACGAGCCTGTCGGCTCTGTCCGTGCTCAGCGGCAGCGCGTGGTCATGCGTGTCACGCGGCGGCAAGGACGCGGCCCTCGGTCAGCGCCTCGTGGAGCATCGTGCTCTTGACCTCGCCCCACTCGGCGACCTGATCGGCGCTTACGACGACTACGTCGGCGGCGACGCCCAGCCCGCGCAGCTCGCGGCGAAGCCGGACCGACTCCTCGCGACGGTTGTCAACCTTGGGCTCGATGACGAGGAAGTCGAGGTCGCTGTCGACGTGGGCATCGCCGCAGGCATGCGATCCGAACAGGATGATCTGCGCTGACTCGCCGGCTGCCCGAGACAGGCGACGTCCCGCCTCTGCGATCAAGCCCTCGTTTACCACGACGTCGTATCCGTCCCGGTGACCGGTCGGGTCAGGCCGCGCGGTTGCTTGCGACCACGACTGAGACGTCGTCGTGGACATGGGCGGGGCGGCTGTCGCGCATGCGCTTGGTTACGAGCTTTGGTTGCTGCGCTGCGGGGGCGATGTCGATCACGAACTCGAGGCCGGTCTTGCGGGAGATGTCGATCAGGGTCTCGATGCGGGGATTGCGCTCGCCGGACTCGAGGTCGACGATTCGTGGCTGGCGTACTCCGAGCAGCTCGGCAAGGGCGCGCTGGCTAAGGCCGTTCTGGCTGCGGTAGCGGATCAGCTCGGCGGCTACCTCGCGGGCGAGCGCTAGGCGCTGCCACTCGGCGGCAAAGTCGGGATCGCTGGTCATCTCGTCGGCGACCAGCTCGCCGTGGGTCTTCAGGTCATGTGGATGGTGGCGCTTGGTCATGGCGTCTTCGGCTGGTGGGTCGATGCCTAGCTTATGATAACAAAAGTCTTATCGCCGGATTCAGGGTGCGAGTCAGGTGTACTGCCGCCCTCGCTCCTGGGCAACGCGTTTCTTCTTCTCGAAGTCCGCCTTATCCTTGGCCACTGCCAGCACGATGTAGACGTTGCCGACGCGGCGATAGATCAGCCGCGTTGGCGACCGTCCCTGGCGTGGACGTAGCTCGTTGAGGTTCGCCTCGCCTTGGAGCGGCTTCATGTGGGGTGGCGCGAGCGCCACGCCGACGCGGCGGAGCTTGTCGACCGCGTTGAAGGCGGCCTTGCGCTCCTCCTTGCTCCTCGCGCCGGTGAGGAAGTCAAGGAGTGCGTCGGGGTCGTAGACGACCGTTGCGCAATACGGCTTGGCCATGTACATATGCTACGTCCGTGATCGGCTGAATCGCTGGTCGACGAATCGGTGGCCGTGCCGTGCGGGTGGGCAACAAGAGGGCAACAGGCCCCGCAGAACCCCAGCGATCCCCAACGAACTCACCGGCCGCAAACCCGCATTTCAAAGGGCTCCGACGCACTCGGACGGCCTCCCGCCTGCGTCTCATAACCCGAAGGGTCGCAGGTTCGAATCCCGCCCCCGCGGGGGCGAGGGCGAGGGGATGGTAGTCGAGGGCGTTCATCGGCTCCCCGTGGGTCGGAAGGCGCCGGCCTGGTGTCTTGGGTCGGTTGGTGCTGTTGCACTGGTTGGCTGCCGTGGAGTAGGCGACCGCGGGGTCACCGCGCTGACGCACAGCGAGGCCAAGCAGGGGACTGGTGCGCGACATGGGGGCGCGGCCGGCGGTCGGCGACGCGCTCGACGCCGAGTCGATGGCACGCGTCGTCGCGGCGGCGGTCGTCCGGGGCTCGCCCCGGCGACGGGTCAATCGATAGCGGATCGACCGCGCCGGATGCTCGCCGTCGGGTGCAGGGCCGCGAGCGCGACAACCGCCGAGAGCACCGGCGGGATCGCGGCGACGACGGCGCGAGCGTGCATCAGCACCAGCCCGCCGGCGGCGGCGCCAGCCGCGATCGCGACGACCAGGACGGCCCGGCGGACCCGGTCGGGGCGCTCGCCGCCACCGGTCGCCAGCTCGCTCAGCAGCGTGGTGAACGTCCCCGTGATGTAGGTGGTCGCGAGCCGTGCAGTCGGATGAAGCTCGAGCGAGGTCGCGGTCTGGGCCCCGAGCGCGAGCGCCGACAGGATGGTCAGCCCGTCCCGCGACAGAGGGCTCGGATGGGTGTCGGTCGCGAGCCAGAGGGCGAGGAAGCCAGACTGCAGCAGCACGACGCCCGCCAGCACCTTCGACGGCATCGCCGGATCGGGCGGGTCGCCCGGCCCACGGCGCCCCCGCAGCAGGCGAACGGCGGTGAAGACGCCGAGGCTGAAGCCGCAGAGCGCGATCCCGGCCCGTAGCGCGTCGTGCGGGTCGCCGCGCCCGGTCGACACTCCGAGCAGCACGACGTCTCCGGTGATCGCTCCGGTGAACGCGCCGAGGGTCGTGATGCTGATCGAGTCTGCGGCCCCGGCGCTGAACGACAGGGCGATCAACATCAGATCGCGCGCGCTCAACCCGATGCCATGCCCGCTGCCTGCAGTCGTCGTTGGGTGAGGAGGCCGAACAGGACCCCGATCGTCAGCCAGACGCTGGCCTGGATCGCGATCGAGGCGATGCGGAAGTCCCAGAGGACGTCAGCCGGGAAGTCCGCCGGGGTCCCGCCCGCGGACGGCATCAGGGCGTATGCGAGGGCGATCGAGACCAGGCCGACAGCGCCGCCGAGCAGACCGGCGTTCCAGCCGCCGACGGACGGCGCCAGCCGGCGGGCGATCAACGGGACGCTGATCACGACGACGAGCGAGATCGCGATCATCGTGAAGTAGAGCGCCGTGCGGTCGCCGATCGTGTCCGGGTCGCCGACCGCCGGCGGATTGGCCGGGTACTTCAGCTCGGGCAGCAGGCAGACGCCGACGAAGCCGCCGAGCGCGACCAGCGCGGCGGTCGAGCGTGCGCCAAGGTTCCCCATCCGTCCCTGCACCGATCCGTAGGCGAGGGCGAACAGGCCCCCGATCGCGACGCCGAACGCCAGCAGGCCGACGAACAGGCCGACTCCGCTCTGCGTCGACCGCGAGACGGGGGCCTCCTCCTCGTGCGCGGACCCGGCACGATCGGCCTGGCCGGCATGCGTGTGCGCCTCGCTCGTCGACTCGAACTGGATCGCTTCGCCGATCGGATTCTCACCGAGCGCCTGGGCGACCCCGAAGGCCACGATCGCCGCGCACGCCCCGACGAGCATGCCCCGCAACAGCAGGTCTCTCATTGTCATGGCTGGATGCGAGCTGGTGTCAGTGGCAGGGGAATCCGAGCAGGTGGCGGGCGTCGTGGACGAGCTCGTGGACGGTCGACCCGTCGAGCAGCGAGGTGGCGCCCTGCTCGGCCCCGACGAAGTAGAGGAGCAACAGAGCGAGCAGGCCTCCGAACGCGAGGTAGGTGGAGAAGCTCCCGGACGGGGATCGTCGGCAGCGGCCGTGCGGGCGCAGGCGGAGCGTGTGGCGGGGCGGTGTTGACGGCTCCTTCCATCGTGGAACCTCCTAGGTCAGCGGCCCATGCGCGGGCCGTCGGGTTGTCATGTGTCCTCCAGGCGCCTCCGCACCGCCGCCATCCGGCTCTCGAGCTCCTCAGACGTGAAGATCTCGCGGTCGATCAGCGATCGCGTCACGACCAGGGCGGGGTGGGTGTGGACGGGGTAGCTCGAGTAGACGGTCTCGCCGAGGCGGTCCTCCTCGTGCCGTCGACCGAGATTGTCGAGCGCACCCCTCCACGAGAGGCACTCGCAGGTCGCCTGGATGTTCGACTCCCAAGGGTCGGGCGTGCGGTCTGCGGGCAGGCCCCCCTCGGTGCGATCATCGCCCACAGGCGGGCCGAGGATCGTCATCAGTGCCTCGTCGGTGGGGGCCGGGCTGGTGGATTTCCGGTTCATGCGACGGCTGGTGAGACGTTGGTCGTTTGGCCGGGCCTGGGTAGAGCGACGCCGATCATCGTGTCGCGGGTGACGATCTCCGCGAGCTGGTCCTCCGACCAGCCGTCCGTGCCCTCCGGGCGCATCGGCATGACCATGAACCGTGACTTCTGGTTGGAGTCGTGGACGCGCAGCTCGACATCTGGTGGCAGGTGGAGGCCGAACTCGGCTAGGACCTCGCGCGGGCGACGGACCATTCGGCGCCGGTAGCTGGGGGTCCGGTACCAGTCCGGCGACATACCGAGCATCGGCCGCGGGTAGCAGGAGCAGAGAGTGCACACGATCACGTTGTGCACCTCGGGAGTGTTCTCCAGGACGTAGAAGAACGTGTAGTCGCTCGGGGTCCCGACGCCGGTTGGGTCGAGCCAGTCGATCCCGACAGCCTTGCTGGCCTCGGTGCCATCCTCGAGCAGCTGTTTCTTGAAGTCCGGGTCCAGCCAGGCCTTTGCGACCAGGCGCGAGCCCGCTGCCGGGCCGCGACTCTCCGCCCACTCCTTGAAGCGGCGGTGGTCATCGGCCGAGAACAGCCCCTTCTCGATCGCGAGCTCGCGCAGCGCCAGCTCGAGCACCTCGAACTCGCTGACCTTCTCGGATACCTCGATCGGTGCGTGATGTGCAGCCATCTATCCCTTCCCTCCGCCGGCCGACTCCAGCCAGCGCTCGGAGAACTCCGACTCCAGCGAGTCGTTCTCGAAGCCCGTGTAGTCGGGCCACAGATCGGACTGCTGGAAGCGAACGACGTAGAACTGCTCGTGGCGGCCGTTGTCGACGATCCCGAAGGCCTCGTCCTCGGGAATGACCCAGTCGGGCCGGTACTCGACGACTGTTCCGGTGTGGCCGCGCGTGTACATCTGGGTACGCGTGTGGAACAGCGAAGTCTCCCGACGGACGGTGACTCGGTCCCCGATGTTGTACTTGCTCATCGCTGCGCCTCCAAGCGGGCGCGCACCTCGTCGATCTTTGCGCCCAGTTCGTCGGTCGTGATAAGTCCCTTGTTGATCAGCGTCTTGGCGGCGACGGTCACCCAGCGGACGTAGTAGGGGTACCCGAAGTACTGTGTCGCCCCGAGGTCGTTCTCGGCACGACGGCGTATCTCGGAGTTCCAGTGCCCTCGCCAGCCAAGGCACTCACACGTCACATACGTGTTCATCTCCCAGTCTTCCTCACCTTTCTCGAGGTAAGGCTCCGGAACCGCGGGCTGGCCTCCTACGTCATGCAGCACGCTGCGTAGTGCCGCGTAGAGATCGTTGGAGAGGTAATAGGGCGAATCGAGCGGGTCGCTATCAGCCGGAGACACGTCCGCGATGCGTTTGGCGACATTGTCGAAAGTGGTGTCCATGAGCCTCCAATGACCGATTCACGGTCATCCGTGATGGTTGGCGAAAAGACAGCCAGTACGAAACCCGCGACCGACAGACCCCATACCGGTCGGCCGAAGGGACTCGTATCAGGGGACTGTAGCGGCGCCTCCAGGGAGCGTCAAAACGCCGTCTGACGAGCATGCGCGACCGCGGGACAGTTGGCCTGGACGACCGTCCAGCGGCCACCGTCGACATGCAGCTCGGTGACGCCCAGAGTGGCCACGTCCAGACGCCAGAATGCGTCCGGCGGGTCGCCCAGCGCGTGCACGACGGCGGCCTTGACGAAGTCGGCGTCGGTGATCGCGAGCGTCCTGCCGGACCCGCTCGCCTGCTCCTCGAGCCAGGCGGAGACGCGGCTCGCGAACGCCGCCAGCGACTCGCCGCCGTGCGGCGCCGCGTGCGGGTCGGCGCGCCACGCGGCGAAGCTCTCGGGGTCGCCCACGGCGAGCTCCTCGCTGGTGAGCCCCGCCCAGGCGCCGTAGTCACAGCCAGCCAGGCGTGCGTCAGTCCGCGCCGGCAGCCCGGCGCCGGCAGCCGTCTGCCGGCAGCGCAGCGCCGGTCCGACGAGCACCTCGTCGCGCCCCACGCGGACGAGCCCAGCGAGCGGCGCCAGCTCGGCGGAGGCCGCGATCGGCTCGTCGCGGGGAAAGGCCGCGGCGCGCGTCGCCGCGGTCGGCGCATGGCGCACGAGCAGAAGACGCTTCACATCGTTGCAATCGTAACGGTGACCGCTTGGGTTTGGGGTGCGGCAAGCCGGGTAGAGCGGGGCGGTTCAGCAACCCGAAGGGAGCAGACGATGGCTGATTTCGAGAACCGGCTCGCGTGCGTGATCGGCGCGGACGGCACCGTGAGTCGCGGTTACCTGATCAGCGGTTGCGACTTCGACGGCAGGAACGAGTACACCCTCAGCTGGGAGGTTCCCCTCCGAGGCGGCGAGGCGAAGACGAACTTCGCAGTGACGGTCGGGAGCGCGACCGACGAGCCAGTCGAGCCCGGCCTCGTCACCGCGACCATCGGCCCGGGCGACGACCAAGTCCGGATCCACACCTATGGACCGGACGGAGCGCCCGAGCCACGCCCCTTCCACGTCGCCTGCTTCCGAGATCGCTAGGTCGCCTTCACGACCGCCCCGTTCGGCACCGGCGGACCCGCCGCATACGGCTCATCGGTGGTGGCGGATCCCGTCGCTCGAGCCCCTGGGGGTCACCGGATCCGAGCTGCGGCGTCTGGGCGACGGTGGCGCTACCGTCGCCGGCCACCGCGACCTGTGTCTTTGCGCCCATCCGGGGGTCGGGGGCGCCGGCGATGGGGTGTGCTTACTGACGCGGGGCTTCACTCGGAGAAGACGAAGCTGAAAGACCGCGGGCACTGATACCAGCCGAGCGCCATCTTTCGCGCCTTGCGACATGACAGATTCTTCGCCTTGATGTCGTAGACGCCGCCCTGGGCGAATCGCCGCAACGCTATCCTGCTACCTTCGTGTACATGAGCGAGTCCGTCGGCATCGCGGAGCTGCGTCAGAACCTCAGCGTCTATCTGCGGCGGGTCAGTCGCGGCGAGCGGCTGGTGGTGACCGATCGCAACCGTCCGGTGGCCGAACTCGGCCCAGCGCCGACCACGGGACCGGACCTCGATCGGCTGATTGCCGCTGGGCGGGTGTCGCGCCCGGCGCGGCCGGGGTTGCCCGGGCCGTTGGGGCTGAAGGGCGACCCGCGGGCATTGAGCCAAGCGCTCGACGACATCCGCGGCGACCGCTGAGCCCAGGCGGTGGCGCTCTTCCACGCCGATGCCTCCGCGCTGGTCAAGCTGGTCCGCGACGAGGTCGAGTCGGACGCGCTGCGGGCCTATTTGGAGGGCGCTGACCTGGTCAGCAGCGAGCTGGTGCTGACGGAGGTCCCGCGTGCGGTGCGTCGCGCTGCGGCCATTGATCCCGAGCTGCCGCTCGATCTGCTGCTCGATCGGACTGGCCAGCTACTGGACGCGGTCGCGTTGGCCACCCTCGATCGGGCGCTGCTCGCGGGCGCCGGCGCGCTGGCCGAGCCGGCGCTGCGGGCGCTCGACGCGATCCACGTGGCGACCGCCGTCGGCCTGCATCCGCTCGATGCGTTCGTGACCTACGACGAGCGTCAGGCTGCAGCGGCTCGTCTTGCCGGGCTGCGGACGACCGCCCCCGGCACCTGATCCAGGCGAGTTGGCTGGGGCAACATGCCCAACGGATCGCAGGCGAGTGCTCGTGGGTCTCCTCCGCCAGACGCGCGACGGACCTGGAGCTCGCCGGTGTCGAGGAACTCGATGCACTGGCGCAGCAAGCGGATTAGGTGGGAGGCGTTCTTGCAGTCGTAGCCGAAGCGCCCCACGAGGCTGCGGCGCTTCGGGCCCATGTAGCCCTCGTGCTCGACGCGTTCCATCTGTCTGAGCTGGGACATGGCGTAGCCGACGTAGGTGTCGTAGACGTGGCTGCCGACGAAGGTGTCGCGGTTGTCGATCAGCAGGTTGCCGGCAGGGGTCCGCCGGGTGTAGAGATCCTCTGGCAGCCAGAGCATCGGTCGGTGTTGGGCACGTAGGTGCCGTGAGCGACCGACCCTCGGTAGCCGACGAGCACCGCCCACGGTCCGAGCGCAGGGTTCGCCGCGATCAGCGACTCGGGTACCTCGGTGGCGCTCACTCGGCTGTGTCCAGTCCGAGCTTGCGCGCGGCTTTGAGGAGGCTGGTGTCGAAGCTGGCTACACGGGCGTCGTGGTCCTGGGCTGCCAGCAGCACGCAGCAGTCGGGGAGCTTGAGGCCGGTGTCGGTGCGTAGCTGAGCCAGGCGGCCGGGCGCGTTGTCGCCCAGTGCCAGCGCTTCAACACCGAGGCGTTGCATGGCTGTCTCGGCGTCCGCGAGCCGGCCTGCGCGTGCGGGGGAGACGAGCGTCTCGGCGAGTGTGATGGTGCTGGCCCCCAGCGCCTCTTGGCTGTTGGTCTCGAGCAGGCTCTGCGCGTTGGCGTGGTGTCGGTCGCCGCCGTCGAGGTGGGCGATCAGCACGCTCGCGTCGAGGACGATCACGCTGGCCAGTCGTCGCGCAGCCGTTCGAGCTCGTCGGGTCGGTAGACGCCGGTGAGCACTCCAGCGGTCTGCTCGATCGCGCGACCGCGCTCGTCTGCCTCACGCTCGATCGCGGCCCGACCTGCGGCGGCGAGGCGCAGCAGCAGCTCCTTGCGATCGCGAACGTCGGGCCAGTGCCGCTGGGCCTCGTCGAGCTGCTCGCTGATCTCGCCGGTGTCGGTGATCGTGTAGCGGGGCTTGGTGGTCGGCATGGACACGAGTGTAGCACCGGACTGCGATGGTGCGGCACCAAGGGTCCGCTGACGACGAACCGGCCCCGCCCGGCTCGAGGCGGTGGGCAACAAGAGTGCAACAGCCCCAGCAGAACCCCAACGATCCCCAACGAACTCGCCGGCCGCAACCCGCACTCCAGAGCGCTCCAACGCACTCAGACGGCCCAGGAGTGGATCGACCGTGACTGATGATTTCGCGTCGTAATTACGTGGGCGTACGCTAAGCTGCTGTCGATGAGTCCGCTTCTCCAAGAGGCCCAGCGCGTTCACGATCAGGTCGGTCTGTCGGATCGGTTGATCGCGGAGGCGACGGGGGCGAAGCCGAGCACGGTGCGTGGTTGGCTGTCTGGTCGCAGCGAGCCTTCGGGTGCGCGTGCGGAGCGGCTGGTGGAGTTGTCGGCGATGACCGATCGGCTTGCGCGGGTGGTGCGCCCGGAGGCGATCGGGGTGTGGCTGATCCGGCCGAATGTGGCGTTGGAGGACGAGCGTCCGATAGATCTCATCGCGCGCGGCGACTATCTGCCGGTCGCGCGGGTGATCTCGAGCATCGAGTATCCGGGCGTCTCCTGACGCCAGCGGGCCGGTGCGTGGAGGTCGAAGGCCGGAAGGTCGAGGGTGCGTGGGTTCGCCATGTCCCGCACGGCGCTGATCTCCTTGGTAGGGCGGTGCCCCCGGCGGACGGTCGCTGGCAGCGTGGGGAGGTTGTCGGCGGCCTATATCTGGCCGATGGCGCTGAGACCGCGACGGCGGAGTGGTATCGGGCGCTGGCCGAGCAGGGCTTCAGCCCCCAGGACCACATCCCGCATGATCACCATCGCTGGAGCCTCGATGTCGAGCTGGCCGACCTGTCGACCGAGGACCGTCTCGCGGCTGTAGGCCTCGCGACGCCGACGCCGTATCGCCAGACCTGGTCCGCCTACCAGCAGGTCGGTCTGCGGCTGTGGGAGGACGGCTGGGCGGGGATCGTCGCTCCGAGCGCCGCGCGGCCGAGGTCATCGATCGCCTGCGTGTTCATGACCGACTGGCCGCCGACCGGCTGCAGCCCGCTGGACGCGAGGACCGTCGCAGCCGTTCCGCCTCGCCCGCGTGGAATGGCCTAGCCGGGCCGAGAAAGGGTCCGGGCGCTCACGCTGCAAGCCGATACGGCTCGGCCAATCGCCGGTCCCCGGCGAACAGCGAGCCGGTAGCGGCGACGGCGAGGCCAGGTCCGGTGAATACGCCGCCCACGCCGCCCAGGGTGGGATCGACGCTCGTCCCGCTCACGAACTCGCTGTCGCGGATCGTCAGGTCGATCACCGTCTCGGCGTTCCGCGACGACGCGTTCAGGCCCGCGCCGGGGCTGTTTGTCGTGTCGGTGCCGTTCCCGCCCAGCGCGACCACGTCGTCGAGCGTGTAGGAGCGCGTCCCGGGGTCCCACGGGGACAGGAGGATCGCCGGACTGGCGAACGCGCCGGAGCCGCCGCGCAGTTGCAGGGAACGGAGGGTCACGCCGTGGTTGAGGAGCGCCGCGGGCCCCCGGAGACGGCGATCAGACCCGTCCCGTGGCCTGTCTCCTGCGCCGGGCTAGCGCGTCGATGACCACCGCGACGAGCAGCACCGCGCCGGTGACCATGAACTTGACCGAGGACTCGAGCGCCAGCAGGTCCATGCCGTTGGAGATCGAGCCGATCACCAGCGCGCCGAGCAGCGCCGCCCAGACCGAGCCGCGGCCGCCGAACAGGCTCGTGCCGGCGATGACCGGGCCGGCGATCGCGAGCAGCAGCAGGTCGCTGCCGCCGGAGGACTGGTTGACCGCGAGCAGGCGCGAGGCGGCCAGGATGCCGCCGACCGCCGCCACGTCGAGCGCGAGCATGAAGACGACGATCGCGGACGCCGTCGACGCGGATGCCGGCGCGGCGCGCCGCCTCGGCGTTGCCGCCGACCGCGAAGATGTGGCGGCCGAAGCGCGTGCGCGCGCGTGATGAAGTCGAACAGCGACGACGAAGCCGACGAGGATCAGCGACCGCGAGCGGCACGCCGCGGTCGTCGTTGAGCACCGCGACCGCCGCGACGATCGCCACGGCCGCGACGCGACGATCCGGACGCCAGCGACGCTCAGCGGCGGCGCGTGCGAGGCCGGCCGCGCGCCTTGCGCCGCCAGCCGGCGCAGCGTCGACGGCGGCGTAGAGCGCGACGCACGACGATCGCGATCGATCCAGCCGATCGCGCCGGCGAAGAAGGTGCTGGCCAGGTCGGTGATCGCCGGGTCGGTGAGGTTGACCGTGCCGGTGTCGCCGAGCACCTCGAGCAGCGCGCCCTGCCAGGCGAGCAGCCCGGCCAGCGTCACGACGAACGACGGGATCGCCGAAGCTGGGTGACCACGAAGCCCTGGAACAGCGCCGATCGCCGCGCCGACCGCGATGCGCGGCGGCGATCGCCGGGTACGGCGCCCAGCCGTGCTTGACGTTCAGCACCGCCATGATCGCGGCGCACAGGCCGCTGACCGCGCCGACCGACAGGTCGATCTCGCCGAGCAGCAGCACCAGCACGACGCCGACCGAGATCGTGCCCGATCGCGGCGATCTGCAGCATCAGGTTGGTGAGGTTGATCGCGCGTGAGGAAGCGGTCGTCTGGCGATCTGGAAGATCGCCCAGATGACGGCCAGCACGATGAGCACGCGCAGCGAGCCGAGGTCGCCCGTGCGCGAAGCGCCGCAGGAAGCCCGTCGCCGGCCGGCCGTCGGGATCGCTGCGCCGCTGGCGGCGGGGTCGGCCGTGGCCGGCTCGGCGGTCGTGCCTCGCGGCCGGTGCTCATTGGCGGCGCCGCTCCGTCGTCGTCGGCGGCCCGGCTCGCCGGTGCCGGATCGGCGCCGGTGATCGCGCGCGACGACCTCCTCGCTGGTCGTCGTCGCTGCGCGTCGAACGTCGCCGCCGCTGCGCCCGAGCCGCAGCACGACGATGCGGTCGGCGACCTCGAAGACGTCGGCGAGGTTGTGGCTGATCACGACCACGCCGAGCCCGCGCTCGCGCAGCCGCTTGATCGAGCGCGAGCACCTGCGCGGTCTGGGCGACGCCGAGCGCCGCGGTCGGCTCGTCGAGGAGCACGACCTTCGGCTCGCCGAGCAGCGAGCGCGCGATCGCGACCGACTGGCGCTGGCCGCCGGACAGCGTCGCCGACCTCGCGTGCGGACGCTCGGCGATCGTCACCGCCAGCGTCGTCGAGCAGCTCGTGCGGCGTCGCTGCTCCATCGGCGACCTCGTCGAGCAGCGGCGAGCGGCCGCCGTCGCCGCGCTCCTCGCGGCCGAGGAACAGGTTGGCGACGACGTCGAGGTTGTCGCACAGCGCGAGGTCCTGGTAGACGGTCGCGATGCCCGAGCGCGCGTCGCGTCGCTGGGGCGTGCGGATCGTGACCGGCTCGCCCGTCGAAGAGGAACTCGCCCGTCGTCGGCCGGGTGGATGCCCGGCGATCGCCTTGATCAGCGTCGACTTGCCGGCGCCGTTGTCGCCGACGAGGGCGACGACCTCGCCGGCGTCGACCTCGAAGTCGACGCCGGTCGAGCGCCTGCACCGCGCCGAAGCGCTTGCTGATGCCCCGCAGCTCGAGCAGGGGCGCGGTCGTCGGTGCCATGCTCGGGCGTCGCCGTCGTCGGTCAGGCTGCTACTGGATCCCGGCGTCCTTGCAGGCCGCCGCGTACTGGCCGGTGCAGATCTCGCGACGCCGTCCAGAAGCCGTCCTCGACGACCGTGTCCTTGACGTTGTCCTTGGTCACCGCGACCGGCGTCGAGCAGCACCGACGGGACGTCGTTCTGGCCGTTGTTGGTCTTGCCGTTGACCAGGCCGCGTCGGGCGGGTCCTCGCCGCTGGACCAGCGTCGACGGCCAGCTGCGCGGCCGCCTCGGCCTCGGGCTTGATCGCCTTGTAGACCGTCATGTACTGCTCGCCGGCGAGGATGCGCTGGATCGCCGGCGAGCTCGGCGTCCTGGCCGGTGATCGGGACGCGTCGTCGGGTCGATGCCCGCCGCACTTCATCGCCGCGATCGCGCCGCCGGCGGTGCCGTCGTTGGCGGCGTAGACGCCGTCGAAGCCGTTCTTGCCGAGCGCGGTGATCGCCTGCTCCATCTCGCTGCTGGGCCTTGTCGGGGCTCCAGTCGGGCGTGTCGTACTCCTTGGCGATCTTGAGGCCGCTGCCGTCGAGCACGCTGTGCGCGCCCTGCTTGAACAGCTTCGCGTTGTTGTCGGTCGGCGCGCCGTTGATCATCACGATCGTGCCGTCGTCGTTGCCGTCCGCCTTGAGCTTGTCGACGAGCGCCTGGCCCTGCAGCTTGCCGACCTGCTCGTTGTCGAACGAGATGTAGTAGTCGACGTCGGCGTTCGGTGATCAGCCGGTCGTAGCGTGATGACCGGGACGTTCTGACTGCTTGGCGCGCGTTGACGATCGCCGCCGGCGGACGCCGCGTCGACCGGGTCGAGCACGAGCACCTTGGCGCCCTTGGTGATCGCCGCCTCGGCCTGCTGCTGCTGCTTGGCGGCGTCCTGGTCGGCGTTCGAGTAGATCAGCTCGCAGTCCGGACAGAGCTGCTTGAGCTTCGCTCTCGAAGTGCGGCCGGTCCTGCGACTCGTAGCGAGCGGTCTTGGTCTCCGGCAGCAGCAGCGCGATCGTACCCGCTGCCGCCGGAGCTGCCGGAGTCGCCTGAGCCGCCGTCGTCGTCATCCCCGCAGGCGACGAGCGCTCCACCGCTCAGCGCAAGGGTGGCGCTGAGGATCAGCGCGCGCCAAGTGGTACTGGTCATGGGAGACCTCCCTATATATGTATGTGGCTGTCCGCGTCCCCCTGTATGACGATGTTCTGCTCGTCCCGGGCCGCTGTCAAGGCCCTTTCCCCGCAAACGGGGACGTCAATCGCGAGTCGGTGTCGGAAAAGTCGAATCCGACGGCTCGTCTTCGGACAGACTGGCCACCGTCACGAAGCAGGCGACCGCGCCTCCGAGCATCAGCGCGACGCCGACGGCGCGCGGCGAGCCGTCCGCGACGAACGTGATGGCGGCCCCGGCGGCGGTGACGGCGCCGGCGGTCAGGGTGGCGCGCAGCGAGCTGTCGGCGCCGGGGCGCGCGCCGGCGGCGGCCGCGTCGGCGGCGCCGAACGGGCCGGGCTCGGGCCAGGGGGCCGTCGCTGGGTCGAAGCGTCCCGACAGCACCAGGCGGAAGAGGTAGGCCAGCGAGGGGATTAGGATCAGCGCGCCCACGGCGAAGCCGATCAGCACGGCGGTTATCGTCGCGTCGCCCGCCGCGGCCTGCTCGACGGTCAGGCTCGGCGGCAGCATGTAGGGCTGCTGGGCCAGGCCCCAGCCGGCGACGATCGCGACCACCGCCGTCGCGGCGGCGACGCGGGCGAGGCTGTAGCGGCGCTGGACGACCAGCGCCAGCGCGGCGACGCCGGCGACCGCCGAGGCGATCAGCGCGACCAGCCCGGCGCCGCTGGTCAGCCCGTCGTAGATGTCCGGCGCGTCGGCCTCGAGCACGAACGGGCCGGCGAGCGCGACCGCCCCGGCGACGACCCCGGCCGCGAGCGCGCGGGCGCGGAACGCCTCGGCGACCCGCTCGTCGCCGACCCGGCGCGCGTCGGCGGCGAGGTAGACGGCGGCGATGTAGGCGGCCGTCGCCACCGCCAGCGTGCCGATCAGCAGCGACGTGCCGTTGAGCCAGCTGGTGATCTCGTCGCCGGCCGCGTTGCCGACCGGCACCCGCCCCGAGGCGATCCCGCCGACGACCAGGCCGAGCGCGAACGGCGTCAGGATCGACGAGAAGGCGAACAGCAGGCTGATCGCGCCCTCCTCGCGCGGAGTCGCGCTGCCGGCGCGCAGGGCGTAGCTGGCGCCCCGCAGGATGATCCCGACGCCGGCGACGAACAGCGGGATCGTCAGCGTCGAGACGATCGAGGCGAACGCGTCCGGGTAGCACGTCCATGCCATCACCAGGACGAAGATCAGCCAGACGTGGTTGGCCTCCCAGACCGGCGCCATCGAGCGGTGGGTGTGCTCGCGCAGCTTCGCGCCGCGCTCGCCGCGCGCGGTCAGCTCCCAGAACCCCGCTCCGAAGTCGGCGCCGCCGAGCACCGTGTAGGCGGCGAGGCCGACGAGGATCAGGATCGCGGGGATCTCAGCCACCGGCCGGCCCTCCTCCGGCGCCGGGCGGCGACGTCGCTGCGTCCTCCTCGAGCGGCCGCGCCGCGAGCCGGCGCAGGACCCAGACGACCGCCGCCAGCACGCCCAGGTAGACCAGCGCGAGCGTCGCGTAGCCGACCGGGATGCCGCCGGCGCCCGTGACCGCGTCCTCGGTCCGCATCACGCCGTAGACGACCCACGGCTGGCGGCCGACCTCGGTCGTCACCCAGCCGGCGATCAGCGCGACCACCGCGAGCGGACCGGCGGCGATCACGGCGCGCCAGAACCAGCGCGACTCCGGCAGTCGCCGCTTGCGCACGCGCACGTAGAGGAAGACCGCCGCCAGCAGCGCCAACACCGAGCCGATCCCCACCATCGTCAGGAACGAGGCGCGGACGATGCCGACCGGCGGGCGGTCGTCCGGCGGCACCGAGTCCAGTCCGGTCACCGTCGCGTTCGGGTCGTGGAACGCCAGCAGCGACAGCATGTCCGGGACCTCGATCCCGGCGGTGGGAAGTCGAACGGCGCGCCCTTCGTCGTCTCCTCGAGATCCTCGAACGAGGCGAGCTTGAGGGGCTGCTCCTCAGCGACCGTGCGCGCCGCCCAGTCGCCGACGATCATCTGCACCGGGGCGGCGATCGCGGCCGCCGTCAGGGCGAGTGTCAGCGCGGTGCGCACGTAGGGCGTGCGGTTGCCCTTCAGCCACTGCCAGCCGTAGACCGAGCCGAGCACGAAGCCCGCGACGATGTAGGCCGCGACGTACATGTGGACCATCTCGTGGGCGAGGTACGAGTTGCCGAACAGCGCCGCCCACGGGTCGACGTCGACCGCCTCGCCGTTCTCCATCCGGAAGCCGCTCGGCTTGTTCATCCAGGCGTTGACGGCGATCACGAAGAACGACCCGGTGATCCCCGAGACGATCACCGGTATGCCCGTCAGCAGGTGGGTGCGAGGCGACAGGCGGTCCCAGCCGTAGACGTAGATCGCGATGAAGATCGCCTCGACGAAGAACGAGAAGCCCTCGAGCGTGAAACCGAGGCCGAAGACGTCGCCGAAGGTCGCCATGAAGCCCGGCCACAGCAGCCCGAGCTCGAAGCTGAGGATCGTCCCGCTGACCACCCCGACCGCGAACAGCGCCAGCATGATCTTCGACCAGCGGCGGGCGAGCGTGCGGTAGACGGGGTTGCCGGTGCGGTGGTGGCGCCACTCGGCGAACACGACCAGCGCCGGGAAGGCGACGCCGAAGCAGACCAGCGGGATGTGCGCCACGAACGACATCGCCTGCATCTGGCGGGCCTCCAGCAGGTACTCCTGCTGGACCGGACCGAACGCGGAAGCGACGAGGTCGATTGGCATGGCGTATCGCGAGCGTACCGCCGGGCGCGGAAATACTGCTTGGACGCTCGGTGGCGCTGTGCGGCGGTGCTGCTCTGCCGCTTGCCTTGCGGGATCGGCGTCGGTGGCCGCGGGTCCTGCCTCCGTTGGCGTTTTCCGTGCTCGTCTCCGCTGCGACTTCGCCCCGTCTCTGGCGCGTTTGCCGTGTGGGGCGCTGTCGGGGTTAGACGAGAGGGGCTTCGCTCCGCTTCGACTGCGCGCGCAAAAGCGCCACCGTCACCACCCGCGGAAGCGGCGTCTACCGCGAGTTACTCAAGTGGAGGGAAGAGGCCAGATCGTCAGCTTGTCCGGCCTCGTCGGCCCCAGAACCCCCGCCATACCCCTCTGATCGGCAACCCCGCCCTCTACTTGAGGGGACCCATGTCACAAGATCGGGTGTAGGTGCAAGTACCTAGCAGCGCCTGGAATGGCGCCAGCCTTTCGGACTTCCCGGGGAGGGGAAGAGGGCGGGTAGGGCAGTCGGTGGAAGCTGAGCGCGACCGGGAGGGAAGTGGGTCCCTGAGGTCAGCGCCCTTCCACCGGCGTCTCCCGCTCGGCCTCGGCCGCCGGTCAGGCGGCGGCGGCGCGGCGCAGGATGTCGCGCAGGGCACGCTGGTCGTCGAGCGAGAGGGCGGCGATCGGGGCGGGCGGCTCGTGCATCCGCCCGCGGATCCGCTCGCGCATCTCGACGCCGGCGTCGGTCAGGGCGATCAGCTTGACGCGGCGGTCGCGCGGGTCCTCGCGCCGCTCGATCAGCGCGCGCGCCTCGAGCCGGTCGACGATCCCGGTGACGTTCGAGGCGTCGCAGAACAGCGTTTCGGCGAGCACGCTCATCGACAGCTCGCTGCCGGGCTCGAGCGAGTAGAAGAGCTTCAGCGCCATCGGCGACAGGTCGAACTCCGACGCGACGGCGGGAACGCGCGGTGGGCGCTCGGCGAACATGAGCTGGGTCGCCAGGGTCCAGGCCTCAGTGGCGGGGTCGACCCGGGCTCGCGTACTCATCTCGGGGGCCAGGATATACCCCGAAGGCACCGATAGTCAACGAGATCGAAGATTGGGGGAATAGATAGTTGACGGAATCAAGCATCGTGATAGCCTGCCGCGCATGAGCTCCAGTCAGCACCCCGCCAGCATCGAGGTCGCGGGCCTCGTCAAGCAGTTCAAGAAGGGGCCGCGCGCCGTCGACGGGATCGACCTCCAGGTGGCGCCGGGTGAGATCTACGGCTTCCTCGGCCCCAACGGCGCCGGCAAATCGACGACGGTGCTGATGCTGACGACGCTGCTGCCGCCGACGTCCGGCTCGGCGCGCGTCGCCGGCTGGGAGGTCGCGACCGACGGCGCGCGGGTGCGCGAGAGCATCGGCGCGGCGCTCCAGGAGGCGGCGCTCGACCCGTTCCTGACCGGCCGCGAGCACATGCGGCTGCAGACCTCGCTGCACGGCATCCCGAAGGCCGAGCGGATGCGGCGCGGCGACGAGCTGATCGAGCGGGTCGGGTTATCCGACGCGGCCGATCGCAAGGTCGGCGGCTACTCGGGCGGGATGAAGCGCCGGCTCGACCTCGCGCTGGCGCTCGTCCACGGCCCGCGGATCCTGTTCCTCGACGAGCCGACGACCGGGCTCGACCCGCAGAGCCGCGCGTCGCTCTGGGAGGAGGTCGAGCGGCTCTCGCGCGAGGACGGCGTCACCGTCTTCCTGACGACCCAGTACCTCGAGGAGGCCGACGCGCTCGCGGCGCGCGTCGGGATCATCGACCGCGGCAAGATCGTCGCCGAGGGCACGCCCGCGGCGCTGAAGGCCGAGATCGGCGAGCCGAGCCTCGAGGTGACGCCCGCCGACCCCGACCGCCGCGACGCGGCGGCGGCGGTGCTGCAGCGCTTCTCGGCCGGCGGCGACTGCGTCCACCACGAGCACGGCAGCGTCGCGGTGCGGCTGAAGGGCGGCGATGCCGCGATGGCGGGGGTCGTGCGCGCGCTCGACGCGGAGAGCGTCGCGGTCGCCAGCCTGCAGCTGCACGCGCCGACGCTCGACGACGTCTTCCTCGACAAGACGGGGCGCTCGCTGGAGGGGTCGGGCGACGCGGACGAGAACCCTGCTCCGGTGCTCGTCGAATCTGGCTCCCGCGAGCTATGAACCGCGCCAAGGGGACCGATTCGCCTGCGCTCCTCCGCTGGAGGACTCGCAGCCTTACGCAGATCGCCGAGCTGGCGCGGCGGTCGCTGGTCCGCACGATCCGCCAGCCGGCGCAGGTCGTGCCGGCGATCACCTTCCCGCTGTTCCTGTTCGCGATCAACGCCGCCGGGCTGGCCTCGGCGGCCGATCTGCCCGGGTTCCCGGCGCCCGACTACCTGACCTGGATCATCGCCGTGCCGTTCATGCAGGCCGGCCTGTTCGCGGTCGCCGGCCTCGGCGCCGACCTGGCGCGCGACATCGAGACCGGCTTCCTCGACCGGCTCGCGCTGACCCCGCTCAGCCGCACCGGCCTGGTGTCCGGCCAGATGGCCGGGACGATCGCGCTCGGCGTCTTCCAGGGCATCGTCTTCCTGGCGATCGGCCTCGCGGCCGGGGCGACGTTCGAGACCGGCCTACCCGGCGCCTTCGTGCTGATCCTGCTGGAGATCGCGATCGTCTTCGCGTTCGGGCTGATCGGGATCACCGCCGCGTTCCGCTTCGGCAACGGCGAGGCGGTCCAGGGCCTGTTCCCGCTGCTGTTCGTCTTCCTGTTCCTGTCGACGATGGCGCTGCCGGCCGACCTGATCACCCAGGACTGGTTCCGCTGGATCGCCGAGCACAACCCGGTCAGCTTCATGTTCGCCGGCATCCGCAGCCTCTTCTACGGCGGCTGGGACCCGGTCGCGCTCGCCGAGGCGTTCGGCGTCGCGGCGGCGATCTCGCTCGTCTTCATGCCGCTCGCGGTGCGGGCGCTGCAACACGCGGGTGGTGCGGACGTGAGCCGGCGCAGCAGGTCGGTCGCGCTCGGGGTCGCCTGGCGCGGGCTGCACAACTTCTTCCGCAACCCGGCGCTCGTCGTGCCCGCGGTGATGTTCCCGCTGTTCTTCTTCATCGCGTTCGCGGGCGGGCTGTCGAACGTCAGCAACGTGCCGGGCTTCGACTTCCCCGAGAACTACACGACGTTCCAGTTCGTCTTCGTGCTGATCCAGGCGAGCGCGTTCGGCGGCGTCTTCACCGGGTTCGCGATCGCGCGCGACTTCGAGGGCGGGGTCGGGCGGCGGATGATGCTCGCGGCGCCGAACCGCCGCGCGATCCTCGGCGGCTACGTGCTGGTCGCGCTCGGGCGCTGCCTGTTCATCGTCGGCCTGCTGACGGCGATCGCGTTCGCCGTCGGGATGGAGGTCGGCGGAGGGTTCGCGGACCTCGTCGGGATGTACGCGCTGGCGCTGCTGGTCAACGTGATCGCCTTGATGTGGGCGGCCGGGATCGCGCTGCGCTTCCGCTCGCTGCAGGCCGGCCCGCTGATGCAGACGCCGGTCTTCCTGATCATCTTCATCGCCCCGGTCTACGTGCCGTTCGACCTGCTGACCGGCTGGGTCAAGACGGCCGCCTCGATCAACCCGATCACGGCGATCGTCGAGGCGGCGCGCGACTTCATCTCCGGCGTGCCTGCCGACGTGGCGCTGGCCTTCGGCGCGGCGCTGGCGATGCTCGTCTTCTTCGGCGTCTGGGCGCTGCGCGGGCTGTCGAAGGCCGAGGCCGCGGGCGGCTAGCCGCTCTCGCCGGCGAGCAGCCGTCGCAGCAGCTCCGCGTTGCGCGGGGCGAAGGCCTCCCAGTCGTTGTTGAAGTAGGCGTAGACGTCGGTGCCGGCGTCGCGCCAGCCGGCGATCCGCTCGGCCCACGCCTCGACCTCGGCCGGCGAGTAGTTGCCGCGCCGGCCGCGCGAGCCGCGGTGGAGGCGGAGGAAGGTCCAGCCGCCGAGCGGCTCGGGGTCGGCAGCGGGCGCTCGGGGTCGTCGGCGAGCACGAGCGCGGCGTCGTGGTCGCGCAGCAGGCCGTAGACGTCGTCGCAGAACCAGCTCTTGTCGCGGAACTCGAGCGCGTGGCGGCCGGGCGGCGCCAGCTCGAGCAGGTCGCGCAGCCGCCCGTCGTCGCGCTTGAAGTTGGCGGGCAGCTGCCAGAGGGTGGGTCCGAGCTTGCCGGCGGTGACGAGTGGGCCCAGCGGCTCGTAGAAGCGCTTGATGCCCTCGGCCAGCTCGAAGCCCTTGTCCGGGTGGTCGCGCAGCCGCTTGACGTGTGTGAGGTAGCGGCTTGCCTTGACGGTGAAGGAGAACCGCTCCGGGGTGGCGGCGACCCAGCGGTCGACCGCCTTGCGCGAGGCCGTCCCGTAGAAGGTCGAGTTGACCTCGACGGTGTCGAAGTGGGTGCCGTACTCGCCCAGCCAGCGCGCCTTGCCCATCTTCTCCGGGTACAGCGCGCCGCGCCAAGAGTCGTAGTTCCAGCCCGAGCAGCCGATTCTCACCATGGGTGACTTGTACCCGGTTGTAGGGTTGCGGCATGAGCGAGGTCAAGCAGGGTGACGGTTACTCGGTCGCGCATCTCGACGATCTGGGGGAGGGGCCGGGTTTCCGCAAGATCCGGCCCGCGCTCGGCGTCGAGGAGTTCGGCATCAACGCGATCGTGATGCCGAGCGGCATCGAGTCGGCGTTCCACTTCCACGACGAGCAGGAGGAGCTGTACTTCGTCCACTCCGGCGAGCTCGAGATCGAGTTCGGCGACGGGACGGTGCACAAGCTCGGTCCGGGCGGCATCGCGCGGGTGGCGGCGGCGACGCACCGCAAGACGCGCAACGTCAGCGGCGGCGACACCGTCTACGTCGTGGTGGGGGCCAAGGACGGCTACGTCGGCCGCGACGGCCGCAACCCCGACGGCGACGCCGGGCCGGCGGTCCGGCAGGTCTGACCTGCCGTCCCCCACAACCCTCCATTCGTCGATCGTTGGGGTGGACACCCCGTCAAACGACGAATGGAGGGTTGTGGGATCACGGCCGAGCCGGGGCGGAGGTACGGTTGGCGGATGGTGGACACGCATGAGGTCGACGTCGCGATCGTCGGGGCCGGGCTGGCGGGCCTGACCGCCGCGCGCGACCTGCGCGCGGCGGGGGCGAGCGTGCTGGTCGTCGAGGCGCGCGACCGGGTCGGCGGGCGGGTGCTCAACGAGGAGATCGGCGACGGGAACGTCGTCGAGGTCGGCGGCCAGTGGATCGGGCCGACGCAGGACCGGATCGCCGCGCTCGCGCGCGAGGTCGGCGTCGAGACCTTCCCGACCCATGTCACGGGCGAGAACGTGATCGAGTGGCGCGGCGGGCTGCGCCGCCACCGCGGCACGATCCCGCGCATCAACCCGGCCGCGCTCGCCGACGTGCTGCAGGCGCAGCGGCGGCTGGAGCGGATGGCGACGAAGGTCCCGCTCGACCGGCCGTGGCTGGCGCCGAGGGCCGCCGCCTGGGACGCGCAGACCGTCCAGACCTGGCTGCGCCGCAACCTCGCCACGCGCGCGGGCCGCGAGCTGCTCCAGCTCGGCATCGAGTCGGTCTGGGCGGCCCAGCCCGAGGACCTCTCGCTGCTCCACCTGCTCTTCTACACGCACTCGGCCGGCTCGCTCGACCTGCTCTTCGACACCGCCGGCGGCGCCCAGCAGGACCGCTTCGTCGGCGGCTCGCAGCGCGTGCCGATCGCGCTCGCCGAGCGGCTCGGCGACGATGCGCTCGTCCTCGGCGCGGCGGTGCGGCGGATCGAGCACGGCCCCGACGGGGTGGTCGTCCACGCCGAGCGGACGGACGGCCGCGAGGACGCCGGCGACGCCCCCGACCGCCTCGCCGTCCGCGCCCGCCGCGCGATCGTCGCGATCGCGCCCGCGCTCGCCGGCCGGATCGTCTACGACCCGCCGCTGCCGGGCCAGCGCGACCAGCTGACCCAGCGCACCCCGCTCGGGACGGTCGCGAAGTGCATGGCGATCTACGACGAGCCTTTCTGGCGCGCCGACGGCCTCTCCGGCCAGGCGACCAGCGACACCGGCCCCGTGAAGCTGACGTACGACAACTCGCCGCCCGGCGGCCGGCCCGGCGTGCTGCTCGGCTTCCTCGAGGGCCGGCGGGCGCGCGAGGCCGGGCGGCTGACGCCCGAGCACCGGCGTGCGCTCGTGATCGACTGCTTCACCCGCCTCTTCGGTCCGCGCGCGGCCCGGCCCGACGCCTACGTCGAGCGGCTCTGGGCCGAGGAGGAGTACTCGCGCGGCTGCTACGGCTGCTTCATGCCGCCGGGCACCTGGACCGACTACGGCGACGCCCTGCGCGCCCCGATCGGCCCGTTGCACTGGGCCGGCGCGGAGGTCGCCGAGGTCTGGTCCGGCTACATGGACGGCGCCGTCCGCTCCGGCGAGTCCGCCGCCCGCGACGTAGCCGCGGCGCTGTGACGCGCTGGTGGGACAACGCGTCGATCTACCAGATCTACCCGCGCTCGTTCCAGGACTCCGACGGCGACGGCGATCGGCGACCTGCGCGGCATCGAGACGCGGCTCGACCACCTCGCGCGCGCTCGGCGTCGACGCGCTCTGGCTGTCGCCGATCTACCCGTCGCCGCTGGCCGACTTCGGCTACGACGTCTCCGACTACACGGCGATCGACCCGGTCTTCGGCACGCTCGAGCGACTTCGACGCGCTGATCGCCGCGGCGCACGAGCGCGGGCTGCGCGTGCTGATGGACCTCGTCCCGTGCCACACGTCGATCGAGCACCCGTGGTTCCGCGAGCACCCCGACCGCTACGTCTGGTCCGACGGCGCGACGGGCCGCCGAACAACTGGCGCGCGACGTTCGGCGGCCGGCGTGGTCGCGCGACCCGCGCGAGCGGCGCGCTGGTACCTGCACTCGTTCTACCCCGAGCAGCCCGACCTCGACTGGCGCAACCCCGAGGTCGCGCGCCGCGATGGCGGACGTCGCTGCGCTTCTGGCTCGACCGCGGCGTCGACGGCTTCCGCCTCGACGCGATCGACCGGCTCGTCAAGGACGCCGAGCTGCGCGACGACCCGCCCGCGACGCGCGCCGTTCGCGCTGCCGCTGCGCGACGGAGTACGGCGCACGCTCGAGCACCGTCCACTCGCGCAACGCGCCCGACATCGGCGACGGCGCTCGCGGCGCTGCGCGAGGCCGCCGGCGACGCGCTGCTCGTCGGCGAGGTCTACCTGCCGGCGGCCGCAGCTCGCGCCCTACCTCGAGCACGCTCGACGCCGCGTTCGCCTTCGAGCTGTTCCACGCGCCGTGGGAGGCGGCGGCGCTGCGCGCGGCGATCGACGGCGCGCGCTCGCGCGCCGGGCGCCGTCGCCTGGGTGCTCTCCAACCACGACTTCCCGCGCCTGCCCGACCGCGTCGGCGCGGACGAACGTGCGCGCCGCGGCGCTGCTCGCTGCTGACGCTGCCGGGCGCCGGCGTTCGTCTACCAGGGCGACGAGATCGGCATGGCGCGACGGCCCCGGGCGCCGACCCGCCCTACGACCGCGCCGGCCGCGACCGCGCACCGCCACCCGATGCAGTGGGACGCCGCGCCGCGCGGCGGCTTCACGACCGGCAAGCCGTGGCTGCCGCTGGTCGATCCCGCCGAGCGCAACGTCGCCGACCAGCGCGACGACCCGCGACTCGCTGCTGTCGCTCTACCGCGACCTGATCGCGCTGCGCCGCGACTCGGCGGCGGCTCGCGCTCGTCGACTAGCGGCGGGCGGCTCGCGTTCCGCGCGGCGACCACGTCGTCGCGATCAACGTCGCGGGCGACAGCGCCGGCGCCGGCGACGGCAGATCGTCGCGCGACGCACGGCGCCACGTCGCACGCGAGCTGCCAGGCGATCGCTCGTGCGCGTCTGGCGTCTGCCACGTCGAGCCGGTCTGTGCGGCGCGATGCGAGGGCTGGCGATCGAGCGTCGTCGCGCGTCGGCTGCGCGTGACGCTGCGCTGCGGCTGCGGTGACGTCTTCAACGGAGCCGCGACGCTGAACTGGTCGTCTTCAACGAGCCGGCGGCTCGTTCGACGACGCTGCCGAAGCTGCAGCAGGCCGACGGCCGCTACAAGATCAACTCGTCGCGCCTGCCGACCGACGCCGACCAGCAGCGCGAGCAGCTCGTCCGCCGCCTCGCCGCCAAGGACGACGAGCATCGACCTCATCGGCATGGACGTCATCTGGACCGCCGAGTTCGCCGAGGCCGGCTGGATCACGCCGTGGCCGGCGGCGACAAGCCGGCAGGCCGAGGAGGGCCGGCTCGACGGCCCGCTGGCAGACCGCCGCCTACAAGGGCAAGGCTGTGGGCGACGCCGTTCACCTCGAACACCCAGCTGCTCTGGTACCGCAAGGACCTCGTCGACAGACCGCCGCCGACGACGTGGGACGAGATGATCGACACCGCGGTCCAGAAGATCGGCACCGCAGGGCGATCGAGGTCCAGGGCACGCCAGTACGAGGGCCTGACGGTCTGGTTCAACGCGCTGATCGCGTCGGCCGGCGGGCACGATCGTCGACGACCAGGGCAGACGTCGGCTCGGTCGACGACACGGCCAAGACGGCCGCCGCGATCATGCGCCAGCTCGCCACGCTCGCCCGCGGCGCCGACCCGGCATGTCGACCAACGCCGAGGACGACGCGCGGCTCGGCTTCGAGACGGGCCGCTCCGCCTTCCAGATCAACTACCCGTTCATCTATCCGCAGCGCGGCCGAGGTCAGCCCGACGATCTTCAAGCGCAACATCGGCTGGGCGCGGTACCCGCGCGGTCGACGCCGGGCAAGCCGAGCCAGGCCGCCGCTCGGCGGCATCAACCTCGGGCGTCGGCGCCTACTCGAAGCACCAGGACGCTCGCCTTCGACGCCGCCGCGTGCCTGCGCGAGCGCGGCGAACCAGCTCGTGGCGGCCGCAGAAGGGCGGCCTGCCGCCGACGCAGCGCGGCGCTCTACGACAAGCCGGCGCTCAAGAAGGCGTTCCCGTTCGCCGACCTGCTGCGCGAGTCGATCGAGGACGGCGGCGCCGCGGCCGGTCGACGCCGGCCTACACCGACATCTCGCTCGCGGTCCAGACGACCTTCCACCCGCCGGCCGACATCGATCCCGACGACCGTCGTCGACGCTGGAGCTAGCTCGACGACGGCATCGAGGAAGGCCGTCTGATGGCGAGGCGATCGCTGCCGACGCCCGGCCGGCCGGCCCGAAGGCGCAAGGCCTGACCGACCGCGCAAGCGCCGAGCGCAAGCTCGCCTACATGCTCTGCGCGCCCGGCGGTGATCGTGATGCTGCTCGTCACCGGCTACCCGATCGTCTACGCGATCTGGCTGTCGCTGCAGAAGTTCGACCTGCGCTTCCCCGACGACAAGGAGTTCGTCGGGCTGTCGAACTACGGCGACGTGCTGACCTCGTCGACTGTGGTGGAGCGACGTCGGCAACACCGCTGATCATCACCGTCGTCTCGGTCGCGATCGAGCTCGTGCTCGGCATGGCTGCTCGCGCTCGTCATGCACCGCGCGATCTTCGGCCGCGGCGCCGTGCGCACGTCGGTGCTGATCCCGTACGGCATCGTCACCGTCGTCGCGGCGTTCGCCTGGCGCTTCGCCTTCGACGCCGACCAGCGGCTTCGTCCAGAGCCTGCCGCTGATCTCCGACACCTGAGCGCCGTTCGACGAGCACGGCAGCTCGCTCGCTCGTGATCATCCTGACCGAGGTCTGGAAGACGACGCCGTTCATGGCGCTGCTGCTGCTCGCCGGCCTGGCGCTGGTGCCCGACGAGCTGCACGAGGCGGCGAAGGTCGACGGCGCCACCGCCTGGCAGCGCTTCTGCCGGATCACGCTGCCGCTGATGAAGCCGGCGATCCTCGTCGCGCTGCTGTTCCGCACGCTCGACGCGTTCCGGATCTTCGACACGGTCTTCATCCAGACCGCGCGGCGCGAACGGACACCGAGACGGTGTCGATCCTCGGCTACAACCAGCTGATCAACCGGCTGAACCTCGGTCTCGGCTCGGCGGTCTCGGTGCTGATCTTCATCTGCGGTGATCCTGATCGCGTTCGCTCTTCGTGAAGGTGCTCGGCACGAGCACGGCACAGCAGCGGGGGGAGGCCTGAACCGATGATCCACTCCGGCGCGCGAGCGGCTGCTGTGGGCGATCGGGATCCTCGTGGTGGTGCTCTACGCGCTGATTCCCGGTCGTGTGGATCGTGTCGCTGTCGCTGAAGCCGCCGGCGACGCTCACCGACGGCAAGTTCTATCCCGCAGGCTTCACGCTCGACAACTACACGTCGATCTTCAACGACGACGACATTCACTCGCTGCGCTGGTGCAACTCGATCGGCATCGCCGCTGATCGCGACGCTGATCGTCGGTCGTCGCTCGCCGCGATGGCCGCCTACGCGATCGCGCGCCTCGACTTCCCGGGCAAGGCGGTGATCCTCTCGGGCGCGCTCGCGATCGCGATGTTCCCGCCGATCTCGATCGTCGGCCCGCTGTTCAACATGTGGCGCACGCTCGGCCTGTACGACACGTGGCCCGGGCTGATCATCCCGTACATGACGTTCACGCTGCCGCTGGCGATCTACACGCTGTCGGCGTTCTTCCGGGAGATCCCGTGGGAGCTCGAGCAGGCGGCCCAGGTCGACGGCGCGACGCCGTTCCAGGCGTTCCGCAAGGTCATCGCTGCCGCTCGCCGCGCCGGGCGTGTTCACGGCGGCGATCCTCGTCTTCATCTTCGCCTGGAACGACTTCGTCTTCGCCATCACGCTGACGTCGACCGACAACGCGCGCACCGTGCCCGCGGCGCTCGCGTTCTTCACCGGCGCCTCGCAGTTCACAGCAGCCGACCGGCGCGATCGCCGCCGCGGCGGTCGTCGTGACGATCCCGATCATCATCATGGTCCTGATCTTCCAGCGCCGGATCGTCGCCGGCCTGACCGCCGGCGCGGTCAAGGGGTAGAGCGACCGACTACGGGTAAGGAGCGACCATGGCCGAGATCGTCCTCGACGGACGTCACCAAGCGCTATCCCGACGGCTTCGAGGCCGTCAAGGACATCGACCTCGAGATCGCCGACGGCGAGTTCATGATCCTCGTCGGCCCGTCCGGCTGCGGGAAGTCGACCGCGCTGCGGATGATCGCCGGCCTCGAGGACATCACCGACGGCGAGCTGCGGATCGGCGGCGAGGTCGTCAACGACAAGGCGCCGCAGGACCGCGACATCGCGATGGTCTTCCAGAACTACGCGCTCTACCCGCACATGACGGTGCGCGAGAACATGGGCTTCGCGCTCAAGCTGCGCGAAGGTCGACAAGGCCGAGATCGACAAGCGGGTCGAGGAGGCCGCCAAGGTCCTCGACCTCACCGAGCACCTCGACCGCAAGCCGGCCAACCTCTCCGGCGGCCAGCGCCAGCGCGTCGCGATGGGCCGCGCGATCGTCCGCGACCCGTCGGCGTTCCTGATGGACGAGCCGCTGTCGAACCTCGACGCGAAGCTGCGCGTGCAGATGCGCACCGAGGTCTCGCGGATCCAGAACCGCACTCGGCACGACGACGGTCTACGTCACCCACGACCAGACCGAGGCGATGACGCTCGGCGACCGCGTCGCCGTCATGCGCGCCGGCGTGCTGCAGCAGGTCGACACGCCGAGGGAGCTCTACAACCGGCCGGTCAACCTGTTCGTCGCCGGCTTCATCGGCTCGCCGGCGATGAACTTCTTGCCGGCGACCGTCGAGGGCGACGTCGTCAAGCTGCCGATGGTCGAGGTGAAGCTGCCCGACGAGCTGCGGAGCGTGTCGGGACGGGGGAGAGGGCGGCGCGCGCGAGCTGATCGCCGGCATCCGCCCGGAGGACTTCGAGGACGCCGCCCTGCTCGGCGACGAGGCCCGCTCCCGAGGCGCCACCTTCAAGGCGACGATCGACCTGATCGAGTCGATGGGCTCGGAGATCTACGCCTACTTCAGCGTCTCCTCCGACAAGACGATCGAGTCCGACGAGCTGCGCGAGCTGGCCGAGGACTCCGGCGCCGGCGAGGTCCCCGGCGGCGGCCAGGCCGGCGACATCGTCGCCCGCCTCGCCCCCGAGAGCCGGGTCCGCAAGGGCGACGAGGCCGAGATCTTCGTCGACGCCTCCCACATCCAGCTCTTCGACCCCTCCGACGGCTCCTCACTCACCGCAGACGCCCCCAAGCCCGCTGCGGCCGACGCGGGGTAACGGCGCGTACGGCAGTGCCAGTGGGTTAGCCTCTCCGGGGCCTAAAGGGAGAGTTCGGAGGGTTCCGGCTCGCTGCGCACCTCGGTCGCGTAAGCCCTCATGGCACCGGCGAGCGACCACGAGAGGGACTCCAAATGATCGGCGGATATCGGCGCGCAGTGGTGGGTTGCCTCCTTGTTGGCGCGTTCGTGTTTGCCGCCCCCGCTGTCGCGGTCGCCGCGACGTCCTTCTTCGATCCCGACGTCTATTCCGCCGGCTACACCCGCGATGCCCGCGTAGTCGATTTCGACGGCGACGGGCACGACGATGTCCTCACGCTGCACGGCGAGAAGCTCACTGTCTGGCTCGGAGACGGCGAGGGGCAGTTCGATGTCGTCGACCACTCGATAGCAGCGACCCTGCCGTTGTCCATGGAGCTGGCGGACGTAGACCGCGATGGCGCCCTCGACGTGGTCACGGTCGACGGCATGACCGGCGCTGCGCAACTTCTGCGCGGCGACGGCGATGGCGGGATCGCGCCTCCGTCGTCAGTTACATCGAACGCCGATCCAGTGCTTGCGTTGGGTGACTTCGGCGGCGACGACGGTTTGGACGTCGCGATGTCACGCTCGCTCGGGGTCATCTCCCTGCTGATCCAACAGCCCGATGGATCCTTCGCTGAGGGGGGGCAAACAAGAATCCTCACGTCGCCGTCGGATCTGGTGGCGGCCGATCTTGACGACGACGGCTACGACGACTTGGCCGTGCGGGGGTCCGACGGCAGGATCTACACGCTGTTGCGCGAGGGGAGTGCCTCATTCGAGCCGTACGTGATCCATGACGTCGGGGGGACGCTCTCCGACATGAAGGTGACGGACTTGGGCTCGGACGGCGACCTCGACATCGTCGCCGGTCACTACGGGGGAGCGGGCGGCCTGTCGGTCCTCACGGCGACCGCCCCCGGCGCGTGGGCCGTGCCAGTGACGCACTCGGTCGGCCTTTCGTCGTCGCGAATCGCGGTCGATGACCTCGATGGCGATGGGCACGTGGATGTCGTAGTCGTCCCGGCGGCCGAGGACAAGCCGCGAGCTCTGTTGCAGCGCGCTGGCGGCGGCTTTGACAGCATCGAGGTAGGAGATTTCTACGTGAGCGGTGCCGCGGGCGAGGCCGACCTCGCAGACTTCGACGAGGACGGTGAGAGCGATCTGGTGGTGGCAGAGTTCGCGGGTGGGCTGAAGGTCGCGTTCGGTGACGCCCTCAACGTCGCGCCCCCCTTTATCGAGTTCGGGGTGCTTGAGCCGGGGGCGAATGTCACGAGCACCTTCACAGTGCGTAACACGGGTTCGGGGGCGCTTGCGCCAGGAGCTGCTCAGCTGATCGGCGACGCGGCTCCATTCTCCATCGCCGCGGACGGCTGCAGGGACCGCATGCTCGCTCGGCGCCAGACATGTGAGATCGCAGTTCGCTTCCTTGCGCCGCACGCGACCGACTATTACTCGGCTGCGGTCGCGATCCCGGGAGGTCCCTCGTCGGGTCCTCGCTTCGTCGAGCTCGATGGAGGCGCGTGGCTGCCGGGGTCGCTCGTATCGGAGCCGGGCGAGATCGACTTCGGGTATACGCGCGTCGGCGCCACCAGTCCGCCGAGGATCGTGCAGATCGCCAATGGCGGCGGCACCCCGGTGGGCGTGGAGTCCGTCGCTGCTACGGCGGGGTTCACGGTCAGCTCCGACGACTGCTCGGGGGCCGTGCTCTATCCCGAGGAGGGGTGCTCCGTGACGGTTGCGTTCCGGCCGCGCTCCGCGACGCAGCTCACCGGAGTCTTGACCGTTGTGGGGACCGGAGAATCAGGAACCGCGGTGACCTCCCTGCGAGGCAGTACTACAGCGTCAGGGCGTACGACCTTTCCGAGACAGCGGACACTGCCACGGTCACCTGTGAGCCCTCGGCCGCAGCGCAGCAGGGTTGAGATCGAGCTTGCGGAGATGGCTGACGCGGTTTCCCGTGCCGTGCGCGGGGGACCAGCGCGAGAGTTGTCGCTTCCGCCGTTCAAGGCCGAGAGCGTGGGACGTCTCAGCCTCACGCTCTATGGCTGGAAGCGATCCCAAAGGAGTCGGATGGGCAGCGGTGCGCTGAACTTCGGGACTGCGAGGAGCGGACGGCTGCGCTTCCGGTTGAACCGGACAGGCATTTCGCTGCTGCGCCGGCCGCAGCGGACTCGCATCAAGGTGGTCGCCAAATTCGAGCCGCTCGGCAGCACGGTCGTTTTTCGTCAGGCATCCGAGTACATGGTCAAGCGACCCAAGATGAGCAAGCCCAAGGCGAAGGCGCCGAAGGCCAAGGAGTCGCGGGCGAAGAAGAAGCAAAAGCGGCGGCCGCAGGGCCGGCGCAAGCTGTAGCGGTCTCACGGTAGCGGCGCGTACGGCAGTGCCAGTCGGCTAGCCTGGCCGGGCCTTGAGGGGAGTTCGGAGGGTTCCGACTCGCTGCGCACCTCCACCGCGCGGGTCCTCGTGGCACGAACCGCCACCTGACAAAGGACTTGCTCCGATGATCAGTCGTTCCCTTCGCGCGCTCTGCCTTGCGCTGCTGACCACCTTCCTCACCGCATCGACCGCATCGGCGCAGCTCGTCGCCGAGCCGGAGGAGGTGAGTTTCGGAAGCATGAAGTCGGGCGAGCAGCGGAGCCTGCCGCTGACCATCCGCAACGTCGGCCCCGACACCGTCGTTCTCGGCGATGCCTGGTTGCTGTACCAGGAGGGAAGGACCGATAGACCGTTCTCCGTCGATGGCGGATCGTGTGCGACGACGGACACGCTCGAGCCCGACGCGACCTGTGAGATGACTGCAACCTTCACCGCGCCGTCCAAGAGCGCGAGCTTCGAGGCCCTCGTCGTCGTCGAGGGGGAGGACCTGGGAGTAGAGCCCGCGGTCGCGCTGCTGAGCGGCCAGGCGGTGCTTCCCCCACCGCCTCCGCCTGTGGTGTTGCAGGCGGACCCGACGCGGATCGTCTTCCCGCGGACGCGGCTCGACGCCGTCAGTGAGCCGCGCCAGGCTCGGATTCGCAACGCCGGCGGGGGCCCGGTCGCCCTGCCGCCGGCTGTGGTGACCAACCCGCACTTCGTCGTCGTGTCCAACGGCTGCCCGGCCGAGCTGGCGCCGGGGGCTACATGCACCGTGGGCGTGGTGTTCAAGCCGACCGAGGCGCTGCCGCTGGCGATCGGCCACCTCGTGGGGGAGGACCGACACGTCGGCATGCTCGCGTTTGGGCCGCTCGACCCTGCTACGAATCGCTACCCATTGGCCGTAGGGTTGTCGGGAGAGGTTGCCCCGCGCTTCGTGCCGGATTCGACGAAGGTGGCCAACCAGCGGCTCGTGTCCGTGGCCGACTCGATTCCGGGAGCGCTGCGCGGCGGTCCGCGAAGCGCCCGGTTGGCCGCCTTCCAGGCTCCGGTTGCGGGCACCCTCGCGCTGCGCGTGTACGCACGGCAGGGGAAGGGCCGGGTGCTGGTGGCGAAGGGCCGTAAGCGGCTGGCCAAGGACGAGAGTCATCGCTTGCGCGTCTCGCTGACTCGAAGGGGAAGGGAGTTGCTAAGCAGGCCGAAGCGGACCCGCGTCAGGGTTGAACTCGCCTTCACCGAGCGCGACGGGGACCTCGCCGAGCGGGCGTCCCGCGTCGTCGTCAAGGCGCCGAAGAGGACGAAGAGCCGCTAGCGCAGCGCCCGCAGCTCCGCCGGGGTCGCCCGGCGGAGGTCGAGGTCGTGGCCGATCTCGGGGACGACCTCGGTGACGTAGGCGTCGATGTCTGGTTGGCCCTGGGCGCGTGCGACGGCGACGCGGTGGTGGCCGTCCTCGACGAAGTGGGCGTTGGCGATCCGGTAGACGCGGATCGGGGGCATCGACTCGCCGCGGCGCTTGGCGGTGGCGATGCGCTCGAAGCGGCCACGGGGGCGGCTGGAGGTGGGGCGGAAGCCGCGGTCGAACTCGCGGCCGCGGTCGACGGTCCCGACGATCGAGTCGAGCGGGATCGACTTCAGCCCCAGCCGGCGCTCGCCGCGGCGGCCGAGGGCCTCGACCACCTCCTCGAACGGCAGGATCGCGACGCGCGCCCCGGGACGGCCGCGCAGCCGGTTCGCCAGCCGTGCGAGCGCGCGGCGGCGGCGGGCGCGCGAGAAGTCGAACTGTGCGTCGGTCTGGGGGAAGCCGGTGTCGCGGGGCACTGGGACTGGTCTACCCGTGCCGCGCCCCGGCCATCCCGGCCGCTGGCGGTCGAGCGAAGGATCGTTGGGGTCATCACCCCAACGATCCTTCGCTCGGTTGTCGCGGGCGGCTTGTGCGAGGGTTCGTGCGATGGCGCGCGTGTTCGTCACTCGACAGATCCCCGGCGCGGGTCTCGACCGCCTCGCCGCCGAGCACGAGGTCGATGTCTGGCCCGAGCGGCTGCCGCCGACGCGCGGGCAGCTACGCGAGCGGCTCGCCGAGGCCGAGGGGCTGCTGTGCATGCTCAACGACCCGATCGACCGCGAGCTGATCGAGGCTGCGCCGAACCTGCGCGCGATCTCGACCTACGCCGTCGGCACCGACAACATCGACCTCGCGGCCGCGAGCGCGCGGGGCATCCCGGTCGGCCACACGCCAGACGTGCTGACCGAGACCAGCGCCGACCTCGCGCTCGCGCTGATGCTCGCCGCGATGCGCCGCATCCCGGAGGCCGACGCCGAGGTGCGCGCGGGGGAGTGGCTGACCTGGGAGCCGGCGCGGCTGCTCGGCCACGACCTGCACCGCGCGACCGTCGGGATCGTCGGCCTCGGCCGGATCGGCAGGGCGGTCAAGCGGCGTGTCGAGGGCTTCGGCGCGCGCACGCTCCACAGCGGGCGCACCGACGGCGTGCCGATCGAGCGGCTGCTGGAGGAGTCGACGGTCGTGACGCTGCACTGTCCGCTGACCGACGCGACCCGCGGCTTGATCGGCGAGGACGCGCTGCGCCGAATGCGCGACGACGCCTACCTCGTCAACACCGCGCGTGGACCCGTCGTCGACACCGACGCGCTCGGCCGCGCGCTGCGCGAGGGCTGGATCGCCGGCGCCGCGCTCGACGTCACCGACCCCGAGCCGCTGCCCGCCGACCACCCGCTGCTCGGCGCCCCCAACCTCGTGATCGCGCCGCACCTCGGCTCCGCCTCGCACGAGACGCGTGCGGAGATGACCGACAGGGCGGTCGACAACCTGCTCGCCGGCCTGGCCGGCCGGCCGCTGCCGCACCAGGCGAACGTCTAGCGCCGCGCCGGGCTGGGAGACTTGGGCGGCATGGATCTCGGCCTCCGCGACAGGGCGTGCGCGATCACCGGCGGCAGCCGCGGGATCGGCCTCGCCACGGCGCGTCTGCTGGCCGCCGAGGACGCGCGCCTGCTGCTCGTCGGCCGCTCGGAGCAGGCGCTCGCAGCCGCTGCGGCGCAGTGCGGCGACCGCGCTGAGACGCTCGCGCTCGACGTCACCGACTCCGACGCCGGCGAGCGCGTCGTCGAGGAGTGCGAGCGCCGCTTCGGCCGGATCGACGCGCTCGTCAACAACGCCGGGATGACGAAGATGGTCGCGCTCGACCAGCTCAGCGACGCCGACTGGCAGGAGCAGTGGGAGCTGCACGTGATGGCGCCGATGCGGCTGATGCGCGCCGCGGCGCCGCGGATGGCCGCCGCCGGCTGGGGCCGGATCGTCAACGTCTGCTCGTCGTCGGGCAAGCGGCCCTCGCAGCGCAACGGGGCCTACTCGGTCACCAAGGCCGCCCAGCTGTCGCTGTCGCGCACCTACGCCGACGCCTTCGCGCCCCAGGGCGTGCTCGTCAACGCCGTCGCGCCGGGCGTCGTCGGCACCGGGCTCTGGTTCGACGAGGGCGGGCTCGCCGACCAGGTGGCCGCCCAGCAGGGCGTCGACCGCGAGGAGGTCATCGCCGGACTCGGCGACAAGATCCCGCTCGGGCGGATCGGCACCGAGGAGGAGGTCGCGGCTGTGATCGCCTTCCTCTGCTCGCAGCTCGCGTCGAACGTCGCCGGCGCGGCGTGGAGCGTCGACGGCGGCACCGTCCCGACGATCCTCTGAACTCGGAAACGCGCGACCGGCGCTCCGCCTAGCCTGATCCCGGTGCCCGATCCCGACTACACCGTCCGCCGCTCCGACCGTGCCCGCCGGGCGCGGATCCAGGTGACCGCCGAGGGGGTGGAGGTGATCGTGCCGCGCCGGCTGTCGCTCGCCGAGGTCGAGCCGTTCGTGGAGTCCAAGCGCGCCTGGATCGACCGCACGCTGCTGCGGATGCGCGCCGCCGAGGCCGAGCGGCCGCGACCGCTGCTCGCCGACGGCGGCGAGGTGCCGTACCTCGGCGAGCGGCTGGCGCTGCGCGTGCGCGTCGAGCCGGGGCGGCGGCGCGACCACGTCGGCCGCCGCGGCGACGTCCTCACGGTCGCCGTCGCCGGCGACGGGGAGGAGACGGTCGCGGCGGCGCTCGAGCGCTGGTATCGCGCCCAGGCGCGGCGCGAGGTGACCGCGCGCCTCGACGCCGCCGTGGCCCGCGCCGGGCAGAGCTACGCCAGCCTCCAGATCCGCGGTCAGCGCACCCGCTGGGCCAGCTGTTCCGCGCGCGGCGCGATGAGCTTCAACTGGCGGCTGCTGCTCGCCCCACCCGAGATCCTCGACTACGTCGTCGAGCACGAGGTCGCCCACCTCGAGGTCCACGACCACTCGCCGCGATTCTGGGCGCTGCTCGCGGCGCGCCGGCCCGGCTACCGCGACGAGGAGCGCTGGCTGCGGCGAAACGGCGGGACGCTCCGGCTCCTTTAAAGTCCCCGGCCGTGACCGCACCGGCGATCGAGGTCTCCGACCTCCGCAAGAGCTACGGCGACGTCGAGGCCGTCCGCGGCCTCTCCTTCGAGGTGGCGCGTGGCGAGGTGTTCGGCCTGCTGGGGCCCAACGGCGCCGGCAAGACGACGACCGTCGAGATCCTCGAGGGCTACCGCCGCCGCTCCGGAGGCGACGTCAGCGTGCTCGGCCACGACCCCGAGCTGCGCGAGCGCGAGCTGCGCCAGCGCGTCGGGATCGTCCTCCAGAGCTGCGGCTTCTACCCGCGCCTGACCGTCCGCGAGGCGGTCGGCCACATGGCGAAGACCTACCCGAAGCCGCTCGATCCCCGCGAGGCAATTGCGCTGGTCGGGCTCGAGGACCGCGCGGACGTGCGCGCCGGCAAGCTCTCCGGTGGCCAGCAGCGGCGGCTCGACCTGGCCCTGGCGCTGGTCGGCGACCCCGAGCTGATCTTCCTCGACGAGCCGACGACCGGCTTCGACCCGGCCGCGCGGCGCGAGGCGTGGGACGTCGTGCGGCGGCTGCGCGAGCTGGACAAGACGGTGCTGCTGACCACCCACTACCTCGACGAGGCGCAGGTTCTGGCCGACCGCGTCGCGATCGTCAAGGACGGCGTCGTCGTCGCCGAGGGCCCGCCGTCGGACCTGACGCCGGAGTCTGGCGGCTACCGCGTCTCCTACCTCTCCAGCGGCCGCCGCGTCGAGCACCAGACCGAGGACCCGACCGACCTGCTGCACCGCCTGACCGGCGACGCGCTCGGCCGCGGCGAGCGGCTCGAGGGGCTCGAGGTCGCGCGCCCGACGCTCGAGGACGTCTACCTCGAGCTGACCGCGGAGGCCGCCGACGAGCTGCCGGCGCCGTCCGAGAACGGAAGCGGATGAGCAGCGTCGCCCTCGCCTGGCAGCAGTTCCGGATCGAGCGCAAGCTGTTCTGGCGCAACCCGAGCGCCGCGTTCTTCAGCTTCATCCTGCCGCTGACGCTGCTGCTGCTCGTCGCCTCGGTGTTCGCCGACGACCCCGACGAGCTCGACGTGCTGATCCCCGGCGTCGCCGGCATGAGCGTGATGGCCACCACCTTCAACGCGATGGCCTACAACCTCACCTTCCTGCGCGAGCAGGGGATCCTCAAGCGGATGCGCGGCACGCCGATGCCGACCGCCTCCTACTTCGCCGGATTCCTCGGCAACGCGGTCGCCAACGCGTTCGTGCAGGTGGGCCTGGTGATCGTCGTCGGCCACTTCCTCTACGACGTCGCCTGGCCGAAGGACTGGTTCGAGCTGGCGGTCTTCACCGCCGTCGGCGTCGTCACCTTCGGCTCGCTCGGGATCGCCCTCTCGCACGCGATCCCCAACTTCGACTCGGCCTCCGCCTACGTCAACGCGCTCTTCCTGCCGGCGATCATGATCTCCGGCGTCTTCTACTCCAGCGACTCGCTGCCCGCCGGCCTCGCCGCCGTCGCCGAGATCCTGCCGCTCAAGCACGTCATCGACGGCTTCTCCGACGCCATCGTCACCGGCAACGGCCTCAGCGACCAGCTCGGCGCCCTCGCCGTCCTCACCCTCTGGGGAGCCGCCGGCATCGCCCTCTCGATCCGCGGCTTTCGCTGGGAACGTAGGTAGCGGCGTTCAGGCGCCGGCGCCGGAGGCGCCGCGGCCTTCGCCGGCTGTGAAGCGGGCGGCTCCGGCGAGGGCGTCGGCGTAGGTGGCGCGGCCGGACTCGGCCTCGAGGGCGAGGCCGTGCTCGAGCGGGAGGCCGAGGCCCTCGATGGCGGCGCGGCGGTCGGCGAGCATCGTCTGCTGGGGGAAGGCGGCGAGGGCGTCGGCGATCTCGAGCGCGCGGTCGAGCGGGCGGCCGGTGGGAACGACCTCGGTCAGCATGCCGATCGCGAGCGCCTCGTCGGCGTCGAAGACGCGACCGGTGAGGGTGATGTCGAGCGCGCGGCCGAGGCCGACGATCCGCGGCAGTCGCTGGGTGCCGCCGTCGATCAGCGGCACGCCGAAGCGGCGCTCGGTGAAGCCGAAGCGCGAGCCGGGCGCGGCGATCCGCAGGTCGCACCAGAGCGCCAGCTCGAGCCCGCCGGCCAGGCACCAGCCGGAGATCGCGGCGATCGCCGGCTTCGACGGCGTCAGGCGGGTGAAGCCGAGCGGGCCGTCGGGCGAGTCGAGCCGCGGGCCGAAGGTCTCGAGCGCCTTGAGGTCGGCGCCGGCGCAGAATGCCTCGTCGCCCGCGCCGGTGAGGACCATCGCGCGCGCCTCGTCGTCAGCCTCGAAGCGGCGGTAGGCCGCGTAGAGCAGGTCGGCCGTCGGCCCGTCGACGGCATTGCGGCGCTCCCGGCGGTCGATCGTCACGACCGCCGCGGACCCGCGCCGCTCGTAGGTCACCTGGTCAGCGTCGAGCCCCATCGCGGCAGGCTCGTCGCGCCGGATCTACCAGCCGACGACGTCTTTGACCTTGGCACCCTTGCGCTGCTCCTTGCGCTTGTCGAGCGTCGACTGAAGCCAGGAGAGCAGGGTGACGAGCAGCGCGAAGAAGACGACGACGCCGAGCGAGAAGAACGTGATGATCTTGTCGGTGGTCTCGCCGACGAGGCCCTCGCCGTTGTCGCTGGCGACGGCCGGAACGGCGACGAGCAGCCAGGCGGTGAGGGCGGCGCTTGCGAGGAGGGTGATTCGAGCCTTCATTCGGCGCGGCAGTCTACCGGGTGGGAGGACGGGAGCGCTGCCCACTAGGGTTCTGCGGCCGTGTCGCTGATCGAGGCCATCGTGTTGGGGGTGCTCCAGGGCCTGACGGAGTTCCTGCCGATCTCCTCGAGCGCCCACCAGCTGATCGTGCCCGCGATGCTGGGCTGGGAGGACCCCGGCGCGGCGTTCACGGCCGTCACCCAGCTCGGCACCGAGGCGGCGGTGCTCATCTACTTCCGCAGGGACATCTGGTCGATCGCCACGATCTGGTTCCAGTCGCTCTACAAGCCGGTTCTGCGCTCGACGGCCTACGCGCGGATGGGCTGGTACCTGATCGTCGCGACGATCCCGATCGGCATCCTCGGCCTGGCGTTCGAGGACCAGATCGAGAACGGCGCGCGCAACCTCTACCTGGTCGGCACGGTGCTGATCGTCTTCGGCTTGATCCTCGGCTACGCCGACCGCGTCGGCACCCACGAGCGCGAGCTGGGGCGGATCTCGACCCGCGACGGGATCCTGATCGGCCTGGCGCAGTCGCTGGCGCTGATCCCGGGGGTCTCGCGCTCGGGCGCGACGATGAGCGCCGGCCTGCTGCTCGGGCTCGAGCGCGCGGCGGCGGCGCGCTTCTCGTTCCTGCTCGCGGTGCCCGCGGTGGTGCTGAGCGGGCTGTTCCAGCTGGCCGGCGTGCTGTCGGGCGAGGAGGGGCGGGGCGAGCCGCTCGGCTACATCCTGCTGGCGACCGTGATCGCGTTCTTCGTCGGCTACGCGGCGATCGCCTGGTTGCTGCGTTACCTGACGACCCACTCGGTCGGGATCTTCGTCGGCTACCGGGTCGCGCTCGGGGTGCTCGTGCTGGCGCTGACGGCCGGCGGGGCGATCCAGTCGCCGGGCTAGGATCGGTGCCGTGAGCGTCGCCTGGAAGTTCGCAGTGGTCGCGCTGGTCGCGCTGGTCCTGACCGGCCTGCCGGGCGGCGACAACGCGCTCGACTTCCTGCTGACGGCGCTGACGATCGCCTTCTTCACCGCGATCGCGCTGGTCGGCTACCGGCTGTTCCGCCAGTTCCGCTTCGAGCTGGATGGCCTGCCCGACCGCGATCGCGCCGTCCTGTACGGCTCGATCGGGCTCGCGTTCCTGACGTTCTGCGCGACGAGTCGGATGTTCGAGGTGGGCGGCGGTGGGGCCGTGATCTGGCTGGCGCTGCTGGGCGCGTGCGCGTACGGCATGTACTGGGTCTGGACCCGGTACCGCGCGATCTCGTAGCCGCGGTACTCACACACAGGTCTGTGACTCGCCTGTGACGCGCCTGTAACACGGGCGCGTTGTCCTGTCGCTCGGCCGTCGAGACGGTGGAGCGCATGGACTTCATGCGCCGGTTGCGGCGATCCGAGACCGGGCAGGCGAGCGTCGAGCTGGTCGCGGCGGTGCCGTTCGTGCTGCTGCTGGGCGCGCTGGTCTGGCAGTGCGCGCTCGCCGGTCACACGGCGTGGCTGGCGGCGCACGCGGCGCGGGCCGGGGCGCGGGCGGAGGTGGTCGACGGCGACGTGCGCGGGGCGGTCCGCTCGGTGCTGCCGGACGGGTTGGAGCACGGGCTGGAGGTCGAGCGCCGCGGCGGCCGGGTGGCGGTGTCGCGTCGAGCTGCCGCTGCTGCTGCACCGCTGGCGGCTGCCGGTCGCGGTCGGCGCGACGGCGTCGCTGGGGGAGGGGTCGTGAACGGGGGGCCGCTGGTCGACGAGCGCGGCCAGGCGCTGGTCGAGGTCGTCGGCGGCGCTGCCGGCGCTGCTGATCGTGGGGCTGGTGCTGCTGCAGCTGCTGGCGACCGGCTACTCGGCGGTGCTCGCGGGCGGCGCCGCCGAGGCCGGGGCACTGGCGCTCGCCGGCGACCGCGACGCGCGCGACGCCGTCGAGCGGGCGTTGCCGGGCTGGTCGCGCGCCCGGGCGCGGGTCGAGGTCGACGGCGGGACCGTGCGCGTGCGGCTGCGCCCGCCGTCGCCGCTGGCGCTGGTGGCGCGCAAGCTCGAGGTCACCGCCGAGGCGACGGTGGAGCTGCCGTGACGGGGGTGGGTTGGGACGCGCGGAGGCTGGGGTGGCGGGCGAGGCCAGCGGGACCGGCGGGCGGCGGGCGGGCCGTCGCGGCCTGCTCGCGGCGGTCGCCGGCTTCCTCGTCGAGCCGGTTGAGCTGGCGGGGCCCGTCGTCGCGCATGCCGACCACGGTTTCGCCGGGGCGGCGCATCCGGTCGTCGCGGTCGCCGGGCTCGGGCCGCGCTGCGGGACGACGATGGTTGCTCGGGCACTGGGTGTCGAGCTGGCGCTGCGCGACCGCGACGGTGTGGCGATCGTGAGCGCCGACGCGGTGGCAGGCGGTGGCGTCCCGCTCGGCACGCCCACGGCCGGGCGGCTCGGACGGGCGGTCCAGCGGGCGCTGCCGTGCGCAGACGCGTGCCGTCGGGCGGCTGTGCCTGACGGCCGGGCCCGACCAGGCGCGGCTTGCCGACGCCGCACGCGGGCTGGCGCCGCTGGTGCTCGACGTCGGCCGACCCGACGCGGACGGCGGTCGCGGCGTCGCTCTGCGACGCGGTCGTGCTGGTCGCCGATCCGGCCTGCGAGCCGTCGCTGGCGGCGGTGCTCGCCGAGTCGCTGCGGCGCGTCGGTCCTGAGCCGGTCGTGGCGCTGAACCGCGATCGCGACGGCGACGTGCGCTGGGAGGGGCGCTGCGCGCTGCGGCTGCCGGATTCGCGGATGGGCGCCCAGCTCGCGCTCGCGGGTCGAGAGGCGCGTGGCGAGCTGGGGCGGGCGGTGGCGGAGCTGGCCGACGCCTTGGCGGTGAGGCCGTGAGGGCTGGGTGCCGTGGGCCGCGGGCGGCGTGCCGCCGAGCGCGAGACGAGCGTGGGCAGGCGTTGCTGTTGCTGCTCGGGGTGATCGGGGCGGTGCTGGTGGGGACGCTGGTGCTGGTGGCGCTGGGGCAGGCGCTCGGCGGCAAGTCGCGCCACCAGCGGGCGGCGGACCTGGCGGCGGTCTCGGCCGCCCACCGGATGAGCGACGACTACTTCCGGCTGTTCGAGCCGGCGGTGCTGCCGAACGGCCTGCCCAACCCACGCCACATGACCACCGTCCAGTACCTGCTGCGCGCCCGGTCGACCGCGGTTCGCGCCGCCGCGCGCAACGACGTGCGGCTCGGGCTGGCCGACGTGACGTTTCCCGGCGGCGGCTACGCCCCGACCCGCGTGCGGGTGCGGGCGCGGGGCGAGGTGGGGGTTCGGGTCGAGGGTGGGCACCGTCGCGAGCGCGCGGTCGAGGTCGAGGCGCGCGCGACCGCCGAGCTGGCGGTGCTGGGCGTCGGCGGCGGGATGCCGGAGATGGCGACCGGCGGCGGCTACTCGGGGCCGCTCGCGTATCGTCAGGGGAAGCCGATGCGGCCGGACGTGGCGCTGGCCTTCGACCGCATGGCCGCCGCCGCGCGCGCCGACGGGGTCGCGCTGATCGTCGTCAGCGGCTTCCGCACCGACGCCGAGCAGGCGCGGCTGTTCGCGGCGCATCCGGATCCCGAAGTGGGTCGCGCCGCCCGGCAAGTCGCTGCACCGGCTCGGCACCGAGCTCGACCTCGGCCCGAACGCCGCGTACGGCTGGCTGGCGGCGAACGCCCGGCGCTTCGGCTTCCTCCAGCGGTACTCGTGGGAGCCCTGGCACTACGGCTTCACCGGCAACGCCGGCTCGCGCCTCGCTCGGCTACGGCGCGGCGATCCGCGACGGCCGCTCGGCGCGTCCCGGCCTTCGTCCCGCGCCGGTTCGCCGGCGATCATCGCGCGCGCGTCCCAGCGCTGGAACGTCGGCGCCGCCGTCCTGTCCGCCCAGCTCTACGCCGAGTCGAACTTCAACCCGTTCGCCCGCTCGCCGGCCGGCGCCCAGGGCATCGCTCAGTTCATGCCCGGCACGGCCGCGTCCTACGGCCTCTCCAACCCCTTCGATCCCGGGGCCGCGATCGACGCCCAGGCCCACCTGATGCACGACCTGCTGCGCCAGTTCGGCTCCGTCCCGCTCGCGCTCGCCGCCTACAACGCCGGCCCCGCCCCCGTCGCAGGCGCTGCGGCTGCATCCCCGACTACCCCGAGACCCAGGCATACGTCGCCAAGATCCTCGGCCTCCTCAACGGAGCCGGCGACCTCACCGGCTCGGCGTTCGAGGTGCGGCTGGTCGAGTGATGGCATAGCGGCGCTAGGCTCGTCCGCATGTGTAGAAACATCCGAACACTGCATAACTTCGAGCCGCCGGCGAACGCGGACGAGGTCCATGAGGCGGCGTTGCAGTACGTGCGCAAGATCAGCGGGTCGACGAAGCCGTCGAAGGCGAATCAGGAGGCCTTCGACCGCGCGGTCGCGGAGGTCGCCGCGGCGACCCGGACGCTGCTCGACGGGCTGGTGACCAGCGCGCCGCCGAAGGACCGCGAGGTCGAGGCCGCCAAGCACCGCGAGCGGTCGGCGAAGCGGTTCGCGGCTGCGTAGTGCCGCGCCCGAGATCGCGCAGGTCCCGACGCGGCAGCGTCACCCCTGCTTAGACCTGCCGCGCCTGCGGGGCGCGGGCAGCTTCGGTGCGCTGCGACCCGCGTCGTTGGAGACCCGCAGGCCGTTCAGCGTCATCGCGAGCATGTGGTAGTGGCCGATCAGCATGCAGACCTCGATCAGCTCCTGCTCGTCGAAGAACGAGCTCAGCTCGGCCCACAGCTCGTCGGAGATCCGCTGGTCGGCGTGGAGCTGGTCGACCGTGCGCAGCAGGGCTGCCTGACGCGGCTCCCAGCGGTCTGACGCCGCGCCGTCGCGGCGGATGCTCTCGACGTCCTCGGAAGACAGGCCGACCGCCTCCGCGATCAGCGCGTGGTGGCTCCACTCGTACTCCGAGCCGCAGACGTGCGCGACGCGCAGGATGACCAGCTCGGTGTCGGCGCGCTCCAGCGTGCCGCGCGGCATCAGCGTGCTCGCGAAGCGGAGCCAGCCGCGGAACATCCGGCGGTGGCGAGCGATCGTCGTCATCACGTTCAGCGGCGACTTGCCGCCGCTGGCCCGGGTGAGGACCGCGAGGATCGCGGTGTTGACCAGGCCGACCTGCTTGCGGGTTCCCGGCGCGATGCGCGGCTCGTCTGACTGGGGCTGGCTGTTCAACTTTCCTCCGTCTTGGCTGGGGTCGACGTGGTGGAGCTGGTGGCGTCCTCGAACCCGAGCCGGCGGCGGGCGAGGCGGCGCTCCTCGGGCAGCGCGACGTCGGGGAGAAGGCCGTCGGGCAGCGGCTCGTCGATCGTCGGCTCCTCCCGCCCAGGATAGGACGCAGCGGCGCGCGCGGTCGACGACTGGCTGGCCGCGAAGGGGATCGGCTAGGGGGGGGTCTGTTACATTCGCCACGCGGGTCGGCGGCGCCTTACGGCATGGCCAGCCGCGCCCAAACCGCCCCCCAGTTCGCGAGCGCCCCCGAGGGCCGCTCCCCGGCTGTTGTGCTGCTCGCCCTGCTGATCGGGGCGTTCGCCTTCTCCCTGCTGCACACGATGGTCGCGCCGGCCCTGCCGGCGATCGCCGCGGCGTTCGACACCACGACCCCGTCGGCGGCGTGGGCGCTGTCGGGCTACCTGGTGTCCGCGGCCGTCTGCACGCCCCTGGTCGGCAAGCTCGGCGATCTCTACGGCCGGCGGCGGGTGCTGACCGCCGTGCTCGTCGTCTTCGGGCTCGGCTCGGCGGTCTGCGCGCTCGCCGGCTCGATCGGGGTGCTGATCGCCGGGAGGGTGGTCCAGGGGGTCGCCGGGGGCGTCTTCCCGCTCGCCTTCGGGATCGTCAACGACACCTTCCCCGCGGAGCGCAAGGCGGTCGCGATCGGGCTGCTGTCGGCGACCTTCGGCATCGGCGGCGGCATGGGGCTGCCGCTCGCGGGGGCGATCCTCGACCACGGCGAGCTGCCGTGGCTCTTCCTCGTCGGGCTGATCGCCCTGCCGGCGGCGGCCGCGGTCTGGTGGGTGGTGCCGAGCGAGCCGCGGCGCGGGCGGGCCGTGCTGGACTGGGGCGGAGCCGCGGTGCTGTCGCTCGGGCTGGCCGCCGTGCTGCTGGCGATCTCGAAGGCGAGCAGCTGGGGCTGGGGCGCCGCCTCGACGGTCGGGCTGATGCTCGCCGGCGCCGCGACGCTGGTGGCCTTCGCCGCGCTCGAGGGGCGCGTCCGCGAGCCGCTGGTCGACATGCGGATGCTGGGGGAGCGGTCGATGCTCGCGACCAACGGGGCGAGCTTCTTCGTCGGCGTCGCGATGTTCGGGTCGTTCATCCTGATCCCGCACTACGCCCACGTCGCCGTCGACGGCGGTCACGGCCTGGGCCTCTCGATGTTCGAGGCCGGTCTGGTGATGCTGCCGAGCGCGGTGGCGATGCTGGTCTGCGGACCGGTCGCCGGAGCCCTCGCGAATCGCTACGGCGCGCGCGCGGTGCTGGCCCTCGGGACGCTGCTCGTCGCCGCGGCGTTCGGCTCGCTCGCGGCCGCTCACGACACCGTCGGCGACGTCGTCTTCGCGGGCGTGCTGATCGGCGGCGGGATCTCGTTCGCCTGGACGTCGCTGGCGAATCTGGTCGTCGACGGGGTCGACCCGGGCGACGTCGGGATCGCCACCGGCCTCAACACCGTCGCCCGGGCCGTCGGGGGCGCCTTCTCGGCGGCGGTGGTCGCGACGCTGCTGACCGCCGCGACGGTGCAGGGCACGACGACTCCGGCCGAGAGCGCCTACGTCGTCGCCTTCCTCGCGATGGCCGGCGCCGGCCTCGTCGCGACCGGCTGCGCGCTCGCGATCCCCCGGATCTCCGCTTCCAGAGCGGAAACGGAGGGGTCTGAGGCCTCCGCCAGTTGGCCTGCTTGACAAGCCGGTGCCGGGGAGTGATTATACCGCTCGTTCGGTATAACGCCGGTCCTCACAAGGAGAGTCACAGAGTGAGCTTGCTCGCACGCCCCACCACTTTCAGGAGCTTCGCCGCGCTCGCCGCGGTTGCGATGACGCTGTTCGTCGCGGCCTGCGGCGATGACGACAGCTCGTCCGGCGACAGCCAGGGTTCCGCCGACGGCGCCAGCGCCGGCAGCGGCATCGAGGCGGCCCAGCAGATGGTCGACGACTTCTCCGGACCGGCGGTGTTCGACCCGGGCGGCGAGCCGATCGACGCCGCCGCGCTGCGCGGTCAGACCAACCCGATCCACCTGATCTCGCCGACGCTCGGCATCCCGTTCGTGCAGGTCGTCGTCGAGGCGTTCAAGGACGCCGGCAAGACGGCCGGCATCGAGGGCGTGGTCTTCGACGGCCAGAACGACATCTCCGAGATGCAGCGCGGCATCGAGCAGGCGATCCAGCAGAAGGCCGGCGCGATCGTGCTGTTCTCGCTCGACCCGAAGGCGTTCGCCGGACCGCTCAAGAAGGCCCAGGACGCCGGCATCCCGGTCGTCAGCGCCAACAACGGCGATCCCGACGACCCGCTCGATCCCGGCACCAACGCCAACGCGACCTACAGCTACACCGAGGCCGGCGAGGTGATGGCCGCCTACGCCGCCGTCCGCGACAAGTGCGACGTCAACGCCCACGTCATCACGGTCTCGGAGTACCGCTCGACCAAGAACGTCGCCGCGGGCTTCAAGGACGCGCTCGGACAGTTCTGCCCGGACGCCAAGGTCGACGAGTCCGACGCCCGCGTCGCGACGCTGAACACCGAGATCCCGAGCCTCACCAAGACGTTGATCAGCCGCAACCCCGAGCTGAACTGGTTCGCGCCGTCGATCGACGTGATCGGCAACTTCATCGCGCCGGCCATCCGCCAGCTCGGCAAGCAGGACGACATCCACATCGTCTCCGAGAACGGCGCGCTCGACCCGAACCTGCGCTGGATCAAGGCGGGCGACGTCCAGCTCGGCAGCGTCGGCCAGAACAACAAGGGCCTCGGCTGGGCGTTCTACGACCAGGGCCTGCGGCTGGCCGCCGGCGCGGAGCCGTCCGACCAGAACATCCCGCAGAAGCTGTTCACCTACGAGAACCTCAAGGACATCCCCGCGAGCGCGCTCGAGGACCAGGACGAGCTCTGGGACGTGATCACCAAGGGCGGCAAGTCGACCGCCTACGAGGACGCGTACCGGCGCCAGTGGAGCATGCCCGAGGTGGGACAGTGAATCGCGTAGGAGCAGACGTCGGCGGCACGTTCACCGACCTCGTCTACTGGAACGCGGAGCAGAAGCGGATCGAGGTCCACAAGCTGCCCTCATCGCCGGCGAACCCGGCGGAGGCGCTGCTGGCGGGCCTGCGCGAGATCTGCGAGATGCACGAGGTCGAGGTCTCCGACATCGACCAGCTGCTCCACGGCACGACCGTCGGCACGAACATCGTGCTCGAGAAGAACGGCAGCGAGGTGGGCTTCATCACCACCGAGGGCTACCGGGACGTGCTCTACATCGGGCGTCACCGCCGCCCGTTCACGTTCTCGATCCAGCAGGACCTGCCCTGGCGGGAGCCCTCGCTGGCGTCGCGCGCCAACCGGCGCGTGGTCCCGGAGAAGATCGACGCGCCGAGCGGCGACGTCCTGGTGCCGCTCGACGAGGAGAAGGTCCGCCAGACCGTCCGCGAGCTGAAGGCGGACGGGGTCGACGCGATCACCGTCGGCTTCCTGTTCGCCTTCCTCAACGCCGACCACGAGAAGCGCGCGGCCGAGATCGTCCGCGAGGAGTTCCCCGAGGCGTACCTCTCGGTGAGCCACGAGGTCGTGCCGCTGCACCGCGAGTACGAGCGGTTCTCGACGGCCTGCCTCAACGCGTACATCGGTCCGAAGACCGGCCGCTACCTCGACAACCTGCGCGACGCGCTGGCCGAGGACGCGCCTGACATGGACATCGGCCTGATGACCTCCAGCGGCGGTGTCGTCAGCGTTCCCGACGCCAGTGCCAAGCCGGTCTCGCTGCTGATGTCGGGTCCGGTCGCCGGCATCATCGGCGGGATCTGGATCGGCCGCCAGACGGGTCATCCGAACGTGATCACCCTCGACGTCGGCGGCACGTCCGCCGACATCGGGGTCGCGCCCGGCGGGGAGCTGCGGATGCGCAGGCTCTACGACACGGCGATCGGCGGCTACGACGTGATGCTGCCGATGGTCGACATGGACGCGATCGGCGCCGGGGGCGGCTCGATCGCCCGCGTCGACTCGGGCGGGCTGCTCCAGGTCGGTCCGAGCAGCGCGGGCGCGATCCCGGGCCCGGCCAGCTACGGCAAGGGCGGGGTCGAGGCAACCGCGACCGACGCTCAGGTCGTGCTCGGCCGGCTCCGTCCCAAGGGCCTGCTCGACGGGCGGATGTCGATCGACGTGGAGGCCGCGGAGAAGGCCTTCGACGAGCACATCGTCGGCCGCGTCGGCGACCGCGATCGGGACGACGCCGCGATGGCGGCGCTCAAGATCCTCACGCACAACATGGTGCGGGCGATCGAGCTCAACAGCGTCCGCAAGGGCTTCGACCCGCGCGACTTCAGTCTCGTCGCGTTCGGTGGGGCCGGCCCGCTGTGGGCCGCGGAGATCGCTCGCGAGCTGTCGATCCCGTCGGTGATCGTGCCGAGCCACCCGGGAGTGACCTCGGCGCTCGGCCTGCTCGCCGCGGACCTCAAGTACGAGTACTCGCGCACCGTCATGGTCGACGTGCCGTCCGCCGACCCGGCGGACCTCCAGGCGGCGTTCGCCGAGCTGGAGCAGAAGGCGCGCGAGTCGCTGGCGCAGGCCGGCGTCGACGAGAGCGAGATGGTCCTGCAGCGCCACGCGGACTGCCGCTACGTGGGCCAGGCCTACGAGCTGCTCGTCCCGGCCCCGTCGGGCGAGTTCGACGAGGCGGCGCTGAAGCAGCTCGAGGAGTCCTTCCACGACGCCCACGAGCGGGAGTACTTCTGGCGCTTCGGCAGCGAGAAGCCGGTCCAGATCGTCCACCTGCGGGTGTACGGGATCGGGCTGATGCCCGACCTGGAGCTCAACCAGATCGAGGCCGGCGGCGAGACGCCCCCCGACGACGCGGTCATCGAGCGCGCTCCCGTGGCGTTCGAGGTCGACGGAGTCGCGGAGCGGCTCGACACGGCCTTCTACGACGGGTCCAAGCTGCTCGCGGGCAACGTCGTCACAGGCCCGGCGATCATCGACCACCAGACCGCGACGACAGTGTTGCCGCCGGACCTGAGGGCGGAAGTGGATCGCTACGGCAACGTCATCATCGATTGCACGGAGGCCCAGAATGTCTGACGGTTCGACGGGGGCGACGCGTCCGAAGTCGCGCGCCGAGGCGGCCCATGGCGGTCACGGGACGGTTGATCCCGTCACGCTCGCCGTCATCGGCGGCGCCTTCGTGGCCGCCGGCCACGAGATGGGGCACGCGATCAAGCGGCTGGCGTTCTCGCCCGGCGCGCAGCAGGTCGAGGACATCGGCGGCGGGCTGTTCACCGTCGCCGGCGAGGAGATCTGCGAGAGCGACACGAGCCCGATGCACATCGGCTCGATCCCGGCCTACATCCAGGGCTTCATGCGGCGGCTCGAGGGCGACGTCAACGAGGGCGACGTCATCATCCACAACAACCCCTACCAGGGCGCCTCGCACGCCCCCGACCTGCTGGTCGCGGTGCCGATCTTCTGGGAGGGCGAGCAGGTGGCGTGGTCGGCGGCGACGACCCACCTGACCGACGTCGGCGGTGTCTTCCCGGGCATCGCGATCGACGTCTTCGACGTCTTCGCCGAGGCCAAGATCTACGACTCGATCAAGCTCTACGAGCGCGGCGTCCGCAACGAGATGCTGTGGCGGTTCTTCCTCGACAACACGCGCACCCCGACCTACGTCGAGGGCGACACCGAGGCGATGATCGCGACCTGCCGGCTCGGCGAGCGGCGGATGCACGAGCTGCTGGAGAAGTACGGCAAGGACACGGTGATGCCGGCGATCGGCGAGTGGCTCGACTACAGCGAGCGGATGATGCGCGCCGAGATCGAGAAGATCCCCGACGGCAGCTGGGAGGCCGAGGGCTACCTCGACGACGACGGCCGCAACCGCGACAAGCCGCTCAAGGTCAAGGCCAAGGTCACGATCGAGGGCTCGAACGTCACCTGCGACCTCACCGGCAGCGAGGAGAACTCGCTGACGGGCTTCAACTGCCCGTTCGGCGGGTCGACGGTGCCCGGCTTCTACACGATCGTCCGCTCGATCTTCCTCGACCAGGCGGTCTTCGCCGACCAGGGGATCCCGCAGAACCACGGCCTCTTCCGGCCGGTGACGGTGATCGCGCCCGTGGGCACGATCTTCAACCCCGCGTTCCCGCGCTCCGCGGGCCCGCGCGCCTGCCTGGTCTGCACGGCTGGCGACACGGCGATGAAGGCGCTGGCCCAGGTCGTGCCGGACAAGATCTCAGCCGGCACGAGCACGCTGTCGGTGGCGGTCTACGCCGGCTTCGACGAGGAGAAGCAGGAGTACTGGAGCCACTACGACATCATCGAGGGCAGCTACGGCGGCCGGCAGGGCAAGGACGGCCTCGACGCCGTCGACACGCTCGTCATCAACTCGCGCAACGTGCCGATCGAGGAGCTCGACATGCTCTTCCCGATCCGCACCGAGCGCTACGAGCTGCGTCCCGATCCGCCGGCGGCGGGCCAGTGGCGCGGCGGCGTGGCGAGCGTCCGCGAGAGCCGGTTCCTCGTCGACACCGTCATGACCAGCGAGGCCGAGGGCACCTACGAGGCGCCCTGGGGGATCTTCGGCGGCAGCGACGGAACGCCGCTGCGCGTGACGAAGTTCGGCGCCGACGGCGAGGTCGAGGAGCTGCCCTCCAAGGTCACCAACCACCCGATGGAGGCCGGCAGCAGGATCCGCTGGGAGCAGGCGTCGGGCGGCGGCTTCGGCGACCCGCTCCTGCGTGACCCCGAGGCGGTCCTGACCGACCTCCGCGACGAGTTCATCACGCTGGAGATCGCGTCCGAGCAGTACGGCGTCGTGATCGACCCCCAGTCGATGACCGTTGACGTCGACGCCACGGCGAAGCTGCGCGCGGATCGACGTGGCTGACACCGCCGCCCAGCCGGCCACCGCCCGCCACAGCGCGGGCTGGTGGGCCGGCGAGGTGCTCTACCGCTTCGGCGTGCCCGCGCTGCTGGTGCTCCTGGTGGTGGTCTTCTCGCTGGTCGCGCCGAGCCAGTTCTTCACGGTCACCAACCTGCAGAACATCCTCGGGACCCAGGCGATCCTGCTGATGCTGGCGCTCGGCCTGACGATCCCGCTCGCGGCGGGGGAGTTCGACCTCTCGATCGTCGGCGTGTTCGCGTTCGTCTCGGCGATGTTCGCGCTGGTCACCGTCGACAACGGCTGGCCGGTCGTGCCGGCGCTGCTGTTCGCGCTGGCGCTCGCGGTGACGATCGGCCTCGTCAACGCCTTCTTCATCGTCAAGGTCGGCGTCAACTCGTTCATCACGACGCTCGGCACCGGGACCGCGCTCGGCGGCCTGACGCTGCTGCTGACCGAGTCCAAGACGTTCTCCGGCCTGCCCGAGGTCGTCGTCACCGTCAGCTCGACGCGGCTGCTCGGCCTGCCGCTGACCTTCTACTACGCGATCGGCCTCGCGTTCGTGCTCTGGTACGTGCTGGAGCACACGCCGGCCGGACGCTGGCTCTACTTCGTCGGCTCCGGCCCCGAGGTCGCGCGGCTCAACGGCATCCCCGTCGGAGCGGTGCGCACCGTGGCGCTCGTGGCCAGCTCGCTGATCGCCGCGCTCGCCGGCCTGCTCCAGGGCGGGCTGCTCAACGCGGTCGACCCGTTCTCGGCCCAGTCCTACCTGCTGTCGGCGTTTGCCGGAGCATTCCTCGGCGCGACGACGATCAAGCCCGGCCGCTTCAACGCCTGGGGGACGGTCGCCGCGATCTACCTGGTGATCACCGGGATCGTCGGCCTCCAGATCACGACCGGGGCCACCGGCTACATCACCGACATCTTCAACGGGACGGTGCTCGTGCTCGCGGTCGCGCTGTCGCTGGTCGTCGGCCGCCGCCGCGCGGCCGCCGGGAGCGCGGCATGACGGCGCCGGCCCAGGCGGCCGCGGCGCCGGCCGCGGACGTGCCGATCCTCTCCGTGAGGGGGATCTCCAAGACGTTCGGCTCGACCGCCGCGCTGAGCGACTTCTCGCTCGACATCGCCCCGGGCACCGTGCACGGGCTGATCGGCCAGAACGGCTGCGGCAAGTCGACGTTCATCAAGATCCTCGGCGGCTTCCACGCGCCGGACCCCGGCGGCAGCCTCGCGGTGCGGGGCGAGGACGTCGAGCTGCCGCTCGGCCCGCGCGGCCCGGCCGCGCTCGGCATCTCGATCCTCCACCAGGACCTCGCGCTCGTCGACACGCTGTCGATCGTCGACAACCTGCGCATCGGCCAGTGGGCGACCGAGCCGCCGCTGCGGCGCCTGCGCTGGCGCACGGCGCGCGCCGACGCCCGCCGCCTGCTCGCGCGCTTCGAGCTCGCGCTGGACATCGACCAGCCCGTCGCCGCGCTGCCGGGCGGCGAGCGCGCGATCCTCGCCATCGCCCGAGCGCTCGACGGCATCGAGGGCGCCCACGGCGCCGGCCTGCTGGTGCTCGACGAGGCGACCGCGGCGCTCCCCGACGACCAGGTCGAGCGTCTCTTCACCGCCGTCCGGCGCGTCGCCGGCGACGGCAGCGCCGTCCTGTTCGTCAGCCACCGGCTCGACGAGATAACCGCGGTGACCGACGCCGTCACGGTCCTGCGCGACGGGCGCGGCGCGGGAACGGTGCCGACAGCGGACCTCACCGAGCGCGAGCTGATCCGCCTGATCGTCGGCCGCGACGTCGAGGAGCTGTCCGGCGGGCGGCCGCAGACCAGCTCCGCGGCCGAGGTGCTGCGCGTGCGCGGGTTGAGCGGCGCGATCCTGCGCGACCTGTCGTTCGAGGTCCGCGCCGGCGAGGTGGTCGGCGTCACGGGACTGCTGGGAATGGGCCAGGACGAGCTGCCCGGCCTGCTCTTCGGCGCGACCAAGGCCGCGAGCGGCTCGATCGAGGTCGACGGGACCGAGCTCGGACAGGCCAGGCCGCGCGACGCGATCCGCGCCGGCGTGGCGCTGGTCCCCGGTCAGCGGATCGGCGAGGGGGCGGTCGCCGAGGCGACCGTGACCGAGAACGTCACCCTCGCGACGCTGGGCGACTACTTCCGCCGCGGCTGGCTCGACCGCGACCGCCAGGTCCGCGACGTCCGCGACCTGACCGAGCGCTACGCCGTCAAGCCGCGCACGCCGCACGCCGTCTTCGGGCAGCTCAGCGGCGGCAATCAGCAGAAGGCCCTGCTCGGCAAGTGGATGGGCCTCGGCCCGAAGCTGCTGATCCTCCACGAGCCGGCGCACGGCGTCGACATCGAGGCCCGGCGCGAGATCTTCAACAAGGTCCTCGCGGCCGCCGCCGAGGAGTCGATGGCGGTCCTGATCGTGTCGAGCGAGCACGACGAGCTTCGCCCAGGTCGCTAGCCGCGTCCTCGTCCTCTGGGACGGCGGCCTCCACGTCGAGCTGACCGGCGGCCAGCTGAACGAGCACGCGATCTCGGCCGCCTGCTACGGCCACGGAGGCGACCGCGACCCGGTCGAGGCGGCATGACGGTGCCACCGCTGGACCACCAGACGCTCGACGTCGCCGGCGACGAGCTGGCCTTCGCGACCGTCGACCTGCGCCCGCCGTGGGCCCCGGACGCGACCCCGATCGTCTTCCTGCACGGCCTCGGGCTGTCGCTCGACGTGTGGCGCCCGTGGATCGCGGCCGTCGCGGCCGACCGGCCCGTGCTCGCCATCGACCTGCGCGGCCACGGCGCCTCGGCCCGCGCCTGGTCCGCCGACCGCTACCCGTTCGAGCGCTTCGTCGACGACTTCGAGCGCGTCGTCGACGCCGCCGGCATCGAGGCGTTCCACCTCGTCGGGGAGTCGTTCGGCGGAACGATCGGCCTCGCCTTCGCCGCGGCCAACCCGGAGCGGGTGCGGTCGGTCACGACCTGCTCGACGGCGTTCGACGGGACGCGGATCGCCAACATCGCGCACTGGCCCGACCTCGTCGCCACCGAGGACGGGATGGAGACCTGGGTCGAGGAGATCGTCAGCGGCCGCCTCGGGCCCGACGTCGACCCGGCGATCGCGGAGTGGCTGGCCACCCGCCAGCGCAACCTCGACCCGCGCGTCGTCACCGGGATCGCCACCTGCCTGATGGGCGTCGACCTCGCCGACGCGGTCGGGGAGCTGCGGGCGCCGCTGCTCGTGATCTCGCCCGAGCGCAGCCCGTTCGTCGACCCCTCGAACGCCGAGGCGCTCGCCGGCGCCGCCCCGCGGGGCGAGCTCGCCTTCGTGTCCGACGCCTTCCACGGCGTCGTCCTGTCGCACTGGCGCGACTGCGTCGCGCGGCTGCGCCCGTTCCTCGCGCGCGTCGAGGGCGAGCCCGCCGGCGGCGGCCCGCTCGCGGCGGGGCTCGACGGGAGCTGGGTCTCGGGCATCGGGTCGCACGTCGCCGTCGAGGTGCCCGACATCGAGGCCGGCCTGCGCTTCTACCGCGACCTGCTCGGCTTGGAGGAGAGCTGGCGCCACAAGATCTCCGGCGGCTTCCTCACGGCCGTGACCGGCCTCGAGGACGCGACCGGCGAGGTCGCGCAGCTGCTCTGCCCGGGCGGCAGCCGGATCGAGCTGTGGTCGCACCAGCCGCGCGGCGACGGCGACGACGCGCCGCCGCGGGCGATCGCGGACCCGGGGCTCGACCACGTCTCGTTCGGCGTGCGCGACGTGCACGCCGTCCACGGGCGGCTGGCGGCGGCGGGCGTCGACTTCGTCGTCGAGCCGATCGACGTCGAGGACCCCGCCCATCCGCTCCACGGCTGGCAGGCCGCCTACTTCGAGGACCCGTGGGGAACCCGGCTGGAGATCGTCGGACCGAGCCCGGCCAGCGGCCTGGCAAACGGCGAGCGCGAGATCGGAGCCGGCCGATGACCGCCGCCAACGGCGATCGCGCGGCCGGGCCCGTGGCCCAGCCGGCCGTCAACCCGAGCCGCGTGCTCGCCCACCACGCCGACCGCCGCGGCGATGCGCTGGCGCTCGCGGGCAACGGGTCGCGGATGACCTGGGCGGAGCTGAACGAGCGGGTCAAGCGGACAGCCGGCGCGCTCGCCGTCGCCGGCGCGCGGCGCGGCGACGTGGTCGGCGTGCTGCTGCACAACGACATCCGCTTCGTCGAGCTGATGTACGCCTGCGCCCACATCGGGGCGGTGCTGATGCCGCTCAACTGGCGCCTGGCCGGGCCGGAGCTCAACTACATCGTCAACCACGCGCGCACGCGGCTGCTGATCAGCGAGCCAGAGCTTCGCCGACCTGGTCGAGGCCTCCGGCCCGCTGTGCTGCGACGGCGTCATCGGCCTCCTCCCGCACGAGGGCTGGACCGAGCTGGACGCGCTGCGCGCGGCGGCCGAGCCGATCGAGGCGCCGGTCGAGGTGGCCGGCGAGGACATGGCGCGGTTGATGTACACGTCCGGGACGACCTCGCGACCGAAGGGCGTGATGATCACGTTCTCCAACCTCGAGGCCAAGAACCTCGCGCACACGGTCGAGTTCGGCTTCACCGCCGCGCACCGCAACCTGGTCTGCGGACCGCTCTACCACGTCGGCGGGCTCGACATGGTGACCACGTCGATGCTCCAGGTCGGCGGCGAGAGCCACGTCCTGCGCCGCTTCGACGCGGCCGAGGCGCTCGAGAGCATCGAGCGGCTGCGGATCACCCACGTCTGGATGGCGCCGGTGATGATCAACACGATCCTCGCCGACCCGTCGCTCGGCGAGCGCGACCTCAGCTCGGTGCAGCTGCTCAGCGACGGCGGCGAGAAGATGCCGCTGCCGCTGATCGAGCGGGTGCTCGCCGCCTTCCCGAACGCATGGTTCGCCGACGGCTACGGGATGACCGAGACCGTCAGCGGCGACACCTTCCTCGACAAGCGCCTGACGACCCACAAGCTGGGCTCGGTCGGCCGGCCGGTCTGCAACGCGGAGGTCCGGATCGTCGACGAGGACGACCGGCCGGTCCCGCCCAACGACGCGCGGCGAGATCGTCATGCGCGGGCCGAAGGTCTGCAAGGGATACATCTACGACGAGGAGGCGACGGCGATCGCGCTCCGCGGAGGCTGGCTGCACACCGGCGACATCGGCATGCTCGACGAGGACGGGTACCTGTTCATCCTCGACCGGCTCAAGGACATGATCCTCTCGGGCGGCGAGAACATCGCCTCGTCGGAGGTCGAACGGGTCCTCTACGAGCATCCGGACGTGTCCGAGGCCGCGGTCGTCGGGCGCCCGGACGAGCGCTGGCTGCGAGGTTCCGGTCGCCTATCTCGTGATGCGCGCCGGGGCGGCCCGGCCCACGCCGGAGGAGCTGACGGCGTTCTGCCGCGAGCGGCTGTCCGGCTTCAAGGTGCCGAAGGGGTTCCGGTTCGTCGACGCGCTGCCGCGCAACCCCTCCGGAAAGGTTCTCAAGCGCGAGTTGCGCGAACGCGAGCAGGCGGAGGTCGAGGCATGACGGTCGAGGAGATCGCGGACAGGGTCGATTTCGGCCTCGAGGGCCGGACGGCGCTCGTGACCGGAGCCGGCCGCGGGATTGGCCGAGCCACCGCGCTCGCGTTCGCCCAGCTCGGCGCCGATGTCGCGCTGGCCGCGCGGACGGCGGAGCAGATCGAGTCCGTCGCGGCCGAGGTCGAGGCGCTCGGCCGCCGCGCGCTGCCGATCACCTGCGACGTGACCGACCGCGAGCAGGTCGACAGCATGGTGAGCCGCGTCGGCGACGAGTTCGGCGGGCTGCAGATCGTCGTCAACAACGCCGGCGGGGCGCAGTGGATCCGAGCGATCGAGCAGGTCGACCCGGAGCGCTTCGACCAGGCGATCGCGCTCAACCTGACAGCCGTCCAGAACGTCATGCGCGCGAGCGCGCCGCTGCTGTTCCAGCGCCCGTCCGAGTCGTCGGTGACCAACGTGGTCTCGATCGCCGCGCGACGCGGGATCGAGAAGATGTCCTACTACTCCGCCGCGAAGGCCGCGGTCGTCGGGCTGAGCCGCGCCGCGGCGCGCGAGTGGGGCCCGCGCGGCGTGCGCGTCAACTGCCTCGGACCGGGCTGGATCGACACACAGCTCAGCAGCGGGCTGCGCAACGACGGCGAGTTCTTCGAGTCGAGCATCGAGCAGATCCCGCTGCGCCGCTGGGGCCAGCCGGGCGACATCGCCGCGGCCGTCGCCTTCCTCGCGTCGGACGCCGCCGCCTACGTCAACGGCGTGACGCTCTACGTGGACGGCGGGCTGCTCGCGTGAGCGACGCCGAGGCCAACATCCTCTGGGAGCGGCGCGGCCAGGTCGCGATCGTCACGCTCAACCGCCCGGAGCTGCGCAACGCCGTCGACGCGGCGACGTCGAGCGCCGTCGCCGCGACGATCCGCCGGCTCGAGGACGATCCGGAGGTGCGCGTCGGGATCCTGACGGGCGCCGGCAGCGCGTTCTCGGCCGGCGCCGACCTCGGCGCGCTCGACCGCGGCGAGCTCGACGGCATCATCGGGATCGAGGGCGGCTTCTGCGGGATCGTCCGCGCGCGGCGGCGCAAGCCGCTGATCGCCGCCGTCAACGGCTACGCGCTGGCCGGCGGCTGCGAGCTGGCGCTCGCCTGCGACATCGTGGTCGCGGCCGAGGAGGCCGAGTTCTCGCTGCCCGAGGTCCGGGTCGGCATCATCGCCGGCGCCGGCGGGCTGATCCGCCTGCCGCAGGCGATCGGCCCGAAGAAGGCGCTCGAGCTGATCCTGACCGCCGACCGGATCGGCGCGGCCGAGGCCGAGCGGCTCGGGCTGGTCAACCACTGCGTGCCGCGCGCCGAGGTCCTCGACCGGGCGCTCGAGATCGCCGGCCGGATCGCCGCCAACGCCCCGGTGGCGATCGAGGAGAGCATGGCGATCGTCGCCGCTACGGTCGACGGGACGGCCGCCGACGGCTGGCGCCAGAACGACGCTTCCTGGGTGCGGGTCCGCGCGACCGCGGACGCCGTCGAGGGGCCGCGGGCCTTCCTCGAGCGCCGCCCGCCGCGCTGGACCGGCATCGGCTGACGTTCCCCGCTCCGCCGGTCTCGGTCGGCGCGGCGGTCAGTCGTCGAGCAGCGCGCGGATCGCTTCGGCGATCCGCTCCGGCGACGGCAGCATCTCGGCCTCGAGCGGAGGGCTGTAGGGGACCGGCGTCGGCAGCGCGCCGAGGCGCCGCACCGGCCCGTCGACGTGCCAGAGCACCTGCTCGACCAGCCGCGCGACGATCTCGCCGCCCGGCCCGTGACGCTCGACCGCCTCGTGGACGACCAGGCAGCGGCCGGTCCGGCGCACGCTCTCGGCGACGATCGCGAGGTCGCACGGCACGAGCGTGCGCAGGTCGATCAGCTCGACGTTCGCCGCGGCGCCGTCGAGCTCGTCGAGGACGGCGCGCGTCTCGGAGACCATCCGGCCCCAGGTCACGACCGTCGCCCCTTCGCCGGCGCGCACGATCCGCGGCTGCCCGGCGGGCAGGGCGGGGCGGTCCCACTCGTCGTCGCGACGCCGGTAGAGACGCCGGTTCTCGACGTAGCAGACAGGCCCCGGGTCGCGGATCGCCTCGACCAGCAGGTCGTGGGCGTCGCGGGCGTCGCCGGGGCAGAAGACCTTCAGGCCGGGGATGTGGGCCAGCACGGCCTCGAGGCTCTGGGAGTGCTGGGCGCCGCCGCTGCGGCCGCCGCCGGTCTGCATCCGGAAGACGATCGGCACCGTCACGCCGCCGCCGGTCATGTAGCGGAGCTTCGCCGCCTGGTTGACGATCGGGTCGAGGCAGACCGAGATGAAGTCCATGTACATCACCTCGGCGACGGGGCGCAGCCCGGAGATCGCGGCGCCGGTCGCCGCGCCGAGCACGCCGGCCTCGGCGATCGGCGTGTCCCAGACCCGCTCCGCGCCGAAGCGCTCGTGGAGGCCCTTGGTGACGCCGTAGACGCCGCCGGCCGCGCCGACGTCGACGCCCATCAGGATGACGTCGTCGTCGCGCTCCATCTCGTCGCCGAGCGCCTGGTTGATCGCCTCCATGTAGCGCGGAGTGTCAGACATGATCGAAGACCTCGCTTGCGGTGGGGTAGGGCGCTTCGGCGGCGCGCTTCACCGCGGCGTCGATCTCTTCGGCGACCTGCTCGCCGAGCTGCTCGAGCGCCGTGTCGTGCCGGCTGCCGAGCGCGCGGCGGGCCACGGCCAGCGGGTCGCGCTCGTCCCAGCGGGCACGGTCGTCGTCCTCGCGGTAGGGCTCCGGGTCGCCCTCGTAGTGGCCGCTGAAGCGGAAGGTGTGGGCGACGAGGAAGCGCGGCCCGTCGCCGGCGCGGGCGGCCTCGGTGCTCGCCGACCACGGACGCCCGCACGGCGAGCACGTCGCTGCCGTCGACCTCCTCGGCCGGCATGCCGTAGCTGCGCGCGCGGTCGGCGACGGTCGGCCCCTTCCAGGACCCCGAGCGCGTGAACTCGGCGTAGCCGTTGTCCTCGCAGACGAACACCACCGGCAGCGACCAGGCGACCGCGAGCGTCATCGCCTCGTGGAAGGCGCCGGCGTGGACCGCGCCCTCGCCGAAGAACGGCATCGCGACCGTGCCGGTGCGCCGCACCCGCGCCGCCAGCCCGGCGCCGACCGCCAGCGGGATCCCGCCGCCGACGATCCCGTTCGCGCCGAGGATGCCGAGCGCCGGGTCGGCGATGTGCATCGACCCTCCCTTGCCGCGGCAGATGCCAGTGTCGCGGCCGAAGAGCTCGGCCATCATCGCCTCGGGGTCCGCCCCCTTGGCGATGCAGTGGCCGTGGCCGCGGTGCGTCGTGGTGATGACGTCGCCGGCGCCGAGCGCTCCGCAGGCTCCCGCGGCGACGGCCTCCTGGCCGATCGACACGTGGACGAAGCCGTGGACGTCGCCGGCGCGGAAGTGGCGCGCGACGGCTTCCTCGAAGCGGCGGATGCGCAGCATCGTGCGGTAGCAGTCGAGCAGTTCCTGGGTTTGTGCTTTGGAGCGGGCCATGGTCAGAGCGCGAGCAGCAGCGGCCGCTCGAGGCGGCCGCGCAGGTCGGCGAGGAAGGCGGCGGCGTCGGCGCCGTAGACGACGCGGTGGTCGCAGGTCAGGCCGACGGTCATCGTCGGCTGGAAGCGCAGCGCGCCGTCGACCTCGACCGGCGCCCGGACGACGGCGCCGACGGCGAGGATCGCGGCCTGCGGAGGGTTGATCACCGCAGCGAAGCGGGCGATGCCCATCCCGCCGAGGTTCGACACGGTGAAGGTGCCGCCGCCGAGGTCGGCGGGGGCGACGGAGCCGTCGCGGACCCGCTCGGCCAGGGCGCGGGTCTCGCGGGCGATCTCGCCGAGCGCCTTGCGGTCGGCGTCGAAGATCGTCGGCACGACGAGCGTCGCCTCGGCCGCGACGGCCATGCCGATGTTGACCCGCGGCCAGAGCGCGAGCCGGTCGCCCTCGTAGGAGGCGTTGAAGCGGGGGTGGTCGCGCAGCGTCAGCGCGCACGCTCTGATGACGAAGTCGTTGAGCGAGGGGGCCCGGCCGTCCGACGACCGCTTGATCTGCTCGCGCAGCTCGACCGCGGCCGACATGTCGACGGTGGCCTCGACCCAGAACTCGGGGATCTGCGTCTTCGCCTCCGACATCCGCTGGGCGATCAGGGTCTGCGTGCGGGTGAGCGGCTCGATCGCGGGCTCGCCCCTGGCGCCGGCCGGCGCGGGTGGGGCGGCAGGGGCGGTCGGGGCCGCCGGCGGATCGGCGGGGGGCGGGGGAGCGGTGTCGGGCCGCTCGAGCGCGCGGACGACGTCGACCTTCGCGACGCGTCCGTCGCGGCCGCTGCCCGTCACGTCGGCGAGGTCGATGCCGTGCTCCTGGGCCATCCTGCGCGCCACCGGCGTGGCCGCCACGCGAGCCTCCGAGCCGGCGGGCGCGGTCGCCGCGGCGGGCTCGGTGGCATCGGCCGGCGGGGCGGCGTCGGCCGGTGGGGCGGCTGGGGCAGACGATCCGGGCTCGCCGACCTCGGCGATCGCCGTGCCGACCGCCACCGTCTCGCCCGCGCCGACGAGGATCCGCAGCGTCCCGTCGAAGTCGCTGGCGTAGACGGTCGTCGTCTTGTCCGTCTCGATCTCGACCAGGTCCGCGTCGCGCGTGACGGCTTCGCCGTCGCCCTTCAGCCACTCGAGGATCGTGCCCTCCTCCATCGAGTCGGACAGGCGCGGCATGACGACGGTTCCGGTCGCGGTCATGGCGATAGTTATACCAACTGTTCGATATACTTCGCCCATGGCATCCACCTCCGTCGCCCCCGCCCTAGACGACTCGCTCACCCCCGAGGAGTCGGCGCTGAGAGACCTCGCCCGCGACTTCGCGGCCGGGGAGATCGCGCCGCACGCCGCCGATTGGTGGCAGGAGGAGCGGTTCCCCGTCGAGCTGTTCCGCAAGATGGGCGAGCTCGACCTGATGGGCCTGCTCGTGCCAGAGCGCTTCGGCGGCACCGGGATGTCGACGCGCGCGCTCGTGGCCGCCCTGTTCGAGGTCGGCAAGGCCGACCAGTCGGTGGCGGCGGCCTGGCAGGCCCACCTGACGATCGGGACGCTGCCGCTGCTGACCTTCGGCGACGACGAGCAGCGGGACCGCTGGCTCACCCCGATCGCGCGCGGCGAGAAGCTGGCCTCGTTCGGGCTGACCGAGCCGAACGCCGGCTCGGACGCCGCCGGGATCCAGACGGTCGCCAAGCGCGTCGACGGCGGCTGGGTGGTCTCGGGGTCGAAGACGTTCATCTCCAACGCCTGCACCGACATGAGCCTCGGGCCGGTGATCCTCGCGCGCGTCGCGTCCGAGGACGCCGACGGCGGCTACATCACGCTGCTGATGCCGAAGGGGACGCCCGGGTTCTCGCACGGACCGAAGCTGCGCGGCATCGGCTGGCACGCGCTCGACAGCCGCGAGCTGCGCTTCGACGACGTCGAGCTGAGCGACGACCACGTCGTCGGCGTCCCCGGCCAGGGCCTGTCGCAGTTCCTCGCCGTACTCGACGTCGGGCGGATCACGGTCGCGACGCTGGGCATATCGCTCGCCGAGGCCGTCCTGGAGATGGCGCTCGCCTACGCCAAGGAGCGCCAGCAGTTCGGACGCACGCTGTCGAAGTTCCAGGCGATCCAGTTCAAGCTCGCCGACATCGCCGCCCAGCTCGAGGCCGTCAAGCTGCTCGTCTACCGCGCCGCCGCGCTGCGCGACGCCGGCAGGCCCTTCGGCAAGGAGGGCGCGATGGCGAAGCTGCTCGCGTCGAGCCTGGCGGTCAGCGCGGTGTCCGAGGCCGTCCAGATCCACGGCGGCTACGGCTACATGCACGAGTACCCGGTCGCGCGCTTCTACTGCGACGCGAAGGTGCTCGAGATCGGCGAGGGCACCAACGAGATCCAGCGCCTGGTGATCGCGCGCCACCTGGGGTGCTGACGGTGCGGGGCGGAGGCGACCGGTGAAGGCGCTGCGCTGGCACGGCGCCGGCGACATCCGGCTCGACGACGTCGAGCGCCCGTCGCCCGGGCCGGGGCAGGCGCTCGTCGAGGTCAGCTTCTGCGGGATCTGCGGCAGCGACCTGAGCGAGTTCCGCGACGGTCCGAAGATGATCCGCCGCGCGCCGCACCCGCTCACCGGGCGCCAGGCGCCGATCGTCCTCGGCCACGAGTTCTCAGGCGTCGTCGTCGCCGTCGGCGAGGGGGCGTCGGGCCCGCCGGTCGGGACCCGCGTGACCGCCGACGCCTGCTGGCGCTGCGGGCGCTGCGCCGCGTGCCAGGCGGGCGACTACCACCGCTGCCGCTACGGCGCCTCGGTCGGCCTGCACTCCGACGGGGCCTTCGCGAGCCACGTCGTGGTCCCCGACTACTGCCTCGTCCCGCTCGACGACGCGGTGTCCGACCAGGTCGGCGCGCTGACGGAGCCCTTCGCGGTGGCGCTGCACGCGCTCGAGCGTGGAGGCCTGGGCGCCGGCGACGACCTGCTGGTCCTCGGCTTCGGGCCGATCGGCGCGGCGGCGGCCCTGACCGGCCGTGCGCTCGGCGCGCGCGTCGTCGTCGTCGAGCCGGACGAGCGCCGCGCCGCGATCGCCGCCGGCCGCGGCTTCGCGGTGCTGGCGGCCGGCGACGGCCTCGAGCGGCGCGTGCGCTCCGAGGTCGGCGGCGGCGGGGCCGACGTCGTCGTCGACTCGACCGGCGTCGCCGCCGTCCTGCCGCAGGCGGTCGAGTGCGCGAAGCGCGGCGGTCGCATCGTCCTCGTAGGGCTCGGCGGGCCGCCCGCCAGCCTCAGCTGCGACCGGCTCGTGATGTTCGAGCGTGCGCTCGTCGGCAGCCTCGGCTACCGTCACGATCTGCCCAAGGTGGTCAAGCTGTTCGCCGAGGGGCTCCTGGACCCGTCGGCGTTGATCGGCGAGGTCGTTTCCCTGGAGGAGGCTCCCAAGATGTTCGAAGACCTAACTCGAGACTCAGGCGGCGTCGTCAAGGCGCTGGTGGACGTCGGTGGCCAAGCGGAGTAAGGCCGCCGATCCCGCCGGCGACGGGGACGGCAACGGCGACGGCGGCAAGGTCAGCGCCCGCTACGACAGGCGCCGGCGCGAGGTGGTCGACAGCGCGGCGCGCGTCTTCGCCGAGCGCGGGTACCACGCGACGTCGATCGAGGACCTCGTCGAGGCCACCGGACTCCAGCGCGGCGGGCTCTACCACTACATGGACAGCAAGAAGGACCTGCTGAGCCAGATCCACCACCGCTTCATCGAGCCGCTGCTCGACGACGCCCGCGGCATCGTCGAGCGGGGCGGCCCGCCGGACGAGGTGCTGCGCAACCTCGGCGGCGCGCTGATCCGCGACATCGCCTCATACGGCGATCAGGTCACGGTCTTCCTGCACGAGTGGCGGATCATCCGCGACGACCCGGAGTGGGGCGAGATCCGCCAGGCGCGCAAGGACTTCGAGGCGCTCGTCGGCTCCGTGCTCAGGCGCGGGATGGACGAGGGAGTGTTCGCGATCCGCGACGAGCGGATCGCGCTGCTCGGCTTCCTCGGCATGTTCAACTACAGCTACCAGTGGTTCCACCCCGGCGGCCGAGTCCCCGCCGAGCAGGTCGCCGAGGAGTTCTGCGACATCTTCCTCGACGGAATCCGCGCCTAGCCGGCCGCCCGCGCCGGGCCTGACCGAGACGGCCGGCGCGCGTTGGCGCCGGCGACGAGGCGAGCGGGGCGGTCCGCGCCATGTAGGGTCCCGGCCGATGCCGCTGCACACGCGACGTTGGGGGCCGCCGGGGCCCGAGGCGGTGGTCTGCCTCCACGGGATCACCCAGCACGGCGGGATCTACGACGGGCTCGGCAAGCGGCTCGCCGCGAACGGCCGCTCGGTCGTCGCGCTCGACCTACGCGGCCACGGCGCGTCGCTGCGCGAGCCCCCGTGGGACATCGCGACCCACGTCGACGACGTCCTCGCGACGCTCGACGAGCTGGGGATCGAACGCGTCACCTGGATCGGCCACAGCTTCGGCGGCCGGGTCGTCGCCGAGGCGGCCGTCCGCGCGCCGGATCGCACCGACCGGCTGGTGATGCTCGACCCCGGGCTCCAGATTCCCGCGGACCGGGCGCTGCGGTCCGCCGAGATCGACCGGCTCGACTGGAGCTTCGCGTCGGTCGACGGGGCGGTCAACGCCCTGATGGCGGGCGATACGGTCGTCGCCGCCCCCGAGGCGACCGTCGCCGCCTACGTCCGCGACGACCTCCGGCGCGGCCCCGACGGTCGTCTGCGCTTCAGCCACTGCCCGAGTGCGACCGTCGTCGCCTGGAGCGAGATGTGCCGGCCGGCGCCGGAGATCGCGCAGGTGCCGACGCTGGTCGTGCGCGCCACGGTGGCCCTGACCGACGGGCGCGCCCAGGACCTTCGCTACCGCAAGGCGCTCGGTTCGCTGCTGACGCTCGTCGCCGTCCCCAACGGCCACAACGTCCTCTGGGAGTCGCCGGTCGAGACTCTCGCCGCGATCGAGGCGTTCCTCGCTCGCGACGAGACCGCGGCCGTCTGAACGGCGCCTCGCGCGCGGCTCATCCCCGCTTCGACCCGCCCCGCCGGCGCCTGGCTGGGAGCTTCGGCACGCTGTGGCCGGCGTCGTTGGAGACGCGCAGGCCGTTCAGCGTCATCGCGAGCATGTGGTAGTGGCCGATCAGCATGCAGATCTCGATCAGCTCCCGCTCGTCGAAGAAGGACTCAGCTCGGCCCAGACCTCGTCCGATATCTGCTGGTCGGCGTGCAGCTCGTCGACGGTTCGCAGCAGCGCCGCCTGGCGGGCGTTCCAGCGCTCGGCCGCCGCGCCCTCCCGGCGGATGCTTTCGACGTCGTCGGCGGAGAGGCCCGCCGCCTCGGCGATCAGCGCGTGGTGGCTCCACTCGTAACCCGAGCCGCAGAGGTGCGCCACGCGCAGGATGACCAGCTCGGTGTCGGCGCGCTCAAGCGTCCCGCGCGGCATCAGCGTGCTCCCGAAGCGCAACCAGGCGCGGAACAGCCGGCGGTGGCGGGCCAGCGTCGTCATGACGTGCAGCGGCGACTTGGTGCCGCTCGCGCGAGCCACGACCTTGAGGATCGCGGTGTTGAGCAGGCCGATCTCCCTGCTGGTTCCCGGCGCGATGCGCGGCTCTTCTGGGTGGGGCTGTTCGTTCAACGGTCCTCCGTGGTGGCTGGGGTGGAGCGGGTCGAGCTGGAAGCGAGCGCGATCGCGGTCAGCAGCAGGCCGTCGTGCGCGGCCCAGCGACCGGCGAAGCCGCGCACCGGCGTTCCGCCGAGATCCGGGCCCGGCACGAGCAGGCGCGCGTGGAAGGTGCCCCGCGCGGCACCGGGCACCGCACCGGGCGCGGGGTCGAGCGCGATCGCCGCGTCCTCGAACCCGAGCCAGCGGCGGGCGAGTGGAAACCACGCCTTGTACACCGACTCCTTCGCGCTGAAGAGGAGCCGGTCCCAGCTGACCTCGGGCATCCCGGCGGCGAGGCTCGCGAGCCGGACGCGCTCCTGTGGCAGCGCGACGTCCGCGAGCAGGCCGTCGGGCAGCGGTTCGTCGGGCTCGGCGTCGATCCCGATCGTCGCGATATCCGTCCGCCGGGCGACGGCGCATGCGCGGTATCCCCGGCAGTGGGTGATGCTCCCGATCACCCCGGCCGGCCAGAGCGGCTCGCCGTCGGCGCCGGAGAGGATCGGCACGGACGGCTGGCCGAGCTGCGCGAGCGCGTTGCGGGCGCACACCCGGGCGGTGACGTATTCGTTCCGCCGCTTCGGCACCGCGTTGCCGACGGCGGCCTCCTCCTCGGGGAAGAGCGCGACGTCGAGTCGGTCGACGCGGGACTCGACCCCGATCGCGTCCGCCGGCAGCAGGCTGCCGATCACCGGACGCGCCCGCTCAGGATCGGGCGCAGCGGGTCGAGGCCCCGGGCGCGTCGCCGCGCCCGCTCGCGCGGGTAGCCGAGCGAAACCTCCTCGAACCGGACTCCGTCGTGCCAGGTCGTTCGCGGGATGTGCAGGTGGCCGTAGACGACGGCGGTCGCGCGGAAGCGCCGGTGCCAGTCCGCCGTCAGCGTCGTGCCGCACCACTGCGCGAACTCCGGGTACCAGAGCGCTCGGGTCGGCGCGTCGATCAGCGGGAAGTGGTTGACGAGCACCGTCGGCAACTCCGGGTCGAGCGCGGCGAGCCGTCGCGCGGTGCCGGCCACGCGCGCGTGGCACCAGGCCTCACGGCTCGCGAACGGGTCGGGATGGAGCAGGAACTCGTCGACGCAGACGACGCCGGCATCGTAGGCGCGCGCGAGCGCCGCCGCCTTCGTCGGCGCGACGTTGACGCCGAACGAGTAGTCGTAGAGCAGGAAGAGCGGCGCGACGACCGTGGGGCCGTTTTCGCCCTCCCAGACCGGATACGGATCCTCGGGCGTGGTGACGCCGAGCCGCCGCAGCCGGTCGACCAGCAGGTCGTAGCGGGCCTCGCCGCGCGGCTCGCCGGGGACGTCGCGAGGGGTCAGGAGCTCGTGGTTGCCGGGGGTCCAGATGACCCGCTCGAAGCGCTCGCGCAGAACCCCGAGCGCCCACTCGACGTCGTCGATCGCGTCGGCGACGTCGCCGCAGACGATCAGCCAGTCCCCGTCGGTGCGCGGTCGCAGCCCCTCGACGATCGCCCGGTTCTCCGGATGGACGATATGCAGGTCGCCGATGGCGAACAGGGTCTCCCGCGCCGACGCGGGCTGCGCATCGCCGCCATAGGCCCCGACTCCCACAAACTCGCTGATGATGGCAGACGCTCCACGCTCGTGGGCGCCAAGTCGGTAAGCCTGTGTTTTGTAAGCCTGTGTTTAGGTGAGGTGAACGTGAGCAATACGTGTGATTACAGCGACGAGGGTGGGTCGGGCCCGTTCGGGCGCCCGCGCCGCATCCGATCCGTCGCGGTCGAACGGATGTCCAGGGGGCGCGAAGGCGCTTGACAGGCGGCTAACGACCTGGGAGTCTCTGGCCCCCGGAGACGGAGCCGTCGGTGTTTGTGGGGCGCCTCCCTGGCTCCGGGATAGTGTGGGAAAAGTGCTAGCGGGATGCGGGTCGTGGGCGCGGTGGTCGCGCGGACGCCTGTCCGCAGGGGATCCGTAGTGTGAAAAAATGGTCGGGTCGCATGATTTGCGATAACAGTTACATTTCGCTGCGGCGCTCGCCGGCCGGGCCTCGTTGAGCGTCGCCGAAGCGCACCCGGCCATAGCGGTCGTCGGCATCGCATGTCGCCTGCCGCGGGCATCGACGCCTGAGGCGCTCTGGCGGCTGCTGCGCGCCGGCGAGAGCGCGATCGGCACGGTCCCGGCCGACCGCTGGGGAGGGCCGGACGCCGAGGAGCCCGACGCGGGCGACGACGGGATCCGCCACGGCGGGTTCCTCGACGGCATCGACGGGTTCGACGCCGGCTTCTTCGGCATCTCGCCGCGCGAGGCGGCTGCGATGGATCCGCAGCAGCGGCTGATGCTCGAGCTGGCCTGGGAGGCGCTCGAGGACGCGGGCGTCGTGCCCGGCGCGCTCGCGGGCACGGCCGGCGGCGTGTTCGTTGGCGCGATCGCCGGGGACTACGGCCAGCTGGCACATGCGATCGGCGAGCAGGCGATCGACCGCCACTCGCTGACCGGCCAGCAGCGGGGGCTGATCGCCAACCGGGTCTCCCACCGCCTCGGGCTCGGCGGCCCGAGCCTCGCTGTCGACGCCGGGCAGTCGTCGTCGCTGGTCGCGGTCCACCTCGCCTGCGAGAGCCTGCGGCGCGGTGAGTCCTCGCTGGCGCTCGCCGGGGGCGTCCACCTCAACGTCGACCGCGCGAGCGCGGTCGCGCTCGCGCGCTTCGGCGGCCTGTCGCCCGACGGCCGCTGCTACACCTTCGACGCCCGCGCGAACGGCTTCGTGCGCGGCGAGGGCGGTGGTCTGGTCGTGCTCAAGCGGCTCGAGGACGCGCTCGCCGACGGCGACGACGTCCGCTGCGTGATCCGCGGCAGCGCCGTCAACAACGACGGGGGCGGCGACGCGCTGGCGGTCCCGAGCGAGCGTGGGCAGGCCGAGGTCCTGCGGCGCGCCCAGCGCCATGCCGGCGTCGACCGCGGCGACGTGCAGTACGTCGAGTTGCACGGCACCGGCACGCGGCGCGGCGACCCGGTCGAGGCGGCCGCGCTCGGAGCCGCGCTGGGAGTCGCGCGCCCGGCCGACGAGCCGCTGCTGGTCGGGTCGGTGAAGACCAACATTGGCCATCTAGAGGGCGCGGCGGGGATCGCCGGGCTGATCAAGGCGATCCTCTGCGTCGAACACCGCGAGCTGGTCCCGAGCCTCAACTTCGAGCGGCCCAACCCGGAGATCCCGCTCGGCGAGCTGCGCCTGCGCGTGCAGCGCGAGCGCGGGCCGTGGCCGCGGCCGGACCGGCCGCTGCTGGCCGGCGTCAGCTCCTTCGGGATGGGCGGCACGAACTGCCACGTGATCCTGGAGGAGGGGCCGGCCGCAGCCGGCGAGCGCGGCGGCGGCCCGGACAGCGATGCGGCGGCGCCGGCCGGGACGGTCGTCTGGCCGCTGTCGGCGAAGACCGAGGCGGCGCTGACCGGGCAGGCCAGGCAGCTCGCCGCGCACGTCGAGGAGCGGCCCGGGCTGGATCCGCTCGACGTCGGCCACGCGCTCGCCAGCGACAGGGAGCTGTTCGGGTCTCGCGCCGTGCTGCTCGGCGCCGACCGGGCCGAGCTGCTCGACGGCCTCGGCCGGCTCGCCGCGGGCCAGCCGTCGGCGCGCGTGGTGCGCGGGACGGTGGCGCAGAGCAGCAGGCTTGCCTTCCTGTTCGCCGGTCAGGGCGGACAGCGGGCCGGCATGGGCCGGGAGCTGTACGAGACCTACCCGCCCTTCGCCGAGGCCCTCGACGCCGCCTGCGAGCAGTTCGACGGGCCGCTCGGCCGGTCGCTGCGTGCGACGATGTTCGCCGAGGCCGGGACGGTGGAGGCCGCGTCGATCGACGACCCCACGATCACCCAGCCGCTCCTGTTCGCCCTCGAGGTGGCGCTGTTCCGCCTCGTCGAGCACTGGGGGATCAGCCCCGAGTTCGTCGCCGGGCACTCGTTCGGGGAGCTGGCCGCGGCACACGCCGCGGGGGTACTGTCGCTGGCCGACGCGAGCACGCTCGTCGCGGCCCGCGGGCGGCTGATGGCCTCGGTGCCTCCCGGCGGGGCGATGGTGGCGGTCGAGGCGACCGAGGACGAGGTAGCCGAGATCCTCGCCGGTCGCGAGGCCGAGGCCTCGATAGCGGCGGTCAACGCACCCGACGCGATCGTCATCTCGGGCGACGAGGGGGCGGTGCTGGAGCTGGCGGAGGGCCTGCGCGAGCGCGGGCGCCGGACCAAGCGCGTCAAGGTCACCGTCGCGGGCCACTCGCCGCGGATGGAATCGATCCTGCCCGAGTTCCGGGCAGTCGCGGCCGGTCTCTCCTACGAGCCGCCGCGGATCCCGATCGTCTCGACCGTGACCGGCGCGGTCGCCCCGGCCGACCTGGTCTGCACGCCGGAGTACTGGGTCCGCAACGTGCGTGAGCCGGTGCGGTTCTGCGACGGCGTGCGCCGGCTCGAGGCGGAGGGCGTCGCGGCGTATCTGGAGATCGGTCCCGGCGGCGAGCTGACCGCGATCGGCGCGGAGTGCCTGGTCGGCGACGGCCCGGGTGGGGGCACCTTCGTGCCGGCGCTGCGCCGCGATCGCTCGGAGCCGGAGGCGCTTGTCGGCGCGCTGGCGCAGCTCCACGTCCGCGGGACCGACCTGGACTGGTCCGCGCTCAACGGCGCTTCGGAGCCACGGCGCGTGAGGCTTCCGACCTACGCCTTCCAGCGCCAGCGGCACTGGCTCGACGGCGCCCCAGCCGGGGCGGCCGGGCCGTCGTGGCGCCACCCGCCGCCGCTGCGGCCGCCGACGGCGCGACGGACGTGGCGGGCACGAGCGGCCTCGCGGCCCGCCTGGCCTCCATGCCCGCGAGCGAGCACAGCCGGGCGATCCTCGACCTCGTCCGTGCCGAGGTCGCCGCGGTGCTCGGCCACCACGCGCTGGAGGAGGTCGCGCCGGACGTCGCTTTCAAGGAGCTCGGGTTCGACTCGCTCGCGGCCGTCGAGCTGCGCAACCGCCTGCAGGACGACACCGGGCTGCGCCTGGCCAAGACGGCCGTCTTCGCTCACCCGACCTCGACCGAGCTGGCCCGCCACCTGCACGACGAGCTGACAGGGGAGCGCCGCGACACGCGGGTCACGGTCCGGATCGGCTCGGAAGAGCCGGTCGCGATCGTCGGCATGGGCTGCCGCTATCCCGGCGGAGCGACGTCGCCGGCCGCGCTCTGGGATGTCGTCGCGCGCGAGGTCGACGTGATCGCGGGCTTCCCGGACGACCGCGGCTGGGACCTTCGAGGCCTCTACGACCCCGACCCCGACCGGCCCAGCACGACCTATGCGCGCGAGGGCGGGTTCCTGGCCGACGTCGCCGGCTTCGACGCCGACTTCTTCGGCATCGGTCCGCGCGAGGCGCTGGCGATGGACCCGCAGCAGCGGCTGCTGCTGGAGACGGCCTGGGAGGTGCTCGAGGATGCGGGCATCGACCCCGCCTCGCTGCGGGGGACCGACGTCGGCGTGATCACGGGCATCGGCGCGCAGGACTACTCGGTGGCGGTGCGGGCCGCTGCTGAGCGCGTCGACGGCTACCGCCTGACCGGCAGCTCGACGAGCGTGGTGTCAGGCCGCGTCGCCTACGTGCTCGGCCTGGAGGGGCCGGCGGTGACCGTCGACACGGCCTGCTCGTCGTCGCTGGTGGCGCTGCACCTGGCCTGCCAGGCGCTACGTCAGGGGGAGTGCACGATGGCGCTCGCCGGCGGCGCGACCGTGATGGCGACGCCCGAGATGTTCGTCGACTTCAGCCGCCAGCGCGGCCTGGCGCCCGACTGCCGCGCGAAGGCGTTTGCGGCGGCCGCGGATGGGACGGCGTGGGCGGAGGGCGTGGGGCTGCTGTTGGTCGAGCGGCTGTCGGACGCGCGCCGCAACGGTCATGAGGTGTTGGCGGTGGTGCGTGGGAGCGCGGTGAACCAGGACGGTGCGAGCAATGGGTTGACGGCGCCGAACGGTCCGTCGCAGGAGCGGGTGATCTTGCAGGCGCTGGCGAATGCGGGGTTGTCGCCGGCGGATGTCGATGCGGTGGAGGCGCATGGGACGGGGACCGCGTTGGGCGATCCGATCGAGGCGCAGGCTTTGCTGGCGACCTATGGCCAGGAGCGGTCCAACGGCCCGCTGCGGCTGGGTTCGATCAAGTCGAACATCGGCCATGCGCAGGCCGCGGCCGGTGTCGCGGGCGTGATCAAGATGGTCGAGGCGCTACGCCACGGCGTGCTGCCCAAGACCTTGCACGTAGACGAGCCGACGCCGCATGTGGACTGGGAGTCGGGCGCGGTGGAGCTGCTGACCGAGCCGGTCGAGTGGCCGGCGGGCGACCGTCCGCGCCGGGCGGGCGTGTCGTCGTTCGGGATTAGTGGCACCAACGCGCACGTGATCGTCGAGGAAGCGCCCGCGCCGGTCGCGCCAAGCGAGCGGGGCGCGACCGACGCCGGCGCTGTCGAGGACCCAGCCGGCGCGGTCGACGGCGGGGCGGGCGCTGTTGTGCCGTGGTTGCTGTCGGCGAAGAGCGAGTCGGCGTTACGTGCGCAGGCGGCGCGGTTGGGTGAGCGCGTGGCGGCCGATCCGGGTGTGGCGTCGGTTGATGTTGGTTGGTCGTTGGTGTCGGGGCGTGCGCGGTTGGAGCATCGTGCGGTCGTCGTTGGTAGCGGCCGTGATGGGTTGTTGGCGGGTGTTGGTGCGGTTGCTGGTGGTGTGCCTGGGGTTGGTGTGGTTGGGGGTGTGGCTGGTGGCGATGGCCGGGTCGCGATGGTGTTTTCGGGGCAGGGTCAGCAGTGGCTTGGGATGGCTGTGGGGTTGTTGGATGAGTCGCCTGTGTTTGCTGGGCGGTTTGTGGAGTGTGGGGTGGCGTTGGCGCCGTTTGTGGATTGGTCGTTGGAGGGGGTGTTGCGCGGCGAGAGTGAGGAGTGGTTGTCGCGGTTTGACTTGTTGCAGCCGGTGTTGTGGGCGGTGATGGTGTCGTTGGCTGAGGTGTGGCGGTCGTTTGGTGTGGTGCCTTCGGTCGTGACCGGGCATTCGCAGGGTGAGATTGCCGCGGCGTGTGTGGCGGGTGGTTTGTCGTTGGAGGACGGCGCGCGGATCGTCGCTCTGCGCAGTAGGGCGTTGTTGGCGATCGCGGGCCAGGGTGGGATGGTGTCTTTGCCGCTCGGGCTCGCCGAGGTGGAGGGGTTGATCGAGCCGTTCGGTGAGCGGCTGTCGATTGCCGCGGTGAACAGTTCGCGGTCGGTTGGGGTGTCGGGTGACATCGACGCTGTGGAGGAGTTGCAGGCGCGGTGTGAGGCGGACGGGATCGGGGTGCGGCGGGTTGCTGTTGATTGCGCGTCGCACTCTGCGCACATGGACGTCGTCCGCGACGAGCTGCTCGAAGGTCTTGTGGGTATCGAGCCGCGGTCGTCGACTGTGCCGTTTGTGTCGGGGGTGACGGGCGAGATCGTCGATACCGGCGACTTAGACGCCGAGTACTGGTTCGGGAACTTGCGTAACACGGTCCGGTTCGACCTCGCCGCCGCGACCCTGTTGGGGTTGGGGTATCGGTCGGTGGTCGAGGTCAGTGGCCATCCGACGTTGACGTTCGCGGTCGAGCAGCTCGCCGAGGAGACACTCGACGACCCAGGATCGGTCGCGGCGTTCGGGACGCTGCGCCGCGACGAGGGCGGCATCGAACGATTCATGACCTCACTCGCGCAGGCGTGGGTGCGGGGCGTCGCGGTCGACTGGCAGCCGGCGTTCGCCGCCAGCAATCCCAAGCGGGTCCCGCTGCCGACCTACGCGTTCCAACGCGACCGCTACTGGCTCGAGCCCGGCCCCGCGGTCGGGGACCTCACCGCTGCCGGCCAGCGTTCGGCCGACCATCCGCTGTTGGGCGCCACGATCGCGCTCGCACGCGAGGACGAGTGGCTGTTCACCGGCCGGATCTCGTTCGACACCCACCCCTGGCTGGCCGACCACGTCGCCTTCGACACCCCACTACTCCCCGGAACCGCATTCGTCGAACTCGCACTCCGCGCCGCCAGCGAACTCAACTGCGACACCATCGAAGAACTGACGCTCGAAGCGCCGCTCGTGCTCGGCGAGGGCGAGGCGGTCCAGCTCCAGGTGAGCGTCGGCGCCGCAGGTGCCGCCGGCGAGCGCGCGGTCGCCATCTACTCGCGCGCCGAGCGCGACGAGGCCGATGCCGTCGAGGGCGGCGGCTGGACCCGCCACGCCACCGGAGTCCTGACCGCGAAGGAGCCGGACCTCGCCGCTCCGGCCGCGGGTGACGGTGCCTGGCCGCCCGCCGGCGCCGACCCGGTCGCGGTCGGCGACCTCTACGAGCGCGCGGCCGGGCTCGGCTACGGCTACGGCCCCGCCTTCCAATGCCTGCGCGCGGCCTGGCGGCGCGGCGACGAGCTGTTCGCGGAGATCGAGCTGGCCGACGCGCAGAGCGCCGACGCCGGTCGCTACTGCATTCACCCGGCGCTGCTCGACGCGCTGCTCCACACGACGTTCGTCGAGCACGGCGATGGCGTCTCGCTGCCGTTCGCCTGGCGTGGCGTCGCGCTGGCGAAGGCTGGGGCGTCGCGACTGCGGGCCCGGGTCGTCGCCGGCGCGGGCAGCGCGTCGTTCGAGGCGTCGGACGAGGCCGGTCGGCCCGTGATCGCGATCGAGTCGCTGGCGCTGCGGCCGGTCGCGCGCGAGCGGCTCGCGCGCGCCGCCCGCGAGCGCCACGGCGGAGCGCTCTACGAGATCGACTGGGTCGAGGTCGAGCCTGCGGCGGATGGCGCCGGCGCGCCGGCCGCCCTCGGCGACCTCGAGCTCGACGGCTGCGGGGACCGCTACGCCGACCTGGCCGCGCTCGGCGACGCGATCGACTCCGGGGCGTCCGCCCCCGAGTTGGTCGTCGCCGAGCTGGCCCCGGTCGACGGCGGCGCCGGCGTCCCCGAGCGCGCCCGGGCGGCGACCGCGGCGGCGCTCGCGCTGCTGCACGAGCTGCTCGCCGACGAGCGGCTGGCCGGCACGCGGCTGGCGCTGGTCACCGCCGGAGCGGTCGCCACCGCCGCCGGTGAGTGCCCGGACCTCGCGACGGCACCGGTCTGGGGCCTGCTGCGCGCGGCGCAGAGCGAGCATCCGGGCCGCTTCGCGATCGTCGACCGTCCGGCGGCCGAGTCGCCGGCGAGCCTCGCGGCGGCGCTGGCCGTGCCCGGCGAGCCGCAGCTCGCGCTGCGTGACGGGGTGCCGCTGGCGCCGCGGCTCGTGCGCGCCGGCGCCGGCGCGGCGAGCGAGGACGGGCAGCTGTCGCTGGACCCGGAGGGGACGGTTCTGATCACCGGCGGCACCGGCGCGCTCGGGGCGCTGGTCGCCCGCCATCTCGCGATCGCGCACGGCGTTCGCCACCTGCTGCTCACCAGCCGCGGCGGGCCGGCGGCAGCCGCGGCGGCGGAGCTGGTCGCGGAGCTGTCTGAGCTGGGTTGCGAGGTTCGCGTCGAGGCGTGTGACGTGTCGGACCGCGCGCAGGTCGACGCGCTCGTCGCCGGGGTGCCGGCCGACCGTCCGCTGACGGCGGTTTTCCACGCGGCGGGGGTGCTCGACGACGGGACGATCGAGTCGCTGACGGCCGCGAGGATCGACGCGGCGATGACGCCGAAGGCCGACGCGGCCTGGCATCTGCACGAGGCGACGGCCGGCCTCGGGCTGGAGGCGTTCGTCTCGTTCTCGTCGATCGCGGCCACCCTCGGCCTCGCCGGGCAGGGCAACTATGCGGCGGCGAACGCCTTCCTCGATGCCCTCGCGCACCGCCTGCGGGCCGAGGGCGTCGCGGCGACGGCGCTGGGCTGGGGCCTCTGGGAGCGGGCGAGCGGGATGACCGGCGACCTCGGCGCCTCGGACTTCGCGCGCCTGGAGCGGCTCGGCGTCGCGCCGCTGGCGAGCAGCCAGGCGCTGAGCCTGCTCGACCGGGCGCTCGCGCTCGGCCGTGCGCAGGTGCTGCCGGTCCGGCTCGACGGTGCCGCCCTGGCCTCCCAGGCGCGGGCCGGCCTGCTGCCCGCGCCGCTGCGCGGCCTGGTCCGCATGCCCGCGCGACGCGCGAGCGGGGCGGACGGGTCGCTCGCGCGCAGGCTGTCCGGGCTCGCCGGGAACGATCTCGAAGCGGCGGTGGTCCAGCTCGTGCGGGCGCAGGTGGCGGCGGTCCTCGGCCACGAGTCAGAGGAGCGGATCGACGTCGCCAGGGCGTTCGAGGCGCTCGGCTTCGACTCGCTCGGAGCGGTCGAGCTGCGCAACCGGCTCGGCACGGCGACCGGCCTGCGGCTGCCGGCGACGCTGGTCTACGACCATCCCACGCCGGCCTCCGTCGCGGAGCGGATCGTCGCGGAGATCGCCGGCTCCGGGCAGTCGGGGACGGTGGCCGTCCGCGCGGTCGCGGATGACGAGCCGGTCGCGATCGTCGGGATGGGCTGCCGCTTCCCCGGCGGCGTCGACTCGCCCGCGGCGCTCTGGTGGCTGCTCGCGATCCGGCACCGACGCGATCTCCGACTTCCCGTCCGATCGCGGCTGGGACCTCGACGCGCTCTACGACCCCGACCCGGAGACGCCCGGTACCAGCTACGCCCGCGCCGGCGGCTTCGTCCCGGAGGTCACGGACTTCGACGCCGCGTTCTTCGGGATCGCGCCGCGCGAGGCGCTCGCGATGGACCCCCAGCAGCGGCTGCTGCTCGAGGTGGCCTGGGAGGCGTTCGAGCAGGCCGGGATCGACCCGTCGTCGCTGCGCGGCACCTCGACGGGCGTCTTCGCCGGGGCGATGCACGAGGACTACGGCGCGGTCCGCGGCCACGGGAGCGCCCCGAGCGAGATCGGCGGGTACATGGTCACCGGCGTCGCCGGCAGCGTCGTCTCCGGCCGGATCGCCTACACGCTCGGGCTGGAGGGGCCGGCGCTGACGGTCGACACCGCCTGCTCGTCGTCGCTGGTCGCCCTCCACCTCGCCTGCCAGGCGCTGCGCCAGGGCGAGTGCTCGCTCGCGCTCGCCGGCGGCGTGACGGTGCTGTCGACCCCGGGCCTCTTCGTCGAGTTCTCGCCGCCAGCGCGGCCTGGCCGCCGACGGGCGCTGCAAGCCGTTCGCCGCTCAGGCCGACGGCACCGGCTTCGCCGAGGGCGCCGGGATGCTGGTCGTCGAGCGCCTGTCCGACGCCGAGCGCAACGGGCACGAGGTGCTGGCGGTCGTCCGGGGCGAGCGCGATCAACCAGGACGGCGCGAGCAACGGGCTGACCGCGCCGAACGGTCCCTCGCAGGAGCGGGTGATCCGTCAGGCGCTCGCCAACGCCCGTCTGTCGCCGGCCGACGTCGACGCCGTCGAGGCGCACGGCACCGGCACCACGCTCGGCGACCCGATCGAGGCGCAGGCGCTGCTCGCGACCTACGGCCGCGAAAGCCGGGACCGCCCGCTGCTGCTCGGGTCGCTGAAGTCGAACATCGGCCACACCCAGGCCGCGGCCGGGGTCGGCGGCGTGATCAAGATGGTCCAGGCGATGCGTCACGGCCAGCTGCCGAAGACGCTGCACGTCGACGAGCCGACGCCGCACGTCGACTGGGACTCGGGCGCGGTCGAGCTGCTGACCGAGCCGGCGCCGTGGCCGGCGGTCGACCGCCCGCGGCGCGCCGGGGTCTCGTCGTTCGGCATCAGCGGGACCAATGCCCACGTGATCCTCGAGGCGCGATCCGGGCGCCCGGCGCCGGTCGCCGAGGAGCGGCCGCCTGTCCGGCTCGCGGCCGTGCCGTGGGCACTGTCGGCGCGGTCCGAGCCGGGGCTGCGCGCCCAGGCCCGCCGCCTGCGCGCCCATCTCGAAGCCGATCCGGGCGTCGACCCGCTCGACGCCGGGCTGACGCTCGCGCGCCGGACGTGGTTCGAGGCCCGCGCCGTCGTCCACGGAGCCGGCCGCGACGAGCTGCTGGCGGGCCTCGCGGCGCTCGGCGACGGCCGGACGGCCGCCAACGTCGCCGTCGGCGCGGCCGCCCCCGGTCGGCTCGCCTTCCTCTTGACCGGCCAGGGCGCTCAGCGGGTCGGCATGGGGCGCGAGCTCGACGCCGCGTTCCCGGTCTTCGCCGAGGCGTTCGACACGGCCTGCGCCGAGCTCGACCGCCAGCTCGCCGGCCACGTCGAGCGGCCACTGCGCGAGGCCGTCTTCGAGGGCCCCGAGACGCTGCTCGACCAGACCGTCTACGCCCAGACGGGGCTGTTCGCCCTGGAGGTCGCCCTGTTCCGCCTGCTCGAGCGGTGGGGGGTGCGGCCGGACGTCGTCGCCGGGCACTCGATCGGCGAGCTGGTCGCCGCTCACGTCGCCGGCGTGCTGTCGCTGGCCGACGCCTGCAAGCTGGTCGCGGCGCGCGGCCGCCTGATGCAGGCGCTGCCCGACGGCGGGACGATGGCGGCGATCGAGGCCTCCGAGCAGGAGCTGCTCGACACCCTCGCCGGCCGCGAGCGGGAGGTCGCCCTCGCGGCGGTCAACGGGCCGCGAGCGGTCGTCGTCTCCGGCAACGAGGCGGCGGTCGCCGAGCTGGAGCGACTGTGGCTGGACCGCGGTCGCAAGGTCAAGCGCCTCGGCGTGAGCCACGCCTTCCACTCGCCGCGGATGGAGCCGATGCTGGCGGACTTCGCCGCCGTCGCGGAGAGCCTCGACTACTCGCCGCCGGCCATCCCCGTGGTCTCGAACGTCAGCGGCGAGCTCGCGTCGGAGGCGGAGCTGCGCTCCCCCGGCTACTGGGTCCGTCACGTCCGCGAGGCGGTCCGCTTCGCCGACGGCGTCCGCGCGCTCGAGGCCGAGGGGGTCACGCGCTTCGTCGAGCTGGGGCCCGACGGGGTGCTGTCGGCGATGGCCGGCGACTGCCTGTCGCCCGAGCTCGCGGGGCGGGCGGTCGCCGTGCCGCTGCTGCGCCGTGAGCGCGCCGAGGACGAGACGGTGGTCGCGGGCCTGGCCCGCATTGCCGTCGACGGTGCCGACGTCGACTGGCCGGCGCTCTTCGCGGGCACCGGCGCGCGGGCCGCCGAGCTGCCCGGCTACGCCTTCCAGCGCCGGCGGTTCTGGCTCGACGCGCACGCCGGAGGCGACGGCGCGGCCGCCAACGGCCAGGTGCCGGCCGCGCACCCGCTGCTCGACGCGGTCGTCGAGCTGGCCGCCGACGACGGCCACGTGCTGACCGGCAGGCTCTCGCGCCAGACCCATGGCTGGGTCGCCGACCACGCCGTGATGGGGACGGTCGTGCTGCCCGGGACGGCCTTCGTGGAGCTCGCCCTGCGCGGCGGCGAGGAGGTCGGCTGCGGGCACCTGCGCGAGCTGACGATTGGAGCGCCGCTGGTCCTCCCCGAGAGCGGCGCGGTCCAGTTGCAGGTGACGGTCGGGGCCGCGGACGCCGACGGGGCCCGCGCGGTCGCGATCCACTCGCGGACCGAGCCCGGGCCGGGCGACGGCGACGCCGCCGCCGAGTGGGCGGCGCACGCCAGCGGATCGCTCGCAATCGCGGCCGGGCCGGTCGCCCCGGCCGCGTCCGCGCCGTGGCCGCCGGCCGGCGCGGAGCCGATCGACGTCGACGGTCTCTACGACTCGCTCGCCGCGCGCGGGATCGAGTACGGCGATGCCTTCCAGGGCGTGCGGGCCGCCTGGCGAAGCGGCGACGAGCTGCTCGCCGAGGTCGACCTGCCCGAGTCCGAGCACGACCGGGCGGGACGGTTCGCGATCCACCCGGCGCTGCTCGACGCCGCCCTCCACTGCGCCAGCGACCGGACCGCCGAGCGCGGCGACGACACGGTCGCCCTGCCGTTCGCCTGGCGCGACGTCACGGTTGCGGCCGCGGGCAGCACCGGCGCGAGGGCGCGGTTGAGGTGGCTCGGGAGCGACGAGCTGGCGCTGACCGTCGAGGACGAGTCGGGCGCTCCGGTCGCGTCGGTCGGAAGCCTGGGACTGCGCGCCGTCGAACGCGGCCGGCTGGAGCGTACGGCCGGCGCGCGCGGCGACGCGCTATACCGCGTCGACTGGTCGCCGGTCGCGCTCGCCCCGGATCCCGGCGACGAGCTTGCGGTGCTTGGTGAGGACGGCCTCGAAGCGGCGGCCGCGCTGCAGGCGGGCGGCGGACCGCTGACCGTCCACGCCGACATCGCCGGGCTCGCGGCCGCGATCGACGGCGGCGCGGCGCCCGGCCACGTCCTCGTCGACTGCACGGCGAGCGGTCCGCCGCCGTCCGCCGATGCCGCGGACACCGCCGCGGCGGTTCGCGCGCGAACCGCGTGGGCGCTGGCGTTGCTGCGCGACTGGCTCGCCGACGAGCGGCTGGCGGGCGTGCCGCTGGTCTTCCTGACCCGCGCGGCCGTCGCGACCGCCGCGGGCGACGACGTCGCCGACCTCGCCGGCGCGGCCATCTGGGGACTCGTGCGCTCGGCCCAGTCCGAGCATCCGGACCGCTTCGTGCTCGCCGACGTCGACCGCGCCGAGCCGTCCTGGGCGGCGCTGCGCGGGGCACTGGGCAGCGGCGAGCCGCAGCTCGCGCTGCGCGACGGGGCGGTCGCCGCGGCGCGGCTCGCGGTCACGGGCTCCGGGGCCGGCGGTGACGGCGAGCCCGCCTTCCGGGACTCCGGCACGGTGCTCGTCACCGGCGGCACCGGCGCGCTCGGCGCGGCGGTCGCGCGCCACCTCGTCAGCGCGCACGGCGTGCGCCGGCTGCTGCTCGTGAGCCGCCGCGGGCAGGCCGCCGCGGGAGCCGCGGACGTCGCGGCCGGACTGCGCGAGCTGGGCGCCGAGGCGACGGTCGCCGCCTGTGACGTCGCCGACCGCGACGCGCTCGCGGAGTTGCTCGCGACGGTCCCGCCCGAGCAGCCGCTGAGCGCGGTGGTGCACACCGCGGGCGTGCTCGACGACGGCACGGTCGAGTCGCTGACCGCCGAGCGGCTGGACACGGTCATGCGGCCCAAGGTCGACGCGACGCTCAACCTGCACGCCCTCACCGCGGGGCTAGACCTGTCGGCGTTCGTCGTCTTCTCGTCGGTGGCGGCGACGCTCGGCAGCGCGGGGCAGGGCAACTACGCGGCGGCGAACGCCTTCCTCGACGGGTTCGCCGCTCACCGGCGCGGGCTCGGGCTTCCGGCCTGCTCGCTCGGTTGGGGACTCTGGAAGCAGGACGGCGGGATGGCGGGCGAGCTCGACGAGCGCGATCGCGCGCGCCTGAGCCGCCACGGGCTCGCGCCGCTGGCGCCCGAGCGGGGGTTCGACCTCTTCGACGCCGCCTGCCGGCCCGACGGCGATCCGGCGGTGCTGCCGCTGCGGCTCGACGCCGGCGCGTTGCGTCGCCGCGCGCGCGAGGGGACGCTGCCGGAGCTGCTGCGGGGCCTCGTGCGGGTGCCGGTCCGCCGCGCCGGCGCGGTCGGCGAGACGTCGCTCGCCGACGGGCTGCGCGGACTCGCGGGCGAGGAGCGCGCGCACGCGCTGCTCGAGTTCGTCCGGGGCGAGGTCGGCGCAGTCCTCGGCCATTCGTCGGCCGCCGCGATCGGCCCCGAGCAGGCGCTCAAGGAGCTGGGCTTCGACTCGCTGGCCGCGGTCGAGCTGCGCAACCGGCTCGGCGCCGCGACCGGGCTCCGGCTGCCGGCGACGCTCGTCTTCGACTACCCGAATCCGACGGCGCTGGCCAAGCATCTCGGCGTGGCGCTCGATCCGGGCGGACGGCGTGCCGAGAGCGAGTCCGGCGAGTCGGCGATACGCGACGCGCTGGCCTCGATACCGCTCGCCCGCCTGCGCGCCGCCGGCCTGATGGACGCGCTGCTGGAGCTTGCGGGCGCCGATGCGGACGGGGCGGCCGCGGTCGCCGGCGAGGACGTGGCCGCGGCCGACGACATCGACGCGATGGACGTCGGCGATCTGATCCGCCGTGCGGCGGAGGGCCACCCTGCCGAACCGGAGTTGGGGGCCTGATGGGCATGACGCCGAACGACGTCGTCGAGGCGCTGCGCGCCTCGCTGAAGGAGACCGAGCAGCTCCGCGCCCAGAACCGTCGGCTGCGCGCGGCCGCACGCGAGCCGATCGCGATCGTCGGCATCGGCTGTCGCTTCCCGGGCGGAGTGTCGGCGCCGGAGGAGCTGTGGCGACCTCGTCGCGTCGGGAGCCGACGCCATCTCCGGATTCCCCGGCGACCGGGGCTGGGACGCCGACGCGCTCTACGACCCCGACCCCGACCGGCCCGGCACCACGTATGCGCGCGAGGGCGGCTTCCTGCACGACGCGGGCAAGTTCGACGCCGAGCTGTTCGCGATCGGGCCGCGCGAGGCGCTATCGACCGATCCCGCAGCAGCGACTGCTGCTCGAGACGGCGTGGGAGACGCTGGAGAGCGCCGGGATCGACCCGCGCTCGCTCAGGGGCAGCGCCACCGGCGTCTTCACCGGTGTCATGTACTACGAGTACAGCGCCGGATCTGGCCGCGGCGCCCGGCTCGGTTCCGGAGGGCCTGGAGGGGTACGCCGGGGCCGGCAGCGCGGGCAGCGTGGCGTCCGGGCGCATCGCCTACAGCCTCGGCTTCGAGGGGCCGGCGGTCAGCATCGACACGGCCTGCTCGTCGTCGCTGGTGGCGCTGCACCTGGCCTGCCAGGCGCTGCGCCAGGGCGAGTGCACGATGGCGCTCGCCGGCGGCGCGACCGTGATGCCGACGCCCGCGGCCGTTCGTCGAGTTCAGCCGCCAGCGGGTGCTGGCGCCCGACTGCCGCGTGAAGGCGTTCTGCGGCGGCCGCGGACGGGACGGCGTGGGCGGAGGGCGTCGGGCTGCTGCTGATGGAGCGGCTGTCGGACGCGCGCCGCAACGGTCATCGAGGTGCTGGCGGTGGTGCGTGGGAGCGCGGTGAACCAGGACGGTGCGAGCAATGGGTTGACGGCGCCGAACGGTCCGTCGCAGGAGCGGGTGATCTGGCAGGCGCTGGCGAATGCGGGATTGTCGCCGGCCGACGTCGACGCGGTGGAGGCGCACGGGACCGGGACCGCGCTGGGCGATCCGATCGAGGCGCAGGCTTTGCTGGCGACCTATGGCCAGGAGCGGTCCGAACGGCCCGCTGCGGCTGGGTTCGATCAAGTCGAACATCGGCCATACGCAGGCCGCGGCCGGTGTCGCGGGCGTGATCAAGATGGTCGAGGCGCTGCGCCACGGCGTGCTGCCGCAAGACCTTGCACGTCGACGAGCCGACGCCGCATGTGGACTGGGAGTCGGGCGCGGTGCGAGCTGCTGACCGAGCGCGGTCGAGTGGCCGGCCGGAGACCGTCCGCGGCGGGCGGGCGTGTCGTCGTTCGGGATCAGTGGCACCAACGCGCACGTGATCGTCGAGGAGGCGCCGGCGGAAGGCGCACCGGACGAGCCCGAAGGCGCACCGGGCGGGCCGGAAGGCGCGGCGGACGAGCCGGGTGAGGATGGAGCCGGCGCGGTCGTTCCGTGGCTGCTGTCGGCGGGCTCGGGCGCCGCGCTGCGCGGCCAGGCGCGGCGGCTGGCCGACCACGTCGAGCAGGCCCCGGGCCTGCCGCCGGTCGACGTCGGCTGGTCGCTGGCGTCGGGCCGCGCGCGGCTGGAGCACCGCGGGGTTGTCGTCGGCGGCGGTCGCGACGAGTTGCTGGCGGGCGTGCGGGCGCTGGCGTCGGGGCTGCCGGAGGACTCCGTGGTCGAGGGCGTCGCCGGCGGCGATGGCCGGGTCGCGTTCGTGTTCCCGGGTCAGAGGTCAGCAGTGGGTCGGGATGGCTGTCGGGTTGCTGGACGAGTCGCCGGTGTTCGCGGCGCGGTTCGCCGAGTGCGAGGCGGCGTTCGCCCCGCATCTCGACTGGTCGCTGAGCGAGGTCCTGCGTGGTGGGGACGGCGCTTGGCTCGACCGGGTCGACGTGGTGCAGCCGGTGCTGTGGGCGGTGATGCTGTCGCTGGCGGAGCTGTGGAAGTCGTTCGGCGTGACGCCGTCGGCGGTGGTCGGTCATTCGCAGGGTGAGATCGCGGCGGCGTGCGTGGTCGGCGGCCTGTCGCTGGAGGACGGGGCGCGGATCGTCGCGTTGCGCAGCCGGGCGATGCTGGCGATCGCGGGCAAGGGCGGGATGGTCGCGCTGCCGCTCGTGCTGGAGGAGGTGCGGGAGCTGATCGAGCCGTACGGCGAGCGGCTGTCGGTCGCGGCGGTGAACGGCTGGCGGTCGGTCGGCGTGTCCGGCGACGTGGATGCCGTCGACGAGTTCCAGGCCCGGTGCGAGGCGGACGGGATCGGGGTGCGGCGGGTCATGATGGATTGCGCGTCGCATTCGGCGCACATGGACGTCGTCCGCGACCAGCTGCTCGAGGGATTGGCGGACCTTCAGCCGCGGTCGTCGAGCGTGCCGTTCATATCCGGGGTCACCGGCGAGGTGGTCGACACCGGCGATCTCGACGGCGAGTACTGGTTCCGCAACGTGCGCGAGACGGTCCGGTTCGACCTCGCCGCCGCGACGCTGCTGGAGCAGGGCCTACGGACCGTGGTGGAGATCAGCGGCCATCCGGCGCTGACGGTCGCGGTCGAGCAGTCGGCGGAGGAGACGCTCGACGACCCAGGGTCGGTGGCGGCGTTCGGGACGCTGCGCCGCGACGAGGGCGGAATCGACCGGTTCATGACCTCGCTCGCGCAGGCGTGGGTGCGGGGCGTCGCGGTCGACTGGGCCCCCGCGTTCGCCGGCGTCGACGCCGAGCGCGTCGCGTTGCCGACCTATGCCTTCCAGCGCGAGCACTACTGGCTCGAGTCGGGCCCGGCGGTCGGGGACCTCACCGCGGCCGGCCAGCGCTCCGCCGACCATCCGCTGCTGGGCGCGACGATCGCGCTGGCGCGCGAGGACGAGTGGCTGTTCACCGGCCGGCTGTCGTTCGACACCCACCCGTGGCTGGCCGACCACGTCGCCTTCGACACCCCGCTGCTGCCCGGGACCGCGTTCGTCGAGCTCGCGCTCGAGGCGGGCGGAGCCGTCGGCTGCGAGCAGGTCGAGGATCTCGTCTTGGATGCGCCGCTCGTGCTCGGCGACGGCGAGGCGGTCCAGCTCCAGGTGTCGCTCGGCGCGCCCGACGAGGCGGGCAGCCGCGCCGTCGAGGTTCACTCGCGGCCGGACGTGGCCGACGACGTCGCCGCCCCGGACGCCAGCTGGACCCGGCATGCGGTCGGGAAGGTCGCGGCGGTCGATCCGGCGACGGCGGAGCCGCCCGCAGGCGATCTGACAGATGGCGCGGAGTGGCCCCCGCGGGCGCCGAGCCGGTGCCCGTCGACGACCTCTACGAGCGCATCGCCGACGACGTCGGGTTCCTCTACGGGCCAGCCTTCCAGGGGCTGCGGGCCGCCTGGCGACGCGACGGCGAGCTGTTCGCCGAGGTCGAGCTCGCCGAGGCCGAGGCGGCCGAGGCGGAGCGCTTCGGCGTCCATCCGGCGCTGCTCGACGCGGCGCTGCACACCGGCTTCGCTGCCGGGACGGTCGGCGCGGAGCTGCCGTTCTCCTGGCAGGGGGTGCGGCTGCACGGACCGGGCGCGCAGGCGCTGCGCGTCCGCGTGGCGGCGAGCGACGGCGGCATGTCGATCGACGCGACCGATCGCGGCGGGCGGCCGGTGTTGTCGGTGGCGATGCTCGCGACGCGCCCGGTCGAGCGGGCGCGGTTGGGCCGGCGGGGGCGGGACGGGCTGCTCCGCCTCGGCTGGGTCGCGGCGGATGCCGGCGCGGGCGGCGGGGTCGGGCCCGTGTCGGTGGTCGGGCCCGCGGGCGGGGTCGCGGCCGGGTTGGCCGCGGCCGGACTGGAGGCCGGTGCCGTCGAGCGATTGGGAGACGCCTGCGAGGGCGGCGAGACTCCGAGCGTCGTGCTGGTGGATATCGGCGGCGGTGGGCAGGACTCGCCGCTGGCCGCCGCGCGCGAGGCCGTCGTCGAAACGCTCGCGCTGCTGAGCGAGTTCCTGGCCGACGAGCGGTTCGACGGGGCGCGGCTGGCGGTCGTGACCACCGCCGCGGTCGCGGTGGCCGACGGCGAGCGGCCAGACCCGGTCGGGGCGGCGGTGCGGGGGCTGGTGCGGTCGGCGCGGTCGGAGCATCCGGGACGCTTCGGGCTGGTCGACGTGGACGGCTCCGAAGCGTCCTGGGCGCCGCTCGCGGCGGCCCTGGACGGGTTGGAGGAGGAGTCGGAGGTCGCGCTGCGCGCGGGCGAGGCGTTCGTGCCGCGGCTGGCGCGGGCCGCGTCCGCGCCCGCTGTCGGCGGCGCCGCGCTGGACCCGGCCGGGACGGTGCTCGTGACCGGTGGAGTCAGCGGGATCGGTGCGCTGGTCGCGCGTCACCTCGCCGCCGAGCACGGTGTGCGCCGCCTGTTGCTGACGAGTCGGCGCGGTCCGGACGCGGCCGGGGCGGCTGAGCTGGTCGCGGAGCTGGCGGAGTTGGGTTGCGAGGCGCGCGTCGAGGCATGCGACGTGTCGGATCGCGGGCAGGTCGAGGCGCTGTTGCGGTCGGTGGAGGCGGAGTGGCCGCTGACGGGGGTTTTCCACTCGGCGGGCGTGCTGGACGACGGGGCGATCGAGTCGCTGACGGCCGAGCGGGTCTTGCGGGTGCTGGCGCCGAAGGTCGACGCGGCGTGGCACCTGCATGAGCTGACGGCCGGTCTGGACCTGGCGCAGTTCGTGTTGTTCTCGTCGGTCGCGGCGACGTTCGGCGGGCCGGGGCAGGGCAACTACGCGGCGGCGAACGCGTTCATGGACGCGCTCGCCGCCTGTCGCCACGCCGATGGCCTGCCGGCGGCGTCGATCGCTTGGGGTCTGTGGGAGCAAGCGAGCGAGATGACCGGCGATCTCGACGACGCCGACGCGGCTCGCATCGCACGGATGGGCATCCTGCCGATCGAGCCCGCTCACGGGCTGGAGCTGTTCGACGCCGCCCGCGCGCTCGATGCGCCGAACGCGGTCGCCCTGCCGCTCGACCTCGCGGCGCTGCGCCCGCTCGCGCGCGAGGGACAGCTCCCGGAGGTGCTGCGGGGGCTCGTGTCGACGCCGGCCCGCCGCACGGCCGTCGTCGCCGACGCGCTCGCCCGGCGGTTGGCGGAGGTCGGGGAGGCGGAGCGGGAGGCCGTCCTGCTGGACCTCGTCCGCGATCAGGCGGCGTCGGTCCTCGGCCACTCCTCGGCCGGCGCGATCGGCGAGCAGGCCGCCTTCAAGGATCTCGGCTTCGACTCGCTGACGGCGGTCGAGTTGCGCAACCGGCTCGCTCGGTGACCGGCCTGCGGCTGCCCGCGACGTTGGTCTTCGACTACCCGAACCCCGCCGCGGTCGCGCGGCTGCTGCTGTCGAACGGTCGGCGGCGCAGGCGCAGCCGGCACGCACGGCGCGTCGCGTCCAGGCGCGCGCCGACGAGCCGATCGCGATCGTCGGCGATGGGCTGCCGGTACCCGGGCGGGGTCGACTCGCCGGAGGGGCTCTGGGAGATCTGGTCGCGTCCGGCGGCGACGCGATCTCGCCGTTCCCCGCCGATCGCGGCTGGGACCTCGAGCGCCTGGTCGACCCCGACGCGACGGCGCCCGGGCACGTCCTACGCGCGCGAGGGCGGCTTCGTCGACGGGGCCGCCGAGTTCGACGCGGCGTTCTTCGGGATCTCGCCGCGCGAGGCGCTGGCGATGGATCCGCAGCAGCGGTTGCTGCTGGAGACGTCGTGGGAGGCGTTCGAGCGGGCCGGGATCGACCCGCGGACCGTGCGCGGCAGCGCGACCGGCGTGTTCGCCGGCGCGATGTACCAGGACTACGCTGCAGCCGCGATGTCGGTCCCGGCGGAGCTGGAGGGCTACCTGAGCACCGGGATCGCCGGCAGCGTGGCGTCGGGCCGGCTCTCGTACACGTTCGGCCTGGAGGGGCCGGCGGTGACGGTGGACACGGCGTGCTCGTCGTCGCTGGTGGCGCTGCACCTGGCCGTGCCAGGCGCTGCGCGGCGGGCGAGTGCTCGCTGGCGCTGGCCGGCGGCGTGACGGTGATGGCGACGCCCGGCACGTCTTCGTCGAGTTCAGCCGTCAGCGCGGGCTGGCGCCGGACGGGCGGTGCAAGTCGTTCGCCGGCGCGGCGCGACGGCGCCGGGCTGGTCCGAGGGCGCGGGCGTGCTGGTGGTGGAGCGGCTGTCGGACGCGCGGCGCAACGGTCATCGGGTGCTGGCGGTGGTGCGGGGTAGCGCGGTCAATCAGGACGGTGCGTCCAACGGGTTGACGGCGCCGAACGGTCCGTCGCAGCAGCGGGTGATCCGGCAGGCGCTGGCGAACGCGGGCTTGTCGCCGGCGGATGTGGACGCGGTGGAGGCGCACGGGACGGGGACGACGCTGGGCGATCCGATCGAGGCGCAGGCGTTGCTGGCGACCTACGGTCAGGAGCGGCCGAGACGGTCCGCTGTGGCTGGGGTCGGTGAAGTCGAACATCGGTCATACGCAGGCGGCGGCGGGTGTGGCGGGCGTGATCAAGATGGTGCTGGCGATGCGGCACGGGGTGCTGCCGCAGACGCTTGCACGTGGATGAGCCGTCGCCGCACGTGGACTGGTCGGCGGGCGCGGTGGAGCTGCTGACCGAGCCGGTCGCCGTGGCCGGCGGACGACCGTCCGCGCCGGGCGGGGGTGTCGTCGTTCGGGATCAGCGGCACCAACGCGCACGTGATCCTCGAGGAGGCTCGCCGCGCGAGCCGCCAGCGCGGGACCGAGTCAGCGGCGAGCCGATGGCCGTCCGGGGCCGCGCTGGTGCCGTGGGTGGTGTCGGCGCGGTGCCGGAGGCGCTGCGGGCGCCAGGCCGGCCGGCTGCGCGGCCTTCGTCGAGGCGCGCCCGGAGCTCGGCGCCGCCGATGTGGGGCTGTCGCTGGCGGCCGGCCGTGCGCGGTTCGAGCACCGCGCGGTGGTGGTGGCGGCGACCGGGACGAGCTGTTCGCGGGCCTCGCGCGCTGGCGAGCGGCCGCTCCGCGGCGGGGGTCGTGGCGGGGTCGTCGCCGGTCGGCGGTCGGCTGGCGTTGTTGTTCACGGGTCAGGGTGCGCAGCGGGCCGGGATGGGCCGGGAGTTGTATGAGGCGTTCCCGGTGTTCGCGGAGGCGTTCGACGCGGTGTGTGCGGCGCTGGACGGTGTGCTTGACGGGCGCTGCGCGAGTGTGCGTGTTCGCGGATGTGGTGGGTGTGCGGGGACGGCGGGGTTGCTGGATCGGACGGTGTTCACGCAGGCGGCGTTGTTCGCGGTCGAGGTGGCGCTGTTCCGGCTGGTGGAGTCGTTGGGGGTGCGGCCGGATGTGCTGGCCGGTCATTCGGTCGGTGAGATCGGCGGCGGCGCATGTGGCGGGGGTGTTGTCGCTGGAGGATGCGTGTCGGCTGGTGGCGGCGCGGGGGCGGTTGATGCAGGCGTTGCCGGCGGGTGGGGCGATGGTCGCGGTCGAGGCGTCCGAGGAGGAGGTTCGCGCGTCGCTTGGCGGGTCGTGATGCGGTCGCGTGTCGCGGCGGTGAACGGTCCGCGCTCGGTGGTGGTCTCCGGTGACGAGGATGCGGTGTGCGAGTTCGCGCGGGGCTGGGAGGGCGAGGGTCGGCGGGTCAAGCGGTTGCGGGTCAGTCATGCGTTCCATTCGCCGTTGATGGAGCCGATGCTGGCGGAGTTCGCGCGCGGCGTCGAGGGGCTGTCGTTCGCGGCGCCGCGGATTCCGGTCGTGTCGAACGTGACGGGCGAGGTCGCCGGCGAGGAGATCGCGACCCCGGGCTACTGGGTGCGGCACGTGCGCGAGGCGGTGCGCTTCGCCGACGGCGTGCGCACGCTCGCCCGCCAGGGCGTCGCGTCCTACCTCGAGCTCGGTCCCGACGGCGTGCTGACGGCCGCGGCCGGCGGCTGCGTCGCGGCAGAGCCGGGTGATGAGGGCGACGCCGCGCCGGTGCTCGCGGCGGCCCTGCGGGGCGACCGTCTCGAGGCCGAGACGCTGCTCGGCGCGCTCGGCGCGGTTCACGTCAACGGCGTCGACGTCGACTGGGCGGCGTGGTTCGCGGGCGCCGGTGCCAAGCGGGTCGCGCTGCCCACCTACGCCTTCCAGCGCGACCGCTTCTGGCTCGACCACCGGGCCCGCGCGGGCGACCTCGACGCGGCCGGCCAGCGGGCCGCCGACCACGCGCTGCTGAGCGCCGTCGCCGCGCTCGCGGACGAGCAGAGCTGGCTGCTGACCGGGCGGCTGTCGGCCGGGAGCCATGCGTGGCTCGAGGACCACCTCGTCCTCGACACGGTGGTCCTGCCGGGCGGCGCTCCTGGACCTGGCGCTCGCGGCGGCCGCCGAGGTCCGCTGCGAACAGGTCGAGGCGCTGACGCTCGACGCGCCGCTCGCGCTCGCCGCCGGGCAGGCGGTCCGGCTGCAGGTGCGCGTCGGCGCACCGGACGACTCCGGCCGGCGCGAGCTGGGCGTCTTCTCGCGCGCCACCGGCGAGATCGACGAGGAGGCCGGCTGGACCCGGCACGCACACGGATGGCTGACGCCCGCGGAGGCCGTGCCCGCCGAGGCCCTCGCCGAGTGGCCCCCGGAAGGCGCGGAGGCAGTGCCGGTCGAGGAGCTCGACGACCGCGCCGTCGCCGCCGGTCACGGCTACGGGCCGGCGTTCCAGACTCTGCGGGCGGCGTGGCGGCGCGGTGACGAGCTGTTCGCCGAGGTCGAGGCGGCCGCGGGCGGCGACGGCTGGATGGTCCACCCGGGGCTGGTCGAGGCCGCGCTGCAGGCGGCGCAACCCGACGACGGCGCGGCGCGGCTGCCGGCGACCTGGGAGGGCGTCGCGCTCCATCGCGCCGCCGGCGCGTCCCGGCTGCGGCTGCGCATCGCCGCGGCCGGCGACGGCCTCTCGCTCGCCGCGACCGACCCCGGCGGCGCCCCCGTCCTGTCCGTCGGCGCTGTGGTCTCGCGGCCGATCGAGGCGCGCGAGCTGGAGGCGGCGCGCCGCGCGAGCGGCGAGGCGCTGTCGGTGGTGCGCTGGCAGGCCGTGCCCGCCCCGCCGGCCGGCGGCGAAGCCGACACCGAGACGGTCGTGCTCGACCTCAGCGGGCCGCCGGAGCCCGGCGACGGGGTCGTCGAGGCGGCCCGCGCCCGGGCAGCAGAGGCGCTAGCCGCCGTGCGGGGGCTGCTCGCGGACGAGTCGCGCGGAGAGGCTCGGCTGGCCGTCGTCACTCGCGGAGCGGTGGCCGCGCGCGACGGCGAGGACGTGCAGGACCTCGCCGCGGCCCCGGTCTGGGGGCTGGTGCACGCGGCGCAGAGCGAGCATCCCGACCGCTTCGCCCTGCTCGACCTCGACCCGGCAGGCGCGGCCGGGCCGAAGCCGGACGCGATCGCGGCCGTGATAGCGACCGGCGAGCCGCGGCTGGCGCTGCGCGACGGGGAGCTGCTCGCGCCGCGTCTGGCACGGCTCGCGTCAGCCGAGCCGGCGGGCGCGGCCTCGCTCGATCCGGAGGGGACGGTGTTGGTGACGGGGGGCGTGAGCGGGATCGGTGCGCTGGTCGCGCGTCATCTCGTGTCCGTGCACGGGGCGCGGCAGCTGTTGTTGACGAGCCGGCGGGGGCGTGCGGCGGAGGGTGTCGCGGAGCTCGAGGCGGAGCTGTCGGAGCTTGGTTGTGAGGTGCGTGTCGAGGCGTGTGACGTGTCGGATCGCGGTCAGGTCGAGGCGCTGCTCGGGTCGGTTGCGGCGGAGCATCCGCTGACGGCGGTCTTCCACGCGGCGGGTGTGATCGACGATGGGACGGTCGAGTCGTTGTCGGTGGAGCGGGTCGATGCGGTGATGGCGCCGAAGGTCGACGCGGCGTGGCACCTGCACGAGCTGACCGCCGGGACGGAGCTGGCGCAGTTCGTGTTGTTCTCGTCGGTGGCGGCGACGTTCGGTGCGCCGGGTCAGGGCAACTACGCGGCGGCGAATGCGTTCCTGGACGCGCTGGCGGCGCGTCGTCGTGCGGAGGGGCTGGCGGCGACGTCGATCGCTTGGGGGCAGTGGGAGCAGGCGAGCGGGATGACCGGCGAGCTGACCGACGCCGACGTCGCCCGGATGGCACGCGCCGGCGCCAAGCCGCTGTCGACCGAGCTGGGACTGGAGCTGCTCGACGCGGCGCGGGCGTCCGCGGAGCCGGCGCTCGTCGCGCTGCCGCTGGATCCCGTCGTCCTGCGGTCGCTTGGGCGCGCGGGCGCGCTGCCAGCCCTGCTGAGCGGGCTGGTTCGCGTTCCGGTCCGGCGCGACGCCGTCGGCGGCTCGCTCGCCGGCCGGCTGGCTGGCCTTCCCGACGAGGAGCGCGCCGCCGCGGTGCTCGAACTGGTGCGCGGCGAGGTCGCGACGGTGCTCGGCCACAGCGCGAGCGACCAGGTCGCGCCGAAGCTGGCCTTCAGGGAACTCGGGCTCGACTCGCTCGCGGCGGTCGAGCTGCGCAACCGGCTTTCCCAGACGACCGGGTTGCGGCTGCCGGCGACGCTCGTGTTCGACCATCCGACGCCGCTGGCCGTGGCGACCTACCTGCGCGAGCGCGCTGAGGGCGCCGAGCGCGCGGGTGCGGCCGTCGTGCGGGCACGGGTCGGCGACGACGAGCCGATCGCGATCGTCGGGATGGGCTGCCGCTTCCCCGGCGGCGCCGACTCGCCCGAGCGGCTGTGGGGCTCGTCGCGCTCGGCGGCGAGGCGATCTCGCCGTTCCCGACCGATCGCGGCTGGGACCTCGACCGGATCTACGCCGGACGAGGAGCCGGGTCCGGGCCAGCCCGTGCAGGGCGGCTTCGTCGCTGACGCCGGCGACTTCGACGCCGAGTTCTTCGGGATCGGTCCGCGCGAGGCGCTGGCGATGGATCCGCAGCAGCGGCTCCTGCTGGAGACGGCCTGGGAGGCCTTCGAGGACGCGGGCATCGACCCGCGGTCGCTCGCGGCAGCGCGACGGGCGTCTTCGTCGGAGCCAGCTCGCTGGGCTACGGCGGGACCGAGGCGATCGCCGCGGCGGCTGAGATCCAGGGGATGCGGATGACCGGCAGCTCGACCAGCGTCGCGTCGGGCCGGCTGTCGTACAACTTCGGTCTGGAGGGGCCGGCGGTGACGGTCGACACGGCCTGTTCGTCGTCGCTGGTGGCGTTGCATCTCGCCTGCCAGGCGCTGCGCAGCGGCGAGTGCTCGCTCGCGCTCGCCGGCGGCGTCACGGTGCTCTGGGCACCGGTCGTCTTCTCGGAGTTCGCGCGCCAGCGTGGGCTGGCGTCCGACGGGCGCTGCAAGCCGTTCGCGGCGGCGGCCGACGGGACGGGTTGGGGCGAGGGTGCCGGGCTGCTGCTGGTGGAGCGGCTGTCGGACGCGCGCCGCAACGGCCACGAGGTGCTGGCGGTGGTGCGTGGCACGGCGGTCAACCAGGACGGTGCGAGTAATGGGTTGACGGCGCCGAACGGTCCGTCGCAGGAGCGGGTGATCTTGCGGGCGCTGGCCAACGCGGGGCTGTCGCCGGGGGATGTGGATGCGGTCGAGGCGCACGGCACCGGAACCAGCCTCGGCGATCCGATCGAGGCGCAGGCGCTGTTGGCGACCTATGGCCAGGGTCGGTCGAACGGTCCGCTGCGGTTGGGGTCGGTGAAGTCGAACATCGGCCACACGCAGGCCGCGGCCGGGGTCGGCGGCGTGATCAAGATGGTGATGGCGCTGCGCAACGGCGTGCTGCCCAAGACGCTGCACGTCGACGAGCCGACGCCGCACGTGGACTGGGAGGCCGGCGAGGTCGAGCTGCTGACCGAGGCGGTCGAGTGGCCGGCGGGCGACCGCCCGCGCCGCGCCGGCATCTCTTCGTTCGGCGTCAGCGGCACCAACGCCCACGTGATCGTCGAGGAGGCGCCGGCGCCGGTCGCGGCGGCAGGCGCGCCGGGCGAGCTGGGCGAGGGCGGAGCCGTCGCGATCGAGGGCGTGGCTGTCGAGGACGGGGCGGCGGCGGTCGAGCGTGCGGCGGCGGTTCCGTGGCTCTTGTCGGCGAAGAGCGAGTCGGCGTTACGTGCGCAGGCGGCGCGGTTGGGTGAGCGCGTGGCGGCCGATGCGGGTCTGGCTGCGGTCGATGTCGGTTGGTCGTTGGTGTCGGGGCGTGCGGGGTTGGGGCATCGTGCGGTGGTTGTTGGTGGTGGTGGGGATGGGTTGTTGGCGGGTGTTGGTGCGGTTGCTGGTGGTGTGCCTGGGGTTGGTGTGGTTGGGGGTGTGGCTGGTGGCGATGGCCGGGTGGCGTTTGTGTTTCCGGGGCAGGGTTCGCAGTGGCTTGGGATGGCTGTGGGGTTGTTGGATGAGTCGTCTGTGTTTGCTGGGCGGTTTGGTGAGTGTGGGGTGGCGTTGGCGCCGTTTGTGGATTGGTCGTTGGAGGGGGTGTTGCGCGGCGAGGGTGGGGAGTGGCTGGGTCGGGTTGATGTGGTGCAGCCGGTGTTGTGGGCGGTGATGGTGTCGTTGGCTGAGTTGTGGCGGTCGTTTGGTGTGGTGCCGTCGGTTGTGGTTGGTCATTCGCAGGGTGAGATTGCCGCGGCGTGTGTGGCGGGTGGTTTGTCGTTGGAGGACGGCGCGCGGGTCGTCGCTCTGCGCAGTAGGGCGTTGGTGGCGTTGGCGGGCCGGGGCGGGATGGTGTCTGTGGCGCTTGGGCTCGACGGGGTGGAGGGGTTGATCGAGCCGTTTGGTGAGCGGCTGTCTGTCGCGGCGGTCAATGGGCCGCGGTCGGTGGTTGTGTCGGGGGAGCCGGGGGCGTTGGAGGAGTTGTTGGCGGGGTGTGAGGGCGATGGTGTTCGCGCGCGGCGGGTGGCGGTCGATTATGCGTCGCATTCGGCGCAGATCGAGGCGGTCGAGGGTGAGTTGGCCGAGGCGTTGGTGGGGATCGAGCCGCGGTCGGGGTCGGTTCCGTTCGTTTCGACGGTGACGGGCGGGTTGCTCGATATGTCTGAGTTGGATGGCGGCTACTGGTATCGGAACCTGCGTGAGACGGTGCGGCTTGATCGGGCGTCGGGGGTGTTGTTGGAGCAGGGGTTGCGGACGGTGGTCGAGGTCAGTCCGCATCCGGTGTTGACGTTCGCGGTCGAGGAGTCCGCGGAGGCGGTGTTGGAGGACCCTGGTTCGGTCGCGGCGTTCGGGACGCTGAAACGTGGCGAGGGTGGCCTGGAGCGGTTCTTGAAGTCGGCCGGCCAGGCGTGGGTGCGCGGCGTCGCGGTCGACTGGAAGCCCGCGTTCGCCGATACCGGCGCTAAGCGCGTCCCGTTGCCGACCTACGCCTTCCAACGCCAGCGCTACTGGGTCGACCCGGGGGCGGGCGGTGGCGCCGGCGGCGACCCGTCGGCGCTCGGGCAGGCCGCCGCCGACCATCCGCTGCTTGGAGCCTCGATCGCGCTGGCCGACGGCGAGCGGACGCTGCTCACCGGCCGCGTCTCGCTCGACAGCCACCCGTGGCTGCTCGACCACGAGGTGCTGGGCTCGGTCCTGATGCCTGGGGCCGGCTTCGTCGAGCTGGCGCTGCGCGCCGGCCGCGAGCTCGGCTGCGAGCAGGTCGAGGAGCTGACACTCGAAGCGCCGCTGGTGCTCGGCGACGGCGAGGCCGTCCAGCTGCAGGTCACGCTTGGCGCCGCGGACGACGACGGGGCCCGCGCGGTCGAGATCTACTCGCGCCAGGAAGGCGCGGAGGCCGACGGCCGCTGGGTCCGCCACGCCACCGGGACGCTGGCGCCGGACGCGGAGGCCGGCGGGATGGGCGTCGGCCCCGCGACCTGGCCGCCCGAGGGCGCGGAGGCCCTGCCGCTGGACGGCTTCTACGACCGCATCGCCGACGCGGTCGGGTTCGTCTACGGCCCCGCCTTCCAGGGCTTGCGGGCGGCGTGGCGGCACGGCGACGAGCTGCTGGCCGAGATCGAGCTTCCCGACGCCGAGCACGCCGACGCCGGCCGCTTCGGAATCCACCCCGCGCTGCTCGACGCGGCGCTGCACACCGCCTTCGGCGCGGGCATGGGAGCGGCCCGGCTGCCGTTCTCCTGGCGTGGCGTGCGACTCGCGGCCGCGGGCGCGACCGCCCTGCGCGTGCGCGTCGCGCTGGGAGACGGGGAGCTGTCTATCGAGGCGACCGACGCGGACGGGCTGCCGCTGCTGGCGGTCGAGTCGCTGGCGACGCGGCCGGTCGACCGGGGCCAGATCGAAGCGGCCCGGCGCGGCGGCGACGACGCGCTGACGGCGCTCGAATGGGTGGAGGCGACGGCCGCCCCCGTGTCCTCCGGCGACCTCGCCGTGCTCGGAGCGGGCGCGCTCTCCGGCGCGGCGCGTCGGTACGCGGATCTCGACGAGCTGGTGGGTGCGCTCGACGCGGGGGCGGAGGTCCCCGCGGCGGTTGTGCTCGAAGCCTCGACCGGCGCGGTCGGCGCCGACGTCGCCGCGGGCGCGCGCGAGGTCGTGCTCGGTGTGCTGGAGACGCTGCGGCAGTTCGTCGGCGAGGCGCGGCTCGCCGAGGCGCGGCTGACGGTCGTGACGCGCGCGGGCGTCGCGGCCGGGCCGGGCGAGGCTCCGGACCTGCGCGTGGCGCCGGTCTGGGGCCTGCTGCGGGCCGCGCAGCTGGAGCACCCCGGACGTCTGCTCGCCGTCGACGTCGATGGCGGCGGCGGCGACGAACTGTCGGCGGAGGTTCTCACCGGCCTGCTCGGGCTTGCGGACGAGGATCAGATCGCCGTGCGGGCGGGGCGGGTGCTCGTACCGCGCCTGCGCCGCCTCGGGAGCGCGGACGCGAGCGGCGGCGGGGGGCCGTGGGACCGCGACGGGACGGTGCTCGTCAGCGGTGGCACGAGCGGACTGGGCGCGCTGGTGGCGCGTCACCTGGCCGTCGAGCACGGGGTCGGCCGGCTCGTGCTGGCGAGCCGGCGCGGCCTGGCGGCCGAGGGCGCCGAGCAGCTCGTCGCGGAGCTGGCCGAGTCGGGCTGCGAGGTCCGTGTCGAGGCGTGTGACGTCGCCGATCGCGAGCAGCTGGCGGCGCTGATCGACGCCGTCCCCGACGACCGCCCGCTGACGGCCGTCGTGCACGCCGCGGGCGCGGTCGACGATGGGACGGTCGAGTCGCTGACGGCGGAGCAGTTCGACGCGGCGATGGCGCCGAAGGTCGACGGGGCCCTCCACCTGCACGAGCTGACCGCCGACCTCGACCTCGCGCAGTTCGTGCTCTTCTCGTCGGCAGCCTCGGCGCTGGGCAACGCGGGCCAGGGGAACTACGCCGCGGCGAATGCGTTCATGGACGCGCTGGCCGCCAAGCGCCAGGTCGAGGGCCTGCCGGCGACCTCGATCGCCTGGGGGCTCTGGCGGCGGGAGAGTGAGCTGACCGGCGGCATCGGCGACGCCGACCTGGCGCGCATCGCGCGGCTGGGACTGGTGCCGATCGAGACCGGCCAGGGACTTGAGCTGTTCGACCGCGCCTGCGCGCTCGCGCCGCCGTTGGCGGTCGCGCTGCCGTTCGATCCGCAGGCGCTGCGCCCGCTGGCGCGCGAGGGGATCCTGCCGCCGTTGCTGCGCGGGCTGGTGCCGGCCCAGGCCCGCCGCGCCGCGAGCGCGACCGGTTCGCTCGCGCGCCGCCTCGCGGACGTGCCCGCCAGCGAGCGCGAGGAGGTCGTGCTCCAGCTCGTGCGCGAGCAGGTCGCGGCGGTGATCGGCCAGTCGTCGGCCGCGGCCGTCGGTTCCGAGACGACCTTCAAGGACCTCGGCTTCGACTCGCTCGCGTCGGTCGAGCTGCGCAACCGGCTCGCCCAGGCGACCGGCCTGCGCCTGCCCGCGACGCTCGTCTTCGACCACCCGACGCCCGCGACGGTGGCGCGACACCTGCTCGCCAAGGCGGACGGCGGCGCGGCCGCGGCGCGCCCCGCGAGGGCGGCCGCCGCGCGGGACGACGACGAGCCGATCGCGATCGTCGGCGATGAGCTGCCGCTACCCGGCGGGGTCGCCTCGCCGCGACGACCTCTGGGAGCTGGTCGCCGCCGGCCGCGACGCGATCTCGCCATTCCCGGCCGACCGCGGCTGGGACCTCGGCCGCCTGCTCGACCCCGATCCCCGACGCGCCCGGCACCTGCTACGCGCGACCAGGGCGGCTTCCTCGCCGACGCGGCCGAGTTCGACGCGGCGTTCTTCGGGATCAGCCCGCGCGAGGCGCTCGCGATGGACCCGCAGCAGCGGCTGCTGCTGGAGGCGGCCTGGGAGGCCTTCGAGCGCGCGGGGATCGACCCCGCACGCGCTGCGCGGCAGCGACACCGGCGTGTTCGCCGGCGCGATGCAGCAGGACTACGTCGGCGCGACCGCTGCCGTGCCGCGCCGAGCTGGAGGGCTACCTGAGCACCGGCAGCGGCGGGCAGCGTCGCGTCCGGGCCGGGTCGCCTACACGTTCGGGCTGGAGGGGCCGGCGGTGACGGTCGACACGGCCTGCTCGTCGTCGCTGGTGGCGCTGCACCTGGCCTGCCAGGCGCTGCGCAACGGCGAGTGCTCGCTGGCGCTTGCCGGCGGCGTGACGGTGCTGGCGACGCCCGCCGTGTTCACTCGAGTTCAGCCGCCAGCGCGGCCTCGCCCCGGACGGGCGGTGCAAGTCGTTCGCGGCGGCGGCCGACGGCGCCGGGTTCGCCGAGGGGGCCGGGCTGCTGCTGGTCGAGCGGCTGTCGGACGCCGAGCGCAACGGCCACGAGGTGCTGGCGCTGGTGCGCGGGAGCGCGGTCAACCAGGACGGGGCGAGCAACGGGCTGACGGCGCCGAACGGCCCGTCGCAGGAGCGCGTGATCCGCCAGGCGCTGGCGAGCGCGGGGCTGTCGCCGGCCGACGTCGACGCGGTCGAGGCGCACGGCACGGGCACGACGCTCGGCGATCCGATCGAGGCGCAGGCGCTGCTGGCGACCTACGGCCAGGAGCGGTCCAGCGGGCCGCTGCGGCTCGGCTCGGTCAAGTCGAACATCGGCCACACCCAGGCGGCGGCCGGCGTGGCCGGCGTGATCAAGATGGTGATGGCGCTGCGCAACGGCGTGCTGCCGAAGACCCTGCACGTCGACGAGCCGACCCCGCACGTGGACTGGGCAGTCGGGCGCGGTCGAGCTGCTGACCGAGGCGGTCGAGTGGCCGGCCGGGGAGCGGCCGCGCCGGGCCGGGGTGTCGTCGTTCGGGATCAGCGGCACCAACGCGCACGTGATCGTCGAGGAGGCGCCGCCGCGGCCCGTCGTGCCGACCCGGTCCGATCCTCCGGCCGCGCTGCCGGCCGTCCCCTGGGCGCTGTCCGCCAAGAGCGAGCCGGCGCTGCGGGAGCAGGCCGGCCGGCTGGCGGCGCTCGTCGAGCGCGACCCCGACCTCGACCTGGCGGACGTCGGGCTCTCGCTCGCGACCGGTCGCGCGCGGCTCGAGCAGCGCGCGGTCGTCGTCGGCGGGGACCGTGAGGAGCTGATCCGGCGCCTGGACGCCGTCGTGCGCGGCGAGCAGGCCGCCGGCGTCGTCGAGGGGTCCGCCGCCGAGCCCGGCCGGACCGCGTTCCTGTTCACCGGCCAGGGCTCTCAGCGCGTCGGGATGGGCCGCGAGCTGCACGCCGCCTTCCCGGTCTTCGCGGCGGCGTTCGACGCGGCCTGCGCGGCGCTCGACGCCGAGCTCGCGGGCCATGTCGACCACCCCGTCGGCGACGTCGTCCTCGGCGTCGCGGGGACGGACGGGCTGCTCGATCGGACCGTGTTCACGCAGGCCGGCCTGTTCGCGCTGGAGGTCGCGCTGTTCCGGCTGGTGGAGTGGCTCGGCGTGCGGCCGGACTTCCTGCTCGGCCATTCGATCGGCGAGGTCGTGGCTGCCCACGTCGCGGGCGTCGTGTCGCTCGGGGACGCCGCGCGCTGGTGGCGGCGCGCGGCCGGTTGATGGAGCGGCTGCCCGACGGCGGCGCGATGGTCGCCGTCGAGGCCGGCGAGGACGAGATCCGGGAGTCGCTGGCCGGGCGCGAGGGCGTCGCGGTCGCGGCTGTCAACGGTCCGCAGGCGGTCGTCGTCTCGGGCGACGGCGACGCGGTCGGCGAGCTGGTCGAGCTTTGGAAGGGCCGCGGCCGGCGGGCGAAGCGGCTGGCGGTCAGCCACGCATTCCACTCGCCGCTGATGGAGCCGATGCTCGACGAGTTCCGGGCGGTGGTCGAGGGCTTGTCCTTCTCGGCGCCGCTCGATCCCCGTCGTGTCGAACCTGACCGGCGATCTCGCCGATCCGCTGGAGATCGCGACCGCCGGCTACTGGGTTCGCCACGTGCGCGAGGCAGTGCGCTTCCCGACGGGGTGGCGACGCTCGCGGCGCACGGCGTCGCCTGCCACCTGGAGCTCGGGCCGGACGGCGTCCTGACCGCGATGGCGGAGACCTGCCTCGCCGAGCCCGCCGGCGGCCCGCCGCCCGCGCTCGCGACCGTCCTGCGCGGCGGCCGGCCGGAGGCCGAGACGCTGCTCGCCGCGCTCGGCGCGATCCACGTCCGGGGCGCCGAAATCGACTGGGCGAAGCTGTTCGACGGCGCCCGGCCGGTGCCGCTGCCGACCTACGCCTTCCAGCGCGAGCGCTACTGGCTCCAGGCGCGGGGCGGCGCCGGCGACGTCGCCGCCGCGGGGCTGAAGGCCGCCGATCACCCGCTGCTCGGGGCCTCGGTCGCGCTGGCCGGCGGAGACGGCGCGCTGCTGACCGGCAGGCTGTCGCTGGCGGCACACCCCTGGCTGGCCGACCACACCGTCCACGACACCGTGATGGTGCCCGGCACCGCGTTCGTCGAGCTCGCGCTGAAGGCCGGCGCCGAGGTCGGCTGCGAGCGGATCGAGGAGCTGACGCTCGAAGCCCCGCTGGTGCTCGCGGGCGACCGCGCGGTCTCGCTCCAGGTGGCGGTGGGCGCGCCCGACGACTCCGGTCGGCGCGAGCTGTCCGTCCACTCGCGCGGCGAGGCGGAGCGCGACGGCGAAGCGGGGGCCGCCGGCTGGACCCGTCACGCGACCGGGTCGCTGACCGAGGCGGCGCCGGCCGTCGCGGACGCGGCCGCCGACCTCGCCGCCTGGCCTCCCGACGGCGCGACGCCGGTCGCCGTCGGCGACCTTTACGACCGCGTCGCCGAGGCGGGCTTCTCCTACGGGCCGGTCTTCCAGGGCCTGCGCGCCGCCTGGCGGCGCGACGGCGAGCTGTTCGCGGAGGTCGAGCTGGCGGAGGAGCAGGTCGCCGAGGCCGGGCGCTTCGCGATCCACCCGGCGCTGCTCGACGCGGTGCTGCATACCGCGTTCCTCGACGAGGCCGACGGCGACACGCGGCTGCCGTTCTCGTGGAGCGATGTCGCGGTCGCAGCGCACGGCGCGTCGTCGCTGCGCGTCCGGGTCGTCGTCGGCAAGGACGGCATCTCGGTCGCCGCCGCCGACCAGGCGGGGGCGCCCGTCGCGGCCGTCGGGGCGCTGGCCACCCGGGCCGTCGAGCGGGGTCAGATCGAGGCCGCCGGCGGAGGCGCCGCAAACGACCTCTACCGGCTCGGCTGGGTGCCGGTCGCCGGTCGCTCCGACGCGGCCGGCGGTGAGCCGGCGGTCGTCGCGAAGCTCGGAGCGCTGGCCGCGGAGAGCGTTCCGGCCGACGCGGCGTACGCCGACCTCGACGCGCTGCTCGCGGCGCTGGACGCGGGCGACCCCGTCCCGGCGCTCGTGCTGGCTGAGGTGGCGGCGGACCCGCGCGGCGGCGACGACGCGGCGGCCGCGCGCGCCGCGGCGGCGGCGGCGCTCGCGGTGCTGCAGCGGTGGCTGGCCGAGCCGCGGCTCGCCGACGCGCGGCTGGCGCTCGTGACCCGCGGCGCCGTCGCGGCCGCGGCCGCGGCCGGCGAGGAGCCGGACCTTGCCGGCGCGGCCGTCTGGGGCCTGGTGCGGACCGCCCAGTCCGAGCATCCCGACCGCTTCGCGCTCGTCGACGTCGACGGCTCGCCGCCTCCTGGGAGGCCCTGGCCGGCGCGGTCGCGGCGGCCGGGGAGGACCAGCTGGCGCTGCGCGACGGCGCCGCCTCGGCGCCGCGGCTGGCGCCGGCGGCCGACGTGAGGGCGGGCGAAGCCGCACCGCTGGACCCCGAGGGCACGGTCCTGGTCACCGGCGGGACGGGCGGCCTCGGCGCACTGGTGGCGCGCCAGCTGGCGACGGCTCACGGTGCCCGGCGGCTGCTGCTGACGAGCCGCCGCGGCGCGGACGCCGAGGGCGTGGACGAGCTCGTCGCGGAGCTGGGCGAGCTCGGGTGCGAGGTCCGCGTCGCGGCCTGCGACGTGTCGGACCGCGCTGCGCTGGCGCGGCTGCTCGCGACCATCCCCGCCGACCGGCCGCTGACCGCCGTCGTCCACGCGGCGGGCGTGCTCGACGACGGCGTGATCGAGTCGCTCTCCCCCGAGCGGATCGACACGGTCATGCGTCCGAAGGCCGACGCCGCCCTGCACCTCCACGAGCTGACCGCCGGCGCGGGCCTGGCGCAGTTCGTCCTCTTCTCCTCGGTCGCGGCGACCTTCGGCGCCCTGGCCAGGGCAACTACGCCGCCGCCAACGCCTTCCTCGACGCGCTCGCGGTGCACCGCCGCGCGGCGGGGCTGCCGGCGACCTCGCTCGCCTGGGGGCTGTGGGACACCAGCGGCATGGATGCCGGCGCGGGCGAGAGCGCGAACTTCCGCGCCGAGCGTCGCAGCCTGCTCGCGCTCGCGCCCGAGCGGGGTCTCGACCTGTTCGACCTCGGGCGCTCGACCGCCGAGCCGCTGCTGCTGCCGGCGATCCTCGACTCCGCCGCTCTCGGCGCGCTCGCGCGGGCGCGAACGCTGCCGCGCATCTTCCGGGGCGTCGTGCGCGTCCCGGCGCGCCGCGCCGACGACGCCGCCGGATCGCTCGCCGAGCGGCTAGCGCCCGTGCCGGCGGACGAGCGGCCGGCGGTCGTCGCCGAGCTGGTGCGCGAGCACGTCGCGGCGGTGCTCGGCCACGCCTCGGCCGACGCGGTCGACGGGCGCGAGGCGTTCAAGGATCTCGGCTTCGACTCGCTGACCGCGGTCGAGCTGCGCAACCGGCTCGGCCACGCGACCGGCCTGCGACTGCCCGCGACGCTGGTCTTCGACCACCCGAGCCCGGCCGCGGTCGCCGACCACCTGCTCGCGAGGGTCGCCGCGACGCCGCGGCGCGCGCCGGTCGACGAGGGGCTGGACCGGCTCGAGACGGCGCTCGGCGCGATCTCGTCCGAGGAGGAGCGCGACGACGTGGAGGGGCGGCTGAGGTCGCTGCTGGCGACGCTCGCGGCCGGCCGGCCGCAGGGCGGCGACCACACCGTCGACCGGATCCGGTCCGCGACGGCGGACGAGATCTTCGACCTGATCGACGACGGACTGAAGAGCTGACGCGATGACCGACGACGCCAAGCTGCTCGACTACCTCAAGCGGGTCACCGTCGACCTGCACGAGACGCGCGAGCGCCTCCAGGAGCTGGAGCGGCGCGCCTCGGAGCCGATCGCGATCGTCGGGATGGCCTGCCGCTACCCCGGCGGCGTCGGCTCGCCCGAGGAGCTGTGGGAGCTGCTGGCCGCCGGCCGCGACGCGATCTCCGCCTTCCCGGCCGACCGCGGCTGGGACCTCGACGGGCTCTACGACCCCGACCCCGACCGGCCGGGCACGACCTACACGCGCGCGGGCGGCTTCCTCCACGACGCCGCCGACTTCGACGCCGAGTTCTTCGGCATCTGCCCGCGCGAGGCGCTGGCGATGGACCCGCAGCAGCGGCTGCTGCTGGAGGCGGCGTGGGAGGCGCTCGAGACGGGCCGGCATCGACCCGCGCTCGCTGCGCGGCAGCGACACCGGCGTCTTCGCCGGCGTGATGTGCCAGGACTACGCCGGGCCGGGCGTCGCGGCCGAGCTGCCGCCGGGGTCGAGGGCTATCTCGGCACCGGCGTCGCGGGCAGCGTCGTCTCCGGCCGGGTCGCCTACGCGCTCGGGCTCGAGGGCCCGGCGGTCACGGTCGACACCGCCTGCTCGTCGTCGCTGGTCGCGCTGCACCTGGCCGTGCCAGGCGCTGCGCGCAGGGCGAGTGCTCGACTGGCGCTGGCCGGCGGCGTGACGGTGCATGCCGACGCCCGGCGTCTTCGTCGAGTTCACCCGCCAGCGCGGGCTGGCGCCGGACGGGCGCTGCAAGGCGTTCGCCGCCGCCGCCGACGGCACCGGCTGGGCCGAGGGCGTCGGGGTCCTGCTGGTCGAGCGGCTGTCCGACGCGCGCCGCAACGGCCACCGGGTGCTGGCCGTCGTGCGCGGCAGCGCGGTCAACCAGGACGGCGCGAGCAACGGGCTGACCGCGCCGAACGGCCCGTCGCAGCAGCGGGTGATCCGCCAGGCGCTGGCCAACGCCGGGCTGTCGCCGGCCGACGTCGACGCGGTCGAGGCGCACGGCACCGGCACGACGCTCGGCGACCCGATCGAGGCGCAGGCGCTGCTGGCGACCTACGGCCAGGACCGGCCGCGAGCGGCCCGCTGTGGCTCGGCTCGATCAAGTCGAACATCGGCCACACGCAGGCCGCGGCCGGCGTCGCCGGCGTGATCAAGATGGTGATGGCGATGCGCCACGGCGTGCTGCCGCAGACGCTGCACGTCGACGAGCCGACCCCGCACGTCGACTGGGTCGCCGGGCGCGGTCGAGCTGCTGACCGAGCGCGGTCGCGTGGCCGGCCGGCGACCGCCCGCGCCGCGCCGGCGTGTCCTCGTTCGGGATCAGCGGCACCAACGCGCACGTGATCCTCGAGGAGGCGCCCGCCGAGGAGCCGGCCGAGGACCCGGGCGCGCAGGGTCCGTCCGCGATGCCCGGGCCGGCGGCTGGCGGGGCGGCGCCCGCGCCGTGGCTGCGTCTCGGGCCGCGTCGCGCCGCGGCGCTGCGCGCCCAGGCCGCGCGGCTCGCGCGCGCACGTCGCCGGGCGCGCCGAGCTGGACCCGGCCGACGTCGCGTTCGTCGCTGGTCGACCGCGTCGGACCCGCTTCGACCAGCGCGCCGTGGTGCTCGGCGCCGACCGCGACGGGCTGCTCGCCGGGCTGGCCGCGCTCGCCGCCGGGCTGCCGGCCGCGGCCGTGGTCGCGGCGAGCGGTCGCCGGCGGCAGGACCGGCGTTCCTGTTCACCGGCCAGGGCTCGCAGCGCGCCGGGATGGGCCGCGAGCTGCTACGCCGCGTTCCCGGTCTTCGCGACCGCCTTCGACGCGGCCTGCGCCGGGCTCGACGAGGCGCTCGGTGGCCACGTCGAGCACCCCGTGCGCGACGTCGTCTTCGGCGCGCCGGGCACGGAGGGCCTGCTCGACCGGACCGTGTTCGCCCAGGCCGCGCTGTTCGCGCTCGAGGTCGCGCTGTTCCGGCTGGTCGAGTCGCTGCGGCGTGCGGCCGGACTTCCTGGTCGGCCACTCGATCGGCGAGCTCGCCGCCGCGCACGTCGCCGGGGTGCTGTCGCTGGCGGACGCGTGCGCGCTGGTCGCGGCGCGCGGCCGGCTGATGCAGGCGCTGCCCGCCGGCGGCGCGATGGTCGCGGTCGAGGCCTCCGAGGCCGAGGTCGCCGACGCGCTCGCGCCGTTCGGCGGCCGGCTCGCCCTCGCGGCGCGTCAACGGCCCGGCGTCGGTCGTCGTCTCCGGCGACGAGGACGCCGCCGCCGCGCTGGCCGACGCTGTGGCGGGACCGCGGCCGCCGCGTCAAGCGGCTCGCGCGTCAGCCACGCCTTCCACTCGCCGCTGATGGACCCGATGCTCGACGAGTTCCGCGCGGTCGCCGCGGGCCTGAGCTTCGCCGCTCCGCTCGATCCCGGTCGTCTCGAACGTCACCGGCGCGCTGGCCGACCCGGACGAGCTCGCGACCCCGGAGTACTGGGTCCGCCACGTCGCGCGAGGCGGTCCGCTTCGCCGACGGCGTCGCGCCGGCTCGCGGCCGAGGGCGTGACCCGCTTCCTCGAGCTCGGCCCCGACGGCGTGCTGTCCGCGCTCGCGCGCGACTGCCTGACCGCCGGCGACGACGGCGACGGGCCGCTGCTCGCGCCGGCGCTGCGGCCGGGCCGGCCCGAGCCCGAGGCGCTCCTCGCCGGCCTCGCCGCGGCGCACGTCCGCGGCGTCGCCGTCGACTGGGCCGCGCTCTTCGCGGGCGGCGCCGGCGGGTCGACCTGCCGACCTACGCCTTCCAGCGCGAGCGCTACTGGCTCGCGCTCGCGGTCCGGCGCCGGCGACGTCCGCGCCGCGGGCCTGGCCCCGGCCGGGCACCCGCTGCTCGGCGCGCGCCGTCGCCTCGCCGGCGGCGACGAGTGGCTGTTCACCGGCCGGCTCTCGCAGGCGACCCAGCCGCTGGCTCGCCGACCACGCCGTCTTCGGCGCCGTCCTGCTGCCCGGCACGGCGTTCGTCGAGCTCGCGCTGCACGCCGGCGCGAGCGTCGGCTGCGAGCGGCTCGAGGAGCTGACCCTCGAGGCGCCGCTGACCCTGCTCCGACGCCGGGGCCGTCCAGCTGCAGCTGTCGGTCGGCGCGCCCGACGAGAGCGGCCGCCGCGCGGTCGAGATCCACTCGCGGCGCGACTCGGTCGCGGATCCCGACGGCGGCGCCGGCTGGGTCCGCCACGCGAGCGGCTTCCTGCACCGCCGCCGCCGGACGCCGCGGACGCCGGCGACCTGCTCGCCGACGAGGCCTGGCCGCCCGCCGGCGCCGCGCCGCTCGACGTCGAGCGTCTCTACGACCGCCTCGCCGACGCCGGGTTCGCCTACGGGCCCGCGTTCCAGGGGCTGCGCGCGGCCTGGCGGCGCGGCGACGAGCTGTTCGCCGAGGTCGCGCTCGACCTCGACCGGGTGGCCGAGGCGGGGGGCTTCGGCATCCACCCGGCGCTGCTCGACGCCGCCTGCACGCGGTGCATGGTCGAGGCGCCCGCGGGCGGGGCGGCGCTGCCGTTCGCCTGGAGCGGCGTCTCGCTCGGGGCGGGCGGCGGATCCTCGCTGCGGGTGCGGATCGGCGCCGCCGAGGGGTCCGACGGGGAGGCGACGCGGATCGTCGCGATCGACGAGTCGGGGGCGACGGCAGTCTCCGTCGACGCGCTGGTCGCACGTCCGGTCGATGCCGCCCAGCTGCGCGCCGGCGCGGGCGCGGACAGCGGCTCGCTGCTGCAGCTCGACTGGATCGAGACGCCGCTTGGCGGCGCGGGGCCGGAGGCGGCCAGGCTCGCCCTGCTCGGCGACCCGGCCGGCCCGCTCGCGGCGGCGCTCGGCGCGGTCGAGGCGTTCGGCGACGTGGCCGCGCTGGCCGCGGCGGTCGCGTCGGGCGCCGACGCGCCGGACGTCGTCCTGGCCTCGGCCGGCGGATCGCACGCGGGGGTGGTCGAGGCCGCGCACGCGGGCGTCCACGCGACCCTGGAGCTGCTGCGCGGCTGGCTCGCCGAGGAGCGGCTGACCGGCGTCCGGCTCGTGCTCGTCACCGCGGGCGCCGTCGGGATCGACGGTCTGGCGCCAGCCGACCTCGGCGCCGCTCCGCTCTGGGGCCTGATGCGCACGGCGCAGTCCGAGCATCCCGGCCGCTTCGCTGGTCGTCGACGTCGACGGCTCGGCGGCGTCGTGGGCCGCGCTGTCGGCGGCCGCGTCGCCAGGCGGCCGAGCTCCAGCTGGCGCTGCGCGAGGGGGTCGCCCGCGTCCCGCGCCTGGTCCGCGCGGTCGAGCGGGCTCTCGCCGCCGGCCGGCGGCGTGGCGGCTCGTCAGCCGGCGGCGGCACGCTCGACGGCCTCGCCGCGTCCGAGACGCGACGCCGGCACGCGGCCGCTCGAGCCCGGCGAGGTCCGCGTCGCGGTCCGCGCCGCCGGGTCTGAACTTCCGCGACGTGCTGATCGCCCTCGGCATGTACCCGGGCGCCACGCGCGGTGCTCGGCAGCGAGGGCGCCGGCGTCGTGCTCGAGGTCGGGCCGAAGGGGTCGACGACCTCGCCGCCGGCGACCGGGTGATGGGCATGATGCGGCGAGGCGTTCGGCCCGGTGGCGGTCGCCGACCGGCGGATGCTCGCGCCGATCCCGGCGGGCTGGTCGTTCGCGCAGGCGGCCGTCGGTGCCGATCGTCTTCCTGACCGCGTACTACGGCCTCGTCGACCTGGCCGGCCTGCAGCGCGGGCGAGCGGGTGCTGGTCCACGCGGCCGCCGGCGGCGTCGGCATGGCCGCGGTCCAGCTGGCCCGCCACCTCGGCGCCGAGGTGTTCGCCACCGCGAGCCCGGCGAAGTGGGACGCCGTGCGCGCGCTCGGGCGTCGACGACGACCACATCGCCTCGTCGCGCGACGCTGGAGTTCAGGGAGCGGTTCCTGGCGGCGACCGGCGGCGAGGGCGTCGACGTCGTGCTCAACTCGCTCGCCGGCGAGTTCGTCGACGCCTCGCTGCGGCTGCTGCCGCGCGGCGGCCGGTTCCTCGAGATGGGCAAGACCGACATCCGCGACGCCGACGCGGTCGCGGCCGCCACCCGGGCGTCGACTACCGGGCCTTCGACCTGATCGAGGCCGGCCCCGAGCGCATCGCAGGAGATGCTCGTCGAGCTGCTCGACCTGTTCGAGCGCGGCGTGCTCGACCGCTGCCGCCGATCGCGACCTGGGACGTGCGCCAGGCGCCGGAGGCGTTCCGCCACCTGAGCCAGGCGCGCGCACGTCGGCAAGGTCGTGCTCGACGCTGCCCGCGGCCGCTCGAACCCGGACGGCACGGTGCTGATCACCGGCGGCACCGGCGGGCTCGGCGCGGCTCGTCGCCCGCCACCTGGCCGCGACGCACGGCGCGCGCCGGCTCCTGCTGATCGAGCCGCCGCGGTCGCGCGGCCGCGGGCGCCGCCGAGCTCGCGCCGAGCTCGCGGAGCTGGGCTGCGCGGTGCGGATCGCCGCCTGCGACGTCGCCGCGGCGCGATCAGGTCGAGCGGCTGCTCGGCTCGATCGCCCCGCCCATCCGCTGACCGCCGTCGTCCACACCGCCGGCGTCACTCGACGACGGCGTGCTCGAGCTCGCTGACGCCCGCGGCGGCTCGACGCGCGTGCTCGCGCCGAAGGTCGACGCGGCGTGGCACCTGCACGAGCTGACCGGCGGCATGGACCTGTCGGCGTTCGTCCTCTTCTCGTCGGTCGCCGGCGTGCTGGGCGTCGCCCGGCCAGGGCAACTACGCGGCCGCCAACGCCTTCCTCGACGCGCTCGCCCAGTCGCGGCGCGCCCGCGGCCTGGCCGCGACGTCGCTCGCCTGGGGGCTCTGGAGTCAGGACGGCGGGATGACCGGCGACCTCGAGCAGCAGGACGTCGCGCGCATCGCGCGGAGCGGGATCGTCTCGCTGACCGACGACGAGGGCCTGGAGCTGTTCGACGCCGGCCGCGCGAGCGACGCGGCGCTGTCGCTCGCGGTCCGCATCGACGGCGCCGTCCTCGGCGCTCAGGCGCGCGCGGGCCTGCTGCCGCCGCTGTTCGCGCGCCTCGTCCGGGTGCGGTCGCGGCGCGGCGGCGCGGGCGGCGGCTCGCTCGCGCGGCGGCTCGCCGGAGTTCCCGAGGCGCGAGCGGCTCGACCGGACGCTGGAGCTGGTGCGCGGCCACGCCGCGGCCGTGCTCGGCCACGCCTCGCCGGAGGCGCTCGACCCCGACCGCCCGTTCAAGGATCTCGGCTTCGACTCGCTCACCGCGGTGGAGCTGCGCAACCGGCTCGGCGCGGCGACCGGCCTGCGGCTGCCGGCGACGCTCGTCTTCGACCACCCGACCCCGACGGCGCTGGCGGCGTACCTGCTCGCCGAGGCTCGACGGCAAGGCCGGCACGGCGACGGTCGGTGACACGGGCCGCCGCGGCAGACGAGCCGATCGCGATCGTCGGCATGGCCTGCCGCTTCCCGGGCGGGGTCGGCTCGCCGGAGGAGCTGTGGGAGCCTGGTCGACCGCGGCGCCGACGCGATCGCGGACTTCCCGACCGATCGCGGCTGGGACCTCGACCGCCTCTATCGACCCCGATCCCGGCCAGCCGCGGCACGAGCTACGCCCGCGAGGGCGGGTTCCTCTACGACGCGGGCGACTTCGACCCGGCGTTCTTCGGCATCTCGCCGCGCGAGGCGCTGGCGATGGACCCGCAGCAGCGGCTGCTGCTGGAGACGGCGTGGGAGGCGTTCGAGCACGCCGGCATCGACCCCGGGACGCTGCGCGGCAGCCCGACCGGCGTCTTCGTCGGCACGGCGTCCTCCGACTACGCCGCAGAATCACGGCGACCTCGACGAGCTGGAGGGCTACCGCGTCACCGGCCGCGTCCGTCAGCGTGCTCTCGGGCCGGCTCGTCGTACGCGTTCGGGCTGGAGGGGCCGGCGGTGACGGTCGACACGGCCTGCTCGTCGTCGCTGGTCGCGATGCACCTGGCCTGCCAGGCGCTGCGGCAGGGCGAGTGCTCGCTGGCGCTCGCCGGCGGCGTGACGGTGCTGTCGACCCCGGGCCTGTTCGTCGAGTTCAGCCGTCAGCGCGGCCTGGCGCCGGACGGCCGGTGCAAGTCGTTCGCGGCCGCGGCCGACGGTACCGGGTTGGCTCGGAGGGCGTCGGGATGTTGCTGCTCGAGCGGCTGTCCGACGCCGAGCGCAACGGTCATCGAGGTGCTGGCGGTGGTGCGGGGTAGCGCGGTGAACCAGGACGGCGCGAGCAATGGGTTGACGGCGCCGAACGGTCCGTCGCAGGAGCGGGTGATCCGGCAGGCGCTGGCGAATGCGCGGGTTGTCGCCGGCGGATGTCGATGCGGTCGAGGCGCACGGGACCGGGACCGCGCTGGGCGATCCGATCGAGGCGCAGGCGTTGCTGGCGACCTACGGCCAGGAGCGGTCCGACGGCCCGCTGTGGCTGGGTTCGGTCAAGTCGAACATCGGCCATGCGCAGGCGGCGGCCGGGGTGGCGGGCGTGATCAAGATGGTGGAGGCGATGCGCCACGGCGTGCTGCCGAAGACGTTGCACGTGGACGAGCCGTCGCCGCATGTGGACTGGGCGTCGGGTGCGGTGCGAGCTGCTGACCGAGCGCGGTCGAGTGGCCGGCGGGCGACCGTCCGCGCCGCGCGGGCGTGTCGTCGTTCGGGATCAGCGGCACCAACGCCCACGTGATCCTCGAGGAGGCGCCGGCGCCGGTCGCGGCGGACGGCGCGCCGGGCGAGCTGGTCGAGGGCGGGGCGGGCGCTGTTGAGGGCGGGGCCGGCGCGGTCGAGGGTGCGGCGGTGGTTCCGTGGTTGTTGTCGGCGCGGAGTGAGTTGGGGTTGCGTGGTCAGGCGGCGCGGTTGGGTGAGCGCGTGGCGGCCGATCCGGGTGTGGCGTCGGTTGATGTTGGTTGGTCGTTGGTGTCGGGGCGTGCGCGGTTGGAGCATCGTGCGGTCGTCGTTGGTAGCGGCCGTGATGGGTTGTTGGCGGGTGTTGGTGCGGTTGCTGGTGGTGTGCCTGGGGTTGGTGTGGTTGGGGGTGTGGCTGGTGGCGATGGCCGGGTCGCGATGGTGTTTTCGGGGCAGGGTCAGCAGTGGCTTGGGATGGCTGTGGGGTTGTTGGATGAGTCGCCTGTGTTTGCTGGGCGGTTTGTGGAGTGTGGGGTGGCGTTGGCGCCGTTTGTGGATTGGTCGTTGGAGGGGGTGTTGCGCGGCGAGAGTGAGGAGTGGTTGTCGCGGTTTGACTTGTTGCAGCCGGTGTTGTGGGCGGTGATGGTGTCGTTGGCTGAGGTGTGGCGGTCGTTTGGTGTGGTGCCTTCGGTCGTGACCGGGCATTCGCAGGGTGAGATTGCCGCGGCGTGTGTGGCGGGTGGTTTGTCGTTGGAGGACGGCGCGCGGATCGTCGCTCTGCGCAGTAGGGCGTTGTTGGCGATCGCGGGCCAGGGTGGGATGGTGTCTTTGCCGCTCGGGCTCGCCGAGGTGGAGGGGTTGATCGAGCCGTTCGGTGAGCGGCTGTCGATTGCCGCGGTGAACAGTTCGCGGTCGGTTGGGGTGTCGGGTGACATCGACGCTGTGGAGGAGTTGCAGGCGCGGTGTGAGGCGGACGGGATCGGGGTGCGGCGGGTTGCTGTTGATTGCGCGTCGCACTCTGCGCACATGGACGTCGTCCGCGACGAGCTGCTCGAAGGTCTTGTGGGTATCGAGCCGCGGTCGTCGACTGTGCCGTTTGTGTCGGGGGTGACGGGCGAGATCGTCGATACCGGCGACTTAGACGCCGAGTACTGGTTCGGGAACTTGCGTAACACGGTCCGGTTCGACCTCGCCGCCGCGACCCTGTTGGGGTTGGGGTATCGGTCGGTGGTCGAGGTCAGTGGCCATCCGACGTTGACGTTCGCGGTCGAGCAGCTCGCCGAGGAGACACTCGACGACCCAGGATCGGTCGCGGCGTTCGGGACGCTGCGCCGCGACGAGGGCGGCATCGAACGATTCATGACCTCACTCGCGCAGGCGTGGGTGCGGGGCGTCGCGGTCGACTGGCAGCCGGCGTTCGCCGCCAGCAATCCCAAGCGGGTCCCGCTGCCGACCTATGCCTTCCAACGCGACCGCTACTGGCTCGAGCCGCGACCGGACGGCGGCGACCCCTCGGCGCTCGGCCAGCTCGCCGCCGATCACCCGCTGCTCGGCGCGTCGATCGCACTCGCCGGCGGCGAGGGCTGCCTGCTCACCGGCCGCGTGTCGCTCGACAGCCACCCCTGGCTGCTCGATCACGAGGTGCTCGGCAGCGTGCTGCTACCCGGTGCCGCGTTCGTCGAGCTCGCGCTGCGAGCCGGCGGGGAGCTGGATTGCGAGCTGGTCCGGGAGCTGACGCTCGAGGCGCCGCTGGTCGTCGCGGAGCGCGAAGGGGTCCAACTGCAGGTGACGGTCGCCGCTCCCGGCGAGGACGGGGGCCGCGCGGTCGAGATCCACTCGCGCGCTGAGCGCGAAGAGGGAGGCGAGTGGGTGCGTCACGCCGCCGGGACGGTCGCTCCGGTCCCGCCCGCCGAGGCCGCGGACTTCGCCGGGGCCTGGCCGCCCCCGGGCGCGGAGCCGCTCGCCGTCGGCGACCTCTACGACCGTGTCGCCGACGAGGTCGGGTTCCTCTACGGGCCGGCGTTCCAGGGCCTGCGCGCCGCCTGGCGGCGCGGCGACGAGCTGTTCGCCGAAGTCGAGCTGGCCGAGGGACAGCACGCCGACGCCGGCCGCTTCGGAATCCATCCGGCGCTGCTCGACGCCGTGCTGCACACGGGCTTCAGCACCGGTGAGGGCGAGGCCCAGCTGCCGTTCTCGTGGCGGGGCGTGCGCCTGCGGGCCGCCGGGGCGACGGCGCTGCGGGTGCGCCTGACCGTGACCGACGAGGGGCTGTCGATCGACACGGCCGATGCCGGCGGGCTGCCGGTGCTGTCGGTCGAGTCGCTGGCGACGCGGCCGGTCGAGCGGAGCCAGATCGAGGCCGCGCGCCGCGGCGGCGACGACGCCCTGCTGCGCTTCGACTGGGTGGAGGCCGCCGCCGGCGACGACGCGCTCGACGGCGTCGCCGTCGTGGGCGCGGCCGCGCTCCCCGGCGCTGAGCGGCGGTTCGCGGACATGGACGAGCTGGTCGGTGCGCTCGACGCCGGGGACGAGGCTCCCGCGGTGGTGGTGCTCGACGCGGCTGCCGGCGCGGACGGCGACGGCGTGGCGGCGGCCGCGCGCGCGGTCGCGATCGGCGTGTCGGAGCGGCTGCGGCGGTTCGTCGCCGAGGAACGGCTGGCGGAGTCGCGGCTGGTGGTCGTGACCAGCGGCGCCGTGGTCGCGCGGCCGGGCGAGCTGCCGGACCTGCGCGTGGCGCCGGTGTGGGGCCTGCTGCGCGCCGTGCAGTTGGAGCATCCGGAGCGCCTGGTCGTGGTGGACGTCGACGACGACGAGCGGTCGTGGGCGGCGCTCGGCGGCGCCCTGGGGTCGGGCGCGGCGCAGCTCGCGCTGCGCGCCGGAGTCGCGCTCGTCCCGCGTCTGCGCCGGGTCGGTGCGGCGGTCGGCGACGCCGGCGCCGGACGGCCGCAGGACCCGGACGGGACGGTGCTCGTCACCGGCGGGCTGAGCGGGATCGGCGCGCTCGTCGCGCGGCACCTCGCGTCCGAGCACGGGGTCCGCGCCCTGGTGCTGGCGAGCCGGCGCGGGATCGAGTCGGCCGGGGCGGCCGAGCTTGTCGCGGAGCTGTCGGAGCTCGGCTGCGAGGTCCGCGTCGAGGCGTGCGACGTCTCCGACCGCGCGCAGGTCGAGGCGCTGCTCGGGTCGATCGCCGCCGACCGTCCGCTGACGGCCGTCTTCCACGCCGCGGGCGTGCTCGACGACGGGACGATCGAGTCGCTGTCGGCGGAGCGGTTCGAATCGGTGATGGCGCCGAAGGTCGACGGGTCGTGGCATCTGCACGAGTTGACGGCCGGGCTCGACCTGGCGCGGTTCGTGCTGTTCTCGTCGGCCGCCGCGGCGCTGGGCAACGCCGGGCAGGGCAACTACGCCGCGGCCAACTCGTTCATGGACGCGCTGGCAGTCAGGCGGCAGTCGGAGGGGCTGGCGGCGACGTCGATCGCGTGGGGGCTGTGGCGCCAGGAGAGCGAGCTGACCGAAGGCCTCGGCGACGCCGACCTCGCGCGGATCGCGCGGATGGGTCTGGTGGCGATCGAGACCGACCAGGGGCTGGAGCTGCTCGACCGCGCCTGCGCGCTCGCGTTGCCGCTGGTCGTCGCGGTGCCGTTCGACCTCCAGGCGCTGCGCCCGCTGGCGCGCGAGGGGATGCTGCCGTCGCTGCTCGACGGGCTCGTCTCGGCCCCGGGACGGCGCGCGGACGTCGCGGCCGGGTCGCTGGCGCGGCGGCTGGCCGACGTCGCGGCCGACGAGCGCGAGGAGGTCGTGCTCGACCTCGTCCGCGAGCACGTCGCGGCGGTCATCGGCCATCCGTCGGTGGCCGCCGTCGGACCGGACGCCGCGTTCAAGGACCTCGGCTACGACTCGCTCGCGTCGGTCGAGCTGCGCAACCGGCTCGCCCAGGCGACCGGGCTGCGCCTGCCGGCGACGCTCGTGTTCGACCACCCGACGCCGGGGGCCGTCGCCGGCCACCTGCTCGCGCTGGCGGACGTCGACTCGAGCGGCCGCCAGTCCGTCTACGACCAGCTCGACCAGCTCGAGGCGACCCTCGAGGCGCTCGAGGCCGGCGACCGCGACCGCGACCGCATCGCCGCCCGGCTGCGGGCCTTCGGCGCCCGCATGCAGGCCGTCCTTGACGACCCCGCCGACGACGACGGCGGCGAGCCGGCCGACGACCTCGACGCGGTGTCGGACGACGAGCTGTTCGAGCTGATCGACAAGGAGTTTGGATCGTGACCGCCGCACCACAACCCCCGCCGGGAGAGACGCCGATGAGCAGCGAGGAAACCCTCCGCAAGTACCTCAAGAAGGTCACGGGGGAGCTGCGCGACGCCCACCGCCGGATGCAGGACCTGGAGCGGCGCGACCAGGAGCCGATCGCGATCGTCGGCATGAGCTGCCGCTACCCCGGCGGGGTCGCTCGCCGGAGGAGCTGTGGGAGCTGGTCGCGGCGGGGCGCGACGCGCTCGGCGAGCTTCCCGACCGACCGCGGCTGGGACCTCGAGCGGCTGCTACGACCCCGACCCCGACGACGCCCGGCACCAGCTACGCCGCGAGGGCGGCTTCCTCTACGACGGCGGCGAGTTCGACGCCGGCTTCTTCGGGATCGGCCCGCGCGAGGCGCTGGCGATGGACCCGCAGCAGCGGCTGCTGCTGGAGGCGGCCTGGGAGGCGTTCGAGGACGCCGGCATCGACCCGGCCGTCGCTGCGCGGCAGCGACGCCGGCGTCTTCGCCGGCGTGATGTACCAGGACTACGCGATCGGCGGCGACTCGATCCCGGCCGAGCTCGAGGGCTACCTCGGCACCGGCGCGTCGGGCAGCGTCGTCTCCGGGCGGGTCGCCTACACGTTCGGGCTGGAGGGCCCGGCGGTCACCGTCGACACCGCGTGCTCGTCGTCGCTGGTCGCGCTGCACCTGGCCAGCCAGGCGCTGCGGCAGGGCGAGTGCTCGCTGGCGCTGGCCGGCGGCGTGACGGTGCATGTCGACGCCGGCGGTCTTCATCGAGTTCGCCGCCAGCGCGGCCTGGCCGCCGACGGCCGCTGCAAGTCCTTCGCCGCGGCCGCCGACGGCACCGGCTGGTCTCGAGGGCGTCGGGCTGCTGCTGCTCGAGCGGCTCTCCGACGCGCGGCGCAACGGCCATCGGGTGCTGGCGGCTGGTGCGCGGCAGCGCGGTCAACCAGGACGGCGCGTCGCAACGGGCTGACGGCGCCGAACGGTCCGTCGCAGCAGCGGGTGATCCGGCAGGCGCTGGCCAACGCCGGGCTGTCGCCGGCGGACGTCGACGCGGTCGAGGCGCACGGCACGGGCACGACGCTGGGCGATCCGATCGAGGCGCAGGCGCTGCTGGCGACCTACGGGCAGGAGCGGCCGAGACGGCCCGCTGCGGCTCGGCTCGATCAAGTCGAACATCGGCCACACCCAGGCCGCGGCCGGCGTGGCGGGCGTGATCAAGATGGTGCATGGCGATGCGCCACGGCGTGCTGCCGCAGACGCTGCACGTCGACGAGCCCTCGCCGCACGTCGACTGGTCGGCGGGCGCGGTCGAGCTGCTGACCGAGCCGGTCGCGTGGCCGGCCGGGCGACCGGCCGCGCCGCGCCGGGGTGTCGTCGTTCGGGATCAGCGGCACCAACGCGCACGTGATCCTCGAGGAGGCGCCCGGCCGAGCCGGACGCCGACGCCGGCGCCGGCGCCGACGCCCGCGTCGGCGCCCGGCCTCGCCGGCTGCTGCCGTTGGTGCTGTCGGCGCAGAGTCGGAGCCGGCGCTGCGCGCCCAGGCCGCGCGGCTCGCGCGCGCAGGTCTGGCGGCGACGGCCCGAGCTGTCGCCGGCCGACGTCGGCCGTCTCGCTGGCGACGACGCGCGCGCGGCTCGAGCACGCGCGCGGTGGTGGTCGGCGGCGACCGCGAGCGAGCTGCTGGCCGGGCTCGCCGCGCTCGCCGCGGGCGAGCAGCCGCCGACGGTGGTCGCCGGCGCCGGGCGCGCGCGGCGGCGGACTCGCGCTTCCTGTTCACCGGTCAGGGCGCGCAGCGGGCGGGGATGGGCCGGGAGCTGTACGCGGCGTTCCCGGTGTTCGCGGCGGCGTTCGACGCGGTCTGTGCGGCGCTCGACGGTGCAGCTTGCGGGCGCTGTCCGTGCTGCGGAGGTGATGTTCGCCGCGGCGGGTCGACGGAGGCGGCTGCTGGATCGGACGGTGTTCACCCAGCCGGCGCTGTTCGCGGTCGAGGTGGCGCTGTTCCGGCTGGTCGAGTCGTTGGGGGTCGCGCCCGGCTGCGCTGGTCGGTCATTCGATCGGTGAGATCGCCGCGGCGCACGTCGCGGGGGTGTTGTCGCTGGCGGACGCGTGTCGCGCTGGTCGCGGCGCGGGGGCGGTTGATGCAGGCGTCTGCCGGCGGGTGGGGCGATGGTCGCGGTCGAGGCGTCCGAGGACGAGGTCCGCGAGTCGCTTGGCGGTCGTGACGGGTCGCGGTCGCGGTCGCGGCGGTCAACGGCCCGACGTGCGGTGGTGGTCTCCGGTGACGAGGACGCGGTGTGCGAGTTCGCGCGAGGCGCTGGCGAGGGCGAGGGTCGGCGGGTCAAGCGGCTGCGGGTCTCGCACGCGTTCCACTCGCCGCTGATGGAGCCGATGCTCGCGGAGTTCGGCGCGGTCGCTCGAGGGGCTGTACGCTTCGCGCGCCGCGGATCCCGGTCGTGTCGAACGTGACCGGCGAGGCTCGCCGCCGAGGAGATCGCCGACCCCGGGCTACTGGGTGCGGCACGTCCGCGAGCCGGTGCGCTTCGCCGACGGCGTCGCGCACGCTCGCCGCGCGCGGCGCGGTGCGCGTTCCTGGAGCTCGGCCCCGACGGCGGTGCTCTCGGCGACTGGCGTGCCGAGCGGGCTCGCCGAGGCCGAGCGCGCCGCGCGATCGCCGCCGTCCTGCGCGACGGCCGGCCCGAGGCCGGAGACCGCTGCTCGCCGCGCTCGCCGCCGCTCACGTCGCCGGCGCGGACGTCGACTGGGCGGCGCTGCTCCGGGCCGCGGCGCGCGGCGCGTCGAGCTGCCGACCTACGCCTTCCAGCGCGAGCGCTACTGGCTCGAGTCGGCGGAGCGCGGCGCCGGCGACGCCGCGGCGCTCGGCCTGACCGCCACCGACCACCCGCTGCTGGGCGCCGCGCTCGCGCGCGCCGACGCGACGAGTGGCTCTTCACCGGCCGTCTCTCGCTCGACAGCCACCCGTGGCTCGCCGACCACGTCGTCTTCGACACCGTCCTGCTGCCCGGCACCGCCTTCGTCGAGCTGGCGCTGCGGGCGGGCGCGGCGATCGGCTGCGCCGTACGTCGAGGAGCTGACGCTGCGAGGCGCCGCTGGCTCTGGCCGCCGACGGCGCGGTCCAGCTCCAGGTCGCGGTCGGGGCGCTCGACGGCGCCGGCCGGCGCGCGGTCGCGATCTACTCCCGCCCGGTCGTCTCCGACGACGCGGCGGGCGTCGACGACGACGGTCGCTGGACCCGTCACGCGGCGGGCGTGCTCGGCGAGGCCCCGGCGGCGGACCTCGACGCGCGCTGGGGCGAGGCGGCCTGGCCGCCGGCGGGGGCCGAGGCGGTCGAGGTCGACGGCCTCTACGACGCGCGTGGCCCGGCTCGGGCTTCGACTACGGACCCGCCTTCCAGGGGCTGCGCGCCGCCTGGCGGCGCGGCGACGAGGTCTTCGCCGAGGTCGCGCTCGCCGACGCCCAGGCGGGCGACGCCGCGCGCTTCGGCGTCCACCCGGCGCTGCTCGACGCCGCCCTGCACACGGCCTTCCTGGCCGTCGGGCGAGGGCGGCGACGACAGCGTCGCGCGCCTCCCGTTCTCCTGGCGCGGCGTCGCCGTCGGTCCGAGCGGCGCGGGGCCGCGCTGCGCGTGCGCGTTCGCCATGGGCGCGGACGGCATCTCGATCGCGGCCGCGGGAGCGGACGGGGCTCCGGTCGCCAGGGTCGAGTCGCTCGCCGCGCGGCCCGTCGAGCGCAGCCAGCTGGACGCCGCGCGCGCCGCGGGCGAGGAGGCGCTGTTCCGCGTCGACTGGGCCGCCGTCACCCTGCCGTCCGAAGCGGTCGCCGCGCGGGACGGCCTGGCCCTGATCGGCGGCGACGCCGAGCGGCTGGCGACGCTGCTGACCGATGCGGGCGCCGCGGTGAGCGTCCACAGCGACGTCGCCGCGCTGCTGGCGGCGGTCGAGGCCGGCGATCCCGCGCCCGGACTGATCGTCGCGGCGGCGTCGTCGGCGGCGCCGGAGGCCGCCGGCGGCGGTGGCGTCGTCGGCGCGGCGCGCCTGTCGGCGGCCGAGCTGCTCCCGGCGCTGCAGGCGCTCGTCGCGGACGCGCGGCTGGCCGACTCACGGCTCGCCGCTGCTGACCGAGGGCGCGACGGTCGTCCGTCCGGACGAGGCGCCCGACCTCGCGCGGGCCGCGACCTGGGGCCTGGTGCGCTCGGCCCAGTCGGAGCACCCCGGCCGCTTCCTGCTCGATCGACAGCGACGGCAGCGACGCGTCGGCGGCGGCGCTGGCCGCCGCGCTGGCGGTAGCGGACGAGCCGCGGCTGGCGCTGCGCGACGGGCGAGCTGCTCGCGCCGCGTCTGGCGCGTGTCCCGGTCGCGGTCGTGGAGGCGGCGGACGAGGCTGGCGAGGCGGGCGCTGGGTCGCTCGATCCGGACGGCACGGTGCTGGTCACCGGCGGCACCGGCGGGCTCGGCGCGCTGGTCGCCCGGCATCTGGTGACCGCGCACGGCGCGCGGCACCTGCTTGCTGACGAGCCGGCGGGGCGCGGCGGCGGAGGGCGTCGCGCGAGCTCGCGGCGGAGCTGTCGGAGCTCGGCGGCGAGGTGCGGTCGCGGCCTGCGACGTCGCCGACCGCGGGCAGGCTCGCGGAGCTGCTCGGGTCGATCCCCGCGGAGCATCCGCTGACCGCGGTCGTCCACGCCGCCGGCGTGCTCGACGACGGCGCGATCGCGTCGCTGACGCCGGAGCGGCTCGACGCGGTGCTGGCGCCGAAGGTCGACGCGGCGTGGCACCTGCACGAGCTGACCGCGGGACCTGGACCTCGCGCAGTTCGTGCTGTTCTCCTCGGTCGCCGGCGACGCTCGGCAGCGCCGGGCCAGGGCAACTACGCGGCGGCCAACGCGTTCCTCGACGCGCTGGCCGCGCACCGCCGCGCGCGACGGGCTGCCCGGCGACGTCGCTGGCCTGGGGGCTGTGGGCGCAGGCGAGCGGCATGACCGGCGAGCTGACGCGGCGATCCGGCGCGCCCGGTCGCGCGCTCGGGCATGGCCGCGCTGCCGACGCGAGCGAGGCGCTCGCGCTGTTCGACGCGCGCGCGGCGCCGCGGCGAGCCGCTGCTCGCTCGCCACGCCGCCTCGACGCTCGCCGCGCTGCGCGCCGCTGGCCCGCGCCGGCGACGCTGCCCGCGCTCCTGCGCGGCCTCGTCCGCGTGCCCGCGCCGGCCGCGCGGGCGCCGCGCGGCTCGCTCGCGCGGCGGCTCGCCGGGCTGCCCGCGGCCGAGCGCGACGCGGCGTGCTGCTGGACCTCGGTGCCGCGCGCACGTCGCCGCCGTGCTCGGCCACGCCTCGGCGGCGCGGCGTCGACCCGCGCGCGCGCCTTCAAGGACCTCGGCTTCGACTCGCTGACCGCGGTCGAGCTGCGCAACCGGCTCGGCCGCCGCGACCGGCCTGCGGCTGCCCGCGACGCTGGTCTTCGACTACCCGACCGCCGGCGGCGCTCGCCGGGCACCTGCTGGCGAGCTCGTCGGGCGGCGGCGCCGGCCGCGCCGCGGTCGCCGTGCGCTCGCGGTCGCGCAGCCGACGAGCCGATCGCGATCGTCGGCATGGGCTGCCGCTATCCCCGGCGGCGTCGCGCTCGCCCGAGGAGCTGTGGGAGCTGGTCGCCGCCGGCGCCGACGCGATCTCGGCGCTTCCCGGCCGACCGCGGCTGGGACCTCGACGGCCTCTACGACCCCGACCCCGACCAGCCGGGCACGTCCTACGCCCGCGAGGGCGGCTTCCTGCACGACGCCGGCGAGTTCGACGCCGGCGTTCTTCGGGATCTCGCCCGCGCGAGGCGCTGGCGATGGACCCGCAGCAGCGGCTGCTGCTGGAGACGCGCGTGGGAGGCGCTCGAGGACGCCGGGCATCGACCCGCGCGTCGCTGCGCGGCAGCCACGACCGGCGTCTTCGCCGGGCGTGATGTACCACGACTACGGCGCCGGCGATGCGGCCGATGCCGGACGAGCTCGAGGGCTACGTCGGCGACCGGCAGCCCGGCGAGCGTGCGTCTCCGGCCGCGTCTCCTACACGCTTCGGCCTGGAGGGCCCGGCGGTCACGGTCGACACCGCGTGCTCGTCGTCGCTGGTGGCGCTGCACCTGGCCTGCGCAGGCGCTGCGCGCGGGCGAGTGCTCGCTGGCGCTGGCCGGCGGCGTGACGGTGATGGCGACGCCCGGGCATGTTCGTCGAGTTCACCCGCCAGCGCGGCGCTGGCGCCCGGACGGCCGCTGCAAGTCGTTCGCCGCCGCCGCCGACGGCACCGGCTGGGCCGAGGGCGTCGGGCTGCTGCTGCTGGAGCGGCTCTCCGACGCCGCGGCGCAACGGCCACCGGGTGCTGGCGGTGGTGCGCGGCACCGCGGTCAACCAGGACGGCGCCTCGCAACGGGCTGACCGCGCCGAACGGCCCGTCGCAGCAGCGGGTGATCCGGCAGGCGCTGGCCAACGCCGGGCTGTCGCCGGCCGAGGTGGACGCGGTCGAGGCGCACGGCACCGGCACCGACGCTGGGCGACCCGATCGAGGCGCAGGCGCTGCTGGCGACCTACGGCCAGGACCGGCCGAGGACGGCCGCTGTGGCTGGGCTCGGTGAAGTCGAACATCGGCCACACCCAGGCCGCGGCCGGCGTCGGCCGGCGTGATCAAGATGGTGCTGGCGATGCGGCACGGCGTGCTGCCGCGGACGCTGCACGTCGACGAGCCGTCGCCGCACGTCGACTGGTCGGCGGGCGCGGTCGGCTGCTGACCGAGGCGGTCGCCGTGGCCGGCGCGGCGACCGCCCGCGCCGGGCCGGCGTGTCCTCGTTCGGGATCAGCGGCACCAACGCGCACGTCATCCTCGAGGAGCCCCCGCGCCCGGCGGCCGTCGCGGCGAGCCCGCCGATGTGCTGAGCCCGACGTCGCCGAGCCGCGCCGGCGGTGCGGTGCCGTGGGTGCGTGTCGGGCGGTGGCGTGGCGGGCTGTGCGGCGCCAGGCCGGCGCGCTGCGCGGTCAGGTCGTGCGGCGAGCCGTCGCCTGATCGGTCGATGCCGCGCCGGTCGATGTGCGGCTGGTCGCTGGCGGCGACGCCGGTCGGCGTTCGAGCACCGTGCGGTGGTCGTCGGCGGCGGCCGGGACGAGCTGTCGGCGGGCGTTGGCGGCGCTTGGCCGCGGGCGTGCCTGGGGCGCGGTGTGGTCGGCGGGTGTGGCTGGTGGCGATGGCGCGGTGTGGTGTTCGTGTTCCCGGGTCAGGGTTCGCAGTGGGCGGGGATGGCTGCGGAGCTGCTGGACGCCTCGCCGGTGTTCGCGGCGCGGCTGCGCCGAGTGCGCGGCGGCGCTGGCGCCGTTCGTGGACTGGTCGCTGGAGGAGGTGCTGCGCGGCGAGGGTGGGGCGCCTGGCTGGAGTCGGGTGGATGTGGTGCAGCCGGTGTCTGTGGGCGGTGATGGTGTCGCTGGCGGCGGTGTGGCAGGCGTGTGGGGTGGTGCCGCGGATGCGGTGGTCGGTCATTCGCAGGGTGAGATCGCGGCGGCGTGCGTGGCGGGTGGTCTGTCGCTGGAGGACGGCGGCGCGGGTGGTGGCGCTGCGCAGCCGGGCGCTGGCGGCGCTGGCCGGCCGGGGCGGGATGGTGTCGGTGGCGCTTGGGCTCGACGGAGGTGGCGGGCGTTGCTCGGCCGGTTGGGAGGCGGCTGTCGGTCGCGGCGGTGAACGGTCCGCGGTCGGTGGTGGTGTCGGGTGAGCGCGGGGGCGCTGGAGGAGCTGTTGGCGGGGCTGTGAGGGCGATGGTGTGCGGGCGCGGCGGATCGCGGTGGATTACGCCTCGCATTCGGCGCAGGTCGAGGCGGTCGAGGGGGAGCTTGCCGGAGGCGCTGGCGGGGATCGCGCCGCGGTCGGGGTCGGTGCCGTTCGTTCTCGACGGTGACCGGGCGGGTTGCTGGACACGGCGGAGCTGGACGGCGGGTACTGGTATCGGAACCTGCGTGAGACGGTGCGGCTTGATCGGGCGTCGCGGGGTGTTGTTGGAGCAGGGGTTGCGGACGTTCGTCGAGGTCAGTCCGCATCCGGTGTTGACGGTCGCGGTCGAGGAGACCGCGGAGGCGGTGTTGGAGGACCCTGGTTCGGTCGCGGCGTTCGGGACGCTGCGCGTGGCGAGGGTGGCCTGGAGCGGTTCTTGACGTCGGCCGGCCAGGCGTGGGTGCGCGGCGTCGCGGTCGACTGGAAGCCCGCGTTCGCCGGTACCGGCGCTAAGCGGGTCCCGTTGCCGACCTACGCCTTCCAGCGCCAGCGCTACTGGGTCGAGCGCCAGGCCGGGGCCGGGGACGTGAGCGCGCTCGGCCAGGCCGCGACCGGTCACCCGCTGCTCGGAGCGTCGATCGCGCTCGCCGACGGGGAGCGGACGCTGCTCACCGGCCGCGTCTCGCTCGACAGCCACCCCTGGCTGCCGACCACGCGATCATGGGCAAGGTGCTGCTGCCCGGCACCGGCTTCGTCGAGCTGGCGCTGCGCGCCGGCCGCGAGGCTCGGCTGCGAGCAGGTCGAGGAGCTGACCCTCGAAGCGCCGCTGGTGCTCGGCGACGGCGAGGCCGTCCAGCTGCAGGTCACGCTCGGCGCGCCGGACGGGCTCGACCGGCGCGCGATCGCGATCTACTCGCGCGTCGAGCGCGGCGATGCCGACGAGCCGGGGGAGTGGACCCGTCACGCGAGCGGCTTTCTCGCTCCCGCCGAGGAGTCCGTCGAAGCTCCCGCGGAGCTGGGCGACCAGTGGCCCCCGCGGGGTGCCGAGCCGGTCGACGTCGACGACCTCTACGACCGCGTCGCCGACGAGGTCGGGTTCCTGTACGGGCCGGCGTTCCAGGGGCTGCGGGCGGCGTGGAAGCGCGGCGAGGAGGTCTTCGCGGAGGTCGAGCTGGACGACGGCCAGCACTCCGACGCCACCCGCTTCGGCATCCATCCGGCGCTGTTCGACGCGGTGCTCCACACCGCGTACCTGTACGGCGACGACGCCGGCACGCCGCGGCTGCCGTTCTCGTGGAGCGGCGTCCGGCTGGGAGCGACCGGCGCCACGGCGCTGCGCGTGCGGGTCGCGGCGACGGCCGACGGCCTCGCGATCGACGCCGTCGACACGGCCGGCGCGGCGGTCGCCGCCGTCGAGGCGCTGGTCGCCCGCCCGGTCGAGCGACGGCAGCTGGACGCGGCGCGGCGTGCCGGCTCGGACGCGCTGTTCGATCTCGGCTGGTCTCCGGTCGACGCCGCCGGCGAGGGGCGCGACCGGTCCGAGGGGCCGGTCGCGGTGTTCGGCGCCGGCGGCGGGCTGGCTGCCGCGTTGGCGGCGGCGGGAGTCGCGGTCGAGACCCTCGCCGGGGACGGCGCGGAGGCTCCGGCTGCCGTCCTGATCGGAGTCGACGCCGGCGCCGGGGAGGATTCCCCGGCGGCTGCCGCGCGTGCGGCCGTCGTGGGCGCGTTGGGCTCTCTGCACGAGTTCCTGGCACACGAGCGCCTGGCGGGGACACGGTTGGTGGTCGTGACCCGCGACGCGGTCGCGGTTCGCCCCGGCGAGCGTCCGGATCCGGCCGGCGCCGCGGTCTGGGGACTGGTGCGCGCGGCCCAGTCGGAGCATCCGGGGCGGGTCGTCCTGGTCGACGTCGACGGGACCGAGGAGTCGTGGCGGGCGGTGCCCGCCGCCGCGGCGGTCGAGGACGAGTGGCAGGTCGCCCTGCGCGCGGGCGAGGCGCTCGTCCCGCGCCTGGTGCGGGCCGAGCCGGTGGTCGGTGACACCGGCGGGCGTTCGCTCGATCCGGAGGGGACGGTTCTGCTGACCGGTGGCGTGAGCGGGATCGGCGCGCTGGTCGCGCGTCACCTCGCGTCCGAGCACGGGGCGCGGCACCTGTTGCTGACGAGCCGGCGCGGCATCGAGTCCGCCGGGGCGGCAGAGCTGGCCGCGGAGCTGACGGAGCTGGGTTGCGCGGTGCGTGTCGAGGCCTGCGACGTGTCGGATCGCGGGCAGGTCGAGGAGCTGCTCGGGTCGATCGCGGCGAAGCACCCGCTGACGGCGGTCTTCCACGCCGCGGGCGTGCTCGACGACGGCACGATCGAGTCGTTGACGGCCGAGCGCTTCGACGCGGTGCTGGCGCCGAAGGTCGACGGGGCTTGGCATCTGCACGAGCTGACCGCCGGGACGGAGCTGGCGCAGTTCGTCCTGTTCTCGTCGGTCGCGGCGACGTTCGGCGGGCCGGGGCAGGGCAACTACGCGGCGGCGAACGCGTTCCTGGACGCGCTCGCCGCGCGCCGCCACGCGGACGGTCTGGCGGCGACGTCGATCGCGTGGGGTCTGTGGGAGCAGGCGAGCGAGATGACCGGCGACCTCGACGACGCCGACACCGCCCGCATCGCCCGCGCGGGAATCGCCGCCGCTGGAGGCCGAGCAGGGACTCGAGCTGCTCGACCGCGCCCGCGGTCGCGACGTGCCCTTCGCGGTCGCGGCGCCGCTGGATCTCGTCGCGCTGCGGCCGATCGCGCGGGCCGGGATGCTGCCGGCGCTGCTGCGCGGCCTGGTCCGGGTGCCGGCCCGCCGCCCAGGCGATTCGGGGGCGCTCGCCCGCAAGCTGGCGGAGGTGCCCGCGGCGAAGCGCGGCGACGTCGTGTCCGACCTCGTGCGCGAGCACGTCGCGGCCGTGCTCGGCCACGCGGCCGGCAGCTCGGTCGACCCGGAGCGAGCCTTCAAGGACCTCGGATTCGACTCGCTGACGGCGGTGGAGCTGCGCAACCGGCTCGCGCAGGTAACCGGCCTGCGGCTGCCGGCGACGCTGGTGTTCGACTACCCGACGCCCGCCGCGGTGGCGGAGTTCCTGCTGTCGAAGGTCGAGGGAGCCGTGCGCGGCGGGCCGTGCGGTCGTCGGCGCGCGGGCGGACGACGGGGACCCGATGGCGATCGTCGGCATCGGCTGCCGCTTCCCCGGCGGCGTCGCGTCGCCGGAGCGACCTGTGGGAGCTGGTGGCTGGAGGCGGCGACGGCGATCTCGCCGTTCCCCACCGATCGCGGCTGGGACCTGAGCAGCCTCGTCAGCGCAGAGGGCGGGCCCGGGACCTCGTACTGCGGCGAGGGCGGGTTCGTCGACGGGGCCGGCGACTTCGACGCCGCGTTCTTCGGGATCGGTCCGCGCGAGGCGCTCGGCGATGGACCCGCAGCAGCGGCTGCTGCTGGAGACGGCCTGGGAGGCTTTCGAGCACGCCGGGGTCGACCCGCACACGGCGCGCGGCCAGGACATCGGCGTGTTCGCCGGCGTGATGTACCAGGACTACCTCAGCTCGGTGTCGGTTCCCGCCGAGCTGGAGGGCTATCTGAGCACCGGGGTCGCCAGCAGCGTGGTGTCGGGGCGGCTGTCGTACGTGTTCGGCCTGGAGGGGCCGGCGGTGACGGTCGACACGGCCTGCTCGTCGTCGCTGGTGGCGCTGCACCTGGCCTGCCAGGCGCTGCGCACCGGCGAGTGCTCGATGGCGCTGGCGGGCGGTGTCACGGTGCTGTCGACGCCGATCGTCGTTCACCGAGCTGAGCCGCCAGCAGGGCGTGGCGCCGAACGGTCGCTGCGAAGTCGTTTGCGGCCGCGGCCGACGGTGCCGGGTTCTCGCGAGGGGGCCGGGTTGCTGCTGGTGGAGCGGCTGTCCGACGCGCGAGCGCAACGGTCATCGAGGTGTTGGCGGTGGTGCGTGGGAGTGCGGTCAATCAGGACGGTGCGACCAATGGGTTGACGGCGCCGAACGGTCCGTCGCAGCAGCGGGTGATCTTGCAGGCGCTGGCGAATGCGGGATTGTCGCCGGCCGACGTCGATGCGGTGGAGGCGCATGGGACGGGGACCGCGTTGGGCGATCCGATCGAGGCGCAGGCTTTGCTGGCGACCTATGGTCAGGAGCGGTCCAACGGCCCGCTGCGGCTGGGTTCGATCAAGTCGAACATCGGCCATACGCAGGCCGCGGCCGGTGTCGCGGGCGTGATCAAGATGGTCGAGGCGCTACGCCACGGCGTGCTGCCCAAGACCTTGCACGTAGACGAGCCGACGCCGCATGTGGACTGGGAGTCGGGTGCGGTGGAGCTGCTGACCGACGCGGTCGAGTGGCCGGCCGGAGACCGTCCGCGCCGCGCGGGCGTGTCGTCGTTCGGGATCAGTGGCACCAACGTTCACGCGATCCTCGAGGAGGCGCCGGCGCCGGTCGCGGCGGACGGCGCGCCGGGCGAGCTGGTCGAGGGCGGGGCGGGCGCTGTTGAGGGCGGGGCCGGCGCGGTCGAGGGTGCGGCGGTGGTTCCGTGGTTGTTGTCGGCGCGGAGTGAGTTGGGGTTGCGTGCGCAGGCGGTGCGGTTGGCCGATCACGTTGGTGGGGATCCGGGTGTGGCGTCGGTTGATGTTGGTTGGTCGTTGGTGTCTGGCCGTGCGCGGTTGGAGCATCGTGCGGTCGTCGTTGGTAGCGGCCGTGATGGGCTGTTGGCGGGTGTTGGTGCTGTTGCTGGTGGTGTGCCTGGGGATGGTGTGGTTGGGGGTGTGGCTGGTGGCGATGGCCGGGTCGCGATGGTGTTCTCGGGGCAGGGTCAGCAGTGGCCGGGGATGGCTGTGGGGTTGTTGGATGAGTCGCCTGTGTTCGCTGGGCGGTTTGTGGAGTGTGGGGTGGCGTTGGCGCCGTTTGTGGATTGGTCGTTGGAGGGGGTGTTGCGCGGCGAGAGTGAGGAGTGGTTGTCGCGGTTTGACTTGTTGCAGCCGGTGTTGTGGGCGGTGATGGTGTCGTTGGCTGAGGTGTGGCGGTCGTTTGGTGTGGTGCCTTCGGTCGTGACCGGGCATTCGCAGGGTGAGATTGCCGCGGCGTGTGTGGCGGGTGGTTTGTCGTTGGAGGACGGCGCGCGGATCGTCGCTCTGCGCAGTAGGGCGTTGTTGGCGATCGCGGGCCAGGGTGGGATGGTGTCTTTGCCGCTCGGGCTCGCCGAGGTGGAGGGGTTGATCGAGCCGTTCGGTGAGCGGCTGTCGATTGCCGCGGTGAACAGTTCGCGGTCGGTTGGGGTGTCGGGTGACATCGACGCTGTGGAGGAGTTGCAGGCGCGGTGTGAGGCGGACGGGATCGGGGTGCGGCGGGTTGCTGTTGATTGCGCGTCGCACTCTGCGCACATGGACGTCGTCCGCGACGAGCTGCTCGAAGGTCTTGTGGGTATCGAGCCGCGGTCGTCGACTGTGCCGTTTGTGTCGGGGGTGACGGGCGAGATCGTCGATACCGGCGACTTAGACGCCGAGTACTGGTTCGGGAACTTGCGTAACACGGTCCGGTTCGACCTCGCCGCCGCGACCCTGTTGGGGTTGGGGTATCGGTCGGTGGTCGAGGTCAGTGGCCATCCGACGTTGACGTTCGCGGTCGAGCAGCTCGCCGAGGAGACACTCGACGACCCAGGATCGGTCGCGGCGTTCGGGACGCTGCGCCGCGACGAGGGCGGCATCGAACGATTCATGACCTCACTCGCGCAGGCGTGGGTGCGGGGCGTCGCGGTCGACTGGCAGCCGGCGTTCGCCGCCAGCAATCCCAAGCGGGTCCCGCTGCCGACCTATGCCTTCCAACGCGACCGCTACTGGCTCGAGCCCGGCCCAACGGTCGGGGACCTCACCGCTGCCGGCCAGCGTTCGGCCGACCATCCGCTGCTGGGCGCCACGATCGCGCTCGCACGCGAGGACGAGTGGCTGTTCACCGGCCGGATCTCGTTCGACACCCACCCCTGGCTGGCCGACCACGTCGCCTTCGACACCCCACTACTCCCCGGAACCGCATTCGTCGAACTCGCACTCCGCGCCGCCAGCGAACTCAACTGCGACACCATCGAAGAACTGACGCTCGCCGCACCCCTGATCCTGCCCGCCGAGGGCGGCGTGCGGATCCAGGTCGCGGTCGGCGCGCGCGACGAGGCCGGACGGCGCACGATCGACGTCCACTCGCGGCCGGACGCCGACCGCGAGGCCGGCGAGGTCGACCTCGACGGGGAGTGGACGCTGCACGCCAGCGGGCTGCTGTCCGACGGCGCGACGCCCGACGCCGACCGCGCCGTCCAGGCGCTGGCCGGGACCCCCTGGCCGCCGCCGGACGCGACGGCCGTGGAGCTCGACGGGCTCTACGACGGGGTCGCCTCCGTCGGATACGAGTACGGACCGGCGTTCCAGGGCCTGCGGGCCGCCTGGCAGCGCGGCGACGAGGTGTTCGGGGAGGTCGACCTCGCGGACGAGCAGCTGGCCGAGGCGGAGCGGTTCGGGATCCACCCGGCGCTGCTCGACGCCGTCATGCACACCGCATTCGTCCAGCGGGCCGAGAGCGGCGGCGCCCCGCAGCTGCCGTTCTCCTGGCGTGGGGTTCGCCTGCACGCGCCCGGGTCGACGTCGCTGCGCGTGCGCGTCGCGGCGAGCGAGGCCGGCCTTGCGATCGCGGCGGTCGACACCGAGGGGCTGCCCGTGGCGTCGGTCGAGCTGCTCGCGACGCGGGCGATCGCCGGCAGCCAGTTCGACGCCGCCGCCTCCGCGGGGCGCGACGCGCTGTTCGGCCTCGACTGGGTCGCGGCGCCCGCCTCCGACAGCGGCGGGCGCGAGGCCGCCAGCCCGCTGCGGGTCGCGACGCTGGCCGTCGACGAACCCGGTCTCCTCGCCGCGCTGGAGGCGCGCCAGACCGAGGTCGCGGCTCACGCCGACATCGACTCGCTGATCGCGAGCCTCGGCGATGAGGCCGAACCGCCCGACGTGGTGCTCGCCGGCGTCCCCGCGGGCGCCGGGGAGGATCCGGTAGCCGCCGCCCGGGCCGCCTCCGCGCGCGTCCTGGGGATGCTGCAGGCGCTGGTCTCGGAGGAGCGGCTGGCCGGCACGCGGCTGACCTTCGTGACGCGCGGCGCGGTTGGCGCGAGCGCTGACGGGCCGCCGCTCGACATCGCCCTGGGGGCGATCTGGGGCCTCGTGCGGTCGGCGAAATCGGAGCATCCGGGCCGCTTCGCGCTGGTCGACGTCGACGGTGACGACGCCTCGTGGGCGGCGCTGGCCGAGGTTCTCGGACGGGCGGAGGAGCCGGAGATCGCGTTGCGCTCGGGCGAGCTCCTGGTGCCGCGACTGGCGCGGGTCCAGGCGCCCGCCGATCCGCAAGAGGACGCGGACGGGCAGCCGCTCGATCCGGAGGGGACGGTGCTGGTCACCGGTGGCGTGAGCGGGATCGGCGCGCTGGTCGCGCGCCACCTCGCGTCTGAGCACGGGGCGCGCCACCTGCTGCTGACGAGCCGGCGCGGCATCGAGACGCCCGGGGCCGCCGAGCTGGTGGCGGAGCTGTCGGAGCTCGGGTGCGAGGTTCGCGTCGAGGCGTGCGACGTCTCCGAGCGCGCGCAGGTGGAGGCGCTGCTGGACTCGATCGCCAGTAGCCGTCCGCTGACGGCCGTCGTCCACTCGGCGGCGGTTCTCGACGACGCGACGATCGGCTCGCTGACGCCGGAGCGGATCGACGCGGTGATGGCGCCGAAGGTCGACGCCGCCTGGCACCTGCACGAGCTGACGGCCGACCTCGACCTCGCGCAGTTCGTCCTGTTCTCCTCGGTCGCGGCGACGCTCGGCGGGCCGGGCCAGGGCAACTACGCCGCCGCCAACGCCTTCCTGGACGCGCTCGCGGTGCGGCGCCGGGCAGACGGGCTGCCGGCCACGTCGATCGCCTGGGGCCTCTGGGAGCAGACCAGCGAGCTGACCGCCGAGCTGCGGGAGTCCGATCTCGCGCGGATGAGCGGGATGGGCTTCACCCCGCTGGGGTCGGAGGACGGTCTGGCGCTGTTCGACCGCGCGCGGGCCTCCGCGCTGGCGCTGCTGGTCGCGACGCCGCTCGACCTCGCGGCGCTGCGCCAGCTCGCGCGGGCGGACCTCCTGCCGTCGGTCTTCGGCGGGCTCGTCCGTCTGCCGGCGCGCCGCGCCGACAGCGCCAGCGCGAGCGCGCTCGCGCGCAAGCTGGCCGAGGTGTCCGACGACGAGCGCCCGGGCGTCGTCTCGGAGCTGGTCCGCGAGCACGCCGCGGCGGTGCTCGGCCACTCGTCGGGCGCCGGGATCGACCCCCAGGCGGCCTTCAAGGACCTCGGCTTCGACTCGCTGACCGCGGTCGAGCTGCGCAACCGTCTCGGCCAGGCGACCGGGCTGCGGCTGCCCGCGACGCTCGTCTTCGACTACCCGACGCCCGACGGCGGTCGCCAGCCACCTGCTGTCGAAGGTCCAGGGGCTTGCCGGAGCGCGCTCCGCGGCGGGCGCGGTGCGCGTCGGCGCGAGCCTCGACGAGCCGATCGCGATCGTCGGCATGAGCTGCCGCTACCCCGGCGGCGTATCGCTCGCCGAGGACCTCTGGGAGCTGGTCGCGTCCGGCGCGCGACGCGATCTCCGGCTTCCCGACCGACCGCGGCTGGGACCTGGAGCGCCTCTACGACCCGGATCCCGACCGCGCCGGCACCACCTACGCACGCGAGGGCGGCTTCCTCCACGACGCCGGCGAGTTCGACGCCGCGTTCTTCGGCATCAGCCCGCGCGAGGCGCTCGCGATCGACCCGCAGCAGCGCCTGCTGCTCGAGACCGCCTGGGAGGCGTTCGAGCACGCCGGGATCGACCCGGGCACGCTGCGCGGCGAGCCGGACCGGCGTCTTCGCGGGCGTGATGTTCCACGACTACGGCATGAGCGGAACCTCGATGCCGCCCGAGCTGGAGGGGTACTGCGGCGACCGGCGCGGCGGGCAGCGTCGTCTCCGGCCGGATCGCCTACACGCTCGGGCTCGAGGGCCCGGCCGTCACGGTCGACACCGCGTGCTCGTCCTCGCTCGTGGCGCTGCACCTCGCGTGCCAGGCGCTGCGCCAGGCGAGATGCTCGCTGGCGCTGGCCGGCGGCGTGACCGTCCTGGCGACCCCGGTCGTGTTCGTCGAGTTCAGCCGCCAGCGCGGGCTGGCCGCCGACGGCCGCTGCAAGGCGTTCGCCGCCGCCGCCGACGGCACCGGCTGGTCCGAGGGCGTCGGCCTGCTGCTGCTCGAGCGCCTCTCCGACGCGCGCCGCAACGGCCACCGAGGTGCTGGCGGTCGTGCGCGGCAGCGCGATCAACCAGGACGGCGCCAGCAACGGCCTGACCGCCCCGAACGGCCCGTCGCAGCAGCGGGTGATCCGGCAGGCGCTCGCCAACGCCGGGCTGTCGCCGGCGGACGTCGACGCGGTCGAGGCGCACGGCACCGGCACGATGCTCGGCGATCCGATCGAGGCGCAGGCGCTGCTGGCGACCTACGGCCAGGGACGGTCGGGATCCGCCGCTGCGGCTCGGCTCGCTGAAGTCCAACATCGGCCACACCCAGGCCGCGGCCGGGGTCGGCGGCGTGATCAAGATGGTGATGGCGCTGCGCAACGGCGTGCTGCCGAAGACGCTGCACGTCGACGAGCCGTCGCCGCACGTCGACTGGGACGCCGGCGACGTCGAGCTGCTCACCGAGGCGGTCGAGTGGCCGGCCGGCGACCGTCCGCGCCGGGCCGGCGTCTCGTCGTTCGGCATCAGCGGCACCAACGCCCACGTGATCGTCGAGGAGGCGCCCGCCGAAGCAGCGCCGTCGGCCGCCCCGGACACGCCCGCCGCGCCAGCGCCCGACACGCCGGACGCGCCGGACGCGCCCGCCGCGACGCCGACCCTCGCCGCGATCCCCTGGGTCCTGTCCGCGAAGAGCGAGGTCGCGCTGCGCGCCCAGGCCGAGCGGCTCGCCGAGCGCGTGCGGCGTGACGGCGCGGACGCCCTCGACGTCGGGCTGTCGCTCGCCGGCGGGCGCGCGCGGATGGGCCGTCGCGCGGTCGCGGTCGGCGCGGACCGCGACAGCCTGCTGGCTGGGCTCGACGCGCTCGCCGCCGGAGCGTCGGCGGCCGGGGTCGTCGACGGCGCGGTGGCGGGCAAGCGGCTGGCGATCCTGTTCACCGGCCAGGGCTCGCAGCGCGTCGGGATGGGCAGCGAGCTGTACCGCGCCTACCCGGTCTTCGCGGCCGCGTTCGACGCCGCCTGCGCGGCGCTCGACGCGGAGCTTGCCGGCCACGTCGACAGCTCGGTCCGCGCCGTCGTCTTCGGCGAGGGCGACGGCGAGCGCGACCGCGAGGAGCTGCTGTCGCAGACGGTGTTCACCCAGGCCGGCCTGTTCGCGGTCGAGGTGGCGCTGTTCCGGCTCGTCGAGTCGCTCGGCGTGCGGCCGGGATTCCTCGCCGGCCACTCGGTCGGCGAGCTCGTCGCGGCGCACGTCGCCGGGGTGCTGTCGCTCGCCGACGCGACACGGCTCGTCGCCGCGCGCGGGCGGCTGATGCAGGCGCTGCCCGCGGGCGGCGCGATGGTCGCGCTCGAAGGCTCCGAGGAGGAGGTCGCCGCGCTGCTCGCCGACGGCTACGAGCAGGTCTCGATCGCCGCGGTCAACGGTCCGGGGTCGGTCGTCGTCTCCGGCGACCAGGGGCTCGTCGCGGAGCTGGCCGCGACCTGGGAGGGCCGCGAGCGCAGGGTGCGGCGACTGGCCGTCAGCCACGCCTTCCACTCGGCGCTGATGGAGCCGATGCTCGACGAGTTCGCGGCGGCGCTGGAGTCGCTCGACTTCTCCGAGCCGCGCATCCCGGTCGTCTCGAACGTGACCGGCGAGCTGGCCGGCGCGGAGATCGCCACCGCGGGCTACTGGGTCCGTCACGCGCGCGAGGCGGTCCGCTTCATGGACGGCGTCCGGACGCTCGTCGCCCACGACGTCGGCAGCTTCCTGGAGCTGGGCCCCGACGGCGTTCTGACGGCGATGGCCCAGGGCTGCCTGCCCACCGGCGACGACTCCGAAGCGGGGCGGGCGTCCACGCTCGCGACCGCGCTGCGCGACGGGCGCCCGGAGCCCGAGACGCTGCTGACGGCGCTCGCCGAGATCCACGTGAGCGGGGCCGAGGTCGACTGGGCCGCCCTCTTCGCCGGCGCGGCGGCCAAGCGCGTGCCGCTGCCGACCTACGCCTTCCAGCGCCGGCGCTACTGGCTCGAGGTCGTGCCCGAGGCGGGCGACCTGACGGCCGCCGGGCAGGCCCCCGCCGACCATCCGCTGCTCAGCGCCGTGGTGGCGCTGCCCGGCGACCAGGGCCGCGTCCTGACGGGCCGGATCTCTGCCGAGACCCACCCGTGGCTGCGCGACCGCTCCGTCCTCGACGCCGTGGTGCTGCCCGGTGCCGTCTTCCTGGAGCTGCTGCTGCGCGCCGCGGCCGAGGTCGGCTGCGACCTGGTCGAGGAGCTGGCCTCCGAGGCGCCGCTGGTGCTGCCCGAGCGCGGCGCGCTCCAGCTGCAGCTCACCGTCGGCGGCCCCGACGACGACGGGCGCCGCTCGGTGGCCGTCTACGCGCGCACCGACGAGCAGGCGGCCGCCGCGGGCGACGACGGCGGCTGGACGCGCCACGCGGTCGGCATCGTCGGCCGCTGCGAGGAGGCGGCCGCCGCACCCGCCGCCCTCGCGGACCTGACGTGGCCGCCCGAAGGATCGGTTCCCGAGCACGTCGACTCGTTCTACGACGAGCTTGGCGCGCTAGGCATCGAGTGCGGCCCTGCCTTCCAGGGCGTTCGCGCGCTCTGGCGCCGCGGCGAGGAGCTGTTCGCGGAGCTGGAGCTGGCCGAGGAGCAGGCACGCGACGGCGCGCGGTTCGGCGTCCACCCGCTGCTGCTCGACGCCGCCTTCCAGCTGCCGCTGCCCGGTGCCGCGCGGTCCTCCGATTCGCCCGGGCCGCGGCTCGCCGAGTCGTGGCGGCGGGTCCGCGTCCATGCGAGCGGCGCGACGTCGCTGCGGGTGCGGGTGGCGCCGGCCGCGGGCGGCTTTGCCGTGGACGCCGTCGACGCCGTCGGGGCACCCGTGCTGGCGGTCGCCGAGACGGCCGTGCGGCCGGTCGACGCCGAGCGCCTCGAACGCGCCCGGCGCGGTCCGGGCGACGGTCTGCTGCGACTCGACTGGATCCCGCTGGCGCGCGGATCGGTCGCGGCGGCCGGCGACCTGCCCGCCGGGCGCTGGGCGGTGGTCGGCGACGCCGGGGCGGCGCCGGACGCGCTCGCCGCGGGCGACGCGCCCGCGCCCGCCTACGCGGACCTCGCGGCGCTGCTGGACGGCGGGCTCGACCAGCCGCTCGACGGCGTGATCGTCGCGCTCGACAGCCGTGCCGCTGACGGGGAGGGCGACGGGGGGCGTGCCGCGCGCGTCGCCGGCGACGCGCTGCGGACGCTCCAGGCGTTCGTGTCGGACCAGCGTCTGGCGGAGGCCCGTCTCGTCGTCCTGACGCGCGAGGCGGTCGCCGCCGTGCCCGGCGAGGGCGTCGCGGACCTCGCGGCGGCCGCTGCCTGGGGGCTGCTGCGCGTGGCGCAGTCCGAGCATCCCGACCGGTTCTCGCTGCTCGACGCCGACGGCTCGGAGGCGACCGCGCTCACGCTGCCGGCGGCGGTAGTCGCGGCGATCGCCGGCGAGCCGCAGGTCGCTGTCCGGGACGGCGCCCTCCTCGTGCCCCGGCTCGCGCGCGTCGATCGCTCCGCGCTGGCGGACGCGGCCCCGCTCGATCCGGACGGAACGGTCCTGGTCACCGGCTGCGGCGACGGACTCGGCGTGCTGGCCGCCCGCGGCGTGCTCGCCGAGAGCGGCGCCCAGCGACTGCTGCTGGTCGGCGGCGCCGAGGATGCCCTCGACGGTGCCGCCGAGCTGCTCGGCGAGCTGCGCGCGAGCGGCCGCGAGGTGCGTGCGGAGACGTGCGACCTGACCGACCGCGAGCAGCTCGCGACGCTGCTGGCGTCGATTCCGGACGAGCACCCGCTGACCGCTGTGATCCACGCGCCGGTCGCGCTCGGCGACGGCGTCCTCGAGTCGCTCGACGGCGACCGGCTGGCAGCGGCCGTCGCGCCGGTCGTCGGGGGTGCCCTTCACCTGCACGAGCTGACCCGCGACCTGTCGCTGTCGCGCTTCGTCCTGTTCTCGGGCGCGGCGGCCACCGTCGGCCACCCCGGGCGCGCCAGCCACGCCGTCGCCGGCGCGTTCCTCGACGCGCTCGCGGCTGCGCGGGTCGCCGGCGGGCTGCCGGCGACCGCGCTGGCCTGGGGCCCGTGGGCGGTGTCCGACGCGGAAGCGTCCCGCCCCGCGGCGGCGGCGCTGCTCGGGCTCGCGCCGCTCGCGCAGGCGGACGCGCTCGACCTGCTCGGCTCCGGGCTCGCGTTCGACGCGGTCGTGCTGCCCGTGCGGCTGGATCGCGTCGCGCTGCGCGCGGCCGCCCGGGAGGGGGCGCTGCCCGCCGTGCTGCGTGGCCTCGCGCCCGTCTCGACCCGCCGTGCCGACGGCTCGGCGGCCGGCCGCCTGGCCATGCTGCCGGCGGACGAGCGCGCAGCCGCGGTGCGGGACCTGGTGCGATCGGAGGTGGCGGTCGTGCTCGGCCACGAGACGGCCGACGCGCTCGACCTCCAGCTGGCGTTCAAGGACCTCGGCTTCGACTCGCTGACGTCGGTGGAGCTGCGCAACCGCCTCGAGCGGGCGAGCGGCCTGAAGCTGGCCGCCACGCTCGTGTTCGACTACCCGACGCCGGAGGCGGTCGCGGGGCACCTGCTGTCGAAGGTCGAGGGCCTCGGCGGTGTCAGGGCCGGGTCCGGCGTCGCGCGGGTCGGCGCGAGCCTCGACGAGCCGGTCGCGATCGTCGGCATGAGCTGCCGCTATCCGGGCGGCGCATCGTCGCCGGAGGCGCTATGGGAGCTGGTGGCCTCCGGCGCCGACGCGATCTCCAGCTTCCCGGCCGATCGCGGCTGGGACCTCGAGCGCCTCGCGGACCCCGACGGCCCGGGCGGCTGCTACACCGACCAGGGCGGCTTCCTCTACGAAGCCGCCACCGACTTCGACGCCGCCTTCTTCGGGATCGCCCCGCGCGAGGCGCTGGCGATGGACCCCCAGCAGCGGCTGCTGCTCGAACTCGCCTGGGAGGCGCTCGAGCACGCCGGCATCGACCCGGCCGCGTTGCGCGGCAGCGACACCGGGGTGTTCGCGGGGATCAGCGCCGCCGACTACAGCGCCGGAGCCGCGACCGTCGACGAGCTTCGGGGCTACCTTGGCACCGGCACCGCCGGCAGCATCGTCTCGGGGCGGGTCGCCTACACATTCGGGCTCGAGGGCCCGGCGATGACGGTCGACACCGCCTGTTCCTCGTCGCTGGTGGCGCTCCACCTGGCCTGCCAGGCGCTGCGCAACGGGGAGTGCTCGATGGCGCTGGCCGGCGGCGTGACGGTCTTCTCGACGCCGATGGCCTTCCTCGAGTTCAGCCGTCAGCGTGCCCTCGCCGCCGACGGCCGCTGCAAGTCGTTCGCCGCCGCCGCCGACGGAACCGGATTCTCGGAGGGCGCCGGGCTGCTGGTCGTGGAACGGCTCTCCGACGCGCGCCGCAACGGCCGCGAGATCCTGGCGGTGGTGCGCGGCAGCGCGGCGAACCAGGACGGGGCCAGCAACGGGCTGACGGCTCCGAACGGCCCGTCGCAGGAGCGCGTGATCCTTCGCGCGCTCGCCAGCGCGGGGCTGTCGCCGGCGGACGTGGACGCGGTCGAGGCGCACGGCACCGGCACGATGCTCGGCGATCCGATCGAGGCGCAGGCGCTGCTGGCGACCTACGGCCAGGGACGGTCGGGCGCTCCGCTGCGGCTGGGGTCGCTGAAGTCCAACGTCGGCCACACCCAGGCCGCGGCCGGGGTCGGCGGCGTGATGAAGATGGTGATGGCGCTGCGCAACGGCGTGCTGCCCAAGACGCTCCACGTCGATCAGCCGACTCCGCACGTCGACTGGTCGTCCGGGGAGATCGAGCTGCTCGTCGGCGAGCAGCCGTGGGCCCCCGGCGAGCGGCCCCGCCGCGCCGGCGTCTCGGCGTTCGGGATGAGCGGGACCAACGCGCACGTGATCCTCGAAGAGGCCCCTGCGGTCCTGGCCGACCCCGCGCCCGAGCCCGACGCGAGCGGCGAGCCGGCGGCCGGCGCGCAGCCGCGCCCGCCCGCGGCGCTGCCGCTGCTGCTGTCGGCGAAGTCGGAGCCCGCGCTGCGCGGCCAGGCGGAGCGGCTCGCCGCCCACCTGCGCGCGTCCGGCGAGCGCTCGGACGCTCGACGTCGCGTACTCGCTGGCCGGGCGGGCGGCGCTCGCCCGCCGCGCGGTGGTGGTCGGCGACGGCCGGGAGGAGCTGCTGGCGGGGCTCGATGGGCTTGCCGCGGGCGAGCCCGTGGCGAGCGTGGTCGAGGGATTGGCGACCGGGGGACGGCTGGCGGTCCTGTTCACCGGCCAGGGGTCGCAGCGGGTCGGGATGGGGCGCGGGCTGTATGCGGCTCATCCGGGGTTCGCGGCGGCGTTCGACGCGGCTTGCGCGGCGCTCGACGGCGCGCTGGCGGGACATGCCGAGCATTCGGTGCGCGACGTCGTGCTCGGCGAGGTCGACGACGAAGGCCTGCTGTCGCAGACGGTCTTCACCCAGGCCGGCCTGTTCGCGCTGGAGGTGGCGCTGTTCCGGTTGGTCGAGTCGCTCGGCGTGCGGCCGGACTTCGTCGCGGGCCATTCGGTCGGCGAGATCGTCGCGGCGCATGTGGCCGGGGTGATGTCGCTCGAAGACGCCTGCACGCTGGTCGCCGCGCGCGGCCGGCTGATGCAGGCGCTGCCCGTCGGCGGTGCGATGGCGGCCGTGGAGGGCGCCGAGGACGAGATCGCCGCGAGCCTCACGGGGCGTGAGGAGCAGGTCGCGATCGCCGCGATCAACGGTCCCGACGCCGTCGTCGTCTCGGGTGACGAGGACGCGGTCGCCGCGATCGCCGAGCTGTGGTCGGACCGCGGCCGTCGCGTCAAGCGCCTCGTCGTCAGCCATGCCTTCCATTCGCCGCGGATGGAGCCGATGCTCGCCGAGTTCGGTCGGTCGCTGGAGGGCATCGAGCTCGCCCAGCCGCGGATTCCCGTCGTCTCGAACGTGAGCGGCGAGTTGGCCGGCGAGGAGATCGCGACCGCCGGCTATTGGGTCCGCCACGTCCGCGAGGCGGTTCGGTTCATGGACGGTGTCGGGACGCTCGCGGCGAAGGGCGTCAGCCGCTATCTCGAACTGGGCCCCGACGGTGTCCTGACCGCCCTGGCCGAGACCTGTCTCGCCGCCGCCGGCGGCGAGGACGCCCCGGCCGACCGCTCGACCTTCGCGACCGTGCTGCGCGGCGACCGGCCGGAGCCCGCGACGCTGCTGGCGGCTCTGGGCGCGGTCCACGTCGCCGGCGCCGACGTCGACTGGTCCGTCCTATTCGCCGGCACGGAGGCCAAGCGGGTCCCGCTGCCGACCTACGCCTTCCAGCGCGAGCGCTTCTGGGTCGAGGTCCGCGCTGCGGCCGGCGACGTGTCGGCCGCCGGCCTCGGCACGGCCGATCACCCGCTGCTCGGCGCGTCGGTCGCCCTCGCGGGCGCGGACGAGCGGCTGCTGACGGGCCTCCTGTCGCTCGAGGACCATCCGTGGCTGAGCGACCATGTCTCGTGCGGGGCGCTCGCGCTCCCCGGCGCCGTGCTCGCCGAGCTCGCGCTGGCCGCCGGCGAGGAGGTCGGCTGCCGGCGCGTCGAGCGGCTGACGCTCGAGGAGCCGCTCGTGCTCGCGAGCGGCGGAGCGGTCCAGCTCCAGGTGGCCGTCGGCGCTCCCGGCGAGGACGGCCGCCGCGAGCTGGCCCTGTACTCGCGTCCGCGGGGCGACGGCGAGTGGAGCCGCCACGCGCGCGGCGCGATCGTCCCGGCCGCGACGGACGCCGCCGCGGCGGTGCCCGAGCTGGCGGTCTGGCCGCCGGAGGACGCCGATCCGCTGTCCGTCGAGGCGATCTACGACGCCGCCGCCGGGCGCGGACTCGTCCACGGACCGGCCTTCCAGGGCGTGCGCGCGGCCTGGCGCCGCGGCGAGGAGCTGTTCGCGGAGGTCGAGCTGGGCGAGGACCAGGCCGGCGACGCCGGTCGGTTCGGCATCCACCCGGCGCTGCTCGACGCGGCGCTTCACTGTGCCGGCGACGACCGCGACGGCGACCCGCTGATGCCCGCCGAATGGCGGGGGATGACCCTCGACGCCGCCGGTGCGAACGCGCTGCGCGTCCGCGTGGTGCCGTCCGGCGACGGCATCGCGCTGGCCGCGGTCGACGCGACCGGCATGCCGGTGCTCTCGGTCGAGACGCTGGTGCGCGAGCCGCTCGACCGGGCCGCGCTCGCGGCGGCCGCGGCCTGCGGCGCCGGCGCCGCAGACGCGGGCGGCACCTCCGCGCCGCCGGCCGCTCGCCAGCGCCGGGTCGCGGCCGGCTCCCTGCGGGGCCGCCTCGACAGCACCCCGGAGGCCGAGCGCGACGCGGTCGCGCTGGAGATTGTCGCCGGGATCGTCGCCGCGGTGCTCGGGTTCGCGTCCGCGGACGCCGTCGAGCCCGACAAGACGTTCCTGGAGATGGGCGTCGACTCGCTCGGGGCGCTCCAGCTGCGCAATCGGCTCGGCCAGGCGAGCGGGCTGACGCTGGCGCCGACGCTCGCCTTCGACCAGCCGACGCCGCGGGCGGTCGCGCTCCACCTGACGACGCTGCTCACCCGCACCGACGCCGCGGCCGCGGAGGTGTCCGCGGCCGGCCAGGGCTCCGGGACGCTGACGGCCCTGGTCCGCCACGCCAGCGCGGACGGGAAGATCCTCGAAGCCATCGGCCTGCTGGCCGAGGCGGCGAAGTTCCGCCCGGCCTTCGCCTCCGCGGGCGAGCTCCCGGCCCAGCCGCCGCGCCCGCCGCTGACCGCGGGGGAGGCGCCGAGGCTGATCTGCCTGCCGTCGTTCGTGGCGGGCGCCGGTCCGTTCCAGTTCGCCCGCTTCGCCCAGAGCTTCGCCGGCCGCAGGAGCGTCTCCGCGCTCTCGCTGCCCGGCTTCGCCGACGGCGAGCCGGTGCCGGCCTCGTGGAGCGCCGCGATCGAGGCGCTGGCGGCTTCGGTGCGCGCGGTCGCTGGCGGGGACCCGGTCGTGCTGCTCGGGCACTCGGCGGGCGGGATGCTGGCGCACGCGATCGCGGAGTGGCTCGAGGACGAGGGCGACGGCCCCGCGGGCGTCGTGCTGATCGACACCTACGCGACGCAGGGCGACGAGTGGAACAGCGTGATGGCGAGCGCGATGGCGCCGCTGTTCGGTCCCGGCATGGAGACGTTCCCGCTCGAGTCCAGCCTGCTGACGATGGGCGCCTACTGGCGGCTGATCCCCGAGTGGGAGCCACGCGACATCGCGGCCCCCGGCCTCTTCCTGCGCGCTGCGCAGCCGCTCGGCGACGCCTACGAGCGCGGCCTGCTGCCCGCCTGGCAGCTCCCCGAGACGATCCTCGAGGTGCCGGGCGACCACTTCGGCGTGATCGGCGACCGCGCCGAGTCGACCGCCCGCGCGGTCGACGAGTGGCTGGCTGAGAAGGGGATCGGCTAGGTCGGCGCCGCTTCAGGATCGACGCACCGGCGCCCCGTGGCCGCCATTGAGTAAGCCGCGCGCGGCGTCCGGGGACGGCGAATCGACGCGGTGGGTCGTCGTGTTGCTGCCGCCGTTCTCGGCGAAGCCCGCGTAGCGGTGCGCGTTCGTGTTGCCGCAGTTGACCGGGCGGCTGGAGGGCAGAGTTGGATCGTTGACCCAGCGCGTGCCGACGACCGGCCGCTAGCGCAGCGGGCTGGCGAGCGGGCCGTCGCCGGGCGGGGGCGGCAGCGTCGCCTCGAGCGTCGCGCTGAACGACTGCGGCGTGCTGAGGCTGTAGGTCGTCTGCGCCGAGATCCAGCCCCACCAGCGCTCGCCGGATCGGAAGGTCCGGAGCAGAGGACAGGGCCTCATGGCGTAGTTGCGGCAGTGGCGCTGCCCGGCCCCGACCCGTCCACGCGCGCGTACTCCGCAAGCAGCTCGTTCTCGCGCTCGTGGCGCGGGAAGAGGAAGAAGACGAGGACGGCGCCGAGGGCGATCGCGGCGATGCCGGCCGTGTAGGCCCAGTCGTCGCCCTGGAGGAAGAGCTCTGGGCGGCGGAGACGATCTGCGGCGCGTACTGCGGGTACTGCTCGGCGGTCCCGACCGCGCCGGCGAACGACTTGGTCAGCTGGCTCTGGACCGCGTCGCTGACCTGGCCGGCCTCCGCGGAGGAGGCGATCTTGTCGTTGAACGCCGACGCGTAGCCGCTGGTCAGCAGCGCGCCGAGGATCGACTGCATGATCGCCCCGCCGAGGTCGCGCTGGAGGTCGGCGGTGCCCGACGCCATGCCGGCGCGGGTGACGGGGACGGAGCTGGTCAGCGAGCGCGACGCCGGGGTGCCGGCGAGGCCGACGCCGATCCCGACGAGCAGGTAGCCGAGGCCGACGTGCCAGTAGGGCGCGCTCTCGTCCCAGAGCACCAGCATCACCACGAACGCGAGCAGGCAGAAGAGGTAGCCGAGCAGCATCGTGACGCGGGCCCCGTGGCTGTTGACCAGCTTCGCCGAGCGGGGCGCGACGAGCACCATCCCGACGGCTCCCGGCAGGATCGCCAGGCCCGAGTCGAGCGTCGAGTATCCGAGCACGTTCTGCAGGTACTGCTGGCCGATGAACATCGCGCCCATCAGCGAGCCGAAGACGATGATTCCGGCGACCGCCGCGACCCAGAAGATCTGCCGCCCGGCGACGTCGAGGTCGTAGAGCGGCACGCGCGCCCGACGCTCGCGGAGGACGAACGCCGCCGTCGCCGCCAGCGCGATCGCCGCGAGCCCGACCGTGAGCGCCGTCTTGCCCGGCATGCTGGTGAAGTTGATCGACAGCACCAGCGCTCCGACCAGGACGATCGAGATGATGCCGCCGAGGTTGTCGACCGGGTTCGTCGTCTCGTTGACGTGGGCGGGGACGACCCGCCACGCGAGCACCAGCGCGACCAGCGCGAGCGGGATCGTCACGGCGAACACCGAGCCCCACTCGAACTGCTCGAGCAGCGCCCCGGAGATCAGCGGGCCGAGCGCCGAGATCGCGCCGCCGATGCCCGACCAGAGCGCGATCGCGCGCGTCCGCGCGGGGCCCGACCACAGCGCCGTGATCAGCGCCAGTGTCGTCGGGAACGCCATGCCGGCCGCCAGCCCGCCGAGCACGCGTGCGGCGAACAGCACGTCGACCGACGGCGCCAGCGCGGCGAGCAGCCCCGCCGGGATCGACAGCCCCATGCCGAGCAGCACCATCAGCTTTCGGCCGTAGCGGTCGCCGACGGCGCCGAGGTAGAGCACCGACGCCGCGAGGCCGAGCGAGAAGCCGACGGCGACCAGGTTCAGCTCGGTCTGGCTGGCGTCGAACGCCTTGCCGATGTCCGGCAGCGCGACGTTGGCGACCGCCAGGTTGAGGTTCGCGACCGCGGCGACCGCGATCAGCGCGGCCAGGACGGCGGTGGGTCGCTTCGGGCCGGTGCTCGCCTCCACGAAGCCTATCCTCGTCCAGATGCCGGATGTTGTCGAATCGGGCCGCGCCGAGCGGGTGGCGGAGCAGCGGCGGGCGCTGCCCGACTCGCCGGGCGTCTACCTGTTCAAGGACGAGCGCGGCACGGTGATCTACGTCGGCAAGGCGAAGTCGATCCGCAAGCGCGTCGGCTCGCACTTCTCGAAGCCCGGCAACCGCTCGGCGCTCGAGATGACCTCGTCGGTCGCCGAGATCGACTTCGTCGCGACCGAGACCGAGGCGGAGGCGCTGCTCGCCGAGCAGGAGTTCATCAAGCGCCACCGGCCGCGCTTCAACGTCCGGCTGCGCGACGACAAGTCCTATCCCTACATCGGCATCTCGCTCGACGAGGACTACCCGCGCGTCTACTTCACCCGCGAGAAGCACCGCCGCAACCGCGCCTACTTCGGCCCGTTCTCGAACGCCAAGCGGGTGCGCGAGACGCTCGACCTGCTCGGCAAGGTCTTCCAGCACCGCAGCTGCGAGGGCAAGGAGCCCGGCCGCCAGTCGGGCAGCCCGTGCCTCGACTACTTCATCAAGCGCTGTCAGGCGCCCTGCGTCGGCTACGTCTCGAAGGAGGAGTACCGCGAGAGCATCGACACGATCGTCGCCTTCCTCTCCGGCCGCTACCGCGAGATCGAGCGCGACCTGGAGCGGAGCATGAAGCTCGCCGCCGCCGACCAGGAGTTCGAGGCCGCCGCCCAGTTCCGCAACCGGCTGCGCGCCGTCAGCTCGCTGCTCGAGCGCCAGCGGATCGCCAACGAGTCGGTCGGCACGCTCGACGCGATCGCCGTCGCCGTCGAGGAGGCCGACGCCAACGCGCAGGTCTTCCAGGTCCGCGACGGGGTGCTCGCCGACCGTCAGAGCTTCTACCTCGAGAACGCCGGCGAGCGCGACGAGGCGGACGTGCTCGAGGAGTTCGTCCTCCAGTACTACGCGTCCTCGATGTCGATCCCGCCGCAGGTGATCGTGCCGCGCGGCGACGCCGACTTCGAGCTGCTCGCCGAGGCGCTGGGGGAGCGGCGCGGGGCGCCGGTCGAGGTCCGCCACGCCGAGCGCGGCGACAAGCGGCGGATCTTCGAGCTCGCCCAGCGCAACGCGCGGCTGGCGCTCGACCAGGACCGGCTGCGCTCCGAGCACCGCCGCTCGCGCCGCATCGAGGCGCTCGAGGGCCTCCAGCGCGAGCTCGCGATGCCGGCGCTGCCGATGCGGATCGAGTGCTTCGACATCTCGAACCTCGGCGCCACCCACACCGTCGCGTCGATGGTCGTCTTCGAGGGCGGCGCGCCGAAGAAGGCCGACTACCGCCGCTTCCGGATCCGCGACGCCGCCCAGGACGACTTCGCCGCGATGTCGGAGGTGCTGCGCCGCCGCGTCGCCCAGTTCCGCGCGCAGCGCGAGATCTCGCCGCACGAGCGCGAGCACGACGCGAGCTTCGCCGCGCTGCCGGCGCTGGTCGTGATCGACGGCGGCAAGGGCCAGCTCGCCGCCGGCCTGCCCGAGCTGGAGGAGCTGCGCGAGCTGGGGACGACGGTCGTCAGCCTCGCCAAGCGGATCGAGGAGGTCTTCGTGCCCGGCCGTCCGGCGCCGATCCTGATGCCCCACGACCGCGCCCCGCTGCAGCTGCTCCAGCGCGTCCGCGACGAGGCGCACCGCTTCGCGATCGAGCACCACCGCTCACGCCGCGACAAGGCGATGACGCGCTCGGTGCTCGACGACATCCCCGGCGTCGGGCCGACGCGCAAGCGCGCGATCCTCGCCCACTTCGGCACCCCCGAGCGCGTCCTCGCCGCCAGTCGCGAGGAGCTGGAGGCGGTGCCCGGCCTACCCGGGAAGGTGGCGCGTGAGATTCACGGCCACCTCCACCGGGTGGATTGAGGCTGGGTCAGCAGCTCTTGCGGGCGAGCGGCTTGGGCTGCTTGCCCTTGCCGAAGCGGCCCCAGGCGTCGAGCGTGAACGTCTGGGTGGTCTTGACGGTGCGGCCGTCGGGGGCCCGCAGGTTCAGGTAGAGCCGCACGGGATAGGCGTGGCGACGCGACTTGCGCAGCCGCTCGACCGCTTCCGCGTTCAGCTTCAGTCGCAGCTTCGACGGGTTCTTGACCCCGACCCGGACCTTGCGCTGCACGGCGATCGTCCGCATCGGCGAGCCGCCCTTGCCCGGCCGGCGGTTGAAGTGGACCAGCCGCGCCGTCCCGCGCAGCGTCAGCTTCTCCCGGTTGACGAGTCGTGCGGTCAGCGTCCTGCCCTTGCGCGGCAGGCGCAGCAGGCCGCCGCGCACGCGCACGAACGGCGGGTTCAGGACCCCGAGCCCGCCATTTCCGCCGGCGCCCGGTCCGACCGGCGGCGCGGGGGCGCGCAGGCCCGAGGCCCACGCCACCTGCACCTTCCCCACATAGCTGCTGTACGCGGTCCAGGCGGCGATCGCGCGGCCGGTCGGGTCGACATCGACCGAGATCGGGCTGATCGTTCGGGTGCCGGCGATCGCCAGCAGGGTCGGCGGCTGCCAGCCGGACGCCGTCAGCTGCGATCCCGTCGCGGTGAAGGTGTAGTCGTCCCAGTTGGCGGCCGTCCACGCCGCGACGGGCGCCATGCCGAACCGCTCGCGCAGCGTGACCGTGTCGATCTCGGTGCCCTCCGGGGGCGTGTAGACCTTGCGCGGCTGCTCCCACGCGCCAGGCGTGCCGGAGACCGTGGACAGCGCGCCGTCCGTCGCCAGCCACGCGACCGTCGCGCGGCCGCCGGGGCCCGCGCTGACGGCGAGCGGCATCACGCAGGCCGTCCGCGGCTCCGCCGGGACGTCGGCGATCGTCCAGGCGCCGTCGGTCCGCCACGCGGCCTGGACGGTCATCGGCTCGCCCCAGAGCAGCCACACCGCGGCGAGCCCGCCCTGGCCGTCGTCGGCGAGCTCCAGCCCGTGGATGCCGCTGAGAACATCGGTCGCGAGGTCGCGCGGGGCGCTCCAGGCCGTCCCGTCGAAGTGGGTGTGCCGGACGTCCTCGGCGGTGCGCTGCCCGGACGCGCGGATCGAGGCCCACACCACGTCGGCCGTCCCGTCGGGGGCGACCGTCAGCTGCGGGGCGAGGTGGTAGCCGCTCTGGACGTAGTGGCCGGGGTCGGAGATCGGAGCTGGCTCGGACCAGCCGCTCGCGGTGCGGGTGGACGCCCACAGTCGCGAGTCGGACTCGCCGTACGCGACCCAGATCGCCACCGCGTCGCCGCGGTCGTTGATCGCCACCGCGGGCCGGTCCTGGATGACGTCCGGGACCCCGAACGACCGGTGTCCGCCCCAGGCGCCGGTGGCGCCGCTGCGCTCGGCCACGTGGACGGCGTACACGCCGATCTCGTCGGGGTCGCCGATCCACGCCGCGACGGCGTCGCCCGAGGCGTTGCCCGCGAGCGTCGGCTCGGCCGTGTAGGCGCCCGGCCAGACCTCGGTCAGCGGGGCCCAGGCGCCGCCGATCGGGTGGCCGGTCGCGTAGACGTTCTGGCGGTCGGGGACGTCACCGACGTCGTTGCTCGTCCAGAGCGCGAGCGCGTTGCCGTCGCGGTCGAGCGACACGGTCGGGTTCCAGGTCCCGAGCCGGTACGGCGCGAGGGTGGTGACCGGGGTCTCCCAGTCGGCCGCGGCGGGCGCCGCGAGCGCCGTCGCGCAGACGAGCGACGCCGCCAGCGCGGCCAGAAGTGAAGAGGGTCGCGCTGCTCGGGCCATCGTTGCTCCTTCTCGGGTTCCGTGAACGGCCCGGACGTTTTCGCCCTGGGAGCGGATTCTCCTGCGCCTGCTGGCGCGTTCGGCGCGCTACGGGACGAGCTCGAGGCCCTTGCCGCGGTAGGCGTCCTTGAACGCCTCGATCGCGGTGAACGCCTCGGGGGTGTACTCGTCGCAGCCGAGCAGGTGGCCGGTGCCATGCTTGCCGGGCTTCGCCGTCCAGGCGGTCGCGGCGACCTCGTAGTCCATCCCGGTCGGGTCGGGCACGAGCACCATCAGCGCCCTGTCGTTGTCGTAGTAGGCCTTGAGGCTGGCGCGCGCGCCCGCCGGCAGGTCGCGCTCGAACCAGACGATCACGCGGCTGTGCTCGAGCGTGTGGACGAGCCGCTCGACGTCGGGCGCCTCGGAGTAGGCGCCGTCGGGCGCCGGGACCGGGTGGTGCCTGCCGGAGGTCGGCGGGTCGGACGGGTAGTCGGGGGTCGGGTCGTTCGGCCCGATGTGGTCGCGCGACCTCGGGCGGAAGGTCAGCAGCTCGCAGCCGGCCGCCGCCGCGCCGGCCTTCGGGCCGTCGACGTCGTCGGGGATCTCGAACAGGCCGCCGTCGGGCAGCACGTCCGGCCCGGCGTCCTCCACCGTCACGTCGCCGCCGACGTCGGGCTCGCCGGCGTCGCCGTCCGATCCGCCGCCGAAGCTGCCGATCATCGCGACGACGGCGATCGTCGCCAGCACGACGGCCAGCGTCGCCACGGCGTAGCCGACCAGCTCGTTCTTGTTGGAGTCGCCTCCCTCCGCCATCGCGGGCGAACAGTAGTGGGCGTCTCCGCCACCCGCTAGAAACCACCCTGTGGAGGACTTCGTGATCGTCACCGGCCTGTCCGGAGCCGGCAAGAGCCAGGCGATGGCGACGTTCGAGGACGCCGGCTACTTCTGCGTCGACAACCTGCCGCCCGAGATGATCGCCGGCCTGGCGACGCTGTTCGAGCACGAGGGGTCGAAGGTCGAGCGCGCCGCGGTCGTCTCCGACGTGCGCGGCGGCGCCTACTTCGAGGGGCTGGTCGAGGTGCTAGACGACCTCGACGCGCGCGGCATCCCGCACCGCGTGCTCTATCTGGAGGCGACCGAGGACGTGCTCGTCAACCGCTACAAGGAGACCCGCCGCCGCCACCCGCTCGCGGAGGGAGCGTCCGGGTCGGTGGCGAGCGCGATCGGCGCCGAGTGGGACCTGCTGCGGCCGCTGCGCGACCGCGCCGACGTCTGCATCGACACCAGCGAGCTGAGCGCCGCCCGGCTGCGCAAGGTCGTCGCCGACAAGATGCTGCCGCGCGGCAAGATCGGCAAGCTCGCCGTCACCTTCCTCAGCTTCGGCTTCAAGCACGGCAGCCCGCGCGACGCCGACCTGCTGTTCGACGTCCGCTTCCTGCCGAACCCGCACTACGAGCCCGAGCTGCGCGACCTGATCGGCCTCGACGCGCCGGTGCGCGAGTTCGTCGAGTCCTCGGATGGGATCGGCGACTTCTTCGACCGCCTGACGCCGCTGCTCGACTACCTGCTGCCGCAGTACGAGCAGGAGGGCAAGGCCCACCTGGCGGTCGGGATCGGCTGCACCGGCGGCCGCCACCGCTCGGTCGTGATCGCCGAGCGGCTCGCGCGCGAGTACGGCGGGCGCGACGACCTGCTCGTCGACGTCGTGCACAGAGACGCCGGCAAGCCGCCGCGCCAGCCCTGAGCGCTAGATTCCCAGGTCCTGCTTCTCCGACGGAAAGGACCCCTCGAATGGCCTTGAAGGCCGGAATCAACGGCTTCGGCCGCATCGGCCGCAACGTCTTCCGAGCGGCGCACGAGCGCGGCGCGGACATCGAGTGGGTTGGTGTCAACGACATCACCGACACGAAGACGCTCGCGAACCTGCTCAAGTACGACTCGATCCTGGGGCCGTTCCCCGGCACGGTCGAGGCGACCGAGGACAGCCTGATCGTCGACGGCAAGCCGCTGCGCGTCTTCGCCGAGCGCGACCCCGCCAACCTGCCGTGGGGCGACGTCGGCGCCGAGGTCGTGATCGAGTCGACCGGCTTCTTCACCAAGCGCGACGACGCCGCCAAGCACCTCGCCGCGGGCGCCCGCAAGGTGATCATCTCCGCGCCGGCGACCGAGCCGGACGTGACGCTCGTCCTGGGCGTCAACGACGACGCCTACGACCCGGCGGCCCACGACGTGATCTCGAACGCGTCCTGCACGACGAACTGCCTGGCGCCGTTCGCCAGCGTGCTGCACGACGAGATCGGCATCGAGTCGGGCGTGATGACGACGATCCACGCCTACACCGGCGACCAGCGCCTGCTCGACGCCCCGCACAGCGACCCGCGTCGCTCGCGCGCCGCGGCGATCAACCTGATCCCGACGTCGACCGGCGCCGCGAAGGCGATCGGCCTCGTGATCCCGGACCTCAACGGCAAGCTCAACGGGATCGCCGTGCGCGCGCCCGTGCCGACCGGCTCGGTCGTCGACCTGACGTTCCAGGCGTCGCGCGACACCTCGATCGAGGAGATCAACGCGGCGATCGCGGCGAAGGCCGACACCGGTGCGCTCGAGGGGATCCTCCAGTACACCGAGGACCCGATCGTCTCGACCGACATCGTCGCGCTCGCCGTACTCGTCGATCTTCGACTCGAAGCTGACGATGGTGGTCGACGGCCGGCTGGTCAAGGTGATCTCCTGGTACGACAACGAGTGGGGCTACTCGAACCGCGTGGTCGACCTCACCGAGCGCGTCCTGGTCGGCGCTCCGGCCGCCGCGTAGCAGTGCTCGACCGCAAGACGGTCCGCGACCTCGACCTCCAGGGCGGCGAGCGGGTGCTCGTCCGGGTGGACTTCAACGTCCCCCTGGAGGGCGGTCGCGTGACCGACGACGCCCGGATCCGCGCCGCGCTGCCGACGATCGAGCTGCTGCTGCACGCCGGCGCGCGGCTGATCCTCTGCTCGCACCTCGGCCGGCCGAAGGACCGCGAGCCCGAGACCTCGCTGGCGCCCGGCGTCGGACCGGCTGCGCGAGCTGATCGACGCCCCGGTCGCACCAGGCGCGGCGCGGTCGTCGGCGACGAGGTGCGCGCCGCGGTCGACGCGCTCGAGCCCGGCTCGGTGCTGGTGCTCGAGAACACGCGCTGGGAGCCGGGGGAGACGAAGAACGACCCCGACCTGGCGCGCGAGCTGGCCTCCTACGCCGACGTCTTCGTCGACGACGCCTTCGGCGCCGCGCACCGCGCACACGCCACCACGGTCGGCGTCGCCGAGCACCTGCCCGCCGTCGCCGGGCTGCTGCTCGAGCGCGAGGTCAACACGCTCGACAGGCATCGTCGAGAGCCCCGACCGCCCGCTCTGCGTGGTGCTCGGCGGGGCGAAGGTGACGGACAAGATCGCGCTGATCGACCGCTTCCTCGACGTCGCCGACACGATCCTGATCGGCGGCGCGATGTGCTTCAGCTTCTTCCGCGCCCAGGGCATCGCCGACCGGCGACTCGCTGGTCGAGGAGGCGGGCGTCGAGCTGGCGCGCAAGGCGCTCGACGAAGGCCGAGGGGGAGCGGACTGCGCGTCTCCTGCTGCCGGTGGATCTCGTCCTCGGCGACCGCTTCGCCGCCGACGCCGACCGGCGCGAGCTCGACGGCGTGGACGTGCCCGACGGCTGGATGGGCCTCGACGTCGGCCCGGAGACCGCCGCCGCCTACGCCCGCGAGATCGCGGACGCCGGCACCGTCTTCTGGAACGGCCCGATGGGCGCGTTCGAGCTGGAGCCGTTCGCCGGCGGGACGCGCGCGGTCGCCGAGGCGGTCGCCGCGCGCGCCCGGGACGACGGTCGTCGGCGGCGGCGACTCCGGCGCCGCGCTCGCCGCAGTTCGGCCTCGCCGACCGGGTCACGCACCTGTCGACGGGCGGCGGCGCCGCGCTCGAGCTGCTGGAGGGCAAGGCCCTTCCCGGAGTGGAGGCGCTGGATGACGTCTGAGCGCAAGCCCTACATCGCGGGCAACTGGAAGCTGTGCGGGCACGCCGCGCCGAGGCCGCCGGCTACTGCGAGCGGCTGCTGGGCCTGCTGCCCGCGGCCGGCACCCGGGCCGACGTCGGGCTCTGCGTGCCGTTCACCGCGCTCGAGACCGTCGCCAAGGCGCTCGCGGGCTCCGGCGTGATCGTCGCTCGCGCAGAACATGCACCAGGCCGAGACCGGCGCCTACACCGGTGAGATCTCGGCGCCGATGCTGCTCGAGCTGGGCGCCGGCGCGGTCGTCGCTCGGCCACTCCGAGCGGCGCGAGCTACTTCGGCGAGACCGACCGCGCGCTGTCGGAGAAGGTTCCCGCCGCGCTCGCCGCCGGCCTGCGCGCCGATCCTCTGCGTCGGCGAGACCGAGGACGAGCGCGACGCCGGCGACATGCAGCGCAAGCTGCGCCATCAGGTCCAGGAGGGGCTCGAGCAGGTCGCCGACGACCGGCTCGCCGACGTCGTCATCGCCTACGAGCCGATCTGGGCGATCGGCACCGGCAAGGTCGCCACGCCCGAGCCAGGCCCAGGAGGCGACCGCGTTCATGCGGGCGCTGGTCGGCGACCGCTCGCAGGACGCCGCCGAGCACGTCCGCGTCCTCTACGGCGGCAGCGTCAAGCCGGACAACGCGGCCGAGATCCTCGCCCAGCCGGACATCGACGGCGCGCTGGTCGGCGGGGCGAGCCTCGACCCCGACAGCTTCGCCGCGATCGTCGCCGCCGCGCCATGACGCTGATCGGACGGCCCGGGCCGCTGCCGTCCGGTCTGCCTGGTCGATCCTCGACGGCTGGGGGCTGGCGCGCCGACGGGCCCGGCAACGCCGTCTCGCTGGCGGACGACGCCGGTCTTCGACGCGCTCTGGGCTGAGCACCCGCACACCGAGCTGACCGCCTGCGGGCGCGCCGTCGGGCTGCCCGAGGGCCAGATGGGCAACTCCGAGGTCGGCCACCTCAACCTCGGCGCCGGCACGGTCGTCCGCCAGGACCTGACGCGCATCGACGACGCCGTCGCCGACGGCGTCGCTGGCCGAGAACCCGGCCCTGCGCGACGCCTGCGCGGCGGCGCGCGAGTCGGGCCGGCTGCACCTGCTCGGGCTCGTCTCCGACGGCGGCGTCCACGCGTCAGCATGGACCACCTGCGCGCGCTGATCGAGCTGGCCGCCGACCACGGCGTCCCCGACGTCGTCCTGCACGCCTTCACCGACGGCCGCGACACGCTGCCGCGCTCCGGCGCCGGCTACCTGGAGACGCGTCGAGGGCTGGCTCGCCGAGACGCGGCGGCCGGGTCGCGACCGTCAGCGGCCGCTACTTCGCGATGGACCGCGACAAGCGCTGGGACCGCGCGTCAAGCTCGCCTACGACGCGATCGTCCACGGGCGAGGCCGACGCGCCCGACGCCGACGCGGCGACGGCCGTCGAGGCCGTCCGCGCCGCCTACGAGCGCGGCGAGACCGACGAGTTCGTCAGCCCGACGCTGGTCGGCGACGAGGCGCGAGATCCGCGACGGCGACGCCGTCGTCTTCTTCAACTTCCGCCCCGACCGCGCCCGCGAGCTGACGCGCGCGCTCGCCGAGCCCGACTTCGCCGAGTTCGACCGCGGCGACGCGCCCGCGCGTCGACTACACGACGCTGACCGAGTACCAGGAGGACTGGGACTACCCGATCGCCTTCCCGCCCGACCGGCCGAAGGCGACGCTGGCGTCGGTGCTCGCCGCGCGCGGCATCGCGCCAGCTGCACGTCGCCGAGACCGAGAAGTACGCGCACGTCACCTACTTCTTCAACGGCGGCGAGGAGCACGCCTACGACGGCGAGGAGCGCTGCCTGGTCGACTCGCCGCGCGACGTCCCGACCTACGACCACAAGCCCGAGATGAGCGCCGACGCGGCCGCGAGCGCCTTCGTCGAGCAGTGGTCCGGCGGCGGCTACGGCTTCGGGATCATCAACTTCGCCAACCCGGACATGGTCGGCCACACGGGGTCGATCCCCGCCGCCGTCGCGGCGATCGAGGCGGTCGACGCCCAGCTCGGCCGCGTCGTCGACGCGGTGCACGCGCCCGGCGGCGCCTGCATCGTCACCGCCGACCACGGCAACGCCGACAACATGCTCGAGCCCGACGGCAGCCCGAACACCGCGCACTCGCTCAACCCGGTGCCGCTGATCGTCACCGCCGACGTGCCCGGCCTCCGCGACGGCGGCATCCTCGCCGACGTCGCCCCGACCGTGCTCGACCTGCTCGGCATCGAGCAGCCGGCCGAGATGACCGGTCAGAGCCTGCTCTCGTGAGCCGAGCGGAGCCTTCGTGGGGGTAGAGCCCCGACAAGCGTCCGAAGTCTTCGAGATCGACGCCCGCGACGGCGCGGCGCGGGCCGGCGTCATCCACACGCCGCACGGCGACGTCCGCACGCCGGCGTTCGTCCCGCTCGCCTCGAACGCCTCGGTGCGCGGGCTGCTGCCGCGGCGAGGTCGACGCGCTCGGCTACGACATGGTGCTCGGCAACACCTTCCACCTGTTCATCACGCCGGGCGAGGACTACGTCGCGGCCGCGGGCGGGCTGCACCGGTTCATGGGCTGGGACGGGCCGATCGTCACCGACTCGGGCGGCTTCCAGGTCTTCTCGATGGGTCACGGCAGCGTCGCCGACGAGATCAAGGGGCGGCGCGACGGGCGCAAGAGCATGGTCCACGAGATCTCCGAGGACGGCGTGCGCTTCCAGTCCTACACCGACGGCTCGGAGCGCTTCATGGGACCCGAGACCTCGATGGAGGTCCAGGCCAAGCTCGGCTCCGACATCGCGCTCGCCTTCGACGAGTGCACGCCGTTCCACGCCGACCGCACCTACACGCTGCGCGCGATGGAGCGCACCCACCGCTGGCTCGACCGCTGCATCGCCTGGCACGCCGAGCACGCGCCGCCCGGCCAGCTGCTCTACGGGATCGTCCAGGGCGGCGTCTACGAGGAGCTGCGCCGCGAGTCGACCGACTACGTCGCCAAGGCGGACCTCGCCGGCGTCGCGATCGGCGGCTCGCTCGGCCAGGAGAAGGAGCAGATGCACGAGGTCGTCGGCTGGGCGCTGCGCGGACTCCCCGACGAGCGCCCGCGCCACCTGCTCGGCATCGGCGACGTCGACGACATCCTGCACGCCGTCGCCGCCGGCATCGACAGCTTCGACTGCGCCACCCCGACCCGGCTCGCCCGTCACGGCACCGCGCTCGTCCCCGACCCCGACCGCCGCTGGCGGCTCGACCTGACCAAGGGCGCCTCCGCGGGCAGCGACGAGCCGATCGCCGCCGGCTGCCCCTGCCCGGCCTGCCGCGACCACACACGCGGCTACCTCCACTACCTCGCCCGCCACAAGGAGCTGACCGGCGCCCGCCTGATCACGCTCCACAACCTCACCTTCATGGCCGCCCTCATGAGCGGCCTGCGCGCCGCGATCCAGGCCGGCGACCTAGCCGCCTACTCCGCCCGCGTCCGCGCCGGCACCGCTCCCTACTCGGCGGGCTAGCGCCCCCGCGGAGTGGGATTGCCAGCCCGCGGATCGGTGGACCCTCGCCGGGTGCTGTCGGTACTGCGCCGGCAGAACCGGGTAATCGCGTATCTTTTCCTCTGGGTTGGGGCTCTCCAGCGGCTATACGTGGGTCACAGACCCCTCGGGAAACACGCACGCGCATCCGGGTAGAACGGACGGTAGGTGGGTGCGAGCGAAAGAGAACGCCGCGATTACCGCTCTGGCCAAGAGCCCGCCTCGCGGCGAGCCGCGAGAGATCTACACGATGGGAATGGAGCGCGTCGCGTCGGAGCTGGGCCGTGCATTGGGCCTGTCGATGCCCGAAGTCTGGTTGGAGGACGTCGACGGCAAGCCGGCGGCTGTCGTGGAGCGCATCCCCCACACGCTGCCCTGGTCTACGTGCTACACGGACACCGATGTTGCGGACCGTCTGCAGGACCGTTCGTGGTGGCCTACGGGCGTCGTATTCGACGTCTGGATCGCCAACCTGGATCGCGCGGGCAAGAACATGCTGGTGCAGCCGCTTCCCGATGGCACGAAGTTCGCCATCGCGGACTCTTACGAACTGTGGTTGATCGACCACGGCCTGAGCGGCTTGTACTGGTCCACAAAGTTTGGGGTCCCTGAGAAAGATCAGCCCGACAAGGTGGATGTCGGAGACGGCGAGATGATCGAGTTGTTCGAGCGGAATCTGCGGCAGATCATGCCGCTGCCCTACAGAACGGCGTACTGGGCCGATACCGATGCCCAGAAGGAGGCCCTTGACCGCATCCAATCTGTAGCGGATGATCATGTTGATGCGGTCGTTGGGAAGATCCCGGACGCCTACATGTCGCAAGTCGAGAGGGACAAGACGGGGGCGCTGCTAAAGCTCAGGAGGGACCGGATCGATAACCTGATGAACAGGCACTGGTGACCCCATCAGAGCAATGAAGGAGGTCGCGAGAACAATGGGACCGAGATACGCCGTGCTGTGGAGCGTGGACGGCGCAGAGAGCATCGAGATCGGAATCGCCGTCGAGCGGGCCGACCATGTGCTTGTAGATGTGCCTGGCAACCTTTGCGTCCCGGCCCGTCAGCGGGGCGAATACCAAGTCATGCAGCCGGACGGAAGCTTGGTCGTTTACCGACCGGGCGACGAGGGGTACTTCGATCAGGTTCTGATCGACCTGTCCAGAACGTTTGCGATCGGAGAGCAGGATCGTCTTGTTGATGGCGAGAAGGAGACCATCGCGCGCGCTCTCCAAGAGAAGGTCAACCAACAGATCATCACGAAACGCCGCGCTCGGTATCGCCCACGGACAGGGCGGGTTCGTTACCGATCGGCTTCGACCCCCATCGCCAAGCCGACTCACGCAGCTGAGCGAGTCGCCGTTGTAGCCTGACGATGTTCCCGCCCCATACGACCCAGCTCAGGGACGTTTGGCTCTCGAAGCTGGCGCTTTCTGACCACCCCGACTTCAGGCCTGACCAGAACGTTCGCTACGCAATCGGCCTGGCTACGCGAGTGGAGCTGCCGGCTACCGACGCCGTTCCGCCTGATGACTGTCCGCTCGCCCACTTGGATCTCGCGGTCACCTGGCACGATGAGGACGACGCCGGAGCCGAAACGCCTGGCCCCTTTGATCTCGCGATCAGCGTCACCGGTTGTTTTGAGCTGGAGGGCGGCGACCTTGATCCCGATGAGTTGACCAGCTGGATTGAGCTAAACGCAACTCATCTGCTTTGGACCCACGCGCGCGCCTACCTGACAGCGGTTACGAGCTTTACTCGTCACCCTCCGCTGACTTTATTCACGGTTCGCGTACCGGATCTCAGTGCGCTCGACGCGGAGACCGGCGACTTTGGCGCGATCACTCCTGAGTAGAGCTTCTTCGCTCATACTTATCCGACGTTCTCCGGCATTCCGTCGGGACGGGAGGGTACTCGCGGCAACATCGCGAGGATAGTCTCGCGGCACGGTATGTAGCCTTGCTTATCGTGCCGTATCAGCCCTCGCTGTACGAGGGCATTGAGATCTCGGGTCAGGGTTTTTTCACCGCGCGTCGCGTACGCTGCGGCGACCTTGGGGCTTAGCTCACGAAGCTTCCCGCGAGGGACCGGCTCCTTTTGCTTCGACAGGTCGAGAACAAGTTGCCGCTGCCGGATGTGCGGTGGTGTTCTCGCATCCCCGAACTGCTGATAGACATGCTGCTCCCAACGATCTGCATAGAGCTGATTCCAAACGATCTGAAGCTGCTCGCGAAGCTCGTCAACAAGTCCCCGAATCGCGTACATGAGGAAAGGGATCGGATTTCCTGCATGCTCCCGACTCGAGGCATCGAGCTGTCGGTAGTACTCGTCGCGGGTGATGTTGTAGTGGTTGCTCAGCAGGTGGCCAGCCGGCGTCGGGACAAGCCCTGATGCGGCCAAGACCTGAACCTCCGCGCAGCGCGCTGTGCGTCCGTTGCCGTCGCCGAAGTAGTGAATCCAGGCGATGTAGAGGTGAGCCATGACGGCCTTGATAATCGCGTAGGGGATCGCCATGTCCTCATCGGGCGAATCAAAGTCGCTGTTGAGCCACTCACAAAGACGGTCCAGTAGGTAGTCGCAGTCCCCTCGATCTGGGGCGAGGTACCGACCAACGCCTGGGCGCTTGTGAGCAAGCTCACCCGGGACCACCCCCTCCTCCAAGTCGAGTCCGTCAAGGATCAGGCGGTTGTATTCGCTGACCTTGGCGGGAGTTAGCTCTCGGGTTCCATCGCCGTCAAGCATCTCGCGGGCGATCTTGTTGTAGGTCGTCACGATGTTGTCGACCTCGCGCGTCAGGTACTCCTGAGAACGCGGCAGCTTGAGCTGTCCTTGAAGGTGTTCGACGACCTCGTCCTCGGTCAGGGTGTTGCCCTCGATAGCGGTCGTGGCGTGTACGCCCTTGGCGAGGTAGAGGAGTCGAAGGCGGTTGCCGGTCTCGGGTGCGAGCAGAGACTCCGAGAGGTGTTGGATCTTGGAGCGGGCCTCCCCCAGGAGCATCCACAGGTCCGGGGGAGCGCTTCGCAGATTGAGCTGGAATGTCAACCAGGGATGTGTCTCGATATACGACCGACCGTCTGTCCCAGACAATGTCCACCTTCCTGCTCGCTTGAAGTCAGACTCTAGCAGGGGATTAGAGATTTCATGGGCTCACATGTCCCGTACTGTGTCCGTGCAAGTGTCCATCGTTCCGTCCGAGGCAGACGTCGGAGCACGCCCAACGTAGGTACGGGAGTCCAGAATGAGCGAGCGCTTCGTGGGAGCCTCCTAGGCCGGACGATTCAGCACGCAGCCGCGTGCACAACTGTCCGTTCGGCGGCTACTGCTGCGTGTTCTCGCGCAGGAACTGCTGGATGCCGTCGATCTGCTGCTGCACGGTGTCGCGGTCGACGGGGGAGATGGTGTCGCCACCGCCGCCGCTGGAGGAGAGCAGGGCGACCGCGACCGCGGCGACGACCAGCAGGACGGCGAGCAGCGCCAGGAACTGGCCCCAGCGGCGCTGGCGGGTGCTGCGCTTGGCGGCCTGCGGGTCGGGGGCGGTCTCGGCGCGCGCTGCCGGTGGGGGCACGGGGATGGGACGGGCGGGCGGCCGGGCGCGGGTCGGCAGCGCGCGCGTGGCGTCGGTCGCGGGGGACAGGGCGCGGGTGGCGTCTGTCGCCGAGTCGGCGGCCGCGAGCCGTTGCGTCGCCTCGGTCGCGTCGCCGTGCAGGCCGGCCTCGAGCGCGTGCGCGAACTCGAGCGCGCTGGCGTAGCGGTCGTCCGGCTCGCGCTCCAGCGCGACGCGGATCGCCAGGTCGAGCGCCAGCGGCACCTCGGGGCGCAGCTCGGAGATCGGCTCGATCGGCTCGTCGCGCTGCTTCAGCGCCAGCTCGGTCAGCGAGCCGTACTCGTGCGGCAGCCGCCCGGTCAGCAGCTGGTAGGCGCAGACGCCGAGCGAGTAGGTGTCCGAGCGCGGGCCGGCCTCCTCGCCGTGGGCCTGCTCGGGCGACAGGTAGGCGGCGGTGCCGAGCACCGAGCCGACCTGGGTGATCCGCGTCTGCTCGGCAGCCTTGGCGATCCCGAAGTCGGCCAGCTTGGTCGTGCCCGAGTCGGCCGCGACGAGCAGGTTGCCGGGCTTGACGTCGCGGTGGATCACGCCGGCGCGGTGGGCGTAGTCGAGGCCGTGGCAGGCGTCGCGCGAGATCCGCACCGCCTCGTCGACGTCGAGCCGCTTGCGGTCGCGCAGCAGGTCGGCGCAGGACGGCCCGTCGACGAACTCCATGACGATGAAGTGGCGGTGCGAGCTGCCGTCGAGTCCGTAGTCGAAGACCTGGACGATGTTCGGGTGCTGGAGCCGCGCGGCCGACAGCGCCTCGCGCTGGAAGCGCTCGACGAAGGCCGCGTCGTCGGCGAGGTGCTCGGCGAGCAGCTTGACCGCGACCGGTCGCTCGAGCACGGTGTCCTGGGCGAGGAAGACGGTCGACATGCCGCCCGCGCCGAGCCGGCGGTCGATCCGGTAGCGGCCCGCGATCTCCTGGGGCTGGGACATCAGTCGCCGCCTCCGTCGGGCGCCTCGGCGCCGCCGCGCTGCTGGCCGGGCGCGCCCTGGCCGTCGGGGCCGACGCCGTTCGGCGTCGTGTCGGGTGCCGTCGGCGGGGTCGTCGGCGGTGGCTCGGGCGTCGTCGGCGTCGTCTCGGTCGTGTCGGTCGTGACCGTCTCGGTCTCGGTCGGCACAGTCTCGGTCGGCGTCGTCTCGGTCTCGGTGTCGGTCACGCCCTGCTCGTCCTCGCGGATCTGGTCGCACTCCTGGCCGACGAGCTGGTTCAGCCGCTCGATGCTCTGCTCGAGCGCGGTGCGGATCCGCGGGTCGACGTCGGACGGGATCGAGGCGAGCGCCTCGTCGATCGGCCCGATGTTGCCGGTGTCCTCGGAGTAGATGTCGTCGCAGGCGCCCGAGACGCCGGCCGCGACGCGGTCGCCGACCGACTCCAGCTGCTTCTGTAGGTCCTGGGTGACGCTGGGCGGCAGCTTCTTGCCCTGCGGCTCGTCGTCGCCGCCGCAGCCCGCGACGGCGAGCGCGGCGGTCGTCGCGAGCGCGCAGAGGAGGTGGGGGAGGCGCACGTTCACTGGCCGATGAATAGCCGGTCGGCCAGATGCCTGGGGAGGTCGGCGGCTTCGATCGCCCGCGCGGCCTGCTCGATCGGGTAGGCGACGCGGCGCCAGCTCGCCGTCCAGCCGGCGGTGTCGAGCAGCAGCCAGGCGGCGCGCGGGTCACGGTCGCGCGGCTGGCCGACGCTGCCCGGGTTGACCAGCCATTCGCCCTCGCCGAGGTCGAGCTCGGTGCCGCCGGGCGTCTGCTCGCCGTGCAGGCGGCCGTCGTGGCGGGTGAAGCGCAGCGCGACGTGGGTGTGGCCGATCGCGCCGATCCGCGGGCCCATCGCGTCGAGCGACCGCTCGGCCTGCTCGCTGGAGAGCACGTACTCCCAGATCGGGTCGGTGACGGAGCCGTGGTAGAGCCCGACCGGCTCCTCGTCGCGCGCCGGCGCGAGGCCGGCCAGCACGGCGAGCGTGTCGGCGCCGACGCGCTCGCGCGTCCAGAGCGCGGCCGCCGAGGCCGCGGGTGAGAAGTCCGACAGCTCGATCAGGCCCGCGACGGCGAGGTCGTGGTTGCCGCCGAGCAGCACGTCGCACTCCTCCTGGGCGAGCGCCACGCACTCGTCGGGGCTGGCGCCGTAGCCGACGAGGTCGCCGAGGCACCAGATCGCGTCGACGGCGGCGGCACGGGCGTCCTCGATCACCGCCTGGAGCGCCGGCAGGTTGCCGTGCACGTCCGAGATGACCGCGATCCGCGCTGGGTGCGCCGGGGCGTCGTTACTGTCCGGAAGGTGGCTGCTCATCGCACTCGCCTGCCACTGGCGTTCGCCGTGGCGGTCGTGGCAGCCGGAGCCGCGACGCTGCTGCTTCGCCCTCGCGGCGGGTCGATCGAGCCGGCTGCCGTCAATGCGACAGCGTACTTCAGCTCCGCCGAGCTGGAACGCGCGGCGGACTTCCGCGACCTCCAGCGGATCCTCGGGCTCGCCGGGATCGCGCTCTCGGGCCTGACGGTCGCCGCCGTCGCGCTCTGGCCGCCACGCCCGCTGCGCGCCGCGATCGAGCGCGCCGGAAGGCGACCGCTGCTCGGCGCGGCGGCGCTGGCGGCGGGGATCTCGGTCACGGTCGCGGTCGTCGAGCTGCCGCTGTCGATCTGGCGCCACGAGCGCGCGGTCGACTTCGATCTCGCCACCCAGTCGTTCGGCCCCTGGCTGGTCGACGTGGCCAAAGCGACCGCCGTCGGCGCGGTCTACGCGGCGGTCGCCGGCCTGCTGGCGATGGCGCTGATCCGCCGCTTCCCGCGCAACTGGTGGGCGCCGGGGGCGGGGCTGGTCGTCGTCGCGGCCACGGCGATGCTCTACCTCCAGCCGATCGTCGTCGACCCCCTGTTCAACCGCTTCGAGCCACTCGAGCGGGGCGCCCTGCGCAGCGAGGTGATCGAGCTCGCCGACCGGGCCGGGGTCGACGTCGGCGAGGTCTACCGCGTCGACGCCAGCCGCCGCACGAACGCGATCAACGCCTACGTCGGCGGGCTCGGCCACACCAAGCGCGTCGTCCTCTACGACAACCTGATCGACGAGTACCCGCCGGCCCAGGTCCGCGCGGTGGTCGCCCACGAGCTGGCCCACGTCAAGTACCGCGACGTGCCGCACGGGCTGCTCTGGGTCGCGCTCGTCGCCCCGGCCGGGATGTTCCTCGTCCAGCGGCTGTCCGAGCGCTTCGCGCGCGGCGCGCTCGACGGGCCGGGCAAGCCCGGGCCCGCCGCGCTGCCGGCCGTCGTGCTCGCCTTCGCGCTCGTCTCGTTCGCGCTGACCTGCGCCGGCAACGTCCAGTCGCGCCAGGTCGAGGCGCGCGCCGACGCCTTCGCGCTCGACCTGACGGGCGAGCCGGAGGCGTCGATCGAGCTGGCGCGCAGCCTGGCGATCCGCAACGTCGGCGACCCCGACCCGCCGCGGCTGCTGCACGCCCTGCTCGGCACCCACCCGACGACGGTCGAGCGGATCGGCTACGGCGTGACGTTCCAGCGCGACGAGTCCTCGCGCGGCGACTAGGCCGCCGAGCGGCGGCGCAGCTTGACGACCTCCAGCGCGAGCTGGCAGGCGAGCTGGTCGTCGGAGTCGCTGGTCACCGCCAGGCCGAGCGTCTCCTCGATCTTCGCGAGCCGGTAGCGGATCGTGTTCTCGTGGACGTCGAGCGCGTCGGCGGCGCCGCGCACGCGGCGCGAGGAGGCGAAGAATGCCTCGAGCGTCTCCAGCAGCTCGGGCTCGGGATCGTCGTCCCCGCCGTCGAGCAGCGGCCCGAGCACGCTGTCGGCGAACCGCTCCAGCTCCTCGGGGTTCGACGCCGACATGAAGATCCGCGCGGGCCCGAGGTCGCCGGCCGTCAGGACGTACGGCTCGCCCTCGGGCATGCCGAACAGCGTGGCGCAGCGGGCCACGTCGAGCGCCTCGCGGTAGGCGGCCTCGAAGCCGGCTATCCCGGTCGTCGGCGACGAGACCGAGACGATCGCGTCGCCGTCGGGGGCGATCGCCAGCGCGGTCCGGCGCACCACCTCGCGCGCCCATTCGACCGCGGCCCGGCCCGGCTCGCCCTCGGGCAGCTCGAGGATCGCCGCCGCGCCGTCCTGGACGTGCGAGACGTAGACGCCGCGCTCGTGCTCGCCCGAGGCCTCGAGCGCCTCGGCGACCCGGCGCGCCCCGGTCGGGCGCGTGCTCGACGGGTCCCTGCGGCGGAACAGCGCGACGACGTGCGGGTGGGTCGGCCGCAGCCCGTGGAAGCCGGCGCGGCGGCTGAGCGACTCGCGGTTGTCGGTCCCGCGCACGAGGTCGCGGACGAGTCCGCCGCGGGCGTGCAGCTCGGCCTCGGAGAGCCGTTCCTGGGTGCTGAACTCGAGCGCGATCACGGTCGCCGTCCGGCGGGCGACGGCGAGGTCGAGCGGGCCGAAGGCGTCGGGGCTCTCCATCAGGACCAGCTGGCCCCAGTTCTCGCCGCGCACCGCCACCGGGGCGATCAGGAAGCGGTGCTGCAGGCCGGCGGAGCGCAGCGGGCCGACGACGCCGGGCTGGTTCTCCTTCAGGCCGGCGAGCGCCTGCTGCACCTCGGGGTGCTCGCGATGCGTCGGCTCGAACAGCGCCGGGACGAGCTGGGAGTCGTTCTGGGGGCTGGTCGCGGCGGCCAACCGGCGGTAGCCCGAGTCGTAGACGGCGCACGGCTTGCCGGTCAGCTCCGCGACGGCGGCGGCGATCCGCTCGAGGTCGGCGCCGTCGAGCATCAGCTTGGTCAGGCGCTCGTCGAGCGCCTCGGCGCGGCGCAGGACGCCGTTCTGGCGCGCCACGGTCTTGAGGCTGGAGCGCAGCTCGCTGGTCAGCTGCGCCTGGGAGATCGCGATCGCCGCGAGGTTCGCGAACGCGGCGGCGACCTGCTGGTCGGCGTGGCTGTACTGGCGCGGCGAGTCGGCGTCGTCGACGAACAGCAGGCCGATCACCTCCTGCTTGAGGACCATCGGCACGCCGAGCATCGCCCGCACCCCCCAGCGGCGCATCGTCGCGCGCACCGGGCGCGGGTCGCTCTGGGCGTTGGAGATCAGCACAGGCTTGCGCGCGGCCAGGATCTCGCGCGTGAAGCCGTCGGCTTCGCTGCCGGCGGTCAGCCGCTTGATCAGGTCGTCGACGTCGGAGCCGGTCTCGGCCACCTGGCCGCGGAACAGCCCGCTCTCCTCGTCCTTGAGGTAGACGCTGCAGCGACCGACCGAGAGCAGGCTGCAGATCTTCGTCGCGACGAGGTGCAGCAGCTCGTCGAGGTCGGCGACCTCGCCGATCCGCTCCGCGACCTCGCTGAAGGCCTCGACGACCTGCGGGTAGCCGGTCTCCGGCGAACGGCGCAGCTCGAGGGCGTCGACGCTGGCGGTCTGGTCTTGCTCGAAGGGGGCGGACCGCTGGGCCCTGGTCGCTGCTTCCACTGGGGAATCCTCTCCCGATCGCCGTGTTCCCACGGTGCGACCGTGTCCGGCCTCCCACCGAGCATTGTAGAGAGCCCCGAAATGCGCTCGGACGGGCCGCGCCGCGACTGTGGGTATCGACAATCGCATGCCGGCCGCGCCCGGCACGGCGGGTGGCGGTGAGGAAGGCTTGCGTGCGACCGCGACCACCTCCGCGCCCACGGGAGAGGCTCATGAGCAGTTCACAGCACGTGTTCGACGTCGGGGCCGGCGCTTCTTCGACGGAGCTGCTGGGCGACGTCGGCAGCAGCGTCGCCCAGCTGCACGCCCTCGGGCTGCCGGTGCTGCCGGGCTTCACGGTCGCCGGCGGCTGGGCGCCCGCCGCGAACGGGGGCCACCGGCTGCCCGCCGCCGTGGCGGACGAGGTCGGCGCGGCGATCGACCGGCTCGAGCGCGCGGTCGAGCGGCGCCTCGGCGATCCCGACGAGCCGCTGCTGCTGGCGGTGCGCCGCGGCCGGCCCGACGCCGACCGCAACGTCAACATCGTGCTCAACGTCGGCCTCTCCGAGCAGGTCCGCGACGCGCTCGCGCGGCGCCATCCGCCGGAGCTGGTCTGGACCGGCTACGAGCGGCTGCTACGCGCCTTCGGGATGCTCGTCGGCGACCTCACGCGGCGCGAGATCGTGCAGCTCGGCGAGGGGCTGTCCGGTGGCGAGGCGCGCTGGCGCGCCCGGCGCTGGCAGGCGATCCTCCGCGAGCACGGGGTGCCGCTGCCGGGCTCGGCACGCGAGCAGGTCGACGCCGCGATCGCCGCGATCGGCGACGACGGGGCTCAGGGCGCCGGCGCGGTGACCGTCCAGGCGATGGCCTACGGGGGGATGGGCGAGGTCGCGGCGACCGGCGTGGCGTTCTCGCGCGACCCCGCGAGCGGGGTCCCCTCGGCGCGCGGGGCGCTCTACGCCCCCTCGCGGCGCGGCATCGACGCCGACGTGCTGAGCGCGTCGCCGCTGAGCGCGCTGCCGGTCGGGCCGTCCGCCGCGCGCGCCCAGGTCGAGCAGGCGCTGCTGCTCGTCGAGGCCGCCGAGCGCGACATGTGCGAGATCGACTTCGCGATCGTCCGCGACCGGCCGTGGCTGCTGCGCGCCCGGGCCGGGCGGCGCAGCGGGGTGGCGGCGATCAGGATCGCGACCGACCTCGTCGACGACGGCCTGATCGACGTCGAGACGGCGATCGAGCGGGTCCCGCTGCAGGCGCTGGCGCAGCTCCAGCGCCCGGTCGTCCCGCGCGGCGACGGCCTCGACGCGGTCGTGTCGGGGACCGGCGCCTCGTGCGGGGCGGCGACCGGGCGGGCGGTCTTCGACCCGGTCGAGGCGTGGCGGCTGGCCGAGCGCGGGGAGGAGGCGATCCTCGTCGTCGGGCCCGGCACGGCGTTCGAGCCGGCCGACCTGCGCGTCGCCGCTGGGCTGGTGGTCACCGCCGACGCCGACGCCCCGGGCCTGCTGTTCGCGGCCTGGCGGCTCGGCGTTCCCGCGGTCTGCGGCGTCGCGGGCGCGCCGGTCGACGCCGCGGCGGGCCGCCTCGCCGCGGCCGGCCGCGTCGTCGCCCAGGGCGACGTCGTCACCATCGACGGCGACGGCGGGGCGCTCGCCGCCGGCCTGGCGCGGCTGGTGGCGCCCCAGCCCGACCCGCGCGTCTCGCGCTTCCTGACCTGGACCGAGGAGCGCCGCCGGGTTCCCGTCGAGACCGCGGTCCCGCCCGGCTTCGCCGTCGTCGCCAGGACGGCCGACCTCGACGCCGTCGATCCGCTGCAGCCGGTCGCCTACGTCTGCGAGGCGCCCTGGTCGTCGGCCGCGCTCGCGCGCCTGGTCGCCGCGGGGAGGAGCGCTTCGGAGCGTCGCGCGAGCTGGCGCTGGTGCTCTCGCCGCCGCTGCGCGGCACCGACCTGCGGCCGCCGCCGGCGCGCTGGAAGCGGGTCGTGGCGCCGCCCGAGGGCACCTGGGCGGCGGGGCTCCTGAGTGCCCGAATCAGGCGCATGTAAGAACCTCCAAAGCCGCGCCGCGAATCCACTGTGGGCTCCGGTGACCGCTCGTACGATGCGTCGGCAGTTGCCTTTTTTCACCTTTTGAGAAGGAGAACACGATGCTCAAGCGGCACGCTCGGCGCGAACATGGGCGGCACTCCCAGCGCGCTTCCTCCATACCCCGCCTGTCAGCTCTGCTGGCGGTGCTGGCGCTTGCCGTGACGGGCTTCGCGGCCTGCGGCGGCGACGACGACGGCGGTGGCGACGGTGCCGCTTCGGGCGGCGCACAGCCGACTGGCGTCGGCAAGCAGGTCCAGGAGATCCTCGACACGCCGACCGGCGAGGAGGCGCTCGCGGGCGTGGAGATCGACCTCGGCGCGGTGCTGCCGCTCAGCGGCGGCGGCTCCTACTACGGCAAGGTCGACAAGAACGGCATCGAGCTCGCCCGCAAGCACATCGAGGCGGCCGGCGGACCGAAGTTCAACGTCACCTACAAGGACAACAAGTCCGGTGACACCGAGGCCGGCGCCCAGGTGACCCGCGAGCTCGGCATCGACGGCGTCCCGCTGTCGCTGACCTCCTTCAGCGCCGTGCTCGGATCGCAGCTCCCCGGGCTCGAGCAGTACAAGATCTTCACGATGGACGGCGGCGGCGGCGCCCCCGCCGGGCTGCAGGGCAAGCCGTTCTTCTACGGCATGCGCGCGGTGCTGCCGACCGACATGTTCGGCGGCGTCTTCCAGTACCTCGACACCGAGATGCCGGACGTCGGCAAGAAGGTGACGTTCGTGACCTGGGACGTCGGCGCCGACCAGCTCGCCGGCTACCGCGAGCAGTTCGACGAGAACCTCGCGGAGTACGGCTTCGAGAACAACGGCTTCGAGCGGGCGGCGATCGGCGAGACCGACTTCGGCTCCCTGATCGAGAAGCTGCGCAAGCAGGACTCCGACGTGATCCTGCTCGGCGTCTACGGGCTCGACTCGGCCAACTTCATGAAGCAGTACGTCAACTCGGGCCTCGACGCCAAGGTGTTCGGCTTCGAGATCACCCCGGACGCGGTGAAGCTGGCCGGCAGCGCCTACAAGGACATCATCATGGCGGGCGACTCGTTCGCCGCCGACGCGCCCGACAACGAGTGGGCGGAGCTGTTCGCCAAGGAGTACGAGAAGACCTACAAGTCGACGCCGGACTTCTACCCGGCCAACTACTACGAGGACCTCTTCGCGCTGTGGGCGCTCGCCCGTCAGGTGAAGGCCTCCGGCGGTGACGTCAACGACGGCGAGGCCTATGTGGAGGCGCTCAACGAGAGCCCGCGCTTCCAGAGCCTCTACGGCACCGAGACCCCGCAGGTCGGCTCGATGGAGCTGGACACCGAGTCGCACACCCTGTCGCACCGACCGATGGCGATGTACTCGTTCCCGAAGGTCGGCGAGCCGCCGAAGAAGCTCGCGACGTTCGACATCGGCGGAGCCGACTTCAAGAAAGTCGGGGACTGACCGGCACTGACCAGTGACTGTGTGGCCCCCGCCCCGCGCGGGGGCCACACCTTCCACTCGACCGCCATCCGCGAGTTGACATGAATCCAGGCGAAGTCTCACAACTACTGGTCAACGGCCTCGTCAACGGCAGCTACTACGGGCTGCTGGCCGTCGGCTTCGGGCTGATCCTCGGTGTCACCGGGCGATTCCACTTCGCCTACGCCACGACCTTCATCCTGGCGGCCTACTTCGCGACCTCGCTGGTCGCCGCCGGGCTGCCGCTCTACGTCGCGATCCTCGCGGCGATCGCCGCGGTCACCGTCGTCGGCGTGGCGATCGAGCGGTTCCTCTACCGGCCACTGGTCGAGCGCAACCCCGACGCCGCGCTGCTCGCGGTCTTCGTCAGCGCGCTCGGCGTCACGATCGTCGCCGAGAACGCGATCCGGCTGATCTGGGGCTCGACGAGCCGGTCGCTGGGCAGCGGCTTCGCCGACGAGCGCGTCGTCCTCTGGGGCGAGACGAGCGTGACCACGCTCGCGATCTTCGTGACCGTCGTAAGCGTCGTCCTGGTCGCCGGGCTGGCGGTCTGGATGCGCCGCTCGCGGCGCGGCCGGGCGATCCGCGCGGTGCGCGCCAACCCCGACATGGCGCGCGCGGTCGGGATCGACCCCAACCGCGTCTACCTGCTCGTCTTCGCGATCGGGTCAGCGCTCTCGGGAGTCGCCGGGATTCTCTTCACGATGCGCTACTCCGCGGTTCCCGAGGCCGCGATGGAGCCGACCTTCAACGCCTTGGTGATCGCCTTCCTGGCGGGCCTCGGCGCGAGCCCGCTGCGGTTCGCGGTGGCCGGCCTGGCGATCGGGCTGATCGAGAGCCTCGCCACGCTCTGGATCAGCGGCACCTGGAGCCCGATCGTCACGTTCGGGGTCCTGTTCGTCTACATCGCCGTCGTCCCGCTGGTGTCGGGACGCGGCATCCGCGATCTGCTCCGCTTGCCCCGCCCGGGCGCAGCGGCGGCATCCGAGGGCTAGGAGAGCGCCGTGGAGTATTGGATCGACGTCCTGAACCAGGCGATGATCATGGCGATCTTCGCCATGTCGCTGAACCTGCTGATGGGGTACGCGGGGCAGATCTCCGTCGCCCACATCGCGCTCGCCGGGGTGGGGGGCTACACCGCCGCGTACCTGTCGGCCGAGTCCGGCGCGAGCTTCCCGCTGGCGATCGTCGCGGCGATCGCCGCGGCCGCGCTCGTCGGCGCGCTGCTCAGCCTGCCCGCGCTGCGGCTGGGGACCGAGCACCTGATCCTGCTGACGCTGGCGTTCGCGACCGTGATGGTCACGGTCGTCACCCAGGTCGAGGGGCTCGGCGGCCAGTACGGCCTGCAGGGCATCCAGCCCCCGGAGGTCGGCGGCGAGGCGCTGGTGCGCCCGTCCAACCTCTTCTGGCTCGTGCTCGGCTTCACCGTCGTCGCGGCCGCGATCTGCTGGCGGCTCGGCGAGTCGCCGTTCGGACGCGTCCTCAAGGGCATCCGCGAGGACGAGATCGCGACGCGCGCGCTCGGCAAGAACGTCTTCGCCTACAAGATCGTCACGTTCACCGCGACCGCCGGGATCGCCGGCGCCGGCGGCGCGCTGCTCGTCTACTACAACCTGCTCGCGAGCCCCGGCTTCTTCGACTTCGACGTCACGACGATCCTGATCGCCGCCGTGGTCATCGGCGGGACCGGCAACCTCTGGGGCGCGATCCTCGGCGCGTTCGTCCTCCAGGGCATCGAGCCGGTGCTCGAGCGCGTCGTCGACCTGGCGCCCGAGAAGGCGTCGCTGTGGCAGCTGATCGTCTTCGGCCTCCTGCTGCTCGTCGTCGTCCGCGTCCGCCCCGCCGGGCTCCTCCCCGAAGGCGCGCTGTCGTGGCGCCGCCACCGGCGGGCGGACGCGGGCGCCGCGGACGGCGACCGCTGGGGCCCCGCCGCGGCGGCCGAGTCGGCGGGCGAGCGCGGCGAGCCGGTCCTGGTCGCGCGCGGCCTCGCCAAGAGCTTCGGCGGCATCCGCGCGGTCCACGACCTCGACGTCACGCTGCAGCGCGGCCGGATCACCGCGCTGATCGGCCCCAACGGCGCCGGCAAGACGACCGTCTTCAACCTGCTCACCGGCCAGATCCAGCCCGACACGGGAACCGTCGAGCTGGCCGGCCGCGACATCACCGGCACCGCGCCCCACCAGGCGACCGGCCTCGGCCTCGTGCGGTCGTTCCAGGACGTCCGGCTCTGCGCGCGGCTGTCGCTGCTCGAGAACGTGATGCTCGCGATCCCCGACCAGCCCGGCGAGCGCTTCTGGAACGTGCTGCTGCGGCCGCGCCGCGTCGGCCGCGGCGAGCGCCAGACGCGGGCGCGCGCCCAGAGCTGCCTCGACTACGTCGGGCTCGGCGACCGCGGCTCCGAGCCGTCCGGGTCGCTCGGCTACGGCGACCAGAAGCTGCTCGCCGTCGCCCGCCTGATGGCGACCGGCGGCGACGTCCTGCTGGTCGACGAGCCGGCGTCCGGCGTCGACCGCGCGGCGCTCGACCCGGTGCTCTCGGTGCTCGAGCGGCTGCGCGACGAGGGCCGCACGATCTGCCTCGTCGAGCACAACCTCGACGTCGTCGGCCGCCTCGCCGACCACGTCGTGTTCATGGAAGAGGGCACGGTCACAGCGGAGGGCACGATGGAGGAGATCACCAGCCAGGAGCGGCTAGCGGCCGTCTACTTCGGAAGGCGGGCCAAGGAGCATGTCTAAGACCCCGGTCCTGGAGGTCAGCGGGTTGACCGCCGGCTACGGCGCGAGCCCGGTCGTCCACGAGGTCGACCTGCGCGTCGACCCCGGCGAGGTGGTGACGCTGCTCGGCTCCAACGGCGCCGGCAAGACGACCACGCTGCACGCGATCACCGGGCTCGTCAAGCCGAGCGCGGGGGCGATCCGCTACCGCGGCGAGGAGTGGGCGCAGGGCCGCCCCTGGACCGCCGCCGAGAACGGCATCTCGCTGATCGCCGCCGAGCGGTTCACCTTCGCCGAGCTGACCGTCGACGAGAACCTCGCGCTCGGCGGCTACACGGTCGCGCCAGGCGCCGCCCGCGAGCGCCGCGAGCAGGTGCTCGAGATGTTCCCGATCCTCTCCGAGCGACTCGACCAGGCCGCCGGGACGATGAGCGGCGGTCAGCAGCGGATGCTCAGCCTCGGCATCGCGCTGATGAGCGACCCGAAGCTGCTGCTGCTCGACGAGCCGTCGCTCGGCCTCGCGCCATCGGTCGTCGACCAGCTCGTCGAGCGGATCGCCGACCTCGCCCGCACCACCGGCATGGGGGTGCTGATGGTCGAGCAGAACGTCGGCCAGGTCCTGCACATCGCCGACCGCGCCTACGTGCTGCGGTCCGGCCGGATCATCCTCGAGCAGCCGGCCCAGGAGCTGCTGGCGCGCGACGAGTGGTGGGACCTCTTCTAGGCATGGACGCCACGCTCGACCACCCTGCCGCGCGGCGCGTCGTCGCCGGACCGCCGTTCCCGGACGGCGAGGACTTTCCGCGCACCCTCTGCGAGGCGCTCCAGCGCAGCGTCGAGCGCTACCCCGACCGCGTCGCGCTGCGCACGCTCGACGGCTTCGAGGTCACCTGGGCCGAGTACGGGGCCCATGTCCGCGCGACCGCGGCGGCGCTGCACGGGCTCGGCGTGCGGCCCGGCGACAGCGTCGCCCTGCTGGTCAGCAACCGCCCGGCGTTCCACGTGCTCGACAGCGCCGCGCTGCACCTCGGCGCGACGCCGTTCTCCGTCTACCCGACCTCGTCGCCCGAGCAGATCGCGCACCTGCTCGGCGACGCCGGCGCCCGCGTCGTCGTCTGCGACGAGGACCGCCTCGACGCGATCGCCGCCTCCGGCGCCGAGCTCGACCACGCGATCGGCCTGCCCGGCGACGAGGCCGCCGCGCTGGTCGCCGTCGCGGGCGCCGGGACCGCCGGCGCGGGGTTCGACTTCGACGCCGGCTGGCGCGCCGTCGAGCCCGACACGCTCGCGACCCTGATCTACACCTCCGGGACCACCGGCCCGCCGAAGGGCGTCCAGATCACCCACCGCAACGCCCTGACCACCGCGCGCGCCGTCGCCGGGGCGCTCGAGTTCCCCGAGGCGTCGACGGTCATCTCCTACCTGCCGTTCGCCCACGTCGCCGAGCGCAACAACTCGCACTGGATCGCGATGGCCTACGGCTTCACCGCCACCTCCTGCACCGAGCCGCGGCGCGTCGCGGAGTTCCTGCCCGACGTGCGCCCGGTCTGGTTCTTCGGCGTGCCGCGGATCTTCGAGAAGCTCCAGGCCGCGATCGAGGCCGGGGCCACCCCGGAGCGGGCCGCCGCGATCGACGCCGCCCGGCGCCGGCTCGACGGCGACGCCGCCGCGGTCCCCGACGAGGCCGAGCTCGCCGCGATCCGCGCGGAGATCGGCCTCGACCGCGCCGCCGCCGTCAACGTCGGCGCGGCCCCCGCGGTCCCCGAGATGCTGCGCTTCTTCCACGCGATCGGCGTTCCGCTCGCGGAGTTGTGGGGCATGTCCGAGCTGTGCGGCTCGGGCACCGTCAACCGCCGCGACGCGATCAAGATCGGGACCGCCGGCCCACCGATGCCCGGCGTCGAGATCCGGCTCGCCGACGACGGCGAGATCGAGGTGCGCACCGACGCGACCACGCCCGGCTACCGCAACCAGGCCGAGCTGACCGCCGAGCTGTTCACCGCGGACGGCTGGGTCCGGACCGGCGACATCGGCCGGATCGACGCGGACGGCCACCTCAGCATCGTCGACCGCAAGAAGGAGCTGATCATCAACGCGGCCGGCAAGAACATGTCGCCCGCCTACATCGAGGCGCAGGTCAAGGGCCGCTCGCTGGTCGTCGGGCAGGTGCTAGCCGTCGGCGACCGCCGCCCGTACAACGTCGCGCTGATCGTGCTCGACCCGGAGGGCGCGCGGGCGTTCGCCCGCGAGCATGGGCTGGCCGCGACCACGCCCGAGCGGCTCGCCGCCGAGCCGGCGGTGCTCGCGGAGGTATCGCGGGCGGTCGAGCAGGCCAACGCGGCGCTCTCGCGCGTCGAGGGCATCAAGCGCTTCCGCCTGCTCGCGGAGGAGTGGACCGCCGACGGCGGGCAGCTGACGCCGACGATGAAGCTGCGCCGCCGAGTCATCCAGGAGCAGTACGCCACGCTGATCGAGGAGCTATATGACTGACGCCGACAGGGTCGCGACCGGGCACGGCTACGCGGTCGGAATCGACATCGGGGGCACCTTCACCGACTGCGTCGCGGTCCGCGACGACGGCCGGATCTACACGTCCAAGACGCTCTCGACGCACTCGACGTCGCCGGTCGAGGGGCTGGTGCGCGGCCTCGAGCTGCTCGCCGCGGAGGCCGGGATCGGCTACCGCGACCTGCTCGCGGGCGCCGACCGCGTCAGCCACGGCACGACGATCGGGACCAACCTCGTCGTCGAGCGCAAGGGCGCCGACGTCGCGCTGCTCGCGACGCGCGGCCACGGCGACGCGCTGGCGATGATGCGCGGCAACGGCCGCACCGCCGGAGTGCCGGTCGACCGCGTCTTCAGCGTCCACGAGACCGACAAGCCCAAGCCGCTGGTGCCGCGCGCGCGGGTCGCCGAGATCGTCGAGCGCCATGCCGCCGACGGGACCGTGCTGACGCCGCTCGACGAGGTCCAGGCGCGCGCGGCGATCGAGTCGCTGCTCGCCCAGGGCGACGTCGACGCGATCGCGATCGCGCTGATCTGGGGCTTCCGCCACCCGGCGCACGAGCGCCGGCTGCGCGAGCTGGTCGAGGAGCTGGCGCCTGGCGTCTTCGTCTCGATCTCGTCGGACACTTCGCCACGCCAGGGCGAGTACGAGCGGACCGTGTCGACGGTCGTCAACAGCTACGTCGGCCCGGCGTCGAGCGCCTACCTCGGCGACTTCGAGACCGCGATGGCCGACGGCGGCCTGCGCCGCCCGCCGTTCATCATGCAGGCCAACGGCGGCGTCGTCCCGGTCGCCGAGGCGCGCCGCCTGCCGCTGCAGACGATCGGCTCCGGCCCCGCCGGCGGGCTCGCCGGCGCGGCGGCGATCGCCGCGGCCAACGGCCACGACAACGTGATCGCCACCGACATGGGGGGCACCTCGTTCGAGACCGGCCTGCTGATCGGTGGCCGCCCGGTGACCTCCGACGAGGAGGTCATCGACCAGTACGCGTTCCACACCAGCCGCCTCGACCTGCGCTCGATCGCCTGCGGCGGCGGTTCGATCGCCACCGTCGACGCGACCGGCCGCGCGCTCCAGGTCGGCCCCGAGTCGGCCGGCTCCGACCCCGGTCCCGCCTGTTACGGAAAGGGCGAGCTGCCGACGGTGACCGACGCCGACGTGGTGCTCGGGCTGATCGACGCCGACGGCTTCCTCGGCGGCACGATGAAGCTCGACCGCGCCGCCGCCGAGCGCGCGATCGAGCCGCTCGCGGAGCGGCTCGGCCTGTCGGTCGCCGAGACCGCGGCCGGCATCCTGCAGATCAACGCCCACCAGGCGGCGACGCTGATCCGCCAGCGGACCGTCGAGCAGGGCCTTGACCCGCGCGAGTTCGCGCTCTACTCCTTCGGCGGCGCCGGGCCGGTCCACGCGTTCGCCTACGCCCGCGAGCTGGGCGTCGACACCGTCCTGATCCCGCTCGGCAACGGCGCCTCGACCCTGTCGGCCTACGGCATCGCGTCGAGCGAGGTCGTGCGGTCGTTCGAGGGCGAGTGCGCGATCCCCGAGCCGTTCGACCGCGCCGCGGTCGCCGCCGCGGTCGAGCCGGTCGAGCGGCGCGCCGTCGAGGCGCTGGCGGAGTCCGGCTTCGCGGCCGAGGACGTCGTGCTGGAGCGCTCGCTGGTGATCCGCTACGCCGAGCAGTTGCAGCAGTCGCTGTCGCTGACGCTGCCCGACGGCCCGGTCGACGACGCCGCGGTCGCGGCGCTGCCGGGCCGTTTCGCGGAGGCCTACGCGCGCCTGTTCGGCGAGGCGGCGCTGACCGCGTTCCAGGCCGTCGAGGCGTTCTCGGTGCGGGTCACCGCGCGCGTCGAGCTCGAGTCGGCGCCGCTGCCGTCCGGCGACGGCGACCGCGACGAGCGGCCCGCCACGCCGGCCGGCGAGCGCGAGGTCCACTGGCCCGGCGCCGGCCCGGCCGCGACCGCGGTCTACGACGGCGCCGCGCTGGAGCTCGGCGAGGTCGTCGCCGGCCCGGCCGTGGTCGCGCTGCCGCACACCTCCGTCTCCGTCGCCGCCGGGCAGAGCCTCAGGCGCGACGTCGTCGGCAACCTGATCCTGAGCGTCTGAGCGAGGAGGCAGCCATGTCAACCGTCGAGACCACCTCCACCGCCGCCCGCCCCGAGCCGTACTGGGACGGCGTCGCGCGGTCCTACATCCCCCCGGCCGAGCTGTCGATCGCCCCCGAGCTGAAGCTCCACACGGGCGCCGCCGACGACATCGACCCGATCACCTACGAGGTCGTCCGCTACTCGCTGATGAACACCAACCTGGAGCACTCCGAGCTGCTCCAGCGGCTGTCGGTGTCGCAGATCGTGATGCTCTCGCGCGACTGCCAGGCCTCGGTGCTGACCGAGACCGGCGACGTCGTCTTCGTCGGCCCGAACCTCCAGTACTTCTCGAACAGTCACGAGCTGTCGATCAAGTGGACGCTGGAGAACCGCAGCGCCGACCCGGGCATCGGCCCCGGCGACATGTACATCTCCAACGACCCGTTCGTCGGCGCGCCGCACCAGCCCGACACGGGCGTGATGGCGCCGGTCTTCGTCGGCGACGAGCTGTTCTGCTGGGTCGCGAACTCGCTCCACCACTCCGACCTCGGCGGCACCAGCCCGGGCAGCTTCTGCATCGGCGCCCAGGACGCCTTCGACGAGTCGACGAGCTGGCCGGCGGTCAAGCTCGTCGAGGCCGGCAAGCTGCGCGTCGACGTCGAGCAGCTGTTCGCGCGCCAGAGCCGCGTCCCGGTCCAGGTCCGGATGGACCTGCGCGCGGCGGTCGCCGCCAACGAGGTCGCCAAGCGCAAGATCGAGAAGCTGATCGACCGCTACGGCGCCGAGGTCGTCAAGGGCGTCATGCGCGGCACGCTCGACCACGGCGAGCAGACGATCGCCGAGCGGCTGAAGTCGATCCCCGACGGCAGGTGGAGCCACCGCGCCTACACCGAGGCCGCCGTGCCCGGCGACCGCGAGGTCTACGCCTACCAGGTCAACATCGCCAAGCAGGGCGACCGGCTGATCGTCGACAACGAGGGCACCGACCCCCAGGCCGGCGCGATCAACGTCACCTACGCCGCCTTCGCCGGCGCGGTGCTGGCCGCGGTCACGCAGATGATGACCTCCGACCTCGCCGGCGCCTACGGCGGCGTCTACCGGCGCGTCGAGTTCCGGCCGGTCAGCGGCCTGCTCAACTGCGCCGAGTTCCCGGCGGCGGTCAGCCCGTCGGGCGCCCTGACGACCGAGATGCAGCTCAACATCGCCGGCGTCGCGGTCTCGAAGATGCTCGCCTGCGGCGACGACTCGGCGCGCGAGCTGATCCTCGGGCCGAACATCCCGCACATGTACGCGCCGATCGCCGGCGGACTCGACGGCGACGGCAACTACTTCGTCTTCCCGAACGTCAACAACATGATGGGCTCGATCGCCGGCCGGCCCGACCGCGACGGCATCGACTCCGGCGGCCACTGGTGGATCCCGGACGGGATCGCGCCGAACGTCGAGGACCTCGAGGCCCAGTACCCGCTCGTCTACCTGTACCGCAAGCTGCTGCCCGCCGGCCTCGACGGCTCGGGCCGCCACCGCGGCGGGCTCGGCTTCGTCGAGGCGATGTCCGGCTACGGCTCGGGCGGGATCGCGATCGACCTCTACGAGGACGACAGCTTCGTCAAGGGCGAGGGCCTGTTCGGCGGCAGCCCCGGCAGCCGCGCGAGCTTCCGCGTGGTCCGCGGCGACCAGCTGATCGGCCAGCTCGCCGAGGGCGAGATCCCCGGCGACGCCGGCGAGGTCCGCGGCGAGGAGATCCCGACCGGGTTCAAGGGCAAGCCGATCGCGGTCACCGACGGCGACGTCTGGGAGTGGTCGTCGCCCTCGACCGCCGGCTACGGCGACCCGCTGCGCCGCGATCCGGAGGCCGTGCTGGCTGACGTCGCGGCGGTCGGGCTCGACGCCGCGACCGCCGAGCGCGTCTACGGCGTGGTGCTGGCCGGCGACGCGGTCGACGCCGCGGCGACCGAGCGCGCCCGCGCGGCCCGGCTGGCCGAGCGGCTCGGCCGCGAGCCCGGCGCGCCGGTGGCGCCGCCGGACGGCGCCCTGGTGGTCGGCGACCTGCTCTGCGTCGTCGACGGTCGCTGGTGGTGCAACGGCGCCGACCTCGGCTCGGTCGAGGAGAACTACAAGCAGCGCTGCGAGCTGCGCGAGTCGCTCGCCCGCGAGATCGGCCCGGAGTACGCGGCTCGCGACAGCGAGATGGCGGACAAGATCGTCTTCCGCGAGTACCTCTGCCCGGTGACCGGCTACCGCATCGACACCGAGCTGGCGGCGGCCGGGTCGGAACCGCTGCACGACATCCGGATCTCGCTGTGACCGGCCCCGGAGCGCAGCGGCGGGCGCTGGTGACCGGCGCCAACGGCGGGCTCGGCCGGGCGATCGCCGCGCGGCTGGCGGACGACGGCCACGAGGTCGTCACCCTCGACGTCGCCGACGCCGACATCGTCGTCGACCTCGGCCGCGACGAGATCCCCGAGGGGGCGCTCGACGAGATCGACATCTGCGTCTCGAACGCCGGGATCGTCGACATCCTGTCGCCGGCCCACCGGATCAGCCGCGAGAAGTGGGATCGCGACCTCGCCGTCAACCTGACCGGGGCGTTCAGGGTCGCCCAGGCCTGCCTGGGCGGGATGCGCAGGCGCCGCTACGGCCGGATCGTGCTGATGTCGAGCATGGCGGCCACGATCGGCGGGCCCGGGCAGGTCGCCTACTCGGCGTCGAAGGCCGGCCTGCTCGGCGCGATGCGCGCGATCGCGGTCGAGAACGCCGCGCTCGGGATCACCGCCAACGCGATCCTGCCCGGCGTCATCGAGACCGCCAAGGTCCGCGCGATGCCGGCCGAGGTCCGCGAGCGCGTCGCGACGGCGATCCACCCGGCGGCGCGGCTCGGCGAGCCCGAGGAGGTTGCCCACCTCGTCTCGTTCCTCGCCTCCGCCCGGGCGGGCTACGTGACCGGCCAGGCGGTCGGCATCGACGGCGGGATGGCTCTCAACCGGGTGTCGCTCGGCAATCCGGACAAAGACCCGCACGAGCGGGCCGACGGAAAGGCAGCATGACTCGATTCGTCTGTGGCGTCGACATCGGCGGCACGTTCACCGACTGCGCGCTGATCGCCGACGACGGCCGCGTCGCGCACGGCAAGGCGCTCTCCTCGCCGGCCGACTCGTTCCAGTCGGGCTTCTTCGGCAGCATCGCGGCGGCCGCCGAGCAGCTGGGGGTCGACCCCGCCGCGCTCTACGCCGACCGCGAGGCGATCGTCTCGCACGGCTCGACGGTCGCGACGAACATCGCGGTCGAGCGCAAGGGCGCCCAGATCGGGATGCTGACCACGGTCGGCATGGAGGACACCGTCCGGACGATGCGCGGCATGGGCCGCGCGACCGGCGAGCCGCCCGAGAACCTGCTGCGCGTCGCCGAGGTCGAGAAGCCCGAGCCGTTCGTCCGGCCCGACCGGGTCGTCGGGATCCCCGAGCGGATCGACTCCGAGGGCGACGTCGTCGTCGCGCTCGACGAGGACGCGGTCCGCGCCGGCGTGCGCCGGCTGCTCGACGACGGCGTCGACGCGATCGCGATCGCGTTCATGTGGTCGGTGCGCAACCCCGACCACGAGCGCCGCGCGCGCGAGATCGCGCTCGAGTGCGACCCCGACCTGTTCGTCACCGTGTCGAGCGACATCTCGAAGGCGGTCGGCGAGTACGAGCGGTTCGTCGCGACGCTCGTCAACGCCTTCGTCGGGCCGGTCACCAGCCGCTACCTGAGCACGCTCCAGGACCGTCTCGGCGAGGTCGGGTTCGCCAACGAGCTGCACATCATGCAGTGCCACGGCGGCATGGTCCCGCTCAGCGCGGGCTTCGACCGGCCGATCTTCACGATCGGCTCCGGGCCCGTCGGCGGGCTGATCGGCTGCGCGCGGATCGCCGAGCAGCTCGGCACCGGCGACCTGATCGCCTCCGACATGGGCGGGACCAGCTTCGACGTCGGGATCGTCAAGGACGGCGAGCCGCTGTCCGCCGACGAGACGGTGCTGGGCAAGTTCCGGTACCGGATCCCCGCGCTGGAGGTCGTCTCGATCGGCGCCGGCGGCGGGTCGATCGCCTGGATCGACGAGCACGGCGGAGGCCTGCGCGTCGGGCCGCAGAGCGCGAGCTCGCTGCCGGGACCGGCCTGCTACGGCCGCGGCGGCGAGGAGCCGACGGTGACCGACGCCGACCTCGTGCTCGGCTACATCGCGCCCGACGCCAGCTTCGGCAACAGCGCCGAGCGCGGCTTCACGCCGCGCCGCGAGCTGGCCGAGGAGGCGATCCGGTCGCGGATCGCCGAGCCGCTCGGCCTGTCGCTGGAGGACGCGGCGCTGGGGATCGTCGAGGTCGCCAACGCCAAGATGGCGAGCGCGCTGGAGAACGAGATCGTCGGCCGCGGCTACGACCCGCGCGACTTCACACTGCTCTCCTACGGCGGCGCCGGCCCGTTCCACGCGGCCGGCTACGCGGCGACGCTCGGCATCGACCGGATCGTCGTGCCCGGCGCGGCGGCGTCGGTCTGGTCGGCGTTCGGCATCTCGCAGGCCGACATCCGCTACCAGCTGGAGGCGTCGCTGGTGATGCTCGAGCCGTTCTCGGCCGACGGGCTGGCCGCCCGCTACCGCGAGCTGGAGGACGAGGCCCGCGAGCTGATCGGCGCCGAGGGCGAGCACGCCGCCGGCTACGAGTTCCGCCGCTTCGCGCGGATGCGCTTCCAGTGGCAGATGCACGAGCTCGAGGTGCGCGTCCCAGACGGCGAGCTGACCGACGACGCGATCGCCGCGCTGGCGGCCGACTTCGTGCGCGTCTACGGCGAGCGCTACGGCGAGGCGGCGCTGCTGCCCGGCGCGCGGCTGGAGATCGTCTCGCTGCGGCTCGAGCCGGCGCTCGCGATGGGCTCGGAGCAGCTGGATCGCGACTCCGAGCCGTCCGGGACCGCCCTGATCGGCGCCCGCCCACTCTGGTTCGAGCGCGGCGCCGGGCCGGTCGACGGCTCGATCTACGACGGCCACGCGCTGGCCGTCGGCGAGCGCGTCGAGGGCCCCGCCGTGATCGACCTGGCGATCACCGGGATCGTCGTCCCGCCGGGGGCCCGCTGCGAGCGGCTGGACACCGGCGACTTCGTACTGACGCTCGGACTGGAGGAGAACCGATGAGCACCACAGAGACAGCTCCCGTTCGCGGCGTGGAGGAGCGGCCGCCCGGCTTCTGGGACGGCACCGAGCACGCCTACATCCCGCCCGCCGAGCTGACCGTGCCCGACGGGCTGAAGCTCCAGCGCGACTACGACGACGACATCGACCCGATCACCTACGAGGTCGTCCGCCACGGGCTCTGGAACGCCAACGCGGAGCACGTCCGCGTCGTCGAGAACCTGGCGGTGTCGCAGATCACCGTCGAGGTGCGCGACTTCCAGCCGTGCATCCTGACCGAGGACGCCGAGCTGCTCTACTTCGGCCCCTGTCTCCAGTACATGGCGGGGATGCTCGACGTGATGACCAGCTACGTCATCGAGCACCGCGGCGAGCGCGTCGCCGACGGCGACATGTGGCTCTGCAACGACCCGATCGTCGGCACCGCCCACCAGTCCGACGTCGGCCTGATGTGCCCCGTGTTCGTCGACGGCGAGCTGTTCTGCTGGGTGGCCAACATCGCCCACCAGAACGACATCGGCGGCACCGTGCCGGGGTCGTTCTGCCCCAACGCCCCCGACACCTTCTGGGAGCCGCCCTCCTACCCGCCGTTCAAGATCGTCGAGAACGGCAAGGTCGTCGAGGACATGGAGGCGCTCTACCGCCGCTGCTCGCGGACGCCGGAGAACCTGTCGCTCGACCTGCGCGCGACGATCGCCGGCAACAACACCGCGCGCGACCGCATTCTCGCGCTCGTCGACAAGTACGGCGCGCGCGTCGTCAAGGGCGTCATGCGGCGGGCGCTCGACGCCAGCCAGCGCGCGCTCGAGGCGGCGCTCGACACGATCCCCGACGGGACCTACTCGGAGCGGCTGATGCAGGAGGTCGCCATGACCGGCGACCGCGGCGCCTACCCCGTCCAGGCGACCGTCCGCAAGCGCGGCCGCGAGCTGGTCTTCGACAACGAGGGAACCAACGACCAGGTCGGCGCGATCAACATCGGCTTCGCCTCCTGGCGCGGGGCGATCCTCGGGGCGATCAACGTCCTGATGCTGCCCGAGCAGATGGGCTGCGTCGGCGGCGCGGCGCGCAACTGCGCCTTCGAGCCGGTGCCCGGCACGATCACCGCCCCCGACTGGGGCGCGGCGGTCAGCCCGGCCGGCCTCTACGGCACCCACGTCGGGATCTCGCTCGGCAACGCGCTGGTCTCGAAGATGATGCTCGCCTCCAGCGACGAGCGGCTGCGCGACCGCGCGCTGTCGACCGACGCCGCGAGCTGGGGCGCGCACATCCTCGCCGGCACCAACCAGCGCGGCGACTACTACATCGCCGGGATGGGGGAGAGCATGATGGGCGGCACCGGCGCGGGCTGGCGCCGCGACGGCCGGTTCTCCGACGGCCGCTTCTGGATCCCCGACGGCCGCGGCCCGAACATCGAGCGCTACGAGAACGACTGGCCGATCCTCTACCTCTACCGGCGCGAGCACGCCGGGTCCGGCGGGGCCGGGCGCCAGCGGGCCGGCAACGGCGGCGAGCTGGCGTTCGTGGCCCACAAGGGCGAGACGGCGGTCGCGGTCTACACGGCCGAGACGGTCCCGAAGGCGATGGGCCTGTTCGGCGGCGGCCCGGGCTCGATCTGCCGCTCGCACGTCCTGCTCGGCACCGACGTCGCCGAGCAGTTCGCGGCCGGGCGGGTCCCGCAGGAGCTGGACGAGATCGCCGGCGAGCGGGCGCCGATCGTCCCGAAGGGCGACGCGATCGCCGTCGGCGACGGCGACGTCATGTACTGGAACTGGGTCGTCCCCGGCGGCTACGGCGACCCGCTGACGCGCGAGCCGGAGCTGGTGGCGGCCGACGTCGCGAGCGCGGCCGTGACCGACGAGCAGGCGGACCGCGACTACGGCGTCGTGCTCGCCGCCGACGGGTCCGCCGACGTCGCCGCGACCGCCGCCGAGCGTGAGCGGCGGTTCTCCGAGCGGCTGCGCGCCGGCGGCGTCGACGCCGCTCCGGCGGCGGCCGTGGCCTCCGAGCCGGCCGCCGAGACGATCGGCGACGTCTACGCCGTCGACCGCGCGGCGGGCAGCGTCGCCTGCAACCGCTGCCGGACGACGCTCGGGCCGCTCGACGACCCCAAGCGCGAGGCGATCGCCGCCGAGCGCGAGATCGGCGAGCTGGGGCTGGACTGGCCCGAGCTGGCGGTCGACGACGAGCTGCGCTGGCGCGAGCACTACTGCCCCGGCTGCGGCGTGCGGCTGGCGACCGAGGTCGTCCGGCCGGGCGAGGCGAGCCTGACCGAGTTCCGGCTCGATCCGTAGCGAGATGGCGGTAGCGGCCGACGGCAGCTCGCGCTGGCTTCCCGACCCGGGGGAGCCGGCGCCGCTGGAGATCACGCTCGGGCAGCTGCTCGACGGGGTGGCCGAGCGCCACCCCGAGCGGGAGGCGCTCGTCTACTCGGCCTACGCCGACCGCGGGATCGACGTCCGCTGGACGTTCGCGCAGCTGCGCGCGCGGTCGCGGGCGGTGGCGCGCGCGCTGCTCGCCGACGGCCACGCCGCCGGCGACCGGATCGCCGTCTGGGCGACCAACCTCCCCGAGTGGGTGCTGCTCCAGCTCGGCGCCGCCTACGCCGGCCTCGTGCTGGTGCCGCTGAACCCGCTCTACCGGCGCGCGGACGCCGCCCACGTGCTCGGCAGCTCGGGCGCCGCGGCCTGCTTCGTGCTGCCGGAGAACCGCGGCGTGTCGCTCTGGGACGTGCTCGCCGACGCGGCGACCGACCTGCCGGACCTCCGCTCGACGGTCGCGCTCGGCTCCGCTCCCGACGGCCGCGGCCGGTCCTGGGACGAGTGGCTCGCCGGCGGCGACGCGGTCGGCGAGGACGAGCTGGAGCGGCGCGTCGCCGCGGTCACGCCCGACACCGTCTCGCAGATCCAGTTCACCTCCGGCACGACCGGCTTCCCGAAGGGCGCGACGCTGACCAACCGCGGGATCGTCAACAACGCCCGCTACTACGCCGAGCGGGCCCAGTACCCCGACGGCGGGCGCCACTGCAGCCCGATGCCGTTCTTCCACTGCGGCGGCTGCGTGCTGAGCACCGTCGGGATGATCGCCCGCGCCTCGACGCTGCTGCCGACGGTCACCTTCGAGGCCGACCGGATGGTCGCGACGCTCGAGGCCGAGCGCTGCACCTCGACCACGGGCGTGCCGACGATGCTGCTGGCGATCGAGGACGAGGCGGGCCGCCAGGGCGCGACCTTCGACGAGCTGGGCATCGTCGCGACCGGCGGATCGCCGGTGCCGGTCGACGTCGAGCGCCGCTGGATCGGGCGGTTCGGTGTCCGCTTCACGATCACCTACGGCCTCACCGAGGCGTCGCCGGTGATCACCCAGAGCTCGCCCGACGACCCGGAGGAGCGCCAGATCGCGACCTGCGGCACGCCCCTGCCGCACGTCGAGGTAGACGTCGTCGAGCCCGGCGGGACGGAGGCCGTCCCGCTCGGCGCCGAGGGCGAGGTCCGCACCCGCGGCTGGCTGGTGATGGCCGGCTACTGGGGCGACGAGGCGGCGACCGCCGCGGCGATCGACGACGACGGCTTCCTGCGCACCGGCGACCTCGGCTCGCTCGACGCCGACGGCTACCTGAGGATCACCGGCCGCGCCAAGGAGATGATCATCCGCGGCGGCGAGAACATCTACCCGGCCGAGGTCGAGGCGGCGATCCGCGCCGTCGCGGGCGTCCACGACGCCGCCGTCGTCGGCGTCCCCTCGGACCGCTACGGCGAGGAGGTCGCGGCTTTCGTCACGCTCGCCGAGGGCGCCGCGCTCGACGCCGACGCCCTCCGCGCCGCGCTCGCCGACCGCGTTGCTCGCTTCAAGGTCCCCCGCCACGTCCGCATCGTCACCGCCTTCCCACTCACCCCCTCCGGCAAGGTCCAGAAGTTCCGCCTCCGCGACCAGCTCACCGCCGAGCTCGCCGAGCTCTCCGACGAATAGCGCGAATGAAGGATTGATGGGGTGATCACCCCATCAATCCTTCGCGCGGCGTTCGGCGGGGCCGCCGCGCGGCGCTCGGCGGGGCGCCTAGAGAGCGACGGCGACGCGGGTGGGGCGGACGACGGCGCCGCCCTCGCCGACGAGGTCGCCGTCCTGGTTGCGCCAGGTGAAGGCCAGCTCGAGGCGGCGGCGGTCGCGGTCGACGGCGGCGACCTCGACGCGGGTGTGGACGGTGTCGCCGGCGTAGACGGGGGCGAGGTGGGCGATGTGGCTGGAGATCCCGATCGCGCCGACGCCGGGCAGCTGGGTGCCGACGAGGCCGGCGGCGTGGGCGGAGAGGATCGGGCCGTGGGCGAGCGTGCGGCCGAAGCTGGTCGTGGCGGCGAACTCGGGGTCGACGTGGATCGGGTTGAAGTCGCCGCTCAGCCGCGCGAAGGCGTCGATGTCGGCCTGCGAGACGACGGCCGTCCGCTCGACGTGGTCGCCGACCGCTACGTCGTTGATCGTCAGCGAGCGCAGCGGGGCAGCGGCGTCGGCCATCAGCCGCCGGCCCGCTTCGCGCGCTCGGCCTCGGCCGCGTCGATCCTCGCCTGCATCCGCTGCATGCCGCGCAGCCAGCGGTCGTGGTCGTCGGCCTTGCGCCGGACGTAGGTCTCGACCTCGGGGTGGGAGAGGATCAGGAAGGTTCCGGAGCGGATGCCCGCGACGATCGCCTCGGCGGCCTGCTCCGGCGAGATCAGGTCGCCGGCGTTGCGGACCGAGTCGGTCATCGGGTCGTCTTCCACCGCGGCGAGCATCGGCGTCGCGACCCCCTGCGGGCAGAAGCAGGAGAAGCTGACGCCGCTGTCGCCGCCGTAGGTCATCGCCAGGTACTCGGCTGCCGCGAGCGCCGCGTGCTTGCTGACGGTGTAGGCCATCGCGCCCTGAGTGGCCAGCAGGCCGGCCGCCGACGAGGTCGACATCAGGTGGCCGCCGCGCCGCTCGAGCATCCCCGGCAGCAGCAGCCGGGCCGCCCAGACGTGGGCCATCACGTTGATGTCGAGCGTGCGCCGCCACTCGTCGTCGGGCGCCTCCGGGCCGCCGAGCGGGCCGGTGATGCCGGCGTTGGAGCAGAAGACGTCGATCGCCCCGTTGGCCGCCTCGGCCGCCTCGACCAGGCGCGCGACCCCGGCCTCGGAGCGCAGGTCGACCTCGACCGCGAGGCCGCCGACCTCGGCCGCGACGCGCTCGGCCGCCGCCCCGTCGACGTCGGCGACCACGACGGCCGCCGCGCCCTCGGCCTTCAGCCGCCGCGCGAGCGCCGCGCCGATGCCGCTGCCCCCGCCGGTGACCACGACGTGCCGATCGCGAAGTTCCATCGGCCGATGGTCGCAGCCGCGCCTGCCGCCGGGAAGGGCCTCCGAGCGGCGCTTTGTGGGGGCTCACAACGGCCGCCGCGGCCGCGCTGGACGGCGGTCGCGAGCTTGACCACGATGCCCCCATGCCCCTGCGATCCGCCCGCGCGACCCCCGACCGCCCAGCCGCCCGATGAGCGAGCGCGCCTACGACGCGATCGTCGTCGGAGCCGGCCCGGGCGGCTACGTCGCCGCGATCCGCGCCTCCCAGCTCGGCCTGAGGACCGCGATCGTCGAGCGCGACGCCCTCGGCGGACGCTGCCTCAACCACGCCTGCATCCCAGCCAAGGCCGTCCTGCGCGCCGCCGACGTGCTGTCCGAGGTCCGCCACGCGGGCGACTTCGGCGTCGTCGTCGGCGAGCCGGAGATCGACTTCGCCGCGATCCAGGCGCGCCGCGCCGAGGTCGTCGGCACGCTGACCGGCGGCGTCGCCGGGCTGCTGCGCAAGAACTCCGTCGAGGTGATCGAGGGGACCGCGCGGCTCGCCGGCCCCGGAGCGCTCGCCGTCGGCCACGAGCTGCTGCGCTCCGACCGGATCGTGCTCGCGACCGGATCGGTCGGCCAGGCGCTGCCCGGCGTCGAGCTGGGCGGCCGGATCGTCGGGACCGAGGAGGCGTGGGCGCTGCCGGAGCTGCCGGCGCGGATCGCGGTCGTCGGCGCCGGCGCGTCCGGGGTCGAGCTGGCCTCGGCCTACGCCCGCCTCGGCGCCGACGTGCTGCTGCTCGAGGCCTTCGAGCGCATCCTGCCGGCCGAGGACGCCGCCGTCTCGGCGCTCGTCCAGCGCGACCTCGAGCGCCAGGGCGCGCGCGTCGCGACCGGAGTCGCGCTCGCCGGCGCCAGCCCCGGCGAGGCCGCCGTCGAGATCTCCTACGGCGCCGAGGCCGAGACCGTCGACTGGCTCGTCCTCGCCGCCGGCCGCCGCCCCGACAGCGACGCGCTCGGATTGGGGGAGGCCGGGGTGGAGGTCGGCGACCGCGGCCTGGTCGCCGTCGACGGCCGCCAGCGCACCAGCGTCGCCGGCGTCTGGGCGATCGGCGACCTGACGCCCGGCCCCGCGCTCGCGCACAAGGCGTCGGAGGAGGGGCTGATCGCCGTCGAGGACGCGGCCGGCCACGACCCCGAGCCGCTCGTCCACGCCGACATCCCGCGCGCCACCTTCTGCCAGCCGACCGTCGCCAGCTTCGGCCTCACCGAGGAGCAGGCGCGCGCGGCCGGCCACGACGTCGTCGTCGGCGAGGTCCGCTACGGCGCGGTCGGCGCGGGCGCGACCTACGGCGACCGCGGCGGCGTCGTCAAGGTCGTCGGCGAGCGCACATACGGCGAGCTGCTCGGCGGACACGTCGTCGGCTCGAAGAGCACCGAGATGATCCAGGAGCTGGTCAACGTGAGAGCGCTAGAGGGCGGGTTCGGAGAGCTGGCCCGCATCGTCCATGCCCATCCGACGCTGTCGGAGGCCGTCTCGGAGGCGGCGCGCGCCGCGGACGGGTGGCTGATCCATGGCTGAGCGCGACCTCGACGGCCAGGCGATCGTCGTCACCGGCGCCAGCCGCGGCATCGGCGCCCACGTCGCGACGGCGCTGGCGGCCCGCGGCGCGCACGTCGCCTGCGTCGCGCGGACCGTCGCCGAGGGCGACCACCCGCTCGGCGGCTCGCTCGACGAGACCGTCGCCGGGATCGTCGCCGCCGGCGACCGCGCGGTCGGGATCCCGGTCAACCTCGTCGACCCCGACGGCCCCGAGCGGATCGTCGCCGCGGCGCGCGAGTCGCTCGGGCGGATCGACGTGCTCGTCAACAACGCCGCCGTCGGCTTCTTCGGCCCGCTGCGCGACCTCAGCCCGTCGCGCTGGCGCGTCTCCTGGCGGATCAACTGCGACGCGGTCTTCGAGCTGTCGCTGCTCGTGCTGGGCGAGATGACCGAGCGCGGCTCGGGCCGGATCGTGAACATCTCCTCGAACTCGGCCGTCGGCCCCGGGCGCGGCCCCTACGACCCCGCGACCGCGCCGGTCGGCGACACCGCCTACGGCGCCCAGAAGGCGGCCGTCGAGCGGCTGACTCAGGGGCTCGCGGAGGAGGTCGCGCCGGCCGGCGTCGGCGTCGCGGCGGTCGCCCCGTCGCAGCTTGTGGCGACCCCCGGCGCGGTCCTCAACGGCCACGTCAGCGGCCCCGACGACCCCGACGCCGAGCCGACCGACTACATGGCCCAGGCGATCGGCCTGCTGATCACCGACCCCGTGGAGCGGGTCGCCGGGCGCGTCGTCTACAGCCAGCAGCTGCTGCTCGAGGCCGGCCTGATCGAAGCCGGCGCGGGCCTCGGAGTCGACCCCGCCGTGCCCGTCAGCGGCTTCACGCGCCGCTAGCCGCGCGCACCCGACGAAGGAGAAGCACCCAAGTGATCAAGCTCTACCGTTTCTTCACCCGCCGCCCGGACATGACCCACGACCAGGCCGTCGAGACCTGGCTGGGCGAGCACGTCCCGGTGGCCCTCGACGCGCTCGGGCCGCGGCTGGTCCGCTACGCGACCAACGTCGCCAAGCCGGTCAGCTGGGCCGGGGAGCCCGAGGAGGCGCCGCCCTACGACGGCTTCGACGAGATCTGCCTCGACGTGGCGTGGCCCGCCCATCGCAGCACCGGCGCGAGCGTCGAGATGCGCGCCGCCGTCCGCGGGATCTTCGACGGCGCGCCCCAGGTCGCGGAGTCCGAGCGCCGCTTCGCCGGGCTGACGACGCCGCTCGCCGCCGAGGAGATCGTCCAAAAGCAGACCGGCCGCCCGCACTCCTTCAAGCTCGTCGAGCTGCTCACCCGCCGGCGCGACATGACCTGGCCGCAGTCGCGCGACATCTGGCTCGGCGAGCACGTCCCCTACGTCACCGAGACCTGGGGCGACGCGATCGTCCACTACTCGACCAACCTCGGCCTGACGAACCCGTTCACCACCCGTTTCGTCGAGGAGGCCCCGATCTGCGACGGCATCGCCGAGCTGTACTGGGACATCACGCCGGAGCGCTTCGTCGAGGGCCTGGTCGAGACGGCCGAGGCGATGATCCCCGACGAGACGGCGTTCCTCGGCACCTATCGCGGTCTGCTCGTCGACGAGACCGTCCACTTCGACCAAGGGAGCTGACGTGCCGCCCTTTCCAAGCCTCGAGTTCTTCGAGGAGGTTCGCGATCGCCTCAACGACGACCCCGACTTCCAGCGCGCCACCCAGTGGTGGGACGGCGCGGTCCTGCTCCGAATCGGCGACTTCGCCGTGTGGAGCAAGTGGTACAAGGGCCAGATCATCGACCTCCACGAGGGGCCGAGCCCGCTCGGCTTCTCGTTCTGCCTCAACGGGCCGGCCGAAGTCTGGCGCGAGCTGATCGACACCGAGCTCTCGACCCGCCAGCAGTGGGCGAAGGTGTGGAACTTCGGCGACATCGCCACCGAGGGCGACGTCTTCGAGTCAGTGCGGATGACGGAGGCGACCTACCTCCTGTCGGCCGCTATCCGCGAGGTTGGAAGGAAGGCCGAGGCATGAGCGTCGTATTCGAGGAGATCGTCGGCCGCTACGTCGAGATCGACGGCACGCGGACCTACTTCGAGAGCTGCGGCGAGGGCGTGCCGCTGATCTGCATCCACACCGCGGGCACCGACGGCCGCGAGTACCGGCACACGCTGCCCTACTTCGCGTCGCTCGGCTTCGCCGCCTACGCGGTCGACCTGCCGGGCCACGGCAAGTCGTTCCCGATCGACTGGAAGCCGATCGACGACCTGCACGTCTACGGCGAGTGGATCGTCAGCTTCGCCGCCGCGCTCGGCCTCGACCGGCCGGTCGTGATGGGCTGCTCGATCGGCGGCGACGTCGTCATGGACCTCGCGGTCAACCACTCGGACGAGCTGCGCGCCGGGATCGTCCTGGAGGGGGCGGCCCACACGCCGACCTACGGCGACGCGAGCCTGCTGATGGAGCCGCACGCCGCCTGCTGGGAGAGCATCGTCGAGACCGGGTCGTCGTCCTCGATCCGCCACGACGCGACGCCCGACCAGGTCGAGGAGATCATGTGGCTGCACAAGAGCGGTGCCCACCGCGTGCAGGCCAGCGACCTCGTCGGCTGGGCCAACCACGACGTCCGCGACGGCCTCGACCGGGTGACGATCCCGCTGCTGGTCGGCTGGGGCGACGGCGACTACTACGTCCCGCGCGAGCTGGCCGAGCAGACCGCCGACGCGATCGACTCGGCGTCGCTGGTCGTCTTCGAGGGCCTCGGCCACTACCCGATGTGGGAGAACCCCGAGGTCGTCAACGAGGCCGTCCGCGCGTTCCTCGACACGCACGGCCTGCTGCCCTGAGCCGGCCGCCCCGAGGCCGGCGAGACCGGGCTCAGACCGTCAAGACGATCTTGCCGGTCTGGGTCCGCGTCTCGATCGCGCGGTGGGCGTCGGCGACGGCCTCGAACGGCATCGCCGTCCGCTCGACGTCGAGCGCGCCGTCGCGGACCAGCTCCCAGAGGCTCGCGAACGCCCGTCCCGGCTCGGCCGGGTCGAGCGCCTGGACGGCGGCGACCACGAAGCCGCTGACCTCGAGCGCCTTCGGCATCAGGATCCGCGCGTCGAGCGCGGACGGCTCCTGGCTGGCGGCGCCGTAGACGACGTAGCGCCCGCCGGTCCCGAGCGCGCGCAGCCCCGGCTTGAACAGCGGGCCCCCGACGCTGTCGAGGACGACGTCGAGCGACTCGCCGGCGAGCGCCTCGCCCAGCGCGTCGCGGAGCCCCTCGGCATCGCTGGAGAGGGCGACGTCGGCGCCGCGGGCGAGCGCGACCTGGCGCTTCGCGGGCGTCGAGGCGGTCGCGACGACGTGGGCCCCGCGCAGCTTGGCGAGCTGGACCGCGAGGCCGCCGACGCCGCCGGCCGCGGCGTGGATCAGCACCCGCTCGCCGCCGGCGACGCGGCCGAAGCGGTCGACCGCGAACCAGGCGGTCACGCCCTGGATGAAGAGACCGGCCGCGTCGACCGCGGTCATCCCCTCGGGCAGCGCGAGCACCCGGCTCGCGGGCGCGCGGACGACCGAGGCGTAACCGCCGTCGTCGACGAACGCGGCGACCGCGGTGCCGGGAGCCGGCGCGCCGTCGGCGTCGGCGTCGATCACGCGGCCGGCGACCTCGAAGCCCGGGCGCAGCGACAGCGGCGCGTCGCGCCGGTAGGCGCCCTGGCGGATCAGCACGTCGCCGAAGTTGACCCCGACCGCCTCGACGGCGATCCGGACCGTGCCCGGCTCCAGCGCGGGAGCCGGCTCCTCGACGATCCGCAGCGCCTCCGGGCCGCCGTGGGAGTCGAGCGCGACGGCGCGCCTGGTCTGGGGAGTCTCGGGAATCTCGGAGCCGCTCATGGTGGCGAAGCTAACGCCGCCGCGCGGCCACTCACGCGCGGGCGCGCGGGCCGACTGGAGTTCCGCACAAACGATCCCGGCGGGCCGGTTGGAGATCGGCGAGCCGCGGCAAATAATCGTCTGCGATGCCCAGCACGAGCCAGACCAGCGCGCCGCCGCGCGTGATCGTCGACCGCGACGGCGCGGTCGCGGTCGTCCAGATCGGCGTCGCGGGCAGCGTCAACGCGCTCGACCCGGCGCTGCTCGACGAGCTCGACGCGGCCCTCGCGGCCCTCGCCGCCGACGGCGCCGTCCGCTGCGCGGTCCTGACCGGCGTCGGCGCGGCGTTCGCCGCCGGCGCCGACCTGCGCCACGTCCGCGCCTGCACCGTCGAGGAGAACCTCGTCTACGGCGACCGGCTGCGCGACTCCTTCGACGCGGTCGCCGCGCTGCCGTTCCCGACGATCGCCGCGATCAACGGCCACGCGCTCGGCGGCGGGCTCGAGCTGGCGCTCGCCTGCACGCTGCGGATCGCCGCCGCCGGCGTCCCGATCGGCCTGCCGGAGTCGCGGCTCGGCCTCGTCCCGGCGGCGGGCGGCGTCCAGCGGATCGTCCGCACCGTGCTGCGCGGCGTCGCGCTCGAGCTGATGCTGACCGCGCGCCACCTCGACGCCGAGGAGGCGCAGCGCGCCGGGATCGTCGACCGGGTCGTCGCCCCCGAGGACCTGCTCGACGCCGCGCGCGAGACCGCCGCCCGGATCGCCCGCAACTCGCCGGCCGCGATCCGCGCCGTGCTGACCGCCGTCCGCGACGGCGCCGGGCTGCCGCTCGCCGAGGCTCAGGACCTGACCCGCGTCGCGTCGGCCGAGGCGCTCGCGAGCGGCGAGTGGCGCGAGGGGATCGACGCCTTCCTGGAGAAGCGCCGGCCGCGCTTCGAGACCGCGACCGCCGAGGTGGCCCCGTGAACGCCGCGCTTACCGACGACCAGCTCGCGATCCAGGCGATGGTGCGCGCCTTCGCCCGCGAGGAGGTCGCGCCGCTCGCCTACGAGATCGACCGCGACGAGCGCTTCCCGCGCGAGGCGTGGCAGCGCGGCGCGGAGCTGGGGCTGCTCGGGATCACCGCGCCCGAGGAGCTCGGCGGCGCCGGCCTCGGGCTGACCGAGATGTGCATCGTCGGCGAGGAGCTGGCGGCGGTCTGCATGTCGACCTCGGCGACGCTGCTGCACCAGGCCGACATGGTCGTCGACAGCCTCGTCCGCAACGGGACCGAGGACCAGCGGCGCCGCTACCTGCCGTCGCTCTGCGACGGGTCGAAGATCGCCTGCCTGGCGATCACCGAGCCCGAGGCCGGCTCCGACGCGCTCAGCATGCGCACGCGCGCCGAGCGGGTCGACGGCGGCTGGCTGCTGACGGGCACCAAGACCTTCATCACCAACGGCCCGGTCTGCGACCTCGCGCTCGTCTACGCGAAGACCGGCCCGGTCGACGGCCGCCAGCTCGGCCTGTTCGTCGTCGACGCCAGGGCGGCCGGCTTCGAGCGCACCAACAAGCTGGAGAAGATGGGCTGGCGCGGCTCGCCGACCGGCGAGCTGGTGCTCGACAAGGTCTTCGTCCCCGACGAGGACCTGATCGGCGCGGCCGACGGCGGCCTGCGCGTGCTCATGAGCGGACTCAACAGCGAGCGGATCCTGCTCGGCGCCCAGGGCGTCGGAATCGCCCAAGGCGCGCTCGACGCCGCGGTCGGCCACGCTCGCGAGCGGCGCCAGTTCGGCCGCCCGATCGGCGACTTCCAGCTGATCCGCGCCAAGCTCGCCGACATCTACGCCCGCACCGAGGCGGCCCGCGCGCTGAGCTACCGCGCCGCCGCGCTCGCCGAGCAGGGCGACGTCGGCGACGTCCGGCTGCTCGCCTCGTCGGCCAAGGTGCTCGGCGCCGACGTCGCGATGTTCGCGACCGAGGAGGCCGTCCAGATCTTCGGCGGCTACGGCTACACGAAGGAGTACCCAGTCGAGCGCTACATGCGCGACGCCAAGCTGATGCAGATCGGCGGCGGCACCAACGAGATCCAGCGCGACCTGATCGGAAGGACCCTGCTGCGATGACCGCTCCAGCCAAGCCCAAGCCCAAGCGAGCGCCGCGCAAGCGCAAGCCCGCCGTGCCCGCCGACCAGGCGCTCGCGATGTACCGCCTGATGGTCACCGCGCGCGAGTTCGAGGAGCAGCTCGGCGCGATCTTCGCCGCGGGCAAGCTCGCGGGCTGGTTCCACTCCTGCATCGGCCACGAGGGCACCGGCGCGACCTACGCCCACTGCCTCGGCGAGTCCGACCACCTGATCCCGTACCACCGCTCGCGCGTCTCGCTGTTCGCGAAGGGGATGACCCCGGGCGAGGTCGCGGCGGAGATGATGGGCCGGGCGACGGCGCAGAGCCGCGGCCGCGGCGGCGACGGCCACATGGTCCACCCGGCGCTGCGCGTCTACGGCATGAGCGGCGTGCTCGGCGCCTCGGTCCCGATCGCCTCCGGCGTCGCCTACTCCGCGAAGCTGCGCGGCCAGGGCGAGGTCGTCCTCAACAGCTTCGGCGAGGGCACCGCCAACCGCGGCGCGGTCCACGAGGGCATCAACCTCGCCGCGATCTGGAAGCTGCCGATCGTCTTCGTCTGCGAGAACAACCTCTACGCGGAGTTCTCGCCGATCGTCGACCAGATGGCCGCGGAGCACGTCTCCGACCGTGCCGCCGGCTACGGCATCCCGTCCGAGATCGTCGACGGCAACGACCCCGACGCGGTCCTGCCGGTCGTCGCGGCGGCCGTCGAGCGCGCCCGCTCCGGCGGCGGTCCGACGCTGATCGAGGCCAAGACCTACCGGCTGCGCGGCCACTACGAGGGCGACCCGCAGGAGTACCGCGACAGCGCGGAGGTCGAGCAGTGGCGCGAGCGCGACCCTGTCGTCACCTACCGGGCGCGGCTGATCGCCGACGGCCGCGCGGCGGAGGCCGAGCTGGCCGAGCTGGAGGCGGAGGTCGGCGGCGCGGTGGCCGCCGCGATGCGCGAGGGGCTGGCGGCGCCGCTGCCGACCCCCGACGACGTGATCGGCGACGTGTACGCGGGAGACGATGTGCGATGAGCGACCAGGCGACCACCACCGACAAGCCGATCACGATGCGCTGGGCGATCACCCACGCGCTCGACGAGGAGTTCGAGCGCGACGAGACCGTCTGGATGCTCGGCCAGGACATCGGCGCCAGCGGCGGCACCTTCGGGCTGACCCGCGGGCTGTTCGAGAAGTACGGCGCCGACCGCGTGCGCGACACGCCGATCAGCGAGGAGGGGATCGCCGACCTCGCGGTCGGCGCGGCGATCTCGGGCACCCGCCCGGTGCTGGAGATCATGTTCATGGACTTCCTCGCGCTGACCGCCGACGCGCTCCTCAACCAGGCCGCCAAGCAGCGCTACCTCTCCGGCGGCCAGCTGACCGTCCCGCTGGTCCTGCGGACGCTCGGCGGCGGCGGCTTCCGCGCCGGCGCGCACCACTCGCAGAGCCTCGAGGCGTGGTTCGCCCACGTCCCGGGCCTGAAGGTCGCCTACCCGTCGACCCCGGCCGACGCGAAGGGGCTGCTGAAGGCCGCGATCCGCGACGACAACCCCGTCCTGTTCGTCGAGCCGAAGGCGCTGTTCGGCCTCAAGGGCGTCGTCCCGGCCGGCGACCACGTCGTCCCGTTCGGCAAGGCGCAGGTCCGCCGGCCCGGCGAGCACGTCACCGTCGTCGCCTGGGGACGGATGGCCGGCGTCGCCGTCGAGGCGGCCGAGATCGTCGCCGCCGAGGGCATCGACGCCGAGGTGATCGACCCGCGCACGCTGCTGCCGCTCGACAGCGAGGCGATCTTCGAGTCGGTCGCGAAGACCGGCAACGCCGTGATCGTCCACGAGGCGCCGACCCGCGGCGGCTTCGGCGCCGAGATCGCGGCCCAGATCGCCGACGCCTGCCTCTACGAGCTCGACGCCCCGGTCAAGCGGATCGGCGGCGCGTTCAGCCCGATCCCGATCGGCGACTCCGAGGACCACCTCTTCCCGACCGCCGAACGGGTCGCGAACGAGCTGCGAGAGCTGGTGGGCGCGTGATCGCCGACGTCAACATGCCGAAGCTCGGCGTCGAGATGACGAGCGCCCGGCTCGACGAGTGGCTCGTCGCCGAGGGCGCCGAGATCGCCGCCGGGACGCCGATCGCCAGCGTCGAGACCGAGAAGGTCATCAGCGACGTCGAGTCGCCCGGCGGCGGGCTGATCCACCTCGTCGGCGAGATCGGCCGCGAGTACGCGGTCGGGGAGCGCCTCGCGCTGCTCGCCGAGACCGTCGAGGAGTACCGCCAGCTGGTCGACGGCGGCGCCCCGACCGCCGCCGCTCCGGCGGCTCCCGCCTCGGCTCCCGCGCCCGCCGTGCCTGCCGCCGCGCCGCCCGCCCAGGCCGCCGGCGGCAAGCTGCTCGCCAGCCCGCTCGCCCGCCGGATCGCCGCCGCCAACGGCGTCGACATCGCGACCGTCGCCGGCTCCGGCCAGCGCGGAGCGATCCGCCGCCGCGACGTCGAGGCCGCGCTTGCCGCGCGCCCCGCGCCGGCGGCCCAGGCGCCCGCACCGTCCGCGCCGTCCGCGGCCGCTCCCGACGACCCCGCCGCCCGCTACGACGACGTCCCGCTGACCCCGATGCGGCGCACGATCGCCGACCGGATGCTGCTCAGCATGCAGGGCACCGCGCAGATGACCGACGTGCGCGAGCAGGACGTCAGCGCGCTCGTCCAGCTGCGCCGCGACGCGGTCGCCAAGGCCGACACGCTCGGCTTCCGCCTGTCGTTCACCGCCCTGTTCACGAAGGCCGCCGCGATGGCGCTGGAGGCCGTCCCGGAGCTGAACGCCAGCATCGAGGGCGACCGCCTGCGCAGCTACCGCTCGATCGACATCGGCACGGTCGTGTCGGTGCCCGACGGGCTGATCGTCCCGGTCCTGCGCGACGTCCAGGACCTCGGGCTGCGCCAGGTCAACGAGCGGCTCGAGGAGCTGATCGGCCGCGCCCGCGACCGCAAGCTGACCGGCGACGAGATGTCGGGCGGCAGCTTCACGATCACCAACTTCGGCACGTTCGGGTCGCACTTCGGCACGCCGATCCTGACCCCGGGCCAGGCGGCGATGCTCGGCATCGGCGCGATGATCGAGCGCCCGGTCGTCCGCGATGGCGAGATCGTCGTCGGCACGGTGATGTTCACCAGCGTCACCGTCGACCACCGCGTCGTCGACGGCGAGGTCGCCGGCCGCTTCCAGAACGAGCTGCACGGCCTGTTCACCGACCCCGAGCGCCTGCTCTACGGGTGAGCCCGGCTCGCCGCGCGAACGTGACGACCGAATTCCACGACACCTCCGCGGAGCCCGCCTCCGAGTCGCTGGTCGACGTCGTCGAGACGCCGGCCGACGCCGGCCGGCTGCTCCACCCGCCGCTGATCGTGCGCAGCCGGCTGGCCGACTTCCTGCCCGGCGGCGGGCCGGTCGAGGTCGAGCGGTGGGGGGAGGGCCACTCCAACGTCACCTTCCTCGTCCGTCGCGACGACGACGAGTGGGTGCTGCGCCGCCCGCCGCGACCGCCCTACCCGCCGCGCGCCCACGACGTGCTGCGCGAGTGCGCCTTCATCTCGGGTCTCGCCGGCTCCGACGTTCCGGTGCCGCGGATCGTGCTGAGCTGCGACGACCCGGGCGTGATCGGCGAGCCGTTCTACGTGATGGAGCGCGTGGACGGCCACGTGATCCGCGACGTGGTCCCGGAGCCGCTGCGCGGCGAGGGCGCGAACGCGACCATCGCCGACGAGCTGATCGACGGCCTCGTCGCCCTCCACGCCGCCGACTGGCGCGGCCTCGACCTGCCGCTGCGCGGCTCGGCGGACACCTATCTCGCCCGCCAGGTGGCGCTCTGGCACTCGCAGTGGGAGCGCAACAAGGTGCGCGAGGTCCCGGCGATCGACGCCGTCGGCCGCTGGCTGACCGAGCAGCTCCCGGCGACCCAGCGGCTGACGATCGTCCACGGCGACTACAAGCTCGACAACGTGGTCTTCGCCCCCGACGGGCCGCCCCGGCTCGCGGCGATCCTCGACTGGGAGATGGCGACCGTCGGCGACCCGCTCGCCGACCTCGGCTTCCTGGCCGCGACCTGGCTCGGCGAGGGCGACCCCGAGAGCCTGCTCGGGCTCTCGCGCGTGACCGCCAGCCCGGGCTTCCCCGGCAGCGCGACGCTCGTCGAGCGCTACGCGGCCGCCACCGGCCTCGACGTCTCGGCGCTCCACTGGTACCAGGCGCTCGCGCTGTGGAAGCTGGCGATCCTGCTCGAGGGCAGCTACCGCCGCTTCCGCGACGGGACCGACGACGACCCCTTCTTCGCCACCCTGCTCGACGGCGTGCCCGCGGTCGCGGAGCTGGCGCACGCCCACGTCACAGGAGAGAGAGCATGACCGCGATCCCCGACCGCATGCAGGCAGCCGTCTACCACGCCCCCGGCGACGTCCGGACCGAGCAGGTCGACGTCCCGCGCCCCGGCCCGCGCGACGTGTTGCTGAAGGTCGGCGCCACCGGCATCTGCGGCTCCGACCTGCACGTCTACCGCAAGGGCATGTACGACGCGACGCCCGGCCGGATCATGGGCCACGAGTTCTCCGGCACCGCGGTCGCGGTGGGCGACGACGCCGAGGGCGCCGCGCTCGGCCGGCGCTACACCGGCTTCTCGGTCAGCTACTGCGGCGAGTGCTACTGGTGCGAGCACGGCCAGCCGCGCCTCTGCCCGGAGCTGTTCTCGGGCTACACCGGCTACGGCAAGCCCGGCGCGATGGCCGACTACGTCCTGATCGAGGACGCCGCGCTCGGGACGAACCTGTTCGAGATCCCCGACGCGCTGTCCGACGAGGTCGCGGCGATGGCCGAGCCGCTCGGCACCGCGATCTACGCCGCGTACCGGCTCAAGCCCAAGGACGGCGACCACGTCGTGGTGATCGGCGCCGGGATGATCGGCAACCTGATCCTGCAGGCGTTCAAGGCGATCGCCGACGTCCACGTCACCGTCACCGAGGTCTCGCCCGAGCGCGCCGAGCTGGCGCGCGCCGTCGGCGCCGACGCGGTCGTCGACGCGACGCGGCCCGACCTCTTCGAGGCGGTCGCCGCCGAGGTGGGGGAGAGCCGCTACGCGTTCGGCCGCACCGGGATGGCCGACGTCGTCGTCGACGCCGCCGCCGCGCCGCCGACCTTCAACCAGGCGCTCGAGTTCGTGCGCAGCAAGGGCACCGTCGGGCTCGTCGGCAGCCCCGAGCAGCAGGCGCCGGTCGCCACCGACCTGATCCTGATGAAGGACATCCGCGTCGTCGGCCTGTTCGGCTCGGCGATCGCCGACGGCCTCGCGATGCTCGCCGGCGGCGACATCGACACCGAGGCGCTGATCAGCCACCGCTTCGGCCTCGACCGCGCCGGCGAGGCGTTCGAGACCGCCGCCGGGCCGTCGTCGATCAAGGTGATGCTGAAGCCGGGAGCGCTCGCATGAGCGGCCTGGCGCCGACGACGCTGCCGATCACCGAGCGCGCCTCCGAGCTGTTGGAGCGGCTGCGCGCCTTCATGGGCGAGCACGTCTACCCGCGCGAGGCCGAGCTGGTCGCCGCGCTCGACCGCGAGGTCGCGCCCGGCGTCGCCTACCCGGCGGCGTTCGTCGAGCTGCGCGGCCGTGCCCGCGCGGCCGGCCTCTTCAACCTCTTCCTCCACGACGTCGCCCACGGCGGCGCCGGCCTGACCCATTCCGAGTACGCGCCGCTGTGCGAGGAGATGGGCCGCAGCCCGGTCGCCCCGGCGATCTTCAACTGCGCGCCGCCGGACACCGGCAACACCGAGATCCTGCTCCAGCACGGCACCGACGCCCAGATCGAGCGCTGGGCCAGGCCGCTGCTGACCGAGGACGTCCGCAGCTGCTTCGCGATGACCGAGCCCGACGTCGCCGGCTCCGACCCGACGCTGATCCAGACGCGCGCCGTCCGTGACGGCGACGACTACGTCCTCGACGGCCACAAGTGGTTCACCACCGGCGCGACCGGCGCCGGCCTGGTGATCGTCATGTGCGTCACCGACCCCGACGCGGCGCCGCACCGCCGCGCGAGCATCCTGCTGATGCCGATCGACACCGACGGCTTCGAGCTGGTGCGCTCGGTCCCGGTGATGGGCCACGCGGCCGGCCCCGGCCACGCCGAGGTCCGCTTCCACGGCTGCCGCGTGCCGGCCGACGCGCTGCTCGGCGGGGAGGGCGAGGGGTTCGCCGTCGCCCAGCACCGGCTCGGGCCGGGTCGCATCCACCACGCGCTGCGCTCGATCGGCGCCGCCGAGCGGGCGATCGAGCTGATGTGCCGCCGCGCGAGCGCCCGCGTCGCGTTCGGCGAGCCGCTCGCCGACAAGCAGTTCGTCCAGGACTTCGTCGCTACCTCGCGGATCGAGGTCGACCAGGCGCGGCTGCTCGTCCGGGCCGCCACCGCCCAGATGGACGCCGAGGGGAGCCCCGCGGCGCGGATCGCGATCTCGATGGCCAAGGTCGCGGCCGCCAACGTCCACCAGCAGGTGCTCGACCGCGCGATCCAGGTCCACGGCGCGCTCGGCGTCACCGACGACGCGCCGCTCGCGGCGATGTGGCGCGAGGGGCGCGGCCTCCGCATCCTCGACGGCGCCGACGAGGTCCACAAGCGCAGCATCGCCCGCAACGAGCTCCGCCGCTGGAGCGACGACGCTCCCGCGGCCGCCACGACTGGAGGGAAGCGCTGATGTCCAACGTCTCGACCGAGGTCGACGCCGCCGGCGTCGCCACGATCGTCCTCTCCCTCGAAGGACGCGTGCCGTCGTTCACCCGCGCCGCGACCGCCGAGCTGGCCGCCGCGTTCGCCGAGCTGGCGCCGCGCCGCGACGTCCGCTGCGTCGTGCTGACCGGTCCCGGAACCGGCGAGTCGTTCATCGTCGGCGCCGACGTCGACGAGCTGCGCTCCCAGTCGCACGAGCAGCGGATCGCCTTCAACCACGAGCTGCTCGACCTCACCCAGGCGGCGCGCGCGCTGCCGATGCCGACGATCGCCTGCCTCAACGGCCACACCGTCGGTGGCGGTCTCGAGCTGGCGCTCGCCTGCTCGATCCGGGTCGCCGAGGAGGGCACGCGGATCGGGCTGCCCGAGGCGCGGATCGGTCTGATCCCCGGCGCCGGCGGCGCGATCCGGCTGCCGCGCCTGATCGGCCGCGGCCCGGCGCTGCGGATGCTGCTGACCGGCGACCTCGTCAGCGCGCGGCGCGCGCTCGAGCTCGGCCTCGTCGACGAGCTGGCCGCCCCCGGCGAGGGGCCGGCGCTCGCCCAGCGGCTGGCCGCCCGGATCGCGGCGAACTCGCCGCACGCCGTGCGCGGCATCGAGGCGGTCGTCGAGGACACGGCGCAGATGCCGGAGGGCGAGGCCGTCGAGCTGGTCCACGACCGCCTGCGCGCGCTGTTCTCCTCGGACCAGTTCGACGAGGGCGTCGACGCGTTCCGCGAGCGGCGCCCGGCTACCTTCGAAGACGCATAGCCCCGACAGCGAGGGAACAGCGATGAGCACCGAGCAGCAGTGGTTCGACCCGGCCGAGCTGGAGCAGCTCTCGCGGCCGACGATGGACCGGGCGATCGAGGCGATCGACGCCGGCGACCTCGACCGCGCCAGGCAGCTCTGCGACGAGATGAAGCACGAGTGGCGGATGCTCCACGACCTGATGGCCGAGGCGACGCTCGGGCTGATCTCGTTCATCCAGGACCGGCTCGGCGACGAGGGCGTCGCGGAGGCGTGGACGGAGCAGAACGAGAAGGGCTGGAAGCGCCACAACGACGCGATCCAGTCGCTCGACCGGCGCAAGGTCGTCGAGCTGCTCGCCGCGACCTGGCGCGCCCACTCGACCAGCGGCGTCGGCTCGCAGCCCCGGCGCGTTCGAGATCTCCGAGGACGACGAGAAGGTCACCTTCACGATGAACCCGTGCGGCTCCGGCCAGCGGCTGGTCCGCCGCGGCCTGCTACGAGCGCAACGGCTACGGCCGCACCGACGGAGGCCCACGACTGGTCCTACGGCCGCAAGGACTTCCCGCTCTACTGCACGCACTGCGCGTTCATGAACGAGTCGCTGCCGATCCAGTGGAGCGGCTATCCCGCTCTACCCGTCCGACCCGCCCGAGGACTACGACCACCGACCCCTGCACCTGGTACTGGTACAAGGACCCGGCGGACATCCCGGAGCGCCACTGGAAGCGCTACGGAGCGGTCAAGCCCGAGCGCCAGGAGGGCGCGTCGTGAGCGGGGCCGTCGCGCCCGCCGTGGACGTCCTCCAGCATCGTCTCTACGTCGGCCCGCCGGTCGCCGGCCGGCCGCTCGACGAGCTGAGCGCCTACTGGCACCACGAGCACCGCAAGGTCGCTCCGGGGCTGCCGGAGCTGCTCGGCTACGTCCAGAACCGGCCGCTGCCGGGCTGGCTGGAGCGGATCCCCTACCTGACGTGCGCGGAGACCTGGTACGCCTCGTTCGAGGCCGAGCATCGCTCCTACGCCAGCAACTACTACCGCGACGTCGTGGTGCCGGACGAGGAGCGCTTCATCGACCGCGCCGGCTCCTGGCACTCGCCGGTGACCGCCACCCGCGTCCTGCGCGACGGGCCGCGCTCGTCGCTGCGCGTGCTGGCGATCGGCGGCGACGTCGAGCGGCTCGGCGAGCCCGTCTCTGGCGACCGCCTCGAGCTGCTCGACCTCCATCGCGACCCGCCGGTGGCCGGTCCCAAGGTGGTCGTCTCGCTCTGGACCGACGACGCCCTGCTCGCCGACGTCGCAGCCGCCCAGCTCGGCGGCATCGCGTTCGTCACCCGTCCCGTCCCGATCGTCGACCCGCCCCTGCCCGGCTGGGGAGGGTGACCGGCGCGGCTACCTGTCCGGAGCCTCCGGGAGGTTCTTGATGCCCTCGCGGGTGTGCCACTTGGAGAAGTTGTCTTCCATCGCGTCGATCAGCTCGCGCATGAAGCGCGGCGAGAGGTTGATCCGCGAGACGACGACGCCCGGGGACGGACTCCTCCTCGATCTCGTGGTCGACGCGCGCGAAGGTGATCGTGAACTCGTAGTCCGAGTGGCTGACGTTCGCGAAGTTCGCGTAGTGGCCCGCCATCACCTCCGGATCGGCGTGGATGTCGAAGTGGCGCTCTCCGTCGGACTCTGGCATGTCCCTAGTATCGCAGCCCGGTGAAGGCTCGATGAGGATTCTCGTCCTGGCGGTCGGGCGGCTGCGGCCCCCCTACGTCGACGACGTGCAGCACTACCAGAAGCTGCTCGCCGGGCACGCCCGCCTGGAGCTGATCGAGGTCCGCGCCGACGAGGACGTATCGCGCCGGATTCCCGACCGCGTCTTCACCGTCCTGCTCGCCGCGGGCGGCAAGACCTACGACTCGGAGGGCTTCAGCCGCTTCCTCGAGGACCGCCGCCAGTCCGGCATGAACCTCTGCTTCGTCATCGGCGGCCCGCGCGGCCTCGACCTCGAGGGCGTCGACATGAAGCTCTCGCTCGGCCAGATGACCCTGCCGCACCAGCTCGCCCGGGTCGTGCTGCTGGAGCAGCTCTACCGCGGCCACAAGATCCTCGCCGGCGAGCCCTACCACTACTGAGCGGCACCGTCCAGAGCGCGGAAGCCCTTGACAGTCGTACGCGCAGCATCCGCGTAGGCCGTAGGCTGCGACGCCCGATGGCCGACCCAGTCAAGGACCTCTCCGACGCGGTGATCGCGGCCGCCGAGTCGCTCGGCGGGAGGCCGGCGAAGGCGCCGACTCTGGAGCGGCCGCCGCAGGCCGACTTCGGCGACTACTCGACGAACGCGGCGATGATGTTGGCGGGGGCGCTGAAGCAGCCGCCGCGCCAGGTCGCGGAGCGTCTCGGCGAGGCGCTCGGAGCCCAGCTCGGCGACGCGGTCGAGCGCGTCGAGGTGGCGGGGCCGGGCTTCCTCAACGTCTTCCTGGCCGACGGCTGGCTCAAGCGCGCCGCCGGCGCCGCGCTCGCCGACGGCGACGACTTCGGCCGCACCGTCGCCGAGTCTCCCGAGCGCGTCAACCTCGAGTTCGTCAGCGCCAACCCGACCGGCCCGATCACCGTCGCCGCCGGCCGCCACGCGGCCTACGGCGACTCGCTGGCGCGCGTGCTCGAGCTGTCGGGCAGCGACGTCGACCGCGAGTACTACGTCAACGACTACGGCGGCCAGGTCCAGCGCTTCGCGGCGTCGATCCGTCGCGCGGGCGCTCGGCGCGGAGCCGCCCGAGGACGGCTACCAGGGCGAGTACGTCACCGACGTCGCCGCCCGGATCGACGGCGCCGCCGAGCTGGACGACGACGAGCTGGCCAAGCGCGGCGTGGCGATCATGGTCGAGGCCGTCAAGGCGACGCTGGAGCGCTTCCGCGTCCACATCGACCGCTTCTCCAGCGAGCGCGAGCTGCACGAGGGCGGCGCCGTCGACGCGGCGATCGAGCGGCTGCGCGAGCGCGGGCACATCTACGAGAGCGACGGCGCGATCTGGCTGCGCACCACCGCTCTCGGCGACGACAAGGACCGCGTGCTGCTGCGCTCGAACGGCGAGCCGACCTACTTCGCGGCCGACATCGCCTACCACGAGGACAAGCGCGCGCGCGGCTACGACCACGCGATCGACGTGCTCGGCGCCGACCACCACGGCTACATCGCGCGCATGAAGGCTGCCTGGCAGGCGCTCGGCGACGATCCGGCGCGGCTCGAGCTGGTGATCGATGCAGCTCGTCAACCTGATCGAGGACGGCGAGCGCGCCCAGATGTCCAAGCGCGGCGGCGAGTTCGTCACGCTCGACGAGCTGGTCGACGACATCGGCATCGACGCCGACGCGCTGGTTCCTGCTCGCTGCGCTGCCACGACACGACGCTCGACTTCGACCTCGACCTGGCGCGCAAGCACAGCCAGGACAACCCGGTCTACTACGTCCAGTACGCGCACGCGCGGATCGCCAGCATCCTGCGCCGCGCGGCCGCCGGCCAGGTCGAAGCCGCCGTCGCCGGCGACCTCGCCGCCAGCCCCGAGACGCTCCATCCCAGCGCGCGCGACCTCGTCAAGAAGCTGCTCGAGCTGCCCGAGGAGGTGCGCGTCGCCGCCGACCGCCGCGCGCCGCACCGGATCGCCGTCTACGTCACCGAGGTCGCCCAGTCCTTCTCCGCCTTCTACCGCGACTGCAAGGTCATCGGCGCCGCCGAGGAGGGCGGCGACGAGGACCTCCGCCTCGCCCTCTGCGAGCTCACCCGCCGCACCATCGCCCGCTCGCTCGACCTGCTCGGGGTCGAGGCGCCAGACGAGATGTAGAGTCGCGTAGCTTCGCTCGATCGAAGCGAGGTCAAGAGGGAGGGTTCATGGACGGATCGATTGGCGCGGGCGCCCGGGTGGCTGAGACAGAGCTTGTCGTTGCCCTTGTGGCCGCGATTGGAACGGACCTCGACATGATCGAAGAGGAGGTCACGCTCGAGTTCGATCAGTACGCCTACAAAGTGCAGCCCCTGCGCTTGAGCGAATACTTGGCCGAGGAGGCTGGCGCGAACTTTCGTGACAAGAAGTTCGACGAGCGTGTCTGGGACGCGATGACGGCTGGAGATCGACTTCGAGACGCCTGGGATCGCAGCGACGCCCTAGCTCTACACGCGATCAGCGATATCGCCGCGACGCGGGAACAGCTCCACTCGGCGGCCACGGACCAGTCGCGTCCTCAGCGCTCGGAACGGCACGCGTTTGTTCTGCGCTCACTCAAGACACCCGACGAGTTGGAAACGCTGAGAGCCGTCTACGGGTCGAGATTGATCGTCGTCGCGGCCTACAGCCCCAAGGACAAGCGACTCGCTCACCTGGCCGCTCGGATCGCGACGTCTCGCGGTACGGAGGACAGATCTCGCTGGGTCCACCAGCCCGACGACCTGATCGAGCGCGATCAGAAGGAGGAGCGCTCCGGCGGTCAAGATGTCCGCGGAACGTTCCACCGAGCGGATTTCTTCATCCGCGGTTGGGATCGGGACGTTGCTCGGGAAGACATCGAACGGATGATGGAAATCCTCTTCGGCTCCCCCTTCAGAACCCCGACCCGCGACGAGCACGGCCAGTTCCTGGCTGCCGGTGCGGCATTGCGATCGGCGGAGTTCGGCCGACAGGTCGGAGCGGCGATCACCACGCCAGAGGGATCGGTGATCGCCGTTGGTACCAATGAGGTGCCCAAAGCGTCGGGGGGATCGCACTGGGAGGAGGATGGCTACGGGAACCGCGACTTCGAGATCCGGGAGGTCGATACCAACCGGGAGCAGTTCGACGCCCTGGCGCAACAGCTTGCGGTCCGCATCGACAGGCGAATAGGCGAGCTTGCCGACGAGTTGGACGAGTCGATGCCGGACGTGGGGCTGGAACTCCTTCGAGCGCGGCTTCGCGAGGTGCTCCCGGCGGAACTGAGGACCGGTGGCCTGAAAGATCTGACGGAGTTCGGCCGTGCTGTACACGCCGAGATGAACGCCTTACTCAACGCTGCCTCGCGTGGCGTAGCGGTGGGTGGAGCCACCTTGCACACCACGACCTTCCCCTGCCATAACTGCGCTCGTCATCTCATCGGCGCAGGCATCGTCAGAGTCGTATTCATCGAGCCCTACACGAAGAGTCGTGCTGAGCAACTCCACGCCGATTCCGCGACTATCGCCCAGTCTCAGGTCGACTCCCGCAAGGTCGCGTTCGAACCCTTCGTGGGAGTCGCGCCACGACGCTATCTCGAGTTCTTCGACGCCGCTGGACGCGAGCAGCTCGGCTTGCTGGGACGCAAGGACGCGAGCGGGCACAAGCAGGAGTTCCTCAAGGCTGAGGCTGTGCCGGTCATCGCTGATGCGGGACTTCCCCAGTTCCGGCCGCACCCCCGCGAGTACCAGATCAGAGAGGTCTTGGCCCTCAGTCACTTCTTCGATCACGTCGGGTTGGCGTCTGTCCGAGACGAAGACGAAGCTACGGTGCAGCTATGAACGCGAGAGGGGAGGCACGATGGCAGATGCACAGGCACGTAGGGCAGTAATCGAGAAGGCGAGCTCGCAGGTCAGCTCAGGCGGCGTCCATGTGACCAGCGCGATCGGTAACAGGAGGTCTGGCGGCGCGACTCGAGCTGGTGCCGCCATGCCGCCGAAGCCCTCTACGCAGGCGGCCAAGAGTCGCTAGCAAGCCGGGCCCTAGAGGTCCGAGAAGATGTTGATCCCGAGGTCGTCCATCAGGTTCAAGGCCTCGGCGTTCAGTCGCGTCAGCTCGTTGGTGAAGAGCAGGTAGCCCATCGCGATCAGGATCGCGCCGGAGATCAGGGTGATCGCGGCGTAGTGGTCGCGGAAGAAGCGGAAGAAGCCGGAGACGCGCGAGAAGGCGAGCGCGCTGAGGATGAACGGGACGGCGAGGCCGAGCGCGTAGAAGGCGAGCAGGACGCCGCCGTGGCCGACGGTCGACTCGTTCGAGGCGGCGGTCAGCACGGCGCCGAGCGTCGGCCCCGTGCAGGGCAGCCAGGCGATCGCGAACGCGAGCCCCGCGACGATCGGGCCGCCGGTGCCGGCGTGGGCGAGCAGCGCCTCGGGCCGCCACTGGCGGTTCAGCCGGCTGACGAACAGGGTCGCGACGAAGAAGGCGCCGAGCAGCATCAGCACGACGCCGGAGATCTCGCGCAGCAGCTGGCGGTGCTCCTGCAGGGTCTGGCCGAGGCCGGTGGCGGTCATCCCGAGCGCGATGAACATCAGCGAGAACGAGAGGCAGAAGATCAGCGCCGGCCAGAGCACCTCGCGGCGCGACTTGCCGGCCTCGATGTCGGCGAACGAGACGCCGGAGATCGTCGACAGGTAGCCGGGGACCAGTGGCAGCACGCACGGCGAGATGAACGAGACGAAGCCGACGGCGAAGGCCGCCACGACGGTCGTGTCGACGGCGTCGGCGCCGATCACAGCTCGTAGCGCTCGAGGTCGGCGGTGAGGCGCCGCTCGGCGGCGGAGTCGGGTGCGGGCTCGGCGGCGCCGGGCGGCGCGGCGTCCCCTCCGCGGCGGCGCCAGCGGCGGGCGGCGAAGCCGATCCCCAGCGCGGCCAGCAGCAGCCCGATCGCCGGCACGAGGTAGGCGCTGAGGTTGAAGCCCTCGGGCTCGGGCAGCGCCAGCACGCCGGGCCCGTACTGGGCGACGAGCACCTCCTTGATCTCCTCCTTCGACCGGCAGCGGTCGACGAGCCGCTGGATCAGCGCCCGCTGGCGGTCGGCCTGCGGCGCCTCGGCGGCGAGCCCGAGCGGGGTGCCGCAGACCGGGCACATCACCTCTGCCTCGACGGCGCCGAGCGACGTGCGCGGGCACTCGGCGGCGGAGACGGCGGCGGGCAGCGCGAGCGCCGCGACGGCGATCAGCGCGAGCAGCAGGCCGCGGGCCGCGCGGCTCACGACCGCTCCAGCAGCGGTCCGACGTGCTCGCGCATCCATGCGTCGTCGACGACGCCGCGCTTGAGCGCGACGATCCGGCCGCGCGGGTCGATCACGAACGTCTCCGGGTAGCCGATCACGCCGTAGTCGACGAGCGACTCGCCCTCCGGGTCGCGCAGCATCGGGTAGGTCAGGCCGAAGTCGCGCACGAAGGCGCGCGCGTCGCTGTCGACGTCGAGCGCGTTGATGCCGAGGACGGTGCCGGCCCCGTCGCGCTCCAGCCGCTCGTGCCAGCGCTGGAGCAGCGGCGACTCTTCGCGGCAGGGCTTGCACCACGACGCCCAGGCGTTGAGCACGACGACCTTGCCGCGGTACTCGTCGAGCGTCTGCCGGCCGTCGCCCGAGAGGCTGGCTAGCTCGAACCCCGGCGCCGCGACCGTCTCGCCGCGCGCCAGCGCATCGTCCATCCCGTGGTCGGGCTCGCTCGCGACCAGCCCGTAGGCGAGCAGCCCGACGAGGGCGACGACGCCGACGATGGCGAGGACGGCAAAGGGAGAGAGGCGCTTCATCGGCGAGAAGCGGACGACGGGGGTCGAACCCGCGACCTCGAGCTTGGGAAGCTCGCGCTCTACCAACTGAGCTACATCCGCGTGTGGTGAGACAGTCTAGCCGCACAAGCCTGTTGAATCCTCGCCGTGATGGCGTTCGCCGACGCACTGCTGCCCCTGGCTGACGCGAACGTCGAGCTGACCCAGGAGTTCCTCGGCCGGCCCGGCCAGCGAGCGGGCTTCCTGGTCCTCGCGGGCCTGATCGGCGGTTTCCTGTTCATCCGCACCAGCACCCGGCTGATCCGGATGCAGGTCAAGTGGTGGCCGGGCAACGTCGAGACGTCCAGCGGCCTGCACATCCACCACTTGGTGTGGGGAATCCTCACGATCATGCTGACGGGCTTCCTGTCCTTCTCGTTCCAGCCCGACAGCCCGTGGCTGGAGATACTCGCGGTCGGCTTCGGGGTCGGCTGCGGCCTCACGCTCGACGAGTTCGCGCTCTGGCTGCACCTCGAGGACGTCTACTGGAGCGAGGAGGGCCGCTCGTCGGTCGACGCCGTCTTCCTCGCGGTGATGGTCGGCTGGCTGCTGGTCGTCGGGATCGCGCCGTTCGACACCGACAACCAGGGCTCGGTGCTGGTGATCGTGGGGCTGGTCGCCTCGAACGTCGCGCTGGCGTTGGTCTCGGTGTCGAAGGGGAAGCTGCTGACGGCGGTGCTCGGCGCCTTCATCCCGTTCGTCGGGATCGTCGGCGCGATCCGGCTGGCGAAGCCGAAGTCGCGCTGGGCGAAGCGGCGCTACAAGCCGGACAGCCGCAAGCTGCGCCGCGCGACCGAGCGCAACAAGTGGATCGAGGCGTTCCAGACGACGCTCGTCAACGCGATCGGCGGCAAGCCGTCGGCCGACCCGCCATCCATCGACGCTGACAGCGGCGCCGGATCGTAGTCTTCCGGCCAGGCCCTCCCGTGACCTCGACGCCAGTCCCGACAACCGCCCGGCGCCGCCGCGCGCCGCTGCTCGCGCTCGCGGCGCTCGCCGCCTGCCTGCTGCTGCCGGCCGCCGCGTCGGCGGCGCCGAACCAGATCTCGATCATCCAGGACGACGCGACCTTCGTCTACGGCAAGCACGACCCCGACGCGGCGGTCGCCGAGGCGAAGCTGCTCGGCGCCGACGCGATCCGCGTCTTCCTCAGCTGGCACGCCGTCTCGCCGGGCCAGGACTCGCGCACCCGGCCCGCGGGATTCGACCCCGGCGACGCCGACGACCCCGGCTACCGCTGGCAGCTCTTCGACGCGCTCGTCGAGCGCGCCAAGCGCAACGGGCTGAAGCTCTACATCGTGCTCTCGCCGGCGATCCCCTACTGGGCGTCGGAGGAGCCGGCGCGCTGCCCGCACCGGATCGGCGGCTACTCGCACCTCAGCCAGTCGTGCATGTGGAAGCCGCGCATCGACCTCTTCGCGCAGTTCGTCAAGGCCGCCGTCCAGCGCTACGGCGCCACCTCGCGCGGCCCCTACGGGCGCCAGGTCGCGCTCTGGTCGCTGTGGAACGAGCCGAACCTCGAGCATTACATCTGGCCGCAGCTGCAGCGCACCCGCCACGGGATCGTCGACCTGGGGGCGAAGCGCTACCGCGAGCTGTGGATCGCGGGGTGGAAGGCGATCGCCAAGTACGACCCGCCGAGCCGCACCAAGGTCCTGTTCGGCGAGACCGCGGCGATCAGCTCGCCGATGGACACGCTCTACGCCGCGCTCTGCCTCGACGAGGAGGGCAAGCCGTTCAAGGGCCGCCTGCGCGTCCTGCAGGGCTGCGCCGGCAAGGTCGCGCGGCTGCCGATCGCCGGGCTCGCGCTGCACCCGTACAACAACTTCGCGATCGGCTCGGTCTTCACGCGCAGCTTCACCAAGGACTCGCTGCCGATGGGCTATGTCTCGCGCGCCCATACGGTGCTCGACCGTGCCGCCCAGCAGGGCCGCATCCCACGCGGGCGCGGCATCTACATGACCGAGTTCGGCTTCCAGTCGAGCCCACCGAACCCGTTCGGCGACGCGCTCTCGCTCGGCCGCCAGGCGGCGGCGATCAACGAGGCAGACCGGCTCTTCTTCGCCGATCCGCGCGTGCGCGCGGTGGCTCAGTACGAGCTGTTCGACGTCGGCGACCCGGGTGAGTTCAACACCGGCCTGCGCTTCGCCAGCGGTCGCCACAAGCCGTCCTACGACGCCTACCGGATGCCGCTCGTGGCCACCAAGCTCGCCGCCGACCGGGTCGAGGTCTGGGGCCAGGTGCGGCCGGCGACCGGCCGGGTGCGCGTGACCGTGGCCAACGCGCGCACGGGCGCGACGGTCGGGCGGCCGACGACCAACGCCGCCGGCTACTACCGCTTCACGCTGCGCGGCAAGGCCGCCGTCGGGGCGCGCTACCGCGCCAGCTGGACGGACGCCGCCGGCGAGCGGCTGCGCAGCCGCGTCGCCGCGCCCGGGCAGCCGATCGAATACCGCGAGTGAGCGTGGGCGGCTCTGCCGCCACCGGGCAGCCGGGCCGCGTCCGGCGCTGGCTCGAGACGCCGCGCTCGGTCTGGGCCGAGGCGGGCGCTGTGATGGCGGTCGCGCTGCCGCTGCTGCTCCTGCTCGACGCCTACGTGCGCGACTCCCCGCAGCCGCGCAACGACGAGCTGATCTACGAGCTGATGGCCCGGGAGCCGTTCGACCCGCACACCTTCCCGTTCGCCCACCGCGTCGCCGTCCCGACGCTGGTCCACGTCCTGCCGTTCAGCAACGACTTCGGCTTCAGCCTGCTCGCCTGGCTCTCGACGGCGGGAATCGCCGCGCTCGCCTACGTGCTGATGCGGCGGTTCGAGATCCGCCGCCCGCTCGCCGCCGGGCTTGCGATCTGCCTGGCGCTGTCGCCGACGCTGCTCGTCGCCTCGCTGCGCGAGGGGCGCAACGTCGACCCGGAGTCGGTGCTGGTGATGTTCGCCGGCGCGCTGGCGATCGTCGACCGCCGGCCGGTCGTCTTCGGCGCGGTCGTGCTCGTCGGCTGCTTCGTGCGCGAGGCGGCGCTCTTCCTGATCCCGTTCGCCTACGCGATCTGGGCCGAGCGCTGGTGGGACCCGCGCGCCGCGCTGCGCACGGCGGCGGCCGCGGCCCCGGCGGTCGTCGCCTACACGGCGCTGCGGCTGTCGGTCCCGGCCGTCCACTCCGACAAGGTGCTCGGCTACGGCGAGTCGCTGCTCGGCGGCCGCCGCGAGGTGCTCGAGAAGGCGGCCGAGCAGCCGCTGCGCATCCTCCGTCGCCTCGCGCTCGCCTTCGGACCGCTCTGGCTCGCCGCCCCGTTCGCGCTGCGCGACCTCCCGTACGCCCGCCGCGGCCTGGTCCTCGTCGCCGTCTGCTGCGCCGGCATGCTGTTCGCCCTCGACTGGGGCCGGATCGTCTTCCTCGCCGCGCCCGTGATCGTCGTCGCCGCCGCCTGGGTCCTCAACAGCCGCCCCAGGCTCGCCATCGCCGCCGTGATCGCCTTCGCGGCCATGGACGTCGGTTACGCCGTCTACATGCAGGAGCCTCGGCGGCATCGACAACATCATCGACCCCGACCCCACCCGCTACCCGACCGTCTGACCCGTCAGGGGACGATGCGGACGGCGATCGGGCCGACCGGCGTGACCGCTCCGGGTCCGGCCCGGACCCCGCCCGGCAGCCGGGCGTCCTCGACGACGGCGAGCGGGCGCGGACAGGCAGGGGGGACGCACGTGGACTCCTCGTTGCCGAGGCCGAACGGGCGGTCGAGCCGGACCTCCGCGTCGATGCCGTCGCCGACGCTCGTCTCCTCCAGGTAGAAGGCGACGACCGGGCTGTTGGTCAGCACCGTCCCAACACCCGACGCGCGCACCAGCTCGGCCGCCGGCGCGACGTCGGGATGCAGCTCGCGGTCGTAGCGCTGTACGAACACCGCGACCGCCAGCGCCAGCAGGCAGGCGGCCGCCGCCGGCATCGCCCACCGCCACGGCAGCGCGTCGATCCCCGCCGCCAGCAGCGCGCACGCGAACGGGATCAGGCCGACCAGGTAGCGCGAGTCGAAGATCTCCGGCCCGGGGATCGACGCGACGGCGTGCAACACCACGGCCGCCGCCGGCGCGACCGCCAGCAGCCAGAACGCGATCCGGCGGCGGGAGTCCGCGAGTCCCGGCCGCCGCCACAGCAGCGCCGCCGACGCCGCCAGCGCCCCGAGCAGCAGCAACAACTGCAACGCCCGCAGACCAGCCGACCCCGCCAGTCCGTGCGTCCCCGTGAACAGCGACACCAGGCTGTCGCGCAGGCTCGCGGGGGAGAGGGGGGCCGAGGGCGGCGTCAGCTTCGTCACGTCTAGCTGGTCGAGCCCGCGCAGCATCTCGCCGGCCAGCGGCAGCAGGGTGACGAGCGGCAGCGCGCCCACCACCACGACCCGCTTCCAGCCGAACCGCCGCCACAACGCAGGCAGCGCCAGCAGCGGAGCCAGGAACAGCAGCGCGTCGTACTCCGACTGGAGCGCGAGGGTCGCCCCGGCGAGGTAGAGCCACCACCAGCGCGCACGCCGCCCCTCGGCCAGCCGCGCGACCGCCCAGGCCGCCAGCAGCAGTCCCAGGGCCGCCAGCATGAAGCCGCGGGAGTAGTTCGAGTAGGAGACGTGGAACGGCGCGACGGCGACCGCCAGCGCGGTCAGCAGCCCGACCCGCGTGCCGAGCAGCGGCCGCACCAGGCAGTAGGCGACCGGGATGCAGGCGAGCGCGGGCAGCAGCGCCGGCAGTCGCAGCCACGCCTCGTCGCCGTGTGGCAGCGGCGCCAGCAGCGCGTAGAAGAGCGGCGGCGTGTTCTCGTAGGCCGCCAGCCGCTCGAAGAACGTGCCCGCGTCCGGCGCCGAGGCGACCAGCCACGAGTAGCCCTCGGCGTCGCTCAGCCGGTCGCCGATGCCGGCCAGCCGCACGACCACGCCGAGCGCGACGATCCCGGCCAGCAGCGCCCACCGCGCGGCGGCGCCGGAGTCGAGCCGCCGAACGGCCGAGGCGTCGCCCCGGCCGCTTGCTGTTGCCGCGTCGGCGCTCACGGCGGGGGAGCGTAGCCCCCGCCGTGGTCGCCTGGGTTCGTTACTAGTCCTGGTAGTAGCGCAGCGGCTTGCCGGCGGTGGCGACGCGGCTGTACGACACCTCGCCGAGCAGTCCGTTCTGCCACTTGATCCGCCAGCGCCCGGCCGCCGCGCCGCTACGGCTGACGTTGAGCCGGAAGATGCCGACCCTGTTCAGGCCCGGCCGCTTGATCGTGGCGAAGCCCTTGCCGCGCGGGGCGAACTGCAGCTCGGGGGCGGCGAAGACGTTCGCCAGGCGTGCCTGGCGCGCCGGCCGCACCTGGCCGTAGACCTCGACCGAGCTCGCCGACCTCTTGGTCACCACGATCGGCAGCCGGTAGGCGTCGTAGGACGCCTTCTTCTTCTTGGTGCCGCCGGCGAAGCGCAGGCCGCTGTTGTACTGGCTGACGTCGTTGACGTCGACCAGCTGGTACTGCGACACGGTCTTGATCCGCGAGTCGCCGAAGAAGAGGCGGTCGGTCTCGTTGATGTACTGCGCGTGCCTCTTCGGCGTGATCGTCGAGATCCGGTCGGGCGGGTTGGTCTGGTAGCCGAACTCGGTGACGTAGATCCCCTTGCCGCCCGGCACGCGACCGCGCGAGGCCGCCTGCTTCATCAGGCGGTGCAGCCGCGGGATGTACTGCTGCGGCAGCGCGGTCTTGCTGGTGGTCTTGCGGTTCGGGGGCCCGAACCCGCCCTGGTTGTAGGGGTGGATCGCCCAGCCGCCGATCGGCAGCCGCGAGACCTTGCCGCAGTCGTGCGCCTTGCGCAGCGCGCCCTTGAACGGCTTGCCGCTCGGGTCGAGGCAGAGCGCCGCGTAGAACTTCGGCAGCGGCTCGTTGATCGCCGCCATCTCGCCGAACAGCACGCGGCCGCGACGCGCGGGGTCGTGCTTGGCGATCGCCTTGTAGCCGGCCTGCCACAGCTTGCGGTACATCACGCCCGCGTCGTAGACCTTGCCGGCCTTGCGCTGCGACGTCTGCGGCATCAGCCAGCCGGTGCCGCCGCCGGACGCGCCGATGTTCGGCTCGTTGTAGATCGAGTACCAGTCGACCTGGCCGCGGTAGCGCTTGGCGACCGCCTCGGCGAACTGGCCGAAGACCTTGGCGTTCGGCCTCCACGGGCAGAGCCGCTTGCCGCGGCACTTGCCGGGGTCGTCAGACGCCCAGTGCGGGCCGGGGCCGCTGATCGTGAACAGCAGCTTGATCCCGTTCGCCTTCGCGAGCCGGACGATGTTGTCGGTCGGTCCCCAGCGCGTGTACTGCGGCGAGTTGGGGTTGCTCGGGTCGAAGCCGGCCGGCCGCACGCGGTCGGTGAAGTCCTCGTAGATCCGGTAGAAGAGGACGTTGGTGCGCAGCACGTCGACGCCGAGGCTTCCTTCATCTCCTTCATCGCGGCTGCCGGGTCCTCTCCCGTGCGCTCGCCGAACATCTCGGCGTCGTCCTGCATCATCGACAGCTGGCCCGATCCGGCGCTGGCGACGGTCGGCGCGGCCAGTACGGCCGCCAGGGCAAGCAGCGCGCAGAAAAGCGTGCGGAGGGTGTTCGAGTTCCTCATGCGTCCCTTCGGTCGTGTAGCCCCGGAGAAGAGGGTGGGGCGAGGTTCAACGCTGTCGAAGGGTACACACGGGCCCCCAGGGAAAGTTGCGGTTGCCGGGGCGGGCTACCGGTACAGCGGAGTGCGCGCGAAACGTTCGTGCAGGGCCTGCCAGGCGGGCTTGCGGCCGCCGTCGTAGGTGAGCACGCCCTTGTGGTGGCGGATGTCGCGCTCGGGGATCCCGTGGCCGTCCGCGCCGCCGCGCCAGCCGGCGAAGATCTCGAACTCGCGCAGCGTCCAGTGGACGGCGCCGGACATGAACGGCAGCCGGTCGACGAGGTCGATCGTCCGCGCCACGTGGTTGGTCTGGAAGGCATAGCTGCCCTTGACGTCGATCGGCCCGTCGGCCATGTCGGGCCGCCCCTCGGCGCCGAACTCGGTCATCACCAGCGCTTGCTTCGGGTAGTAGCCGCGCATCAGGTTCAGGAACGGCTCGAGCGTGTTGAAGTCCTCGACCCACGGATACCAGCCGAAGTACTGGTTGATGCCGATCAGGTCGAACGCCTCGTAGGTGCGCTGGCGCGGCAGCCAGGGCCGCGTCTTGATGTCGAGCGCGATCGGCACCAGCGGGTCGAGGTCGCGCGCCGCCTCGGCGGCGTCGAGCATGAAGCGCCGCGACGCCGGCCGACGGTCGGGCGTGAAGGTCAGCTCGTTGCCGACCGAGTGGACGATCACCGAAGCGTGGCCGCGCGCGGCGAGCACCGTCCGCTCGACCTGCGCGACCGCGCGCGAGCGGTCGAGCGGGGTGCGCAGCAGGTTCGCGCCGTGGTCGCGCTGCCAGACCGGGGCCTGGTTGTAGACGAGGATCCCCGCCTCGTCGAAGCGGTTGAGCATCCCCTCGCTGAGCACGTAGTGCGAGCGCGTCATGTTCGCGCCGAGCCTCCTTCAGCTCGCGCACCGCGGTGTCCATGTCGTGGCCGTTGAGCGCCGCGCCGCGACCGGGGGCGTCCTCGTGCAGCGACGCCCCGCGCAGGTTGATCGGCCGGTTGTTGAGCAGCAGGATCCCGTCGCGGACCTCGATCGAGCGGAAGCCGATCCGCCGCTTCTCGACCTGCACAGTGCGGCCGTCGAAGGTCAGCGCGACGCGCGCGTCGTAGAGCTGGGGGTTCTCAGGCGCCCACAGCCGCGGCGTCGGTCCGGCGATCTGGATCTTCTGGCGCCGCCGGCCGTCGGTCGAGCCGCGCAGCCAGACCTTGCGCGTCCAGGTCTTGCCGGTCGGCGACTTCAGCCGAATCGTCAGCGCCGGCCGCGGCGCCGGCAGCGCGACGCGCCGCCCGCCGACGACCTTCGTCCGCGCCTTGGTGCGCGGCAGCTTGTCGAGCACGCCGTCGATCAGCAGCGACGACGTGCAGTCGGTCGCCGGTCCGTCGCAGTCGACCGTCGGCAGCAGCGCGAAGTCGGCGATGTTCGCTCGCCCGACGGGGACCATCTTCACCGGCCGCACGATCCCTCCCCAGTTCCACCAGCCCTCCGGCAGGCGCGGGTCCTTGCGGCTGTCGACCAGCACCTCGAGCGTGTTGACCTTGCCTGGGACGAGTCCGCGCGCCGGCACTCGGAACGGGGTGTAGGGGTCGATGCTGAGTCCGATCCGCCGGCCGTTGAGCGACACCGTCGCCCGCCGCCGGACCTGCTCGAACTGGAACGCCCAGGTGAAGTCCTTGACGTTCGGCGCGGTGAAGCGCAGCCGGTAGAGCTTCAGCGTCCCGCCGAACTCCGCCGCGCGGGCGACGCCGCCCTCGAACGCCGACGGGACGGTCGCCGGGCGCCAGTCGCCGCCGGCCTGGGCGGCCCGAGCCGGGGCTCGCGCCGCGGTCGCGCCGGCGTCGGTCGGCCCGCCCTCCGGCGGCGGCGCCGGCTGCGCGGGCGTCGGCGGCGTGACGAGGTCGCGCACCTCCCAGCCGGAGCGCAGCTCGATCGCTCGCGGCGGGCCGGCAGCGGAGGAGACGGGCATCGCCGCCGTAGCCGCGGAGGGCAGCGCTGCCCACGCGGCGACGGCCGCGATCGCCGTCAGGGTCGATTGGCGCATCGCTGAACTAACCCGCCGGGAGCCCGATGGTTGTGGCTTGGGTCCCGGGGCGGCCATCGGCGGGCATGCTAGGCATAATCCCTGACGATGGATCCACGGCGAAAGCGAAAGCTGCGCCTGTTCGTCGCTCTGACCGCCGCCGTCCTCCTGGCCGGCGCCCTCGTCTACACGAGCTTCAGCGCGTCGACTCAGGCCAAGGAGCCATCCGACCTGATCGCGTCGGCCGAGGCCGGCCGCTCCTACGAGCTGACCGGGAAGGTCGTCAAGGACTCGGTCGACAAGGACGGCGACTCGCTGACCTTCCGGATCCGCGATCGCGACGGCCGCGAGTCGTTGCCGGTCACCTACTCCGGCGTCGTGCCGGACCCGTTCCGCGAGGGGCGCGAGGTGATCGTCTCGGGGGAGCTGAAGCGGGGCACCTTCGTCGCCGAGCACGACTCGCTGATCACCAAGTGCCCCTCGAAGTTCACCAAGGACGAGCAGAGCGCCTGACGTGGCGGGACTCGGTTCCGCCTGCCTCCTCGTCGGCCTGCTGACCGCCGTCTACGCCGCGGTCGCGTCGGTCTACGGCGCGCGCGGCGGCAGCCGCGCCGCGGTCGTCTCGGGCCGCCGCGCGATCTACTGCGTCGCCGCCCTGCTGGTCACCGCGACGGTCGTCCTGCAGTCGGCCTTCCTGCGCTCGGACTTCTCGTACCAGCTGGTCGCCGAGGGCTCATCGACCGACACGCCGACCTTCTACAAGTTCACCGCGATGTGGGCGACCCAGGACGGGTCGCTGCTGCTCTGGGCGCTGCTGATGTCGCTGTTCTCGAGCGCGGTGCTGTTCGCGACCAGGCGCTCGCTGCGCGACATCGCGCCGTGGGCGACGGCCGTGCTCGCGACGATCGCCGGCTTCTTCCTGCTGCTGATGGTCGCGTGGGAGAACCCGTTCACGACGCTGGCGAACCCGCCGATCGAGGGCGCCGGCCTCAACCCGCTGCTGCGCCACCCGGCGATGATGATCCACCCGCCGATGCTCTACACCGGCTACGTCGGCTTCTCGATCCCGTTCGCGTTCGCGATCGGCGCGCTGATCGTCCGCCAGACCGGCGCCGACTGGATCCGCGCGACGCGCCGCTTCGCGCTGATCGCCTGGACGTTCCTCGGCGCCGGGATCATGCTCGGCGCGCTCTGGTCCTACGCCGAGCTCGGCTGGGGCGGCTACTGGGCCTGGGACCCGGTCGAGAACGCGTCGCTGATGCCGTGGCTGATCGGCACCGCGTTCATCCACTCGATCATGGTCCAGGAGAAGCGCGGGATGCTGAAGGTCTGGAACGTCTCGCTGATCTGCACGACGTTCGTGCTCGCGCTGATGGGCACCTTCCTCGTCCGCTCGGGGATCCTGGACTCGATCCACGCCTTCGGCGCGTCGACGATCGGCACGCAGTTCCTGATCTTCATCGCGGTCGCGATCCTCGGCTCGACGGCGCTGATCGTGTCGCGCCTCGACGACCTGCGCAGCGAGGCGAAGCTCGACTCGCTGATGTCGCGCGAGGCGTTCTTCCTGCTCAACAACCTGGTGCTGGTCGCGCTCTGCGTGGTCATCTTCTGGGGAACCTTCTTCCCGCTGATCTCCGAGGCGCTGTCGGGTGAGGAGGCGACCGTCGGGCCGCCGTGGTTCAACCGCGTCACGACCCCGCTGGCGCTGGTCCTGGTCGCGCTCGCCGCGATCGGCCCGATCGTCCCGTGGCGGCGGGCCAGCCGCTCCGGACTGGTGCGGTCGTTCCGGCTGCCGCTGGCCGTGATGGCGGTGACCCTGGTCGCCCTGCTCGCCTTCACCGACTCGGCCGACAGCCCGCTGGCGCTGACGATGTTCTGCCTCGTCGCGCTCGTGCTGGCGGTCGTCGTCCAGGAGCTGGCGCGCGGGACGGCGGCTCGGCGGACGATCACCGGCGACCCGTGGCCGCGTGCGCTCGGCCAGCTGATCGCGCGCAACCGGCGCCGCTACGGCGGCTACCTCGTCCACGCCGGGATCGCGGTGCTGTTCCTCGGCGTCGCGGCATCGTCGGCGTTCGACCACCAGGTCGACGCGCGGCTGTCGCCGGGCGAGTCGTTCAAGGCGGGCGGCTACGACATCACCTACGTCCGCCCGACGGCCGAAGTCGGCCGCGACACCTCGGGAACCGGCGCGCCGATCGTCTTCGGCGCCGTGCTGCGCGCCAAGCGCGGCGACGAGGTCCACGTCCTGCGCCCGTCGCGCAACTTCTACCCGTCGCAGAACATGGAGGCGGGCCCGATCGGCCGCTTCTTCGAGGGCGAGGCGACGAGCGAGGTCGACGTCCGCTGGGGGCTGCGGCGCGACCTCTGGACGGCGGTCCGTCCCGACGTCGCCGAGCTCGAGCCGGCGATCCGCGAGGCCAACGAGACGTTCGCGCAATCCAGCAGCGACGTCCAGGCGATCGCGATCGCCGCGATCGTCGAGCGCTACCGCGAGCAGGCGCCGCCCGCCAACTTCCGCGCGATCGACTCCCCGCTGGTGTCGTGGATCTGGATCGGAGGCGCGCTGATGATCCTCGGCGCGCTGATCGCGATCTGGCCGTCCCCGGAGGCGCGGATGCGGCGCGTCACCTCGATCTACGCAGCCAAGCTCGGCAAAGAGCTCTCCAAGGCCTGAGTCGTGGAGTTCGCGATCGCCGTGATCCTCCTGCTGGCTCTGGTCGCCGCCGTCGTGCTGCGGCCGCTGGTCCTGGGCGTGGGGGACGACCGCGGCGAGTCGGCGTCGCACGAGGAGCTGGAGGCGGCCAAGGAGGCGAAGTACCGCGAGATTCGCGACGCCCAGCTCGACTTCGAGATGGGCAAGCTGTCGAAGGAGGACCACCGCGCCGTCGATCGCCAGCTGCGCGCCGAGGCGATCGAGATCCTCGAGCGGATCGACCGCCTCGAGGCCGGGCCGGGCAATGCGCCCGTGGCCTGAGCGCGTCCTCCGCTAGTCTGCCTGAGCGATGGAGGCGATTCTCAGCGCTGTACAGGTCGTTCTTGCCGTGGTCGTCATCGGCCTCGTACTGATGCACTCGGGCAAGGACGCTGGCCTTTCGGGCGCGTTCGGCGTCGGTACCGGTGCGGGCCCGCTCGGCGGCGGTTCGCTCGTCGAGCGCAACCTGACCCGCTGGACGGTCTTCTTCTCCATCCTGTTCGTCTTGAACGTGATCGTCCTGCTCAAGATCTAGCGCGCCCGCAGGCGCAGCGAGCTGGCGCCGTCGATCCTGGTCGCGGGACGAGCGTGTAGCTGGCGGGCCGCTCCACCAGCGGCGGTTCGGGCGGCGTGTTGCCGGCGGTGATCGTGAGGCTGTCGGAGTCGCTCTTGCCACGCCCGTCGTCGACGGTGTCAGGCCGTCGTTCAACGGGGCCTATCACACAGTTAGTGTGCGATATGTCACAAGTCGCATACAGGCTTACAAGACGCGACATGACCCCTTCCACCCACAGCTTCGCCCGCCGGTTGCGCAGCCACCGCAGGACGCTGGGGCTGACCCAGCACGAGCTCGGCCAGCGAGCGGGCATCAGCGGCAGCCAGGTGTATCGACTCGAGGCGGCGGAGCGCGAGCCGCGCCTTTCGACGCTCGTCTCGCTCGCCCACGCGCTCGGCAAGGACCCCGCCGAGCTGGTCCGCGGACTGAGCTGAAAGCGCAGCTTCCCTCCGGGAAGCTCTCCAATTAGGCTCCCCGTGTCACAGGGACAGGGGATTACACCAAGCAGTGAGTAGTTCAACGCGATCAGGAGGGTGGGCGCATGCCGCGCATAGGCATGCTGAGGGGGTCCAGTTCTGGCGAGGGAGCGCGCGGCATCGGGCGCTTCGCGATGCCCGGCGCGCTCGTGCTGGAGCGGATCGCGCCGCCGTCGCCGCGCGCGCGAGATGATGGCCGCCAGATGGCTCCGGACCCCGGACAGCTAGCGCGCCGGCTCGAGCGCCGGGGCGACGCCGAGCTGCTCGCGCTGACGCCGTCGGTCCCGCCCGCCTTCGACGTCTTCTACGTCCGCCACGGCGAGGCGATCCTCGCCTACGTCTGGCGCCAGACCGGCAACCGCGACGTCGCGCTCGACGTGACCTCGGAGATCTTCGCGATCGCGTTCGAGTCGGTCGCGCGCTTCGACCCGGCGAAGGGCGACGCGCGCGGCTGGCTGTTCGGGATCGCCAAGATCACGCTGCTCGCGAGCTACCGGCGCCAGTCGTCCGAGGAGTCGGCGCGCCGGCGGCTCGGGGTCGCGGTCCACGGCTACAGCGACGAGGACTGGGAGCGCGCGGAGGCGCGGATCGACGCGGCGCTGCCCGGACTCGTCGACGATGTCCAGGACCTGCCGCCCGCCGAGCGTCGCGCCGTCGTCGCGCGTGTGCTCGAGGAGCGCGACTACTCGGAGATCGCCGTTCGCGAGGACGCGAGCGAGGCGGCGATCCGCCAGCGCGTCAAGCGCGGCCTCGGGCGGCTGCGCGAGCGGATGGGAGGGGAGGAGGAGTGAGCGCGCCGCGAACGGTGCTTGCCGCCCTCTGGGCCGCCGTCTGGGTGCGCTGGAAGCTGCTCGCGGTGCGCGTGCGCCGGGCCTTCGGTGGCGAGGATCGGGCGGCTGCCGGCTCCGGCTACTACCTGAGCGCCTCTGAGATCCCGGTCGAGGGGGTCGACTACGACCTTGCCGAGCTGCCGCCGGAGTTGACGGCGGCGCTCGAAGCCTCGCGGCACGAGCTGCTGGCCCGCGCTCGCACGGGGGCGGCGTGCCCCACGCGCCGGCCGCGAGCCCGTCGCCGCCGGACGGTTTCGGTGGCGGTCGCCTCGCTGCTCGCGCTCGGCGTCGCGGGTGCCGGCGCTTCGGCGCTCGTGACCGGTACGACCGGCGTGCCCGCCGTCGACCGCCTGCTCGGCATCTACGAGCAGAACCGGCCGGGCGGAGGCCTGCAGCCCGATCCCGCGGCGGGGAGCGCCACGGTGGAGATCTCGACGCGCGACGGTCGGCGTTTCGTCAGCACGTCGTATGTCGCTGAGGATGGGCGGATTTGTGCGGCGGTCACGGGCGCTGAGCCCGGCGGGCCGGGCGAGGTGAAATGCGTGGCGGACTCCTTGCTAGCCGACTCGATCGAGAGGCGCGGCGGTCTGTTCGTAGGAGTCGTGGGCGATGGCGATGAAGTCTTGCTCATGGGTTTCGCACGCCCTGATGTCGTGGAAGTTGAGGCATCGGGCCGGGAGGGAAACGCCAGAGCGAAGTTGGGGCCGGCCTGGGCACCGAGGTCAGGCAGACTCGAGTCTGTGAAGCCATTTCTCGCAATCGCGGACGGTCGGGTGGACCACGCAGCGACTCGCCGGGACTACGAGATCTACGCAGTTACCGAGGCCGGCGATCGTTTCCGGATAGCGCCCTAGCCGCAAGCCTTGACTCCCGCTCGACGGCGGGACTAGGGTGGTCCCGCATCCGTCCGGATGCCCTAAGACTCGCTATCGAGAGGGGTTTCAATGAAGCATGCGAGAGCGCGCTTGGCGATGCTCGCGCTGGCCGCGATTTGCGTCGCGGGGGTGGTGGCGCCGTCTCAGGCCAGCGCCGCGTACAGCTACTTCAACTGCATCAGCAAGCCGTCGGGCCAGTGGTGCGACGGCCGCGCCAACGGCAGCTACGACGGGCAGAACAGCTGGGACTACGTCGAGGGCTGGTTCGCCTCGGGGGGTGGGAGCCTGGAGATCTGCCAGCGGGTCTACAAGCCGTCGACCGGCAACTGGCTCGCCGGCGACTCGTGCTCGCTCGGCTGGGTCTCCCACTACTACGGGAACGTGCAGTGCGTCTGCTACGACGCCGAGGTGCGGCAGCTCAGCGGCAGCAATCAGTCGATCAACGGCTACGCCGACTCGGCCTGGTGATGCGCATGTCCAAGCGATACTCAGCACTCACGGCCACTGTTCTCCTGCTCGCCGTCGGAACGGCGGGCGCGGTAGCGGCAGGTGACGACAGCAATCCGCCCAGCGTCGGACATGAGCGGGTACAGGCCGTCGACTCGGGCGCGGCCGCCGCGGTCGGGCTGCTCGAGGAGCAGCGGACCTCGACCGACGGCATGCCGCGGCAGGTCGCCGCGAGGATGGCGGCCCACGCGCCGTTCGGCGTGAACCCCGACCTCTCGCGGCTCGCTATCGGCAACGCCACGAACTCCGTCTACGTCATCCCCGCCAGAGGTCGCGTCTGCGCGAGCCTGACGGTGGGCGAGGGGGCAAACCTGATCTGCCCCTCGACCGACGACGTCGCCAAGGGCAGGTCGGCACCGGCGACGGTGACGCTCGAGACGGGCGGCATCGCGATCTACGGGATCGTCCCCGACGGCGTGAAGTCGGTCACCGTTCGCACGGCGGGCTCGTCGGCCGACGTGGCGATCGAGCGCAACGCCTATTACACGGTGGTGCCGCCTGGCACCGCGCTGCGGACCGTCGGCTATGACGGACCGAGCGGTCAGGTCGAGTTCCCGGTCCACGACCCGTCGGCAGCGTTCGAGGAGGGCAGGTAGACACGCTGTCGTTGCGTGTGTATGTTGCATACAGGCAGATGGAGGGATCAGTCGACAGTGGAGGGCGCGACGCCGTGGCGGTAACGCCGTCGATGTGTGCGTCGGGCGCTTCCGCTGGAGCTGACGTCAGTACCTCCGTAGCCATGAGTTTCGGCCCGTCTGACGGGCCGAAAATCCACCGGCGTACTGGCTCTAGGGCCGCGACACGGACCGAACCCTCCCCGTGAGCAGGCCCGGCAAGACCCAGTAGGGCTTCGGCCCACCGGCGGCGACACAGTGCCCATCCCTCCGGGCCCGTCGCCGCCGGCGCCGGTGGCTTTACGTCTTCCGCCTAGAACAGGGGGGGGTAGGTCGGGCGTAGCGACCCCTGTAATGCCATATGGGCGTTACAGCCGAGAGACGTTTTTGTCTATGTCTGGCCAGTTGGCCTAAAGCGCCACTCGCTCCCGACCGATCCCCACGGCGATGAGGAGGGTAGGGGGGAAGTCGTCCGCGGACGAGTACGAGCAGCACCGCCTGACGGTGCTCGCCATGCTGGCCAAGCGCTTCCCGCGGCTCGACGAGGACGAGCGGCTGGCGATCTACCACGATGCGTGGACCCGTGTGCTCGCAAAGCGGGAGCGCGGCGAGAAGATCCACTCGCTGAAGGCGTACCTGCTCGCGACGACCGGGGCGGAGGCGCTCCACGTGCTGAGCCGCGGACGGGTTCCCACTCCGGTCGGGCCCGACGACCCACGCCTGACCGCACTCACTGACGAGGCGCCACCGGTCGACGACCAGGTCGTCGACCGCGACCAGGCGCGGATCGCGCGCGACCTGCTCGACACGCTCGACCAGCGTCAGCGCGACGTGCTGAAGCTGCGCTGGGACCTTCAGCTGTCCGCCGGCGAGGTCCGGGCGGCGCTAGGCCTCAGCGAGCGCCAGTACAAGCGGCTGGCGGAGGAGGGGGCGGTCGCGATCGCCAAGCGGGTCGAGGAGCTGCGGAGCGGACAGTGGTCGCAACGCACCCGCAGCCTGCTCGTCGCCTGCCTGGTCGAGGTGACGCGCGACGGCGAGCGCCGCGTCGGGATCGCCAGCAGCCGTCAGCGCGAGGAGGCGCAGCGCCTGCTCGATTCCGATCCCCACGTCGCGGCCCTATACGCCGAGGTACGCCGCTCGGTGCGCGGTGCGGCTGCCCTCCTGCCGCTCCCGGTCCTCGCGTTCGACAGGCCCGACGGTTCGCTGGCCCGGCTCGCCGAGGTCGCCTCAGAGGTTCGGGGCCAGGTCTCCAACGCCGTCGAGGCAGCCAAGGCCCAGGCCACCTCGCTCTACGTCCGCGCCGCCGATCCCGCCCTGATCTCCGGCGGCCCCCGCCCAGGGACCGCCCTCGTTGCCGTCACCGGTGTCCTCGCGCTCGGCGGCGGTGCCTACGCCACCCACGAGATCACCCAGCCCGCTAAGCCAGGTGCCTCAGCGACCGCATCGCCCTCGACTCCCATCACGCCCGCGATGTCCCAAGCCCCCTTGCCCTCAGAGCGCCCAACGCTCCCAACCCCCAAGCCCCGCAAGCCCACACCCGCCCAATCCAACCCCGAGCCAACGCAACCAACCAACCCCACACCCCCTCAACCAACCGCACCTCCACAACCCACCCCAGCACCCCCACAACCAACCCAACCCACCACTGAGTTTGGGTTTGAGAACTAGTAGTGAAGGAGCAGGCCATGCCGCTGATGAAGTTCGCGAGTCGCATTGTTGGGGTCGGCGTACTGGCCGGCGCGCTATCCCTGTCTACGGCTGCGCCGGCCATCGCTGATGCCACTCCACCAGATCCTCCGGCAACGATCTTCGTGGATGGCGGGTCGGGGTGGCGGCACGACAATCAGTTCAATGTGTGGTGGAGCACTCCACCTGGTCAGGAGACCCCTATTGCTAAGGCGCATTTCGAACTGTGCCCAGCAGTTCCTCTGGGTCCTTGCACTACGCATGAGGTTGTTGACGACGATGTGTCTAGCCTGGAGATAGCCCTCCCGCATGTTGGATGGTTCTGGCTGCGGGTCTGGCTTGAGGATTCCGCTGGGAACGTGAACTCAAGCGCGAAGTCACCGCAAGCCATGCTTCGGTTCGATGATGTGGTTCCGCCAGCACCGGTCCTAGATCGTCCCGATGTTTGGTTGGGAGGTGCTAACGCGGGTGGTCCTTTTAGCTACGACATCGGGATAGCAGGCGACGCGGAATGGCCACTGTCTGGAATAGCTGGCTACTCGTTAACCATTAACGGTGGTATCCCGGATGATCAGGTCGAGGTGTTCGCGGCCCAAGACTACGAACGGTTCACGGCTCGCTACGACTTCGGGGACCTTCCCGACGGGGTCAATGTTGTCCAGATCCGGAGCGTGTCTAGCTCTGGGGTGGCGTCTGAGGTGATCCAGACAGCGACTATTCGATTGGACCGAAGTCCGCCGGGTCTCCTGGAAGCTGGGTGGCCCTCGCAGGACACATGGCAGCAAAGACCAATAGCGCTCCCCTTTACCGCTCAAGATCAGCCTCATCTTTCCGGGATGTCGCCTGCTCATGACGGTCAGCCCGTCGAGCTCGGTGGTCATCTCGCCTACGAGCTAGATGGAGGGCCCACTACTCGCGTACGCGGCGACCGCGCTGTGGTTGAGATTGGGGGGGATGGGGTTCATTCGCTGGCGTATCGGGCTTTTGATGCGGCTGGGAACGGGTCGGTGCAGAAGGAGGCTGTGTTTCGGATCGATGGGACGGGACCGGTGGGGAAGTTCAAGGCGCTGGATCCGGGCGATCCGAGGCGGGTCGAGGTCGAGGTGGAGGACGCGACCTCTGGTGTCGCTGACGGGAGGATCGAGTTTCGGAGGGTCGGGGAGCAGGGGTTCCGGGTGCTCGACACGAGGCGCGAGGCCGGGGTGCTGGCGGCGCGGATAGATGACCAGGCCTTGCCGGCCGGGCGCTACGAGCTGCGGGCGGTAGTCAAGGACGTGGCGGGCAACGAGGCGGTCATCGACCGGTGGGCCGATGGGTCGGCGACCACGATCGGCATGCCGTTGCGGCTCGGCTCGACGCTCGAGGCGTCGGGGGAGACCCGCGTCGAGCGCTGCGCGAAGCCGACACCCAAGAGGAAGACGAAGGCGAACGTCAAGCGGAAGCGGAAGGTGACCCGGCGAAGGTGCCGCAGCACCGTCGAGCCCACCAAGAGCCTCGCGCTCCGACACGGCAAGCGCGGCACCACCAGCGGCCGGCTGGCCACCAGCCAGGGCGCGCCGATAGCGGAGACGGCCGTGATCGTGGAGGCGCAGGCGCGATCGGGCGGCTCCTTCGCTCCCGTCGGCTCGGCACGGACCGATGCTCAGGGTCGTTTCCGGTTCGCGCTACCGCCTGGGCCGTCGCGCACCGTCCGCTACCGCTACGACGGCACGAACACGATCCGTCCGGCCGCCGCCGAGATCACGACCAGGGTGCCGGCCCTCGCGCGGCTGAGCGCCGACCGCCGCAGGCTGCGCAACGGCCAGACGGTCCGCTTCACCGGACGGCTGCTCGGCAAGCCGATCCCAGCCGGCGGCAAGGTGGTTGCGCTGCAGGCGAAGGTCGGACGGAAGTGGCGGACGTTCGCGACTCCGCGGGCCAACGTCAAGGGCGTGTTCCGGCACCGCTACCGCTTCACGTCCACCACCGGGACCAGGCGCTACGCCTTCCGCGCGGTCGTCGCGCGCGAGGACGCCTACCCGTATGAGGAAGGCCGGTCGCCGCTGACCTGGGTGACCGTCCGGGGAGGGCGCCGCTAGGAGCGGCGGCGACGCAGCGCGCGCCGCGCCGCGACCGCGGCCAGGCCGGTGAAGCCCCAGCTGGTCGTCACGAACGACGCGACCACCGTCGTCTTGTAGACCGGGTGGTCCTTCAGCTCGGGCCGCGCGATCAGCGGCGCGAACGCGTTGGCGTTCGTCCAGGCGCCGACCATCAGCGGCCACGCGACCTTGCGCGGCAGATTGGGCACCGCGCTTCCGGCGAGCGCTTGCAGGCTGCCGAGGGCGATCAGGTCGAGGTGCCATTGGCGCAGCCGTGGCGTCGAACGGATGCCGAGCGCCCGGGCGCGCTGCGGGTCCGACACCGCGAGCGAGAACGGCCAGCCGCTCAGCGCGCCGAGCGCGACCTCCGTCAGACCGGACATCACCAGCGCGTCGTTGTTCGGGGAGCGACCCATGGCCGCGCAGTCTGCCGCAAGAGGGTGCGAGCCGGCGGGGCGGCGCCGCGGCCTGCCCAATTGGAGGGAGGGCGCGGGCCGGGCACCTGGACGCCCACGTCCATGCCCCGCCGGCGCGGTGCGCTGGCGATACTCCAGCGCGTGGTTGTCGAGAGCCACAAACGCGAAGAGCCCCGCGGGCGGGGCTCTTCCAAGTGCGGCTGAGAGGAGTCGAACCTCCACGGACATTGCTGTCCACAAGGCCCTCAACCTTGCGCGTCTACCAGTTCCGCCACAGCCGCCTGAGGGGCGGTGAGTATAGCCGGGGTGTGGGTGGGGGTTGATTCCGTCCGGCCGGGCGGTAAAGTGTACGAACACATGTTCGGATCGACCGACAACTCGCCAGCCCAGAGGGGAGCCTGAGGCCGTGGACCTGAACCTGACCAAGCGCCAGCAGGAGATCTTCGACTTCATCAAGCGCTATTCGGCCAAGCACGGCTACCCGCCCACGGTGCGCGACATCGGCAAGGCGATCGGCTTGACGTCGTCCTCGACCGTGCACGCGCATCTGTCGAACCTCGAGAAGGTCGGCCTGCTGCGCCGCGACCCGAGCAAGCCGCGCGCGATCGAGCTCCTTGTCGACCGCGCCAAGCAGGCTGTGTCGAGCGGGCCCGGGCTGCCGCTCGTCGGCCAGGTCGCGGCCGGCTCGCCGGTGCTGGCGGAGGAGAACGTCGAGGAGTACGTCGAGGTGCCGAGGATCGCGGGCGGGGACCAGGGCGACTACCTGCTGCGGGTCACCGGCGACTCGATGATCGACGCCGGCATCCACGACGGCGACCACGTCGCCGTCCACGCCCAGGAGACGGCCCGCGACGGGGAGATCGTCGTGGCGCTCGTGGGCGAGGACGCGGAGGCGACCGTCAAGCGCTTCTTCAAGGAGGCCGACCACATCCGGCTACAGGCGGAGAACGAGGCCTACGAGCCGATCATCAGCCAGGAGGTGGCTGTCGTCGGCAAGGTCGTGGGCGTACTGCGGAGGGTGTCGTGAGCGCGGAGGGGGGACCGGCATGACTCCCGCGACCGCTACGGAGTGGGTGACCGACCGGCTCTCGCAGGCTTGGAGGGAGGGCTCCGCCCTGAGCGGAGGTCCGGACGGCGACGCGATGCGTCGCCGCTTGGCCGGGCATCCGGCCCGTCCCGTCGGTGGTGGCAGGCTCACGCTCGAGCAGCGGCTCGACAGCGTATGGGAGGGCCTCCGCGCCGACGGGATGGCCGAGTGCCCGGTATGCCGCGGCCGGATGGAGGGATCCGGCTCGGGCTCCGCCCGCTGTCGCGACTGCGGCAGCGAACTCTCCTGAGACGCCTCGGACCCGCTGGTCGTGGGCGACCAGGGCGTTTGCGCCGCTCGCGTTTCGGCCTAACATTGATCTGCTGGTAAGCAGCCGCGGGCGCCGGAGAGAAAACCGGCGTTCGAGGAAAGTCCGGACACCACAGAGCAGGGCGGTCGGGAAACCCGACCCGGGGAAACCCGCGGGCCAGTGCAACAGAAAGGAAACCGCCTAAGCGACGGGCTCGCCCGTCGCCGGTAAGGGTGAAATGGTGCGGTAAGAGCGCACCGGCGTCGTGGCGACACGGCGCGTCGAGGTAAACCCCGCCCGGTGTAAGACCAAGCAGGGACGCTCAGGCTGCTCGCCGAGTCCCAGGTAGGTCGCAGGGCCTCGAGGCCCGCCCAGCGCCACAGCCTTCTAACCAAGACGGGCGCCGGGCAGATGGATGGTTGCTCACGACAGAATCCGGCTTACAGCCAGCTAAGGAAAAGCCCCGCTCCGGCGGGGCTTTTCTATTGGCCGGCGAGCAGTCGGTAGGCGGTGCGGGCGCGGTCGAGTTGGTCAGTGGCGAAGCGCGACGACAGATCGGGTCCGTCGAGCGCAAGTGCCTCTTCGGCGCTCCGAAGCCAGCCGCGCTCAGTGCTCTTGAGATCCTCGCGCAGCGCTATCGGATCCTCGATGCAGGCGAACAGCACGACGAGGTCGTCGCGATCCTGATCGCGATGGCTGCTTCGAATCGCTCGCGCCTTCAACAGAATCGCCCCGAGTAGCGTCGGCGTGCGGACGGTGCTCTCTGCGTCGTCGAGCCGGACGAGAAGCGCTTCGGTTCGCGCAAGCGCCTGCGTCCCACCGGGCACCTCGATCGTCTGGGAGTTGCCGACGGTCTTAGGGGGCTTCCGTCGCCCGGTCTTCTCGGGGGCGATCGAGTCCACGATCGTCCCGGCCCTTTCAAAGCGAAAGGCGGTCTCGGGATGTCGCAGGCGTGTCTGCTCGGCCACTTCGAATCCCAGCTCGGTGAGCGTCGCGCCGATCCGCTCAGTTGAACTCGGACGTCGGCGGCTGTCGGCGAGGATGTCGATGTCAACGGTCAACCGCGTGCTCGGGACGCCCTACCTGACCGCGAGGAGCTGAACCATCAGGCCACCGACCAGCGTCCAGTCGCCGTCGAGTTCGTTCATCAGCGACAGCGCGTCTGCCACAGCGCGCGCGACTGGTGGTCCGGTGGGTCGAGGGCGACGGTGATCATCGACCGGCGGACCGCTCGAGAGAGCTCGACTCAGGCGAGAGCGCGCCAGCGCCGCTCGCGATCGAGGCGTCGTAGAACCTCATGACCAGCGCGTGCCGCCCGCGGCTCGGGCTGCTCGGCCAGGTCGATCGCAACGGCGGCAAGCGGCGCGACGGGGCCAAAGGCCGGCGCTCCCACCTCACGAGGGAGTACACGCAGGACGACGTTTGTCGCCGAATCCCGCAGCTCCAACCCGAACTTCTCGGCGACCGTGTTCGCGGCATCCTGTGGGACGTAGGCGTCGACCTCCTCGCCGGCGACCAGCCCGAGGCCATGTGCCCCGGCGGCGCTGGCTCCCGACAGGCATAGGACGTCAGCCTCCGCGAGTCGGCCCAGCGCGCCTGGGTGACAGTAGAAGCGCTGTGTCGCCGCACGATCGCGCAGCCGGGGGAGGAGTCCTTCAATGCCGCGGTCCTCGAGGAGCCGAAGCATTCGCTGTCGGTCACGCTGCTCGCCGCGCTGCTCTTCGTGGCCCGACGCCAGAGACAATGCCGACCAGGCATTGGTCGGCCGCAGCTGCCGGCCGCGACCCTTGGGAAGTTGTAGTCGTGCCTGGACACCCTCCTGCGAGACGACCCAACGGCCCCCCAGCTTGTCGCCAGCCAGTTGCCCGGACGCGAGCAGCGCCCGCACCCTTGACTCGTTGACCCCGAGCCGCGCGCTCGCTTCCGACACGGACATATAGCCCCCAACCATGCAACAAATATAGCGGAATCGCTAGATTTGATTTCCCAGGGTCCGGAAGACGCATTCTCATAGCGTATCTGCATCTTGGCCCTGGGCCTCGTTGCCGAATACCTCAGCCATGCCGATCTATCAACCGTCAGTCGGACCGGCTCGCTTGCTGAAGGTGATCTCCGGGACCGAAGGGCGCGGAGGTGAGTTCGCCACTGCCAGCGCCGCTGTTCCCAGCGCGGTCGCCGATGCCGTCGTCCCCACGGGCCGTCCTCGGTCGCGCCTCGACCTCGACGCCTCCGATGCGGCCCTCTTCGAGCTGCTTCGCGATCGCGCGCGCCACAGCGCTCCAGTCGCTGCGGGCGAGTCTCAACCCACTCACGAAGTTCGATTTCGGCATTCTCCGGGCGCTGCCCAACGCGAAGGACTGGAAGGCACGATGAGCTGCGCATGGTGCCCTGCATATCTGCTTCCCATGACCCATGCCGAGCCGCACCGCTGGGTTCGCCTGTTAAGACGAGTCGATGTGCGAGATCCAGCGACGGCAGAAGAGGGACCGGCAGTCCCTCGGCGTCTTTCGGCCCGAGAGCGTGGGCGATCTGGTGGTATCGCCGGCACCCCGGGAGTTCGAGGCGAGTCAGCGCGCGATCATCGAGCAGGGATCGCTCTTCGGGGATCGTGCAGGCGACAAGCGGCGCACCACTCTCGAGCCGCTCCCGGTCAAGGCCAAGTTCAAGTACCGCTGCTCCGACGGATCTTGCGACGGGCATGAGCAGTCCTTCATCGACTGGGAGCTAGGCGCCTTCTATCGCCGGCTGCGCGACGACGAGGGATACGACCAAGGGGCCTGTCTCACCGCGGTCCGAGAGAAGTTCTTGCGCTACTGCGACGAGACGCGGGATGTCCGCTTCATCACTGGGTCGATGCTTCGCCACCCGGGCTCGTTCTTGATCCTCGGGCTTGTCTATCCCAAGCGCAAACCGCTCCAGCAACGGGAGTCGCTCTTCTGATGACGACGGCGGGATGCACGCGCTCGTCGGGACCCGCGGCAGGAGGCCTGCGATGAGCGGGCGTCGAATACCGTGGTCGTCGTGGCTCTGACGCTCTGCACCATTGGTTACGAGGGCCGCAATGTCGACGACTTGCTCGACGCGCTCGTGGCCGCCGGAGTAACGCGCCTCGTAGACGTACGTGAGCTTCCGCTCTCACGCAAGCGCGGTCTATCGAAGACGGCGCTCGGCAACTCGCTGGGCGAGGTTGGCATTGCCTACGAGCACATGAGGCCGCTAGGAAACCCCAAAGAGAACCGCGAGCGCTACTGGTCCGGAGACGTCGAGGGCGGCGCGGAGGTCTACCGCCGACACCTCCACAACGGTTCCTACGGCACCCTCGTCGATCTAGCCGAGAGCTTGGACGACGGCACCGCCTGTCTGCTCTGCTTCGAGCGCGATCATGAGGTATGCCACCGAGAGGTGATCGTCGACTCGCTACGAGAGCTGCGGCCCGGCCTCGCGGTCGACCACCTCTAGTCACGACGGGCGGGACAGGCCCCGCCCTGGAGGGCGGGGCCGTCCCTGACTTCCCTCGCCCATTCCGGCCCTACCGCCGGCTAGGCAGGCCGATACTCCCCCGTCCACAGGACGGCAAATCGCGTTCCTGCCAAAGTGCTGATTTGGCTCTTGGCCGCATGGTGGAATAGAGTCCTGCCCGATGGAGGTGGTCGCGTTCCTGTTGCCGTTCGCCCTGCTAGGCGGCCTTGTGCTGTTCATCGCCTTCTCCGGCGGGCCGAGCGAGGCGCGCGAGGCGTACCTCACGCGCGGTAGCCGTCTCTTCCAGGTCACGATCGTCGCCATCTACGTCGGCTTCGGGTTGGTCGTGCCGGGCCTGGTGCTCGCCAACAAGGACCAGGAGGCCGGTGGCGTAGGTTCGCTGCGCACCCAGGAGATGACCGACGCGGAGGAGCGCGGCAAGCAGCTGTTTCGCCAGACCTGCGCGAGCTGCCACAGCCTTTCGGCGGTCAACGCCCACGGCATCACCGGCCCGAGCCTCGACCAGATCGGCGAGATCTCGCCCGAGCGCGTGGTCAACGCGATCGAGAACGGCGGCACCGGCCAGGGCCTGATGCCGGCCGGCCTGCTCGAGGGCCAGGAGGCTCAGGACGTGGGCGAGTACGTCTCAAAGGTCGCCGGCAGCAACTGACCGCCCGGCGCCGGCGCTTCCGCCGGACGCGCTGTTACGATGCGCCCGTCCAATCAGCCAAAGCCCGACCTTCCAGGGCGTGGGGGAACCACAGGCCACTGGCCAGGGGCGAATCGTCGAAGTAGACGTAGCGCAGCTCTTTCAGCGCGAGCCCGTCAGCTAACCCCGCCGGCACGACGAAAGAGAGCCGATGCAGACCACCGCTGTCCGCTCCGTGCGGCACGATGATCAGAGAGTCGACGGGCGTCGCACCGTCGTCATCACCGGACAGCCCGTACCTCCGCGTCGCCGCCCGCCGCGCGCGCAGGCGCAGATCCAGGCGCGTCCCGACCGCATCGCCATGTGGGCGTTCGCGCTCGGGCTCTTCCTCGTCTTCATGGCGATCGCCACCGCGAACGCCTAACGTCGTATCGCGGCGCCTGCCGGGCGCTAACCTTCTCCTTACTAGGAGTAAGCAACCGGCAGAAAGAGAAGCGCCGATGAAGACCAAGGAGAGCAGGTTCCAGGTCCACGACGAGCTGACGGCTCCCGAGGGCAGTGTCGCGATCCTGAAGGGTGCGCTCGCCGGCGGGGGACAGCTCTCGAACATCGTCGGCGTCCTCGCGGGCTCGCCCGCCACGCTGCGCGCCTACGCCCGCTTCCGCTCCGAGCTGCGTCACGGCACGCTGCCGCTCAAGACCCAGCAGCGGATCGCGCTCGCCGTAGCCGAGCACCAGAGCAGCGAGTACGCGCTCGCCACGCTCCAGCGCACCGCCCGCGACGCCGGTCTCGGGCTGGACGAGATCGCGCTCGCCCGCGAGTTCGACTCGCGCGACGAGCGCGAGGCCGCACTGCTCGGCTACGTGCGGGTGCTGCTGACCACCGACGGCTCCCCGCCGCTCCACGCCCACGAGGCGGCGCGCGAGGCCGGCTGGGACGACGAGCAGATCCTCGAGGCGGTGGCCCACGTCGCGCTCGACAGCTTCGGCAACCTCGTGACGCGCGCCGGCAACGTCCCCAACGACGGCTCGGCCGAGGAAGGACGGGTGGCCCGGGCGGCGTGACCCGGGTCGTCTAGGATTTGAGCCATGGGCGCGGGGATGCCTACCGTCACCGAGTCGGCCGGCGAGCCGTCCGTAGCCCCGGCGCCGCCCACGGGACGCCACCCCTGCTGCTCGATCTACCACCGCGCCGTCGAGCTGATCGGACGTCGCTGGACCGGCGCGATCCTGCTCGTCCTGGTCGAGGACGGCCCGCTGCGCTTCTCCGAGATCCGCCAGCTGGTCCCCGACGTCTCCGACCGGCTGCTCTCCGAGCGGCTCAAGGAGCTCGAGGGCGAGGAGATCGTGGCGCGCAAGGTCTACGACGAGACGCCCGTCCGGGTCGAGTACGAGCTGACCGCGAAGGGCCAGGCGCTCCAGCCGGCACTCGACGCGCTCAAGCAGTGGTCGCACGACTACTGCCCCGACAAGAGCTAGCGGTACCCTTCCGGCCTTGAGCCGCCGACACAGCTAGGGGACCGCATGGCCGACAAGCCGAAGACCGCCGCCGACGAGCCGAAGACCGCCGCTGGCGTGTTGAGCTTCGTCGAGGAGCACGACATCCGCTTCGTCCGCCTCTGGTTCACCGACGTGCTCGGTCAGCTCAAGAGCTTCTCGATCAACGCGGCCGAGCTCGACGACGCGTTCGAGGGCGGGATGGGCTTCGACGGCTCGTCGATCACCGGCTTCAACGCGATCGAGGAGTCGGACATGATCGCCATGCCCGACCCGTCGACGTTCGCGGTGCTGCCGTGGCGGCCGGAGGACAAGGGCGTCGCGCGGCTCTTCTGCGACGTGCAGACGCCCAACCGCGACCCCTACGAGGGCGACCCGCGCCACGTCCTGCGCCGGGCGCTGAAGCGGGCCGAGGACATGGGCTTCGACACCTTCAACGTCGGCCCGGAGCTCGAGTACTTCTACTTCCGCGGCGCGCGCCCGGCCGACGGAGTGCCGGAGATCCTCGACGAGGGCGGCTACTTCGACCTCACGACCCTCGACGCCGGCTCCGACGTCCGCCGCGACACGGTGCTCGCGCTCGAGCAGCTCGGCATCCACGTCGAGTACACCCACCACGAGGTCGGTCCGTCCCAGCACGAGATCGACATGCGCTACGCCGACGCGCTCAAGATGGCCGACGACTGCATGACCTACCGCATCACGGTCAAGGAGTACGCGATGCAGCACGGCTTCCACGCGACCTTCATGCCGAAGCCCCTGTTCGGCGAGAACGGCTCCGGGATGCACACCCACCAGTCGCTGTTCAAGAACGGCCAGAACGCGTTCTTCGACGCCGACGACCAGTACTACCTGTCTGACGTCGGCAAGGCGTTCATCGCCGGCCAGCTCAAGCACGCGCGCGAGGTCTCGTCGGTGTTCGCCCAGTGGGTCAACTCCTACAAGCGGCTCGTGCCGGGCTACGAGGCGCCGGTCTACTGCGCCTGGTCGCGCCGCAACCGCTCGGCGCTGGTCCGGGTGCCGCTCTACCACCCCGGCAAGGAGCAGGCGACGCGGATGGAGCTGCGCTGCCCCGACCCCGCCTGCAACCCCTACCTGACCTTCGCCGCGCTGCTGCACGCCGGCCTCGAGGGGATCGAGAAGGGCTACGAGCTGCCCGACCCGATGGAGAAGAACCTCTACCACCTGTCGCCCGACGAGCGGAAGCGGCTCGGCATCGAGCAGCTGCCCGAGACGCTCGGCGAGGCGATCGAGCTGACCGCCCAGTCCGAGCTGGTGCTGCGCGCCTTCGGCGAGCACATCTTCAACCGCTTCATCGAGATCAAGCGGCAGGAGTGGGAGGACTACCGGGTCCAGGTCAGCCAGTGGGAGCTGGACCGCTACCTGCCGGTCCTCTAGCCGCCGCGTTCAGCCGACCGGTCCGCCGGGCGGCAGCGCGAGCAGCGCGCGCAGGCGGCCGAGCGGACCGCCGCGGTGGGCGAGGTCGCGGCGCAGCGCGCGCCGCGCCTCGGGGCCGGGCGGGTCGGCGCCCTCGGCGTCGAAGCGGCTGCCGCGCAGCGCGCGGGCGTAGGCGGCGGCCGCCGGGCCGGCGCCGGCGGCCAGCCGGCGCTCGAGCACGAGCAGGGTGGCGGTGGGGGCGACGTCCCAGCCGAGCCGCTCCAGCGCGCGGCGCAGCTCGGCGGTGGCGGCGGTCGTGAGGCCGTCGCGGTCGAGCGCGCGGCTGCGCCGGACGCGAAGCGCGACCGCGAGCGCGCCGAGCAGCGCGACGAGCACGGCGCCACCCGCGGCCGCGACCAGGACCGTCGCCGACGGCCCGCCGGCCGGCCCGTCCGCGCGGCCGCTCGCCACCGCGCCGCCGCCCGCTCGGTCCCGTCCGTCGGGCGCCGGCGCGGGGGTCGAGTCGGCCTCCGAGCCGCCCTGGCGGACCACGCCCGCGGCCGAGCTGCCGGCGGCCGCTGTCGCTCCGGTCTCCTCGTCCTCCGCGGCGCGCGGCGTCGGGTCGAAGGTCACCCAGCCGATGCCGGCGAAGTAGACCTCGACCCAGGAGTGGGCGTCGAGGTCGCGCACGCGGTAGGTGCCGCGCTCCTCGTCGCGGGTGCCGGGCGAGAAGCCGGCGGCGACGCGCGCCGGGATCCCCGCCATCCGCAGCATCAGCGCCATCGCGCCCGAGAACTGCTGGCAGTAGCCGATCCGGTCGTCGAACAGGAAGCTGTCGAGCGGGTAGGTCCGCACCGGCACCCGCTCGCTGTAGCGGTAGTTGGCGAGCAGATGGCCCTCGACGGCCGTGACGGCGTCGTAGACCGACGTGCTGTCGGCGGTCAGTCGCCGCGCGAGCGCGTGGGTGCGGCGGTAGGGGGAGCTGGCGAGCCGGGCGTCGGCGGCCGAGCGCTCGGCGGCGGGGACGCGGTCGCCGCGCGGCGGGACGACCACGGGCTCGGTGTCGCCCGGGTCGGCGCCGCTCTCGGGGACCGTGACGGTCGTGTAGCGGTCGACCCACCCGGGGTAGCGCGTCGGCGCGCCCGCCATCTGCGCCGGCGTCGGATTCGGCTGGTAGAAGCGGACCGTGTAGCTGTCGCCGCGCTCGAGCGGCGGGCCGACCAGCTGGGTTGTGCCGTCGGCGGACGTCGCCGCCGTCACGCCGTCGACGTCGTAGGGCAGGCCGGCGCCGATCAGCAGCTCGGTCGAGAGCGAGCGCACCTCGAAGCGCGCGCGCTGGGTCCAGCGCGGGTTCAGCTCGCCGTAGTCCCAGCGGCCGTCGCCGTTCGGCTCCCCGGAGTCGAACGGCAGCTCGGAGTCGAGCGAGCGCGGCTCGTAGGTCCGCGAGCGATGCCAGCGCACGCCGTCGAAGTCGCCGAGCGCCTGTGCCTTCCAGTACTGCGGGCTGTCCGAGCGCACGCTGAGCAGCGTCGTGCCCTGGCGCGGCCAGTCGAGCGGGCCGTAGCCGTGGTCCCAGTTGAACGCGACGCCGCTGCGCGGGCCGAACAGCGACCACGAGCGGTAGTCGAACCAGGCGTCGTCGCGGTCGAGCGCGAGCGCCGGCGGCAGCGCCAGCAGCCCCGCGGCGAGGATCGTCGTCGCGCCGATCGCCAGCTCGCGCCCGCGGCGCCGCGGCAGCCACAGCCAGGCCGCGATCAGCGCGAGCAGCAGCGCGCCGAGCAGGACCGGGCTGCCCGGGTCGCTCGTCGTCACCGCGATCGCGTAGAGGGCGATCAGGGCGATCAGCGCGGTCAGCCGCAGGGGCGCGCGTGCCGCGGGCGGCGCCGGCCAGAACGCCAGCGCGGCCGCCGCGGTGAGCAGGGGCGGAACGCCGAGCAGGATCGTCGTGCGGACCCACTCGTCGGGGCCGGAGTAGGGCCAGTCGACGGTTTGGACGGCGAGCAGCGCCTGGTCGATCCGGTCGGCCAGCTCGCCCCAGCCGGACGGCGCCAGCAGCCGCGGATCGACGCCGCAGGCGACCATGCCGGCCGCCAGCGTCGCGACGGCGACGAGCGCCGCCAGCGCTTCGACCGCGGCGCGCGGCAACGGCGCGCGGCCGAGCGCCGCCAGAGCGATCGCGCAGGCGGTGGCGGAGCCGACGGTCGCCGCGACCACTCCGGCCGGCGGGTCGGCGACGAGCAGCGTCCAGTGCAGGACGCCGAACGCGGCGAAGGCGGCGAACAGCGCAAGGCGCAGGGCGAGCGTGCCGAGGCTCTCGGGCTCGGCGGGCGCGCTCGCGCTTGCGGCCGCGCCGGCGCCCTGCTCGGCGCGCGGCGTGGCGGCGCTCAGCGACCGCGCCCCGTGGCTGGCGGCGGCGGTCGAGCGCGGCGCCGCGGCAGCCGGCGACCTCGAAGCTCGGCGGTCAGGCCGGCGGGCAGCCGCGGCGCGACGAGGTAGCGCGGCCTCAGCGGTAGCCGTGCCAGCTCGGGCGGGACCGCGGGGGCGGTGGCGCCGGTCACCCACAGCAGCGCGCCCGAGCGTGATCCGAGGGCGGCGAGGCTCGGCCGCGCGCCCGCCTCGACGAGCGCCAGCCGCTTGTGCAGGGTGGGCCAGGCGCCGAGGTGGCGGTCGAGCTCGACCGGGCGGCGGTCGCCGGGCAGCAGCAGCGCGACCCCGCCGGCGCGTGCCAGCGCGACGCAGAGCGATGCGGCGGCGCGAACGGCCGCGTCGAGAGTTCCGTCGTCGGCGGGCGCCGCCGCGTCGAGGACGATCAGCGGAGCCGTCGCGCCGTCGGCGGTGAAGCGGCGCTCCATCATCTCGCCGCGTCGCGCCAGCGTCGCCCAGTGGATCCGCGTCGCGGGCGTGCCCTCGCGGTAGGGGCGCAGGCCGTCGAGGTCGAGTCCGTCGGCGTTGCCGTCGCGGCCGGTCGCCGACCGCGCGGCGGCGGCGAGGATGGCGAGGCCACCGCCGGGGCCCCCGTCGGCGCCAGGGCTTGCCGCCACCACCGGCTCGATCCGCGGCAGCACGAGCAGCTCGGGACTCTCGGGGGCGCGCACCCGCCGCTCGGCGACGCCGAGGGGGTCGCGCGACCGTCAGCTCGCTCGGCGCGAGTCGTGCCCGTCCGCGCCGGGGGAGGACCGCCGTGCCGTCGAGGCGAACGTGGCGGCCTCCGGCCAGCGGTCGCGCCCGGCCCAGCGACGGGTCCGACAGCTCGCCGCCGGGCGCGGCTAGCGGGCCGAGGTCGGCCTCGACGCGCACCCCGAACGGCTCGCCCTCGACGACCGTCGCCGGCAGCGCGGCCCGCGTGACCCGGGCGCCGCGCGCGGCGAGCGCGACCCAGGCCGCGCAGGCGGCGGCGACCAGCACGATCGCCACGCCGGGCAGGTAGAGCGACGCCGAGTCGAAAGCCGCCGCCGACGAGGCAGAGGCCGATCCCCAGCAGCGCGGTGGCGATCGCTGCGCGCCACGGCGACGGCCTCAGAGCGCCGGAGACGCGCTCGAGCGCGTCGGCGACGACCGCGGCGCGGTGCTCGCCGCAGCGCGCCGGGCGCGAGCATCAGCCGGTGGGCGAGCACCGGCGGGCGCGAGCCGCTGGACGTCGTCGGGCAGCACGTGGTCGCGCCCTTCGAGCGCGGCGTGCGCCTTCGCGGCGCGAAACAGCATCAGGCCCGCGCGCGGGCTCGCGCCGAGCTCGAGCGCGCGGGTCGGAGCGGGTCTGCTCGAGCAGCGCGACGATGTAGCGCGCGCAGCGGCTCGCTGCCGTGCATCGCGGCCGGCGACCGCCTGGGCGGCGAGCACGTCGGCGAGGTCGGCGACCGGCTCGAGGCTCGAGCACGCGGTCGCCAGCGGCGTGGTCGAGCAGCATCGCGGCCTCCTGGTCGGCCGTCGGGTAGCCGAGCGAGACGCGCACCATGAAGCGGTCGAGCTGGGCTTCGGGCAGCGGGTAGGTGCCCTCGTACTCGACCGGGTTCTGCGTCGCGAGCACCAGGAACGGGCGCGCCAGCTCGTGCGTCTGGCGCGTCGACGGTCACCTGCCGCTCCTGCATGCACTCGAGCAGGCCGGACTGCGTCTTCGGCGAGGCACGGTTGATCTCGTCGACGAGCACGACGTTCGCGAACACCGGTCCCGGCCGGAACTCGAAGCGGCCGTCGCGCTGGTCGAAGACGTTCGTGCCGACGAGGTCGGCCGGCAGCAGGTCGGCGGTGCACTGGACGCGCGCCTGCTCGGCGTCGATCGACCGCGCCAGCGCCCGTGCCAGCGCCGTCTTGCCGACGCCCGGGATAGTCCTCGATCAGCACGTGCCCGCCGGCGACCAGCGCGACCAGCACCTCGCGGATCGCGTCGCGGCGGCACCTTGACCGCCGCCGTCACGTTCGCGTTCGATCCGCGCTCCGAGCTCAGCGACCTGACTGGGATCGAGCTCGGGTACGGTCGACATGCGTCCCCCAATGGTAGGGGCATCCGACAAGGACCTTGCGATCCTGCTGTCGGCGTTAGGGCTGAGCTGGCTCGGGCTGGCGCTCGGTCTCGCCCTCGCCCTCGACCACGCCGCCGTCGTCCTTGGCCAGCTGCGACGGCCACCAGAACTTCGGGCCGAGCTTCAGCACGATCGCCGGCACCAGGACGGAGCGGACGAGGAAGGTGTCGAGCAGGACGCCGAAGGCGACGACGAAGCCGATCTCGGTGAGGAAGACGAGCGGCAGCGATGGCCAGGACGGAGAAGGTGCCGGCGAGGACGATGCCGGCGCTGGTGATGACGCCGCCGGTGACGGCGAGCGCGCGCAGGATGCCCTTGCGGGTGCCGTGCTTGAGCGTCTCCTCGCGCGCTCTGGCGATCAGGAAGATGTTGTAGTCGACGCCGAGCGCGACCAGGAAGACGAAGGCGAACAGCGGCAGCGACGGGTCCGAGCCGGCGAAGTCGAAGACGAAGTCGAAGACGAAGTAGCCGACGCCGAGCGCGGCGGCGAAGCTGAGGATCACCGTCCCGATCAGGACCAGCGGCGCGACGAGCGGCGCGCAGCAGCAGCACGAGGATCAGGAACACCACGACCAGGACGATCGGCGGGATGACCAGCGAGTCCCAGGCCGCCGCCTCGCGCAGGTCGGTCTCGATCGCCGTCGGCCCCCCGACCAGCGTGTCGGGCGCGACGCCCTGGACGGCATCGCGGATCGGCTCGATCACGTCGTAGGCCGCCGTCGAGTAGGGGGAGGGCTCGAGCGTCGCCTGCAGCAGCACGCCGTCCTCGCCCTCGGCGACGGGCGGCGAGACGGACTCGACGCCCGGCACGGCCTCGGCGGCCCTCGTTACGGCGGCGACCTGGCCCGGGTCGCTGACCACGATCTCGGTCGGCGCGGCGGAGCCCGCGGCGAAGCTCTTGCTGAGGATCTCCTGCCCCTCGACCGACTCGACGACAGTCGAGTACTGGTCGTTGCTGGTGAGGTCGGTCGAGAAGAACGCCAGGCCGCCGCAGAGGATCACCAGCACCGCCAGGGAGCCCGCGAGCACGCGGCTGGGGCCGCGCGCGACCCAGTCGCCGACGCGCTTCCAGAAGCCGTGCGTGGCGTCGACACGGTGCTCGCGGCGGAAGCGGCGCAGCTCGTAGGGCTTGAAGACGCGCTTGTCGAGCGGGCCGACGATCAGCGACGGCATGTGGTTGAGCGTGACGATCCGCAGCAGCTTGTTGACCAGCACCAGCGGCAGCAGGATCAAGACGACCAGGCCCGCGAGGACCACGCTGCCGAGCGCGGTCGCCCGCGATCCGTCGGTGATGTTCGCCACCGACCAGGCCGGCAACGCCTCCTCGCTCGGGGCGGTCTCGGCGGTCTGGGGCACGAACGGCCAGAAGGCGCGGCGGCCGAAGATCGTCAGCAGCGCGGGCAGCAGCGTCAGCATCGAGAGCGCCGCGCAGGCGACGCCGAGCGCCCCGATCGGTCCGAGGCCCGCGGTGCCGTTGACCTTGGCGATCGTCAGGCAGAAGAGCGCGGCGATGACGGTCGCCGCCGAGGCGAAGATCGCCGGGCCGGCGGAGGCGAGCGCGGTCGCCATCGCCTGGTGCTTGTCGGCGGTGTGGTGTAACTCCTCGCGGTAGCGGGCGACCAGCAGCAGCGCATAGTCGGTTCCCGCCCCCAGGACGAGGATCGACATGATCGAGCTGGACTGGCCGTTGACCGTTACGCCGAGCTCGGAGACGCCGTAGCCGAGCGAGCGCGACAGCATCTCCGCGAACACGACCGCCAGCAGCGGGATCAGGAAGAAGATCGGCGACCGGTAGATGACGATCAGCAGGAAGATCACGAGGCTCAGCGCCGCGCCGATCAGCGTGCCGTTGATGCCCTCGAAGACCTTGATCGCGTCGGCGGCGAAGCCGGCGCCGCCGGTGATCTTGACCTCGAGGCCGCCACCCGGGTTGGAGATCTGGTCGCGCCAGTCCTCGATCGGGTCGAGGATCGTCTCGGAGTCGCCGTCGCCCTTCAGGTACGCGGTGACGATCGCGGCCTTGCCGTCCTCCGAGCAGATCGGGCCGACGAATGGGGCGTAGCTCTCGGGCTGGCCGGGGATCGAGGTCGTCGGGCCGCCGCAGCCCTCGGGCAGGCCCTTCGCGGCGTCGGGCGCGCCGCCGCCCGCGCCGCCGCCGTCCTTGCCGCCCGAGGCCGCCGTCGCCCCGTCGGCGACGACGCCGGGGTAGCGCTTCTGCGCCAGCTTCGCGACGTCCTCCTGGATCAGCCGCCGGTCGGCCGCGGTCAGTCCCGACTCGCGCCGGAAGACGATCACCGCGGGAGCGAGCTCGCCGCCCTGCAGGTCCTCGATCGCGGTCAGCGCCTTGGTCGACTCCGCGTCGCCGGGCAGGAACGAAGCCGAGTCGTTCTTCTCAGCGTCGGAGAACTTGCCCGGAAGGTTGGCGGGTCCCGCGGCGACGAAGATCGCCACGAACCAGATCGCGAACACGACCCACTTCGATCGCCGTCCCGCGGGGAACGAGAAGATGGAGCGGCGTCCAGACAAGGTCGTTGATGCTGGCAAATCCGCCAGACGCATGCGGATCGGCCGGGCGGGGGCCGAGCCAATCGGCAGAACGTGCCGGCCGGCCGGGTGTCAGCGGCCGCGCAGCGCGCGCTCGGTCAGCCGCTGCGCGAGCGCCAGCGAGTGGCGGTCGAGGCGGTCCGGCGTGTCGCAGCTCATGTGGCGGCAGGGCTCGCCCCCGGCGCCGACCCCGAGCTTCGCCGCGGGCAGGCCGAGCAGCTCGAACTCGCGGTGGTCGGAGTTGCTGTCGCTGCCGTCGCGGACCCAGGCGGCGTCGACGCCGGCGGTGTCGGCGGCGCGCAGCAGAGCGCGCTCGACGCCTTGGCGCGGGGCGGCGGCGGGGGAGCGCAGCCAGAACGGCCGGTCGCGGCCGACCTCGTCGAGCGAGAGCGCGAAGCGCAGCCGGCGCTCGGCTCCCCGCGCACGCGCGCGGCGGGCGAGCGCGAGCGCGCCGAGGTGGTCGGGCTGGCCGGTGTAGATCCGCTCCTCGGCCCCGGTCGCGACCAGCCAGACGTCGCAGTCGGGGCCGATCCCGCGCAGCCGCCGGGCGAGCGCCACGACCACGCCGACCCCGGACGCGTTGTCGTTCGCGCCCGGCCCGGGTGCCGTCGTGTCGGTGTGCGCCATGACGATCTTCAGGCACTTGCGCGGTCCGTCGAGTAGCCCGATCACGTTGCGCGACCGCCCCTTGCCCGGGACCGCGAACGGCTGCACGGTCACCTTCAGCGCCGCCTTCGCGAACACTCTCTCCACGTACGCGTGAGCCCGCCGCTCGGCGCCGCCCGCCGCCGGCCGCGGCCCGAGCGAAGCCACCCGCCGCGCCGCCCGCAGCGCGTCGTGGCCGCGCGCGGGTGGCTCGGCGACCGCGCCCGCGGCGGTGCAGACCAGGCAGGCGAGGAGCGCGCTCACGCCAGCAGCGCCTCCAGCTCGGCCGGCTCGGTCACCGGCGCCTGGCAGGCGAAGCGCTCGCACACGTAGGCCGCCGGCGCGGCCGTCGACCGCCCCGCGGCCCTCCAGCAGCGGCACCCGCCAGCTCGCCGCCCGGCGCCGATCCGGCCAGCACCACGTGCGGCCGGAACGCGCCCGCGCACCACGCGCTCGAGCGGCCGACGTCGTCGCCGACCAGCGCCACCTCCGCACGGCGGCCAGGTGGAAGTCGAGCGCCTGCAGCAGGTGCGCGAACGCCTGCGGGTGGCGCGGCGCCGATCTCGGTGCAGCAGCCGCAGGACGCCGACGGCGCTGCTGCTCGTAGGCGCGCTCGCCGGTCAGCGCCGCCAGCCGCAGCAGCGCCGTAGCGCCGCCGCCGAGTTGCCCGACGGGATCGGGTGGTCCTCGAGGTCCTTGCGGCGCGCGACCAGCTGCTCGTGGTCGGTCGACGGTCTCGAAGAAGCCGCCGTTCTCGTCGTCGCCGAAGCGCTCGATCGATGCGTGTCGGCGAGCGCGCGCGCGGCCTGCGAACCAGCGCGGCTCGAAGGTCGCCTCGTAGAGCGTCGAGCAGCGCGTCGAGCAGGTAGGCGTGGTCCTCGAGGTAGGCGTTCAGCCGGCCCTCGCCGTCCTTCCAGGTGCGCAGCAGGCGGCCGTCGGCGTCGCGCAGCTCGCGTCAGCACGAAGTCGGCGCACGCCGCGCGCGGCGTCGAGGTAGTCGGCGCCGCTCGAGCACCGCGCCGGCGTCGGCGAGCGCGCGCGATCATCAGCGCGTTCCAGGAGGTCAGGCGCTTGTCGTCGAGGCCCGGCCAGACCCGCTCGGCGCGCGCGTCGTAGAGCCGGCGGCGCGAGCTCGTCGAAGCCCTCGGGCTCCTCGGTCGCCGCGGGTCAGGATCGTCCGCGCCCTCGAAGTTGCCGCCCGGCTGCACGCCGAAGTAGTCGAGCGCCGCCTGCGCGTCGTCGCCGTCGCCGAGCACCTCGCGCAGCTGCGTCGATGCGTCCAGACGTAGAACTGGCCCTCCTCGCCCTCGGAGTCGGCGTCGAGCGCCGAGTAGAAGCCGCCCTCGGGGCCGCGCATCTCGCGCAGCGCCCAGTCGAGCGTCTCCTCGCAGACGCGCCGGAACAGCGGCGTCGCCGGTCACCTGCCAGCCGTGCAGGTACGCGCGCGCGAGCAGCGCGTTGTCGTAGAGCATCTTCTCGAAGTGGGGGACCAGCCAGCCGGCGTCGACGGAGTAGCGCGCGAAGCCGCCGCCGAGCTGGTCGTAGATGCCGCCGCCGGCCATCGCCTCAGCGCGAGCGCGTCGCTGGTCGACTCGGACCGTCGCGCGCTCGCCGCGCGGCGCAGCAGGAACTCGACCGCCGACGCCGGCGGGAACTTCGGCGCCGCCGCCGAAGCCGCCGTTGCGCGGGTCGTCGAGCGCGGCGCAGGTCCTCGACGGCGCGGTCGAGCAGCGCGCCGGTCCAGCGGCTCGTCGGACGGGCTCGACCCAGGCCGCGCCCGACAGGCGCTCGGCGACCTTGTCCGCCGTCGCGCGGATCTCGTCGCCGCGCTCGCTCCACGCCTCGACGCATCGAGCGCAGCACCTGGAGCCAGCTCGGCATCCCGCGGTCGCTCGTCGGGCGGGAAGTAGGTGCCGGCGTAGAACGGCACCTGGTCGGGCGTCAGGAAGACGTTCAGCGGCCAGCCGCCCTGGCCGGTCATCGCCTGGCACGCCTCCATGTAGATCGCGTCGAGGTCGGGCCGCTCCTCGCGGTCGACCTTGATGCAGACGAAGTGCTCGTTCATGTAGCGCGGCCGTGTCGGCGTCCTCGAACGACTCGCGCTCCATCACGTGGCACCAGTGGCAGGCCGAGTAGCCGATCGAGAGCAGGATCGGCACGTCGCGCTCGCGCGCCGCGGCCAGCGCCTCCTCGCCCCACGGGTACCAGTCGACCGGGTTGTCCTTGTGCTGCAGGAGGTAGGGCGAGGTCTCGCCCGCGAGGCGGTTCGCCATGACCGCCGAGGCTACCCGCGCAGCTCGGCGCGCTTGATCTTGCCGCTCGCGCGTCTTCGGCAGCGCGTCGGCGAAGTCGACGATGCGCGGGTACTTGTACGGCGCCGTCTCGCGCCTTGACGTGCTCCTGCAGCTCGCGCGCGAGCTCGTCGCGAGGCGGCGACGCCGTCGCGCAGCACGACGACGGCGCGCACGACCTGGCCGCGCTCCTCGTCGGGCGCGGCGACCGCCGCGGCCTCGGCCACGGCCGGGTGCGACACGAGCGCCGACTCGACCTCGAACGGCCCGATCCGGTAGCCGGCCGAGATGATCACGTCGTCGGCGCGGCCCTCGAACCAGAGGTAGCCGTCGTCGTCCTCGCGCACGCGGTCGCCGGTGCGCCACGGCGCCGTCGGCGGCGCGTCGATGAAGAACGTGGGGACCGTGGTCGGGTCGACGCACAGCTCGCCGTCCTCGATCCAGCAGGCTCGAACCCCGGCAGCGGCCGGCCCATCGAGCCGGGCCGCACCGGCTCGCCGAGCGGCATCCCGGTCAGCGCGCCGGTCTCGGTCTGGCCGTAGCCGTCGTGGATCGACACGCCGACCTCGGTCGCTGCCAGCAGCTCGCACGATCTCCGGGTTCAGCGGCTCGCCGGCGGCGACGGCGTGGCGCAGCGAGGGCAGCGGCCGCAGCGCGGTCCGCTTGGCGATCGCGCGGTACTCGGTCGGCGCCATGCAGAGCACGTTCACGCCGCTCGCGCTCGACGATGTCGAGCCGCTCGGCGGGGTCGAAGCGGGCGTCGTGCAGGAGCGCGGCGGCGCCGCGCAGCCACGGCGCGACGAACGACGTTGCGCGCCGACTTCGACCAGCCGCTGGCGGCGGTGCACCAGGCCGAGGTCGCCCGGCCGGGCGCCGAACCAGTGCTCGGCCTGGACGTGCTGGCCGGCCAGGTAGCGCTGCGCCGTGGCGGATCGGCTTCGGCTCGCCGGAGGTCCCGGAGGTGAAGATGATCAGCGCCGGGTCCTCGCCGTCGAGGTCGACGGCCGGGGCGGGGGCGGCGTCGAAGAGCCGCTCGTCGGGGATCGTCAGCGACGGGCGGGTCGGCGCTGCCGCCGGTCGCCAGCGCCGCGTCCAGCAGCTCCGCGTTGCGCTCGTCGACCACGACCGCGCGCGGCCCCGCGATCGTCGATCCGCTGCGCCAGGTCTGCTCGGCCGCAGCTGCTCGGTGCAGGGCAGCGCGACCGCGCCGATCCGCCAGCAGGCGAGCAGCGCGTAGACCCACTCGGGCCGGTTGCCGACCAGCGTCATCACCACGTCGCCGCGTGCCGACGCCGCTTGCGGCGAGCGTGCCCGCAAGCCGTCCTGCACGGTCGGACACGTCGCCGAACGAGTGCTCGGAGCGGGTGCCGTCGCGGCCGATCGCGACGAGCGCGAGGCTGGCGGGGTCGGCGGAGTCGACTAGGTCGCGGGCGAAGTTCAAGCGAGCCGGATTGTGCATCACCAGCGGCATCGGGGTTTCTCCGCGACCGCCACCGGGGCAATATCCGGATTCGAGGAATCGGCGCAAGTTGCAGGGTCTCCATAGCTACTTGGCGAAGTTCCGCCGAAAGATGTGTTAGCTTGCCCGCACGCCGAATCCACGAAGTCGTGGAACGGGGGAACCAAGGTGGCACTGCCACTGGGGCGAACTTCCTCGATATGAGGGAGCGCGCAGCTCTTTCAGCGCGAGCCCGTCAGCTAACCCCGTAGGCGTTCGAAAGAGTTTTGAACCGACGCCCCAGACACTGGATCCTGTGCGTGCTCGCGGCCTGCCTGGCCGTGCTCGCCGTCGCCCCTGCCGGAGCTTCCGCGCAGGCGAAGACGAGCACCGGCGGCGCCGCGTACGTCCCGCCGCCGCCCCCCGGGCAGCGCGCGAAGATCGTCGACGGCGTCGCGATCCCGCCGGCCTCCGCGCCCGCCCGTGTCAAGAAGGCCTTCGCGGCCGCCAATCGGATCGTCAAGAAGCCTTACGTCTACGGCGGCGGCCACAAGCCTTACAGCCAGATCTGGAAGAAGCTCGACCGTGGATACGACTGCTCCGGCACCGTCAGCCACGCGCTCTACGGCGGCAAGTTCCTCACCAGCCCGCTCGACTCCTCCAGCTTCATGTCCTGGGGTGAGGCGGGGCCCGGCCAGTGGGTCACCGTCTACACGAACCCCGGCCACGCCTACGTCGTGATCGCCGGCCTGCGCCTCGACACCTCGATGGGCGACCGTGCGACCTACGACGAGCGCAGCTCCGGCGACGGCCCGCGCTGGCGCAAGTACAACCGCTCGCCGCGCGGATTCACAGCGCGTCACCCCTCAGGCTTTTAGGTTCGCCTCGGCTGGCTGTGCCAGCCCTCCTGAGCTTCACCGCGCCGGTATCCTCCCCGGGCGGAATTGACTGACGAATCAACCGACGGGAGCCCCGAGACCCCATGGCCGTAGCGACTTCTTCCACGATCGACAAGACGGACGAGCAGAAGGCGATCACCGAGATGGTGCGCCAGTTCGCGGACGAGCAGATCCTGCCGAACGCGGAGAAGTACGACCACGAGGACTCGTTCCCGGAGCCGATCGTCGAGCAGATGAAGGAGCTCGGCCTGTTCGGCACCACCATCCCCGAGGAGTACGGCGGGATGGGGCTGGACCTGACGACCTACGCGATGATCGTCGAGGAGCTCTCGCGCGGCTGGATCTCGATCTCCGGGATCGTCAACACCCACTTCATCGGCTCCTACCTGCTGATGAAGTTCGGCTCCGAGGAGCAGAAGCAGAAGTACCTGCCCCAGATGGCGACCGGCGACCTGCGCGCCGCCTTCTCGCTCTCCGAGCCTGAGCTGGGCTCCGACGTCCAGGCGATCAAGACGGCCGCCCGCAAGGACGGCGACTCCTACGTCATCAACGGCCAGAAGATGTGGGTCACCAACGGCCTGCGCGCCGGACTCGTCTTCGTGCTCGTCAAGACCGACCCCGAGGCCGACCCGCGCCACCGCGGCATGACCTGCTTCATCGCCGAGAAGGAGCCGGGCGTCCACGAGAACACCGGCGACTACGCCGGCTTCGACGTCCCGCCGCAGCTCAAGAAGATGGGCTACAAGGGCGTCGAGTCGACCGAGCTGGTCTTCGACGGCTACCACACTGCCCGCCGACAGCATCCTCGGCGGCGAGGAGGCCGGTCTCAACAAGGGCTTCGCGCAGATGATGGACGCGCTCGAGGTCGGTCGCGTCAACGTCGCGGCACGCGGCGTCGGCATCGCCCAGCGCGCGCTCGAGCTCGGCCTGCGCTACTCGCAGGAGCGCAAGACCTTCGGCCGCCCGATCGCACAGCACCAGGCGATCCAGTTCAAGCTCGCCGACATGGCGACCCAGGTCGAGGCCGCCCGCCTGCTGACGATCCGCGCCGCCCGGCTCAAGGACGCCGGCGAGCGCTCCGACCTCGAGGCCGGCATGGCGAAGCTGTTCGCCTCCGAGGCCGGCCGCTTCTGCGTCGAGGAGTCGTTCCGCATCCACGGCGGCTACGGCTACTCGAAGGAGTACGAGATCGAGCGCCTCTACCGCGACGCCCCGCTGCTGCTGATCGGCGAGGGCACCTCCGAGATCCAGAAGATGGTGATCGGCAAGAAGCTGCTGGAGCGGCACAAGATCTAGCGGTCTCCGGTCCGCCGGCGCGGGGCGTGGCCGAAGTGCGGCCGCGCCCCGCGCTTCGTCGTTCTAGAGCCAGCGCGCGCGCAGCGCGGCGGCGAGCTGGGCGGTGACGGGCGCTCCCTCGCCGCCCGCGGATAGCGGCTCGATGCCGCGCACCGACCCGGTTAGGAAGAGCTCGTCGGCAGCGCCGAGGGCGGGAACCGTCAGCGGCCGCTCGCCAACCGCGATCCCTAGCTCAGCGGCGATCGCGATCGTCCTGGCGCGAGCGACGCCGGGCAGGATGCGGCCGTCGAGCGGCGGCGTGAGGAGCGTGCCGCCGCTGACCGCGAAGACGTTCGCCCGCTCGGCCTCGAGCACGTCGGCGCCGTCAACGACCAGGGCGACCGTGCCCGCGCCGCCGTCCAGCTCCGCCGCGGCCCCCTCCAGCAGCCGCCGGTCGGCCCACTTGTGGGCGCCGAGCCCGCCGGAGACGGCGATCGGGGCGAGCGCCGGCGCGCGGTCGGCGCTGGGGAAGACCGCCTCGGCCGCGACCGGGGCGGTCGCCGCCGTCAGGTCGAGGCGACCGGCGCCGTCGGGCGCGAGCGTGAGGCGCAGGCGGGCGAAGGCGGGACCGGCCGCCGCCGGCGTCGCGGCGCCCGCGTGGGCGAGCGCAGCCGTCTCGGCTGCGCGGGCGGTGGCTAGCGCCCGGGCAGGGCCCGCGACGCGCGCCGCCGTGGGCGGTCCGAAGAGCTCGCGGGCGCTCGCGGCGAGACGGTCGAGGTGGGCGTCGAGCTCGACCGGTCGGCCGTCGGCGACGAGCAGCGTCTCGAAGACGCCGCGTGCGGGGTCGGGACGGGGGAGGTGGTCGGTCGGGAGCGGGCGGTCGATGATCGTGCCGGGCCGGGCGGCGCCATCGTAGCCGTGCCGTCGAGCGGCCGAGGCTGCGAGGATCGCGGGACCGGGATCGCGATGAAGACGCTGCTGATCGACAACTACGACTCGTTCACCTACAACCTCTTCCAGCTGCTCGCGGAGGTGAACGGGGAGGCCCCGACGGTCGTGCGCAACGACGCCGCGCGCTGGGACGAGCTGGCGGCGGGCGGGTTCGACAACGTCGTTCTCTCGCCGGGCCCCGGCCGGCCCGACGACGCGGCGGACTTCGGCGTCTGCGCCGACGCGATCCGCGGCTCCGAGCTGCCCCTGCTCGGCGTCTGCCTCGGCCATCAGGGCGTCTGCTGGGCACATGGCGCCCGCGTCGAGCGCGCCCCGGCGGCGGTGCACGGACGGCTGAGCACGGTCACGCACGGCGCCGCGTCGCTGTTCGCAGGAATCCCGAGCCCGCTGCGCGCCGTCCGCTACCACTCGCTCTGCGTCGATCCGGGCACCCTGCCCGCGGAGCTCGAGCCGCTCGCCTGGTCCGACGACGGCGTGCTGATGGCCGTCGCCCATCGCAGCCGGCCGCTCTGGGGCGTCCAGTTCCATCCGGAGTCGATCGCCACCGAGCACGGCCGCCGGCTGCTCGCCAACTTCCGCGACCTGACTCCGGCCGCTCGCCGGCCGTCGCGTTCCGGCCGCGGCGATCCGCCGGCGTCGCGCAACGGGCCGGCAGGCGCCGCCGCTGGCCAGGCCGCAGACAGCCAGGCCGCCGAGGCGAGGGGCTGGCGGCTGAGGGTCGAGGCCGTCGAGGGCCGCCACGATCCCGAGGCGGTCTTCGCGGCGCTGTACGCGGACAGCGCGAACGCGTTCTGGCTCGACAGCGCCCGCGTCGGGGACGGCGCGCGCTTCTCGTTCATGGGCGACGACCGCGGGCCGCACGGCGCGGTCGTCTCCTACGAGGTCGGCGGCGCGCGTCACGGTCGCCCGCGGCGACGGGCGTGTCGAGACCCACCGGGGGACCATCTTCGAGTATCTCGCCCGCGAACAGGAGCGCTGGCGCGGCGCTCGCCGGTGACGAGCTGCCGTTCGACTTCGACGGGCGGCCTCGCCGGCTACCTCGGCTACGAGCTGAAGGCGGACTGCGGCGGCGAGCGAGCCCGCGACTCGCCGCTGCCCGACGCCGCGTTGGTGTTCGCCGACCGGATGCTCGCCTTCGACCAGCTCGGGGATCGTGCCTACGTCGTCTGCCTGACCGACGACGCCCACGCCGCCGACGCCGAGCGCTGGATTGTCGCCACGGCCGACCGGCTTGCGTCGCTGGGCGGCGCGCCGGCGCGGGGAGTGTCCCGACCCGGTCGGAGGCGCCGACTTCACGCTCGCGCGCTCGACGCGAGCGCTATCTCGACGACATCGCGGTCTGTCAGGAACGGCTGCTCGACGGCGAGAGCTACGAGGTCTGCCTGACCAACCAGCTCGAGACGGCGCTCGACAGCCGATCCGCTCACCGTCTACCGCCGCCTGCGACGCGTCAACCCGGCGCCGTTCGCCGCGTACCTGCGCCTTGGCGAGGTCGCCGTGCTCAGCTCCTCGCCGGAGCGGTTCCTGCGCGTCGAGCGCGACGGCCGGGCCGAGGCGAAGCCGATCAAGGGGACGACGCCGCGCGGCGATACCCCGGCCGAGGACGCGCGGCTCGCCGAGGCGCTGCGGACGAGCGAGAAGGACCGCGCCGAGAACCTGATGATCGTCGATCTGCTGCGCAACGATCTCGGCAGCGTCTGCGAGGTCGGCGCGGTCGCACGTGCCGCGGCTGATGGAGGTCGAGACCTATGCGACGGTCCACCAGCTCGTCTCCACCGTCCGCGGCCGGCTGCGCCCGCGGCGTCACGGCCGCGGACGTGCGTGCGCGCCTGCTTCCCGCGCGGGCTCGATGACCGGTGCGCCCGAAGCTGCGCACGATGGAGATCATCGACGAGCTCGAGGGCGCGCCGCGCGGGGTCTACTCGGGGGCGATCGGCTAGTTTCCCGCTCGGCGGTGGCTGCGACCTCAGCGTCACGATCCGGACGATCGTGCTCGCCGGCGGCCGGGCCACGATCGGCGTCGGCGGCGCGATCGTCACCCAGTCCGATCCGGAGGACGAGCTGCGCGAGACCTTGCTCAAGGGCGAGGCGCCGATGCGCGCGATCGATCCTCGGGCCGCGGAGGCCGCGGTGGCGCGGGCACTAGACTCGTCCGCGTGTCAGCCACCGATACCAAAGCCCTGATCGCGGACGCGATCGAGCGTCTCGCCACCGAGGTCCCGTCGCTGCGGCAGCTCAAGCTGGTGATGCGCCTCGAGCTGCCTAGCCGGGGCGGCGACGCCCCGATCTGGCGCGTCGAGGTTCCCGGTCCGAAGGTCGACCGCGACCCGGCCGGCGACGCCCGCCTCGACGTGACCGTCCAGCGGCAGCAGTTCAACGACCTGGCACGCGAGGGGACGCTGCGGCAGTGGGCGCGCGCCTACGAGCTCGGCCACGTCAAGGTCACCGGGGACAGCGCGGTGATCAAGTTGCTCGGAAGCGTCATCGAACGGCAGTTGACACGCACGAAGTAGCAGTGAAGCCGATCCTCTTCGTCGACGTGGACGGCGTGTTGAGCCTCTTCGGCTTCGACCCGGGCGAGCAGCTGCCGAGTCCGTTCCACTGGGTCGACGGCATCGCGCACTGCATCCCGCCCGACTCCGGGCCGCGCCTCGTCCGCCTCGCGGAGCGCTACGAGCTGGTCTGGGCCACCGGCTGGGAGGAGAAGGCCAACGAGTACCTGCCGCAGATCCTCGGCCTGCCCTTCCGCGACCTGCCGACGCTGACCTTCGACGGCCAGGCGCGCTTCGGCAGCTCGCACTGGAAGGTCGCGGCGATCGACTCCTTCGCGCGCGGCCGCGCGGCGGCGTGGATCGACGACAACCTCGACGACTCGGCCCGAGCCTGGGCGCGCGAGCGCGACACCCCGACGCTGCTCGTCGAGACGGTCCCTCCGGTCGGCCTGACCGACGACCACGTCACCGAGCTGCTCGCCTGGGCCGGCGAGGTCGACGCGGAGGGCTCGCGGTAGGACCCGCGCGCGTTCTGGCCCGCTAGCGCGTCAGAACGCTGTCGTCGTAGAGCTTCTTGACGGTCACGGCGCCGTCGGGCGCCGCGTCGAGGCAGAGTCCGCAGAGGACGCACTCGTCGAGCTGGCGCTCGACGATCTCCACGCCGCCGTCGGTGGCGGCGAAGATGTCGACCGGGCAGACCTCCTCGAGCTTGCGCGCGAGCTCGACGTCTCCCTTGACGGAGGCGTCGACCTCGACGTCGATGAACGTACCGGGCATCAGGCCACCGCTCCCTTCTTCTCTTCCAGCTTGCGCTTGACCGCGTCGGGGATCTCGTCGATCCGCTCGACCACCGGGATGCCGGCCGCCTCGAGGCGGGCGATCTTCTCGGTCGCGGTGTCCTCCTTGCCCTCGACGATCGTGCCGGCGTGGCCGAAGGACATGCCCTGCATCTCCTCGTCGTCCATGAACCGTCCCGCCATGAAGGCGACGATCGGCAGGCGCGAGTCGTTCTCGGCGACCCACTCGGCGAGCTCGGCCTCCATGCGGCCGCCCGGCTCGGTGTAGATCACGATCGCCTCGGTCTGCTCGTCGGCCTCGAACACCGGCATCAGCTCGGCGTAGGCCGAGCCGATGATCGCGTCGCCGCCGATCGAGATCGCCGTCGAGACGCCGAGGCCGGCGGCCGTCAGCGTCGAGGAGATCTCGGTCGTCATGCCGCCGGAGCGCGACATCACGCCGATCGAGCCCGGCTGGTAGGCCTGCGCCGCGTTCTTGGCGGGACCGCCGATGCCGCCCATCTTGGCGACGCCCGGCACGATCAGGCCGAGGCAGTTCGGGCCGATGATCCGCGCGCCGCGCAGGTTCGCCAGCTCGACCATCTGGGCGACGTCACGGCGCGGGATGCGCTCGGTGACGATCACGATCAGCTTGATCCCGTTCTCGATCGCCTCGAAGACGGCGTCCTTGGTGAACGCGGGGGGGACGGTGACGACCGACCCGTCCGGCACCTGGCCGCCGTTGTGGGCGATGACCTGCTCGATCGTGTCGAAGACCGGCACGCCGTGGACCTCGCGGCCCTTGCGGCCGGGGGTCACGCCGCCGACGATCTTCGAGCCGTAGTCGAGGCACTCGCGCGTCAGGTTGACCGCCTCACGCCCGGTGATGCCCTGGACGATGAAGGTCGTGTTCTCGTTGATGAGGATGGACATCAGGCAGCCGCTCCCTGGATCTTCGCCACCGCGCGGCCTGCCGCCTCGTGCATCGAGACGGAGCGGTCGCAGTACTCGATCCCGTACTTGTCGAGGATCTTGAAGCCCTCCTCCTCCCAGGCGCCCGGGATACGGAAGATGGCGATCGTCTCGCCGGGGTCCTTGCCGAGGTCGAGGCAGGCCTGGATGACGCCGCGCGCGACGATGTCGACGCGGGTGTTCGAGACGATCGACATCATCACCGCGATCTTCTCGACGCCGTCCTTCTCCAGCACCGCCTTGGCGAGGCCGCGCGCCTTGGCGACCGACGGGTTGCCGCCGATCTCCGAGTAGTTGGCCGGCTTGCCGCCCTGCGAGCGGACCGCGTCGGTCAGCGTCAGCGAGCCGCCGCCGGCGCCGATCACGAGGCCGACGTTGCCGTGGAAGCCGGTGTCCTTGCCCTGGATCACGCCGCGGTGGTCGGCCGCGTCGATCTCGGTGACGAGCGCCTCGAACACGGTCGGCTCGTGGCCCTCGCGGGTGCCCTCCTCGGGCCCGATGCCGAGGCCGGCCAGGACCTTCTTCTGGCGGCCCATCGCCTCGTTCTCCATCTCCATGTGCGCGTCGAGGGCGACGAAGCTGCCGTCCTCGAGCTCGGCCAGCGGGTTGATCTCCGCCAGCGTCATGTCGCGCTCCTGGAACAGCCGTGCGAGCCTGGTCAGGATCGGCGTCAGCTTGTTCAGCGCGCTGCCGGTGACCCCGGCGGCGGCGATCGTCTGCTTGGCCTGGAACTCGGAGTAGGGGAGCAGGTTCGAGAAGTGGCCGCGCCCGACGTGGTCGGGGTGCTCCTCGGCGACCTGCTCGATGTCGATCCCGCCCATGTCGCTGAACAGGAGTAGCGGCTGCTTGCGCGTGCCGTCCCAGACGACGCCGGCGTAGTACTCCTGCTTGACCTGGGCCTTCGGGTCGACCAGGACGCCGCGCGGCATGTGGCCGTTGATCTCCAACTCGAGGATGTCCTCGGCGTGGGCGGCGGCCTCGTCGGGCGTGTCGGCGAACTTGACCCCGCCGGCCTTCATCCGCCCGCCGGTCAGGACCTGCGACTTGACCACCGTCGACCCGCCGATGTCCGCGGCGATCGCGCGGGCCTCGTCGGCGGTCTTGGCAAAGCCGTACTTGGTGACTGGAATGCCCGCGTCCTCGACGATCTTGCGGGCCTCGTACTCGTAGAACTTCAAAGTGATGCGCTCCGGGGGTCGGGACTCAGGGGCCTGCGAGGCGGGTGAACCCTACCGGTCCCGCCCCGCAGGTGCCCCAGGTGAGACCTCGCATCAGGCCTCGGAGAGCACGTCGATCAGCAGTTGCCGTAGCTCACGCAGGTGCCCACGACACGCAGCTCGTTCCACCAGTCGACGCCCGGCGCCAAGTCGAAGACGTGCTCCGTGCGTCCGGTCGATGCGTTGTACCAGGACGGAACGCTCTCGCTGATGGCGTACTGGTCCATCTGCTCCGGGTTGCCGAAGGCGCGGTCGACCATGCCCGACTCGAACTGCAGCCCGAAGGAGGCGTTGCCTCCGCCGGTGTCGCCGACGATCATCCCGTACTCACGCAGCGCGTGGAGGATCGTCTTCTTCCAGCGTGGCACCGACAGCCCCTCGATCTCGCCCTCGGTCATGTTGAGCTGGAGCCGCGCGCCATTCGGCGGGGCGTCGGCGTCGTTGCACTCGTAGGCGGTCTTGCCGGCCGGGTAGACGTAGTCCTCCGTACAGGGGACGACCGCGAACAGAGCGTGGTCGATCCTCTCGGCCTCCATCTCCTGAGCGCGGATGACTCCGGCGAAGCTGCCGAACATCGCCGCGGTCGCGTTCGAGCCGAGGCCGCTGCCGTCGAGCTCCGACACGCCGCCCCACACCGCGTCGAGCGTGCCTCCGAGACCGGACGGGACGTCGGACTGCCAGAGGTCGAGCGTGGTCGAGTTGTTCGGCTGGGCCACCGACAGGTGGCGGTCCATCCCCAGCTCGGTCGGGTCGCCCGCGGGCACCGCGTCCTCGGGGATCCGGTAGCTGCCGGTCTCGGGCTCGCAGACGCCCCAGGACTCCGTGCAGTCGATCGTGTAGCTCGGGTCGGTCGACTTGGCGAAGTAGTTGGCGTGACCCCAGTCGTTCTCGACGCCGCCGGTGTTCGAGGCGAGCTTCGCCGGCGGGTCGTTGTTCGACATGTAGTCGATGATGTCCGCCGAGTTCGGGTGCAGCGTCGGCGAGGCCGGGATCTTACGGTTGAACGGCGAGCTGTCGGCGAACGGACGCCAGCACGCGGGCGGGCGCTCGCCGGTGGCGAGGTCTCCGAGGTCGAAGCAGCCGAAGCCGACTCCGGGCGGGGTGACCTCCTCGGTCGTCGACGAGTCGACGTAGACGTTGCTGGCCCCTCCGTTGATGTACTCGTAGGCCTCGACCTGGTACTCGTAGGTCACCCCGTTGGTGACGTTGGTGTCGGTCCAGCCGGTGGCGGGACCGTGGACGTACTGGTACCAGTTGCCGTTGCGGTAGACGTCGTAGAAGCCGTTCGGCCCCGCGACGTCAGGCCAGGTCAGCACGACCTTCTCGTGCTGCGGCGTGAGCGTCAGCGTGTAGGTCGCGGCTGCCGGCGCGGCGGCGCAGAGCGCCAGTATCGCGGCGCCCAGCAGAGCGGCGGTAAATCTTCTGGAGTGTGTCTTGATTGAACCCATCGGCGAAGTATTCGCGGACAGGCCAATCGGCGTAGGCCGACTGCCAATCGGCAGTCGGCCGTGGTTGCGGCTAGCTGACGCCCGCCGGCTCGAACCCGTAGGTCGCGGCCAGCTCGGGGTCCTTCTCGGCCAGCATCTCGGCGAGGTCGACCATCACCTTGCACTGCTTCCAGGTGGCGTCGTCCTGCATCTTGCCGTCGATCATGTGGACGCCGCGGCCGTCGGGGATCGCCTCGATCACCTTCTTGGCGAACGCGACCTCGTCCGGGTCGGGCGAGAAGACCTTCTTGGCGATGTCGATCTGGACCGGGTGCAGCGACCAGGCGCCGACGCAGCCGAGCAGGAAGGCGGCGCGGAACTGCGCCTCGCAGCCCTCGACGTCCTTGATGTCGCCGAACGGGCCGTAGAAGGGCAGGATCCCGGCGGAGGTGCAGGCGTCGACCATGCGGGCGATCGAGTAGTGCCACGGGTCCTGCTGCGCGCTGACGCGCGCGGCGCGTCGGGGTCGTCGGCGTCGGGGTCGTCGATCGACGCGGTAGCCGGGGTGGCCGCCGCCGACGCGGGTCGTCTTCATCCGCCGCGAGGCGGCGAGGTCGGCCGGACCGAAGCTCATGCCCTGCATGCGCGGGCTGGCGGTCGCGATCTCCTCGAGGTTGACGACGCCCATGCGCGGTCTCGAGGATCGCGTGGATCAGGATCGGCTGCTCGACGCCGTGCCTTGGCCTCGAGCTGGGCGAGCAGGCGGTCGACGTAGTGGATGTCCCAGGCGCCCTCGACCTTCGGGACCATGATCACGTCGAGCTTGTCGCCGATCTCGGTGACGAGCTCGGTCAGGTCGTCGAGCACCCACGGGCTCTCGAGCGAGTTGACGCGGATCCAGAGCGCGGTGTCGCCGAGGTCGATGTCGCGGCCGACCGTGATCAGGCCCTCGCGCGCGGCCTCCTTGCGGTCGACCGGGACCGCGTCCTCGAGGTTGCCGAGCAGGATGTCGACCTGCTCGGCGATGTCGGGCACCTTGGCGACCATCTTCTCGTTCGAGAAGTCGAAGAAGTGGATCATCCGCGACGGCTTGAACGGGACCTCGGTGATCGGGTCGGGCGCGCCGATCGCGAGCGGCTTGAAGAAGTCACGGGGGTTGCGCATACGTGCCGCAATCTATCGCCGGTTACGATTCGCCGCCGTCCGATTGACTGGCGAATCAACCCCACCGAAGAGGAGCACATGACCGTCGACACAGACCAGGCGACACGCGAGGCCTCCGGCGCCCGCCCCTACGGCCGCTACCTGGAGGACTTCGAGGTCGGCGCCGTCTACAAGCACTGGCCCGCGAAGACCGTGACCGAGGCGGACGACCACATGTTCTGCCTGATCACGATGAACCACCACCCGCTGCACATCAACGACGTCTACGCGAGCCAGTCGCAGCAGGGCCGCAACGTCGTCGTCGGTCCGCTCGTCTACTCGCTGGCGCTCGGCATGTCGGTCGGCGACGTGTCCGGCAAGGCGATCGCCAACCTGGCGACCGAGGAGCTGTCGCACCCCGCGCCGGTCTTCCACGGCGACACGCTGTTCTGCGAGTCCGAGGTCCTCGAGGTCCGTCCGTCGGGCTCGAAGCCGGACCGCGGCATCGTCAAGGTCCACACGCGCGTGCTCAACCAGGACGGCGTCCTGGTGGCGGAGTTCAAGCGGACCGTGCTGGTCCCGCGCAAGAACCCCGGCGCCTGACCAGAGTCGAGTGCGATGCCCGGGCGGGGCCGACCCCGCCCGGCGCTCGTCTCAATGGGCGCCGAAGTGGGCGACCCAGACCGTCGTGCGCGCGCCTCCGACGTGGCCGCGCACCGGTCCGACGCCGACGTAGCGGAACGAGCGGTCGAGGATCAGCCGCGCGTGCCCGGGCGACTGGAGCCACTGATGGAGGGGCGGCGAGGCCGCCAGGCTCCAGCCGCGTCGCAGGGCGAGGATCTCGCCGGCGCGCCGGAAGCCGGTGCGTGCCCAGGCGCTGCCGTGCCCGAACCTGCCCGAGCGGGCGAGGTGGCCGGCGTAGCCACGTGAGCTGCGAGCCAGCCTGGGGGCCTCGCGCAGCGCGGGCAGGCCGTGCTGGGCGCGGACCTTGTTGAACTTGGCGATCATCCGATCGGCCGGATCGGCGGCGGCGGTCGATGGACCTGCCGGCAACACGATCGCGAGGGCGATCGCGGCCAATGCGGTACGGCGTGGCGCTGACATCCCGGGCGAGCCTCTCTTTCGTCGGCCTACGGGGTTAGCTGTCGGGCTCGCGCAGAAAGAGCAGCGCGTCGCGGTTACTGGGCCAGTACCGCGATTAGCCCCAAAGGATCGGTTCCCCCGTTCGCCCCTGAGGGGCGACTCGGCGTGTGCGTTTGACGCACCCTAACCGAGCCGGTGGTCGGAACGGGGCGGGAAAAGATCGCTAGTTGCGGGAAAGCTAGCCGGCCGCGACAAGCTCGACGAGCGCGTCGCCGACCGCCGACGTGCCGGCTGGCGTACCGGACCGGTCGATGTCGTAGGTCAGCGGCGCGCCGGCCTCGTGCAGGCGCGCGATGCCGGCTGCGAGGCGGTCGGCGGCGGCGTCCTCGCCGATGTGGCGCAGCAGCATCAGGCCGGCCCCGACGAGCGCGAGCGGGTTCGCGACGTCCCGTCCGGCGAGCCGTTCGGCCGTTCCGTGGACCGCCTCGAAGACCGCGGCATGCTCGCCGAGGTTGGAGTTGCAGGCGAGCCCGAGGCCACCGGCGACCGCCGCCGCCACGTCGGAGACGATGTCGCCGTAGAGGGCCGGCGCGACGAGCACGTCGTAGCGGTCGGGCTTGCGCACGAGGTCGTGGCAGAGGGCGTCGACGAGCCGGTCGTCGTAGGCGATCCCCGGATGCTCGGCGGCGACCTCCCGGCCGACCGCGACGAAGACGGCGTCGGTCGCCCGCTGCACCGTTGCCTTGTGGACCGCCGTGATCCGCTTGCGGCCGTGGCGCTCGGCATAGTCGAACGCCAGCTCGTGGAGCTGGCGCGCCCGCGCGGGGGTGAGCGGCTTGATCGACAGGCCGGCGTCGCCGAGGTCGATCCCGCGCGCGGCCCCGATCAGGTCGCGCACCTCGGCGGTCACCGCCTCGTCGGCCGGGAGCTCGATTCCCGCGAGCAGGTCCTCGAGGTTCATCCGGATCGTCACGACGTCGATCGGCGGACCGCCGGGATCGGGCGCGCGGGCGGGGCGGACGCTGGCGAAGAGGTCGAGCTCGCGGCGCAGCGCGACGTTCGGCGAGGGATGGCCGGGGGGCGTGGCCAGCGGGCCCTTGAGCGCGACGCCGCTGGCGGCCACCGCGTCGACGACGCGGCGCGGCAGCGGGGTTCCCTCGCCGGCGATCGCCTCGGCCCCCGCCGGTTGGACGTCCCACTCGATCGCCGCACCGGTCGCGTCGACGACGCGTCGGGCGACCGCCGCGACCTCGGGGCCGATGCCGTCGCCGGGAATCAGAGTGACACGGTGCGCCATCGGTCCGGCGTATAGTGCCGGTCTTCGCAGGCGGACGTCCCGACCGAGGAAGGGCAGGTTGAAGTGACCCAGGCACAGCAAGGGGTGGGGAAGCCCAAGACCGCTGAGATGCACCCGGGTCCCGGATTCCGGATCGGCGCGTGCGAGGGGACGGTGACCGCCGAGCAGGTCGCGCGCTTCTCGGAGTTCGACACGCCCGCGGTCTCGGACCAGCTCAACAGGCTCTACACGATGGCGGTCGCGATCCGGGCGATGACCGATCCGCGGCTGACGCTGATCGGCCCGGCGTGCACCGTGAAGGTCTATCCGGGCGACAACCTCATGGTCCACAAGGCGCTCGACATCGCGTCGCCGGGCGACGTGATCGTCGTCGACACGAGCGCTTCGCCGCTCAACGCGGTGCTGGGCGACCTCGTCTCGCAGAAGGCGCGTCACCGCGGCATCGCCGGCTTCGTCGTCGACGGGCTGATCCGCGACCTGCCGCGGATCCAGGCGCTCGGCGACTTCCCCGTCTTCGCGCGAGGCTCGACCCCGATCGGGCCGCTGCACCGCGGCCCGGGCGAGATCAACATGCCGATATCGGCCGGCGGCATCGTCGTCCAGCCGGGCGACCTGGTGATGGGCGACATGAACGGGGTCGTCGTCGTCCCGCGCGCCGACGCGGAGGACATCCTCGCCCGTCTCGAGCATCGTCGCGACCTCGAGGAGGGGTACTCGCGTGCCGTCGAGCGCGGCGAGTTCTCCAACTCGTGGGTCGACGAGACGCTGCGTCAAGGCGGCGTCGAGCCCCCCGAGCCCCGAGCCGTCGGCTGAGCTCGGGCGGGAAGGTGCTTGGCGAACGGCCCGTCGCGCTGCTCGGCGGCGGCGCGACCGCTGTTCCGATCGCGCGCAGCCTGGCGGGGGCAGGCATCCCCGTGCACGCCCTGGGCAACCCGACGGACCCGCTCGCGAACTCGCGCTGGCCGGCGACCTGGACCGCTCAGGGCACCGGCCCCGGCCTGATCGAGCGCCGGCTCGAATGGCTCGCCGCGGCGCCCGCGGGGTCGGTAGTGCTCCCCTGCGACGACGGGGGACTGGAGCTCGTGGCCAAGCACCGCGCCACGCTGGAGGACCTCGGCCTGCTCGCGATCGAGGCCGACGACGACGTCCTGCTCGCGATGCTCGACAAGCGGCGGACCTACGCGCTCGCCGACGAGCACGGCATCGCGGCGCCCCGGACGGTCGTCGCCGAGACGGTCGACCAGCTGCTGGCGGCGGCCGCCGAGATCGGCTACCCCTGCGCGCTGAAGCCGATCGTCTCGCACGAGTTCGCGTCGCGCTTCAAGCGCAAGGCGTTCGTCGCGGCCTCGCCGGACGAGCTGACCGAGGCGTTCGCGGCGACCGAGGCGGCCGGTGTCGCGATGCTGGTCACCGAGATCGTCTCGGGGCCGGACTCGGGCTTCTGCTCGTACTACAGCTACATCGACGAGAACGGCGAGCCGCTGTTCGAGCTGACCAAGCGCAAGCCGCGCCAGTTCCCGATCGGCTTCGGCGCCGGCTGCTACCACGTGATGGACTGGGATCCGGAGGTCGCCGCGCACGGCCTGGAGTTCTTCCGCGCCGTCGGCGTTCGCGGCCTCGCCAACGTCGAGTTCAAGCGCGACGCCGCCGGCGAGCTGAAGCTGATCGAGTGCAACCACCGCTTCACCGGCGGCTCGGAGCTGTTGCGGGCGGCCGGCGCCGACCTCGCGCTGTTCACCTACAACCGGCTCGTCGGCAGGCCGCTGCCGAGCATGTGGCCCTACAAGAAGGGCCTCGTCCTCTGGTACCCGCTCGAGGACGTGCGCGCGCTGGGCGACTACCGCCGCAAGGGCGAGCTGACCGTCTGGCAGTGGCTCAGGAGCCTGCTCCATCCGATCCGCTTCCCGGTCGCCAGCCTCGCCGACCCGCGGCCCTCGCTGGTCGAGCTGCGGCGCCGCCTGGGCGGCTGGATCGGTCGCCGCCTGCCGCGCCGCTCCGCCGGCGGCTAGCGGACGTTCAGCCTCAAGACCCGCTTGCCCCCGACCCGGGAGGTGGTGGCCCCGGTGCGGCCGCGCGCGCGCAGCCGCAGCTCGTAGCGGCCCGTCTCGAGCCGGCCTCCGAGGCCGATGCGCCAGCGGCGGCTCTTCGGCGGGCCGGACAGCCGCGCCGCGATCCACGCGGGGCGGGCGCACGGTCGCGCCGCCAGCAACCGTCCCCGCTCAGCCGACCACGGCCGGCAGCGGCCCCGGCCAACAGTCCGGTAGAGGGCGCCCTCGACGCGCGCGACGCCGTGGTCGTCGAACGCCCGGCCGTTCAGCCCGCGGCGGCCCTTGCCCAGGCCGCGGACCGGGTCGAACGCGAGCCGCGGCCCGGCGCCCTTCGGCGTCTGCGGGGCCTTGGGCGGATTGCCGGCGCCCGGCGCCGGCGGTCCCGCGAGGGCCGCGTAGCGTGCGGTGAGGGTCAGCGGGGTGGCCGGCAGGGTCAGCGGGTGCATCCTCGCTCCGCCGTCCGACCACGACTGGAACAGGTAGGACTGGCCGTCGGCGGCGGTGAAGCGCTCCTCCGCGTCCACGCCGGTCTCGAAGCCGACGGCGGTCGCGCGCGTCACCGGCGCGGTGATGGTCGTGTCGTAGTAGGAGATCCGCGCGCCGGGCGGGTCGCTGGCGAGCGTGATGGTCGTCGTGCGCGGATGCAGTTCGACGCGCCGGGTGCGCTCCAGCCCGCCCGCGTCAGTGGCCGTCAGCAGGATCTCGTAGAAGGAGTCGGCGTCGTGGCTCGCGTTGTCGGCGAACGTCAGGTCGGCGCCTTCGCGGTCGTTGACGAAGCCGTGCGAGTGGTCGCTGTGGATCATCCGGACGTTCCAGCGCAGCGCCGACCCGGGGAGCGGGCCGTCCTCGGCGTCGCTCGCCGATCCGTGCAGCTCGATCTCGTCGCCGCCGGCATAGCTGTCCGGAAGGTCGATCTCAGGCAGGGCCGGCCGGCTGTTGCCGACCGTGATCGTCACGGATTCGCTGTCGTTCTTGCCGCGCCCGTCGTCGACCGTCAACACCGCCTCGTAGGTTCTCGCCGCGGAGGTTCCCGAGCCGGCGTACTGGTGGGTGGGGGAGACCGCGTTGCTGGTCTCGCCGTCGCCGAAGTCCCAGTTGTAGGAGAGGTCGTCGCCGTCGGGGTCGGACGAGTCGGAGCCGTCGAACTGGACCGTCAGCGGAGCGGTCGGGCCGTCGGTGGGATCTGCGCTGGCGACCGCCTTCGGCCGGGCGTTGCCGGGGGAGTAGACGAGCCGCACGACCGACCCGCGGCCCGCCTGCCCGGTGCCGAAGCCGACGAAGACGAGGTCGCCGTTGTCGGGCGCGGTCTCGATGTCGACCCAGAGCCACCAGTCGCTCGCCATCGCATGCTCGGTGGGAGTCGGCCCGCTGGTGTCGAGCCGGCGAAGCAGCCCGCGCGCGTAGTCGCCGAAGATGATCGCGTCGTGGTACTCGGCCGGGTACTCGCTGCCGGTGTAGCGCGGCCCGCCGAGGATCGCCGCGTCGGTCGGGTCGGGGTGGACGGGGTGGAGGTAGTCGTAGTACGGGTCGATCTGCGTGCCGATCGCGCCCGCGTTGCACTGCGACATTCCGCTGTAGGGGTTCGTGCCCTTGCCCTCGCGGCACGGCCATCCGTAGCTGCCGCCGCCGCTGGGGATCACGTCGAGCTCCTCGCGCGTGCCCCAGCCGACGTCGCCGACGATCAGCTCGCCCGAGGCCGAGAGGGAGAAGCGGAACGGGTTGCGAAAGCCCTTCGCCCAGAGCTTCGCGCAGACCTGGTCGAGGTTGCCGTTGGCCGGGCAGAAAGGGTGGCCGGGCAGGCCCCGGCCGTCGCGGTCGATCCGCACGATCTTGCCGGCGAGGCTCCGCTCGTCGTAGCTGCGGAAGGCCAGCGGGTCGACGGTCCCGTAGCCGGCGGCGTCGCCGGAGCCGACGTAGAGCGAGCCGTCGGGGGCGGCGCGGACGGTCCCGATCGTGTGCGCGTCGCCGTCGGCGGGGATGCAGTCCACGTCGTTGTCGGGCGCGGGGCAGGGCGCTGTCGAATCGGTTCCCAGGATCACCCGCTGCTCGAGCACCGCGTTGTCCGCGGACAGCTTGACCCGCCGCAGTTGCGAGGCCATCGGCCCGTGACTGTCCGGCATGCCGGGAGTCAGCTCGCGCGTGTAGAGGAGGTAGACGTAGCCGTTGCTCGCGAAGTCGGCGTCGGCGGCGAGGCCGAGCAGGCCGCGGTCGTTGCCCGAGTTGACCTCGCCGCGGAGGTCGAGGACCGTCTGGGCGGTCGTGCTGCCCGGCGCCGAGACCTTCAGGACGCCGTCCTGCTCGGCGATCAGCCTGCGCCCGTCAGGTGTCCAGTCGACGGCCGTCGGGCGCGTCAGGCCCGAGACGAGCGTCTCCTCCTGGAAGCCAGCCGGATAGGCGAGCGCGGAGCCCGCGCACGCAAGCAGCGCGGCCACGACGAGAACCGACCAGAAACTCCCGCGTCTGACCATCCGATCGACCAGCATGCCAGCGACGCGTCCCGCGCGCGCCGGTCGGACCGTCAGCGGACGTACTCGTCGGTGCGGTAGCGGCCTAGGTTGGCCTCGACGTAGGCGATCGTGCGCGCGAGCCCGTCGCGCAGCTCGGTCGTCGGGCGCCAGCCGATCAGCTCGGCGGCGAGATCGGGGCCGGAGATCAGCCGCAGGACCTCGCTCGCGGGCGGCCGCACGCGATCCGGGTCGGTCTCGACCACGAGCTCGCGCCCCACCAGGTCGCCGACGAGTTCGACGATGTCGCCGATCGACACGTCGTATCCGGTCCCCAGCTGGACGGTCCGGCCGACGGCCTGGTCCCCGGCGGTCGCCGCGGCCAGGAAGCCGGCCGCGGTGTCGGCCACGTAGGTCATGTCGCGGCGCGGGTCGAGCGACCCGAGCCGCAGCGGCCCGCCGGCGAGCGCCTGGCTGATGATCGTGGGGATCACCGCGCGCGCCGACTGGAACGGTCCGTAGGTGTTGAACGGCCTGAGCACGACGGTCGGCAGCTCGAAGGAGCGGTTGTAGGAGTCGACGAGCTTGTCGGCGCCGAGCTTGCTCGCGGCGTAGGGAGACTGGGGCTCGAGCGGATGGGTCTCGGTGATCGGGACGGTCTGCGCGGTCCCGTAGACCTCGCTGGTCGACGTGTGGACCATCCGGTGGACGCCGGCGCCGAGCGCGGCCTGGGCGACGTTGAGCGTGCCCAGCACGTTGGTCTCGGAGAAGTCGCGCGGGTTCAGGTAGGAGTACGGGATCGCGATCTGCGCGGCGAGATGGAAGACGACCTCGACCCCCTCCATCGCGCGGGCGACCGACTCGACGTCGCGCACGTCGCCGAGCATCACCTCGATCTGGTCGGAGACCTCGGAGTCCAGCCAGTCCAGCGTGCCGCGATCGTTGCGCGAGTTGTAGCGCGCGAGGCCGCGAACGCTGGCGCCCTCCCGGACGAGCAGCTCGCAGAGGTGGCCTCCGATGAAGCCCCCTGCCCCGGTGACAAGCACCTTCTTGTCGCGAATACCCGCCAAGCGCGCCCTACCCTAGACGACAGCCCTCAGCCGGCGGTTTCGGCGGGCTCGGTTGCCCCGCGTCGCCGGTCGCGGAGGTTCTTGGCCAGCGCCCGTCCCAGTTCGACCAGCTCGGCGAAGGTCGCCGGGGTGAAGACGCGCAGCATCAGCAGCCCGAGGGCGACGCCGGCGAGCCCCCCGAGGATCAGCGGCCCGGCAGACAGGCTGGGCCAGAGCAGCCTGACCCCGCCGGATCCCACGAACGCGCCGACGCCGGCGAGCAGCGCCGGGAGCATCGGCGCGACCATGCTGAGCACGCTCTCCTTCAGCTCGCGTGAGACGACGACCGTCAGGAGAACGGCGTGCAGCGTGCGAACTCCGGTGCGGACCCAGGCGACGGCGACGATTCCCGCGGGCGCGGCGAGGATGATCGCCCCGACGAAGAACGGGAACTGCAGAAGCTGCAGGGCGACCAGCACGCGCTGCTTGCCGAGGGCCTTGAAGACGTCGCCGAGCGGGAAGGTCACCGCCGTCACCGCGGCCATCACCGCCACCGCCGACGCCACGCCGCCCGCGCCGGCCCACTCCGAGCCGAACAGGGTCACGATCAGCGGCGGGCCGAGAACCGCCAGGATCACGCCGACCGGGATCGCGTACAGCGCCTGGTAGCGGACGATCCCGCGCGTGGCGTCCGCGAGTCCTCCGCGATCGTCCTCGCGCTTGCGCGACAGGGCGGAGAACGCGACGGTGCCGGTGTTCCACGCGACCGCCTCGATCAGCAGCTCGGGCACCCGGAAGGCGATCGTGTACAGCCCGAGGGCACGGTCGCCCAGGACGCGCGCGATCACGATGATGTCCACGCGCGAGGCGATCGCCGCCTGGATGTCGACCAGCGACGCCCCCGTCCCGTAGCTCACCATGCTCTTGGCGATCTCGCGGTCGAACGCCAGCCGGGGCCGGTACTCGCTCAGGCGCCACTGGACGATCGTCCAGGCGAGCGTGCCGCAGAGGAAGCCGATCAGCAGCGCCCAAGCGCCGAGGCCGGCGAAGGCGAGCGGGATCGAGATCGCCGCGCGCGTCCCGGCCTGCACCACCTCGGGGATCGCCCTCTTGCGAAAGTCCATCGCCCGCATCAGCAGGCCGTCGTGGATGTTGCCGAAGCCCTTGATCAGCGGGTTGATCGCCGCGAGGCGGAACAGGTCGGTCTGGTCCTCGAGGCGGAAGAAGCCGGCGATCAGTGGCGCGATCAGGAAGCAGAGGACGCTCAGCCCCAACGCCAGGCCAATGTTGATCGTGAAGGCGGTGTCGACCCGCCTGGTGATCGTCGCCTCCTGCTCGTAGACGACCGTCGCGCGCATCCCGACGTCGCTGATCAGCTCGACGATCGCGACGTAGACGACGATCGCCGCGACGATGCCGAAGTCGGCGGGCGTCAGCAGCCGCGCCAGGATGAGGATCGACAGCGAGCTGAACGCGCGCGCGCCGACGAACGCCAGGTTGGACCAGACGATCCCCCGGCGCGTCTGGCTGGCCCAGTTGTCTTCGGAGCTGCACTGGGCCGGGCCGGCGGACGGCTCGGCCTCCTCGCGCAGCAGCATCGACTTGAGGCTCTCGTATTCGCTCACCACGCGCTCGTAGTCGTCGTGGCGGCCGATGTCCAGCCAGAAGCCGTCGAAGAGGTAGGAGCCCACCCGCTCGCCGGCGTCAGCCAGGCTCTGCACCATGTCCGGGATGTCGAAGCGCACGCCGGGCGGGATGTGGGCGAGCGCTCGCGGCTCCGCGACGTAGACGCCCATGCTCACGATGTAGGGGATCTCGGGCTTCTCCTCGAACCCGACGACGCGGCGCGTGCGGCCGAGCTCGCCGTCGAGGTGCAGGACGCCGTAGTCGGTCTGGACGACGCGACGGTGCGTCGCGATCGTCAGGGCGTTGCCCGACGCGCGGTGGGCCCGGAACAGGGCGTCGTAGTCGAGCGTGGTCAGCACGTCGCCGTTCATGACCAGGACCGTGTCGTCGAGGTCCTCGATCGTCGCCAGCGGACCGGCGGTGCCGAGCGGCTGCTCCTCGTGGTGGTACTGGATCGACACGCCGTGTTCGGAGCCGTCGCCGAACACCGCCTGGATCAGGTGGGCGAGGTACCCGACGGCGAAGGTCAGGTCGGTGAACTCGCTCGTGGCGAGCTGGCGCACGACGACGTCGAGGATCGCCCGGTCGCCGACCGGCAGCAGCGGTTTCGGCAGCACGGTTGTGTACGGCTGCAGGCGCGACCCCTTGCCTCCGGCGAGGATGACCGCGCGACGCCCCGCGCCCCGCCGCCCGCCGGCGTCGCTGTCGGCTGGCGCAGGCGTTGCCGGCATCTTCAGCGACGCCTGAGGTTCATCTTGCCGCTCTCGCGGTGAACCGCCACCTGGCGCCGTGCGAGCACGGCCGCGACGGTCCAGAACAGGATCCGGACGTTGAGCCAGAAGCTGCGCCGCTCGGCGTAGAGCATGTCGAGGCTCATCTTCTGCGGCAGCAGCCGGTCGAGATAGTGCGCCAGCGGGTCGTCGTCGTCGAGAATGCTGCTCTCCTCGGCGAACGCGATTTGCGAGAAGCCGGTGACGCCCGGCTTGACGCGGAGGATCGGCGAGAACTGCTCGCGGTGCTGCTCGACGAACAGGGGGTCCTCCGGTCGTGGCCCGACGAGGCTCATGTCCCCGCGCAGCACGTGCCAGAGCTGGGGGACCTCGTCGATCTTGAAGCGGGCGAGCAGCACGCCGGCGCGTGTGAAGCGGCTGTCGTCGTCGGTGGTCAGTGGAACGCCCGACGCGCCGTCGACCATCTTGCGGAACTTCAGCATGTGCAGCGGCTTGCCACGGAAGCCGACCCGGCGGGAGCGGAAGAAGATCGGGCCGGGCGAGTCGAGTCGCACCGCCAGGGCGGACAGCAGGAGCAGCGGCGCGAGCAGGAGCAGGAGGCTGCCCGCGAAGACCACGTCGAGCGTGCGGATCGCGACGTCGTTGACGGTCGGCCGGCCGCGGCGCGCGGCGCTGAGCTCGCCGCCCTGCGCGAGTACCAGCGACCCCCCGGAGCGCTTGTCGACTCCGGCTGCCGTGTCGGCGATCCCCGAGGGGGTTGAGATGGGCGAGCTATGTGCAGTCAGGGCCAGCGGGGAGGTTCGGTTGGACGGCTCCATGATCCCTATCGTCATGGCGACTGCGAACTTGAGTCAGCTCGAACTCGACGACGGTTCGATCATCTCGTCCGCAGTGGCCGCCCTACGGTCGATGATAATCGGAGTCGGAGAATCCGCCACTGCCCGCTCGGCGGCATTCGCGCCAGTCGACCCGTGGCTGCCATAGCCTTCTCGCGGTGTCCGCCACGCAACCACCGACGGCGCCGGCCGCCGAGCAGCCGGCGGCGCCGGGCCGTTCTCGCGCCGCCATCACGGCGCTGGCTCCCTTCCTGCCCGCGGCGGGGGCTCTCTGCGCCGCCGTCGCGGCCCTGGCGACCGACGGCGGGTACTACCCGCGCAACTACCTGCCGATCGGCCTCGCGCTGGTCGCGCTGCTCGCGGTCGCGATGTTCGCCGGCGGCCGGGCGCTGCCGCCGCGGGGCGCCGGTCGCGCGCCGCTGATCCTCTTCGTCGCCGGTGTCGGCTGGAGCCTGGCGTCGATGCTCTGGACCGGCTCGTCGGCGAGCACCTTCGACGCGGTCGCGAAGCTGATCGTGCTGCTGGCCGTCGCGTGGCTGGTCGTCCTGGCGCCGTGGCGTCCGCGCTCGGCCGCGGTGTTCATCGGCGCCTGGGCGTTCGCGGCCGCGGCGGCCTGCGCGATCGCCCTTGTGGCGGCGATCGCCGGAGGCGACGCCGCGGTCTCGCTGCCCGGCGGTCGCTTCATCGAGCCGATCGCCTACACGAACGGGACCGCGGCGCTCGGCGTGATGATCTTCCTGCCGGCCCTGGCGCTCGGCTCGCGCCGCGAGATCCCGGCCGTGCTCCAGGGCGGGCTGCTCGCCGTCGCCTGCTTCGCGCTGCAGTTCGCGCTCCTGCCGCAGACCCGCGCGGCGATCGTCGGCGGCGCGATCGGTCTGCTGGTGCTGGTCGCCGTCGCGCCGCAGCGGCTCGCACTGCTGGCGCGGCTCGTGCTCGTGCTGGCGGGCACGGCGCTTGGGGCGGGACCGGTCTTCGAGGTCTACGAGGCCGCCAGCGGCGGTGGGGACGTGATCGACGCGCTGCGCGGGGCCGGCATCGCGATGGCCTTCGCCGCGGTGGTGGTCGGGGCCGGCGGCGTCGGGCTGGCGCTGACCGAGCGTGAGATCGTCGAGCGGCCGGCGGTGGCGCGCCGGGCGCGGCGAGCCGGGATCTACGCGGTGGTCGCGTTCGCGGTGCTGTTCGCCGGCGCCGCGATCGCCTCGCGCGGGGCGATCGAGGACCGCTGGGAGACGGCGACTCAGGGCGACGTCGGGGACGGCGAGTCAAGGATCAGCTCGCTCGACCCCGAGGAGCGGCTCGACTACATGCGCGTGGCCTTCGACATGTTCCGGTCCGCGCCGGTCGTCGGCGAGGGCGCTGGGAGCTTCGAGCGCGTCTACGCCACCGAGCGCGAGGAGCCGAAGCCGTCGCGCTTCACGCACAACGTCTTCCTGCGCGTGCTGGGCGAGACGGGAATCGTGGGCATGGCGCTCTTCCTCGGCTTCCTGGCCACGGCGCTCGTCGCGGCATGGCACGCGCGACGCCGCTCGCCGCCGCTCGGGCAGGCCGCCATCGCCGGCGCGCTCGCGCTCGGCGCGTACTTCCTCGCGCACGCCTCGCTCGACTGGGTCGACGAGATCCCCGCGCTAGCGGCGCCGGCGGTCGCGCTGACCATGATCGCCGCTCGCCTGGGCGCTTCGGCCGACGCCGAGAGCGAGCGGGGGCGCGGGCCGTGGCTGGAGCTGGCGGCCGGCGGCGTCGCGGTCGCGCTCGCTGGCCTGATCCTCGCGGTCGCTTGGCTCGGGGTCCGCTACACCGACCGTGGAATCGAACGGCTGGCCTCCGATCCCAGCGCGGCCTTCGCGGACTTCGACCGCGCGGCCGACATCCAGCCGTGGTCGGCGCGCCCGCTGCTGTCGAAGGGGGTGGCGGCGATCCAGGTCGAGGACCCCGCGCTTGCACGCGAGGCATTCAGAGCCGCGCTGGAGCGCGAGGACAGCGCCTTCGCGCATCTGGAGCTGGCCCTGCTGGCGTCGCAGCGATCCGCGCGAAGGCAGGCGGAGCGCGAGATCGACCTCGCGCTGGCGCTCGAGCCGCGCGACGTCTTTCTCCGCGAGGCCAGACGCCGCATCCGGCGCGGCGCAACGCTCGATCCCGCGGCCTTCAACCGCGAGCTGCTGCAAGTTGGGCGCGATCGCTTTACAAGACCGAAGATCTGACCTACTCTGGCCCTACACTCTCCAGATGAGAACAGAAGTTCGATTCATCACTTGATCCGAAGCCTGTGTCGTCCCGGTGCAGGCTTCCCAGCGAAGGGGTTCCGAAGTGCGAACACGATCGATTCTTGGCGCCTGCATAGCGGTCCTATGCCTGGCAATGACCGCTGGGCCGGCTGTCGCGCAATCGCTCACCGACGACGTCTACTCGAACGAGGCCGGTCAGGTCGTCGGCGACGTCCACAGCGGTAACGACGACAATCCGAGCGGCACCGCTCCGACCGCCGTCGCGCAGGTCGTCCCGACGACGACGGACTCCGGCGGCGAGGCGCTGCCCTTCACCGGCTTCGAGGCTGGCATCGCCGCGATGCTCGGCCTCGGTCTGCTCGGAGCGGGACTGCTGGTGCGCCACGCCAGTCGCGCCTCCAGGGCTGACGCCTAAGCGACAGAACCCGCAGCCTTCGGCGGCGGCGGCCGGGCGATGAGCCCGGCCGACCGCCGCCGATCTGCGTCCACAGCGCATTGACCGCCTCAGACGTCGACGCTCTCACCGTCGACATCCTGATCTCGACCTTCAACGAGCAGTCGCACCTGCCCCGTTGCCTCGACGCGATCCTCGGCCAGGACTATCCGGCGGACAGGCTGCGGGTGGTGCTCGTCGACGGCGGCTCGACCGACGAGACTGTTGCGATCGCCCAGCGGCGTGCCGCGGAGGATCCGCGGCTGACCGTGATCGCCGACGGGGTCCGCCGCAACCTGCCGGCGGCGCTGAACGTCGGACTCGACGTGTGCCGCGGCGATCTCGTCGCGAAGGTCGACGGCCACGGCTGGCCGGAGCGCGACTTCGTCAGTCGTGCGGTCGAGGCGTTCGCGACCGAGGAGGGCCTCGGCTGCGTCGGCGGGCGGCCTGCGCAGGAGGGGGAGACCCCCTTCGGCGACGCGGTGGCTCTGGCGCGTACCTCGCGCTTCGGCGTCGGCGCGAGCGAGTACGCCGGCAGCGTCGAGCGCGGGCGGGTGGACACGGTGCAATGCGGCATCTATCGCCGCGACGTCCTCGAGCAGGTGGGGCGCTTCGACCCTGAGATGAACTACGGGGAGGACGAGGAGCTCAACTGGCGTGTGCGCGAAGCCGGCTACGGGATCCTGCTCGACACGCGCATCTGCTTCCACTACTACACCCGAGGCACGTGGCGCAGCGCCTATCGCCAGTACCGCAACTACGGCGAGGCCCGGGTCCGCGTCGGGACCGCCCACCCGGACTTCCTCGCGCCGCACCACTTCGCGCCCGCCCTCGCGCTGGCGGGCGGAGCGGGCCTGGCGATCGCCGGGCCGCGTTCGCGCCGCGCCCGTCGACTGCTGGCTCTCGGCGCCGCGGGCTACGCGGCCGCCGCGGCCGCGGAGGCGCTGCGGGTCGCGCCGTCGCCGACCGCCGCGACGCGGGTCGCGGGCGCCTTCGGGGCGCTGCACCTCGGCTACGCGGTCGGGACGCTGCGCGGCCTGCGCAACCGCTTCGGCGGCTGAGCGCCGTCGGACGGCGGCCGCGGGACCGTCGCGTCGGCCTGCCGCCTTGCGATGGCGAGTAGCGCCGGCCCGAGCGCCATCAGCACCCATGTCCTGCGGTCGGACGAGTTCGAGATGAAGAAGGAGGACGTGAGCGTCGCGGCGATCGCTATCACCAGACCGCGTGCCAGCGCTGCCATCGCCGTGTCGCCGATCCGTTCGTAGAGCCGGGCCGCCATCCACGCCGAGCGCAGGCAGGCGGCGATCAGCAGCAGGAATATCGCCGTGCCGACGATGCCCGTCTCGGCGAGCATCTGCAGGTAGACGTTGTGCGCGACCAGCGGCCGCTCGGCGATCAGGTTCACGAACTCGAGCTGGCCGGGCTGGCGGACGTAGTTCGGCGCCTCGACGGGGAAGTTCCCGAGCCCGACGCCGATCGCCGGGTGGTCCATCGCGATCCGCCAGCCGACGTTCCACAGGCTGCTGCGGCCGTTGCCTTGCGCGTCGAAGCCCGAGATGCGGTCCCATGCGGTCGGGTTAACGGCGAACCAGAGGGCGGCGAGGCCGACAATCGCCGTCACGAACGCGAGTAGGTGCACCCGCCGCCGGCGGATCGTCAGGAACGCGACCAGCAGCGCCACCACCGCCGCGATCAGTCCGCCGCGCGACTCGGTCGCCGCCAGCCCCGCGGTCAGCAGGACGATCGTCAGGCCGAGCAGCGCCCGCGTCCAGGGCCGGCGGTCGGAGACCAGCAGGGCGGCGGCGAGCGCGATCGCCGGCACCAGGCCCGCCGCCAGGTAGTTGGGGTCGCCGCTGCCGCCGCGCAGGCGGTTCGCCTGGCCCGCGGCGTCGAGGGCGGATGTGCTCGGGTCGGCCGTGCCGGCCAGCCCCAGCAGGCCGATGGCCACCGACACCGCCGCGCCGCCGACGAAGGCCGCGACGACGAGGCGCGCCGTCGCGCGCCCGTTGATCGCCGTCGCGACGATCACGAACAGGCCCGCTGCGATCGCCCACTCGAGCGTGACCTGGCCGGCGAGCTCGGGTCGGCGCGCCCAGGCGAGGCTGACCACGAGCCACAGGACGAAGGCGCCCAGCAGCGTCAGCGCGCGACGGTTCTCGTGCAGCATGACCCGTGTGAGCGAGTTCGGGTCACGCAGCGTCGCGAGCCAGCCGAACGCGATCAGGATCGCGGCGAGCAGCGGTCCGACGCTGAGGAACGGCAGCGCCTCGATGAACGCGAGGGCGATCCAGAGGGCGATCGCCACCGGTAGGTCGACGAACACCAGCACTCCGTAGAGCAGGGCGATCAGCGCCGCGGTCCCGAGCGCGACGTCGACCGCCAGAGCGGCGCCGATGAGCACCGCGGCTCCGAGCGCCGCCAGGGCGATCAGCGGGAGCAGCGGCTGCGAGAAGGGCTGAGCTGGGAGCGGCCCGACGAGCGGAAGTGTCGTGCGCGGTGCCAGCGGCCTCAGGCCGTCGTTCGCCGCGCGCGGCCCTCGCTCGACGCGGCGACCGGATCACGCAGGGCGCGTCCGGACTCGTGGTAGCTGCTGGAGACGTGCGCGGCGCCGAGCACGATCAGTCCACTGGGCGTCAGGCCGGAGCGCTCGATCAGGTCGCGCGCGACCGCGAGGCTCGAGCGGTCGGTGTTGCCGAGGCGCGCGACGACGATGATCTCGTCGACCGACTGGACGATGCGCAGGGCGTCGCTGACCTCCCCCAGCGGTGCGGTGTCGACGACGACGAAGTCGGCGAGTTCCCGCGCCTCGGCGAGCAGGTCGGGCATCCGCTTGCCGACCCGCTCGATCGACACGTCGCTGCTTCCGCTGCGCTCGATCGCCAGCACGGCGAGATTGGACAGGCCGGGCACGCCGGTCAGCATCTCCTTGAGGGTCTGGCTCGACGTCATCAGGGCGGTCACGGCGTCGCGGGCCGGTATGTCGAGCGTCATGGCCACGGTGGGCTTGCGGACGTCGAAGTCGAGCAGCACCACGCGGTGGCCGGCGGCAGCCAGGCCCGTCGCGAGGTTGACCGCGGAAGTCGTCTTGCCGTCGCCGGTGGAGGCGCTGGTGACCATGATCGCGTGGCCTTCGCCAGGCCGCTCGAGCTGCACGGCGAGCGTGCGGAAGGCCTCGCGCACGGCGGGCGGGACGTGGCCGTTCAGCTGCCGCGAGCGCACCAGCGGCACGCGCGCGAGGACGGGCAGCGGCCAGCGGCTCAGCAGCTCGTCCTCCTCGCGGATCCGGCGGTCGACCAGCTCCAGCAGCACCGCCGTCGCCGATCCGATCGCGATCCCGCCGAGCAGGGCGAGCACCAGGATCAGCGGGGCCCCGGCGCCGGACGGGCTGCCGGGGGGCGTCGCGAGCTGGGAGATGGAGAGCGTCGGGTCGTCGCCCCCCTGGAGCGACTCGAGCTCGCTGAGTCGCAGGGCGAGGTCGCCCGACCCGGGCCCTCCGGCCGCCAGCCGCTGCTCGAGCGTCTGGATCTCGGTCCCCACTTGCGCCTGGATGCTCGCGGAGCGGACGGCGATCGTCTGCTCGGCGAAGGTGTTGGCGAGCTTGGCGGACTCGTCGGGATCGTCGGTCGTCGCGACCACCGCGAGGATGTTGCTCTCGCCGGCCGGCTTGACCTCGATCGAGTCGAGCACCGAATCGGCCGTCCAGCCGTCGCCCATCTCCTCGGCGGTGCGCTCCGCGGCGGCGCGGGACTCGACGAGGCTGGCGGCGGTCTGGATCGTGCGGGTCGGGTCGGCCGACTCGCGCAGTATCTGGAGGCCGAGGTAGACCGAATCGTCCGAGATCGCCGTGACGAGGAGCTGCGACGTCGCCTCGTACGAGGGCGTGCGCACGCTGAGCCAGAGCAGGCTGCCGAGAACCGTCGCGGCGACGATCGCGCCGACGAGCCACTTGCGGGCCCGTACGGCCCGCAGGTAGACGGCGGCGCCCTCGCCGTGCCGGCCGCTCTCGTAATGGATGGGATCGGAGTGCAAGAGTGGGGCGAGTGTAGAGGCCGGTCCGGCGTTCGGAGCGTCTCGGTACCGTTGTCCCGGGTGTTCATCAGAAGCGCGAGACCTCCGCGGGCGCATCGGCGCTCGCGCGCCGTCCTCATGCTGGTCGGGCTCGCGCTGGCCGTGGCGGCCGGGGTCGCGTTGGCGGCCCCTTCCGGGTCGGACGTGGAGGACGGCGGGCGGTCCGCGGGATGCGAGCGGGCGACCGGGCTCGGTGGCGGCTGGCCCGCCGCGTGCTGGCGTCCGTTCGACGCCGCGAGCCCCTTCAACACGCCGCTCCCCGCGCGACCCCGGATCGCACCTCGCTCGCGCGAGATCGTGCGGGCGCTGCTGCGCCACTCCGACCGCCCGCTCGACATCGAGGCCCACGAGGACGGCCGCGGCGGCGAGCCGACGTACTGGTCGACGAGGGCGGACCCGCTGTTCAGGATCTCCTGCACGCGCGGTTGGGGTCGCTGCCCGTTGGAGGGCAGCCGGATCCGGATTCCCGCGGGCGCGCGGCCCGAGGGCGGGCGAGGGTCCGACGTCGAGGACGCCCACATGACGATCGTCGATCGTCGTCGGGGACGAATCTACGAACTCTGGCAGGTGCGTCGCGACGAGCTGCCGGCGACCGGAGGGCGGCTGCGGGTCTCGTGGGCCGGGATCACGTCCCTGCATGGCAGCGGCGCCGACGGACTCGGCTCCGCCACCGCCGCGCGCTTCTCGAGCCTCGCCGGCCGCGTGCGCGCGGAGGAGATGGCGGCCGGCCGCGTCGACCACGCGCTGTTCGTCGTGCTGCCATGCGACAACGGGCGGTACGTGTACCCCGCGCGCAAGTCCGGCGCGAGATGCCGGGGCTGGTCCGGCGCCCCGCCGATGGGCGCCCGCCTCCAGCTCGGCTACAGCGATGCCGAGATCGCCGCGCTGAGGGTGCCGGCCTGGAAGAGGACACTGCTGCGGGCGATGGCGCGCTACGGGATGTTCTTCGGCGACACGGGCACTCCCGGCCTGTTCACGCTCGAGCGCGAGACGGGGTTGCAGTACACGGTCGCGGGCCGGCGGGACCGTTGGCTGGACTTCGCCAGGAGCAACGGCTTCTGGCGCTGGGAGGGCGACGGCGACGGGGCCGTCTACATCGGGGACCTCGCGTCGGGAGTCGACTGGAGCCGCCTGCGGGTCATCGCGCCGTGCGTCTCACGCGGACGTTGCTGACCGGCCGTAGCGCCAGACGGCGCGCCGAACGACCGTCCAGAGCGGGTGTCCTCGACTCAGAGGCCTTCGGCGGCGCGTCGATTGCGGTGGCATGCCCATCCTCCGGCCGCGAATCCACTGCTCCCTGCGCTTCCTCGCCGCTCTGCTCGTCGCGGGGCTCCTGTCGGCGGGCGCGGCGGGCGCGGCCGACGCCGCCTCGGTCCACGCTTTCCCGGCCAAGCACGTCAACGGCGGCATCGCGACCTTCGTGGTCAAGGGCGTCTCGCCCACGGCCGTTCACGCCGCGGGCGTCGAGGGGAGCACGGGCAGCCGGGCGATCGACGTCGGCGCCGTCCGGCGCGGCCTCGCTCGCGGCAAGGTGCGCGTGCGGATCAGCGCCAGGGCGCTGCGCCGGGCCCGCACCGCGCGCCTCAAGCTGGTCCTGAAGCTGCGCGGCCGCGGCCGTCAGCGCGAGACGGCTCCCGCTCCGGCCCCGGCGCCCGCCCCGGCTCCCGCTCCGGCCCCGGCGCCCGCCCCGGCTCCCGCTCCGGCCCCGGCTCCCGCTCCGGCCCCGGTTCCCGCTCCGGCCCCGGCGCCCAGCCCCGATCCCGAGCCGGCGCCCGCTCCAGCTCCTCCCGCGCCCGCGCCCGACCCGGCGCCGACGCCCGCCCCGGCTCCGCCGGCGGCCGGAAGCTGCGTGCTCGCGTCGTTCGCGGTCGGGACGTGGCCGAGCGCCTGCTGGCGGCCATTCGACGACGACTCGCCCTTCAACCGGCGGCTGCCGTCCGCGCCGCGCCTGATGGCGAACTCCAGCGCGATCGTCAGCCGGATGATGCAGATGGGGAACAACAAGGGCCCGGCGGACCTGGAGAGCTACCGCGACGGCCGCGGCGGCGAGCCGACCTACTACTCCAACCCGGGCGACCCTGAGTTCACGATCCACTGCACCCGCTCCTGGGGCCGCTGCTCGCTCGAGGGCATGAAGATCCGGATCCCGGCTGGCGCGCGGCCGGAGGGCTTGACCGGCTCCACCGGCACCGACGACCAGGACGCCCACATCACGGTCATCGACCGGGCCAGCGGGCGGGAGTACGACCTGTGGCAGGTCCAGCGCTCGACGATCCCCGCCGAGGGCGGCACGCTGAACGTCTCCTGGGGCGGCTACACCGACATCGCCGGCAAGGGAATCGACATGCGGGGCGGCGAGGCGACGGCCGCCCGCTGGGCGAGCATGGCGGGTCGCGTCCGCGCCGAGGAGATGCTCGCCGGCGAGATCAACCACGCGCTCTTCATCGTCATCTCCTGCGACAACGGCACGTCGGTCTACCCGGCGACCAAGGGCGGGGCGCGCTGCTCCGACACCACCAACGCCCCGCCGATGGGCGCCCGCCTCCAGCTCGACTACAGCGAGGCCGAGATCGACGCGCTGAAGGTGCCGGCCTGGAAGAAGACGCTGCTGCGCGCGATGGCCCGCTACGGGATGTTCTTCGGCGACACCGGCACGCCGCGCATGTTCTGGATCGAGCGCGAGACCGGCAGCCAGTACACCTCGATGGGCAAGGCCGACAAGTGGCTGGAGGCTCGCCGAGCAGGGCGGCTGGGGCTACTGGAGCGGCGAGGGCGGAGTCCACATCGGCGATGTCGCAAGCGGTGTCGACTGGAGCCGTCTGCGCGTCGTCGATCCCTGCGTGTCGCAGGGAACCTGCTGACCGGCGCAAGCCGAGTCGGCCCGCGGCACATACGCTTGCGGCGTGTCGGGACCGACCACGCCCCGGATGCTCGTCCTGGCCGCCGCCGATCTGGCCGTGGCCGGTGACCTGTGGCGGACGGCCGAGGGAGCCGCCGGGGCCCACGGCTTGACCTGCGGGTGGGACTGGGTCCGGACTTGGATCGGCCACTACGGCGACGTCGTGCCGCACCGCTTCGTGATCGGGATGGACGGCGAGACGCCGGTGGCGGCCGCGCTGCTCACCGTTACGCGCACGACGCTGCGCAGGGGCCTCTGGACGCGTGCGCTGCACGTCGGCACCTCCGGGGAGCCTGAGGGGGAGGGGGTCTTCGTGGAGCGCAATCGCGTGCTGGCGGGCGACGACGACACGCGGCGCGCCTTCGTGGCCGGTCTGCTCGCCGACCTCGGCCGGCGGCGCGACTGGGACGAGCTCAGGCTGCCCGGCTTCGTCGCCCTCGACGCCGGCGCCTTCCAGGAGGCCGCTCCCGACCTGCAGCTGCGCCCTGTCGACAGCCCCGCGATGGACCTGCGCGCCGTGCGCGAGGACGGCGGGGACGTCGTCGCCGCGCTGCGCTCCGGGCCGCGCTCGCGCATCCGGCGCAGCCTGCGGGGCCTCGGCGACGTCGAGGCCGAGTGGGCGGCGACGGAGACGCGCGCGCTCGCGATCTTCGACGAGCTGGTCGAGGTCCACCAGCGCCACTGGCTCGCGGCCGGCGAGCCCGGCGCCTTCGCGAGCGGGCGCGTCGTCGCCTTCCATCGCGAGTTGATCGCCCGGCTGCTGCCGCGCGACGCGGCGATGCTCTTCCGCGTGCGGGCGGGCGGGGAGACGATCGGCTGCGTCTACGGGTTGCGCGACGGCGAGCGGATGCTCTTCTACCAGAGCGGCGTCGCCCAGTCGGCGGATCCGAAGGTCAAGCCGGGACTCGTCACCCACGCGCTGTGCATGCAGGAGTGCCTGGAGCGGGGCTACGACGCCTATGACTTCCTGGCCGGCGACGATCGCTACAAGCGCGAGCTGTCCAGCGGAGCCGATCGGCTCGTCTGGGGCCGCCTGCGCCGCCCGCGCTCGCGCCCCGTCGTCGCCGACGTCGCGCGGCGCGCCCTGGGGCGGTCGCCAGCGCCTATCTCGCCGTTCGAGTAGGCAGGCCCTTTGCGGCCGCGAGCCGCTCGTAGATGTCCTCGATCCGGCCGACCATCGTCGACAGGTCGAACTCCGCCCGGCGCCGCTCCTGAGCGCGCCGCCCGAGGCCTCGGCGCGGCGGGCGGGGTCGTCGAGCATGCGGCCGATCGCCGCGGCGAGCGCGCCGGGGTCGTCGCTCGGGACGATCAGCCCGTGGACACCGTCGTCGATCAGGTCGGGCACACCGCCGACGGCGGTCGCGACGATCGCCTTGCCGGCCTCCATCTGCTCGAGCACGGCCAGCGGCGAGCCCTCGACGCGCGAAGAGCTGACCGCCACGTCCGCGGCGTCGAGCAGGTCGGGGACGTCTGAACGGACGCCCAGCAGCCGCACGGTCTCGTCCAGGCCGCGGGCGGCGATCTGGAGCTCGAGCGCCTCGCGCTGCTCGCCGGTCCCGGCGATCAGCACGCGCAGGCCGGGGTAGCGCGGCGCCAGCGCGGCGGCCGCCTCGACGAGTACGTCGAAGCCCTTGTCGGGGACCAGGCGGCCGACCGCCGCGAGCACGGGAGCGTCGGCGGCGATCCCCAGCTCGGCGCGGACGTCGTGACGCTCGCCACGCCGCGGCGCCTCGATCCCGTTGGGCACCAGCTGCAGCTTCTGCGGCGCGATCCGCTCGATCTCGACCATCCGCCGCTCGTCCTCGCGCGAGCAGGCGACGAAGACGTCGCTCAGGCGGGCGATCACCTCGCGGTCGACGGCCTTGCGCAGCGGCGCGCCCTCGAACGACCAGGTGTGCTCGTGTGCGACGACCACCGGCACCCGTGCCGCCCGTCCGAGCACCGCGCCCCAGGCGTTCGAGCTGAAGACGTGCGAGTGCAGGACGTCGGTGCCGTCGCGCAGCCGGCGCATCAACGGCGCCCAGCGCCAATGGTCGGCCCGCCCCCGGCGGTGGAGGGGGAGCAGCTCGCCGCCGCCGTCGCGCAGCTCGGCGAGCAGCGCGTCGGTGCCGGCGCTGCGCTCGCGGCTCTCCCAGCGGCTCGCGCAGAGGACGCTCTCGAAGCGGTCGGGGTCGAGCCGTGCCGCGATCTGAACCGCCAGGCGCTCCGCGCCTCCGGCGCGCACGGTGTCGATCAGGGTCACGACGCGGATTCGCCGCTGTCCGGCGTTGGAGGCGATCACGGCTCGGTGTCATACCACGCGCGGGCCGCGATCCCATAGCTTGTCGCTCCGTGCGTCTTGGCTATGTCGTCTCGCGCTTTCCGCATGTGTCGGAGACCTTCATCTCGCGTGAGCTGGAGGCGCTGGGGGCGCGCGGCGACTTGGACATCGTCCTGATGTCGCTCTATCCGCCGGTCGACCCGGTCGTCCAGCCGTCGGCGGCGCCCTGGGTGGCGCGGCTGCGGCGGCCGACCGCCGTCCAGGGCGCCCGCGCGCTGCTGTGGTGGGCGGTCCGCCGCCCGGCCCGCCTCGCGGCGGTGGTCGGCGCGGCCGCACGGGGCTACTGGCGCGAGCCGGCGATGCTGGCGCGCGCGATCGCGACGCTGCCGCTGGCGGCGGCCCAGGCGCGCACGGTGCGAGCCGAGCGCCTCGAGCACGTCCACGCCCACTACGCGACCTGGCCTGCCCTCGCGGCGTGGGTCTGCCACCAGCTCGCGGGGGTGCCGTTCAGCTTTACCGTCCACGCTCACGACGTCTTCGTCGACCAGTCGTTCCTCCGCCGCCGGGTCGAGGATGCCGCGTTCGTCGTGGCGATCTCCGACTACAACCGCCGCTTCCTCGCCGACTACGGCGGCGGCAGCCGGACCCCGGTCCAGGTCGTGCACTGCGGCATCGAGCCCGAGCGCTACCCGTTCCGCCCGCGCGGACCGGCCGCCGACGGGCCCGTGCGCGCGGTTTGCGTCGCCAGCCTGCAGCCGTACAAGGGGCACGCGGTGCTGCTCGAGGCGCTCGCCGGCGCGCCCGCGCTGGAGCGGCTGTCGGTCGACCTGGTCGGCGGCGGTGAGCTGCGCGAGCGGCTCGAGGCCGAGGTCGAGCGGCTCGGGCTCGGCGAGCGCGTCGTCTTCCACGGCAGCCTGCCCGAGCCGCGCGTAGCCGAGCTGCTCGACGCCGCGGACCTCTTCGTGCTGCCGAGCATCGTCGCCGACGACGGTCAGATGGAGGGGCTCCCGGTGGCGCTGATGGAGGCGCTCGCCTCCGGGCTGTGCGTGGTCACGACGCGGCTCTCGGGCATCCCGGAGATCGTCCGCGACGGGGAGACGGGCCTGCTGGCCGAGCCTGGCGACGCGGCGAGCCTGCGCGCGACGCTCGTGCGCGCGCTCGACGGCGACTGCGGCGGCGTCGACCCCGGCGCCGGCCGGCGGCTCGTCGAGCGGGAGTTCGACGTCCGCCGCTCGGCGGACGCGCTCGCCGTCCTCCTGTTGGCGAGCGCCGGTCGGCCCGACGGCGCGGCGCCGAGCGCCGGTCAGCCCGACAGCGCGGCGTCGTAGACGGCGCGCAGGCGCACCGCCCAGGCGTCGCCGGTCAGCTCGCGCTCGTACCGCTCCCGGCCCGCCGCGCTGAGGCGCGCGCGTAGCGCGGGGTCGTCGAGCAGCGTCGCGAGCGCGTCGGCGATCGGCTCGGCGCGGGGCGGCGGCTCGACCAGCAGGCCCGTCTCCCCGTCGCGGACGATCTCCGGGATGCCGCCGACGGCCACCCCGACGACCGGGACCGACGCCGCCATCGCCTCGACCAGCGCCGTCGGGAACGCCTCGGTGCGCGAGCTGTGCAGGAGGATGTCGCTGGCGTCGAGCAGCTCCATCACGTCGTCGCGGTGCCCGAGCGTCAGCACGGTGCCATCCCCGAGGCCTCGGTGGCGGCCCGCTCGACGGCCTCGCGCTCCGGTCCGTAGCCAGGGATCAACAGCCTGATGCCGGGGTGCGCGGCCCGCAGGCGGCCGATCGCCTCGATCGCGACGACGTGGCGCTTCTCCGGTCGCAGCATCGACAGCATCAGCACCACGGGGGCGTCGGGCGGGATGCCGAGATCGGCGCGCACCGCGGCCCCGGCGCCCGGCCGGGGCTGGGCGGCGACGCCGTTGCGGACGGTCACGACGTGCTCGGGCCGGTCCCAGCCGGTGCCCAGGTAGGTCTCGCGGGCGCGGGCCGAGACGGCGACCACCAGCTCGCAGCAGCGACGCCTGACCAGCGCGGCGAGGCGGTCCTTGGCCCGCTCGGCGCGGGTCGGGCCGAAGTGGTTGGCATGGATCGTCGAGACGGCGGGAATCCCCAGCGAGCGGGCCGCGAGGCCGCCGAGCACGTCGGCATAGGTGAGATGCGTGTGCACGACGTCCGGTCCGATCGCCTCGATCGCGGCGCGCGTCCGGCGCACCTCGCGCGGGTCGAGCAGCCGCTCGACCTCGATCGCTCCCGGCTCGACCCCGAGCCTGCGCAGCCGGTCGGCGGCGGGACCGGCCGTGCTGCCGTCGAGCCCGCAGACCGACAGCCGCACGTTCACGTCGGACGCGACGCGCGCGAACTCGGCGATCAGCAGCTCGGCGCCGCCGGCGTGCATCCCGTCGACGAGCGCGAGCACGTGGATCGGATCTCGTCGGTCCAGCACCCGGGCGTCCCGACTACCAGCTGGCGAAGGCGCGCGGCCAGCGCACGACGCTCTCGAAGAGGGTCAGCCGCATGTCGTGGCCGATGTTGGTCCGGCGCAGGTCGAGCGGATCGGCGGCGCCCGGCCGCTCGTAGCCGCCGTAGTTGGAGAAGGAGAACCGGATCCCCGCCTCCCGCGCCAGCTCGCGCGTGGTCGCTTCGAAGCAGTCCGGCAGCCCGACCGGATAGCTGAAGAGGTCGATGTCGCGGCCCAGCTCCTGGCGCAGGCGGCTGACCGACTCGGCGATCTCGTGGCGCTGGCCGTCGCGGTCCAGGCGGGCGAGGATCGGATGGTCGACCGTGTGGCCGCCGAAGGACATCCCGGCGTCGCGCATCTCGCGCGCCATGTCCCAAGTCATCCATAGGTCGGCGCCCTCGGACGCCGGCGCGCGCCCGCAGCCGAGGCGCTCTCCGAGCCCGTCGAGGAACGGCTCGCAGCGGTCGCCGGGCAGCTGCTTGTACTCGGCGTTCAGGGCGCCGGCCGCGTCCGCCCCGAGCCCGCCGCGGCGCGCCATCCAGGCGATCTCGTCCCACCAGGGCAGGCGCGGGCGGTCGAGGAAGCCGGTGCTGAGGAAGAACGTGGCCGGCAGCCCGGCCCGGCGCAGCGCGGGCAGCGCGAGCTCGTAGTTGTCGCGGTAGCCGTCGTCGAAGGTGATCAGCACCCGGCGGCCGCGCGGCTCGCGCAGCGCGCGCTCGATCTCGTCCGCCGCGATGACGTCGAACTCCCGCTGCAGCAGGCCGAGCTGGTCGGAGAGCGAGTCGGGCGTCGCGCTCCAGAGGCCACGGTCGAGCGGTGGGTCGGACAGCTCCGCGATCCGGTGGTAGTTGACGACCACCAGTCCGGGCATCGGCAGCGCGCCGGCCAGCGAACGCACCCCTGGGGCGGTGAGCAGCCGGGCGGCGCGGTCGCGCCGGGACAGGGGCTCGGACATCGCGGGCGGCAGTCTACGCCCCGTGTCGGGACGTCGCAGGGCGTCTGTAGCCTTGACGGCATGAGTCACCCGGGGGCGATCGCGCGGGCCGGTCAGGCGCTGCGCCGCAACGGACTTGGAGGAAACGTCAGGATCGCCGCCGAGCGCGCTCGCACGCGGGCCTACCTGCGCGAGGAGCACGTCTGGTACGAGCTTCCACTCGACGGGCGACCGGCCGACCGGCCGATTCCGGACGGGATCGAGCTGAAGGTCGCGGGCCCGAGCGAGATCGAGGCTCGCCGCTACGACGGGCAAGGACCCGGACCAGGCACGCGCCTGGCTCGCCGAGGGGCATGACCTCTGGCTGATGGTGGAGGGCCAGACGGCGGCGTTCTCCTGCTGGGTCTTCCACGGGCGGGCGCCGGTGCTCGCAGCGCGCGGCGGCTGGCTCGCGCTCCCGCCGGGAGTCGTCTGCCTGGAGGATTCGGTGACCAACCCGGACTATCGCGGTCGCGGCATCGCTCCGGCGGCTTGGGGCGGGATCGCGGCGACGCTGCACGCGCGCGGCCTGACCTCCCTGATCACCAAGGTCGCGGTCGACAACGCCCCGTCGCGCAAGGCATGCCTGAAGGCGGGCTTCGTCGAGGTCGGGACGATGCGGTTGACCCGCGTCGGCCCCCGCTACCGCGTCGTCGTCGAGGATCCGAGCGGGGCCACCGGTCCGCTGCTCGCCGCGGCCCTGGAGCGCTAGATCGCCGGCGCGCCGCTGACGGTCGCGCTGGTCGCCGAGGAGGCCGCCGGCGTCCGCGCGCTGCGGCTGCTCGCCGCGTCCGACGCGCGCGTCGCGGCGGTCCTGTCGGCGCCGCCGGACGCCGCTCCGCCCAGCTCGTCGGTCGCCGCCGCCGCGGCCGTGCTCGACCTGCCGGTCTCCGACCCGGGCCTGGTCCGCGACGCGGCCTTCGGCGACCGCCTGCGCGAGCTGGAGGTCGACCTCCTGCTCAACGTCCACTCGCTGGCGATCGTCGCGCCCGAGGTGCTGACCGCCCCGCGGATCGGGGCGTTCAACCTCCATCCCGGACCGCTCCCCGGATACGCCGGCCTGAACGTGCCGAGCTGGGCGCTCGCGGCCGGCGAGCGCGAGCACGGCGTGACGCTGCACTGGATGACCGCGGGGATCGACGAGGGCGACGTCGCGTATCGCGATCGCTTCCCGATCTCCGAACGCGAGACCGGCGCCTCGCTCAGCGCCCGCTGCGCGCGTCGCGGCCTGAGCCTCGTCGAGCGGCTGCTCGGGGATGCCGCCGCCGACGGCCCGCCCCGCGAGGGTCAGGACCTGGCTGCCGGGCGCTACCTGCCGCCTGGCCCGCCCCACGGCGGCCGGCTGCCGTGGGCGCTGCCGGCCGCCTCGATCGAGCGGCTGGTTCGCGCCGCCGACTTCAGGCCGTTCGCGTCCCCGTGGGGCAGCTTCGGCAGTCGCGTCGGCGATCGCGAGTTCGGCGTCCTCGAGGCGGCGACGACCGCCATGGCGACCGACCGGCCGCCGGGGACGGTCGGGGCGCGCAGCGGCGACGATCTGCTGGTCGCCGCGGGCGACGAGTGGCTCGCGCTGCGCCGCGTCGAGATCGCGGGCGAGGGCGCCCTGCCGGGCGCGGCGTTGGAGGGGCTCGGCGAGTGCTGCGATCCCGGGCCGCCGGCCCGGTCGGCGCTAGGAGAGCTCGGTGAGCCCGTCGCGTAGGGCGGCCACCACGCGGTCCTGGTCGGCGTCGGTGAGGTGCGGGTACAGCGGAAGCGTCAGCTCCGTTCGTGCGGCCAGCTCGGCGCGGGGGAGGGGGTCCGCGTCGCCGGCGTACGCGCTCAGCTCGTGGACGGCGGGGTAGAGAACGCTCGTCTGGATCCGCCGCTGGTCGAGCATCAGGTCGCGCAGCGGGTCGCGCAGGTCAGGGCGATCGACCATCACGGGCATCACGTAGCAGGACGAGCGATCGACGTCCGCGGTCTCGTAGGGCGCCGTGACGCCCGCGACCGGCTCGAGCAGCTCGCGGTAACGGTGCACGAGGCGCCGGCGCGCGGCGATGTCAGCGGCCAGACGGCCGAGACGGGCCGTCAGGAGCGCCGCCCGAGGCTCGTCGATCCGGTAGTTGAAGCCGAGCCCGACGACGTCGTAGCCCGACGCGTGGCCGCGGTGGCGGTCCCACGTCCCAGACGTCAGTGCGTGGGAGCGCAGCAGCCGCGCGCGGTCGGCCACGGCCGCGTCGTCGGTCGCGAGCATCCCTCCCTCCCCGCAGGAGAGCACCTTGTTCGAGAAGAAGCTGAAGCAGCCCGCCAGGCCGTGGCCGCCGAGTAGGCGCTCCGATCCCGCCGCCGTCGCGCTGGGCGCGTGGGCGGCGTCCTCGATCAGCGCGATGCCGTGGCGATCGCAGAGCTCCCGCAACGCCGCGACGTCGGCGGCGTAGCCGGCGTAGTGCACCGCGCAGACCGCCTTCGTGCGCGGCCCGATGCGGCGCTCGACGTCGGCGGGGTCGATCCCGAGGTCGTGCTGGCCGCGGATGTCGGCGAACACGGGCGTGGCGCCGCAGTAGCGCGCCGCGGCCGCGCTCGCGACGAACGTGATCGCCGGGACGACGACCTCGTCGCCGGGGCCGACGCCGGCCGCGAGGTAGGCGAGGTGCAGCGAGGCGGTGCAGCTCGACGTCGCGACGCAGTAGCGGACGCCGAGATGCTCCGCGAAGGCGAGCTCGAGCCGCTCGGTGCGCGGCCCCATCGTCAGCCAGCCAGAGCGCAGCGCCTCGGTCGCGGCCTCGACGTCTCCGTCGGACAGCTCGATGTCGAACAGCGGCACCAGCCGCTGGCCGTCGGTCACTCGGGCACCGCGACGGCGTCGCCGGCTCCCGCCGTCGGCCGTCCGTTCGGCGAGTCGGCGCGCAGCTGCTCGTACTCGTCGATCGCCTGCTCGTAGTCGCTGTGGCGTCCGATGTCGAGCCAGGACCCCTCGAACGGGTAGCTGGCGACCTGCTCGCCGGCGGCCAGCAGGTCGGCGACCAGGTCCGGCAGGTCGAAGCGGCGGCCGGCGGGGACGTACTCGACGACGCGCGGGTCCATCACGTAGACGCCCATGCTGACCATGTAGGGGACTTCGGGCTTCTCCTCGAAGCCGACGACCGGAGCGATCGGATCGCCGTCGGAGCTGTCGCCGACGTGCAGGACGCCGTACTCGGATCGCACCGTCCGCTCGTGCCCGGCGATCGTCAGGAGGTTTCCGGCCTCGCGGTGGATTCGCAGCAGCTCGCCGTAGTCGAGCGAGGTAAGCACGTCGCCGTTCATCATCAGGAACGGTTCGTCGAGGCCCTCGATCGTCGCCAGCGGGCCGACGGTGCCGCGCGGCTCGCGCTCCTCGTGGTAGTCGATGGCGACGTCCCAGTCCGAGCCGTCCGCCATCACTGCGCGCACGAGGTCGGCGAGGTACCCGACCGCCAGGGTGATGCGACCGAAGCCCGCCTCGCTGAGCTGCCGGACCACGACGTCGAGAATCGCCCGGTCGCCGATCGGTAGAAGCGGTTTCGGGAGCACGGTCGTATAGGGCCCGAGTCGGGACCCCTTGCCGCCGGCGAGGATGACTGCACGATGATTCATTTGGCTCAAGTTTCGGCCGCTGCGACCGACAGCTTGAGAAGTATGCTGATCGTGGAAGGCTGGCACCGACGATGACGGGAACCTCTCGCTCAGACGTCCGGATCTTTTCGACCTGTCCGCAGTCGAAGGATCTCGGGCGTGACGCCTACGCGGCCGCGGTCGCCGACGTCGCTCGCTGGAGCGAGGAGGCCGGCTGCGACGGGGATGCTCGTCTACACCGACAACGGCATCGCCGACCCGTGGCTGGTCGCGAACCTCATCGTCCAGAGCACCGAGCGCCTCGCCCCGCTCGTCGCCGTCCAGCCCGCGTACATGCACCCGTACACCGGCCGTCGAGGGTGTCGTCGATCGATCGACCTGCTCGGAACCGCCGCGTGTACCTCAACATGGTCGCGGGCGGCTTTCGCAACGACCTGCTCGCGCTCGGCGACGACACGCAGCACGACGACCGCTACGGCCGCACCGTCGAGTACACGCAGATCGTGCTCGGCCTGCTGCGCGGCGAGACGGTCACCCTCGAGGGCGCCGACTACCGGTGCTCGACCTGCGCCTCGCGCCGGAGCTGCCGCCCGAGCTGATGCCCGAGCGTGACTGATCTCCGGGTCGTCGGACGCCGGCCTCGCGGCCGCGCGCGGAGCATCGGCGCGACGCCGATCCGCTACCCGAAGCCGCCGGGCGAGGAGGAGTCCGTCGTCGAGGCAGGCGGCTCGAGGTCGGCTGCCGGGTCGGGCATCGTCGCCCGCGAGGACGACCGAGGAGGCCTGGCAGGTCGCCGAGGAGCGGTTCCCCGAGCGACCGCAAGGGCCAGATCGCGCACCGATGGCGATGAAGGTCTCCGACTCGCAGTGGCACCAGCCAGCTCGCCCGCGCCGAGCGCCGACTCCGGCGAGGCGAGCCGGACCCGTACTGGCTCGGTCCGTTCCAGAACTACAAGACGTTCTGCCCGTACCTGGTCGGCTGCTACGACCGCGTCGGCGCGGCGGTCGGCGTACGTACCGCGCGCGGGCATCCGAGGTGTTCGTGCTCGACATCCCGCCGTCGGCCGAGGAGCTCGGGCCACATCGGCCGCGGCCTTCGACGCAGCCGACGGCGGTCTCCGGGTGACCGCGCCTCCTGCAGGATCTCGTCGCGCCGCCCGCCGAGCCGGTGCCGGCGCCGACCGCGCTCGTGCTCGGCGACGAGACGCTGACCTACGGCGAGCTGGAGGCCGCGAGCAACCGGCTCGCGCAGCGCTCGTCGCCGCGGGCTGCGGCCGGGCGACCGGGTCTGCGTGCTCGCGGCGAAGACGCCCGACGACGATCGTCGCGATGATCGCGGTGCTGAAGGCCGGCGGCGCCTACGTGCCGCGTCGACATCGCGAGCCCGACCGCGCGCACGGCGCGCATCGTCGGCGCCGCGGAGCCCGCCGTGCTGCTGGCTGCGACGCCGCCGCGCGCCCGTCGACGGCTGTCGAGGAGCTGCGCACGACCGTCGGCGGGGAGTGGACCGTCGGGTACGTCGGCCGCCGACACCCCGGAGCCCGCCGCGCCTCGACTTCGCGGCCCGACGACCTCGCGTCGCCGCCGCCGAGCCGCTCGAGCGCCGCGACGGACCCGCGACCTCGCGCACCTCCTCTTCACCTCCGGCTCGACCGGGCGATCCGAAGGGCGTGATGATCACGCACCGCAACGCGCTGGCGTTCGTCGACTGGGCAGTCGGTCACTTCGGGATCGGCGCCGGAGACCGCGTCTCGGGGCACCCGCCGCTGCACTTCGACCTCTCGACCTTCGACATCTACGCGCACGCTCGCGGCCGGCGCCGCAACTGCACCTCGTGCCGGCGAACGCTCGGCCTCGCACCCGGCGGGCCTCGCCCGGTTCATCCGCGACGCCGAGCTGACCCAGTGGTTCTCGGTGCCGTCGGCGCTGACCTACATGGTCAAGTTCGACGCGATCGAGCCAGGACGACTTCCCGGCGCTGGAGCGGCTGCTCTGGTGCGGCGAGGTGCTGCCGACCCCGGTGCTCGCGCACTGGATGCGGCCGCCTGCCGCACGCTGCGGTTCACCAATCTCTACGGCCCGACCGAGGCGACGATCGCGAGCAGCTGTACTACGACGTGCGCCGCGGTGCCCGCCGACGAGCCGGCGCCGATGCCGATCGGGGTCGCCATGCGACGGCGAGGAGCTGCTGGTCGTCGACGGCGGCAGGTCTGCGGCCGGGCGAGCATCGGCGAGCTCTACATCGGCGGGGCCGGCCTCGCCCCGGCTACTGGCGCGACGCCGGAGAAGACGGCCGGCGCGTTCGTCGAGGATCCGCGCCCGGCGCGGTCCCCGGCGACCGCATCTACCGCACCGGCGACCTCGCGCCGCGATCGACGCCGACGGCGTCGTGCCACTTCCTCGGACGCGCCGACTCGCAGATCAAGAGCCGCGGCTACCGCATCGAGCTCGGCGAGATCGAGACGGCGCTCGGCGCGATCGGGGACTGCGCGAGTGCGCGGTCGTCGGCGTCACGACCGACGGCTTCGAGGGGACGGCGATCTGCTGCGCCTACTCGACCGACGGCGAGGACCCCGAGCGCGCGCGTCCTGCGCACGCGCGCTCGCCGACTCGTTGCCCTCCTACATGCTGCCCGGCGCGCTGGCAGGCGCTCGATGCGCTGCCCAAGAACGTCAACGGCAAGATCGACCGGCCGCGCGCTGCGAACACGCTTCGAACAGGAGGTCGGATGAGCGCCGGAGCCCCCCAGACGGCCGAGCGGATCGAGCAGATCTTCCACGAGGTGCTCAACGTCGACGTCCCCGATCGCGGCGCCGACCTGATCGAGGCCGGCCTGCTCGACTCGCTTGCGCTGGTCGAGCTGCTGTTCGAGCTCGAGCAGGAGTTCGGCATCCGCGTCGACGTCGAGACGCTGGACATCGACGCCCTGAGCACCGTCGACGGCATCGCCGCCTATGTCGTCGCCGCCACCGAGGCCGTTTCGCGATGACCGCGATCAGGCCGCTGAACAGGGCCGACCTGCCCGCCGTCGCGGCGCTCTACGAGCAGGTCGCGCGCTCCGGAGGCGACGTCCCGGCGCCGGGCCTCGAGCGGTACTTCGAGCGGCTGCTGTTCGACGCGCCGTGGACCGATCCGGAGATTCCCTCGCTGGTCCACGAGGACGGCAACGGCGCCGTGGTCGGCTTCCTCGCCTCCCACGTCAGGCGCTTCGTCCTCGACGGCGACCCGATCCGCGTCGGCTGCAGCGGCCAGCTCGTGGCCGCGAGCGACGCCCGCCACCGTGCCGTGGGCGCGTTCCTGATGCGCGCCTACCTCGACGGGCCGCAGGAGCTCTCGATCACCGACGGCGCCACCGACACGGTGCGACGCATCTGGGAGCGGCTCGGCGGCCAGGCGGCCGGGCTCAGCTGCCTCGGCTGGACGCGGGTCTTCCGCCCGGGCGCCTATGCCCGCCTGCGCGCCGACGAGCGCGGGATCGCCTCCGGGGCGAAGGCGGCGCTGCTGACGTCGCCGCTGGCCCCGCTCGACCTGCTCTCCAGCCGCTCGTCGCGGCTGCGGCCGGAGGAGCCGCGCGGCAGCGCCGAGCCCCTGACCGGCGCGTCGCTGGTCGATGCCCTGGCGCAGACGGCGGGCCGGCTGCGCCTGCGCTGCGACTACGACGCCGGCTACTTCGACTGGCTGCTCGCCGAGGCGGCCGCCGTGACGGCTCGCGGCGAGCTCCGCGCGCGCCTGGCGCGTGACGACTCCGGTCGGGTCCGCGGTTGGTTCGTCTACTACCTGGCTCGCGACGGCATCTCGGAAGTGCTCCAGGTGGCGGCCGACGAGCGCGGCGCCGACACCGTGCTCGACGTCCTCTTCGACGACGCCTACGCGGGCGGCGCGGCCGCCTTGCGCGGCCGCCTCGAGCCGCGGCTGCAGTTCGCCCTGACCGCCCGCCGCTGCCTGATCCGCCCGACCGAGCTGCACGCTCGTCCACGGCGAGCAGGCCGCGCTCGACGTCGCGCTGTCGCGCGAGGCGCTGCTGACACGCCTCGACGGGGAGTGGTGGATGGGCCCGCACCTGACGCCGCTGCCCGCGCCGTAGGATGCCGCGATGCGGCTGGTCGGGAAAGCTGTCTACTGGATCGCCGTGGTGGCGATCTCGCTCGCGCTCGTGATCGCGCTGATCCTGTTCCTCGAGTCGCGCGACCGGTCTTCGGTCGAGGGCGCGGGCGGCGCCGCGCCGGCGCTCAGGATCGCTTGACGCGCGACCGTCCGCGGTCGGTCAGGCGGGCGAACGCCACGATCCGCTGCTCCGCGCTGTAGAGCGGGTGGCAGGCCGTCAGCACGAGCTGGTCGTGGCCGACGGGGTCGAGTACCGACAGGTCCTGGTCGTCGACGACCTTGACCCGCTGGACGCGGTAGACGAAGCGGCCGTACGGCATGTCGAGGACGATCCGGTCGCCGCGCTCCAGCTCGTCGAGGCGGCGGAAGGGCGCTCCGTAGGTGGTGCGATGGCCGGCGATCGCGACCGTCCCGCGCGCGCCGGGCAGGGGCGTGTCTGGATAGTGGCCGGGCCCCTTGCGCAGGTTCGCGGTGTCGGTGCCCTCGACGACGAACGACGACAGCGAGATAGCCGGGATCTCGATCTCCCCGATCGCGTCGCCGGGCAGCGGGCGGCGCTCCACGACGCGTCGCGGCGGCGTTTCGAGCGCCTGTTCGAGCTGGCCCTGCTCGCGGTCGGCGACGAAGGCCGACACCGGCTCCTGCCAGACCAGCGTGACGCCGGCGTCGGCGATCAGCAGGAGGCCGCTGACGACCATCACCGACGCCACGAAGCGCATCGTGGCGCGAAACGCGGCTGGACCCTTCGAGCGCATGGTGCGCGGAGTCTAGGCGTGCCGTATACGCTGGCGAGCCGGTGAGCGAGCGATTGCCGACACGGGTCTTCGGGCTCGCACACGAGCCGGTTCACGAGGGGGGCGGCTACTCCCGCCTCGGCCACCTCTTCCCGGCGCTCGACACGCGGCTGCACGTCGCCGGATACGCGACCCCGGAGATCGGCCGCTGGGCGGACCTGCGGCTGAAGGCGCGCCACGTGCACCCGGATCGGACCGCCTGGCGCGAGCGGACCTGGCTGAACGCCGACCGGTTCGAGCTTCGCACCCGGGAAGCCGCCGCGGCTCTCGACAGCCACGCGGGGGAGTACGACGTGGTCCTCCAGGTCCAGACGATGTTCGGCACGGGCCCGCGGCCGCCGGCGCCCTACGCGATCTACACCGACAACCTGCTGGTCCTGACGCGCCGGCACTACCCGGCCTGGTCGCGGCTCTCACGCGGGGCCGCGCGCCGCTTCGTCGAGCTCGAGGCGGCGCACTGCCGTGGGGCGGCGCTGCTGATGCCGTGGAGCGAGTTCGTCGGGGAGGCCCTGGTGCGCGACTACGGCTGCGACCCCGAGCGGGTGGTCGTCGTGCCGCCGGGGTCGCGCTTCCCGCTGGCGCCGCTCGAGGAGCGCGGCTGGGGCTCGCGGGCGGTCCTGTTCGTCGGGTTCGAGTTCGAGCGCAAGGGCGGGCCGGAGCTCCTGGAGGCGTGGCGGCGGATCCGCGTCGCCGTCCCCGACGCCCGGCTGCGGATCGTCGGCCCGCCGCGGCCCGGCGGCGCCCTGCCGGCCGGCGTGGAGTGGATCGGACGGCTCGACGACGCCGCCCGGCTGCGGCAGCTGTACTCGGAGTCCGACGTCTTCGCCCTCCCGTCGCGCTTCGAGCCCTACGGACTCGTCTTCCTCGAGGCGATGGCGCGCGGGACCGCCTGCGTGTCCGGGGACGTGGGGGCGCAGCCGGAGATCGTCCGGGCGGGCGAGTCGGGCTTCAACGCGAAGAGCGGCGATCCGGCGGCGATCGCCGACGCGATAGTGCCGCTGCTCCGGGATCCGGCCCTGGCCGAGTCCGTCGGTCGCCGCGGCTGGGAGCAGGCGCGCGACGGGGCCACCTGGGAGAGCGTGGCGGACCGCATGGCGCCGCTGCTGGCGGAACTTGTCGTCCAGCGCTCTCCGTGCGGATAATGTGAGGCCATGAGCCCGCTACTGGTCGTGCTGCTCGTCGCGCTCGCGGTCATCGCCGTCGTGGTGACCTTCGCGCTCGCGTCGGTCGCGAAGCGTGCCGACCGGCAGGACACCGAGATGGGCCTGCTCGACGCGCTCGCGCGGTTGCGCAGCCCGAGCGGCAAGCCGTTCTTCGCGAACCGAGAGTCGGTCTCCGACTTCGTCGAGACGCTCGACGGGGCTCGTAACGACGGCACCGAGCGGTAGGTTCCCGCCGGTGTCGGCCGCACTACGCGCCCCGCTGACCTGGCGGGCCTCGCTTCCGATCGTCGGGGGCCTGCTCGCCCTGGTGGCGGTCACGAACCGCTGGATGAGCTGGGATCGGGGCATCGACCACGCCGGCGCGACCGACCAGCACTCCTACATGATCATCGTGCGGGCCTACCCGGGCCTGCCCGACGCTCCGATGGCCGACCAGCACGCCGATCGCTGGGTCCTGCACTGGCTGGTCGCGGCCCTCGCCGACCTCACGGGCAGCAGCCCTGAGACCGTCTACCGCTGGGCGGCGCTGGCGCTCGTCGTGGCGATCTGCCTCGCCCTCGCGGCGGTGCTGATCCGCGTCGGGGCGAGCGCCGCGACGTCCGCGTTGGCGCTCGCGGTCCTGGTGCTCAATCCGTACGCGCTGCGGTTCTACGGGTTCGCGCCGGGCTACCTCGCCGACCTCGCCTTCGAACTCGGCGCGGCGATCCTCCTGCTCGGACTGCTCAGGCGCGCCTTGCCGCTCGTCGTGGCGGGGCTCGTGATCGGCGTGGTGGCGCGCCAGACGATGCTGCTGGTGGTGCCCGCGGCGGTCCTCTGGATCGTCTTCGACCCCGCGTGGCGGGCGTACGCCTCGACCGGGGCCTCGCGCTGGCTGCGCGCGGGGATCGCCGTGGCCGCGACGGTCTTCGCCTACGTGATCGTCACGTCGGTGGCGGGGAGCTTCTCGGAGCCCGGCTATCCGCTGTCGCGGCTGACGATCCTCGACACGCTGATGGATCTGCCCGCGACCGCGGGGGACATGGTCAACCACTTCGGCCATGTCGCGATCGTGCTGCTGGCGATCGGCGCGCTGCTGGTCGCGGCGCTGCTGCGCACCGGCCCGCGGTCGCTCCCGTTCGCCTTCTGGGGAAGCCTCGCGATCGGAGCGATCGTCGTCGCCCAGGCGCTGGTGCTCAACCCGGATCCCGTCTCCTACGACTACTCGTCGTCGAACGAGCCGCGCCTGACCGCGATGGGGCTCGGCCCGCTCCTGATCGCGTTCGCGATCGCTCGGGCGACGACCGAGCGCGAGTCCGGCGACGCGCTTCGCTATGCGCCGGCGCTGGCCGCGACCTGCGTGGCGCTGCTCGCGGTCGGGTCGCTGCACCAGACGTACACCGTCGTGTCGACCGGCTCGGCCGCGGCGACGCTCGCGCTGCAGATGCTGATCGCGGCGGGGCTGTTCGCCGCGGTGCGGGTCGCGGACCGGAGGGCCGCGACCGTGCCGCTGGACCCGGCGGCGTCGACCTAGGACCGAAAAGCCGAATGAGTCGAGGGAAGGGATCGTCGATGGCGGGGTTCAGGGTGTTGGTCGCGGTCGGAGCGCTCGCGCTCGCGGGGTTGCTGGTCGGGCTGGAGCTGGCCGCCGCGGATGGCGAGCTGACGCGCGACGTCGCGAGCGAGAGCGACATGCCGCCGTGGACCGGAGCGATATCGACGTTCGGGCTGCTCGTCTGGGCGTCGGCCGCGGGCGCATGCCTGGTCAGCGCGATCGCGGTCGAGCGTGGCGGTCATCGCGAGGCCGCGCGCTTCCTGGCAGCGACGGGACTGCTGATCTCCTACCTGGCGATCGACGACGCCTTCCTCCTGCACGAGGAGATCGGCCCGTACTACGTAGGAGTTCCGCAGCCGCTGTTCTACGTCCTCCTGGGCATGGTGGCGGCGGCCTGGGCGTATCGCTTCCGCGCGTCGATCAGGGCTTCGGACCCCGTGCTGTTCGGGACCGCCGTCGCGTTCCTGGGACTCGCGGTGGTGGCTGACGTCGGCGCGCTGCTGCCGATCCCGGCTGAGGACTGGCTGAAGTGCGTGGGGCTCGGGGCCTTCTGCGCCTGGGCCGCCGACGCCTGCGTGCGGAGCATCGACGCGCTGCGCCGCGTCCCGGAGGCCGTCGCCGTTCAGTGACCGTCGTCGTCGACCGCCGCCGGCGGTCGCGACTCCTCGGCCAGCGAGGTGATCGCCAGGCTGCCGCGGGCGGCGGCCTCCAGCACGTCGGTCGCCTCTTCGGCCGAGCGCGCGTAGAGCTCGACGAGCATGTGGACGACGATCTGGCCGTCCTCCTCGTGCTTGTGGAAGCGGACGTGGGTGAAGAACTCGCGCGTGCCGTGGTCGCCGAAGGCGGCGAAGGCGAGCGAGTCGGCGGCGTCCGGGCCCGGAGCAGGTCTCGACCTGGTCGCCCTCGACGGTGACGGTGCAGGAGGCGACCCACGGCGTGCCGGTGACCATCCGCTCCCAGCGGTCGTCGACCGCCTCGATACGGCTGATGCGGCGGCCGTCCTCCTCGTAGAAGGCGAGGCTCAGGTGCGGCTGGTCGTGCATGCAGTCGAGGCACTGCACGACGGCCTCCTGGACCTCCTCGACCGGCTCGACGGCCTCGGCGGTGTCGGTGTCGACCTTGAGGATCCCCTCGTAGTGGACCTGGACCTCGAGGTTCTGCGACCAGCAGCGGTAGCAGCGCAGCCAGCTGGAGCGGGTGCCGACGGAATCTGGAGCGGAGCCCTCCATTGGTCCATTATGCCCGCCGCGCGCGTTAGCGCCGCAGCAGCAGCCAGACGAGGACGATCACGAAGGCGATCTGGCCGATTCCCATCGCGGTGCCGAGGTTGGCGGCGCCGGCGAGCAGCGACAGCGCGGTGGTCGCGGCGAAGACGCCGAGCAGCAGGCCGGCCTGGACGGGGAGGGTCATCGCGGGGCATCCTCGCGGGTCGGCGCGCCGGCCGCGTTCCCGGCGCGGTCGCGCAGCCGTGCGACCAGCTCGAGCACGTCGAGGGCGGGGTCCTGGGTCGCGAGGACGCGCTCGGCCTCGCGGCGGCCGCCGAGCGCGCGCAGCGCCGATTCGCCGTGCTCGGCGACCAGCTCGCGCAGGGCGGTCAGGCGGCGCGAGCGCAGACGGCGGGCGGGGAGGTCGATCTGCTCGCGGTGACCGGCGAGCGCGTCGGCCAGCTCGTCGACGCCGGAGGGGGGAGGGACCGACGAGACGGCGATCACGGGGATCTCGCGCGAGCCGAGCGCGCGGGCGGCCTGGCTGAGGTCGCGGCGGCTGCGCAGCGCCACCTCGCCGAGGTCGGCCTTCGTCACGACGAGGACGTCGGGGACCTCCATGATCCCTGCCTTGAGGAACTGCAGCGTGTCGCCGGAGCCGGGCTGGACGACGACCGCGACGGTGTCGCAGACCTCCTCGACGTCGGTCTCGGACTGGCCGACGCCGACCGTCTCGACGACGACGACGTCGAACGCCGCGGCGAGCGCCTGGGCGGCCTCGCGCGTCGGGGCCGCGAGCCCGCCGAGCCGGCCGCCGGCCGCGGTCGATCGGATCAGGATCCCGTCGTCGCGCGGGTCGTGCTCGATCCGCGCCCGGTCGCCGAGCAGCGAGCCACCGGAGCGGCGCGAGGAGGGGTCGACGGCAAGCACGGCGACCGTCTGGCCGCGGCCGCGCCACTCCTGGACGAGCGCGCTCAGTAGCGTCGACTTGCCCGCTCCCGGCGGACCCGTCAGACCGACCAGGTGCGCCGGCGCCTCGCCGCCGAGCGCCGCCGGGGAGACCTCGCGCAGCAGTGCCGCCGCCTGCTCGCGCCCACCCTCCGACCGGTCCTCGACCAGGTTCAGCGCCGCCGGAGCGGCACCTCGGTCGCCCTCGCGCAGCCGCGCGCCGAGCTGCTGTCCGTCGGCGGGCACGGCGGGTCGGCTCGCTCAGCCCTGCTCGAGCGGCGCCATCGTCAACCCCGCGTCGCGCAGCTGCTCCCAGTAGTGCTCGGCCGTCTCGAGGTGGCCGGTCCAGACGATCGCCTGGCCGGTGCGATGGATCTGGTCGGCGATCGCGTGACCCTTGTCGAGCGTGATGCCGGGGACGTAGCGGGCGAGCGCCGCGGCTACTCCCTCGAAGGTGTTGTGGTTGTCGTTGAGGACGATGACGCGCCAGTTGCCGCCGAGGCCGGAGCCGGGGCCGGACGTGCGCGGGAGCTCGACGGTGGCGCTCATCGGGCGGCCGCCTCGGCCTCGCGCTCGGCGCGCTTGTCCCAGTAGCGGCGCAGGCCGGCGTACATGTCGCTGGGCACCGACGCCTGGAACAGCGAGCCGACCGACTCGGCGTCGACGGCGCGGCGGGCCTCGGCCATGACCCAGTCCTCGAATGCCTCGGAGTCGAGCGTGCGGGCCTTCTCGGCGCGCAGCGTCAGCTCCTCGCGCAGCCGGTCGATGTGCTCGCCGACGTTCTCGTAGCGGCCGAAGTGGGTCAGGCAGAGCGCGCGCGGGCGGTGGCTGGCGATCACGTCGAGCGAGCGCAGCCAGGCCTCGACGTCGATGTCCGGCGGCGGGGTCGGCGGCACGACGTACTCGTGCGGCGGGATCCGGACGCCGCAGACGTCGCCGACGAACGCGTCGCCGGTGACCTCGTCGAAGTAGCTGACGTGGTGCGATGCGTGGCCGGGCGTGTACTCGACCTGGAAGCCGCCCTCGATCCGCTCGCCGCCGCGCAGCGCGACGATCCGCTCCTCGGGAACGGGCGCGAACTCGCCCCAGAGGGTCTCCATCTGGTCGCCGTAGATCCGTTGCGCGCTCGCGAGCAGCTTCGTCGGGTCCGCGAGATGGCGCGCGCCGCGCTCGTGGACGTAGACCTTGAGCTGCGGGAACCTGCGGCAGAGGACGCCCGCCGCGCCCGCGTGGTCGAGGTGGATATGGGTGAGCAGCAGCGCCTGAGGCTCCTCCTCGAGGTTGTCGAGCAGGGTCGGAAGCGCCGTCGTCGGACCGGGATCGACGATCAGTCCGGCGGTCTCATAGGCGCAGATCACGCGATCGCGGCCCAGGTGCTCTACGTCGATCGCTCGTGCCATGGCGAACGGGGGACGATAACAACGGGGTGACGATTCGCCTGGGCGCCCTCGCGCCCGTAGAATTCGCGGCAATGAGCGACCAGCCCCCGCACCGCCTTCCAGAGCGCGATCGCCCGTGGGTGATGCGCACCTACGCCGGCCACTCCACGGCCAAGGACTCCAACGCGCTCTACCGGCGCAACCTGGAGAAGGGCCAGACGGGCCTCTCGATCGCCTTCGACCTGCCGACCCAGACGGGTTATGACCCCGACCACGAGCTGGCGCGCGGCGAGGTCGGCAAGGTCGGCGTGTCGATCCCGCACAAGGGCGACATGCACGCGCTGCTCGACGGCATCCCGCTCGACGCGATGAACACGTCGATGACGATCAACGCGACCGCCGCCTGGCTGCTGGCGCTCTACATGACGGTCGCCGAGGAGAACGGCGTCGACCGCAAGCTGCTCCAGGGCACGACCCAGAACGACATCGTCAAGGAGTTCCTGTCGCGCGGGACCTACGCGTTCCCGCCAGAGCCGTCGCTGCGGCTGATCGCCGACATGATCGCCTTCACCGTCGACGAGGTCCCGAAGTGGAACCCGATCAACATCTGCAGCTACCACCTGCAGGAGGCGGGCGCGACACCGGTCCAGGAGATCGCCTACGCGCTGTCGACGGCGATCGCGGTGCTCGACGAGGCGCGCCCGCGCGTCCCGGAGGAGACCTTCCCGCGCGTCTTCGGCCGCATCTCGTTCTTCGTCAACGCCGGCATCCGCTTCGTCGAGGAGCACGCGAAGCTGCGCGCGATGGGCCAGCTCTGGGAGGAGATCGGCCGCGAGCGCTACGGCGTCACCGAGGAGAAGTTCCTGCGCATGCGCTACGGCGTCCAGGTCAACTCGCTCGGCCTGACCGAGGCCCAGCCCGAGAACAACGTGATCCGGATCGTGCTCGAGGCACTGGCCGTGACGCTCGGCCGCGACGCCCGCGCCCGCGCGCTGCAGCTGCCGGCCTGGAACGAGGCGCTCGGCCTGCCGCGCCCGTGGGACCAGCAGTGGTCGCTGCGGATCCAGCAGATCCTCGCCCACGAGACCGACATCCTCGACTACCCCGACATCTTCGAGGGGTCGAAGGTGATGGACGGGCTGGTGAGCGAGCTGGTCGACGGCGCGCGCGCCGAGATGGCCGTCGTCGCCGAGCACGGCGGCGCGGTGGCCGCGGTCAGCTACATGAAGACCCAGCTGGTCGAGTCGCACCGCACGCGCGTCAACGCGATCGAGACCGGCGAGCAGAAGGTGATCGGCCAGAACGTGTTCACGTCGACCGAGCCGTCGCCGCTGCAGCAGGGCGAGGACGGCGGCATCCTGACCGTCGACCCGGCCGTCGAGCAGAACCAGATCGAGGCGGTCGAGCAGTGGCGCGCCCAGCGCGACCAGGCCGCCGTCGACGCGGCGCTCGAGGCGCTGCGCGCCGCCGCGGCCGATCCCGATTCGAACATCATGCCGCCGACGCTGGCGGCCGCCAAGGCCGGCGTGACGACCGGCGAGTGGGCCGCCGCGCTGCGTGAGACGTTCGGCGAGTACCGCGCCCCGACCGGCGTCGCCGACGCCGCCGCGGCGCCCGACGACGAGGCGCTCAGCGAGCTGCGCGACCGCGTCGAGCGGGTCTCCGAGGCGCCTCGGCCGGCGGATCAAGATCCTCGTCGGCAAGCCGGGCCTCGACGGCCACTCCAACGGCGCCGAGCAGATCGCCGTGCGGGCGCGCGACGCCGGCATGGACGTCGTCTACGAGGGCATCCGCCTGACCCCGTCGCGGATCGCCCAGGCGGCGGTCCAGGAGGGCGTCCACGTCGTCGGCCTGTCGATCCTCTCCGGCTCGCACCGCGAGCTGATTCCCGAGGTTGTCGCCGAGCTGAAGGCCGCCGGCGCCGACGTGCCGGTCGTCGTCGGCGGGATCATCCCGAAGGTCGACGCCGACGAGATGCTCGGCGCGGGCGTCGCCCGTGTCTACACCCCGAAGGACTTCGAGGTCTCCCGCATCATGGGCGACATCGTCGACCTCGTCGCCGAGCGCAACGGCGTGGCGGCGGCGGTCTAGCCGTTCGCCCCTCACGAAAAACGGCCGCATAGCGGCCGAGATTCGAAAGAAAGATCGCGAGTGGTGCTAGGCGGCTACGGCGCCGGCGCCGCCGCCACCGCGGCGGGGTCCATGAACCCGATGCCCACCACGGTGTGGAAGGTCGGCAGCAGGGGGACTTGGTACATGTTCTGGACGGACACCTTGGCCTCGCCGATCTCGTCGGAGTACCAGTAGCGGTCCCAGTCGGCCTTGTCGGAGAAGAAGGCGAGCTGGGTGAAGTCGAGCTGGCCCTCCTGGGAGCGGAAGAGCGCCCAGCCGGTGGCGCCGTAGTCGAGCACGGCCTCGGCGGCGGGAGTCCAGATCTCCTCGAACTTGTCGCCGCGGAAGGGGTTGATCGCCCACGGGACGACGCAGAGCACGCCGTCCTTGCGGTCGCCGGCGCTCATGCGCCGACCTCCGCCATGATCGCGCCCGGGCCCTCCTCGGTCTTGCCGAGGCCCTCCTTCTCGGCGCCGACGAGAATCGAGATCTTGCCGAGGTGCTGGTTGTCGCGCATCTGCTGATGGGCGTCGGCAACCCCGTCGAAGCCGAACGTCTTCCACAGCACCGGGCGGATCTGGCCGCTCTCGATCAGCGCGTTGGCCTTCGTGCACTCCCAGGCGTTGGCGAAGTGCGAGCCGATGATCTGCTTCTGCTTCATCCAGAGGTAGCGGACGTCGAAGTCGAGGTCGAACCCGGTCGTGCCGGCGCAGATGACGACCTTGCCGAACGGCTTGACGGTCAGCACCGAGGTCGGGAAGGTCGCCTTGCCGACGTGCTCGAAGACGATGTTCGGGGCGTCGCCGAGGATCTCCCCGACGGCCTTGCCGAAGCGGCGCGACTCCTTGAAGCGGGCCTTCTCCTCCTCGGGCGTCTCACCGCCCTTGCGCATCATGCCCTTGAACTCGTTGCGGTCGATCCAGCCGGTGGCGCCAAGCTGCTCGACGAGCGCGCCCTTCTCGGGGGAGGAGACGACGCCGACGCACTCGGCACCGGCCGCCGCGCAGAGCTGGACGGCGAAGACGCCGAGGCCGCCGGCGGCGCCCCAGATCAGCACCTTGTCGCCGGCCTGCAGGTTGCACTGGTCCATCAGCATCCGGTAGGCGGTGAAGTAGACGAGGCCGTAGGAGGCGGCCTCCTCCCAGGTCAGGTTCTTCGGCTTCGGCAGCAGCTGCTGCGCCTGGACCTTGGTGAACTGGGCGAACGAGCCCCAGGTCGTCTCGTAGCCCCAGATCTTCTGGCTCGGGGCGGCCATCGGGTCGAGGCCGTGGACCTCGGGATCCTCGTAGGAGGCCATGTTGCAGTGGATGACGACCTCGTCGCCGACCTTCCAGCGCGTGACGCCCTCGCCGACCTTCCAGACGATGCCCGACGCGTCGGAGCCGCCGATGTGGTGGCCGAACTCGGGGTGGTCGCCGTACTTCATGACCGAGACCGGCTGGCCGAGCGCCGCCCAGACGTTGTTGTAGTTGACGCCGGCCGCCATCACGCGGACGATCACCTCGAAGGCGCCGGGCTGCGGGACCTCGATCTCCTCGAGCTGGAAGGCGTCCTTCGGCTCGCCGAAGCGCTCCTCGCGGATCACCCAGGCGGTCATCGTCGGCGGCAGCTCGCCGGGCTCGACGCTGAGCTTCGTCGGGTCGGTCAGGTCGAGAGATGACATCTGGGGCTGAATCCTCCGGGGAATAGATCTTCGTATCGGCGGGGGAGAGGGTACAGGGACCTCATGGACCGCGTGAACGAGAGGGCGCGGCGCGAGCGGGTGGCGGTCACCGCGGTGTTCTTCGTCAACGGCGCGCTGTTCAGCTCGCTGTTCGCGCGGCTACCCGCGATCAAGGCCGATCTCGGGCTCGGCGACGGCGCGCTCGGCGCGATCCTGCTGCTCGGGGCGGTCGGCCTGCTCGCCGCTCAGCTGATTGCCGGCGGGGCGATCGAGCGGGCGGGGGCGGCGCGCGCGATGCGCGCCTCGGCGCCGGTCTACGCGGCGGCCGTCGTGCTCGCGACGCTGGCGCCCGCGCCGGTCTGGCTCGCGCTCGCCTTTCTTGCCGTCGGCGCATCCAACGGCGTGCTCGACGTCGCGATGAACGCCGAGGGCGCGGCCGTCGAGCGGCGGCTCGGCCGGCCGGCGATGTCGTCCTTCCACGCGGCGTTCTCGTTCGGGGCGCTCGCCGGCGCGGGGCTCGGCGCGCTCGCGGCCGCCGCCGGGCTGACGCCGGTCGCGAACCTCGCGCCGGTCGCGGCCGCCGGCGTCTGCGTCGCGCTCGCGGCGATCTCACGGCTGTCGTTCGCCGCGCCGGCCGCGCCCGGGAGCGGACCGCTCGTCGCGCTCCCACCGCGCGCCCTGGCCGCGCTCGGGGCGCTCGCGTTCTGCGTGCTGCTTGCCGAGGGCTCGGTCGCGGACTGGAGCGCGATCTACCTGCGCGAGACGCTCGGCTCCTCGCAGGCGGCGGCCGCGGCCGGTCTGGCGGTCTTCTCGCTGACGATGGGGATCGGGCGGCTCGCCGGCGACCGGCTGGTCGCGGCATTCGGGCCGCGGCCGGTCGCCACCGCCGGCCTCGCGCTGTCGGTCGCGGGGATGGCCGGCGTCGTCGCGGCGGACGCGCCGGCGCCGGCGATCGGCGGCTTCGCGCTGGTCGGGATCGGCCTGTCGACGGTCTTCCCGCTCGTCGTCAGCGCGGCCGCGCGGCAGCCCGGCATTCCGACCGGCGCGGCGATCGCCGCCGTCGCGAGCGCCGGCTACGTCGGCTTCCTGGTCGGCCCGCCGGCGATCGGACTGGTCGCAGAGCTGGTCGAGCTGCGCGCCGCGCTGTTGCTGCCGGCGCTGCTCTGCGGCGGCGCGCTGCTGCTCGCGGGCAGGCTGGCGACCGATCCTGGCCGGCCAGCCAGACAACAGTAGGATCGCCGCCATGAGAGCCACCGTCTACGCCGTCGCGGCGTCGCACCCCGTCAAAGCGGTCCTGCTGATGCTCGACCGCAAGGGCATCGAGTGGAAGCGGGTCGACCTCGCGAACGTGATCGACCGGCCGCTGCTGCGCGCGATGGGCTTCCCCGGCCCGACGGTGCCGGCGGTGAAGATCGACGGGCGCAAGCTGCAGACCTCGCGCGCGATCGCGCGGGCGCTCGACGAGCTGGTTCCCGACCCGCCGCTGTTCCCGGCCGACCCCGACCGTCGCGCCGCCGTCGAGGCGGCCGAGAAGTGGGGCGACGAGGTGCTGCAGCCGGTGCCGCGCCGGCTCGCCTGGAACGCGCTCGGCCGCGACCGCTCGGGGCTGCGCAGCTTCATCGAGGGGCCGATCATGGGGCTGCCGCCGGGGCTCGCCGCCGCGACCGCGGCGCCGCTGATCTACGGCAGCGCGAAGGTCAACAAGGCGACCGACGACGCCGTCCGCGCCGACCTGATGTCGCTGCCGGCGCTGGTCGACCAGGTCGACGACCTGATCGCCAACGGCGTGATCGGCGGGACGGAGCCGAACGCCGCCGACTTCCAGATCTTCGCCAGCGTGCGGCTGCTGCTGACCTTCGACGACCTCGCGCCGCTGTTCGACGGTCGGCCCGCCGCCGAGCACGCGCGCCGCGTCGTGCCCGACTTCCCCGGCCGCTTCGCACCGGTGTTCCCCGCCGACTGGCTGCCGGCTCCGGCTCCGGCCCTGGCCTAGCCGCCCCGCGCGGCAGCCTGCTGCTTCGAACTAACTAAGGGAGCAGCAGGTCGTCGTTCGACGGGTTTCGCTCGGGACCGATCGTCAGCGTCGCCGGGCGGATCTGGTCCTCGATGTCGACGGCGCGGCTGGAGCCGGCGCGGACCTCGTAGCTGCCCGGCGTCAGCGTCTTCTGGATCGTCGCGGTGTCCTGCGGCTGGATCGGCGCGGTGCGCTCGATCAAGTCCTCGCCCTCGAGCGTGATCGTGTGGGCGCGGTCGGTCTGGTTCGAGAAGGTGATCTGGATCGGCCCGGCGCCCTCGCGCGTCGGCGACAGAGCGACGCCGTCGTCACGGATCACGCCGCTCAGCTCGACCGGGGTGGGGGGACGCGGGTCGTTGGCGAAGTCGTCGCTCTCGCCGCCGCAGCCGGCTACGGCAAGGGTCAGCGCAGCCCCGCTTGCGAGGAGCAGCGTTCTCCGATCACGCATCTTGCCCAGGGCGTTCATCCTTCTCCCGCACGCAACCCTAATCAACACAGGGGGTGCCGTGCCACGCGGTGGGCGATAAGCATATGTGCCTAACGGTCGAACGGAAGCTCGGTCACGACCGCCGCGGCACCGTCTTCGCCCACCAGGACCTCCTGGTCCGGAGCGGCCTCGCGACGGATCAGCGCGAGCGCGATCGGGCCGTGGACGGGTGACACGCAGGCCGACCCGATCGTGCCGACCTCGCGCTCGCCGAGCAGCACCGGATCGCCGTGCGCGGCGGGGGCCGAGAGGCGCAGGCCGCGCAGATGGCGGTTCGGCTTGCCCTTGTAGAAGAGCCGGGCGACGGTCTCCTGGCCGACGTAGCAGCCCTTGGTGAAGCTGACCGCGCGCTCGTTGAGCGCCGCCTCCTGGGGGATGACGCCGTCGAGCTCGAAGCCGAGCCGCGGCCGGCCGGCCTCGATTCGCACGCACTCCGCGGCGGCCTCGGAGACCGCCGGCACGCCCAGCTCCGTGCGTGCGGCGGCGGCCTGGCGCTCACCGCAGATCAGGTCGACGCCGAGGTCGGTCGAGACCGCGACGCCGTAGGGGCCGAGCACGTGGGCGTTCTCGGCGCCACCCGGGGCAGGGTCGAGGCGCTCGCGCGCGGCGGGGCCGATCAGCGACAGCACGGTGTGGTCGCCGGAGAGGTCCTCGTGGCTGACCTGGCGGCCGAGGCTGTAGGTCTCGAAGACGTGCAGCAGCAGCGCCCGGCTCTGCGGCTCGGCGTCGACCAGCAGCCGGTCCGCCGCCAGCCGCAGCACGCGCATGTCGGTGCGGATCTTGCCTTTGTGGTCGAGCAGCGCGGCGTAGCAGCCGGCGCCCGGCTCGAGCGCCTCGACGTCGTTGGTCACCTGGCCCTGCAGGAACTCCGCGGCCTCGGCTCCGCTCAGCTCGAGCACCGTGCGCTCGCCGCGCTCGATCAGGCCGGCGGATTCGCGCAGCAGCTCGTACTCGTCGGAGGCGATCGCGGAGGGGGTCATGAGGACGATTCTACGAGGGGCATTTTGAGTCTTGCCTAACTTTTGCTTCAATGGGGGCTGATGTCAGAGTTGCCGAACCCCAAGATCTCGCGGCGCAAGCTGCTCGGCGGAGTGGCCGGCGCCGCCGCCGCGGTCCCGGTGCTGCACGAGCTGGTGCCGCACCAGGGCGCCCACGACCAGCTCGCGCGGGCCCAGGGGAAGGGCGGGCACGGCGACCACGGCGCCGGTGGGAGCGCGGCCCCGAGCCATCCCGGCCACGCCGGCGCGGCCCACAGCGGCATGCGCGGCAGCGTCGACCCCGCGGTCAACGGCTTCGACCCGCGGGAGATCCTGCGCGACTTCGACTACGGCAAGGTCAAGCGCGCGAACGGGCGGCACGGTGCGCGAGTGGGAGATCGTCGCCGACGACACGCGAGATCGAGGTCGCGCCCGGGGTCAAGTTCGCGGCCTGGACCTACAACGGCCGCGTCCCCGGCCCGACGCTGCGCGCGACGCGAGGGCGACCGCATCCGGATCCACTTCGTCAACGGCTCCAGCCACCCGCACACGATGCACTTCCACGGCATCCACGCCGCGCGGATGGACGGCATCCCGCAGGTCGGCGCCGGGCAACGATCGAGCCCGGTCGCGAGCTTCGTCTACGAGTTCGACGCCGAGCCGTTCGGGCTCCACCTCTACCACTGCCACGCCAGCCCGCTCGCCGAGCACATCGCCAAGGGGCTGTACGGCGCCTTCATCATCGACCCGAAGGCAGGGCCGGCCGGCCGCCGACGAGCATGGTGATGGTGATGAACGGCTTCGACACCAACTTCGACATCGGCGAACGAGATCTACGCGGTCAACACCGTCGCCTTCGCCTACCACGACGACCCGATCCGCGTGAAGCGCGGCGAGCTGGTCCGGATCTACCTCGTGAACATCCTCGAGTTCGACCTGATCAACTCGTTCCACGTCCACGCCAACTTCTTCGACTGCTACCCGACCGGCACCAGGCTCGAGCGCGCGCGAGTTCACCGACACCGTGATCCTCGGCCAGGGCCAGCGCGGGATCCTCGAGATGCGCTTCCCCTACACCGGGAAGTACATGTTCCACGCCCACAAGACGGAGTTCGCCGACCTCGGCTGGATGGGCTTCTTCGAGGTCGTCGACTGATGGAGGCCGGCCAGGCGACAGCTGGTGGAGAGCGCGCCGCGCGGCGGATGCCGGCGTGGCTCGCCGGATTGCTGCCGCTGGCGCTGCTGGCGGTGGCGATCGGGCTGTTCGTCGGCCTCGGCGCGCCCGGCCTGGAGCGCAACGGGATCCCGGTCGAGGAGCTGCGGTCGAGCGGACGACGCTGACCCCGGGCGAGATCGAGGTCGTCGTGCGCAACGACGGCCCGGACGCCGTCGCGGTCAGCCAGGTGATGGTCAACGACGCCTACGTCGCCTTCGACCAGACCGCGGGCGAGATCGACCGGCTCGGCCGGCGACACGATCACGATCGACTACCCCTGGATCGAGGGCGAGGCCTACAACGTCACGCTGCTGACCGCGACCGGCGGCACCGTCGCCGCACGAGATCGCCGTCGCCGCCGAGACGCCGCGGGCCGACGCCGGCTTCTACGGGCTGATGGCGCTCGTCGGCCTCTACGTCGGCGTGATCCCGGTCGCGATCGGCATGCTCTGGCTGCCCTGGGCACGCCGGATCGATCCGCGCTGGATCCGCTTCGTGCTGGCCCTGACCGTCGGCCTGCTCGCCTTCCTCGGGCTCGACGCGCTGCTGGAGGGGACCGAGATCGCCGCGACCGGACCGCAGGCGCTTCGGCGGCGGGGCGCTGGTCTTCCTCGGCGCGGCGCTCGCCTACTTCGGACTCGTGGCCGTCGACGGCTGGCTGCGCGGGCGCGGCGAGCGCGAGCGCGGCGGCGGGGCGGGACCGTGGCGGCTGGCCTTCCTGGTCGCGCTCGGCATCGGGCTGCACAATCTCGGCGAGGGCCTGGCGATCGGCTCCGCCTACGCGATCGGCTCGCTGGCGCTCGGCGCCACGCTGATCGTCGGCTTCGCGTTGCACAACACGACCGAGGGCCTCGCGATCGTCGCGCCGATCGCCGACGGCGAGCGCGGAGGGCGGGTGTCGCTCGCGCGGCTCGCCGGGCTCGGCCTGCTGGCCGGCGCGCCGGCGATCGTCGGCGCCTGGATCGGCGCCTCGGCGTTCAACCCGAGCGTCGCGGCGCTGCTGTTCGGACTCGGCGCCGGGGCGATCGTCCAGGTGATCGTCCAGATCGCGCCGAGCCTGCGCGACGCCGGCGGCCGGCTGCTCAGCCCGCTGGTCGCGAGCGGCATCGGCGCGGGGCTGCTGCTGATGTGGGCGACCGGGCTGCTGATCTCGCTCTGACGATGGCCACCGTCTCCGACACCCGCGGCGCGATCTCCGACGCGGTCCAGGACTACGCGAAGGCGATCTACTCGCTCCAGGAGCGCTCCGACGAGCCGGTCTCGACCTCGGCGCTCGCGGAGCGGCTCGCGGTCGCGCCCGCGTCGGCGTCGGCGATGGTCAAGCGGCTCGAGTCGCTCGGCCTGGTCACGCGCAAGCCGTACCACGGCGTCGAGCTGACGGCCGCCGGGCGGCGCGTCGCGCTCGAGGTGATCCGCCACCACCGGCTGCTCGAGCTCTATCTCGCGGAGGCGCTCGGGATGCCGTGGGATCGCGTCCACGAGGAGGCCGAGGTGCTCGAGCACGCGATCTCGCCCGAGCTGTCGGAGCTGATCGCGGCGAAGCTCGGCAACCCGACCCACGACCCGCACGGCGACCCGATCCCGACCGCCGACGGCGAGATCGAGCGCACGGCCACGCGCCCGCTCGGCGAGCTGGAGGCCGGCGCGAAGGGCATCTTCGTGCGCGTGTCGGACTCCGACCCCGAGATGCTGCGCTGGCTGTCGCAGCGCGGGATCGCGCCCGGGGACCGCTTCGAGGTGCTCGAGCGCCAGCCGTTCGACGGCCCGCTGTCGATCCGCTTCGCGTCCGGCGACCACGCGCTCGGCGGTGGGCTGGTGCGGATGATGCGGGTCGAGGTCGGGCGGTAGGGTTTCCTCGATGGCGCTCGCCGAGGACTTCCAGCAGGTCGTCGACTCGCTGCCGCCCGACTGGACGGGGCTCGAGGTCGACCTGCGCATCGACGAGCCGCGGCGCTACGTCGAGGCGGCGACGCTGCTGACCCAGATCAACGCGATGCCGTACTCGCGCCAGGAGTGGCAGTGGCGGCTGCGCGTCGCCAACCAGTTCGGTCACGCCGCCGCGGCCGAGTCGGTCAAGGGCACGCTAGCGCTGCTCGACGCGGAGGGGATCGACGGCGAGCTGGTCGCCCGCGAGGCCCGGTCGGGCCGCGTCGAGGTCACCCAGATGTGGGGCCGGCCGGAGTCGGTCCGGCGCGAGTTCCGCGACCGCCGCCACCAGTAGCCCCGCGTGGCCCGCATCGCGCTGCTCTCGCCTGACCTGCTCTTCGGGTCGAAGGTGCAGGGCGCGCTCGAGCTGGCCGGCCACACCGTCGCCCGCTTCGCGACCGCCGAGCGGCTGCGCGTCGCGGCGCAGTTCCACGACCTGGTCGTGTTCGACCTGACCGCCGAGGAGATCGACGGCGCCGACCTGCTGCACACCCTGCGCGAGCACGACGAGCTGGAGGAGGGGACGCCGACGCTCGGCTACTACTCGCACGTCGACGCCGCGACGCGCACCCGCGCGCTCGAGGCCGGGTTCACGCGCGTCGTGCCGCGCTCGCGGATGGCGCGCGAGGGCGCGGCGCTCGTCGACTCGCTGCTGGCGGACGCCGAGCGGGAGCGGGAAGGGGAGCGGTGAGCGCGGCCCCTACGGTCCGCAGGCCGGTCGCCTGCACCGCCGTCGCCGCCGACCAGCTCGCGTGGGCGCGGCTGCTCGCCGCCGACCTGGCGCGGCTGCATCCCGAGTGGCGGCTCGTCGTGCTGGTGCTCGACGGCGACCCGCCCGGCGACGAGCCGTTCGAGGCGATAGCACCGGCGGCGCTCGGCGCGGAGCGGCCCGGCCTGCTGGAGCTGCTGTGCGACGGCCCGGCGAAGCTCGCCGCCGCGCTGCGCCCCGCGCTGCTGGCCTGGGCGGTCGAGCGTCGCGGCACGCCGGCCGTCTGGGTCGAGTCGACCGTGCGGCCGCTCGGGCGGCTCGACGCGCTCGTGGCGGGCACCGGCGGGCGGGGAATCGCGGTCGTGCCGCTCCATCCGAGTCTCGGAGCGCCGGTCGGGAGCGCGGTGCGAGGGCCGTTCGAGAGCGGCCTGCTCGCGGCGGCCGACCGCGAGGCGCTGCGCTGGTGGTCCGGGGCGACGGTCGAGGCGGCTTGCGCGTCCGGCGCCCGCTTCGATCCCCGCACCGACGGCCTCGTCTCCGCGCTCCTCGCCGGCGCCGACAGCGCGCGGATCGTCCGCGACCCCGGGCTCTGCGTCGGCTGGTGGACGCTCGCCGCGGGCGGCCGCCTGACGACCGATCCGCCGGCGATCGACGACCGCCCCCTGACCGCTTTGAACCTCGCCGGCTTCGACCCGCGCCGCCCGCACTGGCTGTCGGCCGAGGACGAGGCCGGCCTCGCGCGGGTGTCGAGCAGCCGCGACCTCGCGACGCTGCTCGCGGGCGAGGCCGAGCGGCTGCTGGAGGCCGGCTGGCAACCGCCGCGACCGAGCTGGCGCTACGACGAGCTGCTGCCCGGCGTCGCGGTCGACGACGACGTGCGCGATCTCGCCGCGGCGGCGAGCGCGGCGGGCGTGCTGCGCACGAGCCCGTTCGACCCCGCCGGCCGCGCCGACTGGCTCGACTGGCTCGACGGCGAGTCGGTGTGGGGCGGAGGGATCACCCGCTATCTGGAGAGGGTCTGGCGCCGGCGTGCGGACCTGCGCGTGGCGTTCGGCGACCTCGCCGGGAGCGACGGCGGGGGCTTGGTCGCCTGGATGGACGCGCACGGGTCCGCGGAGGAGCCGCTGCTCGCCGCGCTGGCCGAGTGGCGGGTGCAGCGCGAGCGGGTGGCGCCGCGCCCGGACGGACAGCCGGAGCCGCGGGCCGCGCGCGACGGCCGCCAAACGGTCCGCGTGACCGGCTATCTGCGCGACGGCCTCGGCCTCGGCGAGGCGGCCCGCTGCTACGTCGCCGCTCTGACCGCGGCCGGGGTCGACGTGGACGCCGTCGCCGTGCCGGTCCCGCTCTACGGGCGCTCGGGCGAGGCGCCGCGGCGCCAGGCGGTCGAGTGGCAGGCGCCCGACCCCAGCGGCGCTGGGCCCGCCGACGTCGAGGTGGTCTGCATGAACCCGCCCGAGCTCGCGCGCCTGATGCCCGCCGACCGCGCGCCGGGGACCCGCCGGGTCGGCGTCTGGGCGTGGGAGCTGGAGCTGCTGCCCGACGGCTGGGAGGACCGCTACGGCTGGGTGGACGAACTGTGGGTCTACAGCGAGTTCGTCGCCGCCGCCTTCGGCGACGCGCCGGTGCCGGTCAACGTCGTCCCGCTGCCGGTCGACGTCGACCGGCTCGCCGCCGCCGCGGGCCGCGTGCGGCGCGACGACCGCTTCACGTTCCTGTTCGCCTGCGACCTGTCGAGCACGATCGAGCGCAAGAACCCGCTCGGGCTGATCGCCGCCTTCCGCGCCGCGTTCGAGCCGGACGAGGGGCCGCGCCTGACGATCAAGACCGGCAACGGCGCCAACCGCCCCGAGCAGCTCGAGCGGCTGCGCGTGGCCGCGCTCGGCCGGCCCGACATCGAGATCGTCGACGCGTTCCTGGCGCCGGAGCGCCGCGACGAGCTGATCGCCGGCTGCGACTGCTACGTCTCGCTGCACCGCGCCGAGGGGTTCGGGTTGACTCTGGCCGAGGCGATGGCCGCCGGACGGCCGACGATCGCCACTGCCTACTCGGGCAACCTCGACTACATGACCCCTGAAACCACCCATCTGATCCCGTCGCGACCGGTCGCGGTCGATCCCGGGGTGGAGGTCTATCCGGCCGGCGCGGTGTGGCGCGAGCCCGACCTCGACGCGGCGGTGGCGGCGATGCGAGCGGTCGTCGAGGATCCCGAGGCCGCCCGCGCGCTGGGCGGCCGAGCTGCCAGGAGCACGTGCGCGCGCTGCTCGCCCCGCGGGTGGTCGGGGCGCAGGCCCGGGCGCTGGTCGAGCGGCTCGCCGGCGACGGCGCCGGACGGCCGCCGCGGCGCCGGTTGCGCTCCCGCGTCCGGAGGGCCGGCGCGTGAGCGGGGCGCCCGAGCTGTCGGTCGTGCTCGCCACGACCCATCCGTGGCCCGAGGTCGAGCGGACGCTGAGCGCGCTGCTGGCCGCCGAGGCGGGCGAGCTGGAGGTGATCGTGTGCGCCGCGGCCGGCGGCGAGCCGCCCGCCGGCTGGGGCGACGAGCGGCTGCGTGTCGTCTCCGGCGACCGCGACGACTCGGTGTTCGCGCTGCGGGCGCGCGGCGTCGCCGTCGCGCGTGGCGAGATCGTGGCGATCACCGAGGACCACTGCGTTCCGGCGCCGGACTGGCCGGTGGCGCTGGTCGCCGCGCACGCCCGCCACCCCGAGGCGGCGGCGCTGTCGGGCGCCGTCGGCAACGGCGCGGTCGACGACGCCTGGGACTGGGCCAACTTCCTGATGACCTTCGCCGAGCACACGCGGCCGTTCGACGACGCCCCCGCCGCGCGCGCCCCGTCGGTCGCCAACGGGTCGTTCAAGCGGTCGCTGGTGTCGCTGCCGCTGGAGCCCGCCGCCGGCTGGCTCGAGTTGGAGCTGATGCCCGAGCTGGTCGGGGCCGGTCGGGTCGCGCGCGACGGCGAGCCGCTGGTCGTCCACGACCAGAGCCACGACGGCTGGCGCGGCACGCTCTCGGCCCACTTCCACAACGGTCGCGCGAGCGCCGGCCTGCGTGTCGACCGGCCCGGCTGGGGCGCGCTCCGCGCCGAGGGGCGGCGGCTCGCCGGCCTGCCCCGGCGGCTCGCCGGCGAGACGCGCGCGGCGCTGGCCGTCCGGCCGCCGCTGACCGGAGCCGCCGCGCGCGGCGCGCGCCTCGTCCCGCTGCTCGGCACCGCGCACGCGGCGGGCGAGGCGATCGGGTTGCTGCGCGGTCCGGGCGCGAGCGCCGAGCAGCTCGACTGAGCGCCGCCCGCGGCGCCTCGGATCGCCGCTCCGACGAGCGACTGAAGGATCGTTGGGGCCAGAGCCCCACGAATCCTTCGGACGGCTACCGGGGCTGGTCGAAGAGCTTGCCGACGTCGGGACGGCGCTCGAGGATGCCGAAGTCGACGTCGAAGCTGGCCCAGGCGCGCAGGACGGCGAAGTCGAGCGTCAGCGGGGGCCGCAGCGCGGGGGCGACGGCGGCGAGCTGGGCGGCGACCAGGGCGCGGTCGGAGTCGGACGCCGCGACGATCTCGTCGACCGCGGCCGGGCGGTCGGCGAGCGCCGCCTCGGTGCCCTCCGCGAGCGCGGCCACGAGGTCGGCGTAGAGGTCGCGGTCGGCGGCGAGCCGCTCGCGCGTCGTCGCGACGACCAGCTCCGGATAGCGCGGCGCGCCGTAGCGGCCGACGCGGAACTCCCGCGTCGGCACGCCCTCGCGGCGCAGCGCGACGCCCTCGGCGTTCCAGAAGGTGACGACGGCGTCGACGCTCCCCGCGGCGAGGCTGGGCACGGCCGAGAAGCCGATCGTCGTGCGCCGCACGGCGTCGTAGTCGCCGCCGTCGGACTCGACGACCGCGCGCAGCACGGCGTCGTCGGACGGCAGCCCGGTGACCCCCACGCGGCGTCCCTCCAGCGCGCGCGGCCGGCGGACGTCGGGCTGGGCGATCACCGCGGCGAGCGGCGCCTGGACGAGCGCGCCGATCCCGACGACGTCGGCGCCGCGCTCGGCGGCGAGGCCGAGGTCGTGGATGTCGACGATCGACGCGTCCGAGCGGCCGGCGGCGAGCAGCTTCAGCGAGTCGGTCGACGAGGACGGCACGCGGACCTCGAGGTCGATCCCGTGGCGGCGGTCGAGGCCGTCGGCGACGGCCGTGTAGATGCCGGCGTGGACGGCGTTGGGCTGGAAGTCGAGCGCCAGCCGGACCGGCCGCGGCGCGTCGCTCGCCGTGTCGTCGCCGCCGCCTCCGCAGCCCGCGGCGAACAGCGCGATCGACAGGGCCGTCAGGAGTGTCGCACGGCGCATGGCCGCGGCAATCTAGGCGATTTCCAATCCGACTAGGCTGCACGGGATGCGGCGCGTCACCTTCTCGCGCAACTACACGATCTCGCTGTCGCGGACGTGCCAGTGCTACTGCAAGTACTGCGCGTTCGCGACGCACAAGGCACACCTCTACTCGCCGGACGAGGTCGAGCGGACTGCTCGACGAGGCCGTCAAGCGACGGCGCGAAGGAGCTGCTGGTCCTGACCGGCGAGCGGCCGGAGGTCAACGCCGAGGTGCGCGCGCGGCTGCGCTGAGTACGGCCACGACGACTTCATCTCCTACGTCGCCTGGACCTGCGAGCGCGCGCTCGAGCGCGGGACTGCTGCCGCACACCAACCTCGGCGTCGCTGTCGCGCGAGGACCTCGGCGCGGCTGCGCGAGGTGACCGCCTCGCAGGGGCTGATGCTCGAGTCGATCAACCCCGACCTCGTCGTCCACCAGGGCTCGCCGACCAAGCACCCGGCGCGTGCGGCTGGAGACGATCCGCGCAGCGGGCGAGCTGAGGATCCCGTTCACGAGCGGCATCCTGGTCGGGATCGGCGAGTCGCCGGAGGAGCGGGTCGCAGGCGCTCGAGGCGCTCGCGGAGGTCCACGCCGAGTACGGCCACCTCCAGGAGGTGATCCTGCAGAACTTCGTGCCGCACCCGCGCTACTACGGCGCCGAGCCGGCCGAGATCGCCGACGCGGCGCAGACGTCGCGCAGACCGCCGGCGCCGCGGCGGACCGATGCCGACGTGGGCGAGCGAGATCACGCTCGACGACATGCGCGTGCTGGTGCGACGCCTGCCGCGAGCTGATGCCCGACGTCGGCGTCCAGATCCCGCCGAACCTCTCGGACTGGTGGCTGCCGCTGGTCGAGGCCGGCGCGACCGACCTCGGCGGCCTGTCCGCCAACGGCGACCACATCTCGCCCGAGCACCCGTTCCCGTCGCCGCACCGGATGCGCAAGGAGCTGGCAGCCGCGCGGCTACGCGCTCGACCGAGCGGCTCTGCGTCTACCCGCAGTACATGGACTCCGAGTGGATCGAGCAGGGCGTGCTCGACGTCGATCAAGACCGCAGTACTGGAGCTTCATCCCGCGCCGCGGGTCGGGCCGGCGCGAGGAGCGGCCGATCCGCCGCGACCTGGTCCCGGCGGCGATCGAGCGGGCGCGCGACGGCGAGTGGCTCGGCGAGGAGGAGCTGACGGCGCTGTTCGCCGAGACGCCGGCCCGAGGCGATCGAGGACATCCGCCAGGCGGCCGACGAGCTGCGCGCCGAGCTGGCGGGGGAGACGGTGACCTTCGTGGTCAACCGCAACATCAACGTCTCGAACGTCTGCATCGTCGGCTGCGCCTTCTGCGGCTTCGGCCAGGGGCGGCGCTCGCCCGACGCCTACGAGCACGACCGCGACGAGTTCGTGCGCCGCGTCGAGCGAGGCCGTCGAGTTCGGCGCGACCGAGATCTGCATGCAGTCGGGCATCCACCCCGACTGGGGGCTGGAGGACTACGAGGGCTGGCTGCGCGCTGGCGAAGGAGGTCGCGCCAGACATCCACCTGCACGCCTACTCGGCGATGGAGGTCGACGCACATGTGCGCGACGTCGGGACTGCCGCCCGTCGAGGTCTTCGACCGCCTGCGCGCCGCCGGTCTCGACTCGACGCCCGGCACCGCCGCCGAGGTCCTGCACGACGGCGTCCGCGAGCGGATCTCGCCGAACAAGCTGCCGGTCGCGCGCTGGGTCGAGATCATCGAGGCGTCGCACGCGGCCGGCCTGCGCTCGACGGTGACGGTGATGTTCGGCCACATCGAGGAGCCGTGGGAGCTCGCCGAGCACATGCGCGTCGTGCGCGAGCTGCAGGAGCGGACCGGTGGCTTCACCGAGTTCGTGCCGCTGTCGTTCATCCCGTACCACACGCTGCTCGGGCGCACCCACGGCATCGAGGAGATCTCGCGCGAGGAGAACCTCAAGCACACCGCCGTCTTCCGGCTGGCGCTCGGGCGGACGATCCCGAACGCTGCAGGCGTCGTGGGTGAAGATGGGGCTCGACGCCGCGACCGAGGCGCTGCGCTGGGGCGTCAACGACCTCGGCGGGACGCTGATGGAGGAGTCGATCAGCCGCCTCGCCGGCAGCCAGCACGGCGTGATGCTGACCCCGGAGCAGCTGATCGACGCGGCGCACGCGGCCGGCCGTCCCGCCGCCGAGCGGACCACGCTCTACGACGTTCGGCGGCGCTTCGAGCTTCCCGCTCGCGGCCTAGTTCCGACCCGCGGAAGAACAGCTGGCCCACCGCCCGCCAGGAGACGACTGCGTCTCCAAGCAACCCGGGTGTGGTAGAACAGCGCGCTCTGATGGGAGGAGCTGTCGACAGGGCATACCTGCCCGTCAAGAACGTGCTGGAGCAGGTCGGCGACCTGATGATCCTGACCGGCAAGACGCTGGTGTCAGCCGTCCGCCCGCCGTTCCCCTACGGAACCGAGTTCGTCCAGCAGTTCTACTTCCTGTTGAAGCTGTGCTGGTTTCCGCTGATCGTCTCGATGGTGACGATCTCCTACGGCGCGCCCGGGCTGCAGGCCGGGAACTTCCTCGAGATCTTCGGGGCGCTCGACCGGCTCGGCGGCTTCTTCGTGCTCGCGGTGATCCGCAACTTCGCGCCGTTCGTGACGGCGGTCATCCTCGCCGGCGTCGGCGGAACCGCGATCTGCGCCGACCTCGGCGCACGCAAGATCCGCGAGGAGCTCGACGCCCTGCAGGTGCTCGGCGTCGACCCGATCAAGAACCTCGTCGTGCCGCGCTTCCTGGCGCTGATGGTCGTGACCGCGCTGTTCAACGGCTTCGCGATCCTCGCCGGGCTGTTCGGGGGCGTGCTCGCGACGCTGACCTTCGGCGCGCCGCTCGGCCCGTTCTTCGCGACCTTGCTCAGCAACGCGACGACGACCGACCTCTGGGGCTCGCTGCTCGAGACGGCGATCTTCGGCGCGATCATCGCGATCGTCTGCTGCTACAAGGGGATGACCGCGTCGGGTGGCGCCGAGGGGGTCGGGCGGGCCGTCAACCAGGCGGTCGTGATCTCGATGCTCGGCGTGTTCACCTTCAACTACGTCTTCATCCAGACGCTGCTGGCGACCCATCCCGAGATCTCGGTGGTCAAGTGAGCTGGCTCGCCGTCCCACGCGAGATCCTCGAGTCGTTCGGGGACATCGTCAAGTTCTGCGTCGGCGTGTTCCGCGAGGTCGCGAAGGGCAGCGCCGTCCGCTTCTTCGGCGAGACGCTGCGCCAGGCCGGCATCCTGATCATCGGCTCGGCGCTGGTCATCTGGGGGATGGCGTTCATCCTCGGCCTGACCTGCGGCGTCAACGGCGCCTACTTCGCCCGCTCGATCGGCTCGCCGCAGATCGGCGGCTCGTTCTCGGCGATCTGCGACCTGCGCGAGATCCTGCCGCTCGCCTTCGGCTACATGATGTCGGCGAAGGTCGGCACGGGCCTGGTGGCGGAGATCGGCGCGATGCGGATCTCCGACGAGATCGACGCGCTCGAGGTGATGGGCATCAGCTCGCTCGCCTTCCTCTGCTCGACGCGCCTGCTCGGCGCCTGGATCGTGCTTCCGTTCATGTACATCGCCGCGGTCGGCGCCGGTTTCGTAGGCAGCTACCTGGCGGTCGTCCAACAGGTCAGCGAGGTGTCGCAGGGCGGCTACTTCCTGATCTTCTGGATGTACCAGAACCCTCCCGACCTCTTATTCAGCCTGATCAAGGGCATGTCGATGGCGACCGTGATCGTCCTCGTCGGGCTCTACTACGGCTACACGGCGTCCGGGGGACCGGTCGGCGTGGGTGCCGCGACCGCGAAGTCGATGGTCTTCAACACCGTCGCCGTGCACTTCCTCAGCATGGTCGGGACGATGGTGTTCTGGGGCGCGAACCCCCGAGCTCCAATCGGCGGCTGAGCCCCCGCTAGGGGGCTAGCGGAAGAGGTCGTCGGCGGGCGGGCGGCGCAGCGAGAGCGCGCCGGGGCCGTCGGCGGGGGTGACGAAGCGGTCGAGGCCGCGCAGCAGGACCGCTGGCTGTCCGCCGTCCTTGGCGCGGGCGAGGTCGGCGGCGGCGGCAATGGCGTCGGCGACGGCGATCGCGGTCGCGTTCAGCTCGCGGCCCTGGCTGTCCTGGCGGCCGCGCCAGTCGTCGAGCGGGACTAGCCCGGCGGCGCCGATCGCGACGTCGGTCTGCCCGAGCCGCCAGGCGCGGCCGAAGGAGTCGGAGATCACGACCGCCGGGCTGACGCCGCGCGCGGCGGCGATCCCGGCGCGCAGGGCGCGCGCCGAGCCGTCGGGGTCGGCGGGCAGCAGGATCGCCTCGTCGACGGTCGCGGCGTTCGAGCGGTCGACGCCGGCGTTGGCGCAGACGAGCCCGTGGCGGGTCTCGCAGATCAGCACTCCGTGGCCGCTGCGCAGCACCGCCGCCGACTCGTCGAGGACGACCTGCACGACACGGGCGTCCTTGTCGTGCTCGGCCGCCAGCTCGCGCGCGCGGTCGCCCGGCTCGACCTCGGCGAGGCGTCGCGTGCGGCCCTCGGCCTTCGACACGACCTTGTGGGCGATCGCGACGACGTCGCCGCTGGCCAGGTCGGCCGGCAGCGCGCGTGCGAGGATCGCCGCGAGGTCGTCGCCCGCGCCGATCTCGGGAATGCCGGCGAGCGCGACGGCAGACAGGGGTCGGGCGGTCACGGCCGCGCCAGCGAGCGCTCGAGCTGGCGCAGCGCCCCGCGCGTCATCCGCGCCCGCGCGCGGTTGGCCGGCTCGGCGAGCAACGAGGCGACCTCGTCGAGGTCCTCGGGCGTGTCGACGTCGGTCGCGAGCGAGACGATCGGCACGACGCGGCAGGCGGCTCCGGCGGCGACGGCGAGCTGCTCGTGGCGCTCGCGGCTGCCCGGCCCGAACGACGGCGCGACGGCGTCGGGCGGGGCGATCAGCAGCGCGTTGGTCCCGGCGCCGTGGCGGTCGGGGACGACGACCAGCACCGGCGGGTCGGCCGGAGCGTCCAGCAGGAAGGCGCCGAGCTCGTCGGCGTCGAGCAGCGGCGCGTCGCCCGGCACCAGCAGCACGCGGTCGAAGCCCTGCTCGACGGCGTAGGCGATGCCGACCCCGGCAGCCTCGTTGTGGCCGGCCTCCTCGTGATCCTCGAGCACCTTGACGCCCTCGCCGTGGGCGGCGCGGGCGGCCGTCGTGTTGGCGGTCACGACGACGACCGCGTCGAGGCTCTCGACCCGGCGCAGCGCGAACAGCACGTCCTGGAACATCGCCTGGACGAGCGCCTGGCGGGCGCCGCGGCCGAGCTCGCCCGCGAGCCGCTGCTTGGCGGCGCCGAAGCTCTTGATTGGGAGGATCGCGATCGTTCGCACGGCGGGAGAGGGGGGAGCGACGACTCTAGTTCGACCCGAGCGCGCTGGCGAGCCCGACGACCTCGGCAGCGACGCGGCGGCGCGCGTCGGGCGTGTCGAGCAGCGTCGCGGTCTCGAGCCCGGGCGCCGCGACCGGCTCGTCGGCGACGAGCGCGTCGGCGACGCCGGCGTAGAACGCGGCGATCCCGGCGGCTGACGGCTCGATCCCGGCGAAGCCGCAGAACAGCTCGGTCGGCCCCTTGAGGACGGCGCCGCCGACGAACGGGCTGACGGCGACGACCGGGGCGTGGGCGGCGGCCAGCCCCTCGCGGAGGCCTGGCAGCGCGAGGATCGGGGCGATCGAGGCGATGGGGTTCGACGGGCCGATCACGACCGCGTCGGCGCCGGCGAGCGCGGACAGGACGGCGGCGGTCGGCCGCGGCCGGTCGGCGGACGGCGCCGCCTCGGACGTGCCCGCGGCGGCCGCGTCCCAGTCGGCGAGCCGCGCCGCCGCCGATGGCAGGGGACCGGGCGCCGCGCCGAGCAGCCCGACACCCTCCAGCGGCCCGCCCGCGCGCTCGACGATCATGAACTCCTGGAACGGCAGCGTGCGCCCGCGCGCGGCGATCGCCGTCGGGGCCGGCTCGTCGCACATCGGCAGCACGCGCGCCGCGACGCCCAGCGCGTCGACCACCGCCGCGTGGGCCTCGGTCAGCGTCGCCCCGGCGTGCAGCAGCTCGCTGCGCACGAGGCACATCGCGAGGTCGCGGTCGCCGAGCCGGAACCAGGCCGGCCGGCCGGCGGCCTCGAGCGCGTCCATCACCCGCCAGCTGTCGCCGCGGATGCCGTAGCCGCGCTCGTCGATCGCGTCGGCGAGCCAGTAGGTGACGAGGTCGGGGTCGGGCGAGACGTGGGCGCCGTGGACCCATGCGTCGTCGCCGGTGTTCGCGATCACGGTCAGGTTCTCGGCCCCGACCACGTCGAGCAGGCCCCGCGCCAGCTTCGCGCCGCCGGTGCCGCCGGAGAGCAGCGCTACGCGCAACGCCCTACCAGAGCTGATCGGGCAGACCGGTCAGCTTGACGCCCGCGTGCGACTTGTTGCGGATGTTGACCGAGATCAGCAGCGGTGTCAGCGCCTCGACGAAGCGGGCGGTCTCGAGCGCGCCGGCGTTGACGGGCCGCAGCCCGGGGATCGTGGCGATCAGGTCGGCGACCTTGCGCTTGGGGTCCTTGCGGTCGCCGCAGACCAGGACGTCCTGGTCGAGTCGCTCGTCGAGGCTGCCGAGCGTCGCGGCGTCGACCGTGTGCAGCGCGCTGATCACCGTCACGCCGTCGGGGACCATCTCCTGGGCCTGCTCGGCGGCCGACCCCTGCGGGACGCCGAGCAGCCGCGTCGCCTTGCCCGAGATCGCCGCGGCCAACGGCACCGTCGCGTCGACGAGGATCTGGCCCTCGCGCAGCGTGCCCTTCAGGTTGGTCAGGTTCTCCGACTGCGCGCGGAACGGGACGGTCAGGAAGACGACCTCGCCGAGCGCCGCGGCAGCGGCGTTCTCCATCCCGGCGACGTGGGCGTTCGAGACGCGCTCGCGGACGCGCGTGGCGGCCTCCTCGGCGCGGCCGGCGTCGCGCGAGCCGATCACGACCTCCTGGCCCGCGGCCGCCAGTCGCAGCGCCAGGCCGAAGCCCAGCGCGCCGGTGCCGCCGACGATCGGGATCGGAGAGGTCGGGCCGGGCATCGCGGCGGCACGCTAACAGCCGCGGCGCACGGCTCAGCGCCCGGCCGGCCGGCCGCGCCCGAATCGGGGGGTAGGGTGCCGTCATGAGATTCGAGGGGAAGGTCGCGCTGATCACCGGCGGCGCGGGCGGGATCGGGTCGGCGACGGCCGCGCGGCTGGGAGCGGAGGGCGCGCGCGTCGCGGTCTGCGACCTGAACGGCGAGGCGGCGCGCGAGCTGGCGGCCGAACTCGGCGGCCTGGCGGTCGAGCTCGACGTGACGTCCGACGCTGCGATCCTGGCGGCCGTCGCGACGGTCGAGCGCGAGCTGGGGCCGATCGACGTGCTCGTCAACAACGCCGGCGTCGCGGGCGAGCTGTTCTTCACCCAGACGCCGTCGGAGGTCTGGGACAACATGCTCGCGGTCAACCTGCGCGGCGTGCTCGCGATGACCCATGCCGTGCTGCCCGGCATGCACGAGCGCGGCGGCGGCACGATCGTCAACGTCGCGTCGCGAGGCGGGCCGCGTCGGCTCGCAGCTGGCGGCCGTCTACTCGGCGACGAAGGGCGGCGTGATCGGCTTCACCAAGGCGCTGGCGAGGGAGTCGGCGCGCTATGGCGTGCGCGTCAACGCCGTCGCGCCGGGGCCGATCGACACCCAGATGGTGCGCTCCGCCGCGGTGCTGGGCGAGATCGGCGAGCGGATGGTCCAGGGGATGATCGACTCGACCGTGATGAAGCGGCTCGGCGAGCCGGACGAGGTCGCGGCGGCGATCGCCTGGCTCGCGAGCGACGACGCGTCGTTCGTGACGGGGGAGACGGTCGGGGTCAGCGGCGGCCTCGGCATGATGTAGCCATGGCGCTCGTTCGAGAGTTCGCTCGGCGGGCTCGCCGATGAGCCTGCGCGCGGACGTCGAGGCGCTGTCGGCGCTCGACCGCGGGTCGGCATCGGCCGGCGAGCGCGCCTCGGCGGAGTGGTGCGCGGAACGGCTGCGCGCCGCCGGCGCCGCCGACGTCCGGGTTCAGCCGTACCGCTTCCAGCACAGCTTCGGCCCGGCGCACGCGGCCCACTTCGCGGCGGCCGCGCTCGGGCGGGTACCGGCCGCGCTGGCGCTCGCCGGCTTCGAGCGCTCGAGTACTCCGGCCGCGCCCAGCCGCTGCGCCGGCTGCTGCCCTCGACCGAGGGCGCCAACGTCGTCGGGCGGGTCGGCTCGGGGCCGCGCAGGCTGGTGCTCGTCGCCCACCACGACGCGGCGCACACGGGGCTGATGTGGGACCCGCGGTTGAGCGAGCACGGCGCCAAGCCCGACGGGCGGCCGCCGTTCTCGCTGCTGCCGGAGCTGGCGATGGCCGCGATGGCGGTCGGGCCGCGACGGCTGCGCTGGCCGGCACGGGCGCTGCTGGCGTTCGCGACCGCGCTGTCGCTCCAGGTCGCGCGCGGGGCGACCGTGCCCGGCGCCAGCGACAACGCGACCGGTGTCGCCGCGGTGCTCGCGCTCGTCGAGCGGCTGGCCGCCGACCCGCCGCCGGGCGTGGAGGTCGTCGCTGTCCTGCCCGGCTCCGAGGAGTCGGGCATGGGCGGGATGCGCGCCTGGATGGAGAGCGAGGGCGCCGCGCTCGACCCGGCGACGACGCTCGTGCTCGGCCTCGACACGCTCGGCGCCGGCGAGCCGATCGTGCTGAGCGCCGAGGGGCCGCTCTGGAAGGTCGGCTACGGCGCGGCGGAGCTACAACCTCGCCGACGCCGCCGCCGCGCGCGCCGGCCTGCCCGCCCCGCGCCGCTTCCGCCTCGGCGGCTGGACCGACCCGGTGCTCGCCCGCCTCGGCGGGCTGCCGACGCTGTCGCTGCTGTCGCTGCGCGGCAACGCCTTCAGCGACTACCACCTGCCGACCGACACGCCCGACCGCGTCGACTGGGCGAGTGTCGATGCCTGCCTTGCTCTCGCCGCCGCGCTCGTCGACGAGTGGGCGCGCTACTGTGCGGACTGAGGTGAATCCCAACCAAAACACTGAAGAATCGGGGTTGACGCGCCGCGGCCTGCTCGGCGGCGCCGCCGCGCTCGGCCTCTCCGCCGCGGTTCCCGACCTCGCGAGCGGCCAGAAGCTGATCTCGGCGCTCAGCCCGACGGCCGGGGCGAACGTCGTCGTGGTCGTCGTCGACTCGCTGCGCACCGACCACGTCGGCGCCTACGGAGGCCGGCGCGCCCGCACCCCGACGCTCGACGCCCTCGCGCGCGAGAGCCTCGTCTTCACCCACGCCCGCCATACCGCGCTGCCGACGGTGCCGGTGCGCAAGTCGCTGCTGATCGGCCGCGACGGCTTCCCGTTCCAGGGCTGGCGGCCGGAGGGGGGTCTGCCCGCCGTCCCCGGGTTCGAGGGCATCCACCGCGGCGAGACGACCTTCCTCGACGTGCTCCGCAAGCGCGGCTACCTAACCGGCTACGTGACCGACAACCCGCACCTGCTGCGGCCGGCGTTCGCCGGCTTCCGCGCCCGCCAGGACGTCACGACACTGGTCAAGGGCCAGGTCCCCGGTTACCGCCAGCGCCGGCGCAAGACCTCCGCGGCTCGCCTGCGCCGCCACCTCGCGCCCGAGCTGCGCGGCGCCGATCGCGGTCGCGTGCGCGAGTACCTCGACTACAACGGGCCGGACCGCAAGGAGGCCGACTACCTCACGCCGCGCGTCTTCGCCGGCGGCATCGACTTCCTGGAGCAGGCCCGGTTCCGCGGCCAGCCGTTCGCGCTCGTGGTCGACTGCTTCGACGTCCACGAGCCGTGGGACCCGCCCGACAGCTACCTCGCCCGCTATGCGCGGATCAAGCGCGGCGGCTACCGGCCGGTTATGCCGTTCACGACCCCCGCGGGCCGGGCCGGCGACATCTCGCGCCAGACGCTGCGGCTCGCGCGGGCGATGTACGCCGCGGAGATCACCCTGTTCGACGCCTGGCTCGGGCGCTTCCTGACCCGGCTCGACCAGCTCGGGCTGTCGAACACCTGGGTCGCCGTCGTCTCCGACCACGGCATCTCGCTCGGCGAGCATGGCGCGATCGGCAAGGACTCCAACCGCGTGCACGGCGAGCTGCTCGACGTTCCGTTCATGATCCGCCATCCGCAGCGGGTCGGCGCGGGGCGCCGGACGAGCTACTTCGCGTCCTCGCAGGACATCGCGCCGACCGTGCTGCGCGGCGTCGGCGCGCCGGTGCCCAAGGCGATGGACGGCGCCGACCTGCGGCCGCTGTTCGAGGGACGTCGCGCCAAGGCACGCCAGGTCTGGACCGGGTCGTGGGGCGACTCGCTGATCGCCGGCGACGGCCGCTGGCTCTACGCCGCCGAGAACGACCGCGGCCGCATCCGCACCGAGCGCCTCCACGACACCCGCAGCGATCCCGGCGAGCACCGCAACCTCGCCACCCGCCGCCCCGACGTCGTGCGCAGGTTCCGCGGCGAGCTGGCGAAGGCCGCGGGCAAGCAGGGCTTTCCGCGCAACCTCTGAGCGGGCCGCTCAGGCTCGCTCGAGCGGGCGCGCCGGCGTGCCGGCGACCACCGCGCCGGGCGCGACGTCGTCGGCCACCAGCGAGCCGGCTCCGACGACCCCTCCGGCGCCGACCTCGACGCCGGGCAGCAGCACGGTGTTGGCTCCGATCCGGCAGCCGCGACGCAGCGTCACGCCCTGCGCTTCGAGGTCGTCGCGCCCCCAGGTGCGCGTCGTCACCACGACGTTGACCGACACGTCGACATCGGCCTCCACGACGGTCCCGATGCCGAGCACCGCATTGTTGAAGATCCGCGCGCGTTCGCCGACGCTGACGCGCGGCGCGATGGCGCTGCAGTGGCCGAGCACCGCGCCCGCGCCCACGATTGCCCCTTCGCGCACGAGGGCGTGGAAGCCGACGTTGGCGCCCGTGCAGATGTGCGCACCGGCGACGACGATCGCACCCGCGCCGACGTGCGCGCCGCTTTCGACGATCGTCTGCGCCGGGCCGTCCCACGACTTCGCCGTGCGCGACCGCTGCCCGAAGGTGGGCGCGCGGCCGAGCACCGCGCCGTCGCCGACCTCGCAGCCGTCGCCGAGCACGACGCCGTCGTGGATCACGACGTTGGCGCCGATGACGACGTCCTGGCCGATCGTCGCGCCCGGAGCGAGCGCCAGCCCCGGGGCGAGGTCGGAGGGGACCGGCGCGCTCACGCCCGGCCTCGCAGGCGGTCGGCGATCCGCCCGGCGGCAGTCGCCGCCCGGTGGCGGCGCGTCGCGAGCAGGTCGGCGTAGCGCCGCTCGGCCGCGACGGCGGCTCGCGCGGCTTCCGCCGTGGCGGCGTCGGCCGCCGCGGTGGCTTGCCTGGCTGTCTCCAACGCGGTCTCGGTGTCGAGGAGGCGGGCGTGCAGGGCGGTGTTCTCGCCCGCCTGCTGGTAGACGCGCTTCTCGGTCGCCCACTGGACGCGCACCAGGCGCGCCAGCTCGCGCAGCGGCAGGTCGAGCGCGGCGTCACGCGGCACGAGGCCGCGCAGGATGTCGACGATCTCGTAGGCGTGGCGGCGGGCGCTGTGGTGTGTGGTGACCAGATCGCGGTTGGCGACCGACATCGCCGGGTCGTATTCGTCGAGCGCGGCGCGCAGGGTGGCGACCGACGCGACAGTCCCGGTCGCCAGGCCCGCGAAGTTGTCGGCTTCGATCGCGGGATAGGAGTCCGGCGTCACCCAGCCGTCGCAGCCGAACTGGTCGTAGACGAAGACCGCCCGCGAGCAGGCCATCCCCTCGATGGCGGCCTTGCCCTTCGCCACGACGATGTCGGCGTCGGCGAGCACGGCCTCGGGCTCGAGCATCGACTTCAGCTGGACGCACTCCACGCCGGCCGCCTCCCACGCCTCGCGCAGCATCCGCAGGCGCACGTCGCCGAGGTAGGTGCCGAGCAGGATCGCCCGGCGCGGCCGGTCGCGGATCGCGCCGCGCGCGGCGAAGCGCTCGGTGTCGACGGGCTGGCGCAGCCGGATCACCTCACGGTTGCCGGCCAGCGCCCGCAGGCGGTCCGCGGAACGGTCGCTGACGGCCATCAGCGCGCCGACGACGTCCGGTAGCTGCGGCGGCAGCTGGAGGTCGAACATCTCGCTCGGTCCGCGGAACAGCTGCGGCGTCGTCGGCAGGACCTCGGCCATCCGGTAGGCCAGCGCTCCGTCCTGGACGATCAGGGCGTCGACGTCGCGGGGCAGCTCCTCCTCGGTCAGCGCCAGGGGGATTCCGCGCTCGCGCACCACCTCGGCCAGGGGTCCTGCCTCGTCGCCGTGGATCGTCGTCTCGTGGCCGAGCCGCTGCAGTTGCTCCGCGAGGGTCAGCGCGTAGGTCTGGGTTCCGCCGAATCCCAGGTCGTGGACAGTCAGCACGACCCTCATCGGCTGGCGCTCATCGGCCCGCGAATTCGGGCAGCCGCTTCTCGAAGAACGCGCGCGTGCCCTCGGCGAAGTCCTCCGTGGCGGCGAGCGCCTCCTGGGCCTGGACCTCCTGCTCGAGGGTCGCGGCGAGCGCCGGCTTGGCCGCGGCGTCGATCACCCGCTTGGCCATGCCCGACGGCGCGCGGCGCGCACTGCAGCAGCTCGTTCGCGAACGCCTCGGTCAGCGCGTCGAGCTCGTCGGCGGGGGCGATCCGGTTGGCGAAGCCGATCCGGTGCGCCTCGCGGCCGTCGATCACCTTGCCGGTCATGATCAGCTCCTTGGCGTTCCCGAGGCCGACGATCGCCGGCAGCCGCGAGCAGCCGCCGACGTCGGGCAGCAGGCCGACGCGAACCTCCATGATCCCGGCCATCGCGTCCTCGGCCATGACGCGGAAGTCGGCCGCCAGCGCCAGCTCGAACGCGCCGCCGAGGCAGGCGCCGTGGATCTGCACGATCGTCGGCTTCGGCATCTCCTCGAGCAGGTTCCACCAGTTGAGGATCGCCCGCCGGAAGGGGCGCAGGTTGGCGGGGTTCTCAGACAGCTCCCGAAGGTCGTGGAGGTCCATCCCCGAGGAGAACATCGCCCCGTCGCCGCGCACGACGACGACCCGCACCGCCGCGTCGGCGGCCGCCGCCTCGAGCGCGCCGCCGAGCGCCGCGATCAGCTCTCCGTTGAACGCGTTGCGCTTCTCGGCGCGCTGCAACACGAGATGGCGCACCCCACCGCGGTCCTCGACTCCGATCAGTGACATATAGGCTCCCCAGGCTCGCTAAAGCTGACTGGGAGAACGTAGTGGAGATCAAGAAGGTTGGAGTGCTCGGTGCTGGTCTGATGGGCCACGGGATCGCCCAGGTGATCGCCCAGGCCGGTTACGACGTCGTACTGCGCGAGGTCGACGATGCCGCGCTGGCGAAGGGCATCGGCAAGATCGAGAAGCAGCTAGCGCGCGCCGTCGAGAAGGGCAAGGCCGAGCAGGCCGACGCCGACGCCGTCCGCGGCCGGATCGCTGGCACGACCTACTACTCCGACCTCGCCGACTGCGACCTCGTGATCGAGGCGATCACCGAGGACCTCGCCCTGAAGCTGGAGATGTGGAAGGAGGTCGACTCGATCGTCAAGGCCGACGCGCTGTTCGCGACGAACACGTCGTCGCTGTCGGTGATCGACCAGGCCGCCTCGACCTCGCGCGCGGAGCAGTTCCTCGGCCTGCACTTCTTCAACCCGGCCCAGGTGATGAAGCTCGTCGAGGTGGTGCGCGGCATCACGACCTCCGACGAGACGCTTCGACGCGGGCGTCGCGTTCACCAAGAGCCTCGGCAAGCTCGGCATCCCGACGCGCGACACGGCGGGCTTCATCGTCAACCGCCTGCTGGTCCCGTACCTGCTCGACGGCATCCGCGCCTACGAGGAGGGCGTCGGCTCGATCGAGGAGATCGACGCGGCGATGAAGGCCGGCGCCGGCCACCCGATGGGGCCGCTGACTGCTGTCGGACTTCGTCGGCCTCGACACGCTCGGCTCGATCTGCGACGTGCTGTTCGACGAGTTCCGCGAGCGCCGCTTCGCCCAGCCGCCGACGCTGCGAAAGATGCTCGCCGCCGGCTGGTACGGCACGCAAGTCCGGCATGGGCTTCTACGACTACTCGGGCGACGAGCCGGTCGGGAACTCGAAGGTCTGAGCCCGGCCGTGCTCGGCGGTCCATCCGGCGGGGGAGGGTAGAGTCGCCGCACCGCGAACTGGTGCGGAAATACACGAGAGAGGAAGTGGCTTCGTGGACTCGAGCAAGCTCGGCGTTGGGGAGATCGTCGCGGGCATCAGCGGCCTTGCGCTGTTCGTCTTCATGTTCCTGCCCTGGTACGGGATCGACTCCGTCGCCGGGTTCGGCGTCAGCGCCGACGCGAACGCGTGGAAGGCGTTCTCGTTCGTCGACGTCGTGCTCTTCCTCGTCTGTGTCGTCGTCGTGGGCCTGGTGATCGTCCAGCTCGCCGAGACCTCGCCCGAGCTGCCGGCGCCGCCGGCGCGGATCATCACGGGCGCCGGAGTCGTCGCGCTGGTGCTGATCGTGCTGCGGCTGATCTTCACGCCCGGAGTCGACGCCGGCGGGGTCGACATCGACGTCGACCTCGGCCGCAAGATCGGCATCTTCCTCGGCCTGATCGCTGCCGCGGGCATCGTCTACGGCGGCTGGCGCGCGTCGAACGAGGCGCCGGCCGGGGTGTCGCCCGACCAGCCCTAGCCGGGGAGTGCGGCGGGTGGGACTCGAACCCACAAGCCCTTGCGAGCAGCGGCTTTTGAGACCGCCTCCTTTACCAATTTGGACACCGCCGCATGCGGTGTGGCGATTCTAAGCCGCCGGGGCCGAGGCGGGGGCCGGGCTAGGCGCCGAGCGGAGCGGACTTGTCGGCGAAGCCCGGCGGCGCGTAGCGGGGATCGTCGGGATCGACCTCGAGCTCGACGTTCCAGCGCTGGCTGAAGGCGCGCGCGCAGAAGCCGACCAGCAGCGCCTGGACGGGCACCAGCGCAAAGGTCAGCAGGCCGAGCATCGCCGGGTCGAGTGCCGGGTCGGCGAAGCCCTCCTTGTCGCGGGCGAACCACGACGGGCCGGCGATCAGCGCCAGGACGCCGAACAGGACCGCGAGCGCCGCCGCGACCGGCAGCACGCCGCGGTTCCAGCGCCACACGTAGAAGGCGAAGAGCAGGTTGAGGAAGGCGTAGACGAACGCGAACGACTGCGCGCCCTGCAGCGCCGACCAGCCGCCGATCGTGATCACGAGGATCATCGCCGCGCTGACGATCAGCAGCAGGACGACGATCGCCTTCATCGTCTTCGAGTCCGCTTTCTCGCGGTTCGGGTGGTAGATCACCGGCTCGGCCATCGCTCCTCGGCGGTGAGCCTACCGCCTGCCTGCGCCATTTGCGACGGGGAAGGCGATGCGGATGGAGGGACTCGAACCCCCACGGCCAAGGCCACCGGCACCTAAAGCCGGCGCGTCTACCAATTCCGCCACATCCGCTGGCGCGTGTCGATTGAAGCAGATGGCCGGCCGCGGCCGTTCGACATGACCCGGACCGATGTCTTACTGCTTGACACGAACGGCCCACGATGTAAAGTCGCTCACCATGACCTCAACAGCGATCGAGAGCCCCGCCGCATCCCTGGAGGCGAGCTGGACCGACGGCAAGCGCTATGCCTGGCTGCTCGGCCTGCTCGTGCCGAGCCTGCCGCTGATCGCGTGGGGGCTGGTCGAGGCGACCGGCCTCGGGATCTTCTGGTTCGCCGGACCGGCCGTCGTGTTCGGCCTCTTTCCGCTGCTCGACCTGATCGTCGGCACCGACCAGGAGAACCCGCCCGACAGCGTCGTCGCCTGGCTCGAGCAGGACCGCTACTACCGCTGGGTCACCTACCTCTTCATCCCGCTCCAGTACGCCTCGCTGGTGCTCGCCTGCTGGCTGTGGTCGAGCGGCAACCTGTCGACCGTCGACAGCATCGGTCTCGCGCTGACCACGGCCGTCGTCGCCGGCGTCGCGATCAACACCGCCCACGAGCTGGGCCACAAGCGCGCCAGCCTCGAGCGCTGGCTGAGCAAGGTCGCCCTCGCCCAGACCGGTTACGGGCACTTCTTCATCGAGCACAACCGCGGCCACCACGTGCGCGTCGCGACGCCTGAGGATCCGGCCAGCTCGCGGCTGGGGGAGAGCTTCTGGGAGTTCCTACCGCGGACGGTCGCCGGCAGCCTGACCTCGTCCTGGGAGCTGGAGGCCAAGCGCCTGCGCCGCATGGACAAGAGCGTCTGGTCGATCCACAACGACATCCTCAACGCCTGGGCGATGACGTTCGGGCTGTTCGCCGTGCTGACCGCCGTCTTCGGCTGGGTCGTGCTGCCCTACCTGCTGATCCAGGCGGTGCTCGGGTTCTCGCTGCTGGAGGTCGTCAACTACCTCGAGCACTACGGGCTGCTGCGCGGCAAGCGTCCCGACGGCCGCTACGAGATCACCCGTCCCGAGCACAGCTGGAACTCGAACAACGTCGCCTCGAACGTGCTGCTCTACCACCTGCAGCGCCACAGCGACCACCACGCCAACCCACTGCGCCGCTACCAGGCGCTGCGCCACGAGGACGACGCGCCGCAGCTTCCGACCGGCTACGCGGGGATGATCGTGCTGGCGACGGTCCCGCCGCTCTGGCGGCGCGTGATGGACCGGCGGCTGCTCGACCACTACGGCGACGACTTGACCAGGGCGAACATCCACCCGCGCACGCGCGAGCGCATCATGCGTCGCTACGGGGCGCCCCCGACGCAGGGAGCGGCCGCGTGAGCGCCTACCGCTGCCCCGGCTGCGGCTACGTCTACGACGAGGATGCCGGGCACGCGCGCGAGGGCTTCCCGCCTGGCACCGCCTGGAGCGAAGTCCCCGACGACTGGGCCTGCCCGGACTGCGGCGTGCGCGACAAGCTCGACTTCGAGCCCGCGGGCTGACGCGGCATGGCGCCGCCGGCCGCCGCGACCGAGCGCACCCCGTACGCCGTCGCCGCGCGCGAGCTGCTGCGCGACACGCTGTTCGACGGCGCCGCCGACCTGTTGCGCGAGCGCGACTGGGCCGACATCACGATGGCCGACATCGCGACCGCCGCCGGGGTCAGCCGCCAGACGCTCTACAGCGAGTTCGGCTCGCGCGCCGAGTTCGCCCAGGCGCTCTTCCTGCGTGAGGCCGACCGCTTCCTCGCCGACGTCGAGCAGGCCGTCGCCTCGAACCTCGACGACCCGGTCGTCGCGCTCGCGGCCGCCTTCGACGTCTTCCTCAGCGGCGCCGCCGAGCATCCGCTGATCCGCTCGGTCGTCTCCGGCGAGGGCAACGAGAGCCTGCTGCCCTACGTCACCACCCAGGGCCAGCCCGTCGTCGCCCAGGCCGCCGAGCGCCTCGCCGCCGTCATCTCCGCCGGCTGGCCGAAGGTCGACCGCGACGCGATCGACCTGCTCGCCGAGTGCGTCGTCCGCCTCGCGATCAGCTACGCCGCGCTGCCGACCGGCCCCGCCGGCATGACCGCCACCTCCGTCGCCGACCCTCCTCGGCCCCTACCTGGAGCAGGTCGTCGCCGAGGGCGAGCGCGGCGGCTGACCGCCTCCGGCGCGGCGAGGAGCGGGGGAGCCGGGATTCGAACCCGGATTCACGGTTTTGGAGACCGTGCGCATAGCCGTTAACTCACTCCCCCAACGGTCGCGCATGGTACCTGGCGAGGATAGGATCGCGGCATGGGGACTGTCGAGAGCGTGACGGGGGCGGTGGAGCTGGACGAGCTCGGGGTGACGTTGATCCACGAGCACCTCTGCTTCCGCGACGAGGCGACGGCGATCCAGTGGCCGCACCTCTACGACGAGGACGCGCTGCACACGGCGGCGGTCGAGGCGGCGAAGGGCGCGCTCGAGGTGGGCGTGCGGACGATCGTCGAGCCGACGGCGATGTACGGCGGCCGTGACGTCAGGCTGATGGAGCGGGTGGCGATCGAGACCGACCTGCAGGTGATCGCCTGCACCGGCATCTACACCTACGACTTCCTGCCGCACTACTGGCAGACGCGCAGCGAGGACGCGCTCGCCGACGCCTTCGTCCACGACATCGAGAACGGGATCCAGCGGACGCCGATCAAGGCGGCGTTCCTCAAGTGCGCCGCCGACGCGCCTGGCGTCACGCCGAACGTCGAGAAGGTCCACCGCGCCTGCGCCCGCGCCAGCCTGCGCACCGGCGCGCCGATCATGGCCCACACCCACCCGGCCTCGAACACCGGCCCGCGCCAGATGGAGATCTTCGCCGAGGAGGGCGTCGACCCGGCCAAGGTCCAGCTCGCCCACACCGGCGACAGCGACGACCTCGACTACGTCGAGCGCGTGCTCGACACCGGGGCCTGGATCGGCATGGACCGCTACGGGATCGAGATGTACCTGCCGACCGAGCGCCGCAACGCGACCGTGCTCGCGCTGCTCGAGCGTGGCTACGCCGACCGCATGTTCCTCTCGGCCGACTCCTGCGCCTCGATCGACTGGTTCCCCGAGGAGATCGAGGAGCAGCTGCTCGAGCAGGGCGCCGTCGACGGCGACTGGAGCCCGCGCCTGGTCTTCGACAAGGTGCTCCCGTCGCTGCGCGCCGGCGGCATGACCGCGGAGCAGGAGACGACGATGCTCGTCGACAACCCGCGCCGCTGGCTCGCCCGCTGAGCGCCCCGCGGCGCGTGCCGTTCGGCGGAGAAGCGGGCGACGGGAGTCGAACCCGTACTAAGAGCTTGGAAGGCTCTTGTGCAGCCGTTACACCACGCCCGCGAGCGCTCGGCGGGATTGTAGGGCCACCGGAAATACAACTAATCCCACCGACTTTGTAGACTTTGCCTCCTGGTCCCGTCCGGCGCGCGTGCCGAGCGGTCACATCCGACACAGGAGGCATCCGATGAAGCGCATCAACCTTGCGCGCGCCGCAGGCGCACTCGCAGTTCTGGCGCTCGCCGCTCCGGCGAGCGCCGCGGCCGTACCGACCGTCTACACGGCAGACGCGAAGCTCGACGTCACCGGCGTCACGTTCCTCACCGACGCCACCGGCGCCGGGCTGCTGCCCCAGACCCGCTACGCCGTCTCCAGCGACGGCTACGCGGCCGGCTACGCCGAGACGAACGGCGTCGGCGACGGCGGGGGAGTGCTCAACTACGCAGTGCTCCCGACCGCCTACCGCGCCCCGGCGACCGCCGAGGAGAAGCGGAGCTACCCGGCGGCCCAGACCGACCTCCAGGCGCATGCGACCTGCGACGTCGAGGAGCTGGCCAGCGACACGGTCACCGGTGGCACCAACATCCTCGCCTGGCAGGCCGGCGAGCCGTCCTACAACTACGTTCCGTGGCAGAAGGACTCGGCCGGTCTCGGCGACGACCCCGCGAAGTGGATCCCGGTCGTCAAGGCCGCGACGGGCGTCGATCTCGCGACCGCGGCCAACCTGACCACCGCCTGCACCGACATCGGCGGCACCTACCACGCCGCTGACACCAAGTCGGCGATCGCCGACAAGCTGGTCGCCAACGCCGTCGCTCCGCTCGACAAGCAGATCGCCGCGCTGCAGAAGCAGCTCGCCGACCTGACGAAGGCGAAGGCCGCGCTCGACAAGACCGCGGCCGCCGACAAGGCCGGACGCAAGGCGGCCGAGGAGGGCTACCAGGCCCAGTACACCCGCGAGCTCAAGCTGACGCTGGCGGGCAAGCGCTTCGTGCGCGGCAACGGCGTCGCTCTCGCCACCGGCGGAGTCGGCGACCCCGTCACCGTCACGCTCGAGGTGGGCAAGAAGCAGCGCCGGGCGCTCGGGCTGCCGTCGCGTGAGCTGTTCTCCGAGGTCAAGGAGATCGACGACCGGGGCGTGGCGCTGGTGACGGTCAAGGTCGAGTCGGACGTGGCGAAGAAGCTCGCCAAGCACGGCAAGGCGGTTCCCGCCACCGTCCGCGCGGAGTCCGGCGCCTACGCCAAGTCGACCAAGGTAAAGCTGGTTCCCTGAGCTAGTTCCCCGCTCCACAGGGGGATTCGCGGCTTCGACACCGCCCGCCGAGCGTGGCGGGCGGTGTCCAGTCCGGCCGCGAAAGTTGAAGGTCTGTCCCCGTCTAGTCCGAAAGAGTGATCATGAACAGAAAGCTCGACGTGGGCGGCACCCTCAGCCAGGCGTTCTCGATCTATGGCTCGCAGGCAGGGGTGTTGCTTCCGCTGGCGCTCGGCCTGTTCCTGGTCGTGGCGATCATCAACGGGCTCGCCGCCGGGTCGCCGATCCTGCTGCTGGTCGCGGTCGCGGTCAGCGTGATCGCCGGGACGCTCTACCAGGGCATGGTGGTGACGCTCGTCGGCGACGTCCAGGACGGCACGCGCGACTACTCGGTCGGCGATCTCGTCGACTCGGCCAAGCACGTGATCCTGCCGCTGATCGGCGCCGGCCTGCTGGCCGGCATCGGCATCAGCATCGGCTTCGTCCTGCTGGTCGTCCCCGGCCTCTTCCTGTTGACGATCTGGGCGGTGATCGCTCCGGTGATCGTGCTCGAGCGCACCGGCGTGATGGCCGCGTTCGGCCGCTCGCGCGAGCTGGTGCGCGACAACGGCTGGCGCGTCTTCGGCGTGATCGTGAGCGTGTTCCTGATCGTCATCGTCGCCCGCATCGTCCTCGGCGCGATCGCCGTCGGCATCGACGACAGCCTCCTCGCGCGAATCCTCTTCGACTGGATCGGCTCGTCGCTGACCGCGCCGATCTCCGCCATCGTCGCCGCCGTCATCTACTTCCACCTCAAGGGCGTCAAGGAGGGCGAGGGCGACGTCCCGGCTCCCGTCGACCCGGGCCCCGCGCCCGCGGTCCGAGCGCCGACGACATCCGAGTAGCAACCGACGCGCGTCCCCCGGGGCGCGCGTCGGCCGTTGCGGATCCCGGCGCGAGGGCGCGCCGTCAGGCCACCGCGGCGATCGCCTCCTGGTAGACCCCGATCTGGTCGCCGACCGCGCCGCCGGACGTCGCGTTGATCACCCCGAGGTCCTGCACGACCAGCGCGGCACGAGTCAGGATGCGCTGGAAGTCGTCCCGCTCGCGCAGCGCCGAGCACTGCTCCGGCGTGCCGCCGATCAGGAAGAACCCCGCCAGCCCGCCTCCGTGCGGCCCGAGTAGCACGGTCTCGAAGCCCTCGATCTCACCGGCCTCCTGACAGCCGCCATAGAAGGCGATCGCCTCGGAGAAGACCTCTAGGCCCTTCGCCTCGCGATCGCGCACCGGCGCGCCCCAGCCCACGAATAATCCTGCGTCAGCCACGACATCCTCCTTGTCTGCTTGACGGATGCTTCGAACGTACGCCGGTCGGCGCCGGTCGGCCAGGGCCGAAGCGGGCCTGCCAGCTGGCTAGGGGCGCATCTCGTAGGCGCCGGCGAGCGCGCGCACGCGCTCCCAGACCGCGTCGAACCGGCCCGCGTCGACGACCGGCTTGCGCACGTTGGCGAGCGCCCACGCCTGCTGCGTCGTCGGTCGACGAGGCCTTGCCGTGCAGCTCGACCGCGTAGCGCCGAGAAGTCGCGCACCAGGACGTCGAAGATCTGGTCGAGCACGTCGCTCGGTCGAGCCCGGTCGAGCGCGGCCTGCTCGAGGATCAGCTGGCCGTAGACGACGAGCGTGAACAGCTCGCCGAGCGTCAGCAGGAAGTCGAGGTCCTGCTGCTGCTCCTCGGCCGGCGGCGCGCGTGGCGAGCAGCTCGCTTCAGCGCCGTCGGCCTGCTCGGGGAAGCGGGCGACGTTGGGCACGTGCGGCGAAGCGCGTCGTAGGCGGCGCGCCAGTCGTGGAAGCGGATCTTGCCCAGGCCCGCGGGCCGGGCCCTGGCGGAACAGGAACTCGTCGTCGGCCGCGTCGCGGCGGCGTCGGGCACGGGCGCGTACTCGGCCGGGTCGAACAGGTAGCTGGCCATGAACTTCAGGATCAGCGCCATGTTCACGTGGACCGTGCCCTCGAGCTTCGGCAGCGCCGCGGATGTCGCGCGCGGCCATCTCGAAGTACATGTCCTTCTCGAAGCCCTTGGCGGCGATCACGTCCCAGAGCAGGTCGATGACCCGCTCGCCCTCGGTCGTCACCTTCATCTTCGTGATCGGGTTGAAGAGCAGGTAGCGGCGGTCCTCGGGGCTGGCGCGAGCGCATGTAGTCGATCGGCGCGGTCGCCGAACAGCTTCATCGCGACCAGCCGGGCGTAGGCGTCGGTGAACGCGCTGGCGCACGTGCGGGAAGTCGGTGACCGCGCTTGCCGTAGAGGACGCGGTTGTCGGCGTGGGTGATCGCCTCGTAGAAGGCGTGCTCGCAGATGCCGATCGAGGCGAAGCCGAGGTTGAACTTGCCGACGTTGACCGTGTTCAGCGCGGCGTCGAAGGCCGCCGGCGCCGGTGTGCAGGACGTCCTCGGCGCGCACCGGGTAGTCGTCGAGGTCGGAACTCGCTGACGTAGCATCTGCGACGTTGACGACGTTCTTGACCAGCTCGTAGCTCGGGTGCTGGCTGTCGGCGGCGAAGAAGACGTAGCCGTCGGGGCCCTCGACGTCGGCGCGGCGGCCGAAGACCGAGACCATGCCGGCCACGTTGCCGTTGCCGATGTAGTACTTGCGCGCCGTTGGCGCGGAAGCCGCCGTCGCCGTCGGGCGTGAGGACCATGTCGGTCGAGTAGATGTCGGCGCCGTGCTCCCGCTCGGAGAGGCCGAAGGCGAAGATCGCGCCGTCGTCGAGCAGCTGCGGCGGCGCGCGCGCGGGCCGCCTCGTTGTCGCTCTGCCAGATCGGGCCGAGGCCGAGGATCGAGACCTGCCACGTGTACCAGTAGGCGAGGCCGTAGAAGCCGAGGATCTCGTTGAACGCGCAGATGCGCGCGGTGTCCCAGCGCTTGTCCGGGTCGCCGCCGGCCGTCGCGCGGCCGGGCGTCAGCAGCGTCGCGAAGACGCCGCTCGCGCGCGAGGAACTCGAGGAAGTCGGCGTACCAGGCGCGGCTCGTGGTCGTGCTCCTTGAGCGCGCTTCTTGCCGCGCGCCTCGAACCAGTCGATCGTCGCCCGCATCAGCCGCCGCGTCTCCGGGTCGAAGCTGCGCCGGGTCGTAGGTGCGCGGGTTGAACAGCAGCCCGTCGTCCTGCGCCGCCGTCGCGTCGTCCTCAACTCGCTCCACGCTCGCCATCTGCCGCTCCTCGCTCGGTGCCTCCTGAGAGGGCACCATACTTCGGCGGCTCGCCCCAGCCGGCGACGGTTCTGCGCAGTTGCACGGAGGCGGCGGCCTCCGGGATGGTCGGCAGCCAGAACGAGATCAGACGGTAGGAGAGGACCGCGACGACGACGTTGGCGCCCGGCTCGCCGAAGGCCAGCAGGGAGGCGATCATGCCGGCCTCGACCGAGCCGACGCCGCCGGGCAGCAGCGGCAGCAGGTTCACGGTCATCCCGATGAAGAACGCCTGGACGAGTCCCGCGATCTCCGGCGACTCGCCGAATGCCTCGAAGCAGGCCCACAGGATGGCGATGTTGGCCGCCCAGTACCCGATCGCCAGCAGCGGCAGGAACGCGCCGTGGTGGGCGGAGAACAGGACGGTGCGCGCGTAGCCGAGGCCGGCGGCGAGCATCGCGGGGAACCCCAGCAGCCGGCGCGCGATCCGGGCCAGCCGCGTCGCGCCGACCGCGCGGCCGGTCAGCCGGCGCTCGACGGTCTCGGGGCGTGTCGCGGCCAGGACGGCGAGCGCCAGCAGGACGGCGGCGACGGCCGCGGGCAGGGCGGTCAGCAGCAGCGGCGCGCGGCCCGGCAGCACGCCGAGCCAGAGCAGGCCCCCGAAGGCGACGAGCGCGGCGAGGTAGACCGAGTAGTGGAACGCGAGGAACGCCACGATGCGGCGCTCGGCGTCGGCGCGCTCGACCTCCGCCTTCTTGAGCGCCCAGAACAGCAGCGCGATCCCGCCGGCCCCGCCAGCAGAGACGACGGTGCTCGCCGCCTGGCTGGCCATCGCGATCTGGTAGGAGGTCTTCCACCCGAAGCGCCGCTCCAGGCCCCCGCCGACGATCTCGAACACCGCCACGTAACAGGCGAGCGACAGCGCGCTCATCGCTACCGCCACCGGGATCCACCAGACCTCGGCATGGGCCAGCAGATCCAGCGTCCGCCGCATCCCGGCCAGCTCGGGATACGCGAAGTGGATCCCGACCGCGACCAGGATCGTCAGGCCGATGTAGGTGGCCGTCCTCCGGTTCACGCGGAGCTTTCGCACGGACGGGATCGTCCTCTCGCCGCCAGCTGACCCGAACCAGCTCAACGGTAGCCCCGGACGGGCGGGGCTCCCAGCGCTGGCGGATGGAGCTACGTCTGCTCGGGCCCCCGGCGTCTCCACTGTTCCCGGCTGGGGACGTGGGGGAGGATGGACGATGCCGCTGTGGACCAGCCAAGACCATCCGCGTGATGTTCGCCTTCGACCCACGACGCACGGCCATCCTGTTGGTCGGCGGCGACAAGGCCGGTCAGCCGCAGCAGCGCTGGTACACCCGGATGCCCGCCAAGGCAGACAAGATCTACGACCGGCATCTGGCCGGCCTGGCAGGAAAGGAGCAGCGATGAGCAAGCCAATCGACAGCCTTGAGCGCAAGATCCGGTCCCGCCCCGGCGCGGCCGAGCGGATCGATGCCCGCACCGACGCCATGCGCTCGGTGCTGCGCCTCGCCGAGCTGCGCGAGCAGCTCGGCAAGACTCAGGTCGAGCTAGCCGACCTGATGCAGTCCACCCAAGCGAACGTCTCCCGCGTCGAGCGGACCGATAACCCGCACTTGGCGACGCTGGCGGACTTCGTGGGCGCGCTCGGCGGCACCCTGGAGATCAACGCCGTCTTCCCGGACCAGACCATCCCGCTCGGCCACGTCGAGCAACGGGGCAAAGCGTCCGCCTAGAGCGACTTCGTACCGTGCGTCGTAGTGGGGCGTGCGCGCAGCGGGTCAGCTCACTTCTCAACGCGGAGGGGTGGCGAGACGACCGCTCGGCCGGGACCCGAGTACGTCACCTCGACCCGCTACTCGGGCGGGACCTCGCTAAACCGAAAGCCATATCGCAGGCCTCGGCGGCGATAGGCCTCTACGCCTCCCTCGAGCAGAGACGCCTTTAGTAAGTCGGGGCGACTGGATTTGAACCAGCGACCGCTCGGCCCCCAGCCGAGTGCGCTACCAGACTGCGCCACGCCCCGAGGAGGGGCATGTTAGACGGTGGGGTAGGTTCTGCGCCATGCGCGATCAGCCGAAGCTAGTACTGCACGCCGTTCCGTTCTCGCATCCGTGCCTCGCGGTCAAGGCGGTGCTGGACCGTCATGGGCTCGAGTACGAGACCGTCGACATGGTCTCGGGCCAGCACGCCGACCAGGTCGAGGCGGTGTACGGCGAGGGCAACCGGACGGTCCCGGGGCTGCTGGTCGACGACGAGCCGGTCCACGGCACGACGGCGATCTTCGAGCGCCTCGACGAGCTGGTCGACGAGGCGGACCTATACCCGGGCGCGGTCGCCGCGGCGATTCGCGAGGCCGAGCGGGGGATCGCGGAGGACCTCCAGACCGCCGGGCGCAACCTGACCTTCGGTGCGCTGCACTTCCGCCCGGAGGCGCTCGGGACGTTCGCGGGCGCCGGCCCGCTCGACCCGGCGGGCACGGATTTCGCGATCAAGCTGGCGCGCGGCGCGTGGCGCTACATCGGCATCACCGCGGAGCTGATCGCCAAGCAGCTCGCGGAGCTGCCCGAGCAGCTCGACATCGTCGACGAGCTGATCGAGGGCGGTGTCGTCGGCGGCGACGAGCCGACCGCCGTCGACTACCAGATCGGCTCCTCGCTACATCTGCTGATGCAGGTCGGCGACGTGCGGCCGCTGATCGAGGGCCGGCCGGCCGGCAAGCTGGTGGACGCCTGGTTCGAGCGCGGTCCCGCCGACATCCCCGCCGGGGCGTTCCCCGCCGGCTGGGTGCCGGAGCCGTCGGGTAGCGCTCAAACCGCCGCCTGAACCAGCATCGACCCCCCGGCGACGACGAGCATCGCGCCGATCCCCTTCAGCAGCGCGGGCTCCGACAGCCTGCCGGTCAGCCGCGACCCCAGCAGCGCGCCCGGCACCGAAGCGGCCGCGCCGATCGCCATCAGGTCCCAGTCGACGCCGGCCGGTGTGTGCCCGAGCACCCCGGCCACGCCGACGCACACCCCGACGGCGAGGTTGGTTCCGACCGCCTGGTGGGCGCTGCCGCCGACCCAGCGCAGCAGCGCCGGCATCCGCAGAGCGCCGAGGATCAGGCCGATCAGGCCGCCGAGCAGGCCGATCGCCAGGCCGCTGAGGATGACGCCTGGGATGCTCGCGCCAGCCCCCTCCGCGCGCCGCGCCCGCTCGCCGGGCCGCAGCATCCGCACCCCGAACCAGAGCAGCATCGCGCCGATCACGAGCAGCAGCACGGTGTCCGGCAGCAGCCCCGAGGCGTAGCCGCCGACGACCGCCCCGACCATCGACGGCGGCGCCATCCAGGCGAAGATCCGCCAGTCGATCCGGCCGGCGCGGATGTGGACGACCGCCGCTGCCGTCGCCGCGATCCCGGAGATGCCGACGTTCGCCCCGGCGCCCGCGGCGGGCCCCGAGGCGACCGCGACGATCGCCGGCAGGCGGATGTTGCCGAACACCAGCCCGACCGCGCCCCCGATCGCCGCGACGACGAAGCACCAGACCGCGACCGCGGTCAGGAGAAGGGGGTCGGTCTCCAATGCCCGCTCGCGCTCAGTGGGAGTGGCTGTGCGGCTCGACCGCGGCCAGCTCGTCGGCGGACATCCGCCGCGCCAGCACGGCGGCGAGCGCGGTCGTGATCGGGACGGCGGCGATCAGCCCGATCGAGCCGACCAGAGTCGCCACGATCTCCTTGCTGATGATCTCGAGGTTGATCGCGTCGAGGAAGCCGATCTGGCCTGAGCTGAAGATCAGCAGCAGCGGCAGCGAGGCGCCGACGTAGGCCAGCACGAGCGTGTTGACGGTGGCCGAGACGTGGTCGCGGCCGACGTCCATCGCCCGCGCGAACAGCTCGCGGAAGCTCTGCGTCGGGTCGGCCTGGCGCAGCGCCAGCACCGTCGAGGACTGGCTGATCGTCACGTCGTCGAGCACGCCGAGCGCGGCGACGATCATCCCGGCGAGCAGCAGCCCCTTCAGCGACACGCCGGCGTCGTTGACCTGCAGGAACGTCGCCTCCTCGCTGGAGAGGCCGGTCAGGTGGGTGAGGTCGGTGAACAGCACCGCCAGCGCCACCGTCACGACCAGCGAGGCGGCGGTGCCGAGGATCGCCGCCAGGCTCTTCGGCCCGGTGCCGTGGGCGAGCAGGATCGTCGCCAGCATCACGGCGAGCGCGCCGACGATCGCCACCGCGAGCGTGCTGCGGCCGTAGAGGATCGCCGGCACCATGAAGCCGAGCACGACGGCGAGGCTGAGACCGAGGCCGATCAGCGACATCGCGCCGCGCAGGCGGCCGAACAGGACCACCGCGCCGGCGAAGATCAGCAGGAGCAGCAGCATCGGCCCCTGGCGGTCGAAGTCGGAGATCGAGTACTCGCGGCCGGGAACCGGATCGGCGCCGGGCGGCACGACGTTCCTGACGACGCGCAGCTCGTCGCCGACCGCGACCTCGGGGTCGATCGTCCCGTTGTCGAGCACCAGGCTCTTGACCGCGCCGTTGTCGTCGCCGCTCTCCAGCCGGATCTTCACCTCGCGGCAGACGTCGGTGTCGAGGCCGGAGCAGGCGAACTCGCTGACCTCCATCACGGTCGCCGTGTCGGACTTGGTCACGATCGCCTCGCCGACCTTGGTCTCGACGTCGCCCGGCCAGAGCAGCGCCATGCCGGCCACGGTGGCGACCGCGAGGGCGGCGACGATCGCCGCGAACACACGTGTGATGCCGCTCTTGCCGATGCGCGGAATGGAAGCAGCGGGGCCGGACCAACGCGCCGGCCGACGCGAAACGGCCGGCTCTGTCACTCTTACCGGCCGATGGCACGGAGCAACACCAAGGATCGCAAGCGCGGCAAGCCCTCTCTGAAGGGCGAGGCGCGGCGCTACTCGAAGCTGCCGCGCGAGGAGATCGACAAGATCGACTACAAGAACATCGCGCTGTTGCAGCGGTTCATCACCGAGCGCGGCAAGATCCGCTCGCGCCGCGTGACCGGCCTCAGCCGGCGCGACCAGTCGAAGATGGCGCGTGCCGTCAAGCGCGCCCGCGAGCTCGGCCTGCTCCCGTACGTCGACGCCAGCAAGGCCGTCGAGCGCGTCGGTGGCGGTCGCGGCCGTCGCGACCGCGACCAGTAGCGCCGTCCAGCCCTCTCCGGCGACCGTCGCCGAGAATCGTTCTCACTAAGCTGCGCGGCATGGAAGCCGCGCGAATGTTCAGCGCCCTCTCAGCCGTCGCGGCGACCGCGCTGGCACTGGTCGCGGGCGGCTGCGGCAGCGGGGACTCGTCCTCCTCCGCTGACGGCGGCGGCATCGAGGCCGTCGCGACGACGACGCAGGTCGCCGACCTCGTGCGCGAGGTGGGAGGGGACCGCGTCGAGGTCGCCCAGATCCTGCAGCCGAACTCCGACCCGCACGGCTACGAGCCGCGCCCCAGCGACGTCGCGGCGCTCGCGTCGGCGGCCGTCGTCTTCCAGTCCGGCGGTGACGTCGACGAGTGGCTCGGGGAGACGATCGAGAAGCTCGGGCAACGACGCGCCGACTGTCGAGCTGATCCAGGGCGTGGAGCAGCGCGAGGGCGAGCCGCACGACGAGGGTGGGCACGGCGGGGGCGAGGACTCCCACGCGGGCGAGGCCCACCACGGCGAGGACGCCGACCCGCACTGGTGGCAGGACCCGCGCAACGCGATCGCCGCGGTCGCGGGCATCCGCGACGCGCTGATCGCCGCCGATCCCGACGGTCGCGCCGACTACGAGCGCAACGCGCGCGCCTTCACCGAGCGGCTGCGGCGGCTCGACCGCTCGGTCGCCGCCTGCATCGACGAGATCCCCCCGGCCCAGCGCAAGCTCGTCACCACCCACGACGCGCTCGGTTACTACGCCGACCGCTACGGCCTCGAGGTCGTCGGCGCGCTGATCCCGTCGCAGTCGACCGCCGCCCAGCCGTCGGCTGGAGAGACCGACGAGCTCGTCGAGCAGATAGAGCGCGAGGACGTGCGCGCGATCTTCCCCGAGAGCTCGCTCAACCCGAAGCTCGAGCGGGCGGTCGCGCGCGAGACGGGGGCGACCGTCGGCGACCCGCTGTGGGCCGACACGCTCGGGCCCGAGGGGTCCGGCGGGGCGACCTACATCGAGTCGATCCAGGCGAACACGGCCGCGCTGGTCGACGGGCTGACCGGCGGCGAGCGCCAGTGCACGCCCGAGGCCTGAGCCGCCCGCGCTAGCTGTCCGTGCCGGCCTTGCAGGCCGGGCACTCGCCGTGCAGGGTCACGTCGTGGGCGGCGATCGTGAAGGCGGTCTTGCCGGAGAGGCCGTGGATCGCGTCCTCGAGCGCCTCGTCCTCGAACGGCTCGACGGTCCCGCAGCTGTCGCAGACCAAATGGTGGTGATGGTCGCCGCCGGGCAGCGCCGGCTCGTAGCGGGCGATGCCCTCGCCGACGTCGAAGCGCTGGACGAGGTCGTGGCGGTCGAGCAGGTCGAGCGCGCGGTAGATGCTCGCCAGCCCGACGCCGCTGCCGCGCTCGCGCAGCAGGTCGGCGATCTCGCGCGCCGTGATGCTGCAGCCGAGCTCGGCGACCGCCGCGATCACCTCTTCGCGGGCGGCGCTGGAGCGGTAGCCGGCCTCGGCGAGCGCCTCGGTCGTGTGCGCCGTCCAGTCGCTGGCGGTCGAGGCGGTCATCCCCGAAAGAGTACCCGCGCGCCGCGGCCTCCTTGTACGCTCCGCTGCATGCCCCGCCGTGACCGCCGCGTCCTCGTGACGCTCGCGCTGCTCTCCTCGCTGGCTCTGCTGGCTGAGGCGACCGGCGTGCTCGCGCCGGCGCTGCTCTACGCGGCGCCGCTGCTGGTCGTGGCACTGCCGCTGCTCGCCGGGCGCTACCTCGGCGAAGAGCGGATCGCGCGGCTCGCGCGGGCCGCCCGCACCCACCGCCGGCGTCCGCCGGCGCGCGTGACGGCTCCCGCCGGCGCTCTGCGGGCGCTGCGCGTCGTTCCTCGTGGCGGTCGTCTGATCGCGCACTCGCTCGCGGTGCGGCCGCCGCCCGCGCTGGCGCTCTCGCACTAGCCCCGGCCGCCGCGCGATCGCGCTCCCGGCCGGGCGCTCGATCGTACGACGCTGCCCGAGGAGGCACGAATTGCGCCGCTACAGCGGTGCGGCCCTGGTTGCGCTGATCGCGCTGGCCCTGGCCGCGACCAACGCCCTCGCCCACGGCGGGGGAGGTCTCGACTACATATCGGAGGTCCGACGCGCCCCGGACGGGATCGGCGTCGAGGTGCTCGAGCGCGACGACCGGCTCGTCCTGCGCAACGACAGCGGGAAGACGGTCGTCGTCGAGGGCTACAACGGCGAGCCCTACGCCCGCCTGAGCCCGGACGGGACCGTCGAGGTCAACCTCAACTCGCCGGCGCGCTACCTCAACGAGGATCGTTTCGCCGACGTCGACCTGCCGGCGCGCGCGGATGAGCGGGCGGCGCCGGCCTGGAAGCGTGTCGACCGCTCGGGGAGCTTCGAGTGGCACGACCACCGCATGCACTGGATGGGCGCCGGCCGCCCGCCGGCGGTCGAGGACCCCGAGCGGCGGACGAAGGTCTTCGACTGGGACGTGCCGCTGCGGGTCGGCGGCACGGCCGGCTCGGTGGCCGGGACGCTGACCTGGGTCGGGCGGGCCGACGACGGCTTCCCGGTCGCGGCAGCCGTCGCGCTCGGTGCGGTCGTTCTCGGCGGGATCGGCCTGGTCGTGGCGGTCCGGCGGCGCCGGCGGCGCGCTGGGGGCGGCGGCGAGGCGAAGCCGCGGGCGGAGGCCTGGTGAGCCGTCTGGTGAAAGGCGGCGGGGCGGAGCGCCGTCGGGTGAGCGGCGCGCGCCGCGGGGCCCGCGCGCTGGCGGTCGCTCTGTTGGCCGCGCTGCTGGCGCCCGCTCTGGCGCCCGCTCTGGCGGATGCGCACGCGGTCGTCGAGCGGACCGAGCCGACGCGCGGAGCCACGTTGAAGCAGGCGCCGGAGCGGGTCGAGGTGACCTTCGACGAGCCGGTCGAGTCGAGCTTTGGCGCGCTGCGCGTGTTCGACGCCGGCGGCGGGCGGGTCGACCTCGGCGACGTCGCGCGTCCCAGCGGCGAGGCGGTCGCCGTCGCGATCGAGCCAGACCTGCCCGACGGCGCCTACACCGTCACCTACCGGGTCGTCTCGGCCGATGCGCACCCGGTGACCGGCGGTTACGTCTTCACCGTCGGCGAGGCCGGCGGTGTGCCGGCCGCCGCGGTCGCCGACCTGCTCGGCGAGGAGGCTGGGCCGGCGACCGAGATCGCGTTCGGCGCGGTGCGCGTCGTCAGCTACGGCGCGATCGCGCTGCTGGCCGGCGGACTCGCCTTCCTGCTGGCCGTCTGGTGGCCGGCCCTGCGCGGCGGCGCGCCCGGCCCGCCCGCGGCCCGCGCGGCGTTCCGTGCGCGCGGGGTCCGGCTGCTGACCATCGCGGCGGTCGCCGGGATGGCCGCGACGGCGCTCGGGATCGTGCTGCAGGCGGCGACCGCGAGCGGCGGATCGTTCTGGTCGGCACTCGACGGCGGCCTGATCCACGACGTGCTGAACACCCGCTTCGGCGAGGTCTGGAAGCTGCGCTTCACCGCGTTCGGCCTCCTGGCCGCGCTGCTGCTGTTCCTGCCGCGACCTGGCCGGGCGTGGCTCGCGGCCTTCGCGCTCGCGTGCGCGTATCTCGTCGTCTCGCCGGCGCTCGGCGGGCACGCGGGGGCGGGTGACGACGCCTGGGCGCTGGTTCCGCTCAACGCCGCGCACGTGCTTTCGATGAGCGCCTGGGTCGGCGGGGTCGTCGCGCTGGTGGCCGTCGTGCCGGCCGCGACGCGGACGCTCGATCCGCCGGACCGGACGCGGTTGCTGGCGGCCCTGGTGACGCGCTTCTCGACCGTCGCGCTCGCCGCGGTCGCGCTGCTGCTGGCGAGCGGGGTGGGGCAGTCGCTGATCGAGCTGGACGCCTGGCCGGACCTGATCGACACGGCGTTCGGGCGGGCGATCCTCGCCAAGTCGGCGATCTTCGTCGCGCTGATCGCGCTCGGCGCCCACAACCGGCGCCGGTCGCAGCCGCGGCTGGCGCGGCTCGCGGCCGGCGGCGATGCGCCCGGGCGGACGGGCGTCGTGCTGCGCCGGGCCCTGCGCGCCGAGGTGGCGCTGATGGTGCTTGTGCTGGGCGTGACCGCGGCGCTGGTGTCCTACTCGCCGTCGGTCGCGACGCCGTCGGGGCCCTACTCGGGCTCGGCGGAGCTGGGTCCCGCACGGATGGAGCTGACGGTCGACCCGGCCCGCGCCGGCGCGAACGAGATCCACGTCTACCTCTTCGACGCTCGCGGCGGCGCCCAGTACGACCGCGCGCGGCGGCTGTCGATCGCGGCGCGCGAGCCCGAGCTCGACATCGGTCCGATCGCGCTCGACGCGCGCAAGGTCGGGCCCGGCCACTACACGGTCACGCGCGCCGAGCTGGCGCCGGCCGGCGGCTGGACGCTGACGGTGCGGGCGCCGGTCTCGGACTTCGAGGAGCTGCGCACCGAGCTGGAGGTCCCGATCCGGTGACCCGACCCGTTCCCACCTTTCGACCCAAGAGCAAGGAGAGGCGACAGATGAGGTTCAAGACGAGCATCGCGGCCGCGCTGGCCGTGTCCGCGGTCGCGGCGGCGCCCGCCGCCGCGCACGTGACGATCGACCCCGCCGAGGGGCCTGCCGACGGCTACGCGACGTTGCGGGTCCAGGTGCCGCACGGCTGCGGGGACTCGCCGACGCGCGTGGTCCGGGTGCGGATCCCCGAGACGGTCCCAAGCGTCACCCCGCAGGTCCACCCGGGCTGGGAGGTCACGACCAGGGAGGGACCGAAGGACGCCGTCGAGCTGCACGGCGAGACGGTCACGCGCGGCGTCGAGGAGGTGATCTGGACCGCGACCGAGGCCGACCCGCTGCCCTCCGACCGGCTCGACCTGTTCGGGATGAGCGTCAAGCTGCCGGCCGGCAAGGCGGGCGACCCCGTCTACTTCCCGGTCGTGCAGGAGTGCGTGAAGGGCGAGAGCGCCTGGATCCAAGTCCCGCGGGCAGGGGAGGCCGAGGAGGACCTCGAGTCGCCGTCGCCGGCGGTCACGCTGACGGCCGGCTCGGGCGGTCACGGCACGGCCGCCGCGACCGCGGACGTCGCGCTCGCCGGCGCGTCCGACGGCGCGAGCGACGACGGTCCCTCGACCGGGCTCGTGATCGCGGCGCTGGTGCTCGGCGGGCTCGGCCTGCTGACCGGCCTGGCGGCGCTGATCACCGGACGGCGCAAGGCCTAGAACCCTCGGCGTGGGCGGCGGCCGGCCGCCGCCCACGCCTTCTACCGTGAGGAGCGACGACATGAGCGGCAGAGCGGACGAGAAGCGGCGACGGCGCGAGGAGCGCGAGCAGCGAGAGGCGGCCGAGGCGGGCGCGGAGCGGCGCCGCCGGCGGCTGTGGCTGCTCGGCGGCGTGGTGGCCGCGGCCGCGCTGGTCGTCGGCGTGCTCGCCCTGGCCAGCGGCGGTGGCGACGACACCGGGCCGCAGGGTCTCGGCGGCGGCAGCTCGCTGGACGGCCAGGCCGAGGTCAACGATCTGTTCGCGGGCATCCCGCAGCGGGGGATCGCTCTCGGCGACCCCGACGCGCCGGTGACGGTCGTCGAGTTCGTCGACCTCCAGTGCCCGTTCTGCGCCCAGTTCGCGCGCGAGCAGCTGCCGGAGCTGGTGCGGCGCTACGTCCGCACCGGCGAGGCGCGGCTCGAGCTGCGCGTGCTGACCTTCCTCGGCGACGACTCGCTGCGCGCCGGCCGGGTGGCCGCCGCGGCCGCCGAGCAGAACCGCGGCTGGCAGTTCGCCGACCTCTTCTTCGCCAACCAGGGCCGCGAGAACTCCGGCTACGCGACCGACGAGTTCCTGCGCGAGGTCGCCGAGGGCGTCGACGGGCTCGACGCCGACGAGGCGCTGGCCACCGCCGAGCGGCCCGCGGCGACCGCCCAGCTACGTCGCGCCGCGGCGGCGGCCGAGACGCTCGGCGTCAGCTCGACGCCGACGTTCGTCGCCGGACCGACCGGCGGGCGGCTCGAGGCGCTCCGGATCGCCGAGCTGACCGCCGCCGCCGTCGGCGCCGAGATCGAGCGGATCGGGGCGCGGTGACGGGGGACGGCGCGGCGGCCACGGCTTCGCGCCCGGCCGCCGCGGGCCGCACGCTGACGCTGGCCGTCGCGGCGCTGGCCGTCGTCGGCCTCGGCATCGCGGGCTACCTGACATACGTCCACTACGCCGACGTCGACCCGGTCTGCACGACCGGCGGCTGCGCGAAGGTCCAGGGCTCGGAGTACGCCGAGCTGGCCGGCATCCCGGTCGCGGCGATCGGTCTGCTCGGCTACGTCGCGATCCTCGCCTCGCTGGCGGTGCCCGGCGAGACGGGGCGTGCGGCGACGGCGCTGGTGGCGCTCGTCGGCTTCGGCTACAGCGCCTACCTGACCTATCTCGAGCTGGAGGTGATCGACGCGATCTGCCAGTGGTGCGTCGCGAGCGCGGTGGTGATGACGGCGATCGCCGCGGTCGCGGTCGTCAGGCTGCTGCGCGCGCCTTAGCGCGGCTCAGCCCTGGTGGCGGGCGGCGCGCCAGCCGACGAGGCTGCGGCCGAGCAGTGGCGACGCGCTGAAGGCGATCCGCTCCGCCTCGACTTCGGAGTCGGCGGCGTCGAGGCCGAGCACCTCGTGGACCAGCTCGCGGGCGGCGACACGGCGCGAGCGCAGCACGAGCGCGGCGCTGGTGCCGGCGATGGTCAGCGCGACCGAGTTCGGTTCGACGAGCCCGAGCCCGCGCAGCCGCCCGATCGCCTCCGAAGTCGTCGGCGCCGAGACCTCGAGGTGGCGGCTGAGGCCGCTCTGGGTCGGCCGCTCGCCGCCCTCGGAGAGATCGAGGATCGCGAGCAGATAGCGCGCCATGCCCGCGGTCAGCTCGACGCAGGGGTGGCTCTCGATCGGCCTGCGGGCGCGCGTCGCCGGACCGGCGGCGGCGTGCTCGTCGACCTCGACGACGACCCGGTCGTCGCCGACCACGACGACGTCGGCTGTGTTGCGCGGAGGCATCGTGACCGAGGTTACCCGAGCCGTCGGTTGGTCTAGGGTCGCCCGATGGAGACCCACCGCACGCCCGACGAGCGTTTCGCCGACCTACCCGGCTATCCGTTCGAGCCGCGCTACGCCGAGGTCGGCGGGCTGCGGATGCACTACCTCGACGAGGGCGAGGGCAACCCGGTGGTCTGCTTCCACGGCGAGCCATCGTGGTCCTACCTCTATCGCAAGCTGCTGCCGCCGCTGGTCGCCGCCGGCCGGCGCGTGATCTGTCCCGACCTCGCCGGCTTCGGGCGCTCCGACAAGCCGACCGACCGCGACTGGTACTCCTACGACCGCCACGTAGAGCAGGTCACGGGCGTGCTCGACACGCTCGACCTGCGCGGCGCGACCGTCGTGGTCCAGGACTGGGGCGGGCCGATCGGGCTGCGCTGGGCGGTAGAGCACGCCGACCGCGTCGACCGGCTGGTCATCCTCAACACCGGCCTGTTCACCGGTCGCGTCAGCAAGGGCTTCATGGCCTGGCGCGCGTTCGCCGAGAAGAACCCGGACCTGCCGGTCGGCTTCGTGCTGCAGGGCGGCACCGCGACCGAGCTGGCGCCCGAGGTCGTCGCCGCCTACGAGGCGCCGTTTCCCGACGCGGCGTCGAAGGCGGGCGCGGCGACCTTCCCGCTGCTGGTGCCGATCGACGCCGACGCGCCTGGGGCGGCCGCGATGACCGCCGTGGCAGACGCCCTGTCGAGCTGGGAGAAGCCGGCGCTGGTGGCGTTCTCGGACTCCGACATGGTCTTCCCGTCGCCGAAGGCGGGGCAGGTGTTCGTCGACCTGATCCCGGGCGCCGGCGAGCAGGTCGTCATCGAGGGCGGCGGGCACTTCCTCCAGGAGGACCGCGGCGAGGTCGTCGCCGCGGCCATCCTGGAGTGGATGGCTGGGTAGCCGGAGGCGCCTGGCTAGCTGGCCGCGGCGAAGCGCTCGGCGACCTTGCCCCAGTCGACGACGTTCCACCACGCGTCGATGTAGTCGGGGCGCTTGTTCTGGTACTTCAGGTAGTAGGCGTGCTCCCAGACGTCGACGCCCAGCAGCGGGGTCTTGCCGTCGGTGAGCGGGTTGTCCTGGTTCGGGGTGCCGACCACGGCGAGGCCGGAGCCGTCGTGGACGAGCCAGGCCCAGCCGGAGCCGAACTGGCCGATGCCGGTCGCCTTGACCTTCTCCTTGAAGGCGTCGAACGAGCCGAAGGCCGCGTCGATGGCCGCGCCGAGGTCGCCGTCGGGGGCGCCGCCGCCGTTCGGCGACATCGACTCCCAGAAGAGGCTGTGGTTGTAGTGGCCGCCGCCGTTGTTGCGGACCGGGCCGCGGATGTCGTCGGGCAGCTGCGCGAGGTTGGCCACGACCTCCTCGATCGGCTTGCCGGCCCAGTCGGTGCCGTCGAGCGCGGCGTTCGCCTTGTCGACGTAGGCCTGGTGATGCTTGTCGTGGTGGACACGCATCGTCGCCTCGTCGATGTGCGGCTCCAGTGCCGCGTAGTCGTACGGAAGATCCGGTACCTCGTAAGCCATTGGCGTTCCTTTCGTGGTCTTGAGGCGAGTCTATTCGCCGTCTGGCGTCAGGCCCTGTCGGGACTGAGATCGAGCTCGGCGTCGGCGTAGGTGACGCCGATCGGCTCGACGATCACCTGGCGCGGGCCGTCCTCGACCCGGCCGGCGAGCAGGGCGTCGTGGCCCAGTCCGCGCGCGATCTCGACCACCTGGTTGCCCGTTCCGGCGGCGGTGTACACCGCGAAGCCGCTGCCCATGTTGAGCGTGCTGTAGGCGGCGTGGGCGTCGAGACCGGCCTGCTCGGCGAGGAAGGCGAGCACCTCGGGGACCTCCGGCAGCGCCTCGATCCGGTAGGTCAGCGCGCGGCTGGGGCGCATCAGCTTCAGCAGCCCGTGGCCGGTTACGTGGCTGTAATAGCTGACCGGGACCCGCTCGCGGGCGAGCGCGCCGACGAGCTGGGCGTAGAGGATCGACGGGTCGAGCAGTGCGTCGCCGTAGGCGCGGCCGCTGGGGAGGGGGGTGGCGTAGCCGTCGGGCAGCCGGTCGGCGATCATCCGCGCGAGCGAGGCGCCGTTGGCGTGCAGGCCGCTGCTGGCGACCATCACGATCTCGTCGCCGGGCGCGAGGTCCTGGCCGAGGACCGGCTGGTGGCCGGGCGGCAGGGCGCCGACGGCGCTGCCGGCCAGCTCGATGTCGTCGGCGTTGACGAGGCCCGGCAGCGAGGGCGACTCGCCGCCGCCCCACGTGGCGCCGGCGTCGGTGCAGGCGCGGCTCCAGCCCTTGACCAGCGCGGCGTGGCGGTCGACGTCGAGGTACCACTCCGACGAGCCGGTCGCGAAGTAGGCGTTGACGACCAGCGGCAGCGCGCCGACGCAGATCAGGTCGTTGACGATCGCCGCGACGGTGTCGTAGGCGACGGCGTCGAAGCGGTTGAGTCCGAGCTGCTCGGCGACGGCGCGCGACGCGACGGCCTTCGTGCCGAGGCCCTCCATCACGAACGCCAGCGTGCGGTCGCCCAGCTCGAACACGAACGCCGGCTCGCCGCGCGACACGTCGAGCGCCTTGCCGCCGTGCGCGGCAAGCGCCCCCGAAGTCGCCAGCGCCTCCGTCAGCGCCAGCCGCTTGCCCGCGTCGAGCGTCGCGTAGTCGACGCCCGCCGCCGCGTAGGCCGACTCGCCAGGCTTGGTGGGATCGCTCATCGAGTGCTGGAGAGGCCGGCCTGCAATGCGGATGAGAGGACTCGAACCTCCAAGCCTGTTAGGGCACGGCGACCTGAACGCCGCGTGTTTACCAGTTTCACCACATCCGCGTGGGCCTTGAATCTAGCGTTTGACGCCCACGTTTGCCTTCATCAGGGCAACGCTCGGGCGACGGTAGATCCGGACGTGCTTCGCGTAGCGCCGGTACTCGACGCCGACCTGGTCGCAGGTTTCGCAGAACAGGTCGAGGATGTCCTGCGACGTATTGAAGAAGTCGTACGAGAGGTACTCGTAGGGGCCGGTTCGATTGACGTAGGAGCAGCCGTCGCTTCGGATGCACCCCTTGAGGAAGCTCCACGGGGCCGTGGCGACCAGCTGTGCCTGCCAGGGCTCCAGTGCTATCGAGCGCTCGTGCTTCCGGCCGGGGCCGTGCTGTGGGAACAGGCAGGGCAGGTGGGACGAGTAGAGGCTGAGGATCGTCATCGCTCCGTCGTGCCGCAGGAGTCGCGCAACGACGTTCGACTCGAAGCATCGTTTGAGCAGCGCCTGCGACTCGTCGACGATCTCGCTGTGCTTCGAGTCGAGGTAGAGCCTGAAGCGCCATGTGCGCGGCATGCGAACGAGGTATCCGTCGCCGAGGTACAGGCCAAGCAGCTCCGCGTAGTCCTCGGGCGTGAAGGACATCGGCCGGCCGCCGAGACCGCAGCGGGGACAGGTTGCGCCGCGTCGCGGCTTGCCGCACGGCACGTAGCGGGGGCGGCGCCAGTCGCGGATGGTGGTGCGGGAGATGCCGGTGCGGAGGGCTACCTCGCAGTCGTTGAGGCCGGAGTCGACGAGGTCGAGGGCGCGCTGGCGGACGGCGGGGGAGTGCATGCAGATATGCTCCCCCATGCGGCTCTGCCTTTGGGCCGAGTCGTGTAACGACTCGGGGCCGGCCGAGTGACGATTCGGCCGCGTCAGCCGCGGTTCTTGCCGCGGCGCTCGAGGCGGGTGCCGAAGGCGGTGTCCCACCAGGGGGCGGCGACGCCGAAGCCGCGGGTGTGGTCCTGGAAGTGGTGGCGCATGTGGAGCTCGTAGAAGAGCTTGCCGACGCGGGTGCGCGGCTTGTGGTGGTGGAGGTGGTAGTGGGTCATGTCGTAGGCCAGGTAGCCGACGAGGAAGCCGCAGGCGAAGAGGTCGGCGTGCTGGCCGCCGATGACCCAGTGGAAGAGCGCCCAGAAGCCGAGCGCCAGCGGGACGCTGACCGACGGCGGCATGACGAGCCGCATCGGGTCGTTCGGGTGATCGTGGTGGACGCCGTGGATGATCCAGTGGAGGCGGGCGCCGATCCCGTCCTCGGGCTCGAAGTGGAAGACGATCCGGTGCAGCCAGTACTCGGTCAGGGTCCAGAAGACCCAGCCGCCGGCGATCCAGACGATCACCTCGAGCGGCGGGTTGCCCTCCTGGCCGAGTGCGAACAGGACCGCGATCGCGGGGATGAAGACGACCAGCGGGACGACGGGATGGACGCGCGACAGCTTGTCGAGCAGGTTTGACTCGAACATCCGCGGCGAGGCTTTGAGGACGTCGGAGCGGCGCTTGTCCACCCCTCCAATCTAACGGACGGGCCGGCTGGCGACCAGGCTCGGCTTAGGGCACCCTAACTTCGGCTGAAAGCCGGGGTGAGGACGTGGGGCGCCGACGTCGAATCAGACGACGTGAGGCCGATCGAGACGCGCGTGCAGTCGTTCTTCGACGTGGCCACGGCCGTGGCCGCGATCGTCACCCTGCCGGTGGTGATCGTGCTGGCGCGCGACCCGGCACCGGGGATCGCGCAGCCGGTGGAGGTGATCAACTGGATCTGCTGGGGCACCTTCGTGCTCGAGTTCGTCGTGATGCTCGCGGTCGCGAGCGACCGCCGCGCCTGGCTGCGCAGCCGCCCGCTCACGCCGGTGATCGTCGTGCTGACCCTGCCCGCGACCGCCGGCCTCGACGTCTTCCGGATGGTCCGCCTGCTGCGCGGACGCTTGGCGCACCGCGTCGCCGAGGGCGTCACGACCACCGAGGGCCTGCGCAACGTCGCGCTGCTGACGCTGCTCGTCGTGGGCTTCGGCGGTCTGGCATTCGCCGAGATCGAGCCCGACGTGGATCCCGGCGACGGTCTCTACTGGGCGGTCACCACGGTCACCACGACCGGCTACGGCGACATCGTGCCGACGACCGAGACCGGCAAGACGCTCGCGATGGTGCTGATGATCGTCGGCGCCGGCTTCCTGGCGGTCCTCACCGGCGCGATCGCCCAGCGCTTCATCGGCCGCTGGAGGGGCGACGGGGGGGAGGCCGAGAGCGGCGCGGGAGCGGGCCCGCCACCAACGCCCATTGCCGCGACGACAGCCCGCGACGACGCCGTCCTGGCCAAGCTCGACGAGCTCGGGCAGCGGTTGGCCGCACTCGAGCGAGCCGTGACCGGCCCGCCCGGCCGGTAGGCCTCAGCCGCCCGCGAAGCCCGGGTCGCGGATCGCGGCGTAGACGCCGACCTCGGCCGCCTCGCCGAGCGCGTCGGGGCTGGCCTCGGCGCTCGTGCCGGCCCAGTCGACGCAGTGGGCGCGCGCCGCCTCGAGCGAGTCGAAGCCGGCGATCGCGATCGCGTTGTCGGCGCCGGCCTCGTCCTCGGCGTCGACGGTGATCGCCAGCAGCGGCGGGGTCTCGCCGCCGACCGCGACGCGCCGGTCGTCGCCCTGCCAGACCAGCACCGCCGTCCGCTCGCGGCCGTCGCGCACGGCGCGGTAGACGGCGAGCAGCCGACCCGCGCGCAGCTCCTCCCAGGTCCACGGGCGAGGGCTTCGGAAGCGCGGCGGCATCGCGTCCCGACTCTATCCGGGAGCTGTCCCGGGCTGGTTACCGACGTAGAAATTTATAGTGCGGTAACATCTCCTGAGACATGGCTGTACCCAATGCCACACGGACCCGTCTGCCGCGCGCCGAGCGGATGGAGCAGACCGTCGCGGCCGCCCACGGGCTGTTCGCCGAGCGCGGCTACGCGGCCGTCACGATGGACGACGTCGCGGCCGCCGTCGGGGTCACCAAGCCGCTGCTCTACAACTACTTCGGCAACAAGGAGCAGCTCTACCTGGCGGTGCTCGAGCGCGCCGGCGACGCGCTGCTCGACACGGTCGTCGAGGCCGTCGGCGAGACCTCCAACCCGGCCGAGGCGCTCAGCCTCGGCCTGCACGCCTTCTTCGACTTCGTCGACCAGGACCGCGCCGCGTGGGCGGTGCTCTTCGACGAGACGCTGCCCGCGGGCGGCGAGATCGCCGAGCGCGTCGCGGGCTACCGCGCGCGCCTCAGCGACCTGATCGCGACCTCGCTGCTCGCCCAGCTGCCGGAGCGCAGCCGCGAGCGCGCGCGGACCGAGGTCGAAGCGCTCTCGACCGCCGTGATGGGCGCGGCCGAGGCGCTCGTGCGCTGGTGGCTGCGGACGGGGGCGATGCCCGCCACCGACGCCGCCGAGTTGCTCATCCAGACGATCGAGCCGGGGCTGCGGATGCGCTCCGAGCCGTCCAAGTCTTCACAGCCGAACTCCCCAGGAGGCAACACCCCCCAATGAACGCCAAGACTCGCCCGGTTGTCGTCGTCGGCGGCAACCGGATTCCGTTCGCACGCTCGAACTGCCGCCTACGCGAAGGCGTCGAACCAGGACATGCTGACCGCCGCGCTCGACGGGCTCGTCGACCGCTTCGACCTCGACGGCGAGCGCCTCGGCGAGGTCGTCGGCGGCGCCGTGCTCAAGCACTCGCCGCGACTTCAACCTGACCCGCGAGTGCGTGCTCGGCACCCGGCTCGCGCCCGAGACGCCCGCCTACGACGTCCAGCAGGCCTGCGGCACCGGCCTCGAGGCGGCGATCCTCGTCGCGAACAAGATCGCGCTCGGGCAGATCGACGCCGGCATCGCCGGCGGCGTCGACACCACCTCCGACGCGCCGATCGGCGCTCAACGAGGACCTGCGCAAGATCCTGCTCGACGCCAACCGCGCGAAGACGACGCCAGGCAGCTCAAGCAGCTCGCGCGCGTCCGTCCCGGCCAGCTCGTGCCCGTCGATCCCGCGCAACGAGGAGCCGCGCACCGGCCTCTCGATGGGCGAGCACTGCGCGCAGATGGCGACCGAGTGGGGGATCACCGCGCGAGGCGCAGGACGAGCTGACGATCCGCAGCCACGACAACCTCGCCGCCGCCTACGAGCGCGGCTTCATGGACGACCTGATGACGCCGTACCTCGGGCTCGAGCGCGACCAGAACCTGCGCCCCGGACTCGACGCTCGAGAAGCTCGCGAAGCTGAAGCCGGTCTTCGGCGGCGACGAGCGGCACGATGACCGCCGGCAACTCGACGCCGCTCAGCCGACGGCGCCTCCGCGGTGCTGCTCGCGAGCGAGGAGTGGGCCAAGGAGCGCGGCCTGCCGATCCTCGCCCACTTCAGCGACGGCCGAGACCGCCGCGGTCGACTACGTCCACGGCGCGAGGGCCTGCTGATGGCGCCCGCCTACGCGGTGCCGCGGATGCTCGAGCGCGCCGGGCTGACGCTGCAGGACTTCGACTTCTACGAGATCCACGAGGCGTTCGCCGCGCAGGTGCTCTGCACGCTGCGCGGCCTGGGAGGACCCGGTCTTCTGCAAGGAGCGGCTCGGCCTCGACGAGCCGCTCGGCTCGATCGACCGCGCCAAGCTCAACGTCAACGGCAGCTCGCTCGCCGCCGGCCACCCGTTCGCCGCGACCGGCGGCCGGATCGTCGCCAGCCTCGCCAAGGCGCTGCACGAGCGCGGCCGCGGCCGCGGCCTGATCTCGATCTGCGCGGCCGGCGGCCAGGGCGTCGTCGCGATCCTCGAGGCCCCGGGAGGGCAGACGAAGTGACCGACCGCTACATCGCAGCTCGTCAACTCGCTCCGTCGGCAAGCTCGTCGCCGAACGGTCGGCCTGCCGCAGCCGACCCCGCTCGACCGCTACGAGCCGGGCGCCCCGGTCGTCGACGGGCCGCGTGCTGCTCGGCGCGCGCGCCGGGCGGCCGGCTCGGCGCGGCGCTCGCGGGCGTGCTCGCCGGCGCCGGCGCGGCCGCGTCGACGCCGCACCGAGCCGTCCTTGCGCGACGCCGCCGCGGCGGCCGGGCTCGACGCCGCGCTGTTCAACCCCGAGACCGCGCGGCGACCAGCGCTTCAAGGCGCTCGTCTTCGACGCGACCGGGATCGAGGACTCGACCGAGCTGCGTCGAGCTGCAGCGCCTTCTTCCACCCGACGATCCGCCGGCTCGCGCGCGCGGCCGCGTCGTCGTGCTCGGCACGCCGCCGCGGCTGCGACGACCCGCGCGAGGCGACCGCCCAGCGGGCGCTCGAGGGCTTCACGCGCTCGCTCGGCAAGGAGGTCGGGCGCGGCGCGACGGTCCAGCTCGTCTACGTCGCGCCGGGCGCCGAGGACGAGCTGGACTCGACGCTGCGCTTCCTGCTCTCGCCGCGGTCGGCCTACGTCTCCGGCCAGGTCGTGCGGGTCGGCGCCGGGCGTCGCGAAGACCCCGGACGTCGACTGGGAGCAGCCGCTCGCCGGCAAGGTCGCGCTCGTCACCGGCGCCTCGCGCGGCATCGGCGCCGCGATCGCCGAGACGCTCGCCCGCGACGGCGCGCACGTCGTCGGCCTCGACGTGCCGGCGCTCGCGGCGCGACCTCGAGGACGGTCGCGCAGCGCCTCGGCGGCTCGCGCTCGCGCTCGACATCACCGACGAGGACGCGCCGGCGGCGATCGCCGAGCAGCTCGAGCGACACGGCGGCGTCGACATCGTCGTCCACAACGCCGGCATCACGCGCGACAAGACGCTCGGCGCAGGATGCCCGAGGACCGCTGGAGCGGGCTGATCGAGATCAACCTGTCGAGCGAGGAGCGGATCAACGACGCGCTGCTCGAGAAGGGGCTGCTGCGCCGAACGGCCGCATCGTCTGCGTCTCGTCGATGAGCGGCATCGCCGGCAACGCCGGCCAGACCAACTACGCGACCTCGAAGGCCGGCGTGATCGGGATGGTCGAGTCGCTCGCGCCGTCGCTCGCCGAGCGGGCGCGACGATCAACGCCGTCGCGCCCGGGTTCATCGAGACGCAGATGACCGCCGCGATGCCGTTCGCGATCCGCGAGGCCGGCCGGCGGATGAACTCGCTGTCGCAGGGCGGCCTGCCGGTCGACGTCGCCGAGACGATCGCCTGGTTCGCCAGCCCCGCCTCGGCCGGCGTCAACGGCAACATCGTCCGCGTCTGCGGCCAGAGCCTGCTGGGGGCGTGATGCGGCAGCGCACACTGACCAGCCCGCCGAGCATCCTGCCGCTCTACGCGCGCGCCGGCGGCGCCGCTGATCCCCGGCGCGTCGCTGCTGCCTGGATCCCGGGGCGCGGCGGGGAGATCCCCGACCTCGAGCTGACGCTGCCCGACGTCGCGGCCGAGCCCGATGCGGCTCGCCGGCTACGCGAGGTCTGCGGCTTCACGCTGCGCGACACGCTGCCGCCGACCTACCCGCACGTCCAGGCGTTCCCGCTGCACATGGCGCTGATGACCGACGGCGCGCTTCCCGTTCGCCGCCGTCGGGCTCGTCCACGTCGAGAACCGGATCGTCCAGCACCGGCCGATCGCGCTCGGCGAGCTGCTGACGCTGCGCGTCCGCGCGACCAAGCTCGAGCCGCACCCGAAGGGGCGGACGTTCTCGATCGTCACCGAGGCCCACGTCGGCGGCGAACTGGTGTGGGAGGACGTCAGCACGATGCTGCGCCGCGGCGGCTCCGGCGAGCCGGCGGGCGACGAGAAGGCGGCCGCCAAGCCGTCTTCGAACGGCTCTGAGTCCCCGGCGGCCGCGAGCGCCGAGTGGAAGCTCGGCGGCGACCTCGGCCGCCGCTACGCCGCCGTCTCGGGCGACCGCAACCCGATCCACCTGCACGCGCTGACCGCCAAGGCGTTCGGCTTCCCGCGCGCGATCGCGCACGGGATGTGGACGAAGGCGCGCGCGCTCGCGGCGCTCGAGGGCACGCTGCCCGACGCCTACACCGTCGACGTCAGCTTCAGGCGGCCGATCCTGCTGCCGGGAACCGTCGAGTTCGCGAGCGAGCAGACGGGCGATGCCCAGGCTGGCACGGGCGAGATCCGCTTCACGGTCCGCGACGCAAAGCGCGGAACACCTCACCTCGACGGCCGGGTACAGCCGCTCGGGGCCAAGCAGAAGACCAGCACCGGGAGAAAGAAGGCTTCATGAGCTCCACCACCGAGAAGAGCGTGGCCGAGCGCAGCATGGGCCTCGGCCTGCGCGCGCTCAACCGCCTCGCCGGCTCCGACCTGCTCGACCGCATCGGCGTCCGCAAGCAGGTCGAGCGCGTCCTCTTCCAGGGAACCACGCAGGGCTTCCGCTCGGCGACCGCCGCCAGCCGCACCTTCAAGGCGGCGCAGAAGCTCGGCAAGCCGGCGCGCCAGCCGCACAGCAAGGCGGGCGGGCTGTTCGACCTCACGCCCGACGACGAGCAGCAGATGCTGCAGGAGGCGTTCAGCGAGTTCGCCGCCGAGCAGCTGCGCCCGGTCGCGCTACAGGCCGACGCCGACTGCGCGACGCCCGCCGGAGCTGCTCGACCCAGGCGACCGAGCTCGGCCTCACGATGCTCGGCGTGCCGGAGGAGCTCGGCGGCGTGGTGCAGCGAGCGCTCGGCGGTCACCAGCGTGCTGTCGCCGAGGCGCTCGCCCACGGCGACATGGGCCTCGCCGTACGCGGCGCTCGCGCCGGCCGCGGTCGCGACCGCGCTCGGCCTCTGGGGCGACGCCGACCAGCAGGCGACCTACCTGCCGGCGTTCGTCGGCGAGGACGTGCCGGCGGCGGCGCTCGCGCTGCTCGAGCCGCGGCCGCTGTTCGACCCGTTCGAGCTCGACGACCACGGCGCGCGCAAGGACGGCGGGGACTTCGTGCTCGACGGCGTCAAGTCGCTCGTCGCCGCGCGCCGCGGACGCCGAGCTGTTCGTCGTCGCCGCGCACGCCGAGGGCACGGCCCGGCGCTGTTCCTCGTCGAGTCCACGACCGACGGGCTGTCGGTCGAGGCCGAGCCGGCGATGGGCCTGCGCGCCGCGGCGACCGGACGGCTGCTGCTCGAGGGCGTCCGGCTGCCGGCCGGCGCGCTGCTCGGCGACGGCGAGCCGGCGGTCTACGCCGAGTGCGTCCACCGCGCCCGGCTCGCCTGGTGCGCGCTCGCCGTCGGCACCGCGCAGGCCGTGCTCGACTACGTGATCCCGTACGTCAACGAGCGCATCGCGTTCGGCGAGCCGATCTCGCAACCGCCAGGCGGTCGCGTTCACGGTCTCCGACATCGCGCATCGAGCTCGAGGGCATGCGGCTGGCGACCTACCGCGCCGCGAGCCGCGCCGACCACGGCGAGGACGTTCGCCCGCGAGGCGGCGATCGCGCGCCAGCTGTGCGCCGACAAGGGCATGCGAGATCGGCTCCGACGGCGTCCAGCTGCTCGGCGGCCACGGCTACGTCAAGGAGCACCCGGTCGAGCGCTGGTACCGCGACCTGCGTGCCGTCGGCGTCATGGAGGGCGCCCTGCTCGTCTAGCGGAGAGGAACGATCACGATGATCAATCTCGAGATCCCCAAGAAGTTCACGCCCGCTCGTCAGCCAGGCGCACCAGGTCGCGAGCGAGGTCTTCCGCCCGATCTCGCGCAAGTACGACCTCGCCGAGCACGCGTACCCGAAGGAGCTCGACATGCTCGCGGCGCTGATCGACGGCATGAACGAGGGCAGCGACTGGGCGGCGCCGGCGCCGCCGGCGTCCGCCGCGCAGGAGCAGCGACGGCGACGGGGCCAAGAACCGCAACGGCTCGAACCTGTCGACCGTGCTCGGCATCATCGAGCTGTGCTGGGGCGACGTCGGCCTGCTGCTGTCGATGCCGCGCCAGGGGCTCGGCAACTCGGCGATCGCGTCGGTCGCCAACGACGAGCAGCTCGAGCGCTTCGGCGGCAAGTGGGCCGCGATGGCGATCACCGAGCCGGAGGCCGGCTCGGACTCCGCCGCGATCCGCACCACCGCCGTGCTCGACGGCGACGAGTACGTCCTCAACGGCGAGAAGATCTACGTCACCTCCGGCGAGCGCGCCGACCTCGTCGTCGTGTGGGCGACGCTCGACCGCTCGACGCGGCCGCGCGGCGATCAAGTCGTTCGTCGTCGAGCGCTCGAACCCGGGCATGAAGCTCGACCGGCTCGAGCACAAGCTCGGCATCCGCGCGTCCGACACCGCGGCGTTCATCCTCGACGACTGCCGCGTGCCGAAGGAGGACCTGCTCGGCATCGCCGGAGATCGACGCCAAGAAGGGCTTCGCGCGGCGTCGATGCAGACGTTCGACAACACGCGCCCGCTGGTCGCCGCGATGGCGGTCGGCGTCGCGCGGGCGTCGCTCGACGAGACGCGCGAGCTGCTCGCCGAGGCCGGGCGTCGAGGTCGACTACGACGCGCCGGCGCTGTCGCAGTCCGCGGCCGCGGCCGAGTTCCTCGCGATGGAGGCCGACTACGAGGCCGCGCGCCTGCTGACGCTGCAGGCCGCCTGGATGGCCGACAACGGCAAGCCGAACTCGCTGCAGGCCTCGATGGCCAAGGCGAAGGCCGGCCGCACCTGCGTCGACGTCGCGCTGCGCTGCGTCGAGCTGTGCGGCTCGCTCGGCTACGGCGAGAACGAGCTGCTGGAGAAGTGGGCCCGCGACGCCAAGATCCTCGACATCTTCGAGGGCACCCAGCAGATCCAGCTGCTGATCATCGCCCGGCAGCTGCTGGGCAAGTCCTCGGCGGAGCTGAAGTAGAGATCGCGAGTGGGCGCGACACCGGACCGGTGTCGCGTCCGCTATCGCCGCGGTCGTGACCTAGGAGCCGTGGCCCTCGAGGCCGTCGAACAGGACCGACGCCCGGACGTCGAGGCCGCGGGCGAGCTTCGACACCGTCCGGATCCCAGGCTCGCGCTCGGCGCGCTCGATTCGGGCCACGTGAGTCATGTTGAGTCCGCAGATATGGGCGAGACGCTCCTGACTGAGGCCGCGAGCTAGCCGGGCCTTGCGGAGGTTCGATCCGAACTGCGGTAGGGGATCGTCCACTACTCGCATCTTGGCCGCCAATGCCAAGCATGCCAGAGCCAACCGGCACATGGAGTGCCGGTTGGCCTTGTTTTGGACAACATGGCATTACTCTGCCAAAACGGCAAGCATGCGCCGTTGTGCATAGAGACGTGCTTGTTTCCTTCGCCGCGAACCTCCGCCACCGCCGCAAGGCCCTCGGCCTGAGCCAGGAGGCGCTGGGCGCGCGCGCCAACATCCAGATGGCCGACATCTCCCGCTACGAGAGCGGCAACCGCGATCCCCGCATCAGCACGGTCGCCCGGCTCGCCGAGGCGCTCGAGTTGCCGATCGGCGACCTGCTCGCCGACACCGGCGACTGACGCCGGCGGGTCGCGCTCGGAAGCGCGGGGGCGGAGACGTGGTTAGGGTCGCCCGGTGAGGAAGTGGCTGCCGATACTGGTCCTCGCGGCCGCGCAGTTCGTCATGGTCCTCGACACGACCGTGATGAACGTCGCGATCTCGGACGTCGTCGCCGATCTCGACACGACGGTCTCGCAGGTCCAGCTCGCGATCACCCTCTACACGCTGGTGATGGCCGGCCTGATGCTGACCGGCGGCAAGCTCGGCGACATCCTCGGCCGCCGGCGGGCGTTCGCGATCGGGCTCGTCATCTACGCCGCCGGGTCGATGACGACCGCGCTCAGTCCCGACGTCACGGTCCTGCTGATCGGCTGGTCGGGCCTCGAGGGCATCGGCGCGGCGCTGGTGATCCCGGCGATCGCCTCGCTGACCGCGCGCAACTACAGCGGCGCCGACCGGGCGATCGCCTACGGGGTGATCGGCGGCATCGCGGCGGCGGGGGTGGCGGCCGGGCCGCTGATCGGGGGGTGGGTCACCGAGAACTTCACCTGGCGCTACGTGTTCGCGGGCGAGACGGTGGTGATCGCCGCGATCCTGCTGTCGCTGCGGTCGATCCGGGACGCCCCGAAGGTCGAGCCGCGGCCACGGCTCGACATCGTCGGCACCGTCCTGTCGGCGAGCGGCATGGGCCTGATCGTCTTCGGCCTGCTGCGGATCCCGCAGTGGGGGCTGGTCGACCCGAAGGGGGCGCTGACGATCGCCGGCACCGAGGTCACGCCGTTCGGGCTGTCCGCGGTCCCGTTCCTGGTCGCGATCGGCGCGGTCCTGATGAGCGGCTTCCTGAGCTGGAGCGCCCGGCGCGTCCGGCGGGGCCTGGAGCCGCTGCTGCGACCCGATCTGCTGCGCGTTCCCCAGCTGCGCGGCGGGCTGGCGATGCTCGGCGCCCAGCAGCTGGTGATGAACGGGATCTTCTTCGTGCTGCCGCTCTACCTCCAGGTCGTGCTCGGCAAGGACGCGCTCGAGACCGGGCTGGCGATCCTGCCGATCTCGGTGACGATGTTCGTCACCGCGCTCGGGGCGCCGCGACTCGCGGCGGGCGTCGCGCCGCGGACGATCGTCCGGGTCGGGCTCGCGGCGATGCTCGTGTCGGCGCTCGGCCTGGTCGCCACGATCGACTACGAGCTCAACGACACCGGCTTCGCTATCGCGCTCGCGGCGTTCGGCGCCGGCATCGGATTGCTGGCGTCGCAGCTCGGCAACGTGATCATGTCGTCGGTCGAGCAGTCGCGCGCGAGCGAGGCCGGGGGGCTGCAGGGGACGGCGCAGAACCTCGGGGCGTCGCTCGGCACGGCGCTGATCGGGGCGATCCTGCTGTCCGGCCTCGGCAGCGCGGCCGCGACGGCGATCGTCGAGCGCCCCGAGATCCCGCCCCAGGTCCAGAGCCAGCTCGTCGAGCGAACCGAGCAGGGGGTCGAGTTCGTCCCGCGCGCCGACGTCGAGCGTGCCGTCGCCGACGCCGGCCTGCCGCCCGATCAGGCGGCCGCGGTCGCCGAGGTCTACGGCGACGCCCAGCTCCAGGCCCTCAAACGCGCCATGCTCGGCGCCGCCTTCTTCGTCCTGCTCGGCTTCTGGCTCACCCGCCGCCTCCCGGACCGCCCGCTCGCCGCCGGCGCCGCCCCGGCTCAACCCGGTCCGGCGCCAGCCTGAAAGGGCATCGGGGGGAGGGGCCAAGCGCCCCGGCCGCCCCAATTGGAGGGAGGGGCAATTGCCGGGGCGCTTGGGCAGGCGAGCTGCCTGGATCCCGGTTGGGAGCGGCTCGCCTGGCGCTCGGTCAAGAGGACGTTTCTGCCCTCCTCCCGAGGCAGACATCACGTTACCATAGAGAGAGGGATACACCGTGGAGATTGGCTCCGTGGAGTTATCTCCGCTGGGCCGGGAGGCTTTCGAGTCGTCCATGGCCACGCCCGAGTCCTCCCCTTCCTCACTATCCAGCGCGTTCGGCGTCGCCGTCCGCCGGCTGCGTTCCGAGCGCGGCGTGAGCCAGGAGCAGATGGCGCTGAACGCCGGGATCGACCGCTCCTACTTCGGCCACATCGAGCGCGGCGAGTACAGCCCGACGCTGGAGACCGTCGAGCGAGTGGCGAAGGCATTCGGCGTGCCGCCGTCCGAGTTGATCCTGCGCGCCGAGCGCGCGATGGGCTAGCGCCAGCTGAGCGCTGGCCCCAGAACGACGAAACCCCGCTCTGGGAGCGGGGTTCGCGTAGTACCGCCACCGGGATTCGAACCCGGGTCTCCGCCGTGAGAGGGCGGTATCCTAGTCCCCTAGACGATGGCGGCTCGGAGGGTGCTGCGGCCGGCCATTCTACAGGGCGGCCGACAAGCCGTCGTGCGGTTGGGGGCGGACGGCCGCCGCGCGGGACGCCGGAGCGCCCCGCGCGGCCGGTGGTCCGCTAGGGCCGGATGGCGATCGCGTCGATCTCGACCGGCGCCTTGCCGAGCGAGGTGACGCGCAGCGTGTGGTCGCCGGCGCCGAGCTTGGCGCTGTCGACCAGCGTCCTGCGCAGCTTCGACTTACCGCGCAGGCTGACGACGCGCGACTTGCCGTCGACGGTCACGCGCACCTTGCCGCCACGCGGCAGCTTGCGGGTGACCAGCGTCGCCTGCGTGCCCTTGAACTTCAGCGACAGCGACGCGCCACGCTCGGTCGCGCGGCTCGTCGTCAGCTGCCAGGCGCCCTGGCGGCCGAGCACCTTCCAGCCGCGCTTCGAGAACTTCAGCCGGTGGCTGAGGTTGTCGAGCGGGAAGGTCGTCGTCGCGGTGGCCGTGCCGAAGTTGGCCGCCCGGTCGTAGCCGCGGGCCCGGATCTCGTATGTCACCCCGCCGGCGCCGTGCAGCCGCGCCTTGGTCGACAGCGTCTCGGGGATCAGCGGGCGCCAGGCGCTGTCCGGCTCGCCGAGATGACGGACCTCGACGCGGTAGCGCTTGATGCCGCTACCGGCCCCGTCGTCGCCCTGCCAGCTCAGCGGGACGTTGCCGAAGCGGCCGAGGTTGCTCGCGAGCCGCGGCGCGTCGAGCCGCATCGTGGGGGCGACCCTGTCGCCCGAGCTGCACTCCTCGGCGCCGGGCGGGTCGACGCAGACGGTCAGCCCGCGCGAGCGGACCCACTTCGCGCGCTCGGCCTTCAAGCGGTAGATGCCCGGCTCGGCGATCGCCAGCGTCGCGTTTCCGTCGCCGTCGGTCGTCGCCGTGCGGACCTGCGCATCAGCGATCGGGGCGCCGTTGGCGAGGTCGGTGACGCGGACGCCGAACGGTCTCCCCGTCACTGCCGCGGCGGGTCCGTGCAGCGCAAGTGCCCCATCCTTGTTGAATCGGTCGTACATCCAGATGACCTCCTGGCCGGGGCGCAGGAGGATCTGACAGCCGCCTACCTGGCCGAGCACGCCGTCCACAGCAAGGCCCCAGAAGATGCCGGCTTCGACATCCTCGGACTCGCCGGCGACCGTCGCTGCGAAGAAGTCGCCGAACGAGTACCACGGCCCGTCCCAGGTGAAGCCGCCCTTGAGCGCGGCGTCGTCGAGGGCCGTCGTCGGCGTCGGACCGGGAGTCGGGTTTGCGCCGGCGTTGGTCCCGTCGCAGACGTGCGTGCCTCCGGTGGCCGTGGTGATCGACTTGGCGTCCGTCGTCACCGGCCCCTCGAAGATCGTCGAGGTCTTTCCCTCGACGCGTACGTCGACGGCTGTCGGGGCCGCGGATGCGGCGGCCGGTAGGAGGAGCGCGAGCGTGCTCGCGAGCAATAGAGAACGTCTGATGGTCATAGAGAGCCACCCCTTTCCCGAGGGCTTGGGCTTTGGGGCCGGAGGTAGGTCTCCTGGCTTCCGGGATCCCAGCTCTCACGCCTTCCCGAACGGCCGATGGCCATTCAGTGGCTGCGCCTCGCGCTTGCGAGAGCCTTCCCCGGTCACAGTGGCGGGTCCGCGCCGGTCTTGCACCGGCTTCCCTTGACCACCGACCCTTGTCGGCGGGGAACCTACTACCTCGCCGGGAGGGGAGTCCGCGCCCCGGGCCTCGGGCACCCGGCCGTGTACGCTGGCTCCCGACATACGGCCTGGTGGCTGGGGAAGTCCGGTGAGAATCCGGCGCGGTCCCGCCACTGTGACCGAGCGAAGACGACGCCGCCTGGCACGCACCGCGTGCCGGCCACTGGGACGCCGACGGCGACCTGGGAAGGCGCGGCGATCGGAGCTCGGGAGCCAGGAGACCTGCCCCAGCCGAAATCGAAGCGCAAACCCTCGAGGAATAGGGCGATCGATGAAGACTCAGGTTTCGACAGCCGTGGCGGCAGTGGTGGGCGCCGCCGCACTTGCCGGCAGCGCGCACGGGGCGCCGGCGCCGCCGGACGCTGTATCCGCCAGCGCGGGCGCGCCGCTGATCGACCAGATGGTCGTCTTCCGCAGCGGCAAGACGATCAGCGGGCGCGAGTCGACGGCGCGAACGACCGCCAAGGTCGGGTCGCGCACGTGCGGAATCGCGGCCGCGACGCCGCTGGCGGCGCTGCTGCGCGCCAAGCCGGGCCCGATCGCGTTCCACGACTACGGCAGCTGCACGCGCAGGCCGGCCGACAGCTCGGGACTGTTCGTCAAGTCGCTGCGCGGCGAGCGCAACCGCGTCCAGGACGGCTGGGTCTACAAGGTCGGCCGCAAGCTGGCGACCGCCGGCGCCGCCGACCCGTCGGGCCCGTTCGGCGGCGGCCGGCTGCGCTCCGGCGACGACGTCGTGTGGTTCTACTGCCGCCAGCTGGCGAGCGGCACCTGCCAGCGCTCGCTGGAGGTCTCGACCGCGGTCGACGGCCGCGAGGTCACCGTCACCGTGACCGGTTACGACGACGCCGGCGAGGGCGTGCCGGTCAGCGGCGCGACCGTGCGCTCCGGCGACGAGCGCGCGACCACCGACGGCGAGGGCAAGGCGAAGCTGACGCTCGCGCGCGGCAGCCAGCCGGTCCACGCCGCCAAGAAGGGCGCGATCCGGTCGTTCGCGAAGCGGGTGCGGATCCGGTGAAGGGCCGCCGCTTCGCCGCCTGCCTCGCGGTAGCCGCGCTCGCGCTGCTGCCGGGCTGCGGCGTCGGCGCCGGCGACGAGCGCTCCGGCGCCGGCGTCGACCTGCGCGTGACGCGCGACTTCGGCCACCAGCTGGTCCTCGCCAAGAACGACCTGCCGATCCGCGAGGACGAGACGGTCATGCGGCTGCTCAAGCGCAATGCCGAGGTCGAGACGCGCTTCGGCGGCGGCTTCGTGCAGTCGATCGACGGCCTCGCGGGCAAGGGCGGGGACGCGACCAGCGACTGGTTCTACTTCGTCAACGGAATCGAGGCGGCCGAGGGGGCGGCCGACTACGAGCTCTCGCCCGGCGACGTCATCCAGTGGGACCGCCGCGACTGGGGCGAGACCGCTCAGGTCCGCGCGATCGTCGGCGCGTATCCCCAGCCGCTGCTCGACGGCATCGGCGGCAAGCGCTTCCCGGTCCGGGTCGAGTGCCAGGACGCCGACTCGAATGCCTGCGGCGACGTCAAGCAGACGCTGCGCGACGCCGGCATCCCGGCGACCGGCGGCACGCTCGGCGCGCCCGGCAACCAGAACGTCGCGCGCGTGATCGTCGCCGACTGGGCGAGCGCGCGCGAGCTGCCGACCGCACGGCTGGTCGAGCAGGGCCCGCAGCGCAGCGGCGTCTTCGCCCGCTTCAGCGAGGACGGCGCGCGGCTCGAGCTGCTCGGCGCGGGCAGGCGAGCCGGCGCGCGAGGCGCGCCCTGGCGCGGGCCTGGTCGCCGCGCTGCGCCCGACCGACAAGGAGCTGCTCTGGCTCGTCACCGGTTCCGACGAGGCGGGCGTCGAGGCGGCCGCGTCCGCTCTGCGCGCCCGCGACCTGCGCGACGCCTTCGCGGTCGTCGTCGAGGGCGGGCGGGTGAGCAAGCTGCCTCTGAAGGCGAAGCGGTGAGCGCCGCGGCGCCCCGATCCGCGCGCCGCGAGCTTCCGATCCCGGTCTACCGCGCCGGCACGAGCCCGCTGCACAGCGCGCGCGCCGGGGCGACGGCGTCGCTCTGCCTGGCGCTGGCGGCTGTCTGCATGCTCTACGACGACCCGCTCGTGCTGGCGACCGTGATCGCCGCGGTGGTGGCCGCCGGCGTGGCGGCCGGCGTCGGGCGCGAGATCGCGCGCGTGGCGCTGCTGGCGCTGCCGCTGGTGCTGCTGGTCGCGCTGGTCAACCCGCTCGTCTACCGCGAGGGCGACACGCTGCTGGTGCGCGGCGGCGAGCTGCTCGGGCGGCGGATCGACATCACGCTCGAGGCGCTCGTCGCGGGGGGCCTCGCCGGCATGCGCGTCGCGGCGATCGTGATGGCCTTCGGCCTCTTCTCGGCCTGCGTCGACCCCGACGAGCTGCTGCGCATGTTCCGCCGGGTCTCATACCGCTCGGCGCTGACCGGCGCGCTGGCGACGCGGCTCGTCCCGGTGCTCGCGCGCGACGCGCTGCGAATGGGCGACGCCGCGCGCTGCCGGCCGGCTCGCGCCGGGACGGCTCGCGGTCGCGCGCGCCGCGCTGTCGGGCGCGCTCGACCGCGCGGTCGAGGTGGCGGCGGCGCTCGAGGTGCGCGGCTACTCGGTCGGCGGCCGGCCGCCGCGCCGGCGCGCGGCCGTGGTCGCGTCACGACTTGCGCGTCGCGGCGGCGGCGGGCGCAATCGTCGTCGTCGCGGTCGCGGGCAAGCTCGCGGGCGCCGGCGCGGTGCGAGGTCTACCCGCGGATCGACATCGCGGCCGGTCCGCCGGAGGCGCTGCTCTGCGTCCTGCTGCTGGCGTCCGTCGCGCTGCCGTTCGCCGGTCGCGGAGCGCGGCTGGGGGTGGCCCGTGCCTGACCCGGCGATCGTCACCGCGAGCGGCTTGACGCTACCGCTACCCCGAGCGCGACGCCTCGGCGCTACGCGACGTCACGCTCGAGCTGGCGCCGGGCAGCTTCACGCTGCTGGCCGGCGAGTCGGGATCGGGCAAGTCGACGCTGCTGCGCGCGCTCTGCGGGCTGGTGCCGCACTTCCACGGCGGCGAGGTCGTGGGCGAGCTGGCGGTCGCGGGCCTCGACGTGCGCGACCACGGGCCGGGCGAGCTGGCCGCCGTCTGCGGGACCGTCTTCCAGGACCCCGAGACCCAGGTCGTGATGGGCGGCGTGCGCGCCGAGCTGTCGCTGCCGCTCGAGCACCGCGGCGAGACGCGCGGCGGCGGTCGCGCGCGCGGTCGAGGAGGTGGCGCTCGCGCTCGGGATCGCCGGGCTGCTCGACCGCCGCATCGACACGCTCTCCGGCGGCGAGCTGCAGCGCGTCGCGATCGCGGCGGCGCTCGCCCACCGGCCGGCGCTGCTGGTGCTCGACGAGCCGACCTCGCAGCTCGACCCGGTCGCCGGCGACGAGCTGATCTGGCTGCTGCGGCGGCTCAACGAGGAGTGGGGGACGGCGGTGCTGGTGGCCGAGCACCGGATCGAGCGTTGCCTGCCCGCGGCCGACCGGGTCGATCGCGATCGACGGCGGCGCGCGTCGTCTGCGACGCGGCTCCGCGCGCCTTCCTCGACTGGGCGGTCGCGGGCGGCGGCAACCTCGCGACGCCGATCGGCCGGATGTTCGCGCTGGCCGGGCTCGGCCCGCTGCCGACGTCGGTCAAGCAGGCGCGCGACGGGCTGCGCGCGGCGGGGCTCGTGCCGAGGAGGGGGGAGGACTCTCCAGCGCAGCCCGAGCCGTCGTCGCGGCGACGGCGCCGCCGCCGCTCCGACCCCGCCCCGGCGCTCGCGGTCGGTGGCGTCTGGTACGAGCTCGCCGACGGGCCGGCGATCCTGCGCGGCGTCGACCTGCGCGCCGAGGCCGGCGAGCGGATCGCCCTGATGGGGCGCAACGGCGCCGGCAAGACGACGCTGCTGCGCCACCTCAAGGGGCTCGCGGCGCCGACCCGCGGCAAGGTCGAGACCGCCGGTCCGGTGGCGCTGCTGCTGCAGAACCCGGGCGACTACCTGATCCACGAGCACGCCGTCGAGGAGGCCGGTCAGGCCGCGCTCGACGCCGCCGGACTCGGCGACCGTCCGGACGCCAACCCGCGCGACCTCTCTGGCGGCGAGCGCCAGCGGCTGGCGCTCGAGGTCGTCCTCGCCGGCGACGAGCCGTGCGCGGTCGTCTGCCTCGACGAGCCGACGCGCGGGATGGACCGCGTCCACAAGGACGCGCTCGCCGACCGGATCGCCGCGCTCGCGGACGGTGGCGCCGCGGTCGTCGTGGCGACCCACGACACCGAGTTCGCCGCGACCTTCGCCGACCGCGTCGTGCTGATGGGCGAGGGAAACGTGATCGGCGACGGGACGCCGGCCGAGCTGCTCGCGGGCGGCTGGCACTTCTCGACCGAGGTGGCGCGCGCGCTCGACGGCGCGGGCGGGGCGCTGATGCCCGAGCAGGGAGCAAAGACGATCGGAATGGAGCTGGTTCGATGACCTGGCAGATGTCCTCCTTCGCGCTGCTGGCGCTCGCGCTCGTCGCGGGCTTCGCCTGGTACGAGCGGCGACGGCCCCCGGCGCGGGTCGTCGGCGTCGTCGCGGTGCTGGCGGCGCTCGCGGTGGTCGGCCGGCTCGCCTTCGCGGCAATCCCGAACGTCAAGCCGACGACCGACATCGTGCTGTTCGCCGGCTACGCGCTCGGCGCGGCGCCGGGCTTCGCGGTCGGCGCGATCGGCGCGATCGCTTCGAACGTCTTCCTCGGCCAGGGACCGTGGACGGTCTGGCAGATGGCCGCCTGGGGCGCCGTCGGGATCGGCGGCGCGCTGCTCGCCTGGGGAACGCGCGGTCGCGAGCTGGGCCGGCTCGAGCTGGCGCTCTGGTGCGGTGTCGCCGGCTTCGCGTTCGGCGCGATCATGGACGTCTACCAGTGGACGCTCGCCGCGCGGCAGGACCTCTCGACCTATCTCGCGATCTCGGCTACCTCGCTGCCCTACAACATCGCCCACGCGGTCGGCAACGTCGCCTTCTGCCTGCTGATCGGGCCTGTCTTCGTGCGCTCGCTGCGCCGCTACCGGCGGCGCTTCGAGGTGACATGGGCCGAGCCGGCGGTGCGCCGCGGCGTCGCCGGGGGAGCGGTCGCCGCGACCGTCGCGGCGCTGGCGGTCGCGACGGCGCTGTCGCTGTCGCCGGGCGCGCCCGACGCACTGGCCGCGGACGCCGGCGCCAAGCCGTATGCGGCCGCCAAGCCCGCCGCCGCCGGCTCGCCGACCGCGCGCGCGGCCGCCTACCTGCGCCGCGCGCAGAACCGCGACGGGGGCTTCGGCGCCGTGCCGAAGCAGGCGTCGAGCCCGTTGATGACCGGCTGGGCCTCGCTCGGCCTGGCTACCGCCGGCCTCAACCCGCGCGACCAGGCGCGCAAGGGCGGCAAGACGGCGATCGACTATGCGCGCGCCAAGAGCTCGCGCTCCAGCGACGTCGGCGAGCTGCAGCGGACGATTCTCGTGCTGCGCGCCGCCGGGCTGTCGCCGCGCCGCTTCGGCGGTCGCGACCTCGCCGCGAAGCTCAGCCGCCAGCAGGCGGCCGACGGCTCCTGGAAGCGCAACGTCGCCTGGACCGCGTTCGGCCTGCTCGCGCTGCGCGCGGCGGGCGATCCGGCGAACGGGGCGCGCGTCGCCAAGGCGGCCGCCTTCCTCGAGGGCGCCCGGTCGCCCGACGGCGGCTGGGGCATTGCGCCCGGCGCGGTCGTCGCCGACGTCGACGACACCGGCGCGGCCCTGCAGGCGCTGGCGGCCGCCGGCCGCGGCGGCGGGGCCGCCGCGCAGGGCGGCGTCGCCTACCTGCGCGACGCCCAGTCGCCCGACGGCGGCTGGGGGCAGCTGGCCGGGCGGACGTCGAACTCGCAGTCGACCTCGTGGGCCGTCCAGGGCCTGGTCGCCGCGCGTGTCTCGCTGGGATCGCTGAAGGCCGACCCGCTCGCCTACCTGCGCGGGCTCCAGCGCGGCGACGGCCGGATCGCCTATTCGAGCTCCAGCGACCAGACGCCGGTCTGGGCGACCGCGCAGGCGCTCGCGGCGCTGCAGCGCAAGCCGTTCCCGCTCGCGCCGGTCAAGCGCGGGGCGGGCAAGGCGGTGGCGCTGGTCTCGCCGCCGCCGAGCGGTGGCGGGAGCGGCGGCGGCGACGGTCCCGCTACGGCGCTGCTGGCGGCCGGGGCGGCTGCCCTGCTGGCGCTGATAGCGTCGGCGGGGTGGAGCTTGAAGAGGCGATCCGGGGGCGACGCACCCACAAGGTCTACGGCCACGAGCCGGTAGACCGCGAGCTGCTCGAGGAGCTGTTCGACCTCGCCCGCTGGGCGCCGAACCACCACCTGACCAACCCCTGGCGCTTCCGCGTGCTGGGCCCGAAGTCGCTCGCGCGCCTGAAGGCGTGCGCCGCGCCGGACGCGGCGGCCAAGCTCGACCGCGCGCCGACGCTGGTCTGCGCCTCGGTGAAGCTGACCGGCGACGCGGTCCAGGACGAGGAGGACATCTGCGCGGTCGCCTGCGCTGTCTTCATCGTGCTGCTCGCCGCCCACGAGCGCGGGCTCGCCGGCTACTGGCGCACGCCGGGCGTGCTGCGCACCCCTGACGGCGCGGCGGCGGTCGGGATGGAGCGCGACGAGCTGTTCGTCGGCCTGATCCACCTCGGTCCGGCGCGCCAGGACAAGAGCCCGCCGGAACGCCTGCCGCCGGCCGACTTCGTGAGCTGGCTGCCGTGATCGCGCGCGCCGACGGCCACGCGCGGATCTACCGGCAATTGGCAGAATTCGCACATGCCACCGTCCGGCCTGCCCCTGATCGTCTACGTCCGCGTGTCGAAGCGCAACGAGGAGGAGGGGCGGCAGCGTAGCCCCGAGGACCAGGTTAGCCGGGCCACGAAGTTCGCCACCGACAACGGCTTCCCGGTCGGCCGCACCATCCAGGATCTAGGCGTTAGCGGTGCCATCCACCCTCTAGAGCGTGCCGGGATGGCTGAGACGTTGCAGGAGATCGAGGGTGGTCGAGCCGGTGGCGTCGTGGCCTTCGATATGTCCCGCCTGTCCCGCGAGCCGTCGCACCTGGAGTGGCTGGCCGCGTGGATGACCAAGCGCGATGCCTCGATGCTCTGGTACGGGATGCCGGCCGACCCGCATTCGCCCATTGGTGAGTTGCACATAGGTCTACTCGCCCAGATCGACAGGTATCAGCGCCGGCAGTCGGGCGAGCGCTTCAAGATGGCGGCGGAGGCTGCCGTCCTGCGAGGCATTCCGCGCGGGCCTGTGCCGACCGGGTACCGACAGGTGGAGGACCGGACCATCGAGCCCGACCCCGAGACTGCCCCTCTCGTTCGTGAGGTCTACGAGCGCCGCATCCGAGGCGAGGGTTGGGGCAAGATCGCGCTGTGGCTGTCTGAGCAGACAGGCCGCAAGTGGTCGCGTCGTGGCCTATCTCACATGGTCGCCAACCCGCTCTACCGGACGGGACGACTCTCGTCCGGTGGCATCACGAGCGAGGTCGATTCCGGAGTAGTCGTGGACGAGGCGTCCTGGCACGCTGCCCAGAGTCCCAAGCTTGTGCGGGATGGTCGCACCACACGGGCTACGTGCCTTCTGGCTGGCCTCCTCCGGTGTAAGGGCTGCGGACGGGTGCTCATCCACTGGTGGCCGTCGAAGGGTGTCACTCGGGACAGCCTGCGCGGTAGGCGCTACCGCTGCGTTGGTCTGGACTGTCCGTCCAAGGCCTCCGTCCACGGCCCGATCGTGGAGGACTTGGTGGTGCGGGAGGCGTTCGCCGTGGACATGAAGCTGATCGCCCAGCCGCAGGAGGCTCCTGACCTCGCGCCGTTGGAGGAGGCCTTGACTAAGTCCGAGCGGAGGTTCGCGCAGTCCCAGACTCCCGAGGCGATGGACGCTCTTGGCGAGGCCTGGGCGGCGACGGTGAAGGCCCGCCGGCAGGAGAGGGACGAGGACGCCGCCGCTCTCGGTGCCGCGCGTACCGAGGCCGGCGTCTCGTCGGAGGGCGGACAGGTGCTGCGTCTCGGGCACATCTGGGACGACCTGACGCCCGACCAACAGCGCGAGGCGCTGCACTGGACCTTCCAGGAGGTGCAGGCTGCCAAGGTGCCGCGTGGCCACAAGCCGGCGCTGACGTTCGTCACTCACGCGACGAGGCCCTACGGCAGCATCGAGTTCCGCCCGCCTGATATTCAGCCTGAGTAGCTCCGGATAGCTGCGCGGAGCAGGGGCGGACAGCGGGTCGCCGGTCTTGGCTGGGTGCAGAATCGGCCGGTTGTAGGGCTTCACCGCCGGTCTGGTCGGCCTACCAGGACAGACGCCGCGTGGGCTCCGGCGGGCGTGTCTGTGGGAGTGCGGAGTTACATATATCGCGCCGCGTCCGTCGGTAGGCAGCTCGCAAAATTCGGGACATGGTCCGCTCCCGCTCTCACCTTGCCCCGGTCACCCTGTCGCGGAGGTCAGCGTGACCGTCTCGCCGCTGGCCCGCGTGCAGTTCCTCTCCCGGCTCGCTGCCGCCGAGGTTGCCCTCCAGGAGGGTCGCTTCGACGTTGCTGCCTCCGCGCTCCCGGAGTTGGAGTCCCGCCTCCCGCACGTCGAGGATGACGCCGACCTCGTCAACCGCTTCTGGATCGTCCACGCGGTCGCGACTGACCGCCCCGAGGAGTACTGCTCGTGAGCTTCACCGGGGACGACTGGGACGGGCTTGCGGACGCCCAGGTCCACAAGCTGGCCGACCGCCTCCTCGCCGAGGCCGAGCTACTGCTGGAGAAGGGCTGGTACGCCGAGCCTCTCAGCCACGACGTTGAGGGACTGCGAGCGCTCGCGGCCGACTACCCCTGCTTCGGGGATCGCCTTCGGCGGGATGTCGAGTTCTCCGAGCGCTTCGAGCTTGTCGTGGCGGCCTGGAAGGACCTCCGTCCGGAGGAGTCTGCCTCGGTCCCGAACGTGCCGGAGCCGGCGCGACAGGCCCACCAGATGAGCCTCGTGCCGGTGCCGCGAGACGAGCGCGACCTGCCTGTAGGGACTGAGCTTGGGAATGGCTCCCGAGTCGGACATGGGCGGGTCCTGACCGGCACCCTCGTGCAGCTCTCCGACGCCCAACGAAGGGAGGCCGATATGGCCGCCGCCGTGCTGTCCCAGCCTGACTCGGTCGGCCTGCGAGTCAGTTCCGAGGCCGACGCCGCCGCCGGCCAGATCGTCGGCGCCGAGTCGTGGACGCCCTGCATCTTCCAGGTCCGCCTAGACGACGGTCGCGTTGTCTCGCGCCGGGCCTCCCAACTCACCCTGTACCGCGACCGAGAGGAGGCAGCTATGCCTGCCGCCGCAGAGAAGTCCCGTGCCAAGTCCAAGTCCACTGCCGCCAAGAAGGCCGCCTGGAAGGAGCTTCCCGACGACAAGTTGGCGGCCTACCTGCTGGAGCACCCGACCTTGCCGGATTCGTCCTGGTCGGATCGGGCAGGCCGGTCGTCCCGCCGGAAGGGCGAGAGCCGGTCTGACTTCGTCCGCCGGGTGCTGCTCGGCGCTGAGTCGGCGGCGTCGTGAGCCGCGCCAGAGACCGGGCACTCGCCGTCGTGATCGTCGCCGGCCTCGCCCTCTGGGCGTATGCCGGGTGGCTGGTCGTCACAGCGCCCGCCGCGTCGGTCGCCAGTCTCACCTGCCAGGAGGACGAGTCCTGCTGGAACTGGGCCACTATGGGTGACAGACGTCGCGGCGTGGTCACCCTGCACGGCGACTCACTGGTAGTCGGACCTTGCAAGTTCCGGAGTCTCTGGGAGGCCGGCGATCTGCGCTATCGCGTGCGAGTAGACGGCCGCGCCTACCGGACGCTGGATCGACTTCGTGGCGACGGCTGGGCACGCCGCTACGGGTGCCGCCGTCACTTCGTATCGGTGGGTTCAGCATGAGTCTCGTCGGCACCCTCCGATCCGCCACGCGTTCGGCCGCCAACCTGCGCGCTGTCCAGAAGGGCCGTGTGCCTCAGCGGGTGTCCAACCTCGCCATCGGCCGGGCGCTTGGGCGCGTCACACGGGGACTGTGGCGCTAATGGCCGAGCGCACCTACCCGCCTTCGCAGACTGAGCCGGCGCTGTGAGCGCGCTCACCTGCCTGATCGTCGGCACCTTGATCGGTGCCGCCATGAGGTCGCCATCCGGTGGCCTCCAACCCAAGGAGAGCAACATGCTCCGACGTATCAAGTCCGCCATGCTCGGCGGCAAGAAGCGCAAGGTGGCGACCGTCGCTACCGGACTCGCCATGCTCATGGCCGCGACAGCCGTCGCGGCGTGGATCGTCTACCAGGGAGCCGGAGGATCGGCCGGCGGCAAGGCAGGCACGACGTCTGTCATTCAGGCGCTCACTCTGACGCCCAACTTCCAGGCCGGCGACACGCTGGTCGTACCTGGAACGCCCGGTGAGGTGTACGCCAACGTCAAGAATGACGCCTCCACTTCGCTGCGTCTCCTGACCCTGACGGCCGGCGCCATCACCAGTGACAAGCCCGCCTGCGACACATCAGGCCTCACGTTCACGTCGAACCCTGCGGTCGTCGGCCCGTCAGGTGCCGTCTTCGATGGTGGCGGTGCGGTCAACACCCGCAACCGGGTCGGCACCCTGACGGCTGCGGCCAACCTCGACACGGATTGCAGCGGAGCGGCCTTCAGCGTTGCGCTGACCGGGACGACGGGTCCGTAGTCATGGCCGACCAGACGGACGACTGCTCGGAGATGGAGGACGTCTCCGACCGCACCGTCATGGAGTTCCTGCTGGTCAACGATCCCGGCCTGTGGGCCGTCGCTGACCTTCAGCGCGAGTTCCGGAACCCGCTGGACTTGGAGGACAGCCTGAACCGCCTGGTGGGCGCCGGGATGGCTCACCGGGTAGGGGAGGGGTTCGTGATGGCCTCCCGAACGGCGAAGCAGGCCTCGGAGATGTTCGGCGGCATCTAGCCTCGTCTCCGACAGACAGCAGCACCGTGGGTCGCTTCCGGGCGGCTCACGTCAAGATGTAGCCCACCAGGACGATCACACAGATAGGAGGCAGGAATGGCGCAGGATCAGGAGTACGCGGTGGCCTACAAGGAGGCCATCATCGGGCCGTTCGCTGACGAGGCCGAGGCAGGGGAGTACGTGCGCGGCGAGGAGGCTTCCGGCGGCGGTGGTGAGCACGCGATCCTCCCACTGGTGCATCCGAGCGAGTCGCCGGTGCAGCCCGAGGGGCGGTGGTAGGAATGGGTGAGCCAGAGTCAGGAGACACGCCAGGGGTCAGCGCAGAGGCGAAGATCAGCGAGGCCGTGGCCTTGCTACGAGAAGCTAGCGACCTCCTAGAGTTCGACCCCTTCGCGGTCTTCGGAGGCAATCCCAAGGTGATCGAGCAGCTAGAGGGGACTGTCCAAGGGATGGCTGACAACCGTCGCGAGAGGATGGCCGACCTCCGTCGCTCCGGGCAGTAGCCCAGGCGTCCCAGGGGCGGACAGCGCGTGGGCAGTCTTGGCTGGCTGCAAGACCCGCCCGTCCTGGCAGCTTGTCGGCTACTAATTGCGTAGGCCCTGGCTCAGGACGGGCGAGCCAGGGCCTACTGCGCATTGACACGGTGAGGGTGGATCAGTAGCTTGGCGTCTCCGACCCATCCCTCCAGGTTGGGCCGCACTGGGACCGACTCGCCACCCTCCAATCGGCGGGTCGGTCCCTAGGCCTTCCAGCAGCGCCCGTCTGCATCTTCAGTTAGACCCTCGACAGCGGCAGGGCCGTCGAGGGTCTGGGTGCTGCCGATGTCGGTGAGTTTAGGCAGCGGCGGCGATGGTGGCCTCCGCTCGGCGCTTCCGTGCGTTGCTCAGGCGGCGTCGGATGCTGCCACGGTCCATCCCGAGCGCCCGACTGAGGATGATGGTCCGCTTGCCTCTGCCTTCGGCCCAGGACAGCAGGGCCTCGTCCACACGCGCTCGCACGGCCCTTACCTCTGGGTACTGGTTGAATCCAGGCCTGATCGCCGTCTCCCAATCCTCTGGCGTGATACCGAGACGCTGCAACGTAGCCGTGCGCAGAGCTTCGGGGTCCAGAGCGCCCCACTCCTTGTCGGTGAGTACCGGGACGCTGCCGGGCATGTTGTCGGTCGTCATGCCGCTCGCGGCCAACTGGCCACCCTGGATGGTGCGGTAGCCAACCTCCCGAGTGACGAGGGCGACAGCCTCGCGCGTCTCAGTGTTCAGGCTCCGGCGGGACGGAGGCGCTGCGAATCCGTCTCGATCAGGTCGGCTCTCGTAGAACAGCTGGGTGGAGGCGCGGCCGTGGTTAGCCCCGACCGCGTCCTCCTGCATGACTGCGGCGATCTCGTCCAGATCGTCGGCCTCGGCGACGTACTCGAGCTTGGCGTTCTCAGCGGCCTGCCAAGCCTCCCGGTCGGAGTAGTACAGGAGGGCGTGGTCCAACTCGTCGTCTGTCAACGGCCATCCGAGCAGAGCGTGGACTCGATGTTCACGATCTCGTCGGCGCGTGGGTCCGTGTCCTTCACCCAGGGAGCGATGGACCCTGGACCGCCGGCCGTGGATGTGTAGATCAGGCGGTCGGTGCCGTCCTCGTAGTGGACGACGGTGTGGTAGGTCTGCTCGCCAGGCATCTAGATAGCCTCGGGGAGGACACGCGGCGCGGGGGCTGGACCCTCGGCCTTGTCGGGCTGGGCGACGTGGCTGCCACCCCTGCCGGCCCACTTCTTAGCCGCACCAGCACGACCGGCCGCTGACTTCGACTTGCTGAGCTTGGCGGCTGCCACGTCCTCTCCGAGCCGGAGGCCTCCCAAGAGAGACTTCAGGAGTGCCGACTGGTGCCGGATCTCGGTGATGGCCGGGGAGACGATCAGGCCACGGGTGCCCTTCGTCGTGGAGCCGTTCTCCTCTACGACCGCCTCCAAGTCCTCGATGCGGTCGGCCGTGGCGACGGCCTTGTCTACTAGCTCCTCCTCGACGCCCGACAGCTCTAGACCCTCCGCTAGGAGGTCTGCGTCGATGCGCTCTCGGAGGCGTTCTCCTGCGGTCTGCGTCGTACTCATGGTCTGGTCCGATCTCTCTGTGTGTCTCCGTCCCAGCCCAACATGCTCTCGCCAGCGGTGATCAGCTGGCAGCCTCGGCACAAGGGACGGGCATTGTCTCTCCGGTAACGACCTCCGTCACACCCGGCGATCGGGTAGCGGTCCACGGTGGGGTGGTGGAGAGTCGCCTTGCAGCGTGCGCAAGGGACCGAAGTCCCGTCTCCTCCGAACCCGGCCTCGGGACTTAGCAGCCACTCGCGCAGGGAACGAGTGCGTGCAGCGCAGGGCTTCCGGTTGGCACTCATGCGGCCTCCTATTACGTAAGCTGGGCTGCCACGCAAAGTCGTGGCGGCTAACCCTCGCGGACCCTGCGTACCGGTCATATCCGCTGGTCCCTCCCCACCCAGGCCTGCGGACGCGGGGCGCGGCGGGCGCTCGTCTCCCACCACCAGCACCATGCCTAGGTGGGCTAGGTGCGGCCGGTGCCACCTCCCTGGGGAGGGAGTGGAGGGACGCGGCGCGCGGCCGTTTAGGTGATGCCTCTGGCAACGCGTCGGGCCGGTGCGGCTGCCTCGGGTGCCTGCGATCCGCTGAAGCTCTCGGGCACTGACTGGCGAGCCTCAGTCGTGGCCTGTCTGCTGTGTGCCTGACTCCGGTAGCTGGCACCTTCCTGCGACAGCCGAACTCGCGTGCCCGTGACGGTCGCGATCCGTGCTCCGAAGCCTCGCACCAGGCCGACTCTCACCGCTTGTTCGGTCTGCCTGGTGGGCCTGCTCGCTGGAAGGCCTCGGGCGCGATCGCGTGCAGCGTCGAGCGGCCGTTGTCGCGTCCAAGTGGAGACACCTGACCTCCCTACTGCTCACCCTGGCAGTAGGAGGTCGGGTGCCCGTGCAGGCCACACAGCGGGCAGGGCTGTTGGCCTCGCGGCTCGCGGTCTGGGCGTCGAGGCCCGACTACGAGGATGGTGCTGGACCTAGGCAGGTAGCGCACCGTAGGGGAGGAGGGACGCGGCCCGTGGTGGGCTACTACCTACTGGTAGTGAGGACAGGCGCGGCGCGGCCGTGGGCTACCTCCTGATCGGCCCGGCAGGTCTTCCCGCCTGCCTGCGGAAGTCGGCCAGGTCGGTGTATCCAAGTTCCTGCACATGCTCCTGTGTCAGTCCGCCGGCCTGCCTGATCCGCTCCCGCCAGGGGTCCGTCTGATCGTCGGGGACACCTGGGTCTGTCCGGAAGGCCTGGATTCGGATGCTCAGGGCCTCGCGCTCGTTGGCCACCTTCAGGCGATCCTCCAGGTAGGACTGCATTCGGTCGATCAGTCCGGCGACTGGTCCCTCGTTCCGGACGGCCTCGTAAGCCCTCCGCTGCCAGAGTTCTGACGACCGACCGCTGAAGCCCGCCAGAGCCTCAGCCGTCGCCTTCAGAGCCGCCGACATCAGACCTTCAGGGAGTGCGAGAAGGCGCTGTTGGCAGCGGTGACGGCCTTGTCGAGAGTCGCCAGCTTCGCCAGGCTCTCGGAGGCCTTGACTCCCTCGGGGGTGCTACCAGTGGCAGCAGCCACGCGACGGGCATCCGTCAGCACATTGTCCACGTTGGCCACTCCGCGAGCCAGGAGGTCCGTCTTGGCGAAGCTCGTGCCCAGCACGGCCTGGACCTCGGGAGAGCCGTTCTTGGCGAGGCCGACCAGGCGAGCCGGGACACGGTCGCCCTCAGCCTTGCCCACGGCGTGCAGGTACTCCTGGCGGGCCAGAGCCTCACGGTCGGTGCCGACCTTGGGGAAGGCCTCCTGGAGGATGGCTGCCTCAGCCTGGGCACGCGCCTGCTTGAAGTTGCGCTGGGCGGACTTGCCGAGGTCGTCGGCGTCGGCCAGGAACTCACGGCGCTGGCGGTGCCAGCCCTCCACGGGGATCAGGTCGCGCTTGGCGTGGTGCTCGGTGAGCTTCGTCTCGGCCAACTCGGCAGTCTCCAGGAGTGCCTTGACGGCCCCGGCTGCATCCTCGTAGGCATCAGCCACAGGCGTCGAGGCTTGACCGATTGCGGACTCCCCGAGGAACTTGTTCGCGAGGTCGTGGAACTGCTCGGTACCGGTGTCGGTTCCGCTCATGTGAGACTCCTCCGTCTCGTGCCAGGTATCGGTGTGGCGACCGTTCAGCGGCTCGTCTGCCGCTGTCAAGGTGGCCTGGCCGCAGAGGACGGACGCCTAGTGAGCAGCGCCCTCCACAGCCAGGTGCGGCGCTCAGCTGGTGCCTGCCAGCGAGCGCCTGCAAGTTCGACCGAGCCGGAGACCGCCGATAGCGCAGCTCGGTCACGCTCAACGTCTGATGCCTCTAGAGGCTGCGTTGGCGCTGAAGTTGTCTAGCGACGGCGGCGGTCCTTCATGCCGTGCCGCTCCTTGTCCGTCTCGTCGGACGTCGGGCCGTTGCCGAATAGGCGCTCGGCCTCGTCTAGGTCGCGCTGCCTCTTGGCCTTGGCAGCGACCCGGTCCATGAACTCCTCCGCCGTCTCGGCACGTTGGCCCTCCTGCACAGGGTCGGGCGCGGGCTGGGTAGGGGCTGCCGGGGGGTCGTCCACTGGGCGCTCCTGCCGATCGCCGTCGTCCTCGGCAGGCAGCGGAGGCAGGGATAGCGTGCCCGGCGTTCGTTGGCCAGCCTGCTTGTCCCAGACGATCACGCCCTTGTCGTGCAGCTCGCGCAGAGGCTTGGAGCCCTTGCCCTCGGCTAGGCCCGCGAGCTTCTCGATAGTGCTGACGTGTACGACGTCGCTGACCTTGCCATAGCCGGCAGTCAGGGCTACGCATGCCGCCCACGCCTTGTAGGTGCGTGGGTCCTTGGCGCCGAAGTAATGCTCGGTCAAGCGCGCCTGGCTGAGTTGCAGCCTCGCGCCTAGCTCTCTCTGGTCAGCCGACCAGGATCTGTGTGCTACCTGCACTGTCTACCTCCGCATAGGTATTGCCGAATGGCCCACTCGGCCCCGTCCGCCGATGCGGCGACGGACGAGGCAGAGCGAGCGGCGCGTCCAGCCTGGACTCCGGACACGAGATGCTGCGAGGGCACCACACCCTCCGGCGGACTCGGCGAAGAGTCGGCCGCCGCCGTCCACCTTGCGGTGTCGGCGAAGTTGGGCCTCGTGTATATCCAGGTGCGAGGCTCGAAGACTGCGGGCACGACCGCGCTGCGGCCTCCCTAAATATCGGCGTGGCTCGGGGAGAATGCGGGCGCGGCCGGTCCTCTGAGGCCCACCAGGACAGACCAGGCTCCTGGGTGGAGAATCGACTCATCGCCCAAACTCCCGCTCGCATACGCTCGCGGCCAAGAGGGACGGACGCCGACGAGGCGACAGGCCGACGAGTCGTCACCCTTGGCCCACCAGGACAGTGCCTCTCGTGACTGACGACATCGGCAGCCATGGTACAGCCATGACTGCTGAGGCCGGCAGCCATATCGGCCACCGTGACTGCCGACGTCGGCACCCCACCAGTTGTTAGCGCCCGAAGTCTTATAGACCATGGTGGACTGCCGGCCTCGGCAGCCATGACCGCGCCGGACTCGCCGCCTCTCGGCTGGTGAGGACTGGCGCTACGTCGGTTAGGATCGGCCGGTATGACGCCGTCACGCGAGGCTCACCAGGACAGCGGCCTCTGTCGCGGGAGGCCGTGATATGCGGGCGCGAGCCGACGCCCTCGCGACGCTGGAGCGCGACGAGTTCGACGTCGTCGTGATCGGCGGCGGGATCACCGGCGCGGGCGTCGCGCTCGACGCCGCCTCGCGCGGCTACAGCGTCGCGCTGGTCGAGCGCCACGACTACGCCGAGGGGACGTCGAGCCGCTCGTCGAAGCTCGTCCACGGCGGGCTGCGCTACCTGCAGAACTTCGACCTCGGCCTCGTCCGCGAGGCGCTGCTCGAGCGCCAGCTGCTGGTCAACCTGGCGCCCCACCTGGTCCGCCCGCTGCCGCTGCTGATCCCCGCCTTCGACGGCCGCGGCCCGGACCGCGTGCTCGGCGTCGGACTGAACATGTACGACGTGATGGCGACCGAGCGGCGGCGCCGTCGCGGTGGTGGCGAGGAGCCGCGCCGCCGGCGAGTCGACGAGGAGTCGTGGAGCCCCGACCGCCACCGCACCGTCGACGCCGAGGAGACGCTGCGCCTGCTGCCGGCACTGGCCGCGCGCGAGCCGACCGCGGCCTACCTCTTCTACGACTGCCAGACCGACGACGTCCGGCTGACATTGACGATCCTCGCCGAGGCCGAGCGCTACGGCGCCGTCTGCTCGAACGCCGTCGAGGTGACCGGCCTCGTCGAGCGCGACGGCCGCGCCGGGGGCGTCCTCTGCCGCGACGCGATCGGCGGCGGCGAGTTCGAGGTCAAGGCCGCCAACGTCGTCAACGCGACCGGCGTCTGGGCCGACCGGATCCGCCCCGAGGAGCTGCACCGCGAGGCCGAGGTCCCGACGATCCGGCCGTCGCGCGGCACCCACATCACGGTTTCGCGCGATCTGCTCGACGTCGTCGCCGGGGCGATCGTCCCGGCCGGCGGCGGCCGCTCGATCTTCGTCCTGCCGTGGCTCGGCCGGACGCTGATCGGCACGACCGACAACGACTACGAGAGCGCCGACCTCGACCACGTCCCGCCGTCCGGCGACGACGTCGACTACCTGCTCGACGCGGTCAACGAGTTCTTCGCGACGTCGATCGCGGCCTCGGACCTGACCGGCGCCTACGCCGGCGTGCGGCCGCTGATCTCGACCGGCGACCCGAAGAAGTCGGTCGACATCTCGCGCAAGGCGGAGCTCTACGAGACCAGCTCCGGCCTGGTGACGATCACCGGCGGCAAGCTGACCACCTGGCGGCGGATGGCGAAGATGGCCGTCGACCGGATCGTCGAGCGCGAGGGCCGCGACGCGCCCTGCCGGACGGCCGAGATCCCGCTCGGGATGGACATCGACCCGGCCGCGCTGCCCGACGTCGAGGGCGTCGGCGAGGCGACGCGCCAGATGCTCGTCGGCCGCTACGGCCACGGGGCGGTCGAGGTGATGCACCTCGCCGCGACCGACCCCGCGCTCGCCCGGCGGATCTCGCCCGACCTGCCCGACCTCGTCGCCGAGGCGGTCTGGGCCGCCCGCCACGAGCAGGCACGCGGCGTCGCCGACGTGCTGCTGCGCCGGACGCGGCTCGGCCTGCTCGACGCGCCGAACCTGACCGCGCCCGACGCCGCCGGCCCGCGTGCGGTCGCCGACGCGCTCGCGGCCGAGCTCGGCTGGGACGGAACCCGCGTCGCGAGCGAGCTCGACGACTGGCGCGCCGTCGCCGCGGCCGAGGGGCTGGTCCCGGGCGCCGTCGCGCCGGAGCCGGCGTGACGCTGCGGCTGCGCGACCGCGAGCTGGAGCTGCCGGCGGGGGCGCCCGCCCTGATGGGGATCGTCAACGCGACCCCGGACTCGTTCTCAGACGTCCAGGGCGCCAAGTCGCTCGACACCCTGCTGGCGCGCGCGCTCGAGCTGGTCGCGGACGGCGCGGCGATCGTCGACGTCGGCGGCGAGTCCGGCCGCACCGATCGCGCGGCGGTATCGGTCGACGAGGAGGCGGCACGCGTCGTCCCGCTCGTGCGAGCGGCTCGCCGGCGAGGGGGTCGCGGTCTCGGTCGACACCTGGCGGGCGCCGGTCGCGCGCGCCGCGCTCGACGCCGGGGCGGTGCTGATCAACGACGTCAGCGCGCTCAGCGACCCCGAGGTCGCCGACGCCTGCGCGGCGACCGGCGCCGGGCTCGTGGTCACCCACACGCGCGCCGCGCCGAAGACGAAGGCATTCCCCGACTACGACGACGTCGTCGCCGACGTCGTCGAGCTGCTCTCCGAGCGCGCCGCCGCCGCACGCGCGCTGGGCGTGGGGGAGGAGCAGCTGCTGCTCGACCCCGGCTTCGACCTGGCCAAGACGCCCGTCGAGTCGGTCGCGCTGCTGCGCCGGCTGCCGGAGCTCGATCCGCTTGGGCGCCCGCTGCTGCTGGCGATCTCGCGCAAGGACTTCGTCGGCGCGATCGTCGGCCGCCCGCCGCGCGAGCGCGATGCCGGCACGCTCGGTGCGGTCGAGCCGGCGCTTGGCGTCGTCGCCGGCGCCGTGCTGCGCGTCCACGACGTCCGCGCCGTCGCGGACTTCCTCGCCGTCCGCGCGGCGCTGCGCGGCGAGGCCGAGCCGCCGCCCGGTCCGCTCGACGACCGGCTGCGGCGCGAGTCCACGCCGGTTTAGCGGCTCCAGCCGGTAGCCTTGCCCGCTCGCCAACCGATCCGAGGAGCAACCTCAGTGTCAGTCCTGCAGCGCAAGGAGCTGGAAGACAGCCCGCTCGCCGACCTTCACGCCATCGCCTCCGAGCTGGGGATCGAGGGCTACCGCGCGCTGCGCCGTGAGGACCTCGTCGTGGCGATCCTCGACGTCCAGGGCGGCGGCTCCGCGGAGAGCAACGGCGACGGCGACGACGCTCCCGCCGAGCGCCCGAAGCGCGGTCGCGGACGCGGACGGCGTGGACGCGGTCGCAGCCGCGGCGAGATCGAGGACGAGCCGGAGGCCGAGGAGCCCGAGGGCGAGGTCGACGACGAGCCGGAGGCCGAGGCGGAGCAGCCCGAGCCCGCGGTCGAGGACGACGACGAGGAGCGCGAGCCGGTCGCGGGCGTGCTCGACGTGCTGCCAAACGGCAGCGGCTTCCTGCGCGTCGCCGACGGCGCCGACGTCTACGTCTCGCCGGCCCAGATCCGCCGCTGCGAGCTGCGCCCCGGCGACGAGATCGCCGGCCCGGTGCGCCCCGCGCGCCGCAACGAGCGCTACCCGTCGCTGGTGCGTGTCGAGACCGTCAACGGCGGTCCCGCCGAACCGCCGGCCGAGCGCGCCGAGTTCGGTGACCTGACGCCCGTCCATCCGCACGAGCGCCTGGCGACGCCGCCTTCGCTGGCCGGCGTGCCGTTCGGCAAGGGCTCGCGCGTCGCGATCGCCGGCCCGTCCGGCGCCGGCGCGACCCGTCTGCTGCGCGAAGTCGTCTCGACGCTCGCCGCCCAGCCGGACGGCCCCGAGCTGGTCGTCGTGCTCGCCGGCGCGCGGCCCGAGGAGGTCACCGACTGGCGCCGCGAGACCGAGGCGCCCGTCTTCGGCGGCTCCTTCGACAGCTCTCCCGACGAGCAGGCGCAGGCCGCTCAGCTCGCCGTCGAGCGCGCCAAGCGCGTCGTCGAGCGTGGTGGCGACGCGATCGTCGTGATCGACACGCTCGAGGCGTTGCCGGTCGGCATCGCGCGGCGCGTGTTCGGCTCTGGCCGGCGCGTCGAGGAGGGCGGATCGCTGACGGTGATCGCCGCCGTCGGCGAGAGCGCGGAGCAGCTGCGCGTCGCCAGCACGCGGATCGTGCTGGCCGGCGGAACCACCGAGCCGACGGTCGACGCGGCGCTCTCGGGAGCGCAGCGCGCCGACTTGCTCTCCTGAGCGACGCGCTCAGTCCATAGGGTTGGCGGGGTGACCCGCGACCCGCGCAAGCCGACCACCACCGACGAGGAGCTGCTCGAGGCCGAGTCGCTGACGATCGTCTCCGAGCTCGACGACGCCGCGCGCATCGCGCGGATCGACGGCGAGCTGCGCGACGGATTCGAGGCGCTCGCGCACGTCGGCAAGGCGGTGTCGTTCTTCGGCTCGGCACGCACGCTGCCTGACGAGCCGTCCTACGTCGCCGCGCGCTCGCTGGCCGCCCGGATGGGGGAGGCCGGCTTCGCGGCGATCACCGGCGGCGGCCCGGGGATCATGGAGGCCGCCAACCGCGGCGCCCGCGACGCCGGCGCGACCTCGATCGGGCTGGCGATCGAGCTGCCGCACGAGGAGGGCGCGAACCCGCACGTCGACATCGGCCTGACCTTCCACTACTTCTTCGTCCGCAAGGTGATGTTCGTCCGCTACTCGAGCGGCTTCGTCGTCTTCCCCGGCGGGTTCGGGACCCTCGACGAGCTGTTCGAGGCGGCGACGCTGCGCCAGACCGAGAAGATCCGCCACTTCCCGATCGTCCTGTTCGGCAGCGACTACTGGAGCGGCCTCGTCGACTGGTTGCGCGACAGCGCGCTCGCCGAAGGCAAGATCTCGCCGAGCGACGTCGAGATGCTCGAGGTCACAGACGACCCGGAGCGGGTGCTCGAGATCATGCACGCCGTCGAGCACCGCCGCCCGCGGCGGCCGCGGCCCATCTAGTCAGGCGGGGTTGCTCGGCTAGCGCCGGTAGGCGACGCGCTTCCAGCTGGGCTCGGGCGAGAGCTCGATCAGCTCCCAGCCACGGTCCGGCTGCGCATAGCCGAAGGAGTGGTGCTCGTCGTCGAAGACGATCTCCAGCTCGCCCTCGAGCACGCGCTGGTCGAGCCAGGCGCCGCGGAAGACGAGCCGTCGCAGCCAGTGGACGAGCGAGCGGTCGGACGGGCCGTGGAGGTCGCCCCAGCAGTCCATGACGTGCTCGCCGAGCAGCGAGTGCGCGTCGGTCACCTCGCCGTTGACGGCCAGGTTGACGAGGTCTTCGCGCTCCTCGTCGCCGAGCGGTCCGCCGACGAAGCCGAGCTTCGTCGCCGCCTGCTCGACCCGCTCGGTGAAGTCACGCTCGTTGAAGGTGAACTTCAGCTCGCCGTACTCGAGCACGTAGTCGGCGCCCGACTCGTAGTTTCCACGTTTGGCGGTGTCCATAGAGAGCGCGAGCGGTTGGCGGGGCCAGCCGCAGAGCGCGTCGGCATCCTAGCCCCGTTCCCTTCTCGGCCGGACGGATTGCAACGTGAATTGCACCCTCCGGGGGCCGGCTGGCCTCCAGCGAAGTCGAGGGGGGCGAAGTCGGCCCGCGGTCCCTTATCGGTCATGAACCAAACGCTCTTGATCGTCGAGGACGACGAGTCGACCGCCGCCTTCCTGACCGACAACCTCGTCGCCGACGGCTATCGCGTAGCCGTCGCGACCGGCGCCGCCGAGGGGCTGCGCCAGATCGAGGTGCGCCATCCGGCGCTGGTCCTGCTCGACCTGACGCTCGACGACGGCAACGGCCTCGTCCTGCTCGACCACGTCCGCTCCGCCGACGGGCTGACCGGGCGTATCGACCCCGAGCTGCCGGTGATCGTCGTCAGCGGCCGCGGCAGCCCGTCCGACATCGTCCGCAGCTTCAACCGCGGCGCCGACGACCACGTCCAGAAGCCCGTCGGCTACGACGAGCTGCACGGGCGGATCCGCGCCGTCCTGCGGCGCTGCGCCGGTCGCCGCCACCGCGGGGTGATCCGCTACGCGGGCCTGTCGCTCGATCCGGTGACGCGCACGGTCCGCGTGGACGGGATCCCCGTGAAGACGTCGGCGATGGAGTTCGCGCTGCTCCACAGGCTGGCCCAGCGGCCCGAGGTGGTCCACACCAAGGACGAGCTGCTGCGTGACGTGTGGGGGTATCTCGCGCCGGCGCGGACCCGCTCGGTCGACGCCCACGCCTGCCGGCTGCGGCGCAAGCTCGACGCGGTCTCGGAGCGCAGCTGGGTCATCAACGTGCGCGGCATCGGCTACCGGCTCACGGACCCGCTCTAGCGATGGCGCTGCTCGGATGGATCCTGGCGGCCGGGCTGGCGCTCGCGGTGCTGCGGCTGCGACGGCGGCTGGAGCTGGTCGGCGACGCGGCGCACGAGCTGCGCGGCCCGGTGGCGGCGCTCGTCTACGCGGTGGCCGCGCTGCGGCGCGAGCCCGGTGGGTCGCGGCTGGTGCCGCGGCTCGAGGCGGAGCTGGAGCGGATGCGCACCGGGCTGGCCGACCTCGACGCGGCGCGCGCCGGTCGCCGCGCGGCGGCGCTACCGCGGACGGTTGCGCTCGAGCGGATGGTCGAGGGTGTCGCGGCCGGCTGGCGGGCCTCGGCCCTGGAGCATGGACGCGACATCGTCGTGCGCTGGGAGGCCGGGTCGGTGCGCGTCGTCGCCGACCGTGGGCGGCTCGCGCAGGCGCTCGGCAACCTCTTGGCCAACGCGACCGAGCACGGCAGCGGTTCGATCGAGATCGCCGCGGTGCGCAGGGGGCCGCGCGCGGTGCGGGTCGAGGTGCGTGATGGCGGGCCGGCGACGCGGCCGGGGCGCCGGGGCGTCAGCGAGGCGGACCGCGGGCGCGGGCTGCGGATCGCCGAGCGCGCGGTGCGCGAGGCGGGAGGGACGCTGGAGTTGGAGACGGGGCGCCGTGGCACCGTGGCGGCGATCGAGCTGCCGCTGGCCGAGCGTGACCCTGGGGCGGCGCCGCTCATGGTCACCGCGACCGAGCCGGACTTCGCCGACCGCGACGAGGAGGCGGCGTGAGCGCCCGCGCGCGTCGCCGTCGCGGGGGCGTCCTGCTGGCGCTCGCGCTCGCTTGCGGCGCGCTGGCCGCGTCGGAGGTGGGGGACAGGATTGGCGCGGTCGAGAGTCGGGTCGGCGCGCCGGTCCCGGTCGTCGTTGCGGCGCGCGACCTGGAGGCGGGCGCTGAGCTGGGCCGTGGCGACCTGCGGGTCAGCCAGGTCCCGCAAAGCTTCGCCCCGCCCGACGCGCCGACGACGCCCGAGCAGGCGGTCGGCCTGCGCACGGCCGGGCCCGTCGCCGCCGGCAGCCCGATCACCGCGGGCGTCGTCGGGACGACCAGCGAAGCTGGCGAGCCGGGCGCCCTGCGGACCGGCGAGCGCGCCGTCGAGGTCACAGTGGCCGGCGGGGCCGCGCTGGTCGAGACGGCCGCGCCCGGCACACGGGTCGACGTGCTGGTCGCGACCGACCCCGGCGACGGCCCGGGCAGCGCCTTCGTCGCGCTCGAGGACGTCGAGCTGCTCGCGCTCGTCGCGGGCGGCGGCGGTGGCGAGATCCCTCTCGACGGCGACGCGGCCGCGGCGGCCGCGCCCTCCGCCGTCGCCACCTTGCGCGCCACGCTCCGCCAGGCCGTCTACCTCACCGCCGCCCAGAGCTACGCGCGGGAGATCCGGCTGCTCCCGCGCCCCGCCGGCGACCGTCGCCGCGTCGGCCGCGCCACCGTCGGCGCCAACGACCTCTGACGACCCCTCCGTCCGCGGTCAGCGGGCGGTGAGCTCCTCGACGGTGCCCTCCGGCGTCCCGAGCAGCGCGCGCTCGGTCATGCCGGCGAAGAGGCCGTGCTCGAGCACGCCGGGCACGCGGCGGAGGCGGTCGGCGAGGGCGTCGAGGTCGGTCCCCGGGGGGATCGGGCAGTCGAGGATGTGATGACCCTCGTCGGTCTGGAAGGCGGAGTCGCCGGCGGTGCGCAGCTCGGGGTCGGGCAGCACCTCGGCGAGCCGGCGCGCGGTGTCGCGCCAGGCGAAGCGGGCGACCTCGACCGGCAGGCGGAAGCCGGATCCCAGCCGCTCGACCAGCTTGCCGGTCTCGGCGACGACGACGAAGCGGCGCGCGGCGGCGACCACGATCTTCTCGCGCAGCAGCGCGCCGCCGCCGCCCTTGATCAGGCGCAGCTCGCGATCGAGCTCGTCGGCGCCGTCGATCGCCAGGTCGAGCCCGAACGTCCCGTCCAGCTCGACGACCTCGATCCCCGCCTCGCGCGCGCGGGCGTGGGTCAGCTCGGATGCGACGACGGCGCGCAGCGGCGGTCCGTCCGGCCAGCGCTCGGCGATCCGGTCGACGACTCGCCAGACCGCCCGGCCGGACCCGAGGCCGATCGTGGCGCCCGGCTCGATCAGCTCGACGGCCGCGGCTGAGGCGGCGTCGCGGGCGGGGGAGCGCTCGTCGGCAGGCATCGCGCGGCAGAGCATCGCCGTCGCGGCGGACGAACCGCGATCCGCCGGGGCGAAAAGCTGGCGGGAATGCGGCGTCGTCGCTAGGATCTAAGTCGATGTGTATCAACTTGTCTTATGCGGGCGTTGACCACCCGCACCCGACCCGCTACACTACTTATCAATCGTAAGTCCACTCTGGAGCTGAGCGCATGGAGACGGAGAAGCAGACCCTGCTGTTGGTCCCGCTCGACGACACCGTCGTCTTCCCGAACGATGACCTCACCCTCGCCGTCGACGTCGGCGACGAGGAGCGCGTGCTGCTCGTCCCGCGCGAGCGACGGCGAGTTCGCCACCGTCGGCACGATCGCCGAGGTCGTCGAGCACGTCCGCCTGCCCGGCGGCGGCCACGCCGTCGCGCTCGAGGGCCTGCACCGCGGCGTCGCCGGCGCGGCCCACACCGACCCCGGCGGGCGACCTGCGCGTCGAGGTCGAGGAGCACCCCGACGACGAGCCCGTCGACGGCGCGCACGCGCGAGCTCGAGCGCGAGTACCGCGCGGTCGTCGAGGAGATCCTCGAGCTGCGCGGCGACGACGGCCGGATCGCGCGCGTTCCTGCGCTCGATCACCGAGCCCGGCGCGCTGGCCGACACCGCCGGCTACGCGCCCGACCTCACCTTCGAGCAGAAGGTCGAGCTGCTGGCGACGCTCGACGTCACCGAGCGCCTCGAGCTGGCCGTGACGCTCCAGCGCGAGCGGCTGGCCGAGCTGCAGGTGCGCAAGCGCATCCGCGACGACGTCGAGTCCGGCGCCGAGAAGCAGCAGCGCGAGTACTTCCTGCGCAAGCAGATGGAGTCGATCCGCAAGGAGCTCGGCGAGGACGACGGCTCGGTCGTCGACGAGTACCGCACGAAGATCGAGGACGCCGGCATGCCGGACGCCGTCCGCGAGCAGGCCGAGAAGGAGCTGGCGCGGCTCGAGCGCATGGGCGAGCAGTCGCGGCGAGGCCTCGATGATCCGCACCTACCTCGACTGGCTGATCGCCGTGCCGTGGAGCGAGCGCTCCGAGGAGCGGCTCGACCCGTCGCACGCGCGCGAGGTGCTCGACGCCGACCACGCCGGCCTCGAGGACGTCAAGGACCGGATCACCGAGTACATCGCGGTGCGCAAGCTGCGCCGCGAGCGCGGCCTGGCGACGCGTCGCGACGGCCGACGCAAGCGCGGCGGGGCGCGATCCTGACCCTGATCGGCCCTCCCGGCACCGGCAAGACCTCGATCGGCGAGTCGATCGCCCGCGCGACCGGACGCGAGTTCGTCCGCATGTCGCTCGGCGGCGTCCGCGACGAGGCCGAGATCCGCGGCCACCGCCGCACCTACATCGGCGCGCTGCCGGGACGGCTGGTCCGCGCCCTGCGCGACGCCGGGACGATGAACCCGGTGATCATGCTCGACGAGGTCGACAAGGTCGGCGCCGACTGGCGCGGCGACCCGTCGGCGGCGCTGCTCGAGGTGCTGGACCCGGCGCAGAACCACTCGTTCCGCGACCACTACCTCGACGTCGAGCTCGACCTGTCGCAGGTCCTGTTCATCGCCACGGCGAACGTCGCCGAGACGATCCCCGGCCCGCTGCTCGACCGCATGGAGGTCATCCGCTTCGACGGCTACACGACCGACGAGAAGCTGGCGATCGCCCGCGACTACCTGTGGCCGCGCCAGCGCGAGCGCAACGGCCTGCGCGAGGACGAGGTCGACGATCGCCGACGACGATGCTGCAGACGGTCGTCGACCGAGTACACCCGCGAGGCGGGCGTGCGCCAGCTCGAGCGCGAGCTCGGCACGCTGCTGCGCAAGACCGCGACGAAGATCGCGTCGGGCAAGGTCGAGCGCGCCGGTCGCGGTCGACCTCGACGCGGTCCGCGACGCGCTCGGGCGCCAGAAGGTTCTTCCAGGAGGCGGCGGAGCGCACGGCGGTGCCGGGCGTGGCGACCGGCCTGGCGGTGACCGGCGCCGGCGGCGACGTGCTGTTCGTCGAGGCGACCGCGGATGCAAGGGCAAGGGCGGCCTCGTGCTGACCGGCCAGCTCGGCGACGTGATGAAGGAGTCCGCGCGGATCGCGCTCTCCTACGTGCGCGGCCACGCCGACGAGCTCGGCATCGACGAGGACGCGTTCGACGAGCGCGAGTTCCACGTCCACGTGCCCGCGGGCGCGATCCCGAAGGACGGCCCGAGCGCCGGCATCACGATGACGACGGCGCTGGCGTCGCTGCTGACCGGCCGCCCGGTCCGGCACACGGTCGGGATGACCGGCGAGGTCACGCTGCAGGGCCGCGTGCTGCCGATCGGCGGGCTCAAGCAGAAGGTGCTCGCCGCGCACGCGGCCGGGCTGACCGACGTGATCCTGCCCGAGCGCAACCGCGGCGACCTCGACGACGTGCCCGAGGACGTGCGCGAGCAGATGACGTTCCACCCGGTGATGACGATCGGCGAGGTGCTCGACGTCGCGCTCGAGCCGGTTCGGAACGGGGTGGAGGCCGCCCACTGATTCGAGAGCGGGCGGAATGGATATCGTGCGAGAGGAGTCATGGGATTCCTCTCGCGCGAGATCGTCCGTAGGGCCGCGCCGCTGATGGTGGCGGGGGCTGCCGGCGCCGCCGGCGCCGCCGTGATCGTGCGGCGGCGGGTGAGCGAGCGGCGCAAGCTGCATCTCGACTCGGGTCCGCCGAAGCCGGTCTCCGCGCCGCCGCAGCCCGCGCCACCCGCGCCGGCGCCGCCGAGCCCGGTGCCGGACCCGATCCCCGCGCCCGAGCCGACCCCGGAGCCGCAGCCGAGCCCGACGCCGGTCCCCGACCCGTCGCCCGTTCCGACGCCGCCGGTCGAGCCCGAGCTGCCGGTCGCGACGGAGTCGAAGCCGCCGCCGGTCGAGCCCGAGCCGCCGACGGCCGCCGAGACCGATCTCGAGCGGACGGTGCGCGACGCGCTCGCCGGCCCGCTCGCCGACGCCGGCGGCAACGTAGACGTCGAGGTGGCCGGCCGGATGGTCGTCCTGCGCGGCCGGGTGGACAGCCCGGAGGCGATCCGCCAGCTCGAGAAGGCGGCAGCAACCGCCCCCGGGGTCGAGGGCGTTCGCGTCCTGCTGCACCTGCCGGGCCGGATGGCGAAGCGTCGCTGACGCAGCCTTTTGGCGACATGCCGCCGCTCGATCTGCTTCACTTTTCTACTTCGAATCGACCACAGCCGAGTCTCCGCCGCCCAGGTGGCGGGGAACGGGGGAACCACTGGGGTCCGGCCTTTCCGGCCTGACCCCCGGGGCGAATCGCCGCCAGCGTGCGGCGTAGCGCACTTTCCAGCGCGAGCCCGTCAGCTCACCTCGTAGGCGCCGGAAAGAGGAGACGTCAGTTGCGCCGCATCGTCGCAGTACCCCTGTTCGCCGTCATCGCGCTGTCCAGCGCCGCCTTCGGGACCGCTCCGGCGCTCGCCGACGACCCGAGCATCGGCGCCGCCGGCGCCGCCGCCGCCGCGACCGAGGTCACGCTGCGCAAGGGAGACCGCGGCCGCGCGGTGCGCAAGCTGCAGCGCAAGCTCGGCGCCTCCGCCGACGGTGTCTTCGGTCCGCGGACCCACCGTGCGGTCAAGCGCTTCCAGCGCCGCAACGGCCTCACCGCCGACGGCATCGTCGGCCCGATGACGCGCGCCAAGCTCGGTCTGGCGCGCTTCAGCGCCGCGGACGTGCGCCATCCGCCGGCGAAGGCCCCGGCCGCCGACGACGGCGGGGACAGCGACGTCAAGCTTCCGCGAGTGCTGCGCGAGATCGCCGAGTGCGAGTCCGGGGGCGATCCCCGCGCGGTCTCCTCGAACGGCCTCTACCGCGGCAAGTTCCAGTTCTCGCGCGAGACATGGAAGGGCGTCGGCGGGCGTGGCGACGATCCCGCGGAGGCCTCCGAGGCGCATCAGGACCGGATGGCGCTGCGGCTCTACCGGCGCAGCGGCGTCGCGCCGTGGCCCGCCTGCGGCGCTCGGGCTACCGCTTAGGCCGTCAGTTCAGTCGCTGGCGGCCGTCTCGGGCGGCTGCTCGTGGCGGCGCAGGTCGGCCAGCGCGGCTTCGCGCGTGGCGTGTGCGCTCAGGCGCGTGATCGTCGCGTCGCGGATCACGTGGACGAAGTAGAGGTAGGCGCCCGAGGTTCCCTCGGCCGAGTGGATCCGCCGGTGGCCGGCGACCAGCACCGCGTCGCCCTGGCCTTCGAAGCTGTAGGGCGAGGCCTCGAAGGTCTGGCCCTGGTCCGCGAACGCCTTGAAGAATCTCCGCACGCCGTCGTGGCCGTGATGGGTGCCGCCGTCGACCGACACGAACTCGACCTCGGGATGCAATAGCGGCAGCGCGCGCTCGACACCGCCCTCGCGGTAGTCGGTCCACATCTTCCTCACGAGGTCGTGCGAGCCCTCCATTACGGATACGACCTTATCCGTCAAGAGGTCCGAGCACGAGAGGGGGGCGAATTCCGCTCCGCCGCCCCTATGTGACCGATGGAGGCGATCGAGGAGCTGGCGAACGCGCTGCGCGAGCGGCTGATCGAGCGCGCGCGGCGCGGCGACGGCGGCGCTGACGTCGCCGCCGAGATCGCGGCGCTGGTCGAGCGCGAGGCGGCCGCGCTGCTCGGAAGCCGAGCGAGCGGCGCTGACCGAGCGGGTGCCTGCGCGCCGCGACCGGGCTCGGCCCGCTCGAGCCGCTGCTCGCCGACCCCGCCGTCGACGAGGTGATGGTCAACGGCCCCGACGCCGTCTACGTCGAGCGCGGCGGCCGGGTCGAGCCGACTGGCGTGCGCTTCGCCTCCGAGGCGCGAGCTGCGCCACGCGATCGAGCGGATCCTCGCGCCGCTCGGCCGCCGCGTCGACGAGGCGTCGCCGCTCTGCGACGCGCGGCTGGCCGACGGCTCGCGCGTCAACGTGGTGATCCCGCCGCTCTCGCTCGTCGGGGCCGTGCCTGACGATCCGGCGCTTCCGGCCGGGCGGGCTGTCGCTCGACGAGCTCGTCGCGCGCGGGCACGCTGTCCGACGGGGAGGCGAGCTGCTGGCCCGCTGCGTGGCGGCGCGCGACGTCGATCCTCGTCAGCGGCGGCACCGGCTCGGGCAAGACGACGACTCTGAACGCGCTGTCGGGTGCGATCCCGGACGGCGAGCGGATCGTGACGATCGAGGACGCCGCCGAGCTGCGGCTGCGCCAGGCGCACGTCGTGCGGTTGGAGTCGCGCCCGCCGAGCCTGGACGGCCGCGGCGAGGTGACGATCCGCGCGCTGGTGCGCAACGCGCTGCGGATGCGGCCGGACCGGATCGTCGTCGGCGAGGTCCGTGGCGGCGAGGCGCTCGACCTGCTCCAGGCGCTCAACACCGGCCACGACGGCTCGCTGTCGACGATCCACGCCAACTCGCCCGCCGACGCGCTGCGCGCGGCTCGAGACGCTGGCGCTGATGGCCGGCGTCGGCCTGCCGCACGCGGTCGTCCGCGACCAGGTGGCCCGCGCGGTCGAGCTGGTGGTCCACCAGGCGCGGCGGCCGGACGGCTCGCGCGTGGTCGAGGCGATCGCCGAGGTGGCGCCGGGCGGGGGCGGGGCCGAGGTGCGCGTGGTGGCCGAGCGCGGCGTGGTGCGCGAGATCGGCCCGGGCCGCCTCGCCGCGCGCCTGGCGACCGCTCGGGTGCCGGGCGATGGCGGGGAGAGCTGGCGGTGACGGCGGCGCTGGCGGCCGGCGCCGCGTCCGCGCTGGCGGTCTACGGCACCGCCGAGCTGCTGCGGGCGCTGGTGCCGGCGGTGCGTGAGCGGGCGCCGGAGGCGCTGCGGCGGGCGGTGGCGCTGGTCGACGCAGTGGTGCGCGCCGGTCGGGAGGGGAGAGATCCGGAGACCGTCGAGCGGCGGCGGCTGTTGGCGGCCGGTGCGGCCGCGGCGCTGGCGGTCGGCTGGGTCGTCGCCGGGCCGCTGGTCGGGATCGCGCTCGGCGCGGCGGGGCCGTGGAGCGTCGCGCGGCTGCTGCGCGCGCGGCGCGAGCACTACCGGCGGCGCGTCGACGCCGGCGCGGGCGACGTCGCGATCGCGCTCGCCGATGCGCTCGGCGCGGGCCACTCGCTGCGCGGGGCGATCTCCGAGTGCGCGCCGGCGCTCGACGGGCAGATCGGCCACGAGCTGCGTCGGGCGGCGGCCGAGCTGGCGGCGGGCGCGCGGACCGACGACGCGCTCGCGAGCCTGCGTGTGCGCAGCGGATCGCGGCGGCTCGGCGTGATCGTCGCGGCCTGCCTGGTCCAGCACGGCGCCGGCGGCGACCTCGCGCGGCTGCTGCGCGAGTGCGCCGAGGGCTTCGCCGACCAGGCGCGGCTCGATGACGAGGTCCGCGCCGCGACCGCCCAGGCGCGCTTCACCGGCCTGGTCGTCGTGCTGCTGCCGCTCGGCGGCGCCGCGCTCGCCGAGCTGGCCAGCCCCGGCTTCGTCGGCGGCCTGCTCGGCTCGTTCCTGACCGCCTGGCTGGTCGGCCTGGCGGTGGCGATGCAGGTCGCCGCCGCGTTCCTGATTCGCAAGTTGGGGCGGGTGGGGTGGTGATCGCGACGCTGCTCGGATTCGCCGCCGGTGCGCTCGCCGTGTTTGGCGCGGCGGCGCTGCTGCCGGGGCTCCCGCGGTTGCCGATCCGCGCCGTTGGCACCGGGCGGGCGAAGGCGCGACGCGGTCGCGGACGCGGCTCGGCGGCGATCCGGGCGCTTGCCCGGCTCGGTGGCGCCGCCGCCCGGCGTGCCGCGCCGGCCGACCTGGAGCGGCGGATCGAGGCGGCGGGGCGGCCCGGCGGGATCGAGCCGCGCGAGCTGATGGCGGCGAAGCTGGCTGGGGTCGCGGTCGCGGCGCTGCCCGGCGCGATGCTTGGCGCGGTGGCGCCCGGACGGCTCGGGCTCCTGATCGTGGTGGCGGCGCCGGTGGCGGGATTCCTCGCGCCCGACCTCTGGCTCGCCCGCCAGGCGGCTGCCCGCGCGGTGGCCGCCCGGCGGGCGCTGCCCGAGATGCTCGAGCTGCTGCGCGTGACGGTCGACGCCGGGGCGGCGCTGCCGGTCGCGCTTGCCGCCGTCGGCGCACGCTCGGACGGACCGCTGGCGGTCGAGTGGCGCGCCGTCGGCCGCGAGGTCGAGCTGGGCGTCCCGCTCGCCGACGCGCTCGAGCGGATGCGGGGCCGGCTGCCGCTGCCCGAGGTCCGCACCCTGGTCGCGGCGCTCGATCGCGCCCGCCGCCACGGCGCTCCGCTCGGCTCCACCCTCGCCGGCCAGGCCCGCGACGCCCGCCTCTCGCTGCGCCGCCGCGTCCAGGAGGACGCCGCCCGCGCCGGCCCCAAGATCCAGCTCGTCGTCGCCCTCCTACTCGTCCCCTCCGTCCTGCTGCTCGTCGCCGCCGCCCTCACCTCGGCCCTGCTCGGCTCCGGCGGCACGCCGATCTAGAGATGAGATTCCTTTTCGCGCGATGATGGCCCCGCGGGCCCAGGTGGAGCGTCGAGGTGAGGATCCGTGGGCCGCACTCGAGTTCTTGGACCAGGCTCGACGCTTCCTCTCGGACGGGCAGGCCGAGCCGATCTCACCCGAGGGTCGCCAGGTGCTTCTGCACAATGCCGCGGTCGCGGCTTGCGACGCGGTACTCGCGATCAACGGGCTGGAGGTCACGGGCTCCGACGGCGCGTCCGAGGCCGTGCGCGAACTGGTGGCCCTGGCTGGGGATCTGATCAGCCCGCGACTACCGGCGTGGCACTCAGCTAGCTAGTTGACGAGCTTGCGCGTCATCCCGAAGATGGCGACGCGCCACATGATCAGGCCGAAGCCGACGAGGTAGGCGAAGTTCCAGACGTCGGCCCAGCCCTCGAAGCCGAACGCGGCGTGGCGGACGAGCTCGACGCAGTGGTAGAGCGGGTTGACCTGGGCGAGGACCTGGGCCCACTCGGGCAGCTGGTCGATCGGGAAGAAGGTTCCGGCGACGAGGAACAGCGGCGTGATGACGGCACTGGTGATGTAGCCGAAGTTGTCGATCGACTTGACGAAGGCGGCGATCGAGATGCCGAAGCACGACCAGCCGAAGCCGGCGGTGAAGTTGATCGCGGGGACGGCGAGCATCCCCCAGCTCGCCGGCAGGCCGAAGGCGATCGCGACGAGCAGCGGTGCGCAGCCGAAGACCGAGGCGCGCATCGCCATCCAGAGCGCCTCGGCGCTGACCAGCTCCTCGGTGTCGACCGGGGCGGCGAGGATCGCGTCGTAGGTGTGCTGGAACGAGTACTTGACGAAGGTGCCGAACATCGACGGCATCGCCGACGAGAACAGGACCGCCATGGCGACCATGCCGGTGCCGACGAACTCCTCGTAGGAGATCCCGTTGCCGACGCTGTCGATCAGCGAGCCGAGACCGAAGCCGAACGCGAGCAGGTAGATCGTCGGCTCGACGGTCGACGAGAAGGTCGTCGAGCGCCAGTAGGACGAGAAGTTGATCATCTCGCGGATCAGCACGCCGCCGACCGCGCTGCGCTCGAAGCGGCGCAGCTTGCGCGGCTCCGGCCGGGGCGGCGGGGTGGAGGTCGCCGCGTCGGCGATGTCGGCGCCGGTCACGCGATCTCCTCGCCGGTCAGCAGCACGAAGACGTCCTCGAGGTTGCCCGCGCGGCGGACGCCGTCGGGGCCGGCGCCGTTGCCGCCGCTGTCGCCGATCACCGTCACCGAGGTCCCGGTGCGGCGCGTGCGCCGGCCGGCGGCCTTGGCCTCGGCCTCGATCTCGGCCAGCCGCGCCGGCGGGCCGTAGATCTCGAGCACCTCGCCGCCGGCGTGCTCGGCGACCAGGTCGGTCGGCTTGCCGACGGCGACCACCTTGCCGTGCGACATGATCGTCACGGTGTCGGCGAGCCGCTCGGCCTCCTCGATGTAGTGGGTCGACATCAGGATCGAGATCCCCTCCGAGCGCAGCCGGTCGATCAGCGCCCACAGCTCCTGGCGGACCTGCGGGTCGAGGCCGACGGTCGGCTCGTCGAGCATCACCAGCCGCGGCTGGTGGACGAGCCCGCGCGCGATCAGCAGCCTGCGGCGCATGCCGCCCGAGAGCTCGTCGACGACTGCGTGGCGGCGGTCGGTCAGCTTCGCGATCTCCAGCGCGCGCTCGATCGCGGCCTGGCGGTCGCGGCGCGGGACGCGGTAGAGGTGGCTGAAGACGACGAGGTTCTGCTCGACGGTCAGCGTCGTGTCGAGGTTGTCGAGCTGGGGGACCATCCCGGACTCGGCGCGCGCCTGCTTCGACTCGCGCGGCAGGTCGTAGCCGAGCACCTCGATCGTCCCCTCGTCGGCGATCGCCTGGGCGGTGAGCATGCGCATCGTCGTCGACTTGCCGGCGCCGTTGGGGCCGAGCAGGCCGACGCAGGTCCCGGTCGGGACGTCGAGGTCGAGGCCGTCGACGGCGGTGATGTCGCCGTAGCGCTTGACGACGCCGCGCAGGCGGATGGCTGAGGAGGCTTCAGGCACGGCGGACGATGGTACGGACAGCGGTGGTCGGGCGCTTGCATGGGGCCTCCTGCATGGGATTTCCCACCCATCCACACGATCTGAGCGGTTCGCGCCCAACTTTCCGGGGAGGGCGTCCCACCATCTGCCACCGGCAGGATTTGGCTCTGCCATGCGGAACTTCGGGGTCGATACCTGTCCAGTTTCGGCATCCGATGGCCCGAGGTGGGTAAATGTGTTGCAGCGTGGGGGACAGTGGGGTACAGTGGCGCGCATCGACAAGGACCGGAGTGGCTGGGCTCCTCCCACCCAGCCACTTCGGTCCGCGTCGAGATCCCTTCCACGGAGATCCGGATGGCGTTCAGAGGCCACTACGAACACTCGCTCGACGCAAAGAACCGGCTCAGTGTTCCGGCGCGCTTCCGCGCCACCTTCTCCTCCGGTCTCGTCCTCGCGAAGGACAGCGACGCCTGCATCTCCGTCTGGACCCCCGAGGCGCACGAGTCGCTCATCGAGCGCGCGCTCGCGGGCAAGAACCCGCTCGGCCGCGAGTACCGCGCCGTCCAGCGCTTCTTCCAGGCCAACTCGTTCGACGTCGACCTGGACTCCTCCGGTCGCGTCACCCTGCCGCCGCCGCTGCTCGCGCACGCGGGAATCGAGAAGGAGGCGGTCGTCGCCGGGGTGGGGGACCACCTCGAGGTCTGGGGCCGCCAGCGCTGGGACGAGGAGCAGGCCGCCCTCGACGCGAGCATCGGGGAGGTGACCGAGGGCCTTGGCGATCCTTCTTGACATGACCCGCGCGCACGTACCTGTCCTCGCCGGTGAGCTGATCGAGCTCGGCGACCCCGCCGCGGGCGAGCAGGTCGTCGACTGCACCTTCGGCGCCGGCGGCCACGCCCGCCTGGTCGCCGACCGGATCGGCCCGACCGGGACGCTCGTCTGCGTCGACCGCGACCCCGCCGCCGAGGCGCGCTTCGAGGAGCTGGCCGCCGAGGTCGCCTGCGAGACGCGCTTCCTGCGCATGGACTACGCCGACGCGCTCGAGCTGCTGCGGGCCGAGGGCTTCGCCGCCGACCTCGTCTACATGGACCTCGGCATCTCCTCGATGCAGGTCGACACGCGCGAGCGCGGCTTCTCCTACTCCTACGACGCTCCGCTCGACATGCGGATGGATCCGACGCAGGACCTCGACGCGCGCACGATCGTCAACGAGTGGGACGAGCGCCAGCTCGCGCGGCTGTTCCGCCGCTACGGGGAGGACCCCGGGGCGCAGTCGACCGCGCGCGAGATCGTGCGCCGGCGCGCCCGCGGGCCGATCGAGACGACCGGCGAGCTGGTCGACGCGATCGAGGCGGCGACGCCCGCCTACGTGCGGCGCAAGTTCGGCGGCGGTCACCCGGCCAAGCGCGTCTTCCAGGCGATCCGGATCGCCGTCAACGACGAGCTCGGCTCGCTCGACCGCGCGCTGCCCGCCGCCTGGGAGCTGCTGCGCAAGGACGGCCGGCTCGCCGCGATCTCCTTCCACTCGCTCGAGGACCGGCGCGTCAAGCGGTTCTTCGCGGAGAAGGCGCGCGGCTGCATCTGCCCGCCCGACCTGCCGGTCTGCGTGTGCGGCCACGAGCCGGAGGCCGAGCTGATCACCCGCCGCGCCGTCGCGCCGACGCCCGGCGAGGTCGCCGACAACCCGCGCTCGAAGTCCGGCCGCCTGCGCGTCGCGCGGCGGATCGACGGGGGCGAGAGCTGATGGCGCGCGCCGCCGCCGCCGCGCGCGTCGCGGCGCCCGCGAAGCCGCGCCGCCCGGCCACTCGGCGACCGGCGCCGGCGCGGCGTGGCGCGACCCGACGGCCTGCACCTGCGCCAACGACCGTCCAGCGGGTGGGTGCGCTCGCGCGCGCCCGCGTCGAGAGCGTCCTCCACGGTCCCGGTCTGATCGCCGTCGTCTTCGTCCTGCTTGTCGGCGTCGTGTTCGCCAACGTCGCGCTGCTGCAGAAGAACCGCCAGATCACCCACGACGCCGCCCGCGTCTCCGAGCTCAAGCGCGACAACGCGACGTTGCGCCGCGACGTCGCCGAGCTGGGCTCCAGCGAGCGGATTCAGCAGGTCGCCGCCGAGCGCGGCCTCGTCCTGCCGGCCCCCGACGCGGTCAACTACCTGCGCTCGAACCCGGACAGCGACGCGGTCGCGGCCGCCAAGGCGATCGACGAGGGGACCGCGCTCGCCGCCGCGCCGGTCTACACGCCGCCCGCGCCCACCTACACGGCGCCTGTCACACCTACGACCACGCCGACCGCCGCCGCGCCGGCGCCGGCCTACGACGCCTACGGCAACCCGGTCCCCGCGACCACCTACGACGCCTACGGCAACCCGACGACCCCGACCGCCGCGGCCCCGACCGAGCTGGCCGGAACCCCCGATGCCGTCACCCAGGTGACGGCCGGCGTCCCGTAGGAGCCGATCGGTGCGTCTGATCGACCGCCGGCTCGGCCTGATCTTCGCCCTCTTCATCCTTCTCCTCGGCGCCGCGACCGCGCGCGCCGCCTGGCTCGGCACCGCCGGTTCGGGCGACCTCAAGGAGCGCGCCGCCACCCAGCAGGTCGAGGAGCTGACCGTCTCCGCCCGCCGCGGCACCATCAGCGACCGCAACGGCGTCGAGCTGGCCGTGTCGGAGGATTCCGTGACGGTCTTCGGCAACCCGCTCCAGACCGACGACCCGGCCGCCGTCGCGGCCCGCCTGGCGCCGATCGTCGGCGAGAGCGAGGAGGACCTGACGAAGCTGCTCGCCGGCCGCGGCACCGGCTTCGTCTACCTCGCGAAGAAGATCCCGCCGGCCGCCGGACAGAAGGTCAAGCAGCTGGAGATCGAGGGGATCGGCACCGTCGTCGAGCCGCGCCGCACCTACCCGCAGGGCGAGCTGGCGGGCCAGCTGATCGGCGCCGTCGGCGTCGATAACGAGGGCCTGACCGGGATCGAGCAGCAGTACGAGGAGTCGCTGCACGGCGACGACGGCAAGCGCAAGATCGTCCGCGACGCGCTCGGCGAACCGGTCTCGATCGTCGACACCGACAGCTCGACGCCCGGCGAGGACCTCCAGCTGACGATCGACGTCGCCCTCCAGGAGCGAGTCGAGGCCGTGATGGGCGAGATCGCCGACACCTTCCAGCCGAAGGGCGCGACCGCGGTCGTGATGGACCCGCGCAACGGCGAGCTGCTGTCGCTGGTCAACTGGCCGCGCGTCGACCCCAACGCGATCGGCGAGGCCGACGAGGAGGCGATCCAGAACCGCGCGGTCACCTCGGCCTTCGAGCCCGGCTCGACCTTCAAGGCGTTCACCGTCGCCGGCGCGCTCGAGGAGGGCGTGATCACCCCCGAGACGCGGATGGACCTTCCGCCCGAGCTGCAGGTCGCCGACCGCACGATCGGCGAGGCCCACGCGCGCGGCTACGCCAACCTCTCCGTCGGCGAGATCCTCGCCCAGTCGTCGAACGTCGGCTCGGTGATGATCGGCCAGAAGCTCGGCCCGAAGCGGTTCGACAAGTGGGTGCGCAACTTCGGCTTCGGCTCCACGACCGGCATCGACCTGCCCGGCGAGTCGCCCGGCATCGTCCTGCGCCCGCGCGAGTACTCCGGCTCCTCGATCGGCAACCTGCCGATCGGCCAGGGCATCGCCGTCACCCCGATCCAGATGGCCGCCGGCTTCTCGGCGCTCGCCAACGGCGGCGTCCTGCACGAGCCGACGGTGATCAAGGGCGAGGACGACGAGGGGCGGCGGGTCGTCTCCAAGCGGACCGCCGAGCAGGTCGCCACGATGCTCGAGGGCGTCCTGGCCGCCGGCGGCACCGCCGAGGAGGCATCGATCCCCGGCTACGTGGTCGCCGGCAAGACCGGCACCGCCGAGAAGATCGACCCTGAGACCGGCGCCTACTCCGACACCAAGTTCTACTCCTCGTTCATCGGCTTCGCCCCGGCCAAGGACCCTCGCCTGATGGTCGCCGTCATGGTCGACGAGCCGTCGGGGATGTACTACGGCGGCGAGGTCGCGGCCCCGGCCTTCGAGAAGATCATGCAGTTCGCGCTGCCGTACCTGCGGATCCCGCCGGACTGACTCCGGCGGGGTTCGTTACTGCGTGGAAGCGGGTGGGCGGGTTCACCCGCGCAGCTCTGGCCGCGCACGTGGCCGTTCCGACTAGGGATAGACCGCGTGGCCGCGGGTCCTGTCTCCGGTGTCGTTTTCCGTGCTCGTCTCCGCTGCGACTTCGCCCCGTCTCTGGCGCGGTTTGCCGGGTAGGGCTCGGTCGTGGTTAGACGAGAGGGGCTTCGCTCCGCTGCGACTGCGCGCGCAAAGCCGCCACCGTCACCACCCGCGGACTAATCCGCTTTCGCAGCACGTAATTCGCGAACCCGTTCTCGGGTCGCGGCGTCCTTCGCATCACCATCACGCACAGTCACAGCTATGCCGCCGGATGCGCTCTCCCGCCAACCTTTGGTGATCTTTTCGATAGCCCGAAGTGCTTTCGCTGTGTGATGCGGGCCGTAGATCACGAGATGCCCGCGGTTGATGAAGGGATGCCAGTCGAGATCGAATGAGAACGTGAAGCTCTGCTTGCTTCGCGAGTCTTTGAAATCAACGGTCGCCTTATGGCTAGCTGGTAGCTGGGCCTCGACTCTTCGTGGGATGAAGTCCCAGTACGTGCGCCACTCCTGTTGAGGAACCAAAGTCGGGATCGTGCTCGGCAACCAGAGGTCCTCTTGTTGCGCTCCCGTCATATTGGGAGCGCGTCGTGGCGACGGATCCACCCTCATCTTGATATCTGTGGCGGCTGTGGCGCCGAAGTTCTTGATGACTAGGTCTATAAAGCTCTCGTCAGCGGCGCTCGGCTCCAGGAAAGCCACTACATAGGGCTGGGCTTGCTCATTGCGAAGCGCGCGGGACTCGCGCAGTTGGCGTGCGGCAACGATCCCGGCGACTGCCGCGAGGGTCGCAGTAATCCACGCCGCGATTGCCGCCCATGTATCGGGCGACCATGCCGGTGCTGGAGTCGAGAGGTCTGCGAGATGGAAAGTCATTGCTACTAAGGCCGAAAGGCTTGTCGTTCTAGAGACTCTCTGATCGCACGGACGTGTCGATCACGCAGGGTCAATTGCTAGGAGCGAGCATGTCGGGCCTGGGTGTACTGCGTGACGAACGCTTTGGAGCTGCGCCAGGCGCCGTCGGGGCCCTTGGTGGCCTTGAGTCGGCCGCGGGTGGCGGCGACGCGGAGGGCGTTGGCGGAGAGGTCTTTGGTGGCTAGGGCTTGGAGGGGGACGAGGCGGTCTGGGCGGGCTAGGGCTGGGATGACGAAGCGGTAGAGGTTGTCGAGGACGGCGCGGGCGAGGAGCTCGCCGAGCGGGGACGGGTCGCCGGAGTCGCAGCGGCGGAGTGCCTGGAGGTAGCGGGGGCGGTCGCCCTTGTAGACGATGGCCGGGGGATAGCCGAGACGGACGAGGAGCAGGTTCAGGACGAGGCGGCCGGCGCGGCCGTTGCCGTCGAGGAAGGGGTGGATCTGCTCGAAGCGGCCGTGGAGGCCGGCGACGTCCTCGATGATCGAGGCCTGGTCGGCGTCGCGGAGCGCTTGGGCGTCGGTTATCCAGTCCCGCATCGCGGCGGGAACGTCCGGCCAGGGTGGCGGCGTCATCCCGTCCGGGAAGGGAGCGATGTCGTGTTCGCGGAAGGAGCCGGGCCGCTCGCGGCCGGTGGCCTGGGGGTGGGGTGTCACGTCCCAGACCGGCGTCGTGGCGAGGGTGTGGACGTGGCGGACCTCGGCGAGCGACAGGAGGTCGCCATCTGTCCAGTCGCCGGGCTCGATCGCCTGCCCGTAGACCCAGTTGGCGGCGTCGCCGTAGCCCTGGACCTGCAGGTACTCGCTGAGCTCCTTGTTGCCGACCGCGCGGCCTTCCTCCAGAAGTTGCTCAACCTGCTTGAGGACCAGGGTGTTGCCCTCGATCGCGGTCGAGTTGTGGGCCTCCTCCAGCCAGATTCCGCGCCAGATCTGCTCGGCATGGGCAGGAGACGGCAAGCCCCCGAGGTCTTCCCGCAGCTCGACGATCTGGGCGTTCAGCCGCTCGTAGAGCGCAGCTCGGCGGGGCCTGCCGCCGGGGGAGCGTGCGGAGTTGTGCGGCTGGGGCATGAATGAAGGCTACCGAACAAAAAGAAAGTTGTTTGGTCTAGGCCAAACAAACTGAACCGAACAACTTGCCTGGCTGTCTGTGCGGCATGGCACGGTTCGGCTCGTAGGCGGGCGGTTAGCGTGGACCGGTGGCTCGGGGTGACTTCTACGCGTCGGCCTTCGGGACCGTGTACAGCGCGTACATGGAGCGGCCGTGGCTGGCGCGGCGGGTGAGCCGGGCCGTCTGGGGCGGCGATCTGCGGCCGTACTACGCGGCCATGGAGGCGGTCGCCGAGGTGCCGGGGGGCGGGACGGTCGTGGACTGCCCATGTGGTGCCGGGCCGGCGTTTCGGGCGCTCCCGGCGGCGCGGGCGCCGAGGTACGTTGCCGTCGACCTGTCGCCGTCGATGCTGAGACGGGCGGAGCGCCGGGCGCGCCGGCGCGGTGTCGAGGTCGAGGCGGTCCGAGCGCGTGCCGACGATCTGCCACTGCCCTCCGGATGCGCCGACCTGTTCCTGTCGTTCTGGGGACTGCATTGCTACGAGGACCCGGCGGCCGCGCTGGCCGAGGCGGGCCGGGTGGTCGCGCCCGGCGGGCGATTGGTGGGCTCGACCTTCCTGCGTGGCGACGGCGGCCTGCGCCAGCGCCTGCTGGTGCGGCCGGGCGCGGGGGACTTCGGCGCGGTCCCGACCGAGCGGGAGGTCGAGGAAGCGTTGCGCGCGGCAGGGTTCGGCGTCGTGGGGCTCCGTCGCTTCGGGCCGATGCTGTACCTCGACGCGGTCCGGGATACCCCGACCTGACTTTGGTCGCCCGCTGGGCCGCCGAGGGTGAGAGCCGACTTGCGGCGGATATTCCGCCGCAAGTCGGCTCTCACTTGGTGGGCGCCCGCGGCTTCCCTCAGTTCGGCGCGTGGACGCCGGGCGCCGAGTACGGCCGCTCCGCTCCGAAGGACTGTGACTCCAGGCGGGGGAGGCGGGTGTTGTCGGTGGGGCTGACGAGTTGGCAGAGGGCGCCGGGGAAGGGCTTGGGGGAGGCGCGGGAGCCGTAGGGGTCGGTGTACCAGCGGCGGGGGCCGGCGCGGTTGGAGATGCGGGTCTGGTTGAGGTAGGTCTCGCGATGGGTTCCGGTGAAGGGGGAGCGGGGGTCGTCGAAGGGGAGTGGTGTTGTGCGGGCGCCGTAGGCGGTGGCGCGGTCGCAGGCCGAGCCGGCGGCGCGGCGGCCGTCGGCGGTGGTCTCCCAGCAGGCGTCGACGGTGCGGGCGAGGCCGGCTGGGCGGTCGGGGTCGAAGTAGCGTGCGGGGTCGAAGACGGCGAAGTGGGGGTCCCAGTGGGCGATCTGGCGGCCGGAGCGGGTCGTCAGGCGGTTCGAGGAGACCCAGTCCTCGTAGAGGCCGCGGGCGAAGAGGGAGAAGCGGCCGGCGGGGACGAGGACGTGGCGGTCGACGCAGGCGCGGTCGGGGATCTGGCGGCGGCCGCGAGCCGGGACGGCCAGCGGCGCGACGGCGGGCTGGCCGGCTGGTGGCGCCGCGCGGACGGCTTCGCCCGGCTGGCAGGACCGGTCGAACCCGCCGTGGCGCCCGAAGCGCACGAACGTCGTCGTCAGCAGCCGCGTCCCGTCGTCGCAGCGAACCGCGTAGATCAGCTCGTGGGCGGCGTTGGCGAAGGCGTCGGCGGAGTGGGTGCCCTGGTGGAGCTTGGTGAGGAAGTCGCAGCGGACGCCGATCGGGCGGCGGCCGCCGGTCCGCGTGCGGCGCAGCAGGCGGACGTCGTTCTGCCACTCGACCTTGTGGCCGACGTGGTCCTCGTGACGGGTCGGCGTGCCGGGGTTGGCGGCGGCGAAGCGGTCGAGCGCCTCGGCGGCGGCGCCGAAGGGGATGCCGCCGCCCAGGTGGCGGGCGACCCAGCGGTGGAGGTCGGAGCCGCGCGGGTCGCGGCCGTGCTCGTGGCCGAACGTGCAGCGGCGGCCCGTCGCGGGGTCGCGCACGACCGGCGGGTGCCAGCTGGGATACCGCTTGCCGTCGGGACCGCGCGTGGCGTAGCGGTCGTGCAGCGCGGCGGGGCAGCTGTCGAAGCGGGTCGGGGTCCAGGTCCCGAACGAGCGCGCCGGATCGGCGGCGTGCGCGGTCGCGGCGCCGCCCATCACGGCGAGCGCGGCGACGAGCGCGAGCAGGTGTCGGACACGGGCCATTGCAGGGAAGTTCAACCGATCGCGGGCGGGTTCGATGCGGCGGGCCGCGCCCGTTGGGAACGCCCGACGCCGACTCTAGACTTGCGGGCGTCCATGACCCTCCGAGAGCTGATGGGGAACGGGGCCCCGGAGGTCGAGGTCTCGGGGCTCGCTTATTCGAGCAAGAGCGTGTCGCCCGGGACGCTCTTCTTCTGCGTGCGCGGCTTCAAGGCCGACGGCCACGACTACGCGGCTGACGCCGTCGAGCGCGGCGCCGTGGCGCTGGTCTGCGAGCGGCCGCTGGGGCTCGGCGTCCCCGAGGTGGTCGTCGACGACGTGCGCGCTGCGATGGGGCCGGCGGCGGCGCGCTTCCACGGCGACCCGACCGCCGAGCTGCGCGTCGTCGGGATCACCGGCACCAACGGCAAGACGACGGTCGCCTTCCTCCTCCGGGAGCTGCTCGAGGCGGCCGGCATCCAGGCGGGCCTGCTCGGCACCGTCAAGCAGGTCGTCGGAGGCGTCGAGGAGCCGGTGACCCACACCACCCCCGAGGCGATCGACCTGCAGGCGACCTTCCGCCGGATGGCCGACGGCGGCGACACCGCCTGCGCGGTGGAGGTCTCCTCGCACGCGCTCGAGCTGGGGCGCTCCGCCGGGATCCACTTCGCCTGCCGCGTCTTCACCAACCTGACCCAGGACCACCTCGACTTCCACAGCGACATGGAGGCCTACTTCCAGGCCAAGCGGCGGCTGTTCGACGGGCCCGGCCCGGCGGTCGTCAACCTCGATGACCCCTACGGCCGCCGCCTCGCCAGCGAGATCGAAGGAGCGATCGGCTTCTCGGTTGCATCGTCAGACACTACGGCCGATCCAGCGGCGAGCGGGGGTGTGCCCGAGCAGCGATTCCCAAGCGGAACGGGCACAGCCCCGATCGCCGCGTACCGCGCGCATGACGTGCAGTTCGACGTCTCCGGCGCCCGCTTCACCGCCGACACCCCCGACGGCCCGCTGGCCATCCAGACCCCGCTGCCCGGGCTCTTCAACGTCTCGAACGCGCTCGCCGCGCTGGCGACGGCGCGCGCGCTCGGGGTCGACGCCGAGACGGCGCGCGCCGCGCTCGCGACCGCGGGCCGCGTGCCCGGCCGGCTCGAGCCGATCGAGGAGGGGCAGCGCTTCGGCGTCTTCGTCGACTTCGCCCACACGCCGGACTCGCTCGACAACGTCCTGCGCGCCGCGCGCGAGTTGACCGAGGGCCGGCTGCACGTCGTCTTCGGCGCCGGCGGCGACCGCGATCGCGCCAAGCGGCCGTTGATGGGCGAGGCGGCCGCCACGCGCGCCGATCGCGTGATCGTCACCTCCGACAACCCGCGCTCCGAGGACCCCGAGGCGATCATCGCCGAGGTGCTCGCGGGCACCGGCCCCGACGTCGAGCGCGAGCCCGACCGCCGCGCCGCGATCGCGCTCGCCCTCGGCACCGCCGCCCCCGGCGACGTCGTCGTGATCGCCGGCAAGGGCCACGAGCAGGGGCAGGAGTTCGAGGGCGGCCGCAAGGAGCCGTTCGACGACCGCGAGGTCGCGCGCGCGGCGCTACGCGCTGCCGCCGGAGAGGAGCGCCGATGAGGGACCTGACCGCCGCCTGGGTAGCCGAGGCCGCAGGCGGGCAGCTGGTCGCCGGCGATCCCGCCGCACCGGGGCCCGCGCGAGCGATCGTCGACACCCGCGTCGCCGGCTCCGGCGACCTCTTCGTCGGCCTGCCCGGCGAGCGCGTGGACGGCGGGGCGTTCGCGCCGGACGCGCTCGCGGTCGGCGCCTGGGGCGCCGTCGTCGCCAACGCGCGCTTCGAGCGCGCGGTCTCCGCCGCGCCGCCCGGCGCCGTGGTCATCGCCGTCGACGATCCGCTTGCCGCGCTGCACGCGCTGGCGCGCGCCTGGCGCCGCGAGCTCGACTGCCGCGTCGTCGGCGTCACTGGCTCGACCGGCAAGACGTCGACCAAGGACATCCTCGCGGCCGTGCTCGGCCCGCACCGCACCACCCACGCGAACAGCCAGAACCTCAACACCGAGATCGGGCTGCCGCTGACGATCCTCGAGGCGGCGCGCGGGACCGAGGTGCTGGTGCTCGAGATGGCGATGCGCGGCGAGGGCCAGATCGCCGAGCTGGCGGCGATCGCCGAGCCTGACGTCGGCGTGATCGTCAACGTCGGCCCGGTCCACCTCGAGCTGCTCGGGACGGTCGAGAACGTCGCCGCCGCCAAGGCGGAGCTGATCCGCGACCTGCGCGACGGGGGCGCCTGCGTCGTCCCGCACGGCGAGCCGCTGCTCGACCGCCACCTGCGCGACGACCTCGACACCGCGACCTTCGGCCCCGGCGGCGACGTGATGCTGCTGTCGTTCGAGGCCCACGGCGACCGTCACGGCGGCATCGCCGAGATCGAGGCGCACGGCGAGCGGGTACTGCTCGACCTGCCTTACTCGGAGCCGTACAACCTGCTCAACACGCTGGCGGCGGTCGGTGCGGCACAGGCGCTGGGCGTCAAGCCCAACGGCGCGGTCGAGGTCGCGTTCAGCTCGCTGCGCGGCGAGATCGTCGAGCTCGCGGGCGGGGTGACGGTCGTCAACGACTGCTACAACGCCAACCCGATGTCGATGCGAGCGGCCCTCAAGCACCTCGCCGAGACGCCGGCGCAGCGGCGGATCGCCGTGCTCGGCACGATGGCCGAGCTGGGCGGCGCCTCGCACGTCTTCCACCGCGAGATCGGCGAGGAGGCGTCGGCGCTCGGGATCGACGTGCTGATCACCGTCGGCCGCGAGGCGCTCGACTACAGCTACGGCTACGACGGCGAGAGCTACTCGGCGCCGACGCCGGAGGAGGCCGGCGCGCTGCTCGCCGAGATCGCGCTGCCGGGCGACCGCGTGCTGGTCAAGGGGTCGCGCTCGGCCGGCCTCGAGCGGGTGCTGGCGTAGCGATGGGCGAGATCCTGATCGGGGGGATGGCATCCCTCCTCATCTGCATCTTCCTCGGGCCGAAGTTCATCGGCTGGCTGCGCGCCAAGGAGTTCGGCCAGCACATCCGCGAGGACGGCCCGGCGGGCCACCACGAGAAGGCCGGCACGCCGACGATGGGCGGGATCGTGATCTTCATCGGGGTCACCGTCCCGTTCCTGCTCCTCAGCGACTACCGCGCGACCGCGCTCGTGGTGCTGGCGGTACGCGCTCGCCTCGGCCGGGCTCGGCTTCGCCGACGACTGGGCGAAGATCCAGAAGCGGCGCTCGCTCGGGATCAACGGCCGCACGAAGCTGGCGATCCAGGCGCTGATCGCCGATCGGCCTGTGGCTGGCGGCGACCGAGTACGTCGGCCTCAACGACACGCTGCGGCTGCGGATCGTCGACGCCTCGGTCGACCTCGGCTATCTCTACCCGGCGCTGATCCTGCTGGTGCTGATGGGCGACGACCAACGGCGTCAACCTGACCGACGGCCTCGACGGGCTCGCCGCCGGTTGCGCGCGATCGTCTTCCTCGCCTTCACCGCGATGACGTTCATCACCGGCGGGCCCGCGCAGATGGACCTGGCGCTGCTCTGCGCCTGCTTCGTCGGCGCCTGCGTCGGCTTCCTCTGGTTCAACTCGTTCCCGGCCTCGATCTTCATGGGCGACACCGGATCGCTCGGGCTCGGCGGCGCGATCGCCGCGCTGGCGGTGATGACCCAGACCGAGGTGCTGCTGCTGATCATCGGCGGGATCTTCGTGATCGAGGCGCTGTCGGTCGTGATCCAGGTGTTCGCGTTCCAGCGCTTCCGCCGGCGCGTCTTCCTGATGGCGCCGCTGCACCATCACTTCGAGATGCTCGCCTGGTCGGAGACGAAGATCATCCTGCGCTTCTGGATCATCGCCGCGATCTGCAGCGCGATCGGCTTCACCCTCTACCAGGCGTCGCTGTGATCCGGCCGCCGCTGCCAACCGGGCCGTTCCTGGTCGTCGGGCTCGCCCTCTCCGGGCAGGCGGCGATGCGGCTGTTGGCCGAGCGCGGCGAGGAGGTCGTCGGGGTCGACTCGGGGGCTCCGGTCCTGGACCTGCCGGACGGCCTCGCGGCGCATCTCGGGACCGACGGCGTCGCCCTGCTCGACGAGCACGCGATCGCGACGGTCGTCAAGAGCCCGGGCGTCCCGCGCGAGGCCCCGGTGATCGCCGCCGCGCGCGAGCGCGGGGTCGAGGTGATCGGCGAGCTCGAGCTGGCCTGGCGGCTGTTGCCGAATCGCTTCGTGGCGGTCACCGGCACCAACGGCAAGACGACCGTCGTCGAGCTGCTCGGCGAGATCTGGCGCGCTGCCGGCCTGCCGGTCGCGGTCGCGGGCAACGTCGGCACGCCGCTGGCGTCGCTGGTCGGCTCGCTCGACCCCGACGCGACCGTGATCTGCGAGGCGTCGAGCTTCCAGCTCGAGGACACCGTCGCCTTCGCGCCCGAGGTCGCGGTGCTGCTCAACATCCAGGAGGACCACCTCGACCGCCACGGCGACCTGGCGTCCTACCGGGTCGCCAAGGAGCGGATCTTCGCCAACCAGCGGCCGGAGGACTGGGCGGTCGCGCCGCCGGACCTCGTGCCGAGCGGGGCGGGAGCGTGGGTCGGCTTCGGCCGGGGCGCGGACGCCGACGTCGTCGACGGGTGGATCGCGTTTCGCGGCGAGCCGGTGCTTGCGGTCGAGCAGCTGCGCATCCGGGGCGCGCACAACCTCGACAACGCCCTCGCGGCGGTCGCGGCGGCCCTCGTCGACAGCGGCCAGGGAGCCGGCGCGGTCGGCCCCGAGGAGGCGGCGCTGCTGGGCATCGTCACGCCGGGGGCGGTCGCGACGGCGCTGCGCGAGTTCCCGGGCGTCGAGCACCGCATCGAGGAGGTCGCGACCGTCGGCGGCGTCCTCTACGTCAACGACTCGAAGGCGACCAATCCCGACTCGACGCTGCGCGCGCTCGCCGCGATCGACGCCCCGATTCACGCGATCCTCGGCGGCAGCCTGAAGGGTGGAGGGTTCGCCGCGCTGCGCGATCCGGTCGCCGCGCACTGCCGTGCCGCGTACCTCACCGGGCCGGCCGCCGACCCGCTCGCCGCCGACCTCGCCGGGACCGTCCCGCTGGTCCGCAGCGGGACGCTGGACCAGGCGTTCGCCGACGCCGCCGCGGCCGCCGCGCCGGGCGAGGTGGTGCTGCTCTCGCCGGCCTGCGGCAGCTTCGACGAGTTCCCCAGCTTCGAGGCGCGCGGAGAGCGGTTCAGGGAGCTCGTCGCCGCGCTGGAGCGCGGGGAATGAGTTTGGCGGCGGGCGTCGAAGGGGTGCCGGATGGCAAAGCGCGGCAAGCGGCCGATCGAGTACTCGATTCTCTACACCGCGACGCTCTGCATGCTGGCCATCGGCGCGGTGATGGTCTACTCGGCCTCGTCGGCGGAGTCGCTGCTCGGGGCGGGCGACCCGTCGCAGTACCTCAAGCGCTACGTCTTCCTCGGCCTGATCGGCCTGGGAGTGATGCTGGTGGCCGCGCGCCGCGGGCTGGAGGTCGTCCAGAAGCTGACGCCGCTGCTGCTCGCGACCTCGTTCTTCCTCTGCTTCGCGCTGATGCTGCCCGGCGTCGGCGTCACGGTCAACGGCGCGACGAGCTGGATCGGCGGCGGGCCGCTGGTCGTTCCAGCCGTCGGAGCTGTTGAAGATCTCGCTCGTCCTCTACGCCGCCCAGGTGCTGGCGACCCGTCCGCGCTCGGTCGAGAGCTTCGAGGGGCTGCTGAAGCCGCTGCTGCTGGTCGTCGGCGCGGCGTTCCTGCTCCTGATGAAGCAGCCCGACATGGGCACGATGATGGTCATCTGCTTCGCGATCGGCTCGGTGCTGATCATCGCCGGCACGCCGCCGCGGCTGCTCGGGATGCTCGTCGGCGGCCTGGCGACGGTGGCGCTCGTGCTGGCGGTGCTCGAGCCGTACCGGATGGCGCGCCTGACGGCGTTCCTCAACCCGTTCGCGGACGCCGGCGACACTGGCTTCCAGACGGTCCAGGGGCTGACGGCGATCGGCTCGGGCGGGCTGTTCGGCGTCGGGCTCGGCGAGTCGGTGCAGAAGATCTTCTACCTGCCCGAGGCGCACACCGACATGATCCTGGCGATCATCGGCGAGGAGCTCGGGCTGGTCGGGGTGATGGGGGTCGTGGGCCTCTACGTGCTGATCGGCTTTGCCGGCTTCCGCACCGCCAAGGCGGCCCGCGACCGCTACTCGAAGCTGCTCGCCGGCGGCATCACGTCGCTGATCCTCTGCCAGGCGACGCTCAACCTCTTCGCCGTCCTCGGGTTGGCGCCGCTGACCGGCGTGCCGCTGCCGTTCATCTCCTACGGCAGCACCAACCTGATCGTGCTGCTCGGCGGGATGGGGCTGCTGCTCAACGTCGCGGCGACCGGCGGCATGCCGGCGCGCGCCGCGAAGCCCCGTCGCGGCGGGGAGCGGCCGCCGCTGCGCGCGATCGACGGAGGCGCCCGTGAAGGTGGCGATCGCCGCCGGCGGGACGGCGGGGCACGTCGTGCCGGCGCTGGCAGTCGCCGACGCACTGCGGGCTGAGGGCGCGGCGGTCGAGTTCCTCGGCGGCGAGCGCGCCGAGGCCGAGCTCGTCCCCGCCGCCGGCTACCCGTTCCACGAGCTGCACGTGCGGGGCATCGACCGCCGCAACCCGCTCAAGGCCGCCCGCGCCGTGCTGCTGGCCGCGCGGGCGACGCTGCGCGCGCGGCGGCTGCTGCGGCGCGGCGGCTTCGACGTCGTGATCGGCGGCGGCGGCTACGTCGCCGGGCCGGCCGGGCTCGCCGCGCGGCACGCTGCGGCTGCCGCTCGTGCTGACCGAGGCCGACAGCCACCTCGGCATCGCCAACCGGCTGCTGGCGCGCGGCGCGCGCCGGGTCTTCCTCGCCTTCCCGCTCGCCGGCCGCGACGGCGACCGCTACGCGGTGGTCGGACGGCCGATCCCCGCCGGCACACTCGACGCCGACGGCGCCGCCGCGCGCGAGCGGTTCGGGATTGCCGTCGAGGAGCGCTGCCTGCTCGTCTTCGGCGGCTCGCTCGGCGCGCGCACGATCAACGAGGCGACGCTCGAGGCGTTCGGCGCCGCCGCGCCCTGCACGGTCCTCCACGCCTGCGGGCGGCGCGACTACGACGACCTCGCGCGGCGGTTGACGCGCTCGGCTCGCCGCCGCACTACCACCTGCACGCCTACATCCAGCCGTTCGCCGACGCGCTCGCGGTCGCCGACCTGACCGTCGCCCGCTCCGGCGGCTCGGTCTTCGAGGTCGCCGCCGCCGGGCGTGCCGTCGATCCTCGTGCCCTACCCGCACGCGACCGCCGACCACCAGACGTCCAACGCCCGCCAGATCGGGGCGGCGGCGCGGCGGTCGTCGTGCCCGACGACGAGCTCGACGGCCCGCGCCTGGCGCGCGAGGTCGGCAGCGCTGCTCGGGGACGACGCCCGCCTGCGCTCGATGGGCAGCGCGGCGCGCGAACTGGCGCGCCCCGACGCGGCGCAGACCATCGCCCGCGAGGTGCTGGCGATCGGGGGCGAGCGGTGAGCGCCGCCGCCGAGCAGCCCTGGCCCGGCCGCCGGCTGCACTTCGTCGGCATCGGCGGGGCGGGGATGAGCGGCCTCGCGCTGATCGCCCGCCAGCTCGGCGCCACCGTCACCGGCTCCGACCGCGCCGACTCCTCCTACACCGCGCGGCTGCGCGAGGCCGGCATCGAGCCGGCTATCGGCCACGACGCCGCCAACCTGCCCAGCCGGGGCCGAGGTCGTCGTCTCGACGGCGATCCCGCCGGAGAACCCGGAGCTGGCCGCCGCCCGCGCCGCCGGCGCCACGATCGTCCATCGCGGTCGGCTGCTCGGCGAGCTGACCCGGCTCAAGCGCTCGATCGCCATCGCCGGCACCCACGGCAAGACCACCACCTGCGGCATGGCCGCCCACGTCCTGCGCGCCACCGGCCGCGACCCCGCCTTCGTGATCGGCGGCGAGCTGCGCTCGGCCGGCACCAACGCCGCCTGGGGCTCCGGCGACTGGATCGTCGCCGAGGCCGACGAGTCCGACCGCTCCTTCCTCGAGCTATCCCGCGACGTCGCCGTCGTCACCAACGTCGAGCTCGACCACCACGCCACCTACCACTCCCTCGCCGACCTCCAATCCACCTTCGCCCAATTCACCGCCCCCGCCGCCCTCACCATCGCCTGGAACCAAGTCGATCCCGCGGCGTTCGCTGACGTAGGCGGGAATCGGGAGTCCCAGCGGAGCGATTCCCAAGCGAAGTCGGGACTCCCGATTTCCGCCGTACCGCAGACGTATGACATCGAGGCCGGGGACTTCCAGGCCCGCGACGTCCAGCTCCGCCCGATGGGCTCCACCTTCACCGTCGACGACACCCAAGTCACCCTCAACGTCCCCGGCGCCCACAACGTCCTCAACGCCCTCGCCGCCCTCGCCGCCTGCCGCGCCGCCGGCGTCCCCCTCGCCGAGGCGGCCCCCGCGATCGCCGGCTTCGGCGGCACCGGCCGCCGCTTCGAGGCGCGCGGCGCCACTGCGACGGGCGCGCGCGTCTACGACGACTACGCCCACCACCCGACCGAGGTCCGCGCGACGCTCGAGGCGGCCCGCACGCTCGAGGCGCGCCGCGTCGTCGCCTGCTTCCAGCCGCACCTCTACTCCCGCACCCGTGAGCTGGCGCGCGAGTTCGGCCGCGCCCTGACGATCGCCGACGTCGTCGTGGTCGTCGACGTCTATCCCGCGCGCGAGCGGGCCGAGGACTTCCCCGGCGTCGGCGGCCTGCTGGTCGCCGAGGCCGCCGCCGACGCCGCACCCGGCCACCCCGTCTGGTGGCTGCCGTCGATGGACGACGCCGAGCGGATGCTGCGCGACCGGCTCCGCGCGGGCGACGTGCTGCTGACGCTGGGCGCCGGCGACGTCGACAAGCTGGCCGCGCGGCTGACCGCCGACGGCGCCGCGAGCGCGGACCCGGCGGGGGAGTCCGCGTGAACGTCCCCGCCGGGGTCGAGCGCGACCGCTCGCTGGCCCGCCTGACCACCGTCCGGACCGGCGGCAGCGCCGACTTCTTCGCCCGCCCGGCGAGTGACGCGGCGCTGGCGGAGCTGCTCGCCTGGGCCGACGCCGAGCAGGTCGACGTAGGAGTGGTCGGCTCGGGCTCGAACCTGCTGGTAGCCGATGACGGATTTCACGGACTGGTGCTCAAGCTCGCCGGCGGCCTCGCCGCGCTCGAACGCGACGGCGACCGCCTGCTCTGCGGCGGCGGCGCGCGGCTGCCGAAGGCGTCCGCCTTCGCCGCGAACGAGGGCCTCACGGGGCTGGAGTTCGGCGTCAACATCCCCGGCACCGTCGGCGGGGCGGTGAAGATGAACGCGAACGCCTACGGCGGCGACCTGTCGCGCGTGCTGGAGTCGGTCGAGGTGGCGACGCCGGCCGGCACCGACCGCCGCGAGCCCGGCGACCTCGGCTTCGCCTACCGGCGCTCGAACCTCGGCCCGCGCGAGATCGTCGCGCGCGCGGTCTTCAGGCTCGACCCGGCGGCGCCGGAGGCGGTCAAGGCGACGCTGGCAGACATGCGCCGCCGCCGCCGCGAGGCGCAGCCGTCGGGGATCAAGACGTTCGGCTCGACGTTCAAGAACCCCGCCGACCCGCGCGCCGAGGGCCGCAGCGCCGGGGTGCTGCTCGACGAGGCCGGCTGCCGCGGGCTCGAGGTCGGCGGCGCCCGCTTCTCGGTCAAGCACGCGAACTTCGTCGAGAACGGCGGCGAGGCGACGACCGCCGACGTCGTCGCCCTGATGGCCGAGGGCCGCCGCCGCGTCCACGAGCGCTTCGGCGTGACGCTCGAACCCGAGGTCCAGCTGCTCGGCGACGTCGACGCCGACGCGATCTACGGAGAGCTGTGAGGAGCTCGGCCGCCACCCTGCGCCGCCGCCCGACGGCGCCGCTCGCCCGCGTGCGTGCCGCGCTGACCCCCTCGCCGCGCGCCCGGCGCTGGCTACTGACCTCCGTCGTCGTCGCCGCGCTGCTGGCGGCGCTCTACATGCTCTGGCTGCGCGACTCCTCGTTCGTCGCGGTCGAGCGGGTCACCGTCACCGGCCTGACGAGCGAGGACTCAGACCGCGTCCGAACGGCGCTCGCCGCGACCGCCGAGACGATGACGACGCTGCACGTGGACGAGGGCCGGCTCCAGGACGCCGCCGCGGCCTTCCCGGTCGTCGCGCGGGTCGAGGCCAAGCCCGAGTTCCCTCACGGCATGGCGATCCACGTCGTCGAGCACCGGCCGGTCGCGCTGGCGGTCGCCGGCGGGCGCAAGCAGCCGATCGCCGGCGACGGCTCGGTGCTCGAGGGGATCGCCGTCGAGGGCGACCTGCCGACGATCGACCTGCACGTCGCGATGCCGCAGAGCCGACTCGGCCCGGGCGCCGCGCGCGACGCCGCGCTGGTCGCCGGCGCGGCCCCGCCGGTGATCTCCCGCCGCGTCGAGACGATCGCTCGCGAGGGCGGCGCGCGCGGGGTGGTGGCCGAGCTGGAGGACGGCACCGAGCTGGTCTTCGGCACCGCCGACGCGCCCGCCGCGAAGTGGGCGGCGGCGATCCGCGTACTCGCCGCCGAGGACGCCGAGGGGGCCACCTACGTCGACGTCAGGATCCCCGAGCGGCCCGTCGCGGGCGGTCTTCCGACGACCCCGATATACACTCAACCCTAGGTCGAGACTTGGCCCAACTCTCGACCCTCGCTAGAGGGTGAGGGTGCAAGAAGCCTTGCAGCGTCGGTTTGACATTCGCCGCGATTTCCACCTACAGTCCTTGTTTGCAGCGATTCCTCGGCGGCTGTGCAAACCCTCGATGATCGCTTTACCTCCGGACGAGAACGTCCGATAGGAGCATCACGGAACAGCGAACCCGAGTAGGCGAGGCAAGGATTCAAGCGATGGACACCGGTAGCTACTTGGCCGTCATCAAGGTCGTCGGGATCGGCGGTGGCGGCACCAACGCCGTCAACCGGATGGTCGACGCAGGACTGAAGGGCGTCGAGTTCATCGCGGTCAACACCGACGCGCAGGCGCTCGCCATGTGCGACGCCGACATCAAGCTGCAGATCGGCGACCAGCTCACGCGTGGGCTCGGCGCCGGCGCGGAGCCGGAGGTCGGCTACGGCGCGGCGAACGAGAGCCGCGACGAGATCAAGGAGGCGCTCAAGGGCGCGGACATGGTCTTCGTCACCGCCGGCGAGGGCGGCGGCACCGGCACCGGTGCGGCCCCCGTGGTCGCCGAGGTCGCCAAGCAGGAGATCGGCGCGCTGACCGTCGGCGTCGTCACCCGCCCGTTCGACTTCGAGGGCACCCAGCGCAAGCGCCAGTCCGACGAGGGCATCGACCGTCTGCGCGAGCAGGTCGACACGCTGATCGTGATCCCGAACGAGAAGCTGCTCGCCGTCGTCGAGCGCCGCGACCAGCATCCTCGAGGCGTTCCGGAGGCCGACAACGTCCTCCGCCAGGGCGTCCAGGGCATCACCGACCTGATCACGATCCCCGGCCTGATCAACCTCGACTTCGCCGACGTCCGCACGATCATGCAGGACGCCGGCTCGGCGCTGATGGGGATCGGCGAGGCCGGCGGCGAGAACCGCGCCGCCGAGGCCGCCCGCCACGCGATCTCCAGTCCGCTGCTCGAGCAGTCGGTCGAGGGCGCGACGGGCATCCTGCTCAACATCACCGGCGGCAGCGACCTCGGCCTGTTCGAGGTCAACGAGGCCGCCGAGATCATCCAGAGCGCGACCGATCAGAACTCGAACATCATCTTCGGCGCCGTCGTCGACGACGGCCTCGAGGACAACGTCCGGGTCACCGTGATCGCGACGGGCTTCGAGGCCCAGAAGTCGCGGCCGCTGTTCAGCGAGGACTCGACGGGGCGGCGGCGCGAGCCGCGGCGGCGGGACGTGTCGATGGACGAGAGCCAGCGGTCTTCGCTGGAGATCTCGGACGACGACATCGACATTCCGTCCTTCCTGAAGGACTAAGCATCCCTCGACGCGCTGGGCGGATTCCGGCGACCATCTCGCCGGAATCCGCCCGCTGTGCGTTTGCGCTGAGGTAAGGCTCAGCGCCCGATGCGGTAGCCGATCCGCTTGACCGCCGAGACGTTGCCGGCGCTGTCGCGTGCGGTGATGGTTAGGCGGTAGCGGCCCTTGGCGAGCTTGCGGCCGCCGACCTTCTTGGGCAGCGCGAGCTGGTTGAGGCCCGCGACGCCCTCGGCCTTCACGGTGCCGACCCCGACGTAGCGCTTGCACGCCTTGCGTCCGCGGTTGGCCGGCTTCGGGCGCTTGCACTTGCCGGCGACCTTGCGGCCCTTCTTGACGCGCTGGACCTTCAGCGTCAGCGTCGCCGCCTCGGAGAGCCGGTAGGTGAGCTGGCCCGAGCCGACCGCGAGGCCGCCCACGCTCGGAGCGGTCGCGTCGGCACCGCCGCCTCCACCGCCGCCCGCGGGCGGGCAGCCGACGCACTGGTCCTGGGTCTCGTCGCCGAAGCCGTCCTTGTCGACGTCCGGCTCGACGACGGCCGCGACGAGCAGCTCGCCGTGCGCGGTGGCGGAGGTCAGGGGCGCCGCGCCGTCGACCAGCGCCGGGCCGTAGCCCCACGTGTACTCGTCGCCGCCGGTCTCGTAGATCGCCTGGGCGTCGGTCGTGTCGATCGCCAGGTGGTTGCCCTTGGCGACCGGCACGCGGGCCGGGAACTCCTCGGTCTCGCCGGTGCCGGCGATCGTCACCGTCGGGCCGGTCGCGACGGCGCTTGCCTGGGTCATGTCCGGGGCAGGGCGCTGATGTTGGCCAGCCGGAAGGTGACCGACGACCCCGGCCCCACTGCCCGGATGCGGAACTTCACGACCACGCCGTCGTTCGGGGCCCCGCCGGCGTACGGGTCGCCGTTCGGGTCGCTCGGGTGGATGTAGGAGACCCAGCTGCAGGGCCCGGTCAGCGGGGCGGGCGGGTCCGTGCAGGCCCCGTAGTTCGGGTTGTTGATCAGCCTGCTGCCGAACGTCTCGGCCGCCATGCCCGACGCGGGCAGCGCCAGCAGCGCCGTGGCCGCGACGGCCAGGGCGGTCGGGATTCGCCTGCTGAGTGTGGATTTGCTGTGCATCGGAACGCCTTCCTGTCGGGTTGCTTTCCCCTCCAACGGGCGATCGCGCCGCGAATTACGCCGCGTCGGCAGGTAGCCTCCAGCCGGCTTGCCCTCCGCCGCCGAGACCCTCCGCCGCACCCCGCTCCACGACCGCCACATCGCGGCCGGCGCGCGGCTGGTGCCATTCGCCGGCTGGGAGATGCCGGTCCAGTACGAGGGCATGCGCCAGGAGCACACGGCGGTTCGCGAGCGCGCTGGCGTCTTCGACGTCTCCCACATGGGCGAGATCGAGACGCGCGGGCCCGACGCCGAGGCGTTCCTGCAGCGCCTGCTCTCCAACGACGTGACGAAGCTCGCCGACCGGCGGCGCCCAGTACTCGCTGCTCTGCCGCCCCGACGGCGGCGTGATCGACGACCTCTTCACCTACCGCCTGCCCGGCGACGGGCCGCGCTTCCTGACCGTCACCAACGCGTCGAACCACGAGCGCGACCACGCCTGGTTCGTCGAGCAGGCCGCGGGCTTCGACGTCGAGGTGGTCGACGTCGCCGACCGCTACGCGATGCTCGCCGTCCAGGGCCCGGCGGCGCGCGCCGCCGTCGAGCGGATCGCCGCGGGCGAGCTGCCGGCGCGGATGCGCACCGCGACCGTCGCCGTCGCCGGCGCCGACTGCCTGGTCTGCGGCACCGGCTACACCGGCGAGGACGGCGTCGAGATCCTCGCGCCGCCTGAGCGACGCCGGCACGATCTGGGACGCGCTGATCGCCGAGGGCGTGACGCCCGTCGGGCTCGGCGCGCGCGACACGCTGCGGCTCGAGGCCTGCTTCCACCTCTACGGCAACGACCTGTCGCTGGACCGCAACCCGATCGAGGCCGGCCTCGCCTGGGCGTGCAAGCTCGACACCGGCTTCGTCGGGTCCGACGCCCTGCGCGACCTCGACGCCCGCCGCAGACTGCTCGTCCCGTTCGCCTTCACCGGCCCGGGCATCCCGCGTCAGGGCAACCCGGTCCACACCGCGCATGGCGACGGGATCGTCACCAGCGGCACGCATGTCGCCTTGCCTCGGGATCGGGATCGGCATGGCCTACCTGCCCGCGGCCGCGGCCGACGCCAGGGACCCCGATCGAGGTCGACGTGCGCGGCAAGCTGCGCGCCGCGGCCGTCCGCAGCAAGCCCCTCTACGAGAAGAAGCCATAGGAGAACGAGTTGGCAGCCGACTACCCAGACAGACCTGCTGTACCACCCCGAGCACGACTGGGCCCGGATCGACGGCGACGTCGCGACCTTCGGCGATCACCTGGTACGCCCAGGACGCGCTCGGCGAGGTCGTCTTCTTCGACCCGCCGGCGGTCGGCATCGACGGTCGCCAAGGACGCGACCTACGCCGAGGTCGAGTCGGTCAAGGCGGTCTCCGACGTCTTCGCGCCGCTGTCCGGGCGAGGTCGTCGAGGTCAACGAGGGCCTCGCCGACACGCCCGAGAAGATCAACGAGCGACCCCTACGGCGACGGCTGGCTGGTCAAGGTCAAGCTCAGCGACACGAGCGAGATCGACCAGCTGCTCGACGTGGCCGCCTATCGCGATCTGCTGTCCTAGATAGGACGACCCTCCTCCCGCGATGACCCGCTACACCTCCGCAACCGACGCCGACCGCCAGGCGATGCTCGACGCGATCGGCGTCGGCTCCGTCGACGAGCTGTTCGCCGAGATCCCCGAGGCGGTGCGGCTGCGCCGGCCGCTCGACCTGCCCGCGGGCATGGCCGAGCAGGACGTCTTCGACCACCTCTCGGCAGCTCGCCGCGCGCAACACGCCACGCCGACGCCGAGATCACGCTTCCTCGGCGCGGGGATGTACGACCACTACACGCCGGCGCTGATCGACTCGATCCTCCAGCGGTCGGAGTTCCTGACGCCGTACACGCCCTACCAGCCGGAGATCTCCCAGGGCGGGCTGCAGGTGATGTTCGAGTACCAGACGGCGATCTCGGAGCTGACCGGGCTGCCGGTCAGCAACGCGTCGGTCTACGAGGGGCCGTCGGCGGTCGCGGCAGCCGGCTACCTGGCGAAGCTCGAGACCCGCCGAACCAAGCTCGTGATCTCGCGCGGCGTCCACCCGCACTCCCGCGAGACGCTCGTCACCCACGCCACGGGCTACGGGATGACGGTCGTCGAGGCGCCGCTGGACGGCGCGGGCGCGACCGACCTCGACGCGCTCGCGGCGCTCGTCGACGACGACACCGCGGCCGTCTTCGTCGCAGCAGCCGAACTTCCTCGGCACCGTCGAGGAGCTGGGGCCGCTCGGCGAGGCCGCCAAGCGGACCGGCGCGCTGTTCGTCGTCGCCGCCGACCCGCTGCCGCTCGGCATCCTCGAGCCGCCCGGCGCGCTCGGCGCCGACATCTGCGTCGGCGAGGGCCAGACGCTCGGCAACCGGCTCGACTTCGGCGGCCCGTCGTTCGGGTTCTTCGCCGCCGCCGAGCGGTTCATCCGCAAGATGCCGGGCCGGATCGCCGGCGAGACGCGCGACGTCGACGGCAAGCGCGGCTTCGTGCTCACGCTGCAGACGCGCGAGCAGCACATCCGCCGCGAGAAGGCGACGCACAACATCTGCACCGCGCAGGCGCTGAACGCGCTCGCCGGCGTGATCTACCTGTCGCTGGCTCGGCAAGCAGGGCCTCGTCGAGCTCGGCGAGCTGATGCTGCGCCGCACCGCACTACGCCCGCGAGACGCTCGGCCTCGAGGCGATCAACCCCGGCCCGGTCGTGCGCGAGTTCGCCGTGCGGGTGCCGGACCTCGACGCGCGCCGTGGCGCGCGCCCGCGCCGCCGGGATCAACCCCGGCTACCGGCTCGGCCGCGACTACCCCGAGTACGGCGACGGCCTGCTGGTCGCGATCACCGAGCGCCGCACGAAGGCGCGAGATCGACCGCCTCGCCGCGGTCGCTCGGCGGCGTGCGCGAGGAGGTGACGGCATGAGCGCCGTCGCTCGACCCGCGCGCCGACGAGCAGACGCGCACGATCTACGAGAAGTCGCGTCCCGGGCCGGCGCGCGTTCGCGGCGCCCGCCACCGACGTGCCCGAGGTCGCCGATCGACGGACCTGCTGCCCGCGCAGCCTGCGCCGCACGCGAGCCGGCCGCAGCTGCCGGAGATCGCCGAGCCGGAGATCGTCCGCCACTACAACGGCCTGTCGAAGAAGAACTTCGACCTCGACACGCGGCTTCTACCCGCTCGGCTCGTGCACGATGAAGTACAACCCGAAGCTGCACGAGCGGGTCGCGGCGCTGCCCGGCCACGCCCGCCTGCACCCGCTCCAGGACGCCGAGCACGCCCAGGGCGCGCTCGAGCTGATGTGGAACCTGCAGCAGGCGCTCGGCGAGATCGCGGGCCTGCCGCACGTCTCGCTGCAGCCGCGCGCCGGCTCGCACGGCGAGCTCGCCGGCCTGCTGCTGACCCGCGCCTACCACGAGGACCGCGGCGAGACGCGCCACGAAGGTGCTCACGCCCGACACCGCCCACGGCACCAACCCGGCGACCGTGACGATGGCCGGCTACGAGGTCGTCAAGGTCGGCACCGACGAGCGACGGCGGCGTCGACCTCGACGACCTGCGCGCGAAGGCCGACGACGACGTCGCCTGCCTGATGCTGACCAACCCGAACACGCTCGGGCTGTTCGACCGCAACATCGAGGAGATCGCGACGATCGTCCACGACGTGGGCGGCGACGCTCTACTACGACGGCGCGAACCTGAACGCCATCATGGGCATCTCGCGGCCCGGCGACATGGGCTTCGACATCGTCCACTTCAACCTGCACAAGACGTTCACGCAGCCGCACGGCGGCGGCGGTCCGGGCGCCGGCCCGATCGCGGTGTCCGACCGCATCGAGCCGTACCTGCCGCGGCCGCAGGTCGTCCGCGAGGAGGCGCCGACAACGGCCACGGCCGCGCGCTTCGCGCTCGACTTCGACCGGCCCAAGTCGATCGGCAAGCTGCGCGGCTTCCAGGGCAACTTCGGCATGTTCGTGCGCTCGTACGCCTACATCCGCTCGCTCGGCGGCGACGGGCTGCGCGAGGTCGTCCGAGACCGCCGTCCTGAACGCCAACTACCTGCGCGCGCTGCTCGGCGAGGCCGACGTCGCCGAGTAGCTGCCGATCGCCTTCGACCGCATCTGCATGCACGAGTTCGTGCTGTCGGGGCGGGGCGCGAAGGAGAAGCTCGGCATCAAGACGCTGGACATCGCCAAGCGGCTGCTCGACCACGGCGTCCACCCGCCGACGGTCTACTTCCCGCTGCTCGTCGACGAGGCGCTGATGATCGAGCCGACCGAGACCGAGACGAAGGAGACGCTCGACCACTTCGCCGACGTCGTCCGCGCGATCCTCGACGAGGCGCCGAGGATCCGGAGATCGCCCGCAACGCGCCCTACACGACGCCTGTGCGGCGGCTCGACGAGGCGGGGGCGGCGAAGAACCCGGTGGTTCGTCAGCCGCGCTGACGTTGGTCGGCTGGCCGACGGCTTAGGGTTTGGCCGCTCGGTGGTGTGGGGAGGAGGGTGGCCATGGGAGGGGAGCGCTGAAGGTCCTGGTGCGTCGGCTGGGTATCGCGCTTGGCGCGTCCGTCGCCGTGCTCGTCAGCTTTGCGCCGTCGGCGAACGCCGTTGACGTCTACGCGTTCGCGAATGGCTGTTACTCGCTGCGCGACGCGACGACGAACCGGGTGGTGGTGAAGGACGCGCTCGGCTATGCGACGAAGCCCGCGGGGACTGCTGCTACGCCGTTTCGGATGAAGGCGACTGCGCTGGGGCGGTACCTGCTCTATGGGCCCGATGGGCGGATGCCGGCGGCTTCGGTGCTGGGTGCTGTTTCGGCAAATCAGGCGCCGGGGCCGGCGGCCGATTGGGCTGTGGCGGATGTCGGTGGGCTGTTGCGGCTGACGAACGAGTCGAGTGACGGGAATCTCGGCGTAGGAGCGTTGAACCGCGTGGCGCAGGTGTCCTCGACGGCGGGGCGGTGGACGCTGCACCCGGCCGTGGACTGCGCGGAGTTCCCTGAGATTGAGGTGAACGTCGAGGGTGAGCCGTTCAGGGGCGAGAGCCCGACTGCTCCGGTGCGTGGGTTCCTCGACGCCCACACCCATCTGGGCGGTTTCCAGTTCCTCGGTGGGCGGTTCCACTGCGGGCGGCCGTGGAGCCCCTACGGCGTGACGGTCGCGCTGCGAGGACTGCGTCGACCACCCGGCCAACGGGGTCGGCGCGGTGGCCGAGAACTTCTTCGCCACCGGGACGCCCGGTCGGCACCCACGACACCGACGGGCTGGCCGACCTTCGCGGGCTGGCCGCGCGACGAGTCGCTCACCCACGAGGGCACCTACTGGCGGTGGATCGAGCGGGCGTGGCGCGGCGGGCTGCGGATCATGGTCAACGACCTGGTCGAGAACCGGGCGCTGTGCGAGATCTATCCGCTCAAGCAGAACAGCTGCAACGAGATGGACAGCGTCGGCTGCCAGGCCGAGGACATGTACGCCCTCCAGGACTACATCGACGCCCAGTTCGGCGGGCCCGGCAAGGGCTTCCTGCGCATCGTCGACGACCCGGCCGAGGCCCGCGCGGTCGATCAACGACGGCAAGCTGGCGATGGTCTTGGGGATCGAGGTCTCCGAGGTCCTCGACTGCGGCCAGTATCGGCGACACGCCGCACTGCACCGGCGCCCAGATCGACGCGCGAGCTCGACGAGCTCCACGCGCCTCGGCGTCCGCTCGCTGTTCCCGGTGCACAAGTTCGACAACGCGCTCGGCGGCACCGCCTACGACGACGGCGCCACCGGCCTGCTGGTCAACGTCGGCAACAAGTACGCGACGGGCGAGTGGTGGCAGCCGACCACTGCCCGGGCGCGGCCGAGGCCGACAACTCGCCCACCAACCTCACCGGCGACGCAGGCCCAGCTGATCTACACCGTGCTCGGTCCGCGGCTGACCGCGCCGCTGCTCCAGGGCGACCTGCCGGTCTATCCGCCGGGACCGCTCTGCAACCCGAAGGGCCTGACGACACTCGGCGAGCACCTGATCGGGGGCATGACGGCGCGCGGGATGATCGTCGAGACCGACCACCTCAGCGTCAAGGCCCGCCGCGACGCGCTCGACGATCCTCGAGGAGCGACGACTACCCCGGCGTGATCACCAGCCACAGCTGGGGCGACGCCGGCAGTCAGCAGCGCCTCCAGGCGCTCGGCGGCGTCGTCGGGCCGATCTCCAGCCAGGCGAACCACTACGTGCAGGAGTGGCAGGCCGCGCGCGCCAACCGCAACCCGGAGTTCCTCTTCGGCGTCGGCTACGGCTCCGACATCAACGGCCTCCGCAGTCAGCCCGTCCCGCGCCCCGACGCCGCGTCGAACCCGGTCGACGTACCCGTTCCCGACGTTCGACGGCGGCAGCACGATCCACCGGCAGGTCTCAGGCACCCGCACCTACGACGTCAACGTCCGACGGCGTCGACCACTACGGCCTGCTTCCCCGACTGGATCGAGGACCTCCGCCAGGTCGGCGGCGACCAGATCGTCGACGACATCGCCAACGGCGCCGAGGCGTACCTCCAGCTGTGGGAGCGCACCGAGGCCGCAGCCGACTGATCGATCGTCCTGCCGGGCGAAGTGCGACGGCCTTGGCACTCGTCTGTCGCCAACTCGTTACACATGTGCGTGTAGCCTGCACACATGGCCGAGTTGAATAGGCGCGTGCACGTTCTCCTCGATGACGCCCGCCTCGACCGCCTCCGCCGTCGCGCGGAGCAAACAGGCTCCTCGGTGGGCGCGGTCGTCCGCGATGCGATCGACCACGAGCTCGAGAGCGATGACCGGACTCGCGCACGTGCCGCTCTCGAGTCGTTCCTTGCGGCGCCTCCCGTCCCGGTGGGCACTCCGGAGGAGCTGAAGCGCGAGCTCGCGGAGGGCTGGGACGACGAGATCGGCATCGAGTGACCCGCGTCTACCTGGACACCAACATCCTCGTCTATGCCGTCGGGGATGAGTCGCCCTTCCGCGGTCCTTGCCGCGAGATCCTCCAGACCGTCGTGGAACGCCGGCTGACCGGCGAGACGAGCGCCTACACCTTGCAGGAGTTCGTTCGCCAACGACTGCGTAGGGGCGACTCGAAGGCGACGACCAGGGCACGAGCTGCCATGGACATGTGCGCCGCACTCCATCCGGTTGACCAGGAGATCTTGGTGCGAGCGTTCGGGCTCGTGGAGCGCGATCCGCGGCTGGACATCGCCGACGCGGTTCACGTATCGACCGCTCTCGTCCATGGGATCGCGACCGTGCTCAGCGCCGACCGCGGACTGGACGGCGTGGAGGGCATCGAGCGGGTCGACCCCCTCGACCACGCCCGGCTGGCGGCATTGGCGACCGACTAGTCTCCGGCGCTCTATGCGGATCTTCAGCGGCCTCCAGCCCACCGGGCGCAAGCACCTGGGCAACCACATCGGCGCGGTGCGCGGCTATGTGGAGGGGCAGGACAGGGGAGATCCGGCGATTTACTGCATCGTCGACCTGCACGCGATCACCGTCTCCTACGAGCCGGCGGCGCTGCGCGGCTACGTCTACGACACGGCGGCGATGCTGCTGGCGTCGGGGCTCGACCCGGATCGCTGCGTCCTGTTCCGCCAGAGCGACGTCCACGAGCACACCGAGCTGTGCTGGCTGCTCGCCTCGGTCACCGCGCACGGCGACCTCAACCGGATGCACCAGTTCAAGGAGAAGTCGGCGCGCCAGCGCGAGCTGGTCTCGGCCGGGCTGTTCCTCTACCCGGTGCTGCAGGCCGCCGACGTGCTCGCCTACCGCGCAGACGAGGTCCCGGTCGGCGACGACCAGCGCCAGCACCTCGAGCTGACGCGCGACATCGCGATCCGCTTCAACGCGACCTACGGCGACGTCCTGACCGTGCCCGAGCACCGGATCCCCGAGGTCGGCGCGCGGATCATGGACCTCCAGGACCCGACCACCAAGATGTCGACGACGAGCATCGAGGAGCGCGGCCGGATCTACGTCGACGACGAGGAGAAGGCGATCCTCAAGAAGATCAAGAGCGCCGTCACCGACTCGGGCAGCGAGGTCCGTCGCGGCCCCGGCAAGGACGGGATCGCCAACCTGATCGACATCTACGCCGCAACCCGCGGCGTGACCCCCGAGGACGTCGAGCGCGAGTTCGACGGTCAGCAGTACGGCGCCTTCAAGAGTGCAGTCGCCGAGGCCGTCGCCGACTACCTGCGCCCGGTGCGCGAGCGCTACGCCGAGCTGCGGCCCGACGAGGCGGCGCTCGAGGCGACGCTCCAGCAGGGCGCCGAGCGGGCGCGCGCGCTCGCCTCCGAGACCCTCCGCGACGTTCGCGCGGCAATGGGGGTGGGCTCCTCCTGAGCGCCCGTCGGCAGGCCCGCAACGGCGCCGAGCAGACCAGCTCGAGCCCGGGCGAGCTGCTGGCCCAGCTGGGCACGCCGCTGCGCAGCTTCCTCGCGACCGAGGCCGGCAGCGTCGGGCTGCTGATCGCCGCGACCGTCGCCGCCCTGGTCTGGGCGAACTCGCCGCTGTCGGACTCCTACAGCGACCTCTGGGGCACCGAGCTGGTGGTCCGCCTCGGCGACTGGTCGCTCGAGATGGACCTCGCCCACTGGGTCGGCGACGGCCTGATGGCGCTGTTCTTCTTCGTGATCGGGCTCGAGGTGCGCCGCGAGCTGGCGGTGGGCGAGCTGACCGACCGGCGGCGGGTGACGATCCCGGCGGTCGCCGCGGTCGGCGGCATGGTCGTCCCGGCCGCGATCTACCTCCTGATCGCCCCGTCCGGGGAGGCGGCGAACGGCTGGGGCGTGGTGATCGCCACCGACACCGCGTTCATGCTCGGTGCGCTGGCGCTCGTCGGCCCGGCGATCTCGACTCAGCTGCGGGTCTTCCTGTTGACCTTGACGATCGCCGACGACGTCGTCGCGGTGGCGCTGATCGGCGTCGTCTACTCCGGCGACCTCGACGTCGTCGCGATGGCCGTCGCGGGCGGCGCGCTGCTCGCGATCGCCGCGCTCTCCTGGGCCGGCGTCGGGCGCGGCGCGGCGTACCTCGCCGTCGGCATCGTGCTCTGGGTCGCGACCGTCGAGTCGGGCCTGCACCCGACGATCGCCGGGATGCTCGCCGGCCTGCTGATCTCCGCCCACCCGCCGCGCGGCGAGGACGTCGAGCGCGCGGCACGGCTGGTGCGCGCCTTCCGCCAGTCGCCGATGCCCGCCCTCGGACGGTCGGCGAAGCTCGGCGTGACGCGCGCGGTGTCGCTGAACGAGCGTCTCCAGGAGGTGCTCCACCCGCTGTCGAGCTATCTCGTCGTGCCGCTGTTCGCGCTCGCCTACGCCGGGATCGACCTGCGCGACGGGGTGCTCGGCGACGCGCTCGGCTCGCCCGTCACCTGGGGCATCGTGGCGGGCCTGGTCGTCGGCAAGACGATCGGCATCACGGCCGCGGCGCTCGGCGCGGTGCGGCTGGGCTGGGGCAAGCTGCCGCGCGGCGTCGGCGAGGGTCAGGTGGCAGGGGGCGCCGCCCTGTCGGGAATCGGCTTCACCGTCTCGCTGCTGATCGTCGCGCTCGCGTTCGACTCCGAGGCGCTGCGCCAGCAGGCGACAGTCGGCGTGCTGCTGTCGGCCGTCCTCTCGACCGTCGTCGGCTGGATCGCCTTCCAGCTCGCGTCGAGGCTGCGCGGCGAGCACGACGCGACGCTGCCGCTCTGGCTCGACCAGCCGGTCGATGTCGGGCGCGACCACATCCGCGGACCGGCGGACGCGCCGCTGACGCTGGTCGAGTACGGCGACTTCGAGTGCTCGTTCTGCGCCCGCGCGACCGGGATGGGGCGCGAGCTGCGCGAGCGCTTCGGCGACGACCTGCGCTACGTCTTCCGCCACCTGCCGCTCGACCGCGTCCACCCGCACGCCGAGCTGGCGGCGGAGGCAGCCGAGGCGGCGAACGCCCAGGGCAGCTTCTGGGAGATGCACGACCTGCTGTTCGAGCACCAGGGCGAGCTCGAGTTGGAGGACATCGCCGGCTATGCGGCCGATCTGGGGCTCGACGTCGAGCGGCTGGTGCGCGAGGTCGAGGAAGGGGTCCATGCCGACCACGTGCGCGCCGACATCGCCGGCGCCGAGGCGAGCGGCGCGCGCGGCACGCCGACCTTCTTCGTCGGCGAGCGGCGCCACGTCGGCCCCTGGGACGCCGCCTCGCTCGAACGCGAGCTGCGGGCCGTCGGCGGAGCCGGCGCGCAGCCGGCCTGAGCCGGCGCGGCGTCGGTGGCGGTCACTACGCTCTGCGGGTGTCCGTCGCCGCGCTCGATCTCGACCTGGAGGTCTTCCAGGGGCCCTTCGACCTCCTGCTGACGCTCGTCCTGCGCGAGGAGGTCGACCTGCTCGAGGTCGAACTGGCCGACGTCGTGCTCGCCTACGTCGACCACCTCGAGGCGGTCGGCGAGCTGGACCTCGAGGCGGCGACCGAGTTCCTCGTCCTGATCGCCGCGCTGCTGGAGCTGAAGTCGCGGCTGATGCTGCCGCGCGAGGACGAGGAGGGCCTGGAGCTGGAGCCCGGCGAAGCCGCCGAGGAGCTGCTCGCGCGGATGCTCGAGTACCGCCGCTACAAGCAGGCGGCCGAGTTCCTGACCGCCCGGCTCGCCGCCGAGGACGGCCACCGCTACCGCTCGGCGCCGCTGCCGCCGCAGCTGCGGCGCGTCTCCTACGACGCCGCCGAGGCCTCCTACGACCCAACCAAGCTCGCCAAGGCGATCGGCGGCCTGCTGCGCGTCCCGCCGAAGCTCGACCTCGGCCACGTCGCCCGCCCGCGCGTCTCGATCGAGCAGCGGCTGGCGCACATGCGCGGCCTGCTGTCGCGCGTCGGGACGTTCAGCTTCGACGACGCCGTCAAGGGGGCCGACCGCGTCACCGAGGCCGTCACCCTGTTCGCCCTGCTCGAGCTCTACAAGGCCGGCGAGGCCGACTGGGAGCAGACCGAGTCGTTCGGGCCGATCACGATCAAGGCGGGGCGGGCGTGAGCGAGGAGACCGGCATGCAGGACCTGGCGCGGATCGTCGAGGCGCTGCTGTTCCTGGCACCCGACCCAGTGTCGCTCGACGCGCTCGCCGACGCCTGCGAGCAGCCCGAGGACGAGATCGTCGCCGCCCTGCACCGTCTGCGCGAGCACTACGCCGAGGGCTACCGCGGCGTCGTGCTGCGCGAGGTCGCCGGCGGCTTCACGCTCGCCACCGACCCGGTCGCCGAGCCGGCCGCGCGCCGCCTGCTCGCCAAGCCGCGCACGCCGCCGCTGACCCAGGCCCAGGCCGAGTGCCTCGGCATCGTCGCCTACCTCCAGCCGGTCTCGCGGCCGGAGATCGCGCGCATCCGCGGCGTCGCCTCGGAGTCGGCCGTCGGCACGCTGCTCGAGCGCGGCCTGATCGAGGAGCACGGCCGCTCGCGCTTCGGCGCGGTGCTGTACCGCACCACCGACCTGTTCCAGAAGCTGTTCGGGCTGGAGGCGCTGGACGCGCTGCCAGACATCGCCCAGTTCGACCCGACGCCGGAGGACGAGCAGGAGCTGCGCGAGCGCCTCCTCAAAGCCGGCGAGCAGCGCGCCCAGCCGGCCGACAGCTAGGCGCTCTTCGCGGCGAGCTGCCCGCAGGCGGCGTCGATGTCGCGGCCGCGGGTCAGGCGGACGGTGGCCGGGACGCCGTTGTGCTCGAGCGTCGAGCGGAAGACCTCGATCGCCTCGCGGCCCGAACCCTCGAACGGCGAGTCGGTCGGGTTGTAGGGGATCAGGTTGACCTTGAAGGTGTTGCGCGGGGTGAGAAGCGAGGCGAGCTGGACGGCCTGCTCGTAGCGGTCGTTGACGCCGGCGAGCATCAGGTACTCGACGAACACCTTGCGGTTGCGCGCCTCGCTCCAGGCGCGGCAGGCGGCGAGCACGTCGACGAGCGGGTAGCGCTCGTTGACCGGCATAAGCTCGGAGCGCAGCGCGTCGTCGGGGGCGTGCAGCGACAGCGCGAGCCGGATCGTCGGACCGTCGCGCTCGGTGAGCCGCTCGATCCCGGGGATCCAGCCGACGGTCGAGATCGTCGTCGAGGAGGGGTGGACCCCGACGTCGGGCAGCCGCTCGCAGGCGCCGAGCACGTTGTCGAGGTTCAGCAGCGGCTCGCCCATCCCCATGAAGACGACGTGGTTGACCTCCTCCTTGCGGCGGAAGTGCAGCGCCTGGTCGAGGATCTCCGAGGTCGTCAGGTTGCGGCCGAACTTCATCGTCCCGGTCGCGCAGAAGGTGCAGGTCAGCGGGCAGCCGGACTGGCTCGACAGGCACATCGAGCGGCGGCCGTCGCGGTAGCGCATCAGCACCGCCTCGATCGGCCGGCCGTCGGCGGTCTGGAACAGCGCCTTCTCGGTCCCGTCGCGCGAGAGCGCCTCGCGGTCGACGGTCAGCGTCGACAGCGGCAGCTCGGCGGCGAGCGTCTCGCGCAGCGCCGCCGGCAGGTTGGTCATCTCGTCGTAGGACGAGGCGCCGCGCGCCAGCCACTGCCACACCTGGCCGGCGCGGAACGCGGGCTGCCCACGCTCGGCGAGCAGGCTGTCGAGCCGTTCGAGGTCCACGGGGGCAAGTCTCGCAGGCGCCGCCCGGGCCGAGCGCGTGCGCGGCGGCGGCCAGCGGGCGCGGCTAGCGTGCGCGGAGGCGGCTGAACGCGTCCCAGGACGGCTTGGGGGAGCCGTCGGCGCGGAAGAGGCCGGTGCTCGGCGCCCACCAGTCCTGTTCGCCGGGAACGAGCGCGCGGTCCTGCCAGGAGAACCAGAAGGCGCGCTCGACGCCGAGCTGCGACCGCCGGCGCGCGAGCGCGGTCAGGCTCGCGGTCAGCCGCGCCGCCTGGGTGGCCTCGTCGGTGCTGAGATGGGGCGGCGTCGCCGCCGGGCGCGACCCCCAGCCGATCTCGGTCACCCAGATCGGCGTGCGCGCGTCGCGCGCGGCGCGCATGATCGCCCGCGTGCGCCGGACGACGTCGACCGCGCCGGCCGCCGAGCCGGCGAACGCGTGCACCGTGACGACGTCGAAGAGCCGCTTGACGCCGATCCGCCGGTAGAGGGCGCGCAGGTAGTGGGGGACGCGCGTGTCGCGCGCGGTGACGGGCATCCCCGCCAGGACGATGCGCGCGCGGGCGTCGCGCGAGCGGATCGCCGCGCGCGTCTGGGTCAGCAGCGTCAGGTACTGGTTGACGTTGGGGCGGCCGTTCCACCAGAACGGCAGGTTGGGCTCGTTCCAGACCTGCCAGGCGGTGACCGGGTGGTACGGAAGCTCGGGGCGGGAGCGCCAGAACGACCCGTCGCGGCCGTAGCGGGCGACGGCCTCGCGGACGAAGCGCGTCCAGCCGGCGCGGGCGCTCGCGCGCGGCGGGTACTGCGGGATCCGCGCGGCGAAGCCCGGCGTGCCGACGAGCACCGGCGCGATCTCGATCCCGTTGCGCGCGGCGCGCTCGAAGACGCCGTCGTAGCGCTCCCAGAGCCGCTGGCCGGGGGTCGGCTCGACGACCGACCAGCTGAGGTTGTCGCGCAGCGCGCCGACCCCGGCCGACGCCATCCGCTGGAGGTCGGACTCGGTCGGATCGGCCCACGCCTGCATCCCGAGCAGGTCGGAGGGGACAGGGGTGCGTGCCGCCGCGGCGGTGGACGGGAGCGCCATCGCGAGCGCCGCCACCAGGGCGGCGGACATCGCCACGAGCCTGTCCGGTCGCCACGGCACCCGCGGCAACATAGCGGCGGCGGGGGTCGTCCCGTCGAGATCTGGCCTCAACCCTTGAGTAACGCTTGGCCTCTGACGATTGGCAGGGGGTGACCGGATCGCTGGCAGAGCCCGAGGCCGTCGCGGGGGGCGCGCTCGCGAACCCCGGCGGCGCGCGCCTCTCGCGACTTGGCGAGGCGCTGACGCGCTCGCTGGCCTTTCGCCGCCAGCGCGCCTGGAAGGACATGCTTCGCCGCCGGCTGCTGGTCTGCGGCGACGTGCTCGCGGTGATCCTGGCGGCGGTCGTCGCGGGCTTCGCGGGCGGCGACGAGGTGGTTCTGTCGGTGCTCGCGGCGCTGCCGCTGTGGATCGTGCTGGCGAAGGTCAACGGCCTCTACGACCGCGACCACGTCCGCCTGCGCCACCAGACGGTCGACGAGCTGTCGGCGATCTTCCACTGGGTCACGCTCGCCGCCGGCGCGAGCCTGATCGCGGCGGCGCTGCTGCTCGACCAGCAGATCTCGGCGCGCGAGGCGCTGCTGCTCTGGGGCACCGCCTTCGCTGCCGCCTTCGTGCTGCGCGCCCTCGCGCGCGCCGGCTGGCGCCGCCTCGTCGCCCCGGAACGCGGCATCGTCGTCGGCTCCGGCGAGCTGGCGGCCGCGCTGGCGCGCAAGCTGGCGCTGGAGAGCGGCCACCACCTCGAGCCTCGCGGGCCTCCTGGCGCTGTCCGCGCGCGACCCCGACCCAGCGCTCGAGCAGCTCGTTCGCTGGATCGAGCAGGGCCGCTACGAGCGCGTGATGCTGGCCGTTGAGGATCTCGACGAGGCGACGCTCTCGCGTGTCGTCGCCGCCTGCCGCGCGGCCGGGGTGAAGTTCAGCGTCGCGCCGCCGCTGCGCGCGATGCTCGGCACCGCCGTCGAGCTCAACCATCTGGCCGAGCTGCCGCTGGTCGAGTTCCGCACCTGGGACCAGAGCCGCTCGACGATGCTGATCAAGCGCGCGCTCGACGTGGCGCTAGCCGCGCTCCTGCTGCTGCTGGCGGCACCGCTGCTCGCGGTTGCGCTCGTCGCGATCCGGGTCGAATCGCCCGGCTCGCCGCTGTTTCGGCAGCGCCGCGCCGGCCGCGGCGGGGAGCCGTTCACGATGCTCAAGCTGCGCACGATGGTCGCCGACGCGGAGGCGCGGCTGGGCGAGGTCGTCGACGTCGACGGTCTCGAGGAGCCGGTCTTCAAGGTCGCCGGCGATCCGCGCGTCACGCGTGTCGGGCGGCTGCTGCGGCGTTACAGCGTCGACGAGCTGCCGCAGCTCGCCAACGTCCTGCGCGGCGACATGAGCCTCGTCGGGCCACGCCCGGAAGAGGTCTGGCTGGCCGAGCGCTACAGCCCCGAGGAGGCGCTGCGGCTGTCGGTCCGGCCCGGGATGACCGGACCGATGCAGGTTCACGGGCGCGGCGAGCTGTCCCTTGGCGAGCGGATAGCCGTCGAACGCGAGTACATCGAGAACCATTCGCTGCGCAAGGACCTGGAGATCCTGGTGCGCACCGGTCCGGCGGTCTTCGGCGGGACGGGGGCCTACTGATGGGCACCGCGCCGAAGCTGGAGATCGTCGTCGTGTCCTATGCGTGCCGCGAGCTGACGCTGGCCTGCCTGGAGTCGCTCGAGCGCCACCCGCTGCGCGGCGGGCCGATGCGCGTCCACCTCGTCGACAACGCCAGCGGCGACGGCACCGTCGAGGCGGTGCGGCGCCGCTTCCCGGCGGTCGAGGTGACGGCGCTCGACCGCAACGCCGGCTTCTCGGTCGCCAACAACCTCGTCCTGGCCGCGACGACGGCGCCGTACGTGCTGCTGCTCAACCCCGACACCGAGGCCACCGAGGGTGCACTCGACCACATGCTCGACCTGATGGAGCGCCGGCCCGACGCCGGGATGTCCGGCTGCCGGCTGGTCCAGCCCGACGGGACCTTCGACCACGCCGCGAAGCGGTCGTTCCCGACGCCGCTGGCGGCGCTGGCGCACTTCGCCGGCGTCGGCCGCCGCAGCGACAGCCAGCTGCTCGGCGGCTACCGAGCGCCGGCGCTCGGCGAGCGCGACAGCGGCGAGGTCGACGCGGTCAACGGCGCCTTCATGCTCGTCCGGCGCGAGGCGCTCGCCGACGTCGGCCTGCTCGACGAGCGCTACTGGCTCTACATGGAGGACCTCGACTGGTGCTACCGCTTCCACCAGCACGGCTGGAAGGTGCTCTACGACGGCGGCGCGACCTTCGTCCACGTCAAGGGCGGCGCCGCCGGCAAGGCGCGCGCGGCGCGCCAGAACATCGCATTCCACCGCGGCATGGGGCGCTTCTACCGCAAGTTCCACGGCGGCCAGCGGCCGCTCGAGGAGGCGGCGGTCTACGCCGGCATCGGCGTCAAGCTCGCCGTCTCGCTGACCCGCAGCGCGATCGTCCGGAGGCTGGCATGACCGGCGTCTGCGCGGTGATCGTCAACTTCGACGGCGAGCGGTTGCTGGGGCCGTGCCTGGAATCGGTCGAGGCATGCCTCGCGGCCCACGAGCGCGCCGGCGGGCGCGGCCGGACGGTCGTCGTCGACAACGGGTCGGGCGACCGCTCGGTCGAGCTGGTGCGGCGCGACTTCCCCGCCGTTGAGGTCGTCGAGCTCGGCGCCAATCGCGGCTTCGCGGCGGGCGTCAACGCCGGCGTGGGGCGCTCGGACGCCGAGTGGCTGCTGCTCGTCAACAGCGACATGACGCTCGCGCCGGACGCGCTCGGGCGGCTGCTCGACGCCGCCGGCGACGACGCCCGCGTCGGAGCGGTCGGCGCGCAGATCAGGTTCGCCGCCGACGAGCGGACGATCAACTCGGCCGGGATCGAGGTCGACGTGCTCGGCGTCGCCGCCGACCGGCTGGCGGGCCGGCCGGTCGGGGAGGGGGGAACGCTGCCGCGCGAGGTCTTCGGAGTCAGCGCCGGGGCGGCGCTCTACCGGCGGGCGCTGCTCGACGACGTCGGCGGCTTCGACGAGTCGTTCTTCCTCTACCTCGAGGACGTCGACGTCGCCTGGCGGGCGCGGGCCCGCGGCTGGCGCGCGCTCTACGTGCCCGAGGCGGTCGCCGTCCACCGCCACTCGGCGAGCGCGCGGCACGGCTCGCCGGCCAAGCACTTCCACGTCGGCCGTAACCGGGTGCGCGTGCTGGCGAAGAACGCGACGCGCGCCCAGCTGGCGCGCCACGGCGCGCGAATCGCCCTACACGACCTGCTCCACTGCGTCTACGTCGGCGCGACCGCGCGCACGCTGGCGCCGTTGCGCGGGCGCGTGGCGGGGCTGCGCGAGTGGCGGGCATATCGCGCAGCGGGCGGCGAGCGCGCGGAAGTCGAGCTGTCGCCGGCCGCCGGCCTGACCGGGGCGCTCGCGCGCAACCGCGCCTGGCGCCGCTACTCGGCCAGCAGGGTGGACACGACGGCGGCGAACGCGTCGGCGCCGCGGGCGATCGCGTAGGTGTCGCGGACGTGCTCGCCGCCGCTGCGCACCAGCCGTTCCGCGAGCGCGCGATCGCGGGCGATCCGCACCAGCGCCGCCGCGAGCGCGGTCGCGTCGCCCGGTTCGACGAGCAGCGCGTCGCGGCCGTCGCGCAGCGCCTCCGAGACGCCCGGGACCCGGCTCGCCACGACCGGCCGGCCCACCGCGAGCGCCTCCAGCGCGGCGCGGCCGAGGCCCTCGGCGCCGCGGATCGGATTGACGACCGCGTCGGCGGCGGCATAGGCGTCGGCGACCGGGTCGACGTAGCCGGCGAACGCCACCGCGCGCTCGATCCCGAGCCGGGCGGCGAGCTCGCGCAGCTCGGCTTCGAAGGCGACGTCCGGGGCGCGCGGGTGCGGCGCGCCGACCAGCGCGCAACCGGCGTCGGGGAAGCTCGCGACGAGCGATCGCGAGCGCTTCGAGCAGCACGTCCTGGCCGCGGTGGCGGCTGATGTTGCCGACCGCTACGAACAGCGGGTCCGCGCCGGTCAGACGGGCGCGGGCGCGGAAGGCCGCGCCGTCGCCGTCGCGGGGCGGGTCGATCCCGGGAGGGATGACCCGCACGTTCGGCGCGCCTCCGAACGCTGCCGCCGCCGCGTTCGAACAGCAGACGACGCGGCCCGCCAGCCGGCGGGTCAGCCCGACGAGCGCGCGGCCGCCGAGGGCGCGGGCCGCGCCGGGGCCGGTCGGGACGATCTCGCCGACGTAGGCGATCGCCGGCACGCGCTCCAGCCGAGCGGCGGCGAGCGCCCAGGGCAGCGTCGAGGTCGCGACGACGACGAGATCCGGGCGCGAGCGGCGGATCGCCGCCCGCAGCGCCGCGATCTGGCGGCGCGCCCCCGCCGCGAACGCCAGCGCCTCGCGCGGCGTGCGCGGGAGCGTCAACGCGGCGTAGTCGAGCGCGGTCACCTCGGCCAGCGGTCGGTAGAGCCTCGGCGGCCGCGCCCTCCGCCGGCACGGCGATCTCGAGCCGCCCGCCCGCCGCCGCCCGTTCCAGCCAGGGGCGCAGCGAACGCGCCGGACCGCTCATCTCCGCCAGATGGAGCACTCCGAGGATGTGTGGCTCGGGCGGCACCGCGTGACCCTAGCGCGGGCCCGCGCCGCCGGGAGGGCGCTGTGACCGGGCGTGCCGCCCTGACCGTCGGCTCGCGCGCGGCGGTGCTGGCGGTCCTGCTGCTGTCGACGCCCTTCGTGGTCGCCGCGCTCGGCCAGGACGCGTATGGCATCTGGGTCGTCGTCGTCGCGATCGCCGGCCTGTACGGGGTCGTCGACGGCGGCTTCGCGCCCGCCCTCGGCCGCCTCGTCGCCGCCGCGCTGACACGCGGCGACCGCGCCGCGGTGCGCGAGCTGACGACGGTGGCGTTCGCCGCGAACATGGTGATCGGGGTCGTGCTCGGCGCGGCCGCGTGGCTGCTGGCGCCGGGCTTCGCCGATCTGCTCGGCCCGCCCGCGGACCAGCGCTCGGAGACCGAGCTGGCGATCCGCCTCGCCGTCGTGACCGGCGTCGCGGTCAACGCGGCGGGCGTGCTCGACGGCGCGCTGATCGGGATGGGCCGGATCGACCTGCTGGCGGCCGTCCGGATCGTCTACGCGGCGCTGCTGGGAATCGGGATCGCCGTCGTGCTGGCGTTCGGCGGCGGGGTCGCGGAGCTCGCTGGCGCGCAGCTGGCGGCATGGGCGGTCGCGATCGCCGTGGCGACGGTGGCCGCCCGCTGGGCCTTTGGCGCGCCGCTGCTCGCGCTGGGCGCGCTGGCGCCGGGGAGGCTCGGCGAGCTGCTGCGCTACGGCCTGCCGGCCCAGGCCTCGCGGATCTCGCTGATCGGAGCGCTTCAGTACGAGCGGTTGATGGTGGCCGCCCTGGTCGGGGCCGGGGCAGCCGCGGGCTACGGGCTCGCGAGCCTGCTGGTCGGCGGGTTGCGCGCGCTGATGGGCCAGGCGACGCTGCCGCTGCTGCCGGCGCTGACGGCCCTCGCCGTGCGCGGCGAGCGCGAGCGCCTGACCCGCGAGTTCGCCCGCGACGGCCGGCGGCTGGCCGTCCTGTTCGCCGCGGCCTTCGGCGGCCTCGCGGCGGTCGCGCCGCTCGCGGTCGCGGCGTGGGTCGGACCCGGCTTCGAGGAGGCGGTCGGCTACACATGGATCCTCTGCGCGGGCTTCGCCGTCTCCGCGCTCGCGACCACCGGGTATGCGCTCGCGCAGGCCGTCGGCCGCCCCGCGATCGAGGCGCGCTCGGCAGGCGTCGCGACGTTCGTCTACGTCGGGGCCGTCGCCGTGCTCGTCGCGTGGCTGGGAGCGGCCGGCGCGGCGATCGGCACCACCGCCGGTCTCGTCGCGGGCGGCGCCTACTGCTTCGCGGCGCTCGCCCGCACCGGCACCGCGCCGCGCGCGACGCTGCTCGCGGGGGTCGCGCCGCTGGTCACCGCGGGGCTGCTGGCGACGCCCTTCGCGGCGGCGGCCGAGCTGGCGGTCGGCGGGGACGGGATCGGACGGGCGGCGGCCGCCGGCCTCGCCATCGCGTTCGCCGCCGCCTACCTGCTCGTCCTCGCCGGAGCGCTGGCCGCGACCGGACAGCTCGGCGGACCAGAGGACAGACGCGCCCACGTTCGCCGTCTGGTCGCCGGGGCACGCGCGCTCGCCGTCGCCCTCGCGCCGTGGGGTCGCCGCGCCGCCATGGTCGCGCTCGCGCTCGCGCTGTTGGCGGCGACGCCGGTCCTGATCGCGAGCGTCTCGATCTGGCCGGCGCTGACCGTCGTCGCGGTCGCGACGGCCGCCGTCGCCGTCCTCGCCTGGCGCGCTCCCGGCTACGCGTTCGTGGCGACGCTGCTCCTGTTCGGCTTCGAGGGCACGCTGAAGCTGCGCGTCGCCGCCGAGGGCGTCCCGTTCGGCGAGCCCGAGCTGCTGGTCGCGCTGGCGCTCGACCTCTGCCTGGCGCTGTCGGTCGCCGGGGTGCTCGCCGCCGACCGCCTGCGCACGGTCCGGCGGATCTGGCGCGCGGCCGGACGGATCGAGCGCGCCGGGCTCGCCCTGCTTGCGTTCTGGATCGTCCTCGCGCTCGGTCAGCTCGCGCTGTCGCCGTCGCTCGGCCCCGCGGTGCAGGGTCTGCGGCTGAGTCAGCTCTACGTCGTCGCTCTGCCGGCCGCGGCCGTGCTCTTCTGCGCCTCGCGCGAGCGCGTGCGCCCGCTGACGACGGCGCTGTTCGGGGCCTTCGGGTTGGTCGCCGGCTACGCGGCCGCGCGTGTCGTGACCGGACCGACGACCGAGGAGCGCGTCTTCGCGCTCGCCCAGGACTCCGTCACCGAGGTCTCGACGGCGTTCCGCGCCGTCGGCTCGTTCTCGGGGACCGTCGGGCTCGAGAGCTACCTCGTCCCGGTCGTCGGCTGCTGCCTGGTGCTGGCGCTGCTCGACCGCCGGCGCCGCTGGGTCGCGGGGATCCCGGTGGCGGGCGGGGTGGCGCTGGTGGCCTCCTACGGCCGCGCGCCGCTGATCGCCGTCGTCGCGGTCGGGATCGCCGCGATGGCGTTGCTGCTGCTCGGCGGGGGCCGCGTCAGCGGGATGCGGCGGTACGCCGTGGCCGCGGCGGTGGCGGTCGGGGTGATGGGGATCGGCGCCGGGGCGGTCGTCGCCGGGAGCGCGAACGAGAAGGCGGCCGAGCGCGCGCAGGGACTGGTCGACCCGCTCGGGGACGAGTCGATGCGGATGCGCTTCGAGTCGTGGGGGAACGACTTCGAGGCGATCGCGCGGCGGCCGCTCGGCCAGGGCCTGGGCGTCGTCGGCGACGCCAGCGGCGACAGCCGCGCCAGCAAACGCGAGACCGACAACGCCTACCTCAAGGTGCTCGTCGAGCAGGGGATCGCCGGCGGCCTGGCGTTCGCGCTCGGCCTGGCGCTGCTGGCGGTCGCGCTGGCGCGGCGGCTGCTGGGGATGGGGGAGCGGGGCGCGCTCGGGCTCGCGGCGCTGCTCGGGGCCGGCGGCTTCCTCGTGCTGGCGACCACCGGCGAGTTCTTCGAGCAGCCGGGCAAGGTCGTCGTCTGGGCGCTGCTCGGCATCGCGCTCGGACAGGCGTTCCAGCCGCGTGAGGAGGGGGGTGGGGCGCGTGTCGCCTAGCCGGGTCCTTGCCGCGCTACTCGCCCTCGCCGTGGCGGGGGTGGCGGTGGCGTTCACCCTCGCGCGCCAGCCCGACTACCGGGCGGTCGTGAGCGTCGTCGCCGTCGAGCGCGGTCCGCTGCGGCCGTCCGTCGGACCGGACTACCTGCGCGAGCGGCTCGCCGCCGGCCGGGCCGAGCTGGAGACGCGACTCGAGCGCGGCGGCCTCGACCCGCGGCTGCTCGGCGGGGTGTCGATCGAGCGTGCGCCCCGCCCGCGCGGCGCGGTCGCGATCGCGGCGGTCGCGGCGACCCCGGCGCGGGCCCGCGAGCTGCTGCACCTCGTGCTGCTGCAGATCGACGCGCGCTCGGCGAGCGAGCTGGCGCGGCACGCCCGGCGCCGGCTGCGCGCCGCCGAGGCGGCCGCCGCCGCGACGGCGGCCGGCACCCCGGAGCGCGCCGTCGCCGACCGCCGCGTCCGCGGCCTGCGGAGCTACCTCGCCGAGCCGCGCTCGCGCTTCGGCGCGCTGACGGCGATCCGCGTCGAGCGGCCCGAGCGCTGGGCCGACCGGGTCGCGCGCGCCGCCCCCGGAGAGTTCCCGGCGCGCCCCTCGCCCGTCTGGGCCGGCATCGCCGGCGGTCTCGTCGGCGCCGGACTCGCCGCCGCCGCCGGCCTGCTGCGCCGCCGGAGATGGGCGGCGTGATCGCCCGCGTCCGCACATGCGCGCTGCTCGGCGCCGCGGCGCTCGCCCTGACCGCGCCGGCCGCCGCCGCCCAGGTCGAGCGCGCCGCGCCGGACAGCCCGGCGGGCGTCGAGTACGCCCTGCCGCTCGATCGGGCGCGGGAGGACGCGGCGCCCGACGCGCGGGACGGGGCGGGCCCTCCACCCCTGTTCGGCTCCGGCGTCGGTCCGGGCGCTTCGGCGGTCGGGGGGCGCGCGACCGGTCCGCCGGGCGTCGCCGACGCCGATGGCGACGGCGCCGGCGCGGAGCGTCGCGGTGGCGCCGCGTCCCGGGGCGGGTCCGAGACCGGCGCCGCCGGTTCGTCCGCACCGGCGGCGGTCGCCGGCGGCCGCCATCCGGCCGGCGGCTCCGAGCCGCTCGCGCCCGCCGCGATCGCGCTCGCCGTCCTCGCGCTCGGCGTCGCCGCCGGGCTGCTGCTGGGCCGCCGTGCCGGTCGGGACCGCCGGATCGACGCGGGCCTGGCTGTCGCCATCGCGGCCGGCTGTGGCCTGGCGCCGCTCTGGCGCGGCCTCTATGGCTTCTCCTCCTGGGGGTTCGTCGCGCTCGCCCTGATCGCGGTGCTCGCCGCGCTGCTGGTCGCCGGCCGGCCCCGCCCGGGTCCGCTCGGGCTGGTCGCGCTCGGCGGCGCCGGGCTGCTCTGGGTCTGGGCGACGCTGTCGACGCGCTGGGCGGAGTCCGCCGGCCAGGCGCTGCTGGCCGCCGACCGCTTCCTGCTCTACTCCGTGCTGCTGGCCGTCCTGCTGCTGATCGTCCGCGACGACCGCGGCGCGCGCCTGCTGGTCGCCGCCGGAGCGCTCGCGACGGCGGCGTTCGCCGGCTACCTCGGCGTGCGGCTCGCCCTGCCCGGCTCGGCCGACCTCTTCCTCGGCGGACGGCTGGACGACCCGCTCGGCTACGTCAACGGCCAGGCCGGCTACCTGCTGCTGGCCCTCTGGCCCGCGCTGGCGGTCGCCGAGGCGGCCCGGAGCCCGCGGCTCGCGGGCGCGGCGCTCGCCGTCGCGGTGGTGCTCGCCGGGCTGCTGCTGCTCTCCCAGTCGCGCGCGGTCGCGTTCGCCGGACTGGCCGTCGCGGCGCTGCTGCTGGCGGTCGTGCCGGGCCGGCGGCGGCGCGGCTGGTGCCTGGTGACGCTCGGCCTCGGCGTCGTGCTGGCGGCCGGGCCGCTGCTCGACGTCTACGGCGCGACGACCCCCGGCGATCGCCGTCCCGACGAGGACGCGCTGCGCGGCGCGGTGCTCGGGCTCTTTGCGGCGGCGGCCCTCGCGGGCGCCGCCTGGGGCTGCGTCCGCTGGCTCGCCGGCCGGTCGGCCCCGGCGCCGGCCCGGGCCCGGATGCGTGTCCTGTCAGGCACCGCGCTGGCCCTGGTCGGGCTCGCGCTCGCGGCGGGCGTCGCGGGCGCCGTCGGCGACCCGGTCGAGCGGGCGCGCGGCGGCGTCGCGGAGTTCAAGGCGCTCGACGTCGACGCCACGCGCGACGGCGGCTCGCGCTTCGCCTCGGGCGGCGGCAACCGCTACGACTACTGGCGCGTCGCGACAGGCCAGCTCGCCGACCGTCCGCTGACCGGCATCGGGGCCGGCAACTACGACGTCACCTACTTCGCCGAGCGCCGCACCGCCGAGGACGTCCGCCAGCCGCACAGCCTGCCGCTCCAGGCGCTCGCCGAGGCCTCGGCGTCGTCGGCCTGCTCGGCGTCCTGGCGCTCGTCGGAGCGCCGCTGGCGGGCCTGGCGCGGCGGTCGCGCCGCGCCCGCCACGATCGCGGCGAGCGGCTGTTAGCGGTCGCCGCGGGCGGCGCCTTCGCCGCCTGGCTGGCGCACACCTCGGTCGACTGGCTGCACCTGATTCCCGGCGTGACCGGGATCGCCCTCTGCGCCGCCGTCGCGCTGGTCGTCGCCCGTCCCCCCGGCGAGTCGTCTCGCGGGGGTGCGGCGACCGGCGCTCCACGCGCGCCGGTCCCCGTCGCGGGCGAGTCGGGCTCCGGCGGCGCGACCGTCGGGCGTGGCGCCGTCGCCCTCGTCCTCGGCGCGCTCGCCGCCGGCGCGTTCCTGATCGCCGCGCCGCTGCTCGCCGAGCGCGACGTCGCGAAGGCGCAGGACCTCGTCGCCGCCGACCCGCGCGCCGCGCTCGCCACGTCCGAGCGCGCGTTGCGCCGCGACGACGAGTCGCTGCCGGCCTACTACGCGGCGGCGGCGGCCCACGCCCGGCTCGGCAACCACGTCGCCGCCCGCGCCGCCCTGCTCGCCGCGGCGGCGCGCGAGCCGCGCGACTTCGTCACCTGGGGCCTGCTGGGAGACCTCGCCGTCCGCCGCGGCGCGCTGGGCCAGGCCCGCGCCGCGTATGCCCGCGCCGCCCGGCTCAATCCGCGGGATCGCGGTCTGCGCGCCCTCGCCCGCGATCCGGCCGCGGCTCAGGCCCGGCTGACGCGGGCGAACTGACGCGACGCCTCGCCCGGCTCCCAGCGCATCCCGTCGCGCCGCCACAGATCGAGCACCGCGCGCTCGCCGGGCCGCGACGCGTCGTCGAGCAGGATCGTCACGTCGTCGGCGAAGCGGTGGCCGAGCGTCGGCACGAGCCCGTAGCGAGCGAGCTGGATCCGCTCGTGGTCGGCCGGCGGGCCGTCGCAGAGCACGAAGTCGATCGTCGCCGGCAGCTGAGCCGGCACGCGGTACCAGTCGTAGCCGTCATAGGCGGTCAGCGGCGCGTCGAGCACCTGCGCGGCGCGGATGTCCAGGCGGTCGAGCGCCCCGCGGACCCGCTGCGCCCACGGCGGGTGCTGGTCGAGCGCCCACCAGCGCCGCCCGAGCGCCTCCGCGTAGACGCCCAGCACGACGGTCGAGAGGCCGGACCCGCACTCGACGCCGTCGTGTCGCGCGGCCCCGAACTCGCGCACGGTGGTGGCCAGCAGACCGGCCGGCGCCGAGTCGGGATCGCCCCAGGAGGCCCGCAGCCCCTCGAGCAGCTGCTCCGGCGGCGGGGCGGGGGCGACCGCGCGCAGCTCGGCGACGGCGGCGGCGAAGCGCGGCCACGCCCGCCGCCGCCGGGCGCGGGCCCGCATGTCGCGGGCGCGCCGCTTGGCGGCGCGCAGGGCCGGGCGCTTGAGCGCTTCGGGGACGGTCAGCTCCGCCATCGCGCGAGCCTATTGGCTCATGGCGCGGGACGGACCGCAGGGGCGCGACCGCCCGGCGCCGGCCGTGCGAGGCTGTGACGCGTGCGCCTCGCCAAGTACCTCGCCCACGCCGGAGTCGCCTCGCGGCGGGCCTCGGAGGAGATCGTCGCCGCCGGGCGCGTCAAGGTGAAGGGCAAGATCGTCACCGACCCGGCGCGCGACGTCGACGACGACAGCGGCGTCGAGGTCGACGGCCGCCCCGTCGCCCCGGAGCAGCGCGAGACCTTCCTGCTCCACAAGCCGACCGGCGTCGTCTCGACCGCCCAGGACACCCACGGCCGCCCGACCGTCGTCGGGCTCGTCGACTCCGACAGCCGCCTCTACCCGGTCGGCCGGCTCGACGCCGACAGCTCGGGCCTGATCCTGCTGTCCAACGACGGCGCGCTCGCCGAGCGCCTGACCCACCCGCGCTACGAGGTCGAGAAGGTCTACCGCGCCGAGATCGACCCGCAGCGCCCGTCCGAGCGCACGCTCCGCGCGCTGCGCAACGGCGTCGAGCTCGACGACGGCCGCACCGCTCCGGCGCGCGCCCACCTCGTCGAGCCGGGCCTGCTCGAGATCGGGATCCACGAGGGGCGCAACCGCCAGGTCCGCCGCATGCTCGAGCACGTCGGCCACCGCGTCGTCGCGCTCCAGCGGGTCGCCTTCGGCCCGCTCCGTCTCGGCCGCCTCCAAGCCGGTCACTCTCGTCGCCTCACGCCGGCCGAGGTCGAGCGGCTGCGCAACGCGAGCCGCGGTTGCGAGAATCACCGCCGTGAGACTCCGAGCCCTGCGCGGCGCCACGACCGTCACCGAGAACAGCGCGGATGCGATCCTCGACGCCACCGACGAGCTGCTGCGCGCGATGATCGACCGCAACGGCCTCGACAGCGACGAGATGGTCAGCTGCCTCTTCACCTGCACCGACGATCTCGACGCCGAGTTCCCGGCGGTCGCCGCGCGCCGCCTCGGCCTCTCCGGCGTCCCGCTGCTCTGCGCCCGCGAGATGAGCGTCCCCGGCGCCCTGCCGCGCACGATCCGCGTGATGCTGCACGCCTACGCCGACCCGGCCACCGAGGCGCGCCACGTCTACCTGCGCGAGGCGGTCGGGCTGCGCGTCGACCTCGAGAGCGCCCAGTGAGCATCGAGTTCAACGCGCGCGTCGGCCGGATCCCGGTCTACCCGGCGGCGAAGACCTGGGAGCACGAGGGCGAGCTGGTCGAGCTGGCGTCGAACGAGACGCCGTGGGGCCCGATGCCGGCGGTCGCCGGTGCGCTCCAGGGGCAGATCGAGCGACTGAACCGCTATCCGGACCCCGGCAAGACCGCGCTCCGGCAGCGGATCGCGGACCGCTGCGGCCAGCCGCTGGCCCGCGTGACGGCGGGCAACGGCTCCTGCGAGATCCTGATGTCCGCCGCCGACGCGCTGCTCGAGCCGGGCTCCGAGCTGGTCTACGCCTGGCCGTCGTTCTCGATCTACCCGCACATCGCAGCCCAGTCGGGCGCTCGGGCGATCGAGGTTCCGCTCGACGCCGAGCAGCGCCACGACCTCGACGCGATGGCGCGCGAGGTGACCGCCGCGACGCGGATGGTGCTGATCTGCAACCCGAACAACCCGACCGGGACGGCGGTGGCGGTCGACGCGCTCGACGCCTTCGTCGGCGCGCTGCCGCGCCACGTCGCGGTGATCCTCGACGAGGCCTACGTCGAGTTCAACGCGCTCCAGGACCCCGACGACTCGCTCGACCTGATCGAGCGCCATCCGAACCTGATCGTCCTGCGCACCTTCTCGAAGGTCTACGGCCTCTGCGGCCTGCGCGCCGGCTACGCGCTCGGCCCGGAGGAGTTCCGCCTCGCGGTCGACCGCGTGCGGCAGCCGTTCTCGGTCAACACGCTCGCCCAGGCGGCCGCCGCCGAGGCGATCCGCCACCAGGACGAGGTCACGCGCCGGGTCGAGGCGACGATCGTCGAGCGCGCCTGGATGGAGGTCGAGCTGGAGCAGCGCGGCCTGACGACGACCGACAGCCAGGCGAACTTCGTCTGGGTGAACCTCGGCGAGCGCGAGGAGGCGCCGGTCGTCGACGGGCTCGCCCAGCGCGGCGTGATCGTCCGCGCCGGGGCCGCGCTCGGGGACGAGGGTCACCTGCGCGTCACGCTCGGCACGCGCCACCAGAACGAGCGCTTCGTGCGGGCTTTGGACGAACTGCTCTAGCTCTGGTACAAGTAGTCCGATGGATCGCACGACCATGCCGAGCAGCACCGACGCCCTTCTGGGCGCTCCGCGGCATGCCTGCGACTCCTATTGGCGATTTAGCTAGGCGTCCGGCGGCGGCCCCGTGCCGCTGACCGCGCGGTCCCCGAGTCGGACGCCGAAAGCCCACGCCCGCGCAGTCGCCGCCGTCGAGGCGGCTCAGGAATTCGAAGGAGCTGGAGAAGCGACATGATGATTGGGATGACAGAGGGGGTGACAACGGGTCGCGACCACGTCCGCGACCAGCGGATCGAGCGAGTCGTCCCGCTGGTGACGCCGCACGCGCTGCTCACGGAGATGCCGCTCGGGCCCGAGCGCGCCAAGGCCGTGGTCCGTGACCGCGAGCGGGTCTCCGCGGTGCTCGACGGCGACGACGACCGGCTGCTGGTGGTCGTCGGCCCGTGCAGCGTCCACGACCCGGAGGCCGCGATCGACTACGCGCGCCGGCTCGCCGAGACGGCCGAGCGGTGCCGCGACGACCTGCTGATCGCGATGCGCGTCTACTTCGAGAAGCCGCGCACGACGACCGGCTGGAAGGGGCTGATCAACGACCCTCACCTCGACGGCTCGCTCGACGTCAACGCCGGGCCTGCACATGGCGCGCGCGCTGCTGCTCGAGGTGCGTCGGGCTCGGCCTGCCCGTCGGCGTCGAGTTCCTCGACCCGATCACGCCGCAGTACATCTCCGACACCGTCGCCTGGGGCGCGATCGGCGCGCGCACGACCGAGAGCCAGACGCACCGGCAGCTCGGCTCGGGCCTGTCGATGCCGATCGGCTTCAAGAACCGCACCGACGGCAACGTCCAGGTCGCGGTCGACGCGGTCCGCGCGGCGGCGGTCTCGCACGCCTTCGCCGGGATCGACGACTCCGGCACGCCGGCGATCCTGCACACGACCGGCAATCCCGACGGCCACGTGATCCTGCGCGGCGGCCGCGGCGCGCCCAACTACGACGCGGCGGCGGTCGCACGACGCGCTCGCGAAGCTGCGCAAGGCCGGGCTGCCGGAGCGCGTGGTGATCGACGCCTCGCACGACAACAGCGGCAAGGACCCCGACCGCCAGCCGGTCGCCGCGGAGGCCGTCGGGCGAGCAGGTCGCCGCCGGCAACCGCGCGATCGTCGGGCGTGATGCTCGAGTCGTTCCTCGTCGAGGGCCACCAGAGCCTCGGCGGCGGCGAGCTGACCTACGGCCAGTCGATCACCGACGCCTGCATGGACTGGGACCCGACGGTCGCCGTGCTCGACGGGCTGACGGCGGCGGTGCCGGCGCGCGGCGCGACGGATGAGGGTCGCCGTCCTCGGCGTCGGGCTGATCGGCGGCTCGATCGGCCTGGCGGCGCGCGAGAGCGTCGCGGACGTCGAGGTCGTCGGCTTCGGGCGCAGCCCGGAGAAGCTGGAGCGCGCGCGTGAGCTGGGCGCCATCGACGTGGCCGCCGGGTCGCTCGACGAGGCGCTCGCCGACGCCGCGATCTGCTTCGCTGCGCGCCGGTCGGTGTGCTCGGCGACCAGATCGCCGCCGCGCTCGCGGCCGCCGGCGAGGACTGCGTCGTCACCGACGTCGGCTCGATCAAGGGCGGCCTGGTCGCGGACGCCGCCGAACGCGCGCTTCGTCGGCGGCCATCCGATCGCCGGCGCCGAGACGGCCGGCGTCGAGCACGCCCGCGCCGACCTCTTCGACGGCGCGACCTGGTACCTGACGCCGACCGCCGAGTCCTCCGGCGTGCTGTACGAGCGCCTGCACCGCTTCGTCGCCGCGCTCGGCGCGCGCCCGGTCGCGATCGACGCCGAGACGCACGACCGCCTGCTGGCGACCGTCAGCCACCTGCCGCACGTGCTCGCGAACGTGCTCGTCACCCAGGCCGCGGGCACGCTCGGCGACGACGACGCCGCGCTGCCGCGCGTCGGCCCGAGCTTCCGCGACGCGACGCGGGTCGCGGGCGCCAACTCGGCGATCTGGACCGACATCTACGTCGCCAACCGCGAGCGCGATCGCCGCCGAGGTCGACGCGATCGTCGAGCGCCTGCGGGGCGCCGCGGCGCTGCTGCGCGCCGGCGACCCCGACGCGATCACCGCCTGGAACGAGCAGGCCGCCGAGGCAGCGCCACCGGCTGCTCGAGGCGGACCTCGCGGCCGGCACCGTCCACGAGCTGCGCGCCTCCGTGCCCAACCGCCCCGGTATCGTCGCGGAGGTGGCTCTCGCACTCGGGCAAGGCGGGCGTGAACATCGTGGACATGGCGCTCGCGCCGGCTCCCGACATGCGCTCCGGCGCGATCACGCTGTGGATCGCCGGCGACGACCAGGCCGACCGCGCGCGCGAGCTGATCGACGGCCTCGGATTCCCCGTGGCCGAGGCGTGACCGACGCCCGCTTCGAGCCGTCGGGACCGCTGCGGGGCGAGCTACGAGCCGCCCGCCGACAAGTCGATCTCGCACCGCGCGGCCCTGTTCGGCGCGATGAGCGACGAGCCGGTCACCGTCACCAACTACCTCGATGCCGCCGACACCCGCTCGACGCTCGACGCGGTGCTGCGCGCTCGGCGCGGGGGTCGAGGACGAGGGCGGCGGGCGCGTGCTGATCCGCGGCGTCGGCCTCCACGCGCCGCTGGAGACGACCGGAGGCGCGGCTCGACGTCGGCAACTCCGGGACGCTGCTGCGGCTGCTGCCGGGCTGGCTCGCCGGTCAGCCGGGAGGCGAGTGGACGCTCGACGGCGACGAGTCGATCCGCCGCCGTCCGGTCGACCGGATCGTCGCTCCGCTGCGCCAGATGGGCGCGCGGATCGACGCCCGCGACGACCGGCTGCCGCCGCTGACGGTCCGCGGCGGCGCGCTGCACGGCGATCGACCTACGAGCTGCCGATGGCGAGCGCCCAGGTCAAGTCGTGCGTGCTGATCGCCGGCATGCTCGCCGACGGCTCGACGACGATCGTCGAGGGCCGCGTCAGCCGCGACCACACCGAGCGGATCCTCGCCCGCTCGCGGGTGCCGTTCGAGCGCGACGGGCTGACGGATCACGGTCTCCCAGGTCGACGAGCTCGAGCTCGACGCGATCGCCGTGCCCGGCGACCCGTCGTCGGCCGCGTTCATGGTCGCCGCCGCCTGCCTGGTGCCCGACTCGCGCGTGGTGGTCGGCAACGTCGGCCTCAACTGGACCCGCTGCGGCTTCTTCCGGATCGCCCAGCGGATGGGCGCGGTGATCGTCGGCGAGCTCGAGGAGCCGGGCGCGTTCAGCGACGTCGAGCCGGTCGGCGACCTCGACGTCGCCCACGGCCCGCTCGTCGGCACCGAGGTCGCCGCCCGAGGAGGTTCCCGCGGCGATCGACGAGCTGACCCTGGTCGCGCTGCTCGGCGCCTTCGCCGACGGCGAGACGGTCGTGCGTGGAGCCGCCGAGCTGCGTCACAAGGAGTCCGACCGGATCGACGCCGTCGTCGACGGCCTGCGCGGACTCGGCGCCGACATCGAGGGGACCGACGACGGCTTCGTCGTCCGCGGCACCGGCGACCCGCTCCGCGGCGGCACGATCGACGCCCGCGGCGACCACCGCATAGCCATGCTCGGTGCCGTCGCCGGCCTCGCCTGCACCGACGGCGTCGAGGTCCTCGGCATGGACTGCGCCGCCATCTCCTACCCCGGCTTCCAGTCCGACCTGCGCGCGCTGCTCGGCGGGTAGCCTGCTCGGCGATGGTCGTAGCGATCGACGGGCCCGCCGGGGCCGGCAAGAGCACTGTGGCGCGCGCGGTGGCCGCGACGCTTGGCTTCACCTACCTCGACTCGGGCGCGATGTACCGCGCCGTCGGGCTGCTGACGCTGGAGGAGGGGGGAGCGGCGTCGGAGCAGGCGCAGCGGCTGGAGATCGAGATCGGCGAGCGGGTGGTCGCCAACGGCCGCGACGTGACCGAGGCGATCCGCGAGCCGCGCGTGTCCGAGGCTGCTTCGAAGGTCGCGACCAACCAGGCCGTCCGCGCCGCGCTCGTCGACAAGCAGCGCGCGTTGGTCGCCGGCGGCGACTGGGTCGTCGAGGGCCGCGACATCGGCACAGTGGTCGCCCCCGACGCCGCCGTCAAGGTCTTCCTCGTCGCCGATCCCGCCGAGCGCGCCCGCCGCCGCGCGGCAGAGCTCGGCGTCCCCGTCCAGTCCGTCCTGCGCGACCAGGCGCTGCGCGACGCCCAGGACTCCTCACGCGAGCACTCGCCCCTCAAGCCCGCCGCCGGCTCGGTCGAGCTCGACACCACCGGCCTCACCGTCGACGAGGTCGTCGCCCGCATCGCCGACCTCGTCGCCGCCGCGCGCCGGTAACTCTTCGGTCGTCGAACCGTCGCCGAACCGTCACTCGAGCGTGTAGTCCTGTCGCAGAGCGCTCCATACGTTCGGGCCGATGGAGGCGGCGCGGAACTCGGTACTCGATCCCGACGGGCGGGAGGTCGTCTTCGACGCCGGCTCACATCTCCATCTGGCGCTGGGAACGCGGGCGCGCCTGCTCGACCACGTCGATGAGATTCTCGCCACGGTCTCGCTGCCAGACCACCGCCGTGACGACCCGCGTCCAGGGCGTGAGCGGTTCTATCGCCGCAACGTGCTGATGCCGGGGCGCTGGCTTCGGGTGGTCGTAGACTTCAACGACATGCCGGCGTGGGTCGTGACGGTGGTCGTTGAGAACGGGGATCCACGATGGAGGTGACGATGAGCGTGACGATCGCGGGAACCGAGTTCACACATCATCACTACGACGACCGTGGTGACGTGCTCTACCTGAACGCTGACGGCTACGAGCGCCACGGGGGCATCCCACCCGCCGGATACGAGACGGACGAGGGCCACCACGTCGAGTACGACGAGCAGGGACGCCTGATCAGCATGGTCCTGATCAACGTCCGCTGGCTGCTCGAGCGCGACGGCGAGATCACGATCACCTGGCCGCAGGGACACGTCAAGGCGGACGAGCTCGCGGCGGCCCTGCAGCCCGCTGCGTAGCCGCGCCAGTAGCCTCATCCGGCCATGTCCCTCCCGAAGGTCGCGATCGTCGGCTATCCGAACGTCGGCAAGTCCACGCTGGTCAACCGCCTGTCCGAGACGCGGGAGGCGGTCGTGCACCCGCAGGCGGGGGTGACGCGGGATCGCAAGGAGGTCGAGGCGGACTGGAACGGGCGGCGCTTCCTGCTGATCGACACCGGCGGCGTCGACATGGACGAGACCGACGACCTCGCGCGCGCCGTGCAGCGACAGGCGCGCAGCGCGCTCGCCGAGGCCGACGTGGCGGTGCTCGTCGTCGACGCGGCGGCCGGCATGCGTCCCGGCGACACCGAGCTGGCGCGCGAGCTGCGCGGCTCCGACACGCCGATGATCGTCGCCGCGAACAAGGTCGACGACGCCAAGCGCGCCGCCGACGCCGCCGAGTTCTACGGCCTCGGTCTCGGCGACCCGGTCGCCGTCTCCGCCGCCCACGGGCTCGGCACCGGCGACCTGCTCGACAGGATCGCCGAGACGCTCGAGACCGTCCCGGAGCGCGAGGAGGAGACCGCCACCCGGCTCGCGGTGATCGGGCGGCCGAACGTCGGCAAGTCGTCGCTGGTCAACAAGCTGCTCGGTGAGGAGCGCGTGATCGTCGCCGACGTGGCCGGGACCACCCGCGACGCGATCGACACGCGGATCGAGGTCGAGGGGCGGCCGGTGATCCTGGTCGACACCGCCGGCCTGCGCCGTCGCACGAAGGTCGCCGGCACCGTCGACTACTACGCCCAGCTGCGCTCCGAGCAGGCCGCGGAGCGCGCCGACGTGGCGATCGTCCTCTGCGACGCCTCCGAGGGGGGAATGACCACCGAGGACTTCCGGATCGCCGAGCTGGCGATGAAGTCCAACTGCGCGACGGTCGTGGCGCTGAACAAGTGGGACGTCACCGACACCGACCTGGAGCACACCCGCGCCCGCGTCGACAAGAAGCTGCGCCAGCGCCCGAAGCTGATGGCGGTCTCCGCGAAGACCGGCCGCGGCCTGACGCGACTGGTCGCCGAGGCGCTCGACCTCGCCGACCGCAGCGCCCAGCGGATCCAGACCTCGCAGCTCAACCGCTTCCTCGCCGACGTCCAGGAGGTCCGCCAGCCGCCGGCCAAGCACGGCAAGCGGCTGCGGCTCTACTACCTCGCCCAGTTCGAGACCTCGCCGCCGCGCTTCGCGCTCCAGGTCAACGACCGCGGCCTGGTCACGCGCGACTACGCCTACTTCATCGAGAACCGGCTGCGCGAGCGTTTCGGCCTGGAGGGCGTGCCGCTGGTGATCGACATCAAGACGACGGCCGGGCGTCGCAGCTACGGCGACAACTGAGCGCTTCTGTACGCTTTCTCGACCCTTTAGAGCGATTTTTTTCGACCGTCCCCGGCCCGGAGCGAGCCCCTCCCCATGAGCATCACCGATTTCGCCGACAACGAGTTCCTCTTCACCTCTGAGTCCGTCACCGAGGGACACCCCGACAAGATCGCGGACCAGATCTCCGACTCCGTGCTCGACGCGGTGCTCGCCGCCGATCCCGCCGGTCGTGTGGCCTGCGAGACGCTCGTCAACACCGGCCTGATCGTGATCTCCGGCGAGATCTCGACGACCGCCGACCTCGACTTCCAGGCGATCGCCCGCAAGGCGGTCGACGAGATCGGCTACAACGACGCCAGCTACGGCTTCGACTGCAACACCTGCGCGGTGATGGTCACCGTCGACAAGCAGTCGCCCGACATCGCCCAGGGCGTCGACCAGGCCTACGAGAAGCGCGCGGACGGCTCGGGCGACGACTTCGACGTCGCCGGCGCCGGCGACCAGGGGATGATGTTCGGCTACGCCAGCAACGAGACCCCGGAGCTGATGCCGGCCCCGGTGGCGATCGCCCACCGGCTCGCCGAGCGCCTCGCGGCCGTCCGTCACGACGGCACGCTCGGCTACCTGCGGCCCGACGGCAAGACCCAGGTCTCGGTCCGCTACCGCGACGGCCGTCCGGTCGCGATCGAGAAGGTGCTGATCTCGACCCAACACGCCGAGGACGTCGAGCAGCCGCGGATCAAGAGCGACCTCTGGGACAACGTCGTGGTGCCCGTCCTCGACGACGCTGGCGTGCCCTACGACGCCGCGACGCTGAACAGCGGCCACAACTTCCTCGTCAACCCGACCGGCAAGTTCGTGATCGGCGGCCCGATGGGCGACTGCGGCCTGACCGGGCGCAAGATCATCGTCGACACCTACGGCGGCGCGGCCCGCCACGGCGGCGGCGCGTTCTCGGGCAAGGACCCGTCGAAGGTCGACCGCTCGGCCGCCTACGCGGCGCGCTGGGTCGCCAAGAACGTCGTCGCGGCCGGACTGGCCGACCGCTGCGAGGTCCAGGTCGCCTACGCGATCGGCGTCGCCAAGCCCGTCTCGGTGATGGTCGAGACCTTCGGCACAGAGAAGATCGGCCGCGCGAGGATCGCCGAGCTGGTCGACGAGCACTTCGACCTGCGCCCGGCCGCCTTCCGCCGCGAGCTCGACCTGCACCGGCCGATCTTCCGCAAGACCGCCGCCTACGGCCACTTCGGTCGCGAGCTGGACGAGTTCACCTGGGAGAAGACCGACAAGGCGGACGCGCTGCGCGAGGCCGCCGGCCTCGCCGAGGCGGCTCCGGTCGCCTGAGGCCCCGGAACGGCGCGGCATGCCGGCCGCGCCGGAGCCCGGCGGCGACGCCGGGTCGAACGAGCTGCGCGACGAGTACGAGCGCCAGTACTCGGCGGCGGGCGACGACGCCCGCCGCTACGGCGCGTGGCGCGAGCTGTGCGCGGCCAACAAGGCCGACCACGTCGTCGCGCTGATCGCGCGGCTGCCGCGCCCGCCGCGGACGGTCGTCGAGGTCGGCTGCGGCGACGGGGTGCTGCTCGCCGAGCTGGGCCGGCGCGGGGTGGGGGAGGCGCGCGACGGATTCGACATCTCCGAGCGCGCGATCGCCTACGCGGCCGGACGCCCGGAGGTCGACCGCGCCGAGCGGTTCGACGGCGCGACGCTGCCGGTCGCCGATGGCGCCTACGACCTCGGCGTCCTCTCGCACGTGCTCGAGCACGTCCCCGACCCGCTGCCGCTGCTGCGCGAGACCGCGCGGGCTTGCCGCGCGGTGCTCGTCGAGGTGCCGCTCGAGGACAACCTGTCGGCGTCGCGCCCCGCGGCCCAGGCCGGCCGCGAGGCGATCGGCCACCTCCACCGCTTCGCCCGCGCCGACGTCGCCGCGCTCGCGGCCGGGGCGGGATTGCGCGTAGTCGACGAGCTGTCCGACCCGCTGCCGCGCGCGATCCACGCGTTCTTCGCCGAGACCCCGGCCGCCCGCGCCAAGGCCACCGCCAAGGCCGCCACCCGCCGCGCCCTCTTCGCCGCCGCGCCCCGGCGCGCCGAGCGCCTCTTCACCGTCCACTACGCCGCGCTCTGCCTGCCTTCTTCGGAGCCGAGCGAAGGATTGTTGGGGTGATCACCCCAACAATCCTTCGAACGCCAGCGCGCGCACCGTGTTCGCCCGCGACGCCCCCTAGATTGGCCGGGTGATCGCGAAGGTCGAGCCGCTGACCACCGCCCGCGCGCTGCGCGGACCCTTCGACTACCGCGTCGGCGACGCGCTGCGCGAGGGCGGGGTGGGGGTCGGCAGTGTCCTGGTGGTCCCGTTCGGGCCGCGCCGGCTGCTCGGCGTGGTCGTCGAGGTGGCGGAGACGAGCGAGCTCGACCCCGAGCGGCTCGCCGAGCCGATCGAGGCGCTCGAAGCCGACGTGCCGCCCGAGCTGGTGCGGCTCGGCCTCTGGACGGCGCGCGAGTACGTGCTCGACGCCGGCGCGCGGGCTGGCGCTGGTGCTGCCGCCCGGCACCGGGACCGGCAAGGGCCGCCGCACCAAGGCGCGTGAGTCGCTGGCCGCCACGCTGACAGCCGCCGGACGCGCCGCGCTCGACGGCGGCGAGCGGCTCGGCAGTCGCCAGCGCGCCGGCCTCGAGGCGCTCGCCGCCGGCCCGCTGCGCGTCAGCGACCTCGCCCGCGTCAGCGGCTGCGACCACGCGTCGGTCCGGCGGCTCGAGACGCGCGGGCTGATCGCCGTCGAGACGACGAAGGAGGCCCCGCGCCGCCCCGAGATCCGCGGCGTCGGCGCCCGCGGCGCGGTCGGCGCCCTCACCGCCGACCAGGAAGCGGCGGCTCGCCCACATCGTCGCCCGGCTGCCGCGAGCGCCGCGTACCGCCGTTCCCGAGCCGCTCCTGCTCCACGGCGTGACCGGCAGCGGCAAGACCGAGGTCTACCTGCGCGCCGTCGCCGAGGTCCTCGAGCGCGGCCAGACGGCGATCGTCCTCGTCCCCGAGATCGGCCTGACGCCGCAGACCGCCGGCCGCTTCGTCGAGCGCTTCGGCGACACCGTCGCGGTCCTGCACTCGCAGCTCACGCACGCGCGAGCGCTACGACGAGTGGGCGCGCCTGCGCGGCGGCGCGGCGCGCGTCGCCGTCGGCCCGCGCTCGGCGGTCTTCGCGCCGCTCGAGGACGTCGGCCTGATCGTCGTCGACGAGGAGCACGACGGCTCCTACAAGCAGGAGGGCGACCCGCGCTACGACGCCCGCACCGTCGCCGAGCGCCGCGCGCGCGACTGCGGGCGCGCTGCTGCTCGCCGGCAGCGCGACGCCGCGACCGGAGAGCGTGCTGCGCTACGAGCGTGTCCGCCTGCCCAGCCGCGTCGACGGTCGCCCGCTGCCACCGGTCGAGCTGGTCGGGATGGCGGGCGTCGCCGGGCCGCTGCACCAGCGCACGCGCGACGCGCTCGAGCAGGTGCGGCGCTCGGACCAGAAGGCGATCGTGCTGCTCAACCGGCGCGGCTGGTCGAACTTCCTCACCTGCGGCGACTGCGGCCGCGTCTGGGAGTGCCCGAACTGTGACGTCACGCTGGTGCTGCACAAGGCGGCCGGCCGGGTCTCCTGCCACCACTGCGGCCACCGCGAGCGGGTCCCCGCGAACTGTCCTGACTGCGGGTCGGTGTCGCTCGCCCGCCACGGGGTCGGCACCGAGCAGCTCGGCGTCGAGCTGGAGCGGCTGATGGACCCGCTGCCGGTCGTTCCGCCTCGACGCCGACACCGCGACGCGCGGCGGCGCCGCCGAGGCGCTCGAGCGGTTCGAGGCGGCGGAGGCGGGAGTGCTCGTCGGCACCCAGATGGTCGCCAAGGGCCACGACTTCCCCGACGTCACGCTCGGCGTCGTGCTCGACGCCGACGCGACGCTGCGCTTCCCCGACTTCCGCGCCGAGGAGCGCACCTTCGCGCTGGTCGCCCAGCTCGCCGGGCGCAGCGGCCGCGGCGGCGCCACCGGCCGCGTCGTCGTCCAGGCGCTCGACCCCGACGCCCCCGCGCTGCGCTTCGCCGCCGGCCACGACGCCGACGGCTTCCTCGACGTCGAGCTGACCCGCCGCGAGGCGCTCTCCTACCCGCCCTACGGCTCGCTGATCCGCGTCGTCTGCTCGTCGGAGCAGCCCGGCCCGGCGCGCGCCGCCGCCGAGGCGGTCATGGCGGCCGTCCGCCTGGCGGGGGTCCCGGTGCTCGGCCCGGCGCCGCTGTTCCGGCTCAAGGGCCTCCAGCGCTTCCAGCTCGTCGTCAAGGCGCAGGACCGCGAAGCCGCGATCGCCGCCGTGCGCGCCGCCGTCGAGGCAACCGCCGCCGACCGCTCGCTCGGCCAGGTCAAGTACGCCGTCGACGTCGACCCGCAGTAGCCCCCGCGTTACGATTGGGGGCCATGGCCGAGGAGCACGACAGCGAGGTCGAGGCGGAGGAGCCGCAGGAGGCCCGGCTCGACCCTGAGATCGCCGCCCGCCGGGCGGCCGCGATGTCGTTCGTCCGCCAGTTCGGCGACCCGGTCCTGAAGAACCGGGCGATCGAGGTCGACCGCTTTGACGACGCTCTGCAGAGCCAGGTCGCGCGGATGGCGGGGCTGATGGACGACGCGCTCGGCGTCGGCCTGGCAGCGCCCCAGCTCGGCATCTCGCAGCGCCTGCTGGTCTACCGGGTCGGTCCCGGCGCGCCGGTCGTCGCGCTGGTCAACCCGGAGATCGAGTGGAGCAGCGACGACGAGGAGGAGGGCGAGGAGGGCTGCCTGTCGATCGTCGGCGTCAACGTCGACGTCGAGCGGCCGATCCACGTCCGCGTGCGTGCCCGCGACGAGCTTGGCGAGGAGCGCGTCGTCGAGGCCTCGGGGCTCGAGGCGCGCGTGATCCAGCACGAGATCGACCACCTCGACGGCGTGCTGATCCTCGACCGCACCAGTCGCGACCAGCGCCGCCGCGCGATGCGCGAGCTGCGCAACCGGGAGCGCGAGCAGCGCGAGCGCGCCGCCGAGCAGGCCGCCTGAGCCGCGTGCGCACCGTCTACCTCGGCACGTCCGACTTCGCCGCCGTCGTGCTTGACTGGCTCGCCGCGTCGGCACACCGGCCACAGCTCGTCGTCAGTCGTCCGGACCGCCGCCGCGGGCGCGGCCGCAAGGTCTCGCCGCCGCCGGTCGTCGAGCGGGCGCGCGAGCTGGGGATCGAGGTCTTCCAGCCGGAGAAGCTCAACGACCTTGAGTCGGTGGCACGGATCGCCGCGGCCGAGCCCGAGGCGGCCTGTGTCTGCGCTTACGGCGCGATCATCGGCGACGAGCTGCTCGCTGCCCACAGGTGGCTGAACGTCCACCCGTCGCTGCTGCCGCGTTGGCGCGGCGCGGCGCCGATCGAGCGGGCGATCGAGGCCGGCGACGCGAAGACCGGCGTCGCGATCATGGAGCCGGTAGCCGAGCTCGACGCCGGGCCGGTCTACCTGGTGCGCGACGAGCCGATCCGCCCCGACGACGACTTCGGCGCGCTCTCCGAGCGCCTCGCCGCGCTCGGCGGCGACCTGCTCGTCGAGGCGCTCGACACGCTGCCCGAGCCGCGCCCGCAGGGCGACGACGGCGTCGTGTACGCCGAGAAGGTCGAGCGCGAGGAGCGGCTGCTCGACCCCGCGTTGGCGGCGGACGCGCTCGAGCGCCGGGTTCGCGCGCTGAACCCGCATGTCGGCACCTACGTCGAGCCCGAGGGCCACGAGCGGCTCGGCGTGCGCGCCGCCGCGCTGCCCGCCGCCGCGCCCGTCGCGCCGGCGCCGGGCACCCTGGCGGCCGCCGACGGCCACCTCTTCTACGGCGCCGCGGACGGCGTGCTCGAGCTGCTCGAGGTTCAGCCGTCGGGCGGCCGCCCGATGGACGCCGCGTCCTTCCTGCGCGGCCACGGCGCCGCGCTGGCCGCGGGCTGAGGTCGCCCGACCGCCGCACGCGCCAGAATCATCGGAATGGCCGAAGAGGAGGAGCGGATCGACCTGGGCCCGGCGTGCCCGGCGTGCGGGGAGCCGTGGCTGCGCGCCACCAACCTGCCGGGCCGCTACCGCTGCGTCAACTGCCTGACCCGCTTCGAGCTGCGCTCGCAGTGCCCCGACTGCGGCTCGCACTCGACGATCGCCCGCATGTCGGACCTCGCCAACGTTCGCTGCCGCAACTGCGGCGGCTCGATGCTCACCCCGGTCTAGGGGCTCGCCGCTACAGCGCCGCGAGCGCCTGCTGGATCTCGCCGGCGGTCTGGAAGTCCAGGCCGAGCGTGTGGTCGTGGCGGTGGCGCACGACGCCCTGCTCGTCGACGATCACCACCGACCGCCGCGTTCCGCGCAGCTTCGACCAGCAGTCGTAGGACTTCGAGACGGCGTGGTCGGGGTCGGCGAGCAGCGGCACCGTCAGCCCGTGCTTGTCGGCGAATGCCTGCTTGGACTCGACTCCCTTGCCGGAGATCCCGACCGCCGTCGCGCCGAGCGCGCCGAACGCCTCGGCGTTGTCGCGGTAGGAGCAGAACTGCTTCGTGCAGACCGGCGTGTCGTCGCCGGGGTAGAAGAGCAGCACCACCTTCTCGCCCCGGTGCTCGGAGAGCGTGAACGTGCCCGCCGTCCCCTCCAGGGTGAAGTCCGGCGCCTGCTCGCCCACGGCTGGATGTCTGCTCATCTGATGGTTCCCCCGAAGTCGTTGCTCGCCTGAGACGCTGGCACGTCGCAGTTCCGTCGCGCAACTGTGACACGCGCATGGTCTCCTGTCGGTCGCGACCGCCTACGGGCGCGGCATGACCTCGGTTCAGGTCGCCACCCCCACGTTCCCGCTCCCCTCGCCGCCCACGTCCAGACGTCCGAAGCGCCGTGCTACGCTGTGCCACACCATGGACGTCTCAGTCAGAGAGCTGCGTAACCACACCGCCCGCGTCATCGCGGCCGTCGAGGCCGGCGAGCCCGTCACGCTCACCGTCCACGGCCGCCCGATGGCCGACATCGTGCCGCGCGTCAGGCGGTCCGAGCGCCGGCCCAGCGACGTCGTCACAGGGGAGCTGGAGACGCTCCGCGGGCTCGCGCTCGAGCTCGGCGTCGCCTCGAACGCCGCCGACTTCGACACCGGCCTGACGACCGACGACATGCTGCCTGGAGGCCGCTGACATGAGCGGCTACGTGATGGACACGAGCGTGTTCGTGGCCGCCGAGCAGGGGCGGCCGCTGAGCGAGCCGCCGCCGGGCGACGCCCGGTTGTCGGTGGCGACGCTCACCGAGCTGCACGTCGGCGTCGGCCGGGCGAAGGGGGAGCCGCTGCGCACACTGCGCGAGGCGACGCTCGAGCGCGCGCGGAAGTTCATCGCGCTGCCATACGACGAGGTCGTCGCCACCCGCCTCGCGGCGTTGCTGGTCGCGGCACGCGACCAGGGTCGCGAGGCGGGCGCGATGGACGCGATCGTCGCCGCCACCGCGCTGGCCCACGGCCTGACGGTGTGGACGCAGGACGACGACTTCGACGTCCTGGCCCAGCTCGACCCCGAGCTTCGCGTTCACGACGGCCGCGCCTGAGCGACCGTTCGCTCAGTGCGAGCGGCGGTAGAGCGCGTAGAGCAGGCCGCTCAGCACCAGCGCCGCGCCGGCGTAGCCGATCTCGACCTGCAGCACGCGATCGTCGAAGCCGGGCAGCAGCAGGAAGCCGACGTAGGCCGCCGCGGCGGACAGCCAGCAGGCGCAGGCGGCGCGGGCGTGGGCACGCGCGAGCAGTGCCTGGTTGAGCGTAGCCGCGACCAGGTAGAGGCCCATGCCGAGCGAGATCAGCACCAGGCCGAGGCGGTGGTAGGCGAGGTCGCCGCCGAATACGAGGTCCATCAGCCAAGGGCCGATCGCCAGCATCACGAGCGAGACGCAGCCGGCGAAGCCGGCGATCGCGATCAGCGTCAGGTTGATGCTGCGCCGGAACGGGTCGCTCTCGCCGCCGGCGCGCAGGCGCGTGAGGTGGGGGAGGATCGATGTCTGGACCGCCTGGAAAAGCTGCAGCGGGGCGCGCGCGATCAGCAGCACGTTGAAGGTGAAGCCGGCGAGCGCGGCGCCGTCGGGCCCGTCGGTCGTCGCCTTGACGATCAGCGGCCCGGCGTTGAGGAACGTCTGCTCGGCGACCATGATCGCCAGCACGGCGACCGCGAAGCCGGCGCCGTGCGACAGCGTGAACTCCGGCTCGCCGCCGGGCTCGCCCGCCGCCGCCTCGTCGAGCAGCCGCGCCTCGGCCTCCTCCTCGGCCGACAGGGACAGCGGCCGCGCCGGGGACTCGCCACCGGCCGCATCGCCGGAGTCCGCCGCGATCCGCCGCCGCAGCGCCCACGGCACCACGGCCAGCGACGCGATCGGCGCCGCGGCGATCCCGAGCGCCACGACCGACTGGCCCGAGGCGATCCCGACCGCCACCGCCAGCGCGAACAGGCAGCGCGAGACCGCCTCCATGAACACGAGCCCGCCGTAGAGCCCGAAGCGGTGCGAGCCGGCGAGGAACCCGCGCGCGAAGTAGCTCACCGCGTAGGCGAGCACCGTCACGATCAGCACCCAGTAGAGCGTCGCCGAGCCGCCGAAGAGGTCGTCCTGGATCGGCCCGCGCAGCGCCAGCGCGCCGACGGCGAACACCACGCCGAGCGCGAGCTGGATCGTCGCCGCCACGCGCAGCGGCGCGTTGCCGCGCCTCCCGCGCGCCGCGCGGTCCGCGATCGTCCGCGACAGCAGCTGCTCGACCGGGCGGTAGAGCACCGACACCGTCACGAACACGGCCGACCACAGCAGGGTGATGCCGCCGTAGTCGGACTCCGACAGCGAGTGGCTGGCGAGCGCGAAGTAGGCGTAGGTGATCAGCCCGGTGACGCCGATGCCGACCGAGAGGACCGCGGCGCCGCGCCCGTACTCCGCCTGCGCCCCCTGCCCGCCGGTCGGGGTCACTCGGTGCCTAGAGACGGACGAGCAGCATGGTCCACGGGAACGGCGAGCGCGCCTCGACGACCTCGCCGTGGCGCGACAGCAGCTTCACGAAGCTGCGCTTCGACCAGTGGTTGACGTGGCCGGGCGTGTTGCCGAGCGCACCCCAGTAGGCGCCGCGGGCCATGTTCAGCCCGCGCCAGAGCGGCTCGCGCGGCACCGAGACGAGCAGGTGGCGCTCGGCGACGCGCGCCATCTCGGCGACCGTCGCCTCCGGGTCGGGCACGTGCTCGAGCACCTCGATCGCCGTCGCGACGTCGAACTCGCCGTCGCCGAAGGACAGGCGCGTGGCCTCCTCGCAGCGGTACTCGAGGTTCGGCCGCTGGCGCTTGGCCCACTCGGAGGCGAGCTTCTCGTCGTCGAGGTCGATGCCGACGATCCGGCCGTCGCCGAGCCGCTGCGCCCACTCGTGGGTCAGCACTCCCTCGCCGCAGCCGACGTCGAGCACCGAGCGCGGCGCCGCCTGGTCCCAGAGCTCGTCGAGCGTGCGGTGGAATGCGGTCATCAGCCGCTTGACGACCGGGTTGGTCGAGCCGTACTTGTCGAAGGTGTTGCCGGTCGGGACCGCCTCGGCCTCGGTCGATCCCGGTGTCGCCACGCCGCTCATGCCCCGACAGTCTCCCGGTCCGGGTCGTCGCCGGCCTTGCCGGTCGCGCGCCCGGCCGCCGCGCCGGTCGTCGCCGGCTGGGTGCTGGCACCCGCGCCGGGCTCGTAGTGCGACGGCTCGACGCCGAGCGTCAGCTCGACGCGCCGCACCCGCTCGAGCGTCCGCTGCTGCAGCGTTCGGCTCGCCGCGAGGACGTCGGCGATCACGCCGAGCGCGACGAACTGGACGGCGATGATCAGCAGCGTCGAGCCGAGGATCAGCGACTGCACGTGGCCGTCGCCCTCGCCGTTGAAGAAGAACCAGAGGAAGCGGACCCAGATCACCGTCGCTGGCACGGCGACGACCGCGGCGGCGATCATGAAGACGCGCAGCGGCTCGTAGAGCGAGTAGACGCGGAAGATCGAGACCGCGTTGCGGCGCACGTAAGAGGACATCGACGGGAAGAGCCGCGACTCGCGCGTCTTCTCGTTGGTCCGGATCGGGACGTGGTCGACGGCGACCAGCATCTTGCCCGCCTGGATGATCGTCTCGAGCGTGTACGTGAACTTCGAGATCACCTGCATCTGCAGGGCGGCCTCGCGGTTGTAGGCGCGGAATCCCGACGTGGTGTCGGGGACCGTCGTGCCCGAGGCGCGTCGGACGACGGCGCTGCCGAGCCGCTGCAGCCGCTTCTTGAGCGGCGAGAAGTGCTCGATCTTGTCCGATCTCGCGGTCGCCGACGACCATGTCGGCGCGCCCGGCGAGGATCGGCTCGACGAGCTTCGGGATGTCGCCGCCGAAGTACTGGTTGTCGGCGTCGGTGTTGACGATCACGTCGGCGCCGAGCTTCAGGCAGGCGTCGAGGCCGGCCTGGAAGCCCGCCGCGAGGCCCTTGTTGTTGGTCAGCCGCACCACGTGGTCGACGCCGTTGGCGCGCGCGACCTCGACCGTCGCGTCGGTCGAGCCGTCGTCGATGATCAGCCACTCGACCTGGTCGACGCCGGGGACCTCGCGCGGGAGGTCGGCGAGCGTGGCCGGCAGCTGCTCGGCCTCGTTGAAGCAGGGAATCTGGATGATCAGCTTCATCTGGGAAGGGGAGGGTAGAGGGAAGCCAGGTCGAATCGGGTGGATCTAGGGGCCTGCTTTGCTAGCCTGCCCGGTTCGCCGTACCCCTCTTCGACTGGAGCCGCCGAATGCATCTTCTCGCATACCTGGATCCCGGCAGCGGGAGCATGATCCTTCAGATCCTGGCCGGTGGCGTCGCCGCGATCGCCGTGACGGCCAAGCTCTACTGGACGCGCCTGCTGAAGTTCCTCCATATCCGCAAGGACGAGGAGCCGACGCCCGAGCAGGTCACAGAGCGCCCGGCCGACTCCGCCTAGTCCGCTGTCCACCCCCACCGAGACATCCACGCGTCCTGAGGACGCGCAGCTGGAGGCCGGCTCCTTCCGGGACCCCGAGAGCCGGATCTTCTATGCCGGCGACAGCGTCTACCGGGCGCTCTCCCAAGAGGGCCTCGACGACTTCAAGGCACTCCAGGAGACGAAGCTCTTCGAGCGCTTCCAGGCCGACGGCCGGCTCGTCAAGACCGAGCTGCTGCCGAGCGCGGCCGACGCGCCCCGGGACCTGATCGTCAACGGCTGCGCGGGCGTGCTCGAGCACGAGCGCATCCCGTTCGTCTCGTATCCATACGAGTGGACGTTCTCGATGCTCAAGGACGCGGCGCTGCTGCAGCTCGACCTCAACCTCGCCGCGCTCGAGGAGGGGATGATCCTCAAGGACTCGACGCCCTACAACGTCCAGTTCAAGGGCTCCAAGCCCGTCTTCGTCGACGTCGGCTCGTTCGAGCGGCTGCGCGACGGCGAGCCGTGGGTCGGCTATCGCCAGTTCTGCATGATGTACCTCTACCCGCTGATGCTGCAGGCGGCGAAGGGGATCGAGTTCCACCCCTGGCTGCGCGGCTCGATCGGCGGCATCACCCCGGCCCAGATGCGTGGCATGGTCTCCTTCCGCGACCGCTTCCGCAAGGGCTTCTTCCTCAACGTCTTCATGCTCTCCAAGCTCGAGGCGCGCCACGCGGACCGCGGCAAGGAGGTCAAGGCCGAGGTCAAGCAGGCCGGCTTCAAGAAGGAGCTGATCGTCGCCAACGTGCGGCGCATGCGCAAGCTGGTCGAGAGCCTCAGCTGGGACCCGCCGAAGGGCGTCTGGGTCGGCTACGGCGAGCGCAACAGCTACTCCGACGAGGACGCCGAGCGCAAGGACGAGTTCGTGCGCGAGGTCGTCACCTCGCGGCGCTGGGGCCTGACCTGGGACATCGGCGCGAACAACGGCCGCTACTCGCGGATCGCCGAGGAGGGCTCGGACTACGTGCTCGCCGTCGACGCCGACCAGGGCCCGGTCGAGCTGCTCCACCGCGACCTCCACAAGGAGGGCGACGAGAAGCTGCTGACGCTGACGATGAACCTCGCCGACCCGTCGCCGAGCCTCGGCTGGCGCGGACTCGAGCGCAAGGACCTGCCGTCGCGCGGCGCGCCCGACCTCGTACTGGCGCTGGCGCTGATCCACCACGTGACGATCGCCGCCAACGTCCCGGTCGCCGAGTTCGTCGACTGGCTCGCCGGTCTCGGGACCTCGCTGGTGATCGAGTTCCCGACGCGCGAGGACCCGATGGTCAAGAAGCTGCTCGGGCCCAAGCGCGAGGGGCTGCACCCCGACTACGAGCGGGTCAACTTCGAGCGTGTCCTCGCGGGCGCCTTCGACGTCGAGCGCCGTGAGCGTTCGAAGTCCGGCACCAGGCTGCTCTACTTCGCCCGCCCGAAGGGCAAGGGCAGTCCGATCGACCTGACCGTCGAGGGCTGATGGCAGAGGCGGGGGCCGAGGGCGCCGCGCGGCGGCAGCCACCGAGCGCTCTGCTCTCGTTCCTCCACCTCGCTGTTCTCAGCGCCTTCGCGCTCGCGCAGCCGCTGTTCAACCTGCTCTCCGACAACCCGGAGTTCTTCGCCGCGCGCGGCTCGACGGCGAGCGACGTGATCGTCTTCGGAGTGCTGCTGGTGGTCCTGCCGCCGCTCGTGCTGCTGGCGATCGAGCTGCTGGTCGGCCTCGCCGGCCCGGCGGCGCGCCGGATCGCCCATCTCGTGCTGATGGGCCTGCTGGCGGCGGTCGTCTTCATCCAGGCGCTCAAGGACGCCCTCGGCGGCAGCGACCTCGCCCTGATCGCGATCGCGCTGGCGCTCGGCGCCGGGGCGGCGCTGCTCTACGCGCGCGCCGAGCCGGTCCGCTCCTTCCTGACGGTGCTGAGCCCCGCGCCGCTGGTCTTCCTCGTCCTGTTCCTGTTCCTCTCGCCGGTGTCGAAGATCACGCTCGCCGACGACGCCTCGGCGAAGTCGATCGGCGGGATCAAGCCGATCCCGGTCGTGATGGTCGTCTTCGACGAGTTCCCCGGGATCTCGTTGCTGGGCGCGGATGGCAAGGTGGACGCGGTCCGCTACCCGGGCTTCGCCGAGCTGGCGGAGACCGGCACCTGGTTCCCGAACGCGCACTCGATCTACGACTCGACCTCGAAGGCCGTCCCGGCGATCATGGACGGCGACTACCCGGAGAAGGGCAAGCTGCCGACCTCCTCCGAGCACCCGAACAGCATCTTCGCGCTGCTCGGCAAGAGCCACTCGATGAACGTCTCCGAGGAGGCGACGACGGTCTGCCCGCGCGACCTCTGCGAGGACGAGCGGCTCGACGAGCCGTTCCTCGACCGGCTCGGCTCGATGACCAAGGACGTCGGACTGGTCTACGCCCACGTCGTCGCCCCGTCCGGAATCGAGGCCGACCTGCCGTCGGTGTCCGAGAACTGGGGCAACTTCGGCGGCGAGGGCGGGGGCGAGGACGAGGACGCCCAGGGGGACGCCGAGGGCGAGGCGGGCGACGCCGAGCCGACCGCCAAGGAGAGCAAGCAGGCCGTCCTCTCGAACCTCCAGGCAGACCGCGACGCCAAGTTCGACGCCTGGGTCGCGGGCATCCGTGACGGGCAGCGGCCGTCGCTGAACTTCAAGCACGCGCTGCTGCCGCACGTTCCGTGGCGCTACCTGCCCAGTGGCCAGCAGTACAACACCGGCGCGACCGACCCGATCCCCGGCCTCTCGCGTCAGAGCTACCCCGACGCGACCCAGGTCCAGCAGCTCCAGATGCGCCACCTGCTGCAGCTCGGCTACACCGACCTCAAGATCCGCGAGGTGATCGCCCACCTGAAGAAGATCGGGATCTACGACGAGGCGCTGATCGTCGTCACCGCCGACCACGGCGTCGCCTTTCAGCAGGGCCTCTTCGACCGTCGCCGCGCCACGCGCGAGACGCTCGCCGAGATATCGCCGGTGCCGCTGTTCGTGAAGCTGCCGGGGCAGAAGCGCGGGCGCGTCAACCCCGCGATCGTCGAGACGACCGACATCGTGCCGACGATCGCCGAGGTTCTCGACATCGACCTGCCCGAGCCGACCGACGGCAAGTCGGCCTTCAGCCCGGCCGTCGCCCAGCGCGACGAGGTCAAGATGCTGCCGCGCGACTTCTCCGACTGGATCCGCGTCGACGGCGACGCCTTCGACGCCGAGCGGCAGGCGCTGATCGACCGCAAGCTGGACCTGTACGGCGTCGGCGCCGACGGCGCCGACCGGATCTACCGCGTCGGCCCGAACCAGGATCTCGTCGGGCGGAAGGTGTCCGCGCTCGACGAGGCCGGCGACAGCGACGCCTCGGTCGAGCTGACCGACCCCGGCGCCTACGACGACGTCGACACCGACGGCGCGGCGCTGCCGACCTGGGTCACCGGCAAGGTCAGCGGCGCCGGCGGCGACGAGATCGACGTGGCGATCGTGGTCGACGGGGTCGTGCGCGCGGTCTCGAACACCTTCCGCCTCGCCAACTCCGACGAGGACCTCATCGCCGCGCTGATCCCGCCAGACGCGCTGCGCGATGGTCGCAACAGCGTCGAGGTCTACGCGGTCTCGGGCGGCAACCGGCTCGCCCGCATGGGCGGGACCGACTAGCCGCTACCGCCGCGGGTCGACGAACCCGGCCTTCTCACGCGCGGCGGTCAGCTGCGCCTGCAGCTGCTCGTCGTCGTAGTAGGGCAGCGGCTTGCCGCCGGTCGCCTCGATCACCTGCTGGTACAGCTCCTCGGCGATGCGGCGGTTGGCGCGGCTCGCCTCCGCGACGTCGTTCCACTCGCCCGGGTCGAGCGTGAGGTCGAACAGCTGGCGGTTGCCGCCGAGCGTGTCGCCGAGCAGCAGCCAGCGGTCGGTGCGGATGAAGTAGCGGTTGTACATGCCGCCGTAGTGGAAGGGCCGCGGCGGCGGCTGGTCGCCGTCTGGGTCGAGCAGCAGCGAGAGGTCGTGGCCGTTCATCCACGACGGCTGGTCGACGCCGAGCAGCGAGAGGATCGTCGGCGCGACGTCGTGGGTCGAGGCGAAGTACTCGCTCGTCTCCCCGGCGCGCTTGCCGTCGGGGTGGACGATCGCGAACGGCACCTGCGCCAGCTCGGGGTGCAGCTCGCCGGGGATCTTCCCGATCCAGCCGCGCTCGCCCAGCAGCAGGCCGTGGTCGGCGAGCAGCACGACCGCGGTGTTGTCGGCCAGCCCGAGCTCGTCGAAGCGCTCGAGGAAGGTGCCGAGCCACTTGTCGGTCATCGTCACCGATGCCGCGTAGCCGGCGTGGGCGCGGCGCAGCTCGTCCTCGGAGAGGTAGTTCTGCGGCCCGTAGTCGACGGTCCCGACCTCCGGGCCGTCGTAGTCCGGGTCGCCGTAGAGGTCGATCAGCTCCTTCGGCGCGCTCCACGGCTCGTGCGGGTCGAAGCAGTCGATCACCAGCGCGAACTTGCGCCCGTCGCGGACCGCGGTCTCGAGCTGCGTGCTCGCCTCGCCGAAGACGCGCGCGGCGTCGCTCTTGCTGTCGTCGCGGCCGTAGCCGGTGTTGGCGAGGTTCTTCTTCATCCCGTTGACGTAGCGCTCGTTCTCCTGCAGCGCCTTCGGCAGCCAGCGCCGGACCTCGGCGTCGGAGACCGAGTCCGACGGGTTGATCTCGCCGACGCGGCCCTCGATCGAGACGAAGCGGTCGAAGCGCTGACGGAAGGGCCGGAAGGTCTCGGTGAACCCGGTATGCGGGTTGTCGGTGACCTGGATCGTGCGGTAGCCGGCGTCCGACAGCGCCTGCATCAGCGTGTGGTCGAGGTTCTCGATCCCGGTCCAGCCGGGGCTGATGCCGAGATCGTAGACCGGCTCGAAGTCGCGGTACGGGAAGATCCGCCGACCGGTGAAGATCGAGCGTCGCGCCGGCACCGTGACCAGCGCCTCGGGGAAGGCGCGGTTGAAGCGCAGCCCCTTCGAGAGCAGGGCGTCGAAGTTCGGCGTGCGCATCCGCGGCGCGCCGTAGGCGCCGACGAAGTCCGGGCGCAGGCTGTCGACGATGATCAGGACGACGTTCTCGGTCTCGCTGTCCGAGGCGTCGCCGCTCGCGCAGCCGGCGGCGGCGAGCGGGAGGGCGGCTCCGGCGCCGGCGACGCCGGCGGCCTGCAGCAGGCGCCGGCGACTGAGCAGCGGCCCGCCGCCCGCGCTACTGGTCATTCAGGCAGTCCTCGATCTCGATCAGGGCCTCCTCGGGCAGCTCGCGCACGTAGAAGAGCGCCGCGCCGACCTGCTCGGCGCCCTCGGCACGGCCCTCGAACTGCTCGCCCTCGGCCTCGAGCGACGACTGGAAGAAGTCGATCCGGGACTTGGCAACGCCGTCTGTGCCCTCGGAGGGGGCAGCGACCTCGAGCTCGATGCCCTTGTCGCCGACCGGCTTGGCCGCGATCCCCTTCTCGTCGCGGATGCAGGCGAGCGCGATCCCGCGCTTGTCCTCGGGTGCGAGCGTCGTCCGCGGGCCGGGGGAGGGGGCCGTCTCACCGGGGGCGGTGATCTCGACGGTGTCGCCGGTCGGCCGTTGCTGGCTGGACGGCGGTCCGTCGTCGTCGCCGCAGCCGGAGGCCGCGGCGAGCAGGCAGAGCGCCGCGAGGAGGGTCGCGCGGGTCGTCATCGACGGCGCAGAGTAGTGAATTCGGCGGCGGTGCCTGCTACCTTGACGCGTCTTGTCGGCGCCGTCGGCTCCGTCAAGCCCTTCCAGGTGCAGAGCCGATGAACAAACGCTTCGCGCTATTCCAGGTCGCCTTCTCGTTGGTCGCGCTCGCCGCGGTCGTCTGGTGGGCCTCCCATCAGGATGCGCCCGAGATCCCGTCGGGTACCGACGCGATCGCCTGGCTTGCGCTTGCGCTGGCGCTCTACGCGCTCGCGACCGTGGTCCGCGCCGAGCGCTGGCACGCGATCCTCAAGGAGAGCGAGATCGACGCGCGTCGCTCCGACTGCTACGGCCTGTCGGTCGTCGGCTACATGGGCAACAACGTCTTGCCGGCGCGTGCGGGCGAGGCGCTGCGCGTCTTCCTGCTCGACGGCAAGACCGGCGCCGGCAAGCGCAAGATCCTCGGCACGATCGTCGTCGAGCGGCTGCTCGACCTGATCGCCCTGGTGACCATCTTCGTCCTGACCGTCTACCTCGTGCTCGAGGGCGACGTCGTCCCGACCGACGAGCCGCTGCTGATCGCGGGGATCTGCCTCGCCGCGCTCGCGTTCGGGGTCGCGGTGGTGTGGATGATCCATCGCCGCGGCGGCCTGGCGCGCATCCGCGAGCTGATCGCCCCGCTCGCCCACGCGCCGCGCGCGCTCCTGAACCGCCAGGGCGCGCTGCTGCTGATCGTGACCTTCGCGCTCTGGGCGATCGAGGGAGCCGTCTACCTCGCCGTCGCCCGCGCGATCGACCTCCACATCAGCACCTCCGGCGCGCTCTACCTGGTCGCGCTGACCAACTTCGTCGCGGCGCTGCCGGCGGCGCCCGGGTCGATCGGGACCTTCGACGCCGCGGTCGCCTTCGGCGCCAAGGCGCTCGGCGCGTCGGGCTCGGTCGCCGTCACCTACCTGCTGCTGCTGCGCTTCGTCCTCTACGTGCCGATCACAGTCGTCGGGCTGATCGTGCTCGTGACCCGCTACGGCGGCTGGGCGCGCCTGCGCCAGGCCACCCACCTCGAAACCAGCAGCGTCTGACCGTGCCCGAAGAACGCTCCGCGCCGGTAGCGCCGGTGCTGATCGCCTGCCTGGTCCTCGCGGCGCTCAGCCTGCTGTTCCCATCGACGCCGACCTACGATCCGTGGGCCTGGATCATGTGGGGGCGCGAGATCGCCCACTTCGACCTCGTGACGACCGGCGGCCCGTCGTGGAAGCCGCTGCCGGTGCTGTTCACGACGCCGTTCTCGCTCTTCGGCGCCGACGTCGCGCCCTACCTCTGGCTCTGGATCGCCCGCGCCGGCGGCCTGCTCGCGCTGGCGATGGCGTTCCGGCTGGCGCGGCGGCTGGTCGGCAGGGGGCCCGCCGGTTGGATCGCCGGGATCTTCGCGGCCGCCTTCCTAGCCACGACCTACGAGTACGTCCGCGACGCCGCGCTCGGCAACTCCGAGGCGCTGCTCGCAGGGCTCGTGCTGTGGGCGGTCGAGCGCCACCTCGACGGTCGTCGCGACCACGCGCTCTACCTTGGCTTCGCCGCCGCGCTGCTGCGACCCGAGGTCTGGCCGTTCCTCGGCCTCTACGGCATCTGGCTGTGGTTCAAGGACCCCCAGCTGCGGCTGCGGATGGCGATCCTCGCGGCGCTGATCCCGCTGCTCTGGTTCGGACCCGAGCTGTGGGGCTCCGGCGACGCGATGCGCGCCTCGAGCCGCGCCAACAACCCGAACCCCGGCAGCGCCGCCTTCGCCGAGCACCCCGGCCTGGAGGTCGTCGAGCGCTTCCACCACCGCACCGTCTGGGCGCTCGAGCTCGCCGGCCTGATCGGCCTGCTGACCGCGGTCGTCGCCTGGGTCAAGCGCCGCCAGCAGGGAGCGATCCTGGCGATCGCCGGCTTCGGCCTCGGCTGGGTCGCGCTGGTCGCGGCGATGACCGAGGGCGGCTACGCCGGCAACCAGCGCTACCTGATCGTCACCACCGCCGCGCTCTGCGTGGTCGGTGGAATCGGCGTCGCGCGCGTCTTCCAGGCGATCGAGCTGGCCGTCGAGCGGCTCGGAGGCAGCGCGCGCGCCGGCCTTGCGGCCGCCTGCGCGGCCTTCGCCGTCGGCCTGGTCGTCGGCTGGCCGGTGATCCGCGACAAGGCCGACAACATCGACGCGACGCTCGACGAGCTGCGCTACGAGGCGAGCCTCTACCACAGCCTCGACGACGCGATCTCGACCGCCGGCGGGCGTGAGCGGCTGCTCGCCTGCGGCGCCGTCTACAGCGGGCCGTTCCAGACCCAGATGATCGCCTACGAGCTCGGCGTCCACGGGATGGACGTGCGCGCGCTCGAGGGAACCACTCCGCCCGGCGTCGCCTTCCGCACCCACACGATCCCGAACGGCCCGCTGGTGATCAAGGTCACCGATCAGCGCTTCCGCCAGGTCGCCGCCGACGGCCGCTGGCTCGTCTGGACGGCGCCGCGCGCCGACGCGGCGGGACGCGACTGCCCGACCGGCGGCCCCGACGCCCCGCGCGTCATCCCCGGCGACCGCACTCCCGATCTCGCGTCCTCGCGCTGACTAGGCTTCTCGCGATGTCCACGGTCGCTGCCTCTCGATCGCGCTCGTTGCCGAGCCTTCCGCCGAAGCTCCGGGAGCTCGCCACGGGGCCGGCCGGGATCACGCTGCTCGTCGGCGTGCTGCTGCTGATCTCGCTGTACCTGCGCACCCGCGCGCTCGGCGCGTCGCTGTGGATGGACGAGGGGCTGTCGATCGGCATCGCCGGCCAGCCGTTCTTCGACATCCCCGGCGTGCTGCGCCAGGATGGCTCGCCGCCGCTCTACTACCTGCTGCTGCACGCCTGGATGGAGCTGGTCGGCAACGGGCCGGCCGACACCCAGGGCCTGTCGGTCGCGATCTCGCTGCTCGCCGTGCCGGGCGGGCTGTGGGCCGGCTGGTCGCTGTTCGGCCGCCGCGCCGGCATCTACTGCGCGGCGCTCGCGGCGTTCAACCCGTTCCTGACGGTGTATGCGCAGGAGACGCGGATGTACTCGCTGATGGTCGTGCTCAGCCTGTTCGCGACGGCGGCCTTCCTGCACACCTTCGTGTACCGCGACCGCCGCTACCTGCCGGTCTTCGCGGTCCTGCTGGCGGGGATGCTCTACACGCACAGCTGGGGCATCTTCGTCACCGCGGGAGCGCTGCTGACGTTCGCGTTCGTCTGGTTCCAGAGCGACGAGCGCGGGCCGCTGCTCAAGGACGGCCTGATCGCCTTCGGACTGGCGCTGCTGCTCTACCTGCCGTGGATCCCGACGCTGCTCTACCAGGCCGGTCACACAGGGGCGCCGTGGCTGAACTCGCCCCGCTTCGGCGTCGCCGTCCAGATCTCGAAGTCGCTGCTCGGCGGCGGGACCGCGACGGTGGCGCTGGTGCTGGCCGCCGGCTCGGGACTGGCCGCGGTCGCGCTCGGGCGGACGGCGGACCGTGAGAAGCGGGCCGCCTACGCGGCGGTCGCCCTGCTGGTGTCGACGCTCGCCGTCGCCTGGCTGTTCTCGCAGTTCTCGCCGGCCTGGACGACGCGCTATCTCGGCGTCGCGCTCGGCCCGCTGCTGATCCTCGCCGCGCTCGGCCTCGCGCGCGCTGGGACGCTCGGCCTGATCGGGCTGGTGATCGTGCTCGGAATCTGGGCGATCCCCAAGACGGCGACGCTCGAGAACAAGTCGAATGCCGCCGACCTCGCCGCCGCGGTGCAGGGAACGCTGAAGCCGGGGGACATGGTCGTCACGCTGCAGCCCGAGCAGGCGCCGCTGATGCACTACCACCTACCGGGCGGCCTCCAGGACGATCTCGTCGAGGCGACGCAGCTGGGCGAGGTCGAGACGAAGGGGGTGATGGACTGGCGCGACGTCCAGGACCGGATCGAGGCCGCGACTCCCGAGAAGAACCTGACGCCCCTCCTTGATAGCCTGCCCTGTTCGCAGCGCGTGCTGCTCGTCTACCCGGTCACTACGAACATCAGCGACTGGGATGCGCCTTGGACCTCTACGGTCCGCCGCAGGGCGGCGCAATGGGGACGGGCGCTCGAGCTGGACAACCGCTTCGAGCTCGTCGGCGCGGTCCCGCCCTTCTACCGGCGGGCCGGCCGGATCGGGGTAAGAGGCGTCTTGTACGAGAAGACCTGCAGCAAACCCTCCCCACCGACCTCCCCGTAGACCCGAGACCCTCCGACAAGCGAGCGATAGCGGATGAGCGAGAGCACCACCAACTCCAGCGCGGTGACCGAGGCGGCGACGCCCGGCCTGCGCGACACGCCCACCCTGATCCTCGGCGGCGGCCCCGCCGGCCTCACGGCCGGCTACCTGCTCGCCAAGCAGGGCTTCCCGGTGATCATCTTCGAGGCGGAGGACCAGGTCGGCGGGATCGCCAAGACCGAGGTCCGCGAGGGGCCGGGCGGCGAGTACCGCTTCGACCTCGGCGGCCACCGCTTCTTCACCAAGGTCCAGGAGGTCGACGACCTCTGGCACGAGATCATGCGCGAGGAGTTCCTCAAGCGCCCGCGGATGTCGCGGATCTACTGGAACAAGAAGTTCCTCGACTACCCGCTGCGCGGGCCGGACGTCATCAAGAAGCTCGGCCCGATCGAGCTGACGCGCTGCATGCTGTCCTACTTCTGGGCGCAGGTGAAGCCGAAGGGCCGTGAGGACACCTTCGAGCAGTGGGTGAGCAACCGCTTCGGCAAGCGCCTGTTCGACCTCTTCTTCAAGTCCTACACCGAGAAGGTGTGGGGCGTGCCGACGTCGGAGATCCGGGCCGAGTGGGCCGCCCAGCGGATCAAGGGCCTGTCCTTCTTCAGCGCCGCCAAGGCTGCCTTCTTCGGCAACAAGGGCAACGAGATCAAGACGCTGATCGGCGAGTTCAACTACCCGCGTTACGGCCCCGGCCAGATGTGGGAGACGATGACCGACGACATCACCAAGCTCGGCGGCCAGGTCCTGCTGAACACGAAGGTCGAGAAGGTGTTCTTCGAGGGCGGCCGCGCGACCAAGGTGATCGCCAACGGCAAGGAGTACGAGTCGAACTACATCGTCAGCTCGCTCCCGCTGCGCAACATCGTCGGGATGGCCGACCCGCAGCCCGCGCCCGAGGTCGTCGCCGCGGCGAAGGGCCTGCGCTACCGCGACTTCCTGACCGTGTCGCTGGTGCTCGACGGCGAGGACCTGTTCCCCGACAACTGGATCTACATCCACGAGCCCGACGTCGAGGTCGGCCGGATCCAGAACTTCCGCTCCTGGAGCCCGTGGATGGTCCCCGACCCGACCAAGGCCTGCATCGGCCTCGAGTACTTCTGCTTCGCCGGCGACGAGCTGTGGGAGACAGACGACGAGAAGCTCGTCGACCTTGGCATGCAGGAGCTGCAGAAGCTCGGGCTGGCGACCCCGGACAAGCTCGAGTTCGGCTTCGCGACCCGCGTCCCGAAGGCCTACCCGATGTACGACATGGACTACGCCGACCGGATCGTCTCGATCCGCGGCTGGCTCGACGGGCTGGAGAACCTCCAGCAGGTCGGCCGCAACGGACTCCATCGCTACAACAACTCCGACCACTCGATGCTGACCGCGATGCGCGCGGTCGACAACCTCGTCAAGGGCACCGACCACGACATCTGGGCCGTGAACGCCGAGTCGGTCTACCACGAGACCGAGACCCAGGACGAGCAGCAGCCGTACATCGAGGCGCCTGAGACCGCCGCTCAGAAGGAGCCGCTGGCCAAGTAGGCCAGCCGCTCCCACCGGAACCTAAAGGGGCCCCGCCGGTCGTCCGATACCGGTGGGGTGTCCCGTTCACTGAGAGTCGCCATCGCGGCGGCGGCATTGGTAGCCGTCGCCGTCCCGGCGACCGCCCAAGCCCAGATCGCCGACCCGCGCGGGGTCGACCCCGCGTCTCCCAACCCGCTCGTCGGCGTGCCCTGGTTCGTCGACAAGACGTGGGCGCCTCAGTACATCCAGTACGAGAAGTACAAGCGACGCGGTCAGGCGGGCAACGCCGGCCTGCTCGGCAAGGTCGCGCTGCAGCCGCAGTTCAAGTGGTTCGGTCGCTGGAACGAGAACGACAAGGGCGGCACCTACGGCGCGGCTCGCAACTACGTCGAGCGGGTCGAGGAGGAGCAGCCGGGGTCGGTTCCGCAGATCGTCGTCATGCGCCACCAGGGCAAGGCCTGCCACAAGCGCTACACCGCCGGCGGTCCCGCCGAGGACGCGCGCACGATGCGCTGGTACGACCGGTTCGCGGAGGGCATCGGCGACGCCCGCGTCGTGATCGGCTTCGAGCCCGACTCGCTCGGCACGGTCGACTGCCTCGCGTTCTCACGCCGCAAGGCGCGCCTCGACACGCTGCGCTACGGCGTCGACGTCTTCTCGAAGCTGCCCAACGCGACGGTCTACCTCGAGGCCGGCGCCTCCGACTGGGAGCCCGCGGAGCGCACCGCCAAGCAGCTCAACTACATCGGCATCGCCAAGGTGCGCGGCTTCATGCTCAACGTGACGCACAAGGACTGGACCGCCGCCAACGTCAAGCACGGCCTCGAGATCTCCCGCCTGACCGGTGGCAAGCACTTCATCGTCAACACCTCCGAGAACGGCCGCGGGCCGGTCCACTACCGGCGCTGGATCAGCCGCAAGGACCCGAAGATCTGGCGCCGCGTCAACGTCTGGTGCCACGCCCAGAAGCGCGGCCTCGGCCCGGCGCCGACCACCGCCACGCTGCGCTCCGACCTCGTCGACGCGTACCTCTACGTCAACCGGCCCGGCTACTCGGCCGGGTCCTGCAACGGCGGTCCGCTGCCGATCGGCTCCTGGTGGGCCGACCGCGCGCTCGACCTGGCTCGCCACGCGACCGAGTGGGTGCGCGAGCCGGCAGGCCACTCGCTCGGCTGGCCGCGGGGGATGTTCACGATTCGGCAGCTTGCGGGAGACCAGTTCATCCCGTAGCGACCCCGTCAGGTACGTAGGCCCAGCTCGCGCTCGAGGATCGCGATCGAGCGTTCGAGCTGGTCGTCGGTGGCGTCCTTGACCGAGGCGAGGCCGACGGCGCGGTTGACGCGCGCGTTGACGGCGCGGTGCTCCTCGCGCTTGGAGCGGGCGACCTCGGAGACGAGGTAGGAGCGGCGCTCGCGGAGGCGCTCGCGGCGCTTGTAGGCGGGCTCGGGCTGATCGAGGGCCGGCTCCGGCTCGGCCGCGGCCTCCGCGCCGCCGACGGTCGTCGTGGCGAACTCGGGGTTCTCGGCGTCCGCGAACAGGTGCAGCGCGTCGCCGGGCCGGGTCGTCGAGGAGATGACGTCGTCGAGGCGGGCGTTCGACGAGAGGGCGACGAAGCCGTCCGTCGACGGCGAGCGCTCGACCGGCGCGTCGCGCTCCTCGAGCCTCGGGGGCGAGCGCGAGCGCGTGGCGGCGCTCCTCCTCGATCGTCGCGGCGAGCCGCTTGAGCTGGGGGTCGGCGGGCAGCAGCAGGAAGCTCATCTGGCGGCTGGGAGCGGGCGTGCGGCGGACGAAGCGGCCGACGACCTGGCGGAAGAACAGCTCGGTGCGGGCGGCGGTGGCGTAGACGCCGACGCGCAGGCGGGGGATGTCGACGCCCTCCGAGACCATCAGCACCGAGACCAGCCAGCGGTCGCCGCCGGCGGCGAACCGCTCGATCGCCGCGGACGCGCCGGGGTCGTCGGAGGTCACGATCGCCGGCTGCTCGCCGGAGATCGTCCCGAGCCGGCGTGCGATCCGGCGGGCGTGCTCCTTGTCGGCAGCGACGACGAGGCCGCCGGCGTCGGCGTGCCCGGTCGAGCGGCAGTCGGTCAGCCGCTCGTCGGCGTCGCGCAGCACCTGGCCGATCCAGTCGCCGTCGGGGTCGAGCGCGGTGCGCAGCCGCCGCGCGGCCTCCTGGCGCGGCAGCACGACGTCGAAGTCGAAGCGGCGCGTCTCGCCGTCGGAGACCCACTCCATCTCGCCGCCGTAGGTCATGAAGGTGATCGGCCGGCAGACGCCGTCGACGAGCGCGTCGGTGTACGAGTACGAGTAGTCGGCTTCGCTGAGCGAGTCGTCGTCGTAGCGAACCCACGGGATCGCCGTGTTGTCGGAGCGGAACGGCGTCCCCGACAGCAGCAGCCTGAAGCCGGCGGCGCCGAAGGCGAGCTCCGCGCTCTGGCCCCAGGCGGCCAGCTCGCCCATGTGGTGCGGCTCGTCGGCGATCAGCAGCGTCCGCCGGCTCGCCGTGGCTGCCCGGTGGACCTTCGGACCGGCGGCGACGGTCTGATAGGTCACCGCGACCCCGTGCCGATCGCGCGGCTCGGGCCCGTCGGCGTTCGGCCGGTTCGGCTCGAGGTCGATGCCGTAGCGGCCGGCGTCGGCTGCCCACTGGCGGCAGATGTGCGTCGTCGGCGCCGCGATGCAGACACGCCCGACCAGCCCGCGCCGCAGCAGCTCGTGCGCCACCCGCAGCCCGAAGGTCGTCTTCCCGGCCGCCGGCGTCGCCGACGCCAGGAAGTTCCCGCCAGGAGACTCCAGCACCCGCTCGAGCGCCGCCTGCTGCCAATCGCGCAGCGGTCGCCCCGCGGGCCAGCTCGGCAGGGAGAGGGGGGAGGACGAGGCGAGGCGGGCTTCCATCGGGCGCGGCACCTTAAGCGCCCGGCCAGTCGGACTCCCGCCACCGGACGGTCGACACCCGTCCGGTATCGTTGACTCGCGAGTCAATCCCCGGCTCGCGCTCCCCCGCATGGCCTCGAGCACCGTCACCGAGCAGGACGTACGCCACCTCAGGCGTGCCGTCGAGCTGGCCGCGATGGCGCGCGGCAGCACCAGCCCGAACCCGCTCGTCGGCGCCGTCGTCGTCAAGGACGGTCGCACGATCGGCGAGGGCTTCCACGCCCGCGCCGGCGAGCCGCACGCCGAGCGGGTGGCGCTTGCCGCCTGCGAACGAGGACCCGGCCGGGGCGACCCTCTACGTCACGCTCGAGCCGTGCTGCCACGAGGGCCGCACGCCGCCCTGCACCGACGCGATCGTCGCGGCCGGCATCGCGCGCGTCGTCGTCGCCTCCGACGACCCGACCGAGAAGGCCGCCGGGCGCGGGCTCGGAATCCTGCGCGACGAGGGGATCGCGGTCGAGGTGATGGACGGCGAGATCGCGCAGGCGGCGCGGCTGCTCAACCAGCCGTTCCGCAAGCACGCGCGCACTGGCCGTCCGCTGTGATCTTCAAGTCGGCGATGACGCTCGACGGCAAGGTCGCGACGCGCAGCGGCGACTCGCAGTGGATCTCCGGCGAGGCGAGCCGCGCCCGCGCCCACCGCTGGCGCGCCGAGTGCGACGCGGTCGCGGTCGGCATCGACACCGCGACCGCACGACGATCCGCTGCTGACCGCGCGGATCGAGGGCGTCGACCGCCAGCCGCGGCGCGTCGTGTTCGACTCCGAGGCGAGCCTGCCGCTCGACTCCCAGCTCGTCCGCAGCGCCGGCGAGGTGCCCGTCCTGCTCGTCTGCTCGCGCGCCGCCAAGCGGACGCGCGTCGACGCGCTCGGCAACGCCGGCGTCGAGGTGATCGTCACGACGGGCGAGAACGAGGCGGCCCGCGTCTGCTCGGCGCTCGACGAGCTCGGCTCGCGCGACGTCCAGTCGCTGCTGCTCGAGGGCGGCCCGCACCTCGCGGGCGTCTTCCTCGAGGCCGGCGAGATCGACGAGGCGCGGATGTTCGTCGCGCCACTGCTCGCCGGCGGGCGCGAGGCGCGCGCCGCGATCGAGGGCGAGGGCGTCGAGCGGATCGGCGACGCGGTCCGCGCCGTCGACGTCGACGTCGAGCGGATCGACGACGACGTGCTGATCACGGCGCGGCTGCGGGAGTGGTGAGGGGCTGATGTTCACCGGGTCTGGTCGAGGGCATCGGCACCGTAGCGGCGGTCGAGACGCTCGACGCCGGGGCGCGGCTGTCGGTGGCGACACCGCTTGCCGCCGAGCTCGCCGACGGCGACTCGATCGCCGTCAACGGCGTCTGCCTGACCGCGCGCGGCCCGAGCGCCGACTCGCTTCGCCGCCGACGTGATGGCCGAGACGCTGCGCCGCTCCTCGCTCGGCCCGCTCGTCGCCGGGCGACGGCGTCAACCTGGAGCTGGCGCTGCGCGCCGGCGACCGGCTCGGCGGCCACGTCGTCCAGGGCCACGTCGACGGCGTCGGCGCGGTCGCCGGCGACCCGCGACGGAGGGCTTCGCGCGGATCGTGCGCGTCGAGGCCGCCGGAGTCGCTGCTGCGCTACGTCGTCGAGAAGGGCTCGATCGCCATCGACGGCGTGTCGCTGACCGTCTCCGCGGTCGACGACGATGCGCTCGAGGTGTCGCTGATCCCCGAGACGCTCGAGCGCACGACGCTCGGCGCGCTCGCCCCGGGGCGCGCCGTCAACCTGGAGGTCGACGTGCTCGCCAAGTACGTCGAGAAGCTCGTGAACCGGACGGTGGAGGCCCGATGAACGCAACCCAGTTCAGCACGATCGAGGAGGCGCTCGAGGACATCCGCGCCGGCAAGATGGTCGTCGTCGTCGACGACGAGGACCGCGAGAACGAGGGCGACCTGGTGCTTGCCGCGCAGTTCGCGACGCCCGAGAGCATCAACTTCATGGCCAAGGAGGCGCGCGGGCTGATCTGCCTCGCGCTGACCCCCGAGCGCTGCGACGAGCTCGGCCTCGACCTGATGCCGGCGAAGAACGAGTCGGCGCTCGGGACCGCGTTCACGACGTCGATCGAGGCGCGCGACGGCGTCACCACCGGCATCTCGGCCGACGACCGCGCGCACACGATCCAGGTCGCGGTCGATCCGTCGAGCAAGCCCGACGACCTCGTCCAGCCCGGCCACATGTTCCCGCTCAAGGCCAAGGCCGGCGGCGTGCTCGAGCGCACCGGCCACACCGAGGCGGCGGTCGACCTCGCCCGCCTCGCCGGCCTCAACCCGGCCGGCGTGATCTGCGAGATCATGAACGACGACGGCACCATGGCGCGCGTCCCGGACCTGACCGGCTACTGCGCCGCGCCACGACCTCAAGCTGGTCACGATCGCCGACCTGATCGCCTACCGGCGCAGGCACGACAAGCTCGTCGAGCGCGTCGTCGAGACCGGTCTGCCGACCTCCTTCGGCGAGTTCCGCGCGGTCGGCTTCCGCTCGCTCGTCGACGACAAGCACCACATGGCGATGGTCAAGGGCGACGTCGACGGCGCCGACGACGTGCTCGTCCGCGTCCACTCCGAGTGCCTGACCGGCGACGTCTTCCACTCGCTGCGCTGCGACTGCGGCCAGCAGCTCGAGGACGCGCTCGCGCGGATCGAGCAGGAGGGCGCGGGCGTGCTGCTCTACCTGTCGCAGGAGGGGCGCGGCATCGGCCTGCTGAACAAGCTCAAGGCCTACAAGCTGCAGGAGCAGGGGCTCGACACCGTCGACGCCAACCTCGAGCTCGGCCTGCCCGCCGACCTGCGCGACTACGGCATCGGGGCGCAGATCCTCGTCGACCTCGGCCTCAGCTCGATCCGGCTGCTGACCAACAACCCGAAGAAGATCGTCGGCCTCGAGGGCTACGGCCTGCGCGTCAGCGACCAGATCCCGATCGCAGCACCAGCCGAACCCGCACAACGAGGAGTACCTGCGCACCAAGGCGGCCAAGATGGGCCACCTGCTGCACCACCAGGGCCTGCGCGCTCGACGACGAGATGATCGCCGAGGAGCGGCGCGCCGACCGCGCCGCGACGCGGCCGAGGAGGAGGATCGGGATGGCTGAGCGCTGCGCGATCGTCGTCGGGCGCTTCTACGAGGACCTCGCCGAGCGGCTGGTCACCGGCGCCACGCGGCGTCTTCGAGGAGGCCGGCGGGACGGTCGAGGTCCACGACGTGCCCGGCGCCTTCGAGCTGCCGCTGGCGGCCAAGTACTGCGCCGACTCGGGCCGCTACGCCGGCGTCGCCTGCCTCGGCGCCGTGATCCGCGGCGAGACCGACCACTACGACTTCGTCTGCGGCGAGGCCGCGGCCGGCATCGCGCGCGTCTCGCTCGACACCGGCGTGCCGTGCGCGTTCGGCGTCCTGACCGTCGACAACATGGACCAGGCGCTCGCCCGCGACCGGCGACGGCAAGCGCCACCAGGGCAAAGACGCTGCACGGGCTGTGGTCCAGATGAGCCAGCTGCGCGCTCGTCTGAGCTGAGCAGCGCTGCCTTCCTGCCACGGGGGCCCGGGGGCGCGAGCCCCGACCTCTTTCCTGTACGATGCCTCGCCGTGCCTAAGGTCTGTTACTCATGCGGCAAGGGGCCTGCCTTCGGGCAGAGCCGAAGCCACTCGATGGTCGCCACCAAGCGGCGTTTCAACCCGAACCTGCAGAAGGTCCGGATCGACATCAAGGGCACGCCTTCGCGTGAGTACGTCTGCACACGCTGCCTCAAGGCCGGCAAGATCACCAAAGCCGCCTGAGGCGCGCCTGGCTGCGTCATCGGCCTCTCGTGTGCTGGCGCACACGTCGAGGCCTGCTTCCTTGCCAGCCACGCCTCAGACGGCTTTAACGAAACTCAGCCGAGCTTCGGTGTAGAACCTACCTGTGCCTGACGAGAGCCTGATTCGCTTCAGACGCGTCGTGGCCGCGTCGCTGGCCGAGCTGGAGAGCCGGCGCGACGAGGTCAACGACCTCAACGTCTTCCCGGTCGCCGATGGCGACACCGGCGACAACATGGCGATGACGATGCGCGCCGTGATGGACGAGCTCGAGCGTCCTCGACGGCCAGCCGCTCGACGAGATCGGTCGCGACGAAGTCGTCACCGCCGTCGCCCGCGCGGCGCTGCTCGGCGCGCGCGGCAACAGCGGCGTGATCCTCTCGCAGATCGTCCGCGGCGCCGCCGAGGAGCTCGCCTCGCGGCCCGGCGAGCTGGTCGACCCGGTGCTCGTCGCCGCCGCGTTCGCGCGCGCCGCCGACGCGGCCTACGACTCGGTCCGCAATCCGGCCGAGGGCACGATGCTGACCGCGGTCCGCGCGATGGCGCACCGCGTGTCGCAGGACCTCGCGCACATGGACACGCAGCGGCTCGGTCCCGACGCGACGCCCGAGCAGCAGGACGCGCTGATCGCCGACGTGCTCGAGCGGGCGCTCGACGCCGCCCAGGAGGCCGTCGAGAAGGGGCCCGAGCAGCTCGCCGTGCTCAAGGAGGCCGGCGTGGTCGACGCGGGCGCCTACGGCCTGACGGTGATCGTCGCGGGCGTCGTCGCGGCGCTTCGCGGCCAGCGACCATGTCGAGCTCGCCCACCAGGAGCCGCCGCGCGTCGATCCACGCGACCCAGCACGAATCGTCGACGTACCGCTACTGCACCAACTTCGCCGTCACCGGCGTCGAGGCTCGACGGCCAGTCGTTCGTGCTCGGCGCTCGAGCGAGCTCGGCGACAGCGTGCTCGTCGTCGGCGACCGCAACGACGCTGCGAGTCCACGTCCACACCGACACGCCGGACGACGCCGTCGCGCTGTTCGCCGAGCACGGCGAGGTGTCGCGACTCGAGGTCTCCGACATGCGCGCGCAGGTCGCCGACCGCGACGCGCGGCTCGCCGACGCGCCGTCCGCGGCCTGCGCGGTCGTCGCCGTCGCCACCGGCGAGGGTATGCGCGCGCCTCTACCGCGAGCTGGGCGTCGTCGTGGTCGAGGGCGGACCGACGATGAACCCGTCGACGGCCGAGCTGCTCGCGGCGATCCGACGCCGCCCCCGGCCGACGAGGTGCTCGTGCTGCCGAACAGCCCGAACGTGATCATGGCCGCCGAGCGAGGCGGCGAAGCTCGCGCGAGCCGCCCGGCCCGCGTGGTGCCGACACGCGCGCCCCAGGAGGGTCTCGCCGCGCTGCTCGCCTTCGACTCCGACGGCGACGTCGACGGCGAACGCCGACGCCGTCGACGATGCCCGCCGCTGTGCTCGCGGTCGGCGGCGTCGCCCAGGCCGCCAAGGACGACCCGCGACGGCCGCTTCGCGGTCGGCGACGCGGTCGGCTATCGCGGCGACGAGCTGGTCGCCTGGGGCGACCGCTCGGCGACCCTCGCCGGGACGCTCGCCGCGCTCGCCGACGGCGCCGAGCTGGTCACCTGCATCGCCGGCCACGGCGCGCCGCTGGACGCCGAGGCCGTCGCCGCGGCGGTCCCCGGACGGCATCGAGCTCGACTTCCACGACGGCGGGCAGCCCGCCTGGTGGTGGCTCCTCTGTGCGGAGTGAGGCCCTTCGGCTCCACTGAGCGACTCGACCGCGAGACGTTGCGTCGAGCTCGGCCGCGGTCGATCCCCCGCCCGAGCCTGCTCGCCGAGCCGCTGACGGTCTCCAAGCAGGCGGCGAAGGGGCTGGCCGCGCTCGGGATCGCGACGCATGGCGACCTGATCGAGCACCTGCCGCACACCCACCGCGACCGGCGCGAGGTACGCGGCGTCGCGGCGATCGGCGTGGGGGAGGAGGCGACGATCGCGGTCACGGTGCGCTCGGTCGGCGTGCGGCCGATGCGCGACCGCCGCCGCAAGAAGGTCGAGGCGCGGGTCTTCGACGAGACCGGGCCGGCGCTGGCGGTCTGGTGGAACCAGCCGTGGATCGCGGGAAAGCTCGGCGAGGGGACGGCGGTGCTGTTGCACGGGCACAAGAAGCGCCGCAACGAGTTCTGGGTCGACGAGTACGAGCTGCTCGGCCAGGGCAGCGCGCCGGTCCACACGGTCGGCCTGGTGCCGGTCCATCCCGCCACCGCGGGGCTCACGCCGGCGGCGCTGCGCAACCTGCGTCTGGAAGGACTACAAGCTGATCCGCCACGTCGTCGAGCCGCTGCCGGCGGCGCTGCGAGTCGCCGAACGGCTGCCCGACCGCTCGGCCGCGCTGGCGGCCGCACACTTCCCCGACGGCGAGGACGAGGCCGAGGGCGCGCGCCGCCGGCTCGCCTTCGAGGAGCTGTTCCTGCTCCAGCTCGCCGTCACCGGCCGCCGCCGCACCCGCCGCGAGGGGCGCCGCGCCGCGCCGCTGCCCGCGACCGGCGAGATCGTCGACCCCTGGCTGGAGCGGCTGCCGTTCGAGCTGACCGGCGACCAGCGCCGCGCCTGCGCCGAGATCGACGCCGACCTGGCGGCGCAGCGGCCGATGCAGCGGCTGCTGATGGGCGAGGTCGGCAGCGGCAAGACGGCGGTCGCGCTGGCGGCGATGCTGCGCGCCGTCGAGAACGGCCGCCAGGCCGCGTTGATGGCGCCGACCGAGACGCTCGCCGAGCAGCACCTGGCGACGATCGACTCGCTGCTCGGTGGCACCGTGCCGGTCGAGCTGCTGACCGGCTCGACGACCGCCGCCCGACGCCGCGACCTGCTCGCGCGGCTGGCGAGCGGCGAGCTGGGGCTCGTGGTCGGCACCCACGCGCTGATCGAGGACACCGTCGAGTTCCGCGACCTCGCCGTCTGCGTCGTCGACGAGCAGCACCGTTTCGGCGTCCGTCAGCGGGCCGCGCTCGACGCCAAGGCTCCGGGCGAGCTGGCGCCGCACGTCCTGCACATGACCGCGACCCCGATCCCGCGCACGCTCGCGCTGACCGCCTACGGCGACCTCGACGCGACGGTGCTGCGCGAGCTGCCGGCGGGCCGGCGGCCGGTCGAGACGTTCGTCGTCGACGGCGCGCGCCCGCGTGCCCGGGCCTACGAGCGGATCCGCGAGGAGATCGCCGCCGGGCGCCAGTGCTTCGTCGTCTGCCCGCTGGTCGAGGAGTCCGAGGCGCTCCAGGCGAAGGCCGCGACGGTCGAGGCCGAGCGCCTCCAGCGGACCGAGTTCGCCGACCACCGCGTCGCGCTGATCCACGGCCAGATGTCGAGCGCCGCCAAGCAGGAGGCGATGCGCAGCTTCGCCGCCGGAGAGGCCGACGTGCTCGTCGCGACGAGCGTGATCGAGGTGGGCATCGACGTCCCGAACGCGACGGTGATGCTGATCGAGGCCGCCGACCGCTACGGCCTCTCGCAGCTGCACCAGCTGCGCGGCCGCGTCGGGCGCGGCGGTCACGCGTCGCTCTGCATCCTGTTCGGCGATCCCAAGCGCCCGCGCCTCGACGCGCTCGCCAACGAGCGCGACGGCTTCCGGCTCGCCGAGATCGACCTCGAGCTGCGCGGGGCGGGGGAGGTGCTCGGCACGCGCCAGTCCGGGCTGCCCGAGTTCCGCGTCGCGCGGCTGCCCGACGACCAGGAGCTGCTCGAGCGCGCCAAGCTGCGCGCCGACGAGCTGCTCGCCGCCGACCCGCGCCTCGACCTGCCCGAGAACGGGCTGCTCCGCGCCGCCGTCGTCGAGCGGTTCGGCTCCGACCTCGATCCGATCCCGGCCTGACGGATACTTGTCGCACTGCAGCGACCTAGGAGGACCGATGGACCTCAGGACGACCCAGCAGCCACTCAAGGACGGCTATCGCGCGGACCCCGGCTCCGCGTCGATCACCCTGACGGCGCGCGGCAGCGAGACGGAGGGTCCCACCGGCTGCTCGATCGACCTCGGTCGCGCGATCCAGACGGCGCAGGCGCACGTCGGCGTTGGCGGCCCCGGCACCGCGGCGTGCTCTGGAGACCTTCTGCTCGGAGCCTTGGCGGCGTGCGCCCAGATCACCTGTCAGATGGTCGCGACGGCGATGGAGGTGCCGACAGAGCGGATCGAGGTGGTCGTGGAGGGCGATCTCGACCTCCGTGGAACGCTCGGCGTCGCCCGCGACGCGCCGGTCGGGTTCTCGTCGATTCGGATGCGCTACGAGATCGACGCCCCGGGCGTGGACCCGCAACGGCTTGCGTCGCTGTGCGCCAAGTCCGAGCGCTACTGCACGGTGTTGCAGACGTTGCGCGAGCCGCCGGAAGTCGTCACAGAGCTCGTCGCGGGGTGAGAGTGGTCGCCGGCGAGCTGCGCGGTCGGAAGCTCGTCGCTCCGCGAGGCGACACGACGCGCCCGACGGCCGACCGCGTCCGCGAGGCGCTGTTCTCGATCCTCGGCGACGTGTCGGGCGCGCGCGTGCTCGACCTCTACGCCGGGTCGGGCGCGCTCGGCATCGAGGCGCTGTCGCGCGGGGCCGCCGCGGCGACCTTCGTCGACAGCTCGCGCGACGCCGTCGCGGCGATCCGGCGCAACCTCTCGGAGCTCGGGCTGGAGGCCGACGTGCGGCGCCGCGACGCGCTCGACTTCCTCGCCGCCGTGCACGTCGGCGACCGCTACGACCTCGTTTTCGCCGACCCTCCGTATGATTCCGCGCTCCAGGTGGCCTCCAGCCTCGCGGAGGCGCTCCCGCCACTCCTCACCGCAGACGCCGTCATCGTGACCGAGTCCAACAAGCGCGCCCCGCTCGAACTGCCGTTCCCGCTGCTGCGCGAGCGCAGCTACGGCGACACGCGGATCGCCGTCCACCGCCATGTCTGAGCGCACCAGCGGAACCGCCGTCTGCCCGGGGTCCTACGACCCGGTCACGCTCGGCCACCTCGACATCATCACGCGCGCCTCGAACGTCTTCGACCGGGTCGTCGTCGGCGTCGTCGACCAGCCGGTGCGCAAGCAGAAGACCGTCTTCACCGCCGAGGAGCGCGTCGCGTTCATCGAAGCCGAGGTCGAGCACCTCGCCAACGTCGAGGTCAAGCCGTTCGACAACCTGCTCGTCGAGTTCGCGCGCCAGAACAATGCCCGCGCGATCGTCAAGGGACTGCGCGCGATCTCCGACTTCGAGTACGAGTTCGAGATGAACCAGCTCAACCGCAAGATGGCCCCGGACATCGAGAGCACGTACATGATGGCCGCGCCCCAATACAGCTTTCTCAGCTCCAGCGGGGTCAAGGAGCTGGCGATGTTCGGCGGGGATCTCACCGGTTTGGTCCCCGCGCCGGTAGCCTCTCGCTTGCAGGAAGCGCTGGAGCGCTGACGAACTGAGGTTCATCTATGGACGTCTTGGTACTCATCGACAAGCTGGACGACACCGTCCACAACGCCAAGCCCGTGCCCCTCACGGATCAGGTGCGCGTCGACAAAGAGGAGATCTACGACATCCTCGATCAGATGCGCGCGACGATCCCGGAGGAGATCAAGCAGGCGCGCTGGATCGTCAAGGAGCGCCAGGAGATGCTCGCAGAGGCCAAGCGCGAGGCCGAGCGGATCGTCAAGGAGGCGCGCGAGGAGCAGACGCAGCTGATCTCCGACGAGGAGGTCGTCAAGCAGGCCGAGCGCCAGGCCGACGAGATCGTCGAGGACGCCCGCGCCCGCGAGCGTGAGATCCGCCTCGGCGCCGAGGACTACGCCGACGACATCCTCAACACCCTCGAGATCAACCTCGAGAAGTTCACCGCCGCCGTCCAGCGCGGGCGCGACCGCCTTCAGGGTCGCGAGGAGGCCGAGGTCTCCTAGGCCTCGGCCGGACGCTCGCTAGGGTCGGTGCATGGCCCAGCGAGTGGATGAGTTCGACGTCGGGACGCTGCGGCTGGCGTCCGGCGAGGCGCGCACGCTCGAGTTCGAGGTGCCCGTCGAGGAGCTGTCCTTCGGTGGCCAGACCTATAGCGCCGGCGGTCACGCCGATGCCGGCCTCGACGTCTCGCACACGACGACCGGCCACGCGCTGCGCCTCCGCTTCGCCGTCGGCCTGCACGGTCCGTGCACCCGCTGCCTCGAGGATGCCGACGCCCGCGTCGAGGTCGACGCGCGCGAGGTCGACCAGCCGAGCGAGGCCGCCGAGCTGCGCTCCCCCTACGTCGAGGACGATGTCGTCAAGCTCAGCGATTGGGCCCGCGACGCCCTCGCGCTCGCCCTCCCGACCCAGATCCTCTGCTCCGAGGACTGCGCCGGCCTCTGCACGATCTGCGGCGCCAACCTCAACCAGGACCCCGCCCACGCGCACGACCCCGAGCCCGACTCGCGCTGGGCGAAGCTGTCCGAGCTGAAGCTCGACTGAGCCAGCTCTGTACACTGCACCGGCTCATGGCCGTCCCCAAGCAACGACAGTCGCATTCGCGCACCAACAAGCGCCGCTCGCAGCACAAGATCGTGCCGCCGAGCCTCTCGACCTGCCCGAAGTGCGGTTCGCCGCGCCTGCCGCACCGCGTGTGTGGCGAGTGCGGCAGCTACAGCGGCCGCCAGGTCGTCGTCCAGGCACCCGCCGACGACGAGTAGCGCCCGGCCGTGATCGCTGTCGACGCTAACGGCGCCGACGCGGGTCCGAGCGCGGTCGCCGAGGGAGCGAGGCTTTCCGACGAGCGCGTCCTGCTGTTCGGCCCCGCGGCCGAGATCGGCGATCCCGGCGCGAACGTCGAGGTGGTCGACGCGCCCGAGCGGATCGGCGGCGACGAGGAGCCGGTGCGCGCCGTCCGCTCGCGGCCGGAGGCGTCGATCGTCCAGGCCGCCGCGGCGGTCGCCGACGGCCGCGCCGACGCGCTGGTCAGCGCCGGGGCGACGGGGCCGACGCTTGCCGCCGCCACGCTGGCGGTCAAGCGGATCCGCGGCGTCCACCGGCCGGCGATCGCCGCGCTGCTGCCGCTGCCCGCGGGGCGGGTGCTGTTGCTCGACGCCGGCGCCAACGTCGAGGTGCGGCCCGAGCACCTGGTCCAGTTCGCCTACATGGGCGCCGCCTTCATGGAGCACGTCGAGGGGGTGGAGCGCCCGCGCGTCGGGCTGCTGTCGGTCGGCACGGAGGCCGGCAAGGGGACGCCCGACGTCCTCGCCGCCCACGAGCGGCTGAGCGGCGGCTCGCTGAACTTCGCCGGCAACGTCGAGGGTTTCGACCTGCCGAGCGCGGCGGTCGACGTCGTCGTGACCGACGGCTTCACCGGCAACGTCGCGCTGAAGGCGATGGAGTCGGCCTCGCGCGTGACGCGCGACGCGATCCGCGACGCCGTTCGCGCCAACCCGCTGTCCACGCTCGGTGGGCTGCTGATCCGCGGCCAGGTCGGCAAGCTGCGCGCCCAGCTCGACCCCGAGAACGTCGGCGGGGCGATCCTGCTCGGTCTGCGCAAGCCGGTCGTCATCGGCCACGGCAGCTTCGGGCCAGCTGGCCTGGCGTCGGCGATCCGGCTGGCCCGCCGCGCGGTCGACGAGCGCATGGTCGAGCGCACAGCCGCCGCGCTGCAGGCCGACGGGGCGCTGCGGTCCGCACCCGCTGGTAGCTTCAGCGACGGATGACGGGAGGGACCTACAACGGCCGCCGGCCGAGGAAAGACCCGAACTAGTGGAACGCGCAGAGGTACTCACCAGGATCCGCGATCACCTCGCGACCGAGCTGGAGATCGATCCGGCGCAGATCCGCGAGGAGACGCGCTTCAAGGAGGACCTCGAGGCCGACTCGCTCGACCTCGTCGAGCTGACCGTCGAGCTCGAGGACCACTACGGAATCCGCATCCCCGACGATCAGGCGTCGAAGATCCTGACCGTCGGCCAGGCCGCCGACTTCGTATTCGCCCATGTCGAGCACGCAGACGCCTGAGACGGGCGAGACCCTCGCTGACCTGCTCGACGAGATCCCGTCGGACCTGTCACGCCAGGCGTTCGCCCATGCGTCCTGGACCCGCCAGCGCAGCGACTCCTACGAGCGGCTCGCGTTCCTCGGCGACGCCGTGCTCGCGCTCGCGGTCTCGTCGTATCTCTACCCGCTGCTGTCGGAGTACGGCGTCGGCCGGCTCACGAAGGTCAGGGCTCAGGCCGTGAGCGGGGCCGCCTGCGCCGAGGTGGCACTCGACCTCGGCGTCCCGGAGCGGTTGCGCCAGCAGGCGCCCGAGGGCGACGAGCGCGGCTTCGAGGCGCTGATCGCCAGCGAGCGGGTGCTGTCGTCGGTCACCGAGGCGGTGATCGGCGCGGTCTACCTCGGCTGCGGCTACGACCGCGTCGCCGCTCCGGTCGTGGCGGCGTTCGACGAGCAGATCGAGGAGGCGCTCAACTACTCTGCGGACTTCAAGTCGGTGCTCCAGGAGCGCGTCGCCCGCCGCGGGGCGGTGATCGACTACGCCGTCGTCGAGGAGACCGGCCCGCCGCACGACCGCCACTTCGTGATCGCGGCGCGGGTCAAAGGCGAGGAGATCGGCCGCGGCCAGGGCCGGACGAAGAAGATCGCCGAGCAGGAAGCGGCCGAGCAGGGCCTCGAGCAGATCGAGGGCGAGGGCGGCGGCTGATGCATTTGCGCGCGATCTCGATGAAGGGCTTCAAGTCCTTCCCCAACCGCACGACGCTCGAGTTCGGGCCCGGCGTGTCGGTCGTCGTCGGGCCGAACGGGTCGGGCAAGTCGAACATCACCGACGCGATCCTCTGGGCGCTCGGCGAGCAGAGCCCGCTCGCCGTCCGCGGCCAGTCGATGAAGGACGTCATCTTCGCCGGCGGCCACGGCGTGAAGGGGTCGAGCGCCGCCGAGGTCGAGGTCGTGATCGACAACTCCGGCGGTCGCTCGGAGTCCGACTTCTCGGAGATCTCGATCGTCCGCAAGCTGGGCCGCGACGGCGAGGGCGAGTATCGCCTCAACGGCGCCCGCTGCCGGCTCGCCGACATCGCCGAGGTGCTGTCGGAGACCGGGCTCGGCAAGGAGATGCACTCGGTCGTCTCGCAGGGGCGCGTCGAGTCGATCGTCCTCTCGCGCCCCCGCGAGCGCCGGATGCTGATCGAGGAGGCCGCGGGGCTCGGCAAGCACCGCCAGCGCCGCCGCCGCGCCCAGCTGAAGCTCGAGCGGACAGAGGAGAACCTGTCGCGCGCGCTCGACGTCGAGCGCGAGGCGCGCGGGCGCCTGCGTCCGCTCAAGCGCCAGGCCGAGGCGGCCGAGCTGCACGAGCGGCTCGAGCGCCAGAGCGCCGAGGCGCGCTACGAGCTTGCCTGCGACACCCTGCGCGAGGCCGGCGCCAGGCTCGCCGAGGCCGAGGCCGCCGCGACCGCCGCGCGCGCCGGGCGCGACGAGTCGGAGAAGAAGCTGGCCGAGGTCGCCAAGCGGCGCGAGCGCGCCGAGCAGGCGTTCGCCGAGCAGAGCCGCCTGCGCGAGGCGCTGCAGGCGCGGTTGTTCGCGGCCCGTGGCGCCGGCGAGCGGATCCAGATGCGCCTCGACCGCGCCCGCGAGCAGAGCCGCGCGGCGGTCGACGGGGCCGAGCGGCGCGCCGCGCAGCTCGAACTGCTGGAGCGCGAGATCGCCCAGGCGGGCGACCCGACCGAGGGCACCGCTGCGCGAATCGCCGAGCTGGAGCGGGAGCTGGAGATGCTCGAGGGCCGCCGTGTCGAGCGGCTCGAGCAGGAGCTCGCCCAGCTGCGCGCCGAGCGCGACGCGGCCGCCGCCCAGCGCGTCGAGCTGGAGCAGGCCGCACAGCAGCGGCGCGAGGCGCTCGCCGAGGCCGAGCGCGTCGCCGAGGCCGCGCGCGACGAGCGCCGGGTCGCCGAGCGCGCCGCCGAGGCCGCGCGCAGCGCCGCCGCTGCCGCTGGCGCCGAGCTGGCGGCCGTCAACCAGTACCTCCGCGCCGCCGAGAGCGCCCCCGGCGGAGCCCGCGCGCTGTCCGAGCGGCTGCGCGTCGAGCCCGGCTACGAGCTGGCGCTCGCCGCCGCGCTCGGGCCGCGGCTGAGCGCCGGGGTCGTCGACAGCGTCGCCGACGGCGAGCGGCTGCTCGACGGGGCGGGCGACGAGGGTGGCTACTTGCTCGTGGCGGCCGCCGCGGCCGCGGCCGACGGGCCCGACGGCCCGGCGCCGGGCGCGGAGCGGCTGCTCGACCGCGTCGGCGCCGATCCCGGCTCCGAGCCGCTCGCGCGGCGCCTGCTGGCCGGCGTCTGGGTCGTCGACTCGCTCGCCGACGTGCCGGCCGACTTCGCCGGTGTCGCGGTCACGCGCGCCGGCCGTGTCTGGCGTCCCGGTGCCGGCGAGCTGCGCCAGGCCCCGTCCGGCGGCGCCGAGCGCGTCCTCGAGCAGCGCAACCGCCGCATCGAGCTGGTGGCGGCGTCCGAGCAGGCCGTGAAGGCCGAGGCCGAGGCGCGCGCCGCCGTCGGCCAGGCGGCCGAGCGGGTGCTGGTCGCCGACCGCGGCCGCGACGAGTCCGACACCGCCCTGCGCGGCGCGGTCCGCGAGGTCGAGGCCGCCGGCGAGGCGGTGCGCCGCACCGAGTGGCTGATCGAGCAGCGCAGTCAGAGCCCCGACGAGGGCCCCGACGCGGTCCGCCGCGCCGAGCTGGCCGCCGAGGTCCGTGGCGAGCGCCGGATGGCCGAGAGCGCGCTGCGCGAGCACAAGGAGCGGGTCGACCGCGCCGCCCGCCTGCGCGGCAGGATCGAGCGCGACCGCGACCTCGCCGCCGCGGCGGACGGCGCCGCCGCCGCGCTCGACGACGCGCGCGAGGCCGTCGCGACGCGCGTCGCGACGATCGAGGCCGAGCACGCGGCCGGCGCCGAGGCCGGCGAGCGGACCGCCTCCGAGCTGCGCTCCTGCGCCCACCAGGAGGCCGAGCTGCAGCGGGCGCTGCGCGACGCCAGCGAGCGCGTGACCGCCGCCGAGGTCGGCGCCCAGCAGATCCGCGACCAGGCCGCCGACGCGACGAGCGAGTTGGGCGAGGTCGCCGAGCGGCTCGGCCTGCCCGCCGAGCCCGCCGCCGAGCCGCTCGCCGACGAGCGCCGCGCCGAGCTGGCGACGCGGATCGACCGCCTCGCCCGCCGCCGCGAGCAGCTCGGGCCGGTCAACCCGCTCGCCGCCAAGGAGTACGAGGAGGCGATCGCCCACGTCGAGGAGCTCGAGGGCCAGCGAACCGACCTCGAGAGCGCCCTCGCCGAGCTGCAGAGCCTGATCCGCGACACCGACCGGCGGATCCGCGAGAGCTTCGAGGAGACCTACGAGGCCGCCGCCAAGAACTTCGAGGAGGTCGTGGCGCACCTGTTCCCGGGCGGCCGCGGCTGCCTGCGGCTCGTGCAGCCCGACCAGGGCCCGCGCCCGGTCCTCGGCGGCCAGGACGCCGAGGCGGGGGAGGGCCAGGAGGCCGGCGACGCCGACGACGGCCCCGAGGAGTCGGCCGCCAAGCCCGCCGCCTCCGAGCCCGGCGTCGAGATCGAGGTCACCCCGGCCGGCAAGTCGACCAAGCGCCTGTCGCTGATGTCAGGCGGCGAGAAGTCGCTCGTCGCGCTCGCCTTCATGTTCGCGGTCTTCCTCGCCCGGCCGTGCCCCTTCTACGTCCTCGACGAGGTCGAGGCCGCGCTCGACGACCTCAACGTCGACCGCTTCCTCCAGCTCGTCCGGCGCTACTCCGACCGCGCCCAGTTCATCGTCGTCACCCACCAGAAGCGCACGATGGACGCCGCCGACCGCATCTACGGCGTCAGCATGGGCGGCGACGGCATCTCCCGCGTCGTCTCGCGCCAGCTCAGCGGAACCGGGGAGAACCTGTTCGACCAGGCCAAGCCGGTCGAGCCCGTCGCCGACGCCGGCGCGGCCTAGCTCGTTACTGCTTGGAGGGTCGGTAGCGCTCTCGGCGGGGACGGTCTGCCGTTTGCCTTGCGGGCTCGGCGTCGGTGGCCGCGGGTCCTGTCTCCGGTGGCGTTTTCCGTGCTCGTCTCCGCTTCCGACTTCGCCCCGTCTCTGGCGCGGGTTGCCGGGTAGGGCGTGATCGTGGTTAGACGAGAGGGGCTTCGCTCCGCTGCGACTGCGCGCGCAAAAGCGCCACCGTCGCCACCCGCGGAAAGCGAGGTCTACGGACTTGATACTGCTGAGAGCCTGGCCGCCCTACCCAGCCGGCCGTACAGCTCCGCCACACCTCTCGCTCGCTCGCTGAGGGTCACCCCCGGCGTCCGCGCAGAGCGCTTAGTCCAGGATCGCCGCGGCGAAGTCGTCGGCGTCGAAGGGGCGGAGGTCCTCGATGCCCTCGCCGATGCCGATCAGCTTGACCGGCACTTGCAGCTCCTGGGCGATCGCGAGGGCGATGCCGCCCTTGGCGGTGCCGTCGAGCTTGGTCAGGACGATGCCGTCGAGGGCGACGGTCTCACGGAACATCAGCGCCTGGCGCAGCCCGTTCTGGCCGGTCGTGGCGTCGATCGTCAAGAGCGTGTGGTGCGGGGCGTCGGGGAGCTTCGAGGCGATCACCTTGCGGACCTTGGCCAGCTCGTCCATCAGGTGCTGCTGGGTGTGGAGTCGGCCCGCGGTGTCGCACAGGACGACGTCGTGGCCGCGCGCGACGGCGGCCTCGATCGCGTCGAACATGACCGAGCCTGGGTCGGAGCCCTCGTTGGCGCGGACGATGTCGCAGCCGGCGCGCTCGGCCCAGACCTCGAGCTGCTCGGCGGCGGCGGCGCGGAAGGTGTCGCCCGCGGCGAGCAGGACCGACCGGCCGAGCTCCTTCTGGAGGTGCCAGGCGATCTTGCCGATCGTCGTGGTCTTGCCGGTGCCGTTGACGCCGACCATCAGGATCACCGTCGGATGCGGGGAGAGGTCGATCGTGTCGTCCTCGACGCGCGCGGTCTCGGCGAGCAGCTCCTTCAGCCGGCGGGTGAGGTCCTCGCCGCTCTCGAGGTCGCCGGACGCCGCCTCGCCCTCCAGCCGCTCGACGATCGACGCGGTCGTCGGCGCCCCGACGTCGGCGTAGATCAGCGCCTCCTCGAGCCGCTCGAACGCCTCGTCGTCGAGCCGCTCGAACATCGTCGCCTGGATCTCCGCGCCGAGCGCCTGGCGCGTCTTCGACATGTTCTCGCGCAGCCGCTTGAAGAAGCGCCGCTTCGGCTTCTCCTCGCCGGACTCGTCCGTGGCGGGATCGGCGGCAGGCGCCGCCACCGGCTCCCCGCCGACCACGAACAGCTCGTTCCATTCCCTTGCCATCGCGCCGAGAGAATAGGCGGCGCCGCGGGACCGCATAGGATCGACTGCATGTCGGCCTGGGTGATCTGGATGGTGGCCGCGGGGCTGCTGGCGATCGGCGAGATCCTGACCCTGTCGTTCTTCATGGGTCCGATCGCCATCGCCGCGGTGCTGGCGGGAGTCGCCGCGCTGCTGGGGGCCGGAACCGCGCTCCAGCTGGTCGTCTTCATCCTCGCCTCGATCATGTCGCTGGTGCTGCTGCGGCCGATCGCGAACCGGCACCTCCGCACGCCGGCGCGGATTCGCACCGGCACCGCCGCGCTCGTCGGCGCGCAGGCGCTGGTGATCGAGCAGGTCGACCGCGACGGCGGCACGGTCAAGCTGGCCGGCGAGGTCTGGTCCGCGCGCAGCTACGACGAGGACGAGATCCTCGTGCCGGGTGCGCGCGTAGAGGTGATGAAGATCGAGGGCGCCACGGCGCTCGTGGCAAACGGACTGGGAGGCTGACGTGGCGACTCTGATCGTGCTGGGCGTGATCGCCCTGGTGGTGCTGTTCACGATCGCGCAGGGGGTGCGGATCGTCCCGCAGGCCCGTGCGGGCATCGTCGAGCGGCTCGGTCGCTATCACCGCACCCTCGACGCCGGCCTGGCGATCGTCGTGCCCTACGTCGACCGCGTCCAGCCGCTGATCGACCTGCGCGAGACGGTCGTCTCGTTCCCGCCGCAGCCGGTGATCACCGAGGACAACCTCGTGATCTCGATCGACACCGTCATCTACTTCCAGGTCACCGACCCGAAGTCGGCCAGCTACGAGATCGCCGACTACATCGGGGCGATCGAGCAGCTGACGGTCACCACCTTGCGCAACGTGATCGGCGGGATGACGCTCGAGGACACGCTGACCTCGCGCGACCAGATCTCCTCGGCGCTGCGCGCGGTGCTCGACGAGGCGACCGGCCGCTGGGGGATCCGCGTCAACCGCGTCGAGCTCAAGGCCGTCGACCCGCCGCAGTCGATCCAGGAGGCGATGGAGAAGCAGATGCGCGCCGAGCGCGACCGGCGCGCGGCGATCCTGACGGCCGAGGGCGTCAAGCAGTCGCAGATCCTCACCGCCGAGGGCGAGAAGCAGAGCGCGATCCTGCGCGCCGAGGGCCACCGCGAGGCGCAGATCCTCGAGGCCCAGGGCGAGGCGCAGGCGATCGAGACCGTCTTCGCCGCCGTCCACCGCGGCGACGCCGACGAGCGGGTTCTCGCCTACCAGTACCTGCAGAAGCTGCCGGAGATCGCCGACGGCGAGGCGACCAAGCTCTGGATCGTCCCGAGCGAGCTGACCACCGCGCTCGGCAAGCTCGGGCCGCTGCTCGCGCCGGCGGCCGCCGACGAGCCGCGCGACCGGCCGAAGCCGCCGCCGCCCGCGCCGCCGGAGCCGCCGCGACAGGCATAGCGCGATGGAGCTGACGGAGGGTCAGCGCCGCGCGCTGAAGACGATCTGCGACACGGTCTGCCCCGGCGGCGACGGGCTGCCGTCGGCGAGCGAGCTGGGCGTTCCCGAGGCCCTGCTCGATGCGGCCGGCCGCAACCCGCGCGCGGCAGAGCGGCGCCAGCTCCAGCAGCTGCTCTCGGTCTGGGACAGCAAGCCGCTGACCGCGCTCGGCGGGGGCGGATGGGGCCGTTTCTCGGGGCTCTCGCAGGAGCGGCGCGAGCGTGTGCTGCTGTCCTGGTGCGACTCGCGCCTGCCGCGGCGCCGTGCTGCCTTCCAGGCGCTCTGCAAGGGCGCGCGGCTCTTCTACTGGTCGCTGCCGGCGGCCGACGGGTCGCCGAACCCCGCCTGGGCCGACATCGGCTATCCCGGCCCGCTCGGGCCCAACGTCGACGCGCCGCCGCCGGCGATCGCGCCCCTCCCCGTCCACGGCGACGTCGAGCTCGACTGCGACGTGGTCGTCGTCGGCTCGGGGGCCGGGGGAGGCACCGCCGCCGGCGTGCTCGCGGCGGCCGGTCTCGACGTGGTCGTCCTGGAGGCCGGCGGACACAGCGAGGACCGCGACTTCGAGGGCTCCGAGCGCGACGCGATCCGCACGCTCTACGCCGCCGCGCCGGTCGCGACCGCCGACCAGAGCATGTCGCTGCTCGCCGGCGCCACCCTCGGGGGCGGCACCGTCGTCAACTACTCGACCTCCTTCCGCACCCCCGACGCGATCCGCGAGGAGTGGGCCGCCCACGGCGTCCACGCCTTCGCCGACCGCGACTTCGACGCCAGCCTCGACGCCGTCTGCGACCGCCTCGGCGTCAACCACGAGCACTCGTCGCCCTCCTCCCGCGATCGTGCGCTGCGCGACGGCTGCACCGCGCTCGGCTGGCACGTCGACGCGATGCCGCGCAACGTCCGCGGCTGCGACCAGGGCGAGACCTGCGGCTACTGCCCGTTCGGGTGTCGTCTCGGCGCCAAGCAGTCGACCGTCAAGACCTGGCTCGCCGACGCCTACGCCGCCGGCGCGCGGATCCTCGTCGACACGAAGGCGCGCGAGGTCGTCGTCGAGTCCGGGCGGGCATGCGGAGTCGAGGCGGTCACCGCCGCCGGCCACCGCGTCAGCGTCCGCTCGCGTGCCGTCGTGGCCGCCTGCGGCGCGGTCCAGACTCCGGCGCTGCTGCGTCGGTCGCGATTGAGCAACCGCAACGTCGGCCAGCACCTCCACCTGCACCCGGTGACCGTCGCCTGGGGGATCTTCGACGACGAGATTCGCCCTTGGGAGGGCGCGATGCAGGCGCTCTACTCCGACCAGGACCGCGACATCGACGGCAGCGGCTACGGCGTCAAGTACGAGACCGCCGCGATGCACCCGCACGTCGTCAACGGCTTCTGGCCGTGGCGCGGCGGCCGCGCCCACCACGAGCTGATGCGCGCGCTGCCGCACGCCACCGGCGTCGGCGCGCTGCTGCGCGACCGCGACTCGGGCGAGGTCCGCGTCGGTCGCGACGGCGACCCCGTCGTCCGCTACACGCTGTCGTCCTTCGACCGCGACAACCTGCGCATCGGCCTCGACGGCGGGGCGCGGATCCTCGAGGCGGCCGGCGCGAGGCGGATCTTCAGCTCGCATGCCGACTGGGTCGCCTACGACCCCGGCGCCGACGGCGACCGCGCCCGATTCATGCGCGATGCCGACCGCTGCGGCTGGGGCAGCGGCCAGGTGTCGATGGCGTCCTTCCACATCATGGGCAGCGCGCGGATGGGCGGCACGCCCTCCACATCGGCCTGCACTCCGGCCGGCGAGACCTGGGACGTGCGCGACCTCGTCGTCTGCGACGCGTCCGCCTTCCCGAGCGCCTCGGGCGTCAATCCGATGGTCACCATCGAGGCCATCGCGCACATGAACGCGAGCGCGCTCGCCGCCCGGCTCTCCTGAGCGCCCCCAGCGCTATCGAGGGGCTCGCTCGCACCCGAGTGCCTCTCGGTAGTGGTCCTCGACGTTCGTTGGCTTGCCGGCCGGAACGGCGGTGCCACGCTCGATCGCGCTTGCGAAGTCCTGGAGGACCTCTGGGTACGCGCCCTGGGCCTCCATCTCACGTAGGACCGGCCACCCATTCGAGGTCTGCATGGCCTCCGCTGCCGCTGCCGCCGCCGCGGGGTCTCCAGCCTTGCGGGCAGCGACCCAACGCTCGATCCACCCGCACGCGACAGCGCCGGCCACTCGCGCACCAAGCTGATACCGGTCGCGAACGGTGGCGTCTCGAGCGAGCGCCTCGGTGTCCAGGCCAGGTGGCAGCGGGACGCCGGCAAGCATCGCCTCGACCGTTCGTGCGGTGTCGGTGGGGAGGACGACGCTCGCGGGCATCGCCGAGAGCCAGTCGTCCACTCCGACGGCCGTCAGGGCATGCAGCAGGGATCGGTACTCCGCCAGGGACAGCCGCGGTGGGTAGCTGGTGCGGAACTCCATCGTGTAGCCGCCGCCGCGCCACAAGGCGGTGTAGTCGTTGAACGGGCCCCGGTAGCGAAAGACTCTGGCCGTAGTGCCGAGCACCTTGGCTGGCGCCAGCTCGTCGGCGCTACGGGCGCGGTCGCCCACCCACTCCGCGAACGAGCCGGATCGCCAATGCAGGTCGATGCCTCGTGGCCCGTCGGCGAAGGACATCTCACCCTCCTCGACGCCGAACTGGTCGGCGCGCGTAACGGTCCAACCCGGCTCGCCGATCAGCAGGCGCGGCACCGCGTTGGCCACGCGTAGTGCCGGCGCCGCCCATGCGCGCTCGGGGCTGGTGCCGAGTTGCCCATCGCCGCCCGCGAGGGCGATCGCCAGAACGGCCGCCCCGGCCGCTCCCGCCAGCACCGGCAGTCCCCAGCGCAGCGACCGCCGTCGCCGTGGCGGGCGCGCTGTCGACTCGCGTGGCTCCCGGGCGACGATCGCGGCGCACAACTCCCGCTCGGCCTCGTCGAGCGCGAGTGCACGGACCTCGTCGTCGGAGATCAGCGCGGCGTCATCGAGGAGTCGGTCGAGCGTGCCGTTCATCGGGTCTGCTCCCTTGCGAGGTCGAACGTGGTCGTGGAATTCGTGGGCGTGCCCGCCGTGCCGTCCCAGCCGAGCGCTTCGAGTTCGCTGCGCAGCCGTCTGCGCGCGCGGTGCAGGCGGCTGCGCGCGGTCACGCCGCTCACGCCGACGGCGATGCCGATCTCGGCTGGGCTCAGGCCCTCCCATCCGGCGAGCAACACGACTTCGCGATCGCCGTCGGACAGCGCCGCAAGGGCGCGGTGCACCAGCAGGTCGTTCGCCGAGGGGACACGCGCGCTCGTGGCGCTCGTGGCCAGCTCCCGCTGGAGGCGCTCGGTGAGCGCGGCGTGGCGACGTACGCCGCGCCGCTGGTTGGCGAGCACGCGACGGGCGACGCCAAGCAGCCACGGCCGGGCGGCGTCGCCGTCGGGAACCTCCTCGAGCTTCCGCCACGCGATCAGGAAGGTCTCGGCCAGCGCATCGGCGGCGGCCTCTCGGTCGTCGAGCCGCCGCAGCGCGTAGCCCAGGACGCTGCGACGGTGGGCGTCGAACAGGCACGCGAAGCGTCGAGTGTCATTGTGTTGGGTGTCGGATGGCCCCATCGGCTCGGTTATGTCCGGCACCGTTCCGAGCGTTGCAGGTGGGCCAGCCGTGCGGAGTTCCCCGTGGGGCTCGAGCCTGCTGCGTGGGCCCGCGCTAGCCTGCGCCCTGATGTTCGAGACTCTCGGCGAGCGATTGCAGGGTGCCCTCGGCGACGTCCGCTCGCGCGGCGCGCTGACCGAGGACGACGTCGCGAAGGCGATGCGCCAGGTGCGCCTGGCGCTGCTCGAGGCCGACGTCAACTTCAAGGTCGTCAAGCAGTTCACGAGCGCCGTCAAGGAGCGCGCGACCGGCTCCGACGTGCTCGACTCGCTCAACCCCGGCCAGCAGGTCGTCAAGGTCGTCGCCGACGAGCTGACCGAGCTGATGGGCGGCTCCGGCCGCGAGCTGGCGATGTCGCAGAGCGGCCCGACGGTGATCTTGATGGCCGGCCTGCAGGGCTCCGGCAAGACGACCGCCTGCGGCAAGCTCGCCCGCTTCCTGAAGGAGGAGAAGGGGCTCGACGTCGCGCTCGCCGCCTGCGACCTCCAGCGCCCCGCCGCCGTCGACCAGCTGATCAAGGTCGGCGAGCGCGCCGGCGCGACGGTCTACGAGCAGGGCACCGGCCGCGACCCGGTCGACGTCGCGGAGTGGGCGCTGGGCCAGGCGCGTGCGGAGAAGCGCGACGTGCTGATCCTCGACAGCGCCGGCCGCCTGCACGTCGACAGCGAGCTGATGGACCAGCTCGCCCAGATCAAGAAGCGCACCAAGCCGCACGACGTGCTGCTGGTCGTCGACGCGATGACCGGCCAGGACGCGGTCAACGTCGCGGAGGCGTTCGCCGAGGCGACGGCGTTCGACGGCGTGATCCTCAGCAAGCTCGACGGCGACGCCCGCGGCGGCGCCGCGCTGTCGGTCAAGGCGATCACCGGCAAGCCGATCCTGTTCGCCTCGACGGGCGAGAAGCTCGACGCCTTCGAGCGCTTCCACCCGGACCGGATGGCGCAGCGGATCCTCGGCATGGGCGACGTGATGACCCTGATCGAGAAGGCCGAGGCGCGGATCGACGAGCGCCAGGCCCAGGACCTCGAGCGCAAGATCCGCAAGAACCAGTTCACGCTCGACGACTTCCTCGAGCAGATGCAGCAGGTGCGCAGCATGGGGCCGCTGCAGAACATCCTCAAGATGCTGCCGGGAGTGGGGCAGCAGCTGAACGGGCTGAAGGTCGACGACAAGGAGCTCGACCGCCTCCAGGCGATCATCACCTCGATGACCCCGGCCGAGCGCGCGAACCCGAAGATCATCGACGGATCGCGGCGACGGCGGATCGCCGCGGGGTCGGGAACCAACGTCCAGGCGGTCTCGAATCTCGTCAAGCAGTTCGCCCAGATGCAGAAGCTGATGCGCCAGATGGCACGTGGAAAGATGCCCTCGCTGGCGCAGATCGCCTCGGGCCGGTAACGTTCCCAGGCCGCAGCAGCCGTGCAACCCCGATTAGAGAAGAGACCTTGGCCGTAAAAGTCAGGCTGACCCGCGTCGGCTCCAAGAAGAATCCGATCTGGCGAGTAGTCGTCGCCGATGGCCGCTCGCCGCGCGACGGTCGCTCGATCGAGACGATCGGGCACTACAACCCGCAGACGCAGCCCTCACGGATCGAGATCGACCGTGAGCGCCTTCAGCACTGGCTCGACCGTGGCGCTCAGCCGAGCAACACGGTCAAGAAGCTGATCCGCGCCGAGAACACCGGCTACGCGGTTCCCAAGGCCGACGCTCCGGCGCCGGTCGCGTCGAGGCCGGCCCCGGCCGAGCCCGAGGCCCCCGCCGCCGAGCCCGAGGCTCCGGCCGCCGAGGCAGAGACTCCGGCCGACGCCGAGGCCGCGACCGAGCAGGCCGAGGTCGAGCAGGACACCGGCGAGCAGCCGGCCGCCGATGCGGCAGCCGACGCCGACGCGCCCGCCGAGGCCGACGCGCCCGCCGAGGCCGACGCGCCCGCCGAGGCCGACGCGCCCGCCGAGGGCGACTCCAGCGACGACGCGTAACCGCCCGGGTGGAGGAGCTGCTCGCCTACCTGGCTCGCGCTCTGGTCGACGACCCGGATTCCGTCACGGTCGACTCCTTCACCGAGGATGACGGCACGATCGTCCTCGAGCTGCACGCTCCGGCCGACGAGGCCGGCCGCCTGATCGGTCGCCGCGGTCGCACCATCTCCGCGCTGCGGACCGTGCTCAAGGCCAGCGCCACCCGGCGCGAGCAGCGCGTCCTGATCGACGTCGTCGACGCCTGAGGCCTCCGGTGGGCGGCGAGCTGCGCCTGGTGACGGCCGGAGTCGTCGGACGCTCGCACGGGCTCGACGGCAGCTTCCACGTGGAACGCGCCGAGCATCCCTTCGAGATCGGGGCCGTCGTACGGCTCGACGGCCGCGAGCGGACGGTGGAGCGCCGCGCGGGGACCGACCGCAAGCCGCTGGTCCGGCTCGGCGGAGTCGACAGCCGCGAGGCCGTCGCGGCGCTGCGTGGCGAGCTGCTGCTGGTCGAGGAGGCGCTCGCCGAGGGCGAGTGGCTCGCCGAGGACCTCGTCGGCTGCCGCGTCGACGGGCTCGGAACGGTCGTGCGCGTGATCGACGCGCCGTCCTGCTCGCTGCTCGAGCTGGAGGGCGGCGAGCTGGTTCCGCTGATCGCCGACGCCGTGCGCGCCGTCGACCTCGACGCCCGCTCGATCGAGGTCGACCGCCGCTTCCTGCGCATCGAGGGGGAGGGGGCGGGATGAACATCGACGTCTTCACGCTCTTCCCGGCCTGGTTCGACTGGTACCTCGAGCAGCGCCACGTCCGCAACGCGCTCGAGCTGGGGCACCGGCTCGAGAGGGTCGACCTGCGCGCGACGACGCCGCTGTCGGCCGGCCAGGTCGACGACACCCCGTACGGCGGCGGCGCCGGGATGGTGATCCGCGTCGACGTGGTCGAGGCGGCGCTGAGCGCGCGCTGGGACGCCGATCCGATCGAGGGAAGGGGCGGTCGGCGCGTGATCGCGCTCGCGGCCGGCGGCCGCCAGCTCGACGAGGCGCTCGTCGACGAGCTCGCCGCCGAGGAGGATCTGGTGCTGCTCTGCGGCCGCTACGAGGGTTTCGACGAGCGCGTCAACGCGCACCTCGCGACCGACGTCGTCTCGATCGGCCCGTACGTGCTCGCCGGCGGCGAGCTGCCGGCGATGGTCATCTGCGACGCGGTGCTGCGCAAGCTGCCCGGAACGCTCGGCCACGCCGAGAGCGCTCTGGAAGAGTCTTTCTCGGCCGCTCTGGGCGGCGCGCCCGAGTATCCGCACTACACGCGACCGGCCGATTGGCGCGGCCACGAGGTCCCCGAAGTGCTGCGTTCGGGCGACCACGGGAGGGTCCGCGAGTGGCGCTCAGAGCAGAGTCGGCGTCGGCTCCGCTAGGATTGCCGCCGCGCGTAGCACCAGGTGGTGCTCGCGCCTTTTCATTGCCATGAGCGGAGTCATCGAAACCATCGAGCGAGCGCAGCTGCGCCGCGTCCCCAAGTTCCAGGCGGGCGACCGCCTGCGGGTCCACTTCCAGGTCGTCGAGGGCACGCGTAAGCGCACCCAGGTCTTCGAGGGCGTCGTGATCAAGCGCCAGGGCAGCGGCGCGCGCGAGACCTTCACCGTCCGCAAGCAGTCGTTCGGCGTTGGCGTCGAGCGGACGTTCCCCGTCCACTCGCCGAAGATCGAGCAGATCGAGATCGCCGCCCGCGGCGACGTCCGGCGCGCGAAGCTCTACTACCTGCGCGACCGCGTCGGCCGTGCCGCCCGCGTGCGCGAGCGGCGCTTCGGCCGCGACGACGATCTCGAGGGCGTCATGCCGCCGCCCGAGACCGACGCGATCGTCGACTCGCCCGAGGCTGAGGCTCCTGAGGCCGAGGCCGTGGAGACGACGGACGCTCCCGAGGCTGCCGAGGCCACCGCCGAGGCTCCTGCCGAGGAGCAGGCCGCCGAGGCACCCGAGGCCGACGCACCGGCCGCGGAGGCCGACTCCGACGACGCACCGGCCGCGGAGGCCGAGGACGCCGGCGAGCCCGACGGCGACGCCGCCGGCGAGTCCGGCGACAAGTCGGACTCCTGACGAGGTAGCGGGCCGGAGGGACCGTGGCTCGGGACGGCAAGCAGAGCACCGGCGGATCGCTGATCGAGCTGGTCGTGATCGTCGCTGTCGCACTCGGCGTCGCGCTCGGCATCCAGGCGTTCCTCGTCAAGCCGTTCCGCATCCCGAGCGAGTCGATGGTCCCGACGCTCGAGGTCGGCCAGCGCGTGCTCGTCAACCGCATCGGCGAGCACTTCGGCGATCCGAAGCGCGGCGACGTCATGGTCTTCAAGCCGCCGAAGGGTGCCGACGACAACATGTGCGGCGTCACCCACCCGGCCGAGCAGCCCTGCCCGCGCTCGACCCCCGGCAAGTCCGACACCAACTTCATCAAGCGCGTCGTCGGCCTTCCCGGCGAGCGTCTCGCCGTCAAGGGCGGGCGCGTCTACATCGACGGCAAGCTCCAGAAGGAGCCGTTCATCGAACCCGACGCCCAGTGCGCCCTCTGCAACATGCCCGAGGAGATCGTGATCCCCAAGGGCCAGTACTACATGATGGGCGACAACCGGGGAGCCAGCGCCGACAGCCGCGAGTGGGGCCCGGTGCCGAAGGGCAACATGATCGGCGACGCCTTCGCGACCTATTGGCCACCTTCGAAGTGGGGCGGGCTCTAACGCCTGCGGAACGGCGCCTGGCGGCACCGCCAGAGCCCTCGCGTGCGGAGCACGCCACGGGCTCAGCCGGCACCCCAGGCTTGTTCCTCGCGCGTTAGAGGGCGTCGGCTGAGGGACGTAGGATCGGGGCGTGGCGAAGCCTCGGAAGATGAAGCGAACGGGTCGGAAGCTGTTCGCCTTCGACCGTGAGGTCGGCTCGCGCTTCGTGGCGGGTGCGGACGAGGCGGGGCGGGGATGTCTCGCGGGGCCTCTGGTCGCGGCGGCGGTGCTGTTCGACCTCGAGCGGCTGACGCTCGCCGACCGGCGCGCGCTGACACGGCTCAACGACTCCAAGCAGCACAGCGAGGAGGCGCGCGAGGAGCTCTACCCGCTCGTCATGCGGGCCTGCACGCGGACCGCGGTCGTGTCGCGCAGCGTGCGGGCGATCGACACCCGCGGCCTGCACGTGAGCAACCTCGACGCGCTGCGCTCGGCGTTGCGTCGCGTCGCCGTGCCGGGCACCGTCTGCCTCGTCGACGGCTTCCGCGTCCCGCCGTTCGAGCACGAGCAGCGCGCCGTCGTCGATGGCGACGCCAGCAGCGCCGCCATCGCAGCGGCCTCGGTGCTCGCCAAGGTCAGCCGCGACCGCTACATGCGCCGCGTCGCCGAACGCCACCCCGAGTGGGGCTTCGCCGGCCACGTCGGCTACTCGACGCCCGAGCACCGCGCGGCGATCGCGGCCCACGGCGTCTCGCCGCTGCACCGGATGTCGTTCAACTCCACGGCTTACCAGCAACTCACGTTGGGCTAGAAGGCGTCCTCGACGTGGTCGAGGGACAGGAGACGGCCCTGGCGGTCGACGACGATGCCGATCGCGTCGAAGCGGATCCAGGCGGGGCGGGGGCCGTCGAGCGTCCGGGTTCGCAGCCATTCGGCGGCGAGGCGGCGGATGCGCCGGCGCTTGGCGGGGCCGATCGCGTCGAGCGGCCCCGCCGGGCCGGTCTTCCCTCCCGCGACGCGGGTCTTGACCTCGCAGAAGACGAGGCAGCGGTCGTGGCGCGCGACGACGTCCAGCTCGCCGAGCCGGCCGCAGCGCCCGTTGCGCTCGATCAGCGTGTAGCCGGCCCGCTCGAGATGGGCGCAGGCGAGTCCCTCGCCGTGGGCGCCGAGGCGGATGCGGGCGTTGCCGGAAGCCATCGGACCGACGCTAGGCGGGCGTCTCTCACAGCGGACGCACTTGTGTGACAGGACCGCGACGGTCGCGGCCGGGAACTGTCGCTCTGTCGTAGCGGAAGTGCTGTCTCCTGTGTGTCGGGCCCACCTAGCGTGCCGGTCGTGCTCGCAAGCGTTCCCACGTTCGCCCTCGAGGGGGTGGACGCCCGCCAGGTCACCGTCGAGGTCGATACCCGCCAGGGGCTGCCGACGTTCACGGTCGTCGGGCTTCCCGATACCGCGGTGCGGGAGGCGCGCGAGCGGGTCCGGTCGGCGCTGCTCAACAGCGGACTCGAGTTCCCGCTTCAGCGGCTGACGGTCAATCTGGCGCCCGCCTGGGTGCGCAAGGCGGGAGCCAGCTTCGACCTGGCGATCGCCGTCGGCGTGCTCGCGGCAAGCGGCCAGGTACCGGTCGCCGCGCTCGAGGGCTGCGCAGTCTCCGGCGAGCTGTCGCTCGGCGGTGCGCTGCGGCCGGTGCGCGGCGCGCTGCCGATCGCGCTCGGCTGCCGCGAGGCCGCGATCCCGCGGCTCGTCGTCGCGCCCGAGATCGCCGCCGAGGCGGCGCTCGCGGATGGGCCCGAGGTGTGCGCGGTGCCGGACCTGGCGCGGCTGGTCGAGCTGCTGCACGGCCGCTGGACGCCCGAGCCGCCGCCAGGGCCCGACGCGATGGCGGTCGCCGCGGCGCCGGAGCCGCCAGACCTCGCCGACGTGCGCGGCCAGCCGGACGCCCGTCGCGCGCTCGAGATCGCCGCGGCCGGTGGGCACAGCCTGCTGATGGTCGGCCCGCCCGGAGCCGGCAAGACGATGCTGGCCCGCCGCCTGCCGGGCATCCTGCCGTCGCCGACGAACGCCGAGGCGCTCGACATCACACGCGTCCAGAGCATCACCGCGGGCGCCCACGGCCTGGCTCGCGAACGTCCGTTCCGCGCGCCGCACCACACGATCTCCGCCCAGGGGCTGGTCGGCGGCGGGGCGCGGCCGCGTCCCGGCGAGGTGACGCTGGCGCACCGCGGGGTGCTGTTCCTCGACGAGCTGGCCGAGTTCGCCCGGCCGGCGCTCGAGGCGCTGCGCCAGCCGCTCGAGCATGGCAGCGTCGAGATCATGCGCGGCCAGGTCGCGCTGAGGTTCCCGGCGTGCGTGCTGCTCGTCGCGGCCGCGAACCCGTGTCCCTGCGGCGTTGGCGGCGAGCGGTGCCAGTGCGGCGTGCTGAGCCGCGAGCGCTACCGCGCGCGGCTCAGCGGCCCGCTGATCGACCGGATCGACCTCGTCTGCCAGCTCGCGCCGGTGCCCGCGCTGGCGCTCGCCGCGGAGGCCGCGCCGGGCGAGTCGTCGGCGGTCGTCCGCGAGCGGGTCGTCGCGGCCCGCGCGCTGCAGTCGGCGCGTGCGGCGGCAACCGGCGCGGCCCGCAACGGCGAGCTGACGGCGCAGGCGACACGGCGGTTGGTGCCCGACGACGGCGCGGCGCGGCCGCTGGCCGCGGCGCTCGACGCCGGTCTGCTGACCGGGCGCGGCCACGATCGCGTGCTGCGCATCGCGCGGACCATCGCGGACCTCGACGGCCGCGACCGCGTCGCGCGCGAGCACGTCGAGGAGGCGCTCGGCTACCGCGCGGTCGCGCCCGTCCGGAGCGCGGCCGCGTCGGGAGGGGGCGCGTCGTGAGCGGCGCCTGCGACGCCTGCCTGCGGCGCGGGTACCTGATCGGCCTGCTGGCCGGACGTATCGCCGGGCTGATCGGGCGTCCGGGGCGGCCCCCGTCGGAGTTGCTGGCGCTCGACGACGCGTCGCTGGCGATGGCGGTCGGCGGCCGCGGCGAGCAGGAGGCGCTCGCCTTCCTCGGGCGGTTCGAGCCGCGCCGGGCGCGCGCCGACCTGCGGCATGCCGGCGTGACCGCGGTCTGCCGCCATCACGACGGCTATCCGGGGGGCCTCGACGAGCTCGGCGACAAGCCGGCGGTCCTGTTCTGCCTCGGCCAGGCCGAGCTGCTCGGCAAGCTCGACGCCGAGCCCGCCGCGACCGTCGTCGGGACGCGCGACGCGACGCCCTACGCGATCGACGTCGCGCACGAGCTGGGGCGCGGCCTCGGGGCCGCGGGGATCGCGACGATCAGCGGGCTGGCGCTCGGGGTGGACGGGGCGGCCCACCGCGGCGCGCTCGGCGTGCGCGGCCCGACGATCGCGGTCGTCGCCGGCGGCCCGGACGTGATCTATCCGCGCTCGCACCGCGACCTGCACCGCCAGATCGTCGACGACGGGCTCGTCGTGTCGGAGCTGCCACCCGGTCAGCGGCCCTACCGCTGGAGCTTCCCGGCGCGCAACCGGCTGATGGCGGCGCTCGGCCAGATGACGGTCGTCGTCGAGGCCGGCGAGTCCTCGGGCACCCTGATCACCGCCGATTTCGCCCAGGACCTCGGAAGGACGCTCGGCGCCGTCCCGGGCCGCGTATCGACGCTCGCCGCGGCGGGCAGCAACCGCCTGCTGCGCGACGGCGCGGCCGTCGTCCGCGACGCCTCGGACGTGCTCGACGAGCTGTTCGGCGCCGGCTTCGCGGAGCGGGCGACCGCCGCCCGGTCGAGGCCCGCCGCGAAGCCGTCGGCGGCGGCCAACGGCCGTGGACCGGACGCCACGCCGATCTCCAAGCCGGATCGCGTCGAGCGGCTGCTGCTCGACGCGGTCGAGTCCGACCTCGACCTCGACGGCATCTCGGCCTTCGCCGGACTGCCAGTCAACGAGGCGCGCGCCGCGCTCGGCCAGCTCGAGCTGCGCGGGCTCGTCCGCCGCGATGGGCTGTTCGGCTGGGAGCGCGTGCCGCGATCCCGGTGAGGGAGCCGCTCGTCCTATGCTGCCCGCGATGACCGACGCGACCCCTCCGCGCCTGCTCTCCATCGCCGGCTCCGACTCCGGGGGCGGCGCGGGCATCCAGGCCGACCTCAAGGCGTTCGCGGCCTGCGGGGCGCACGGCATGACCGCGATCACCGCGATCACCGTCCAGAACACGGTCGAGGTCAGGGCCGTGGTCCCGATGGTGCCCGTGGCGATCGTCGCCCAGGTCCGGGCGATCACCGACGACATCGGCGTCGACGCCGTCAAGGTCGGCATGCTCGGTTCGGTCGAGACGATCCACGCCGTCGCCGAGGCACTCGAGCTGGTCGGCGACGTTCCGGTCGTCGTCGATCCGGTGATGGTCGCGGAGAGCGGTGCGCGGCTGCTCGAGGCAGATGCCATCGAGACACTGCGCAAGATGATCCTGCCGCGCGCCACCGTCGTCACGCCGAACCTGCCCGAGGCGCGCGTGCTGAGCGGACTGGGGGAGGAGGCGAGCGCCGAGCAGCTGGCGCGCGCCGTCCAAGCCCTCGGCTCGGCGGCGGTCGTCGTGACGGGCGGGCATGCCGAGCAGATCGCCGACACCTTCTACGACGGCGACCAGCTCGTGACGATCCCCGGCGAGCGCCATCCCGACGGCGCCGCGCACGGCTCCGGGCTGCACCCACTCCTCGGCGCTCGCGGCGCGGCTCGCGTTCGGCGACAGCCCGCTGGCCGCCGCGCGGGCCGCCGGCGTGATCGCGGCCGGGGCGGTCCGGGACGGTCTGCGCGGGATCGGCGCCGGCGCGGGGCCGGTCGACGTGTTCGGGCTCGGGCGGCGCGCCGCCCATTAGGATTGAGCCATCAAGTTCCTGCGCATGAAGCCCGGTCATGGTGAGGTCCTCTTGGCCGAGGGAGATCGCGACGTGCGCGAAGACGAGGAGCTGCTGATCGAGGAGTTCCGCCGTCAGCTCGACGAGGGGATGTGGGCGGCGGTGCCGACCGAGCGGCCCGGCAGCGGCCGGCGCGAGGCCCAGATGGTGCGCGACTACGGCGAGATCCCGCCCGACGCCCAGCGCGTGATCTTCTTCCCGCGGGCGTCAGGAGGCTGATGCTCGCGCTGCTGACAGCGGGCCTGATGACGACCGCGCTGACGGGCTTCGTCGTCGTCCCGGCGCTGCGCGCCCGCCTGCGCGCACGTCGCCGCGGCAACGTCGCGACGACGCCCCAGCCGTTCGATCCCGGCCGCGAGCGCCGCGCCGAGCAGCGCGCCCGCCAGCTGCTGCGCTCGTGCGTCAACGACGTCGAGTGGGCGATGTACCGCGACCTCGGGTTCATCCGCGTCGACGGCCGGCGGCTGCCCGACTCGCCCGGCGACGCCGAGGGTCCCGCGCCCTACGCCTACCTGATCTACCCGCACAAGCCGATCGTCGCCTACGTGCCCGAGAGCGGCAAGCTGCTGAGCGAGTACTGCGTGTCGTTCCCAGACCTGACCGGCGGCGGCCGCACGCGGCTGCCGGCCTCCGACGACGTGCTCGCGAAGTGGATGGCGCTGACATCCGACGAGGCGCGCGTGATAGGAAGGGCGAACATGCACCTCGTCGGCCGCCAGCATCGATCCCGCCCACGTCCGCCGCGACCTCTGGCGCCTGTCCGAGTGGGAGCGCCTCGAGCGCCGGCGATATCGGAGTCCGAGCGGCGTGACCGAGAGACCTCCGCGAGCGCAGCCGGGTCCAACTCGACGGCCCGGACCGCGCCGCCGGCGCGCGCCTACCTCAAGGGCATCGGCTACGACGACGAGGCCCTGCGCCGGCCGATCATCGGCGTCGCCAACACCTGGATCGAGACGATGCCCTGCAACTTCCACCTGCGCCGGCTCGCCGAGAAGGTCAAGGACGGCATCCGCGCCGCCGGCGGCACGCCGATGGAGTTCAACACCATCGCCGTCTCCGACGGCATCACGATGGGCACCGAGGGGATGAAGGCCTCGCTGGTCAGCCGCGAGGTGATCGCCGACTCGATCGAGCTGGTCGCGCGCGGCCACCTGTTCGACGGCGTGATCGCCCTGTCGGGCTGCGACAAGACGATCCCCGGCTGCGCGATGGCGCTCGCGCGGCTCGACGTGCCCGGCTTCATGCTCTACGGCGGCTCGATCGCCCCCGGCCGCTTCCGCGGCAAGCGACGTCACGATCCAGGACGTCTTCGAGGCCGTCGGCGCCCACGCCGCCGGCAAGATGACCGACGCGGAGCTGCACGAGCTCGAGGACGTCGCCTGGCCCGGCGCCGGCGCCTGCGGCGGGCAGTTCACCGCCAACACGATGGCGCATGGCGTTCGAGATGCTCGGCATCTCGCCGATGGGCACGCTCGAGGTCCCGGCCGACGACGGCAAGAAGGGCCAGGTCGCCGAGGACGCCGGCCGGCTCGTCATGGACCTGCTCAAGCGCGACCTGCGCCCGCGCCAGATCCTCACGCCGCGAGTCGCTCGAGAACGCCATCGCCGGCGTCGCCGCCACCGGCGGCTCGACCAACGCCGTCCTGCACCTGCTGGCCATCGCGCAGCGAGGCCGGCGTGCCGCTCGACATCGACGACTTCGACGCGATCGCCTCGCGGACGCCGATGCTCGCCGACCTCAAGCCGGGCGGCCGCTATCGTCGCCGCCGACCTCGACGCGCGCCGGCGGCGTCCCGCTGGTCGCCCAGCGGCTGGTCGAGGCGGGCCTGCTGCACGGCGACGCGATCGACGGTCACCGGCCAGCACGATCGGCGAGGAGGCCGACGCCGCCGAGGAGACGCCGGGCCAGGAGGTCGTGCGCCCGCTCGACCGACCCGCTCGAAGCCGACCGGCGGCCTCGCGATCCTGCGCGGCAACCTCGCGCCCGAGGGCTGCGTCGTCAAGCTCGCCGGCCACGAGCCGCCGCGAGCCACCGCGGCCCGGCGCGCGTCTTCGACTGCGAGGAGGACGCCTTCGCGGCCGTCACGGCGAGCGAGATCAAGCCGGGCGACGTGGTCGTGATCCGCTACGAGGGCCCGAACGGCGGCCCCGGCATGCGCGAGATGCTCGGCGTCACCGGCGCGCTCGCGGCGAGGGCCTCGGCGACTCGGTCGCGCTGCTCACCGACGGCCGCTTCTCCGGCGCGACGCACGGCTTCATGGCCGGCCACGTCGCGCCCGAGGCCGCCGCGCGGCGGCCCGATCGCCGCCGTCCGCGACGGCGACACGATCGATCTTCGACGTCGACAAGCGCGAGCTCGACGTCGACCTGTCCGACGACGAGATCGCCGCGCCGCGTCGCGGCCTACGAGCCGCCGGCGCCGAAGTACACGAACGGCGTGCTCGGCAAGTACGCCAAGCTCGTCGGCTCGGCCTCCGAGGGCGCGCTAACCGGCTGACCGGCCGCGCTAGACGGCGTCGTCGCCGGCGACGGCCGAGGCCGTGCGCGGCTCGTCCAGCTCGTCGGGCGCCGGCTGGTAGTGGAGGAACTCCTCCAGCGCGTCATTGAAGGCGACCGGGCGCTCGGCCATCGAGACGTGGCCGGTGTCCTCGAAGATCAGCTTGCGCGAGCCGGAGATCAGCTCGACGAAGGTGTCGGCGTCGCGGACCGGGATGATCGCGTCGTCGCGGCCCCAGCTGACGAGCGTCGGGCAGCCGATCTCCGGCAGCCGGTCGCGGAAGTCGTAGTCGATGCAGGCGGCCAGCGCGTCGACGAAGCCAGGCTTGCCCGACCCCTTGACGAACCCCTCGAAGGCGATGTCCGGCGTCAGCCGCGTCGGGTGGCGGACGACCATGCTGAGGATCCAGTGACGCAGCGCCGGGCGCGCCATGTGGCGGCGCCGCTGGGCGGTCGAGGCGCGCATGCTGAGCGCCATCACCTTGCCGATCCGCATCGCCCGCTCGAGCGGCACGACGTGCTGGGAGATCCCCGCCGCCGACACGAGCATCAGCCGCTCGACCGTCTCCGGCGAGTCGATCGCCACCTCGGCCGAGACGTAGCCGCCCATCGAGTTGCCGACCAGCACCGCCGGCGCCAGGTCGAGCCGGTCGCAGAGCTCGGCGACGACGCGGCCGTAGTAGTCGATCGTGATCTTCTCGCTCGGCATCGGCGAGATGCCGAAGCCGGGCAGGTCGAGCGCCACGACGCGTCGCTGCTGGGCGAAGCGGGGAATGTTCTCGAGCCAGTTCTGCCACTGGCCGCTGAGCCCGTGGACGAAGACGATCGGGCGGCGGTCGCCCTGCGCGCCGATGTCGACGTAGTTGACCGGCGTGCCGCCGATCTCGATCGTCCGCAGCTGAGCGAGCCAGTCGACGTCGCGCCAGTCCGGCACGTCGCTGACGCCGTAGTCGTCGCCGGCGCGGATCGCGTCGCGGCGACGGGCCGGCGGGGGCGGGAGGACTATGGAACCCATTGCAAACGAAAGGGTATCTGACGCCGAACTTCGATCCAGATGGCCCAAAACCTGCGCAAAGGAGGTTGCAGGACCGGGAAAGCCCTAGGCGGACGCCGAATCCCTGCTTACACTGGTTTTTCTCGTCGTGCCGGTAGGGACCCTCATACTTTGAAGAGCAAGGCATTCACGTTCGTCGCTGTCCTGGTGGTCCTGCTGATCGTCGGGTCGGTCGCCGTCTATGCCTACGACTCGTCGCGCAGCGACCGGATCGCCGAGGGCGTCACCGTCGGCGGTGTGGCGGTGGGCGGATTGAGCGCCGACGAGGCGCGCGCGAAGGTGCGCCGCCAGGTCGCCGCCCGGCTCGAGCAGCCGATCGCCGTCACGCACGGCAAGACTCGCTTCACCCTCTCCGCCGAGGATGCCGGCATCCACGCCGACGTCGGCGGGATGGTCGACGATGCGCTCGAAGCCAGCCGCGAGGGCAACGTCTTCGCTCGCGTCACGCGCGATCTGCGCGGAGGGGAGGAGGACGTCGAGGTCAGCGTCAGCGCGACCTACTCGGCGAAGGCCGCCCGCGATCTCGTCAAGCGCGTCGGTGACAATCTCGACCGCGAGCCGAAGGACGCATCGCTCGACTTCCCGTCGCTCGACGCCGTGAAGGAGCAGGACGGCATCGCGGTCAGGCGCGGCCAGCTGCGCCAGGCGGTCGGGGCCGCCCTGCTGTCGCCCGCGGCCCGCGACGTCGAGGCGCCGGTCAAGACGACCAAGGCCAAGGTCACCCGCGACGAGCTCGCCAAGGAGTACCCGACGGTGCTCGTCGCCGACCACGCCAGCTTCGAGCTGCGCGTCTACAAGAACCTGAAGCTCGACAAGACCTACACCGTCGCCTTCGGCGCCGCCGGCTACGACACGCCGCGCGGGCTGTTCGAGATCCAGAACAAGCAGGTCGATCCGGTCTGGAGCGTGCCGAACAGCGACTGGGCTGGCGACCTCGCCGGGACCACGGTTCCCGGCGGCGTGCCCGAGAACCCGCTCAAGGCACGCTGGATGGGCATCCACGACGGCGCGGGCATCCACGGCACCGACGACGTCGGCTCGCTCGGCAGCGCCGCGTCGCACGGCTGCATCCGGATGGGCATCTCCGACGTCGTCGACCTCTACGACAGAGTCGAGGTCGGAGACCCGATCTACATCGGCTGACCTGACGAGACTCGTCAGGGGGCGATCTGGGCGACCGGCACTTCCTCCCAGCCCGCGGCCTCCAAAGAGGCTTGGCGCTCGGTGTGGCGAATGCACAGTGTGCCGATGAAGACGCCACGCTCACGTCTGCGCAGCACCGCGTACCAGAGGGTCGACTCCTCGCCGGGTCCCTGGATCGGGTGCCAGGGGGCGACCGGCTTGCGGTCGTCGTCGGCCAATCCCGCGTCGACCAGCTGCGACCGGGTGGCCACCCGCCCGTCCTGAGTGTTGACGAAGAAGACCGACACGCCGCCCAACCCTAGTTGGGCACGTGCCCTGCGCGCGTTCGACACCGCCCTGCGCACGCGCGGGCTCGGCGAGCAGACGCGTCGTGCCTACGGCGCCGACCTCGGCCAGCTCGCCGAGTGGGCGAGCGCCCAGGCGATCGATCCCGCGGCGGTCGACCCCCGCACGCTGCGCCGCTTCGCCGGCGTGCTGTCCGAGCGCGGCAACTCACGCTCGACCGTCGCGCGCAAGCTCGCCTCCTTCCGCGCCTTCTACCGCGTCCTCGTCGAGCGCGGCGAGCTCGAGGCCAGCCCGGCCGACCTGGTCGCGAGCCCGAAGCGCGAGAGCGCCCTGCCGACCGTCCTCAGCCGCACCGAGGTCGACCAGCTGCTCGACTCGCTGCCCGTCTCGACGCCGTTCGACCTGCGCGACCGCGCGTTGTTCGAGCTGGCCTACGCCGCGGGCCTGCGCGCCGCCGAGCTGGTCGACCTCGACGTCGAGAGCCTCGACCGCGACGGCGAGCAGCTGCGCGTCGAGGGCAAGGGCGGCAAGACGCGGATCGTGCCCGCGGGCGAGCACGCCTGGCGCGCGCTCGACGCCTACCTCGAGCGCGGCCGTCCGCAGCTCGTCGCGGGCGGGCCGGGCGAGTCGCGCGACCACGCGCTGTTCCTCTCGCGGACCGGTCGGCGGCTCGCGACGACCGACGTCAGGCGGCGGCTGCGCGCCGCCCTGCGCCATGCCGGAGTGCAGGCCGCGGCGTCCCCGCACGCGCTGCGCCACTCGTTCGCGACCCACCTGCTGGACGGCGGCGCCGACCTGCGCACGATCCAGGAGCTGCTGGGGCACAGCTCGCTCAGCACGACGCAAACGTACACTCGGGTAGAGTCGAAACGGCTCAGGAAGGCATATGCGCAGGCGCATCCGCGCGCGTAGAGGGGCAGGACGTAGGTGGAGACGAACCTCAAGGCGATCGAGCTGAAGGATCTCTGGAGTCGCTACAAGGAGAGCGGCGACCAGCAGGCGCGTGAGCGCCTCGTTCTCGCGTACTCGCCCTTGGTCAAGTACGTCGCGGGCCGGATGTCGAGCGGCCTGCCCGCGCACGTCGAGGAGGGGGACCTGATCTCTTACGGCCTGCTCGGCCTGATCTCGGCGATCGAGCGGTTCGACCTCGAGCGAGAGATCCGCTTCGAGACGTTCGCCGTCACGCGGATCAAGGGCTCGATCATCGACGAGCTGCGCTCCCTCGACTGGGTGCCGCGCTCGGTGCGCGCCAAGGCGCGCGAGATCGAGCAGACCAACGCCAAGCTCGAGAACAAGCTCCAGCGGGCCCCGACCGACGCCGAGATGTCGGACGCGATGGGGGTCACCCAGGACGAGTTCCAGGAGTCGCTGGTCAAGATCGCCAACTCGTCGGTGGTCGCGCTCGACGAGCTGTGGACGGTCTCGGACTCCTCCGGCGACCAGGTGTCGCTGCTCGACACGATCCCCGACCCCGACGCTGCCGACCCCGCACGCGAGCTCGACCTGACCGACATGAAGGACAGCCTCGCCGACGCGATCGCGCGGCTGCCCGAGCGCGAGAAGCTCGTCATCGCCCTCTACTACTACGAGAACCTGACGCTGCGCGAGATCGGCGAGGTGCTCGGAGTGACCGAGTCGCGCGTCTCGCAGCTGCACACCAAGGCCGTCCTCCGGCTGAAGTCGAAGCTCCAGGGCGACACGCTCACCCAAGCGGTCGAGTAGTCCGGCGCGATGAGCACCACCGCTGACATCGCGATCGAGCGGCTGGGCGACTGGATGGTGGCGCGCGTCGGGGGCGAGCTCGACATGACCAACTGCAGCTACGTGCGCGACCAGCTCGTGCGCTCGATCCCCGGCGACGTCGCCGGCTTGGTCGTCGACATCGGCGAGACCGTCTACCTGGACTCGGCCGCCATCGAGCTGCTGTTCGAGCTGGCGCGACGACTCGGCCGCCACCGCCAGGACCTGCGCATCGCGATGCCCGACGACTCGCCGCTACGGCGAGTGCTGGAGCTGACCGACGTGCGCGCGGTGGCGCCGATCCATCCGACCGTCGAGCTTGCGGTGGCCTGACCACCTGGGCGACCGAGCGCGGCGCGGCCAGTACCATCGGCCGGGTGAAGAAGGAGCTCCGCCCGTTCCACGATCCGATCGCCTGCGACGTCTGCGGGCGCACGATCCTCAAGGGCGAGCGGACCGAGGCCTATCTGGCCCCGGGCGGCCACCGCAACCTCGTCTGCGAGCTCTGCTTCGTGCGCGCCGAGCATGCGGGCTGGATCCGCGAGTCGGCCGCCGACCAGATCCCGACGCGCGCCGGGCGCCCGCAGGATCGCCGCCTCGGCTTCGGCCGCCTGCGCCGCCGCCGCGACGCTGCGGTCGATCCGGGGCGCCGGGTCGACCCCGAGCCGCCGAGCCCGTACGAGGAGCCGGCCGCCGAGACCTCGCCGTTCGACGAGCCCAGCGCGGAGCCGCAGCCGGCGGCTCGCCGTCGCGAGCCGCCGCAGGATCCACGTCACGTGCGCGCGGTGCCGACGACCGCCGAGGTCAAGATCGAGCGCGCGCTGGACCTCTTCAACGGCTCCGAGCACCAGCGCACCGTCGCCGGCCTGACGCGCTCGCTCGGCTATCCCTGGGCGACCGCGGTGCCCGACAGCGCCGCGCCGAGCGCGGTGACCGTCGTCGTCGCGTGGGAGTTGTCGTGGTATCGCTTCCGGATCGATCTCGGCGACACCGCCGAGCCGGTCGCGCTCCAGGAGAAGGGCGACGAGTTGAACGACATCGAGGAGGCGCTGCGGCGCTGGAACGCCGGGCTCGACGAGGAGGGCCGGCTGGTGGTCGAAGGAGGAGCCGTCTCATGATCTATTGCGTGGTCCCGCGAGCGCTCGAGGACGAGCTGTTCGACAAGCTCACCGAGCACTACAGCGACGAGCCGAACGTCGAGGTGATCGTCGACCGGCGCGCCCAGGGCGGCACGCCCGGCACGCACGACCCGATGACCGACCGCCGGCGCCTGCGCCCGAAGGGCAGCTTCCCGTCGATCGACGCGCCGGCCGGCTGACGATGGCCAAGGTCGTCGTCAACGTCGACGGGGGAGCACGCGGCAACCCCGGACCCGCCGCGGTCGGCGCTGTCGCGGCCGATCCCGACGGCAACGTTCTGCTGGAGCGCGGCGCCTACATCGGCGAGGCGACCAACAACGTCGCCGAGTACCGGGCGCTGTTGCTCGGGCTCGAGCTGGCACGCGAGCTGGGCGCCGACGAGGTCGAGGTGATCAACGACTCCGAGCTGGTCGCCAAGCAGATCTCCGGCGCCTACCGCGTCAAGCACGCGGGACTGAAGCCGCTCTACCTGGAGGCGAAGGAGGCCCTGCGCGGCTTCGACCGCGCCCAGGTGCGCAGCGTCCGGCGCGAGGCGAACACCCGCGCCGACGCGCTCGTCAACGCGGCCCTCGACGCCGAGTTGCAGGCCCGATAGCGATCGCGCCGCCACACGCCCGCGAGGCTCACTAGTCTCGTTGGGTTGATGGACTCGCCTGCCGACAGCCGACCCGGTCCCGTGCGCGGCAGGGTCTGGCTGTTAGCCGAGGACCGCGCCAAGCGCGAGCTGGTCTTCGAGTTCCCGGTCGACGAGGAGCTCAACGAAGCCGTCAAGCAGCTCCCCGGGCGCTGGTTCGACTGGCGTCGCAAGCACTGGCGCGTGCCGGCCGACGTCGCGACCGCGAAGACCGTCGCCGAGCTGCTCGACCAGTTCCCGGAGCTGGTCGTCGACCCCGACGTCGTCGCCTGGCTGTCGGACTCCGACCGCTGGCGAGCGCTGGTCTCGGTCGTCATCCACGCGGGCGCGGGCGCGTTCGTCGTGCGGACCGTGTCGGGCGACCCGCCGGAGACCGGCCTCGAGGGCGGCATCGAGACGGCGGAGGACCGGCTGGTCTTCCCCTTCGACCCGGAGACGGCGGCGCGGCTGGCGCTGCTGGACGGAACGCGGATCGACGACCTCGCGCAGTCCTGCATCCGCTCGCTCGCGGCCGGGCGCACGCCGCCGCCGGCCGAGCTGGCGGTCGAGATCGGCGACGAGGGCGAGCCCGAGCTGACGCTGTTCACCGTCTGGGACCCGACGGTTGCGCGCGCCTACAAGCGGCTGCCGGAGGCCAAGCCGGTGCCGCGCAGCGCCCGCGTCTTCAACCGCGAGGCGGCTTGGGGGGTGGCTGTCCCGGCCGATCCGGCGCTGGCGCGCGACCTTGCCGGCTTCGTCGCGGACAACCCCGAGGTGGCGCTCGACGAGCGCACCCGCGACCTGCTCGACGAGCTGATCGTCGAACACGATCGCGCCGCCGAGACGGTCGCGCTCTCCTACGGCGACGATGCCGAGCTCGACCTCGAGCTCGGCGGCGAGCTGCACCCCTTCCAGCGCGCCGGCGTCCGCTACGCGCTGGCCCGCCGGCGCACCTTCATCGCCGACGAGCAGGGGCTCGGCAAGACCGTCCAGGCGCTCGCGACGCTGGAGGCCGACGACGCCTTCCCGGCGGTCGTCGTCTGTCCGGCGAGCATGAAGCTGACCTGGGAGCGGGAGGCCGGCATCTGGCTGCCCGGGCGCAGCGTCGCCGTGCTCGAGGGGCGCACCGACTCGGCCTGGGGCGAGGCGGCCGAGCGGGCCGAGATCGTCGTGCTCAACTACGACATCCTCGAGGCGCACCTCCAGCGGCTGCTCGACCGCTACCCGCGGGCGCTGGTGCTCGACGAGTCGCACTACGTCAAGAACCCGCGCGCCGGCCGCACCAAGGCGGCGCTCGAGCTGGCCGCCGGGATGCCCGACGACGCGCTGCGGCTCGCGCTGACCGGCACGCCGATTCTCAACCGCCCGGAGGAGCTGATCGCCCAGCTGCGCGTGCTCGGCCGGCTGCGCGACTTCGGCAGCGGAGCACGGCTCTCGCGCCGCTTCCGCTCGGCCGGCAGCGACGACCGCCTGCACTGGAACCTGCGCGCCGTCTGCTACGTCCGTCGCACCAAGCAGCAGGTGCTGCCGCAGCTGCCGTCCAAGCGCCAGGACACCGTCCCGGTCCTGCTCTCCAACGAGCACGAGTACCGGCTCGCCGAGCAGGACGTGGTCGCCTGGCTGCAGACGCTGCCGCTCGACCTCGGCACGCTCGACGCGAAGATCGCCGCCGCGCTGCGCGCCGAGCAGCTCGTGCGGCTGAACAACCTGCGCCAGCTCGCCGCCGCCGGCAAGCTGCCGACGGCGCTCGCCTGGATCGCCGACTTCCTCGAGTCGGGCGAGCCGCTGGTCGTCTTCGCCGAGCACATCGCGACCCAGAAGGCGGTGCTCGCGCGCTTCCCGGACGCGGTGCACATCCTCGGCGCGGACTCGTCGCCGGCGCGCCAGAAGGCGGTCGACGCCTTCCAGGACGAGGACGGGCCGCAGCTGATCGTCTGCTCGATGCGGGCCGCATCGCAGGGCATCACGCTGACGCGCGCGTCGAACGTCGCCTTCCTCGAGCTCGACTGGACGCCGGCGCGCCACGACCAGGCCGAGGACCGTCTGCACCGCATCGGCCAGGAGAGCGCCGTGACCGCTTGGTACCTGCTCGCGCCGGACACGATCGACGAGACGATGGCCGAGCTGCTGCAGCGCAAGCGCAGCCTGATCGACGCCGTCACCGACGGCCAGGTCCACGACGAGGAGCGGCTCGTCGACGCGGTCGTGCGCGACCTGCGCGGGCGGCCGTTCAGGCACCTGCGCGTGGTCGCCTGAGCGGCGGAACCCCGGTGGCAGGTGCGCCGGAGCACGGTGGCGAAGTCCCGTCCGTGGCCTACGTCTACCTGCTGCGCTGCGCCGACGACAGCCTCTACTGCGGCTGGACGACCGACGTCGAGCGCCGGCTCGCCGCGCACGGCGCGGGCACCGGCAGCCGCTACACGCGCAGCCGGCGGCCGGTCGAGCTGGCGGCGGTCTTCGAGGTCCCCGACCGCTCGGCGGCGCTGCGCGAGGAGGCGCGAATCAAGCGCCTTCCGCGCGCCGCCAAGCTGGAGTTGGTCGCCGGCGCGAGTTAGCTCAGCGCCAGAGGCGGCGCTTGAACTCCACCACCGCGCCGGGGAGGCCGCCGACCGTGGTGCGGATCTCGGCGAGGCCGGCGCGCAGCTCGGGGTCGCCGACCTCGATCAGCTGCGAGGAGTCCTGGATGTCGCCCAGCTTGAGGTCGGCGCGGCCGATCGCCGCGCTCGCGCTGTCGACGAAGCCCTTGGGGCCGGTCGACGGCGGGCCGACCGGGTCCGCCGCCACGAAGCTCTGCGCCTCGAGCCCGGCGCGGTCGGCAAACGCCGCGTAGGTTCGCTTGGCGCGCCCGTAGCCGCGCTGGAGCGGACCGAACAGGTCCTCCTCGAGTTTGTCGGCGGTCGCCGTGTCGAGCTGCTCGTAAGCTGCGCCGAAGTCGGCGAGCGCGTAGCCCAGCGCGTCGATCGCCTCGGCGAGGTCGTCGAGCAGCTGTTGCCGCCCCTCCGCGGTCGTGTAAGCCATGCGGCAGACAATAGGGCCGCTGGCGGGTGGCCGCGACTCAGTCCGGGTTCTCGCCCTGGGCGCCCTCGTGGTCGGCCTCGCCGTAGACGCTGCCGGGGTCCTCCTCCGGCGCGCCCTCGTCGCGCAGCGGGTTGCCGCCGGGATCCTCGTGTGAGGCGAACCGCTCCAGGTCCTGCTCGGCCAGCTCGAACCCCTCCGCGTAGCCCTCGCCGCTCTCGACGAGCGGGCGCTGCGCGGGGTCGACTCCGGGGTTGGGGTTGGGTCCGCCGATCTCCGCGGCCTCCGCAGCCGCCGCCTCGGTCTCCTCGTCGACCAGCTCTTCGTCGTCGGGCTCTCGCTCGCGCATCTCGCTCGTCTCCTTCGGTCTGGTGAGCGACCGGTACCCGGCTCGCCGCGGGCTGAACATCGGTGGCGCGACGCGCGACCGCGCCGTCGCCGCGCCACCGCCGGCGGTCAGGAGAGCGAGATCGCCACCCCCTCGAGGCGGTCCATCGACTCCTGCATGCCGCCCTCCATGCCCGACTCGATGTGCATGTCGCGGCCCTGCTTGTCGCGGTGCTCGACGAGGACCTCCATCCGCGTGCGGCCGCCGTCGAGCTCGGTCAGGGTCAGCGTGTTCAGCGAGGCGTGCTCGTCGGGATCGGGGATGCCCTCGTAGGCCTCGGTCGAGACGATCCGCTCGTTCGGGACGATCTCGCGGTACTCGCCGTGGAAGGCGACCTCCATGCCGCCGGTCGCGGTCATCGCATACCGCCACCGCCCGCCGACGCGCAGGTCGATCTCGGCGACCGTCATCTCGCCGCGCTCGCCGCACCACCAGCGCCGGACGAGCTCCGGCGTGGTCCACGCCTCGTAGACCAGGTGCTTCGGGGCGTCGAACTCCCGCACGATCAGGATCTGCCTGTCCTCGGGGAGGGTGACCACCGCTGTTCCGCTGCTAGCCATCGCTCTGCGCTCCTTCGTCTCGTTGTCTCAGCTCTTCCAGCACGACGTCGAGCCGCTCGAACCGCTCCGACCAGGTCCGCTCGTACTCCTTGACCCAGTCGAAGATCGGCTTCAGCGCGGGGCCGTTGACCCGGTACAGCCGCTGCCGGCCGTCGACCCGCACCTCGACGACGCCGACCTCGCGCAGGACGCGCAGGTGCTTGGACACCTGCGGCTGCGCGATGCCGAGTCGCTCGACCAGCTCGCCCACCGACCGCTCGCCGTTCGCCAGCAGATCGAGGATCTGCCGCCTGCGCGGCTCGGCCACTGCATTGAACGCGTCGGCCGTGGTCGCTGCCCGTGCCATCCCCCCAATATATGCCGATATCGGAATATGTCAAGCCGGGATTTGGGTCCGGCGTGGGGGAGGCGTGGCGTTAGCCTGCGCGCGTGCGCTCGGTCGAGGCCATTCGCTACGTCGCGCCGCTGCGCCAGGGCGGGTCGCTGCCGGCGCTCGTCGAGGCCGACGACGACGGCCTGTACGTCGTCAAGCTGCGCGGCGCGGGACAGGGACCGCGGGCGCTCGTCGCCGAGCTCCTCGTCGGCGAGCTGGCGCGGGCGCTCGGGCTGCGCGTGCCGGAGCTGGTGGTCGCGCGGCTCGACCCGCACATCGCCGACGCCGAGCCCGACCCCGAGATCCAGGAGCTGCTGCAGGCCAGCGCGGGGTCGAACGCCGGGATGGACTTCCTGCCGGGGGCGCTGACGTACCTGCCGGGCGGCGGGCTCGACGTGCCGCCGGAGGAGGCCGCGGCGGTCGTCTGGCTCGACGCCCTGACCGAGAACGTCGACCGCACCGCGCGCAACACGAACCTGCTCGTCTGGCACGGCGAGCTCTGGCTGATCGACCACGGCGCCGCGCTGTACCGCCAGCACGCCGGCCTGGACCCCGAAGCCGCCGGCACTCCGTTCGCGCCGATCGCCGAGCACGTGCTGCTGCCGTGCGCGGCATCGATCTCCGACGCGGATGAGAGGCTGGCTCCACTCGTGACCCAGTCGCTGCTCGAATCGCTGACCACCGCGGTGCCCGAGGACTGGTTCGCCGGCGCGCGGCCGCGGACCTACGTCGACTATCTGGTGGCCCGCATGGCCGGCCCGCGGCGGTGGGCCGAGCACGCCGAGGATGCGCGGGCCGGTGGCTGAGTCGTTCCAATACGCGCTGCTTCGCGCGGTGCCCTCGCTGCCGCGCGGCGAGGCGATCAACGTCGGGATCGTCCTGCACTGCCGCCGCGGGGGATTCCTTGCGATTCGCGCCGAGGTCGACGAGCGGCGGCTGGGCGCGCTCGACCCCTCGGTCGACATCGCGGCCCTCAGGGCCCAGCTGGACTCGCTGGAGCGCGTCGCCGCCGGAGACGATCCGGAGAACCCGATCGCCCGCCTCGACCGCTCCGAGCGCTTCGGCTGGCTCGTCTCTCCCTCGAGCACCGTGATCCAGCCCTCCGCCGTCCACACCGGCCTCACCGACGACGCCGCCGCGACGCTCGACAAGCTGTTCGCCGAGCTGGTCCGCGCGCCCGGGGCGTAGGCGCTAGAGGCCCTTTAACGACGAAACCCGCGCGGAGGCGGGTTTCGTGAGGAGCGGCTGATCGGATTCGAACCGACGACCTTCTGCATGGCAAGCAGACGCTCTAGCCAGCTGAGCTACAGCCGCGTGAGGCAGGCATCATAGCCAGGCGCCGCGCGGTGGTGACGGCTGGCGGGAGAGAGGCCTACGTTCCGTCCAGGATCGCCGAGCTGGACCTGCGCCTGTCGCAGCAGACGCTGTCCGCGATAGCGGACGCGGAGGTCCGTGTCGCGGCCGCCCAAGCTCACGCGGACCGCGTCGGGGCATCGACGATCGCCGTGCAGCTGATGCGCTCGGAGGCGATCGCCTCGAGCCAGATCGAGGGCATCCAAGTGCCTGGCAACCGATCGCTGGCTCGAGCGGCACGCTGGGAAGGTGCGCGACGCCCAGAACTGGCTCGGGCGTGACGCGGCGACGCCGGCCGGCGCGGACTTCGTGCCCCCGCCGGCCTCCGAGGTGGAGGGGCTGCTCGCCGATCTCTGCGCCTACTGCTCGCGCACCGACGTCTCGCCGATGCTCCAGGGCGCGGTCGCGCACGCCCAGTTCGAGACGATCCATCCTTGGCGCTTCGACAGCGACGGCCCGGATCGCTGGATCACCTTCGTTGCCGAGGCCGTCGAGGAGGCTGCCGCCGGGGCGATCCGGCTGGCCGACGCCGTCGCCGCGCTGCAGGCGGAATGGCGCGAGGCGGCGTCCAGCCGGCGAGCGGACGCGAGCGCGCTCGCGCTGATCCCGTTCCTCCCGGCCCATCCGATGATCACCGCCGGGATGGCCGGACGCCTGCTCGGCCGCTCGTACGAGACCGGCCGCGCCGCGTTGCGCCAGCTCGACGCCGACGGGGTGGTCGCCCAGGTGACCGTCGGCCGCCGCAACCGCGCCTACGAGACCGTCGGCCTCTTCGCCCTGGTCGACGAGCTCGAGCGCGAGCTGTCGGGCGGGGCGGTGGCCACGCCGGGTACGCACTGACCCGGCCGGAGATCGCTTGCGGACTAGGAGACGAGCGTCGCCTCGAGGTTGATCTCCGGCACGCCGGCGAGCGCCTGGGAGACCGGGCAGCCGGCCTTGGCCTCCTCGGCGTGGCGGCGGAAATGGTCCTCGTCGATGCCGGGCACGCGGCCCTCGACGCGCAGGTCGATGCCGCGGATCGGCGGCCCGTCCCCACCGGCGCGCAGGTGCACGGCCGCGGTCGCGGAGATGGACTCCGGCTGGTGGCCGCCCTCGGCGAGGACGTTGCTCAGCGCCATCGCGAAGCAGGCCGCGTGCGCCGCCGCGATCAGCTCCTCGGGGTTGGTCCCGTCGCCCTCCTCGAAGCGCGACTTGAAGCTGTACGCGCCACTGAAGACGCCGTCGCCGACCTCCAGCTCGCCGCTGCCGCCGCGCAGGTCGCCGCGCCATGTCGCGCTGCCGTTCCGAGTCGCCATCCGTCGCTCCTGTCTCGCTGGTCGCCGGTCGGCCTTCGATGCTAGCCGCCGACGGGTCGAGGGTTTGCGTCAAAACGCACGCGGGTAGCCGCCCGCCGGGCGCCCGGCCGCCTGACGGTTCGGTACCGTCCCTGGCCTCCCGCAGCGCCAGCAGCCCCCAGGAACGCCAGCCACCGAGGAGCAGACCCCCGTCGTGAGCCCCATGAGCGAGATGACCGCGCCACCCACCCAGAACGAGAAGCTGGTCGCGTGGGTGGAGGAGATCGCCGCGCTCACCAAGCCCGCTGCGATCCACTGGTGCGACGGCTCGCGCGGAGGAGTACGACCGCCTCTGCCAGACGCTCGTCGACGCCGGCACGTTCCAGAAGCTCTCCGACGCCAAGCGCCCGAACTCCTACCTCGCGCTGCTCCGACCCGAGCGACGTCGCCCGCGTCGAGGACCGCACCTTCATCTGCTCCGAGGACGAGGACGACGCCGGCCCGACCAACAACTGGCGCGACCCGGCCGAGATGCGCGCGACGCTCAACGGGCTGTTCGACGGCTGCATGAAGGGCCGCACGATGTACGTCGTGCCGTTCTCGATGGGCCCGCTCGGCTCGCCGATCGCCACATCGGCGTCGAGCTCACCGACTCGCCCTACGTCGTCGTCTCGCATGCGGATCATGACCCGCATGGGCCAAGCCGCGCTCGACGCGCTCGGCGAGGACGGCGAGTTCGTGCCGTGCGTCCACTCGGTCGGCGCGCCGCTGCGCCGACGGCGTCGAGGACGTGTCCGTGGCCGTGCAACGCCGACAACAAGTACATCGTCCACTTCCCCGAGACGCGCGAGATCTGGTCGTACGGCTCGGGCTACGGCGGCAACGCGCTGCTCGGCAAGAAGTGCTTCGCGCTGCGCATCGCCTCGGTGATGGCGCGCGACGAGGGCTGGATGGCCGAGCACATGCTGATCCTCAAGCTCACCTCGCCGGCGGGCGAGGTCAAGTACGTCACCGGCGCCTTCCCGCGCGCCTGCGGCAAGACGAACCTCGCGATGCTGATCCCGACGCTCGAGGGCTGGACCGTCGAGACGGTCGGCGACGACATCGCCTGGATGAAGTTCGGCGACGACGGCCGCTCTACGCGATCAACCCGGAGGCCGGCTTCTTCGGCGTCGCGCCGGGCACCGGCGAGAAGACGAACCCGAACGCGATGACGACGATCGAGCGCGAACACGGTCTTCACCAACTGCGCGCTGACCGACGACGGCGACGTCTGGTGGGAGGGCATGACCGACGAGCCGCCGGCGCACCTGATCGACTGGCACGGCAACGACTGGACGCCGGACTCCGACGACGCCCGCCGCGCACCCGAACGCCCGCTTCACCGTCCCGGCCGCGCAGGACCCGGCGATCGCGCCCGAGTGGGAGGACCCGGCCGGCGTGCCGATCGACGCGATCCTGTTCGGCGGCCGCCGCGCGACCGTCGTGCCGCTCGTCACGCGAGGCGTTCGACTGGGAGCACGGCGTCTTCCTCGGCGCGACGATGCGCTCGGAGACGACCGCCGCCGCCGCCGGCACGGTCGGCCAGCTGCGCTTCGACCCGTTCGCGATGCTGCCGTTCTGCGGCTACAACATGGCCGACTACTTCGCGCCACTGGCTGAAGATCGGCCAGCGCGACGGCGCCGACAGCTGCCGAAGATCTTCTACGTCAACTGGTTCCGCAAGGACGACGACGGCAAGTTCCTGTGGCCCGGCTTCGGCGAGAACAGCCGCGTGCTCGAGTGGGTCTTCCGCCGCTGCGACGGCGAGGGCGAGCGCGGTCGAGACGCCGATCGGCCTCGTCCCGCCGGCCGGCGACCTCGACATCGACGGCCTCGACATCGACGCCGCCGACCTCGAGGAGCTGCTGCGCGTCGACACCGACGCCGTCAAGGCCGAGCTGCCCGCAGGTCAAGGAGCACCTCGCCAAGTTCGGCGACCAGCTCCCCGCCGAGATCCGAGCCCAGCTCGACGAGCTCGAGCAGCGCCTCGGCGCCTAGCCTCGAACCAAGACGACATCGGTCGCCGCCGCCCCTTGCGGGCGGCGGTAGGCTTCAGCGCGCATCACCTGGCGACGTGGCGGAGTGGCTACGCAGCGGCCTGCAAAGCCGTTTACACCGGTTCGATTCCGGTCGTCGCCTCTTCGCACGGGGTAGAACAGGCGCTGCGAGTCGCGGGAGGCGAGTCCAACTACGGAGGTTGAGTCAGTGATGGAGACAGGCGCCGCGTCCGAGCTAGACCGGCGGATTGCCGAGCTGCTCGACCAGGAGACCTTCGAGCCGCCGGCGGACTTCGCCGCGAACGCGCTGCTGCGCGACCCCGCGATCTATGAGGAGGCCGAGCGCGACCCGGAGGGCTGGTGGGCGCGGCAGGCCGAGGACCTCCTGCACTGGCACGTGCCGTGGGACACGGTGCTGAACGACTCCGACGCGCCGTTCTACAAGTGGTTCGAGGGCGGCAGGCTCAACGCCTCCTACAACTGCCTCGACCGCCACGTCGAGGCCGGTCGCGGCGACCGTGTCGCCTTCCACTGGCGTGGCGAGGAGGGGGAGGAGCGCGACCTCACATACGCCGACCTGCTGCGCGACGTCCAGCGGCTCGCCAACGCGCTCAAGGACCACGGCGTCAAGCCGGGCGACATCGTCGGGATCTACCTGCCGATGATCCCCGAGGTCGTCGTCGCGATGCTCGCCTGCGCGCGGATCGGCGCGCCGCACAACGTCGTCTTCGGCGGCTTCGCGCCGGAGTCGGTGCGCGAGCGGATGGAGTTCTCGGAGGCGAAGGCGCTGATCACCGCCGACGGCGCCCGCCGCAAGGGCAAGACGGCGCCGGTCAAGCCGGCGGTCGACGGCTTCCTCGACGACGTGCCGTCGATCGAGACCGTGGTCGTGGTCCGCAACACCGGCGACGACGGTCGAGATGCGAGAGGGTCGCGACGTCTGGTTCCACGAGGCGCTCGAGCAGGCCGATCCCGACTGCCCGGCCGAGCCGCTCGATGCCGAGCACCCGCTGTTCGTCCTCTACACGTCCGGCTCGACCGCGAAGCCGAAGGGGATCCTGCACACCACCGGCGGCTACCTGACCGGCGCCGCCTGGACCCACCGCAACCTCTTCGATCTCAGGCCGGAACAGGACGTCTACTGGTGCTCGGCCGACGTCGGCTGGGTCACCGGCCACACCTACATCGTCTACGGGCCGCTGCTCAACGGCGCGACCTCGGTGATGTACGAGGGCGCGCCCGACTACCCGAACAAGGACATCTGGTGGGAGCTGTGCGCCCGCTACGGCGTGACGCTCTTCTACACCGCGCCGACGGCGATCCGCGCCTGCATGAAGTGGGGGGCCGAGCACCCGGCACGCCACGACCTGTCGAAGCTGCGCCTGCTCGGGACGGTCGGCGAGCCGATCAACCCGAAGGCGTGGGTCTGGTACCACGTCGTGATCGGCGGCGAGCGCTGTCCGATCATCGACACCTGGTGGCAGACCGAGACCGGCCACACGCTGATCAGCCCGCTGCCCGGGATCACGGCGACCAAGCCGGGGTCGGCCGACCAGGCCGCTGCCGGGGGTCGACGCCGCGGTCGTTGACGAGGACGGCAACGAGGTCGACGACGCCCAGGGACTGCTGATCCTGCGCCGCCCGTGGCCGGGCATGCTGCGCACGCTCTACAAGGACCCTGAGCGCTTCAAGGAGACCTACTTCTCGAAGTTCGGCCCGACGACCTACTTCGTCGGCGACGCGTCGCGCAAGGACGAGGACGGCTACGTCTGGGTGATCGGACGCGTCGACGACGTGATCAACGTCTCCGGCCACCGGCTCTCGACCGCCGAGGTCGAGTCGGCGCTGGTGTCCCATCCGCGCGTCGCCGAGTCGGCCGTCGTCGGCCAGCAGGACGAGGACACGGGCCAGTCGATCTGCGCCTTCGTCACGCTCGAGGGCGACCAGGACGGCGACGACGACCTGATCGCCGAGCTGCGCGAGCACGTCGCCCAGCGGATCGGCAAGCTCGCCCGGCCGAAGCGGATCGTCTGGGCCGACGACCTGCCCAAGACCCGCTCCGGCAAGATCATGCGCCGCCTGCTGCGCGACATCGCCAACGGCCACGAGCTCGGCGACGTCACCACGCTCCGCGACCCGGACGTGATGAAACAGCTCGAGCAGAAGGTGGTCGCGCGCCGCGACGACGCCGACGCCTAGGGGGCGCGCGCAAAGACTGGGGTCCGGGTTAGGGGGTCGCCTCGATGTGCGGGGCGGCCGCCGGCCCGATGCTGGCCCCATGACGAACTTCAGAACCACTCTCAAGCCGGTGACCCTGATCGCGGCCACCGCCGCGCTCGTGGCCGCGCCCGCCGCCACGGCCGCGCCGAAGATCCAGCAGGCGACCTTCGACGTCCAGGTCGAGGGCACGCAGTCGGTGACCTGGTCGACCCACCACGACAGCCAATTCGACTGCGACGTGAACATCGACGGCAGCGGCACCGAGAAGACCCGCTTCAAGCTGTCTCGGTACGGCAACCTCGACCCGATCTTCATCGGCCCGAAGGGCGACATCCCGCTCAAGGGGCGGGTCACGCGCAACGGCAACGTCAAGACCTGGGGCGGCAAGGTCTGCTCCCACGGCGACGGGACCGGCGGTCAAGCGCCCACGCCGCCCGACTGCGGGACCAAGACCGCGACCGGCCGCGTCGAGCTGCGCTACGCCTCGAAGGCGAAGGACCTGCTGATGCTCGGCCGCGCCACCAACAACGACAAGGACCCCTTCGCCAACTGCCCCTGGGGCGGCGTCAGCTGGCCGCGGCTGCTCACCTACTCCGGACCGAGCCAGGGACCGACCAAGGACATCGGTCAGAAGGTGCCGGTCAAGGACCTGCTGAACCCGGCGTACGGCCAGCACATCGTGATCGGGCGCGGGACCTACGACGAGAGCTGGCCCGAGTCGAAGGCGACGACCAAGGTGCGCTGGGAGCTGAAGCTGACCCGGGTGGCCGAGAAGGGCAGTCGGCGATAGTGGGCCGTGCTGGGCTCGAACCAGCGACCTCCGCCTTGTCGAGGCGGCGCTCTCCCAACTGAGCTAACGGCCCATCGCGGCCCGGGAGAATAGCGGGACGACAAAACCGGCGGGGAGCTGGGGCGGAAGGAGAGGTCGCCTCCGATGCTCCCCGCCGGCCGCGCCCTGGAGGGCAGGGGTCTGCGGGTCACGTTGTGGGCCGTCCCTATGACTGGCCGGGACCCGGCGGGTGTGTCCAGATCAACGTACGCCGGCCGCTGGTGGCGGGCATCGGGGGAACGTGCCGAATCGGGTTCGGTGATTACTACGGAGCCGGCGATGGCGGTCGCCGTCAACGGCGCCCTCACACGTCGTGGACAACTGCTAGCTTGGCCGCGCCGGATGCGCCTCTCCTCCGTCATCGCCCCCCGTGACCGCGAGTTCTTCGACCTGTTCGAGGAGGCCGGCGGCAACATCGTCCGCGCGGCGGACCTGCTCGACGAGATGCTGCGCGACTATCCCGGACACGGCGCGACCTGGCGCGCGACATCCTGATCTGCGAGCAGGAGGGCGACCGGATCACCCACGACATCATCCAGCGGCTCAACCAGACGTTCGTCACGCCGATCGACCGCGAGGACATCCTACGAGCTCGCCTCGGCGCTCGACGACATCGTCGACTTCACCGAGGAGGTCGCCGACTACCTCGGCCTCTACAAGATCGAGGCGCCGATGGAGCAGGCGCAGCGGCTCGCGCACGTCCTGCTGCAGGCCGCGCGCCAGGTCGCCGAGGCGATGCCGCGGCTGCGCGGCTTCAAGGACATCTCGCACTACACGGTCGAGGTCAACCGGCTCGAGAACGACGGCGACCGGATCGTCCGCGAGGCGATCGCGTCGCTGTTCGACGGCGGCATCGACCCGATGGTCGTGATCCGCTGGAAGGACATCTACGAGCGGCTCGAGAACGCGATCGACGCGACCGAGCGGGTCGCGAACATCCTCGAGGGCATCGTCATCAAGAACGCGTGACGTCCTGACGTCCGTGCGACCGCTGACCTCATCCTGTCATCGTCGTCGCGACGGCGCTGGCGTTCGACTTCACCAACGGCTTCCACGACACCGCCAACGTCGTCGCGACGTCGATCTCGACGCGCGCGCTGCCGCCGCGGGTCGCCGTCGCGCTCGCGGCGATCCTGAACTTCGTCGGCGCGTTCCTCTCGCTCGAAGGTCGCGGCGACGATCGCCACGGGCATCGTCGACGCCGGACGCGATCACGCCGCCGATCGTCTTCGCCGGCCTGATCGGCGCGATCGCCTGGAACCTCGTCACCTGGTACTTCGGCCTGCCGTCGAGCTCGTCGCACGCGCTGATCGGCGGCGTCGTCGGCGCGACGCTCGTCGCCGACGGGCACCGGCGCGGTCAACGGTCGACGGCCTGCTCGGCAAGGTCGTCGATCCCGGCGCTGCATCGCGCCGATGCTCGCGTTCGTCGTCGCCGGGATCGGCGATCCTGCTCGTCTACCGGATCGTCGGCGCGGCTGCGCCCGGGCCGGTCGACGCGCGGCTTCCGCTCGGCCAGATCGCTCTCCGGCGGCGCTGCTCGCGCTCGCCCACGGCACCAACGACGCGCAGAAGACGATGGGCGTGATCACGCTCGCGCTGATCGCCAACGGCGACATCTCGGCGCCAACGTCCGACGTCGCCGATCTGGGTCGTCGTCTCGGCCGCCTCGGCGATCGCGCTCGGCACCTACACCGGCGGCTGGCGGATCATCCGCACGATGGGCACCCGGATCATCAAGATGGACGCCGGCCCAGGGCTTCACCGCCCAGGGCGCCGGCGCCGCGGTGATCCTCGCCGCCTCGCACGTCGGCTTCCCGCTCTCGACGACGCACGTGATCTCCGGCGGCGTCATCGGCGCCGGCGCCGCGCAAGCGCGCTCTCGGCCGTCCGCTGGGGCGTCGCCGGCAACATCGTCGTCGCCTGGGTCCTGACGCTGCCGGCCGCGGCCGCGATCGGCGCCGCTGACCTACGGCGTCACGCGGATCTTCGGCACCGGCGCGCTCGGGCCGATCATCGTGTCGGCGGTCCTGATCGCGATCATCGTCGTCGTCTTCGCGCGCCGGTTGCGCCAGGGCTCCCCGATCACCGCGGCGGAGGGCTAGGGCGTGCTTCCGATCGCCGAGATCATCGACGTCGGCGACCTGGTCAACGTCATCTGGACGTCGATCGTCGCGGGGCTCGGCGTCTGCGCCGTCTTCTCCGCCGCGATCTTCGGCTTCGCGCGCGGGACCGACATGCGCCGCGAGGGCAACGCCGTCGGGATGGTCGCCTTCATGGCGCTGGCGCTCGTCTCGTTCCTGGCGGTGATGGCGCTGGTCGTCTACGGCGTCATCGTGATGACGGCGAAGTAGCCGCGGCGACCAGCCGCTCGACCTCGTCGTCGCTCGTCCAGCCGCCGACCGACGCGCGCACGTACGGCGTCCCCGGGAGGTCGCGAACGAGCAGGCCGGCGTCGAGCAGCCGAGCTGCCTCGGCGGGCGGGTCGGTGGACTCCCAGGAGACGAGGGTGGAGGCATCACGCGGCGCCACGACCAGCCCGGCGTCCGCCGAGGGCACTGGCGAGCTGCGTGCGCAAGCTTCGCGGCACGCCGCTGGACGGCGTCGAGCCCCGCTCCCTCCAGCACGTCGAGCGCCGCCAGCGCCCATGCGCCGCGGTGCGACGGCGCGAAGCCGGTGTCGAAGCGGGCGGCGCCGGCGGCGGGGGCGGAGTGCAGCGGCCGCACCGTGTCGGCGATCGTCCCGTAGCCGGGCCAGGCGGGGGAGAGGCCGTCGAGCGCGTCCTCGCGCACGTAGAGGTAGCCGCTGCCGACCGGACCGCAGAGCCACTTCTGTCCCGAGGCGGCGTAGTACTCGCAGCCGAGAGCGCGGACGTCGACGGGAATCGCGCCCAGACCCTGGGCGCCGTCGAGCAGGACCGGCGCCGGCGCGGCCGCGAGCGCCTCGACGTCCGCGACACGGCCGCTGATCCACGAGACGTGCGAGCAGGCGACCAGCCGGGTCCGCGCGGTCACCGCGTCGGCGACGGACGCGAACGGGACGACGCGCAGCTCGACGCCGCACCGGTCGCGGGCGAGCGCCAGTGGCGCCAGCAGCCCGGGGTGCTCCTCGTCGGTCGTCACGATCTCCTCGCCGGGACGCAGGTCGAGGCCCGCCAGCACGGCGTTGACGCCGTCGGTCGTCGCGCCGGTCAGCGCGACCTCCCAGCCGTCGCAGCCGAGCAGTCCGGCGACGCGCACGCGCAGCCGCTCGGCGAGGGCAGCCGCGTGCTCGAAGTGCGCGCGGCCGCCGCGTCCCTGCTCGAGCTGCACGCGCACGTCGGCCTGCGCTGCCTCGGCGGCGGCGTTAGGAAGCGGCCCGACCGACCCGGTGTTGAGGTAGGCGACCCGCTCCAGTACCGGCAGCTGCGCCCTCAGCGCGGCGAGATCCATGGCCGCGGATGCTAGGGCGCGGGTACGCTGGCGCCATGCCGACGATCGAGCGCTCCCTGCATCCCCAGTTCCTCTCGAACGCCTATCTCGTCTACGACGAGCCGGGCGGGACCGCGGTCATCGTCGACTCGGGCGCGCCGCCGGAGCCGCTGCTCGAGTCGATCGAGCGCAACGAGCTGACGCCGACCCACCTGCTGCTGACCCACCACCACGACGACCACGTGGAGCGCAACGCGCGACTACAAGGAGCGCTTCGGCGTCGAGATCCTCGCCCACCCGCTCGAGGCGGCCCGCCTGTCCGACGTCGACCGCACGATCGAGCCCGGCGATCTCGTGCTCGAGACCGGGGGCCTGCGCTTCGGCGCTCTGCACACCCCGGGTCACACCGACGGGATGCTCAGCTTCGTGTGCAACGGCGACGACGTCTTCACCGGCGACACGCTCTTCAAGGGCTCGGTCGGCGGCGTCAAGGCGCCCGGCTCGACGACCTTCGCCGACCTCAAGGCGTCGGTCATGGACGTGCTGCTGACGCTGCCGCCCGAGACGCGCCTGCATCCCGGCCACACCGACCCGACGACGGTCGCCGGGCGAGTGGGAGCACAACGCCTTTGTCCGCGTCTGGCGCGGGCTCGACCGCGAGGGCGACGACCGCTGCACCGTCTGGGACCGCGGCGCGACCCTCGTCCTCTGGGCGCCCGACTACGACGGCGGCCACAAGGCCTGGGTCCGCTGGGACGACGATGGCGCCGACGACATCGTCCCCGGCTCTCAGGTCGTCAGGGACTGAGCGGCCTGGCAGCGCCTACTGGCTGCAGACCGGCCACTGGCCGGGGCCGGAGGTCTCGTAGAGGATGATCGCGCGGCGGTCCTGCTCGGCCTCGGGGGCGGCGGCGGGATCGCCCGTGCCGCCGACCGCCTGCCCAGGTCGCCCCGAGAACTGGTACTTGCCGCGGTAGAGCCCACCGCCGCCGATCGCCGTCGGGTCGCCGCCCGACTCGCACTGCGCGATCGCTTGCAGGTGGGGCGGCACCGCGACCGTCACCGGCTTCGGCCGCGGCTTGGCGCGCCGGTGGGCGATCTTCAGCTTGCGCCTTGCCTCCAGGACGGCGAGGGGCGCGCCGAGGTGCGCGACCGCCGCGACCTCGGCGGATGCCCCGCGGGGCCGCTCTTCGCCCTCGGCGGCGAAGGCGATCGCCGGCACCATGGCGACGAGGAAGAGTGTTGTGAGCAGAGCGAGCTTGCGCATTGGGCGTGGACCTCCACGCGTCGGGGGCGGCTGCCGGCCGTGGCCGGCGTCCCCGCGCTCTTGTGCGTCGCGTTCCGACGTTCGCGGGGGAAGTGGGGCCGGCGGAGGAGCGCTTGCGCGCTTACCGGCTCGACTTTCGCCAGGGTAGGGCGACCTGGCGAACGAACTGTGACGAGCGTCACAGTTCGATGGCCGGTGTAGGTTCCTGCCCGCATGACGGTTCAGCTGCCGGACAAGACCCAGCTCGACGTTCCCGCCGGCGCGACCGGGCTCGACGTCGCGCGCGCGATCGGCGAGGGCCTGGCCCGCGCGGCGCTGGGAATCAAGGTCGACGGCGAGCTGCGCGACCTGTCAGCGCCGGTGCCGGATGGCGCCGAGGTCGAGATCGTCACGGCCAAGAGCGGGGACGACGCACTCTGGCTGATCCGCCACGACGCCGCCCATGTGCTGGCGACCGCGGTCACCGAGCTGTATCCCGGCGTGAAGGTCTCGATCGGGCCGCCGATCGACGACGGCTTCTACTACGACTTCGAGTTCCCCGAGGGCGTCAAGCTCTCAGACGCCGACTTCGAGCGCATCGAGCAGAAGATGCGCGAGCACATCAAGGCCGACGAGGTCTTCGAGCGCTCCGAGCTGCCGGTCGCCGACGCGATCGAGCGGTTCAAGTCCGAGGGCCAGGACTACAAGGTCGAGCTGATCGAGGACCTGGTGAGGGACGAGGGCGTGGAGACCGTCTCGCTCTATCGCAACGGCCCCTTCACCGACCTCTGCCGCGGCCCGCACGCTCCCGGCACCAAGCGGATCAAGGCGTTCAAGCTGACCAGCGTCGCCGGCGCGTACTGGCGCGGGGACTCCAGCCGCACGATGCTGACGCGCGTCTACGGCACCGCGTTCCTCTCCAAGGAGGACCTCGCCGCGCATCTCGAGCGGCTCGAGGAGGCGCGCAAGCGCGACCACCGCAAGCTCGGCAAGGAGCTCGACCTGTTCATGTTCAGCGAGCTGTCGCCCGGCTCGCCGTTCTGGCAGCCGAACGGGCAGCAGATCTGAGAACGAGCTGACGGACGCTCTGGCGCGACGAGAACGCCCAGCGCGGCTACCGCGAGGTCCAGACGCCGATCCTCTACGACGCCGACCTCTGGAAGCAGTCGGGCCACTGGCACGTCTACCGCGAGAACATGTACTTCACCGAGGTCGAGGGCCGCACGATGGGCCTGAAGCCGATGAACTGCCCGCACCACATCCAGATCTACGCGGCCGAGCGCCGCTGCTACCGCGACCTGCCGGTCCGCTCTCCGAGTTCGGCACCGTCTACCGCTACGAGCAGTCGCGGACGCTCCACGGCCTGATGCGCGTCCGCGACTTCACCCAGGACGACGCCCACCTCTTCTGCACCGAGGAGCAGGTCCCGGAGGAGGTCCAGCGCTGCCTCGACTTCGGCTTCTACGATCTACGACGTCTTCGGCTTCGAGCCGCGGCTGGAGCTCTCGACGCGCCCCGACAAGCGCGTCGGCAGCGAGGAGATGTGGGACCGCGCCGAGGCCGCGCTCCAGAAGGCGCTCGACGACCGCGGCCTCGCCCTACGAGGTGAACCCCGGCGAGGCGCCTTCTACGGCCCGAAGATCGACTTCCTCGTCCCCGACTCCATCGGCCGCCAGTGGCAGCTCGGCACCGTCCAGCTCGACTACGTCCTGCCCGAGCGGTTCGGCCTGACCTACACCGGCGCCGACAACGCCGAGCACCGCCCGGTGATGATCCACCGCGCGCTGTTCGGCAGCATGGAGCGCTTCATCGGCATCCTGATCGAGCACTTCGCCGGCGACTTCCCGCTCTGGCTCGCGCCCGAGCAGGTGCGCGTCCTGCCGATCTCCGACCGTCACGTCGAGTACGCCGAGACGGTCGCCGCCGAGCTACGCGGATCCGGCCTGCGCGTCGACGTCGACGCGCGCACCGAGTCGGTCGGCAAGAAGATCCGCGAGGGCGAGCTGCGCAAGGCGCCCTACATGCTGATCGTCGGCGACAAGGAGGCCGAGGCCGGCAACGTGTCCGTGCGCCGCCACGGCGAGGGCGACCTCGGATCGATGACCGTCGCCGAGTTCACCGAGCGGACCGCATCGGAGGTCGCGGCGCGGAGTTAGGTGGGTGTGCGCCGCCAGCTGGCGGCGGTCTTGGACAGATTCGACGGGAGGGTTCCCCTTGAAGGCTCGCAGCATCGTTCCGCTCGCACTGCTGCTCACGACACTGGTCGCGGCGCCAGCCGCGGCATTCGAGTGGCAGCCGGTCCAGACGTTGACGCCAGTCCGCGGCTATCCGGAGCCAAGAGTTGCTATCGATGCGTCCGGCAAGTCGACGGTCGTCTCGGCGGGCGGGTACTCAGGACGCAGCCTGGGCACGACGGCGAAGCTGTACGTGCGCGCCCCGGGAGCTCGCTCGACGTTCTTCGAGCCTGGTTACCCACTGGGCAGGACCGCGCCGGCCGTGGCAGGCAATCCCGCCGGCGCGCTGGCGATCGCGACGGTCGATGGCAGCCAGCTCGATCTGACTCTCTACTCGGCCCCGGGTCCCTCGCCGACGTCCCCATCGGACCATCCGAGGCCCGTGAAGGTGGCGCTCGAGGTGGCGGGCCTCGAGATCCGGCCGCCCCAGGTCGAGGTCGACGGGTCCGGGGTGGCGACGGTCGTCTGGGTGTCCGCGACCGGAGCGGGAGCGTGGACTCCCGACTTCCGCCCGAGCCGGGTCCACGCGGCAACCGTCTCGCCGTCCGGAACCGTCGCCGCCGTCGAGCTGGGTCAGCCGGGGCGCGAGTGCGCGCCCCGGCTGGACGTCAACCTGCGCGGCGACGCGGTCGTCGCGACCAACTGCCTCGACTCGCGCGGCGAGGTCTTCTACCGGCCCGCAGGAGCGAGCTTCGGCGGACCCGAGACGATCTCAGGCTTTTTCAGCTACCGGGCCGACGTGACGATCGACGGTGCGGGCGGGGTCCTTGCCATCGACGCCGCTGACCGCAGCTCGGAGCCCAAGAACCGCGACTACCAGGTCTACGAGTTCGTCCGGCCTCCCGGCGGTTCCTTCGGGAACGCGCGGCGGCTGCCGATCCCGGTGAGCGCGGCCTGGCTCGAGGTTGAGACGCAGGAGGACGGCCGGACGTTCGCTGTCTGGACCGAGGGGACCAAGGTCCGTCGCGCGATTCGCGCGCCCGACGGCAGGCTCGGACCGACGATTCAGGTGCCGGGTGCCATCGACGCTCAACCGTCAGGGCTCGTGTCCGCTCCGAGCGGCTTCGGCTTGGTCTGGTGGATCGAGACCACGACGCTCGACGGTCCCGGCGGGTCGTACGGGCCGGGAACTCGCAGCCGCGTCATGGCCGCCGTGCTCGGGGCCGACGGGACCGTCGAGGCGGGCGCGCCACTGGGCGTCCCGGGACCTCCCGGGGCGGTGTACACGCCGGCCTTCGCCGTCAACGAGCATGGCCGCGCGATCGGCTCGTGGGAGCAGCAGTGCGCGGGCGGCGGCTTCGCTGTCATGGTCGCGGTGCGCGACGACCGGCGCCGCGACCGTCTCGACCCGCCGTGCCAGGACGCCCGCGCGCCGACCGTGGCGGTGCGGCCCAGGCACGCCCGGCTGGTCGGCCGGCGGCTGCGCGTCCGGGTCGGCTGCGACGAGGCCTGCACGTTGGGAGTGCGGGTGCGGGTCCTGCGCGGCGGTCGCGGTCGCCCGCTGGCTACCGGGCGGTTGCGCAGCGCGAAGGTCGGCGCGGGGCGCTACCGGACGATCGCGGTGCCGCTGCGGGCACGGCAGGCGGCGGCGGTTCAGCGGGCGCTGAGCCGGGGATCGCGGGTCGCGACTCGGCTGGCGATCCCGGTGAGCGACGCCTACGGCAACGGGGCGGTACGGCGCATCGCCGTGCCGGTGCGCCGTTGATGCCTGCGCACCTGCCGGGCGGCGCTATACTCGCCGACGAATGACGGGCACGACCACCATCACGAGCACTCACAGCCGTTGACGCTCCCTGTGCCCGCTCCCGACTCCCTCTCATCTTTGACGTCTAGCCGAGCCAGCGCGTAGTGCCTGTTCCGCGCAGGTTCGATCGGCGTCCTCCGGATCGGGACGACACTCGCATCAACGAGCGCATCCGCGTTCGCGAGGTGCGGCTGATCGGCGAGGACGGCGAGCAGGTCGGCGTCCTGGAGATCGCCAAGGCGCTCGCCTATGCCCGCGAGCGCGACCTCGACCTGGTCGAGGTCGCCGCCGACGCGCGCCCGCCGGTGTGTCGCGTGCTCGACTACTCGAAGTACAAGTACGAGCAGGAGCAGAAGGCCAAGGCCGCGCGCAAGCACCAGAAGCAGGTCAACGTGCGCGAGATCAAGCTGCGGCCGAAGATCGCGGACAACGACTACGAGACGAAGAAGAACCACGTCGTCCGCTTCCTGTCCGGCGACGACCGGGTCAAGGTGACGATCATGTTCCGCGGTCGCGAGCAGACCCATCCCGAGCGCGGGGTGGCACTGCTGATGCGGCTTGCCGAGGACGTCGCCGAGCTTGGCGTGATCGATCAGCGGCCGATCCAGGACGGGCGCAACATGACGATGCTGCTGTCGCCGATCCCCAAGAAGCCGGCCGAGGATGCGGCGGCCGACGGGGCCACTGACGGGGCCACTGACGGGGCCGCCGACGGTGAGCCGTCGCAGTCTGCTTAGATACCGCGTCGCGTCATGCCCAAGATGAAGTCACATTCCGGCGCTAAGAAGCGCTTCAAGAAGACCGGCAGCGGCAAGCTGAAGGCTCGCCACGGCATGACCAGCCACATCCTCGAGAAGAAGAGCGCCGAGGCGCAAGCGCCGGCTCGGACGCCCGGTCGTCGTCGCTAAGGCGGACGAGGCGCGCGTCAAGGGGATGATCGGCTAGTGGCTCGCGTCAAGCGCTCACTGCACGCGCAAGAAGAAGCGTCGCGCGACGCTCGAGCGGACCAAGGGCTACCGCGGTCAGGCGCAACTCGAGCTACAAGCGGGCCAAGGAGGCCGCTGCTCAAGGCCGACAGCTACGCCTACCGCGATCGGCGCAACAAGAAGCGCGACTTCCGTCGCCTCTGGATCCAGCGCATCAACGCCGCCGCGCGTCGCGAGGGCATGACCTACGGCCGTTCATGCACGGCCTCAAGCTGGCCGGCGTCGAGCTCGACCGCAAGGTGCTCGCCGACATCGCCGTGCGCGACCCCGAGACGTTCCGACGTTTTGCCGAGACCGCCCGGGAGGCGGCCGCTGCCTGATTCCAGGTAACGGTCGGACGAGCTTCCCGGGGCGCCCACTGTGGCGCCCTTTCTCGTTCTAGGACACGTTATTTCCGTGATCACATCCAGAGACAACGCAGCAGCTCAAGCAGATCCGCAAGCTCCAGCGCAAGAAGGAGCGGGACGCGACCGGGCTGTTCGCGGCGGAGGGCGAGGACCTGATCGCCGCCGCCGAGGCGGCGGGCTGGACGCCGGAGATCCTGCTGCGGTCCGGCGAGGACGTCGAGCCGGAGCTGCTCGACCGGGTCAGCGCGCTCGGCTCGGGGACGCGGGTGATCGGCGTCTACCGGCAGCGCTGGCCGCCGAGCCGCGCGGGGACGTCTCGGTCTACCTGCACGGCGTCGGCGACCCCGGCAACGTCGGCACGGTCATCCGCGACGGCGCACGCGCTCTGCGACGGGCCGGTCGTGCTCGGCCCCGGCTGCGCCGACCCGTACGGCGCCCAAGGCCGTGCGCGCGAGCATGGGCTCGATCTTCGCGCGGCCGCCGGCGCGGGCCGCCGTTCGACGAGCTGCACCGGCTCGACGCTCGCGCTCGACGGGGGCGCCGACACCTCCGCTCGCGGACGCGGTCGCGGCGGTGCAGGCGCCGGTCGTGCTCTGCGTCGGCGCCGAGCGGGCGGGGCTGCCCGAGGAGCTGCTCGCGGCCGCCGACGCCGTCGCGCAGATCCCGATCGCCGCCGACGGTCCGGAGTCGCTCAACGTCGCGATGGCGGCGACGATCGGCCTCTACGAGCGGGAATAGGATGGCCGTCCATGTCTGACGCCCCGGCCCGCCTGCAGGAGATCCGCGCCGAGGCCGAGGCTGCGATCGCCGCGGCCGCGACGGCGGCGGAGCTCGAGGCGCTGCGCGTCCAGTACCTCGGCCGCAAGGCGGAGCTGCCGCTGATGCTGCGCTCGATCAAGGACCTGCCGCCGGAGCAGCGCGGTCCCGTCGGCAAGGGCGGCAACCAGGTCAAGCAGGCGCTCGAGGCGCAGCTGGACGAGCCGCGTCGCGGCGCTCGACGCCGCCGAGCTGGACGAGCGGCTGCGCTCCGACGCGATCGACGTCACGCTGCCCGGCGACCCGCCGCGCAAGGCGGGCCACCTGCACCTGATCACCGAGACCCGGCGCGAGATCGAGGACGTCTTCCTCGGGCTCGGCTTCACCGTCGCCGAGGGTCCCGAGGTCGAGTTCGACTACTACAACTTCACCGCCCTCAACCATCCGGCCGGCCACCCGGCGCGGATGCTCCAGGACACCTTCTACTTCTCCGACGACGTCCTGCTGCGGACGCACACCTCGCCGATGCAGGTGCGCGCGATGGAGCAGCAGGAGCCGCCGATCTACATCGTCGTCCCCGGCAAGGTCTACCGCCGCGACCACGACGCGACTCACACCCCGATGTTCCACCAGATCGAGGGGCTGGCGATCGACGTCGACATCACGCTCGGCGACCTCCAGGGCGTGCTGCTCGAGTTCGTGCGGGCGATCTTCGGCGCGCGAGCGCGAGATCCGGCTGCGGCCGCACTACTTCCCGTTCACCGAGCCGAGCGTCGAGGTCGACGTCTCCTGCTTCAAGTGCAGCGGCAAGGGATACCTCGCCGACGGCTCGCACTGCAACCTCTGCAAGGGGTCGGGCTGGATCGAGATCCTCGGCTCGGGGATGGTCGACCCGAACGTGCTCGGCTTCGTCGCCGGCAACGGCTACGACCCCGAGCAAGGTGCAGGGCTTCGCCTTCGGGATGGGCATCGAGCGGATCGCGATGCTGCGCCACGGCGTGCCGGACCTGCGGCTGTTCTTCGACAACGACGTCCGCTTCCTGGAGCAGTTCGGCTCATGAGGATCCCGTACGCGTGGCTGCGCGAGTACTGCGACCCGGGCCTGACCGCGGTCGAGATCGCCGAGCGGCTCGACCTGACCGGTACCGAGCTGGAGCGGATCGAGCAGGTCGGCGTGCCATCGGGCGAGAACTTCGTCGTCGGCAAGGTGCTGGCGGCCGAGCAGCATCCCGACGCCGACCGGCTGAAGGTCTGCCAGGTCGACGTCGGCGGCGGGCGAGCCGAGCACGATCGTCTGCGGCGCGCCGAACGTCGCCGCCGGCCAGACGGTGCCGGTCGCGCTGCCCGGAGCGGTGCTGCCGAACGGCACGAAGCTCGGCAAGGCGAAGCTGCGCGGCGTCGAGTCGCACGGGATGATCTGCGCCGAGGACGAGCTCGGCCTCGGGGACCAGCACAAGGGCATCATGGTGCTCGACGACGCGCTCGCCGCCGGCACGCCGCTGGCCGAGGTCGTGCCGATCGCCGACGAGGTGCTCGAGCTGGAGATCACGCCGAACCGGCCCGACTGCCTCTCGGTCTACGGGATCGCACGCGAGGTCCACGCCGCGACCGGGGCGCCGCTCGCGGCCGACCCGGCTGACGCCGACGCCGAGCCGAGCGGCTCCGACCGCGTCGAGGACCACGCGAGCGTCGAGATCGCCGACCCCGACGTCTGCCTGCGCTTCACCGCGCGCGTGTTCGAGGACGTGAAGATCGGCCCGTCGCCGCTCTGGCTGCGCCAGCGGCTGATCGCCGCCGGCCAGCGGCCGATCGACAACGTCGTCGACATCACCAACTACGTGATGCTGCTGACCGGCCAGCCGATGCACGCGTTCGACCTCGACGAGGTGCGGGGCGCCAAGATCGTCGTGCGCCGGGCGGCCGACGGCGAGACGATGACCACGCTCGACGACGTCGAGCGCAGCTTCGACTCCTCGATGGCGCTCGTCTGCGACGGCGAGGGCCCGTCGGGGATCGCCGGGATCATGGGCGGCCAGATCTCCGAGGTGTCCGAGCGGACCACGCGCGTGCTGATGGAGGCCGCGACGTGGGCCGGGCCGAACGTGCTCAAGACGTCGAAGGCGCTCGGCCTGCGGTCGGAGGCATCGACGCGCTTCGAGAAGCAGCTCCATCCCGACCAGGCGCTCGCCGCCCAGCGGCTCGCCGCGCGGCTGATGGTCGAGCTGGCCGGGGCGCGGCTGGTGCCCGGGACGATCGACGCCTATCCCGATCCGCGCCCGCCGCGCGTCGTCGAGCTGAGCCTCGATCGCGTCGCCGCGATGCTCGGCGTGTGGATCGACGTCGAGCGGGTCGCCGAGATCCTCGGCAGCCTCGGGTTCGCCAGCGTGCCGGTCGGCCGGTCTCCCGGCAGCGGCGCGTCCGACGACGGTCCGGCGGGATCGCTCGCCGTGACCGTTCCGCCGTGGCGCGACGCCGACGTCCAGCGCCCGGCCGACCTGATCGAGGAGATCGCGCGGATCTACGGCCTCGACAAGCTGCCGACGACGCTGCCGGCGCGCGAGCACGCCGTCGGGCGGCTGACCCACGCGCAGCGGCTGCGGCGGCGGCTCGAGGACGCGCTGCGCGACCGCGGCATGGACGAGATCGTCGGCTGGAGCTTCACCGCTCCCGACACGCTCGCGAAGCTGCGGCTGGCCGGCGCCGACGTCCTGAGGCTGGCGAACCCGCTCAGCGAGGACCACTCCGTGATGCGGCCGTTGCTGCTGCCCGGCCTGCTCGACGCCGCGCGGCGCAACGCCGCCCACGGCGCCGCCGGGGTCGCGCTGTTCGAGTCGGCCCACGTCTACGGGCCCGGCGGCGACCTGACCGCGCCGCACGGCAGTCCCGAGGGAGCGGCGCCGGCCAACGAGCGCCACCATCTCGCCGGCCTGCTGACCGAGTCGGCGCCCGCTTCGTGGCGCAGCCCCGCCGGCGCCGCCGACTTCTTCGCCGCCAAGGGCTATGTCGAGGCGCTGCTCGCGGTGGCCGGGCTGGAGCTGAGCGTCGAGGCGACCGCCGACCTGCCGTACCTGCATCCCGGCCGCGCGGCGCGGGCGCTCGTCTCCACGGGGACCGGAGCCGACGCGGCGCTGGTCGACGTCGGCTGGATCGGCGAGCTGCACCCGCTCGTCGCGCGCGAGTGGGATCTAGACGCGGCGTCCGACGGCGGCGTCGCGGCGTTCGAGCTCGACCTCGACGTGCTCGCCGAGCTGACCGAGGGCGCGCTCGCGCCCTACGAGGACGTGACGAGCTTCCCGGCGGTGCTGCAGGACATCGCGGTCGTAGCGGCGACCGACGTCAGTGCGGCCGCCATCGAGGACGCCGTACGCGGCGCCGGCGGCGACCTGCTCGCCTCGGCCGCCGTCTTCGACGTCTACGAGGGCGAGCAGGTGGGGGAGGGCAAGCGCTCGCTGGCGCTGCGGCTCGAGTTCCGCGCGCCCGACCGGACGTTGACCGAGGACGAGGTGACCGAGCGACGCGCGGCGATCGTCGCGGCGCTCGGCGAGATCGGAGGACAGATCCGTGGCTGATCCGAGAATCGCGATCGTCGGCGCGGCCGGCTTCGGCGGCGCGGTCGCCGCGTCGATCGTCGACCGCCACCCGGCGCTCGAGCTGACCGCCCTGACAGCGCGCAGCGACGCCGGCCGGCGGCTGAGCGACGTCTACCCGCGCCACCGCGTCGACCGCACGATGGACGAGTTCGACGCCGACCGGATCGCCGACGCGGCCGACGCGGCGATCGTCGCGTACCCGCACAAGGCGGCCGCGCCGGTCGTGCGCGAGCTGCGCGCGCGCGGCGTCAAGGTCGTCGACCTGTCGGCCGACTTCCGGCTCTCCCAGGACGCTCTACGAGCGCGAGTACCAGCCGCACGAGGCGCCCGAGCTGCTCGGCGAGGCGGTCTACGGCCTGCCCGAGCTGGGCCACCGCGAAGCGATCGCCGACGCCGAGCTGGTCGGCGCGCCGGGCTGCTACCCGACGGCGTCGCTGCTGGGCCTCTGGCCGCTGCGCGAGCTGGCCGCCGACGTGATCGTCGACGCCAAGTCGGGCGTCTCCGGCGCCGGGCGCGAGGCGACCGCCACGACGCACTTCGTCGCCGCCGACGAGAACGTGACGCCGTACAAGGTCGAGGGCCATCGCCACCGCGCCGAGCTCGACCAGGAGCTGCCCGACGGGCTGCCGATCACCTTCACGCCGCACCTGCTGCCGCTCGACCAGGGGCTGCTGGCGAGCTGCTACGTGACGCCGAAGGAGCCGCTGAGCGTCGACGTCGTCCACGAGCGTGTTCAAGGCCGCCTACGGCGACGAGCCGTTCGTCGAGCTGGCCGACGCGCCGCCGGGCGTGCGCGACGTGCGCGAGACCAACCTCTGCCGGATCCACGCGACCGTCGAGCCGGCGACCGGCCGGGTGCTCGTCTTCGCGGCGATCGACAACCTCTGGAAGGGCGCCGCCGGCCAGGCGGTCCAGTGCCTCAACCTGATGCTCGGGGCTGACGAGACGGCGGGCCTCCTGTGAGCGCCGGTCGAGGCCGAAGGCTTCTTCCGCTCGCGCTGGGTGCAGCGGCCGGAGCAGGTGCGCGAGCTGGACCCGGACGCGCTGCCGCCAGGGCTTCCGCGCCGCCGGCGTCCATGCCGGGATCAAGGCGACGCCGGCGAGCGGTCCGGCGCGCGCTCGACGTCGGGCTGCTCGTGTCCGACTCCGAGGCGACCGTCTCGGCGGTTCGCTTCTGCGACAACGCGCTCGTCGGAGCGCCGATCGCCGTGACCAGCGAGGCGCGGCTCGACGGCCTGCGCGCGGTGCTCGCCAACTCCGGCAACTCGAACGTCGCCGACGGCTCGCGCGGGCTGGAGACGGCGCGCGCCTCGCAGGCGGCGGCGGCCGCCGCGCTGGGGATCGAGCCGGAGCTGGTCGGCCTCGCGTCGACCGGCGTGATCGGCCGCGAGCTGCCGCGCGACGCTCTGCTCGCCGGCGCCCAGGCCTGCGCCGACGGTGCTCGGCGACGACAGCGACGACTTCTGCCAGGCGATCCTGACCACCGACAAGGGCCCGAAGCGGGCCTGCCTCGAGGTCGCGCTGCCGTCCGGCGGCGTCGTGCGGCTCGCCGGCCAGGCGAAGGGGGCGGGAATGATCTCGCCGCGCTTCGCGACGATGTTCTGCTTCGTCGAGACCGACGCCGAGCTGGCGCACGAGACGCTCGACCTGCTGACCGGCGTCTGCGTCAAGCGCTCGTTCGACCGGATCTCGGTCGACGGGCAGCTGTCGACCTCCGACACGGTGATCGCGTTCGCCAACGGCGCTTCGGGCGTGCGGATCGCGCCGGAGTCGCCCGACGAGCTGGCGGTTCGGCGAGGCGCTGGACGCGCTGATGCGTCAGCTCGCGCTCGAGATGGTCGCCGACGGCGAGGGCGCGACGCGCGTCGGGCGGGTCGTCGTGCGCGGCGCCGACGACGTGGTCGACCCGGTCGCGCGCGCCGTGGCCGACTCGCCGCTGGTCAAGTCGGCGCTGCTCGGGGCGGACCCCAACTTCGGCCGGATCCTGCAGTCGGTCGGCCAAGCACTCGGCGCCGGCGCCCCGTTCGTCGTCGACCTCGCGATCGAGGGGATCCAGGTCGCCTCGGCGGGAGTCGTTCTCGACCTCGACGGCGAGACCTGGCGGGCGCTCGAGCGGGCGGTCGAGTCCCGCGAGGTGGAGATCGAGCTGGCGCTGCCCGGCGAGGGCGGCGAGACCGAGGTCTTCTTCAGCGACCTGACCCACGAGTACGTGACGATCAACAGCGAGTACAGCACCTGACGGTGGGGAGAACCTGATGCGCGACGTCGAGACCCTTCTAGAGGCCCTGCCCTACATCCGCGACTTCCACGGCCGCACGGTCGTGATCAAGTACGGCGGCGCGGCGATGATCGACGACGCGCTCAAGGAGGAGTTCGCGCGCGACGTGGTCCTGCTCAAGTACGTCGGGATGAACCCCGTCGTCGTCCACGGCGGCGGTCCCGACATCACCGCGTACATGGAGCGGCTCGGCATGAAGGTCGAGTTCGTCGACGGGCTGCGCGTCTCCGACGCCGCGACGGTCGAGGTCGCGAAGATGGTGCTGGTCGGCAAGCAGAACAAGGACATCGTGCTGCGGCTGAACCGCCACGGCCAGCCGGCGGTCGGGCTCTGCGGCGACGACGGCGGCCTGTTCACCGCGCGCAAGCAGCTCGCGGGCAAGGTCGACATCGGCTTCGTCGGCGAGATCGAGCGCGTCGACGTCGACGTCCTGCGCCACGTCGCCGCCGACTACATCCCGGTCGTCGCCTCGGTCGGGGCCGACGCCGAGGGCAACTCGTACAACATCAATGCCGACACGGCGGCCGCGGCCGTCGCCGCCGCGCTCGGCGCCTCGAAGGCGATCTTCCTGACCGACGTCGTCGGCTGGCTCGAGGACCCCGCCGACGAGGGCTCGCTGATCGCCCAGGCGACGCTCGAGGAGGTCAAGCAGCGGATCGGGGGCATCCAGGGCGGGATGCGGCCGAAGCTCGAAGCCTGCGTCGCGGCGCTCGAGGGCGGCGTCCCGAACGCGCACATCGTCGACGGGCGGCGGCCGCACTCGCTGCTGCTCGAGCTGTTCACCGACAAGGGCATCGGCACGAAGCTGTTCCGGTGACCTTCCGATGACCCTCTCCGACCTCCAGCGGATCGACGCCGACGCGGTCATCGGCACCTACGCTCGCAACCCGGTCGAGTTCGTCCGCGGCGAGGGCACGCGGCTGTGGGACGACGAGGGCGCCGAGTACCTCGACTTCCTGTCGGGCATCTCGGTCGTCCAGATCGGCCACTGCCACCCGTCGCTCGTCGCCGCGGTCAGCGAGCAGGCCGCGCGGCTGATGCACGTCGGCAACCTCTTCTACACCGAGCCGGGGATCCGGCTCGCCGAGCGGTTGACCGCAGGGTCGCTGGGCGGCAAGGCGTTCCTCTGCAACTCCGGCACAGAGGCGGTCGAGTGCGCGCTCAAGCTCGCGCGGCGCCACCGCGCCGGCGGCAATTTCGTGGTGATGGAGGGGGGCTTCCACGGTCGCACGATGGGCGCGCTGTCGGCGACGCCGCAGGAGGCCAAGCAGGCGCCGTTCGCGCCGCTGGTGCCGGGCTTCTCGGTCGTCGCACGCGACGACGGCGCGGCGATCGCCGACGCGGTCGACGGCGACACCGCGGCGGTGCTGCTGGAGCCGATCCAGGGCGAGTCCGGCATCCATCCGCTGTCCGAGGAGACGCTGCGCGGCGGCGCGCGAGGCCTGCGACCGCCACGGCGCGCTGCTGATCTTCGACGAGATCCAGTGCGGGATGGGGCGGACCGGGAGCATGTGGGCGTGGCAGCAGCTCGGCGTGCGGCCCGACGTCATGACGGTCGCCAAGGGCCTCGGCGGCGGGCTGCCGATCGGCGCCTGCGTCACCACGCCCGAGGTCGCCGGGACCTTCCAGCGCGGCGACCACGGCTCGACGTTCGCCGGCGGCCCGGTCGTGCGCGGCCGCCGCCCACGCGGTGCTCGACGTCGTCGACGACCCGGCGTTCCTCGCCGATGTCGATCCGCAAGGGCGATCGCCTGCAGACCGGGCTCGATCGCGCTCGGCCTCGAGGTCCGCGGCCGCGGCCTGATGGTCGGCTTCCGCTGCGACGACGGCCCCGGCACTCGCCGCCCGCCTGCTGGCCGAGCAGCGGCTCGTCGTCAACGCCACCGGGCCCGACACGATCCGCCTGCTCCCGCCGCTGACGGTGTCCGACGCCGAGATCGACGAGGCCGTCGCGCGCGTCGGCGCGGCGCTCTGAGGTAGTTTGCGCGGCCGATGAGCGATCAGGACGACGACACCACCCAGCTCGGCTCCTACGAGGCCGGTCCCGGCGACGTGAAGCGGGTGCTGCTGCTCTACTCGGGCGGTCTCGACACGTCGGTGATGCTGAAGTGGATCCAGGACCACTACGGCGCCGAGGTGGTCGCGCTGTGCCTGAACCTCGGCCAGCCCGGCGAGAACTACGACGTCGTGCGCGGCAAGGCGCTCGACCTCGGCGCGCTGGCCTGCGAGATCGTCGACGCGCGCGAGGAGTTCGCGCGCGACTACGTCCTGCCGGCGATCAAGGCGAACGCGCTCTACGGCGGCGGCTATCCGCTGTTCACCGCGCTGGGCCGGCCGCTGATCGCGAAGGTCGCGGTCGAGAAGGCGCGCGAGCACGGCTGCGACGCCGTCGCCCACGGCTGCACCGGCAAGGGCAACGACCAGGTGCGGATCGACTCGGCGGTGCTCGCCTACGCGCCCGAGATGAAGATCGTCGCGCCGGTGCGCAACTGGAAGATGGGCCGCGAGGAGGAGATCGCCTACGCCCGCGAGCACGGGATCCCCGTCAAGGGAGGGACCGAGGCGCCGCCGTACTCGATCGACGACAACATCTGGGGCCGCTCGTCGGAGGGCGGCCCGATCGAGGATCTCGGCGAGCCGCCGCGCGACGACGTCTTCGAGCTCGTCGCCGATCCGCGCCAGGCGCCCGACGAGCCGCAGGACCTGGTCATCGGCTTCGAGCGCGGCTGCCCGGTGTCGCTCGACGGCGAGCGGCTCGGCCTCGTCGAGCTGATCGACCGCACGGCCGAGATCGCCTCGCGCCACGGCGTCGGGACCGTCGACCACATCGAGGACCGGATCGTCGGGCTGAAGGTGCGCGACCTCTACGAGGTGCCCGCCGCCGCGGTGATCCTGCCGGCCCATCAGGAGCTGGAGAAGCTGGTCGGCACGATCCACCAGAACCGCTTCAAGCGCTCGCTCGACGAGCAGTGGGCGTTCCTCGTCTACGCCGGTCTCTGGTACGAGCCGCTGCGCGAGAACCTCGACGCCTACATGGACTCGGTCAACGAGCAGTGCACGGGCGAGATCACCGTCCGGCTCTTCAAGGGCCGCGCCCAGGTCGTCGCGCGCAGCTCGCCCAACGCCCTCTACGACGAGGCGCTCGCCGGCTTCGGCGAGTCCGGCGGCCTCTTCTCGCAGCAGTCGAGCCCCGGCTTCATCGAGCTCTGGACGCTCCAGTCGCGGATGGCGCACGGGATTCGGAATCGCAAGGACGGGTAACAGCCCGACGATGAGTTCGAAGGGCTACAGCGTCCTCGGTTGGATCGTCTGGCAGATCGGCTCCCGCGTCGCCAAGCGCAAGCTAGGCCGCAACCGCTCCAAGCTGATCGCCGCGGGCATCGTCGCGGCCATCGTCGCCGCCGGCATCGCCCTCGCCTCCGGCGACGACGACGAGTAGCTCAAGCGGATTCCGGCGGCGGGCGCCCGCCGCCCCTGAGGCGGAACAGCCTCGTCGGGTCGAATCGTCACGGCGCAGAGTGGCGATCGCGTCCGGCGGAGCGATTCTGGCTGCCATGGCCGTCGGCTTCGTGAACGGCACGCTCGGGCTATCCGAGCCGCGCGACGCCACCGTGCTCCCCCCGCTGCCGCTGGCTCCGACCGGAGCCGTCGAGTACCTGGGGGAGACGTCGGACGGGATGCAGGTTGCTCTCTGGCGCCGTTCCCGCTCCGTGATCGTCCGCGTCGACAGCGCCGCGAGCGACTGCGGCATCGGCAAGAACTTCGCGCAGGGGCCGATGCCACTGAGCGGAGGGTCCCGCTTCGGGAAGCGCTGGACGTTCCACACGACGGCGCTCTTCTCCAGGCCGCGGCTCGGTGGGCTCCTGCCGGCGAGCGAGGCCGTGCTGCCCAAGCGGGTCGACGCAGAGGCGTACGGGAAGTTCTTGCCGGGTGGGCGCGCCCAGGGCGGGTTTACCCGCCGCGATGTGATCCGCGACGGCGAGGAGACCGTGCTGGACTGCACTCGCAGCGTCGATTGGACCGCGCAGGCGATCTGAGCCGCGGACGTAGCTTCGAGCGACGATTAAGCACCTTTCCGCAAAGAGCGGGGGGTCTTCTGTAACGGTTCGGAGCCGTCTTGTCGCGTGCGTATATTCGGCGTCCCGTGACCTGCGCCCACCTCCACGTCCACTCCGAGTACTCGCTGCTCGACGGGGCCGCCAAGATCGACAAGCTCGCGGAGCGCGCGGCGGCCTACGGACAGCCGGCGCTGGGACTGACCGACCACGGCGTGATGAACGGCGCGGTCGAGCACTACAAGGCCTGCAAGAAGCACGGGATCAAGCCGATCATCGGCCTCGAGGCCTACTACGTCGACGATCGCAAGACCGAGAAGACGCGCTACGAGCGCAACCACCTGACGCTGCTCGCCGCCGACGACGAGGGGTTCCGCAACCTCGTCAAGCTGACCTCCGCCGGCTTCCTCGAGGGCTACAAGCGCGGCAAGGCGAACGTCGACATGGAGCTGCTCGACCGCTACGGCAAGGGCGTGATCGCGCTCACCGGCTGCCTGGCGTCGCGCTTCTGCCAGCGGCTGATCGCCGACAACCCGGCCGAGGCGCGCGCTCACGCCGACGAGCTGATGCAGGTCTTCGGCGCGGAGAACGTCTACTTCGAGGTCCAGAAGAACGGCATCGCCGAGCAGGACAAGGCCAACGAGGGGATCGTCCAGATCGCCCGCGAGGTCGGCCGGCCGCTGGTCGCGACCGGCGACGTCCACTACCTCGGCCGCGAGGACTACGACAACCACTCGGCGCTGCTCTGCGTCCAGACCAAGAGCACGCTCGCCGAGCCGAAGCTGACCTTCGACACCAACGAGTTCTACCTCAAGGAGTCGGCCGAGATGGTGGAGCAGTTCTCCGCCTGGCCGGACGCCGTCCCGACGACGCTGGAGATCGCCGAGCGCTGCCAGGTCGACATCGAGCTCGGCAAGATGCTGATCCCCAGCTACCCGACGCCGAACGGCGAGCCCGAGGGCCAGTACCTGCGCCGGCTCGCCGAGGAGGGGCTGCGCCAACGCTACGGCGACCCGGTCCCGGCCGAGGCGATGGAGCGCCTCGACATGGAGCTCGAGGTGATCGGCCGGATGGGCTTCGACGCCTACTTCCTGATCGTCTGGGACTTCGTCAAGTACTCGAAGGACTCGGGCATCGCGGTCGGCCCGGGCCGTGGCTCGGCGGCCGGCTCGATCGTCTCCTACTGCCTGAACATCACCGAGGTCGACCCGATCGCCTACGGCCTGCTGTTCGAGCGCTTCCTCAACCCCGAGCGCGTGTCGATGCCCGATATCGACATCGACTTCTCGGTCAAGGGCCGCGAGCGCGTGATGCGCTACGTCGCCGAGAAGTACGGCCGCGAGTCGGTCGCCCAGATCATCACCTTCGGCAAGATGCTGCCGCGCAACGCCACCCGCGACGCGGCGCGCGTGCTCGGCCTCGACTACGGAACCGGCGACCGGCTCGCGAAGCTGATCCCGGAGCCCGTGATGGGCCGCTCGCTGTCCTTCGACGAGTACCTCAAGCAGGAGCCGGAGTTCAAGAAGGCCTACGACCAGGACCCCGACGCGCGGCGCGTGATCGACACCGCCAAGGGACTCGAGGGGATCGTCCGCAACGCCGGCATCCACGCCGCCGCGGTCGTGATCGCCGACCGGCCGCTGACCGACATCGTCCCGCTGCAGCTGATGGAGGACCGCGGCGCCTCGGTCGACGGCGAGCGCGCCTACCGCACCGTCACCCAGTACTCGATGAAGCCGGTCGAGGAGCTCGGCCTGCTGAAGATGGACTTCCTCGGCCTGCGCAACCTCGACGTGATCGAGGACTGCCTGCGGATCATCGAGGAGTCCGGCCGCGCGAAGCCGGACATGGCGTCGCTGCCGCTGGACGACGTCAAGACCTACGAGATGATGGCCCGCGGCGACTCGATCGGCGTCTTCCAGTTCGAGTCCGAGGGCATGCGCGACGCCCTGCGCAAGGTCCGCCCGACCGAGTTCGAGGACCTCGTTGCGCTCAACGCGCTCTACCGCCCGGGCGCGATGCGCCACATCGACACCTACGCGCGCAACAAGCGCTACCCCGATGCCGTCACCTACCTCGACGAGCGCCTGCGCCCGATCACCGAGGCGACCTACTCGGTGATCCTGTACCAGGAGCAGTCGATGCAGATCGCCAAGTCGATCGCCGGCTTCTCCGGCGCCGAGGCCGACGACCTGCGCAAGGCGATCGGCAAGAAGAACCGCGACGCGATGGCCGCCCTGAAGGAGCGCTTCTTCGAGGGCGCGCGCGCGACAGGCACCCAGGAGAGCGTGATCGCCGAGCTCTGGGCGGTCAACGAGGCCGCGGCCGACTACTCGTTCAACCGCAGCCACGCCGCCTGCTACGGCCTGATCTCCTACCGCACCGCTTGGCTGCGCGCGAACTACCCGGCCGAGTACATGGCGGCGCTGATCTCGTCGGTCATGTCGACCAAGGACAAGGTCCCGTTCTTCGTGACCTGCTGCGAGGACATGGGCATCGAGGTGCTGCCGCCCGACGTCAACGAGTCCGGCCACAACTTCGAGGTCCACGACGGCAACATCCGCTTCGGTCTCGAGGCGGTCAAGGGGGTCGGCGGCGCGGCCGTCGAGGCGATCATCGTCGCCCGCGACCGACGGCGGGCGGTTCACCTCGCTGTGGGACTTCTGCCGCCGCGTCGACGTGCGCGCGGTCAACAAGAAGGCGATCGAGGCGCTGATCAAGTGCGGTGCGCTCGACTCGACGGGGGCGACCCGCACGGGGATGCTCGCCGTGCTCGAGCAGGCCCAGGGCGCGGGCCAGAAGCAGCAGCAGGACGCCGCGCTCGGCCAGGGCTCGATCTTCGAGCTCGAGGAGCCGGTCCGCCGGAGGGGGATCCTCGGCCGGTCAGCCCGACCTGCCCGTCCCGGCGCTCCCCGACGAGCGCCCCGAGCTCAACGCCTGGGAGAAGGAGACGCTCGGCCTGTTCCTCTCCAGCCACCCGCTGAAGGAGGTCCGCCACGCGCTGCGGCGCAAGGTCGACTGCTCGATCGCCGACCTGCCGGATCGCAAGGACCAGGAGTGGGTGACCGTCGGCGGGATCATCACCGAGTGCAAGAAGATCCGCACCCGCAAGGGCGATCCGATGCTGTTCGCGACGCTCGACGACCTCGAGGGCCAGGTCGAGATGCTCGTCTTCGCCAAGGTCTACGCCGACAACGCCGACAAGGTCGAGGTCGACTCGGTGATCACCGTCCGCGGCCGCGTCGACAAGAAGGAGGCGGGCGAGGTCAAGCTGGTCGCCCAGGAGGTGACGGCCTTCGAGCCGACCGCCGAGGAGGTCGAGCTGGCCGCCGCCGAGGCCGCAGCGGAGCCTGAGGTCAGCAGGGTCAAGCGGATCATGTTGGCGGTGCCGGGCGAGGTGCCGGAGTCGTGGATCGGCGAGCTGCGGCAGGTGGTCGACGAGTTTCCCGGGGAGCACGAGCTGCACCTCCAGGTCGGCGAGCGCACGCTCAAGCTCGGCGACAAGATCAGCGGCGAGGATCACGCCTGTCTCGCGGTGCTGCGCGACCTGCCCGGCGTGTCCCTGGCGGCCTAGCGGCCAGCTGGCCCCAGGCGCCGTCGCACTGGGCCGGTGCAGCTACCCTCAGCGGGGTGGAACCGACGGCGATCCCGAATCTCAGCGAGCGGCACGAGTGTCGCCAGTGCTGCTCGTTCTGCGATCGCGTGGTGCATCCGGCGGGCTGCATCGAAAGTGGCTGCGAGTTCCTCTACCTCTACGACGACGAGGAGACCGGCGCCCGCTACATGGGCTGCATGAACAAGGTCTTCCGCGCCGAGATCGACGTCGCCGTCTACGAGGCCGCGCAGAGCACCCGCCTCGGCTTCGGCGGCGTCAAGATGACCGGCGTCCCGCTCGACCGCTGCCGGTCGTCGGTCGAGCGCGCCTACGACGGTCATGGCGACGCGTTCGACTGCGTCAACCGTGGCTTCTTCCGCAAGCCCGAGGCGGCCGACTTCGACCTACGCGACCGGCTGTAGGTCGTCGAGCACCTGCTCGACCGCCTCGCGGACGTCGGTGACGGGGATGGCATCCTCGCGGGAGACCGCCAGCCGCAGCGCGCAGCCGACCCGCGCCGCCGCCTGAGCGCGGTCGCGGCCGTACTGCTCGGCGAGGCAGACGATGCAGAACGGGGTGGAGGAGGGCGGCTCCGGCAGCGGATCGCCGCAGGCGTCGCAGATTCCGGTCCGCGCCCCGGGGCAGTCGCCGTGCAGCCGCTCGTGGGTCGCGGCGTAGCCTTCGAGCCAGCGCCGGAAGTCGGTGTTCGTGGCGATCCCCATGCAGATATGCAGGCTAGCTCGCGCGTGTCCGCGCGACAAGGGCGCGGCGGCGGTTGTTACACAATGTTCGTGTCGTGTTCGATCGCGGCGCGCCTACTTGCGCCGCCGCGCCCGCGCTCGCAGCCCGTTCGCGCGCAGCTTGCGCGCGCGCTCGATGTCGGCCGCGGTCGGGGCCTTGCCCTCGAGCCCGGGCCCCTCGAACAGCGCCGGCAGCCCCTCGAAGCGCGGCTCCGACAGGAACGCGCCGCAACCGCGCGCGCCGATCTCGCCCTCGCCGAGCGGGGCATGGCGGTCGCGGTTGGATCCGAGCGGGGTCAGCGAGTCGTTGACGTGCAGGCAGCGCAGCCGGCCCTTGCCGACCGTCGCCTCGCACTCGTCCATCACCTTCGCGACCGCGTCGGCGGTGCGGACGTCGTAGCCGCTGGCGAGCAGGTGGCAGGAGTCGAGGCAGAGGCCGAGCCGCTCCTGGCCGCCGGCCAGCTCGACCAGCCGCGCCAGCTCGTCGAACGAGCGGCCGAGCGTGTTGCCCGCGCCGGCGGTGTCCTCGAGCAGCAGGTCGCAGGACTCCGACTCCGCGAGTGCCTCGCCGAGCGCGTCGCCGACGCGCTTCAGCGCTTCCTCGTGCGGCTCGCCGACCGTCGAGCCGGGATGCAGAACGACGCCGCCGGCGCCGATCGCGTCGCCCATCCGCAGCGAGTGCTTCAGCGAGGCGAGCGACTTCGCCCGGATCTCGGGGTCCTTCGATGCGCAGTTGACGAGGTAGACGGCGTGGATGACGATCGACTCGATCGGCCCGTCGACCATCAGCTCGCGGAAGGCGGCGATGTCGTCGTCGCGCCAGCGCGTCGGCTTCCACATCCGCGGCGACTGGTTGAAGACCTGGATCGCGTCGGCGCCGATTTCGAGCCCGCGACCGTGCGCCTTCACAAGGCCGCCCGCTGTCGAGACGTGTGCGCCGATTAGCATGCCGCCCCCGTGTCCATCCGAGTCAGATTCGCTCCTTCGCCCACCGGCGCCCTCCACATCGGAGGCGCGCGGACCGCGCTCTACAACTGGCTCGTCGCCCGCGGGTCCGGGGGCGACCTCGTGCTGCGGATCGAGGATACCGACAGGGAGCGCTCCACCCAGGAGAACGTCGACCAGATCGTCGACGCGCTGAGCTGGCTCGGACTCGACTACGACGAGGGCCCGATCTTCCAGTCCGAGCGCGCCGAGCGCCACCGCGAGGTGCTCGGGCAGCTGCTCGAGAGCGGGCACGCCTACCACTCCAACGCGGCCACCGCCGACGTGAAGGCGTGGAAGGAGGCGAACCCGGGGCGCGGCTTCCGCGGCGAGGCCGAGAGCGACGGCGCGATCCGCCTGCGCGTGCCCGACGAGGGCGCCACCGTCGTCCACGACGTGATCCGCGGCGACACCAGCTTCGACCACGTCCACATCGACGACCTCGTGATCGCCCGCGGCGACGGATCGGTGCTCTACAACTTCGCCGTCGCGATCGACGACCTTGACGCGGGAATCACCCACGTCGTGCGTGGCGAGGACCACCTCTCCAACACCCCGAAGCAGCTGCTGGTGCTGGAGGCGCTCGGCGCCGCGGCGCCGACCTACGCCCACCTGCCGCTGCTGCACGGCCCCGACGGCAAGAAGCTGTCCAAGCGCCACGGGGCGGCATCGGTCCAGGAGCTGCGCGACGCCGGCTACCTGCCCGAGGCCGTGCTCAACTACATCGCGCTGCTCGGCTGGTCGCTCGACGACTCGACGACGATCATGTCGACCGAGCAGATGGTCGAGAGCTTCGACCTCGGCCGCGTCTCGAAGTCGCCCGCCGTCTTCGACGAGCAGAAGCTGCGCTGGATGAACGGCCGCTACCTGCGCGAGCTGGAGCCGGCCGAGCTGGCGCGCAGGCTCGAGCAGCGGCTCGGCCGCGAGGGGCTCGGCGAGGCCGCCGAGCTGGCCCAGGACAAGATCCAGACGCTCGAGGAGTTCTGGCCGCTCGCCGGCTTCCTCGTCGAGCGCCAGCCCTACGACGAGCAGGCCTGGGAGAAGGTGATGCGCGACGGCGCCGCCGAGCGGCTCGCCGCCGCTCGCGAGGCGCTCGCCACCGCCGAGCCGTTCGACGCCGAGGGCGTCGAGGCGGCGCTGCGCGGCGTCGTCGAGCGGCTGGAGGTCAAGCCGCGCGAGGTCTTCCAGCCGGTGCGGCTGGCGATCAGCGGCAGCACGATCTCACCGGGGATCTTCGAGTCCGTGGTGGCACTCGGCCGCGACGAGACGCTCGCGCGCGTCGACGACGCGCTTGCACGTTCCTGACCGCGGTCCTCAAGGCCCCTCGGCGCGCTGCCGATAGGTCGGGTACCGGCCCTCATGGGGCCGGCCAAGAGGATTCGCGTGCAGACGCTCATCTCAAACACCCCTGCTGCCGCCGCCAAGGGCATCGGCCGATCCGCCGAGGGCCACGGCCGCCGCCTGACGGCCGCCTTCGAGGCGCTCGAGGCCTTCCCGGCGCTCGAAGAGTCGCGCACCCGCGTACTGCGCGTCGTCACCGAGGTGCCGGTCGAGACCGGCAAGATCGTCGAGGCGATCGAGTCCGACGTCGCGCTCGTCTCGACCGTCCTGCGGCTCGCCAACGGCATGTCGACCCCGCGCCGCGGCAAGGTCGCCGACATCCGCGAGGCGGTCGAGCTGCTCGGCCCCGAGCGCGTCGAGCAGCTCGCCCAGCGCGCCCAGACCTTCGACTTCTTCGAGCGCAGCCCCGGCTGGGACGTGATGCCGGAGCGCTTCCGCCTCCACGCCGTCGCGACCCAGGCGGCCGCCGACAAGATCGCCCGCGTGATCGGCTTCGACAACCGCGACTCGCTGCTGACGGCCGCGCTCGTCCACGACATCGGCAAGCTCGTGCTCGTCCAGTCCTATCCCGCCTACCCCGACCAGATCCACGGCGAGGCGCGCACGCCCGGCGAGCGGGTCCACCGCGAGCGGATCGAGCTCGGCGTCGACCATGCCGTCGTCGGCGGCGTGCTCGCGCGCCGCTGGGGGCTGCCGGACGGGCTCGCGACGGCCATCGAGCGCCACCACTCCGAGGACGCCGACGGCCAGGCCGCGATGGTCCGGCTCGCCGACATGCTCGCCCACTACGGGCAGGGCGAGGCGATCGACCGCAACGAGCTGATCGGCGCCGGGATGGCGCTCGACCTGACGCCCGACGCCCTGCGCAGCCTCATGTACGAGTTCCCGTACTGCCCCGACGGCAACAGCGGCCCGCGCCGCCACGTCGACCCCTGCCCGCTCAGCAAGCGCGAGCTCGACGTGCTGCGCAAGCTCGCCGAGGGCAAGGTCTACAAGCAGATCGCCGGCGAGCTGGAAGCTCTCGACCAGCACCGTGCGGACCCACCTGCACAACACCTACGCGAAGCTCGGCGCCGCCGACCGCGCCCAAGCGGTGTTGACGGCCACCAGCCGCGGCTGGATCTAGGCCGCGACGCGCCGACGCCGGCGTGCGCGTGTGATCAGCGCGGCCGCCGTGAGTGCGCCGGCGGAGTCGATCAGGACGTCGCGCCAGGTGCCGACGCGGCCGTCGACGAAGGTCTGGTGCAGCTCGTCGGTGATCGCGTAGCCGATCGCGATCGCGACGGCTATCGGTAGCGCCCGGCGACCCCCGATCTGGGTGCGCAGCGCCCACCACCAGAGGAGGGTGAGCGCGAAGTACTCGCCGAAGTGGGTGAGCTTGCGCAGGACGAAGACCAGCGGCCCGTGGTCGGTGCCGTCGCTCGGCATCGCCGAGAAGGCGAAGATCAGCGCCATCAGCGCCAGCGGGGCGGCGAACGGTAGGGCGGCTCGGATCCGGCTCGGCATCGCCCGCAACCTAGCGTTCGTGCCATGGCCAGCGCCCGACCGGCCGAATACACTCGCCGGGGTGCTCACGATCTCGACCAAGTCCCCGTACGCGGTGCGCGCGCTGACCGAGTTGGCGCGTCGCGGCGAGGGCGAGCCGGTGCCGATCGGCGAGATCGCCAAGGCGCGCGAGATCCCGGTCCAGTTCCTCGAGGGCCTGTTCGCGACGCTGCGCCGTGCCGGCATCCTGCAGAGCCAGCGCGGCGTCAAGGGCGGCTACCTGTTCGCCCGCCCGCCCGCGGAGGTCACCGTGCTCGAGGTCACCGAGCTCCTCGACGGCGAGCTCGGCACCGGCCCCGGCTCCACCGACCAGGTCTGGACCGAGAGCGTCAACGCCCTCAAGGCATCCCTCCGCGCCACCTCGATCGCCGACCTCGCCGAGCGCGAGGCCGACTCGAACGCGCCGATGTATTACATCTGACCCGGCTTCTACGGGGACCCGGTGTTCAGGCTGCGCGCCGGCCCCGCCCATCGAAAGAAATGAGGCCCGGCCAACGGCCGGGCCTCATCTACTGCACGAGGAGAGCCTCGCACTCACCACGAACCAGTCTAGTCCGCCCGGTAGGCTCGCGCGATGCCTTCCGCGGGTGAGATTCCGTCCAACCCTGCCGACCTGATCGGGAACACGCCGCTGGTGCGGTTGGAGCGGATCGCGCCGGACTGCGGGGCGGAGCTGATCGCGAAGCTCGAGGTCGGGAATCCGGCGGGGAGCGTCAAGGACCGGATCGGCGTGGCGATGATCGAGGCGGCCGAGGCGGCGGGGGAGATCGAGCCGGGCCGGACGACGATCGTCGAGGCGACGACCGGCAACACCGGGATCGCGCTGGCGTTCGTCTGCGCGGCGCGGGGCTACGACCTCGTGCTCACGCTGCCGCAGGGGATGAGCCGCGAGCGCCAGAGCCTGCTGCGGCTGTACGGCGCCGAGGTGCAGATCACCGAGTCGATGGGCGGGATGAACGAGGCGGTCGCGGCCGCCCGGGCGATTGCCGACGCGCGGCCACCGGCTTTCCTGCCCGACCAGTTCTCGAACCCGGCCAACCCGGAGATCCACCGCCGCACGACCGGCCCGGAGATCTGGCGCGACACCGACGGCGCGGTCGACGTGCTCGTCGCGGGCGTCGGCACCGGCGGCACGATCACCGGCTGCGGCGAGGTGCTCAAGGAGCGCAACCCAGACCTGCGCGTCGTCGCGGTCGAGCCGGCGGGCTCGCCGGTGATCTCGGCGGGCGACCCGGGCCGCACCGCATCCAGGGGATCGGCGCCGGCTTCGTGCCGTCGGTGCTCAACCGCGGCGATCCTCGACGAGGTGATCGCGGTCAGCGACGAGGACGCGATCGCGACGGCGCGCGAGTGCGCGGTCCGCGAGGGGGTGCTCGCCGGGATCTCCTGCGGCGCGGCGCTGTGCGCGGCGATCGAGGTCGGCGCGCCGTCCGGAGTTCGCCGGCAAGCGGATCGTGGCGATCCTGCCCGACTCCGGCGAGCGCTACGTAAGCGCGCCGTTCTTCGCCCCGTGAGCGGGGCTGCACGAAATCTGCCGGGCCGGATGGCGCGCTGCGGCGCAATCTCGGTGAGATGCCTGGGCTTGGAACACTGAGTCGCGGTCGCGCGAGGTCCGCGACGACCTGGCGGCGGCGCACGAGCGCGATCCCGCCGCCCACGACGTGGGGCGGTGGAGATCCTGCTCACCTCGGCGGCGTCCAGGCGCTGCTGGCGCACCGCGTCGCGCACGCGCTGCACGAGGCGGGCGTGCCGATCGTGCCGCGCTTCGCTCGCCAACCTGACGCACGGCGCTCACCGGCATCGAGATCCATCCGGCGGCGCGAGATCGGCGAAGCGCTGTTCATCGACCACGGCGCCGGCGTCGTGATCGGCGAGACCGCGGAGATCGGCGACGAACGTGACGCTCTACCAGGGCGTGACGCTCGGCGGCACCGGCTTCGAGACGCGGCAAGCGCCATCCGACGGTCGGCGACAACGTGACGATCGGCTCCGGCGCCAAGCTGCTCGGGCCGATCGACGTCGGCCACGGCGCGAAGATCGGCGCCAACAGCGTCGTCATCCACGACGTGCCGCGCGAACTCGACCGTCGTCGGCAACCCCGGCCATCCGGTGCGCGTCGACGGCCGCGGCCCGAGGGGCCCGACGCCGACTGGATCCACCTGCCCGACCCGGTCGCCGACGCGATGCACGGCGCTGGCCGAGCCGGATCGGCGAGCTGGAGCGGCTGGTCGCCGACCTGCCGGCAGCGCGCCGCGAGCGGGCCGCCGAGGTGCGGCCGCTGCGGCGCGGTCGCGGGCAGCGACCCCGCCGGCGGGCTGAGCTCAGTAGGCGGTCGTGCGGCGTGCGGTGGCGCGGGACGCGCCTTGTAGCGCGGCGCCTGGCCGCGGTTCCACAGCCAGTTGTCGAGCGTCGCGCGGCGCGACGCCGAGGCGCGCGCGCGAGCAGCTCGCAGGCGTGCACGCGCGCAGGCGCGGATCTCGCGCTCCTGCGCGCGCCCGGCGGCAGCAGCTCGCCGGCGTCGATGCGGGCGGCGAGGCCGTCGGTCGTAGCGCAGCACGCCGTCGCAGCGCAGCACGTGGGGGACGAGGTTGTCGGCGAAGATCGTCAGCCGGTCGAGGTCGCCGAACGTCGCGACGCCCGCGAGCGCGAGGTCGGCGGCGGACGATCTGCGCGCGCTTGTAGAAGCCGCGGTCGTCGAAGAGCGGCATCCCGGCGGCGAGCTGCGTCGGCGAGCCGCTCGGCCGAGCCGCCGGCCGCGGCGACGACGTCGAGCGCGCGTGCGGTCGCCCGAGGCAGCGCCCGAGCTCGCGCAGCGCCTGCGGCGTAGAGCGCCATCAGCTCGTGGTCGCGCGTCCTGGCCGAGCACGTCGGCGACCTCGGCGGCCGTCGAGCGCGCGCAGCTCGGCGTTCGCTCCACGGCCCGGCGGCGCGGAAGCGGTCGGCCAGCGCCCAGGCGACCGTGACGTAGCCCGAGCGCCCGGGCCGCTTGCGCAGCGTCGGGAACCAGCCCGAGCCGAAGTTGATCGCGTCGAGCGTCAGCAGCGAGCGGCGCGACCTCCTCGGCCGACCCGTCGAGGTAGTGCCGCTCGGGGTCGAGCGCGCGGCGTCCGGTCCCGGCTCGATCGCCCCGAGCGCGTCGCGCGTCGATCGCGACCGAGCGTGCCGCCGTCCGCGATCGCGCCGCAGCTGCGCGCGGACCTCGTCGCGCAGTCCGACCGTGCGACCCAGACGGCGCGGGCGACCGACGCGGCAGACGCCGAGCGCTACGGTCCGCGCCGCCGCCCGCTATCCTCGGTCGAGTGGCCGACGAGCAGCCGCCGACCGAGCGCCAGCTCGACGCAGCTCCTCGAGGGCCTCAACGAGCCCCAGCGCGAGGCCGTCGTGCACGGCGAGCGGGCCGCTGCTGGTCCTCGCCGGCGCCGGCTCGGGCAAGACCCGCGTGCTGACCCACCGGATCGCCTACCTGGTCGCGACCGGGCAGGCGCGCGCCGAGCGAGATCCTCGCGATCACCTTCACCAACAAGGCCGCCGAGGAGATGCGCGAGCGCGTCGAGCTGCTGCGTCGGCGCCGCGCCCGCGCGATGTGGGTGATGACCTTCCACTCCGCCTGCGCGCGGATCCTGCGCGCCGAGGCGCCGACGGCTCGGCTACACGCGCAGCTTCACGATCTACGACCAGGCCGACTCGCGCCGGCTGGTCAAGCGCTGCCTCGACGAGCTCGGCGTCGACCCCAAGCGCTTCACGCCGGCGCGCGATCCAGCGCCAGATCTCCGACGCGAAGAACCAGCTGCGCGACGCCGAGCCGCTACCGCGCAGCAGCGTCGGCTCGCTACTTCGAGCAGACGGTCGCCGACGTCTACGCGCTCTACGAGCAGCGAGCTGCACGCGATGAACGCGATGGACTTCGACGACCTGCTCGTCCGCACGGTCAACCTGCTCGAGCTCTTCCCCGAGGTCCGCGACGCGCTACGCAGCGACCTTCCGCCACGTGCTCGTCGACGAGTACCAGGACACCAACCGCGCCCAGTACCGGCTGCTGCAGCTGCTCGCCGAGCGAGCACCGGCAACCTCTGCGTCGTCGGCGACGACGACCAGTCGATCTACGGCTTCCGCGGCGCCGACATCCGCAACATCCTCGACTTCGAGCACGACTTCCCCGACGCGACGGTCGTCAAGCTCGAGCAGAACTACCGCTCGACGCAGACGATCCTCGACGCCGCCAACGCGGTCATCGCGCACAACCGCGAGCGGCTCGAGCAAGAACCTCTGGACCGAGTCGCGGGACGGGCGACCCGGTCGACGTCGCGCGAGCTCGACGACGAGCACGCCGAGGCGCGCTTCGTCGCCGGCGAGATCGAGCGGCTCGTCGACGAGGGCGGCTCGCGCGCCGAGATCGCGGTCTTCTACCGGACCAACGCGCAGTCGCCGCGTGCTCGAGGACACGCTCGTCCGCTCCGACGTCCCCTACCAGGTGATCGGCGGCACGAAGTTCTACGAGCGGGCCGAGATCAAGGACGCGCTCGCCTACCTGACGCTGCTCGCCAACCCGCAGCGACGTCGTCTCGCTTCCAGCGCGATCGTCAACTCGCCGCGGCGCGGGATCGGCCAGACCTCGCAGGCGCCGGATCGTCTCGCTACGCGAACACGATCGGCGAGCCCGATCTGGGAGGTCGCGCGCGAGCCCGAGACGGTCCCCGGCCTCGGCGCCGCCGCGATCAAGGCGGTCGGCCGCTTCATGGGCACGATGGAGCGAGCTGCGCGAGCGCGCCGAGCGACGCGCCAGCGTCGCCGAGCTGCTCGAGGCGATGCTGCACGAGAGTCGGCTACATCGAGGCGCTCGAGGCCGAGCGGACGATCGAGGCCGCAGGGCCGGCATCGAGAACCTCGAGGAGCTGGTCGGCGTCGCGCGCGAGTTCGACGCCAGCCGCGAGCTCGACGGGCGACGAGCGAGGCCGGCGCCGCTCGACGAGTTCCTCGCAGCAGATCTCGCTGTTCACCGAGCAGGACGCGCTCGACGACGACGAGGGCGTCGGTGACGCTGATGACGCTGCACAACGCCAAGGGCCTCGAGTACCCCGTCGTCTTCATGATCGGCTGCGAGGACGGCGTCTTCCCGCACTCGCGCTCGATCGACGAGGGCGACCTCGAGGAGGAGCGCCGGCTCTGCTACGTCGGCATCACCCGGGCGCGCAAGCGAGCTGACGCTGACCTACGCGCGCCGACGCGGACGCTGTTCGGCGGCGCGCGAGTGGAACGTGCCCAGCCGCTTCCTCGGCGAGATCCCGGCCGAGCTGACGTCGAGCGGCAGCTCGAGCGGCGCGACGGCGGCTGGCGGCCTGGCGAGCTCGCGGGCTGCGGTACGCGGTTCGGGGTCCCGGCTCGCTTGGGATCGCGCCGCCGGGACCGCCGGCTACGTCGGCGTCGGCGCCGCGTCACGCGCGAGCGCGGAGCCGTGCGCTCAGTTCCGGTCGGCGACGACGTCGTCCACGCCGACGCTTCGGCGAGGGCGTCGTGACCGGCGGTCGAGCCCGGCGGCGTCGTCGTCGTCCGCTTCCGCGGCGGCGGCGGCGAGCGCAAGCTGATGGCCGACTACGCGCCGCTGAAGCGAAAAGGAGCTCTGATGGCGGCCGAGATCATCGACGGCAAGGCGGTCGCCGCCGCGGTGCGCGAGCGCGTGGCGCGGCGAGGTCGCGGAGCTGCGCGCGGCAGGGCGCGACGCCGGGGCTGGCGACGGTCCTCGTCGGCGACGATCCCGCCTCGCACGGTCTACGTGCGGCAAGAAGCGCAAGGCCTGCGAGGAGGTCGGGATCGCGCTCGATCCACCACGAGCTCGCCGGCGACGTCGCGCAGGAGGAGCTGGCCGAGCTGATCGCGACGCTCAACGCCGACCGCGCGGTCAACGGCATCCTGCTCCAGCTCCCGCTGCCCGACCACCTCGACCGGGACGCCGCTGATCGCGGCTGATCGACCGCGCCAAGGACGTCGACGGGCTGACCCCGGCGAACGCCGGCCTGCTCGTCCCAGCGGCCGGCCCGGGCGCTGGTCGCCGTGCACGCCGGCCGGCGTGATGGAGCTGCTGCGCGCACGCCGGCGTCGAGCTCGAGGGCGCCGAGGCCGTGGTCGTCGGCCGCTCGAACCTCGTCGGCAAGCCGGTCGCGCCGCTGCTGCTGGCCGCCAACGCGACCGTCACCGCTCTGCCACTCGCGCACGCGCGACCTCGGCGGCGGTCTGCCGCCGCGCCGACGTGCTCGTCGCCGCGGTCGGGCGGCCGAAGCATCGTCACGGCCGACTGGGTCAAGCCGGGCGCGACCGTGATCGACGTCGGCATCAACCGCGACCGACGACGGCCTCGTCGGCGACGTCGACTTCGACGCGGTCGCCGAGGTCGCCGCGCGCGATCACGCCGGTGCCCGGGCGGCGTCGGCCCGATGACGATCGCGATGCTGCTCGCCAACACGGTCGCGCACGGCGCGCGGCCGCAGACCGCTCGGCGTCGGCGACGCCGACCGGCGGCCACCAGGCTCGACGCGCGCGCCGATGGACCTCACAGCGGCTCAGGATCGGCGAGAGGATCGTCGGCGTCTCCGGCGCCGTCCTGCTGATCTCGCTGTTCCTGCCGTGGTGGCGGGCTCGACGGCAACTGGATCGGCCGCGGGCCCGGCGGCGCCGATCGAGGCGATCGACGACGGCCGGCAGTCGGTCACCGACCTGGCACCGCCTGGCAGGTCTTCTCGGTCACCGACGTCCTGCTGTTCCTGCTCGGCGCGCTGGCGATCGCCGTCTGGGTCATCGTCGCGCGCGCTCCGGCGCCCGGCCTCGGCGATCACCGCCGAGGCGCTCGCCACGCTGCTCGGCGATCGCGATCGATGATCGTCGTCCTCGTCCAGGTGCTCGGCACGCCCGGCAGCCTCGAGCTCGCGCCGCCGCTGCCCGATCCGACGCTCCAGTACGGCGCCTGGCTCGGGCTCGCGTGCGACGTTCGGGATCCTCTTCGGCGGCTGCTCGTCGCGATGCGCGGACGAGCGGCTCAGCGCGCCAGCGCCGAGCTGCCGACCAGCACCGGCCGCGCGGTGTCGGCGCCGGTCGCCGTCGAGACGCTGCCGGCGCCGCGCGGCCGCCTGACCGCCCGCCGCGCCGCCTAGAATCGCCGCTCGATGATCGACCGCGAGCAGGTCCTCCACGTCGCCCGCCTCGCGCGGCTGCGGCTCGAGCGACGACGAGGTCGAGGCGATGACCGGCGAGCTGTCGTCGGTGCTCGACCACATCGAGACGATCGGCGAGCTCGACCTCGACGACGTCGACGCCCGACCTCGCACGTCGTCGAGCTCGAGAACGTCCTGCGCGCCGACGAGCCGCGCCCGAGCCTGCCGCGCGAGCGGCGCTCGCCGAGCGCGCCCGACAGCGACGGCGTCGGCTTCCGCGTCCCGAGCCCGCGGCGCATGAGCGACCTGCTCGACCTGACCGCCGCCGCAGGCGGCCGCAGCGAGTCGCGCGCCGGCGAGCTCTCCGCCGCCGAGCTGTGCGGACGCCTACCGCGAGCGCGCCGCCGGCGACGAGCTCGAACGCCTTCCTCTGGGTCGCCGAGGCGACGCGCCGGCGGTCGCCGCCGATGCGCCGCTCGCCGGCGTGCCCGCTCGCCGTCAAGGACCTCTTCTGCACCGAGGGCGTGCCGAGCGCCGGCCGGCTCGAAGCATCCTCGAGGGCTACCGGCCGCCGTACACCGCGACCGCCGTCGCAGCGCCTCGCCGCCGCCGGCGCGCCGATGCTCGGCAAGACGAACATGGACGAGTTCGCGATGGGCTCGTCGAACGAGAACTCCGCCTTCGGCCCGGTCGCGCAATCCCTGGGACCGCGACGCGCGTCCCCGGCGGCTCCTCGGGCGGCTCGGCCGCCGCGGTCGCCGCCGGCCTCGCGCCGTGGGCGCTCGGCACCGACACCGGCGGCTCGATCCGCCAGCCGGCCGCGCTCTGCGGGATCGTCGGCCTCAAGCCGACCTACGGCGCGTCTCGCGCTACGGGATGATCGCCTTCGCCTCGTCGCTCGACCAGGCGGGCCCGCTCACCCGCGACGTCACCGACGCCGCGCTGCTGCTGCAGGCACATGGTCGGCCACGACCCGCGCGACTCGACCTCGACCGGCCACCCCGAGGAGATCGCGCTGCCGACGCGCCGAGCGGCTCGACGGGCTGCGCTTCGGCGTGCCGCCGGAGCTGACCGGCGAGGGCATCGAGCCCGGCGTCGCGCGCGGTCTTCGAGCGGCGCTCGAGCTGATCGAGCAGCTCGGCGGCGACCGTCGCGGAGGTGTCGCTGCCGCACGCCGGCCACGCGATCTCCGCCTACTACGTGATCGCCCCGGCCGAGGCGGCGCCAACCTCGCCCGCTTCGACGGCGTCCGCTACGGCCGCCGCGCCGCCGAGTCCGACACGCTGCTGTCGAGCTGTACGAGCAGACGCGCGACGCAGGGCTTCGGCGCCGAGGTCAAGCGCCGCATCATGCTCGGCACCTACGCGCTCTCGTCCGGCTACTACGACGCCTACTACGGCAGCGCGCAGCAGGTCCGCACGAAGATCGCCGACGACTTCCGCGCCGCCTTCGCGACGGTCGACCTGATCGTCACGCCGACCTCGCCGACGGTCGCCTTCAAGCTCGGCGAGCGGACCGACGACCCGCTCGCGATGTACCTCTCCGACGTCCTGCACCGTGCCGATGTCGCTCGCCGGCATCCCCGCGATCTCGATCCCGGGCGGCCTCGTCAGCGACGGGCCTGCCGGTCGGCCTCCAGCTCGCCGGCCCGGCGTTCAGCGAGAACCGGCTGCTCGACGCGGCGCACGCGCTCGAGCAGGCGATCGGCTTCGACGGGAGCCCGGCGCCGTGGCTGACGATCGACCTACGAGCCGGTCATCGGCCTCGAGATCCACGTCCAGCTCGCGACGCGGACGAAGATGTTCTGCGGCTGCGAGCTGTCCTTCGGCGCCGAGCCCGAACACGCACACCTGCCCGGTCTGCCTCGGGCTGCCCGGCACGCTGCCGGTCGTCAACGCGGAGGCGATCGACTACGGCCTGATGATCGGGCTGGCGCTCGGCTGCGAGCTCGCGCCGCGCTCGATCTTCCACCGCAAGAACTACTTCTATCCCGACCTGCCGAAGGGCTACCAGATCTCGCCAGTACGACATCCCGCTCTGCGAGCGACGGCCGGCTCGGCGACGTGCGCATCCACCGCGTCCACCTCGAGGAGGACGCGGCCAAGCTGATCCACGTCGGCGCGTCGGGCCGCATCCACGGCGCCGAGGCGCAGCGTCGTCGACTTCAACCGCGGCGGCACGCCGCTGGTCGAGATCGTCACCGAGCCCGACATCCGCTCGGCCGCCGAGGCGCGCCGAGTGGCTGCGGCTGCTGCGCGCCACGCTGCGCCAGCTCGGCGTCTCCGACGTGAACATGGAGGAGGGGTCGCTGCGCTGCGACGCCAACGTCTCGCTGCGCCCGGCGGGCGCGACCGAGCTCGGGCGCCAAGACCGAGCTCAAGAACATGAACTCGTTCCGCTTCATCGAGCGCGGCGTCGACGCCGAGATCGCCCGCCAGGAGGCCATCGCTGCGCAGCGGCGGCCGGATCGAGCAGGAGACGCTGCACTACGACGTCCGCAGCGGCGCGATCAGCTCGCTGCGCTCGAAGGAGGAGGCGCACGACTACCGCTACTTCCCCGAGCCCGACCTGATGCCGATCGCGCCGACCGACGCGATGATCGAGCGCGCCCGCGCCGCGATCCCCGAGCTGCCGGCCGCGCGCGCCGAGCGCTGCGAGCGCGACCGCGGCGTCTCGGCCGACCAGGCGAAGCTGCTCGCCTTCCGCGCCGAGCTCGGCGACTTCTTCGAGCGGGCGGTCGCGGCGGCCGGCGACGGCGGCGACGCCAAGGCGATCGCCAACTGGACCTGCAACGACCTGATGGCGGCGCTCGCGCGACGGCCAGGAGCTGGCCGACGCGAAGGTCGACCCCGGCGGCGCTCGCCGCGCTGGTCGGCATGGTCGGCGCCAAGGAGGTCGCCGGATCGGCCGCGAGGGAGGTGCTCGCCGAGCTCGTCGCCGAGGGCGGCGAGCCCGCGGCGATCGTCGCCGAGGCCGGCCTCGGCCGCACCGACGACGGCGAGCTCGGCGGCGATCGTCGACCGCGCGATGGCCGATCAGGCCGACGCCGTCGAGAAGGTTCGCGCCGGCAACGACAAGGCGATCGGGGCGATCATCGGCGCGGTCATGCGCGAGACCAAGGGCCGCGCCGACGGCGGCGAGGTCCAGCGGCTGATCCGCGAGCGCCTGTGACCTTGGTGCGCCAGCCGCGTAGCGGCTAGCCTCGGCGGATGGCACTCGACGTCGTCATCGCCGGCGGCGGGTTCGGTGGCCTCCACGCCGCCCGTCGCCTGGAGCGCCGGCTGCCGCGCCACAGCGCGCGGATCACGCTGGTCACCGACCAGAACTTCCTGCTCTACACGCCGCTGCTGCCGGGCGCGGCGTCGGGCTCGCTGGAGCCGCGTCACGTGGTCGTCCCGCTGCGCGAGGAGCTCGACTGGACCGACATCCGGATCGCTCGCGTCACCGGCGCCGACCCGGCCGCCAAGAAGCTGCGGGTCACGCTGCTCGACGGCACACAGACCGAGCTGGCCTACGACCAGCTCGTCGTCTCGCTCGGGTCCGTCTCGCGCGTCCTGCCGATCCCCGGCCTCGCCGAGCACGGCGTCGGCTTCAAGACGCTGGCAGACGCCGTCGCGCTGCGCAACCGCGCCGTGCTGCAGCTGGAGACCGCCGAGGAGATCGACGACCCCGAGCTGCGGCGCCAGTACCTGACCTTCGTCTACGTCGGCGGCCGGCTACGCCGGACTGGAGGGGATCGCGGAGCTGCAGGACTTCGTCGCCGACGTGATCGACCGCTACCCGCGCTGCCGGCTCGACGGGACGCGCTGGGTGCTGGTCGAGGCCCAGGATCGCGTGATGCCCGAGATCCCGGCGAGCCTGGCCGACTTCGCGACGCGCGAGCTGCGCAGCCGCGGCATCGAGATCCGCACCGGCACGCTGCTCGAGGAGGTCGGCGAGGGCTGGGCGCGGCTGTCGGACGGCGAGACCGTCCCGACCCGCACCGTCTGCTGGACGGCCGGGGTCAAGCCGCCCGCCGTCGTCCGCGAGCTCGGCCTGGCCCTGACCGAGCACGGCCGGATCGACGTCGACTCGACGCTGCGCGTCGCCGGCCAGCAGTGCGTCTGGGCGATCGGCGACTCGGCCGCGGTCCCCGACCCGGCGCGCAAGGGGCAGCCCAGCCCGCCGACGGCCCAGCACGCGCTGCGCCAGGGCAAGGTCGTCGCCGACAACGTCGCGGCGACGATGGCGGGCCGGCCGCTGCGGAGCTTCCGCTACCGCACGCTCGGCGTCTTCGTCGACATGGGCCAGCACAAGGCGGTCGCGACGATGCTCGGCATCCGGCTGCGCGGCTTCCCGGCCTGGTTCGCCGCCCGCACCTACCACCTGCTGCTGATGCCGGGAACCGCCCGCCGGCTGCGCCTGATGGTCGACTGGACCGTCGGCCTGGCTTTCGGCCGCGCGTCGGCCGAGCTCGGCGACCTCGGCCACCCCGAGGATCTCGGCTCCCAGCTCGACCGCCCGTTCGAGCCGGAGCCCGAGCCGGAGCCCGAGCCGGAGCCCGAGCCCGAGTCCCAGCCCGAGCCGGCCCCGACCGAGGCGGGCTAGTGAACACCGCCGCGACCCGCTACGCGTTCCGCGAGGGCCGCGCGCGCGACCTGCGCGCCACCTTCGCGATCTCCGCCCGCGCCGTCCACCACACCGCGACGAAGATGGGCCTGGTCGACGGCCCGCCCCCGAAGACCGGCCAGATCGAGGCGGAGTGGCGTGCTCAGCGAGAGCTGGTCGAGTTCATCGCCGCCCAGCCAGGCGGCAGCTACTGGATCTGCGAGGAGGCGGGGGAGCCCGTCGGCTACGCGCGCGTCTTCCGCAGCGGCGGCATGGAGCAGCTGACCGAGCTGATGGTGCTGCCCGACCACCACGGCCGCGGCATCGGGCGGGCGCTGCTCGAGCGCTGCTTCCCCGACGCCCCGACCCCGGAGCTGGGGCGGCTGGTCGTCGCGGCCGGGGCGCCCGGAGACCTGACGCTCTACTCCGACTTCGGCGTGATGCCGGTCGCCGGCCACTGGCACATGCGCGCCTCCGCCGCCGACTACGCGGAGCGGCGCGCGCTCGAGATCGACTCGACCGATCCGGCGGTTCACGTGCTCGGAGCCGATCGCGCCGCCGTCGAGTGGAAGGCGCTCGAGCCGCCGGCGGTCAGCCACCGTCGGCCCGAGCTGCACGACTTCCTCGCCCGCACGCGCAGCTGCCTGGCGACGATGCACCCTGACGGCAGCGGCGCCACCGGTCTCTGCTGGGTCGGCCCGAGCGGCGACGTCGGACCGGCGGTCGCGGTCACACCGCCGGACCTCGTGCCCGTCGTCCTCGCCGCGCTCGACCGGGTCGCGCGGACGCTCGAGCCGCCCAACTTCGGCGTCTACGTCGCGACCGACGCCTGGTGGCTGCTGCGCAGGCTGCGCAAGCTCGGCTTCAAGGTCCACTGGCCCGGCTGGGTGATGAGCTCGATCCCACTGCCCGGGCTCGACCGCTACATGCCGATGCGCCCGCCACACCTCCTCTGAGGCGCGATCACTAGTCTCACCGGCATGGGTGAAGCAGCCGCCGGCCTTGGCAAGAAGCTCCTCGCGATCCTGGTCCTGTTGATCGCCGCCTACGTGCTGTTCAAGGTCGTGCTCGGGGCCGTTGCCGCCGTCGCCTGGATCGCCGTCGTGGTGATCGCGATCGTCGCGGTCGTCTGGGCGATCCGCATCCTCTAGCGACGCGGCGAGCGGCGATGGAGGTCTTCGTCATCCTCTTCTTCTTCGGCCTCTCGGCCGGGGTCATCGCCAAGATCAAGGGCTCGTCGTTCCTGATCTGGTTCATGGTCGGAGCGGTGCTGCCGGGCATCGGCACGATCGCCGCGGCGCTCTACCGCCGCGAGCGCGACGAGCCGCGGCGCACCTGCCCGGAGTGCGGCAACGTCGTCGGCATCTCGACCCAGGTCTGCACGCGCTGCGGTCGCGACCTCGACTTCCCACAGGATTAGGGGCTGGAAGGCCGAAAAGTCCCTGGTACCATCGGCTGTCTGGCGGTCCCCGGCGCCGCCCTCACTTTCGAGCCTGGCCGGAGAAGGAGTTACCGCAATGCGAGCTGTCGACGCCATCATGGAGTGCCTCAAGGCCGAGGGCGTCGAGCATGTATTCGGCCTTCCCGGCGGCGCCAACCTCCCGACCTACGACGCGCTCTACGACGCGGGCCTGCGTCACATCCAGTGCCGGCACGAGCAGGGCGCCGGCCACGCGGCCGAGGGCTACGCGAAGGCCTCGGGTCGCGTGGGAGTCGCGCTCGCGACCTCCGGCCCCGGCGCCACCAACCTCGTCACGGCGATCGCCGACGCGGTGATGGACTCGGTGCCGACCGTCTTCATCACCGGCCAGGTGCGCACCGACCTGCTCGGCACCGACGGCTTCCAGGAGGCCGACGTCACCGGCATCACCCTGCCGATCGTCAAGCACTCGATCATGATCCGCGAGCCCGACGAGATCCCGACCGCGATCCACGAGGCCTTCCACATCGCGCGCACCGGCCGTCCGGGACCGGTGCTGGTCGACATCCCGCAGGACCTGTCGAAGGCCGACATCAAGTACGAGCCGGTCGTCGACCTCGACCTGCCCGGCTACGCGCCGACGACCGAGGGCAACGCCAAGCAGATCAAGCTCGCCGCGAAGGCGCTCGCGAACGCGCGCCGGCCGGTGATCTACGCCGGCGGCGGCGTCGTCAACGGCAACGCGTCGAAGGAGCTGACCGAGTTCTGCCTGTCCGACAAGTTCCCGGTCACCTGCACGCTGATGGGCCTCGGCGCCTTCCCGGCGCCGCACGAGCAGTGGCTCGGGATGCTCGGCATGCACGGCACCCGCGCCGCCAACTACTCGATGGACGAGGCCGACCTGATCGTCGCGATCGGCGCCCGCTTCGACGACCGGATCACCGGCAAGCTGTCGGAGTTCGCCCCGCGGGCGAAGTTCGTCCACATCGACATCGACCCGGCCGAGATCTCCAAGAACATCCCGGCCCACATCCCGATCGTCGGCGACGCCAAGAGCATCCTGCCGAAGCTGACCACCGAGTACCGGGCGCTGAAGGCCGACTCGTCGCGGCTCGACGGCTGGTGGCAGCGGATCGACGGCTGGCGCGAGAAGCACCCGCTCGGCTACGAGGACTCGGTGGACTCCGAGATCAAGCCGCAGCGGATGATCGAGGCGCTCTACGAGGTCACCGGCGGCAACGCGATCGTGACCTCCGACGTCGGCCAGCACCAGATGTGGACCGCGCAGTACTTCCACTTCAACGGCCCGCGCCGCTGGATCAACTCCGGCGGGCTCGGCACGATGGGCTTCGGCCTGCCGGCGGCGATGGGCGCCAAGGTCGCCTGTCCGGACGAGAACGTCATCTGCGTCGCCGGCGACGGCTCGGTCGCGATGAACATCCAGGAGCTCGCGACCTGCGTGACCGAGAAGATCCCGATCAAGGTCTTCATCATGAACAACGGCTATCTGGGCATGGTGCGCCAGTGGCAGGAGCTGTTCTGGGACCGCCGCTACAGCTCGGTCGACATGGGATCGAGCCCGGACTGGGTCAAGCTGGCCGAGGCCTACGGCGCCACCGGCCTGCGGACCGCCGACAAGGGGGAGCTGACCGACGTGCTGAAGACCGCGATGGAGACCGAGGGCCCGGTCGTCTGCGACATCCGCGTGACGCCCGAGGAGAACTGCTATCCGATGATCCCCGCCGGCCAGGCCGCGCGGGACATGGTGGGCTGAGCGATGGGCGAGCCCGCCACCCAGGACATCCTCAACCTCGACGACCTGCGCGCGTCGGGGAGCGGCCACACCGGCCGCAAGCACATCCTCTCGCTGCTGGTCGAGAACAAGCCCGGCGTCCTCGCGCGGATCGCCGGCCTGTTCGCGCGTCGCGGCTTCAACATCGACTCGCTCGCCGTCGGCCCGACCGACGACGCGACGATCTCGCGGCTGACGCTGACCGTCGACGGCGCGACGCACCCGATCGACCAGGTCACCAAGCAGCTGCACAAGCTGATCAACGTGATCAAGATCCGCGACCTCGAGCCCGAGGAGGCGGTCGCGCGCGAGCTGGCGCTGTTCAAGATCACCGCCGACGGCGACAGCCGGGCCCAGATCATGCAGTTCGCCGAGATCTTCCGCGGCAAGATCGTCGACGTCCACAAGCGCTCGCTGACCGTCGAGGTCACCGGCAACGACGACAAGATCGAGGCGTTCGAGGAGATGGTCCGCCCGTTCGGCCTGATCGAGATGGTGCGCACCGGCGAGATCGCCGTGTCCCGCGGCAAGGGCACGACTTAGGCATCCAGCCGCCCCGGGCGTAGGCTTGTCGCGATGAGCCTTCGCGTAGCGGAGAGCCCGTTCGCGCTCGGCGAGGCCGAGTGGGGGCGGCTCGAGGAGCGGGTCGGGCAGGCGCTGGCGGCGGCGCAGCGCAGCGGCGAGCGGTCGTTCGCCGCGGTGACCGTGGCAGTTTCCGCCGACGTCGACCTGGCGGCGGCGGTGCTCGGGTCGCGCCGGCCGGCAGACCGCTGGTTCTGCATGGAGCAGCCAGACCGCGACGGCTACGCGGTCTGCGGGCTCGGCGTGGCGGCCGGGGTGGAGGCCGACGGATCGCGCCGCTTCCAGGCCGTCGCCGAGGCCTGCCGCGGCTATGCGGGTCGCATGTTCGCCGACGAGCCCGGCGACGATCCCCGGCGGCCGTCCGGCTCGGGCCCGGTCTTCCTCGGCGGCTTCGCCTTCGCCCACGAGGGCGGTCGCGCGCCGGAGTGGGGGAGCCTCGCGCCCGCGCAGCTGGTGATGCCCGAGATCGCGTTCGCCCGTGGGCGCGGCGAGGCGCGGATGACGGTGACGGTCGCCGTCGACCCGCCCGAGGCCGCCGGGCGAGCGGAAGTCGTGGCGACGGCACTGGAGCGGGCCCGCGAGCGCGTCGCGTCGCTCTGGCCGGCGCCGATGCCGCTGCTCGACACCGACCACGACCCGGCCGCGCGACCCAAGGTCGCCGGCGCGGCACCGGCCGCCCACTACGAGGAAGCCGTCCAGCGCGCGGTCGAGCGGATTCGCGCCGGCGATCTCGACAAGGTGGTGCTGGCGCGCGAGGTTCGCGTCCACGCTCCCGGCCCGATCGACCCGGCGCCGATCCTCGACGCCCTGCGCGACGCCTTCCCCGGTTGCTACTGCTACTGCGTCGGGACGCCGGAGCTGGCGCTGGTTGGGGCGAGCCCGGAGCTGCTCGTCCGCCGTGACGGCGAACGCGCGCAGACGGTCGCGCTCGCTGGCACGACACGGCGCAGCGCCGATCCCGCCGTCGACGACCACCTCGGCGAGCAGCTGCTGCGCAGCGACAAGGACCGCGGCGAGCAGCGGATCGTCACCGAGCGGATCGAGCGCGCGCTCGACCCGGTCAGCCTCTGGGTCGCGTCGGCCGACGAGCCGGTGCTGGTCAAGGTCCAGAACGTCCAGCACCTCGCGACGCCGATTCGCGCCCAGCTCGCCGACCCGGTCCCGGTCCTCGAGCTGGCCGGCCGCCTGCACCCGACCCCCGCCGTCGGCGGCGAGCCGAACGCCGCCGCCCAGCCGCTGATCCCCGCGCTCGAGGGGCTCGACCGCGGCTGGTACGCCGGCGCCGTCGGCTGGACCGACCTCGCCGAGGACGGCGAGCTCTGCGTCGCCCTGCGCTGCGCCCTGATCCGCGACGACCTCGCACGCCTCTACGCCGGCTGCGGCATCGTCGCCGACTCCGATCCCGCCGCCGAGCTGGCGGAGACCGAGGTCAAGCTCCAGGCCCTCCTGCCGCTGCTCGCCTGAGCCGCCCGGCCTCGCTGCCGGCGCAGGGCTGGGAACGACCGCGTACACTCCGGCGCCGCCCCGCGGGGAATTCGTTGGAGCGGAGGGTTCATGACCAGTCGATCGATCTCCATCATGCTCGTCGCGGGGGCCATGGGTCTCGCGGCCGCGGCGCCGGCCGTCGCGATGACGCTTCCACCGGACTCGGTGATCCTTCCGACCTCGATCTACCACCGGCCGTCGGTGGACTTCGGCTCCCACGACCTGAGCGCCGCTCCGGTCGTCAGGCAGGTCGTCATCTTCAACGCCGGGAGCACGCCGCTCTCGCTGCCCGCGCCGACGGTCGAGCGCCCGTCCGTCCTGCGCGGTCCCGAGCCCGACGTGTTCTCGCTGGTCGGGGAGACCTGTTTCCAGTGGCCGCTTCAGCCGGAGGCCACCTGCACGGCGACCATCCGGCTGACTCCCTCGCTCAGCACGTCGCCGCGCGGCAACGGGAGCGTGATCTCGAACCTGATCGTCCGGCCGGCAGGGGCGCCTGTCACGACGGTCCGGCTCGGCGCGCGCGTGCTCCATCCGTCGTTTCTCTCGCCGATGGTCAGGCCCCCGCTCAAGCTGGGCTGGGTCCGTCCCGGCCGCGCTTCGGCGCCGAGGCAGATGACGCTGCAGGTCATCGGCGGCTACGACCTGGTCCCAGGTGCGTTGACCCTCGGCGGTCCCGACGCCGACCAGTTTCGGATCTCCGGCAACCGATGCTCTGGAGTCCCGCTCAAGCCGCATGCGCGCTGCACCTACGACGTGACCTTCGCCCCGACCTCGTCGGGGCGCAAGACGGCTGTCGTGACCGTGGCTGGAACCAGGGCATCCCGCGAAGCGCTCGCGGTCGAGGGGACGGGCTTGCCGACGGTCGGCGCGACGCTGCGCGTGCTGGCGCGTCGCGCCGGCTACCTGATCGCGGGACCGAAGCTCGCAGGTCTGCTCTCCAAGCGCCGGTTCTCGCTCGGGCTCCACAGCTGGCCGGTCGCGGGCAAGCTCCAGGCGCGGGTCGAGGTCGTCACGCCGAGCGGCCGGCGGTTGCTCGCCGAGAGCCAGCCCACGCCGGTCCTCGGGACCGGTCGTGAGCCGGTGATGGTCAAGGTCCGCCGGGCGCATTGGGCGAGCTGACGGCTCGTGGGAAGCGCCGCGGGGCGATCGTGCGCTTCCAGCTCACGGAGCCAGACGGTGTCACGGCGGTCGCCGAGAGGCGCCTCCGGGTCAGCGGCCGGCTGCCCAAGCGGCGCTGACCCGCGCCGTCACCTCGGCCGAGGCCGCGCGAGACACCGCGCGGTCGGTGGGCAGCTCGATCAGGCGGGCGCTTGTCGCGAGGGCGTCGGCCAGCTCTGCCGGCGTCGTGGCGCGCGCGTGGTCGATGCCGGCCAGCGCGGCTAGGGCCGCCAGGTCGAGGTCGGTCGGGGTCGCGATGTGGCGCTCGTAGTCGGCGCCGTCGGCGTGCTCGGCGACGGGGAGGAAGTCGAAGATGCCGCCGCCGCCGTTGTTGGCGCAGACGATCGTCAGGTCGATCCCGGCGCGGCGGGCGGCGAGCAGACCGCCGACGTCGTGCAGCAGCGCGACCTCGCCGATCAGCAGGAAGGTCGGGCGGCCGGTGGCGCGGGCGGCCCCGGCGGCACTCGCGACGACGCCGTCGATCCCGTTGGCCCCGCGGTTGGCGAGGAAGTCGATCCGCCGCGAGGAGCGGGGGAAGTAGGACTCGACGTGGCGGATCGGCATCGACGAGCTGACGAAGACGAGCGCGCCGTCGGGCAGCAGCCGCTCCAGCGCGGCGTAGAGCTTCGGCTCGAACGGGTCGGGAGCCTCCGCGAGCACGGGCGCGACGAGCGCGTCGGCGGCGCGCCAGCCTGCGATCCAGCCGCTGTCGGCGGTGACTCCGCGCGCCTCGACCGCGCTCGCGAGCGCGTCGCAGGTCCGCGCCGGATCGGCGTGGAGGATCGTCTCGGCGACGCGCGTGGGCTCGTTCCAGACGGCGTGTGCGTCGACGACCACCTGTGGCGTCTCGGCCAGCCACCCCCGCAGCGGCTTCGACGTCGGCATGTCGCCGACACGGAGCACCAGCTCCGGCAGCTGGCGCCCGGCGAAGTCCTCGTCGCGCAGCAGCACGTCGTAGTGGGCGACGACGTGCGACCCGTCGTGCTCGCCACAGCGCAGGCCGGACGTCGGCTCGGCGAGCACGGGCCAGCCAGTCGCGTGGGCGAGGCGGGTGACGGCGTCGGCCAGCCCGCCGGAGGCGTCCGGCGCCGCCGCGCCACCGCCGCAGACGATCACGCCGCGCCGCGTCGCCGCGACCATCTCCGCCACGGCCTGCACGTCGTCGCCGTCGGGCGCGCTGGAGTGCTCGCGCAGCTCGACCCACGGCCGGTCGTCGTCGCGGCCCTGCCAGTCGGCGGCGTGGAGATCCTCCGGGACGGGCGCCAGCGGCTCGCGCAGCGGCATGTTGAGGTGGACCGCGCCCGGCCGCCCGCCGCCGGCGGTCCACCAGGCGCGGCAGGCGAGCGCGCGTACGTGCGTCGCCCACTCCCGGCCGGGCTCGCCGTTGCCGACCTCGACGAACCACTTCGCGGCGCCGCCGAACAGCTTCAGCTGGTCGATCGCCTGACCCGCGCCGACGTCGCGCAGCTCGGGCGGCCGGTCGGCGGTCAGGACGATCAGCGGGACGCGCGCCTCGTGGGCCTCGACGACCGCCGGCAGCAGGTTCGCCGCGGCCGTTCCCGACGTGCAGGTGACCGCGACCGGCAGCCCGCTGGCCTTCGCCAGCCCGAGCGCCATGAAGCCCGCGGCGCGCTCGTCGACGACCGAGACGGCGTCGATCCGGGGGTCGCCGGCGAGCGTCAGCGCGATCGGCGCGTTGCGCGATCCGGGCGACGTGACGGCGTGGCGCAGGCCGCAGCGGGCGAGCTCGTCGACAAGGGCCTGGACCGGCGCGAAGGTGCGGTTGATAGGAATCATGTCCCTGTGAGCAGCGAGCGCAACGGTCCCACGGTCATCTTCGTCCCCGGCTTCATGCAGCCGGCCGAGGCGTGGGCGGATGTCGCCGAGCGGCTGCCGCAACGCTACCCGAGCGTCCTGCTGCGCCACTCCGAGCACGAGCGCGAGGGGCGGATCGAGGAGATTCTCGCGGCGGCCGACGCCGTCGAAGGCGAGGTCGTCGTCTGCGGCTACTCGCTCGGCGGCCGTCTGGCGCTCAACGCCGCGGTGCGCAAGCCGGACCGCTTCAAGGGCGTCGTCGTGCTCGGCGCGGCCGCCGGGATCGACGAGTCGGCGCAGCGCCGGGCGCGCGCCGAGGCCGACGAGAAGCTCGCGGGCTGGATGGAGACCCAGCCGATCGACAAGATCGTCGAGATCTGGGAGCGCCAGCCGCTGTTCGCCGACCAGTCCGAGCGGCTGCTCGACGCGCAGCGTCCCGGCCGCCTGTCGCAGGACCCCCGCTCGCTCGCGCTGCTGCTGCGAACCGCCGGCCAGGGAACGATGGAGCCGGTCTGGGGCCGGCTCGGCACGCTCGACCTGCCGATCCTCGCGCTCGCTGGCGCCCGCGACGAGCGCTACCGGCGCGCCACGCGGCGGATCGCCGCCGAGGCCCCGCACGGGTACGCGGCGGTCATCGAGCACGCGGGCCACGCCGCCCACCTGCAGCGCCCGGGCGAGTTCGTCGACGCGCTGGTCGCGTTCCTGGACGAGCGCGTCGCCGGCGCCGCTGCCGCCTGAGCCGCTAGTCGACGCGGTCGACGACCAGCTCCGCGAGCTCGTCCTCGGCGACGTCGACGCCCAGCCCCGGTCCGCCCGGGACCTGCATCAGCCCCTTGGCCGGGGTCGGCAGCGCGCGGGCCAGCGGCGCGTCGAAGAGGCCGAGCGTCGCGAGCCCGCAGGCGAGCGTGATCCGCTCCTGGCTCGCGAGCTGGAGCGCGGCGGCGATTCCCCACGGCCCGTCGAGCGTGCTCGACAGCCACGCCGACATGCCCGCGTCGCGCGCGGCGCGCAGGGCCTCGCGCGCCGGGATGAACCCGCCGCTGCCGGCGAGCTTGACGTTGACCGCGTCGCAGGCGCCCAGCTCGGCGGCGCGCAGGACGTCGTCGGCGGTCCGGATCGGCTCGTCGGCGGCGATCGGCGTCTCGACGCGGGCACGCACCTCGGCGAGCTGCTCGAGCGTCGCGCACGGCTGCTCGACCAGCTCGAGGTCGTGGACGGCGAGCGCCTCGATCGTCGCGACCGCCTCGTCTGGGGTCCAGGCGCCGTTGGCGTCGAGCCGCAGCGCCGGCCAGCCGCCGAGCACCTCGCGGACCGCGGCGACGCGCTCGCGGTCGTCGGGCAGCCCGACCTTCAGCTTGAAGCAGGAGTAGCCGGCGCGCAGCCCCGCGGCCGCCGCCTCGGCGACCTCGTCGGGCGGGCCCGCGGGCAGCGTCCAGTTGACCGGGATCGCGTCGGCGCCCGGCTCGCCGAGCGGCCGGCCGCGACGGCGTCCCTGGAGGTCGAGCTCGGACAGCTCCCAGGCCGTCCGCGCCTGGCGCGGGGCGTCGCGCCGCGGCGGCCCGTCGGCGAGCGCGGTCCAGACGGCGTCGACGCTGACGCCGTCGTAGTGCTCGAGCGGGGCCGCCTCGCCCCAGCCGGGCGTGCCCTCGTCGTCCTCGAGTCGCACGACGACCAGCTCGCGCTCGGCGAGCACGCCGCCGGCGGTGACGAACGGCGTCTTCAGCGGCAACCGCAGGCGCAGCAGCGAGCGCTTCACGACAGCAGGATGCCCGCCGCCAGCAGCAGCGAAAACAACCCGAGCAGCCGGCCGGTGTCGGCCAGCGCGCCGTTCAGCGACGGTCCGTCGGTGCGCGTCGCGACGGTCCGCCAGAGCGGTGGGACGAGCGGCAGCGACAGCAGCGGCGCCAGGACCCACCACGACAGCCCGCCGGCGAGCGGGATCGCGACGACGGTCAGGTACGAGACGGCGAGCATCGCCGCGAACAGCTTGCGCGCGCGCTCGCGGCCGAGCCGCACCGCCAGCGTCCGCTTGCCGGCGCGGCGGTCGGTGTCGGCGTCGCGGACGTTGTTGACGACGAGGATCGCGGAGGCGAGCAGGCCGACCGGGATCGACAGCGCGAACGCCTCCCAGGGCAGCTCCTGCGCCTGGACGTAGTAGCTGCCGACGACGGCGACGACGCCGAAGAAGAGGAAGACGAAGACCTCGCCGAGGCCCTCGTAGCCGTAGGGCTTCGGCCCGCCGGTGTAGAGCACGCCGGCGGCGATCGAGGCGACCCCGACGATCAGCAGCTCGGGACCGGTGATCGCGACCAGGTAGAGCCCGGCCAGCACCGCGATCCCGAACGCGACGTAGGTGCCGACGAGCACGCGCCGCGGCGGCATCAGCCCGCCCGCGGTGACGCGCACGGGACCTAGCCGGTCCTCGGTGTCGGCGCCCCGCCTGGCGTCGGAGTAGTCGTTGGAGAGGTTGGTGCCGATCTGGATGAAGATCGAGCCGATCAACGCGGCGAGGAAGGCGAGCGGCTTGAACTGGTCGTAGTCGATCGCCAACGCGGTGCCCACGAGGACGGGCGCGATCGCGGCGGGCAGCGTGCGCGGGCGCGCGGCGAGCGCCCACAGGCGCAGCGCGCCGCCGGCGGCGTGCGGGGCGTCGGCGACGGGGTTCACGGCCGGCGCGGGAACTTGCCGAAGTCCGGCTGGCGCTTCTCACGGTAGGCGTCGCGACCCTCCTGGGCCTCGTCGCTGCCGTAGAAGAGGAGGTTGGCGTCGTGGGCCAGCTGCTGGATGCCGGTCATCCCGTCCTCGGAGGCGTTGAAGCTCGCCTTCAGCAGTCGCAGCGCGAAGGGCGACAGCTCAAGCATCTCGCGGCACCACTGGACCGTCTCGACCTCCAGCTGCTCGAGCGGGACGACGGTGTTGACGAGCCCCATGTCGAGTGCCTCGGCGGCGCCGTACTGGCGGCAGAGGAACCAGATCTCCTTCGCCTTCTTCTGGCCGATCTGGGCGGCCAGCAGGCTCGCGCCGAAGCCGCCGTCGAACGAGCCGACCTTCGGGCCGGTCTGGCCGAAGCGGGCGTTGTCGGCGGCGATCGAGAGGTCGCAGACGATGTGCAGCACGTGGCCGCCGCCGACGGCGTAGCCGGCGATCATCGCGACGACCGGCTTCGGCAGCCGCCGGATCTGGACGTGCAGGTCGGTGACGTGGAAGCGACCGACCGACGCCGTCGCGCCGGGGTCGGTCATGTAGCCCGAGTCGCCGCGGACGCGCTGGTCGCCGCCGGAGCAGAAGGCGAGCGGGCCCTCGCCGGTCAGCACGATCACGCCGACGGCGGTGTCCTCGCGAGCGCGCTCCAGCGCGTCGGAGATCTCGACGATCGTCTGCGGCCGGAAGGCGTTGCGCACCTCAGGCCGGTCGATCGTGATCTTGGCGATCCCGTCGGCGGTCTCGTAGCGGATGTCGGAGTACTCGCCGGCCGGCTGCCAGTCGGCGCCGGGCGCGATCGCGCGGCCGGCCTGCTCGGCCGCCCACTGCTTGCTGGTCAGGGTCTGGTCGGTCGCGGCCATCGGCCTCGGAAGGTTAGTCCGCCGAGGCCCTCCGGCGCTGGCCACCGCGGCGGTGGTCGGTTCCACAGGGCGTACGCTTCCCGGCGTGCGCGACTGGATCGGCGAAGCGACGCGGGCGCGCCCGGATCACGTCGCGGTCGAGACGCCGGACGGCCAGCTCACCTTTGCGGCGCTGGACGACCGCGCCGACGTCGCCGCCCGCCGGCTCGCCGCGCTCGGCGTCGGCGAGCGGGGCAGGGTGGCGACGACGCTGCCGCCGTCGTGCGACTTCGCGGTGCTGCTGCACGCGGCGCCGCGGATCGGCGCCGCGCTCGTGCCGCTGAACACCCGCCTGACCGGCGGCCAGCAGCGCGACCAGGCGGCGGCCGTCGGCGCCGACGTCGTCGTCGACTCCCCGCTCGACGGGATGGAGGCGGCGGTCGAGCCGCGCCGCGATCTCGATCCCGCCGCCGTCCACACGGTCCTCTTCACCTCGGGGACCGAGGGCGAGCCCAAGCCGGTCGAGCTGACCGCCGGCAACCTCGACGCGGCGGCGGCCGGCTCGGCGGCGGTCTTCGGCGTCGAGCCCGGCGACCGCTGGCTCTGCGCGCTGCCGCTCTTCCACGTCGCCGGCCTCAGCATCCTCACCCGCTGCGCCCGCAACGCGACGACGGCGGTGCTGCACGACGGGTTCGACCCCGGCGCCGTCGTCGCCGCGCTGGCGGCGGGCGACGACCCGGCCACGCTCGTCTCGCTCGTCCCGACCCAGCTGCGCCGTCTGCGCGACGCCGGCCTCTCGCACGCTCCCGCGCTGCGCGCGCTGCTGCTCGGCGGCGGGCCGATCCCGCCCGACCTCGTCGAGTGGGCGCGCGAGGCGGGCCTGCCGGTCCGCTGCACCTATGGCATGACCGAGACCGCGTCGCAGGTCGCGGTGACCGACGACTGGGAGTCGGCCGCGACGCCGATCCCCGGCGCGGAGATCGCGATCGCCGGCGCCGGCGGACCCAGCGTGGCGGCTGGCGCGGGGGAGGCCGCCGCCGGCGAGATCCTCGTCCGCGGCCCGATGGTCGCGCCCGGCGCGCTCGCGCCCGACGGCTGGCTGCACACCGGCGACCTCGGCCGGATCGACCGCCACGGCCGCCTCCACGTCGCCGGGCGGCTGAAGGAGCTGATCGTCACCGGCGGCGAGAAGGTCGCGCCGGCCGCCGTCGAGGCCGTCCTCTGCGCCCACCCGTCGATCGCCGACGCCGGCGTCGCCGGAACGCCCGACCCCGACTGGGGCGAGGCCGTCACCGCCTACGTCGTCGAGCGTCAGCCCGTCTCCGACTACGACCTGCTCGCCTTCTGCCGCGAGCGGCTCGCCGGCTACCAGGTCCCCAAGCGCGTCGTCCGCGTCTCCGAGCTGCCCCGCAACGCCGGTGGAAAGCTGCTGCGCAACCGGCTCGGCTAGAGTCCTCGCGCGATGATCTACGACAACGACGCAGACCTCTCGAAGCTCGACGGCAAGACCGTCGCAATCCTCGGCTACGGCTCGCAGGGCCACGCGCACGCGCTGAACCTGCACGAGTCGGGAGTGAATGTCGTCGTAGGGCTGCGCGAGGGCTCCGCGTCGGTCGCCAAGGCGGAGGCCGACGGCCTCGAGGTCACCACCGTCGCCGACGCCGCCGCCCGCGGCGACGTCGTGATGGTGCTGCTGCCCGACGAGCAGCAGGGGAAGATCTGGGACGAGCAGATCAAGGACAGCGTCGCCCCCGGCAACCTGCTGCTGTTCGCGCACGGCTTCGCGATCCACTTCGACCAGATCGACCCCGGTCCGGGCGTCGACGTCGCCCTGGTCGCCCCGAAGGGCCCCGGCCACCTCGTGCGGCGCCAGTTCACCGAGGGCGCAGGCGTCCCCGGCCTGATGGCGATCCACCAGGACGCGACCGGCAACGCCCGCGACCTCGCGCTCGCCTACGCCAAGGGCATCGGCTGCACGCGCGGCGGCGTCATCGAGACCACCTTCAAGGAGGAGACCGAGACCGACCTCTTCGGTGAGCAGGCGGTCCTCTGCGGCGGCGTCTCCGAGCTCGTCCAGGCCGGCTACGAGACGCTCGTCGACGCCGGCTACGACCCGCGGCTCGCCTACTTCGAGTGCCTCCACGAGCTCAAGCTGATCGTCGACCTGATGTACGAGAAGGGCATCGGCGGCATGCGCTACTCGATCTCGAACACGGCCGAGTACGGCGACCTGACACCGCGGCAAGCGCGTCATCACCGACGAGACCCGCGCGGCGATGAAGAAGATCCTCGGCGAGATCCAGTCGGGCGAGTTCGCGCGCGAGTGGATCGCCGAGAACAACGCCGGCCAGGAGAACTTCAAGCGCATGCGCGAGGAGCAGGCCTCGAAGCAGATCGAGACCGAGGGCGCGAAGCTGCGCGCGAAGATGAGTTGGATCGACACGGAGTTTCGCAGTCTGTAGACTCGCTCGTCCTGTCGCGACTGGCGTCTTCGGGTGGATTGAACCACCGGGGAGCGATGGGTGATCCGCCGCACGCCTGGGCACAGCAACCGCTGAACACTCGATAGCCGCGGAGGACCAGCCACGACGACGAGCGCCATCGAGATTCCCGCAGACCTCAAGCCCGCCGACGGCCGCTTCGGCTGCGGACCGTCGAAGGTCCGCCCCGAGCAGCTCGCGCTGCGCTCGCCGACGTCGGCGACGCCGGTGATGGGCACCTCGCACCGCCAGAAGCCGGTCAAGGACGTCGTCGGCCGCGTCCGCGCCGGCCTCGCCGAGCTGTTCTCGCTGCCCGACGGCTACGAGGTCGCGCTCGGCAACGGCGGCACGACCGCGTTCTGGGACGTCCGCGACCTTCGGGCTGGTGCGCGAGCGCGCGCTGCTGCCTGACCTACGGCGAGTTCTCCGCGCAAGTTCGCGAAGGTCGACGGCCGCGGCGCCGTTCCTCGCCGACCCGATCGTCGTCTCCAGGCCGATCCCGGCGACGCCCCCGAGCCGACCGCCGACCCGTCGGCCGACGTCATCGGCTGGGCGCACAACGAGACCTCGACCGGCGTGATGGTCCCCGTCGTCAGCGCCCCGCCGACTCCGGCGACGCTCTCGTCCTGATCGACGCGACCTCCGGCGCCGGCGGCCTGCCGCGTCGACGTCAGCGCAGGCCGACGTCTACTACTTCGCGCCGCAGAAGTGCTTCGCGTCCGACGGCGGGCTCTGGCTCGGCGCTGCTCAGCCCGGCCGCGATCGAGCGGATCGAGGAGATCGACGCGCGCACCGACCGCTGGATCCCGGAGTTCCTGTCGCTGATCGACCGCGCTCGACAACTCGCGCAAGGACCAGACCTACAACACGCCGGCGGTCGCGACGCTGCTGCTGCTCGCCGACCAGGTCGAGTGGATGAACGAGCAGCGGCGGCCTCGACTGGTGCGTCCAGCGCACGAGCGCGTCGTCGCGCCATCTCTACGGCTGGGCCGAGGCGTCCGAGCTACGCGACGCCGTTCGTCGCCGACCCGGCGAAGCGCTCGCTGGTCGTCGGCACGATCGACTTCGACGACGCGATCGACGCCGCCGCGGTCGCCGACGACGCTGCGCGCGAACGGCATCGTCGACACCGAGCCGTACCGCAAGCTCGGCCGCAACCAGCTGCGGATCGCGATGTTCCCGGCGATCGAGCCGGCGCGACGTCGAGGCGCTGACGGCCTGCATCGACTGGACGTCGTCGAGACCGCCGCTGACGCGGAGACGAGTCACCCGGCATGACCAGGTGCTCGTCAAGGAGAAGATCGGCGACGTCGGGCGTCGCAGCTGCTGCGCGACGCGGGCTTCGACGTCGACCTCGGCGTCGACTGGCCCGACGGCGAGCTGCGAGCGCCGGATCGGCCGAGTACGACGGCATCCTGATCCGCTCGGCGACGAAGTTCGACGCCGGAGCTGCTCGAGCGGGCGACCAACCTCAAGGCGATCGGCCGCGCCGGCGTCGGCGTCGACAACGTCGACATCGCCGGCCGCGACCAAGCGCGGCATCATCGTCGTCAACGCGCCGCAGTCCAACGTCGTCACCGCCGCCGAGCACACGATGGCGCTGCTGCTGTCGCTCGCGCGCAACGTCCCGCAGGCCCACGCCTCGCTGATCGGCGGCACGCTGGGAGCGCTCGAAGTTCAGCGGCATCGAGCTCTACGAGCAAGACGCTCGGGATCATCGGCTTCGGCCGCATCGGCCAGCTCGTCGCCGCAGCGCGCGCAGCGGCTTCGGCATGAACGTCATCGCCTACGACCCGTTCGTCGCGGCGGAGCGCTACCGCGAGCTCGGCGTCGAGCGTGCCGACGAGCGCCGACGAGGTCTACGCGAAGGCCGACTTCCTCACGATCCACCTGCCGAAGACCCCCGAGACCGAGCGGCTGGCTCGAACGCCGAGGCGTTCGCGAAGATGCAAGCGACGGCGTGCGGATCCTCAACGTCGCCCGCGGGCCGCTGCTGGTCGACGAGGACCTGAAGGCGGCGCTCGACTCCGGCAAGGTCGGCGGCGCCGCGCTCGACGTCTTCCAGTCCGAGCCGATCACCGACCACCCGCTGTTCGGCTACCCCAACGTCGTCGTCACGCCGCACCTCGGCGCCTCGACGGCCGAGGCGACCGATCGCGCCGGCTACCAGGCGGCCGAGCAGGTCGTCGCCGCGCTGACCGGCGGCACCGTCACCACGCGCGGTCAACGCGCCGGCGGTCGGCGGGCGAGGACCTCGAGGTGCTGGGGCCGTTCCTGCCGCTCGCCACGAGCCTCGGCAAGATCGCCGTCGACGCTCGGCGACGGCGACGTCGGTCGACGCGATCGAGGTCGAGTGCCGCGGCCGGATCGCCGAGCGCGACACGCGCCCGCTCACGATCGCCGCGTGCTCGGGCGTGCTCGCGGGCCACACCGAGGAGGAGGTCAACGACGTCAACGCGCCGACGCTCGCCGAGGAGCGCGGGCATCGCCGTGCAGTCGAGCACCAGCGACGACGGCGCGCGACTTCACCGACCTCGTCCGCGTGACGGTCGTCAGCGGCGACGACCGCTCGACGCGTCGTCGGCACCGTCGCTCGGCAGCCGCGACCGGCCGCACCTGCTCGAGGCGTGGGGCCAGCGCTTCAACCTCCAGCTCGAGCCGTACCTGGCGATCTTCCGCTACCGCGACCAGCCGGGGATGATCGGCCGCGTCGGCACCGCGCTCGGCGAGGCCGGGCGTCAACATCGTCTCGGCCGCGGTCGGCCGCCACGCCGGCGAGGCCGACGACAACGGCGAGGCCGTGATGGTCGTCACCGCGGACGCGCGCGTGCCGCGGGAGGTCGTCGACGCGATCGTCGCCTCCGACGGCTTCCTCGCCGGGCGCAGCGTCACGCTGTAGCGCCGCGCCACATGGTTGGCTGGCCAGCCAACCGATAGGGTCCGACGCCATGAAGGCACTGGTCATAACCAAGCCCGGCGGGCCCGATGTGCTCCAGATCCAGGAGCGCCCCGACCCGGTCGCGGGCGTCGGCGAGGTGCTCGTCCGCGTCAAGGCGGCCGGGATCAACTTCGCCGACGTGATGGCGCGCGCCGGTCTCTACCCGGACGCCCCGAAGCCGCCCTCGGTCGTCGGCTACGAGTTCGCCGGGATCGTCGAGAGCGTCGGCGACGCCGTCACCGAGTACGCGCCCGGCGACCGCGTGGCCGGCGGGACACGCTTCGGCGGCTACGCCGAGCTGGTCGTCGCCCGCGAGAACATGCTCGTCCCGCTGCCAGAGGGCTGGAGCTTCGAGGAGGGTGCCGCGTTCCCGGTCAACTACGCGACCGCCTACGCCGGCATCTGCCGCTACGGCGCGGTCCATCCCGGCGAGCGGGTGCTGCTCCAGGCGGCGGCCGGTGGCGTGGGCATCGCCGCGACCCAGGTCGCCAAGCTGGTCGGGGCGGAGGTGTTCGGCACCGCCTCGGCGTCCAAGCACGACGCGATCCGCGGCTTCGGGGTCGACCACGCGATCGACTACCGCAACGAGGACTTCGCCAAGGAGGTGCGCCGGATCACCGGCGAGAAGCAGCCGCTCGACCTCGTCATGGACGCGGTCGCCGGGCGCAGCTTCCGCAAGGGCTGGTCGCTGCTCGGCCCCGGCGGGCGACTCGTCTGCTTCGGCGCCTCGTCGCTGGTCAGCGGCGAGCGACGCAACCCGCTGGCCGCGCTCAAGACGCTCGCCGGCATGCCGCCGTTCAACGTGATTCCGATGATGAGCGAGTCGAAGTCGGTCCTCGGCCTGAACATGCTCAAGCTGTGGGACGCCAAGGGCTCGCTCGACGAGTTCATCGAGCCGCTCCGCGCCTGGGTCGACGAGGGCAAGCTGCGCCCCGTCGTCGCCGAGGCGTTCCCGCTCGAGCGCGGCGCCGACGCCCACCGCTTCATCCTCGAGCGGCGCAACATCGGCAAGGTCGTTTTGACGCTGTAGTACGCTGATGAGGATGTCGTTCCAGCTCAACCTGCGACTTCTCCTCCTCCCCCCTCGGGGGGAATAACGCGTGGCGGCCGCTTAGCCGCAAGCACAGGAGAAGGCAGTTGAGACGGAGAATCAGGAGTGAACGACATGGCCGTTGAACCGACACGAAGCGATTCCGATCGGGTTCGCATCTTCGACACCACCCTGCGCGACGGCGAGCAGTCGCCGGGCATCTCGCTGAACACCCAGGAGAAGCTCGAGATCGCCCACCAGCTGGCGCGGCTCGGGGTGGACGTCGTCGAGGCCGGCTTCCCGATCGCCTCGCCGGGCGACTTCGAGTCCGTCCAGGCCATCGCCCGCGAGGTCCACGGCCCGGTGATCTGCGGCCTGGCGCGCGCCGGCGCGCAGGACATCGACGCCGCCTGGAACGCGGTCAAGGAGTCCGAGCGGCCGCGCATCCACACCTTCATCTCGACCAGCGACATCCACATCGAGCACCAGCTGCAGACGACGCGCGAGGACGTCAAGGGCCAGGCCCGCGCGGCGGTCGCCCAGGCGCGCGGCTACTGCGACGACGTCGAGTTCTCGCCGATGGACGCGACCCGCTCCGACCTGGAGTTCACCGCCGAGGTGCTGCAGATCGCGCTCGACGAGGGGGCGACGACGATCAACGTGCCCGACACCGTCGGCTACTCGATGCCCGACGAGCACGCCCGGATGTGGCGCGAGCTGTACCGGATGGTGCCCGACCTGGCGAAGGTCACGACCTCGGTCCACTGCCACGACGACCTGGGCCTGGCCGTCGCCAACTCGTTCGCCGGCATCCAGGTCGGCTGCCGCCAGGTCGAGTGCGCGATCAACGGCCTGGGCGAGCGCGCCGGCAACGCGTCGCTGGAGGAGATCGTGATGCTGCTGGCGGTCCGCGAGGCCGAGCACGGCCTGTGGAGCGGGGTGGAGACGACCGAGATCGCGCGCACCAGCCGGCTGGTCTCGCGCCTGACCGGCTACCAGGTGCAGCCGAACAAGGCGATCGTCGGCCGCAACGCCTTCGCGCACGAGTCCGGCATCCACCAGGACGGAGTGCTGAAGGAGCGCTCGACCTACGAGATCATGGACGCCAAGACGATCGGCCTGGAGTCGAACGCGATCGTCCTGGGCAAGCACTCCGGCCGCCACGCGCTGCGCAAGGCGCTGGAGGAGCTGGGCTTCACCGTCGACGGGGCCGCCCTGAACACCGCGTTCAAGCGGTTCAAGGAGATCGCCGACCGCAAGAAGAACGTGACCGCGCTCGACCTGGAGGCGATCGTCTCCGACGAGATGCGCCAGTCCGAGAGCGCGTACGTGCTCGAGTCGTTCGACGTCGAGGCCGGCTCCGACCGCTCGCCGTTCGCGCGCGTCCGCGTCCAGCTGCCGACCGGCGAGAGCGCCGAGGGCGAGTTCACCGGCGACGGCCCGGTCGATGCCTTCTTCAGCGCGCTGAACGTCGCGACCGGCCGCGAGGCGCGGCTCAAGGAGTACCACGTCTCCGCCGTCACGGCGGGTCGTGACGCGCTCGCCGAGGTCACCGTCCTGCTCGAGCTGGACGGCGTCACGGCCCAGGGCCAGGGCGTGTCGCCCGACACGATGGAGGCGTCGGGCCGCGCCTACCTGCGCGCGATAACCAATGCGCTCGCCGACTCCCCGGTCGCCGAGGCCGAGCACCACATCGACGCCGCCGTCAAGAGCGCGACGCCGTAGGCCGCGGCGGCCGGCGGGCGGCCGGCGGGTCGCACCGTCGCCCGCAGCGGCGACAATGCGCCCGATGGCCGATGCCTTCACCTGGATCGACGGCGAGCGGCTCGTGCGCTTCGGCGCCGGCGTGCTCGACGAGGCGCCGAAGCTCCTGGGCCGCCGCGGCTTCGCCGGCTACGCGCTGCTGACGACCGCGCGGGCCGCGCGGGACGCGCCCGCCGTCGCCGACGGCGCCGCGGCCGTGCTGCACGTGCCGCCGGGCTCGGTCCCCGACGGCGCGGCGGCGGTGCTGGCCGACGTCGGCGACCGGCCGATCGTCGCGCTCGGCGGCGGCCGGGTGGTCGACGTGGCGAAGGCGGTCGCGGGCTACGAGGGCCTGCCCTGCGCGGCGCTGCCGACGACGCTCGCCGGCTCGCCGATGACGCCCTTCCATCGGCTGCCCGCGGGCACGCGCGGGGGCCAGCTCGTGCGACCGTCTCTTGTCGTCTGGGATCCGCGGCTTAACGCGACCATGCCGCGGGCGCAGCTCGTCGCCACCGCGATGAACGCGCTCGCGCACGCCTTCGAGTCGCTCTACGTGCCGCACGCCAACCCGGTCGCGGAGATGGCGGCGCTGCGCGCGACCGAGCTGTTCGCGCAGCGCCTCCCCGCCGCCGACGTCGCCGACGTCGCGCTCGCGGCGCTGCTCGCCGGCTACGCCGTCGGCACGACCGGCTTCGCGGTCCACCACGCGCTCTGCCAGACGACCGTCCGCGTCGCCGGCCTGCCGCACGCCAAGGTCAACGCGCTGGTGCTGCCCCACGCCGCCGGGCTGATGGCGACCCGCGCGCCGGTCGCCGTCGGGCGCTTCGCGCGCGCTCTCGGCGACCCGGACGGCGACCCCGCCCAGGCGCCGCGCCTGGTCGCCGCGCTCAGCGCCGGAGCCGGCGTCGAGGGCCTCGGCCAGCTCGGCCTCGACCCCGACGCGATCCCCGAGATCGCCTCCGCCACGCTCGGCCACCCGGCGCTCGGCAACACCCCCGGCGGCCCGCCGAGCGAAGACGAGCTCGCCGAGCTCCTCCGCGCCGCCCTCTAGGGGCTCCGGCTAGAAGGTGAGAGCCGACTTGCGGCGGAAGTTTCGCCGCAAGTCAGCTCTCACCTGCCGCGCCGCGCTCCTCAGGCGGCCTGCTTGACCCGCGGCGCGGGCGCCTCGGAGATCCGCTGCTGCTGGCGCTCGGGCGAGATCGTGATGACGTTCCAGGCCAGGCCGACCTTCTCCATCGCGCGGATCGATCATGCCGGAGATGTCGACCTCCCACCAGCGCAGGCCCTGGACGGCGGCGCGCGGGAAGGCGTGGTGGTTGTGGTGCCAGGCCTCGCCGAGCGAGGGGATGCGCGAGCCAGGCGACGTTGGTCGACTGGTCGTCGGTCGTCGAAGCGCCGGGTGCCGAAGAAGTGGCAGATCGAGTTGATCGACCAGGTCACGTGGTGGACGAAGAAGATCCGCACGAGGCCGCCCCAGAAGAAGGCCGAGCAGCGCGGCCTCGAGCGTGCCGCCGATCGCGTAGCCGAGCGCGAAGGGGAGGGCGAGGCTGAGCCCGACCCAGCAGAGGAAGTGGCGGCTGATGCAGCGCATGCCCGGGTCCTCGAGCAGGTCGGGCGCGTAGCGCTTGCGCGTCTGCGCAGCCCGTTGTCCTCGAAGAGCCAGCCGACGTGGGCGTGCCAGAGGCCGCGCAGGCCGCTGCCGCTCGCCGACGTGCGGGCTAGTGCGGGTCGCCCTCCTCGTCGGTGTGCGCGTGGTGCTTGCGGTGGTCGGCGACCCAGCCGATCACCGGGCCCTGCACCGCCATCGAGCCGAGGATCGCGAACAGGTACTTGATCGGCCGGTAGGTCTCGAAGGCGCGGTGGGTCAGCAGGCGGTGGAAGCCGATCGTGATCCCGAACGCGGTCGCGAGGTAGACGCCGACCATGATCCCCACGTCGGTCCAGCCGATCAGCGTGTTCCACAGCAGCGGGATCGCGGCGAGCACCGCGACGAACGGGATGATGACGGCGGCGATGTTGGCGTTTCGCTGGAGTCGGGTCATGGAATGGAGGTTAGATACGAGAATCGCCTGAGCAAAGACCCCGATCCAACGACTTTCGTCAAGAATTTGTTAGATTTCAACAATGTTGTCGGAGGGGTCAGCCGCACCGCCGCTCGACGACCGGCCCTGGGCGGCGCTGCCGGCGTCGGCCGCCGAGGCGCTGCGGCCCGAGCTGCCGGGCGTCGCCGAGGAGATCATCGCGGCGATCAGCGCCGGCGTGCCCGAGTACGCCCGTCCGCTCGAGGGGCGCTTCGGCGAGGGGCTGCGGATGGGGGTGGGGCAGGCGCTGGCGCGCTTCGTCGACCTGACCGGCCGCGACGAGGCGGGCGAGGGGGCCGCGAGCCAGGTCTACGTGAACCTCGGGCGCGGCGAGCTGCGCGCCGGGCGCCCGCTCGAGGCGCTGCTCGCCGCCTACCGGCTCGGCGCCCGCGTCGCCTGGCGTCGCCTGGCCGCCGCCGGCGAGCGCGCCGGGCTCGAGCCGCGCGTGCTCTACCTGCTCGCCGAGGCGATCTTCGCCTACATCGACGAGCTGTCGGCCGAGTCGGTCGAGGGCTACGCGATGGAGCAGGCCGCGGTCGAGGGAGCGCGCCAGCGGCGCCGTCGCGAGCTGGCCGCGCTGCTGCTGCTCGACCCGCCGGCGGACAAGGTCGCGGTCGAGGCGGCGGCGCTCGCCGCTGGGTGGCCGCTGCCGAAGGCGGTCGCGGCGGTCTACCTCGAGGGTGGGGCGGGGGAGGGCGCTAACGATCCGGACCGCCTCGCCGCGCGGCTCGGCGGAGGCACGATCGCCGCCGAGCTGGCGCCCGGGGTCTGTGCGCTGCTGCCCGATCCCGACGCGCCCGGCCGTGCCGCTCAGTTGGCGGCGGCCTTCCGCGACGGCCTCGCCGCGCTTGGCCCATCGGTCTCGTGGCGCGACGCCGTGCTCAGCGCGGGACGCGCCCGGGCGGCCTTCGCCCTGGCCCGCGAGGGCGCGATCGAGGTTGTGGACGCGGATGGCGCTCGCGGCGGAGCGCCGGCTCGGCCAGACACGCCGACCGGCCTGGTCGTCGCCGCCGACCATCCCGTCGCCCTGCTCGTCAACGCCGACCGCGGCCTCGCGAGCGATCTTGCCGCCAGCGCGCTGGCTCCGCTCGACGGTGAGACCGACGCCTCGCGCGACCGCCTGACCGAGACGCTCGCGGCATGGTTGCGCCACCGTGGCCGCACCGACGCGATCGCCGCCGCGCTCCACGTCCATCCCCAGACGGTGCGCTACCGGATGGGCCGCCTGCGCGAGCTCTACGGCGATCGCCTCGACGATCCCGACGCCCGCTTCGAGCTCGAGCTCGCGCTGCGGGCTGCCGCTCCGGCCCCAGGCTAGGATCGATCCATGGCTACGAAACCGCTCGACGGACAGGTCGCGGCAATCACCGGGGCGTCGTCGGGCATCGGCGAGGCGACCGCCCTCGCACTGGCCGAGGCCGGCGCGGCGGTCGCGCTCGGCGCGCGCCGGGTCGATCGGATCGAGGCGCTCGCCGAGCGCATCGGCGCCGCCGGCGGGCGAGCGATCGCGTTCGAGGTCGACGTCACCGACGAGCGCGCGGCGAACGACTTCGTCGCGGCCGCCAACGAGCGCCTCGGCGGCCTCGACGTGCTGGTCAACAACGCCGGCGTGATGCTGCTCGGCCCGGTCGCCGGCGCCGACACCGGACAGTGGCGCCAGATGCTCGACGTCAACCTGCTCGGCGTCCTCTACTGCACCCACGCCGCCCTGGAGCCGATGACCGCCGGCGGGGGAGGCCACATCGTCAACGTCTCGTCGGTCGCGGGTCGCCGGGCCGCCGCCGGAGCGGCCGTCTACAACATGACCAAGTTCGGCGTGGTGGCCTTCTCGGAGGCGCTGCGCCAGGAGGTGCTGCGCGCCGGCATCCGCGTGACCTGCGTCGAGCCGGGCTTCGTCGAGACGGAGCTGCAGGGCCACAACAAGCACCCGATGGTCGTCGAGCGGCTGGAGAAGATGCGCGACCAGGTCGAGCCGCTGCAGGCATCTGACATCGCCGCCGCGATCTCCTACGCCGTCTGCCAGCCGGCGCATGTCAGCGTCAACGAGATCCTGGTGCGGCCCTCGCTGCAGCAGGGCTGAACGCCGGCCGGACAGTTGTCCGTGATAACGTACGCGGGGTGAGCGCAGTCGCCGCACCGCCAGCCGAGCCGCAGATCCAGATCGGATCGCGCGTCCGTGCGCTGCGCGAGGGGATGGACCTCTCGCTGCGCGACCTCGCGGAGCGAAGCGGCGTCTCGGCCCAGATGCTGAGCCAGGTCGAGCGCGGCGAGACGAGCCCGACGCTGGCCGTCGCGGCGCGGATCGCCGGCGGGCTGGAGCTGACGCTGTCGCAGCTGCTGCGGCTCGACGAGGGCGGCGCGGTCTCGGTCGTCCGCGCTGACGAGCGGCTGCACGGGGGCGCGACCGCGCGCGGCCACCGCTACGAGGTCCTGACCCCGCCGCTGCCCGGACAGCGCGCCGAGGTGTCGCTGCACACGCTGGCGCCCGGCGCGTCCACCGGCGGTCCCGGCGACCCGCCGATGCACGAGCCCGGCGCGCGCGAGACGGCGGTCGTCGCCGACGGCGGCCTGACGCTCGTCTGCGACGGCGCCGCCCACGAGTTGGGCGCCGGTGACGCCGTCACCTTCGACGCCGACCTGCCACACCACTTCGAGAACAACACCGGCGCCGACGCGCGCTTCTACGCGGTAGTCGCCGCCGGACTGAGGAGGTCCTGATGCCCAAGACGCTGTTCGACAAGATCTGGGAAGCCCACGAGGTGTCCGACGGGCTGATCTACATCGACCTCCACCTCGTCCACGAGGTCACCAGCCCGCAGGCGTTCGAGGGCCTGCGGCTCGCCGGTCGCCCGGTGCGCCGGCCCGACCGCACGCTGGCGACGGCCGACCACAACATGCCGACCGACGGCTCGACGAGCCTGCCGATGATCGCCGACCCGCTGTCGCGCAAGCAGATCGAGACGCTCGAGGACAACTGCCGCGAGTTCGGCGTTCCGGTCTACTCGATCGGCTCCGAGCGCCAGGGCATCGTCCACGTGATCGGCCCGGAGCTGGGCGTCACCCAGCCGGGCATGACGATCGTCTGCGGCGACTCGCACACCTCGACCCACGGCGCGTTCGGCGCGCTGGCGTTCGGCATCGGCACCAGCGAGGTCGAGCACGTGCTGGCGACCCAGACGCTGCAGCAGCGCAAGCCGAAGTCGATGCGCATCCGCTACGAGGGCGACCTCGGGCCGGGCGTGACCGCCAAGGACCTGATCCTCGGCACGATCGGCCGGATGGGCGTCGACGGCGGCGTCGGCTACGTGATCGAGTACGCCGGACCGGCGATCGAGGCGCTCTCGATGGAGGGCCGGATGACCGTCTGCAACATGACGATCGAGGGCGGCGGCCGCGCCGGCATGATCGCGCCCGACGAGACCACGTTCGAGTGGGTCGAGGGCCGCGAGGCCGCGCCCGCGGACTTCGAGGCGGCGGTCGCCGGCTGGCGCGAGCTCTACACCGAGGACGGCGCCGAGTTCGACCGCGAGGTCGTCGTCGACGCGTCCGCGCTCTCGCCGCAGGTCACGCTGGGGCACCAACCCGGCGATGGTCACCGACGTCACCGGCGCGGTGCCGGAGCCTCAGGGCGAGGGCGACCGAGCGCGCGCTGGAGTACATGGGCCTGGAGGCCGGCACGCCGATCCAGGAGATCGCGCTCGACCGCGTCTTCATCGGCTCGTGCACCAACTCGCGGATCGGCGACCTGCGCGAGGCCGCCGAGCGTGGTCAAGGGCCGCAAGGTCGCCTCGACCGTCAGCGCGATGGTCGTGCCGGGCTCCGCGCAGGTGAAGGCCGAGGCCGAGGCGGAGGGCCTCGACGAGGTCTTCCGCGCCGCCGGCTTCGACTGGCGCTCCGCGGGCTGCTCGATGTGCCTGGGGATGAACCCCGACACGCTCGACCCCGGCGAGCGCTGCGCCTCGACCTCGAATCGCAACTTCGAGGGTCGCCAGGGACGCGGCGGCCGCACCCATCTCGTCAGCCCGAAGATGGCCGCCGCGGCCGCCATCGAGGGCCGTTTCGTCGACATCCGGGAGTGGAGCTGAACATGGAGCCGATCAACGTCATCGAGGGTCCCGTGTCGGTGCTCGACCGCGTCGACGTCGACACCGACCAGATCATGCCCAAGCAGTTCCTCAAGCGGGTCGAGCGCAGCGGCTTCGGCGAGTTCCTGTTCTACGACTGGGCCAAGGAGGCCGGCTGGGACCTGCCGCGCAACCCGATCCTCGTCACCGGCCGCAACTTCGGTTGCGGCCGCTCGCGCGAGCACGCGCCGTGGGGGCTCGAGGACTACGGCTTCAAGGCGATCGTCGCGCCTAGCTTCGCCGACATCTTCTACTCCAACTGCACGAAGATCGGCCTGCTGCCGGTCGTGCTGGAGGAGGACGAGGTGCGCGCGGTGATGGCGGCCGGCGAGGCGCGGATCGACCTCGAGGCGCAGACCGTCACGGCGGACGGCGAGACCGTACTCGTTCGACGATCGACCCCGAGACCAAGCGCCGCCTGCTCAACGGCCTCGACGACATCGGCGTGACGCTGCTGCAGGGCGACGCGCTCGACGCCTACGAGCGCGAGCGCGAGCGCCAGGGCCCCGTCACCACAGCCCTGCGATGAGCGGCGAGGTCGCGCCCCGCGACTGGGACGCGGCCACCTACGACCGCATCTCCGATCCCGCAGGTCGCGATGGCCAAGCCGGTCCTCGACCGGCTGCCGCTGACCGGCGACGAGACCGTGCTCGACGCCGGCTGCGGCTCCGGCCGCGTGACCCGGCTGCTGCTGGAGCGGCTGCCGCGCGGCCGCGTCGTCGCGGTCGACGCCGCCCCCTCGATGGTCGAGGAGGCCCGCGCCGCGCTCGGCGAGCGCGCGACCGTCTTCCAGTCCGACCTCCAGCAGCTGACGGTCCCCGAGCCGGTCGACGCCGTCTTCTCGAACGCCGTCTTCCACTGGGTTCCCGACCACGAGCTGCTGTTCGACCGCCTCTTCGCGGCGCTGCGGCCCGGCGGCCGCCTCGTCGCCCAGTGCGGCGGCCAGGGCAACATCGACCGCCTGCGCGAGCTGGCCGCCGAGGTAGCGGCCGAGGAGCCCTACGCCGGCGCGCTGGCCGCCTGGTCCGACCCCTGGAACTACGCCTCGCCCGAGGACACCCGCCGGCGGCTGGAGCGCAGCGGCTTCGCCGACGTCGACGCCTGGCTCGAGCCATGGCCCGTCGACCCGCCCGAGCCCCGCGAGTACCTGCGCACGGTGTGCCTCGGCCACCACCTGGCCGCCCTCCCCGGGCAGCTGCGCGACCCCTTCCTCGACACGGTCGCCGCGCGCTATGGGCAGCCGGCAACCCTCGACTACGTCCGTCTCAACATCACCGCCCGCCGTCCCACCGACCGATAGGTTCCGCACCATGCCCAAGCAGATCGTCACCCTCCCCGGCGACGGCATCGGCCCCGAGATCCTCGCGGCCGCCGTCGAGGTGCTCGACCAGATCGGCGACTTCGAGTTCGACGAGCGCCTGATCGGCGGCGCCTCGATCGACGCCCACGGCACCGCCCTCACCGACGAGGTCCTCGACGCCTGCAAGGGCTCCGACGCCGTCCTGCTCGCCGCCGTCGGCGGCCCGAAGTGGGACGCCGCCGTCGCCGCCGACCCGACCGCGCCGCGTCCGGAGCAGGGCCTGCTCGGGATCCGCAAGGGCCTCGGCCTCTACGCCAACCTCCGCCCGGTCCGACCGAGCCCGGCGCTGCTCGACGCGTCGCCGCTCAAGCGCGACCGGATCGAGGGCACCGACCTGCTCGTCGTGCGCGAGCTGACCGGCGGCATCTACTTCGGCGAGTCCGGCCGCTCCGGCGACACCGCCCACGACGACTGCGCCTACAGCGTGGGGGAGATCGAGCGGATCGCCCGGATCGCCTTCCAGAGCGCGCGCACCAAGGTCACCAGCGTCGACAAGGCGAACGTGATGGAGACCTCGCGACTGTGGCGCGAGACCGTCACGCGCGTCCACGCCGAGGAGTTCCCCGACGTCGCCTTCGAGCACCTGCTCGTCGACAACGCGGCGATGCAGCTGGTGTCGCGGCCGTCGGACTTCGACGTGATCGTCACCGAGAACCTCTTCGGCGACATCCTCAGCGACGAGGCGGCGATGCTCACCGGCTCGCTCGGGATGCTGCCGAGCGCCTCGGTCGGCGGCGAGCGGACCGGGCATGTTCGAGCCCGTCCACGGCTCGGCGCCGGACATCGCCGGCACCGGCAAGGCGAACCCGCTGGCGATGTTCGGGTCCGTCGCGCTGATGCTGCGCCACGGACTCGGCTTGGAGGATTCGGCGGCTGCCGTAGAATCGGCCATCGACCGCGCGCTCGACGGCGGCCTGCGAACCGCCGACCTCGGCGGCCACGCGACCACCGACGAGGCCACGCGCGCGGTGCTGGCGAACCTGTAGACCACGACCGAGAGAAGGCGATGCAGACAGCGGACCTCATCTGGATGGACGGCGAGTTCGTCCCGTGGGAGGACGCCAAGGTCCACGTACTGTCGCACGCCTTCCACTACGGCACGAGCGTCTTCGAGGGCGTCCGCGCATACGAGACCGACCGATGGCCCGGCGATCTTCCGCCACCAGGACCACCTCGACCGGCTCGAGGCTTCGGCGAAGCTCTACTACATGGACCTGCCCTTCACCAAGGAGCAGATCCGCGACGGCGACGCACGAGCTGATCGCTCGCAACGGCTTCAAGTCCTGCTACATCCGGCCGCTCGTCTTCCGCGGCTACGGCCCGATGGGGCTCGACCCCGAGGACAACCCGATCCACGTCTCGATCGCCTGCTGGGAGTGGGGCGCCTACCTCGGCGACGACGCCAAGCGCGACGGCGTGCGGGCGAAGGTCTCCTCCTGGCGGCGGATCTCGCCGCAGTCGCTGATCCCGCACGCGAAGGCCGGCGGCCAGTACCTCAACTCGGTGCTGGCGAAGATCGAGTCCAAGCGCGCCGGCTACCAGGAGGCGATCCTGCTCGACGACAAGGGCCACGTCTGCGAGGGGACCGGCGAGAACGTCTTCGTCGTCAAGGACGGCGTGCTCGCGACGCCGCGGCCAGACGGCGAGCATCCTGGACGGCATCAGCCGCAAGTCGATCATCGAGATCGCCGAGGATCTCGGCTACGAGGTGCAGGAGCGCGACGTCGCGCGCGCCGAGCTGGTGCTCGCCGACGAGGTCTTCCTGGTCGGCACCGCCGCCGAGCTGACGCCGGTGCGCGAGATCGACGACATCGAGCTCGGACCGCCTGGCGAGATCACCCGCCAGATCCAGACGATCTACGACGACGCCCTCTGCGGCCGCGTCGAGCGCTATTCGAAGTGGCTCGACGTGGTGCCTGTACCATCGAAGGCGTGAACGCCCGCTTCGAGCGAATTACGGACGCGTCGGCGCGCTGACCGGCGCCCCGACGCACGCCTGCTTCCGGCAGGCGCCCGTCCGTTTCTCTCGAAGTTGAAATCCGAAAGGCGTTCACGGCAATGGCAGAGCAGGTACTTCTCTACGACACCACCCTCCGCGACGGCATGCAGGGGGAGGGGATGTCGCTCTCGGCCGAGGAGAAGGTGCGCGTCGCGCACGCGCTCGACGAGCTCGGCGTCCACCTGATCGAGGGCGGCTTCCCGGCGTCGAACCCGAAGGAGGAGGCGCTCTTCGAGCTGCTCTCCGGCGAGACGTTCGAGCACGCCGAGGTCGCCGCGTTCGGCATGACGCGGCGCAAGGACGTCGCCGCCGCCGACGACCCCGCGCTGCGGCTGCTGGCCGACTGCTTCGCGCCGGTCTGCACGCTGGTCGGCAAGACGTGGTCGCTGCACCTCGAGAAGGTCACGCGCGTCGACCCGGAGGAGAACCTGCGGATGATCGCCGACTCGGTCGCCTTCCTGCGCGGCGAGGGCAAGCGCGTGATCTACGACGCCGAGCACTTCTTCGACGCCTACGCGGACGACCCGGACTACGCGCTGCGTTGCCTGCGCGCCGCCGCCGAGGCCGGCGCCGAGAACCTGACGGTCTGCGACACCAACGGCGCGACGCTGCCGTCGGCGGTCGAGGCGGCCGTCGCCGCGGTGGTCGCCGAGCTGGGGGACGGCGTCCAGATCGGCATCCACGCCCACGACGACGCCGGCTGCGGCGTCGCCAACTCGGTCGCCGCCGTGCAGAGCGGCGCGCGGCTGGTCCAGGGGACGGTCAACGGCTATGGCGAGCGCTGCGGCAACGCGAACCTGATGACGATCCTCGCCAACCTGCAGCTCAAGCTCGGCTACGAATGCGTCGAGCCGGCCCAGCTGGCACGGCTGACCGAGACGGCGCACCTCGTCGACGAGCTCTGCAACGTGGCCCCGAACCCGAACCAGCCCTACGTCGGGCGCGAACGCCTTCGCGCACAAGGGCGGCATGCACGTCGCCGGCATCAATCGCGACGCGCGCACCTTCGAGCACATCGACCCCGACGAGGTCGGCGCCGACCGGCGGCTGCTGATCTCCGAGCTGAGCGGCAAGGGCACGGTCGAAGCGCGCGCCGCCAAGACCGGCGTGCGAGCTCGACTCCGAGGGCGCCGCGCGCGTCGTCGAGCGGGTCAAGGAGCTCGAGCATCGCGGCTACCAGCTCGAGGCGGCCGACGGCTCGTTCGACCTGCTGATCCGCAAGGAGGCGGGCGACTACGAGCCGCTGTTCGACGCTCGAGTCGTGGCGGGTGATCGTCGAGCAGGCGGGCGCCGACGGCGCGGTCCAGACCGAGGCGACGATCAAGATCCGCGTCGGCGGCGAGCGCTATGTCCGCACCGCCGAGGGCAACGGTCCGGTCAACGCGCTCGACAACGCGCTGCGCGGCGCGATCGGCGAGCGCTACCCGCACCTCGGCGACATCGAGCTCGTCAACTACAAGGTGCGCATCCTCGACGAGAACCGCGGCACCGGCGCCGTTACGCGCGTGCTGCTCGACGCCGGCGACGGCGTCGAGACCTGGGGCACGATCGGCGTGTCGGAGAACATCATCGACGCCAGCTGGGAGGCGCTCGTCGACTCGCTCGAGGCCGGGATGCTGCCCGGGCGGGCCGAGCACGTCCGCGGGCGAGCGGCGGGGGCGACGGCGCCGTCGTGAGCGGCGGCGGCCACGAGCCGATCCCGCTCGCGCGGCCGCTGATCGGCGCGCGCGAGGAGGAGCTGGTGCTCGACGTGCTGCGCTCGCGCCACCTCGCGCTGGGGCCGATGCTGCCGGCGTTCGAGCGCGCGCTCGGCGGCTACGTCGGGGTCGAGCACGTCGCGGCGGTGTCCAGCGGCACGGCCGGTCTCCACCTCGCGCTGCGGGCGTCGGGGGTCGAGGCCGGCGACGAGGTGGTCACGACGCCGTTCAGCTTCGTCGCCTCGGCCAACTCGATCCTCTACGAGGGCGCGCGCCCGGTCTTCTGCGACATCGACCCGCGCACGCTGAACATCGACCCGGCCGCCGCCGCGGCGGCCGTCGGCGAGCGCACGACCGGCCTGCTGCCGGTCCACATCTTCGGCTATCCGGCGGCGACTGCCCGAGCTCGAGGCGCTCGCCGCACAGCACGCGCTGTGGATCGTCGAGGACGCCTGCGAGGCGCTCGGCGCGACGCACGGCGACGGGACGGCCGGTCGGCGCGCGCGGCAACCCCGCGGTCTTCGCCTTCTACCCGAACAAGCAGCTGACGACGGGCGAGGGCGGCGCCGTCGTCTGCCCCGACGCGCGAGGTCAAGCAGCGGATCGACAGCGAGCGCAACCAGGGCCGCGCGCCCGACATGGGCTGGCTCGACCACGACCGGCTCGGCTTCAACTACCGGCTGTCCGACGTCGCCTGCGCGCTCGGCGTCGCCCAGCTCGAGCGCCTCGACGCGATGCTCGCCGCACGCGCGCGGATCGCCGGCCTCTACAGCGAGGCGCTGGCGGGCGTCGAGGGCGTCGAGCTGCCCTGCCCCGACGCCGACGGCGACCGCCGCAGCTGGTTCGTCTACGTCGTACAGCTGCCGGCCGGCGTCGACCGCGACGACGCGATCCGAGACGCTGCGCGCGCGCGGCATCGACAGCAAGCCCTACCTGCCAGCGATCCACCTGATGAGCTTCTACCGCGAGCGCTTCGGCCACCGCGAGGGCGAGTTCCCCGTCTGCGAGGACGTCGCCGCCCGCTCGCTGGCGCTGCCGTTCTTCCCCGAGCTGACCGACGGCCAGGTCGAGCGCGTCGTCGCCGCGCTCGCCGACGTCGTCGAGTCGGCCGCCGTCCGCGCGTCTAGCTGAGAGCCGACTTCCGGCGACTATCTCGCCGCAACTCGGCTCTCACCCTGGATCAGCCCCATCGACGCGAGCGTCGCGCGCACGCCGTCGTCGATCGGCGTCGGCTGCCAGCCGAGCTCGCGCTGCGCCTTCGCCGAGTCCGGCGCGGCGTTCCAGAGGAAGAACAGCAGCTGCCCCTTCGGCAGCAGCGGCGGCTTGCCGGTCAGCCGCGCGATCGGCTCGCCCGCGGCGGCCATCGCCTTGGCGAGCGGGACGGGCAGCGTCGGCGGAACCTTGCCGCGCCCGGCGATCCGCACGGCGGTTCGCGCCAGCTCGGCGAGCGTCACGTGGCCGTCGCAGAGGATGTAGCGCTCGCCCGGCTTGCCGCGCTCGGCGACGAGCAGGTGGCCGGCGCCGGCGCCCTCGCTGAACAGCATGCCGAAGCCGCCCGGAGGCAGCGCCGGGGCGGCCGCGCGGCGACCCTCGACGACCGGCCGCAGCAGATCGCGCTCAACGGACGCGCTGCCCTCGGGGCCTGGCCCGTAGACGGCCGCGGGATTGGCGAGCACGATCTCGATCCCCTCGCGCTCGGCGGCTGCCAGCACGAGCCGCTCGGCGTGCTGCTTGGAGCGCTCGTAGGCGGTGCCCTTCGGGTAGTCCGCGACCCGCGACTCGTCGAAGCGCGCACCGTCGGCGGCGTGGAAGACGTCGATCGTCGAGGTGTGGACGACCCGGCGGGCGCCGGCCCGCGCGGCCTCGCGCACGACCGTCTCGCTGCCGACCGCGTTGACGCGCTCGAACTCGCCCGCGTCGGCGAGCCACTGCTCGGGCAGCCCCATCGCGTTGAAGACCAGCTCGCAGCCCTCGGCCGCCGCGCGGACCGATGCCGCGTCGGTCACGTCGCCGCGCGCCGGCTCGACGCCCCCGGGCAGCGCCGCCGCCCGGCCCGGGTCGCGCACCAGCGCCACCACCTCGTCACCGCGCGCGATCAGCGCCCGCGCCACCGCGTTGCCGACCTTGCCGGTAGCCCCCGTCACCAGTGCGCGCATCGGCGGATCGTAGCCCGGCGAACTAGACTCGCCGCCTCATGTCCCGCTTCTCCGAGCCACAGGATCCACTCTTCCGGGCGCTGAACACGTCGATCGGCTTCGACTTCCGCCTCTGGCCCTACGACATCGCCCAGTCGCAGGCGCACGCGCAGATGCTCGCCAACAGCGGGATCATCCCCGACGAGGACGCCGCCGAGATCGAGCGCGGCCTCGAGCAGGTCCGCGAGGAGATCGAGTCCGACCGCTTCGAGATCCGCCCGGACGACGAGGACGTCCACATGGCGATCGAGCGGCGGCTGACCGAGCTCGACCGGCGACGCCGGCGCGCGGCTGCACACCGCCCGCTCGCGCAACGACCAGGTCGCGACCGACGTCGCGATGCTGGTCCGCGCCCACACGCTCGACGCGAAGTCGCTGCTCGCCGACCTGATGGGCACGCTCGTAGAGCTGGCCGAGCGCCACCTCGACTGGCCGATGCCCGGCTACACGCACCTCCAGCGCGCCCAGCCCGTCTACCTCTCGCATCATCTGCTGGCCTACTTCTGGAAGTTCCGCCGCGACCTGCAGCGGTTCAACTTCTGCATGACGTCGACCGACGACCTGCCGCTGGGCGCCGGCGCGCTCGCCGGCGACGAACTTCGAGACCGAACCGGATGTTCGTCGCCCAGGAGCTCGGCTTCGGCGGGATCGCCGAGAACTCGCTCGACGCCGTCTCGAACCGCGACTTCGTGCTCGACTACCTGTCGGCCGCCGCGACCTGCGCGACCCACCTGTCGCAGCTCGGCGCCGAGATCGTGCTCTGGTCGAGCGAGGAGTTCGGCTTCTGCCAGGTCGCCGACCGCTTCGCCTCGGGGTCGAGCCTGATGCCGCAGAAGAAGAACCCCGACGCCGCCGAGCTGCTGCGCGCCAAGGCGCCGCGCGTCGTCGGCCGGCTGCAGACGCTGCACGGCGTGCTGCACGGCCTGCCGCTGACCTACAACAAGGATCTCCAGGAGGACAAGGAGCAGCTCTTCGACGCGATCGACACCGTCGAGCTGTGCCTGCGCGTCGCGCGCGAGATGCTCGCGACGATCTCCTTCGACCGCGAGCGGATGGCCGACGCCGCGACCGACGAGCTGCTCGCCGCGACCGACGTCGCCGACCTGCTGGTCAAGCGCGGCGTGCCGTTCCGCCACGCCCACGGGATCGTCGGCGGCGTCGTGCGCGCCGCGGTCGACCAGGGCAAGGCGCTGTCGGAGCTGACCGAGGCCGAGCTGGCCGAGCTGGCGCCCGACCTCGACGGCGACTTCTACGCGCTGCTCGGCGACCGCGCCTGGCTCGAGTCGAAGGTCTCCGACGGCGGCACCTCGCTCGCCCGCGTGCGCGAGCAGCTCGCCCAGGCGCGCCACCTGCTCGCCGACGCCGGGGCGTGAGCGGGAGCCGATCGCCGCGCCACGCGCGACCGCGATCGGCCGGCCCGACCTTCGTCCGGCCGGCCACGGGCCGCCGGGGGTCTGGGGGGCGTGAGCCCCCCGTTGCCATCCTCCTTCTACGACCGTCCCGTCGTCGAGGTCGCGCGCGATCTGCTCGGCTGCGTCGTCCGCCACGGCGAGACCGCCGGCCGGATCGTCGAGACCGAGGCCTACCACCACTCCGAGCCGGCCTGTCACGCCTTCGCCGGCCTGACCCCGCGCACGCGCGTGCTGTTCGGTCCGCCCGGCCGCGCCTACGTCTACCGCTCGTACGGGATCCACGCCCTGCTGAACGCCGTCTGCGAGCCCGAGGGCGAGGGCGCCGCCGTCCTGATCCGGGCGCTCGAGCCGCTCGAGGGCGTCGAGACGATGCGCGCGCCGGCGCGGCCTGGAGCGTGAGCGCGACCTCTGCTCCGGTCCGGGCAAGCTGACCCAGGCGCTCGGGATCGGGCTGGACCTCAACGACACGCCGCTGCTCGACGGGCCGATCGAGTTCCTGCCGCGCCCGACGGGCGAGCCTCCACCGACGGCGGCCTGCGAGCGGATCGGCATCACCCGCGCGGTCGAGCTGCCGTGGCGGTTCTGCGAGGTCGGCAGCCGCTTCCTGTCGCGGCCGGTGCCGACCTACTGAGGCGCCGCCGCGCCCCCACCGCCGCCGGGCGCGGGCGCTGGAGCGGGGGTGGGTGCCGGCGCTGGTGTCGGCGCGGGCGCCGGAGCTGGCGTCGGCGGCGGAGCGGGGTCGGCGGGCGCGGGCTCGTTCTGCCGCGGCCGCCGGATCGTCCGATCCGCCCTCGTCGCCGCCGGCCTCGCCGTCGTCGCCCTCGGACGGGGCGCCGGCATCCGGTGTCGTCGGCGAGCTCTGGCCGTCGCTCGGGACGTAGGAGTCGTCGATCGTCGGACCCGCCGTCCTCCTCGCCGCCTTGCCGCCGCGCTTCCGCCTCTGCCTGGCGCTGGTCGCGGATCGAGATCCACGAGGTCATCAGGTCGTGCCAGATCTCGGCCGGGTAGGTGCCGCCCGCCACCGGGCCGCCGCGTACTCGGTCTTCATCGGCTTCAGCTCGTCGGGATAGCCGACCCAGACCGCGACCGTCAGCTCGTTGTTGAAGCCGACGAACCAGGCGTCGCCGTAGTTCTCGGTCGTGCCGGTCTTGCCGGCGGCGAACTCGCCGATCTGGGCCGCCTTGCCGGTGCCGCTGGTGACCACGCCGGCGAGCATCTGCTGGGCGGTCTCGCCTACCGAGTCGGAGAAGACGCGCTCCTCGCGCCGTTCGTTCTGGATCGTCGCGGCCGCCACCCTTGACGCCGCTCGATCGCGACCGGTCCGTTCTCCGAGGCCGCGAGCGTGCCGGACACGCGCCGGCCCTTGTTGGCGATCGTCGAGTAGGCGTAGGCCATCTCGAGCGGGGTCACGCCCTCCTTGAGCCCGCCGAGCGTCATCGCCGGGTTGGTGGAGATCTCGGTCTTGACGCCCATCCGGTTGGCGAGCCGCGCGACGCGTCTTGGTGCCGACCTTCAGTCCGAGCTCGGCGTAGACCGAGTTGTCGGAGTTCGACGTCGCGCTCCAGAGCGAGGTCGACGCCGGAGTAGGAGTCCTCGTAGTTGTTGACGACGAACTTCTCGCCCTTGGAGTTCGGGACCGGGAACTCCTTCGGCTGCGACGTGAAGGTGGCGTCGGGGCTCATACCCGTCGCGAGAGCGCGCGCAGCGAGGATGAACGGCTTGAACGACGAGCCGGGCTGGCGGTGGCCGTTGGTCGCCAGGTTGAACGGCCGCTCCTGGTAGTCGGTGACCGCCGACCATCGCCTTGACCTCGCCGGTCTTGTTGTCGATCGCGACCAGCGACGCCGCCGGGCCGATCGCCGCCGAGCCGCCCGGAGATCGCCTGCTCGGCCGCCTGCTGGAGGTCGGGGTCGAGCGTCGTCGTCACTTCAGGCCGCCGCGCGAAGACGGCGCCGGCGCCCGTAGCGGTCGACGAGCTGCTGGGTCACCCAGGTCGAGAAGTAGGGCTGGTTGGAGTCGCGGCTGCGGCGGCTGGATGTCGTCGGCGTCCGGCAGCGCCTCGCGGATCGCCCTCCTCGTACTCCGCGCGGGTGATCATGTCCTGTTCGAGCATGCCGCTGCAGCACGAGGTCGCGCCGGGCCTTGCGAGTCCTTCGGGTTCTGGACCGGGTCGTACATGCTCGGCGAGGCGATCATCCCCGCGAGCAGCGCCGCCTCGGCCGGGCTGACGGTGGTCGCGGCGGCGTCGTCGCCGTGCGTCGCCGGGTCGACCGTCGGGTCGGCGACGACCTCGCCGGTGTAGGGGTCGACGGTCGTCACGACGTCGTCGGAGCCGAAGTAGGTCCGCACGGCCGACTCGACGCCGTAGGCGCCGTTGCCGAAGTAGATCGCTGTTCAGGTACTGGGTCAGGATCTTCTGCTTGCGACCACTGGCGCTCGAGGTGGTAGGCGAGCGCGGCCTCGCGCAGCTTCTGGAAGACCGTGCGGTCGGACTGCGCCTCGAGCGCGTTCTTCACGAACTGCTGGGTGATCGTCGAGCCGCCCTGGGCGGCGCCGCGGGCGAGGATGTCCTGGAACAGCGCGCGGCCGATGCCCCGGTAGTCGACGCCCTCGTGCTCGTAGAAGCGCTTGTCCTCGATCGCGATGACCGCGTTCTTGATGTTCGGCGAGATCTGGTCCTCCGGTGACGCAGGATCGCGGTTCTCGTTGCCGGTCAGCCGCGCCAGCTGCTCGCGTCGCCGCTCGATCGGAGTAGACGATCGAGTTCTGCGCGCGCTGGTAGCTCGGCGTTGTTCTCGAGCTGCGGCAGCTCGCTGCGCGACCGCCATCATCATCCCGAAGACCGTCGAGACGAGCGCGAGGGCGCCGAGGCCCGTCAGCGATCAGCAGCAGCCGCAGCTTCTTGACCTTCGGCTTGGCGCTCGCGCGCCGCGCGGGACCCGCGCTGCGCGCGTCCGCGCGGCGGCTTGAGCGGTATCGGCGCGGGTCCTGCGAGACCTGGAGATCTACCGTCGCGGGATCGTAGAGGCCGTGAGGGCGACGGGTCGGCGGCGTCGAGCGCCCGTCGCGGCGGGCCGGATCTAGCATTGGCCCCATGACGGATACCGCGGCCGACGGACGCCCGCTACCTGCTGCCGCAACGCCGTCGAGGCGCTGCCCGAGGGCGCTCTCGAGCGCCAGCTGGCCGAGGGCCGGCCACTGCGCGTGAAGCTCGGCATCGACCCGACCGCGCCGGACATCCACCTCGGCCACACCGTGGTCCTGCGCAAGCTGCGCGAGTTCCAGGACGCTCGGCCACACGGTCGTGCTGATCATCGGCGACTACACCGCGCGCGTCGGCGACCCGAGCGGCCGCTCGGCCACGCGCCCGGTGCTCTCCGGCGAGCAGATCGACGCGAACGCCGAGACCTTCCAGCGCCAGGCGTTCAAGGTCCTCGACCCCGAGCGGACCGAGGTCCGCCGCAACGGCGAGTGGCTCGACATGTCGATGGAGGACCTGTTCCGGCCTCGCCCGCACCGCGACCGTCGCGCAGCTGCTCGAGCGCGACGACTTCGCCAAGCGCTACGCGGCGAGCGAGCCGATCTCGGTGCTCGAGCTGCTCTACCCGCTGCTGCAGGGCTACGACTCGGTCGCGATCGAGCGCCGACGTCGAGCTCGGCGGCACCGACCAGAAGTTCAACCTGCTGCTCGGCCGCCAGATCCAGCAGGCCTACGGCAGTGCCGCAGCAGTCGGTCCTGACGATGCCGATCCTGCCGGGGATCGACGGCGTCCAGCGGATGTCGAAGTCGCTCGGGCAACTACGTCGGCGTCACCGAGCCGCCCGAGGAGATCTTCGGCAAGCTGATGCGCGTCCCCGACGCGGCGATGCCGGTCTACTACGACCTGCTGCTCGACGGCGCGTTCGACCCGGAGCGTGCCGCCGGTCGAGTCCAAGCGCGCGCTCGCGCGCGGGATCGCTGGTCGCGCGCTTCCACGGGGAGCGATGCCGCCGACAGGAGGCCGAGGCGCACTTCGACCGTCTGCACGTCGCGCGCGAGCTGCCTGACGAGATCGCCGAGCATCCGCTGCCGGCCGACGGCGACGCGGTTCACCTGCCGGCGCTGCTGCGCGAGCGCGTTCGGCGTTTCGTCGTCCGAGGCCGGCGACTGCTGGCGCCAGGGCGGGGTGCGGGTCGACGGCGAGCCGCTTGCCGAGCGACCAGCTCGACGTTCCGGTGGAGCGCCTGGACGGCGCGGTACTGCAGGTCGGCAAGCGCCGCTTCGTGCGTTTGCGCGCTCGATCGAGCGCCGATCGACGACCCCGCGTGACATTCCGTCGGCGCAGCGCTATACTCCCGTGTCCCTTCGGATGAACGAGACCTCGGAGACGCCTGGCGCATAGCCTTCCGCCGAAAGACGGAGAGCAGTGCTGGGCCTCCACGGAGGCCTTTCTCATGTGAAGGGGCGTATTCGGAAGGCGGAGTCCCCGCCTCCGAGGGTGCGGCGGTCTTTGAAAACTCAACAGCATGTGCGACCGGATCCGCAAGGATCCAGTCGCGTCCAGGTTCGACCCTGCGCGATCGGCTTGCCGATCGGCGACAGGGCTTAACTGAGTAGTAAGAACCCGTCGATCCGAGGGTCCCGCAACGTGTACGCAGGGCCCGCGCAGTACGGATACGACAGCTCTTCAGCCGGAGTGACAGCTGATCCACGCAAGTCTTTCACGGAGAGTTTGATCCTGGCTCAGGACGAACGCTGGCGGCGTGCTTAACACATGCAAGTGGAGCGACGAACCAGGGCTTGCCCTGGGGCAGAGCCGCGAACGGGTGAGTAACACGTGGGTAACCTGCCCCGATGACTGGGACAACCCGAGGAAACTCGGGCTAATACCGGATGTGCTCCCTCACATCAGTGAGGTGAGTAAAGGAAGCTTCGGCCTCCGCATCGGGATGGGCCCGCGGCCCATTAGCTTGTTGGTGGGGTAATGGCCTACCAAGGCAACGATGGGTAGCTGGTCTGAGAGGACGATCAGCCACACTGGGACTGAGACACGGCCCAGACTCCTACGGGAGGCAGCAGTGGGGAATCTTGCGCAATGCGCGAAAGCGTGACGCAGCAACGCCGCGTGAGGGAAGACGGCCTTCGGGTTGTAAACCTCTTTCAGTTGGGACGAAGGTCGGGCGGTTAATAGCCGTTCCGGCTGACGGTACCTTCACAAGAAGCCCCGGCTAACTACGTGCCAGCAGCCGCGGTAATACGTAGGGGGCAAGCGTTGTCCGGAATCATTGGGCGTAAAGAGCGTGTAGGCGGCTCTGATAAGTCGGCTGTGAAAGTCGGGGGCTCAACCCTCGAATGCCGGCCGATACTGTCAGGCTAGAGTCCGGAAGAGGCGAGTGGAATTCCTGGTGTAGCGGTGAAATGCGCAGATATCAGGAGGAACACCAATGGCGAAGGCAGCTCGCTGGGACGGTACTGACGCTGAGACGCGAAAGCGTGGGGAGCAAACAGGATTAGATACCCTGGTAGTCCACGCCGTAAACGATGGGCACTAGGTGTGGGAGGTGTCGACTCCTTCCGTGCCGAAGCTAACGCATTAAGTGCCCCGCCTGGGGAGTACGGCCGCAAGGCTAAAACTCAAAGGAATTGACGGGGGCCCGCACAAGCAGCGGAGCATGTGGTTTAATTCGACGCAACGCGAAGAACCTTACCTGGGCTTGACATGTTCCTGACAGGTGTGGAAACACACCCTCCCTTCGGGGCAGGATCACAGGTGGTGCATGGCTGTCGTCAGCTCGTGTCGTGAGATGTTGGGTTAAGTCCCGCAACGAGCGCAACCCCTGTCGCATGTTGCCAGCATTTAGTTGGGGACTCATGCGAGACTGCCGGTGACAAACCGGAGGAAGGTGGGGATGACGTCAAGTCATCATGCCCCTTATGTCCAGGGCTACACACGTGCTACATTGGCCGGTACAAAGGGCTGCGATACCGTGAGGTGGAGCGAATCCCATAAAGCCGGTCTCGGTTCGGATTGAAGGCTGAAACTCGCCTTCATGAAGGCGGAGTTGCTAGTAATCGTGGATCAGCAATGCCACGGTGAATACGTTCCCGGGCCTTGTACACACCGCCCGTCACACCACGAAAGCGGGCAACACCCGAAGCCGGTGACCCAACCCTTTTGGGAGGGAGCCGTCGAAGGTGGGGCTCGTGATTGGGGTGAAGTCGTAACAAGGTAGCCGTACCGGAAGGTGCGGCTGGATCACCTCCTTTCTAGGGAGTCTCCTAATACGGAGGCATCGCCCGTCGGCCTCATGGCCGGCGAGCGCTTCTAGCATGTCGACCGGGCCTGAACGAAACGCGCGTAGTTTGCGCACACATGCTGTTGAGTTTTGAGAGACCGGCCGCTGGCCGGCTTCTCTGCGTCGGAGCCCTTCTGCGGGCCCGAGCGGATGAGCCACTTCAGCGGTGCGCCCTCTTGTCGGACCTTGAAAACTGCACAGTTGGCCAAATTAACGATCGAGGCGATGTGGCCTCGATCGTGGGTAAATCATCGAGCTCGAGGACTTCGGTCCTCAAGAGTTCAAATCAACATCACCGTCAAGATAGTAAGGGCACACGGTGGATGCCTTGGCATCAGGAGTCGATGAAGGGCGTGGACGACTGCGATAAGCCACGGTGAGGCGTTTAACAGCCTTTGACCCGTGGATTCCCGAATGGGGCAACCCGGCGCCGGCAATGCGGCGTCATCCCGGTCTGAATACATAGGGCCGGGAGGGCAAGCGGGGGAACTGAAACATCTCAGTACCCCGAGGAAAGTAAATCAACCGAGACTCCCCGAGTAGTGGCGAGCGAAAGGGGACCAGCCTAAACCTGGCAGGTGCAAGCGGACACGCGTTGCCTGTCAGGGGTCGTAGGGCATTTCTTCTCGACCGTGTCCGGTCGAGCGGGAGTTACAAAGTTGCAAGCTAGCCGAAGAACAGTGGAACTCAGATACCAAAGAGGGTAACAGTCCCGTAGGCGAAAGCATGTGACCTCCCGTGAAGTGTTCCTGAGTAGGACCGCTCCCGTGAAACGCGGTCTGAACCTGGGGGGACCACCCTCCAAGGCTAAGTACTCCCTGATGACCGATAGCGGACTAGTACCGTGAGGGAAAGGTGAAAAGTACCCCGGAAGGGGAGTGAAATAGTATCTGAAACCGCGTGCCTACAAGCGGTCGGAGCACCTTCGTGGTGTGACGGCGTGCTTTTTGCATAACGAGCCGGCGAGTTACTCGTCACTGGCAAGGTTAAGCGATGAGCGGAGCCGCAGCGAAAGCGAGTCCGAATAGGGCGATTCAGTCAGTGGCGGTAGACCCGAAACCGAGCGAGCTACCCATGGGCAGGTTGAAGCGAGGGTAAGACCTCGTGGAGGACCGAACCGACCTAGGTTGAAAACTGGGCGGATGACCTGTGGGTCGGAGTGAAAGGCTAATCAAGCTCGGAGATATCTGGTTCTCTCCGAAATATATTTAGGTATAGCGTCAGATAAATTGCGTATTGGCCGTAGAGCACTGTTTGGACTAGGGGCCCTACCAGGTTACCGACTTCAGGCAAACTCCGAAGACCAATACGTTTACTCTGGCAGTCAGTCTGCGGGGGATAAACTTCGTAGGCAAAAGGGAAACAGCCCAGACCGCCAGCTAAGGTCCCAAAGTACTAGCTAAGTGGGAAACGATGTTCGATTGCACAGACAACCAGGAGGTTGGCTTAGAGGCAGCCATCCTTTAAAGAATGCGTAACAGCTCACTGGTCAAGTGGTCGAGCGCGGAAAATTCAACGGGGCTCAAGCTAGTCACCGAAGCTGCGGATGCACAGTTCCTTCGGGTTCTGTGCGTGGTAGGAGAGCGTTCTCGCGCCTGTGAAGCGGCGGGGTAACCCAGCCGTGGAGGTTCGAGAAGTGAGAATGCCGGCATGAGTAACGAAAGAGGGGTGAGAATCCCCTCCACCGATTGTCCAAGGTTTCCTGAGCAACGTTCGTCGGCTCAGGGTCAGTCGGGACCTAAGGCGAGGCCGAAAGGCGTAGTCGATGGCCAACGGGTTGATATTCCCGTACCACGTCGCGTCCGTTATGACCGATGGGGGGACGAGGAAGGCTAAGGGTACCTGGCGAAGGTCGTCCAGGAGTAAGCGTGTAGCTAGAGCTCTCAGGGAAATCCGGGAGCTTGTTGATGCGAGGCGCGATGCCAGCTGGCCGGAAGGCCGGCGAGTCCCTGACGCCATACCTCCAAGAAAATCCTCTAGGCAGGATGCGCGTGCCCGTACCCCAAACCGACACAGGTGGACAAGTAGAAAATACTAAGGTGATCGAGATAACCCTCGTTAAGGAACTCGGCAAAATTGCTCCGTAACTTCGGGAGAAGGAGCGCCCCAGTAGGGTGAAGTCCCTTGCGGACGGAGCCCGAGGGGGCCGCAGTGAATTGGTCCAAGCGACTGTTTACCAAAAACACAGGTCTCTGCTAAGTCGCAAGACGACGTATAGGGGCTGACGCCTGCCCGGTGCCGGAAGGTTACGTGGATGTGTTAGCTTCGGCGAAGCACTGAAACTAAGCCCCGGTAAACGGCGGCGGTAACTATAACCGTCCTAAGGTAGCGAAATTCCTTGTCGGGTAAGTTCCGACCTGCACGAATGGCGTAACGACTTGGACGCTGTCTCAACGAGGGGCTCGGTGAAATTGCAGTCTCGGTGAAGATGCCGAGTACCCGTGGCTAGACGGAAAGACCCCGTGAACCTTTACTACAACCTGATATTGGAGTTCGAAACATCTCGTTCAGGATAGGTGGGAGGCTTGGAAGCATCGGCTGCGGCTGGTGTGGAGCCACCCTTGAGATACCACCCTTGGTGTTTTGGGCTTCTAACACTCCGCCGTGAATCCGGGGAGTGAACAGTGTCAGGCGGGTAGTTTGACTGGGGCGGTCGCCTCCCAAAATGTAACGGAGGCGCGCAAAGGTTCCCTCAGTACGGTTGGAAATCGTACGTAGAGTGCAAAAGCAACAAGGGAGCTTGACTGCGAGACTGACAAGTCGAGCAGGTACGAAAGTAGGCTTTAGTGATCCGGCGGTAGCAAGTGGAAGCGCCGTCGCTCAACGGATAAAAGGTACTCCGGGGATAACAGGCTTATCGGGCCCAAGAGTCCACATCGACGGCCCGGTTTGGCACCTCGATGTCGGCTCGTCGCATCCTGGGGCTGAAGTAGGTCCCAAGGGTTGGGCTGTTCGCCCATTAAAGCGGCACGCGAGCTGGGTTCAGAACGTCGTGAGACAGTTCGGTCCCTATCTGCCATGGGCGTTGGAGAATTGAGAGGAGTCGTCCCTAGTACGAGAGGACCGGGATGAACAGACCTCTGGTGTACCAGTTGTCCCGCCAGGGGCATCGCTGGTTAGCTACGTCTGGATGGGATAACCGCTGAAAGCATCTAAGCGGGAAGCCCACCTCGAGATGAGTTCTCCCATCTCCTAGAGAGAGTAAGAGCCCTGGAAGACCACCAGGTGATAGGCCGGATGTGTAAGCGCGGTGACGTGCTCAGCAGACCGGTACTAATTGCTCGAGGGCTTGACGGATTTGATTTTCCTCGGCATGAAACGCTTCGGCGTGGATGTCGTGTTTGGCTAACTGTGCGGTTTTGAGGGCCCGGCGCCGTGCGCTGGTCCTGTGGGGGAGCGGTAGTCAAGAGCCGCTTCCCTTACGGCTTTCGGTGGCTTTGCGAGGGGGAAACACCTCTTCCCATTCCGAACAGAGCAGTTAAGCCCCTCTGCGCCGATGGTACTTGGCCTGAAAGGGCCTGGGAGAGTAGGTCGCCGCCGATTCTTGACTCAGCGGGCCGTCCACCATGTGGGCGGCCCGCTTCTTTTCCACCTGGTATCGACTCGCCTAGATTCGGCTCGCAAACATGTCAACGCTCGCAGTCATCCTGATCGTCGCGGCCCTGGTCGTGATCACCCTGCTCGTGCTGGCGACGTTTGCGGTGCGCAAGCGGATGGAGCAGCAGCGTCCCGACTACGAGCGCCATCTCGCGGCCGCCGACCACGCGCTGGAGGCCGCCCGCGCCAGCGACAAGGGCTGGGATCGCGCCGTGATGGAGGACGTCGCCCGTGCCGCGCTCAACGAGCACCACCCGGGTTGGGACTTCAGGTCGCTCGACCTCGTGCTGGTCGATGACCGGCCGGGCGTGGAAGAGGACCGGGCGCACTTCGAAGCCGCCGACGGAGATCGGCAGGTTCTGGTCGTGCTGACGCGCAGCGAAGCGGGCTGGACGGCGGGCGAAGTCCGCTGAACGCCGTGGATGTCCTCGCGCCGGCAGGCGAGCTGGTCGAGGGCTTCGTCCCTGAGACCGATCTCGAGCGCCGGCTGTCCGAGGATCCCGTGATTCTGCGCGGGCTCGCCTGGGGTGAGCCGCGGGCGGGCCACCCCGAGGGTCCCGTCGGCCGCCACGTGGCCGACCTGCTCGCGACGATCGAGGACTGGGGCGAGCGCGGCCAGCGCCGCGAGGATCTGCGTTTCATCGCGCTGATCCACGACGCGCTGAAGTACAAGGTGCGCGACTGGCTCCCGCACCAGGGGCCGAACCATCACGCTGCCAGGGCGCGACGCGTAGCCGAGAGCTATGTCGAAGACCCGGCGCTGCTCGCGACGATCGAGTTGCACGATCGCCCGTATGGCATCTGGCGGCGGCTGCAGCGGACCGGGAAGTTCGACGAGCGTGCCTTCAGGGCGATGCTCGAGCGCCTGCCTGACCGTGCGCTGTTCCTGCGCTTCGTAGAGCTCGACGGGTCGACCGAGGGCAAGGACCCCGAGCCGATCGAGTGGTTCAGGGGCGAACTGCAGCGCCGCGGCCTGCGGTAGCGCCGCACCCGCGCGAATCGTCGGCCCCGGCGCAGAGGTCGCGCGTCCGCGGCAACCCCCGCGTGTTGGCGGGCTCACCGTTACAGGCGCCGAGTGGCTCGCCGCCACACGCGCTGAGCGCCATCACGCGGCCGTGCTCGTCGATCCCGTACTCGCCGAGCGTGGAGAGCTCGACGAGCATGTCGGCGCGAGCGAGGAGCTGTTGTCTCAGTCGGGGGAACATGTGTTCGCAAAGCTAGGGCGACCGCCGGACGGACGGCAAGACGGTGCAAGAGGTCTTGCAGAGACTAGATTGGCGCGATGGTCCACCTGAGGATCGTGGCGCCCGCCGAGGCGGCCCGCCACGCGCTCGACCTGCTCGACGCATCCGAGTCGGTCACCAACGTCGTTCACCTGCCGGGCGCGGCGTCGAAGCCGGTCGGCGACGTGATCCTGGCCGACGTGGCCCGCGAGGACGCCAGCGTGCTGCTCCAGGACCTGCGCGAGCTCGGCATCCCGGCGACCGGGTCGATCGCGCTGTCGTCGATCGAGACTCAGATCTCCGACGCGGCCAGCCGGGCGGAGCACCACGCCGCGGGCCGGGTGAGCGACGCCGTGGTCTGGGAGGACGTCGACAGCCGCAGCGAGGAGCTGACCGAGCTGTCGGGCACGTTCATCGCCTTCATGGTGCTGGCGATGCTGATCGCGTCGATCGGCCTGGTCCTCGACCAGCCGATCCTGATCGTCGGCGCGATGGTCGTCGGGCCGGAGTTCGGGCCGCTGGCCGGCCTCTGCATCGGTCTCGTGCAGCGCCAGCGGGGGCTGGCGCGCCGCTCGGTCCTCGCGCTCGCCGTCGGCTTCCCGATCGGGATCGTCGTTGCCTGGGCGTTCACGCTCGCGCTGACCGCCCTCGGCCAGTTCCCCGACGACCTCGTGCCGGCCGATCACCCGCTGACGCGCTTCATCTCCCAGCCCGACGAGCTGTCGTTCGTCGTCGCGTTCGTAGCCGGCGTCGCCGGCGTGCTGTCGCTGACGAGCGCGAAGTCAGGCGCCCTGATCGGCGTCCTGATCTCGGTCACGACGATCCCCGCGGCGGCCAACGTCGGGGTCGCCGCGGCCTATGGGGAGTGGGGCGAGGCGGGCGGAGCGCTCGGCCAGCTGGTCGTCAACCTCGCCGGGATCGTCGTCGCCGGCACCCTGACGCTCTACGTCCAGCGGCGCTTCTACGTCGCGCGCCGCGTCCGCCACCTCGACGACCCGAGCCGCGCCCAGGCCGGCCTGCCGCTCGGCCACAGCAGCCGGTCGAAGGACGACCACGCGCCGTCCGGCCGTTCCTGAGCGCCGCGGCAGGGGAACGCCGACCCGAAACGAACTCACCGGGGATGGGCTTCGCTACCCTTGCCCGGCCGTCGACTTCCCCGAGTTGGGCGCAATCACGCATGGAGAAATTCATCATCGAAGGCGGGCAGCCGCTGTCTGGAACGCTGGTGCCCGCCGGCAACAAGAACGCCGCGCTGCCGGTGCTCGCCGCGACCCTGCTCACCCGCGAGGAGGTCGTGCTGCGCAACATCCCGCGCATCCGCGACGTCGAGGCGATGGTCGACCTGCTCCGTCAGCTCGGCGCCGAGGCCGAGTGGCGCGAGGACAACGTGATCGCGATCTGCGCCGCCGACGTCCGCGAGACGACCGTCGAGACGGCGATCGCCGAGCGCATCCGCGCCTCGTTCCTGGCCGCCGGTCCGCTGCTTGGGCGCTTCGGCCGCGCGACGATGCCGCCGCCCGGCGGTGACGTGATCGGCCGCCGCCGGCTCGACCCGCACCTCGACGCATTCCGCGCGCTAGGCGCGACCGTCCGCTCCGGCCGCGTCTACGACATCGAAGCGCCGCGGGGCCTCCGGGCCTGCGACTTCTTCATGGACGAGCCGTCGGTGATGGCGACCGAGAACGCGCTGATGGCCGCGGCGCTGACGCCCGGCTCGACGGTGATCCACAACGCCGCCTCCGAGCCGCACGTCCAGGACCTCGCGCGGTTGCTGCTCGCGATGGGCGCGCGCGTCGAGGGGATCGGGTCGAACGTGATCGTCGTCCACGGCCAGGACGAGCTCGGCGGCGCCGACTTCACGATCGGCCCCGACTACATCGAGATCGGCAGCTTCATCGCGCTCGCGGCCTGCACCGGCGGCGAGCTGCGGATCAAGGACGCCGCGCCCGACGACCTGCGCATGACCCGGCTCGCCTTCGAGCGGCTCGGCTGCCGGGTCGAGGTCGACGGCGAGGACGTGATCGTGCCGGCCGGCACGCAGCTGCGCGTCCGCGACGACGAGGGCGACGCCGTCTCGAAGATCGAGGACGGCCCGTGGCCCGCGTTCCCCGCCGACCTGACGTCGATCGCCCTGGCGATGGCGACGCAGGCCGAGGGCATGGTGCTGATCCACGAGAAGATGTTCGAGAACCGCCTGTTCTTCGTCGACAAGCTCGTCTCCATGGGCGCTCGGGTGATCGTCTGCGACCCGCACCGCGCGGTCGTCAGCGGCCCGAGCCGGCTTCACGGCGAGCGCATGGAGAGCCCCGACATCCGGGCCGGCATGGCGATGCTCATCGCGGCGCTGTGCGCCGAGGGCACGTCGGAAATCGGCAACGTGCGCCAGATCGATCGCGGCTACGAGCGGATCGAGGAGCGCCTGCGCGCGCTCGGGGCGAAGATCGAGCGTGTCCCCCCGCGAGGCGTCACCCCACAGGGTGAGCCGCTTCCCGTCTAGGCTGCGCATCGCATCGCCGAGGAGGGGACGGTCGTGATCCACCCGATACCAGCGGGCACGCGCGATGTGCTGCCCGACGAGATGCGCGAGCTGCGCGCGATCGACGAGCGCCTGCGCTCGACGTTCGCCGACGCCGGCTACGGCGAGGTTTGGACGCCGATGGTCGAGTACGAGCAGCAGGCGTTGAGCCCACCGACGGCGTTCAGGATGTTCGACGACGCCGGCAAGGTGCTGGCGCTGCGCTCCGACATGACCGTGCCGATCGCGCGCGTCGCCGCGACCCGCTTCCCCGAGTCCGAGCGCGAGCTGCGGCTCCGCTACTCGGCGCACTCCTACCGCCCGGTCGGCCACGGCAGCGGCCAACAGCGCGAGTTCCTGCAGAGCGGCATCGAGCTGATCGGCGTGCCCGGGCCCGCGGGCGAGGCCGAGGTCGTCACGCTGGCGCTCGAGGCGCTCGCCAACGCCGGCCTGGCGCGGCATCGGGTCGGCATCGGCGACGGCACGCTCTACCGGCGGTTGCTGGCGGCGCTAGAGGTGCCCGGCGACGTCCACGACGAGCTGCTCGGCTGCCTGACGCGGCGCGACATGGTCGGCCTCGAGCTGCGCGTCGACGCGCTCGGTCTGGCGCGCGACGCGCGCGACCTGCTCGTCGAGTTGCCGGACCTGCGCGGCGGGCCGGAGGTGCTGGAGCGCGCCGACGGGCCGGCGGCGGAGGCGCTCGGGCGGCTGCGCGAGCTGTACGCGGCGCTCGAGGCGCGCGGGATCGCCGACCGGGTGATCCTCGACCTCGGCCTGGTGCGCGACCTCGGCTACTACACCGGCGCGATCTTCGAGCTCTACGACCCCGCGGTCGGCTTCGCGCTCGGCGGCGGCGGCCGCTACGACGACCTGATCGGCCGCTTCGGCGCCGACCGGCCCGCCTGCGGGATCGCGCTCGACGTCCAGCGCGTGCACATCGCCCAGGCGGCCGAGGAGGGGCAGCGATGAGCGCCACCGGGCTGACCATCGCCGTGCCGCGCGGCGCGCTGATGAAGGGCACGCTCGACCTGCTCGACGGGCTCGGCCTCGACACCGCCGAGGTGCGCTCCAACGACCGCAAGCTGCTGTTCGAGGAGGCCGGGATCGTCACGATGCGGCCGAGCGACGTGCCGACCTACGTCGCCCACGGAGCCGCCGACATCGGGATCACCGGCAAGGACGTGCTGCTCGAGAGCCCCGACCGCGAGGTCTACGAGCTGCTCGACCTCGGCTACGGCCGCTGCGAGATGGTCGTCGCGGCGCCCGGCGACGGCTCGGCGATGGAAGAGTCGCTGCGCCGCCTCGGCCGGGTCCGGATCGCGACCAAGTACACGCGGATCGCCGCCGAGCACTTCGCGCGCCGCGGGCGCCAGGTCGAGCTGGTCGCGGTCAAGGGGTCGGTCGAGCTGGCGCCGCTGACCGGGATGGTCGACGGCATCGTCGACCTCACCGCGACAGGGAAGACGCTCGCCGAGAACGGGCTAGAGGTGGTGGAGGAGATCGTCACCTGCACCGCGCGGCTGATCGCCAACCCGGTCGCGCACAAGCTCAAGGCCGCCGAGATCGACGCGGTCGTGCGCGCGCTGCGCGGAGCGACCGCATGAGGACGCACGACTTCGGCCCGTCCGCCACCGCGGCGGAGATCCGCGCGCTGACGCCCGACCCGCGCAGCGTCGAGGACGGCGTGCGCGAGATCGTCGCGCGCGTGCGCGCCGGCGGCGACCGCGCGGTCTGCGAGCTGACCGCCGAGATCGACGGCGCGATCGTGACCCCGGACCGGCTGCGCGTCGAGCCCGGGACGCTCGGCGCCGCCGGCAACTCGCTCGATCCGGCCGTCGTCGACGGCCTGCGCGCGGCGATCGCCAACGTGACCGCGGTCGCCGAGGCGCAGCTGCGCGAGCGGACCGCGGTCGAGCTGCCGGACGGCCAGGTCGTCGACGTCGAGGAGCTGCCCGTCCGCCGCGCCGGCATCTACGCCCCCGCGGGCCGCGCCGCCTATCCGTCGTCGGTCGTGATGGCGGCCGCCACGGCGCGCGCCGCCGGAGTCGACGAGGTCGCGGTCTGCGCCGGTCCCGGGCCGGAGGGCGAGATCCATCCGGCGATCCTCGCCGCCTGCGCGCTCTGCGAGGTCGACGAGGTCTACCGCGTCGGCGGGGCCCAGGCGGTCGCCGCGCTCGCCTACGGAACCGACACCGTCGTGCCGGTCGACGTCATCGCCGGCCCGGGCGGGCCGTGGGTCCAGGAGGCCAAGCGCCAGGTCTTCGGCCAGGTCGGCATCGACGGCATCGCCGGGCCGAGCGAGCTGGTGGTCGTCAGCGACGGCGACGCCGACGCCGAGCCGCTGGCGCTCGACCTGCTCGCCCAGGCCGAGCACGGCCCGGACAGCCTCGTCGTCGCGATCTCCCAGGACGCCGACATGCTCGAGCTGATCTCGGTCGCGGTCCAGCGGCTGGCGCCCGAGCGGCCGTCGGTCAAGGACGCGCCGCTGGCGCTGGTGCGGACCGAGACGGTCCAGGACGCCGTCGCGCTCGCTGACGCGATCGCGCCCGAGCATCTCCAGCTGGTCGGCCCGCTCGCGGAGGCGCTCGCCGACACCGTGCGCGCCGCCGGCTGCCTGTTCGTCGGCCCGGCCGCCGCGACCGCGTTCGGCGACTACGTCGCGGGCTCGAACCACGTCCTGCCGACGGGCGGCGCGGCTCGCTTCCAGAGCGCGGTCTCGCCGGCGACGTTCCGGCGCCGGATGGCTCGCGTATCCTTCGCGGGCGAGGCCGCCGGCCGTCTGGCCGCCAAGGGCGCCGCAGTCGCCCGCGCCGAGGGCTTCCCCGTTCACGCCGAGTCGATGGAGCGTCGCGCTTGACCCGCAGCGCAGACATCTCACGCCGCACCAACGAGACCGACATCGAGCTGTCGCTGACGCTCGACGGCGACGGGGCGGGCACGCGCGCGACCGGCGTCGGCTTCTTCGACCACCTGCTCGACGCGGTCGCCCGCCACGGCCGGCTCGACCTCGACGTCAGGGTCGACGGCGACCTCCAGACCGGTCCGCACCACACCGTCGAGGACACCGGCATCGTGCTCGGCCAGGCGCTCGACGAGGCGCTCGGCGACCGCGCGCGGCATCCGCCGCTACGGCCACGCCGTCGTGCCGATGGACGAGGCGCGCGCGAGCTGCGCGCTCGACCTCTCGGGACGCCCGTTCACCGCCTTCGAGGCCGAGCTGCCGGCCGAGGCGATCGCCGACTTCGACTCCGACCTCGCCGAGGAGTTCTTCCGCGCGGTCGCCAACGCGGCGAAGCTGACGCTGCACGTCAGCGTCGAGCGCGGCACCAACACCCACCACATGGTCGAGGCGGCGTTCAAGGCGTTCGCCCGCGCGCTGCGCGAGGCGATCTCGGTCGACCCCGACGAGACCGGCATCCCCTCGACGAAGGGCCTGCTGTGAGCGGCGGGCCGACGGTCGCGATCCTCGACTACGGGATGGGCAACCTGCGCTCGGCCGAGAAGGCGTTCGAGCACGTCGGCGCGCGCGCCCCGATCACGCGCGACCACGACGTCGTGCGCGCCGCCGACGGCGTCGTGCTGCCCGGCGTCGGCGCCTTCCCGAAGGCGATGGCGGCTGTCCGCGAGCGCGGGCTCGACGAGCTGCTGCGCGAGCGCCGCGCCGCCGGCGTGCCGATCCTCGGCATCTGCCTCGGCATGCAGCTGCTCTTCGAGAGCAGCGACGAGCACGGTGGGGCGGAGGGAGTCGGGCTGCTGAGCGGGCGGATCGAGGCGCTCGACGCGCCCGGGCTGAAGGTGCCGCACATGGGCTGGAACCCGGTCTCCTGGCGGCGCGAGAGCGACATCGCGACCGGCCTGCCGGACCCCTGCGCCTTCTACCACGTGCACTCGTTCGCCAACCGGGCGGTCGACGGCGACGAGGTCGTCGGCGTCGCGACCTACGGCGGCGAGTTCGCCAGCGTCGTCGCGCGCGACGACGTCTACGGCACCCAGTTCCACCCCGAGAAGTCCGGTCCCGACGGCCTGGCGCTGCTGCGCAACTTCGCCGCCCGCTGCCGGGCGGGGGCGACGGTGGCCGCATGATCCTGCTGCCGGCGGTCGACATCCGCGACGGCAAGGCGGTCCGCCTGCGCCAGGGGCGGTTCGACGACGAGACCGTCTACGCCTCCGACCCGCTCGAGGCGGCGCGTTCGTTCGTCGAGGCGGGAGCGCGCTACCTGCACGTCGTCGACCTCGACGGGGCGCGCGACGGCGCGCCGGCGAACCTCGACCACCTCGAGCGCATCACCTCCGAGCTCGAGGTGCCGGTCCAGTACGGCGGCGGGCTGCGCTCGCTGCAGTCGGTGCGCGCCGCGCTCGGCGCCGGCGCCGCGCGGGTGGTCGTCGGCACCGCCGCCTACAACGACCCGGAGTTCCTCCAGACCGCGCTCGAGACCTGGCGCCAGCGGATCCTGATCGCGATCGACGTGCGCGACGGCTACGTGTCGGTGTCGGGCTGGACGGAGGCGACGAAGCTGCGCCCGGAAGAGCTGATCGCGCAGCTCCAGGAGCGGGGCGCGACGCGCTTCGTCTACACCAACGCCGACCGCGACGGGATGCTCGAGGGCGTCGACGTCGACGAGGTGCGGCGGATATCCGACGCGGTGCGCGGCCGCTTCATCTGGTCGGGCGGAATCGGGTCGGCCGCCGACCTCGAAGTGCTGCGCGACATGCGGCTCGTCAACCTCGCCGGCGTGATCTCCGGCAAGGCGCTCTACGAGCACCGCTTCACGGTCGCCGAGGGGCGGGCCGCGCTCGAGGCCAAGCCGGCTCCGCGTACCGTGTAGCCGTGCTGCTCAAGCGCGTCATCCCATGCCTCGACGTCGACCAGGGGCGGGTCGTCAAGGGCACCAACTTCGTGAACATCCGCGACGCCGGCGACCCGGTCGAGCTGGCCGTCCGCTACCAGGACGAGGGAGCCGACGAGATCGTCTTCCTCGACATCACCGCCTCGCACGAGCGGCGCGACACGGTCGCCGACCTGGCGCGCCGCTGCGCCGACGACGTCTTCATCCCGTTCACGATCGGCGGCGGGATCCGCTCGGTCGCCGACGCCCAGGCGGTGCTCGACGCCGGGGCCGACAAGGTTTCGGTCAACTCCGCGGCCGTCGACCGGCCCGAGCTGCTCGGCGAGCTGGCCGAGGTCTTCGGCGCGCAGTGCGTCGTGCTGGCGATCGACGCGCGCAAGCGGCCCGGGGACGCCGGGTACGAGGTGCTGGTCCACGGCGGGCGCACCGACGACCGGCCGCGAGGCGGTGGACTGGGCGCGCGAGGGAGTCGAGCGCGGGGCGGGGGAGATCCTGCTGACCAGCATGGACCGCGACGGCACCGAGGACGGCTACGAGCTCGAGCTGACGCGCGCGGTCGCCGACGCCGTCGACGTCCCGGTGATCGCGTCGGGCGGCGCCGGCAACCTCGACCACCTCGTCGACGCCGTCGAACAGGGGCGCGCCGACGCCGTCCTCTGCGCCTCGATCTTCCACTACGGCCAGCACACCGTCCGCGAGGCCAAGGACCGCATGCGCGCGGCCGGCCTGCCGGTCCGGCTCTGACCCGCGCCCCGCGTCGTCCGCTCGCTCCGCTTCGCCCGCCGAATGGAGGATTGTTGGGGTGATGGCCCCATCAATCGTTCGAACGTTCCGTGGCGACGTGGGGCGCTGCGAGAATGGCGGCGTGCTGGACGACTCTGAGCTGCTCGCGCGCGTCGAGGCGCTGCGCGGCATGGGCGCGGTGCGGCCGGCGCTGGCGGGCGGCCCGGCGTGCTTCCTGGTCGGCGGGGCGGTGCGGGACCTGCTGCTCGGACGCGAGCCGCTCGACGTCGACATCGCGGTCGAGGGCGACGCGCGAGGCGGTCGCGCGAGCGGGTCGCCGAGGCGCTCGGCGGCGCGGTCGATCGACGCACGAGCGCTTCGGGACGGCGACGGTGGCCGCGGGCGGCGTCGACGCGGTCAACCTGGCCCGGACGCGGCGCGAGACCTACCCGGAGCCGGGCGCGCTGCCGGAGGTCGAGCCGGCCACGCTCGCCGACGACCTGGTCCGGCGCGACTTCACCGTCAACGCGCTCGCGCTGGCGCTCAACGGCGACGCGGCCGGGAAGTTGGTCGATCTCCACGGTGGGCGCGCCGACCTCGACGCGGGCCTGATCCGCGTCCTGCACGAGCGCAGCTTCTTCGATGACCCGACGCGGCTGCTGCGCGCGGTCCGCTACGCCGCACGGCTCGGCTTCGCGCTGGAGCCGGATACCGAGCGCTGGGCGCGCGCGGCGGTGGCGGAGGGGGCGCTGGCGACGGTCTCCGGACCCCGTGTCCGCGACGAGCTGCTCGACCTGCTCGCCGAGGACGAGGCGCCGGCCGCCGTCGAGCTGCTCGCCGACCTCGGCATCGCCGCGGCGCTGCACCCCGACCTGCGCGCCGATCCAGACCTCGTCGCTCGCGCCCGGGCAGCCGCGGTGAGAGCCGACTTGCGGCGAGATGTTCGCCGCAAGTCGGCTCTCACCTCGGCGAACCTCGGCGCGGCCGAGACCCCCGTCGACCCGGCGCTGACCGCGCTGGCGGCGCTCTGCGTCGGCTCGGCGGTCGACGACTCCTTGGCCGCCTGGGTCGACCGGTTGGGGCTGGCGGCTGGGGCGCGCGACGACGTGGTGAGGGCGGCGGCACGGGCACCGGAGCTGGTGGGCCTGCTGCACGAGGAGTGGCGGCCGTCGCGGCTGCGTGCGCTGCTGGACGGGGAGCCGGCGGAGGCGCTGGCCCTGGCGCTGGCGCTGGGAGCTCCGGAGGAGCCGGTGCTGGCCTACGTGTCGCGGCTGCGCGGCGTGCGGCTGGAGATCGGCGGTGGGGACCTGCTGGCGGCCGGGTTGCCCGAGTCGCCGGCGCTTGGACGGGCGCTTGCGGAGACGCTGGCGCGCAAGCTCGACGGCGAGGTCGCGGGTCGCGAGGACGAGCTGCGCACCGCGCTCGCGATCGCTCGGGCGAGGCGTGACCGGCGCTGCCGCCGAGCCGCGCCCGGCCGGGTCGCCGCCGCTGTTCGCGGTTGACTTGCCCGGCGCGGCGGTGCGCTTCTCCACGCGCTTTGGTGGCGTCAGCGAGGGTCCGTACGACTCGCTCAACCTCGGCCTCCAGACCGGTGACGACCCCGAGCGGGTCGTCGAGAACCGGCGGCTGCTCGGCGATGGGACCGGGCTGGGGGCGGGGCGGATCGCGATCGGGCATCAGGTCCACGGTGCCGAGATCGCGCGCTGGGACGCGCCGCCGGCCGCCTCGCTCGCCGATGCGACCGCCGAGCGGGCCGAAATGGACGGCCACGTCGACGGGCGTGCGCGGTGTCGGGCTGCTGGTCCAGGTCGCCGACTGCCTGCCGGTCGCGCTCGCGACCCCGGTCGCGGTCGCGATGGTCCACTGCGGCTGGCGCGGGGTCGCGGCCGGGATCGTCGCGCGCGCGGTGGCGGAGCTGGACGCGGCGCGGGCCGCGGACGGCTCGACCGGGGACCCGGCGGGCTGGTCGGGGCGGCCCGGCGGCGCCGGTCTGGTCGCGGTCGTCGGTCCCGGCATCGGGCGCTGCTGCTTCGAGGTCGGTCCGGAGGTCGTGGAGGCGTTCGCGGACGTGCCGGGGGCGGCCACGCCGTCCCCGGGCCGCGCCGACGGCGGCATGCTCGACCTGCGCGCGGTCGTCGACGCCCGCCTGCGTGCCGCGGGCGTCGAGCGGGTCGAGCACGTCGACCTCTGCACCCACTGCCGCGACGACCTCTTCTTCTCGCACCGCCGCGACGGCGGCGTCACCGGCCGCCAGTGCGGGATCGCGTGGCGGACGTGACGCGCCAGTTCACCGACCTCGACCCGGCGGCCGTCCGCGCCAACCTCGAGCGGGTGCGCGAGCGGATCGCCGCCGCCGGGCGCGACCCCGGCGAGGTCGAGCTGCTGGCGGCGATCAAGTACGTCCCGCTCGCCGAGCTGCCGAAGCTCGCCGAGGCCGGGGTCGAGCTGGTCGGCGAGAACCGCGCCCAGGAGCTGACCGCCAAGCACGCCGCGCACGGCGACCTGTTCGCGGGCTGGGACTTCATCGGGGCGCTGCAGAGCCGCAAGGTCAAGGAGATCGCGCCGGTCGCGCGGCTGATCCACTCGGTCGCCTCCGAATCCGTGCTCGGGCAGCTCGAGCGCCATCCGGCGCGCGAGGTGCTGATCCAGGTCAACGTCGCCGGGGAGGAGGGCAAGGCGGGCGTCGCGCCGGCCGATCTGCCGCGCTTCCTCGACGCGTGCCCGGCGCCCGTCGGCGGGCTGATGACGATGCCGCCATTCGTGCAGCGCGCCGAGGACAACCGCCGCCACTTCGCCCGGCTCGCCGAGCTGGCCGCCGAGCACGGCCTGCGCCGCCTGTCGATGGGCACCTCGCAGGACTACGAGGTCGCCGTCCAGGAGGGTGCCACGACCATCCGGCTCGGCTCGGTCCTCTACGAGGGTTGAGGTAGCACCCGGTCCACGAAGTCGCCGATCGCGCGGGATAGTCGGGCTCCCTGCCAGGCGAGCGGGGTGTCGCCGGGCTGCTCGACGATCAGCTCGCCGCGGGGCAGCCGGCGGGCGTACTCCTCGGCGGTCGCGAGCGGGTGGCCCGGATCGCCCTCGTCGCGCGTCGCGACGATCAGCACCGGCAGGTCGAGCGAGTCCAGCAGGTCGAGCCCCGCGAACGCCTCGGAGCGCGGCACCACGTGCAGCGCACGCGCGACGGCGGCGAGGTGGCGGTGGCGCTCGATCCGCTGGCGCGTGGCCAGCCGCGCGGCGTCGCGCCAGCGCTCGGGCAGGTCGTTGGCGCCCGAGGCGGCGCCGAACGCCTCGACGTCCTCGGCCTCCAGCGTCGCGGCGAGCTTGTCCCAGTGGGCGAGCGCGTCGGGCCCGAGCTCGCCGGGCCCGCGGTAGGCGGGGGTGATCAGGATCAGCGCGTCGACGCGCTCGGGGGCGTCGAGGGCGAAGCGGACCGCGGTCGCGGCGCCCATCGAGCTGCCGGCGACGGTCACGCGGTCGACCTCGGCGGCGTCGAGCACCGCGCCCAGGTCGCCGGCGAGGTCGGCGTACTCATAGGCGTCGGGATCGGGCGCGGGGGAGGACTCGCCGTGGCCGCGGGCGTCGTAGGCGATCGTCTCGAAGCCGCGTCCGAGCAGGTGGCGCGAGCCCTGGAGGACGTTGCGTCGCGTCGCGGTCAGCCCGTGAGCGAGCAGCAGCGGCCGCCCCGCGCCGCGGCGCTCGCCGGCCAGCGTCGGACCACCGTCGCGCGCGACGGTGAGCGGAACTGGGTCTGGGCTGGGGCTGGCGGCCATTGGGAACCTCTGTTCCTACTCGATAACGTGTACTGGCAGCGCGTTCGTGGGTCGCAAGGGTTTTGCGCCCGCGCCGCGAAAAGACACCGAGCGATGGCTCTCAGCGACACATGGCACCGCACGCTCGTCTACTTCGGCTTGGCCGAGGAGGACGACCCCCGCTACGAGGTCGTCCAGGACCACGAGCCGGAGGCCGAGCTCGAGGACCGCTACCGCGAGCGGCCGAACGTCCGCCGCCTGCAGCGCAAGCGGCGCGACGACTTCGACGACATCTTCGCCGACGACTCGCCGCGGGAGAGCGGGCGTGAGACGCGCGTCCTGCGCTCTGTCGGCGGCAACGGCGCGCGCGAGCTGGACCTCCAGGTCCACCTGGTGATCCCGAAGAACTTCAACGACGCCCAGCAGGTCGCCGATCGCTACAAGGACGACGTCCCGGTCATCCTCAACCTGCAGCAGTCCGATCCGGATCTCTCCAAGCGGCTGATCGACTTCTCCTCCGGCCTGACCTACGCGCTCGACGGCGGCATGCAGCGGATCGCCGACAAGGTGTTCCTGCTGACCCCGCGCAACGTCGACGTATCGGCCGAGGAGCGCGCCCGGTTGATCGAGAAGGGCTTCTTCAACCAGTCCTGATCGGGCCGGCGGCTAGAGTGCCCGGCCTGATGAAGATCGGATTCCTAGGAGCGGGCAGCATGGCGACCGCGCTCGCGCGCGGACTCGGCGAACCGGCGCTCGTCTACGACGTGCGGGCCGACCGCGCCGCGGCGCTGGCCGAGGCGGTCCGCGGCGAGGCGGTCGACTCGGCCGAGGAGCTCGCGCGCCGCGTCGACGTCGTCATCCTGGCGCACAAGCCGGCGCACCTCGAGGAGGCGGCGGAGGGCGTCGCCGGCACCGCCAAGGCGGTCGCCTCGATCGTCGCCGCGACGCCCCTGAGCCGGCTCGAGGAGGTCTACCCGGACACTCCGGTCTATCGCTTCATCCCCAACATCCCGGTCGAGATCGGCCGCGGTGTCTTCTGCTACGTCGCCGGCACGCTCGCCGACGACGGCCCGCACGAGGAGCTGGTGCGCCTGTTCGGTCACGCCGGCGCCGTGATCGCGCTCGACGACGAGCCGCTGATCGAGCCGGCGATGGCGCTGATGAGCTGCGGTCCCGCGTTTCTCGCGCTGGTCGCCGAGGCGCTCGCCGACGCCGGCACGCGCCACGGCCTCGATCCCGACCAGGCGCTGCGATTGGTCGTCGAGACGATGGCCGGCAGCGCCGCCTACCTCGACGCCAACGGCCTCGACGCCGAGGAGCTGCGGACGCGCGTCGCGACGCCCGGTGGGCTGACCGAGAAGGGCCTGCGGCTGCTCGAGGAGCGCGGCCTGCGCGACGCCTTCGACGGCGCCGTCGACCTGGTCGTGGAGGCGAGCCGCCCGTGACGCTGCTGGCGCTCACCCGCGGCGACATCGCCGACTACGTCGACACGCTCGTCCTCGTCTACGTCGTCCTGATCGTGATCCGGATCCTGCTGACCTGGATCCCGCGGATGCCGTACAACCGCTGGCTGAGCATGTTCGTGAGCTTCGTGACCGACGTCACCGACCCGTACCTCAACCTCTTTCGCCGTTTCATCCCGCCGCTGCGGATGGGGCCCGGCGCGCTCGACCTCAGCCCGACGATCGGCCTGATCGTGCTGCTGATCCTCGGCGGCCTCGTCGCGAGCCTGATCCGGGGCTGACGTGGCGGCCCGCTCGCGCGCCGGCGGCTGGTTGCGCCTGGCGGTCGCGGTCGCGGTCGTGATCGGCCTCGACCAGCTGACCAAGCAGATCGCGATCTCGTCGCTGGAGCGCGGCGAGTCCGCGAACGTCTTCCTCGGCCTCGACATCACCAACACGCGCAACAGCGGCGTCGCGTTCGGGATGCTGCGCGACGGCGGCGCGATCATCGGCGTGCTGATCGGCTGCGCGCTGGTGGCGCTGCTCTCCTTCTTCGCGTTCAACGCCGAGCGGCCGTGGCTGTGGCTGCCGGCTGGGCTGCTGCTCGGTGGCGCGCTCGGCAACCTGGCCGATCGCGTCCGCGAGGGGGCGGTGATCGACTTCGTCGACCCGATGGCCTGGCCGGCGTTCAACCTCGCCGACGTCTGCATCGTGGGCGGCGTGCTGGCGCTGCTGTTCGTCGTCGAGGTCAGGCCCGGCGAGCCACCCCTCGACGGCGAATGACCGAGCCGGCGCGGATCGCGCTCGAGGACGACCACCTGCTGGTCGTCGACAAGCCGGCGGGACTGGTCGTCCATCCGGGCGCCGGCGTTCACGAGGGGACGCTCGTCCAGCAGCTCGCCGGCCGCGTCGCCGGCGGCCCCGACCCGGAGCGGCCAGGTGTCGTGCACCGGCTCGACCGCGACACCTCGGGACTGCTCGTGCTGGCGCGCTCGGAGCCGGTTCACGCCGCGCTCCAGGAGGCGATTCGCCGCCGCGCGGTCGAGCGCGAGTACGTCGCGCTGGTCGCCGGCCGGCTCGACGCGCGCAGCGGGACGATCGACGCCGCGATCGGCCGCGACCGCGCCAACCGCACCGTGATGTCCACGCGCACCGACAAGCCGCGCAGCGCCATCACGCACTTCGAGGTCGTCGAGCAGCTCGACGGCTATGCGCTGCTGCGCGTGCGGCTCGAGACCGGGCGCACGCACCAGATCCGCGCCCACATGGCGGCGATCGGCCATCCGGTCTGTGGCGACCAGGCATATGGCGGTCGCGGATCCGGTAGCGCGCTCGGCCTGACGCGCCAGTTCCTCCACAGCTCGCGATTGGTGTTTAGCCATCCGGTAACGCGGGAACGAGTTCTGTGCGAGTCCAAACCACCCGCCGATCTGCACCGTGCACTCGATGCGGCGAGGCGGGGCTCAGCCCCCGGAGGGCCAGACGGAGGCTGACATCGGGGCGGGGCGGCCCAAGGGCCGCCCCGCTTCGTTCTTGCAGGCGGTGCCCTGCCTCTGTGGATCTCCGGGCGGCGCCCCGCAAATGGGTATCCTCGTTCGACGCAATTCCAACTACCCCCGCCGGTACGGCGCGGCCCTGCCCGGACGAACGACGTCCGGGTCCGCGCAACGGCCAGCGGGATCACCGTAGGCAGCACCAATCAAAGGGAGTATCGAATGGCTCAGGTATCACTCAGGGAGCTGCTGGAGGCCGGCGTCCACTTCGGCCACCAGACGCGCCGCTGGAACCCCAAGATGCGCCGCTTCATCTTCGGCGAGCGCAGCGGGATCCACATCATCGACCTGCAGAAGACCGAGGTCCTGCTCGCCGAACGCGCAGGACTTCGCCTCGTCGATCGCCGCGCGCGGCGGCACGGTGCTGTTCGTCGGCACCAAGAAGCAGGCCCGCGACACGATCGAGGAGGCCGCCAAGGCGGCCGGCATGCCGTACGTCAACCAGCGCTGGCTCGGCGGGCTGCTGACCAACTTCCAGACGATCGGCAAGCGCATCAAGCGGCTCCACGAGCTGACCGAGTGGACCGAGACCGGCACGCTCGACCTGCTGCCGACGCGCGAGCGGATCGCCGCCAAGAAGGAGCACGACAAGCTGACGAACAACCTCGGCGGCGTGCGCGACATGCAGCGCGTCCCGGACGCGATGTTCGTCGTCGACCTCAAGACCGAGGCGATCGCCGTCAAGGAGGCCCAGCGGCTGAAGATCCCGATCATCGGACTGGTCGACACCAACTGCGACCCGGGTCCGGTCGACTACGTGATCCCCGGCAACGACGACGCGATCCGCTCCTGCAAGGTGATCATCGAGGCGATCGCCGGCACCGTCGGCGAGCAGCACACCGCCTTCCGCGCGCAGGAGGAGGCCGCCCGCAAGGAGGCCGAGGAGCAGGCGCGTCGCGAGGCCGAGGAGAAGGCCCGGCTCGAGGCGGAGGCCGCCGCGAAGCGCGAGGCCGAGGAGCAGGCGCGCAAGGAGGCCGAGGCGGCCGCCGCCGCGCAGGCCCCGGCGGAGGCCGTCGCCAAGCCGGCAGAGCCCGCCGCGCCGGCCGAGCAGCGCAGCTTCTCGCCCGACGACGACGCGGCGACCGAGCAGCGAACGTTCACGCCGGACCAGGGGAGCAAGGCGTGAGCACGATCACGGCGAGCGCCGTCAAGGCGCTCCGCGAGCGCACCGGCGCCGGGATGATGGACTGCAAGACCGCGCTGGTCGAGTCCGACGGCGACATGGACAAGGCGATCGAGCTGCTGCGCGTCAAGGGCCAGGCGAAGGCGGCCAAGCGCGGCGAGCGCGCGGCGTCCGAGGGCCTGGTCAGCAGCTACGTCCACCACAACGGCAAGGTCGGCGTGCTGGTCGAGGTCAACTGCGAGACCGACTTCGTCGCCCGCAACGAGGACTTCGCCGCGTTCGCCAAGGACGTCGCGCTCGCACATCGCCGCCGCCGCGCCGCGCTACGTCAGCGAGGACGAGGTCCCGGAGGCCGACCGCGCCGCCGAGCAGAAGGTCTTCCAGGAGCAGGCGGCCGAGGAGGGCAAGCCGCCGCCGGTCCAGGAGAAGATCGCCGAGGGCCGGCTGAAGAAGTGGCTGCAGGAGGTCGTGCTGCTCCAGCAGGAGCACGTCAACGCCGACAAGCACGACGGCAAGACGATCGAGGAGCTGCGCGCCGCGATCTCGTCGACGACCGGCGAGAACATCGTCATCCGCCGCTTCGCCCGCTTCGCGATCGGGGAGTAGCCGGGTGAGCGGGGACGCGGCGAGCGTCGCGACGCCCGACGGCGAGGCGGCGTTCGGCCGGATCCTGCTGAAGCTCTCCGGCGAGGCGCTGATGGGCGAGCTGGAGTACGGCGCCGACCCCGACCGGATCCGCACGATCGCCGCGCCAGGTCGCGCGCGTCCAGCGGCGCGGGGTCGAGGTCGCGATCGTCGTCGGCGGCGGCAACATCTACCGCGGCCTGCCGGGCGCGGCGCAGGGCATGGACCGCGCGACCGGCGACTACATGGGCATGCTCGCGACGGTCCTCAACGCGCTGGCGCTGCAGGACGCGCTCGAGAAGCAGGGCGTCGCACACGCGCGTCCAGTCGGCGATCACGATCTCCGAGGTCGCCGAGCCCTACATCCGCCGCCGCGCGATCCGCCACCTCGAGAAGGGCCGCGATCGTGATCTTCGCCGCCGGCACCGGCAACCCGTTCTTCACGACCGACACCGCCGCCGCGCTGCGCGCGCTGGAGATCCACGCCGAGGCGATCCTGATGGCCAAGAACGGCGTCGAGGGCGTCTACGACGCCGACCCGCGCAAGGTCCCCGACGCGAAGTTCCTGCCGACGATCACGCCACCGCGAGGCGATCGAGCGCCGGCTCGGCGTGATGGACTCGACGGCGCTGTCGCTGTGCATGGACAACGACCTGCCGATCCACGTCTTCAACATGGACGACGAGCGCAACATCGACCGGATAGTGTGCGGCGAGCGCGTGGGAACGCTGGTGAGCAGCGATGGATGAGCGATCTCGTCAAGGAGCTGCCTCGACGACGCGCGCGAGCGCATGGCCAAGTCCGTCGAGTCGACCCGCCACGAGTTCGGCACCGTCCGCACCGGCCGCGCCTCGCCCGCACCTGCTCGACCGCGTCAACGTCGACTACTACGGCGCCGTCACCCCGCTCAACCAGCTCGCGACCATCTCCGCCACCGAGGCGCGGCTGCTGACGATCACGCCCTACGACAAGGCGTCGATCAAGGCGATCGAGAAGGCGATCCTCGAGTCCGACGTCGGCCTGACGCCGAACAACGACGGCAACCTGATCCGGCTGGCGATCCCCGAGCTGACCGAGGAGCGCCGCAAGCGAGCTCGTCAAGGTCGTCCACGGCGATCGCCGAGGAGGGCCGGATCGCGATCCGCAACGTGCGCCGCGACGTCATGCACGACCTGCGCGAGCTGCAAGAAGGACGGCGACGTCGGCGCCGACGACGAGCACCGCGCCGAGGCCGAGCTGCAGAAGCTCACCGACGAGCACGATCGCCGAGATCGACGCGTCGCTGGCCGCCAAGGAGGAAGAGATCCTCGAGGTCTAGGCTCGGAGCCGGCTGCCGCAAGGACGGCGACGGCTGGCGGTACGAGCGCCGCGCTACGTCGCGATCATCACCGACGGCAACGGCCGCTGGGCGCAAGCAGCGCGGGCTGCCGTCGATCGAGGGCCACCGCGCCGGCGCCGACGTCGTCAAGGCGCGGCTGCGCGACGCCGTCGAGCTCGGGCGTCGAGGAGCTGACCGTCTACTCGTTCTCGACCGAGAACTGGACGCCGCTCGCCCGAGGAGGTCGCCGGCCTGATGGCGATGTTCGCCGAGCGGATCGACCGCGAGACGCCGGAGCTGCACGAGGAGGGCGTGCGGATGCGCTTCATCGGCCGCCGCGAGGGCGTCTCCGACGGAGCTGCGCGAGCAGATGGACTGGGCCGAGGCAGACGACGGCCGGCAACACGCGCATCACGCTGTTCGTCGCGTTCAACTACGGCGGGCGGGCCGAGATCGTCGACGCCGCGCGCGCGCTTCGAGGGCGACGACCGAGGAGGAGTTCCGCGCGCCGTCTCTACGCGCCCGAGATGCACGACCCCGACCTGCTGATCCGCACGAGCGGCGAGCAGCGCACTGTCGAACTACCTGCTGTGGCAGTGCGCCTACTCCGAGCTCGTCTTCCGCGACGAGCTGTGGCCCGACTTCGACCGCGCGGCGTTCGAGGCGTCGCTGGCCGAGTACGGCCGCGCGCCAGCGCCGCTTCGGCGGCGCGGGAGCCGTCGTGAGCGAGCGCGCGGCGCGGCCGGCGCGGCGATCGCCGCGAGCGCGCGCCGCGGCGCCAGCGCTCCGACCTCGGCGCGCGATCGCTCGTCGCGATCCCCGCGGTCGGCGTTCGCGATCTTCATCGTCGTCGCAGGGCGGGCTCGATCTTCGCGCTCGGCGCTGATCGCGCTCGGCATGCGTCGCGCTGCACGAGCTGTACGGGCTGATGCGCGCGCGCCCGGCCGGTCGACGCTGGCCGGCTTCCTCGCGCTCGTCGGCGATCGTGCTCGCGGCGACCTACGGCGAGCGCGTCCGACGTGCTGCTCGCGCTGGTCGCGGTCGCTGCCGGTGGTCTTCCTGCTCGCGCTGGCGCGGCCGAGCCGCGCGAACGTCTCGCTGGGCGATGGCGGTCGACGATCCTCGGCGTCGTCTGGATCGGCCTGCCGCTCGCCCACGCGGTGCTTCCTGCGCGAGCTCGCCGCACGGCGACGGACTCGTGATCGACGTGCTGATCGGGACCTTCGTCGGCGACACCGCGCGCCTACTTCGGCGGCGCGCTGTGCGGGCGCAGCGCAAGCTCGCGCCGCGGCATCTCGCCGAACAAGACCGTCGAGGGCCTGCTCGCGGGCATCGTCGGCGGCGACGCTCGCGTTCTGGTGCGCCGGCGCTCTACCAGGACTGGCTGTCCGGGGCCGACGCGCTGCTGCATCGGCTTCTGCGTCGCGCTCGCCGCGCCGCTCGGCGACCTGTTCGAGTCGGCGATCAAGCGCGACCTCGACGTCAAGGACACGCGGCCGCGTCTTCGGCGCCCACGGCGGCGCGCTCGACCGCCTCGACGCGGTCTTCTTCACGATCGTCGTGGGTTTCTACGCCGCGCTGCTGCTCGGCTACGGCTAGCGATCCCGACCCTGCCAACAGGCAGGGGTTCAGAGCGGCGCGCGAACGGCCGATAGGACGGGAGAGGTGATGCCCGCCAAGCCACACGACCTCGGCCCCGGCAAGTCGGCTCGCGGCCGGCGGGCCGGTTCGCTGCGCGCGGTCGGCGGCGACGGGGCCCGCGTTCCGGGCGAGCGCGAGGCGCTGATGCGGATCGCCGCCGCGACGGCCGACGCGTACAGGCTCGAGGACGTGATGGAGCAGGCGGCCGAGGCGGCGCTCGCCGCGATGGGCGCGGCGTCGCTCTCGATCAGCCGCTGGGAGGAGGGGCGCGCGGCGATGCGGACGCTGATCAACGTCGGCGAGCTCGGCCCGGCGAGGAGCGCTTCCCGGCCGACGAGGTCTATCCGCGTCGAGCGAGAACCCGGTCGTCGCCAAGCTGCTCGAGGACGGCGACCCGTACCAGACCGCGGTCGACGATCCCGACTGCTACCCGGCGGCGCGTCGCGATCCTGCGCGCGCTCGGCAAGACCTCCGACGTCGGCGTGCCGATCCTGCTCGACGGGGACGTCTGGGGCGAGGTCTGGGCCACCACCGGACAGGGCGAGCGCAAGCTTCGACGCCGGGGACGTCCGCTTCCTGCGAGGCGATCGCCGACCGGCTGGCGCTCGTGCTGGCGCGCGGCGAGCGGTTCGCGCGCGTCTCGCGGCTCGCCTACGAGGACCCGCTGACCGGCCTCGCGAACCGTCGCGCGGTCGAGGAGCGGCTCGACGCGCTGCTCGACTCCGCCGACCGCACCCAGCTCCCGCTGACGCTGCTGCTCGCCGACGTCGACGGGCTCAAGGACATCAACGACGCCCACGGCCACCACGTCGGCGATCGCGCGCTCTGCCGCGTCGGCGACGCGCTGGTCGCGGCGGCCGCGCCCGAGACGGCCGCGCTCGTCGGGCGCCTCGCGGGCGACGAGTTCTGCGTGCTGCTCGAGAGCTGCGGGATCGACGCCGCCAGCTCGGTCGCGCGCACCGCGCTCGACCTGCTCGCCGGCGACGACGCCGACCTGCCGCTGTCGCTCTCCTTCGGAGCCGCGACCGCCAGTCCGACCAGCACGCCGGCCGAGCTGCTGCGCGCCGCCGACACCGCGCAGTACGCGGCCAAGCGCCGCGGCGGCGGCCGCCTCTGCACCGCCGACCCCGACGCCGTGCCGGCCGGGCCGGAGCTCGTCGACCGCCGCCAGCTGCGCGCTCACCGCATCGACCAGCAGATCGACGCGATCGCCGCCCGGACGCTGCGGCTGCTCGACCGTGACCTCGGCCACCACCGGGTGCTCGACCGGATCGAGACCGTCGCCGTCGGGTTCTCGGCGGCGCTCAACGCCGCGGCATGGGCGATCTCACGCTGGGAGCGCGGCAGCACGCTGGTTCGCTCGGTCTCGACGGCCGACGATCGCGACGGGCGCCTGCGCGGCCTGCGGATGGGCCTCAGCAACGAGGTCTACCGGCTCGAGGAGTTCCCGCACACCGCCGAGCTGCTGCGTGCCGGCAAGGGCGCCTTCGTGGCGGCCGGCGACGACGACCACACCGACGCCGCCGAGCGTCGGTTGCTCGCCGCGATGGGGTTCGACGCCGCGCTGATCGGCGTCGTCAACCACGGCTCGGGCGCATATCTGGTCGAGATCTACGCCGACGGCGACACCGCCGACCTCGCCCCGGCGATGCTGCGGATGCAGCTGCTGCTGCGGGTCGCCGCCGCGCCGCGCAGCGCCTCCTAGACTGGTGCGGATGCGCAGGATCGTGATCGCCGGCTCGACCGGCTCGATCGGCACGCAGGCCCTCGACGTGATCTCCCGAAGCGACTCGCTCGAGGTCGTCGGCCTGGCCGCCGGATCGAGCGTCGACACGCTGCTCGAGCAGGCGTCCGAGCACGGGGTGAAGCGGATCGCGCTCGCGGACCCCGACGCCGCCGCGCGCGCCGGCGAGCAGTGGACCGCCGGCCCGGTGCTCGCCGGGGCGGAGGGTCTCGTCGACTTGATCGTCGAGACCGAATGCGACCTCGTGCTGAACTCGCTCGTCGGGTCGGCCGGGCTCGGACCGACGGTCGCCGCGCTCGGCGAGGGGATCGACCTCGCGCTCGCCAACAAGGAGAGCCTCGTCGTCGGCGGCGAGCTGGTGATGGCGCTCTCCGAGGCGACCGGCGCCCGGATCGTGCCGGTCGACTCCGAGCACACCGCGCTGCACCAGCTGATCGCCGGCCAGCCCGCCGGCTCGGTCGAGCGGATGACGATCACCGCCAGCGGCGGGCCGTTCCGCGGCCGCACGCGCGCCGAGCTGGGGGAGGTGACGGCCGAGCAGGCGCTCGCCCACCCGACCTGGCAGATGGGTGGCAAGATCACGATCGACTCGGCGACGCTGATGAACAAGGGCCTCGAGCTGATGGAGGCCCACCACCTGTTCGGGCTGCCCTACGAGCGGCTCGACGTCGTCGTCCACCCGCAGTCGCTGATCCACGGGTTGGCGACGCTGTCCGACGGAGCGATGCTCGCCCACGTCGGGCCCCCGGACATGCGGATCGCCGATCTCCTACGCGCTGCACTCGGCCGAGAGCGTCGAGCTGCCGGTGCGGCCGCTCGACCTCGCCGAGGTCGGCGCGCTGACCTTCGAGCCGGTCGACGACGAGGCGTTCCCGTGCCTCGGCCTGGCGCGCGACGCCGCTGCCGCCGGGGGGACCGCGCCGTGCGTGCTCAACGCCGCCAACGAGATCGCCGTCCACGCCTTCCTCGGCGGGCGAGCTGCCGTTCCTCGGCATCGCCGGCGGTGATCGAGCAGACGCTCGACGCGCTGCCGCCGACCCCGGTGCGCCACTTCTCCGACCTCTACGCGGCCGACGCCGAGGCGCGCGAGCGGGCGCGCGAGCTCTGCCAGGGGGCTCCGGCTTGAGCTGGCTGCTCGCCTTCGTCGGCTTCGCGCTGCTGGTCATCCTGCACGAGCTGGGCCACTTCGCGGTCGCGAAGTGGGTCGGCATGCGCGTCGAGAAGTTCTCGCTCTTCTTCCCGCCGACGATCGCCAGCAAGACGGTCGGCGAGACCGAGTACGCGATCGGCCTGATTCCCGCCGGCGGCTACGTGCAGATCACGGGAATGAACCCGTCCGAGGACCTCCCCGACGAGGTCCGGACACGCGCCTACCACGCCCAGCCGGTCTGGAAGCGGATGGCGGTGATCGCCGCCGGGCCGGCGGTCAACCTGATCGTCGCGCTACTGCTGTTCGTCGTCTACTTCGGGCTGATCGGCGCGGAGACCGCGCCCGAGAAGGCCCAGGTCGACAAGATCGAGAGCGGCTATCCGGCCGCCAAGGTCCTGCAAGCCGGGCGACACGCTGATCGCGGTCGACGGCGTGCGCGGCGACACGGTGCGGCTGTCGCGCGCAGATCTCCTCGCACGAGTGCGCCGGGCGGCAAGCGGGTCGAGGGCTGCACGGCGGCGACGCCGGCGAAGCTGATCATCGAGCGCGACGGCAAGCGGATGGTCAAAGAGGTCACGCCGGTCTACGACGACTACACCGGCGTCGACCGGACCCGGCTCGGGTTCAGCTACCTCGCGGGCCCGCGCGAGGTGCTGCCATTCGGAGACGCGGTCACGACCTCGCTCGACCGCTTCTGGCTGATCACCAGGAGACGGTCAAGCTGCCGGCGCGAATCTTCGACGCCGAGAAGCGCAAGGAGATCAGCGGCATCGTCGGCTCCTACGAGACGACGCGGCAAGCGGATCATCGACGACATCGCCGACGCGGTCGCGATTCTCGCGATCATCTCGCTGTCGCTGGCGATCATCAACCTGTTCCCGTTCCTCCCGCTCGACGGCGGTCACATCTTCTGGGCCGCGGTGGAGAAGCTGCGTGGCGGCAGGCCGGTCCCGTTCAGCGTGATGGAGCGCGCCGGGATGGTCGGCTTCATGCTCGTGATCGGGCTTTTCGCGATCGGATTGACGAACGACATAGGGAGGCTGTCGGATGGGGGATGGTGTCCGTTAACGGGAGACGACCGGGGGGCCGCTGGCGCCGACCGCGCCACGACAACGTCTTCCGCGCCTTCCAGGCGACGGTCGCGGACGTTCGGGCGACGCCGCCGCGCTGCGCTGGGACGACGACGAGAGCCTGAGCTGGAACGAGCTGCGCGGCGCGCGCCGGGCGGATCGCCGGCGGGCTGGCGGCGCTGGGCATCGGCAAGGGCGACACGGTCGCGCTGATGCTGACCAACCGGCCCGAGTTCTTCGCCTGCGACCTCGGCGCGATGGCGCTCGGCGCGGTGCCGTTCTCGATCTACCAGACCTCCTCGCCGGAGCAGATCGTCCACTGCGTCGCCGACTCCGGCGCGCCCGTCGCGATCGTCGAGCGCCGAGTACCTCGACCGCTTCGAGAAGGCGCGCGCCGACCTGCCCGAGCGTCGAGCACATGGTCGTCGTCGGCGGCGAGCCGGGCGGCAGCGGCGGCAGCACGCTCGCCGACGCTCGAAGCGCTCGACCCCGACTTCGACGTCGAGCCCGCCGTCGCGGCGACGTCGGCCTCGACGACCTGCTGACGCTGATCTACACCTCCGGCACGACCGGGCCGCCGAAGGGCGTCCAGCTGACCCACCGCAACCTGCTGACGCTCGTCGCCGTCGGTCGAGGACACCGTCCCGATGCCCGGCGCCGGCGAGGGCCGGGTGATCTCCTGGCTGCCGGCGGCCCACATCGCCGAGCGCGGCGCCAACTACTACCTGCCGGTCGTGCGCGGATCGGAGATCACCGTCTGCCCGGACCCGCGCCGGATCGTCGAGTTCCTGCCGAAGGTCCGGCCGACCTGGTTCTTCGCCGTGCCGCGCGATCTGGGAGAAGCTCAAGGCGGGGCTCGAGGCGATGCTCGCCGGGCTGCCCGACGAGCAGCGCGAGCCGGCTCAGGCCGGCCTCGACGCCGCGCTCGCGAAGGTGCGGGCCGAGCAGGCGGGCGAGGAGGTCCCCGACGACGTCGCCGCCGCGCGTCGCCAAGGCCGACGAGCGGATGTTCGCCGCGCTGCGCACGCCAGCTCGGGCTCGACGAGGCTCGTCGCGGTCAACGTCGGCGCCGCGCCGACCCCGGTCGAGGTGCTCGAGTTCTTCCACGCGATCGGGATCCCGGTCGGCGAGCTGTGGGGGATGTCCGAGACCTGCGGCGTCGCGACCGTCAACCCGCCGGACGAGATCAAGCTCGGCACGGTCGGCCGCCGCGGTGCCGGGCATCGACATCCGGCTCGACGAGGACGGCGAGGTGCTCGTCCGCGGCCCAGGCGTCATGGCCGGCTACCGCAACCTGCCCGAGAAGACGGCCGAGACGTTCGACGGCGACTGGCTGCGCACCGGCGACATCGGCGTGCTCGACGACGACGGCTACCTGACGATCGTCGACCGCAAGAAGGAGCTGATCATCAACGCCGCCGGCAAGAACATGTCGCCGGCGAACATCGAGGCGCACGTCAAGACCTCGAGCCCGCTGATCGGCCAGGCGATCGCGATCGGCGACGGCCGGCCCTACAACGTCGCGCTGATCACGCTCGATCCCGACTTCGCGCCCGATCTTCGCCCAGCAGCACGGGATCGAGGACGGCTCGCTCGCCGACGCTCGCCGACCACGCAGACGATCCTCGCCGAGGTCGAGCGCGGCGTCGAGGCGGCCAACGCGAAGCTCGCCCGCGTCGAGCAGATCAAGAAGTTCAAGGTCCTCGCCGACCGACTGGCTGCCCGGCGGCGACGAGCTGACCCCGACCATGAAGCTCAAGCGCCGACCGATCGACGACAAGTACGCCGCCGAGATCGCCGCGCTGTACGCCGACTGAGCGCTACAGCACGGCCCGCGGATGGGCGTCGAAGTAGACGTCCTTGAGGCGCTCGCTGGAGAGGTGGGTGTAGAGCTGGGTGGTGGCGACGTCGGCGTGGCCGAGCATCTCCTGGACGGCGCGCAGGTCGCAGCCGCCGGCGAGGAGGTGGGTGGCGAAGGTGTGGCGCAGGGTGTGCGGGCTCATGCGGTCGGCCAGCCCGGCTGAGCGGGCGTGGCGCTGGACGATCTTGTAGAGGCCCTGGCGGGTCAGCGCCGAGCCACGGAAGTTGACGAACAGGTGGGGCTCGACGGAGCCGCCGACGAGGTGGGGGCGGCCGCGCTCGAGATAGCGGCGGACGGCGGCGGCGGCCGTGCGGCCGACCGGGACCTGGCGCTCCTTGGAGCCCTTGCCGTGGGCGCGCAGGATCAGCTCGTCGAGGTCGAGGTCGGTGACGAGCAGGCCGGTCGCCTCGGAGGCGCGCAGGCCGCAGGCGTACATCAGCTCCAGCAGCGCCTGGTCGCGCAGCGCGACGGGCTCGGTGCCGCGCGGTTGGGCAAGCAGCTTGTCGACCTCGCCGCGGGTCAGGACCTGGGGCAGCTTGCGGCCCTTGCGCGGGGCGGCGAGGTTGGCGGTCGGGTCGCCGTCGAGGATCTCCTCGCGGCGCAGGTGCTTGTAGAAAGAGCGCAGGCATGCCTGCTTGCGGTTGACGGTCGCCGGCGAGGCGCTGCCGCCGTCGGCGCCGCCGAGGCTCGCGAGGAAGTCGGCGACGTCGACCGGCTCGGCGGTGAGCGCGGTCACGCCGCGGCCGTCGAGGAAGCGGCCGAACTGGAGCAGGTCGGACCGGTAGGCCTCGAGCGTGTTGCGCGACAGGCCGCGCTCGAACTCGAGATGGGCCACGAAGTCGAGCACGAGGTGCTCGTAGGGCCGGCTGCCAGCCGGTGCCGCGATCGTGGCCACGGAGAGGGATTCGGCGTCGCCTGATAGAAGCCCTGCCGATGCCCGAGCTGCCCGAGGTCGAGACGATCCGCCGCCAGCTCGCGCCGCACCTCGAGGGCCGGCGGGTCGAGCGGGCCGAGGTGCTCGACGCGCGCTGGTCGGAGCCGGCCGCGCCCGCCGAGCTCGCCGACGCCGTCGAGGGACGCGAGGTGCTGTCCGTCGGGCGGCGCGGCAAGTACTTCGACGTCGAGCTCGACGACGAGGTCCACCTCGTGATGCATCTGCGGATGACCGGCAACCTGCTGTTCGTCCCGGCCGACGGCGACCCCGGCGGGCAGCCCTACGTGCGCGTCCGCTTCGGCCTCGACGACGGCTCGACCGTGCTGTTCGCCGACCCGCGCCGCTTCGGCACCGGACTCGCGCTGCTCGGCGACGACGTCCGCGACGAGTACTTCGCGACCCGCCTCGGGGTCGAGCCGCTCAGCCCCGACTTCACGCCCGAGGCGCTGCGCGCGCTCGCCAAGGGCCGCCGCTCGCCGGTCAAGGCGTTCCTGCTGTCGCAGGAGCGGATCGCCGGCGTCGGCAACATCTACGCCGACGAGGCGCTGTTCCGCGCCCGCATCCACCCGCTGCGGCCGGTCGGGACGCTGCGCCGGGCGCAGGTCGAGGCCCTCCACGGCGCGGTGGTCGAGTCGCTCGAGGCGGGAATCGACGCGCGCGGCGCCTCGATCGACGACTTCCGCCACACCGACGGCGCACGCGGCAGCTTCCAGGACCGCTTCCTCGTCCACCGGCGCGAGGGCGAGCCGTGCCCGCGCTGCGGGACCACGGTCGTCAAGCTGCGCGCCGCCGGGCGCGGGACCTACATCTGTCCTCGCTGCCAGCGCGCCCCGCGGGGCTGACGTCTGTCCGGGACTGAGCGCAACATGAGGGGGTGGCCGGCAGCTTCAAGACAGAGGCGGTGGTGTTGCGTTCGATCCGCTACGGCGAGGCCGACCGCGTGCTGCACCTCTACAGCGTCGACCACGGCCGGGTCGGGGCGATGGCGAAGGGCGTGCGGCGGACGCGCTCGAAGATGGGCGGCAGGCTCGAGCCGCTGTCGCGCGTCCGGCTGGTGCTGCGCCAGGGGAGAGGGGACCTCTGCGCCGTGCAGAGCGTCGACACGGTCAGCGCCCACCCGGGGCTGCGCGAGCGGCGCGCGTCGCTCGAGCGCGCCTCGCAGGCCTGCGAGGCGGTGCTGCGGCTGCTCGACTCCGGCGATCCCAACCCCGCCGCCTACCACCTGCTCTGCAACCAGCTCGCGCTGCTCGACGGCGACCCCGAGCAGGCGACGCGGGCGCAGTCGCTCGCCTTCCGGCTGAAGCTGCTGCTCGCCGCGGGCTTCGCGCCCGAGCTGGCGTCGTGCGCGACGTGCGGCGAGGCCGAGCACCTCGGCGGCTTCTCGCCGTCGGCGGGCGGGGTGGTCTGCGCGAGCTGCGAAGCCGGCTCGTTCCCGCTCGGCGCCGAGGCGCACGGCTTCCTCGTCAACGCGCTCGGCCGCCCGCTCGCCGAGGCCCCGCACGGTTCCGACGTCGCCCTAGGCCAGGCCGACCGCGCGATCGCCGAGACGCTCGAGCATCACGCGCACGTTCGCCTGCGGCGCGTGGCTTAGCACCGCGAGATCAAACGTTCCAGGCCCGGATCGCCTGCGTCTCGCGCTCCCAGCCGAGCGCGCAGAGCCCGCCGGTGGCCAGCACGAGGCGCGAGGCGCCCTGGGGCGGCATGCCGATCCAGAGCGCCGACAGCACGCGCAGGATGTGTCCGTGGGCGAAGATCGCGACGTCGCCGTCGGCCTGCTGGAAGCTCGGCGATCAGCGGCCGCAGCCGCGCCTCGACCTGGTCGAAGGTCTCGGCCCCGGGCGTCGGGTGCGTCCAGACGGTCCAGCCGGGATCGCGCTCGCGGATCTGCTCGGTGGTCAGGCCCTCGGCGTCGCCGTAGTCGAGCTCGACCAGCTCCGGCCGCGGCTCGGCGCGGTCGCCGAGGCCGGCCAGCTCGCAGGTCTCGCGGGCGCGCGACAGCGGGCTGGTCAGCACCCGGGCGAGCTCGCGGCCGGCGAGCTTCGGGGCGAGCGCGCGTGCCTGGTCGCGTCCCCTGTCGGTGAGCGGCACGTCGGTGCGCCCGGTGTGGCGCATGTCGCGGCTCCATTCGGTCTCGCCGTGGCGGGCGAGCACTATCTCGGGCTTGGTCACGCGCGCGGTCTCTCGGACGCGGTCAGCGCGCGGCCGCCGCCGCACGGCGGCGCCGGTTGGGGCGCCCGTCGCGGGCGGTGATCTGGGCGTAGTCGTCGCGGACGTTGCGGATGTGGCGCTCCATCGCGTTGGCGGCCCGCTTCGGATGGCCGCGCTCGATGGCCCGCAGGACCCGCTCGACGTCTCCGAGCGACGCGACGCGGTAGCGGCGGTCGGGCGCGATCACGCTGCGCGTCAGCAGCGCCAGCTCGCCGAGCCGGTCGAGCGTGCCGAGCAGGACGACGCTGCGGCTGGCCGCCGCGACCTGGGCGTGGAAGCGGGCGTCGGCCATGTTGAAGCGCTCGGGATGCTCGATCTCGGCCTCCATCAGGGCGAAGATCGAGCGCATCTCCTCGAGCTCGCTCTCGGTGCGCAGCCGTGCGGCCTGCTCGGCGGCGAGCGGCTCCAGCCGGATGCGGATGTCGTAGACCTCGTCGAGGCGAGCCGTCGAGACGTAGGTGCCCGAGCCGCGCCGCGACTCCAGCACGCCGCCGCTGCGCAGGCGGCGAATGCCCTCGCGCAGCGCGGGTCGTGACACTTTCAGCTGCTGAGCCAGGTCCCGCTCCGCTGGAAGCTTGTCGCCCGGGCCGTACTCGAGCGACGCGATCAGCGCACGGATTCCGCTGGCTGCGCGATCTGCTGCGGTATCCACTCGCCGAGAATAACGCCGGGTCTAGATCACTCGCCTGAACAAGCCAACGTGCATAGGGGCCGGCGTGCCTGTGTAGTCACCGGCACCGGCGGCGGCGCCCGGAGGGATGGGCGAACCGCCGCCGGCGAGCGTAGCTCTACGAATCGACGCTGGCGGGCTCACGGGGAGGGTTCGGTCCGTGATGCTTGCCTTGCCGACCGCTGCCGGTGTTGGGTCGATCGTGGGCCGATATTGACCGGCTCGGATCGAAGTTTTGAAGTCTGGAGTGCACAGTCAGTGAAATTGGCCTGACCACTTTGGTCTGACCCATTCTTGCAGCAGCTCCTGACGAATGCAAGTGGCCGGCGTTGGCGTAAGGCGGTGTCCACCTGCCGCCGCCCGGTCGGTTACGTTAGCCGCGGTAGCAGGGCAAGCGCCGTAACGCAGAGGGACGAGGAGGAAGCGATGGCTGGACACTGGGAGCGCGCCTATACCCGCCGACAGGCGATCGGCGTCGGCGCGGCGGGGCTCGGAGCGTTCTATCTCGCCGCCTGTAGCGGGGGGGACTCGGGTTCGAGCGGCGGCCGCGACGTCGCGGCGGTCTTCGACTTCGAGTACGCCGGCAAGCCCGGCAGCATGAAGCGCTACTGGGAGTCGCTGCGCGACCGCCTCGCCCAGTCCGAGGTCGAGGCCCGCCTGACCGACGTCCAGCTCGTTCCCTACGCCAACATGCAGGCGCGGCTGCAGAGCGCCCACGCCGCCCGCCGCGGTCCGACGATCGAGACCTGGTTCCCCGACTGGTTCACCTACGAGTTCATCGCCCAGGACGCGCTCAGCCCGGCCGAGGACTACGTGGCCGACGGCTCGACCGACGACTGGCTGTTCGCGAACAAGATCGACGGCAAATACTGGGGGGCGCCGTTCTACGCCGAGCAGGCGCTGCTGGTCGCCAACCGCGACCACCTCGCCAAGGCGGGCGTCGACGTCGGGCGCCGGCTCGAGTCCTGGGACGCGCTGATGGACGCCTGCGCGAAGATCAAGCGCAGCGGCGAGACGCCGCTGATGATCGGCGTCGCCGACGGCTTCGCCTCCGACAAGTGGGCCCAGGCGATCAGCATGGAGTTCATGGACTCGGTCAAGGAGCTCGGCCAGAACCTGCTCGGCGACCTTCCGACCGACGAGCCCGTCGTCTCGGCGTGGATCGAGCGCTTCGGCCAGCTCAGCCGCGACGGCTACGTCAACGCCGATGTGACGAAGGCGACCGACCAGCAGGCGCTCGAGCGCTTCCTCGACGGCGAGGGGGCGTTCGCGATCTTCGCGCCCGGCGCGATCTTCGGCGAGAACCCCGAGCGGTTCCAGATCGTCGGCTACTGGGACGGCCCGGGCCGCTACGCGGCGCCGGTCGCGGTGGCCGGCGACCTCGCGCTGATCACCAGCTACGGCAAGAACCGCGAGGCCGCGGGTCGGGTGATCGACTTCATGCAGCAGCCGGCTCAGCTGAAGCTGTTCAACGAGGTCACCGGCGAGCTGCCGGCCAACGCCAACTTCGACCCGGGCGGGCTGAACGAGCTGGCGCGCACGTCGTGGGACCTGCTGACCGATCCCGGCGAGGGCAAGGTCGCGACCTGGCCGCGCAACTACATCCCGACCGCCGGCGTCAACGTCGTCTTCGACCTCGCTCCACGCGCGTTCGACGGCGAGAGCCCGAAGGCGCTGCGGGCCGAGTACGAGCGCCGCAACGAGCAGTACCGTGAGCGGAACAGTGCGCAGGCGAGTCAGTTCCAGAAGTACCTGGACTCGATCGAGGGGTGAATGAGCGCCGCGGCGGCGGCGCGGCGTGCGGCGCGCGGATACCCCTGGTTGGTCCCCGCGCTCGCGCTGATCGGGCTGATCCTCGCCTACCCGATCGTCAAGGTCGTCCAGTACAGCTTCACCGACCGCACGACCTTCCTCGACGGCGACTTCGTCGGGCTCGACAACTACCGCGACCTGCTCGGCGACGAGCTGTTCTGGCGCGCGTTCAAGAACAACCTGATCCTGCTGTTGAGCGTGCCGCTGAGCATCGCGGTCGCGCTCGCGATAACCGCGATCCTCTACCGCGGACTGCGCGGGGCGCGGATCTACGAGCTGCTGATCTTCGTGCCGTTCCTGCCGGCGGTCGCCTCGATCGCGGTCGTCTTCCTCTACGTGCTCGGCAACGACGGGCCGCTCAACGAGCTGCTGCGCGGCGCCGGCGCCGACGGGCTCGCGCAGCCCTGGCTGACCGACCCCGACGTGGCGATCTGGGCGGTGCTCGGGGTCGTCCTGTGGAAGCGGATCGGCTTCACCGTCCTGCTGCTGATGGCGCGGATGGCGAGCATCGACCGGACGCTCTTCGACGCCGCCGCGGTCGACGGCGCGAGCTGGGCGCGGACCTTCTGGCAGGTCGCGCTGCCGCAGCTGCGCGGGATCGTCCAGTTCGCCGCGGTGCTCGGCTTCGTCGAGGCGTTCTCGTGGACATTCGCCTACGTCGTGATCCTGACCCGCGGCGGGCCGGACCGCGCCACCTTCACGCTCGAGTACCTGCTCTACCGCCTGCAGTTCGACGAGCAGCTGGTCGGGCTGGCGTCCGCGGTCGCGGTCGTGCTGCTGCTCGCGGCGCTCGTGGTGGCTGTCTACCGGGTACGGCTGGCACGCCGGGAGGCGTTCGCGTGAGCGCGGGGGAGGCGGCCGGGCGGTCGCGGCGGACCCGCAAGCTGCTGACCCGGATCGGCGAGCACGGCTTCCTGATCGCGGTCGCGCTGGTCTGCGTGCTGCCGCTCTGGGTGATGGTCGTCGCCTCGCTGCAGCCGGCCGGCGAGTTCGACGGCGCCGCGTTCCTGCCGCCCGCCAATCCGACGCTGGCCAACTACGGCGAGGTCTGGAACGAGCTCGGCTTCGACCGGATGTTCGTCAACAGCCTCGTGTTGAGCCTGTCGTCGGCGCTGATCGCGACGCTGCTGGCCGCCGGCGCCGCCTACGGCTTCACCCGCTTCCGCTTCGCCGGCCGGGCGCTGCTGCTCGGGGCGACGATCGGGATGATGGCGATCCCGGCGATCGTCGTGATCGTGCCGCTGTTCATCCTGATGAGCGACCTCGGGCTGGTCGACGGCCGCTCGTCGGCGATCCTCGCCGAGGCCGGGTTGCTGCTGCCGTTCGCGGTCTTCCTGCTCTACAGCTACATGCGCGACCTGCCCGACGAGCTGTTCGAGGCCGCCGAGGTCGACGGCGCGTCGCGCTGGCGCCAGTTCGTCGAGATCGCGCTGCCGCTGTCGCGTCCGGCGCTCGCGACGACGCTGGTGGTGTCGGCGATCTACGCCTGGAACGACCTGCTGATCCCGCTCGTGCTGTGGCAGACCGAGCAGCTGACGACGCTGATGGTCGGGCTCGCGCTGCTCGGGCCGAGCCGTGCCGGCACCCAGAGCGTGCCGCTGCTGATGGCCGGCGTGACGATCTCGATCCTGCCGCTGGTGCTGGCGTTCGCGTTCGCCCGGCGCGGCCTCGTGCGCGGGCTGGTCGAGGGCGGGGACCGCTGATGGCGTCGGTCGCGCTCGAGCAGGCGCGCAAGTCGTTCGCCAACGGCGCCGAGGCGCTGCGCGGCGTCGATCTCGAGGTCGCCGACGGCGAGCTGATGGTGCTCGTCGGGCCGTCGGGCTGCGGCAAGACGACCGCGCTGCGGGCGATAGCCGGGCTGGAGCGGCTGACGTCGGGGACCGTGCGGATCGACGGCGAGGACGTCGGGGACGTCGAACCGGCCGAGCGCGACGTCGCGATGGTGTTCCAGAACTACGCGCTCTACCCGAACATGAGCGTGGCGCGCAACATGTCGTTCGGCCTGCGGGCGCGCGGCGTCCCGCGTGACGAGCAGGAGCGGCGGGTGCGCGAGATCGCGCGCGTGCTCGACGTGGAGGAGCTGCTCGACCGCAAGCCGCGCCAGCTCTCCGGCGGCCAGCGCCAGCGCGTCGCGATGGGCCGCGCGATCGTCCGCGAGCCGCGCGCCTTCCTGATGGACGAGCCGCTGTCGAACCTCGACGCGCGGCTGCGCGTCCAGATGCGCGGCGAGATCGTGCGGATCCAGGCGGAGCTGGGCACGACGACCGTCTACGTCACCCACGACCAGGTCGAGGCGATGACGATGGGCCAGCGGGTGGCGGTGATGGAAGGCGGGGTGGTCCGCCAGTGCGCGCCGCCGGCGGAGCTGTACGCCGCGCCCGCGAACACGTTCGTCGCGCGCTTCATGGGCAGCCCGCCGATGAACCTGCTCGTGGGGCGGATCGCGGCCGGGCCCGGCGGCCTGACCTGCGCGCTCGGGGACGTGGCGCTGGCGCTGCCGGCGGCGGTCGAGCGGGCGCGCCCGGCGCTGCGCGGGCTCGACGGCGGCGAGGTGGTCGTCGGGGTGCGCGCCGACGGCTTCGCGCTCGACGGGGCGGGGGGCGGCGGACTGCCCGGACGGGTCCGCCTGTCGGAGCTGCTCGGCGGCGAGGCGCTGGTCCACGTCGAGGTCGAGGCGCGCGACCCCGACGGTGGGGCCGCGACGTTGACCGGTCGCTTCCCGGGCGCGGCGGTCGGGGCGCCTGGACAGCCGGTCGCGGTCGCGCTCGACCCGCAGCGTCTCGACTTCTTCGACGTCGAGACCGGAGACGCGCTGCCGCGCGTCGCGCTGTCATGATCGAAGCCGGTTTGAGTGACGACCTATCCCTCGCGGGGCGGATCGCGCTGGTCACGGGCGCCGGGTCCGGGATGGGGCACGCGACCTCGCTGCTGCTCGCCGAGCGCGGCGCGACGGTGGTCGCCACGGACCTCAACGCCGGAACGGCGGCTGAGACGGCCGCGATGGTCGAGGCCGCCGGCGGGACGGCCCACGCCGCCCGGATCGACGTGTCCGACCACGACGAGGTGCAGCGCGAGCTGGAGCGGCTCGCCGCCGCCGTCGGCCCGATCGACATTGCCGTCTGCTGCGCGGGAATCGGCAGCTTCAACGCGATCCCCGACGTTCCCGAGCGGGAGATCGACAGCGTGCTGGCGGTCAGCCTCGGCGGAACCTACTCCGTCGTGCGTGCGCTGCTGCCGGGGATGCGCGAGCGCGGCTTCGGCCGGCTGATCGGCTTCTCGTCGCTGAACGCCAAGACGCCGCCCGCCGGGCTCGCGCACTACTCCGCGGCGAAGGCGGCGCTGATCGGCTTCACCCAGGCCGTCGCGCTCGAGGTCGCGCCCGAGGTGACGGTCAACTGCGTCGCACCGGGGATGATCGACACGCCGATCATGCTCGAGGACCTCGAGTTCGCCCGCCGCACCGACCCCGACGCGACGCTCGAGCAGGTGATCGCGACCGCCGCGCTCGACGTGCCAGCGGGCCGGCTCGGCCAGCCGGTCGAGGTCGCCCAGATGGTCGCCTACCTGGCCAGCGACCAGGCGGCGTTCGTCACCGGGCAGGCGTTCAACGTCAGCGGCGGACAGGAGATGGGGTGACCGCCCCGGCGCAGCCGCTGGGCGGCCGTCGCTGCGTCGTCGCCGGCGACGAGACCGAGCTGCGCACCGCGATCGCGGCCGGGCTCGCCGACGCGGGCGCGACCGTGGCGCAGGTGCCGACGGCGACCGATCGCGCCGCGGCCGACGCGGCCGCGTCGAGCGCGCGCCGGCAGCTCGGCGGCGCGCCCGACGCGCTGGTCGCGACTCCGCCCCGGCTCACCGCGGCCTCCCTCGACGAGCTCGACCCGGCGACCTTCGACGCCGCGCTCGCGGCCGGCTACAAGAGCCCGTTCCTGCACACCCAGGCGCTGCTGGAAGATCTGCGCGCCGCCGGTGACGGCCGCGTCGTCTACGTCACCTCGGCGGCCGGCATCCTTGCCCGCGCCCACACCGCCCACCTCGCCGCCGCCGCGCGCGCGGCGATCGCCCTGATGCGCACGCTCGCCCAGGAGGAGGGGGCGGCGCTGAGCGCGAACGCCGTCGCCGTCGGCCCCATGGACGGCGACGCGCTGCTCGAGGCGCGCATGCGCGGGCTCGCCGAGCAGCGCGGGCTCGACGTGGCCGCGGCCCGCGCCGCCCTCGCCGAGGGCACGCCGCTCGGCCGGCTGGCCGAGCCGGCCGACGTCGTCGCGACGCTGCGCTGGCTGCTGGGGCCGGAGAGCGCGTTTCTCAGCGGCCAGGTCATCCCCGTCGCGGGCGCGAGCGAGCTCCAGGTGTGGCCGTGAGCGCGCGCCGCGTCGGCGTGCTGGCGCCGTGCCGCGAGCTGCCCGGCGAGCTGCAGGACGTCGCCGCTGCCGCCCCCGAGCCGGTCGCGCTCTGGCAGGTCGTCACCGCGTCGGACGACGACCACGGCATCGAGGCGCTGCGCGCGACGGCCGACGAGCGCAACCTGCTCGCCGGCGTCGAGCGGCTCGCGCGCTGGCGTCCCGACGTCGTCGCGTGGGCCTGCACGAGCGGCTCGTTCGTCGGCGGCCGCGCGGGCGCGCTCGCCCAGGTCGCGGCGATCGAGCGCGCGGCCGGGGTGCCGGCGACCAGCACCTCGCTCGCCTTCGTCGAGGCGGCCGCCGCGCTCGGCATCGACGTGGTCGCCGTCGTGGCGCCCTACCCGGACGAGGCCGCCGCCGCCTTCTCCGCCTTCCTCGGCGAGTGGGGGATCGCGGTGCGCGCGTCGCGTCCGCTCGGCTGCGCGGGGCCGTCGACCTCGGAGCGCCTGACCGCCGCCGACCTCGCGGGCGACGTCGCCGCGCTCGATCCCGAACTCGCGCTGCTGCTGCCCGACACCGCCGTCTGGGGGATCGAGCTGCTGCCCGAGCTGGCCGCGCGCCGCGCCGCTCCGGTGCTTGTCGCAAACCAGGTGACGCTGTGGCACGCCTTCGACCTGATCGGGGTGGACACGCAGCTGCCGCAGCTCGGCGCGCTGGCCGGCGTCGCCGCGCCCGGAGCCACCCGCGGCGAGACGCTGCTAGGAAGAGGGGGAGAGCGATGACGGGAACGAGCGGACATCTGATCGGCGGCGAGACCGTCGCGGGCACCGACGGCGGCGGGATCGACGTCTGGGACCCGAACGTCGGTGAGCGGCTGACGCGCGTGCCGAACGGCTCGGCGGCCGACGTCGACGCCGCCGTCACCGCCGCGCGCGCCGGCCAGCGCCAGTGGTGGGCGCTCAGCCCCTACGAGCGCGAGCGCGTGCTGCGCCGGATCGGCGACCTGATCGAGCGCGACCGCGACCGGATCGCCCAGATCGAGAGCGAGAACACCGGCAAGACGCTCGCGAACGCGCGCGGCGACGTCGACTTCGCCGTCGAGGCGTTCCACTTCTACGCCGGCCACCCGACGCGCGCCTACGGGCAGCACGTCCCGACGGCCGACCCCGGCCTGCTCTGTTACACCCGCCTCGAGCCCGTCGGCGTCGTGGGAGCGCTCACCGCCTGGAACTACCCGATCGTGCTGACCGCCGTGAAGGTCGCCCCGGCGCTCGCCGCCGGCTGCGGCGTCGTGATCAAGCCGGCGCCCGAGACGCCGCTGTCGACCGTCGAGCTGGGGCGGCTGGCGCTCGAGGCCGGGCTGCCGGCCGGCTGCCTCAACGTCGTGACCGGCGGCGCCGAGACCGGCGCCGCGCTGACCGCCCATCCGGGCGTCGACAAGGTGAGCTTCACGGGCTCGACCGCGACCGGCCGCGCCGTGCTCGCCTCGCTGGCGGCGCGCGGGCGGCCGGCGACGCTGGAGCTGGGCGGCAAGAGCCCGAGCGTCGTCTTCGCCGACTGCGACCTGGAGGCCTCGCTCGACGCGATCCTGATGGGCGCCCTGGTCAACTCCGGCCAGGAGTGCTGCGCCGGCGCGCGGGTGCTCGTCGAGCAGCGCGTCTTCGAGGTGTTCCGCGACCTGGCGGCCGAGCGGATCCAGCGCATGCGCGTCGGCGCGGGAACCGACGCCGACAGCGAGATCGGGCCGCTGATCAGCGCCTCCCAGCGCGAGCGCGTCTCGGGCTTCGTCGAGCGCGCGCTCGGCGAGGGGGCGCGCGTCTGGGCCCGCGGCGAGGCGCCCGAGCAGGGGTTCTTCTACCCGCCGACGCTGCTCGACCGGGTCGGCGACGAGATGGAGGTCTGGCGCGAGGAGGTCTTCGGCCCGGTGCTCGCGCTCGACTCGTTCGAGACCGACGACGAGGCGCTCGCGAAGGCCAACGCGACCCGCTACGGGCTCGCCGCCGGCGTCTGGACAGCCGACATCGGCCGCGCGATCCGCTTCGTCAACGAGCTGCGAGCCGGCACGGTCTGGGTCAACAGCTACCTCGAGCAGAGCACCTCGGCGCCGTTCGGCGGCAGCCGCGACAGCGGCTTCGGCCGCGAGCTCGGCGCGCTCGGCCCGCTCGAGTTCTCCGAGGTCAAGACGGCCTACGTGAGGGGAGCGCGCGGGCCGAGTTGAGACAATCGCCGCATGGTCAGCGGTAGCGCCAACCGGGTCGGCCGCTTCGCCGACCGGATCGCAGCGCTCGAGGACGAGACGCTGGCGCCGGTCGCGACGCGCTCCTACCCCGCCCGGCGCGCCGTGCTCGAGCCCGACGCCGAGCACCGCACCCCGTTCCAGCGCGACCGCGACCGGATCGTCCACAGCAAGGCGTTCCGCCGCCTCAAGCACAAGACCCAGGTCTTCATCGCGCCCGAGGGCGACCACTACCGGACCCGGCTGACCCACACGCTCGAGGCGTGCGGGATCGCCCGCAACGTCGCCCGCGCGCTCGGCCTCAACGAGGACCTGACCGAGGCGATCGGGCTCGGCCACGACCTCGGCCACCCGCCGTTCGGCCACATCGGCGAGCGCGTGCTCGACGACTGCGTGCGCGAGCGCTACGGCCTTCGCTTCCGCCACAACGAGCACTCGCTGCGCGTCGTCGAGCGACTCGAGCGCGACGGCCGGGGGCTCAACCTGACCGAGCAGGTCCGCGACGGCATCCTCAACCACACCGGGCCGCACAAGGCCGCGACGCTGGAGGGGCGGATCGTCCGCGTCGTCGACCGCGTCGCGTACATCAACCACGACATCGACGACGCGCTGCGGGCCGGGGTGATCGATCGCGCCGACCTGCCCGTCGCCGAGATCGCGACGCTCGGCGAGACCGGCTCGGAGCGGATCGAGACGCTCGTCCGCGACCTGATCGACCGCTCGGCGGAGGCCGGCGACGACATCGTCCAGGGCGACGCGGTCGGCGGAGCGATGCTGCGCCTGCGCGCGTTCATGTTCGAGCGCGTCTACCTCGCCGCCGACGCCCAGCGCGAGCGGCCGCGGATCGAGCGGCTGCTGCGGACGCTGTTCGACCACTACGCGGTCGAGCTGCCGCCGGCGGTCGTGCCCGGCGCGTCCGACCACGAGCGGGTCGTCGACTACCTCGCGGGGATGACCGACCGCTTCGCGATCCGCACGCTCGCCGAGCTGGAGCTGCCGGAGGGCTACTACTAGTGGCCGCGCGCTACACCCAGGACTCGATCGAGCGGCTGCGCGAGGCCGTCGACATCGTCGACCTGATCGGCACGCGCACCGACCTGCGCCGCGTCGGCTCGCGCTGGGTAGGGCTCTGCCCGTTCCACGACGAGCGCACGCCGTCGTTCTCGGTCGAGGCGAGCAAGGGCGTCTACCACTGCTTCGGCTGCGGGGTCGGGGGCGACTCGATCGGCTTCGTCCAGGAGGTCGAGGCGCTGCCGTTCGTCGAGGCGGTCGAGCTGCTGGCCGAGCGCTACAACGTCGAGCTCAAGCGCGAGCGCGAGGATCCCGCCGAGGAGGAGCGCCGCCGGCGCCGTGGGCGGTTGCTTGCGCTGTTGGAGCGAACAACCGCGTTCTACGAGAAGTTCCTATGGGATTCGGACGACGCGCGCGTGGCGCGCGAGTACCTCGCCGGCCGCGGGCTGGCGGAGGAGACGCTGCGCGCCTACCGCGTCGGCTGGTCGCCGAGCGGCTGGGACCGGCTGCTCAACGGGGCGCAGCGCGACGGATTCAAGTTCGAGGAGCTGATCGCGGCGGGGTTGGCCCAACGCAAACGCTCGGGCGAGGGCGGCGTCGACCGCTTCCGCGAGCGGATCATGTTCCCGCTCGCCGACTCCCGCGGGCGGGTGCTCGGCTTCGGGGCGCGGACGCTGCGCACCGACGAGCCGGCGAAGTACATCAACACCTCCGAGAACGAGATCTACCACAAGGGCCGCCAGCTCTTCGGCATCGACAAGGCGCGCGTGGCGGCGGCGAAGTCGCGTCGCGTGGTGGTCGTCGAGGGCTACACCGACGTGCTGGCGCTGCATCAGGCCGGGGTCGCTGAGACGGTGGCGATCATGGGCACGGCGCTGACCGAGCACCAGCTCGGCGAGCTGGCCAGGGCCGCCGGGGCGGAGGGCGCCGTCTACCTGGCGCTCGACGCCGACAGCTCCGGCCAGCAGGCGATGCTGCGCGCCGCCGAGCTGGCCGAGCAGCGCGACGTCGAGCTGCGCGTCGTCCAGATGCCCGAGGGCGTCGATCCGGCCGAGCTGGTCGCGGCCGAGGGCGCCGACGCGATCGTCGGACGCCTCGAGGGCGCCCTCTCGGTCGTCGAGTTCGCCGTCCGGCGGGTGCTCGCCGACGGGCAGCTCGGCACGCCGGAGGGCCGCGACCGCGCGCTCGCCCAGGCCCGCGAGCTGATCGCCCAGACCCCGGCGCGCAGCGCCCGCCGCGACCACCTCGTGCAGCTCGTCGCCGACCGCCTCGACGTCCCCGCCGACTACGTCGTGTCCGCGGTCGCCAGCGCGCCGCCGCGGCCGGTGCCGGCGCGCGCCGCGACCCCGGCCGCCGCCGCGCCCGAGTACGGCGATCCCGGTCCGGAGTGGGCGGGCGATCCCGGTCCAGAGGCCGGCTCCCCGTCCGTGGCGGCCCCGACGGCGGCGCTGTCGGGTCCGGCGGCGGCCGCCCAGCAGGCCGAGCGGACCTACTTGGCTCTCTGCCTGGCGTCGGGCGCCCGCGGACGCGACCACCTCGGGCGCTTGACGCCGGAGCACCTATCGTCGGAGGTCCTGAGGCGCGTCCACACCCATCTGCTGGAGCATTTCGAGGATCCGCTCGGCGACCTCGACCCCGAGGACGCCGAGTTCTCGGCGATGGTCGCGGGGATCGCGCTGCGCGCCGACGACGGCGAGCCGGCCGAAGAGCCGTTGCTGCGGATGAGCTATCTCGGCCTCGAGTCGCGCCGGATCGAGCGCGCGATCCGCCACGCCCGCCAGGACGGCGACCTCGCCCTCCAGAGCGAGCTCGCCACCGCCCGCCAGCAGGTGCGGCGTGACATGGACTCGGTGATGGGGGAGGTCACATGAGTGCCGCCGACGACGCGCCGGAGGAGACGGTGGCCGCCGACGACGCGGCAATCGAGGCGGAGATCGCCGTCGACGAGGAGCAGGACGCCTACGACGAGTTCCACGAGGGCGGCGTCGTCACCGCCGGCGTTCCCGCCGCGCCGCCGGTTGGCGGGACCGAGGACGCGGTCCGCCTCTACCTCCAGCGGATCGGCCGCGTGCCGCTGCTCACGCGTGAGGACGAGGTCCGCCTCGCGCGGCGGATCGAGCAGAACGACATGGCGGCCAAGAACGCCCTCATCGAGGCCAACCTGCGCCTGGTGGTCTCGATCGCCAAGCGCTACCAGGGCCGCGGCCTGACGCTGCTCGACCTGATCCAGGAGGGCAACATGGGCCTGATCCGCGGCGTCGAGAAGTTCGACTGGCGGCGCGGCTTCAAGTTCTCGACCTATGCCACCTGGTGGATCCGCCAGGCGATGACGCGCGCGCTCGCCGACCAGTCGCGCACGATCCGCATCCCGGTTCACATGGTCGAGCGGATGAACAAGGTCCAGGCGGCTCGGCGCGAGCTGTCGCAGCAGCTCGAGCGCGACCCGACGCCGGCCGAGATCGCCGCCAAGGTCGACATGCCCGAGGACAAGGTCGAGCACCTGCTCAAGCTCGGCCAGGACACCGTCTCGCTCGAGACGCCGGTCGGCAGCGGCGAGGAGGCCGCCGAGCTGGCCGACTTCATCGCCGACGACGCCGGCGACCGCCCGCTCGAGGTCGTCGCTCGCGGGCTGCGCGACTCAGACGTCAAGCGCGTCCTCGACACCCTGCCCGCCCGCGAGCGCTCCGTCATCGAGCTGCGCTACGGCCTCGGCGACAAGGGCCCGCTCACCCTCGAGGAGATCGGCCGCGAGGTCGGCCTGACCCGCGAGCGAGTCCGTCAGATCGAGGTCCAGACCCTCCACATGCTCCGCGACTCCGGCCGCGCCGGCGCCCTCGAGGGCACCACCGACGAGCCGTCCTAGAGCCCCTCGCTGGACGCTGCTTGTATCGTGGTCGGCCGCGTCGATCCGGGGTAGCTCAATCGGCAGAGCGATCGGCTGTTAACCGATAGGTTGTGGGTTCGAGTCCCACCCCCGGAGCTTCTTGGAGGGACCTAGGCGAGCGTCTCGCGCAGCCAGGGGACGAGGTCGTGCTGGAGGACGGCCGGGTCGATGGTGTGGGGCAGGGGGTACTCGCGGTAGAGGACGTCGGCCCCGGCTCTGGTCGAGCAGGTCGCGCGCGGAGTGGCCGTAGTCGACGGGGATGATCGGGTCGAGCGTGCCGTGCCCGATCGCGACGCGGGGCAGCGGGCGGTCGAGGTCGGCGCGCCCAGCCGGGGACGGTCGGCACGAAGCCGCTCAGCGCGAGGATGCCGGCGGGGCGGGGGCGGTCGGGGCCGAGGCCGAGGGCGTAGCTCATCACCGTGCCCTGCGAGAAGCCGCCGAGGACGGTCCGCTCGGGCGGGATGCCGGTGCGCTCGGCGAGCGCGTCGTGGAGGGCGGCGAGCTGGGCGTAGCCGGCGGCGAACGTCTCGGGGTCGGGGTAGCCGACGCGCGGCACGACGTACCAGTGGGCGCCGCCGGGCGGCAGCGCGCAGCGGGCCGCGCGGCGTCACGCCGAGCAGCCGCCGCTCGGGATCGAGTGCGTCGAGCAGCGGGAAGAGGTCGTTCTCGTCGGTCGCGCGGCCGTGGTGGAGAACCAGCAGCCCCGCCGGCTCGCCGGCGGGCTCGCGGACGCGGAAGGTGAGGGAGGGCTCGTCGGTCATCGTCCCTCCATTGGTATCGGCTCAGGCGGCTGTCGCGAGCGCTCGCCGCTCGTCGAACCGCGGCCACCAGCTCCTCGACGACGCCGTCGAGCTGGGCCAGCACCTCGCCGTCGGCGGAGTCGCCGCCCTCGGCCACCCGCGTCGCCGCCTGTCCGACGGGCAGCTCGCGCTCCAGCACGCGCGCCCCGACGGCGCCGAGCACCTTGCGCAGCTCGGCCTGCGCCCAGACGGCGCCGAAGATCCCGGTGCTGGCGCCGACGACCGCGACCGGCTTGTTGCGCAGCGGGTTGGTAGCGATCGGCCGCGACGCCCAGTCGAGCGCGTTCTTCAGCGCTCCCGGGCACCGAGTGGTTGTACTCCGGCGTCGCGAACAGGACGGCGTCGGCCCCGGCGATCGCCGACCGCAACGCGATCACCGCCGCCGGAGCCGGCTCGCCGTCGTCGTCCTCGTCGTAGGGCGGCACGGCCTTGAGGCCGTCCCACAGCGCAAGCTCGACGCCGGCCGGCGCCCGCTCGGCCGCGGCGCGCAGCAGCGCCGTGTTGTGCGAGTCGCGCCGCAGGCTGCCCGATATGGCGAGGACCCTCATCGCTTACGCCTCCTTGACGAAGTACAGCTCGGCCAGGATCGTCACCTCGTCGCTGAGCGCCTTACCGCCGCCCGGCAGGTCGGCGTTCCAGCTGACGCCGAACTCGGTGCGGTCGACGGTCGTCGTCAGCTGCAACCGCAGGCTGTCGTTGCCCTGCGAGGTTCGCCACCGGCCCGTGGGCGGCGCCGGTCGCCTCGATCTCGCGCGTGACGCCCTTGATCGCGATCTCGCCGGACACGCGGACGCTCTCGCCGTCGAGCGCGATCGCGATCGGAGGCGAAGCTCAGCTCCGGGTGGCCCTCGGCGTCGAAGAAGTCGGGCGACTGGAGGTGCGCGGAGAGGTTGTCGTCCTTGACGTCGACGCTTGCCACCTGGGCGGTGCCGGTCAGCGCCGCGCCGTCGTCGGAGAGGTCGAGCGTGCCGTCGAACTCGCGGAAGCTGCCGTTGAACGCGCCGGCGAGATAGGGGACTTGGAACGCGACCGACGAATGAACCTTGTCGAGCTGCCAGGTTCCGGTCGGTGCCGCGACAGTGCTTGTGCTCATGGTTGCTACCTCCGGGGAAGTGAGATATAGTTGACTACGCAAACAACCTTAGCGAGAATACATTGAGTCGTCAAGTATTGACACCGCAAGCATCTTTGGAGGAGGTCGCGCCGGCCGTCCGGGCGTGGGCGCGGCTGATGCGCGCCCAGGCGACGACCAAGCGCGAGCTGGCCGCGCAGCTGCAGGAGGAGCACGGCCTCTCGATGACCGCCTACGAGGCGCTCTACGTGCTCGCGCGCGCCGAGCGGCGCCAGCTCAAGCGGGTCGACCTCGCCGAGCGGCTGGTGCTGACGCCGTCAGGCGTGACGCGGCTGCTCGAGGGGCTCGAGGCAGCGGGGCTGGTCGAGAAGGTGGCCTGCGAGACCGACCTGCGCGTCAGCTACGCGCGGCTCACCGACGCCGGCCAGGACAAGCTCGAGCAGGCCTCCTGCGGCCACACCGGGTCGATCCGGGCGCTGTTCGAAGAGCGCCTCGACCCCGACGAGATCGAGCAGCTCGCCGAGCTGCTCGGCAAGCTCCCCGGTGCCCTCGACGAGGGCGAGACCTGCCCGCGCGGCTAGACCTCCGCCGGAGGTCGCCGGGCGCCGTGCGCGTGCGCGGTCAGCTCACCGCGGCCGGCGTGCGGGCGGCGAAGCGCTCCAGCGCCGCCGCCGCCGTCGCCCCGCCGTCGTGGGCGGCCGCCCAGGCCGCCAGCTCACCGGCGCGCGCCCGGTAGCACGGCTCGGCGAGCAGCTTGCGCACCGCCAAGCCGGATCCCGCGCGGCGAAACCATCCGTCGCGGCAGCGAGACGCCGCAGCCGGCCCAGGCGATCCGCGAGGCGTTCTCGGCCATGTCGCCGGCCGCCGGCGCGCCGACCACCGGCACGCCGTAGGACAGCGCTCGCGCGACGGTGCCGTGGCCGGCGTGGCAGACGACCGCCGCGCACAGGGGCATCGTCCGCGAGTACGACAGCCAGTCGACCACCCGCGCGTTCGCCGGCACGTCGGCCGGCAGCGGCATTCCGGGCCGGTTGGTCGTCGCGAGCACGCGCACCGGCTCGTCGGCCAGCCCCTCCAGCGCCGCGGCGATCATCCGGCCGTCGGGATCCTGCGAAGTGCTCGGCGCGACCAGCACCAGCGGCGCGTCGCCCGGGGGCGGCTCGACCGCGTCGGCCGGCCGCTCCCAGAGCAGCGGACCCGTCACCTCGAAGGCGGGGTGCCAGGCGCGGCGCGGGTACTCGAGCTGCGGGAAGGTGGCGACCAGCGCCAGCTCGCGCGAGATGCCGTTGTGGGTGTAGCCGAGCGGCGGCAGTCCGACGTTGCGCGCGCGCCGCGTTGAGCTCGTCGCGGCCGCGCTCCTCGCCGCGCCGCAGCAGCGGCTGCATCAGCCCCCAGCCGCGCCGGCCGAACGCGGTCCGCGGCAACCGGGCGCCGATCGAGTAAGGAGGCAGGCCGGCCTCCGAGGTCGGCAGCACGTGCGGGATCAGCGTCGCGAACGGCCGCCCGTCGATCCCCGCGGACAGCCCGCCGACGGCGGTCAGGATGTCGGCGACGACCACGTCGGGGTCGAAGTCGCGGATCAGGGGGACCGTCTCGCGAGTCGCCTCGACGGCCGCCTCGTACGGCGTCAGGTCGCGGCCGGTGACCGGGAAGACCGAGTACTCCGGCGCGGCCGCGAACTCGATTCCCTCGCGCTCGACGTCCGCGGCCCAGCGCTTCCAGGTCTGCAGGCAGACGGCATGCCCGCGCGCGGCCAGAGCCCGGCCCAGGGCGATCGCGGGGAAGGCGTGCCCCGGATCGCCGAAGGCCGTGATCAGGAAGCGGCGGCTCAGACCATCTCCGCGATCTCGCGGATCATCCGCTTGCGGCTCTCGGGGTCGAACACCGTCGGCGTAGCGACCAGCGTCCCGACGCCCGCCTCGCGGTAGACCTCGAGCCGCTCCTTCACGCGCTCCTTCGGGCCGACCAGCGACGTCCGGTCGATCAGCTCGGCCGGCAGCGCGGCGGCGGCCTCGTCCTTCTTGCCGTCGAGGTAGAGGTCCTGGACCTCCTTCGCGGCGTCCTCGAAGCCGTAGCGCTGGACGAGCGAGTTGTAGAAGTTCTTCTTGCGCGAGCCCATGCCGCCGACGTAGAGCGCGAGCAGCGGCCGGACCGCGTCGCGCGCCTTGTCGATGTCGTCGTCGATGCAGAGGTTGACGTTCGGCGCGATGTCGAAGCTCTCGTCGATCTTCTTGCCGTTGCCGGCGCGCGCGGCGCCCTCCTCGAGCAGCGTGCGGAACTCCGCGACGTGCTCGGGGGAGAAGAAGGTCGGCAGCCAGCCGTCGGCGATCTCGCCGGTCAGGGTGGTGTTCTTCGGGCCGATCGCGGCGATGTAGATCGGCATCCGCTCCTGGACCGGCGCGATCATCAGCTTCAGCGCCTTGCCGGGGCCGTCGGGCAGCGGCAGCTGGTACAGCTCGCCGTCGTACTCGAGCCGCTCGCGGGCAAGCGCCTTGCGCAGGATCTCGACGTACTCGCGCGTCCGCTGGAGCTGCTGGGCGAACGGCTGACCGTGCCAGCCCTCGGCGACCTGCGGGCCCCGAGGAGCCGATGCCGAGCAGCATCCGGCCGTTGGAGAGCTGGTCGAGCGTCGCGGCGGTCATCGCCGTCATCGCCGGCGTGCGGCCCGGCATCTGGAAGATCGCGGAGCCGATCTTGATCCGCTCGGTGTGCGACGCCAGCCAGGCGAGCACGGTCGCGGTGTCGGACCCGTAGGCCTCCGCGGCCCACACGGAGTCGAACCCGGCGGACTCGGCCTCCTTGACGATCTCGAGCTGCTGCTCGGCCGTCAGTCCCAGTCCCCAATAGCCAACGTGCAGCCCCAACCGCATTGCAAGTCTCCTTTCAACAGCAGGGACGACCTTGAAGTCGCCGACGGCGCGTCCTACCCTCGTGCGGCCGCCGCGCGGCATCGTATGGCACCCGTCCAGCTCACAACCGCATGAGATCGCTCCGCCGCCCAGCCCGTGAGCTGCGCCGCGCGATCGACGCGATGCCGCTCGGCACGCGCGCGGCGATGCTCGAGGCGATCGAGCGCAACCCGATCATCGTCGGCGCGTACACGTCGCCCGACGGCGGCATCTGCCCGATGCTCGCCGCCCATCGCAACGGCGGCCGCACCGACTACGCGCCGTTCGCCCGCGCCTGGGACCGCTACGCCCGCGCCGGCAAGCGCACGCGCCCGGCGACCGAGGGCGAGCTGACGGCTCTGCGCACGATGCTCGAGGCGAGCATCGCCGAGGAGTCGGTGTCCGGCCAGGGAGCGCTGTCGCGCGCCATCGCCGACCACCGCCGCTCGCTGCGTGGGCGGCTGCGGCGCGAGGAGCACGAGGTCGAGCCCTACGAGCGCGCCGACCCGCGCGCGCTCGACGGGATCGCCGCCTACAGCCCCTCGCCGGGCCGCACGAACTGCAGCTCCGGCACCATGCACGCCGGCGAGGTCCTGAGCAGGTAGCGGACCGCCTCGGCGATGTCCGAGGCCTGGATCATCTGCTCCCTCGGCACGCTCTCGGCGACCCAGTCGGTCATGGCGGTGTCGACGAAGCCGGGGCAGAGGGCGGTCGCCTGGATGCCGTTGCCGGCGTGCTCCTTGTGCAGCGCCTGGGTGAAGCCCACGACGCCGAACTTCGTCGCCGAGTACGCCGCCAGCCCGCCCTGGCCGGACTTGCCGGCGATCGACGCGGTGTTGACCACGAGCGCCTTGCGGTGCTCGGCTCCGGCCACCTCGAGCAGCGGCAGCGCCTCGCGGGTCATCAGGAACAGCGAGCGCAGGTTGACCGCGAGCTGCATGTCGAGCTGCTTGGCGTTCACGTCGGCGATGGCGCCGGCGATCCCCACGCCGGCGTTGTTGGCCAGCACGTCGAGCCGTCCGAAGCGGTCGCGATGGCGCTCGGCGAGCGCGACGATGTCGGCCTCCTCGGCCATGTTCGCCGGCACTGCCTCGACGTCGATCCCGTCGGCGCGCAGCTCCTCGGCCGCGCGTTCGAGCTTGTCGGGGCGGCGGGCCGAGAGCGTGATTCCGTAGCCGTCCTCGCCGAGCGCGCGGGCGATCGCGAGCCCGATACCGCTCGATCCGCCCGTTATCAGCGCCGCGCGTCCTCGCATGGTTCTCCCCGGTTCGTTGCGAAAGCGCGGCCGAGCCTATTTGAAGCCGATGTTAAGTCGCAGACCAAGCGGCGCCGTGGTAAGCCCCTGTCCCGTATGTTCTGAACCGTGAGGTCGGGAACGCGTCTGGCGACTGCGTGGCTGCTTGCGGGGGCGCTTGCGCTCGCTGTCGCCGCCTGCGGCGACTCCGGCTCCGAGGACGTCGCGAGCACGCCGCCGCCGCAGCCCGCGCAGCCCGAGGACTTCCCCAAGGCGACAGGCAAGTCGCTGAGCGACCTGTTGGAGGGGGCGGGCGGCTCAGGCCCGGTGATCGCAGCGTCGGTCTCGCAGTTCAAGCCGGGAGAGAACCGTTTCGGCTTCGCCCTCTTCGACCGCGCGGCCGCCCAGATCGCCAAGGCGCCGGTGGTGCTCTACGTCGCGCCGGTCAAGGGCGGGCCGGTCCAGGGCCCGATCCGCGCGGATTTCGTCGAGATGACCGTCAAGCCGCAGTTCGAGAGCCAGTCCGTCTCGCTCGACAAGGACGCGGCGAAGTCGCTCTACGTCGCCAAGCTCGACCTGCCGAAGCCCGGCCGCTACAACCTGATCGGCCTCGCGCGGCTCGACGGTCGGGTCGTCGCGGCGACGCCCGCGGGCGGCGCGCTGACCGTCACCCGCGACAGCGCGGTCCCGGATGTCGGCGAGAAGGCGCCGGTGGTCAGCACCGACACCAAGCAGAGCACCGGCGGCGACATCGAGCTGCTCGACACGCGCAAGCCGGAGTCGTCGATGCACGACGTCGACTTCGCCGACGTGGTCGGCCGCAAGCCGACGGTGCTGCTGTTCGCGACCGCGGCGCTCTGCCAGAGCCGCGTCTGCGGCCCGGTGATCGACCTCACCGAGCAGGTCAAGGCCGAGCGCGGCGACGACGTCGCCTTCGTCCACCAGGAGATCTACGTCGACAACCAGATCGACAAGGGCCAGCGGCCGCAGGTCGCCGCCTGGGGCCTGCCGACCGAGCCGTGGCTGTTCGTCGTCGGCGCCGACGGCCGCGTCGCCGCCCGCTTCGAGGGCGCCTTCAGCGCCGACGAGCTCAACGCGGCGCTCGACCGCGTCGTTCGCTAGAGCCTCTAACACGCCGCCCCGCGAACGATTGTTGGGGTGGACACCCCAACAATCCTCCCTTCGTCACTTGTGGGGGCCTAGAAGGCGGTCCGGCCGAGCATGTAGCCGGCCGTCGCCGCCGCGATCCCGGCGACGACCGACACGCCGACGTACGCCAGGGCCCGTCCCGGCTCGCCCGCGTCGACGTCGAGCACGACCTGCACCGAGAACGTCGAGAACGTCGTGAACCCGCCGAGGAAGCCGACGCCGAGCGCCGCCCGCAACTCGCCCGACAGCCCGCCGGCGGTCACCAGCAGCCCGAGCAGGAACGACCCGACGACGTTGATCGCCACCGTCACCCACGGCAGCGTCGATCCGTGGAACGGCGTCGACAGCGCATAGCGCGCCAGCACGCCACCCATCCCGGCCAACCCGACCCACACTGCAGTCACGCCCCGCATCATCCCGCTCCCCAAGGACGTCAGAACGACCTAGGATGAGCCTCCGAAGGGCCGGTAGCTCAGTTGGTTAGAGCACGGGACTCATAATCCCTTGGTCCCAGGTTCGAGTCCTGGTCGGCCCATTCCGGGAACCGCTCTAGTACGCGGTTTGTCGCTCGGCTGTCGCGGAGCTGTCGCAAACCGTGTCCCAAATATGTCCCGAGATTCGGGAGCTTTTGGGACATGAAGGCGGCGCTCAACCGGCCGGTCAGCGGCCACGTCTACCGCGTCGAGCGCAAGCGCGGCCCGGTCTGGTTCGCCAAGTACCGGCTGCCCGACGGCCGCCAGGTCCAGAAGAAGATCGGGCCGGCGTGGACGGGGCGCGGTCGGCCGGCCGCCGGCTACCTCACGAAGTCGATGGCCCGGGAGTTCACGCCGGAGTTCTTCGAGCGCTGGAAAGGGGATTTTGGATCCCGTCGTCGCCTGTCGAACCGGACCCTGCAGAAGTACCTCGTCGCCCTGCACTCGATCTTCAAGCGGGCGATGAAGGTCCACGGCCTGCCGCGCAACCCGCTGACGACTGTCGAGCGCCCTCGCCTGCCTCGCCGCGCGGGCGTCGACGTCTTCTCGCGCCGCGAGGTCATGGCGCTGGTCAAGGCCGCCTCGAACGACCAGGACCGCGTCCTCTACTTGACCGCCGCCTTCACCGGCTTGCGGCTCGGCGAGTTGCTCGGGCTGCGCTGGGAGGACGTTGACTTCATCGCCGCGACGATCCGCGTGCGGCGGACCTGGGGCGGCGGGGTGGAGGGCACGCCCAAGAGCGGCCGTGACCGAGCGGTGCCCATGATGGACGAGGTCGCGCAGGCACTTCTCGGGCACCGACGGCGGCGGGAGCGGTTCGTCGGTCACCAGGACCTGGTCTTCTGCGATCCGCTCGGTGGACATCTCGGCTACGACGGGCTGAGTCAGCGATACAAGAACTCGCTCGACACGGCGGGGCTCCGCCGACTGCGCTTCCACGATCTGCGCCACACCTTCGGCAGCCACGCGATCCGCGCGGCCGACCCGCGTGAGGTCATGGAGTGGATGGGCCACGCGGACATTCAGACGACCCAGAAGTACCTCTCCTACAAGCCGCGTCGCGACGCGGCCCGACGGCTGGCGACGGCGTTCGACGACGAGGACCTAGCCGCCATCTAGGGACGTTCTGTCACAGCTCTGTGACAGCAGCCGGTGACCCCTTGTCATTTCTGCATTCGCCGTCTAGGTTCGCCAGCGACCCAACAAAAGTGCCCCCGCGCCTGCTCGAACAGGCCGGGGGCGTGGCGCCCGAGCCAAGACTCAGACGCGCCCGCACGGTATCGCCGTGGCGGTGCTTCTGGCTGTCTTCGCAAGGTCGCCTCCAAACAGATGGAGGTACCAAGATGCCCCTCACCGACCGCCCGGAGTTCCGGGCTTGGCTTGACCGCCACAACGACCGCATGGTTGGCCGACCCCACGGCGAGATCACAAGCTGCCTGACCTGCGGCAGCGATCTCGATCACGACGTCAGCAGCCAGGAGTGCCTGGTCTGCCTCGCTGAGAGGTTCGGCATCGAGACCGCCGAGCACTGGATCGCCGACGTTCTCGCCGGCCTCGTCCGCGCCGCCGCCGACCCGGTCGTGCTCGCCCAGGTGCTCGCCGAGATCGTCCCGTTCGCCCGCGACGTCATTGAGCACCGCACCACGCTCCCGACCACCGGCTGAACCCGGCCGTCTGTTGCGGGACGCCGGCTCCTCCCGCCAGCGTCCCGCGACACGGCCCAGCCAACCCATCCACGCCCAGCCACCACGACCGCTCACCCGCCGTCGATGCCTGCAGTTCATCCCTCCGCCGCCACACCGACCACTCCACCCCAACCCAGCCCCACCAACTTCTTGCTGCCTTGCCGCTCGCCCGATCCCTCATCCCTTGAAACACCGATCCCTACCAACACGTCTCGCTCGGTCCGACCCCGCCCTCCTAACCACTCCCCAAACACATGATGGGAGGGCGGGGTCGGACCGAGCGAGACGTGCCCCGCCGCTTGCCAGAGCCAAAACCACCCCGCTGCCCGACCACTCGGATTGGTCAGGCAATTGGTAAGGCTGCTCGCAGGGTGGGAGACGCTGCGGTCGGGCGGCGCCGTCCGAAGTCGACCGTAGGGTGTAGAGCCGTGTTCTTGGCTCTCCCTATAGCTCTGTCTGAGCTTGGCAAAGCGCTTGCCAGTGGCGCCGCTGGCGCCATAGGAGCTGCCCTCGTGGCAGGTGGCTTTGGCCTTTATCGCATCGCTGCCGGACGGAAGGATGCTGCACGAGACCGCCGACGCGATCTCTATAGCGAGGCATATCGGACGGCACTCCATTGGTGCGAGGGCGTTTACCGCATACGTCGTCGCGCCAACAACGGCTCGGAGGATCGCGAACTCGTCCAACACTTCCACGACATGCAAGAGCGGATCGCCTACTACGAGGGATGGCTAAGCATGGAGTCGCCAGAGATGGGGTCTGCCTATCGCGCGCTTCTGCGCGCCGTCCGAGCGGAGTGCTTGCCGCTGGCCCAGGCCGCTTGGGCTACCTCAGGGCGTTCTCCGACAGAGCCCACGCCGGACAACGACCCTCACCCTGATGTGTCCGCTGCGAAGGAGGCATTCGTTCGGGATGTACGTGATCACTTGTCGCGATGCTGGTGGAAGCGTCGCGCCGTAAAGCAGCGCTACCGCAAGGAGAAGTAGATGCAGTTGCCTGACGCGTTTGACGACTTCTATGAGGCGATATCGCTGGGTGCAACTCCGCGCCGGCGAATCGAGAGCGCGGCCACGGGTCTCATCAACTATTTGACCCGGAGCTACGGACTTGGTCCGGGAGATGTCTTTCTCCAAGGGTCCGTGCCGAATCAGACCGCCATCGAGCCAGCGGATAGCGAGGGCGAGTACGACGCCGACTTGGTCGCTATCTGTGCGAGAGACGGCATGTCCGCCGACCAAGCGCTCACTGACCTAGAGGAGACCCTGGCGCAGGACGGGACGTACGAGGACCTTTTGAAGAAGGAGGGGGCTAGGAAGGATCCCTGTGTTCGACTGCGCTACGCCGACGATGAGGTTGGCGGCTTCCACGTCGATGTCGTTCCCGCGCGGTCGTCGTCCTCGGCAGACCCGCAAGCATCTCTAGAGGTTCCTCATCGAGGTCTGGGCTGGCATGACTCGACTCCCGCCGAGTACACGCAGTGGTGTCGCGACCAGGGGCCGCGGTTTGCCCGCACCGTCATGATGCTCAAGCGCTGGCGGGACGTCCATCAGACTGCCCGGTCGAGCATTAGCTCCATCGTCCTTCAGGTGCTAGCTGCTCGTTCTGTCGGTTCTCAGAACTCGGATGGTGACGCATTGGTGTCGACGCTTGAGGGGATGCAGCGCGCCCTAGCGGCTTCGCCCGAAACGCCTCCGGTGGTCACGAATCCCGTGCTTGCCGCTGAGGATTTGGCTGCACGTTGGGAGGTTCCGGCCTACCGCGACTTTTGCCGGGAGTTGGACGAGGCCGTCTCTCTCGCTCGTCGCGCGCTAGGCAGCCGCGACGAGTTGGAGAGCCACGCGCTCTGGCAAGAGCTTCTAGGTGAAGACTTCCCAGCCCATCCCCGTGGCGGCGGCCGCACCACACCGCCGCCCCCGCCTTCGGCGCCCGGATACGAGCGAGCTCCTCAAGCCCCGCCTCGCCGTGAGCGATACGGCTGAGCTACACCATCGCCCTTGGCACGAGGTCGATGCCGATCGGGTCGCCTTCGAGCTTGAGCAATTCGAAAAGGCCGGGTTGCTGGTTGCTCACCGCGTGGGCATGAAGGACGGACGCCACGCGGACAGGTTCGTGATTGAAAGCGCGGTTCAGTTCGAGGGCGAAGACATCTCAGTTGAGGTCGTCTTTCCGTTCGACTACCCGGACCAAGCGCCGACTGTGTTTGGTCCTCCCGGCCTCTTGAAAAGGCACCAGGTCCGAACTTCTGGAAACTTCTGTCTGCTGGATGATGTGGATGCCGACTGGTGGCCGGGGTGGCCCGCAGCGCATCTGGTTACGAAGACGCTAAGCAACCTTCTGAAAGACACCGAGAAGGGCGCCGACGCGGTTGCGGCCGGTGAGGCGGACGTTCCTGAGCCGGCCTCGGCACACATCCGATACGGACCTGGCGTCGTCCTTGTGCCAGATCCGTTCTGGAGATTCGAGCTAGACGCTGTCCATGGCGATGCAACCCTGGTTCAGGGTGCTCACGAGGACCAACTGGTTCTCACTGAAGCCGACGGCATCGGGGCCATCGACGAAAGGGCTCGGGACCTGATCCTGGGGCCTAAGGCCAAGAGGCATCGCGGCGTCTGGATCGCGCTTGCTGAGACCCCACGCCCCGCCGCAACCGGCGATGACCTGCTCGTTCTGGCTGAGAAGACCAAGCCGGACTATCTGCATCGCCTGAAACGGCTACTCCGAGCTACGAAGGGGCGCAAGACGGTCGATACATGGATCGGCGTCTCGTTCCATGAGGAGGGTCCGCAACGGGGACAGACCCGTCGTGCATGGGTGTTCCTACGGGTCACGCTTGGGCGGGGTGACGAGCGGGTCGTGCAGCGCCTCATCCGTGTTCAAGCGCTCTCGCCATCTGAGCGGTCTCGCCGATTGCCGGAGCTGGCCGGGATAAGTGGCGCGAGAGTCGCTGTCATTGGGGCTGGCTCGCTAGGAAGCCCGGTTGTCTTTGAGTTGGCGAAGGCTGGAGTGGGCCGGGTCATCGTCGGTGACCCTGACATCTTCGATGCCAATAACGCCGTCCGTCACGCTGTCGGGCTTCAGTGGGCGGGTATGTCGAAGGCGGACGCTGTCGCGCTAGAGGCGCAGGCGCGAAACCCGTTCAGCGAGGTGGTCCCTCTCCACCTCGAGGTCGGAGGAGGGCAAACCGACAGCGACCGTTTCGACTCGCTTCTTCAGGACGTGGACGTAGTCGTGGACACGACAGGCGCGCAGTCTGTCGCGCGCATTGCCAACCGTCGCTGCCGTGAGGCTGGGAAGCGCCTTGTGATCGCGGGTCTGTCTGCCGGGAGCTATGGCGGGGAGGTCGTTGCACTACGCCCTGACGGACCCTGCTTCTTCTGCTTTGTGCTCGCTCAGCGCGACGGATTAGTCCCGACTCCCAACCAGGGTCCGCGTAGCAACGTGACCCCTGTTGGTTGTACCCATCCGGCCTTCTCGGGTGCTGGTTTTGATGCGAGCGAGTTGGCGGCCATTGCTGCTCGGACCGTGGTCCAAGCCACGTACTCGACTGCATACCCCGTGCTCGAATCGGACTGGGCGGTAGTCAACTTCCGCGGGTCGCCGCGCTGGCAGGCCGGTCTTCTGGAGCGACATCCAGACTGTCCGGGTTGTCAGGGATGACTCTCTGGATCGATCAACAAGCGCGTCGAGCGATTGAACTCGCAGCTCGACAAATGAGGTTTCTGGAGACTGGGGGAGCGCTCTTCGGCTACGAGGGCGACGGCGACGTTGTCGTCCTCCAGGCGTTCGGCCCTGGTCGTCGTGCGAAGCACCGACCGCGGAGTTTTGTCCCTCATCGACCAACGACGGCTGCGTTGATCGCACGGGTGTGGAACGAGAGCGGTCGGCGCTATCAGTTCCTAGGGAGCTGGCACACGCATCCGCACGGTCGCGCCGTGCCCAGCTCTACGGATACTCAGACGGCTAGAGACATGGCGTGCCAAGACGACCTCCGTCTTCCGGAGCCCGTGGTGGTGATTCAGGCGACCTATGGCGTGCGGGAAGTGCAGTTGGCCGAGCTGCGCGCGTGGCGCTGGGACTCCTCACGCGGGCGCTTGACTGAGCAGACGATTATGGAATCTGGGTGCGGTGAGGAGATCGCTTTCCCCTCGGACCAGACTGAGCATGGCTGATATGCTGTGGGCCGAAGGCGGGTCCCGCCAACGTGTCCCACAAGGTGTCCCCAACTCGTCAGATATGTCCAGAACCAGCTCGATCCAACTCCACGGCCTAGAGCCAAGACGACCCTTCTGGACGTCCTTCACGACCACTCATAATCCCTTGGTCCCAGGTTCGAGTCCTGGTCGGCCCACTCCCAGAACCGCTCTAGTACGCGGTTTGTCGCTCTCCTGTGGCAGAGCTGTCGCAAGCGGTGTCCCGACCATGTCCCGAGATTCCGGAGGTGTAGGGACGGCACCCTCGGCCCGTCAGCGGCCACGCTAGGCTCGCCCGATGCGACCGCTTCGGTATTCGATCAACGTCACGTTGGACGGCTGTTGCGACCACCGGGCGATGGTCCCGGACGAGGAGACCCACCATCACGCGACGGAGACGATCGCGCGGGCCGACGCGATCATCCTCGGCCGGGTGACCTACGAGATGATGGAGTCCGCCTGGCGGCCGTCGGAGGGCGCGCCGGAGATGCCGGACTGGACGAGGCCCTTCGCGGACGCGATCGACGCGGCGAAGAAGTATGTCGTTTCGAGCACGCTCGATCAGGTCGACTGGAACGCCGAACTGGTGCGCGGCGATCTCGTGGGTGCTGTCGAAGAGCTGAAGCGGCAGCCCGGCGACGGCCTGTACGTGGGCGGAGTCAAGCTCCCGCTGGCGTTGGCCGAGCGCGGGCTGATCGACGAGTACGAGTTCGTCGTGCACCCCCGGCTGGCGGGCCACGGGCCCTGGCTGTTCGAAGGACTCTCGAAGTACGTCGACCTCCGGCCCGTTGGCCGGCACGAGTTCAGCTCGGGTGCCGTCGCCGTGCGCTACGAGCCGCGCCCTGCCTGAGGGTTATCGTCTCTTCCTGCCGTCGGGACCACGCGGTTTGTGCGTCGGCTGTGTCGAAGCTGTCGCACGCGGGGTCCCAAATGTGCGTCGGGATCGCCGAGCCTGTGGGGGTGGTCGACGAGCGCTTCCCGAGTTTGAAGGCGAGGCGGCTGCTGGCCGTTCTGGAGCGCCAGCCGCTCGGATACCGGACTGTTCGCCGCGTGGGGTCGCACCGGCGAATGGAGGCTGAGCGCCGCCCGCCGCTGACCTTCTCGTTCCACGACCGCGCGACCATCCCGAGCGGGCTCGTGCGGAAGATCCTGACAAGGGACGTGGGGCTTGATGAGGAAGAGGCGAGGCGGCTACTGTGAAGACCATGACGACGGTTCGCGTCAACTACCACCAGGAGCGGGATGGCTGGTGGGCGGAGTCTCCAGACATCGACGGCTGGTCGGTGGCCGGTCGGAGCTATGCCGAGGTTCGGCGGCTGGCGTCCGAGGGGGTTTCCTTTGCGACCGGGCGGGACGCGGTGGTCGAGCACGAAGCTCCGGCCGATGAGCGCCGGGGCGCCTGACCGCCGCCGCGGGCCCATCTAGGATCCGCCGATGGTCGTGGTCATCTTCAGGTCGAAGTTGCGTGAGCCGGTGGACCCGGAGTACGCGGAGCGGTTCGGGCGGCTGCTGGAGCTGGCGCGGGCGGTGCCGGGGTTCGTGGCGTTTCGGCGCTACGGCGGCGAGGGCGGCGAGCGGTTGGCGCTGGTCGAGTTCGAGTCGGACGAGGCGGTGCTGGAGTGGCGCCGGCATCCCGAGCACATGGAGGCCCAGCGGCTGGGCCGGGAGCGGTTCTACGAGTCGTACGACTTGACGGTCTGCACGCCGACCCGGGCGTACTCGTTCGACCGCGGGGAGCGGACCGAGCGGATCTAGCGTCGGGCGTTCAGCGCTCGACGACGTTGAGCGACCAGCGGCCGTCGCGGACCTGCTCCAGCTCAGCGTCGAGGCCGGCCGCCAGGACGGCCGCGAGCAGCGCGTCGGGGTTGCGAGGGGCGGCCGGAGCCATCAGGGCGGCCCGGGCGACCAGGCCGCGTGAGGCCTTCGCCATGTGGGAGATCGGCTTGCGCGAGCCGTCGGGCGCCTCGCGGAACGCGTTCACCTCCACATACGCGGCGTGCTTCGGGCGCCAGACAGCGGAGTAGGCGCCGGAGCGGCAGTCGACGATCAGCTGGCGCTTGGTGTCCGCGCCGGTCAGGGCATCCGCGACGAGCGGGCGCCACGCCGCGGCGAGCGCCCCGACGCCGGCGACCGGATCGCCGATCGGCAGCTTGTAGGCGGGGATGCGGTCGCCGGGGCGCAGCAGGCCCCAGAGGCCGCTCGCGATCAGGACGTCCTTGCTCGCCCTGCGGCGGGCGCCCGACGGCAGCGAGGCGAAGTCGAGCTGGCCGTAGAGGACGCCGGTGTAGACCTTCGACGCGCGGGCGGCCGGCGCGGCGAGCAGGGCCGGGTCGACGGCCGCGACCAGCCGCTCGCGTAGCGGCGAGAGGGCCTCGGCGTACGCGAGCGCGTCGAGGTCGACGGGCTTGCCGCGCGTCGGCGCCGCCTTGCCCTCGGAGGGCGGGAGCAGGATCAGCATCGGCGAGCGGACCTGGCCCGGAAGCTCAGAAGGGAAGCTCGGACGCGACGTCGCTCAGCAGCGGCGCGCTCACGTCGCGCTCCGAGGGGTGCAGCTCGAGCCCTGCCGGCCAGACGATCCCGACCTCCGGGTCGTCGTAGCGGATGCCGCGCTCGATCTCGCCGTCGTAGTAGGACGAGCACTTGTAGACGACGTCGGCGACCTCGCTGGTGACGCAGAAGCCGTGCGCGAAGCCGACCGGGACGAACAGCTGCAGCAGGCGCTCGTCGTCGAGCCCGAACGCCTCCCACTGACCGAACGTGGGGGAGTCGCGGCGGATGTCGACGACGACGTCGACGATCGAGCCGCGCGCGCAGCGGATCAGCTTCGCCTGGCCGTCGCCGACCTGGAAGTGCATCCCGCGCACGACGCCGCGCGTCGAGCGCGAGTGGTTGTCCTGGACGAAGTCGACCTCGACCCCGAGGTCGGCGTAGACGTCGCGGCGGTAGGTCTCGTGGAAGAAGCCGCGGCTGTCGGGGAAGACGTTGGGCTCGATCAGCACGAGGCCGTCGAGCCGGGTGGGCAGCCGCTTCACGGCCTGGCAGGCTAGCCGAAGCGCGCCGCCGCGCCCACGGTCGCCGCGACCCGCGCGCGGCTGGGATGATCGGCTCCGATGCCGTCCGCCAGCCCGCCGATGCCGCCCGTCGCGATCCTCTGCGGCGGACGCGGCACCCGTCTCCAGCAGGGGACCGCGTCGATCCCGAAGCCGCTCGTCGAGATCGGCGGCCGGCCGATCGTCTGGCACGTCGTCCAGATCTACGCCGTCCAGGGGTTCCGCGACTTCGTCCTGCTGACCGGCTACCGCGGCGAGACGGTCGAGCGCTTCGCCGCCGAGACGCGCTGGCCCGACGGGGTCGCCGTCCGCTGCCTCGACACCGGCGTGGACACGCCGACCGGCGGCCGCATCCACCGCGCCGCCGGCGAGCTGGGGGAGGGCACCGCCTGCGTCACCTACGCCGACGGCGTCGCCGACATCGACCTCGCCGCGCTGCTCGCCGACCACCGCGCCCACGGCGCCGCGGCGACGATGACCGTCGTGCGGCCGGAGTTGCAGTTCGGCGTCACCCATCTCGACGGCGACGGGCGGGTGACCGGCTTCGAGGAGAAGCCCCGCTCGGAGCAGTGGATCAACGGCGGCTTCTTCTGCCTCGAGCCCGCGGCGCGCGACTACCTGACCGCCGACAGCGTCCTCGAGCGCGAGCCGCTCGAGCGCCTCGCGGCCGACGGCCAGCTGCGCGCCCACCGCCACACCGGGTTCTGGGAGTGCATGGACACCTACAAGGATGCCGTCCAGCTCAACGACCTCTGGGAGGACGGCCGGGCCCCCTGGCGCAGCTGGTGAGAAGGAACTCCCGAGCGGCGGGCGAAACACATCGCCGTGAAGTCCTCAGCCACCGCCGCGCTCACCCTGTCCGCCGAGATCCGCTCCCGCTTCGACGAGTTCTCGCGCTCGCAGAAGGACGTCGGCCAGTACATCGTCGACCACCTGGACGAGGCCTCGTTCCACACCGCCGAGGAGCTCGCGCGGCGTGCGAACACCTCGTCCTCGACCGTCGTCCGGTTCGCCCAGGCGCTCGGCTTCGAGGGGTTCCCCGAGCTGCAGTCCGCCGCCCGCGACGAGTACCGCCGGGCGCGTGAGGGAGAGCACGGGACCGTCGACCTCGCCAACCCGCCGCTGTTCCCGATCGACCAGACCGAGTTCGAGGCCGCGCTGGCCGCCGACCACGTCAACGTCGAAGAGACCGCGCGCAAGCTCGACCGCGAGGAGGTCGCGCACTGCGTCGAGCTGATCTCGCGCGCCGACCGGCTCGTCCTCTGCGGCACCGACCAGATGGCCTTCTTCGCGAGCTACCTGCGTCACCTGCTGATGCTGCTCGACATCCGCTGCGAGGTCGTCGCCAGCCCGAGCCAGGAGGGGCTCGCCAAGCTCGGCCGCATCGACGACCGCACGGTGCTCGTCGGCTTCTCGGCCGGCCGGCCGCATCCGCTCGTCGTGCGCGCGATGAAGCTGGCGCGCAACCGCAACGCGGCCACGATCTCGGTCTCCGACGCCACGCTGTCCGAGGTCGCCAAGCTCGCCGACCACAAGCTCTTCTACTCGTCGAACAGCCCCGCCTTCGTGCGCTCGCACGCCGCGCTGCTGAGCGTCGTCCAGGCGCTCGCCTACGGCGTCTACGCGATGGACGAGTCGCAGTACTCGGACCGCATCAAGGCCTTCAAGCTGAAGTAGAACCTCGGTCCGTAATATGGACCGGGTGAAGCAAGAAGGCACATTCGCCGTCAAAGCCGGGCTGGCCGAGATGCTCAAGGGCGGCGTGATCATGGACGTGGTCACCGCCGAGCAGGCACGGGTCGCCGAGGCCGCGGGCGCGTCCGCGGTGATGGCGCTGGAGCGCGTTCCCGCGGACATCCGGGTCGCCGGCGGCGTCGCGCGGATGTCGAACCCGTCGATGATCGAGGCGATCCAGGCCGCGGTCACGATCCCCGTGATGGCCAAGGCGCGGATCGGCCACTTCGTCGAGGCCGAGGTGCTGCAGGCGCTCGAGGTCGACTACGTCGACGAGTCGGAGGTCCTGACCCCGGCCGACGAGGCCAACCACATCGACAAGTGGGACTTCAAGGTGCCGTTCGTCTGCGGCGCGACCAACCTCGGCGAGGCGCTGCGACGGATCGCCGAGGGCGCGGCGATGATCCGCAGCAAGGGCGAGGCCGGCACCGGCAACGTCGTCGAGGCGGTCCGCCACATGCGCCAGATCCGGCGGCGACATCCGCCGCCTCGCCGCGCTCGACAAGGCCGAGCTGGCGACCGCCGCCAAGGAGCCTCCAGGCGCCGCTGCCGCTCGTCCGCGACGTCGCGGCCGCCGGCAGGCTGCCGGTCGTCATGTTCTCCGCGGGCGGCGTCGCGACCCCGGCCGACGCCGCGCTGATGATGCAGCTCGGCGCCGAGGGCGTCTTCGTCGGCTCCGGCATCTTCAAGTCCGAGGACCCGGAGCGGACCGCCGTCGCCGTCGTCGAGGCGACCACCCACTTCGCAGGACGCCGAGCGGATCGCCGCGGCCTCGCGCGACCTCGGCGCGCCGATGACCGGGATCGGCATGGACGCGATCGCCGAGCACGGCGGCCTGCTGCAAGACCGCGGCTGGTAGCCCGCGCGTGGTCGGAGTCCTCGCGCTGCAGGGCGGACTTCGAGGCGCACCGCAAGGTGCTCGAAGGGCTCGGCGCGGAGGTGCGCGAGGTACGGACGCCGGCCGATCTCGACGGCCTTCGACGGGCTGGTGATGCCGGGCGGCGAGTCGACGACGATGACGCTCGGGATCGAGCGCGAGGGACTCGCCCAGCCGCTGCGCGATCTGGTCGCCGGCGGGGCGCCGGTGCTCGGCACCTGCGCCGGGCCTGATCATGCTCGACCGCGACCACCTCGGCGTGCTCGACATCGCCGCGCGAGCGCAACGCCTTCGGCCGCCAGGTCCACAGCTTCGAGGCGACGCTCGACCTCGACGGCGTCGGCGACGGGGTCGACGCGATCTTCATCCGCGCGCCGTGGGCGCGCGAGGTCGGCGACGGCGTCGAGGTGCTCGCCGCCGTCGACGGCCATCCGGTCGCCGTCCGCCAGGGCGACGTGCTCGCCGTGTCGTTCCACCCGGAGCTGACCGGCGAGACCCGGCTGCACGAATGGCTGCTCGCCCGAGTCGCCGCCACCACGAACGGAGGAGAAGCCCAGTGAAGGACTCACGCGTAGAGGCGCTCGCCCAGATCCTCGTGCGCTACTCGACCAAGGTCCAGCCCGGCGACGTCTGCGTCATCCAGGGGACGACGACCGGCGAGCCGCTGATCCAGGCCGTCTACGAGGAGATCCTGCGCGCCGGCGGCCTGCCGGTGATGCAGCTCACGACCGAGGCCGCCCAGGCGGCCTTCTTCGAGCTGGCCAACGAGCGAGCAGCTCGACTGGGTCCAGCCGCCCGCCGAGTGGACCGCCGAGCACGCCGACGTGCGGATCGTCGTGATGGCCGACGCCAACCCGCGCGCGCTGTCCGGCGCCGACCCGGCCAAGCAGGCGCGCGCCTCGCGGGCGCGGCGCAAGATCATGGAGACCTCGATGCGGCGCGCCGCCGAGGGCGAGCACCGCTGGTCGCTGACGCTGTTCCCGACCCACGCCTACGCCGAGCGAGGCCGGCATGTCGCTGGCCGCCTACGAGCAGTTCTTCTACGACGCCTGCCTGGCGACCGACCCCGACCCCGTCACCGCCTGGGAGCGCCAGTCCGACGAGGTCGAGCGGCTCGCCGACGTGGATCGAGGGCACGCGAGGAGGTCCACATCACCGCTCCCGGCACCGACATCAAGCTCGGCGTCGCCGGCCGCCACTGGATCCCCTGCGTCGGCACCCACAACATGCCCGACGGCGAGTTCTTCACCGGGCCGGTCGAGGACTCGGTCAACGGCGAGATCACCTTCTCGCTTCCCGGCGACCTACGGCGGCCGCGAGGTCTCCGGCGTCCGCTTCCGCTTCGTGGACGGCAAGGTCGTCGACGCGTCGGCCGAGCGCGGCGAGGACTTCCTGATCGAGATGCTCGACACCGACGCCGGGTCGCGCACGCCTCGGCGAGCTGGGGATCGGCACCAACTACGGGATCGTCGCCGGGACGAAGGAGATCCTGCTCGACGAGAAGATCGGCGGCACCGTCCACATGGCGATCGGCGCCGCCTACCCGGAGTCCGGCGGCGTCAACGAGTCGGCCGTCCACTGGGACATGGTCTGCGACCTGCGCCAGGGCGGCGCGATCGTCGTCGACGGCATCGACCTCCAGCGCGACGGCAAGTTCGTCGTCTGACTACGCGGAAGTAGGATCGAGCTATGGCCGGCCACTCCAAATGGGCTTCGATCAAGCACAAGAAGAAGGCGACCGACGCCAAGCGCGGCGCTCTCTTCACGAAGCTCGACGCGCGCGATCACCGTCGCCGCGCGTGAGGGCGGCGGCGACCCGGAGGGCAATCCCTCGCTCGCGCTCGCGATCCAGAAGGCGAAGGACGCGAGCATGCCGAAGGACAACATCGAGCGGGCGATCGCCAAGGGCACCGGCGCCGACCAGGACGCCGAGGCGTTCGAGGCGGTCATCTACGAGGGCTACGGCCCGGGCGGCGTCGCGGTGCTGGTCGAGGCGCTGACCGACAACCGCAACCGCACCAGCTCCGACGTCCGCCACGCGTTCACCAAGCACGGCGGCAACCTCGGCGAGCCGGGCTCGGTCGCCTGGATCTTCGAGAAGAAGGGCCAGATCGTCGTCGACGCCGCGCGCTACGACGAGGACGACCTGATGTCCGCGATCGACGCCGGCGCCGAGGACGTCGTCGCCGACGGCGACGTGCTGGAGGTCGTCACCGGCCCGACCGACCTGGCGGCGGTCCGCGACGGCGCTCGAGGCGGGCGGGGTCGAGATCCAGTCGGCCGAGCAGGTGATGCGCCCGACCAACCGGATCGAGGTCGACGAGGGCCAGGCGGCGAGCCTGATGCGCCTGCTCGACGTGCTCGAGGACAACGACGACGTCCAGGCGGTCCACGCCAACTTCGACGTCGACGAGCAGATCCTCGAGCGCGTGTCTCGCGGCGGGTAGCTCCAGGAGGCATCCGGGCCACGGCCGAGAATCAGGCCGATGGTGGTCGTCCTCGGCATCGATCCCGGCACCGCGAACACGGGCTACGGCGTGGTGGTCGCGCGCGGGGCCAAGCTCGGCGCGCTCGACGGCGGGACGATCGCGCACCGAGGCCGGGACGCCGCTGGAGCAGCGGCTGGTGCGGATCCACGCGCGCGTGCTGCGAGCTGATCGAGGAGCACGAGCCGGCCGCGATCGCGATCGAGGAGCTCTACTTCGGCCAGAACGCGCGCAGCGCGCTCGCCGTCGGCCAGGCGCGCGGCGCGGTCCTGCTCGCCGCCGGCCAGTGCGGGCTGCCGTGCTTCTCCTACACGCCGCAGCAGATCAAGCAGGCGGTCTGCGGCTCGGGCGCCGCCGCGAAGGACCAGGTCCAGCGGATGGTCGGCGCGCTGCTCGGCGCTGCCGGAGCCGCCCAAGCCCGACCACGCGGCCGACGCGCTGGCCGTGGCCATCTGCCACGCCAATGGCGCGCCGCTGCGCGCCGCCGTCGAGGCGACTCGCGGCGGATCGCGAATCGGCTCTCACTGGCGACGGAGGCGTCCGGTCGACCGGAATCACGGACCGTGATCTCGTCGCTGAGAGGAGAGGTGCTGGCCCGCCGCCCCGGCGAGGTCGTCGTCGACGTCGGCGGCGTCGGCTACCAGCTGGCGGTGTCGGGCGAGACGCTCGGCAAGGTGCCGCCGGCCGGCAGCGAGGCGCTGCTGCACTCGCACCTCGTCCTGCGCGACGACGGCATCCACCTCTTCGGCTTCGCGACCGAGACCGAGCGCGAGCTGTTCCTGATGCTGATCGGCGTCCAGGGCGTCGGCCCGAAGGTCGCGCTCAGGCGGTGCTGTCCGGCGGGCCCGCCGCGCGAGCTGCTGAGCGCGATCGCCAGCGGCGACGCGCCGCGCTTCCAGGCGGTGCCCGGGATCGGCAAGCGGACCGCCGAGCGGATCATCGTCGAGCTGCGCGACGAAGGTCGCCGGCGCGGTCGCCGACGAGATCGTCATCACCCGCGCCTCCGACGACCCGCGCAGCGTCGCGCGCGAGGCGCTGCTCGGCCTCGGCTACACGCCGCCGCGAGGCCGACGTCGCTGCTCGAGGCCAGCCGACGGCGAGACCGCCGAGGAGCTGATCGCCGAGGCGCTCAAGGCGGCGCGCGGTGAGCGGCGATCCGCACGCCCGGCGTCGAGCGGCTCCAGACGCCCGAGGTCGAGGGCGGGGCGGAGGACGAGCTCGACCGCTCGCTGCGGCCGCGCGGCTCTGACCGACTTCGTCGGCCAGGAGCAGGTCAAGGACCAGCTCGGCGTCTTCATCGAGGCCGCGCGGGCGCGCGGCGAGGCGCTCGACCACGTGCTGCTCGCCGGTCCGCCGGGACTCGGCAAGACGTCGCTGGCGCAGATCGTCGCCAACGAGCTCGGCGTGCCGTTCGTCGCAGACCGCCGGCCCGGCGCTCGAGCGCAAGGGCGACGTCGCCTCCTTCCTGACCGCGCTCGAGCCGCGCTCGGTCTTCTTCGTCGACGAGATCCACCGCCTGCCGCGCGCGCTCGAGGAGACCTTCTACCCGGCGATGGAGGACCGGCAGCTGCCGATCACCGTCGGCCAGGGCGCCGGCGCGCGCGTCGTCGACGCTCGACCTGCCGCCGTTCACGCTGATCGGCGCGACGACCCGCGCCGGCCTGCTGACGACGCCGCTGCGCGACCGCTTCGGCGTCACGCACCGGCTCGAGCTCTACGACGCCGCCGACCTCGGCCGAGATCGTCCGCCGCTCGGCGCGGCATCCTCGACGTCGAGATCGACACCGCCGGGCGCGGCGGCGATCGCGCGCGCGCTCGCGCGGCACGCCGCGCGTCGCCAACCGGCTGCTCAAGCGCGTGCGCGACTACGCCGAGGTCCGCGGCGCCGGGACGATCGACGCGGGCGATCGCGGCCGAGCGCGCTCGACGCTGCTCGAGGTCGACGCGCGCCGGCCTCGACCGGCTCGACCGCGAGATCCTGCGCGCGATCTGCGAGAAGTTCGACGGCGGCCCGGTCGGGCTCTCGACGCTCGCGGTCGCGGTCGGCGAGGAGCAGGACACGATCGAGGACGTCTACGAGCCCTACCTGCTCCAGCAGGGCTTGATCAAGCGCACGCCGCGCGGCCGGGTCGCGACCGCCGGCGGCCTTCGCGCACCTCGGCCTCGCGCCGCCGCCGAAGGCGCTGCGCCTCTTCTGACGCGCCGCTAGATCTCCGCTCTCGCCGTGCCGAACTTCATCTGCCCGAACTGCGGCAATCGCAGCGTCGCGACCGAGCGCACCGCCGGCTTCCACGAGCCGCGCTCGCGGCTGCACGAAGTGCGGCTTCGGCTTCCTGTTCGAGCTGCTCGACGACTACTACCCGGCGCCGAACGCGGCCTTCTTCGTCTGCGACCAGGAGGGCCGGCTGATCGGCGCGGCCGCGGCGCGCGCGAGCTGACCGGGCTCGGCGACGACGACGTCATCGGCCGTCCGGTGCAGGAGGTGCTCGGCCTCGAGTTCGAGAACGGCGAGCGACCACATCGGCACGGCGCTCGAGTGGGGCGTTCGCGTTCTCGACAAGCCGGTGACCGTCAACGCGGAGGGAGACCGGCCCGAGCCGGCAGTGGCTGACATCTTTCCCGCGTACGACGACGACGGCGGCCTGCTGCTCGTGCTGACGCCACGCCAGGTCAGACGGCAACTCGAACTGACATGACTTCACGCAAGCGCAACCTCTCGATCATCGGCCTCGTGCTGGTGCTGCTGGCCGGGTCGCTCTACGTGATCGCTGACCAAGCCGACGCGTGCTCGGCCTCGACCTGCGCGGCGGCGTCGAGCTGGTCTACGAGGGTCGGCCGACGCCGCAGGTCCCGACGGTCACCGCCGCAGGCGATCGACGACGCGATCGAGACGATCCGCAAGCGCACCGACTCGCTCGGCGTCTCCGAGCCGGAGATCCAGCGCGCCGGCAGCGACCAGATCTCGATCGGCCTGCCGGACGTCGACGAACGCCGACCGCGCGACGCAGCAGGTCGGCACGACCGCCCAGCTCCAGTTCTACGACTGGGAGGACGAACGTCCGCGGCCAGGGCCCGGACGCCCCCTACGCCGGCAAGACGGCGCTCTACGACGCGGTCGAGGTCGCCGCGAAGGAGAAGCCGACCGCGACCGAGACCGACCTGCCCGCCGGGCGGCGCCTCCGAGGAGATCGAGCAGCGCTTCGACGGCGACAAGAAGAAGATCCGAGCAGTACTACGACGGCGCAAGACACGACACCGCCGGCCGCGTACTACCTGTTCGGCCCCGACACAGCGCAGCTGATCCAGCCGGGCCCGGATTCGACCTGCGAGGAGCTGCTGTCCGACTACGAGGGCGCTCAAGACCGGCCCGAAGCGCAAGCAGAGCGAGATCCCGAAGGACAGCGAGTGCCGCCGAGCAGCTCGCGGCCGGTCCCGCGAAGGGCAACGGCGCCGGCGGCGCTGAAGACGCAGTCGACCGCCAAGCCGGACATCGGCCCGCCCGGCCGGATCTCGAGGTCTCGAGGTGCCGCGCGGCATCGTCGTGATCGAGGCCGACCGGGCGCCGCAACCAGCCCGAGGACGTCACGCAGCTACTACGTCCTCGAGGACGACTCCGAGCTCTCCGGCGCGGACATCAAGGACCCGAAGCAGAACACCGACCCGCGCACGCAGCGAGCCGATCGTCACGCTGCGAGTTCACGCGACAAGGGCCGCAAGGCGTTCGCGCGACGTCGACCAAGCGCGCTCGCCGCAGCGCGGCTCGGAGATCATCGTCCCGCCGGGCACCGACCGCAGACCAGACGCTTCCAGCGCTTCGCGATCACGCTCGACGACCAGATCGTCTCGCTCGCGACGATCGACTACCGCGAGAACCCCGAGGGCATCGACGGTCAGCACCGGCGCCCAGATCAACGGCATCGGCAACACTCCAGGACACCCAGGACCTCGCCGAGAGCCTGCGCATCGGCGCGCTGCCGATCGAGCTGAAGCTGATCTCGCAGACCCAGGTCTCGGCGTCGCTCGGCAAGCAGGCGCTCGACCAGGGCCTGATCGCGGGCGCCGTCGGCCTCGCGCTGACGCTGCTCTTCCTGATCCTCTTCTACCGCGTGCTCGGCGTCGTCGCCGGCGATCGCGCTGATCATCTACGCGATCTTCCTGTTCGCGCTCGTCAAGCTGATCCCGATCACGCTGACGCTGCCGGGCATCGCCGGCATGATCCTGACGCTCGGCGTCGCGGCCGACGCGAACATCGTCATCTTCGAGCGCATCAAGGAGGAGGCGCGCGCCGGGCGCGTCGATCCCGGCCGCGATCTCCAACGGCTACGCCAAGGCCCTGCGCACGATCATCGACGCGAACGTCGTCACGATCGGCGTCGCGTTCATCCTGTTCACGCTCGCCACGGCGGGCGTCAAGGGCTTCGCGTTCACGCTGGTGATCGGCACGCATCGTCTCGCTGTTCACCGCCGTGCTCGGCGACCTCGGCGATCCTCGGCGCGATGGCGCGCACGCGGCTGCTCGCGGTCGGCGCTTCGCGCTCGGCGTGGGCAAGACGAGCGCGAGGGCCCGCGCTGGCACTTCGACTTCATGGGCAAGTCGAAGTGGTTCTTCTCCGATGCTCCGGCGTGATCCTGGTGTCGGCGCGCTGGCGATCGCCGGCCTCGGCCTCAACTTCGGCATCGACTTCGAGTCCGGCACGCGGATCAAGACGCCGGTCGCCAGCGAGGCGACCGTCGACCAGGTCCGCGACGCGATCGTCGCCGCTCGGCTACGGCGACGCGAAGATCCAGGCAGGTCGACGACCCCGAGCTGGGCGACGAACGTCTTCCAGATCTCGACGCCGACGCTGGAGCCGAGCAGGAGGTCACCGAGCTTCGGACGACGCTCGACGACGAGTTCGGCGTCGAGCGCGCGGACTTCTCGGTCAAGCTCGATCGGGCCGACGTTCGGCGCCCAGGTCGCGCGCACGCGCGATCATCGCGGTCATCGCGTCGCTGCTGCTGATCTCGATCTACATCGGCGCTGCGCTTCGAGGTCGAAGTTCGTCCGTCCCGGTGCTGATCGCGATCGCGCACGACATCCTCATCACGGGCGGGCGTCTACGCCCTTGTCGGTCGGGAGGTGACGACGTCGACGGTCGCGGCGCTGCTCACGATCTTGGGCTACTCGCTCTACGACACGATCATCGTGTTCGACCGAATCCGCGAGAACGTGCCGCGCATGCCGCGCGCGACCTTCTCGCAGATCGTCAACCGCTCGATGTCCGAGGTGCTGACGCGCTCGCTCGCGACCAGCTTCTCGACCCTGATGCCGGTCGGCGCGCTGCTGATCTTCGGCGGCGAGACGCTGCAGGACTTCGCGTTCGCGCTGCTCGTCGGCGTCGCCTCCGGCGCCTACTCGTCGATCTTCATCGCCGCGCCCGGTGCTGACGCTCTGGAAGGAGCGCGAGCCGGTCTACGTGCGGCGGCGAAAGCTGATCATGCGAGGAGAACGACGGCGTCGTGCCGGCGTTCGCGTCCGGCACGTCGCCGGCGGTGGCGAGGAGGCCGATGGGACCGACGGGGGCCGCAAGCCCGCGCGCCGCGCGCCGGTGCCTGCAGCTCCGGCGCCTGCGACAGCCGGCGCCGCGCCCGCCGCGCCCGCCGCGCCGCCCGAGGCCGCTGAGCAGGAGAAGCCGTCCGGCGACGGCAACGGGCGCGCGACCGAGGAGGACGCCGCCGCGGCCGAGCGCAGGGAGCGGCGCGCGCGCAACCGAGCCCGCAAGAAGCACGGGAGGAGCTGAAGATGAGCATGGTCGTCTGGGTGATGATGGGCATCGCGCTCTGGCACTTCGCGGTCTTCGTCCCCGACCGCTTCTACGGCGGCATCGTCGGCGCGTTCGGCGCCGCCATCCTCGGTTCGGCGATCTTCGGCTTCGTGGTCTCCGGCTTCACGATCCCCAGCCAGGACGAGACCGACCTGCTGTCGGCCTTCATCGCGATCCCCGGCACCCTGATCGCGCTCGGGATCTCGTGGTGGTACGGCAACACCCACGACGAACACCGCCCGGACGTCCTCTGATACGCCGTAGACGGCTGCCGACCGGCGCCTGACGGCACCGGCGAAGCCCTCACGTGCGTTGCACGCCACGGGCTCCGCCAGCGCCGTCATGCTTGGTCGTCGAACGTCCACGACGCATCAGTTCGCGTCTGGGCGTCCGGTGTGAGGGCGATGATGCGGCCGTGCTTCCAGCGGTGTCGGAGTGGAGTTGCGAGCCGTATGCGGCCGGTGAGAGCCTGCGGCTCGCGGAGGCGCTTGGCGTCGCGCCGCCGGTCGCGGCGATCCTGAGCCGGCGCGGGCTCGGCGACGCGGAGACGGCGCGGCGATTCCTGGCGGCCGAGGACAGACATGCGCCCGAGCTGCTGGCCGGGATGGGGGAGGCCTGCGCGACGATCCTGCGCCATGTCGAGGCCGGCTCGCGGGTGGTCGTGTTCGGCGACTACGACGTCGACGGGGTCTGCGCGACGGCGATCCTGATCCGCGCGCTGCGCGCCGTCGGCGCCGAGCCGGCATGGCGACTGCCGAGCCGCGAGGAGGGCTACGGCCTGTCCGAGGCCGCGGTGCGCGAGCTGGCCGCCCAGGGCGCCGGCCTGATCGTGACCGTCGACTGCGGCGTCACCGCGGTCGCAGAGGTCGCGCTGGCGCGCGAGCTGGGCGTCGAGATGGTCGTCACAGACCATCACCGTGCCGGCGACACGCTGCCTGACTGCCCGGTCGTCCACCCGGCGCTCGGCGGCTACCCGTTCGAGCACCTCTGCGGGGCGGCCGTCGCGCTGAAGCTGTCGGAGGCGCTGCGGCGCGCGGCCGGGACTGATCCGGCTGGCGCCGACGACGACCTCGACCTCGCCGGTCTCGCGACGCTGTGCGACATGGTGCCGCTGGTCGGCGAGAACCGTCGCATCGCGCGCGCCGGGATGACTGAGCTGGCGCGGACGCGCAAGCAGGGCCTGCGCGCGCTGATGGCCGTCGCCCAGCTCGATCCCGCCGACCTCGACGAGCGCGCCGCCGGCTTCCGGCTCGGCCCGCGGATCAACGCCGCCGGCCGGCTGAGGCGGGCCGACGCCGCGCTCGAGCTGCTGCTGACCGAGGATCGCGAGCGCGGCGACGAGATCGCACGCGAGCTCGACGGCCTCAACCACGACCGCCGCGAGACCGAGCAGCGGATCCTCGGCGAGGCCGAGCGGCTCTGCCGGCCGCAGCTCGCCGCCGCGGCGATCGTCGTCGCCGGCGAGGGCTGGCACCCGGGCGTCGTCGGCATCGTCGCCTCGCGGCTGGTCGAGCGCCACCGCCGCCCGTGCGTCGTGATCGCGCTCGACGGCGAGACCGGCCGCGGCTCGGGCCGCGGCATCGAGCCCTACGACCTGCACGCCGGCCTCGGCGCGGCGAGCGACGAGCTGCTGCGCTACGGCGGCCACCGGATGGCGGCCGGGCTCGAGATCGCGACCGACCGGGTGGACGCGTTTCGCGCGGCGCTCGCCGCCCACGCCGCGGCGGCGCTCACGCCGGGCGACCTGGTGCCGGTCCAGCGCGCCGACGCCGTCGTCGCGGCCGGCGCGCTGACGCTCGACCTCGCCGAGCAGCTCGACCGCCTCGCGCCGTTCGGGGCGGGCAACCCCGCGCCGACCCTGCTGGTGCCGGCGGCCCGCGTCGAGCACGTGACCGCGATGGGCAAGGACGGCGATCACGCCCGCTTCACGCTCGCCGGCGGGTCCGCGCGCGCTCGCGGCGTCGCCTTCCGCACCTCCCAGCGCGAGCTGGCGCAGGCCGGTGCCGCCGACCACGACGTCGCCGTCTCGCTCGAGCGCAACCACTGGAACGGCTCCGTCGAGGCGCGCGTCGTCCTGCGCTCGCTCTGCCAGACGCGCGCCGGGACGGTCGCGGACCTCGCGCCGGAGGTGGACCTGGCGACCGCCGTCGAGCGCGAGCTGGCGGCCGACCCGGCCCGCTGGTGGCCGGACGGGGTGGAGGGCGCCGTCGAGAGCAAGGATGGCGCCGGCCTCGTGGACCGCCGCGGCGAGGGGCTCGCCGCCATCGTCGGCGACCTGCTCACCAGTGGCGAGCGGACGGCACTCGTCGTGACAGACGTCGCCCGGCGGCGGGCCGGGCTCGGGGCGGTCGTCGCCGGCATGGCGGCCGACCCGCTCGCGGTCGTCGGCTGGGAGGAGCTGGGCGCCGAGCCGGGACTCGTCGCCGGCTTCCGCCACGTGGTCGCCGTCGATCCCCCGCCGCTCGCCGATGGCGTCGAGCTGCTGCGGCGCACGGGCGCGGTCGGCCACCTCGCCTGGGGCCAGCCCGAGCGGGCGTTCGCGCTCGCGAGCTGGCGCGACCGGCTCGAGCTGCGGCCGGCGCTGGTCGACCTCTGGCGCGCGCTGGACGCGACCGGCGAGCTGGCCGGGCCCGACCTCGAGGCGGCGCTGCGCGGCGGCGGCGAGCACCCGCGCGACGGCCGGCACCGCGGCCGCCTGGTGCGGATCCTCCAGGAGCTCGGCCTCGCGTCCTGGGAGCCCTCGGCCGACGGCCCGCGCCTGCTGCGCGGCAGCGCCGGCCGGACCGATCTCGCCAACTCGCACGCCAACCGCGCCTACGCGGCCCGCCTCGCCGCCGCCGAGCGCCACCTCACCGCGCCCGAGCGCCCCGCGCGCCAAGCCGCCTAGTACCGCGTAGATCCGAGGGGGCGCATGAGCGTCGTCACGTCCCTACCTGGACGTGAGGAGCGCGTTCCCCGCCTACACTGGCTTCGAGACGTTCAGAGACAGCGACATATCGCCCTATTACCGCTCTGAGCTGCGGCGCCTGTCGCCGGACGAGACCTGGGCGGCGATCAACGCAAGGCTGCTCGGCCTCCTGCGGGGCATACATGCGCGAACGCTGCGCGGCCCGGTCGCGATCGACTCGGCCCTGCGGGACGACGCCGAACGCGCCAACGCGCCGGGCCGCGCGGCGTTCGCGGCCCTCGCCCACAACGCGATGCTGCTCGCGCTGCACCCCGACCACGCGCGGCGCCTGATGGAGGAGCACGGCCAGGACGCCGTGGGCCGTCCGATCGCCTGACGAATCGCGTCCCTTTCGAGCCGACTGCGTCCCGGTCTAGACTGAGGCGATGGCAGACGAGCGGCAGACCGGGGTCGTCGATCCTGCTTTCGAGCACGATCCGGTCGACCATGCGACTACTCCGGCCCCCGCGGGGCCGACCGACCGCCTGTCCGCCGACGAGCGCGTTCTGCTCGGCGACCTGTTCGCGGTCGTCGAGGAGCACGCCGACGCCGCCGCCGAGCCCGTCGACCGCGGCCCAGGTCGAAGAGGCGTTCGTCTTCGCCTGCGAACGGCACGCCGACCAGCGCCGCGCCTCCGGCGACGACTTCATCGTCCATCCGGTCGCGGTCGCGAAGATCTGCGCCGGGATGCGGCTCGACACCGCGACGCTCGTGCGCCGCGCTGCTGCACGACACCGTCGAGGACACCAGCGCCTCGCTCGACGAGGTGCGCGCCGAGTTCGGCGACGAGGTCGCGCACGCTCGTCGACGGCGTCACCAAGCTGACCGGGATCACGTTCCAGAGCCGCGACGACCGCCAGGCCGAGAACTACCGCAAGATGATGGTCGCGATGGCCTCGGACATCCGGGTCATCCTGATCAAGCTCGCCGACCGGCTGCACAACATGCGGACGATCGACGCGATGCCGAAGCAGAAGCAGCAGGAGAAGGCGCGCGAGACGCTCGACATCTTCGCCCCGCTGGCGCACCGGCTCGGCATCCACGCGATCAAGTGGGAGCTCGAGGACCTCGCGTTCGCGACGCTGCACCCGCGCAAGTTCAAGGAGATCAAGGGGCTCGTCAACCAGCAGCGCGACGAGCGCGAGGGCTACGTGGCGCGCGCCGGCGAGTACCTGCGGCAAGGAGCTCGAAGCCGTCGGCATCGACGGCCGAGATCTCCGGCCGCGCGAAGCACTTCTACTCCATCTACTCCAAGATGACGAAGAAGGACCGCGAGTTCAACGAGATCTACGACCTGACCGCGATGCGCGTGCTGGTCGGCTCGGTCAAGGACTGCTACGGCGCGATCGGCGTCATCCACTCGCTCTGGAAGCCGCTCCCCGGCCGCTTCAAGGACTACGTGGCGATGCCGAAGTTCAACATGTACCAGGCGCTGCACACGACGGTGATCGGGCCCGAGGGCCAGCCGCTGGAGATCCAGATCCGGACCCAGGAGATGCACGACACCGCCGAGTACGGCATCGCCGCGCACTGGATCTACAAGGACAAGGCACCGGCCGGAGGACAAGGTCGAGTGGCTCAAGCAGCTCGTCGACTGGCAGAAGGAGCTCCAAGGACCCGCAGGAGTTCGCCGAGACGCTGAAGGCCGACCTGTTCGAGGACGAGGTGTTCGTCTTCACGCCGAAGGGCGAGGTCAAGTCGCTCGCCGTCGGGCGCGACGCCGCTCGACTTCGCCTACTCCGTCCACACCGACGTCGGCCACCGCTGCGTCGGCGCGAAGGTCAACGGCAAGATCGTGCCGCTGCACTACGAGCTGCAGTCGGGCGACATCTGCGAGGTGCTGACCTCGAAGAAGGAGCGCGGACCGTCGCGCGACTGGCTGTCGCTCGCGAAGACGACGCGCGCCCAGTCGAAGATCCGCGCCTGGTTCAAGCGCGAGCGGCGCGAGGACTCCGAGCGCACCGGCCGCGAGATCCTGCAGGAGAACCTGCGCCGCCAGGGCCTGCCGCCGCAGAAGATCGCCGGCTCGCCGCTGCTCGCCGACGTGATCCGCGAGATGGGCTTCCGCAAGGGCGACGACTTCTACGTCGCGCTCGGCCAGGCGAAGATCTCGGCGACGCGTCGTCACCCAGAAGATCATGCAGAAGCTGCGCCAGGGCGAGTCGGCCGTCGACCACGACGGCGCCGCGGCGCAGCTGCTCGAGCGCAAGAAGGAGCGCAGCCGCACGACCGGCAACGCGTCCGCCTACGGCATCGTCGTCGACGGGATCGACGACGTGATGCTGCGGCTCGCGAAGTGCTGCCGGCCGGTGCCCGGCGACCCGATCGTCGGCTACATCTCACTTGGCAAGGGCATCACGATCCACCACGAGGCGTGCTCGAACGCACGCGCGCTGCAGCGCAACCCAGAGCGCTTCACGAAGGTGTGGTGGGAGGGAGACGCCGCGGGATCCTCGTTCAGGGCGGAGATAGAGATCGACGGCTGGGACCGTCACCGCCTGCTCGAGGACCTGTCGCGATGTTTCGCCGAGGCCGGCGTCAACATCCTCGAGGCGAGGTGCACGACGGTCCACCCGATGATCAAGAACCGCTTCGTCGTCGAGGTGGGGGACACCGTGGCGCTGAAGAACTGCATCCAGCGGCTGCGCAACATCGACTCGGTGTTCGACGCCTACCGGGTGACGCCAGCCTGATGGTCCCCGCGCGGACGGGCGATCCGCTGCAGCTGGCGATCCCGCTGGGGGACTTCAGCATCGAGGCGCTGAGCGCCGCCGCCGGCACGACCTGCACGGTCGAGGCGGTCGCCCGCCAGGCGGTCTACTACTACCTCGCCGAGCGCGACAGCGGGCGCCCCGGCTGGGGGTACCCGAAGTTCCTCGGCGGCGTCGATGCCGGCTCGCCGGAGACGACGCTGTCGCTGCGCATCGACGCGTCGGCGTGGGGGCGCTTCGTCGAGGAGGGCGAGCGCCAGCAGGTCCGCCCGGAGTTGCTGGTGCGCCACGCGGTGCTGCTCTTCGCGGCCGACGTCGAGGCGGGTCGTGTCGCCCGGCGCATGCTCGACGGGCTGGGCGAGGCCGGCGCCGCCGGCTAGGTCGGGCTGACGACCGGCACGGCGCCGAGCTCGGAGAGCGTGTCCTGGAGCGCGCGCCGGCCACGGTGGTGGAGGCCGTGGATCGAGCTCTCCGTCTTGCCGACGAGCTCGCCGATCTCGGTCGGCGACAGCCCGGCGACGTGACGCAGGACAAGCACTTCGCGCTGGTCGTCGGGCAGGCTGGCGAGTGCGTCGCGCAGCGCGCGGCTGCGCTCGAAGTCGATCAGGTCGTGGCCGTGATCGGTCGTCCTGACCTCGTCGCAGACCAGCGCGCGGCGGACGCGCATGTGGTCGAGCGCGGCGTTGCGCGCCACGCGGAGGATCCAAGCGGTGAACGGCACTTCGCGCTCCTCGTACTTCGCGATCGCGGTCACCAGCTTGGCGAAGACGTTCTGCGTGATGTCCTCCGCCTCGTGGTGGTCGTGGACGAAGCTGCGGACGTAGCCGAGCACGTCGTCGGCGTATCGGACGAACAGGAAGTGGAACGCCTCGCGGTCGCCCTGCTTGGCGCGCCGCACGGCCTTCGAGACCAGGTCGTCGCGGCTGCGCTCGGACGCCGGCTCGAACCGCCGTCCGCGGGCACGCTCGCCGCCGTCGAAGTCAACGCTCGTCTCACCACTCATCATGTGTCCCCTGACACCTTTGTTGTCCCTCCCGAGGTGCCGGAAGGCGTATGGGCCAGCGCCATTCCGTGCACTGCGGGTCAGGGTAAGGGAGAATTTCCCATTCGGCCAATTTGGGCGAAGTCCGGTTGGTTTTCGGACGACTGTGGGGGTGTCTGGGGAAGGTCGCGGATTCGCCGGCGGTTCATTGCTCGTGAAGCTCGTCATCGGCCCAACCGTCCGCGACGCGATCGGCGGATCCTCGGCGGACCGTGACCGCCTCGCGTCGCGCGCTCGCGATGCGGCTCGCTACTACCTGGACGACAAGGACAGCGGCCGGCCAGGCTGGCGCTATCCGCGCCAGCCGGGCTGGCCCGCGCCCTCCGCCACGGCCACCCGCGAGCTGGCGCTGCCGGCCGGCGACTCCGTCCACGCTGCGCTGGCGCGCGAGGCGGAGTGCCAAGGCGTGGTGAGCGAGCGGCTGCTCCACCATGCGCTCCTGTACCACCTGGCGGACATCGACACGGGCCGCGCCGGCTGACCGAAAGTCTCCGCCACGCACCCGCGTTGTCCATCTGTGGGAACTCGTGGACGTGTGTTGCTGTGCATGCACGGCGCCGACGCCGGCGGGGCCGAGCGGATGGCGATTGCCGAGGCGGGAGTGCTCGCCGAGACCCACGACGTCGTCGTCTCCGCGCCGCCCGGGCCGCTGCGGGCTGAGCTCGCGCCATACGGCGAGATCGTCGGCGGCGCCGCGAACCTTCCGCTCTGGGGAGGCTCGCCGCGTCGCTGGGTCGCCAGCGCCGTGCGCACGCTGCTCGACGCCGTCCGCCTCGCGCGGGCGATCCGGCGCCTCGACGTCGACGTCGTGCTGACCAACAGCTCGGTGCTGGTGGCGCCGGTGCTGGCCGCGCGGCTGACGCGCCGGCCGGTCGTCGTGCACGTCCGGGAGTCGGTCGAGTCGCGGCTGACCGGCCCGGTCTTCGAGCTGCACCGCCGACTCGCGACGACCGTGATCGTCATCGACCGCGAGCACGAGCGGCGCTTCACCCGCGCCTCCGGCGGCGCGCGCGTCGCGACGATCCACGACGGCATCGAGCTGGCGCCGCCGCGCGCGCCGGAGTTGCGGCGCCTGCACGACCCGCTGCGGCTCTGCCTGATCGGCGGCGTCGCTCCGCGCAAGGGCCAGGACCTGGCCGTGGAGACGCTCGGCAGCCTGGCGCGCGCCGGCGTCGCGGCCGAGCTGAGCGTCGTCGGGCGCGAGATCGACGCGCCGTTCGCCGGCAAGCTGCGCGAGCGTGCCCGCGCGCTCGGCGTCGCCGACCGGCTCCGCTTCACCGGAGAGCTGCCGAGCGTCGCCGGCGAGCTGGCGCGCGCCGATGTCCTGGTCGTCCCGTCGCGGGCCGAGCGGACTCCGCTGGCGATCATGGAGGCGATGGCCGAGGGCATCCCGGTCGTGGCGACCGACGTCGGCGGCGTCGCCGAGCTGGTGCTGGACCGCGAGACCGGCTGGCTGATCCCGCCCGGCGACCCGGCCGCGCTCACCGGCGCGTTGACCGACATCGCGGCCGAGCCCGACCGCGCGCTGGAGATCGCGGCGCGCGCCCGCGCGCACGTCGCCGCCGAGTTCAGCCTCGCCGGCACGCTCGCCGGCGTGCGCGACGAGGTCGACCGGCTGATCGCCGGCCGCGCAAGGAGCGGCGCCGGGCGCCCGTTGATTGCCCGATGAGCGAGCAACGACCAGTCAAGGTCGCGGTGGTCGGATACGGCTACTGGGGACCGAACATCGTCCGCAACGTCTCCGAGCGTCCGGAGCTGGACCTCTGGGGGCTGTGCGAGCTGTCCGCGGAGCGCGGCGACCGCTTCCGCGCGCGCTTCCCGGGCGTGCGGGTCGACCCGAGCTTCGAGGCCGTCTTGGCCGATCCCGAGGTCGAGGCCGTCTCGATCGCCACGCCGCCCGCGACGCACTACGCGCTCGTTCGCCAGGCGCTCGAGGCGGGCAAGCACGTGCTCGTCGAGAAGCCGCTCGCCAGCACGGCCGCCGAGGCCGAGCACCTGACCGAGATCGCCGAGCGCGAGGGACTCGTCCTGATGCCCGGCCACACCTTCCTCTACAGCCCGGCGGTCAACAAGATCCGCGACCTGATCGTCGGCGGCGAGCTGGGCGAGATCTACTTCGTCACCTCGGCGCGGATGAACCTCGGCATCTACCAGCCCGACGGCGTCATCCGCGACCTGTTGCCGCACGACCTCTCGATCCTGCTGCACTGGCTCGGCCGCAGGGTCGAGACCGTCTCGGCGTCGGGGTCGACCGTCTTCCAGGAGGGGGTGCCGGAGACCGCGTTCCTGACGCTCGGCTTCGACGGCGGCGCGACGGCGAACATCCAGATCTCCTGGCTCGCGCCGCGGAAGGTCCGCCAGACGGTCGTCGTCGGCAGCAAGCAGATGGTCGTCTACGACGACATGGCACTCGACGGCGCGGTCCGGGTCTACGACCGCGGCGTCGACTTCGAGCTGCAGCCGTCGGCGAGCTTCGGCGAGCACCAGCTGACATACCGCTCCGGCGACATGGTCGCCCCGCGGCTCGACCCCGCCGAGCCGCTCGGGCTCGAGCTCGCCGACTTCGCCGCGGCCGTCCGGACCGGCCGGCCGCCGCGGTCGCACGCCGGCCTCGGGACGGAGATCGTCGCGGTCATCGAGGCCGCCCACGAGTCGCTGGCCGGGAACGGGCAACCCGTCGCGGTCCCCGCGCTCAGCCGCGTCTGAGCGCCGCCGCGCTCCTGGGTTGACCGTTTTTCCTCCTTCCCGGCGCGGCAGCGCTCACGCTCCCGGAGCGTTGATCGGACATGATCGGCAGCAGTCCCACACCTGACGTCGCGGTAGCGGTCGCGACGGTGGACGCGACCGCGCTGCCCGGACTCGCGCCGGCGCGCGACAGCGCGGCCGAGTGGTCGAGGGCGCCGTCCCGCGAGCACGTGATCGACCAGCGCGGGCGGCTGCTGCGGCGCCTGCTGCTGACGGCCGACGTCCTCGCGCTCGGCGCGGCGCTCGCGCTCGCGGAGTCGACGCTCGGTCAGCTGCGCGCCGTCGACCTGGCGCTGCTGCTGCTCACCCTGCCGCTCTGGGTGCTCGTCTGCCATGGCCACCGGCTGTACCACCTGGAGAGCCACCGGGCCGACTACCGCGCCGCCGACGAGATCGGCCCCGTCCTGCAGATGACGACGATCTGGAGCTGGGGGACGCTGCTGCTGACCTCGATCGTCAACCCCCAGGGCGGGATGGTCGCCAAGATCGCGCTGTTCTGGGTGCTGAGCGTCGTCCTGCTGATGACGCTGCGCTCGGTCGCGCGGGCCTATGCGCGGCGGCGGCCGTGGTACCGCCAGCGCGCGCTGGTGATCGGCCCGCACTCGCAGGCGGACGCGATCGTGCGCAAGATCGCGCGTCATCCCGAGTGGGGGATCGACGCCCGAGCGCGCGCCGCGATCCCGCGCAGCGAGCGGGCCTCGCTGCGCTTCGTGCGCAGCGGCGACGTCGACGCCGTGACCACCGACACGGACCTGATCGCCCTCGCTCGCGAGCTCGGCGTCGATCGCGTGATGCTCGCGCCGGCGCTCAGCCACTCGCCGGCGCGGGCCGACCTGATCTCCGGGTTGAGCGAACTCGGCGTCCACGTCGACCTGATCCCCAGCTGGTCGGACTTCGTCGGCGCGCGGCTCGACGTGCACGAGATGGAGGGGATGCCGCTCCTGACGATCCCGCGGACCCGTCTGCGCCGCTCGGCCTTCCGGCTCAAGCGCGCGCTCGACATGGTCGGCGGCGTGCTGGCGCTGGCGCTGTTCGCGCTGCCGATGGCCGTCTGCCTGATCGCGATCAAGCTCGACTCGAACGGCCCGGTCCTCTTCCGCCAGCGCCGCGTGGGCCGCGACGACGAGCCGTTCGAGCTACTCAAGTTCCGCTCGATGGACGACGGCGCCGACGCGCACAAGGAAGACGTCGCCAGGCTGAACTTCCACGGCGGCGGCAACGACAGCGGGATGTTCAAGATTCGCGAGGACCCGCGCGTGACACGTGTCGGCAACTTCCTGCGTCGCTACTCGCTCGACGAGCTGCCGCAGCTGATCAACGTCGTTCGCGGCGACATGAGCCTGGTCGGCCCGCGGCCGCTGATCGAGGACGAGGACCGCCAGGTCGAGGGTCGGTTCCGCAAGCGGCTGGGCCTGACCCCCGGGCTGACCGGCCCGTGGCAGGTCCACGGCCGCTCGGAGATCCCGTTCGACGAAATGGTCAGCCTCGACTACCTCTACGTGACGAACTGGTCGCTGTCGGGCGACGTCAAGCTGCTGATGCGCACGCTGCCCGCCGTGCTGCGCCGATCGGGCGCCTACTGATGGGCCGCGCGCCGCACGTCCTGATCGTCGTCCAGAACCTGCCCGTGCCGCTCGACCGGCGCGTCTGGATGGAGTGCAAGGCGCTCACCGCGGCCGGCTACCGCGTCTCGGTGATCTGCCCGCGGGGCGACGGTGACAGCCGTCACCAGCGGCTCGACGACGTCGAGATCCACCGCTACCCGCCGCCGCGCGCCGCGACCGGGCTCGCCAGCTACGCCTGGGAGTTCGCCTACTGCTGGCTGCGCACCGCCGCGCTCGCGCTGCGGATCTTCCGCCGTGGTCGCTTCGACGTCATCCAGGGGTGCAACCCGCCCGACACCTACTTCGCGCTGGCGCGGCTGTTCCGGCCGTTCGGCGTGCGCTACGTCTTCGACCACCACGACCTCTGTCCCGAGCTCTACGAGTGCCGCGACCCGGACGGGAAGCCGTCGCGCGCCGTGCTCGCGGCGCTGCGCCTGCTCGAGCGGGCGACCTACCGCGCGGCGGACCACGTCATCACGACCAACGAGACGTACCGCGAGCGCGCCCGCGCCCGCACCGGCAAGCCCGAGGCCGACTTCACGGTCGTGCGCAGCGGTCCCGACCCGAGCGCGATGCGACGCCGCAACCCGGTCGCCAACCTGCGCAACGGGCGCCGCCACCTCTGCTGCTACCTGGGGATCATGGGTCATCAGGACGGCGTCGAGAACGTGGTGCGCGCGGCTGCCACGATCCGGCACGACCTCGACCGCGAGGACGTCCAGTTCGCGCTGCTCGGCTTCGGCGACACGCTCGAGCGGCTGCGCGCGCTGACGACCGCGCTCGGGCTCGACGACATGGTGACCTTCACCGGCCGCGTCGAGCCGCCGGCGATCGGCGAGTACCTGTCGACGGCGGCGCTTGGCATCTGTCCCGACCCGAAGACCTCGTTCAACGACGCCTCGACGATGAACAAGGTGCTCGAGTACATGTCTCACGAGCTGCCGGTCGTGTCGTTCGACCTCGCCGAGACCCAGCGGGCCGCCGGCGACGCCGCCGACTACGTGCGCTGGAGCGGCGACCGCGACCGCGACGCGTCCGCCCTCGCCAACGCGATCGTCGCGCTGCTCGACGACCTGCCGCGACGGATCGAGATGGGTCGCGCGGGGCGCGCGCGGATCGTCGACGGTCTCGGCTGGCCCGATCAGGCCGCGCGCTACGTGGACGCCTACGACCGGCTGCTCGGCCGCCGCGAACCGGCCCTCGCGCCGCCCGACCGTCCGTCCGCGACCGACCCGGTGCCCGCGTGAGCACCGCCGTCGCCGTCCTCGCCCTGGTCGTCGGCCTGCCCGGGCTGGCCGCCGCCGCCCATCTCGGGCTGCTCGCGCTGGCGTCGCTCTTCTACCGCGAGCCGTATGCCTGGGCGGTGCCGCCGGTCAAGTTTCTGGTGCTGGTCCCGGCGCACGACGAGGAGCGGACGATCGAGGGGTGCCTGCGCGCGATCGAGGCCGACCGGCGCCCGGCCGACAGCGTCCTGGTGGTGGCCGACCGCTGCACAGACGCCACCGCGAGCATCGCCCGCGCGCTCGGCGCGCAGGTACTGGAGCGCGGGCCCGGCGAGGAGCCGGGACGCGCCGCCGCGCGCCAAGCGGGGCTCGAGCACGCGCGCGACCTCGACTGGGACGTCGTCCTGATGCTCGATGCCGACTCGATCGTCGAGCCGGGCTTCTTCGCCGCCTGCGAGCAGGCGCTCGCGGCCGACGTCGTCGCGGTCCAGGCGCGCAGCGAGGGCGAGCAGGGGCGGACGCTGGCCGCCGAGGCGGCGCTCGCCGCGTTCACGCTGCAGGGCATCACGATCCCCCGCGGGCGCGGCGCGCTCGGCGTGTCGGTGCGTCTGCGTGGCACCGGAATGGCGATCCGCCGCGCGGTCGCGCTGCGCCACAACTTCAGCGCGCCGGCCTCCGAGGACCTCTTCTTCACGCTCGACCTGCTGCTCGAGGGCGGCCGCTGTCGGCACGTCGACACGGCCCGGCTGCGCTCGGCGGGAGCCGGCGACTGGGGAACGTTCGGGGGGCAGAAGCTGCGCTACGAGGCCGGTCGGATGGCCGCCGCCCGCGCCTACGTGCCGCGGCTGCTGCGGCGCGCGCTGCGCGAGCGCGACGCCTCCTGCCTCGAGGCCGCCTGGTTCCTCGCGACGCCGCCGTTCGCGCTGACGGCAGTGTCGCTGCTCGCCGGCGGGGCGCTCGCCGCCGTCGTACAGGCGTGGCCGGTCGCGGCGCTGATGGGCGCGGGGCTGCTGGCGCTCGCTCTCGCACTGGTGACCGGCCTGATCCAGGCGCGGGCGCGTGCGCGGACGTGGCTGGCGCTGCTCGCGGCGCCCTGGTACCTGGCCTGGAAGCTGCTCGTGCAGGTGCGCGCGCTGGCGAGCGTCGTGCGCGGCGACGACTACTACGAGCCGACCGCGCGGGTCTGAGCGGCGTTGGCGGTCGAGGCCAAGCCGATCGGCGCGGCGGAGGTCGGCGCCGCGGCGGAGTTCCTGCACGCCAACCTCGACGGCGACGTCGCGGCGGAGACCTGGCTGCGCGCGACCGCCGTGCCATGGGACGTAGAGCAGCCGAACCACGGCTTCCTGCTGGCCGACGGCGAGCGCGTCGTCGGCGTCTACCTCGCCTTCTACTCCGAGCGCCAGATCGACGGCCGCCGCGAGCGCTTCTGCAACCTCGGCGCGTGGTGCGTCGACGACGGCTACCGCTTCCACGCGCTGCGACTGCTGAAGGCGCTGCTGGCCCAGGAGGGCTACACGTTCACCGACCTCTCGCCGAGCGGCGGCGTGCCGGAGCTCAACGCCAAGCTCGGCTTCGACTTCCTCGACACGACGACGTGGCTGGCGCCCAACCTGCCCTGGCCGTCGCTGCCGCTGCGCACGCGGATCGTCTCCGACCCCGACGAGATCGCCGCGACGCTGAGCCCGGCCGAGCTGGCCGTCTACCGCGACCACGCGGGCGCCCTCGCCGCCCGCCACGTCGTCCTGCGCCGCGGCGACGACTGGTGCTACGTGATCTTCCGCAAGGACCGCCGCAAGGGCCTGCCGCTGTTCGCATCGATCCTGCACGTCAGCGATCCCGGCCAGCTGCGCCGCTTCGCGCGCCCGCTGGCGCGCCACCTGCTGCTGCGCCACGGTGCCGTCGCGACGCTCGCCGAGCAAAGGGTCGTGAGATCCAGGCCGCTCGGCTCGTTGGTGGTTCGAAGGCCCAGACGCAAGATGTACCGCAGCCAGCGACTGCAGGCGGCGCAGATCGACTACCTCTACAGCGAGTTGGTCTGCGTGCCGTGGTAGCCGGCCCGCACGACCGACACCGCTGACATGCCAGAGCTACTGCACGAGATCGTCGCCGACAGCGCCGCCCGCGACGGCGGCGCGCCAGCCGTCACGTTCAAGGACGAGACGGTCGGCTACGCGCGGCTGTGGGACGCCGCGCGGCGCTTCGGCGCGGGCCTGGAGGCGCTCGGGATGAAGCGTGGCGAGCGCGTCGCGATCTACCTCGACAAGCGGATCGAGACCGTGACGGCGCTGTTCGGCGTCTCGGCCGCCGGCGGCGTCTTCGTGCCGGTCAACCCGCTGCTGAAGCCGCGCAGGTCGGCCACATCCTCGGCGACTGCGACGTGCGCGTGCTCGTCACGACGCCCGAGCGGCTGGCGCTGCTGCGCGGGGAGCTGCAGCGGCGCCCCGACCGTGGAGCACGTGATCGTCGTCGGCGAGCGGGCTGGGGAGGGTGCCGGCGAGCAACCGCGATCGCACGCTGGGACGACGTCGCGGGCGTCGAGCCTGGAGATCGCCGCGAGATCGGCGGCGTGGCGACGGCGACATCGCGGCGATCCTCTACACCTCGGGCAGCACCGGCAGGCCGAAGGGCGTCGTGCTGTCGCACCGCAACCTGGTCGTCGGCGCGAAGAGCGTCGCCAGCTACCTCGGCAACGACGCCGACGACACGCTGCTCGCCGCGCTGCCGCTGAGCTTCGACGCCGGCTTCAGCCAGCTGACGACCGGCTTCGCCGTCGGCGCGCACGTCGTGCTGCTGAACTACCTGCTGCCCGGCGACGTCGTCCGGCTCTGCGCCGAGCACCGCGTCACCGGTCTGACGTGCGTGCCGCCGCTGTGGCATCCAGCTCGCCGAGCTCGAGTGGCCGCCGAGGCGACGGCGAGCCTGCGCTACTTCGCCAACACCGGCGGCCGCATGCCGCGCGCGACGCTCGACCGGCTGCGCGCGATCTTCCCAGCGGCCGCGCCGTTCCTGATGTACGGCCTGACCGAGGCGTTCCGCTCGACCTACCTCGCCCGGCCGAGGTCGACCGCCGGCCCGACTCGATCGGCAAGGCGATCCCGAACGCCGAGATCCTCGTCGTCCGCGAGGACGGGACGCGCTGCGGACCCGACGAGCCGGGCGAGCTCGTCCACCGCGGCGCGCTGGTCGCGCATCGGCTACTGGAACGACCCCGAGCAGACCGCCGAGCGCTTCCGGCCGCTGCCCGCCTGGGCCGATGGCGTCCGCGACGGCGAGCTCGCCGTCTGCTCCGGCGACACCGTCGTCGCCGACGCCGACGGCTTCCTCTACTTCGTCGGCCGCCGCGACGAGATGATCAAGACGTCCGGCTACCGCGTCAGCCCGACCGAGGTCGAGGAGGTCGTCTACGCCACCGGCCTGGTCGGCGACGCCGTCGCGCTCGGCGTCGAGCACGCGCGGCTCGGCCAGGCGATCGTGCTCGTCGCCAGCCCGCCGGCCGGCGCCGAGCTCGACGTCGCCGCGCTGCTCGCCGAGCTGCAGGCGCCAGCTGCCGCCGTACATGGTCCCGCGCGAGGTCGTGGCGCGCGCCGGCTGCCGCGCACTCCCAACGGCAAGATCGACCGCAAGCGCTGCGCGCCGAGCTCGTCCCGGCGGGGGTGGCGCCATGACGGCGTCCGTGCCCGCGGCCGCGGCGAGCGTCGCTGAGACGTTCGGGCGCTCCGACGGCGCGCTCGCCGTCGGCGGGATCCCGGTCGAGCGGCTCGCCGCGCGCGTCGGCCAGACGCCGTTCTTCGCCTACGACCGCGGCGCTGCTCGGCGACGCGCGTCGCGCCGCTGCGCGCGACGCTGCCCGCCGGCGTCGAGCTCAGCTACGCGATCAAGGCCAACCCGATGCCGGCGGTCGTCCAGCACCTCAGCGGGCTCGTCGACGCCTCGACGTGCGCGTCCGCGGGCGAGCTGCAGGTCGCGCTCGACACGACCCGATGCCGCGCGGAGAGATCAGCTTCGCCGGCCCGGGCAAGACGCCGGCCGAGCTGCGCCAGGCGGTCGCCGCCGGCGTCACGATCAAGCTCGAGTCCGAGAGCGAGGCCGACGCGCGTCGATCGCGATCGGCGCTGCAGCTCGGGCTGCGGCCGCGCGTCGCGGTGCGCGTCAACCCCGACTTCGAGCTCAAGGGCTCGGGCATGCGGATGGGCGGCGGGCCGAAGCAGTTCGGCGTCGACGCCGAGCAGGTGCCCGCGCTGCTGAAGCGGCTTGCGCGCCGCCGACGTCGACCTGCTCGGCTTCCACATCTTCGCCGGCTCGCAGAACCTGCGACGCCGACGTCATCTGCGAGGCGCAGCGCAAGACCGTCGAGCTGGCGCTGCGGCTCGCCGACGCCGCGCCGGCGCCGCTGCGCTACCTCAACCTCGGCGGCGGCTTCGGCATCCCGTACTTCGACCGCGACGCGCCGCTCGACCTGGCGCCGATCGGCGCGAACCTGGAGGAGCCTGCTGGCCGACGCGGTCGCCCGCGGCTGCCCGAGGCGCGCGTCGTCATCGAGCTCGGCCGCTACCTCGTCGGCGAGGCGGCGTCTACGTCACCCGGGTCGTCGACCGCAAGGAGTCGCGCGGCAAGACGTTCCTCGTCGTCGACGGCGGCCTGCACCACCAGCTCGCCGCGTCGGGCAACTTCGGCCAGGTGATCCGGCGCAACTATCCGGTCGCGATCGGCAGCCGGATGCGACGACGCCGGCGGCCGAGACGCGTCAGTGTCGTCGGCTGCCTCTGCACGCCGCTCGACCTGCTCGCCGACCGACGTCGCGCTGCCGCACGCCGAGTCGGCGACCTCGTCGTCGTCTTCCAGGCGGGCGCCTACGGGCTCACGGCCAGCCCGACCGCCTTCCTCGGCCATCCGGCGCCGGCCGAGGTGCTCGTCTAGGCCAAAGAGAACACCGGCTTACCCACATTCAAGACAGGCGTCCACGGCTGGAGGAACTTCTCAAGTCGGGGAATGACTTCCGTCGATATCGGGGACTCACCAGTGAAGGCGCCGGGGGAACCCAGCTTCGGCGCTACTCGAGCCCAATACGGAGGGGATCGATATGCGGAAGGCCTGTTTGACGGCCGTCCTTGTGACGGCCAGCTTGGCGACCCCGGCGGTTGTGTCCGCCGCCCCGCGCGACGGCGACCGCGACGGCCTGCCCGATCGGTGGGAGCGCCAGAACGGATTGTCCGCGACCAAGGCGTCCGCCGCGGGTGACCCCGATCGCGACGGTCTGCGCAACCAGCGCGAGTACAGCCTGCGGCTGAAGCCTCGCCGCGCCGACAGCGACGGCGACGGCTTCGACGACCTCACCGAGCTGCGCGCCGGCACCAACCCGCGCAACGCCGCCAGCAAGCCGCGCAAGCCGGTGCCCTGGACGCCCTTGTGGCCCGCGCCGGCGCCATTCCCCGAGCCGGCGCCCGTGCCTGACCCGGCGCCGCTTCCCGAGCCGCCGGCGCCTGAGCCGGACCCGCCGGCCCCTGCGCCTGAGCCGCCGGCCCCTGCGCCTGAGCCGCCGGCACCGGAGCCTGAGCCCGAGCCTGAGCCGCCAGCACCTGAGCCCGAGCCCGAGCCGCCGGCACCCCAGCACGACCCGCCGACGGCGGAGTTCAGCCACGAGCCGGTCGCGCCGACGACCGGGCAGCAGGTGACCTTCGACGCCGGTGCGTCCAGCTGCGACGCCACGCCCTGCAGCTACAGCTGGAGGGACGTCAACAACGGCAGCTGGCCGCTCGGCAGCGGGCCGGAGCTGGACTTCACGTTCCAGAACGTCGGTGCCAAGCACGTCCAGTTGACGGTGACCGACGCGCGCGGCGCCAGCGACCAGGCGACCGAGGTCGTGAACGTCTCGGCGGTCGCACCTCCGCCACCTCCGCCACCCCCGCCTCCGCCACCGCCTCCGCCGACCGGCGGCTGTGACCGCACGGCGACCAACGCGTCGACGCTTGCCAGCCAGTGGAGCGCCGCCAGCGCCGGCCAGACGATCTGCCTCGCGGCCGGCAGCTACGGCGCCTTCCGCGGCGGGTCGAAGTCCGGGCCCGTCACGGTCCGCTCGGAGTCCGGCCAGACGGCGTCGTTGAGCGTCGACTTCGCCGGCGTCAGCAACGTGCGCGTCGACAGCGTCACCGTGACGGGCGCCTCGATCCGCGACTCGAGCCGCAACGTCACGATCTCGAACAGTCGCTTCACCGGGATCGCCGCGATCTCAGCGGGCAAGGTCGCCGACGCGAACATCGTGCTCGACGGCAACACCCACGTCGGCATCGACACCTGCTCGACCTGCTGGGCCGGTCGCGTGCACGTCGTGGCCGAGGGCTGGGAGATGTCCGGCGTGACGGTCAGCGACTCGCTGTTCGACGGCGGCAACAGCGACGGCGTGCGCGCCGACGCCGACGGCATCCAGATCGTCGGCAACGAGTTCCGCAACCTGCGCGACGAGGACCCGTTCCATTCGGACCCAATTCAGATATATGGGGGAGAGCGGGTCACGATCAGGGGTAACCTGTTCGTCGGTGGGGGCGGAGGCCCTAACGGCGACGTCTCGGCCGCGGTGATGATGGCCGACGGCGGTGCCGACAACATCGTCGAGTACAACGTGATCACGCCCGGAAACCACGCCTATCCGCTGACCTGGTACTCGGACAGCGGGTCGATCGTCCGGCACAACACCTTCGTCCCTGGGACCTGCAACTTCAACATCCCCTGCGGGACGATCAATCTCGACGCCAAGCCGGCCAACGACCCGGGTGTCGGAACCGTGATCCGCGACAACGTGCTCGGCCAGATCGGCGCGGTCCGCGCGACCTACAACAGCGACCACAACCTGCTGGCCAACCAGAACCCGTCGGGCGGCGGCAGCATCCGCGGCCTGCCGATCTTCGCCGGCGGCCAGAACCCCACCACCTATGCCGGCTTCCGCCTGGCGAGCAACTCGCCGGGCAAGGGAGCGGCGTCCGATGGAACCGACATAGGGATTCCGTGAGCAGAGGCGCCGGCCGCTTCGGACGGCGCCTCCTGCTGGTCCCCGTCGCGGTCGCGGTCGTCCTCGCCGTTCCGCTCAGCACGGCGAAGACGACCGACCGCGACGGCGACGGACTGCCCGACCGCTGGGAGAAGCGCTACCGGCTGGCCGTCGCCAAGCCGTCGGCGCGGGCCGATCCCGACCGCGACGGGCTGCGCAACCGCGGCGAGCTGCGCCACCGCACGCACCCCCGTCGCGCCGACACCGACGGCGACGGGTTGCGCGACGGACCCGAGGTCCATCGCTTCAAGACCAACCCGCGCCGCCGCGACAGCGACGGCGACGGCTACAGCGACCGGCGCGAGATCCGCGCCCGCACCAACCCGCGCCGGCCCGCCAGCCATCCGTCCGGCCCACCGGACGTCGTGCCGGGCGCGCCGCCCGTGCCCGCGCCCGGCGGTCCTGGAGCCCCGCCGCCGGCCGGTGGCTTCCCGAACCCGGCCTCGACCGGCGTTCCCGCCGGCTGGTCGCCGAGCCAGGTGTTGACGAGCACGCTCACGGTGAGCCAGGCCGGCGCGGTCGTCGAGGACGTCCAGCTCGACGACGCCGACATCGTCGTCGCCGCTCCGAACGTGACGATCCGCCGCGTCAAGCTGCGCGGCGGCAGGATCACCAATTTCGCCGGGCCGGTCTGCCAGCCGGGCATGACGATCGAGGACACGACGCTCGAGCCGCCTCCCGGCGCGTTGTCGTCGCCCGACGGCGAGGGCGTGGTCGAGGCCGGCGGCTACACGGCGCGCGGGGTCGAGATCTGGCGCCGCGCGGAGGGGTTCCGGGCCAGCGGCAACGGCGAGCCCGGCTGCGGCCCGATCCGGATCGAGGACAGCTTCGCGAAGATCGTCATCCCGCTCGCGGACGGGGAGTGCGACGACAGGTACCACTCCGACGGCATCCAGGGCTACGGCGGACCGCCGACGACTCTCGTCAACGTCACGATCGACTTCGAGGAGGCGCCGTGCGGCACCGCGCCGTTCTTCTTCCCGAAGGACCAGGGCAACACCAGCGTGGCGGTCGACCGGCTGCTGGTGATGGGCGGCGGCTACCCGTTCCGGCTCGGCGTCCCGGGACCGGTCTCCGGGCTGCGGATCGTCGCCGCGTCGTGGGCGTTCGGGCCGATCGACGTCGCCTGCTCGCTGGTGACCGGCTGGGACGCGGCGATCGTCAGGATCGACGCCGACTACCAGGTGAGCTCGACCGTGCGGTCGCAGCCCTGTGACACCGACACCGGCGGCTAGTGGGGCTGCGGCCGGCGGCCCCGGTACGCTCCCGCCCGTGGAGACTGGGAAGGCGCCACTGATCGACGATGTCCGCGACCTGCTCGTCAAGACGCTCGGAATCGAGGAGCGCGCCGGTGCGCTGGGCGCCGATACGCAGTTATTCGGCACTCTGCCGGAGCTCGACTCGATGTCGGTGCTGGAGCTGGTCTACGCGATGGAGCAGCGCTTCGGCTTCGAGGTCGAGGGCGACGAGGTGACTGTCGAGGCGTTCGAGACGCTCGGCAGCCTGACCGAGTTCGTCGCCGCCAAGCTCGACTGACCCGCAAGCAGCGGTCTCTCGGTCGCGTTGATCGAGTGAAGATGCGCCTCGGAGCCCGGATCCGATCGCTGTCCCGGCACCGCCTGGGGCTGGCCGTCAGCGCGCTGATCGCCGCGGGCGCCGCGCTGCTGAGCGTCGCCACGATCAGCCTCCTGCCGCCCGGGATCCACTCGCGCTCGGTCGACATCGCGGCCGCGTCGACGCAGGTGATGCTCGACACGCCCGACTCGCTGATGGTCGACGTGCGCCAGGACGCGGCGATGCTCGAGGGCTTCACCGACCGCGCGGTGCTGCTCGGCAACGTGATGACGCGCGAGCCGGTCCGTCTCTACATCGCGGATCAGGCCGGCATACCGGTCGAGGCGCTGATGGTCGAGGCACCGCTGACCGCGCGCCAGCCGCGGCGCCGGCGCGTCGAGCCGGGTCGCGAGATGCACGTCTCCGACGTCGTCGCGACCAGCGACCAGCACCGGCTCAGCATCCAGGCGGACCCGACCGTGCCGCTGATCGACGTCTACGCGCAGGCGCCGACGGCCGCCGGCGCCGAGGCGATCGCCAACGCCGCCGTCGACGGCCTGCGCCGCTACCTCGACGACGTCGCGACGGAGAGCGGGACCCCGTCGCGCGCCCAGCTCGAGCTGGTCCAGCTCGGCCGCGCGCACGGCGCGGTGATCAACGCGGGCAGTGGGCTCCAGGTCGCCTTCGTGGCCTTCCTGCTGACCTTCGCGATCTGCTGCGCGCTGGTCGTCGCCATCGACCGCGTCAGGCGCGGCTGGCGGCTCGCCGACCTCTCCGAGCCGCGGCCGACCGACTGAGGGCGCCGTGGAAGTCGTCTCGATCCTCCGGCTGGCCTGGCGGCAGCGGATCGCGCTCGCCGCCGGAGCGCTGGTGGCGATCGCGGTCGGAGTCGCCGTCGGGCGCTCGGCCGCCGCGACGCCCGAGGAGTGGACGGCGTCGACGCGGCTCCTGCTCGACACGCCGCGCTCGCAGGTCGTCGACGCGGCGCCGGGCGAGGTCGACGACCTCGGCTGGCGCTCGAAGGTGCTCGCCACGCTCGCGCTCGGCGACCAGGTCCGGACGCGCGTCGCACGCGCGGCGGGCGTCCCCCCGGAGCAGCTGACGACCGTCGACCCGTCGCTGAGCGTCCCGCTGAGGCCGGCGACGCTCCCGCGCCGCGCGGCCGACGTCGCCCAGGCTGCCGGCGCCGCGGCGCCCTACCTGCTGACCGTGGTCGCCGACGGGATGCTGCCGGTGGTGTCGCTGACCGCCAGCGCGGAGCGGCGCGGCACCGCGATCGGCCTGGTCGAGGCAGCCAGCGACGCCGTGGTCGCGCTCGTTCCGCCGCGCGACGAGCGGCGCAACCTGCCGAACGTCGTCGCCGAGCCTGTCGGCGCGGTCGGCGTCGAGCTGTCGCGGAGCGGCAACGGGGCGCTCGCCGCATTCGCGCCGCTGCTCGCCGCGCTGGTCTGCTTCGCCATCTGGTGCGCCTGCGTGCTGGCGCTGGCTAGGAGCCGGGACGCGCGCTGGCCGGGACCAGCCGGCGCAACCGCGCCACGCCACGGCTTGGCAGGACGCGGCCCAGCAGCCTGACCACCGTCGCCCAGGCGTCCGGGAAGAGCAGGCGCAGCGCGACGGCGTAGGCCACTCCGCCGGTCGCGCCGACCACGAGCAGCAGCTCGATCGGCGAGGCGCCCGCGGCGGCGAGCGTCACGTTGGCGGGAACCGCCGCGGCGGCGAACGCCAGGCACGACACCGCGGCCGGGCCGGCATCGCGCCACAGGAGGCGGATCGCCGACTGTCCGCTGCCGCGCAGCATCAGCGCGTAGGCGACCCAGAGGAAGGCGGCGTGGACGACCGCGGCGACGATCGCGACGGCGGCCAGCCCCAGCGGAGCGAAGAGGTAGACGAGCACCGCGTAGACGAGGAAGTGCGCCCAGCCGTAGCCGAGCAGCGCGCGCGTGCGGCCCATCGCCATCAGGGACGAGCCGGCGACGTCGGAGACCAGTGTCGCGGCGCCGCCGAGCGCGAGGATCTGGGTCGGTAGGACGGCCGGCTCCCAGGCCGGGCCGAAGACCCACGGTATGACCGCCGGCGCGAGGATCGCGAGCCCGACCAGAACCGGGAACAGGACGATCGTGACCGCCCGGACCATCTGCGTCCGCACGCGCGCCAGCTCGTCGGGGTCGGCGGTGCGCGAGAGGACGGGGAAGGCGAGCATCCCCATCACCGAGCTGACCTTCTTCTGGTACTCGACGGCGAGCGAGTAGGCGCGGAAGTAGTAGCCGGCCTGGGCCGCGCCGAGGCGCACGCCGACCAGCGCGTAGTCGCAGTTGCGGAAGCCGACCCAGCTGATCGACGCCAGCGAGGCCGGCAGGCCGTACTCGAGGATCTCGCGTGCCCGCGCGACGTGCAGGCGCGGCAGCGGGGCGGGGGCGGCCACCCAGACCATCGTCGCCGCGACCACCATGCTGACGACGACGGCGTAGACGAGCGCCTCTGCGTCGAGGCCGGCGACCGCCAGGCCGACGCCGACGGCGGCGCGCACGACGACCGAGGTGATCTCGACGACGCTCAGCGTGCCGAAGGCGAGCCGGCGGCGCAGCAGCGCCGACGGCACCGTCGCCAGCGCGCCGATCAGGAAGGCCGGGATCGTCATGCGGACCAGCTCGGCGGTGCGCGCGCCGAACAGCGGGTCGATCACGCTGCCGGCGAGCGCCAGCGTCAGGCCGGCGAGCAGCACGCCGGCGATCAGCGTCAGCGCGAACCCGGTCTGCAGGTGCGCGCGCGTCAGCTCCTTGCGCTGCACGAGGGCGCTGCCGACGCCCTCGGTCGGGATGAACAGCGCCAGCTCGGTGACGATCAGGGCGATCGCGAAGCGGCCGAACTCGGCCGGCGAGATCAGCCGCGCGAGCACGATCATCGAGCCGAACAGCACGACCTCGATCAGCGGCCGCGCGAGCATGCTCCAGCGCACGCCGCGAACGGCGGCGGCGCCGAGGTCGGGGCGCCCGTCCTCCGGCTCGCTCATCCGCTCGATGCCTCGCCGCCGGGCGTCGCGCCGCGCCTGAGTGCCAGCGACAGGTCGATCAGCCGCCGGCGCTGGGCGGCCGGCGCGGCGAGCAGCGCGGTCCAGGCGAGCGCGGCCGGCGTCGCGCGGCGGCGCAGCGACGCGCGGTAGGCGCTCCGGGCGGCGCGCGGCTCGCCCTCGTCGACGAGCATCCGGCCGATGGCGCGCAGCTCGCGCGCCAGCACGGCGTCAACGTGCGCGCGGTCGTCGACGAGGTCGCGGTGGGTCTGGCGGACGTCGAACGCGGCGCGCCGGACGGCGAGCAGGTTGGCGGTGATCTGGGCGTCGTGACGGCGGTAGCGCACGAGGACCCGCGGGTCGTAGTGGAACCGCGCTCCGACCGCGAGGGCGCGCAGCCAGTAGTCGTAGTCCTCGGCCGGCAGGTGCTCTACGAACGGCCCGAGCCGCTCGTAGAGCGACCGGCGCAGCAGCGTCGAGGACGGGCAGATCAGGTTCGCGTCGAACAGCGCCTTCGCGAAGCGCTCGTGGTCGAGCACGCCGTAGGAGCCGCCCGGCACGTCCCAGCGCGACTCCTCGAGTCCGAAGATCCAGACCGCGCCGAACGCCACGTCGATGCCCGGGTCGGCGTCGAGCGCCGCCAGCTGGCGCTCGAGCTTGTCCGGCTGCCAGAGGTCGTCGGCGTCGCACTTGGCCAGGTAGTCGCCGCGCGCGGCGCGGCAGCCGCGGTTGAGCGCGTTGGCGTGGCCGCCGTTGGGCTGGCGGATCGTGCGGACCGCCGAGCCGAGCTCGCGCAGCACGTCGCGCGTCCCGTCGGTCGAGCCGTCGTCGACGACGATCACCTCGTCCGGCGGCCGGGTCTGGGCGAGGATCGCCGCCAGTGTCTCGCCGATGTGTCGCTCCGCGTTGTATGCGGTGACGACGGCGCTGACCGACGGGCTCATGACGCCACCGGGCTGCGCTCGTGGCCGGGCGTCGGCGTCGGCGCCTCGCCGAACGCCCAGAGCCCGCTCGGCAGCGCGTGGTCGAAGGGCTCGGGTGCAGGCCGCGGCGGGGGAGTCGCCGGCGTCGGGGCCTTCGGCGCCGGCGCGGCCGTCTGGGCGACCGCGACGAGCCCGGCGATGTAGAGGAAGGCGTAGACCCCGTGGGCGAACGACAGCACGTCGTAGAGCGTCGCCACGACGAGGAAGCAGGCGCCGGCGCAGGCCCCGACGAGCGCGATCGACGCCCGTGCGGGGTCGCCGTCGGCGAGCGCGCGGCGCGCGGCCCAGATCACCGTGACCGGGATCGCCAGGAACGCGACCAGGCCGAGGACGCCCATCTCGACCAGCCGGTGCAGGATCTCGGAGTCGAGGATCCGGTAGGTCTCGTGGTCGTAGCTGCCGAAGCCGCGGCCGAAGGCGAAGTGGGTCCAGAGGTCGGGGCGAACGGCGTCGTAGTCGGCGACGCGGTCGCTGACCGTCGGCACGTCGGCGCGGTCGGGGCGCAGGAACTGGCTGAGCGTGCTGCCGATCGCTCCGGGGGAGAGGATCCGCGCCAGCGCGAACAGGCCGATCCCGAGCGGGGCGAGCCGCAGGACTTCGCGCGGCCGCAGCGCGATCAGCGTCACGAACACCGCGAGCGGCGCCAGCAGCGCGCTCTTGCGGTAGGTGGCGAGCATCGCCGCGAGCAGCAGACCGGCGGCGAGCCCGTAGAGCAGCCGTCGCCGCCAGCCGCGCGTGTCGACGAAGCGCGTCAGCGCGATCGGCAGTGCGAGCGCCAGCATCGTCACCGCCTCGAGCCCGACCTCCGCCGGCCCGCGCACGACGCGGCGGCCGAGGTGGTCGAGCGCGTCGTTGTACGGCTCGACCTCGAACCGGCCGGGGAGCAGGCCGACGAGGTCGTGGAAGAGGTTCGTCCGGTAGCGGTACTCCCAGATCAGGCCGACGGCGCAGACGACGGCCAGTCCGAGGGTGTAGCTGAGGAAGGCCGGGACCTCGCTCGGACGCACGCCGCTGGCCGCGATCGCGAACAGCAGCACATAGGAGATCAGCAGCGGCAGCTTCTTCAGCGCCAGGTCGAGCTCGCCCGCCTGGTTGAGGTGGCCGGCCGACAGCGCGACGCCGAGGAAGGCGCAGACGACGAAGCCGGCGAGCGCGACGTGGGTGGGGGTGACGCGCAGTCGCGGCGCCGAGCGGCCGCCGGTCAGCAGCGCGACCAGCCAGGCGAGGATCACCACCGGCAGCAGGATCCGGTCGAGCGTGATGTCGATCGGCGCCGGGACGTCGAGCTGGACGTCGGTGAACGGCACCAGCCAGATCAGCGCGACGAATCCCGCGAACGCCCACGGCAGCAGTCGCGCGGTGTGCGGCCAGTCGTCGTCGGCGGGGGCGTCCGAGCGCTCCGCGAGCGGGCCCCGGCGGGTCCGGCGCGCCAGCTCGGCGGCGCCCAGCAGCGCCAGCAGCGTCAGCGCGAAGGCGACGACGAAGGTGACCGCGAAGACCCCCGGGACGGCGTTCGAGTTCGCGACTCCGGCGCGCGCCGGCCCGAGCTGGCGCAGCGCCGCCGGCTGTGCCCGCGCGGCTCCGCGCTCGCGCGCGACGCGGTCCAGGTACTCGTCGAGCGCCGGTCCGACGGTCTCGGCCAGCCGCACGGCGGCCGCCGTCGTCGGCGCCTGGCTGTAGACGTCGAGCACGGGCGCCGTCTGGCGCGCCTGGATCTCGACTCGGTAGGGCCGCTGGGACCTCTCCAGCTCGGTCGAGCGGCGCTCGCTGTCGGGCTCCAGCATCGAGCTGGGCACCGACGCGGTCACGCGCGCCAGCGAGCCGACCTGCTCTGGCGCGATCCCGATCCGCCGTGCGAGCAGCTCGGCGACGGGCGCGCTGGCGGCGAGCCGCCCGAGCAGCTCGGCGCGGCGGACCGACGCTCCGGGGTCGAGCGGCTTGGCGCGGCGGCTGACCGCCGATCGCTCGACCTCGACGAGGTAGTGCGTCGCGGCCGTCGAGATCGGCAGGTCGCCGGCGCGCGGGCTCGGGCCGAGCGAGCCGGTCAGGCCGGTGTTCCAGGCCGCGACGGCGAGCGCCACCCCGACGCTCGCGGCCGACGCCCAGGCCAGCAGTCGGCCACGCGAGCGCACCGGTGGCCGCTAGCGCCGCAGCGCAGTCGGGGCGAAGGCGTCGTGCCCGTGCGGGTCGGCGATCGCGTCGACCTGGGTCTGGATCGGGACGGTGCCCGTGTCGGCGTCCGCCTCGTCGTCGTGCCGCTCGGCGTGCTCGGCCTCGCGCCAGGAGCGCGCCAGGCCGGTCACGGTCACGATCGCCGCGCAGCCGGCGAGCAGCACGAACAGCGCCGCGGCGAAGGCGAGCAGCGGCGGCGGGCCGCGCCGCACCACGCCGGCGGGCTCGATGCCGAGCTCGGCGACGCTCAGCCGGCGGCTGGCGGCCACGTCCTCGCCGGCGGCCTTCGACGCGAGGTGGTCGCGCAGCCCGGCGACCGTCGCGGCCGCCAGCGCGGCGGCCCCGGCGGCGGTCGGCGCCTGAGTCTGGAACTCGACGATCGGCAGCTGGACGCCGTTGGCGTCTCGAACCGCGCGCGTCGTCAGCAGGTGGATGTCCTTGCCCTCGGGCGGCTCGGAGGCGGTCGGCTGCGTCTCGGCGACGGTGCGCGAGTAGCCGAGCAGCTCGTCGGGGTCGAGGCCGGCGCGGCGGGCGATCGCCTCCTTCCCCGTGCCCTCGGTCATCAGCGCGGCGAGCACGCCGGCGCGCGCGCCGAGCGTCTCGGAGCCGCGCGGGGCGACGTCTACGACCTGCGACCTCGGCGTGTCGACGAGCAGCCGGCCGCTGGCCACGCCGACGTCGTACTGGCGGGTCTGCGGCGGGAAGGAGGGCTCGTAGGCGAGGACCACACCGGTCAGTACGGCGGCCAGCGCGACACCGCCGACGAGCAGGCGTCGGCGCCAGAGGAGGCGCAGGATCTTGACTGTTTCCATGTGGTCGGTAGGAGGGGTCGGCGGCGTTGCGGCAGTCGTACCTTTCTCCTACCAACGCGACCCTCGCGGGCTTTCTTCCAGCGGCCCTCGCGCGCAAGCCCGAGCCGCCCGCCGCCGTTGTTCGACGGCATGGGGCGAAGGCTCGTCAACCTGACCTTCCACGGCGTCGGGCCCTGCCCGCGGCCGTTCGAGCCGGGCGAGCGCGAGGTCTGGCTCGGCGCCGACGAGCTCGCCGCCGTGCTCGACCGCGTCGCCGGCGACGACGCGGTCCGGATCACCTTCGACGACGGGAACGCCTCGGACGTCGAGCATGCGCTGCCCGCGCTGCGCGAGCGCGGCCTGCGGGCGACGTTCTTCGTCGTCGCGGGCCGGATCGGGGAGCCGGGGTTCCTCGGCGCCGACGGCGTGCGCGACCTGGCCGCGGCCGGCATGGGGATCGGCTGCCACGGCATGGAGCACCGCCCCTGGCGCCGCCTCTCCCAGCCCGACCGCGACCGCGAGCTGGTCGGCGCCAAGGCGCGGCTCGAGGAGGCGCTCGGGGCGCCGGTGAGCGAGGCCGCCTGCCCGTTCGGCGCCTACGACCGGCGCGCGCTGGCGGCGCTGCGCGACGCCGGCTACGAGCGCGTCTACACCAGCGACGGCGGCCTCGCGGACGGCGACGCCTGGCTGCAGCCGCGCACCACGCTGCGACGCGGCGGCGGCCCCGGCCAGCTCGACGGCGTCGGCGAGGAGCGCCCGGCCGGCCAGCTCCTGCGACGGGCGAAGGCGACGGCGAAGCGATGGCGGTGAGTCGCGTCCCGGTCTCGATCGTCTGCGTCGCCAACGACGAGGCGGTGCGGTCACGCTGCCTCGACATGTCGATCGCCGAGCGCCTGCACGAGGCGCCCGCGACCGAGTACCTGCCGGTCGACAACCGCGGTGGCGCCTTCGCCAGCGCGGGCGCGGCGCTCAACCACGGCGCGCGCCAGGCCCGGCACGACCACGTCGCCTTCGTCCACCAGGACGTCTGCCTGCACTCGCTGGCCGCGCTGGAACGGGCGGCCGGCGTGCTCGCCGCGGACCCCGGCATCGGCATGGTCGGCGCGGCCGGGATCGCCGCCGACGGGCGGATCGTCGGCCGCGTGCGCGATCGGGTCGTGCTGATCGGCGACCGCGTCGGCGAGCCGACAGACGTCGACAGCGTCGACGAGGTGCTGTTCGTCGTGCCGCGCGCGACGGTCCTGCGCGAGCCGCTGAGCGAGGACCCCGAGCTCGCCTGGCACGCCTACGCGGTCGAGTACGGGCTGCGGTTGCGCGCACTCGGCAAGCGGGTGACGGTCGGCGACGTGCCGCTGACCCACAACAGCCTCACGATCAACGTCGACCGCCTCGACGTCGCCCACCGTGCCGTCGCGGCGCGTCACCCGGGGGCACTGCCGCTGCGCACGACCTGCGGGACGATCACCGCCGGCCCGCCGCCTCGCCCGCACACCGGACCGTTGGCGGCCCAGCGCTGGCGCTACCGGTGGCTGCGCGAGTCGCTGGTCGCCCACCGCGTCCGCCGCGCGGTCGGCGGCGGCCCGGTCGTGCTCAGCGACCCGCGCCACGACTTCGACGAGGCGCTCGCCGGCTTCGACGGCCCGATCGAGGTGCTCAATCTCGAGCGCGGCCAATGCGACCCGCCGCGCGAGCTCGTGCGCGGCGAGCGGACGCTGACGGTCGCCGCGCTGCCGGCCCCGAGACTGGCCAAGGCGGTCGCCGGCTGGCGCCCGGGACGCTCGCTGCTGCTGACCAACCTCGAAGTCGACGACCTGCGCGCGCTCGCTCGGATCGGGCCGCCGGCGCCGCGCGTCCTGGGCCACCACGACGAGACCGGCTGCTGGCTGCTGATCGGCGAGGCGGCGCGTCAGGTGCCGTCGGTCTGGACCTCGCCGCGGGCGACGCCGTTCGCGATGGCGCCGCTGCGCGCCGCGCTCGAGATCGGCGGCTCCATCGCGCCGACGAGCACCGCCAGGCCGTAGGCGTCGCAGCGCAGCCGGTCGCGCGGCGCCGGGCGCACGACCGCCGGAACGGCGCGCAGCGCCAGTCGCAGCCCGTGCTTGAGGATCAGCGCGGCGTGGGTCGCGAGTGCCCCGGCGCGGCCGAAGTGCTTGCGCGCGTAGAGCAGCCGCGAGCGGCACTCCTCGGCGACGCGCGGCGGCGTCACCGGCCCCTCGTGGTGGGTGACCTCGAAGGCCGGCAGGTGGCGGATCCGCCAGCCGGCGGCGGCGATCCGCCGGCACCAGTCGGTCTCCTCGGAGTAGAGGAAGAAGCGCTCGTCGAGCGGACCGGCGTCGGCGATCGCCTCGCGGCGGGCGATCAGGAAGGCGCCGCAGAGCCAGTCGGCATCGCGCTCGTCGAAGTAGCGGTCGAGGTCGAGATCGCGCTCGAGGTGGCGGCGCAGCGGCGGCAGCCGCTCGCCGAGCAGCGCCTCGGCGAAGCTGCGCAGCGGCGACGGGAAGCGGCGCACCGAGGGCAGGACCTGGCCGTCCGAACCGCGCTGGATCACGCTCGCCGCGCCGACCGCGGGCTGCGCGTCGAGTGCCGCGACGAGCCCGGCGAGCGTCCCGCGCTCGAACTCGACGTCCGGGTTGAGCAGCAGCACGTAGCGGCCGCGCGCCCGTCGCAGCGCGACGTTGTTGCCGTGGGCGAAGCCGCGGTTGTCGCTGCGCACGACGGTGACCTCGGGCAGGGCGGCGACGATCGCGTCGGGCGTCCCGTCGGTCGAGCCGTTGTCGGTGACAAGCCACTCGACGTCGATCGGCCCCGTGGCGGCGAGCGCAGAGCGCAGCGTCGCGAGCGCCAGCTCGCGACCGTTGTGGGTGACGACGACGACGCTGAGGTCGGGGGCGGTCATCGTGGCGGTGCGGCTACTCGAAGGCGGCGACGGCGCTCGCGATCCGCTCGACCTCGCCAGTCGCCAGGCCGGGGAACAGCGGCAGCGTGCAGATCCGGCCGGCGAGCCGCTCGGCAGCCGGCAGGCTGCCGGGCCCGAGTCCCAGCGGGGCGTAGGCCGGCTGGAGGTGGATCGGCGTCGGGTAGTGGATCGCGGTCCCGACACCCGCGGCGGCGAGGTGGTCGCGCAGGGCGTCGCGGCGGTCGCCGCGCACGACGAACAGGTGGAAGACGTGGTCGCCGCCGGCGACAGGTGGGGCCGGAACGTCCACGCCGGCTCCGGCCAGCGCCGCTCCGAGCTGGCGCCCGGCCTCGCGCCGCTGCTCGGTCCAGTCGGCGAGCCGCTCGAGCTTGACCGTGAGGATCGCGGCCTGGAGCGCGTGCAGGCGGTCGGTCCCGGCGATCAGCTGGTGATGGTGGCGCTCGGCCTCGCCGTGCGAGCGCAGCAGGCGCAGGCGCTCCGCGAGATCGGCGTCGCCGGTCACGACGGCGCCGCCGTCGCCCCACGCGCCGAGGTTCTTGGTCGGGTAGAAGCTGAAGCAGCCCGCGTCGCCGAGCGAGCCGACCGGACGGCCGTGGTAGCGCGCGCCGTGTGCCTGGCAGGCGTCCTCGACGACGGCGATCCCACGCTCGCGGCAGAGCGCCACCAGCGGGTCCATGTCGACGGTGCGGCCCTCCAGGTGGACCGGGATGACGCAGCGCGTCGCGGGCCCGATCGCCTCCGCGACGATCTCCGCGGTCAGCAGCGCGGTCCGCTCGTCGACGTCGACGAGGCGCGGAGTCGCGCCCGCCGCGCTGACCGCCTCGGCGGTCGCGATGAAGCTGTTGGCCGGGACGATCACCTCGTCGCCGGGGCCGATGCCGAGAGCCCGCAGGGTCAGCGCGAGCGCGGCGGTACCCGACGACACCCCGACGCAGTGGTCGGTGGCGCAGAAGGCGGCGAACGCCTGCTCGAAGCGCTCGACCTCGGCGCCGAGCGTGAACGCCGAGGCGCTCGCGACACGCTCGACGACGGTCAGCAGCTCTGTGCGCAGTGCCGGGTCGGACTCGGCGAGGCGGGTCAGCGGGATCGCCGGGGCGGCCGGCTGGGCGAGCGCGCTCATGCCGGCGCCGGTCCGCCGTCGCCGACGCTCGTCTTGAGTCCGGTCAGGCCGAGCAGCAGCGCCTGCTGCGGGTCGAGCACCAGCGCCGTGGCCTCCTTGCGCGAGCTGACGTCGAGCTTCACGAACGCCGTCGAGAGGTGGCTCTTGACCGTGCTCTCCGACAGGAACAGCACCCCGGCGATCTCGTTGTTGGTGAGCCCGCGCGCGGCCAGCGTCAGCACCTGGCGCTCGCGGTGCGAGAAGGTCGGCCGTTCGACGCTGGCGCGCAGCTTGCGCGGTACCGCGAGCTGGCCTGACGCGGCGGCGAGCACGGCGATCGCCAGCGTCGAGCCGATCTCCGGCTCGAATACGACCGCGTCGGCCCCCGCGTCGAGCCCGCGCCGCAGGCCGGTCCCGGTCGCCTCCGGCGAGACGACGACGATCGCCGGGGCCGGCAGCTCGCGGCGGGTCCGGCGGAGCGCGGTGACCTCGCGCGAGCGGTTGATGTCGCAGGACTGGATCACGACCGCGGCGGCGTCGTCGGCGAGCGCCGCCAGGTCGGCGTCGGCGGTCGACGTGGGGTGCAGGTCGGCCTCCGCGAGTGCCGCCGCGATCCGCGCGCGCAGCACCTCGTCGCCGACGCTGACGGCCAGCGCCGACGGGCGCGCCGAGCCAACCGGCCCAACGACCGGATGGGCTAGAGCTTCCATGCCAGAGCAACGGCACGGAGCCGCCCGCGCTTGCGTCGCCAGCTGACGAAAGTTTCCCTTGCCGCGGCCCGTTGCACACTTGGTGCCAAAACGCTCACTCCACATCCTCGCCGCGATCCTCACTCTCTCCCTCGTCGCCGCGGCGTCGGAGCAGCCGGCGGAGGCGACGCCGGTCCAGCCCGGCTTCAGCGAGTCCGTGATCTGGGACGGCCTCACCGAGCCCGCGGACATGGTGTTCGCCCCGGACGGCCGCGTCTTCGTCGCCGAGAAGAGCGGGCTGATCAAGGTCTTGCCCAACCTCAACGCCACGACGCCCGTGATCGCGGCCGACCTGCGCACGCAGGTCTACAACTTCTGGGACCGCGGTCTGCTCGGCATCGCGCTCGACCCGCAGTTCCCCGCGCGGCCCTACGTGTACGCGCTGTACGCGGTCGACGCCGTGATCGGCGGAACGCCGCCGCGCTGGGGCCAGCCCGGTGTGACATCGGACCCGTGCCCGACCCCGCCCGGCCCGACCGCCGACGGCTGCGTCGTCAGCGCGCGCCTGTCGAGGCTCACGCTCAGCGGCAGCTCGGTCGTCAACGAGCAGGTCCTGATCAACGACTGGTGCCAGCAGTACCCGAGCCACTCGGCCGGCAGCCTCGTCTTCGGGCCCGACGGCAAGCTCTACGCCTCCGGCGGCGACGGCGCGAGCTTCACCTTCGTCGACTACGGCCAGGCCGGCCAGCCGCGCAACCCGTGCGGCGACCCGTCGGTCCCGGTCGGCGCCAACCAGACGCCGCCCGACGCCGAGGGCGGCGCGCTGCGCGCCCAGGACCTGCGCACCCCGCTCGACCCGACGGGCCTCGACGGCACGATCATCCGGATCGACCCCGACACCGGCGCCGGCGCGCCCGGCAACCCGCTGAGCGCCAGCGCCGACCCCAACGCGCGGCGGATCGTCGGGATGGGCATGCGCAACCCGTTCCGCTTCGCCTTCCGGCCGGGAACCACCGAGATCTGGTTCGGCGACGTCGGCTGGTCGAGCTGGGAGGAGATCAACCGCATACCGCGCGCCGACGACGCCGCGGTCGACAACTTCGGCTGGCCCTGTTACGAGGGCGACGGCAGCAAGCAGAGCGGCTACCAGAACACCGGCCTCGATCTCTGCGACGACCTCTACGACACCCCCGGCGCGGTCAGCTCGCCGCTGTTCGCCTACTCGCACAGCAGCCCGGTGGTCGCCGGCGAGAACTGCGCCGGCGGCGGCTCGTCCACGTCCGGGCTCGCGTTCTACCAGGGCGGCAACTACCCGGCCGCCTACGCCGACGCGCTCTTCTTCGCCGACTACTCGCGCCGCTGCATCTGGGTGATGTTCGAGCGCGACGGCGAGCCCGACCCCGCCACGCGCCGGAGCTTCCTGCGCGCCGTCGACCCGGTGAACCTCGAGATCGGACCGGGCGGCGACGTGTTCGTCGTCGACTTCGCCGGCTCGATACGGCGGATCGCCTACCCCGGCGGCAACCGCGCGCCGACCGCTGTCGCGACCGCCGACCCGGGCTCCGGCCCGCTGCCGCTCACGGTCAGCTTCGACGGCCTCGGCTCGAGCGACCCCGACGCCGACGACACGCTCGAGTACGACTGGGACCTCGATGGCGACGGCCAGTACGACGACTCGACCCACCCGCAGCCGACCTGGACCTACACGACGGCCGCGACGGTCACCGTCCGCCTGCGGGTGACCGACGAGGGCGGCCTGACCGCCACCGACTCGGTCACGATCGGAGCCGGCAACGACTCGCCCGACGCCCAGATCGACACGCCGAGCGGCGAGCCGAAGTGGGCCGTCGGGGACGAGATCTCGTTCTCCGGCCACGCCTCGGACGCCCAGGACGGCCCGCTCGGGCCGGCGAGCATGACGTGGTCGGCCGTGCTGCACCACTGCGTCACCCTCGACAACTGCCACGAGCACCCGATGCAGACCTACGACGGCGTCGCCGGTGGCGAGTTCACCGCGCCCGACCACGACTACCCGTCCTACCTGGAGCTGCGGCTGACGGTCACCGACAGCGGCGGGCTGAGCGACACCGCGAGCCTGCGGCTCGATCCGCGCACCGTCGACCTGACCTTCCGCTCGAACCCGCCGGGGCCGCGGCTCGCGGTCGGCTCCGAGGACACGGCGACACCGTTCACGCGCACCGTGATCGTCGGCTCGCGCAACACGATCGCCGCGCCGACGCCGCAGCTCGTCGGCGGATCCTGGCAGCGCTTCGTGGGATGGTCCGACGGCGGCGCGCGCAGCCACGAGATCACCGCGCCCGCGGCGGACGCCACCTACACGGCGACCTACGAGCCGGAGGCCGTGGTCCCGGGGCTGGTGATGGGGCTCGGCTTCGACGAGACCAGCGGCACGGCCGCCCTCGACGCCTCGCCGGCCAACAACGCGGGTGTGCTCAACGGCGCCACGCGCGTCGCCGGCGGCCGCTTCGGCCGGGCGCTGAGCTTCGACGGCGTCGACGACCGCGTGGACGTCGCCGACTCCGCCTCGCTCGACCTGACGACCGGGATGACGCTCGAGGCGTGGGTGCGGCCGACGTCGGTCAGCGGCTGGCGGACCGGGATCGTCAAGGAGCGGGGGACCGACGGCCACGTCTACGCCCTCTATCCGTCCAACGGCGCGACCCCGGTGGCGGAGAACTACCTCTTCGGCGGCTACAACGCCGCGCCCTGGGGCCCGGCGCTGCCGGTGAACGCCTGGAGCCACATCGCCTCGACCTACGACGGCGAGCTGCTGCGGCTCTACGTCAACGGCGAGCAGGTCGCCGCCGCGCCGGTCAGCGGCGCGATGGCCGCGACGGCGAACCCGTTGCGGATCGGCGGCCACTCGGTCTGGGGCGAGCACTTCGCCGGTCTGATCGACGAGGTCCGGGTCTACGACCGCGCGCTCTCGGCGGCCAACGTCGTCGCCGACATGAACACGCCGATCACGGCGGTGGCGCCGTCGGACACGACACCGCCGAGCGCGCCGTCGAACCTGCAGGCGAGCGGCTCGCTCGGACAGGTCTCGCTGAGCTGGGGCGCCTCGACCGACAACGTCGCCGTGACGGGCTACGAGGTCTACCGGTCGACCACGGCGGGCTTCACCCCGGCGGCGGGCAACCGGATCGCCACCGTCGGCGCGAAGCCTCCGGGACCGGCTACGTCGACGCGGTCGCGGCTGGGACCTACCACTACCGCGTGAAGGCGCTCGACGCCGCCGGCAATCTCAGCGCCGCCTCTGGCGAGGCCACGGCCACGGCGACCAGCCCGCCGGTCAGCAGCGGCCTCGTGCTGGGGCTCGGCTTCGAGGAGACGACCGGCACGGCCGCGACCGATTCGTCGAGCGCGAACAACCCCGGTGCCGTCAACGGCGCCACCCGCACGGCGGACGGTCGCTTCGGCCGGGCGCTCAGCTTCGACGGCGTCAACGACCGCGTCGACGTCGCCGACTCCGCGTCGCTCGACCTGACGAGCGGGATGACGCTCGAGGCGTGGGTGCGGCCGACGTCGGTCAGCGGCTGGCGGACCGGGATCGTCAAGGAGCGCGGCACCGGCGGCCACGTCTACGCCCTCTACCCGTCCGGCGGAGCCGCGCCGGTCGCGGAGAACTACGTCGTCAGCACCTACAACAGCGCCCCGTCCGGCAGCGCGCTGCCGGTCAACACGTGGACCCACCTGGCCTCGACCTACGACGGTTCGATGCTGCGGCTCTACGTCAACGGCGAGCAGCGGGCGGCGACCCCCGTCAGCGGCGCGATGGCGGCGACGACCAACCCGCTGCGGATCGGCGGCCACGCGGCCTGGGGCGAGTACTTCGCCGGGCTGATCGACGAGGTCCGCGTCTACAACCGCGCGCTCTCCGCCGCCGAGATAGCCGGCGACATGAGCACGCCGATCACGGCGGTGGCGCCGTCGGACACGACGCCGCCGAGCGCGCCGTCGAACCTGCAGGCGAGCGGCTCCCTCGGGCAGGTCTCGCTGAGCTGGGGCGCCTCGACCGACAACGTCGCCGTGACGGGCTACGAGGTCTACCGGTCGACGACGGCCGGCTTCACCCCGGCGGCGGGCAACCGGATCGCCACCCTCGGCTCGGGAACCAGCTACGTCGACACCGTCGCCGCTGGGACCTACCGCTACCGCGTGAAGGCGATCGACGCCGCCGGCAACCTCAGCGCCGCCTCGGGCGAGGCCACGGCCACGGCGACCAGCCCGCCGGTCAGCAGCGGCCTGGTGCTCGGGCTCGGCTTCAACGAGACCAGCGGCACGGCCGCCGTCGACTCCTCGTCCGCGAGCAACGCGGGCGTCGTCAACGGCGCGACGCGGACGGCGGACGGTCGCTTCGGCCGGGCGCTCAGCTTCGACGGCGTCAACGACCGCGTCGACGTCGCGGACTCCGCCTCGCTCGACCTGACGAGCGGGATGACCCTGGAGGCGTGGGTCCGGCCGACGTCGGTCGGCGGCTGGCGGACCGGAATCGTCAAGGAGCGCGGCACCGGCGGCCACGTCTACGCCCTCTACCCGTCCGACGGCGCGTCGCCGGTCGCGGAGAACTACGCCTTCAGCGCCTACAACGGGGCGCGCTGGGGCAGCGCGCTGCCGGTCAACACTTGGAGCCACCTCGCGTCGACCTACGACGGCACGACGCTGCGGCTCTACGTCAACGGCGAGCAGCGGGCGGCGACCCCCGTCAGCGGCGCGATGGCGGCGACGACCAACCCGCTGCGGATCGGCGGCCACGCGGCTTGGGGCGAGTACTTCGCCGGCCTGATCGACGAGGTCCGCGTCTACAACCGCGCGCTGTCCGCCGCCGAGGTCGCCACCGACATGAACGCGGCGGTCGGCCCATAGCGGCCGGCGCCGCCGCGGGCTAGGCGACGACGGTCAGCGCGCCGGGCGCGGCGCTGAAGCGGATCGCCTGCTCGTCGCCGATGTAGTCGCCGTCGACCTGGACCGGCAACGGCCGGTCGCCGCCGGTCTCGACCAGCGCCTCGGCGACGGCCGGGAAGGCGGCGATCTGGCGGTGCTTGGAGACGGTCCTGGCCTTGCCCGAGAGCAGGCGCGGGATCAGCGTCGGCAACTCGAGCGGCGTCGCCTTGCGCAGCGCCGCGACGCTCAGCGAGCCGGTCTCGAGGCCCGCGCCCTCGCAGACGCGGATCGGCCGGCTGCCGAAGTAGGTGAACGGGTCCGAGTTCTGCGCGATCACGGTGACCGCGTCGAGCGTCTCGTCGCCGACCGTGACCTTCATCCGCGGCGGCTTGACGAGGTAGCGCCGGTTGAACGTCGAGACGGCCGCCCACGAGTAGTAGTAGGGGCCGAGCCGCGCCTTCAGCTTCGGGTGCGCGTCGACGCGCTCGACGACGCTGGCGTCGAGGCCGACGCCGGCCGAGAAGACGAACGCCCGCCCGTTGACGACGCCGAGGTCGACCTTGCGCGGGCGGAAGTCGTCGGCCAGCCCGAGCAGGTGCTCGGTCGCGTCGACGACGTCGCCGGGGATGCCGATCGTGCGGTGGAAGACGTTCGTCGCGCCGCCCGGCAGGCAGCTCAGCGGCGTGTCGGAGCCGAGCAGGCCGTTGGCGGCCTCGTTGACGGTGCCGTCGCCGCCGAAGGCGACGACGAGGTCGTAGCCCTCGCCGGCCGCCTCGCGGCAGATCTGGGTCGCGTGGTCGCGGCGCTCGGTGTCGACCGCCTGGACGTCATAGCGCGCCTGGAGCGCGTAGACGACGAGGTTGCGCAGCCGGTCCGACACCGTCGTCGCGTACGGGTTGACGATCACCAGCATCCGTCGCTTCTCGGCGCTCGTCGACGAGAGCCGCTGTGCGAGCGCCTCCGCCCGCGCCTCGGCGGCGGCCGTCGGCGTCGGCGCGGCGGGGTCGGAGGAGGAGAGAGCCATGCCTAGACGCTAACCCCGGGACCGGCGTCGGTTACCGGTCGTCGGCCGGCGGGGGCTCGACGAGCGATTCGAAGCGGACCGTCGGCGCCTCGCCGTCGCCGTGCTCGACCTCGCGCACCCGGCCGTCGTCGAGCAGCATGTCGGTGTGGCCGAGCACCTCGCGTCAGCGTCAGGTAGGCCTGGGTGACGGCGATGTTGCCCCACAGCGCCTGCGCCAGCTCGTGGGCGCTGCGCGGCCGCTCCGCGATCAGCCGGTGGAGCTTGTCGGCGCGGCGGCGGTGCATGCGGAAGCGCTCGTCGATCAGGCCGCGGTGGTCGGTGACCGGGTCGCCGTGGCCCGGCAGGACGAGGTCGACGTCCATCGCGCGCGTCTTGCGCCAGCGAGTCGAGGTAGCTCACGAGCGCCTGCGGCCGGTCGCTCGAGCCGTCGAGCGGGCGGGTGATCAGCGGGTTCGACGAGATGTGCCCGAGCAGGTGGTCGGCGGCGATCAGCGTCCGCCGCTCGGCGTCCTCGAAGACGGTGTCGGTCGGCGAGTGGCCGGGCCGCCAGTGGACCTTCCAGGTGCGGTCGCGGAACGCCAGCTCCTCGCCGTCGTGCAGCACGCGCGTCGACCTTCGCCGACGCGCCCCAGGCGCGGTAGGCGCGCGAGACCGACTGCAGCGCCCGCACGACGTCCTCGGGGATGCCGTGGCGGAGCATCGTCGTCGCCGGCGAACTCGTCGTTGGCCTGCATCTCCTCGGCGAAGCTCTCGACCATCGGCACGCGCGCGGTCGATCGCCGCGACCTCGGCGCCGGAGCGCGCGGCGATCAGCCCGACCAGGCCGAGGTGGTCGATGTGCTGTGGGTGACGATCACCAGCTCGATGTCGCTCGAGCGACTTGCCGAGCGCCTCGAGCCGCGCTGGTCAGCTCGTCGAGCGAGGTGCCCGAGTTCGGGCCCGGTGTCGACGAGCGTCAGCGGGTCGTCGTCGACGAGGTAGCAGTTGACTCGTCCGACGGCGAACGGGGTCGGGATCGACACCCGGTGGATCGCCGGCCGCGGCGGCGGTCTCGAACCCGCCTGGATCGGTCGCGACGCTCATGCGCGGATCAGCGCCAGCACCTCGTCGCGCCGCTCGTCCATGTGCCTCAGGCGAGATCAGCGACTCGAGGTTCAGGCGCAGCAGCGGCTCGGTGTTCGACGGGCGGACGTTGAAGTGCCAGTCGTCGTAGTCGACCGAGACGCCGTCGAGCCACGAGACCTCGCCGTCGGCGTAGCGGTCGGCGATCTCGCGCATCTTGGCGTCCTGGTCGGCGACCTCGGAGTTGATCTCGCCCGAGATGAAGTACTTCGAGCGCAGGTCGGCGAGCAGCTCGGCGAGCGTGCGGTCGCCCTTCGAGAGCAGCTCGAGGATCAGCAGCGCCGGCAGCGTGCCGGAGTCGGCGCAGTAGAAGTCGCGGAAGTAGTAGTGGCCCGAGACCTCGCCGCCGAACGCGGCGCCCTCGTCGCGCATCCGCGTCTTGAAGAAGGCGTGGCCGACGCGGTTGACCCGCGCGGTCCCGCCGGCCGCCTCGACGACGTCGGCGACCGCGCGGCTGGCGCGCACGTCGTAGAGGATCGTCGCGCCGGGCTCTGCGCTCGAGGATCGATTGGGCCAGCAGCGCGGTCAGGAAGTCGCCGTCGACGAACTGCCGTTGCCGTCGATGAAGAAGCAGCGGTCGGCGTCGCCGTCCCAGGCGATGCCGAGGTCGGCGCCCTCGGAGCGGACCTTGTCGACGATGAACTGGCGGTTCTCCTCCAGCAGCGGGTTCGGCTCGTGGTCGGGGAAGTTGCCGTCGGGCGTCCAGTAGGTCTGGACCTGCTCGATCGGCGAGCTGGTCGAGCAGCGGTCCGCACGATCGGGCCGGCCATCCCGTTGCCGCCGTCGAGCACGACCTTCAGCGGCTTGACCGCGGCGGCGTCGATCCAGGCGAGCGCGTCGCGGTGGAACGGCGCGTAGACGTCCTCCCGCTCGATCGCGCCGGGCGTTCCCGCCGGCTCGCCGAGGCCCTCGGCGCCGGTCAGCAGGTCGCGCAGCTCGCCGATCCCGGCGTCGCCGGAGAGCGCCAGCGCGCCGCGGCCGACGAGCTTCGCGCCGGTGTAGGCCTTCGGGTTGTGCGAGGCGGTGCACATCAGCCCGCCGTCCAGCTCGCGCGAGCCGACCGCCCAGTAGAGCATCTCGGTGCCGACCTGTCCGACGTCGAGCACCGACGGCGCCCTCGTCGCTCATCCCGCGCGCGTACTCGGCTGCCAGGTCGGGGGCGGTCAGGCGCATGTCGCGCCCGAGCGCCGAGCCGCAGCGCGGCGGGCTCGGTGTCGTACATCCCCGCCAGCACGCGGGCGAAGCCGCGCCCGATCGCGTAGGCGGTCGCCTCGTCGATCTGCGAGCCGTAGAGGCCGCGGACGTCGTAGGCCTTGAAGATCCCTGCGTCTATCTCGGTCACGCGGCGAGAGGCTAGTGGCTGAAGGCCCGGCTGAGCCGGACGAGCGCATGCCCGGCGTGCGCTCGCGAGCGGGTCGGCAGCGCCAGGATCGCCAGCCAGGCGAGCGCGCGGGCGCGCGTGCCGAGCGGAGCGCGGCCTCCGTAGCGCAGCGTGCGCCGGAGCGCGGCGCGCGCCTCGTCGACCTGGCCGGCGTCGACGAGTGCCCGGGCGATGCGGAACAACGCCGGGGCGAGCGTGCGGCGCACGAGCTGGCGGTCCGCGACGTCGGCGGCGTAGCGGTCGCGCACGGCGTGGGCGTAGCGGTCCATCCAGAGTTCCTGGGCCGACGCGTTGCCGCCGTGCTGGCGCCAACCGAGCAGCGTGCGCGGGTCGTAGTAGAAGCAGGCGCCGGCGCTCCGGCAGCGGAGCCAGTACTCGTAGTCCTCGGCGCGGTAGTCCTCGACGAAGGGGCCGAGCCGGTCGAACAGCGCGCGCCGGATCAGCACCGACGGCGCGCAGACGAAGTTCTCGGCGAACAGCGCGTCGCCGATCTCGCCGGCCTCGATCCGGCCGGTCATGCCCGCCGGCGGGCGCGCGTGGTCGCCCTCCATGACGCCGAACAGCTCGGCATGGCCGAAGAGGACGTCGACGTCTGGGTGCGCGGCGATCGCCTCCGCCTGCCACTCGAGCTTGCGCGGGCGCCAGACGTCGTCGGCGCCGCAGAGCGCGACGTAGTCGCCGCTCGCCAGCTCGAAGGCGCGGTTGAACGCGGCCGCGGCGCCGCGGTTGTCCTGGCGGACCACCTGGACGCGGTCGTCGCCGCGAGCGTAGCCGGCGAGAATCGCCGCCGTGCCGTCGGTCGAGCCGTCGTCGACGACGATCACCTCGTCCGGCGGGCGGGTCTGCGCGAGGATCGAGTCGAGCGCCTCGGCGATCCAGCGCTCCGCCTGGTACGCGGCGATCGTGACGGAGATCCTCATGCCCGACCAACGGCGCGGGACGGACGGGGCTTGCGTCCGCGGCGCCGCCGTGGGAAAGGCCGATCAGTCCATATTTCGGCCTATCGGCTGGGTCGAGCGCGAGTAGCGTGGCGCCGTTGCCGTTAGCTCGGTCGTACTCGCGATGAAAGGCTCGATGCTCCCCTCCCGACTGCCCGCCCGTCTGTCCCTCGCGCTGCTCGGGGCCCTGACGGCCCTGTGCGTGCTCGCCGGCGCATCGAGCGCCCAGACCACCGTCTCGCTCACCCTCGACGACGGCAGCAAGAACCAGTACGACCTGCGCGAGATCCTCGACGACCACGGGATGGAGGCCACGTTCTACGTGAACTCCGACGCGGTCGGCGAGTCATCGGGGCGGATGACCTGGGATGAGATCGAGGCCCTCGCCTCCGACGGCAACGAGATCGGCGGCCACACGCTCGACCACTCCAACCTGACCGCGGTCACGACCGGCGAGGCCGTGCATCAGGTCTGCGACGACCGCGCGATCCTCGCCGGCCGCGGCTACGACCCGGTCAGCTTCGCCTACCCGTTCGGCGCCTTCGACGCCAAGGCGAAGCAGATCGTCGAGGACTGCGGCTACGTCAGCGCGCGCAGCTACACCGAGGGCGCGCCGCCGGTCCAGGGCGCCGACACGCTGCCCCCCGGCGACCTCTTCGCGACCAAGACGGTCGTCAACGTCGGCGCGGACACCGACGTCGAGGACATGAAGGACTACGTCCGCGCCGCCGAGTTCGGCAGCGGCGACTGGGTCCAGTTCGTCTTCCACCGCGTCTGCGAGTCCTGCACCGACGACGACGCCGTCCAGATCGGCACCTTCGAGGAGCTGCTCGACTGGCTCGAGCCGCGGACCTGGCTCGGCACGCGGGTCAAGACCGTGCGCGAGGCGCTCGGCCTCGGCGGGCTGGCGGCGCCGGCGGCGCCGACCGGCGTCCAGGCCTCGTCCGGCGGCCCGACCTCGGCGCGTGTGTCGTGGACGCACTCGTCGAGCGGCGGGCCCGCCGCCTCCTACGAGGTGACCCCGTACGTCGGCTCCACGCCGCAGACGCCGCGGATCGTCTCCGACGTCCCGCCCGACACCAAGACGCTCGTCACCGGCCTCACCGCCAACACGACCTACACCTTCCGCGTGCGCGCCGTGAACCCGGTCGGGCAGAGGCTCGCTGTCCTCGGCGTCCAGCTCGGTGACGCCGTCCGTCGCGGTCACCCCGGCCGCGCCGACCGACGTGACCGCCGAGCCGGCGTCGGGCTCCGCGCTCGTGGAATGGAAGCCCCCGTTCAGCGACGGCCAGAGCGCGCTGACGAGCTACACGGTGACGCCGTACGTCGGCGGCGTCGCGCAGACGCCGGTCTCCGTCGACGACGCCGAGACCGGCACCGTCGTCGAGGGCCTCGTCGACGGCACCGCCTACACCTTCAAGGTCGCCGCCGTGAACGCGGTCGGGACCGGCGCCGCCTCGCCGTCCACTAGCGGCGTCACGCCGCGCCCGACGATCTTCGACTTCGACTGGCCGCAGACGTTCGACTCCAACGAGCCGCAGCCGATCGAGCTCGGCGTCCGGTTCCGGTCCGATGTCGCCGGCGCGGTGACCGGCATCCGCTTCTTCAAGGACGCCGACAACACCGGCACTCACAGCGGCAGCCTCTGGACCGCCGGCGGCACGCGCCTGGCGCAGGCGACGTTCACCAGCGAGAGCGCGACGGGCTGGCAGTCGGTGCTGTTCGACACACCGGTCCAGATCGCCGCCGACACGACCTACGTCGCCTCCTACCACGCACCGCACGGCCACTACTCGCGCAGCGAGAGCGGCCTCGCCGGCGCCGGAGGGGTGGTCAACGCACCGCTGCGCGCGCTGTCGAACGTCGTCACGAGCAACGGCGTCTACGCCCTCGGCGAGACCAGCTCGTTCCCGACGGGCAGCTGGAACGCGTCGAACTACTTCGTCGACGTGCTGTTCGCGATCCCGGCGCCGGGCCAGGCGACCGGCGTCACGGGCGCTCCGGCCGGCTCGACCTCGGCGTCGGTGTCCTGGTCGGCCCCGGCGAGCGGCGGGCCGGTCACCTCGTACGAGGTGACGCCCTACGTCGGCGCCACTGCGCAGGCGCCGACGGTCGTCTCCGGCACGCCGCCGGCGACCACCTCCACCGTCTCCGGCCTGACGACCGGGACGACCTACACGTTCAAGGTGCGCGCCATCGGCCCCGGCGGCAACGGCGCCCAGTCGACGGCCTCGGCGTCGGTGACGCCGACCGGCCCGGTCGTGCCGCTCGCGCCGACCAGCCTGATCGTGAGGCCGGCGTCGGAGTCGGTGCAGGTCGAGTGGAGCGCGCCGGCCGACGGCGGCAGCGCGATCACCGGCTACACCGTCACGCCCTACGTCGGCGCGGTCGCCCAGACGCCGGTAGAGGTCGGGGGATCGACGCTCGGCACGACGATCGACGAGCCTCGACGACGGGACCGCCTACACGTTCAAGGTCGCGGCCGAGAACGCGATCGGCGGCGGTCCGCAGTCGGCGGCCTCGTCCGTGGCGACGCCGCGCGCCACGCTGCTCGACTTCGGGACCCCGGGGACCTGGGACTCGGGGCAGAGCCTGCCGGTCGAGTTGGGCATGCGCTTCCGCTCCGACGTCGACGGCGAGGTGACCGGCGTGCGCTTCTTCAAGACCGGCAACAACACCGGGACCCACGTCGGCAGCCTCTGGACGACCGGCGGCACGCGCCTCGCGAACGTGACGTTCAGCGGCGAGTCGGCGTCCGGCTGGCAGGCGGCGACGTTCGCGGCCCCGGTCGAGATCGACGCGAACACGACCTACATCGTCTCTTACCACTCGCCGACCGGCCGCTTCTCGTTCAGCGACGACACGTTCGAGTGGTCGGGGATCGACAGCCCGCCGCTGGAGGCTCCGGTCGCCAGCACCCTCGCCCCGAACGGCATCTACGCCTATGGCGGCGCGGGCTCCTTCCCGACCGATCCGGCCTACCTCGACCGCAGCTACTCGGTCGACGTCCTCTTCGACCCGACCGGCGTCCCGCCGGGACCGACCGCGCCCGAGGCTCCGACCGGCGTCTTCGCCCGGCCGGCGGGTGGCAAGGCGGTCGTCGAGTGGGCGGCGCCGGCCGACGGCGGCAGCGCGATCACCGGCTACACCGTCACGCCCTACGTCGGCGCGGTCGCCCAGGACCCCGTCGAGGTCGACGACACCGAGCTGTCGGCGACCGTCGACGACCTCGGCGACGGCACCACGTACACGTTCAAGGTCGTCGCGACCAACGCGGTCGGCGACGGGCCCGCGTCCGCGGGCTCGGCGGCGGTGACACCCGGCGCGACGCTGCTCGAGTTCGCCACGCCCGTCACCTGGGACTCGAACCAGAACCTGGAGGTCGAGGCTCGGGGTCAAGCTCCGGGCCGACGTCGACGGGGAGGTGACCGGCGTGCGCTTCTTCAAGACCGGCGCGAACACCGGCACCCACGTCGGCAGCCTCTGGACGACCGGCGGCACGCGGCTCGCGCACGCGACGTTCAGCGGTGAGTCGGCATCCGGCTGGCAGGCGGTCTCGTTCGCCGAGCCGGTCGAGATCGACGCGGACACGACCTACATCGTCTCCTACCACTCGCCGACCGGCCGCTTCTCGTTCAGCGACGACACGTTCGACGGCGCGCTCGACAGCCTGCCGCTGCGGGCCCCGGCCGCGAGCGGGGTGGGGGGCAACGGCGTGTACGCCTACGGCGGCGCGGGCTCGTTCCCGACCGACCCGGCGTACCTGAACCGCAACTACTGGGTCGACGCCCTGTTCACGGCCGCGCCGTGAGCAGAGGCCGGCGGCCCTAGAGCCAGCCCCGCCGGCGGAAGTAGCCGAGCATCCCGAGCAGCAGCACGAGCATCGCGCCGATCACGATCCAGAAGGCGGCCATCGAGCTCCTCGCCGGGCACGGCGACGTTCATGCCCCAGATCGCTGGCGATCAGCGTCAGCGGCAGCACGATCACCGAGATCGAGGTCAGCACGCGCAGGACGTCGTTGACGCGGTGCGAGATCACCGACTCGTTGGTGTCCTCGAGCGCCTCGACGACCTCCTTGTAGTTCTCGAGCATGTCCCAGATCCGCTCGGACGCGTCCTGGATGTCGTCGAAGTAGACCTCGAGGTCGGCGGCCATGTAGCGCTGCTTGGTCCGCTCGAGGTCGCGCAGCGTCGACCGCTGCGGCCGGATGATCTTGCGGAAGTTGATGATCTCCTGCTTGACGTTGGAGATGTCGCGCACGAGCTCCTCGGAGCGGCCCATGAAGATGTCCTCCTCGATCTGCTCGAGCTTGTTGCCCATCTTGCGCAGCATCGGGAAGCAGTAGTCGAACGCGTCGTCGACGATCTTGTAGAGCAGGTAGCCCGGGCCCCTTCGAGAGCAGCTGCTCGCGCGATCTCGTCGGAGGAGCGGCAGCGCTCGAAGAGGTACTCGACCGGCGGGATCGGCCGGTTCGGCAGCGTGATCAGGAAGTCCGGGCCCGACGAACATGTCCAGCTCGGCGGTGTTCAGCCGGCCGACCGACTTGTCGTAGACGGGGAAGTGCAGGACGATGAACAGGTAGTCGGGGTACTCGTCGATCTTCGGACGCTGGTTGCGCGACGCGACGTCCTCGTAGTCGAGCGGGTGGAAGTCGAAGTGCTCCTGCAGCCAGGCGCGATCGACCGGTCCGGGCCGCTCGATGTTGATCCAGCGCAGCGGGCGGGCGGCGGCACCATCGCCGTCGGCGGGCGCGTGCCACTCGACGACCTCTACGTTCGGCTCAGGGGCGGCGTTCGACGAACCGGAATCCGGTCCGATGCGCGACGTGCGCCGCAGGCGTGGCCTCGGGATGCTCGGCATGGCTCGGACTGAGCGGGTCTTCCGCTGGGGTCTCGATCGGGGCCGTCACGGGATTGATTCTACCCGCGCCCTTGCATCCATCCTCTCCATCGCTATCCTTCTTGCACTACATAGCCGTACGCATCCAGAGGGGTGGAGGGAAATGGCCCTACGAAACCCCGGCAACCATCCAGACGACCACCGGTCGCGAGGAAAGGTGCCAAGTCCATCAGGCCCACGGGTCTGAAAGATGTGGCGAAGCCCTTGAGAGGCCTCCGTCACGAGCAACGCGGCGGAGGCTTTCGACATGAAGGGGCTGAACTAGATGGCTATAGAGGCGCTGAAGTGCAAGGAGTGCGCGAAGACCTACGCGCTCGAGGCACGCTACGTCTGCGACGAGTGCTTCGGACCGCTCGAGGTCGCCTACGACTTCTCCGGGCTCGACGCCGAGTCGACGCGCCGGCGGATCCAGGCCGGCCCGCAGTCGATCTGGCGCTACTCGGACTTCCTGCCGTTCGAGTCGCAGCCGCGCACGGCGCTCGCCGCCGGCGTGACGCCGCTGGTGCGCGCCGACCGGCTCGCCGAGCGGCTCGGCCTCGGTGAGGTGTGGGTCAAGAACGACGCCGCCAACCCGACGCACTCGTTCAAGGACCGCGTCGTCACCGTCGCGCTCGCGAAGGCCCAGGAGCTCGGCTACCAGGTCGTCGCCTGCGCCTCGACCGGCAACCTCGCCAACGCCGTCGCCGCGCACGCGGCCGCGGCCGGGCTCGACTCCTACGTCTTCGTCCCGTCCGACCTCGAGGAGCAGAAGATCCTCGCGACCGGCGTCTACGGGACCAACGCTGGTCGCCGTCAACGGCAACTACGACGACGTCAACCGGCTCTGCACCGAGCTCGCCGGCGAGCGCGAGTGGGCGTTCGTCAACGTCAACTTGCGGCCCGTACTACTCCGAGGGGTCGAAGACGCTCGCCTACGAGATCGCCGAGCAGCTCGGCTGGGAGCTGCCGGACCGCGTCGTCGTGCCGATCGCCTCGGGCTCGCTGTTCACCAAGATCGCGCGCGGCTTCGAGGAGTGGCTCGAGGTCGGGCTGGTCGAGGGCGAGCTGCCGAAGTTCAACGGCGCCCAGGCCGAGGGCTGCTCGCCGGTCGCGCAGGCCTACGAGGCCGGCGCGACTTCTGCGCGCCGGTCAAGCCGCGGACGATCGCCAAGTCGCTGGCGATCGGCAACCCGGCCGACGGCCCCTACGCGCTCGACCTCGCGCGGCGCACCGGCGGCGCGCATCGACGCGGTGACCGACGACGAGATCCGCGCCGGCATCAAGCTGCTCGCCGAGACGACCGGCATCTTCACCGAGACCGCCGGCGGCGTGACCACCGCGACGCTGGCGAAGCTCGCCGAGCGCGGCGAGATCGGGCCCGACGAGCGCGTCGTGGTCGTGATCACCGGCGAGGGGCTGAAGACGCTCGACGCGGTGCGCGGAAGCTTCGAGACGATCGACGTCGAGCCCACGACCGAGTCGTTCGAGCGCGACGGTCGGCGGGCGTCGAACGTCGTCGCGTAGACTCGCGCGCCGATATGAGCGTCACGGTCAAGATCCCCACGCAGCTGCGCGCCGTCACCGGCGGCGAGGCCGAGACGGCCGTCGAAGAGGCATCGACGGTCGGCGAGGTTCTCGACGGCCTGTACGACCGCTTCGACGGCCTGCGCGATCGCATCGCCGAGGACGGCGGACTGCGTCGCTTCGTCAACGTCTACGTCGGTGGCGAGGACATCCGCTTCCTGGATGGACTCGACACCCCCGTCGACGATGGCGACGAGGTGACGATCCTGCCCGCCGTAGCCGGCGGCTAGCGCTTGAGCTGGAGTCCCGCCGGCGCGACCGTCCTGGTCACGGGCGCGCAGGGGTTCATCGGCTCCTGGCTCGCCGAACGGCTGCTCGACGCCGGGGCGCGCGTCGTCGTCCCGCGCCGCGACTTCGAGCCCGACGCGCGCTTCCGCACCGACGGCGTCGAGGAGCGATGCACCGTCGCCGCGGCCGACATCCAGGACTACGAGGCGATGACGCGCGTGCTCAACGAGCACGGCGTCGACACCGTCTTCCACCTCGCCGCGCAGACGATCGTCGGCACCGCCAACCGCTCGCCGCTGTCGACCTTCGAGGCGAACGTGCGCGGCACCTACGTGCTGCTCGAGGCCTGCCGCGCGGTCGGTGTCGTCGGGGACCCGGTGACGCGGATAGTCGTCGCCTCCTCCGACAAGGCGTACGGGGCGCACGAGCAGCTGCCCTACCGCGAGGACTTCGCGCTCCAGCCGACGTTCCCCTACGACGTCTCGAAGGCCTGCACCGACATGATCGCGCGCAGCTACGCGGCGACGTTCGCGCTGCCGGTCGCGGTCACGCGCTTCGCCAACATCTACGGCGGCGGCGACCTCAACTGGTCGCGGATCGTCCCCGACAGCTGCCGCGCGCTGATCGCCGGCGACGCGCCGGTCATCCGCTCCGACGGCACGCCCGAGCGCGACTACCTCTACGTCGAGGACGCCGTCGACGCATACCTCGCGGTCGCCGCCTCGCTCGACGACGAGCGGCTGCGCGGACGCGCCTGGAACGCCGGCTGGGGATCGCCGCTCGCGGTGCGCGAGATCGTCGACCGGCTGATCGCCGTCGCGGGCGCCGACGTCGCGCCCGACGTCCAGGGGGAGGGGACCCCGCACGGCGAGATCGACCGCCAGTACCTCGACTCGAGCGCGATCCGCGCCGAGCTCGGATGGGAGCCGCGCGTCGGCCTCGACGAGGGGCTGAAGCGGACCTACGGCTGGTACGCGCGCCGGCTCGCCGACGGCTGAGCGCGCGCGAGCGGCCGGTCAGGCCGAGCGGCGGCCGTCGGGGAAGTCGATCACGGTGGCGTCCTCGCCCGGGCGCGCGGCGGGCTCGATCAGGCGCCCGCGGCTGAGCACGCGCAGCTCGTGGGAGTGGAGCATCGCCGACATGTCCGGGACCGCCATCAGCACGGCGATGCCCTGCTCCTCGGCCACCAGGCGCAGCAGCGAGCAGACGTGCTCGCGGTCGAGCAGCCCGAGCCCGGCCGTCGGGTCGTCCGCGATCAGCAGCCGCGGCCCGCGCACCATCGCCTGGGCGAGCGCGCAGCGGATCCGCTCGAAGTCCGAGAGGTCGCGCCAGAGGGCGTCCGCGCAGTGCTCGACGTCGTAGGTCGCGAGCGCCGCGAGCGCCCGCCGTCGCGCTGGGCGCCGGCCGAGGTCGCCGTACAGCGGCAGCGCCGTGTGCAGCGCGACCGGCAGGTCGGGCGAGTGCGGTCCCTCGCACTCGACCCAGCCGATCTCCTCGCGGTGCAGGCGCGCCAGCGCGTTGCCGCTCAGGCTGGCCATGTCGGCGCCGTCGAAGCTGACCGCGCCGCCGTCGGGGGCCTCGAAGCCGGCGGCGAGCGCGAGCAGCGCCGTCTTGCCCGAGTTGCGCTGGCCGTAGACGGCGACGACCGTGCCCGGGTGAACCTCGAGCGAGACGCCGCGGAGCACGCGCAGCTCGCGCGGACCGCGCCAGTAAGACTTCGTCACCGACTCCAGGGTGAGCAGAGACATCGAACCCTTCCCTCCTGCTCGAAGCAGATGTCGCGCGGCTCGAGGGGAGGCGCCACGCGAGCGTCTGGCGGCACTCTGGCGCGGTGCCTCCCCTCGTGCCCGGCCGGGAGACCCACCATTGGAGGGGGGTGGGCCCCGACCGGAGACAGAGGTCCGATGGCCCAAGGACCAGGCCCTCTGCGACACGCGGGAGCAACGTAGCCCGCCCGCCCGGCGTTGGCAATCCCTGCGCGAGAGTACTCTCGCGCAGGTATGGCGGCGAACGCTTCGACGATGATGCGGGTCGTGGTCGACCCTGAACCCAAGGAGAGCCGATGAAGGACGAGCGAGTCGAGCTGGCGGCCGAGGCCTTCGTCTACGGCTTCCCGCTCGTCTTCGACATCGAGCAGGTCGACCGCTTCACCAGGGAGGGAATGGGCAGCCTGGCGCCCTCGCCGCTCAATGCCTTCAGCCACGCGACCGACCTCGCCGGCCCGCGCGACGAGTTCGTGTCGATCAACAACGACACCCGCTCGGGTTGGACTCGGCGACCTACGCGAAGGCCTTCCAGGGCTCGCTGAGCACCGTCGGCCAGGCGCGGACCGCCTCACCATGGGGGACGCTCGACCAGGGCGGCAACGTCGTCGAGTGGACCGACACGATCACCCCGTCGCCGCTGGGGACCACGAAGGGGCGTGTCTGGCGACGGCTGCACGGCGGCATCGCCAACGCTCCCGCGTACCAGCTGTGGCTCTCGGCCGTCGGCCTCCAGCCACAGGACAACGTGCTGTTCGCCGCCACCTATCCGTGGCTGGGCATCCGCATCGGGACCGTCGGCCGCGTTGACGGCCGGGCTGGGAAGTAGCGTGCGGGCACGTGGTCATCGGCCTCGTGCCATGGCCTCCTTCCTCCTCAAGCCGTCATCCGCCTCGCTGGGTTGCGTTGCGCTCGTCCTTGTTGGGCTCTGCGCGCCGGCCGGCGCGCTCGGCGCGACCAAGCCCGCGCGGCCCCAGGTCTCGGCCGTCGGGTCGCTCGCGCAGCTTCCCGGCAAGGCGGGCTGCCTGGTCGACCGGTCGACGGGGGCCAGGGGCTCGAAGGCGCCGAAGGGCTGCAGGCGCGTCCGCGCGCTCGGCGGCCCGGCGCCGTTCCTCGGCTCGAACGCGATCGCGATCAGCCCGGACGGCAGGAACGTCTACGTCGCCTCCTCGAGCAGCGACGCGATCGCGGTGTTCACGCGCAACGCGCGCACCGGCAAGCTGACCCAGCGCGTCGGGCGCCGCCGGCTGCATCGCCGCCAGGGGCGCCAACGGCTGCGCGAAGGCGCGCGGGCTCGACGGCCCGAACTCGGTCGCCGTCAGCGCCGACGGGCAGAACGTCTACGCGACCTCGCTCGTCAGCGACGCCGTCGCCAGTCTTCCGCCGCAACCGCAACGACCGGCGCGCTCACCCAGCTTCCCGGCGGCGGCGGCTGCATCGCCAACGCGCGCGACGCCCGGCTGCACCACCGGCCGCGCGCTCGACGGCCCCGACGTCGTCGCCGTCAGCCCCGACGGCAAGAACGTCTACGTCGGCGCGTTCGCCGGCAACGCGGTCGCGGTGTTCACGCGCAACACGTCCAGCGGCGCACTCACGCAGCCCGTCCGACACCGACCGGCTGCATCGTCAACGCGCCGACCAGCGGCTGCGCGACCGGCCTCGCGCTGGACTCGCCCGGAGGGCATGGCGGTCAGCGCCGACGGCGACAACGTCTACGTCGCGGCCGCGGTCAGCAACGCGGTCGACGTGTTCACCCGCGACGCCTCGACCGGCGCGCTGACGCAGGCGACCGACGGCACGCGGCTGCATCGTCAACAGCGCGCTCGCCGGCTGCACGACCGGCACGCAGCTCGACGGCGCCAACGCGGTCGCGGTCAGCCCCGACGACGGCGACGTCTACGTGACGTCGCTGCTCAGCAACAGCGTCACCACGTTCACCCGCACGGCGACGACCGGCCAGCTCACGCAGCAGAGCGGCACCTCGGCCTGCGCGATCTACGTGCTGGCGGTCGGCTGCTCGCTCGGCCGGACGCTGCAGCGCCCCGGAGGGGATCGCGGTCTCGCCCGACGGCGCCAGCGTCTACGCGGCGGCGTTCACGTCCGGCGCGATCGACGTCTTCGACCGCGACGCCAGCACCGGCGGCCTGATCCAGAAGCCGCGACGAGCCGGGCTGCGTGATCGCTCGCGCGACGCCCGACTGCGTGCACGGGCGCGGGCTGCTCGGCGCCAGCTCGGTCGCCGTCAGCCCCGACGGCAGGTACGTCTACTCGGCGGCCTTCAAGAGCAACGCGGTCGGCGTCTTCAAGCGCGTCACCGCGGCGAGGACGCGCGGGAACGGAGTGACATGACGGACGAGCGCGACGGCGAGCTCGCCGAAGGCGACCCGAGCGGCGACGGGATCACCCGCGGCGACCTGCTGAAGGGCGCGGCCGGGCCGGCGCCGGGCTGCTGCTCGGCGGCGGCGCCGCCAGCGCCGCCGCGGCGGCCGCGCGCCCCGGCCGCCGCGCGCCGACAGCGGCGCAAGGTCGCGGGCATGAACGTGCTCGTCTTCATGACCGACCAGCAGCGCGCGATCCAGCACTTCCCGCCCGGCTGGGCGAAGCGCAACATGCCCGGGCTGACCCGCCTGCAGCAGCACGGCATGACGTTCGACAACGCGTTCACCAACGCGTGCATGTGCTCGCCGGCGCGCTCGACGTTGATGTCCGGCTACTTCCCGGCCCAGCACGGCGTCAAGTACACGCTCGAGGAGCGACATGCCGGCGCCGCAGTACCCGCAGGTCGAGCTCGCCACCAGCTTCAAGAACCCCGCGCACGGTCACGGCCGCCGCCGGCTACACCCCGGTCTACAAGGGGAAGTTCCACTGCATCAAGCCGGCGAACGGCTCGACCTGGGTGCCCTCCGACGTCAACCAGTACGGCTTCACGCGCTGGGATCCGCCGGACGCGGGCGCCAACCAGGACATCCCGGAGGAGGGCGGCGGGATCTACGACAACGACGGCCGCTTCATGAACTCGCAGGGCACGCCGGAGGCCGGCACCGAGGGCGCGCTCCAGTACCTGAGCTCGGCGGCGGCCCAGGAGCCAGCCGTTCTTCATGGTCGTCTCGCTGGTCAACCCGCACGACGTGCTGTTCTACCCGAAGACCTACGCCAGCGCCGGCTACGACGACTCGTGGCTGCAGGGCGAGATCGAGCCTGCCGGCGACCGCGAACGAGGACCTGTCGACCAAGCCGACCGTGCAGGCGCAGTTCCTGCGGATCTTCAACGCGTCCGGGCCGATCCCGACGCCGCAGATGAAGCGCAACTACCTGAACTTCTACGGCAACCTGATGAAGTCGTCGGACGCGTACCTGGTGAAGATCCTCGACACGCTCGAGAAGACCGGGCCTGCTCGACAACACGCTGGTGATCGCCACCGCCGATCACGGCGAGATGGGCACCACCCACGGCGGGATGCGGCAGAAGAACTTCAACTTCTACGAGGAGACGATGCGCGTCCCGCTCGTCTACTCGAACCCGCGCCTGTTCAAGAAGCCGCGAGACGCAACGATGCGCTCGTCTCGCACGTCGACTTCCTGCCGACGCTGGCGAGCCTGGTCGGCGCGCCGGCCGCCGCGCGCGACGACTGGCAGGGGGTCGACTACTCGGACCAGATCCTCAGCCGCTCGCCGACCGAAGCCGCCGCAGGACTACACCGTCTTCACCTACGACGACTACCAGTCCGGCCAGTCGAGCGGGCCCTACCCGCAGCCGCCGAACCACATCGTCAGCATCCGCGAGCAGCGCTACAAGCTCGCGCGCTACTACGACGCCAACGGCAAGGTGCCCGACCAGTGGGAGATGTACGACCTCAAGCACGACCCGCTCGAGCGCGTCAACCTCGCCTACAAGGGCCACAAGCGCACCCCCGAGCAGAAGCGCCAGTACAAGCGCCTGCGGCGCAAGCTCGCGCACGTCGAGAAGACGCGGCTGCAGCCGCTGAGCTGAGCCCCCGGGCCGGGTGGCTCTCGCCGACTGACGCGCCCGGCTGGATTCGAACCAGCGACCTCTTGCTCCGGAGGCAAGCGCTCTATCCACTGAGCTACGGGCGCGTATGTGCGGCCGAGGATAGGGCTTTCGCTCAGGTGGCGGCGATCAACGCGGCCGTCGCGAGGCCGAGCAGGACGCCGCCGGTGGCCGTGAGCAGCATGGCCGCGGAGGGCTGACCCGACCGGCGGCCGTGGCGGACGCTGCCGTAGATCAGGAGCGCGATCGCGTAGGCGGCGAAGCCGAGGCCAAGCGCGACGTAGGGCCAGGTCGTTTCGTCGGAGGTGAGCCTCCGGCAGCAGGCGGCCGACCGCGAGCGCGACGGCGAGCGCCGTGAGGGCCGTTCGCCACCAGGCGAGCATCGTCCGCTCGACGGCGAGCTCGGTCCGGGTTCCCTCACCACCGTCGGGCATCGGTGCGATGCTAGCTCCGTTGGCACTGGCGGCGGCGAGAAGGGGTCCTGTGGGAGACGCGATCGGGCAGGTTCTGGCGCTCGGCGTCGCGGTGGGGCTGAGCCCGATCCCGATCGTCGGCATCGTGTTGATGCTCGGGACCCCGCGTGCCCGCTCGAACGGTCCCGCCTTCGTCGTCGGCTGGCTGTGGGCATCCTCGCCGTCGGCGGCGCCGTGCTCGCGCTGTCCGGTGGGGCCGACGCCAGCGACGGCGGCTCGCCGGCCGAGTGGGTCAGCGTGCTCAAGCTCGCGCTCGGCGTCCTGCTGCTGACGATCGCGGCACGGCAGTGGCGCGGGCGGACGGGTGACGGCGACGAGCCCGGGACGCCGCAGTGGATGCAGACGGTCGACAGCTTCACCGCGACGCGCTCGGCCGCGCTCGCGGTGGGACTGGCGGCCGTGACCCCCAAGAACCTCGGGCTCGTCGTGGCCGCCGCGGCCGCGATCGCCCAGACCGGAGCGTCGCCCGGCGACCAGGCTGTCGCCCTGGCCGTCTTCGCGGCGCTCGCGTCCGTCGGGGTCGCCACGCCCGTCGTCCTCTACTTCGCGCTGGGCGAGCGGTCGAGGCGACTGCTCGACCGGCTCCAGCAGCGGATGGCGTCGAACAGCGCGGCGATCATGGCGGTCATCTGCCTGCTGATCGGCGCGAAGCTGATCGGCGACGCGATCGGCGCCCTGAGCGGATGAGGTAGGCGCCGGGCACCAGCGGGTAGCGCTTGGAGGGTGATCTCCCCGGAGGAAGACGTCTACCGAGCCCCGATGCGGGCGCGCGACCTCGATGCCCGGCCGGGCGCGGGCGCGGAGCTCGGCCTGGCCAAGGGGATGGTCGGGATCGGCGACGCGCTGCCCGTGGTGCCCGGCTCGCTGGACGACGCGGTGGCGGCCGCGACCGACGCGCACGGCGCCAAGGCCGGCCGGAACCTGCATCGCTTCGCGGCGCTGCCCGACGGCGCGTTCGTCTGGACGCGGGTCGGGGATGGCTCCTACCGCCTTGGACGGATCGCCGGGCCTTGGCGCTACGACGCCTCGCCCGCCGCGCGCACCGTCGGCATCCATCACGTCAGACCGACGCGCTGGCTCGACCGTCCGTTCGGGGCGGACGAGGTGCCCGCCGCGGTGGCCGAGACCTTCGCCCGCGGCGGGCGCAACCTGCAGCGGATCCATGGCGACGCGGTCGGCGAGCGCACCGCGGCCGCCTGGTCCGCCTAGCCGTCGTTGGCCACCACGCCCGTCGGCTCGTCGCCGAGGCCGGCCTTCTCGCGCAGCTTGCGTGCGATCTCGGCGATCTCCTCGGCGGCGTAGTCGGGCGCGAAGACGCCCTCCTGCGGCCGGCAGGTCGTACGGCGGGACGCCCTCCGGCGGCTCGTCGACGACCTCGAGCTCGTCGCCGGTCTCCGGGTGCGGGCCGTTGAAGACCGCGGCCAGCTCGTTGTAGTCGCTCGGCGAGAAGCGGTAGAGCTTCGGGTGCTCGCCCTGCTCGATGTGCGGCTGGCACTCGGGGATCTTGTCGGTCGGGATGCGCGGCGCCGGGAACAGCTTCGATCAGGTCGGCGCCGGTCAGGTTCTCGACCGCGCGGGCGTAGGCGACCTGGTGGACGCCGCCGCGGACGAGCAGGTAGCCGGTCAGCGCGCGCGCCGCCGGATGGTCGACCATCTCGTAGACCTTGAGCTTGCCGTTGCGCGCGCCGGTCTCGAGGAAGAAGTTGTGCGTCAGGTCCTCGACGAGGTCGCCGGTCGAGATGACGTAGTCGCCGTTCCACGGCTTGCCGTTCGAGTCCTGGACGCAGCGTCGCCCGCGCCGCCGGCGAGCGAAGTGCTGCGGGTTGCGCAGATCGGCCGGGCTTCGGCAGCCTCGCCCTGCTCGGGCCGCGCCGGTCAGCATCGTGTTGATCGCGGTCGCGACGAGCTCGATGTGGCCGAACTCCTCGGCGGCGATGTTCGCGACGAGGTCGTAGAACGGCCGCGCGCCCTGGCGGGCGCGGAAGTTGAACGACTGGAACGTGTAGTTCATGAAGGTCGACATCTCGCCGAACTTGCCGCCCAGCAGCTCCTGGACGACGGCGGCGCCCGCTGGATCGGGATCGGACGGCGGCGGCAGCTCGGCTTGGAGTCGGTCGATACGCAGAATCACGGCGGTCACTCCTTGGCGTGGGGTTGCGCCATCGGGTACCCGCACGCGAGATGTCAAACCTCGGAGTGGGACACGCGCGTGCTGGGTAACGACCCACGGATCGCCATGCCGCCACGGGAGGCCCGACCGCCGATGGACCACGAGATCGCCACGATCACGCCGTACCGCGACGGCCCGCTGCTCGTCCGGGGACCGATCCGGCTGCAGGACATGCACGGGCGCGAGATCGACGTTGGCCGCAAGGTCGTCGCGCTCTGCCGCTGCGGGCGGTCGCGGATCAAGCCGTTCTGCGACGGCACGCACAAGGTCGCGGGCTTTCGCGCGCCGAGCGAGGCCGAGCCGCGGCCGGCGGGGTAGCGCGCTTCGCCCCTCGCGCGGGCTAGACGCTGGCGGTCAGCGACCGGTCGACAGTCGCCGGGGCGCGCAGGGAGCTGTCGTCGCGGCTCCAGGCATCGAGCACCGCGGCAGCCCAGCGGGCGTCGAGCGCGACGAGGGCGCGCGCGCCCCAGAGGATGTCGGCGCCAGCGCGGGCTCCTGGCGCGCGAGGCCGCCGGCGAGGTCGACGGCCGCGATGTTCTCGTGCACCGCGTCGGCCTCGACGTGCTCGTCGAAGAAGTCCGTCGCCGCGCTCGCCGAAGCCCGAGCCGGCGCAGCCCGTCGGCGTAGCGCCGGTTCGGGATCGACGACGTCATCTCGAACAGGGCGAGGTGGCCGACGATCGCGCCGCGCCAGCGCCGGTGCAGCCCGAAGCAGCGACATCAGGTTGACGGTCGCCAGCGTCACGCCGGGGATCGCGGTCGAGGTAGGCGCCGTAGCGTCGGAGTCGAGCCCGAGCGCGTCCATCGCCGTCGGCGAACAGCGTCGCGTGGATCGCGCTCGGCGCGGCCGCCGCCGTACTCGTCGGCCTGGATCTCGACGAGCGCGGCCTTCGGCGCCGCCGTGCAGCCGCGGGAGCGCCCACGAGTGCGGGTCGGCCTCCTTGAGCTGGTAGGCCGAGCGGTGGACGACGAACTCGCGGAGCTGCTCGACGCGTCGCCTCGCGCTCGACGTAGCGCGACAGCGACGGGCCGTCGTCGGCGTCGGCGATCGCGCGCAGCGCGAGGTCCATCTCGCTCGGGCGCCGGCGGCCTCGGCGGGCGCGGCCGACCGCGTCGAGCAGCGCCGCCTCGAAGCGGTCCTCGAGCTCGCGCGCGCAGCGCGCAGCAGCGTCGGGCTCCCACTCCCAGCGCGTCGTCGACGCCCGGCAGGCCGCGGTAGTGCAGCTCGTAGCAGAGGTAGAGCGCGAGCTGGAGGTCCTCGTCGGCGAGCGGCGTCCGGAGCGGACGCCGGCGGCAGCGGACACGCGCGGGGCAGCGTGTCCGGCGGCTGGCGGAGGGCCTCGAACAGCGCTTCGGTGAGCGGGCCGCGCGCGGCGGCAGCGAGCGCATGGACGGGCACGTTACCCGCTCGATCACTCCATCGGCGGGCGTCGAGCCGCTCGTCGAGGAACGGTCGGCGAGCCAGCGCGGCGAGTCCGCGGCGCGCCGCGCTCGGCGAGCACGGCGCGCTGGGCGAGCGCTCCGTTGCGGCGCGCAAGCGCGCGCGCGGTCTCCAGCTGCCGCGGCGCGCCCGAGGCGCACGGCGACCGGCGCGAGCCGGTCGAGCAGCCGCTCGAGGTGGTCGCGAACCGGCACGACCGCGCCGCTGAACGGGTCGGCGAAGGCGCCGTCGACACCGTGACGGGCGGCGACCCAGCGGTTCTCGTCGATCCGCCAGGTCGCCGGCGACGCGAAGCGCTCACCGGCGTCGTGGCGCTCGGCGAGGCCGACGGCGAGGCGTGGGCGACCGCCGCGACGGCCGCCGCGTCGGCGAGCGTGGTCTGGGCGTCGGGGACGCGCAGCTCGAGCGTCCCGTAGCCGAGGTGCGGGCGCAGCTCCCACCACCACGACGCCGGCTCCGGGACGCGTCCCGTCGTCGCGCCCCAGCGCGAGGTCGCCCCCGCAGCTCGCCCCAGCTCGCGATCGGCGGCGGCGATGCCCTGGCGCGGTAGCAGGCGCGCGAGCATCGGCCGGACCGACGCGAGACCGCGAGTCGCGACCCTCGTGGAACGGCGCGTTGGCCGCCAGCGCCGCGAGCGCCGGCAGACTCGGCCCGCAGCGCGTTGTAGACCGCGAGCGTCCGGTCGGCGCCGCCGACGGCGACGTGCACCTGGAGCGCGCAGACGCAGCTGGCGACGCGCCGACCGCAGCCGTACTCCGACGCCGATGCGGTCGTAGCGCGCGCCGCCGTTGAGCTCACCGTCGGTGGGGCTGAACGGGTGCGCGCCCGCGACCGCCGGGCGGGCGATCCCCGAGCAGGCGGCGAGCAGCGCGCGTCGGCCGTCGGCGAGCGTCGGCGATCGCCTCGGCGACCGTGGGTCGCCGGCGCCGACACGAGCTCCACCTGACTCGCCGGCAGCTCGAGCTTCGGCGCCAGCGGATCGCCGGCGAGCGTCGAGCGACCAGCGCCGGCGCGACGGCGGTCGAGCTCGAGCGTCTCGGGATCGAGCAGCATGACCTCCTCCTCGATCCCGACGGTGAAGGGCTCGACCGCGTCGAAGCGCTCCGCGATGCGATCGCCTTCCATCCGAGCCGCATGCCCTGCGACTCGCGCGCGAAAACCCGGCTACGCGTCGTCAGCCGGCTGAGATGGCCTCGACAAGCTCGCCGATCTGCCGCTCGTCGGCGGCCTTGGCCACGTCGGCCTGGCTGACGATGCCGACCAGCCGGCGACCGTCGATCACCGGCAGCCGCCGCACCTGGTGATCCTTCATGGTGCGGATCGCCTCGTCGATCGGGTCGTCGGCGCCGATCGTCACCGGCTTGCCCTCGCCGAGCTCGCCGGCCTTCGTCGACGATGGGTCGCGGCCCTCGGCGAGCACCTTCACGACGATGTCGCGGTCGGTCAGCATGCCCTTGAGCCGGTCGTCCTCGCCGCAGATCGGCATCGAGCCGACGTCCAGCTCGGCGAGCCGCTTCGCGGCGTCGGCGACCGTGTCGTTCTCCCCGATGCACTTGGCATCGCCCGTCATGACCTCCCGTGCCGTCTTGCTCATGTCTGCTCCCTTCGTCGCTTTGACTCGCGCCTACCCAGGTGCACGGTCCCTACACCCGTTCCGGTCGCCAGCGCGATCGCGCGGTTTCGCCATGCCGCCCACGGGTAGGGCGAGCGGACATCGGATTCGAGGCGAGAGGACCTGAGAGCGATGAAGGCAGTGACTTGGCAGGGCAAGCGCGACGTCCGGGTGGAGAACGTCCCGGACCCGACGATCGAGCAGCCGACCGACGCGATCGTGCGGGTCACCTCGTCGGGCATCTGCGGCTCCGACCTGCACCTGTACGAGGTGCTGGGCGCCGTTCATCGACGCCGGGCGACATCCTCGGCCACGAGCCGATGGGCGATCGTCGAGGAGGTCGGCGCCGAGGTGACGGCCGATCGCGCCGGCGACCGCGTCGTCGTCCCGTTCAACATCTCCTGCGGCCACTGCTTCATGTGCGAGCAGGGGCTGCAGTCGCAGTGCGAGACGACCCAGGTCCACGAGCACGGCACCGGCGCCGCGCTGTTCGGCTACACCAAGCTCTACGGCCAGGTGCCCGGCGGCCAGGCGGAGTGCCTGCGCGTGCCGTACGGCGACTACGGCCCGATCAAGGTGCCGGAGGGCCCGCCCGACGACCGCTTCGTCTACCTCTCCGACGTGCTGCCGACGGCCTGGCAGGCCGTCGAGTACGCCGACGTGCCGGAGGGCGGCAGCGTCTGCGTGCTCGGCCTCGGCCCGATCGGCGACATGTGCTGCCGGATCGCCCAGCACCGCGGCGCCGGGCAGGTGATCGGCGTCGACCTCGTGCCCGAGCGGCTCGAGCGCGCCCGCGGCCACGGCGTCGACGCGCTCGACCTCGAGCACGCAGGACGACCTGCGCCGACGCGATCCGCGAGCTGACCGACGGCCGCGGCCCCGACAGCGTGATCGACGCGGTCGGCATGGAGGCCCACGGCGCGCCGGTCGGCAAGCTCGCCCAGACGATGGCCGGCTGCCTGCCCGACGCGGTCGCCGCAGAGGCTGATGGAGAAGGCCGGCGTCGACCGGCTCTCGGCGCTGCACGCCGCGATCGACATCGTCCGCCGCGGCGGCACGATCTCGCTCTCCGGCGTCTACGGCGGCGCGATCGACCCGATGCCGATGCTGCAGCTGTTCGACAAGCAGATCACGCTGCGGATGGGCCAGGCGAACGTCCGGCGCTGGGTCGACGACATCCTGCCGCTGCTCAGCGACGAGGCGACCCGCTCGGCGTCGACGGCTTCGCGACCCACCACCTGCCGCTCGACGAGGCCCCGCACGCCTACGAGATCTTCCAGAAGAAGCAGGACGGCGCCTTCAAGATCCTGCTCCAGCCCTGAGGCCGCGCGGCAGGCGTCACGGCCCGCCGCGCGGGATAGCCTCCCGCCCCGATGGACCTCGACGTCGTCTTCCTCGGCACCGCCGGCTCGGCGCCGACCGCCCGCCGCGGGCTGCCCGCGACGCTGGTCCGGCGCGGCGGCGAGCGGGTGCTGATCGACTGCGGCGAGGGCACGCAGCGGCAGCTGCTGCGCTCGGTCGGCCTGGTCGACCTCGACGACGTCTTCATCACGCACTTCCACGCCGACCACTGTGCTCGGGCTGCCCGGGATGCTCAAGACCTTCGGACTGCGCGGCCGCGAACGGCCGCTGCACGTCTACGGACCGCCCGGGCTGCGCGCAGCTCTTCAAGGTGCTGCAGCGCCGCTGATCGGCAAGCTCGGCTTCGACATCCGCGTCGACGAGCTCGAGCCCCGGCGACCAGCTCGAGCGCGACGGCTACGCGATCGAGGCCGTTCTCCGTCGCCCACCGCGGCCGGCGTACGGCTACGCGCTGGTCGAGGACGACCGTCCCGGACGCTTCGACGAGGCGCGGGCGCGCGAGCTCGGCGTCGCGCCCGGCCCGGACTTCGGCCGGCTCCAGCGCGGCGAGACGGTCGGAAGCGGCGGGGTGCGCCCGAGCAGGTGATCGGCGAGGCTCGGCGCGGCCGCAAGCTCGTCTTCTCCGGCGACACCGCGCCGTGCGACATGACGCGCGGCGATGGCCGCCACGGCGCCGACCTGCTCGTCCACGAGGCGACGTTCAGCGACGAGGAGCGCGACCGCGCCCGCGAGACCGGCCACTCGACCGCGCCGCCAGGCCGCGCGATGCTGGCCGCCGACGCCGACGTCGCGCTGCTGGCGCTGACGCACGTCTCGACGCGCTACCCGGCCGCGAGCTGCGCGACGAGGCGCGCGCCGTCTTCGAGCGACACGATCGTCCCGCGCGACTTCGACGCGATCGAGATCCCGTTCCCGGAGCGCGGCGAGCCCGATCCACGGCGCGCGCTCGACGACTGACACCATCCGACGCGCTGCTACATTCGCTGCGCAGCTCTTTAACCCGGTCCCGTGAGGCCAGGAAGGGGCGGATCGCAGTGAGCCAGAAGGTCGTCCTCGACCGCGACGACGTGCGCGCGCACGCTCGTGCGGATCGCTCACGAGATCGTCGAGCGCAACGGCGGCGACCCGACTCGCGATCGTCGGCATCCACCGCCGCGGCGCGCTGCTCGCCGCCCGCCTGCGCGACGCAGGTCGCCGAGCTCGTCGGCGAGCCGGTCCCGCTCGGCGACGTCGACATCTCCTTCTACCGCGACGACGTCGGCTGCGCGCCAGGCGGCGACGCGCAGCCCGGTCGTCCACGCCTCGCACATCGACTTCCCGCTCGACGGAGACGACCGTCGTGCTGGTCGACGACGTGCTCTTCACCGGCCGCACGGTGCGCGCCGCGATCGACGCGCTCTTCGACTACGGCCGGCCGCGCCGCGTCCAGCTCGCCGTGCTCGCCGACCGCGGCCACCGCGAGCTGCCGATCCGCCCCGACTACGTCGGCAAGAACCTGCCGACCGCGCGCGAGCGAGCGCGTCAACGTGCGCGTCGAGGAGCTCGACGGCGCCGACGAGGTGACGATCGTGTCCGGCGCCGACATCACGATCGGAGGTACCGACGGCGTGAAGCGACACCTGCTCTCGATCGACGGACTCTGACCGCGAGGACATCGAGCGCATCCTCGACCGCGCCGAGAGCTTCGCCGAGGTCTCCGGGCGCGAGATCAAGAAGGTCCCGACGCTGCGCGGCCGCACCGTCGTCAACCTCTTCTACGAGTCCTCGACGCGCACCAGCTCCTCGTTCGAGCTCGCCGCCAAGCGCCTGTCGGCCGACCTCGTGATCGATCAGCCAGCGGCTCGCTCGGTCGACAAGGGCGAGTCGCTCAAGGACACGGTCCAGACGCTCTCGGCCTACGACCCGGCCGCGATCGTGATCCGCTCGCCGCACGCCGGCGCCGCCGCGCTGGTCGGCGCGCTGGACGCGCCGCCGTCGGTGGTCAACGCCGGCGACGGCAAGCACGAGCACCCGACCCAGGCGCTGCTCGACCTCTACACGCTGCGCCGCCGCACTCGGCTCGCTCGACGGCCTGAAGCGTCTGGATCGTCGGCGACGTGCTGCACAGCCGCGTCGCGCGCTCCGACATCCTGGCCTTCGCGCGGATGGGCTGCGAGGTCACGGTCTGCGGCCCGCCGACGCTGATCCCGCGCGGGATCGAGGCGCTCGGCTGCGAGGTCCGCCACACGCTCGACGACCTCGGCGAGGCCGACGTCGTCTACGCGCTGCGGATGCAGCAGCGAGCGGATGAAGGGCGACCTTCGTGCCGTCGCTGCGCGAGTACGCCGCCCGCTACCAGATCGACGGCCGCCGCCTCGGACCGCGACCAGCTGCTGATGCACCCGGGGCCGGTCAACCGCGGCGTCGAGCTGTCGGCCGAGGTGATCGACTCGCCGCAGGCGCTGATCGTCGAGCAGGTCGAGTCCGGCGTCGTCGTGCGGATGGCGGTGCTCTACGAGCTTCTGACCGCCGGCCAGGGCGGCGGCCGAACGCCGGCCAGCGCCTGCCGAGCGACGAGCCGACCGAGCAGGACCCGCCGCGTGAGCAAGCTGAACGCGACTTCGAGCGCGCCGGAGGCGGGCGGCTCGACCGCGCTCCGGTCCCCGACGCCACGGTCCTGATCCGCGGCGCCCAGCTGCTCGACCCGCGCGTCGGGCTCGACGAGGCCGGCGACATGCTGATCCGCGACGGCGAGATCGCCGAGATCGGCCCGCCCGGCACGCTCGACGCGCCCGAGGGGGCCGAGGTCGTCGACGCCGAGCGGCTGCACGCCTTCCCGGCCTTCGTCGACCCGCACGTCCACCTGCGCACGCCCGGCCGCGAGGACGAGGAGGACATCGAGACCGGCACCGCGCTCGGCGGCCGCGGGCGGCTACTGCGCGATCCTCGCGATGCCGAACACCGACCCGGTCGTCGACTCGGCGCCGATCCTGCGCTCGCTGCGCGAGCGCGCCCGCGCCGAGGCGCGCGATCCCGATCGGCTTCATCGCGTCGATCACGCGCGGCATGCAGGGCGAGCAGCTGACCGAGATGGCCGAGCTGGCCGACGCCGGCGCGGCCGGCTTCACCGACGACGGGCTGCCGGTCCGCTCGGCCGGGATCCTGCGCCACGCGCTGCAGCTACCAGCGGCTCGCCGGCTGCGTGCTCGCGCTGCACGAGGAGGACCCGACGCTGTCCGACGGCGGCGTGATGCACGAGGGCGAGGTCTCGGCGGTGCTCGGGCTCGCCGGCATCCCGTCGATCTCGGAGTCGACGATGGTCGCGCGCGACTGCGCGATCGCCGGCTACGAGGACGGGTCGCATCCACGTCCAGCACGTCTCCGCTCGGCGAGACCGTCGAGGTGCTCGACCGCGCCAAGGCGGCCGGCGTCAAGGTGACCGCCGAGGCGTCGCCGCACCACCTGCTGCTGACCGACGAGGCGGTCCGCTCGCTCGACACGCACTTCAAGATGAACCCGCCGCTGCGCACCGAGGACGACCGCCAGGCGCTGATCGACGGCCTGCGCTCCGGCGTGATCGACTGCATCGCGACCGACCACGCGCCGCATTCGCGCGAGGAGAAGGAGGAGCCGTTCGAGGCTCGCGCCGATGGGCGTGACCGGGCTCGAGACGGCGTTCGCGGCGCTCCACACCGACCTCGTGCTGCCCGGCATCCTCGACGCTCGGCCTGGTCGTCGAGCGGATGACCGCCGGCATGGAGCCGTTCGGCCTCGTCGTGCCGACGCTCGCCAAGGGCGCGCCGGCGAACGTCTGCCTGGTCGACCTCGACGCGGACTGGGAGGTCGGCGAGGCCGGCTACGAGAGCCGCTCGGCGAACTGCGCGTTCGCCGGCCGGCGGCTGACCGGGCGCGTACGGATGACGATCGCCGCCGGCGCGGTGGCGTTACCGCGAGCGCTCGTTCGCGATCGAGGCTGTTCGGTGAGCGCCGCCTACCTGCTGCTCGAGGACGGCACCCGCTTCGACGGCGACGCGGTCGGCGCGCCGCTGGCGGCCACCGGCGAGGTCGTCTTCAACACCGCGATGTCCGGCTACCAGGAGTCGGTCACCGACCCCAGCTACCGCGGCCAGATGATCGTCTTCACCTACCCGCTGATCGGCAACTACGGCGTCTGCGCCGAGGCGATGGAGTCCGACTCGCGTCCACGCCCGGGCGGTCGTGATGCGCGAGGGCATCGACCGCGAGGACGCCCCGCACGCCGAGGGCGGCTGGCTCGACCTGGCTGCGCCGACTGCGGCGTCCCGGCGATCAGCGGCGTCGACACGCGCGCGCTGGTGCGCCACATCCGCGACCGGGCGCGATGCGCGGCGGCGTCTTCCCCGGCGAGCTGCCGGAGTCCGAGGCGCGCGAGCTGATCGCGGCCGAGCCGCCGATGGCCGGCGCGCGACCTGGCGCGCGAGGTCACCCCGAGCGGAGCCGGTGCTGCTCGACCCGCGGCGACGCCGCGGGCCCGACGATCGTGGCGATCGACACCGGCATCAAGGACTCGATCGTCCGCAACCTGCGCGAGCGCGGCGTGCGGCTCGAGCTGCACCCGTGCACGACCAGCGCCGAGGAGCTGCTGGCGCGCGACGCCCGACGCCGTCTTCCTCGCCAACGGACCCGGCGACCCGGCCGCGCTCGACTACGTCGTCGACACCGTCCGCGAGCTGGTCGGCAAGCGTGCCGGTGTTCGGCATCTGCCTCGGCCACCAGCTGCTCTGCCGGGCGATCGGCCTCGAGACCTACAAGCTGCCGTTCGGCCACCGCGGCGCCAACCACCCGGTCAAGGACCTCGAGACCGGGACGGATCGACATCACCAGCCAGAACCACGGCTTCGCGGTCGTCGGGCCCGACGGCGCGCGCACGATCGAGACCGACGAGCCGGTCCGCTGGGACACCGACTTCGGCGCCGCCGAGCTGTCGCACGTGAACCTCTACGACCGCACGGTCGAGGGGCTGGTGCTGCGCGACGTGCCGCGGCGCGACTGTCCAGTACCACCCGGAGGCCGGCCCCGGCCCGCACGACGCCTGTACCTCTTCGACCGCTTCCTGCGGATGGTGGAGACCGTCTGATGCCCAAGCGCACCGACATCCGCAAGATCCTCGTGATCGGCTCCGGCCCGATCGTGATCGGCCAGGCGGCCGAGTTCGACTACTCCGGCGCGCAGGCCTGCAAGGTCCTGCTCGAGGAGGGCTACGAGGTCGTGCTCGTCAACTCGAACCCGGCGACGATCATGACCGACCCCGAGTTCGCGACCGCGACCTACATCGAGCCGCTGCTGCCCGGAGTCGGTGGCGCGCGTGATCGAGCGCGAGCGCCCGGACGCGCTGCTGCCGACGCTCGGCGGCGGCACCGCGCTCAACCTGGCGCGCGACCTGACCGACGACGGCACGCTCGAGCGCTACGGCGTCGAGCTGATCGGCGCCGACTACGACGCGATCCAGCGCGCCGAGGACCGCGACCTGTTCAAGGACACGATGGCCGCCGCGGGGCTGCGCACCGCGCGCTCGGAGGCCGTCTCGACGCTCGCCGCGGCGCTCGCCGCGCTGCCGCAGATCGGCCTGCCGGCCGCCGGCTCAGGCGAGGACTGGGCGGGCCGCTCGGCGATCATCCGTCCCGGCTTCACGATGGGCGGCGAGGGCGGCGGCATCGCCTACAGCGAGGCCGAGTTCCACCAGATCGTCGGCGAGGGGCTCGCCGCGAGCCCGATCGGCCAGGTGCTGGTCGAGGAGTCGGTGATCGGCTGGGGCGAGTTCGAGCTCGAGGTGATGCGCGACCACAACGACAACGTCGTGATCGTCTGCTCGATCGAGAACATCGACCCGATGGGCGTCCACACCGGCGACTCGGTCACCGTCGCGCCGCAGCAGACGCTGACGGACCGCCAGTACCAGCTGCTGCGCGACCAGGCGATCGCGGTGATCCGCGCGGTCGGCGTCGAGACCGGCGGCTCGAACATCCAGTTCGCGGTCAACCCGGCGACCGACGAGATCGTCGTGATCGAGATGAACCCGCGCGTCTCGCGCTCGTCGGCGCTGGCGTCGAAGGCGACCGGCTTCCCGATCGCCAAGATCGCCGCGCGGCTGGCCGTCGGCTACGCGCTCGACGAGATCGACAACGACATCACCAAGGTCACGCCGGCGAGCTTCGAGCCGACGATCGACTACGTCGTCGTCAAGTGGCCGCGCTTCGCGTTCGAGAAGTTCCCCGGCGCCGACGGCACGCTGTCGACCTACATGCAGTCGGTCGGCGAGGCGATGGCGATCGGCCGCACCTTCAAGCAGGCGTTCGTGAAGGCGATGCGCTCGCGCGAGATCGACGTCGTGCCGACGCCGCCGGAGGACACCGAGGCGCTGCTGACCGCGCTCGAGACCCCGGCCCACGACCGCTACGAGCTGCTGTTCGAGGCCGTCCGGCGCGGCGTGTCGGACGCGGAGCTGTGCGCGCGCACGCGGATCGACCCCTGGTACGTGGCCGAGATGACGGCGATCGCGCGCGGGGAGGACCCCGAGGCCGGCCTCGTCCGCACGTTCAAGTCGGTCGACACCTGCGCCGCGGAGTTCGAGGCCGCGACGCCGTACTACTACTCCGGCTGGGAGCGCCCGGGCCCCGACGGCCCGCGCCACGAGGTCCGCCGCGGCGACAACGCCTCGGTCGTGATCCTCGGCTCCGGCCCGAACCGGATCGGCCAGGGGATCGAGTTCGACTACTGCTGCGTCCACGCCGCGATGACCGTGCGCGCGTCCGGCCGCGACGCGGTGATGGTCAACTGCAACCCCGAGACGGTCTCGACCGACTACGACACCTCCGACCGGCTCTACTTCGAGCCGCTGACGCTCGAGGACGTGCTCGGCGTGATCGAGGTCGAGCGGCCGGAGGGCGTGATCGTCCAGTTCGGCGGCCAGACGCCGCTGAAGCTGGCGCAGGGGCTGACCGACGCGGGCGTGAAGCTGCTCGGCACGCCGGTCGAGTCGATCCACCGCGCCGAGGACCGGCCGAGCTTCGGCGCGCTGCTCGACGAGCTCGACCTCAAGAGCCCGCCGTACGCGACCGCGTCCTCGCCCGAGGAGGCGCTGCGCGCGGCCGACGACGTCGGCTACCCGCTGCTCGTCCGCCCGAGCTACGTGCTCGGCGGCCGCGCGATGGAGATCTGCTACTCCCGCGACGGCCTCGCCAGCTACCTCGAGCGGACCGCCGACGGCGAGCGGCCCGAGGGCGACGATCTTCCTCGACCGCTTCCTCGAGGACGCGATCGAGGTCGACGTCGACGCGCTCTGCGACGGCGAGACGGCGGAGATCGGCGCGATCATGCAGCACGTCGAGGAGGCCGGCGTCCACTCCGGCGACTCGGCCTGCGTGATCCCGGCGATGTCGCTCGGCCCGGACATGCTCGCCCAGGTCGAGGACGCGACGCGCCGGATCGCGCTCAGCCTCGGCGTGGTCGGGCTGATCAACATCCAGTTCGCGGTCTTCGGCAACGACGAGCTGTACGTGATCGAGGCCAACCCGCGCGCGTCGCGCACCGTGCCGTTCGTCTCGAAGGCCGTCGGCGTGCCGCTGGCGAAGCTCGCCTGTCGGCTGATGCTCGGCGAGCGGCTGCGCCGACATCGACGTGGCGCTGCCCGCGCATCCGGGGCACGTCTCGGTCAAGGAGGCCGTGCTGCCGTTCGGCCGCTTCCCGCGCGCCGACGCCCTGCTCGGGCCCGGAGATGAAGTCGACCGGCGAGGTGATGGGCATCGCCGCCGACTACCCGGCCGCGTTCGGCAAGGCGCAGGCCGCCGCCGGCGCGCAGCTCCCGAGCGGCGGGACCGTCTTCATCAGCGTCACCGACGGCGACAAGTCGAGCGCGACCCAGCTCGCCGCGTCGCTGCACGACCTCGGCTTCGAGGTGCTCGCCACCGGCGGCACCGCGCAGGCGATCCGCCGGATGGGCGTGCCGGTCGAGCGGATCAAGAAGCTGACCGAGGGCTCGCCGAACGTCGTCGAGCGGATCGAGGCCGGCGAGGTCGACCTCGTGATCAACACGCCGACCGGGTCCGGCGCGCGCGCCGACGGCTACGAGATCCGGCGCGCCGCGATCGCCCGCGGGATCCCGTGCGTCACGACGATGAGCGGGGCCTCGGCCGCCCAGCGCGCGATCCGCGCCAACCTCTCCGGCAGCGACGAGCCGATCCCGCTCCAGGAGCTGCACGGCACCCAGCGCGCCGGCGGCGCCCCGCACGCGGGCGCGCGCGGCGAGGCGACCGCGAATGCCGGCTGAGCGGCGCACGCTCGCCCCGCCGGAGCGGCGGATCGCCGAGGTCAAGCGCGTCGAGCGGATCGGCGCCTACGACCTGATCGTCGCGCGCGACCCGATCGGCCCGGCCGAGCCGCGCCCCGGCCAGTTCTACATGCTCGCCGCGGGCGAGCGCTGGGGTGGGGGACACGGACGAGCGGCCCTACCTGCCGCGCGCCTTCTCGTTCGCCCGCGTCCGGCCGCTGCCCGGCGGCCAGGGCGCCGACCTGTCGTTCCTGCTCGAGGACGTCGGGCCCGGCACGCGCCGGCTCGGCGAGCTGGCGGAGGGCGACCCGCTGGCGCTGCTCGGTCCGCTCGGGCTCGGCTTCGCGGCGCCGGAGGACGGGCGTCGCCCGCTGCTCGTCGGCGGCGGGATCGGCGCCGCGCCGATCCTCTGCTGGGACGACGAGCTGCGCGCCGGCGGCGTCGAGGCGCCGGTCCTGCTCGGCTTCCGCTCGGCCGGCCACGCCGAGGCGGCCGCGCTGTTCGCCGGCGTCCCGGAGCTGTGCACCGACGACGGCTCGGTCGGTCGCCGCGCGCTGGTGACCGAGCCGCTGCGCGAGGCGCTCGACCGACGACCGGCACGCCACCGTCTACGCCTGCGGCCCCGAGCCGATGCTCGACGCCGTCAAGGCGCTCTGCGACGAGCGCGGCGTGCCCGCCCAGCTCGCGCTCGAGGCCGGGATGGCCTGCGGTTACGGCGCCTGCTTCGGCTGTGTCGTCCCGACCGTCGACGGCTACGAGCGCGTCTGCGTCGACGGGCCCGTCTTCGACGCCGCCCGGCTGGTGTCGGCATGACGACCTACCTCTGCGGCGTCGAGCTGCGCGGCCCGATCCTCAACGGCTCCGGCACGTTCGACGCGATCGCCGCCCGGCGCGCGTTCGGCGCCGAGCTGCTCGAGCGGTTCCCGTTCGACTGCTTCGTCTCGAAGACGATCACGCTCGCGCCGCGTCAGGGCAACCCGCCGCCGCGGCTCTGGGAGACCCCGAGCGGCATGGTCAACTCGATCGGCCTGCCGAACAAGGGCCTCGCGCGCTTCCTGGAGTCGGACCTGCCCCAGCTCGCGGCGCTGCCGGTGCCGCTCTGCGTCTCGGTGATGGGCTTCGACCACGCCGAGCTCGCCGCGCTCGTCGAGGCGATCGGCGCCCGCGACGAGGTCGCGCTGATCGAGCTCAACCTCTCCTGCCCGAACGTCGAGACCGGCACGCTGGTCGGCGCCGACGCCGGCGAGACCGCCGCGACCGTCGAGCACGTCCGCCCGCTGACCGCCAAGCCGCTGATCGCGAAGCTGAGTCCGACCGCGACCGACCCCGCGGCGGTCGCCGCGGCTGCTGAGACCTCCGGCGCCGACGGCGTCTCGCTGATCAACACGCTGAAGGGGATGCCGCTGCACCCGGTGACGCGCGAGCCGTGGCTCGGCGGCCGCACCGGCGGCCTGTCGGGCGCGGCGGTGCGGCCGATCGCGGTCGAGCAGGTGGCGGCGGTCGCGGCGCGCGTCGCGATCCCGGTCGTCGGGATGGGCGGGGTCGCCAGCGGCTCCGACGCAGCCGATCTGCTGGCCGCCGGGGCGACCGCGGTCGCCGTGGGAACCGAGAGCTTCCGCGATCCCGCGGCGGGACGCCGCATAGCCGCTGAGTTGGCGGCAATAGTGCCTGCAAACACAAGCCAAAGTGTCAACCACCGCCAAGCTTCCTATACCTCAACTCGAGATTGAGGTGAATTCACACCGAAATCGGCGTTTCGGGCCGCCAGACCGGCGATCCGTGTGTATAGTCGCCGCCCATGCCGGTCGCCCCCGAATCGCTCGCCCAGACCCAAACCAAGCCAGGCGGCGACTCGAAGGGCGCACAGGCCGGAATCACCCCGGAGCGCTCGCTCACCCAGCGGATGGACGCGCTCAAGCGCGCCAACGAGATCCGCACCCAGCGGGCCCGCCTGAAGCGCGATCTGAAGGCCGGGCGGATCCAGATCCAGGGCCTGCTGCTCGACCCGCCCGACTACCTCGCGACGGCCAAGGTCTTCGACCTGCTGCTGGCGGTGCCGAAGTACGGGCGCGTCAAGGTGAATCGCATCCTCACGCACTGCCGCATCTCGCCGAGCAAGACGATCGGCGGGCTCTCGGAACGTCAGCGCAACGAGCTGGTCTCCTACCTGCGGCGCTAGCCCGGGGGCGGTCGTGACGACCCCGGTGCTGGTGATCACGGGACCGTCGGGCGTCGGCAAGGGCACGCTGATCCGCCGGCTGCTCGAAGAGCTGCCGGGCGTCGAGCTGTCGGTCTCGGCGACCACACGCCCCCCGCGCAACGGCGAGGTCAACGGCCGCGACTACCACTTCCTCTCCGGCCCGGGAGTTCGAGCGCCGCGTCGAGGCCGGCGAGTTCGTCGAGCACGCCGAGTACGCCGGCAATCGCTACGGCACGCTGCGCAGCGAGCTGCAGCGCCCCGCGCGGCTGATCGTGCTCGAGATCGACCTCCAGGGCGCCCGCCAGGTGCGCGCGACGATGCCCGAGGCGGTCCAGGCGTTCATCGCCCCGCCGGGCGACGACCTCCGCGAGCTCGAGCGCCGGCTGGTCGCCCGCGGCGCGGAGAGCGCGGAGCAGATCGAGCGCCGGCTCGCCGTCGCGCGCGAGGAGCTGGCCGCCCAGGACGAGTTCCGCCACAAGATCGTCAACGACGACGCGGAGGTGGCGACACAGGAGCTGATCGACCTCGCCGCTACCATGTGTGTCCCCGAAGTCAGGAACGACTCTTGATCAACCCTCGCCTGGACACGCTGCTCGACAACGTCGACTCGCACTACGCGTGCGTCCTCGTCGCCGCCAAGCGCGCCCGCCAGATCAACAGCTACTACCACAACCTCGGCGAGGGAACCTTCGACGAGTACCCGCCGCCGATGGTCGAGACCGGCTCGAAGAACTACCTCGGCATCGCCCTCGAGGAGATCGCGCAGGGCAAGATCAAGTACAAGTACCGCGACTGATCGCGGTACTTGGGTAGGGGCGATTCGATGGCCCGCCTGCTCATCGGAGTCTCGGGGGGGATAGCGGCCTACAAGGCCGTCGAGCTCGTGCGGCTGGCGACAAAGGCCGGCCACGCGGTCCGCGTCGTGCAGACGCCGACGAGCCTGCGGTTCGTCGGCAAGGCGACGTTCGAGGGGGTGACCGGCGCGCCGGTGCTGGTCGACGAGTTCGAGGCCGATCCAGCGCGCGGGGCGTTCCCGGGCGACCCCAAGCCCGAGCACGACCCGATCTCGCACCTGGAGCTGGTGCGCAACTGCGACGCCTACGTCGTCGCGCCGGCGTCGGCGAACACGCTCGCGAAGCTCGCCGCCGGCCAGGCGGACAACCTGCTGACCAGCGCCGCGCTCGCCTGCACCGCGCCGCTGGTGCTCGCGCCGGCGATGAACGGCGCGATGTGGGCGAACCCGGCGACGGTCGACAACGTCGCCGACGCTGCGCGCGCGCGGCGCGCGCATCGTCGAGCCGACGACCGGCAGCCTCGCGTCGAAGGGGGAGTGGGGGACGGGTCGGCTCGCCGAGCCCGCCGACATCCTCGCCGCGATCGAGCGGCTGCTCACCGCGCCGTCCGACGACGCGACCGGCCAGCCGACGATCGTCGGCCACCCGCTCGCCGCGCTCGAGACCGTCGCCGGCAGCGCGCTGCACGGCAAGCGCGTGCTGGTGACCGCCGGCGGGACGCGCGAGCCGATCGACGCCGTCCGCTACGTCGGCAACCGCTCGTCGGGCCGGATGGGCGTCGCGCTCGCCGCCGAGGCGGCGCGCCGCGGGGCCGAGGTGACGCTCGTCGGCGCCAACCTCGCGCGTCGCGGCGCCCGCGGACGTCGAGCTGGTCGAGGTGGCGACGGCGGCCGAGCTGGAGCACGCCGCCCGCACCGCGTTCGCGACCGCCGACGTGCTGCTGATGGCGGCCGCGGTCGCCGACTTCCGGCCGGCCGAGGCCGCCGACGGCAAGATCAAGAAGGGCGGCCGCGACGGGCTGACGCGTCCAGCTCGAGCCGACCGTCGACGTGCTCGCCGAGCCTCGCCGAGCGGCGCCGCCCCGGCCAGACGCTGGTCGGCTTCGCCGCCGAGCACGGCGACGGCGCGCTCGACCACGCGCGCGACAAGCTCGAGCGCAAGGGGCTCGACGCGGTCGTCCTCAACGACGTCTCGCGACCGGGGATCGGCTTCGACACGCCCGACAACGAGGTGACGGTCGTCACCGCCGCCGGCGACCACCCGATCCCGCGCGCCTCGAAGGCGGCGATCGCGTCCGCCATACTCGACTCGGTCGAGTCGCTGCAGAGCCACGGAGGTGAACCGATGAGCGAGTCCCCGGAGGAGCGCGGCGAGCGCGTATACGACCTCTACAAGCGCGGCAGCGAGCTGCTCGAGCGCGGCGACTTCGCCGCGGCGACGATCCCGCTCGAGCATGCGCGCAGCCTCGAGCCCGACAAGACCTCGATCCGCGAGGCGCTCGGCCGCGCCTACTTCCGCAGCGGCCGCTTCGGCCGCGCCGCCGAGGAGTTCGAGGCGGTCGTCGAGCGCGCGCCGGTCAACGACTTCGCCCACTTCTGCCTCGGCAAGGCGCTGGTCGAAGACCGGCCGCGTCCGCGAGGCGCGCCGCCACCGACGCTCGCCGCCGGCATGCGGCCCGATCGCGCCGACTACCGCGACCTGACCGCGACCGCCTGATCGGAGGCCGCCTGAGTCTCAGTCCGCGCTCAGCCAGACCGCTCAGCCGCGCCGGCTCGGGCGACTCGCGCTTGGCGCGCTGGAAGTCGCGCAGCGCGACGGCGCCCTCGACGACGAGGCCGAGCAGCCGGTCGAGCGCGGCCTCGTCGACCGCGGCCGCCGGCAGGTCGCCGTGGACCCAGATCTCCTGGCGCCTGGGTCGCGCCGAAGCGGACCATCCGGGTCGAGCGGTTCCACCACAGCAGCATCCAGGGGTCGACGTGCTCGGGGTCGCTGAGCGCGTGCGCCTTGACGGTCAGCAGGCCGTCGGCGACGCGCAGCCCGACGTCGAGCGGCCAGCCGCCCGCCTGCTCGGCGGCCAGCGTGATGCCCCACTCGCCGTGAGCGATCCGTGCGCCGCTCGCCGGGCAGCGCCTGGATGTACTCGTCGATGACGTCGACCGCGGCGGGCATCGCCGGGGACAGTAAGGGCCAAGGCTTGCGAGCGCCCGTTACGGGCAGGGGAGCCCGTCTATACTGGTGCGTCGCTAGGACTTTCAGACGTACCGCGACCTCGGTCGCGCCTGGAGGTGGGCTTCGCAGCCCACCTTTTTTTCGACCTGATGACGACCACGGACAACCTCCACAACCAGATCGAGACCCGCCTCGCGGGTCCGCTGCCGCTCGTCGAGCTGCTCGCCTGCGAGCAGATCGGCGCCGAGCGGCTGCGCGTGACGATCGACCACCCCGACGGGTGTCGACCTGACGCTCTGCGAGCGCGTCACGCACGAGCTGTCGCGAGCTGCTGGCCGACTACGGCCTCGAGGTCTCCTCGCCGGGCCCGGAGCGTCCGCTGGTCAAGCCGGACCACTTCCGCCGCTTCCTCGGCAGCCGGGCGCGCGTGCGCACCCGCGAGCCGCGCGACGGCCACCGCAGCTTCACCGGCGAGCTCGTCGGTGCCTCGGACGCCGAGGTCACCGTAGCCGCCGGAACGGGAGTCGTGACGATCCCGTACGCCGAGATCGTGCGCAGCCACCTCTTGGCTGGCGCGGAGGGCGATCGAACCGACGACATGGGGAATGGAGACAGCTAGATGAGCAAGGAGATCGTCGAGGCGATCGGGGCGCTGGGCCAGGAGAAGGGCATCGCCACTGACACGCTGATGGACGCGCTCGCCGATGCGCTGCTCTCGGCCTACAAGAAGAGCCCCGGCTCGGCCAAGTACGCGCGCGTCGACATCGACGACGACCGGCGACTTCACCGTCTACGAGCTGATCCTGCCGCCCGAGCTGGAGGAGCGGCTGCTCGCCGAGGCCGAGGAGGCCCAGGAGGAGCCCGAGATCGACCCGGAGACGGGCGAGCTGCGCGAGCCGGAGGAGCCGGAGCTCGATCCCGAGGTGCTCGCCGAGTACAGCGACCAGATCGAGGAGCGCGACGTCACGCCGAGCGACTTCGGCCGGATCGCCGCCCAGACCGCCAAGCAGGTGATCCTGCAGCGCGATCCGCGAGGCCGAGCGCGACATGATGTTCGACGAGTACCAGGACCGCGTCGGCGAGCTGATCACCGGCATCGTCCAGCAGTCCGACTCGCGCTACACGCTCGTCCAGCTGCGCGAGCGCGTCGAGGCGCTGCTGCCGCGCTCCGAGCAGGTGCCCGGCGAGCGCTACGACCACGGCGCGCGCGTCAAGGCGATCATCACCGACGTCTCGTCGCAGGCGAAGGGCCCGAGCATCATCGTCTCGCGCCGCTCGCCGGAGCTGATCCGGGCGCTGTTCGAGCTCGAGGTGCCGGAGATCGCCGACGGCCTGGTCGAGATCCAGAACGTCGCGCGCGAGCCCGGCTACCGCTCGAAGATCGCCGTCGTCTCGCACGCCAACGGCGTCGACCCGGTCGGCGCCTGCGTCGGCCCGCGCGGATCGCGCGTGCGGATGGTCGTGTCCGAGCTGCGCGGCGAGAAGATCGACATCATCCCGTTCAACGAGGAGCCCGCCCGCTTCGTCGCCAAGGCGCTGTCGCCGGCGCGCGTGCGCGAGGTGCTCGTCGACGACGAGGCCAAGCAGGCGACGGTGATCGTCCCCGACGACCAGCTGTCGCTGGCGATCGGCAAGGACGGCCTCAACGCCCGGCTCGCCGCCCGCCTGACCGGCTGGCGCGTCGACATCCGCTCGGAGACCGAGTTCGCCAACGAGGAGGACGAGCTCGGCCTCGAGGAGGAGGAGATCGCGGGCCGCTGCGCCGCGATCCTCTCGAACGGCAAGCGCTGCCCGAACGCCGCGATCTCCGGCTCGCGCTACTGCGGTCTGCCCGCGCACCAGGCGCTGTCGGACACGACAACGACTACGTCACCGGCGAGCCGCCGGCCGCCGACGTGGTCGAGGAGGCTCCGGTGGATGGCTAAGAAGCGCGTTCATGAAATAGCGAAGGAGAAGGGGATCCCCTCCAAGGAGGTGATCGCCAAGCTCCAGGCTGCCGGCCTCAACGTGAAGGCGGCCGCGTCGAGCGTCGACGAGGCCGACATCGAGGCGGCCTTCGCCGGCCGCAAGATCGAGTCGGCCGACGGGCGTGGCAAGGGACGGTCCGGCCGTCCCTCGGGCACCGCCCGTCCCGGCAACGGCAAGCCGGCCGCGTCCGCGGTCAAGCCGGCGCCCGCCGCGACGCCGCCCGCGCAGCCGCGGCCAGCGCTCCCGCACAGGGTGGCGCGGCGACGCCCGCACGCCCGACGCGTCCGACGCGCGACGGCGGCGGCACCGGCGGCGGCGGCAAGCCGCCGTCGCGTCGTCATCGACTCGCAGGCCTCGCGCCGCGCGCCCGGCCCGCCGCCGCAGCAGCAGCAGCCGCCGCGCCGCCGCGGCCGCCGTCGCCGCACGCCGTGGGTCGAGCCCGACTTCAGCCAGGTCGAGGAGAAGCCGCAGGAGGACGTCGTCACCGAGATCAAGTCGGGCGCGACCGTCAAGGAGGTCTCGGAGTCGCTCGGGCTGTCCGCGCCCGACGTGATCAAGAAGCTGATGGAGCTCGGCGAGATGGCGACGCTCACCCAGACGCTCTCCGACGAGGCGATCGAGGTTCTGGCCGACGGCTTCGACAAGAAGATCGAGATCGTCCGCGCCGCCGACGAGGCGGCCGAGGAGATCGAGTTCGAGGACGCCGACGAGGAGCTGTCGAGCGTCCGCCGGTCGTCACCATCATGGGCCACGTCGACCACGGCAAGACGTCGCTGCTCGACGCGATCCGCGAGGCCGAGGTCGCCGCCGGCGAGGCCGGCGGCATCACCCAGCACATCGGCGCCTACCAGGTCCACCACGGCGACCACACGATCACCTTCCTCGACACCCCGGGCCACGAGGCCTTCACCGCGATGCGCGCCCGCGGCGCGAGCGTCACCGACATCGCGGTGATCGTCGTCGCCGCCGACGACGGCGTGATGCCGCAGACCGACCGAGGCGATCGACCACGCGAAGGCCGCCGAGGTCCCGATCGTCGTCGCGGTCAACAAGATCGACAAGGAGGGCGCCGATCCCAAGCGCGTCCGCGGCGAGCTGGCCCAGCAGGGCCTGACGCCCGCCGACTGGGGCGGCGACACCGAGTTCGTCGACGTCTCGGCGAAGACGCGCCAGAACCTCGACGAGCTGCTCGAGAACGCTGACGACGCTCGCCGAGCATCCAGGAGCTGAAGGCCAACCCGAACGCCGAGGCGTCGGGCGTCGTGATCGAGTCGCGGCTCGACCCGGGCCGCGGCCCGGTCGTCTCGGTGCTGATCTCAGCGCGGCACGCTGCAGCGTCGGCGACGCGATCGTCGCCGGCGCGCACCGCGGCCGCGTCCGCGCGATGCACGACTACCGCGGCGAGCGGATCAAGGACGCCACGCCCGGCACTCCGGTCGAGATCCTCGGCTTCGACGGCGTCCCCGAGGCCGGCGAGCACGTTCCGCGTCGTCGAGAACGAGCGCGAGGCCCGGCGGATCGCCGGCGAGCGCGCCAACCGGCTCAAGACCGAGGCGCTCGCGCGCCGCGCCGGCGTCAAGGTCTCGCTCGAGGACGTGCTTCGCGCGCGCCCAGAAGGGCGAGCTGCAAGGAGCTGACGCTGATCGTCAAGGCCGACGTCGCCGGCTCGCTCGAGGCGCTCGCCGACGAGATCGCGAAGCTGCCGCAGGAGGAGGTCACGGTCAACCTGATCCACGACCGGCGTCGGCGGCATCAACGAGTCCGACGTGATGCTGGCGTCGGCGTCGAACGCGATCATCATCGGCTTCAACGTGCGCCCGGTGCGGCGACGCGCGCGCGGTCGCGCGACCGCGAGGGCGTCGAGATCCGCAGCTACTCGGTCATCTACAAGGTCGTCGAGGAGCTGCGCGCCGCGATGGAGGGCCTGCTCGAGCCCGAGGAGGTCGAGGAGACCGTCGGCACCGTCGAGGTCCGCGCAGACCTTCAAGGCCTCGAAGGTCGGCACGATCGCCGGCTCGATACGTCACCGAGCGGCACGATCGCGCCGCGGCGCGACGGTGCGCCTGGTGCGCGACGGCACGATCGTCTACGACGGCAAGATCGGCTCGCTGCGCCGCTTCAAGGAGGACGTGCGCGAGGTCGACCACCGGCATCGAGTGCGGCATCGTGCTCGAGAACTTCGCCGACGTGAAGGAGGGCGACGTGCTCGAGGTGTACGAGATCCGCCAGGTCGAGAAGACCCTCCAGTAGGCATTTGGGCTTGGCCGAGTAGGATGCCCGCCGACCGCATGCGGCGCGTGAACGAGGCCCTCCGGGAGGTCCTCTCCGGCCGAATCGCAGATGGCCTGAAGGACCCCCGCATTGGATTCGTCACCGTGACAGCCGTCGAGACCAGCTCAGACCTCCGCCACGCCCGCGTGTACGTCAGCGTGCTCGGCGACGAGCAGGAGCGCGCCGACACGCTCGCCGGCCTCGAGAGCCTCGCGCGGCTTCCTGCAGGCCGGGATCGCCCGCGAGCTGCGGATCAAGCACACGCCCGCGCTGCGAGTTCCAGCACGACGAGGCGCTCGAGCGCGGCGATGCGGATCTCGCAGCTGCTCGACGAGGCCGAGCGAGGAGGACCCGAACCGGTGAGCCGAGTGGGGACCGAGCTCGACCACGTCGTCGAGGAGCTGCGCAGCGCCGACAAGCTGCTGCTGACCACGCACGAGAACCCCGACGGCGACGCGCTCGGCTCGCTGCTCGGGATGCACGGGATCCTGTCCGCAGCTCGGCAAGGACTCCCTGATGTTCCTGTCGCCGGACGAGTTCCCGCTGCCGCACGAGTACCGCGACATGGAGCACGACGCGATCGTCGGCGCCCCGCCGGCCGACATGGACGAGCGCGTGGTCGGTCTTCCTCGACTGCGGCAACATCGACCGGATGCCGGTCGACTTCCTGCAGGCGCGAGGGCATCCACATCCTCAACATCGACCACCACCACGACAACACGCGCTTCGGCACGGTCGAACCTGGTCGTCGCGCGACGCCTCCTGCACGGCGGAGATCGTCTGGCGGCTGGCGAAGGAGCTCGGCGCCGAGCTGACGCCGGAGATCGCCGACGCCGCTCTACGTCGGCCTGGTCACCGACACCGGCCGCTTCATGTACGAGAACACGACGCCCGAGGCCCACCAGATGGCCGCCGAGCTGATCGAGGCCGGCGTCGAGCCGCACGAGCGTCTACCGCCGCCTCTACGAGGTCGCTGCCGTTCGCGCGGCTCAAGCTTGCTCCAGCGCGCGCTGGCGACGTCCAGCCGCTACGACGACGGCACGATCACGATGCTCCACCTGACCGCGCGAGGACTTCGAGCGAGACCGGCGCCGTCGAGAACGACTCCGAGGGGATCATCGACCACCTCCGCGCCGTCGAGGGCACCGCGGTCGCGGTGCTCGTGCGCGAGCTGACCGGCGACCGCGCCGGCAAGCGCAAGGTCTCGCTGCGCGCCACCGACGGCCGCGTCGACGTCTCGGTGATCGCCCGCGCGCTCGGCGGCGGCGGCCACCGCCAGGCGGCCGGCGTTCACGACCGAGCTGCCGACATGGACGACGCTGACCGAGCGCGATCCGCGCAGCGCGTCCGCGCCCAGCTCGCGGCTGCGTAGGGCCGATGGCCGCCGGTCGAACGGCGTCCTTCTCTATCCGAAGCCGGCGGGGATCACCTCGCACGACGTGCGTCGCGCGCGTCCGCCGCACGCTGCCGCGCAAGACGCGAAGGTCGGCCACGCCGGGACGCTCGACCCGTTCGCGACCGGCCTGCTGCTGGTGCTCGTCGGCGCGCGCGACGCGCGCCCAGCGCTTCCTGATGGCGCTGCCGAAGACCTACCGCGACAGTCGCGCGGCTGGGCTGGACCTCCGACACCGGCGACCGCGACGGCGAGCTGACGCAGACCGGCAACGTCGCCGCCGAGCCGCGGATCGCCGACCGGCGACCTGATGCAGCGCCCGCCCGCCTACAGCGCCGTGAAGGTCGGCGGCGAGCGCGCCTACGAGAAGGCGCGCCGCGGGGAGGCGGTCGAGGGCGAGCCGCGGCCGGTCACCGTCTACCGCGCCGAGCAGCTCTGGCACGAGGGCGACCGCGCCGCGTTCGAGATCGAGTGCTCGTCGGGCACCTACGTCCGCCAGCTGATCGCCGACCTCGGCGACGCCTACTGCGACGAGCTCGAGCGCACGGCGATCGGCCCGTTCCGGCTCGCCGACGCCGATCCCGAGCGGATCGTGGCGCCCAACGACGCGCTCGCCTTCCTGCCCGAGCGGCCCCTGACCGACGCCGAGGCGGCCGCGCGTGCGCCAACGGCATCCGGCGTCGCCGGCGCGGGGGAGGACGCGCTGGCGCTGCGCCTGACCCACGGCGACGAGCTGATCGCGATCGCCGAGCCGCGTGACCGGGAGCTGCAACCCGTCGTAGTGTTCGCCCCATGAAGGTCACCTCGCTGGCGGACATGCCGCGCCGTCGCCCGGCGGGCGCAAGGTCGCGATCGGCACGTTCGACGGCGTCCACCTCGGCCACCGCGAGGTGATCCGCGGCGCCGACACGGTGCTGACCTTCGAGCCGCATCCGCGCGTCGGTGATCCACCCCGACGCGGCGCCCAAGCTGCTGCACGCCGCTCGCGCGCAAGGGCGACGCTGATCGCCGGGCTCGGCGTCGAGGAGCTCGTCGTGATCCCGTTCGACGGGGCGTTCGCCGCCGCAGCCGCCGAGCAGTTCGTCGACGACGTGCTGGTCGACGCGCTCGGCGCCACGCGAGCGTCTCGGTCGGCGAGAACTTCCGCTTCGGCCACGGCGCCGAGGGCGACGCCGAGCATGCTCGCGCGCCGACGACCGCAGTTCGAGACCCGCGTGGTCGCCGCTCGTCGAGGCGGCGGCGAGATCGTCGTCGTCGAGCCACATCCGCGGGCTCGTCGCGGCCGGCGACGTGGCAGAGGCCGCGCGAGTTCCTCGGCGGCCCGTTCGCTGTTCGCGGCGAGGTCGTCCACGGCGACAAGCGCGGCCGCACGCTCGGCTTCCCGACGGCCAACCTCGTGCCCGACGACGCGCTTCGTCTGTCCCGGCCACGGCGTCTACGCCGCCTGCGCGCGTCGACGGCGCAGCCGCGCGGCGGTCAACGTCGGCGTGCGGCCGACGTTCGAGACCGGCCGCGGCCTGCTGGTCGAGGCGTTCCTGCTCGACTTCGACGGCGACCTCTACGGCGAGACGCTGCGCATCGAGTTCCTCGAGCGGCTGCGCGGCGAGCGAGCGCTTCGACTCGGTCGACGCGCTCGTCGAGCAGATGCAGCCGCGACGTCGAGGCGCATCGCGCGCGGTGCTGCGGTCGAGCTGCTACCTTCCCGCGCCGCATGACGCTGACCAGGAACAGAAGCAGGAGATCGTCGCCAAGTTCGGCAAGGACGCGAGGACACCGGTTCCACCGAGGTCCAGGTCGCGCTGCTCACCGCAGCGGATCAACGAGCTCACCGAGCACCTGCGCGCGCACAAGAAGGACCACCACTCGCGCCGCGGGCTGCTGATGCTCGTCGGCAAGCGCCGCCGCCTTCTCAACTACCTGCAGCGCAAGGACCTCGATCGCTACCGCGCGCTGATCAAGGAGCTCGGCCTCCGCCGATGATCGAGGCCGGGGCACCGGCGCCCGAGTTCCAGCTGCCGACCAGGACGGCAACACTCGTCGCGCGAACGACCTCGAGGGGCAGCACAGCGTCCTCGTCTTCTACCCGTTCGACTTCAGCCCGGTCTGCACCGACCAGCTGAGCGTCTACGAGGAGGTGCTCGCCGAGCTCGAGGCGCCAGGGCGCCAAGCTCTACGGCGTCTCGTTCGACTCGGCGTTCGCGCACAAGGCCTTCCAGGAGCCAGCTCGGCGTCTCGATCCCGCTGCTGTCCGACTTCGAGCCGAAGGGCGCGGTCGCGAAGGCCTACGGCGCCTACATCGACGAGCGCGGCCACAACCAGCGCGCGCTGGTGCTGATCGGCCCGGACGTCGTCGTGCGCTGGTCGCACCAGTCGCCGACGCCGCTCGAGATCCCCGGCGCGAACCTGATCTTCGACGCGCTTGACGCCGTCGCCGTCTGACCCGGGCTTCACCTCGAGCCCGATCCCCGGGATCGGGGCCGACGACCACGTTCGCGGCGAAGGCCCGCTCGTGATCGAGTACGCCGACTTCGAGTGCCCGTACTGCGCGAAGGCGAACCTGCTGCTCGCCGAACTGCCGGTGCGCGCGCGTCTTCCGCCACTTCCCGATCGTCTCCAAGCACCCGCGCGCCCGGGTGCTCGCCTACGCGCTCGAGGCGGCCGCGCTGCAGGGCGCCTTCTGGGAGATGCACGAATCGCTGCTCGCCGACCAGGGCCGCCTCGACGACCCGCATCTCTGGCGGCGCTGCGAGCAGCTCGGCCTCGACGTCGAGCGATTCGACGCCGACCGGCGCTCCGCGGCGGTCGCCGAGCGGGTCGAGCGCGACTTCCGCTCCGGCGTGCGCGCGGGGGTGATGACGACGCCGACGCTGTTCGTCGGAGGAGTCGCCCATCCCGGTGTTCCGTCGGCGGACCTGATTTCCCAGCTCAGCGGGTAAAACGGCGCCCCGCTGCTACGCTCCGCGGGACTCCTATCGAGAAGTCAATGAAGCGAGCCGCCAACCGGAGGCGGCATTGAAAGGAACATATGAGTGACCGTGACCCGGGTCTCAGTTGAGGTCGGCGGTACCGAGATCACCTTCGAGACCGGCAAGCTGGCCAAGCAGGCAAGCGGCGCTGTCGTCGTCAGCGCAGTGGGGACACGATGGTCCTCGCGCACCGCCACGGCGGGCAACCTCCGCGACGTCGACTTCCTCCCGCTGACGGTGGACGTCGAGGAGCGCATGTACGCCGCGGGCAAGATCCCCGGCAGCTTCTTCAAGCGCGAGGGTCGCGCCGGCGAGAAGGGCACCCTGACCGCGCGCATGATCGACCGTCCGATCCGCCCGCTCTTCCCCAAGGGCTGGCGCCGCGAGACGCAGCTCGTCGCGATCCCGATGTCGATCGACCACGTCCACCCGTACGACATCCTCGCGATGAACGGCGCTCAGCGCCGCGCTGATGATCTCCGACATCCCGTTCCCGCAGCCCGTCGGCGCGGTGCGGATCGGCCAGGACGAGGACGGCAACTTCGTCGTCAACCCCGCCGAGGAGTCGCTGCTCGAGACGCGACGCTCGACCTCGTCGTCGCCGGCACCGAGGACGCGATCCTGATGGTCGAGGCCGGCGCCAACGAGGTCTCCGAGGCGGAGATCCTCGACGCGCTCGACATCGCCCACGGCGAGATCAAGAAGATCTGCGCCGCGCAGCGCGAGCTGCGCGAGAAGGCCGGCAAGCCGAAGGCCGAGGTCGAGGTCCCGACAGGTCGACGAGTCGCTCTTCGACGCAGATCAAGGAGCCGGTTCGGCGACGACGCTCGACCGAGGCGACGTCGGTCGAGGACAAGCTCGAGCGCCAGGACGCGACCAAGGCGCGTCGAGGAGCGAGGTGCTCGAGAAGTTCGCCGGCGAGCCGACGACCCCGAGTACAGCGCCAGCCAGGCCGCGCGCAGATCGCGTTCGACAAGCTCGAGAAGGAGACGATCCGCCAGCGGATCGCCGTCGACAAGAAGCGCCCCGACGGTCGCGCCACGGACGAGATCCGCGCCGATCTCGATCGAGGTCGGCGTCGCTCCGCGCACGCACGGCTCGGCGCTGTTCACGCGCGGCCAGACGCAGGCGCTGTCGGTCGCCGCGCTCGGCACCACGCGCGAGGAGATGCGGCTCGACACGCTCGGCCTGCAGACGCACGAAGCTCTACTTCCACCACTACAACTTCCCGCCGTTCTCGGTCGGGGAGGCCGGCTTCATGCGCGGCCCGAAGCGCCGCGACATCGGCCACGGCGCGCTCGCCGAGCGGGCGCTCGTCCCGGTCGTGCCGACGCTCGAGGACTTCCCGTACACGATTCGCGTCGTGTCGGACATCCTCGAGTCGAACGGCTCGTCGTCGATGGCGTCGGTCTGCGGCTCGATCGCTGTCGCTGATGGACGCGGGCGTGCCGATCAAGCGCGCCGGTCGCCGGCATCGCGATGGGCCTGATCAAGGAGGGCGACGACTACATCGTGCTCTCCGACATCGCCGGCGTCGAGGACCACCTCGGCGACATGGACTTCAAGGTCGCCGGCACGTCCGAGGGCATCACCGCCCTCCAGATGGACATCAAGATCACGGGCGTCACGCTTCGACATCCTGCGCGACGCGCTCGAGCAGGCCAAGGCCGGCCGCGACGCACATCCTCGGCAAGATGGCCGAGGTCGATCACAGAGCCGCGCGAGGAGCTCTCGCAGTACGCTCCGCGCATCAGCCTCGATCCAGATCGACACCGACAAGATCGGCATGGTCATCGGCAAGGGCGGCGAGACGATCCGCGCGCTGTCCGAGGAGTTCGACGCCGCAGATCGACGTCGACGACGACGGCACGATCCTCGTCTACGCGCCGAGCGGCGAGCAGGGCGACGCCCTCGTCGACCGCATCCGCTCGATGACCAAGGAGGTCGAGGTCGGCGACGAGTTCACCGGCAAGGTCGTCAAGACCACGACGTTCGGCGCGTTCGTCGAGCTGACCAAGGGCACCGACGGCCTGCTGCACATCTCGAACGTCAAGCCCGGCGAGCGCGTCGAGACGCGTCGAGGACGTGCTCGACCGCGGCCAGGAGATCGAGGTCCGCGTGGTCGAGGTCGACCGCGAGCGCGGCCGCATCGGCCTGCGTCTGCGCCGACGATCCCGACATCGCCGGCAAGACCGCCGAGGAGCTCGCCGGCGTCGGCACCGGCGACAAGGGCGGCACGCGGCGGCGGCGGCGGCGCGGCGGCCGCGACCGCGGTGGCCGCGGCGGCGGACCGTGGCGGACGTGGCGGCGGCGTGACAGCGGCGGCGCCGCGACCACCGATCACGCGGACTCGCGCTGAGCGATCGACGAGCACCAGATCACCGAGCTCGACTCCGGCGTTCGCGTCGTGACGGAGGGCGTGCGGCTCCGTCCGCTCGGTCGCGCTCGGGCTCTGGATCCGCACCGGCTCGCGTGACGAGACGCCCCGCACAGGCGGGCTCTCGCACTTCCTCGAGCACCTGCTGTTCAAGGGGACCGACCGCTTCAGCTCGCAGCGAGATCGACGAGCTCTTCGACGCGCATGGGCGCCGAGGTCAACGCCGGCACCGGCAAGGAGACGACGTCGGTCTACTCGCGCTTCCTCGACCAGCACCTCGACGCAGCGCGTTCGACGTGATGGCCGACATGGTGCTGCGCCCGACGCTACCCGGACATCGACTCCGAGCGCGCAGGTCGTGATCGAGGAGATCGCGATGTACGAGGACGAGCCGCAGGACAAGGTCCACGACGTGCTCGGCCGACGGCCGTCTTCGGCGACCACCCGCTCGGCCGGCCGATCATCGGCCGCGCCGAGGTGGTCGTCGTCGGTGCCGGTGCCCGAGATCGCCGCCTACCACGACGACCGCTACGTCGGCGGCGAACCTCGTGCGTCGCCGCGGCCGGCAACGTCGACCACGACCGCTCGTCGAGCTCGCTCAGGAGAGGCTCGACGCGCCGCGCCGCCAGGGCGTCGACGGCGCCTCGACGAGCCGCTCCGAGCCGCGATCGAGCCGCGCGCGCCGCTTCCACGAGCAAGGAGACCGAGCAGTACCACCTCTGCCTCGGCGGCGCCGGGCATCGCGCGCGGCGACGAGCGCCGCTTCGCCCTGCGCGTGCTCGACACGATCCTCGGCGGCTCGACCTCGTCGCGGCTGTTCCAGGAGGTGCGCGAGAAGCGCGGCCTGGCCTACTCCGTCTACTCGTACGCGAGCCAGTACGTCGACACGCGGCCAGATCGGCGTCTACGTCGGCACGCGGCCGGACAACGTCGGCGAGGCGATGGAGATGATCGGCCGCGAGCTGACGCAAGGTCGCCGCCGACGGCGTCACCGCCGAAGAGCTGGAACGGGCGCGCGAGAACGTCAAGGGCCGCACCGACGCTGTCGATGGAGTCGACGCTCGCGCGGATGAACCGGCTCGGCAGCTCGGTGCTGATGGGCGTGCCCGCTGCTGACGCTCGACGAGATCCTCGCCGCGCTCGACGCCGTGACGCCGACGACGTCGCGGCGCTCGCCGCCGAGCTCTACGTGCCCGGAGCGGCTGTCGGCCGCCGGCGTGGGGGCGACGAGGACACCTTCCGCGCCGCGCTCGGCGCCGGTCGAGCGCGGCAGCTCGCGCGCGTGATCCGCGTCGCCGTCTCCGGCGCGGCCGGGAAGATGGGCGACGACGGTGTGCGCGCGCCGTCGAGGGCGCCGACGACATGGGCTGATCGGCCGCGCCGACCCTGCGCTCGGCACGACGCTCGCCGACGTCCTCGGCGACGCCGACGTGGTCGTCGACTTCACACGGCCCGACACCGCCCTCGACAACGCGCCGCCAGTGCCTCGAGGCCGGCGTCCACTGCGTGATGGGCACCACCGGGGCCGACTTCCACGAGCTGTCGCGGAGTCGGCAGCGCCAACCTCTTCGTCGCGCCGAACTTCGCGATCGGCGCGGTGCTGATGATGGAGGCGGCCAAGCTGATCGCCCCGCACATGCCGGAGTGCGAGATCGTCGAGCTGCACCACGACCGCAAGCTCGACGCCCCGTCCGGCACCGCGGCCCGGACCGCCGACCTGATCGACGCCGCCGGCGGCAACGTCCACCAGCCGATCCACTCGATCCGGCTTCCCGGGCTCGTCGCCCATCAGGAGGTCGTCTTCGGCGGCCTCGGCCAGACGCTTACGATCCGCCACGACTCGATCTCCCGCGAGTCGTTCATGCCGGGCGTGCTGCTCGCCGTCCGCCGCGTCGGCGGCCTCGACCACAGCCCGGCGTTCGGGCTCGAGCAGTTCCTCTTCTAGAGGACGGCGCTACGAGGCGCTGGTGGCGGGCTCGCCGTCGGGCGAGTCCTTGCGCAGGGCGCGGGGGACTACGAAGCGGATTCCGGAGCGCTCGTCGTCGACCGAGCAGGTCTTGTTGTCGATCATCCCGATCCGCTTGGCGACGGGCACGATCTGCATCTGGTTGACGTAGCGCTCGTGACCGCGCTTGCGCGTGATCACCCAGAGGTAGCCGGACTCCTTGATCCGCGTGCGGTAGCGGACCAGCGTCTCCTTGGCCTCGTCGAGCGACTCGACCAGCACGATGGCGCCGTCGAGCTCGCCCGCGCGCACCAGTCCGCGGCCGATGGCGGCCTTGACGCCGTCGCGGAGGCCGGGGCCGACGTCGCCGACGACCTCGATCCGCTCACCCTCCTTCACGCCGAGCTTCTGGGCGGTGCTGCGGTGGCTGTAGTCGCGCTCAGGCATCTTCGACCTTGCATTGTGACATCTTCGATGCGCGGTCTGACCAGTCTGCAAGCGGCATGCCGTTCACAAGCGGGAACGGTAAGGTGGCCTGCGTGACGCTCTCCGGCATCTTGACCGCGATGGTGACGCCGTTCGACACCGACGGCGGCCTTGCGGAAGAACCGACCGCGCGACTGATTCGCCACCTGCTGGCGAACGGGTCGGACGGGATCGTGCTCACCGGCACGACCGGCGAGGCTTCGACGCTGAGCGACGACGAGAAGGCGCGCGTCTGGGACATCGGCGTCGAAGTGTCGCGTGCCGAGCGGCCCGATGCGCCGGTGATCGCCGGGACCGGGTCCAACGACACCAGCCATGCCGTCGAGCTGACCGCCCGCGCCGCCGCGGCCGGCGTCGACGCGGCGCTCGTGGTCGCGCCGTACTACAACAAGCCGAATCGCCGGGGGCTGGTCGCGCACTTCGAGGCGGTCGCCAACTCGACCGACCTGCCGATCGTCGTCTACAACATCCCTGGCAGGACGGTGGTCGACATGCCGAACGACCTGCTCGCCGAGCTGGCGCGGATCGAGAACGTCGTCGCCGTCAAGCAGGCGCGCACCACCGACGTCGCCGCGATCGACGGGCTCGACCTGCTCGCCGGCAACGACGACATGCTCGCCCAGGTGCTCGACCTCGGCGGAACCGGCGGGATCCTCGTCGCGTCGCACCTCGTCGGCGCCGAGATGCGCCGGATGGTCGACGAGCCCGACGAGCGCCACGCGATCGAGCAGCGGCTGCTGCCGCTCTACGAGGCCCTCGCGGTCGCGCCGGCCTGCATCTCGGCCAAGGCGGCGCTGAACCTTCTCGGCCACGACGTCGGCGGCCTGCGGCTGCCGATGGTCGAGGCTTCCGAAGACGAACTGGAAACGATCAAGCAGGCGCTGGAGTCCCAGCACCTCCTGGCGAGGGCTTAGAACCACCTTGGCAAGCAAGCTGCGCGTCCTTCCCCTCGGAGGTCTGGGGGAGATAGGCAAGAACATGACGGTCCTCGAATACGAGGGCTCGATCGTCGTCGTCGACACCGGGCTCCGCTTCCCGGCGCCCGACCAGCTCGGCATCGACCTCGTCCTGCCGGACTTCGCGTACCTACGCGACCGCGCCGACGACATCGAGGCGATCTTCATCACCCACGGGCACGAGGATCACATCGGGGCGCTTCCCTACCTGCTTCGCGAGCTGGACATCGCCCCGCCGATCTACGGCGGCCCGCTGACGATGGCGATGGCGCGCTCGAAGCTCGACGAGCACAAGCTCAAGGACATCGGCGTCGAGTACATCCGTCCCGGCGACATCCGCGAGGCCGGTCCGTTCGACGTCGAGGCGGTCAAGCTCGCCCACTCGATCCCCGACATGTACGCCTACGCGCTGACCTGCGAGATCGGCACGACGCTGATCACCGGCGACTACAAGTTCGACCAGACCCCGGTCGACGGCGTCCCGGCGGACATCCAGCGGCTGGCCGAACTGGGGAGCGAGGGCATCCTGCTGCTCTGCGGCGACTCGACGAACGCCGACCGGCCGGGCTGGTCGCTGTCGGAGTCGTCGGTCGGACCGGCGCTCGAGCAGACCTTCGCCCAGTGCGACGGCCGGATCGTCGTGACGTCGTTCGCGTCGAACATCCACCGCGTCCAGCAGGTCGTCGACGCCGCCGAGGTGCTCGGTCGCAAGGTCGCCCTGGTCGGGCGGTCGATGCGCAAGAACGTCAACATCGGCCGCCAGCTCGGGCACATCCACATCCCTGAGGGAATGCTCGTCGAGCCACGCGAGATCGAAGACTTCCCCGACCACAAGCTGATCATCCTGTCGACCGGCAGCCAGGGCGAGCCGCTCTCGGCGCTGCGGCGGATGGCCCACGGCGACCATCAGCACGTCAAGCTGCACGAGGGCGACACGGTCGTCTTCTCGGCGACGCCGGTGCCCGGCAACGAGCGCGCGGTCAACGACACGGTCGACCGCCTGTACCACATCGGCGCCGACGTCGTGACGCCGCGCGAGACGCCGATCCACGCTTCGGGCCACGGCTACGCGGAGGAGATCAAGCTGATGCTCAATCTCACCAGCCCGCGCTACGTGATGCCGTTTCACGGCGACTACAAGCGGATCAAGCTGCACGGCCAGCTGGCCGAGGCGGTCGGGATCGAGCCCGAGGCGATCTTCAGCGGCGACAACGGGCTCCCACTGGAGATCGACGCCGACGGCAACGCCGCCTTCGGCGAGCCGGTCCAGGCCGGGATGATCTTCGTCGACGGCCTCGAGGTCGGCGACATCGAGGACGTCGCGCTGCGCGACCGGCGGATGCTGTCGGCAGACGGCATCTTCATCGTCGTCGCGACCGTCTCCGAGCAGAGCGGCAAGTCCGTCGCCGAGCCCGAGATCATCTTCCGCGGCGTGCCGTTCGTCGACGAGGCCGACCAGTTCATGGTCGACCTGCGCGGCGCGGTGATCGGCTCGCTCGCGCGCAACGCCCAGGACGGCGTGCGCGAGATCGACCTGATCCAGAGCAACCTCCACGACGACGTCGCCGCGTTCGTCTACAAGAAGCTCAAGCGCCGCCCGATGGTGCTGCCGGTCGTAGTGGAGGTCTGAGCGCCGGCCCGCTAGGGCTTCGGCACGGCGCGGAACGAGATGCCGTCGAGCGAGGCGTTGGCCGCCGTGACTCCGACGACCCCATCCGCGTCGATCAGCGCGGTCGCGGGGCCGGTGTGCGTCGGGACTACGAAGCGAACGTAGCCCGCCGGCCTGTACCCGACGGGAAGGGTGAACACCGACCCGCCGCCGACGTCGGTGGCCACGGTGCCCTGCAACCTGACGATGCCATCGCCGTCGATCCAGAAGCCGGGCTCAAGGTAGGGACCGGGGGTGTAGGAGGCGTTGACCGAGAAGGGCGGCTCACCGGGCCGTCCGACGATGTGGACCGCCTCGGCCGCGCGGGCGTAGTCCTTCGCGGCGACGCCTCCGAGCGCGGCGGAGTCCGGGACCTGGCCGAGCTTGGCCATGTTGACGTTGTCGCCGGTGATCGTGGCGCGGGCGATGTCGCGGCCCTTGATCGTGCCGTTGCGGATGTCGATGTCGCGGACGTCGTTGTTGCGCAGGTCGCGCGAGTAGACGCTGTTGTCGCGGACGTCCTTGCCGCGGATCGTGTTGTCGGCGATCTCGCGACTGTCGATCGAGCCGGTGGCGAGGCCGTAGGAGACCCCTCCGAGCGCTACGAAGAGCGCGACGAAGGCGACGATCAGTGCGGGCGAGGGACGGCGAACGATGTGCTTCACGGCTGGGCGGCTCCCTTGGCGACGTTGAGCGGGTTGGCGGGCTCGGTCTCCTGAACACGGTCGGGCGTCGATCGGAGCGCCGTGGCCGCGGGGAGGTCGATCTCGAAGAGGGCGCCACCGCCGTCGGCGTCGCGCACCGTCGCGCTGCCGCCGTGGGCCTCGGCGACGGCGCGGACGATCGCCAGGCCGAGGCCGGTGCCGCGGACGGAGCTGCGGTCGCCCTCGGTGCGCGCGAAGCGCTCGAAGACGCGCTCGCGCTGGTCGGCGGGCACGCCGGGGCCGCGGTCGGCGACTTCGAGCCGCACCCGCTCGGCGTCCAGCCGCACCGAGGCGACGACCGGCGTGCCGGACGGCGGTGTGCAGGAAGGCGTTCTCGACGAGGTTGAGCGCCAACCGATGGAGGTCGTCGTGGGCGCCCTCGACCACGGCCTCGCCGTCGGGGGCGAGGTCCAGCGACAGCGGGTGGTCGCCGCCGACGGCGGTCGCCTCGCGGGCCGCCTCGCGCACGACGACCGCCAGGTCGACCGGGCGCGGCTGCTCGCGGCGGCCGGCGTCGGCGCGCGCGAGCAGCAGCAGGTCGCCGACCAGCCGCCGCATCCGCTGCGACGAGCGCAGCGCCGAGCCGGCGATCTCCGCCGCCTCGCCGCTGTCGCGCGGTCCACCCGGCCGGTCGAGCTCCTCCTGGAGCAGCTCGAGGTTGGCGAGGATGCTGGTCAGCGGCGTGCGCAGCTCGTGCGAGGCGTCGGCGACGAACTGGCGCTGGCGCTCGAGCGTCGCCTCGCGTCTCGCTGCGCGCGGCGCCGAGCTCGGCGAGCATCTCGCTGAGCGTCGTCGACAGATCGGCGATCTCGTCGTTGGCGACCGGCCGCGGCAGCTCGGTGTGCTCGGGATCGCGGGTGCGCGCGACCTCGCGCGCCGCCTTGGTCAGCCCGGAGATCGGACGCATCGCGCGGCGGGCGACGAAGAAGCCGGCGAGGAAGGCGAAGATCGTCCCGACCAGCACCCCGAGGAACAGGAAGAAGCGAACGCGGTCGATGGTCGCGTTGAGGTTGTCGGTCGGCTTGCCGTACTGGATCGCGGCCGCGGCGCCGTCCAGCGGCCGCGGCGAGCTGTCGAAGGTGCCGCCGGTCTCGAGCGAGCGCGTGAACAGCGGCCGGCCGATCACGCGGTAGCGGCCGACGTCGCGGATGCCCTCGAAGACCGGGCCGAGCTTGGGACTGTTCTGCAGTGCGTAGACCTGGTTGTTGGCGCGGTCCCAGACGCGCAGCACGGCGCCGCCGGCGGCGGTGACGCGGAACAGCTCGGGGTCGATCTCCGATCCGACGCCGTTGACCTGGAACTGGCTCTGGAGGTCGGCGGCGGTGGCGCGCAGCTCGCTGTCGAAGCTCGACTGCAGCTTGCGCTCGGTGAAGCCGCCGACGACGAGCGCGAAGGCGAGCAGGATCGCGAACGTCAGCCCGCCGGAGACGGCGGCCAGCTTGAGACGGATCGGCAGCCGCAGCCGGGCGCCGGCGAACGGGTTCCTCATGCGGACAACGCCTTGAGGACGTAGCCGGAGCCGCGCACGGTGTGCAGGACGCGGTCCTCGCCGCCGGCCTCCAGCTTGCGGCGCAGGTTGGAGATGAACACGTCGACGGTGTTGGTCTCCGCGAACGGGTGGTAGCCCCAGACCTCGTCGAGCAGCCGCTGGCGCGAGACGACCAGCCGCTCGTTGCGCATGAAGTACTCGAGCAGCTCGAACTCGCGGCTGGTCAGCTCCAGCTCGCGCTCGCCGCGCAGCGCCTCATGCGCGTCCGGGTTGAGCTTGAGGTCGCCGCAGGTCAGCGACGCGCTGCCGCGGGGCGGGCGGCGGCGCAGCAGGGCGCGCACGCGGGCGAGCAGCTCGCGCCGCTCGAACGGCTTGACGAGGTAGTCGTCGGCGCCCGAGTCGAGCCCGTCGACGCGCGCGTCGACGCCGTCGCGGGCGGTCAGCATCAGGATCGGCACGTCGCCGTCGGCACGCAGCCGCTTGCAGACCTCGACGCCGTCGAGCTTCGGCAGGCCGAGGTCGAGGATCACCGCGTCGGGCTCGAAGACCTCGGCCTGGGCGAGCGCCGCCTCGCCGTCGCCGGCCAGCCGGACCTCGTAGCCGTCGAGGTCCAGCGAGCGGCGCAGGACGTCTGCGATATCGCGATCGTCCTCCACTACGAGGACTCGGGGCGAGCGCTCCATCGGCCTGATGGTAGGGAGGGGGAAGGCGAATTCCGTCGAAGGACCGAATTCAGTCATGGCACGCGCTGGAAGCACAAGCAAGGGCGGGAAGCGGAAGCCGGCCCGCAAGCGGCCGCCCGCGCGCCGCGGCCGGGGCGGCAAGGGGCTTCAGGTCGAGCAGCACCACCGCGACCTGGTCGGGCTCGGCCTGATCGCGTTCGGGGCCTTCCTGGCGGTCGTGCTGTACGGCGGCGAGACCGGCGGCCGCGCGGGCGAGGCGGTCACCGACGCGCTGCGCTTCCTGCTCGGCGGCGTCGCCTATCTCGCCCCGATCGGCTTCGTCGCCGCCGGCGTCCTGCTGGTCGTCGACGATCTGCTGCCGACGCTGAAGCCGTTCCGGGCCGGCGCGATCTGCCTGGTGCTCGGGCTGGCGCTCGGACTGGCCGCCGGCTCGCTCGGGCTCGGGCCGGGCGCCGCTCCGCACGAGCCGCTGCTGCAGTCGGCCTACGTGTCCGAGCGCGGCGGCGTTCTCGGCGAGACGCTCTACTGGGCCTCGAGCACGCTGTTCTCGACCATCGGCTCGCACATCGTCTTCGTCTTCCTGATGGTCGGCGGAATCCTGCTGCTCACGGGAGCGTCGCTGGCCGGCATCCTGCGCACGACCGGCGCCGGGGTGGCGACCACCACGCGCGCGGTCCGCAACTCGACCTCCGACCTGACCGCCGTCCTGTCCGGCGACCGCGGGCCGCTCAGCTACGCCGCCCGCCGCGCCGAGTCCGGCGACGTCGCGGCCGCGGCGACCGCCGCCGGCCCGCCGGAGCCGCCCGGCGTCGAGCCCGTCGTCCACGCGACCCATGTCGAGGCGCCCGCGCTCGACGCCGAGGACCGCTTTCCCGATCTGTTCGCCGACGGCGGGGCCCCGGAGGCCTCGGCCGCGGCAGCCCCCGAGGCAGAGCCCGACTGGGCCGCCGACGACGACGAGCCGTTCGAGGCGGCCGAAGGGGTGGAGGCGGTCGCCGCCGCCGACGAGCCCGGCGCGGACGAGGGCGACACCGCCGACCTGCCCGCCGTCGAGGCCGAGCCGGTCCAGGAGGAGCTGACGCCGATGGGCAACCGCCGCACCGACGGCGTGACCGAGGCCGACGACGTCGACTACGTGCTGCCGACCGACAAGCTTCCTCAAGCGCTCGCCGGCCGGGCGCAAGGCCGACCAGGGCGCGATCGACAAGGTCGGCGCCCAGCTCGTCGAGGCGCTCGGCCACTTCGGCGTCGAGGCGAAGGTCGTCGGCACGGTCAGCGGCCCGCACGTCACCCGCTACGAGCTGCGCCTGGCGCCCGGGATCAAGATGTCGAAGGTCTCGAACATGCGCGACGACCTCGCCTACGCGCTCGCCGCCGACCGACGTCCGCATCCTCGCGCCGATCCCCGGCAAGCGCGCCGTCGGCGTCGAGGTCCCGAACACGGTCCGCCAGATGGTCCATCTCGGCGACGTCTACGCAGAAGCCGCCCGAGGGCTGGTCGCCGCTGACGGTCTGGCTCGGCAAGGACATCGACGGCCAGCGCGATCGGCATCGACCTCGCCAAGCAGCCGCACGTGCTGGTCGCGGGCACCACCGGCGCCGGCAAGTCGGGCTGCGTCAACGCGATGCTGTGCCTCGATCCTGATGCGCGCGTCACCCGAACGACGTGCGGCTGGTGCTGGTCGACCCCAAGCAGGTCGAGCTGAACCTCTACGAGCACGATCCCGCACCTGCTGACGCCGGTCGTCACGAGCCCGCGGCTGGCGGCGAACGTGCTGCAGAACCTGATCGGCGAGATGGAGCAGCGCTACTCGCTGATGAGCAAGTCGCGCACGCGCAAGCTCGAGGAGCTCAACCGGATGCGCGTCCGCGAGGGCGAGCGGCCGCTGCCCTACATCCTCTGCGTGATCGACGAGCTGGCCGACCTGATGATGGTCGCGCCGGGCGAGGTCGAGGACTCGATCATCCGGCTGGCGCAGAAGTCGCGCGCCGTCGGCATCCACCTGCTGCTCGCCACCCAGCGCCCGAGCGCGGACATCATCACCGGCATGATCAAGGCGAACGTCCCGGCGCGGATCGCCTTCGCCGTCTCCTCGCAGACCGACTCGCGCGTGATCCTCGACCAGAACGGCGCCGAGTCGCTGCTCGGCCAGGGCGACATGCTCTTCAAGCCCGGCGACGGCTCGAAGCTGCAGCCGCATCCAGGGCGCCTTCATCGACGAGGAGGAGATCGAGAAGATCACCGCCCACTGGCGCCGGCAGGGCGAGCCCGAGCTGCACGAGGAGCTGCTCGAGGCGGTCGAGAGCGAGGAGGAGGAGAGCGACCGCGGCGACTTCGACCCGGACGCGGACGAGCTGCTCGGCGAGGCGATCCGCACCGTCGTCCAGATGGACACGGCTTCGACCTCGATGCTCCAGCGCCGCCTGCGCGTCGGCTACACGCGCGCCGGCCGGCTGATCGACATGCTCGAGCGGCGCGGCGTGATCTCCGGCTACGAGGGCTCGAAGGCCCGCAAGGTGCTGATCACGGAGGCCGATCTGCCGCGAGTCCTCGACGCAGCTCGGCGAGGACGCCGGCGCCGAGCCGGTGATCGCGCTGCAGGACGGCGCCCCGTAGCGCTCGTGGTAAGCCAGCGTCCGCCAGAATAGGCGCCTCCAATGCCTCCGATCGGGGAAACCCTCCGCGAGGCGCGCATGCGCCAGCGCCTCGACATCGCCGAGGTCGAGGAGCGCACGAAGATCCGTGCGAAGTACCTGCGTGCGCTCGAGAACGAGGAGTGGGGCCTGCTGCCCGGCCCGACGTTCGTCAAGACCTTCCTGCGCACCTACGCCGAGGCGGTCGGCGTCGACCCCTACCTGCTCGTCGAGGAGTACCGCGTCAGCGACGAGCGCGGCGACGGGAGGCCGGAGTTCCAGCCGCTGGCGCCGCTGCCCGCCCGCGACCGGCGCGACCGGCGCGGGCGGACGGCGGCCGCAGCAGCGACCGCCGCGCCGCGCCGGGCTGGTCGTCGGGGCGGTCGTGGTCGCCCTGGTCGGCGTTCCTGCTGGTGCTCGGCCTGGTGGGGGGCGACGACGACTCCGGCGGCGACGGCGGCCGCGAGCAGGCCGCGACGACGACCACGACCGCGCCCGCGAACGCCGCCCAGCGCCAACGCCAGCGCCAGCGCGCACGTCAGCGCAAGCGCCGCGCGGCGGCGAACCGGGCCGGGGTGAACGTGCGGATCGCGCCGGTGGCGCCGACCTACGTCTGCGTCGACAACGGCCCCGGCACGCCGGTCGTGTTCGAGAACACGCTCGAGGCGCCGCGCGACCTTCCGCAATGCCGAGCAGGTGCGGGTCAACCTCGGGCAGCGCTCGGCGACCGTGATCGCGTCAACGGCAAGCCGGTGGCGATCGCAGCAGAGCGCGCGAGCCGGTCGCGCTCGAGCTGACCCGCGACGGCTCGACCGAGATCGACGCCGGCGAGGCGCCCTGCGCATGAGCGCCCGCGCGCCGGCATCGTCGTCACCGGCACCGAGGTGCTGACCGGGCGCGTGCGCGACCGCAACGGGCCGTGGCTGTCCGACCGGCTGCGCGAGCTCGGCGTCGACCTGGCCCACATCACGATCTGCGGCGACCGGCCGGAGGACATGGAGGCGCAGCTGCGCTTCCTGGCCGATCAGGGCGTCGACGCTGATCGTCACCAGCGGCGGCCTCGGCCCGACCGCCGACGACCTGACGCTGGAGATCGTCGCGCGCTTCAGCGGGCCGCGAGCTGGCGCTCGACGAGGCGCTCTCGGAGCGGATCGCCGACATCGTGGCGCCGCTGATGAAGCGCTGGCCGAACGTCGACCCGGAGGCGGTCCGGGCGGCCAACCGCAAGCAGGCGCTGGTTCCCGCGGGGGCGACCGTGATCGAGCCGGCCGGCACGGCGCCCGGGATCGTCGTGCCCGGCGGCGACGGGGCGCCGCCGGTCGTCGTGCTGCCCGGCCCGCCGCGCGAGCTGCACGCGATGTGGCCGGCGGCGGTCGAGGCGGAGCCGTTCCGGGCGGTGCTGGCGCGGGCGACCGAGTACGAGCAGACGATGCTGCGGCTGTTCGGCATCCCGGAGTCCGAGATCGCCGAGACGCTGCGCGTCGCCGAGGAGCGGATCGAGCGGGTTCGACGCGGCTCGAGATCACGACCTGCCTGCGGCGCGGCGAGGTCGAGGTCGTCACCCGCTACGAGCCAGGCGCCGCCGGCGCCTGGGACCAGTTGGCGGAGCTGATCGCGCGAGCGCCACGCCGACACGCTGTTCTCGACCGACGGCACGACCGATCGACGAGCAGGTCGACGACCTGCTGGGCGAGCCGCAAGCTGGCGGTCGCGGAGTCGTGCACCGGCGGGCTGCTGGCGGCGCGGCTGACCGAGCGGCCCGGCTCGTCGGGGCACTTCGTCGGCGGCGTCGTCGCCTACTCGAACGAGGCGAAGGCGGAGCTGCTCGGCGTCGACCCGGCGCTGATCGAGCGCCACGGCGCAGTCTCCGGCGAGGTCGCCGAGGCGATGGCCGACGGCGCGCTGGAGCGGTTCGGCGCCGACGTTCGCGATCTCGATCACCGGGGTCGCCGGGCCCGGACGGCGGCAGCGAGGCCAAGCCGGTCGGCACCGTCTTCTGGTGCGTCAAGCAGGCCGGCGGCGAGGCCGTCGTGCGCACGATCCGGCTGCCCGGCGACCGCGGCGACGTCCGCGATCGCTCGACCACCGTCGCCCTGCACCTGCTGCGCGCGGCTGCTGCTCTCTCGAGCAGCCCTGTCGCACTCCTGTGACGGAGCTGTTGCACGAACGCGTGTTCGTCGTCCGATCATCTGCCTAGCCTCTGTTCTCCGTCCCGTAGACCGGGACTTCGTGGAGACCTAGAGGAGACGTTATGGACAAGGACCAGGAGAAGGCCGCAAAGGCCCGCGACGCGGCGCTGAACAGCGCGCTGGCGCAGATCCGCAAGGATCACGGCGAGGGCTCGATCATGCGGATGGGCGACGAGAGCGCCGCAGGTGCAGGTCAAGGCGATCCCGACCGGCGCGCTGTCGCTCGACCTCGCGCTCGGCGTCGGCGGCGTGCCGCGCGGCCGCATCGTCGAGGTCTTCGGCCCGGAGTCGTCGGGCAAGACGACGCTCGTCTACCACGTGCTCGCCGAGGCCCAGAAGCGCGGCGGCATCTGCGCGTTCATCGACGCCGAGCACGCGATGGACCCGGTCTACGCGAAGCGGATCGGCGTCGACGTCGACGAGCTGCTGGTCTCGCAGCCCGACTACGGCGAGCAGGCGCTCGAGATCGCCGACATGCTGATCCGCTCCGGCGCGGTCGACGTCGTCGCGATCGACTCGGTCGCCGCGCTGACGCCGAAGGTCGAGCTCGAGGGCGCAGATGGGCGACCAGACGGTCGGCCTCCAGGCGCGGATGATGAGCCAGGCGATGCGCAAGCTGGCCGGCAACCTCAACCGCGCCAACACGCTCTGCCTGTTCACGAACCAGATCCGCGAGAAGATCGGCGTGATGTTCGGCTCGCCGGAGACCCAGCCGGGCGGCCGCGCGCTGAAGTTCTACTCGTCGCAGCGGCTCGACATCCGCCGCATCGAGACGCTCAAGGAGGGCACCGAGGCGGTCGGCAACCGGGTCCGCGTCAAGGTCGTCAAGAACAAGGTCGCGGCGCCGTTCCGCCAGGCCGAGTTCGACATCGAGTACGGCCAGGGCATCTCGACCGCAGGGCTGCATCCTCGACCTCGGGCATCGAGCACGACATCGTCCCGAAGTCGGGCTCGTTCTTCTCCTACGGCGACGACGCGGCTCGGACAGGGCCGCAACAACGCCAAGGCGCTACCTGCGCGAGAACCCGGAGCTGATCGCGAGGAGATCGAGCAGAAGATCTACGCGGCCGTCGGCTTCGGCCAGGACGGCGCGCCGATCGCCGCCGTGCCGGACGGCGTCGGCCCGACGGCGTCGATCCTGAGACCGGCGAGGTCCGCGAGGCGGCCTGATGGACGAGGCGCAGCGCGCGTTCGATCTCGCCTACAAGGCGCTCAACCGGCGCGACCGGACGGTCTTCGAGCTGAGATGTCATCTCGAGGCCAAGCTGGTCGAGCCGGACGCGATCGAGGCGGTCGTCGTCGAGCTGGAGCGGGAGCGGCTGCTCGACGACGACCGCTACGCGCGCCACTTCGCCGAGGACAAGCGGAATCTCGATCGGTGGGGCGCCGAGCGGATCGAGCGCGAGCTGGCGCGTCGTGGGGTCGCCGCCGACCTGATCGCCAGCGCCGTAGCCGCCCGAGGACGGCGACGAGCGAGCTCGACGCCGCGGTCGCGCTGCTGGCCGACAAGGTCGGCGAGCCGCCGGCCGACGACCGGGCGCGCGACCGCGCCTGGCGGATGCTCGTGCGCAAGGGCTACGCCCCCGAGCTGGCCTACGACGCCGTGCGCGCGCACAGCGCGCGTTGACCGCAGCCGTTTGCGGGCTCAGGAGATCGTTACTACCCTGATCTCCAAGCGACCCCTCGGGAGGCCGCGACAAAGGAGACGTGGATGGAGATCCTGTTGGCGGCCTTGGTCGCGGCAACTGTTTCGGGGGCGGTCCTGGTCGTCGCCCCGCGAATGCGCCGCCGCCCAGCGCTCGCCGACGGAGCCGAGACGGTCTCGGGGCCGCACGCCCGCCGTCCGAGCCATCCCCGTGCCGGTCGCGAGCAGAAGCTGCGCGAGCTCGAGCGGATCTCCGGGCTCAGCGTCGCCGAGGCGCGCCGCGAGCTGCTCGCCGAGCTGGAGGACGACCTCCGCCACGAGCGTGCACGGCTGATCCGCCAGGTCGAGGACGAGACGCGCCACGACGCCGACCGCCGTGCGCGGAGCATCCTGGTGACGGCGATGCAGCGGTTGGCCGCGCCGCAGGCATCGGAGGCCACGGTCACGTCGGTCCAGCTCGCGTCCGACGACCTCAAGGGCCGGATCATCGGCCGTGAGGGTCGCAACATCCGCGCGCTCGAGACGCTGACCGGGATCGACGTGATCGTCGACGACACGCCCGGCACCGTCGTCCTCTCGGGCTTCGACGGGATGCGGCGCGAGGTCGCGAGGGTGACGCTCGAGAAGCTGCTCGCCGACGGGCGGATCCACCCCGCGCGGATCGAGGACGCCTACGCCCAGGCAAAGTCGGAGATCGACCGGCGCGTCGTGGAGCTCGGCGAGCAGGCGGAGCTCGAGGCTGGAGTCGGCACGGTGCACCCCGAGCTGACCCGGCTGCTCGGCCGGCTGCGCTTCCGCACGAGCTACAGCCAGAACGTGCTCGACCACTCGGTCGAGTGCGCGCGGCTCGCGACGCTGCTCGCCGCCGAGCTCGACGCCAGCCCGAAGATCGCCGCCCGCGCCGCGCTGCTGCACGACATCGGCAAGGCCGTCTCGCGCGAGGTCGACGGGCCGCACGCGCTGGTCGGCGGCGAGCTGGCGCGCCGCTACGAGGAGGCCGACGCCGTCGCGCACGCGATCGAGGCCCACCACAACGAGGTCGAGCCCCAGACCGTCGAGGCCGTGATCGTGCAGATCGCCGACGCGCTCTCGAGCGCGCGGCCGGGAGCCCGCGGGGGGTCGCTCGAGCACTACGTCACGCGGCTGCGGGACCTGGAGGGCGTCGCCGCGCGCCATGCGGGCGTCGACAAGGTCTACGCGATGCACGCCGGCCGCGAGCTGCGCGTGATCGTGCGGCCCGAGGAGATCGACGACGACGAGGCGACGATCCTCTCGCGCGACATCGCCCGCGAGGTCGAGCGCGAGCTGGAGTACCCGGGCCAGATCAAGGTCACGGTGATCCGCGAGAGCCGCTCGACCGAGATCGCCCACTGAACCACGCAGGCGCGGTAGCTTTGCAGTCGGTGAAGCGCTACCACCTGACCACCTTCGGGTGCCAGATGAACGAGCACGACTCGGAGCGGATGAAGGGGATGCTCGAGTCGCTCGGCTACAGCGAGGCCGGCGAGCGCGACGACGCCGACCTGATCCTCTTCAACACCTGCTCGATCCGCGAGAAGGCGGACACCCGCTTCGTCGCCCACCTCGGCGAGGCGAAGCGCGCTCAAGGACCGCGGATCCCGAGCGGATCGTCGGCGTCGGGCGGCTGCTGGTCGCAGTCGCTGAAGGAGAAGGTCTTCGAGCAGTTCCCGTTCGTCGACGTCGCCTTCGGGCCCGGCCAGGTCCACCGGCTGGCCGAGTTCCTCAACAGCGACCAGCTGACCGCACAGGGCTACTTCGAGTTCGAGGGCTTCACCGGCCACCTGCCGATGAAGCGCGAGCGCGACTTCCAGGGCTGGGTCCAGATCTCGGTCGGCTGCAACTGCGTCTGCTCGTACTGCATCGTGCCGTCGACCCGTGGGCGCGAGGTGTCGCGGCCCGGCCGGCGAGCTGGTCGCCGAGATCGAGCGGCTGGCGGCCGACGGCGTCCGCGAGGTCACGCTGCTCGGCCAGAACGTCAACTCCTACGGCCGCGACCTGCCCGTCGGCGACAAGGCGACGTTCGCCGAGCTGCTGGCGATGGTCGACGCGATCGACGGGATCGACCGCGTCCGCTACACCAGCCCGCACCCCAAGGACATGCGCGAGGACGTGATCCGCGCGCACGCCGAGCTGGACAGCGTCTGCCCGCACATCCACCTGCCGCTGCAGGCCGGGCTCGAGCCGCGTCCTGAAGGCGATGCGCCGCACCTACAACCGCGAGCGCTACATGGACCGCGTCGCGCTGATCCGCGAGCACGTGCCCGACTGCTCGATCACCACCGACATCATCGTCGGCTTCCCGGGCGAGACCGAGGACGAGTTCGCGCGAGACGCTCGAGGTCGCCGAGGAGGTCGGCTACGACTCCGCGTTCACGTTCGTCTACTCGCCGCGGCGCGGGACGCTGGCGGCCGACGCTCGACGACCAGGTGCCGCACGCGGTCAAGCGCGAGCGGATGGAGCGGCTGGTCGAGGTCGTCCAGCGCCGCGCGACCGAGCGCGCGCAGCGCTTCGTCGGCCGCACCGTCGAGGTGCTCGTCGAGGGCCAGCTCGCGCACCGACCCGTCGAGGCTGCGCGGCCGCACCGCGCACAACAAGACCGTCAACTTCGACGGCCTCGACGCGGACCGGGCGAGATGACGATGGTCGAGATCGCCTCGGCGACGAGCACGACGCTGGCGGGCACGGAGTCGCTGCTCGCCCGAGTCGGCGCTTGAGCGACGCGGGCGGCGCGCCGGCCGTGATCGCGCTGTTCGGCCCGACCGGCGTGGGGAAGACGGCGGTGGCGCTCGAGCTGGCCGACCGGCTGCGCGAGCGCGGGCGAGGACCCGGTCGCGATCGTCGTGCGACGCGCTGCAGGTCTACGAGGGACTGTCGGTCGTCACGGGCGCCGCGACCGCCGCGGAGCGCGAACGGCTGGAGCACCGGCTGATCGGCGTCGTCCCGCTCGATCAGCCGTTCTCGCTCGGGCGACTACATGCCGCTGGCGCACGCCGAGATCGACGCGGCCCTCGCCGCCGGCCGCCGGCCGATCGTCCTCGGCGGCACAGGCCTCTACCTGCGCGCCGCGCTCGCGAACCTCTCGCTGGAGAAGGTCCCGCCGAACACCGAGACCTCGGAGCTGTGGTCGCCGGACACCCGCCATCCGACCGCGATCTTCGGACTGACGATGGAGCGCGAGCAGCTCTACGCCCGGATCGAGGCGCGGGTTGACGCGATCGTCGCCGCCGGGGCGGAGGAGGAGGTCCGGCGCGCGGAGGCGCGCGGGCCGTCGCACACCGCCCGCAAGGCGCTCGGATTCGGCGAGCTGCTCGACGGCGACGTCGACCGGATGAAGCAGCGCTCGCGCAACTACGCCCGCCGCCAGATGACCTGGATGCGCAAGATGCCGACCGTCGAGCGGATCGACGTGACCGAGCTGGCGCCGGCAGCGGTCGCCGACGAGATCGCGCGCCGGCTCGACGCCAGCTGACCGAGCCTGGTTCGCCCCTTGGGCGCGGGGTAGAGACGCTCCTATACTCGCGGCAGCGAGGGGCGCCGTGAGCCACTGGAGGAGGTCACGTTGCGCAAGTCAGGTCTGCCCGCGTCGCTGCTGGTGCTGGCGACCGCCCTGCTCGCGCCACCCGCGGCGGCCGCCCAGCTCGACTTCGGCGGGACCGTCCGCAACGTGCTGCCGCCGGGACAGTCGGGCTCCGTCCCGCCGGGACCGACCAGCAGCGACCAGCTGCGGCTCTACGACGGGCTGACGCCGCTGGAGGGCAACGTGGGGCAGGGCGACGTCTCGCGGTACTTCAAGACGGCCGCCTTCGACCAGCCGAAAGGCGGCACGACGGTGCGACCGCGCCAGGGCCTGCGGATCCGCCGCGACCGCTTCGGCGTCCCGCACGTCCACGGACGGACCCGAGCGCTGGTGATGTTCGGCGCCGGCTGGGTCACGGCCCAGGATCGCGGCCTGTTCATCGAGACGGTGCGCGGCCCGGCGCGGCTGGCGGCGCTCGACGCGCCCGGGCTCGACCCGTTCGCGCTCGCGACCTCGCTGCGCCAGTTCACGCCGAGCGCCCAGACCGAGCGCTTCCTGCGCCGCCAGGCCGAGCCGCTGCGCGAGGCGGGGAAGCAAGGGGCGCCAGGTGCTGCGCGACGTCGACGCCTACCTCGCCGGGATCAACGCCTACTACCGCTCGACCGGGAACACGGCGCCGGCCCTGGACGCGCGCCGACCTGATCGCGGTCACCTCGCTGATCGGCGCCGTCTTCGGCAAGGGCGGCGGCAACGAGGTGCGCAGCTCGCAGCTGCTGTCGGCGCTGCGGGCGCGGCTCGGCCGGACGTCGGGGACGCGCACCTGGCGCGATCTGCGCGAGGCCCAGGACCTCGAGGCCCCGGTGACGATCGCCAACTGGTTCCCGTACCCGTCCGGCGGGAACGGGTCCGCTGACGGATCGCGGGCGGTCGACGCCGGGTCGGTCAGCGCCTCGGCGGCCCGCGCGGCGACGGTCGACATGAGGTCGCGGCGCCAGATGTCGAACGCGCTGCTGGTCGCCGCGTCGCGCTCCGCCAACGGCCGGCCGCTCGCGGTGATGGGCCCGCAGGTCGGCTACTTCTACCCGCAGTTCCTGATGGAGCTCGACCTCCACGGCGGCGGGATCGACGCGCGCGGGGCGGCGTTCCCCGGCGTCTCGCTCTACGTGCTGCTCGGCCGCGGCCGCGACTACGCCTGGAGCGCGACCTCGTCGGGGTCGGACAACATCGACCAGTACGTCGAGCGGCTCTGCAACCGCGACGGCAGCCCCGCGACGCGGGCCTCGACGGGCTACCTCCACAAGGACCGCTGCCGCGAGATGGGCGCCTTCGACGCCGGCACGCTGAGCGCCGGCGGGGGCGAGCCGGCGCGGCAGGTGAGCTTCCGCGACGACGGTCCACGGCCCGGTCAGCGGCACGGTGACGATCGGCGGGCGGCCCTACGCGGTGGCGCTGAAGCGGTCGACACGCGGCCGCGAGCCGATGAGCGCGATCGGCTTCGCCGACCTCAACGCCAACCGCGTCCGCTCCGCGCGCGACTTCGCCCAGGTGATGAACCAGGTCGAGTACACGTTCAACTGGCACTACGCCGACGACCGCGACATCGCGTTCTTCTCGTCTGGGCGGCTGCCGGTCCGGGCACGCGGGACCGACCCGAGCCTGCCGACGCTCGGCACCGGCCGCTGGGAGTGGCGCGGGTTCCTCTCGCGCGCGGCTGCACCCGCAGGCGGTCAACCCGCGCGGCGGCGTGATCCAGAACTGGAACAACAAGCCGGCGACCGGGTTCGGCGCGGCCGACGACGAGTTCTCGTACGGGTCGGTCCAGCGCGTCGAGCTGTTCGAGGGCTACCGGCGGCGGATGGGCCTGCACCAGCTCGTCGGCGTGATGAACCGCGCCGCCACGAGCGACCTGCGCGCCGCGGAGGCCTGGCGGCAGGTCGCCGCCGTGCTGCGCGGCGGGCCGGCGCCGGACGGGCAGGCCCAGCGCGCCGCCGACCTCGTCAGCGCCTGGGCGGGCCGCGGCGGCAGCCGGCTCGACCGCGACCTCGACGGATCGATCGACGACCCCGGCGCGGCGGTACTCGACCGCGCCTGGACCGGCATCGCCGACGCGGTCCTGTCACCGGTGCTCGGACCGCTGACCGCCGACCTTGCGCGGATCGTGACGCGCGACAACGCCCCCAGCCGGCGCGGCAGCGCCTACGGCTCGGGCTGGTACGGCTACGTCGACAAGGACCTGCGCCGGCTGCTCGGGCGTCCGGTTCGCGGGCCGTTCCAGCCGCCGCTACTGCGGCGGCGGCGACCTCGCGGCCTGCCGCGCGTCGCTCTGGGGCGCGGTGAAGGCGGCGGCCGACTCGCTCGCGTCCGAGCAGGGCGGCGATCCCGCGCTCTGGCGGTCGAGCGCCGACGCCGAGCGGATCGTCTTCCAGCCGGGGCTGCTCGGGCCGGCGAACACGATGCGCTGGACCAACCGGCCGACCTTCCAGCAGGTCGTCTCGTTCAGGGGGCACCGGCCACGGCGGTAGAGTGGCGCGCCGTGAAGTTCGAGAAGTGGAACGCGCTCGGAAACGACTACGCCATCGTCGAGGCGGCGCAACCTGCCGTTCGAGCTGACCCCTGAGCGCATTCGCGCGCTCTGCGCGCCGCACAGCGGGCGTCGGCGCCGACGGAATCCTGCTGCTCGACGAGCCCAGCGCGAGCCGGCTTCGTCGCGTCGCTGCGGATCTTCAACCCCGACGGCTCGGAGGCCGAGCTGTCCGGCAACGGCGTCGCGCGAGGCGGTGATGTACCTGCGCCGCTCCGGCTGGACCGACAGCGACAGCTTCGGCGATCCAGACCGCGGCCGGCGAGATCCGGCCGCGGATCACCGGCCCGACGACCTGCACCGTCGACATGGGGCGGGCAAAGCTGTTCTCCGAAGGACTTCCCGTCGGGCGCCGACGACGGCCGCGGCGACGCTGACCGCCGGCGGCCGCGAGTACGCCTTCCAGTTCGTCTCGATCGGCAACCCGCAGTGCTCGATCGAGGTGCGCGGAGGGGCTCGAGGACCTCGACCTGCCGGCGATCGGCCCGGCGCTCGAGCGCCACGAGCTGTTCCCGAACCGCACCAACGTCTCGTTCTGGCGGCGCGAGTCCGACAGCGCGATCAGCGCGCGGATCTTCGAGCGCGGCGTGGGCGAGACGATGTCGTCGGGCACCGGCGCGACCGGCGCCGCCGTGGCGGCCGTGCTGCGCGGCGTCGACAGCCCCGTGACCGTCCACCTCGACGGCGGCGACCTCGAGGTCGAGGTCGGCGAGGACCTGCACGTCGACCTGACCGGCTGGGCGCGTGCCCGTGTACGCGGGCGAGCTGAGCCCCGACCTCCTGGAGGCACTGAGAGAGCGCATGAAGACGAGCGCGCGACTGGACCGCCTGCCCCCGTACCTGTTCGCCGAGCTGGAGCGCAAGATCGCCGAGAAGAAGGCGGCCGGCATCGACGTGATCAGCCTCGGCATCGGCGATCCGGACACGCCCGACGCCGACGCTGGTCGTCGACGCGCTCGCCAAGGCCGCGCGCCGACCCGGGCACGCACCAGTACCCGTCGAACCGCGGCCGCGCCGAGCTGCGCCAGGCGTTCGCCGACTTCTACGACGCGCCGCTTCGGCGTCACGCTCGACCCGGAGACCGAGATCATCCCCGCGCTCGGCGCCAAGGAGTGCGTCTTCAACCTCAACCTCGCCTTCCTCGACCCCGGCAACGTCGCGCTGGCGGCCGACCCCGGCTACCCGGTCTACACCGGCGGGCCGCTGATCGCCGGCGCCGAGACCGTGCTGATGCCGCTCGTGCCGGAGCTGCGGCTTCGTGCCGGACCTCGACGCGATCCCCGCCGACGACGCGCGAGCGCGCGCGGCTGATGTTCCTCAACTACCCGAACAACCCGACCGGGGCGGTCGCGCCGGACGGGCTTCTTCGAGGAGGTCGTCGAGTTCGCGCGCGCGCACGACATCCTCGTCGTGCACGACGCCTCCTACACCGAGACCACCTTCGACGGCTACGTCGCGCCGAGCTTCCTGGAGACGCCCGGCGCCAAGGAGGTCGGCGTCGAGATCTTCTCGCTGTCCAAGGGCTACAACATGACCGGCTGGCGGACCGCGGCGATCGTCGGCAACGCCGACGCCGTCGAGGCCTACTGGAAGCTCAAGACCAACATCGACTCCGGCATGTTCGAGGCGGTGCAGCTGGCCGCCGTCGCCGCGCTGTCCGAGGCGGGCGACCAGATCGCGCGCGACATGAGCGCGATCTACGCCCGCCGCCGCGACCTCGTCGTCGACGCGCTGCGCGCGATCGGCGTCGACGTCCGCTCGCCCAAGGGCACGATCTACGTCTGGGCGCCGGTTCCCGAGGGCCACACGTCGGCGTCGTACTGCGAGCTGGTGCTCGAGGAGTCCGGCGTCGTCGTCTCGCCCGGCGGCGCCTACGGCCCGAACGGCGAGGGCTTCTTCCGCATCTCGCTCACCGTCCCGGACGACCGGCTGACCGAGGCGATGGAGCGGCTGCGCTCGAGCCTGGGCGGCTGAGCCGGCCCGCCGGGGGCGGGCCGGCGGGAGCGCTCCGCTTGGCCCTGCCCTTGGCGCGCGGCTTGGCCTTCGCCTTCTTCTTCTCGGCCTTGCCAGCCTTCAACGTGACGGTGCGCAGGATACGTCTTCGTGCGGGCCCCGGCCTTGCGGATCTTCACCGCGATCCTGAGCCGACAGGCCCTTCTTGCCGGCCTTCTTGAGCTGCTTGGCGCCGGCTATGTTGAGCTCAGCGTCATCTGCTTGCGCTTCCCGGGGGCGATCTTGGCGGGCTTCGCGCGGGCGAGGACCGCGGGCGGGCTTCTGCTTCGCCTTGCGCTTCGACTTCGGCTTGGCCTTGGAGGATCAGGCTCGGGTTGAGGACGCGCGGGCCGGGATCGGCGGCGATCGCGGCGACGTGGCGGTACGACCTGTCGCCGGGGCCGAGGCGGACGCAGGACGCCTCGAACGGCACCTTGCCGTCACGGACGATCAGCGTCTTGCCGCTCAGCTTGATCGCGCCGGGCGCCGGCAGCGGCTTCGGAGGAACAGGCTGATCGCCCGGCCCGACCGGAGGGCCGCCCAGCTCGTGGGCGTGGAGGAAGCGCTTCCAGGTGCTGCCGCCCTGCGGGACGTCGCTGAGCAGGATCGCGCCGCCGCCTGCGTTGACCGCGAAGCCGTCGAGGTGGACGGCGTTGCCGTACTGATCGCCGGTGACCGTCTCGCTGGCGACCGTCGCGGCGCCGCCGAGCGCGGCGCCCTGGCCGAGTCGCGCCTCGAGGCTGGTGGCCGGATCGGTCGAGGTGCACCGGGCTCCGCCGTCGTCGCTGCGCTGCACGACGACCCCGACCGCGTTGCCAGCCGTGGCGATTTCGGCGACCGACGACGTGCTGGGCCACGTGCCGGGCCCCACGGCCGAAAGCGTCCACGCGCCGCCGCCTGAGCGCTGGGCGAGCAGGCCCTGGCGGTCGCCGTCGATGTTGCCCGACGAGGAGCACGGCGTGACCGGGACCGCGTCGAGGATCCCGACGTACTGGGTGCCGTCGTCGGTGATGCCGGCCGCGCTGGCGTCGACGAGATGTGCCGGCGCGGCATCCGCGACCAGCGACTTCGCCCCGAGCAGGCCGCCTGGCGCCCGCGTGGCCGCATAGACCTGGTCGCGGTTGGTGTCGCCGCGGACGTTCTCGCTCCAGACGAGCAGGCCGTGGCCGTTGTCGCTCTGGACGTAGTTGTAGGAGTCGGTGTCGTTGTAGGTCGCCGCCGGGCCGTCGATCTGGGCCGGCGCGCCGAAGGCCTGGCCGGGCGGGGCGTAGGCCTGGAGGATGCCACCAGCCTGCTCGGTGCGGTAGACGACGAAGATCCCGCCGTCCGGGTCGACCGTGACGCCGATGCCGTAGGAGCGCATCTGGCCGAGGCGGTCGAGCGTGCGCGGCGTGTCGAAGCGGCCGTCCGGACCCGCCGGGCGGAAGCTGAGCGACGCCGTGCTGCCTCCGCCGACGATCGCCGCCGCCTCGCCGCTCGGCGCCACGTCGACGTGGCTGACCCGCTCCGGTGTCGTCTCGACGGTCAGGCCGGCGGGATCGGCGCCCGGGGTCAGGCGCACCGCGTTGTAGGCGCTCGCCTGACGGATCGCGAGCAGGTTGCCGCCCGCGTCGAGCGGGCTCACGAGCAGCAGGCCAGTCGTGACGTAGTCGCCGAACCCGGACGGGAAGGGGGAGGCGAACGCCGCCGGGCCGCCGGGCGGGCGCACGACGACCCGCGTGCTGTCGTTGGAGCCCACGTCGAGCCCGCGCGCCAGGTAGAGCGCCGTGCCGTCCGCGCGCAGCCGCATCTGGCTGCTCGGCTGGATGATGCTCGGGTCGAGCACGGGCGCCGGCTCGGGCGGCCCCCAGGCCAGGGCGGCGGGAGCGACCGCGGCGAGCGCCGCGAAGGTTGTCGCGGCGGCCGCGCAACGGCGCAGAGCGAGGCCGAGGGGGGACGGGCGGGAAGGCGAGGTCATGCGGGCTCCAGGGTCCGGGCGGCGGGTCGGCCGCGCCAACGTAACCGCGCTCGGTACCGATGGCTCGCGATTTCGCGAAAGATGGGCCGAATGGCCGATGCTCGGTCCGCGCGCGCCGGCCGGATCGAGCGCGCGGGAGCGGTGCTGCGGGTCGCCGGCTGAAGCGCGCCGCCGGGTGCCGGCGGGGCCGCTCAGGAACCGGCGGCGGCGAGCGTGTCGCGCAGACCGGCGTCGATGTCGCGCGGGGCGAAGCCGAGCTCGGAGCGGGCCTTGGCGTCGGTGGCCCAGTAGGTGACGCCGTCGGAGCTGGCGATCAGCTCGCGCAGGTTGGGCGGGAAGCCGAGCAGCGGGCCGACGACGGGGCCGAGCGGGGCGGAGGCTTTGAGCAGGAAGCCCGGCATCGTCAGGCGCGGCGGCTTGCGGCCGGCGATCGCGCAGACGCGGTCGATCAGGTCGCCGATCGTGCCCTGGTGGCCCGAGAGGACGTAGGCCTCGCCGACGCGCCCCTTGTCGAGCGCGAGGACGATCCCGGCGGCGATGTCCTCGACGTGGCAGAACATGAAGCCGGCGTCGGGGAACATCTTCGCCGGCAGCTTGCCGGTCCGCGCCTGCTCGATCATGTTGCCGACCTCGGAGTGGTCGTTCGGGCCGTAGACGCCGCCGGGCTGGACGATCGTTATCGGCGCGCCGCCGGCGATCCGGTCGAGCGCCAGCTCGTGGGCGAGCGTCTTGGTGCGCTCGTACTCGCTCGGGAACGGCGAGTCGCGCTCGTAGCCCTCGGCGACCACCTTGCCGTGGGTGTCGCCGAACACCGCGCAGGTCGAGACGTAGACGATCTTCGGCACGCCCGCCGACACGGCCGCGTCGAGCACGCGCTCGGTGCCGGCGACGTTGGACTCGAACATCGCCGGGTACTCCGACTTCGGGATGCCGACCTTGTAGACGGCGCCGGCGTGGATCACGGCCTCGGCTCCCTCGAGCCCGCGGGCGATGGCCGCGTCGTCGGAGAGGTCGCCCTCGACCAGCTCGCAGCCCAGCTCGCGCAGCGTCTCGGCCTTCGCGGGCGAGCGCACGAGCGCGACGACGTCGTCGCCGCGGACGCGCAGCTGGCGCGCCACGTGTCCCGCGATGAACCCCGTACCCCCGGTCAGGAAGACCCTCACAGCCGCGATCCTACCCTCTGACGCGCCAACTTGGCCGCGCAGCCAGTCCCTAGACTGGTCGATGGATGGATCGAGGACGCAACGGACGCAACGGCCAGAGCCGCTACGGCGCCGCGCCCCGCACCCCGCGCGCCCGTCAGCGCGCGCTCTGCATCGCGGCCGACGCCCGACGAGGCCGATCTCGGCGAGCTGCGCGAGCTTCTGCGCACCGCCGGAGCCGCGGTCGTGGGGGAGATGACCCAGCGCCGGCCCGAGCCCGACCCCGACCGCTACTTCGGCAAGGGCAAGCTGGAGGAGCTGAAGCAGGCCGTCAAGGACTGCCGACGCCAACCTGATCGCCTGCGACGACGAGCTGCTGCCGCGCCAGGAGCGCAACCTCGAGCAGGCCGTCGGCGTGCCGGTGATCGACCGCACGGCGATCATCCTCGACATCTTCGCCGACCACGCGCACAGCGCGGAGGGCATGCTCCAGGTCGAGCTGGCCCAGCTCGAGTACAACCTCGCGCGGATGCGCGGGCTGTGGACCCACCTCGAGCGGCTCGGCGCGCGGCATCGGCACCAGGGGCCCGGGCGAGAGCCAGATCGAGACCGACCGCCGGCTGGCGCGCGACCGCATCTCCGCGCTCAAGCGCCGGCTCGACCAGCAGCACGGCACGCGCCAGGTGATGCGCGCGCGAGCGCGACCGCGCGCGCGCTGCCGACGGTGGCGCTCGCCGGCTACACCAACGCCGGCAAGTCGACGCTGCTCAACGCGCTGACCGGCGCCGAGGTCGGCGTCCGCGACCGCCTCTTCCACACGCTCGACCCGACGACGCGGTCGTTCGAGATCTCGGGCCGCACCTACCTGCTGACCGACACCGTCGGCTTCATCCGCAAGCTGCCGCATCAGCTCGTCGACGCCTTCGGCGCGACGCTGCAGGAGGCGCTCGAGGCCGACCTGCTGCTGCACGTGGTCGACGCCTCGGCGCCCGAGGAGGAGCTCGCCGAGATGCTCGAGGCGGTCGAGCAGGTGCTCGGCGAGATCGGCGCCGGCGAGCGTCCGCGGCTGCTGGCGCTGAACAAGATCGACATGCTCGACGACGAGCGCCGCCGCGAGCTGAGCTTCCGCTTCCCGCAGGCCGTCCAGGTGTCAGCCGAGACGGGGGAGGGCCTCGACGCGCTGCGCGAGACGATCGAGGGCCGCTTCCTCGCCAGCCTGCGGCCGATGGAGCTGCTCGTCCCCTACGACGAGGGCGGGCGGCTGTCCGAGCTGCACGACGTCGCCGGCGAGATGGAGCGCGAGGACACCGCCGAGGGCGTGCGCGTGCGCGCCCGTGTCCCGGCGAGCGTGGCGTCGCGCTTCGAGCGCTTCGAACACGGCGACGGCAGCAGCGACGGCGCCTCCTCGAACGGGACCGGATGAGGCTGCGCTTCGCGCGGCTGACCGAGACCGCCGCCGCCCCGACCCGCGCCCACGACGACGACGCCGGCTACGACCTGCGCGCGTCCGAGGCGGCGTCGCTGCCCCCAGGTGGGCGGGCGAGCGTCGGGACGGGCGTCGCGGTCGCGATCCCGGAGGGCCACGCCGGCCTCGTGCTGCCGCGCTCCGGGCTCGCCGCCCGGCACGGGATCTCGCTCGTCAACGCGCCCGGCCTGATCGACGCCGGCTACCGCGGCGAGCTGCGCGTCCTGCTGCTCAACACCGACCGCGAAGCGGCGTTCGAGGTCGCTCCCGGCGACCGGATCGCCCAGCTGGTGATCGTCCGCCACGAGGCGCCGGAGCTGGTCGAGGTCGACAGCCTCGACCAGACGGTGCGCGGCGACGGCGGCTTCGGCTCGACCGGCCGCTGAGCGACTTCCAGCTGGCAGCGCTCAACCTTGAACGGCGGCTGCCGATAGTCGAAGGGTGCCCGGTGCAGCCGCCGACCAGACGATCCCGGCCCTGGCCGGATTCACCCCGCCGCGCCAGCGCGACGGGGCCCCGAAGCGGATCGGCGACGTGATCGTCGAACTCGGCTTCGCCAGCCGCGAGGCCGTCGAGCGCGCGGTCGAGGAGGCCCGCGGCACCGGCCGCACGACCGGCCGCACGCTGCTCGAGAGCGACGTCGTGACCGCCGACCAGCTGGCCCGCGCCGTTGGCGAGCGCTACGGCGTCGACCACGTCGACCTCAACGTGGCGAGCATCGACCCGGGCGCCGCCGCGCTCGTCGAGCCCGCCGTCCTGCGCCGCCACCGCGCGGTCCCGATCGCCTTCGCCGACGACAAGACGCTGATCGTCGCGACCTCCGACCCCTCGAACGTCCTGACCGCCGACGACCTGGCGATGATGACCGGCTACGACGTCCGTCTCGTCGTCGCGACAGACGACGACGTCGAGTTGCTGATGACACGTCTCGGCCGGCTCGGGAGCGCCGTCGAAGAGGTCGCCGAGCAGCCCGAGGCGCAGGTGATCGACCTGCGCGAGTCGGCCGATGACGCGCCGGTCGTGAAGCTGATCAACTCGATCGTCGCCGAGGCCGTCGAGCGCGGCGCCTCCGACATCCACTTCGACAGCGAGGCCGGCGCGATGCGCGTGCGGCTGCGGATCGACGGCGTCGTCAGCGAGTCGACGACGGTGCCGAAGGCGATGGTCTCGGGGCTCGTCTCGCGGGTCAAGATCATGGCCGACCTCGACATCGCCGAGCGGCGGCTGCCGCAGGACGGCCGCATCGGCCTGACCGTCGAGGGGCGCTACGTCGACATCCGCGTCGCGACCCTGCCGACCGTCCACGGCGAGGCCGTCGTGATGCGCGTGCTCGACAAGGGCCGCGGCATGCTCGACTTCGACCACCTCGGCTTCGAGCCAGAGGACCTCGCGCGCCTGCGCCGCGCGATCTCGCAGCTGCACGGCTGCGTGCTCGCGACCGGGCCGACCGGCTCCGGCAAGTCGACGACGCTCTACGCGGCGCTGAGCGAGATCAACACGCCCGACCGCACCCTGATCACCATCGAGGACCCGGTCGAGTACGAGCTCGAGGGGATCAAGCAGGTCCCCGTCAACCCGAAGATCGGGCTCGACTTCGCCACCGGCCTGCGCTCGATGATGCGGGCCGATCCCGACGTGCTGATGGTCGGCGAGATCCGCGACCGCGAGACCGCCCAGATCGCGATCCAGTCCGCGCTGACCGGCCACCTCGTGCTGTCGACGCTGCACACCACCGACGCCGCTTTGAGCGTCGCCCGCCTCGTCGAGATGGGCATCGAGCCGTTCCTCGTCGCCTCGGGCATCAGCGTGGTCGTCGCCCAGCGGCTGGCGCGGCGGCTGTGCGACAACTGCCGCGTCCCGGCCGAGGTCACAGCCGAGGCGCTCGCCGGCAACGGCTTCGGCGCCGATCACGCGCGCTTCACCGCCTTCGAGGCCGGCCCCGGCTGCGTCCGCTGCGGCCAGACCGGCTACCGCGGCCGCGTCGGCCTCTACGAGCTGATGGAGATCACCGACGAGATCCGCGCCCTGATCGTCGAGAAGCGACCCGCCGAGGCGATCGCCGCCGTCGCCACCTCGCAGGGCATGCGCCGCCTGCGCGACGACGGCCTCGCCAAGGTCCGCGCCGGCAAGACCTCGATCTCCGAGGTGCTGCGCGTGCTGGGAACCACGGCTTAACCAGCTCGGCCGGGAGGTCAGACGCCCGCCGCGCGCCTGGCCGAGGCGTGGGCGGCGTCCTCGACCTCGTCGCCGGGGAGCGGTGAGAGGTCGACGCCGAGCGCCAGCTCGATCAGGCGGTCGGCGAGCCAGACGTTCTTGGGCAGCAGGGGGCCGTGGAGGTAGGTGCCGACGACGTTGTGGGAGTGGACGCCCTCGAAGCCGTCCCTGCCGTTGTTGCCGTGGCCGGAGAGGACGCGGCCCAGCGGCTGCTCGTCGGGGCCGAGGTAGGTGCGGCCGCCGTGGTTCTCGAAGCCGGCGATCGTGCGCGGGCCGTCGCCGAGGTCGGCCTCGATCGCGCAGTTGCCGATCAGCCGCGGGCCGTCCTCGCGAACTGTCCTCAGGTCGACGAGGCCGACGCCGGGCAGCTCCGCGTCGCCGAGCTGATAGCTGTGGCCGAGCAGCTGGTAGCCGCCGCAGACGGCGAGGACGACAGCGCCGCGGTCGCGCGCGGCGTGGAGGGCGTCGCGCTTGGTGGCGACCATGTCCGCGGCCACGGCCTCCTGGTCGCGGTCCTGGCCGCCGCCGATGTAGACGAGGTCGTGGGCGGCGGGGTCGAGGCCCTCCCCGAGCGAGGCGGACGCCAGCTCGAAGCCGAGCCCGCGCCACTCGCAGCGCGCGCGCAGGACCGCGATGTTGCCGCGGTCGGCGTAGATGTTCATCAGCTCGGGGTAGAGCGCGCAGACGCGCAGCGTGGGGGAGGTCATCGCGGAGCCTCCAGCATGACGACCGTGCTGCCGACGTAGTCGGTCGTGGGCGGGACATAGCGGGCCGGAAGGACCGTGAAGCCGGCCGCGCGACCCTCGTCCTCGAGCGTCGCCGGCGCGCAGTCGTCGAGCGTGACCGTCGCCAGCTCCTCTGTCAGGGCCCCGTCGGGCGAGACCGCCTGGCGGATGCGGTCGATCGCCACGGCGTCGCCTTCGTCGCGGACGGCGACCGGAGTCGAGGAGAGCACCCAGTCGTCGATCTCCAGCACGTCGGGCAGCGGCGGCCGCGACTCGCCCGGCTCGACGGCTTCGAACGGATCGGCGAGCGCGAGCGCGAGCAGGCCGCCCGGCGCGAGGTGGCTCGCCACCGCTCCCAGCATCGCGGTGCGGCCGGCGCTGCCGCCCAGCAGCTGGGCGACCTGCATCGGCACCACCGCCAGCGGGAACGGCCCGCGCGCCGCCGATCCGTCGGCGAGCTGGAAGCTGCGCGCGTCGGCGGCGAACCCCCACGCGGAGAGGCCGGCGGCGCGCGAACGGCGGTTCAGCGCCGCGACCAGGGCAGGGTCGGCGTCGACCCCGACGACCACGCGCCCCTTCGCCGCCAGGTCGAGGGCGACGCGGCCGGTGCCGCAGCCGACGTCGAGGACGGGGCCGCCGCGTTCGGCCGCCAGCTCGTGCCAGAGCGGGAAGTCGGCGGTGTAGCCGCCGCACTCGACGTCGTGCCAGGCCGCCTCGGTCGCAATCTCCGCGGCGCTCCGGCCGACGGCGCCGGAAGCGGCGCCAGGCGGGCCCGGACCCGCTCCGCCCGTCACGACGCCGCCCCCTCCGGCGGGATGTCGACGCGCTCGAGGTCGAGCAGCGGCAGCCCGTCGAGGTCGGAGCTGGCGAGGAAGCGGGCGTGCTCGGCGGCGCCGAGGGCCCGGAAGCCGGCGTGGACGTGGTCGAGGTAGGCGCGCTGGACGACGGCGGAGCCCGCGGCGACGCCGGCGTCGAGCCGCGCACGGCCCTCGCGCGAGCCGCGGTAGGCCCAGACCCGGCCGTCGGGCGGAGTCTCGATCGCGGCGGTCACGTCGATCCGATCGTAGTTGCGCTCGCGCCGGTCGAGGTCGGCGAGCGTGCCCGGGTCGACGGGGGCGAGGACGCCGTTCACCGTCGTCGCGCGATCCTCGAAGATGTCGAGGAAGGCGACGTGGACGGCCGGGAACGATCCGTCGGCGGGCAGCCGGTAGCGCTTGTAGCCCGCGATCTCCTCGGCGTTGTCCGCCGCGACGCCGAAGCCGCGCCGGTAGCCGCCCAGCCTCGCCAGCGCGACGTCGGCCAGCAGGTCGCGCGCCAGCGACCCGTAGCCGAAGACGTAGTCGGTCAGCCCGCCCATCGGTCGGCGAGGCCGCGTCCGCTGAGCAGGTCGCGCAGCTCGATCAGGGCCGTGTAGGTGGGCAGGGCGTAGAGCGGGCGGCCGGGCTCCCCGGCCGCGACCGCGCCGTCGAGCGAGTCGGCGAGATCGCGCTCGACCGCCATCTCGGCCTCGATCCCGGCGTACTTGAAGCGCAGGGCCAGCTCCTCCGCCCGCGTTCCGGAGCAGACGACGCGCCGGACGTTGCCGCGCAGCAGCTCGAAGTCGGCATCCCAGATCCAGGAGACGTCGCGGCCGTCGGCGATCTTGTCGTTGAGCGCCATCCAGAGGTCGATCGGCTCGCCGGCGAGCGTCAGCGTGCGCAGCACCTCGTTCGCCCCGGCGGGGTTCTTGACGAGCAGGATCGACACCGGCCGCTCGCCGCCGTCGGGGTGGGGGACGGGGATCGTCTCGACGCGGCCGAACGCGCCGCCGAAGCCGGCCAGCGCCTCGCGGACGTCGTCGAGCGAGGCGCCCAGGTCGAGCGCGAGGGCGGCCGCCGCGACGGCGTTGTAGACGTTGTAGAGGCCGGGCAGCGGCAGGCGGAAGTCGATCGTGCCGGCCGGCGTGCGCAGCGTCACGTCCGCCGCGGTCATGCCGTCGAGGACGACGCGCGTCGCGACGACCGTCGGCTCGGGCCGCGACCGGCCGCAGCTCGGGCAGTGGTAGCGGCCGAGGTGGCCGAGGTAGATCGCGTCGTAGACGTAGGCGGCGCCGCAGTTGCGGCAGTGCTTGGAGTCGGCCGCGTGCTGCAGCTCCGCCAGCGCCTGCGAGTCGTCCTCGACGCCGAAGTAGGTCACGCCTTCGCGGCCGCGGCCGAGGTCGGCCACCAGCGGGTCGTCGGCGTTGAGCACGAAGCGCGCCGCGCCGTCGCGCTCGGCGACCAAGCCCGCCCAGCCGTCGGCGAGCGTCTCCAGCTCGCCGTAGCGGTCGAGCTGGTCGCGGAAGAGGTTGGCGAGCAGGTAGGTGCCGGGCTCCAGCGCGCGCGAGACCTGCGGCAGCCACGCCTCGTCGACCTCGAACAGCCCGAGCTGGCCGCGGCCGCGGCGGGCGTCGAGCAGCGCGGTCGCCACGCCCCAGCCCATGTTCGAACCGGCCCGGTTGTGGACGACCCGCTCGCCGGAGCGCTCGAGGATCGCCGCGACCATCGCCGAGGTCGTCGTCTTGCCGTTGGTCGCCGAGACGACCGCCGCGCCGTCGTCCAGCTCCGCTCCCATCCGCCGCAGCGCGTCCGGGCTGACGCGCAGCAGCAGCCGTCCGGGCAGCGTCGTGCCGCCGCCGCGCCCGAGCCGGCGGCTGAGCGCACGCACGAGACGGGCGAGCTGGCGCCAGAGCGCGAACATCAGCGCGGCACGATCACGCGCAGGCAGCGCGGCTCGACCTCGATCCGCGCCGGCAGCTCGCCGATCGGGTCGCCGTCGGCGTAGATCGCGAACGGCCGGTCGGCGGCGACGTCGATCGCGGTGCCGCGCCAGGAGTGGACGTAGGGCTCCGAGAGGTGGGTCCCCTTGAAGACCTTGGGAATCAGGCCGAACAGGAAGCGCGGCTTCGAGATGTCGCCGAGCGCCACGATCTCGACCTGGCCGTCGTCCAGCTCGGCGTGCGGCGCGACGAACATGCCGCCGCCGTAGGCGCGCGAGTTGGCGACGCCGGCCGAGTAGCCGGTCACCTCGTGGCGCTCGCCGTCGACGGTCAGCGCGAAGCGCGCCGGCCGCCAGGCGAGCAGCGCGCGCAGCGCCGCGTAGAGGTAGACCGCGTTGCCCGCGCACCAGCTTCGCCTCGTTGGCGATCCGGTTGGCGTCGGAGTCGAAGCCGAAGCTGGCGATCCCCAGGAACGGCTCGCCGTCGACCGTCGCCATGTCCATCAGCCACTCGCGCCCCTGCACCGCGATCCGCGTCGCCGCCGCGGTGTCGCTCGGGATCTCCAGCACCCGGGCGAGGTCGTTGCCGCGCCCGCCGGGCACGATCGCCAGCGCCGACTCGCTGCCGCGCAGCTCGGCCGCGACCGGCCGCAGCAGCCCGTCGCCGCCGATCCCGATCACCGTCTCGCCGGCGGCGACCGCGGCCCGCGCCGCCTCGCGCGCATGCTCGATGTCGCGCGTCTCGACGACGTGGTGCTCGACCCCGAGCCGCTCCAGCTCGGCGACGGCCAGCGGCAGGCGCTTCTTGCCGCGGCCTCCGGCGGAGGCGGGGTTGCAGATGACGGCGTAGCGCCTGCTCACCGGCGGCAGTCTACGGGCCTGCTAGGCGCCTAGAACGAGGGTCCGCAGGTCCGGCTCGACCGCCACCGGCTGGGGAGCGCCCTCGGCCGCGATCGCCGCCCGCGCCTCGTCGGCGGTCATCCCGCCGCTGAGCACCAGGGCGGCGTCGATGCCGGCCGCGGTCGCGGCCGCGACGTCGGTATCGAGCCGGTCGCCGACGGCGAGGGTGCGCCCCTCTCCGAGCCGGTCGATCGCGGTCAGGAAGAGCTGCGGCTCGGGCTTGCCGACGATCTCGCCGGTCAGGCCCGTGGCCGTCTCGACGGCGGCGAGCAGCGCGCCGGTGCCGGGCCAGTGGCCGCCGGGCATCGGCAGCGTGGGATCGCGCGCGGTCGCGAGCAGGTCGCCGCTGCGCCGGGCGGCGAGCGTGGCGACGCGCAGGTCGTCGTAGGTGACGTCGTCGGTGCCGCCGATCACGACGACGTCGGCGTGCTCGGCCTGCTCGGTGCCGTTGAGGACCGTCAGGCCGGCGCCGGCGACCGCCGCCTTCAGCGAGGCGCCGCCGATCACGAAGGCGCCGCGGCCGGAGCGGGTCTCGTGCAGCAGGTGCTGCATCGCGCCGCCGACCGTGACCACGTCGCCGAGCGAGGCCTGGATGCCGTGGCCCCAGAGCCGCGCGACCTGGTCCTCGGCCGGGTGCCACGAGTTGTTCGTCGCGAAGGCGACGCGCTTGCCGGCCCCGCGCAGCGCGACGATCGCCTCCGGCGAGCCCGGGACCGGCTCGTCGCCGACCCAGACGCAGCCGTCGAGGTCGAGCACGACCTGGTCGTAGCCTTGGAGGAGGGGGGAGAGCATGCGCGTCCGCACTCTAAGTGCCGCGGCGGCGGGCCGAGCGCTGAACTAGGCTGATCGGCGTGATCCGAACGCCGCTGGTCCTCATAGCCCTGCTCGCCACCTTCGCCTTCGCGGCCTGCGGAGACGACGACTCCGACTCGGGCGGCAGCTCGAACGGCGCCGCCGACACCGCCGCGAGCGACGACGGCGGCAGCGGCGGGGAGTGCGCCGAGGTCGAGGCCCCGAAGGCCAAGCCCGACGGCGGCGCGACCAAGCCGAAGGGCAAGCTCGACCCGGCGAAGACCCACGCGGTCACGTTCGAGACCAGCTGCGGCGACTTCACCGTCACGCTCGACGTCAAGGGCGCGCCGAGCACCGCGGCGTCGTTCGCGTCGCTCGCGCGCAGCGGCTTCTACGACGACACCATCTTCCACCGGATCGTCCCCGGCTTCGTGATCCAGGGCGGCGACCCGACCGGGACCGGCATGGGCGGCCCCGGATACTCGACCGTCGACAAGCCGGCGCAGACCGCGACCTACACGCGCGGCGTCGTCTCGATGGCCAAGACGGCCGCCGAGAAGCCCGGCACCGCCGGCAGCCAGTTCTACGTCGTGACCGCGCCCGACGCCGGCCTGCCGCCGGAGTACGCGATCGTCGGCGAGGTCACCGACGGGATGGACACCGTCGAGCGGATCGAGGCGCTCGGAACGCCGAGCGAGCAGCCGTCGCGGCCGGTCGTGATCGAGAAGGCGACGGTCAGCGAGAGCTAGCCGCTGGCTCTAGCCGCGGCGGCCTTCGCCTGGCGGCGGCGGCCGAAGAAGGCGAGCCCGCCGAGCACGGCGACCACGATCAGCAGGCCGAGCAGGATCCCGCCGATCGTCCCGACGCCGCCGAACGGCAGCGCGATCAGCTTCGCGAGGCCGAAGCCGATCGCGAGGATCGCGAGGACGATCAGGACGAGGATCAGGATGCCCCGCACGCGCGCCATGACGCCGGCGCTGGCGGCCGGGGCGATCAGGCCCATCATCCGCAGCATGAACAGCTGGCGGCCCGACGGAGGCGCCTGGCCGAGCTTCTCGACGGCGGCCTTGAGGTCGTCGGGACGGCGCTCGGCGAGCGCCATCGAGGCGTTCATCATCTGGCGCAGCGCCGACCGCTCCTGCGGGTGGCAGCCAGACAGCGCCTCGTTGAAGTACTTGCGCGCGGCGGCGGCGTCGTAGCGCTCCGCGGCCCGCGCGCCGAGCAGCGCCTTGGCGGCGACGCGGTGCTTGGACTCGCTGAGCAGCTGCTCGTCGGTGCGCTCCTCGAGCAGCTGGATCGCCGCAAGCGAGCCGACCTGCATCTGCTGCATCTTCTGCTGTCTCTGCTTGGCCACGGCCGGGGAGTGTATTTGACCGGGGACTCGCGCCCCCGGAGCCCCCGCCGATCCTTGGCAAAGTCGGCTGGCGCCGAAACCGCCCGCCGGGGCGGTCATGCCGCGGCTTAGGATGCCCGCCGTGAGCGCCTTCTACACGCCCGACGGCGGCGGCTTCGTCGCCGGCGAGCTGACGCGCGGGCCGTGGGACGAAGGCAGCCAGCACGCAGGCCCGCCGTGCGCGCTGCTCGGCCGCGAGCTCGACCGGGCGGGGGCCCTGCCGGAGGCGCGGCTCGCGCGCGTCACCTACGAGATCCTCGGCCCGATCCCGATCGGCCGGCTGACCGCCCACGCCGAGGTCGTCCGGCCGGGCCGCAGCGTCGAGCTGGTCGAGGGCGAGCTGCGCCACGAGGGGCGGGCCGTGCTGCGCGCCCGTGCGTGGCGGATCCGCACGGCCACGGTCGCGCTCGACCGCGAGCCGCCCGAGCCCGAGCCGCTGCCCGGTCCCGAGACCGCGACGGCCGAGGGGTTCTTCCCGGTCCCGTGGGAGGCCGGCTACCACGTCGGGATGGAGGTGCGCTTCGTCGAGGGCGGCTTTACCGAGCCCGGGCCCGCGCGCGCCTGGCTGCGGATGCGCGTGCCGCTGATCGCGGGCGAGGAGCCGACGCCGCGCGACCGCCTGCTGACGGCCGCCGACTCCGGCAACGGCGTCAGCTCGCCGCTCGACTACCGCCGCTACGTCTTCATCAACACCGACCTGACGGTCAACCTGCGCCGGCTGCCGGAGGGGGAGTGGATCGGCCTCGACGCCGTCACCTACCCGGAGCCCGACGGCATCGGCCTCTGCGAGGCAGCGATCCACGACACGCGCGGCGCGATCGGCCGCGCGACTCAAGCGCTGCTGGTCGCCACGCGCGGCTAGGTGGGCGCGTCGGAGCGCTCCAGGCGCGCCTGCTCGAGGTCCAGCTCGTGCTCGACCGTGCGCCGCACCTCGTCGGTGATCCCGCCGCTGTCGCGCAGTTGCCGCAGGGTCGCGCGCTGGGCTCCGATCACCTCGCCCATCACGCGCCGGTACAGCTGGGCGCGTCTCTCGTAGTCGAACCCGTCATCGGGACTGTGGTCGTCGAGCCGCGACGCGAACCGGCGGCGGCGGTAGTCGTAGAGGTTGCCGACCCGCTCGAGGGTGTCGGCGGGAACCCACTCCTCGTGGGCCAGCTCCTCGATCCGGTCGAGCGCGGCGTAGGCGATCGCGATCCGGGCGTCGAGCTCCTCGTCGGCGTCGGAGGTGTCCTCGTCGAGGTCGAGCGCGCGGATCACGAGCGGGAACGCGAGGCCCTGCAGGACGAGCGTCGCGATGATCACCGAGAAGGTCAGGAACAGGATCAGGTCGCGCTCGGGGAAGGGCGCGCCCGAGTCGACGGTCAGCGGGACGGCGAGCGCCGCCGCGAGCGAGACAGCGCCGCGCATGCTGCTCCAGGCGACCAGCGTCACCTCCTTCCAGTCGTCGCGATCCTCGGGCCCGGCGATCTCGCGCCGGACGCGGCGGTCGAGCAGGCTGAGCCCGAACACCCAGAGAATCCGCACCGCGATCACCACCGCCGAGACGAGCACCGCGTAGCCGAGCAGCTCGCCGTCGCCGTAGCCGGACATCTGGTCGAGCACCGTGTGCATCTGAAGCCCGATCAGCACGAACAGCACGGCGTTGAGCAGGAACTGGAGGATCTCCCAGACCGCGTACGCCTGCAGGCGTGTGGTGTGCGTGGTCAGCTCCGACGCGCGCCAGCCGAGCACGACGCCGACCGTCACCGCGGCGATCACGCCCGACAGCCCGAGCTCCTCGGCCGGCAGGTAGACCGCGTACGGCGTCAGCAGCGAGATCGTGATCTCGGTCGGCGGGTCGTCGAGCCGCATGCGCAGCCAGGCGATCGCCAGCCCGCCGGCGACGCCGATCGCGACGCCGCCGACGCCGGTCAGCACGAACTCCGGCCCGGCCTCGAGCAGCGAGAAGCTGCCGGTGGCAACCGCCGCGACGGCGAACTTGTAGGTGACCAGCGCCGTCCAGTCGTTGGTCAGGTTCTCGCCCTCGACGATCGTCACGACGCGGCGCGGCACGCCGAGCCGGCGCAGGATCGTCGCCGGGGCGACGGCGTCGGTCGGCGAGACGATCGCGCCGAGCACGAACGCGACCGGCCAGTCGAGCCCGATCGCGTGGTGGGCGACGAACGCGACCACGACCGTCGTGACGGCGACCAGCCCGATCGCCAGCAGCCCGATCGGCCGAGCGTTGGCGCGCAGCTCGCGCAGGTTCGAGAAGAACGCCGCCGCGTAGAGCAGCGGCGGCAGGAACACCAGCAGCACCAGGTCCGGGTCGAGCTCGATCTCCGGCATGCCCGGCACGAACCCGATCGCCAGCCCGCCGATCGTCAGCAGGATCGGATACGGAACCCGCACCAGCTTTGCCGCAACCGCCAGCGCCGCGACAGCCACCAGGAGCCCGAACACGAGCAGCTCGAAGTGCTCTGTGGCCGCGGTCGCGATCACCGCAGCGAGGCTATTGGGTCGCGGCGCGGCCGCTCACGACCAGATCCGGCCGGCTTGGCGATTCTCCACCCAAGGGGACATAAGAACCGTTATCGGTCATTGGGAATTCAGCCGTCAGGGAAGGGCTGGATGGCCATCCCGTGGTCCTGCTCGCGCATTCCGAGCTCGTAGACGGCCCCCGCGGCGAGCTGGAGGGTCAGCGGCGGCTCGGACGGCCGTGAGACGGTCAGGACGAGGTTGGCGACCGAGCAGTTGACGGCGTTGTGCTCGGAACCGTCGGGATCGGCGTAGATCCAGCCGACGAAGTCGTCGCGGTCGGCGCCGACCTGACCCTGGACGGTGATGTCGCGGCCGGGCAGCGCGAAGGTCGCGCCGTCGGGCCGCTCGTCGACCTCGGTGCGGCGGGTGGCGCCGAGACCGCCGAGCCGGTGGCGGACGCCGCCGAGCGACAGCACGCCGTTGGCGACCCACGGCGTCGTCCACGGGCCGACCTTGATCCGCCCGAGCGCGGCGTCGAACCAGGCGTCCTCGCGACCCTCGAAGCCGGCCCCGTGGAGCCAGATCCAGCGCTCGGCGTGCTGGGCCCCCCAGTTGTGGCCCACCATCCCACGCCACCCGGTTATGTCAACCTCGCGGTCGCCGGCGCGCACCCGGCCGCTGAAGCGCGCGTCCGGACGCGGGCTGAGCAGCTTCGTGCGCGGCAGCGGCGCGCCGTACATCCAGTCGCTCGGCAGGTGGTGGAACGGCGCCTCGGCGGACTCGTAGGCCAGCTCCCAGCTCGCCTCGCGCGCGGCGCCCTCCCCCGCGGCCGCGGCGGCGGCGCCGGCGACGCGCTCGGGGGCGAACGTCGCCGCGCCGACGTGGAGGTGCTCGCCCTGCGCCACCCCGACGTCCGGCGTCGTGACCTTGACCGCCCACGGACCGTCCGCACGCGCGTCGAACAGCGTGAACCAGAGCGACCCCAGCGGCGCCGCCCCGGGCCGCTTGTGGATCGTGTAGCGAATCCAGATCGAGACCGGCTCGGTCGGGTGGCTCGCCTTGAGGTAGAAGCTCTCGTAGCCGCCCTCGCCCGCCCCCCAACTGGGAAAGCGCGCCTGATCCAGTGGTTGCCCCCGCATCGTCCGGAGGAGCGTAACGCCCCCGTGCGCTTCCGTCGGAGGCATATGCCAGTGTGACCATGCTCGCGGGACTCAAGCCGTCGCTGCCCTTGGCCGATGCAGGGCCGGCGGAGCGTCGTCGTCGCGCAGCCGGCACCGGGCCCGAGGGCCCGGCGGGGGGCGTCGGAACCCAGTGTCCGACCCGAAAGAGGAGCCAACGGAATGCACAGCGCATATGTGATGCCGGACTGGCCGCGGTCGCGCGTCTCGGGCTGGATCGCCGTGGCCGTCGCCGCCGTGACCATCGCCGCGCTGGCCCTGTTCGCTCCGTCGGCGAGCGCCCAGACCCCGCAGGTCGAGAAGGCCTTCTCGCCCGCGTCGGTGAGCCTCGGGGACACGACGACTCTCACCTTCACGATCGACAACCCGGACCTCCAGCCGCACAGCTGGTCGTTCACCGACGACCTCGACACGGGCCTCAGCGTGGCGAGCGTCGCCCACTCGACGAACTGCTCGGCGACGACGGTGACGGCCCCGCTCGGCGCCACCTCGATCCAGGCCGCCGGGACGGTCGCCTTCGGCCAGCCCGAATGCACGATCGCCGTCCGGCTAGCCGCGACGCGCGTCGGGACGCTGACCAACGGGGCCTCGAACTTCTCGACCCTGACCGGCCTCCTGGCGCCGACCCAGAGCGCGCAGCTCGCCTGCGCGGCCCCCGACGACGACACCAGCGGGCTCGGCGACGTCTTTTCCAGCTGCCCGTTCAACGACACGCCGCCGGCGACCGACTTCACGATCCAGGAGGCCTGGCGCACGACCGGGACGACGACCGTCAGCTACCAGACGCCGGTCGTCGGAGACCTGTTCGGCAACGGCAAGCCGGCGATCGTCGTCGGCTCGAACCGCACCAGGACCGACGGCGGCGTCCACGACGGCCGCCTCGCCCGCGACTTGCAGGTCTACGACGGCGCGACCGGCGCCCTGCTCCAGACGGTCGTCACGCCGCGCTACAGCTGGACCAGCCACGCGGCCGCGACGATCGCCGACCTCGATGGCGACGGGGACGGCGAGATCGTCTTCCGCGCGGCGAGCCACAGCCAGGGCCAGGTCGATGCCGACGCCGCCGGAGTCCCGACCGCAGCCGACGTCGCCGGACGGCTGATCGCCTACGAGTTCGACTCCGACAGCGGGCAGTGGCAGGTCATGTGGGTCTCCGACCAGCGCTACGACCACGTCCCCGACGTCACCGCGACGGCCGGGGCGCGCGGCGGCCACGGCGTCGGGATCGCGGACTTCAACGGCGACGGGGTGCCCGAGGCATACGTCGGCAACCAGGTCTTCAACGCGCGCACCGGAGCGCGCGTCGCGGCCGGGGCAGCCACCGACCCGTCGGGCTGCGCGTTCACCGTCGGCGCGGCCCACTGCATGTGGGGCCAGGTCGCGGCGGCCGACATCGACGGCGACGGAAAGCTCGAGCTCGCGGCCGGGAACGCCATCTACAAGGTCGAGATCGACAACCCGGCGGGCGAGGCCGGCAACTCGATGCCGATCTGGCGCCAGGCCGATCCGATCAACGGCAACGTCCGCGACGGCTACACCGCCGTCGCCGACATGAACGTCGACGGAACGCCCGACGTGGTCGTCTCGGCCCGGAGCGGCTCCGAGGCGACGGCCACGGTCGTCTACGCCTGGGACGGCCGGACGGGCGCGATCCTCGGCCTGCGCGCCGGAGGCCAGATGGTCGGCGCCAACGGCAGCCGCGGCGGGCCGCCGATGGTCGGCGACATCGACGGCGACGGCCGACCCGAGGTCGTCGCGATCACCACCAACCGGCTGCGCGCGTTCCAGGTCGTCCCGGGCGCGGCGACGCCGGCGGCCGGCCTCGTCGAGGAGTGGACGCTGACGACGGCCGACGGGTCCGGAACCACCTCGATGTCGATGTTCGACTTCAACAACGACGGCCGCCAGGAGATCGTCTACCGCGACGAGCAGAACATCCGCATCCTCGACGGTGGGCCGAGTCCCGCCGACCCGACCACGCGCAACCTGACGACCTTCGCGTGCGGCTCGGGCACGGGCATGGAGATGCCCGTCATCGCCGATGTCGACGGCAGCCGCGAGGCGCGCATCGTCGTCAACTGCGAGAGCAGTTCGGCCGGCCTCGACGGCAACCTGCGCGCCTATGAGACCGCCAGCTTCCCGTGGGCGAACACGCGGCCGGTCTGGAACCAGCAGAGCTACTTCGTCGCCCACGTCAACGACGACCTGACCGTGCCCGCGAACCAGTTCGAGCACTGGACGGTGTTCTCCGACCCGCATCAGCGCTGCTCGAACGGGGCCAACCGGCCGCTCAACGCCTTCCAGCAGCAGGTGACCGACCTCGACGGCGAGACCGGCTGCCCGGTCGAGTGCGCCGACCCCGAGCTGGTGGTCTCCAAGACCTCCGATCCGCCGGACGGGTCGTTCGTGACCCCGGGCCAGACGATCCGCTACGAGATCGAGATCGAGAACCCGAGCGAGGGCGACGGCTTCGGCGTCGTGGTGACCGACGACCTCGGCGACGTCCTCGACGACGCGACGCTCAGCGGCGGGCCGACCGTCGACCCGCCGAGCGCGGGAACGGCATCGGTGAGCGGAGACACGCTGACCTTCACCGGCGACGTCTTCCGCGACCAGACCGTGACGGTCGCCTACGAGGTGACCGTCCACGCGCTCGAGGAGATGGTCGACGGGGACCTCGGCAACGTCGTCTCGGCCGAGTACTCGGGCTGTCCCGGCGACGAGGGCTGCCAGACCCGGCACCGCGTCATTTCGCTGACCAAGGACGCCACGCCCAGGACGGCGGTCGCGGGCACCGAGGTCACCTACACCTACAGGCTCGGCGGAACCGGGCTGACGGGCCGGCCGATCGACTTTAGGGACGTGCTGCCGGCCGGGATGTCCTACGTGCCCGGCGGCGTAGCGGTCACGCCGCCCTTCGGCGCCGTCAACGCCTACGGCGACTCCGACACGCTCGAGGTCTCGGGGACGCTCGCGGCGCTGCCGACCACGATCTCGGCGCGGGTCGCGCTCGCCCCCGACGCCGGCTGCGGCGGAGAGCTCGACAACCAGGCGGGCCTGGCGTTCGACGACGACGGCGGCGACCCGCTGACCGTCGCGTCGGACGACCCGACCACGGCCGACCATCTCGACCCGACGACCGTGGAGGTCAGCTGCCACGCCGACCTCGCGCTGAGTAAGTCCGGACCGGCGGTCGTCGAGCCCGGCGAACCGGTCGCCTGGACGATCGCGGTGACCAACGACGGACCGAGCGACAGCAGCGGCTCGACGGTGACCGACACGCTGCCGCCCGAGGTCTCCGACCCGCAGACCTCCACGCCCGGCTGCACGATCGAGGATGGCGTGCTGAGCTGCGACGTCGGGCCGCTCGCGGTCGGCGACAGCCACGAGATAGAGGTGACCGCCGACGCCCCGGACGGCCCGTCGATCTGCTTCGCGAACGCGGCCAGCGTGACCGGCGACGACACCGACCCCGAGCCGGGCAACGACTCGGCGAGCGCGCGCACCTGCACGCCGCCGGTCTCCGACCTGGAGATCGAGAAGACCGGCCCGGACGTCGTGGAGCCCGGCAGCGAGGTCGCCTGGACGCTGACGGTCCGCAACAACGGCCCGTTCGTCAGCCCCGGCTCGACGGTCACCGACACGCTGCCGCCCGGGGTCTCCAACCCCCAGACCTCGACGCCCGGCTGCGCGATCGCCGCCGGCGTGGTGACCTGCGCGGTCGGCGCGCTCGACATCGGCGACACGCACGCGATCGTCGTGACCGGCGACGCCCCCCAGACGTTCTCGACCTGCTTCGAGAACGTCGCCCGGGTCGTCGGCGACGAGGGCGACAGCAACATGGACAACAACGAGTCCCGCCTGCGGACCTGCACCGACCCGCTGGCCGACCTCTCGCTGCGCAAGCTCGGCCCCGCGACGGTCGACCCCGGCGGTCAGGTCTCCTGGACGATCACGGTGACCAACGACGGCCCGGACCCGAGCAGCGGGTCGACGGTGACAGACGTGCTGCCCGCCGCCGTCTCGAATCCCCAGACGTCCACGCCTGGGTGCGCGATCGTCGGGGTGGTGGTCGCCTGCGCGGTCGGTCCGCTCGCCGTCGACGACACGCACGAGATCGTCGTGACCGCCGACGCGCCAGACAGCTACTCCACCTGCTTCGACAACACCGCGACGGTCGCGGGCGACGAGGAGGACCCCGACGCCGGCAACGACAGCGCGACGGCGAGCACGTGCACGCGCGACGTGGACGCGGACCTGTCGATCGCGAAGTCCGGCCCGCCGACGGTCGACCCGGGCGCGAGCGTCAGCTGGACGATCTCGGTGACCAACGACGGCCGCGACGCGAGCACCGGGTCCACGGTGACCGACACGCTGCCGAGCGAGGTCTCCAACCCGCGGACGTCGACCCCCGGGTGCGCGATCGCCGGCGGCGTCGTCACGTGCGCGGTGGGCCCGCTCGCCGTCGACGACACGCATGAGATCGTCGTGACCGCCGACGCGCCCGCCAGCTACTCCACCTGCTTCGAGAACTCGGTCGCGGTCGACGGCGACGACGCCGACCCCGACGGCACTGACAACGGGGCCTCCGTGGACACCTGCACGCGCGACGCCCGGCCCGACCTGTCGCTGGCGAAGTCGGGGCCGGAGACGGCGCTGACCGGCGGCTCGATCGCCTGGACGCTCACGGTCGCCAACGCCGGCCCGGACCCGTCGACCGGATCGACGGTCACCGACGCGCTGCCCGCCGGCGTGTCCGACCCGCGCACCGACACCCCCGGCTGCGCGATCGAGGACCACGTCCTGACCTGCGACGTCGGGCCGCTGACGACGGGCGAGACGCACACGATCTCGGTCGTCGCCGACGTGGCCGCGGCGGCCGAGGAGTGCGTCGAGAACACCGCGTCGCTGACCGCCAACGAGGAGGACCCGACGCCGGAGGACGCGACGTCGACTTGGGAGACCTGCATCGAGCCCGGCGCCGATCTCGGCCTCGCGAAGTCAGGTCCGGCGGTCGTCGCGCCGGGCGGCGAGGTCAGCTGGACGCTGACCGTCACCAACGCCGGCCCCGAGCTATCGAGCGGCTCGACCGTGACCGACGTGCTGCCCGCCGGCCTCACGGACCCGCGCATCGACAGCGAGGGCTGCGCGATCGCGGACGGCGTCGTCAGCTGCGAGGTCGGGACGCTGGAGGTCGGCGCCAGCCGCGAGCTGGTCGTGACGGCCGACGCGCCCCAGGCCCCCTCGACCTGCTTCGAGAACGCCGCGACGGTCGCCGGAGCCGAGGGCGACCCCGGTCCCGCGGACAACGAGGCGAGCGTGCGCACCTGCACCACCGAGCCGCCGCCCGCTCCGCCCGAGCCGACTCCGCCGGATCCCGCGCCCGCCCCGGCTCCGGCGCCCGGTCCCCAGCCGAAGCCGTCCGCGCCGCGCGTGTCGATCGCCAAGCACGCCCGCGGCTCGACCGCCTACCTCGGATCGGTCGTCGCCTACCGGATCACGATCCGCAACCGCGGCGGCGCGCCCGCGCACGGCCTGCGCGTCTGCGACCGGCCGCCGCCGGGACTGCGCATCCTGCGCGCGCCGAAGGCGAAGCGGGCCCGCGACGGCGGCGCGTGCTGGCGCGTGAAGCGGCTCGCGCCGGGGGCGGCGCGCCACTTCTACGTCACCGCCCAGGTCGAGAGCGCCGCCCCGCTCGGGCTGCTGCGCAATCGCGCGATCGTCCACGGCCTGAACGTCCGCCCGGCCCGCGCGCGGGCCGGCGTGCGGGTGCGCTCGACGCCCGGCGCCTGCAGCGCGGTCCGCGCCCGCGCGAGCTGCTGAGCGAGCCCGACCGACCGCTCCGGGCCCGGATCTACAGTGGAGGGCGTGCGCGACGACTGGCAGACCGTCATCGGCCTCCTCGACATGGACGCCTTCTACTTCAGCTGCGAGCTGGCGCGCCGGCCGGAGCTGCGCGGCAAGCCGGTGGTCGTCGCCGGCAGCGGCCCGCGCGCGGTCGTGACGACCGCGAGCTACGAGGCGCGCCGCTTCGGCGTGTTCTCGGCGACGCCGGCGGCGCGGGCGCGCCGCCTGTGCCCGCAGGCGATCTTCGTCGCGCCCGACTTCGACCACTACCGCGAGCGCTCGGCCGCGGTGATGAGCGTCCTGCGCGACCACGTCGAGCGCGTCGAGCAGATGGGGCTCGACGAGGCCTACTTCGAGCTCACCGGCATCGAGCGCTGGCGCGCGGCGGCGCGGCGGCTGAAGGCCGCGGTGGTGGAGCAGACCGGCCTCGTCTGCTCGATCGGGATCGGACCCAACAAGCTCGTCGCCAAGGTCGCCTCGGACGCCGACAAACCGAACGGGTTCCTCGCGCTGACCCGCGCCGAGGCGTGCGAGCGGTTCGCGCCCGCCTCGCCCGCGCTGATCCCGGGTATCGGGCCGAAGACGGTCGAGCGGCTCGCCGGCCACGGCATCGAGCGGCTCGACCAGTTGGCCGCGACGCCGGAGGACCGTTTGGCGGAGTGGTTCGGCGGCCGGCTCGGCCCGCAGCTCGCCCGCCTCGCACGCTTCGAGGACGACCGGCCGCTGGAGACCGAGCGGGTGCGCAAGTCGGAGTCGCGCGAGACGACCTTCGACACCGACCTCCGCGGGCTCGCCGAGCTGGAGCCGCGGCTCGAGCGGCTCGCGCGCCAGCTCTGCGACGAACTGGCCCAACATGGGCGCAGCGGCCGCACGGTCGGCATCAAGGTCCGGCTCGACGACTTCTCGACGGTCACCCGCGCGCGGACCCTGGAGCGGCCGACGAACGCCTTCGCGACGGTCCACGGCGTGGCGCTCGATCTGCTGCGCGCGCTCGACCTCCAGCGGCCGGTGCGGCTGCTCGGCGTCCGGGTCGCGGGGATGGACGAGCGGCGCGACGCGCACGGCTCCGCCCCGCCGCCCGGACAGCTCGCGCTTTCGCTCTAGAGTGTCCAGTCGGATGTCAGGGGAAGACCGACTCAGCGGGCTCGACGCCTCGTTCCTCCACCTCGAGGACGACTCGGCGCACATGCACGTCGCCTCGGTGATCGTCTTCGAGGGCAAGGCGCCCGGCTACGTCGAGCTGCTCGAGCACATCGACCGCCGCCTGCACCTCGTGCCGCGGTTCCGCCAGCGCCTCGCGTTCGTCCCGTTCGGGCAGGGCCGCCCGCGCTGGGTCGACGACCCGCACCTCAACCTGCGCTACCACCTGCGCCACGCCGGGCTGCCGGAGCCGGGCGACGAGCAGCAGCTGCGCGATCTCGCCGGCCGCGTCTTCGCCCAGCCGCTCGACCGCGACAAGCCGCTCTGGGAGCTGTGGCTGGTCGACGGGCTCGACGGCGACCGCTTCGCGTTGCTGTCTAAGACCCACCACGCGCTGGTCGACGGCATCTCCGGCGTCGACATCGTCAGCATCCTGTTCGACACCCAGCCCGAGCCGGCGGTGCCCGCCGATCCCGGAATCCAGTGGCTGCCGCGCCCGCTGCCGACCCAGGCGCAGCTGCTCGGCGAGGCGCTCGTCGAGCGCGCCACGATGCCGGCCGAGGGCGCTCGCACGCTGCGCGCGGTCTTCCGCGCGCCGCGCCGGATCGCACGCGAGGCGATCGAGACGGCGACCGGCCTCGGCGCGATGGCCTGGGCGGGGCTCAACCCCGCGCCGTCGAGCCCCTACAACCGCCAGATCGGCCCGCACCGGCGTTTCACCTGGGTGCGCGCCAACCTCGTCGACATCAAGGCGATCAAGAACGAGCCTCGGCGGGACCGTCAACGACGTCGTCCTGACCGCCGTCGCCGGCGCGCTCGGCCGCCACCTGCGCCGCCGCGGCGTCTCGACCGACGGGCTCGAGCTGAAGGCGATGGTGCCGGTCAGCGTGCGCACGCCGGAGCAGACCGGCGACCTCGGCAACCAGATCGCCGCGATGATGGCTCCGCTGCCGGTGTGGTGCCAGGACCCGGTCGCGCGCCAGCAGATCGTGCGCCAGTCGATGGCCCATCTCAAGGAGGGCGGCCAGGCGGTCGGCGCCCAGGCGCTGACCGAGATGACCGGCTTCGCCCCGCCGACGATCATGGGCCAGGCCGCGCGCCTGATGAGCCGCCAGCGCTTCTTCAACCTCGTGATCACCAACGTGCCGGGCCCGCAGATCCCGCTCTACCTGCTCGGCCGGCGCGCGCTCGACCCGTTCCCGCTCGTGCCACTGGCGAAGAACCAGGGCGTCGGGATCGCGATCATGAGCTACGACGGCCGGATGGACTTCGGTCTCGTCGGCGACTACGACGTCCTCCACGACCTCGACGACCTCGCGGTCGACTTGCACGAGTCGCTCGCCGAGCTGGCCGCGGCCGCGGGCCACGAGCTGACCTCCCCGCCGCCGGACGCGCCGACCGAGGCGCTGGCCGCGTCCGACGCCGTCGCCCGCTCGATCTGACTGATATCACTGGTGCAGGCGTCGCCGCGGGCGCCGAACCAATGCGATCGAAGGTCATCGACAGCGCACGCGATCTCGGGCTCGAGCTCAACGTCCTGCGCATGCCCGCGCCGCGCGCGTCGGTCGCCGACGTGGCGGCCGCGGCGGGCTGCGGGGCGGCTCGGATCGCCAGCGTCGCGGTCTACGTCGCCGACGGCGATCCCGTCGTCTGCGTCGCCCCGGCCGACCGCGTCGTCGACCTCGACCTGCTCGCCGACGCGCTCGACGTCGCCGAGCTGCGGCCCGCCAGCGACGGCGAGGTCCGGGCCGCCACCGGCTTCTCGGCCTCGGGCGTGCCGCCGTTCGGTCACGGCCTGCCGGTGGTCGTCGACGCCCCGCTGCTGGAGCACGCGACGGTCTGGGCCTCCGGGGGCGACGGCAGCACCCTCGTCGAGGTCGAGCCCGAGCGGCTGGCGAGCTGCATGGCGGCAACCGTCGCATCTGTCACGGTCGCCGCCTAGGCCATAATTTCCGCATGTCCTCGCGCCCCGAGCCGCTGCGCTGCGCGCTCGCGCAGATCAACTCGACCGTCGGCGACATCTCCGGCAACGCGGACCGGATCGCCGCCGCCACCGTCCAGGCGCGCGAGCGCGGCGCGGCGCTGGTCGTCTTCCCCGAGCTGGCGCTGACCGGCTACCCGCCCGAGGACCTGCTGCTCAAGCCGCACTTCCTCGACGAGTCGGCCGCTGCCCTTGCCGACCTGGCCGCCCAGACGATCGACGTCGTCGCGATCGTCGGCTTCCCCGAGCACGCCGACGACGTCTACAACGCCGCGGCCGTGCTCGCCGACGGCCAGGTCGCCGGCGTCTACCGCAAGCTGCGGCTGCCGAACTACGGCGTCTTCGACGAGCAGCGCTACTTCCAGGCGGGTGCCGCGCCCGGCGACCGTCGACGTCAACGGGGTCACCGTCGGGATCACGATCTGCGAGGACATCTGGGAGCCCGGCCCGCCGGCGACGACGGCGGCGCTGGCCGGCGCCGAGGTGATCGTCAACCTCTCGGCCTCGCCCTACCACCATCGCAAGGGCGCCCGAGCGCGAGCGGATGCTCGCCCAGCGGGCGCGCGACAACCTCGTCTCGGTGCTGTTCTGCAACGCGGTCGGCGGCCAGGACGAGCTGGTCTTCGACGGCCACAGCGTCGCCATCGACCATGGCGGCGAGATCCTCGCCCGCGCGCCGCAGTTCGAGGAGTCGATCACGACCGTCACGCTCGACGTCGGCGCGATCGCCGGCGGCCGGCTGCGCGACCCGCGCCACCGCGGCGACGTCCGCCGGCTGCGGGCGAGCGGCGGGCCACACGTCGAGCGGCTCGGCTCGCTGCGCGCGTCCAGCCGCGCGACGATCCCCGGCTCGGACACGCTGCCGCCGTTCCGCGCCGCGCTGCTCGAGCCCGAGGACGAGGTCTACACCGCGCTGGTCACCGGCGTGCGCGACTACGTCGACAAGAACGGCTTCCGCGGCGTCGTGCTCGGCCTCTCGGGCGGCATCGACTCGGCGCTGGCGGCGCTGATCGCCGTCGACGCGCTGGGCCCCGACCGGGTCACGTCGGTCGTCATGCCCTCGCCCTACTCCTCCGACGCGACCCAGGACGACGCGCGCACGATCGCCGCGAACCTCGGCACAGGCCTCTACGACCTGCCGATCGGCGCCGCGATGGAGCGTCTATGACGAGCTGCTCGGCGAGGCGTTCGCCGGCCACGACGCCCGACCTCACCGAGGAGAACCTGCAGGCGCGGATCCGCGGCAACCTGCTGATGGCGCTGTCGAACAAGTTCGGCTGGCTGGTCCTCACCACCGGCAACAAGACGGAGCTGTCGGTCGGCTACTCGACGCTCTACGGCGACATGGCGGGCGGCTTCGCGGTGCTCAAGGACGTCTTCAAGGGCTGGGTCTACCGGCTCGTGCGCTGGCGCAACGAGCAGGCCGGGCGCGAGCTGATCCCCGCCAGCGTGATCGAGCGCCCGCCGTCGGCCGAGCTGCGCGCCGACCAGCGCGACGACGACTCGCTGCCGCCCTACGAGCTGCTCGACGCGATCCTCGAGGGCTACGTCGAGGAGGACCTCGACGCCGCCGAGCCTGGTCGAGCGCGGCCTCCCCGCCGACGAGGTCGCGCGGGTGATCTCGCTGGTCGACGCGCGCCGAGTACAAGCGCCGCCAGGCGCCGCCCGGGGTGCGGATCTCGACGCGCGCGTTCGGCCGCGACCGGCGGCTGCCGATCACGAACAAGTACGCGCCCGTCTCAGCCGCGGTGCTCGCCAGCCCTCGCTCCAGCTAGCTCCGCGACGCTGCCCGAGTACCGGGCTGCCTGCGCGCCTCCGCTCGAGGACTAAGAGCTCGGAGCTCTTCTGACGGCGATGGTGACGCGCGAGAGCGCGCAGACGCGACCCTCGTCGTCCTTGAACTCGATGTCCCAGATCCAGCTCGTGCGGCCGCGGTGGCGGCGCGTTCCCTCGGCGTGGACCGTGCCCGCGGAGACCGGGCGCAGGAAGCTCGTGTCGTTGTTCTGCCCGACGGCGATCTCGCCGTTGCCCTGTACCGCGAAGTAGGTCGGGACCGACGCCAGCGTCTCGGCGAGCGCCGCGTAGGCCCCGCCGTGGACGATCCCGAACGGCTGCCGCACCCGGTCGGTCACCGCGAAGCTGCCGGTGATCCGCTGCTCGTCGAACTCGCCGATCTCCATGCCGAGCGCGTCGTTGAGGTTCTGCGGCGGCGCTGCTGGCTCTTCGGTCATCGGCGCAGGCTATCGTGCACGCCGCATGGCCTCCTACGATCAGCTGTCGGCGCAGCAGCGGGCGATCGTCGACCTGATCCTCAAGCGGGGTCAGAGCTACGAGCAGCTCGCCGACAAGCTCGGGATGCCCGAGGATCGCGTCCGCGAGCTGGCGTCCGAGGCGCTGACGAGCCTGGCGCCGGTCAGCGCCGCCGAGGTCGATCCCGGCTGGCGCCCGCAGATCGCCGACTACCTGCTCGGCCAGCAGGCGGCGCCCGAGGCGGCGGCGACCCGCGGCCAGCTGCGCCGCTCCGAGGCGGCCCGCGCCTGGTCGCGCTCGGTGCTCGACTCGCTCGAGCACCTCTACCCGAAGGGCGACCTGCCGTCGATCCCGTCGGCCGACTCCGCCCCCGAGCCCGAGCCGCGCGCTCCCAAGCCCGCGAAGGCTCCGAAGGCCCCACGTGAGCGCAAGCCCGAGACCCCGCGCGCCCCGCTGTCCCCCGAGGCCGCCGCGGTCGTCCGCAAGCGCCGCCTGATCGCGGCCGTCGCCGGCGGCGTCCTGCTGCTCTTCGTCCTCCTGATCTGGCCCGTCGGCCTGCTGACCGGCGGCGACGACTCCGACGGCGCCGACAAGCAGGCCGGCAACGGCACCCAGCTGGTCGGCCAGGTCGTCCTGAAGCCGACGCAGAAGGGCAGCAAGGACGCCGGGATCGCGATCGTGACCCGTAGCGGCGAGCGGCTGGAGCTGAGCCTGCAGGCGCGCGTGACGCCGACCAAGCGCAACGAGGCCTATGAGGTCTGGCTCTACAACTCCGCCGACGACGCTCGCTCGCTCGGCGCCCAGGTCACCGACGACCAGGGCACCTTCGCCGGCCGCGCCAACCTGCCCGCCAACTACAAGGACTACCGCTTCATCGACGTCTCACGCGAGACCGTCGACCGCAACGCCGCCCACTCCGGCACCTCCGTCCTCCGCGCCCCCACCGCCGCCATCCGCAAGCCCAGCGGCGACGCGCAGGGCGGCGGCGCCCAGCAGCAGCCGTAGCCCTCTACCCCGGCAACAACTTGCCGGGGTTCATGATGCCGGCGGGGTCGAGGCGGTCCTTGACGGCGCGGAGGACGTCGATTCCGAGCGGGCCGATCTCGGCTGGCATCCAAGCACGGTGGTCGGTGCCGACGGCGTGGTGGTGGGTGATCGTGCCGCCGGCGGCGACGATCGCGTCGCAGGCGGCGGTCTTGGCCTCGCGCCACTGGGCGAGCTCGTCGCCCTGGCGCTGGCGGGCGATGAAGGTGAAGTAGAGCGAGGCGCCGGACGGGTAGACGTGCGAGATGTGGCACATCACCGCCGGCGGGGTCCCGCCGTCGGTGAGCGACTTGCGCAGGGCGCCGCCGACGGCCTCGTAGAGGTTGGCGAGGTTGGTCCAGGTGGTCGCGGTCTCGAGCGTCTCGACCATGACGCCGCGGTCCATCAGCTCGTCGCGCAGGTAGGGCGCGGCGAAGCGGCCGCGCAGCCAGGAGCGGCCGGGCCGGGTGCCGAGCGCGACGGCGCCGTGCGAGCGCAGGATCTCGGCGGTCCGCTGGCGGCGGCGGGCGACGCCCTCGGAGTCGCCGTCGAAGCCGGTGAAGGCGATGCAGCCGCGCTCGTGGCCGAAGGCGCGCAGGTAGAGCTTGCCGACCTTCTCGGAGAGCCCGCCGCTCGAGCCGAGCGCCATCGTCAGCCGCGTCTCGTCCTCGTCGGAGAGGCGCGCGACGTCGGGCGACGCGCCGGCCTGCTCGAAGGCGCGGAACGCCTCGGCGCCGACCTCGAACGACGGCAGCGACCACGCCTCGTAGCGCTGGTGGGCCGGCTTCGGCCGCACGCGCAGCGTCGCCGACGAGACGATCCCGAGGACGCCCTCGGACCCGACCACCAGCTCGCGCAGCGATGGGCCCGCCGCCGTCGCGGGCGCGTCGCGCGTCGTCAGCTCTCCCACAGGCGTGACGCAGCTGCACCGCCTCGACCAGCTCGTCGATGCGGCCGTAGCCGGTCGACGCCTGGCCCGCGGAGCGCGTCGCGACCCAGCCGCCGACGGTCGAGTACTCGAACGACTGCGGGAAGTGGCCGAGCGTCAGCCCGGACTCGCCGAGCCGCCGCTCCAGCGCCGGGCCGAAGATCCCCGGCTCGACGGTCGCGGTCAGCGAGCGGTGGTCGACGTCGAGCACCGCGTCCAGCCGCGCGAGGTCGAGCGCGATCGCCGCGCCGTGGTCGCCCGGCAGCGCCTCCACGCCGCCGACGACGCTGGTGCCGCCGCCGAACGGGATCACCGCGACGCCATGCTCGGCGCAGGCCGCGAGCAGCGGCGCGAGCTGGTCGGCGCTGGAGGGCAGGACGACGGCGTCGGGCGCCCCGCCGGCGTCGCCGGCGCGCAGCCGCAGCAGGTCCGGGTAGCTGCGCCCGGCGGCGTGGGCCACCCGGGCGTCATGGGCGTCGGAGACCGCGTCGCCGCCGACGACCCGCGCCAGCGCGTCGCGCGCCGCCCGTCCCAGCCGCGACGGCGCGACCGCGACGGCGTCGAGCTCGACACGCGCCCCGCGCTCGTCGCCGCTCAGCCCAAGCTCGCCGCGCAGCAGCTCGGCGGCGGCCGGCGGCAGCTCGATCGCGTCTGCGTCGACGCCCCAGCCCCACCAGCGCATCAGCGGTCGCCTTCGCGGACAGCGCTCAACGCGCCGCCTCGCGCTCCGCGAACAGCTTCTCCAGTCCGTCGAGCGCCCCGTCGAGCTTGCGCCTGGTCGCGCGCTTGACCTGGCCGCCGCCGAGCCGCGAGAAGCCGCGCAGGCCCATCTCCTCGCTGATCCGCACCTCGGTCCCCCCCTCCACCGGCTCGAGCCGGATGTCGGTGACCGAGTCGGTCAGCACGCGCTCGAAGGGCGACGCCGCGACCTCGTGGCGCCAGCTGCGCCGGCGCGGATGCTCGGAGGCGACGAGCGTGTAGTCGGCGCGCAGGCTGCGGCCGCCCTTCGGCGAGCCGAGCACCGTCGTCCAGGCCTTGCCGTCGGACTCCTCGACGCGCTGCACGCGCGGCCACCAGTCGACCAGCCGTTCCGGGCTCGCGACCACGTCCCAGACGTGCTCGGGAATCGCCGGGATCAGGCGATTGCGGGTCACGGTGGGCATAGTCCGCCAGCCGGCCACAGAAACGCGGGGGTCTGGGGGCGTGAGCCCCCAGTTCGTCTCATCACTTGGCGATCTTGCGCAGGTCGCGAATCAGCAGCAGGTGCTTGAGGTGCGACGCGATCGCGGCGAGGTTCTCGAGCGTCTCGACAGCCTCCTTGCGCCGCTCGGCGTTGCGCGAGCGCAGCGCCGGGGCGAGGATCTGCTCGAGCAGCGCGGCCTCGCGGTCGGCGGAGGTGCGGAAGACGCGCAGGTTGCGCCCGCCGACGCCGTAGCGCTGCAGCTCGGTGACGGCACGGACGATCTCGCGGTCGGTCTCGTCGTAGAGCATCTCGCCGTCGCGGCGCTCGCCGTGGATCACGCCGTACTCCTCGAGCTCCTTGACCAGCGTCGGGTCGGCGCCGGTCTCGTCGAGCACCTCGTCGACGCGGTAGAGCGACTCGTCTGGCGCCGGCGACGGTCGCGCGGCGCAGCGACTTCGGGTCCGGGCCGCTCGGCTTGGCGACGTCGTCGCGTCTCGGCGCGACCGGAGGCGAGCTCCTGGCGGATCACGCGCAGCGGCAGGAACTCGTCGCGCTGGAGGCGCAGGATCGTGCGCAGGCGGGCGACGTCGCCAGCCGTGAAGAGCCGGTAGCCGCCGGCGGTGCGGCGCGGCGTCAGCAGCTTCTGGTCCTCGAGGTAGCGGATCTTCGAGATCGAGATGTCGGGGAACTCCCGCTCGAGCTGCTTGCAGACGGCGCCGATCGTCAGCGGCCTTGCCCTGGACGGACGGGGTGCCGACGTCGGTGTCGATCCCGGCTTGCAGTCATCAACGCTCCAGGTAGGTGAGCTTGTACTTGCCGACCTGCAGCTCGTCGCCGTCCTGGCAAGCTTGTGCGACTCGATCCGGCGGCGGTTCACGTAGGTCCCGTTCAGCGACCCGAGGTCGTCGACGTAGAGCCCGTCGCGGCGGCGAACCAGCAGCGCGTGGTTGCGCGAGACGGTCACGTCGTCGAGGAACACCTCGGCGTCGGGGCTGCGGCCGATCTGCGTGCGGTCGCCCTTGACCTCGAAGACTTCGCCGGCGCGGCCGCCGCCGGAGCGGATCGACCAGCGTGGCGCCCTCGGCGACGACCTCGTCGATGTCGACCGGCCGCAGGTCGCCGGTCTCGTCGAGTTGGTAGGCGGCGGTGGTGCTGCTGCCGCCCTCGTCCTCGGCCTCAGGCAGGAACGCACCGCACTTCTGGCAGTAGTTCGCGCCCTCCGGGTTGACGAACCCGCACTCGGGACAGTGCATGCCGCGGCCTCCGGTCAGCCCTTGGTGTCCGGGATCGCCTTGCCGGACAGGATGTCGCGTCAGCGCCTGCACGTCGGCGCCGCTGATCGCCGACTCGCCCGCCTCGTGCTTCTTGCGCAGCCGGTTGACCAGCTCGGCGCGGAGGATGTCGATCTTGCCGTGCAGGATGCGGCGCCGGTACGAGACCTCCTGCTCCTCCACCGTGAGCTCGTCGATCAGCTCCTTCAGCTCCTGGTCGGTCAGCGCGCCGAGATCAGGGAAGGTGTCGTCCATCTAACCGCCGTTCCTTTCGTGGCCAGGAGGCGAGTATAGACCCACCATCAAGTCGAGCTTGAGGGTGGGTTGCGCGCTTGCATGAAGCGGTAGCCGTCGGCGAAGTAGATCGCCGTCGCCCACAGCGTCAGGACGAGCCCGAGGTAGAGCGACGCGGTCGCGACCCAGGTGTCGACCAGCATCGCCAGGAAGATCGCGAACATCATCGGCCAGACCGCCCAGCGGCCGACCATGTTGATCTTGAGGTCCATCCCGTGGCGCAGGCCGACCTGGGCGAGGATCAGCATCGCGACCTCACGGGCGATCAGCACCGCGAGCGCCCAGCGCGGCAGCAGCTCGAAGTGCCAGCAGACGACGACGCCGGCGATCACCAGCGCGCGGTCGGTGAGCGGGTCGAGCAGCGCGCCGAGGCGGCTGTACTGGCCGGTCAGGCGCGCGGCCAGGCCGTCGAGCTGGTCGCCCCAGGCGATCAGGAAGTAGAGGATCGCGGCCGTCGGCGTCGCGGCCGTCGGCCGAGCTGCAGCGCGACGACAAGGAAGACCGGCAGCAGCGCCAGCCGCAGGTAGGAGATCGCGTTGGGGATCGTCCAGGGGCGCAGCGGCTCGCCCTTCTGGGTCTCGGGAGGCGGACCGCCGGAGCGGTCGATGCCCGAGAGTCGCTTCAGGGAAGGGCGCGCCACAGCTCCAGGGCCGCGTCGGCGGCGCCGTCCGAGCGGCAGCGGTCCGCTTCTCCTGCCCGCGCCGTACCTGGGCCTCGACCTCGCCGGCCTCGACCCCCCTTCGGCCGACGGTCAGGCGCAGCGGCGCGCCGAGCAGCTCGGCGTCGGCGAACTTCGACCCCGGGCCGGCGTCGCGGTCGTCGTAGAGCACGTCGAGGCCGGTCGCGCGCAGGTCGTCGTAGAGGGCGTCGGCGACCGTGCGGGCCTCCTCGCCCTCCTTGCCGAGCGTGACGAGATGGACGTCGAACGGCGCCAGCGATCGCGGCCACGAGATCCCCTGCTCGTCGGCGTACTGCTCGACCGCGGCGGCGGCGATCCGCGCCGGGCCGATCCCGTAGGAGCCCATCCAGACGTCGTGCTCCTTGCCCTGCTCGTCGAGGAAGCGCGCGCCAAGCGGCTCCGAGTAGCGGGTGCCGAGCTTGAAGATGTTGCCGACCTCGATCGCCGGCTCGATCCGGATCGTGCCGCCGTTCGGGCAGCGGTCGCCGGCGACGACGTCGCGCACGTCGCCCCAGTTGACCTCGAAGTCGCGGCCGGGCTCGACGCCGCGCAGATGGCGGTCGGACTCGTTGGCTCCGGCGATCAGCCCGCTCAGTCCGCGCAGCGCCTCGTCGGCGAGGATCGGCACGCGCGCGCCGACCGGGCCGATGAAGCCGACCGGCGCGACGAAGACGGAGCCGATCTCCTCCTCGGTCGCCTGGCGAGCGGGCATGCCGAGGCGGTTCTGCAGCTTGATCTCGTTGAGCCGGTGGTCGCCGCGGACCAACACGAGCAGCGGCCGGCCGTCGTCGCGGATCATCGGCAGCGCCTTGATCAGCGCCCCGGCGGGAACGCCGAGCAGCTTCGAGACGTCCTCGATCGTGGTGGCGCCCGGCGTGTCCACCGGCTCGGGCTCCGCCAGCGGCGCCGGCAGCCCGCCGACCGGCTGCGCCTCGGCGCTCGCGATCTCGACGTTGGCGGCGTAGCCGGCGTCGGACAGCGCTACCTCGTTCTCACCCGCGGCGCAGGGCGCCATGTACTCGTGCGCGCCGACGCCGCCCATCATCCCGACGTCGGACTCGACGCGGTACCACTCGAGGCCGGAGCGCTCGAAGATCCGGTCGTAGGCGGTGACCTGGGCGTCGTAGGAGCGGTCGAGTCCCTCGGCGTCGCGGTCGAAGGAGTAGGCGTCCTTCATGATGAACTCACGCGTGCGCAGCACCCCGGCGCGCGGTCGCGGCTCGTCGCGCTCCTTGACCTGGAAGTGGTAGAGCATCAGCGGCAGGTCGCGATAGGAGCGGACCTCGCGCGCCACGTGGAAGGTCAGCGCCTCCTCGTGGGTCATCGCCAGGACGAGGTCGGCGCCCTTGCGATCCTGGAGCTTGAACAGCTCGTCGATGTCGTAGCGGCCGGTCTTGCGCCACAGCTCGGCCGGCTGGATCACCGGCATCAGCATCTCCTGCGCGCCGATCGCGTCCTGCTCCTCGCGGATGATCTGCTCGACGCGGCGGTGGGCGCGCCAGCCGGCCGGCAGGTAGCTCCACATGCCGGCGCCGAGCTGACGGATCAGGCCCGCGCGGACCATCAGCTTGTGCGAGGTCGCCTCCGCGTCGGCGGGCGCCTCCTTCTCGGTCGGCAGCAGGTAACCGCTCTGGCGCGTCATCGGCGGCGAGTCTATTGGCGCGCCGCCGAACCGGGACGTTCGCGGGGCGTAACCGCCAGTCCTCAACCGCTGGGCGCGGACTGCCGATAGGCCTGACACGCGGGGCCTGGCCCCAATCCCGCCCGACATGAAGCTCACCCCCGGACTCAACACTCGAACAGCGATCGCCGCCCTCCTGGCCGGCGCCTGGGTCACCTTCGCGATCCTCTCGATCACCGGGCTCGGCGCCGACTCGTCGTTCGGCAGCGACCTCTACGCGGCGCTGCTCGTCAGCGCGGCGATCGCCTGCGCCTGGCGGGCCGTCGCGGCCCCCAGCGAGCGACTCGCCTGGTCGCTGATGGCCGCGGCGATCGCCGTCTGGACGCTCGGCGACCTCTACTGGGACATCGGCCTCGAGCCGGCGGCCGCGGCGATCCACGTCCCCTCGCTCGCCGACTCGCTCTACCTCGCCTTCTACCCGCTGACCTACGCCACCCTGGTGCTGCTCGTGCGCCGCCAGGCCGGGCTCGCCACGCGCGACCTCTGGATCGACGGCGTGATCGGCGCGTCGTGCGTGACGGCGCTCGCGCTCGCGCTCGCGTACCCGGCGTTCGAGAGCCCCAACGAGAGCTCGCTCGACCTCGCGCTGACGGTCTCCTATCCCGTGCTCGACGTGGTGCTGCTGAGCTTCGTGATCCTCGTCTGCGGCCTCTCCGGCTGGCGCCCGGGACGGCGCTGGGCGCTGATCGGCCTCGGCCTGACCGCGATGGCCGTCTCCGACGGCGCCTACCTGGTCGAGACCTCCCAGGGCATCTACACCGACGGCGGCCTGCTCGACGCCGGCTGGCCGCTCGCGGCGCTGCTGATCGCGCTCGCCGCCTGGCAGCCGGTCAACAAGCCCGCGACACCGCGCGAGGTCGACCGCCGCCTGGTGCTCGTCCCGGTCGTCTGCGGGCTGGCGGCGCTGGCGCTGGTGACGCTCGCGATGTTCGACGCCCTGCCCCAGGTCGCGGCGCTGCCGGCGCTGCTGACGCTGCTGCTCGTCACCGGCCGGATGGGACTCGCCTTCTTCGAGGGCCAGCAGGCGATGGACCTCAACCGCCGCGACGCGATGACCGACGGCCTGACCGGACTCGGCAACCGCCGCGCGCTGCTCGCCGACCTCGAGCGAGCGGTCGCCCGCGCGACGGTCGAGGACCCGCGCGTCTGCGTCGTGCTCGACCTCGACGGCTTCAAGGCCTACAACGACGCCTTCGGCCACCCGGCCGGCGACAAGCTGCTGAGCCGTCTAGGGCGGCGCCTGGCGGATGTCGTCGGCGACCACGGCAGCGCCTACCGGCTCGGCGGCGACGAGTTCTGCGTGCTGGCGCACAGCCACGCCTGGGGCGCACAGCGGCTGACCGACGCCGTCCGCGCCGCGCTGACCGAGACCGGCGAGGCGTTCGCCGTCACCGAGCTCGGCCGGGATGGTCGAGATCCCCGCCGACGCCAAGCTGCCGTCCGACGTCCTGCAGATCGCCGACCGCCGGATGTACGCCGACAAGGGGCGCCGCAGCTCGTCGGCCGGGCACCAGTCGCGCGCCGTCCTGATGCGGATCCTGCGCGAGCGGGAGCCGGAGATGCACACCCACCTGGTCGGCGTCGCCGAGCTGGCGCTGGCCGTCGGCCGCGAGCTGGGCATGACCGGCGACGAGCTCGACGAGCTCGCGCGCGCCGCCGAGCTGCACGACATCGGCAAGATCGCGATCCCCGAGGAGATCCTCCGCAAGCCGGGGGCCCTCGACCCCGACGAGTGGGCGTTCGTCCAGCGCCACCCCCTGATCGGCGAGCGGATCCTCGGCGCCGCGCCGGCGCTGCGACCGGTCGCGCGGCTGGTCCGCTCCACCCACGAGCGCTGGGACGGCGCGGGCTACCCCGACCGGCTGACCGGCGACGACATCCCGCTCGGCGCGCGAATCGTCGCGGTCTGCGACGCCTACGAGGCGATGGTCAACGACCGGCCCTACCGCCCGGCGCTGTCGCCCGAGCTGGCGGTCGAAGAGCTGTTCGCCCACGCCGGCACGCAGTTCGACCCGCGCGTCGTCCAGGTCTTCACCGCCGCCCTCGCCGAGCTCTCGCCCGAGCCTTTGACCACTGCCTGACGTTCGAGAGGCGAGCCTGGCAAGGAAGCAGCGGCCGTGGCGGGGCCCGCCCCGCGAGGCCGCGATGACGCCGCCAGGCGACGCCTATCGGGCGTCAGGCTCTGGTGAAGCGGCGGCCGGCCGTCGGGCTGGCGTCCTCGTCGAGCGAGATCGTCTTGCGCTCGGCGTTCGACGACGGCGCCATCGGCAGCTCGGTGGCGTTCGCCATCGCCTCGGCGCTGGCGGCCTTGGCCTCGAGCGCGGCGAGGCGCTCCGGCGTCAGCTCGCCGGCGTTCTCCTCCTCGATCCGCTCGAGCCACTGCGCGCCGTCGGCCGCCTCGTCGTCGTCGAAGACGGTGCGACCGACCTTCAGCGACCGGTCGATCTCGGCGAACAGCTCGTCGACCAGCCGCTCCTGCGGGACCTTCCGCAGCGGCTTGCCGTGGGCGAAGATCAGGCCCTCGTTCTTCGCGCCGGTGATGCCGAAGTCGGCGTGCGAGGCCTCGCCGATGCCCGTTGACCGCGCAGCCGAGCACCGCGACCTCGATCGGCTCGACGTAGGTCTCGAGCCGCTGCTCGATCTCGGCGACGACGGTGTCCATGTCGAACTGCAGCCGGCCGCAGGTCGGGCAGGCGATCAGCACCGGGCCGCGCTCGCGCAGCTTGAGCGCCTTGAGGATCTCCCAGGCGACCTTGACCTCCTCCTCGGCGTGGAAGGTCGACAGCGAGATGCGGATCGTGTCGCCGACGCCGTCGGCGAGCAGCGTGCCGAGGCCGACGGCCGACTTCAGCGAGCCCGACCACTTGGTGCCGGCCTCGGTGATGCCGAGGTGCAGCGGGTGGTCGATCTTGTCCGACAGCAGCCGGTTCGAGGCGATCGTGTTGGGCACGTTGGTCGACTTGATCGACACCTTGAAGTCGTCGTAGTCGAGGCTCTCCATTAGGGCGACGAACTCGACGGCCGCCGGCGACCAGCGCCTCGACGGAGTTCTCGCGCTCGAGCGCGTGCAGGTGCTTGGGCAGCGATCCGGAGTTGACGCCGATCCGCATCGGGGTGCCGTGCTTCTTCGCCATCGCCACGACCTCGGCCACCTTGTCCGGCCCGCCGATGTTGCCTGGGTTGAGGCGGACGCAGTGGGCGCCGGCCTCGATCGCCTTGAGCGCCAGGGTGTGGTTGAAGTGGATGTCGGCGATCACCGGGATCGGCGACTCGACGACGATCCTCCGCAGCGCGTCGACGTCCTTCTCGCGCGGGACGGCGCAGCGGACGACGTCGCCGCCGGCGTCGGCGATGGCGTGGATCTGGCGCATCGTCGCCTCGTAGTCGGCGGTCTCCGTCTTGGTCATCGACTGGATCGCGACGGGCGCTCCGCCGCCGATCTTCACGCCGCCGACGTCTATCTGGCGCTTGGAGGGCATTGCGAGAAGGGTATCGGCAGAACTAAAGGGCTACGCGCCCTAGTGCTATCCGCGACCTGTCTCGCGACCAGCTCGCGCCATGCGAGCAACGACGGCTAGGTGCGCGCTGACGTTCTCAAACTGGACCTTCTCGCCTACGGCAGCTGGCAGTTTTCCGAACAACTCGTCGGCAAATGAGGGAGAGATCGCCACGACCCCATCGAGATCGATCACAGCTTCCTCCCCACGCTCGACTTGGTCCACGACCTCGTGGCGAATGTGCTTCGCAAGCTCGCGTCCGGCAAGCACGGCGCCATGATCGTCAGCTAGTCGCACCTCAACAGACTCTGACGTCGTCATCGAGGACACCCTCAATCTGGTTGATAGCTTCGGTAAGCATCTCGTAGGCCTTCTCAAAGTCGAACGGACGATCAGTGTGCAGTCGCAGAGCGACGAGCGTGCCTGGGAACTCTAGGTCCGTCCTTCGTTCGACGTTGCTCTCACCGTACTGCACATAGCCACGCCCCGAGCGGACGACTAGACGACCCTCATTGATATCCAAGAGAAACCGCGTGAAGGCCAATCCGTAGCCGCGGTTTCGCTTTGGGCTGGACGTCACGAGGGGTTGAAGGGCTGTATGGATCGCCGTCACGTCATCGGTCGCCTGCTCTGCATACTGCGGGTTCTTCGCCAGGCTCGCCGCAATGCCTACGCCGAGATCGACGATCGCAACCTCGATCTCGTTGCCCCGAGAGAACGACTGGGCCGCGGCGAAGCCGCCAAATGGAGTATCCGCGTGAAAATGAACGTTCTCGGCCAACTCAGAAAGGCATAGCTCCAGCGAGGTCGCAGCGATCTTGTCGGTCTTGACCTTCTCCTTCAGCGCCTCGGCCAACTCTCGGGCGACGCGCCGACTTCCCTTCTCGCTTGCAAAGTGCTGGCACTCTTTGAGCCCGGAGGCGGCATGCCGCTGGACAGGATCGTTGATCTCGACGGGCTCATGCTCGAATAACACCTGCAGCACATCCATGCGGTAGAGGTAGGTGAGCATTCCCTTGCTGGTCGGTGACCAGATGACGCTGTCGTCGGCGATCAGTCCGCTCTCTCGCGCTCTGCGAAGCGAAGCAACTAGAAGCGCGATGGCGGCGGGCCCCATGAATGTCAAGCCGGTCAGGTCGATCCGAACGACCGTTGGCTTCTGTAGCGCGTACAGCGGCTGAAGGTCCGTGACCAGCCGCATAATCGTATGAAGGTAGTACGGCCCAGATAACTTGATGACTGTTTCTGTCTTGGGAGCTGGGGCCGCCATTGAGGGCCATCAAGCTACTCGGCGCAGGCGGCGGCGGGCGCGCTGGGCCAGGACCGAGCCCCAGTCGCGGTCGTGGATCTGAACCGGCGCCGTGGTGGCGAGGAAGTCGGCCAGGATCGCGGAGAGGCCGTCGGGATCCTCGATGTTGGGGAAGTGGGCGGCCTTCGGCAGCGTCTCGAAACGGCAGTTCGGGATCGCGGCGGCGGCCTGGCGGCCGTGGTCGATCGGGATCGTGCGGTCGCGCTCGCCCCAGACGATCAGCGTCTGCATGTCGCCGAGCAGGTAGAGGCGGTCGCGTCGCGCTGACGTGCTGGCCGCGCACGTCGATCACGGCCCGCAGGGTCTGCATGAAGGCGCGCCGCGAGCCCTCGGACTCGAGCGGGCGCAGCGCGCGGGCGACGGCTTGCAGCGCGGCGCCGTTGGATTGCCCGGCCGCGCTCAGGCGGCTGCCGGCCGCCGCGATCCCCGTCACGACCGGACGGCGGGTGGCGAGCTGGAGCAGCCCGCTGGCACCCGGCAGCGCGGCGCCGCGCAGCAGCGGGCTGACCTCCTGGCCGAGGCCGCCGCTGGAGATCAGGACGAGCCGCTCGGTGCGCTGGGGGAATTGGTAGAAGAACTGCATCGCGACGCCGCCACCGAGCGAGTGGCCGACGATCGTCGCGCGGTCGATCCCGATCGCCGCCAGCAGGTCGCGGATGCTCGCCGCGTGCGCGCCGAGCGAGTAGTCGCCGCGCGGCGTGGCGGCGTCGCCGTGGCCGATCAGGTCGGGCGCCACGACGTGGTGGGTCTCGGCCAGCCTCAGCGCGACACGCTCCCAGTGGCGCGACGAGTTGATCATCCCGTGGATCAAGACGACCGTCGGGCCGCTGCCGGCCGCGCGATAGACCGCGCGATGGCCGTGGAGGTCGACCTCGTAGGCCTCGAACTTCTTGTCTTCGGCCACGTAGAGACCCTAGCGCCGCGAGTGGTCGAGGATGCCGAGCGCGAGGTCGAGCACCGTCTCCAACGTGGCGACGGCGATCGACTCGTCGGGCTGGTGGTTGCCGACGGTGCCGTCGGCGACGTTGACGACCGGCAGGCCGTTCGCGACGAAGACGCTGGCGTCGCTGCCGCCGCCGGTCGCGATCGGGGTCGGATCGATGCCGAGCGCCGCGAGCGCTGCCGTCGCGGCGGCGACCGGCGGGCTCGCGGGCGGCAGCCGGTAGCCGCGGAAGAGCTGCTCGACGGTCGTCTCGACGTCGCAGTCCATGTCGGCGCGGCCTCGGTGAAGGCGTCGACGATGCCGCTGACCGCCTCGCCGGCCTTGGCGTCGTCGAGGCTGCGCGCCTCGAGCGCGACGTGGCAGCGCTCGGCGACCACGTTGGTCGCCGTGCCGCCGCGAGATCGTCCCGACGTTCGCGGTCGTCTCGTCGTCGAGCCGGCCGAGCGACATCGAGGCGACCGCCTCGGCGGCGGCGGCGATCGCGTTGTGGCCGGCCTCGGGCCGGATGCCCGGCGTGCGCGGCCGCGCCGTGGAAGTGGGCGTCGACGCGGTAGTAGCGTGGGCGCGGCGACGACGACGCTCGCCGATCGGCGTCGCGTGGTCGAAGACGAAGCCGAAGTCGGACGCGCAGCTCGCTGCGTCAACGCCTTGGCGCCCGAGCAGCGCGATCTCCTCGCAGGTGGTGAACAGCAGCTCGATCGACACCGGCGGCGCGCCGACCGGACTCTGAGCGGGGCGAGCCGAATCGCCGGGCCGTAGCGCCGGGCGACGGCGAGCAGGACCGCGACGGCCGCCTTGTTGTCGGCGCCGAGGATGCCGTCGTTGCGGTTGGCGAAGCGGCCGTTCTCGCGCAGCACCTCGACCGGCGCGGTCGGTGGGACGGTGTCGAGGTGGGCGCAGAGCAGGACGGTCGGCGCGTCCGGCGGGCCGGGGATCCGGGCGAGCAGGTTGCCCGCGTTCGAGCCGGTCTGCGGCGGCGCTGGCGTCCTCGGCGACCTCCAGCCCGCAGCGCGCGCAGCTCGGCGGTCACGAGGTCGGCGATCGGCGCGCTCGTCGCGCGACGGGCTCTCGATCTCGCAGAGCGCGGACGAAGTCGTCGACGAGCCGCTCGCGCTCGGCGGCGGTGGCCCGCATCGGAGAGCTAGGCGCGGGACTCGGCGGCGGAGGTGTGGACCTCGCCGTCGGCCACGTCACCGGCGTCGTCGGCCTGGACGCGCGAGCGCTCGAGCGCGGCGCCGACGAACTCGCGGAACAGCGGCTGCGGACGCAGCGGCCGCGACTTGAACTCGGGGTGGAACTGCGACGCCACGAAGAACGGATGGTCGGGCAGCTCGACGATCTCGACGAGGCGGTCGTCGGGCGACGTGCCGCGAGCAGACGAGGCCCTCGTGCCTCGAGCCGCTGCCGCAGGTGGTTGTTGACCTCGTAGCGGTGGCGGTGGCGCTCGTAGATCACCGGCCTCGCCGTAGATCTCGCGGGCGCGGGTGCCCTCGTGCAGCTTCACCGGGTCGGCGCCGAGCCGCATCGTGCCGCCCATGTCGCGGACCTCCTTCTGCTCGGGCAGCAGGTCGATGACCGGGAACGGCGTCTCGGGGTCGAACTCGGTCGAGTTGGCGCCCTCCAGCCCGACGACGTGGCGGGCGAACTCGACGACGGCGATCTGCATGCCGAGGCAGATGCCGAGGTACGGCACGCCGTTCTCGCGCGCGCAGCGGGCGGCGCGGATCTTGCCCTCGACTCCCGCGCACGCCGAAGCCGCCCGGGATCAGGATGCCGTCCAGCGCCTCGAGCTGTGCGAGCTGCCTCGTCGTCGGTCGAGCTCCTCGGAGTCGATCCAGCTCGACCTCGACCTTGCCGCCGTGGTGGGCGCCGGCGTGGCTCGAGCGCCTCGATCACCGACATGTAGGCGTCCTCGAGCTTGATGTACTTGCCGACGAGCGCGATCCGGACGACGTCGGTCGCGCTCGCTCGTAGCGCTTGACGATCGCCTCCCAGTCCGACAGGTCGGGCTTCTCGGCGTCTCGATGCCGAAGTGGTCGAGGATCTGGTCGTCGACGCCCTCGGCGCGGAAGTAGAGCGGCACCTTGTAGATCGAGTCGACGTCGCGCGCCGAGATCGACGGCGTCGATCGGCAGGTTGCCGAACAGCGCGATCTTCTCGCGGATGTCGCGCGACAGCGGGTCCTCGGAGCGGCAGATCAGCATGTCCGGCTGGATGCCGATCCGGCGCAGCTCCTGGACGCGAGTGCTGCGTCGGCTTGGTCTTCAGCTCGCCGGCGTGGCCGAGGAACGGGACCAGCGTGAGGTGGATGAACATGCAGCGGTCGCGGCCCTCGTCGACCTGGAACTGGCGCATCGCCTCGAGGAACGGCAGCGACTCGATGTCGCCGACGGTGCCGCCGATCTCGGTGATCACGACGTCGACGTCCTCGGTCTCGGCCACGCGGCGGATCGCGGTTCTTGATCTCGTCGGTGATGTGCGGGATCACCTGGACCGTGCCGCCGAGGTAGTCGCCGCGCCGCTCGCGGCGGATGACCGAGTCGTAGATCGCGCCGGTGGTGACGTTCGAGCCGCGCGAGGTGTTGACGTCGGTGAAGCGCTCGTAGTGGCCGAGGTCGAGGTCGGTCTCGGCGCCGTCGTCGGTGACGAACACCTCGCCGTGCTGGAACGGGCTCATCGTGCCGGGGTCGACGTTGATGTAGGGGTCGAACTTCTGCAGCGGACACGGAGAGGCCGCGCGCTACGAGCAGCCGGCCGATCGACGCGGCCGCGATGCCCTTGCCGAGCGACGATACGACGCCCCCGGTGACGAAGATGAAACGGGTACTGGCCACGCGACGACCATAGCGCGCAGGGCTGACAGCTAGGCAGCCAGCAACTCTTGAGCGTGGCGCCGCGCGCCCGCGTCCGCCGCGTCGGCGCCGAGCATCCGGCACAGCTCCTCGACGACGGCCCCGTCCTCCAGCCGCTCGACGCTCGTGCGGGCGACGTCGGCGGTCGCGGACTTCTCGATCCGGAAGTGACGGTCGGCCATTGCCGCGATCTGCGGCAAATGCGTGATGCAGAGGACCTGCCGGCCGTCGCCGAGCGCGAGCAGCCGCTCGCCGACCGCGCGTGCGGTCTGGCCGCCGACCCCGGAGTCGACCTCGTCGAACACCAGCGCCCCCGCCGCCACCGGTGCCCGCGACCGCCATCAGCGCGAGCATCACGCGCGACAGCTCGCCGCCCGACGCGCTCTCGCGCACCGGCGCCGCCGGGACGCCCGGGTTCGGCGCCAGCATCAGCTCGACCCGCTCGGCGCCGGTCGCGCCGACCTCGTCGCGCGGCTCCAGCACGACCTCGAACGCGGCGCCGTCCATCGCCAGCGCCGCCAGCTCGACGACGACCGCCTTGGCGAGCTTCGGCGCCGCCTTGCGCCGCGCCGCGGTCAGCTTCGCCGCCAGCTCCGCCCGCCGCGCCTCGGCGGCAGCCAGCTCGGCCTCGGCCTGTTCGACGGCGACCTCGGCGTTCTCGAGCCGGTCGCGCTGCTCGCGGCAGCGCTCGGCGTGCGCCAGCACCGCCTCGACCGTGCCGCCGTGCTTGCGTGCCAGCCGGTCGTAGTCCGACAGCCGCGCCTCGACCTGCTCCAGCCGTTCGGGGTCCGCGTCGAGCGTCTCGAGGTAGCGGCGCAGCTCGCCGCCGAGGTCCTCGGCCTCCAGCCGCAGCCCGCGCAGCCGCTCGGCGAGCGCGTCGAGCTCTGGATCGGCGCCGTCGACGGCGCCCGCCAGCCGCTCCGCCTCGGCCACCAGTTGCGCCGCCCCGCCGTCGCCGTCGGCCGGCGGCGAGCGCCTCCGCCGCCGCCGCCGCCGCGGCGCGCAGGCCGTCGACCTCGCGCAGCCGCCCGCGCTCGGCGCTCAGCGCCCGCTCCTCCTCGACCCCCGGCGCGACCTCCTCGATCTCCGCCAGCTCGAAGCGCAGCAGGTCGAGATCGCGGTCGCGCGTGCCGGCGCGCTCGCGCAGCTCGTCGAGGCCGGCGCCGCGCCGCCCGCACGCGCGCGTGCGCCTCCGCCCACCTCGGCACGCAGCCTGGCCTGCGCCGGCGCCGCAGAAGCCGTCGAGCAACTCGAGCTGCGCCGACGCGACGGTCAGCTTGCGGTGCTCGTGCTGGCCGAAGAACGAGACCAGCCGGCCGCCGAGCACGCGCAGGTCGGCGGCGGTCGCCGAGCGGCCCTGGACGTAGGCGCGCGACCGACCCTCCGCCGACACCCGCCGCGCCAGCACGATCTCGCCGTCGCCGTCGCCGAGCCGCTCGCGCAGGTCGGCCAGCTCGTCGCCGTCGAGCGCCCCGGCCGGCAGCTCGAATACCCCCTCGACGTAGGCCTCGTCCGCCCCCGGCCGCACGATCCCCGAACGCGGCTTGCCGCCGAGCAGCAGGTCGAGCGCGTGCGCGAACACCGTCTTGCCGGCCCCGGTCTCGCCCGTGATCGCGTTCAGCCCCGCGCCCGGCCGCAGCTCGGCGCGCTCGATCAGCAGCAGGTTCTCGATCCTCAGCTCCAGCAGCACGCCAATGGTGTACCGCTGGCTCCGGACGGATAAAGCGAACAGACGTTCGCGCGGGCTCTGACGGTGCCGTCAGGCGCCGCTCCGCAGCCCGCTATCGGGCGAGCCGGCCGAACTTGTCGCGCAGGCGGTGATAGAAGCTGGCGCCGGCGACCTGCGCCAGCAGGGCCATGTCGTGACGGAAGCGGACCTCGACCCGCTCCTGGGGGTCGAGGGTACAGACGGTCCGCCCGTCGGTCGTCACGTCGACCGGCTCGTCGACGGAGCGGTTGGTGACCCGCAGGACGTCGTCCGGGGCGATCGACCAGCGCGCGCGCCGACAGCGTGTGCGGCGCGATGAACGACACGACGTAGCCCTCGACGCCCCAGGCCATCACCGGCCCGCCGTTGGCCAGGTTGTAGCCCGTCGAGCCCGGCCGGCGTGGCGATCACGAGCCCGTCGCAGCGGACCGCGCCCGACCTGCTCTTCCCCGACCCCGTAGCTCAGCTCGGCGACGCGCAGGTCGGCCCGCCGGTGGAAGGAGATGTCGTTGACGCCGAGCCACGGGCCGGACGCAGGTCCCGACCTCGAGCGCGGGCAGCGGCAGCACGTCGAACTCGCCCGCGCAGCGCGGGCGCGATCGCGCCGTCGAGCACCGTCGCGCTCGACCGTCGAGAGGAAGCCGATCTCGCCGAAGTTGATCGCGAAGACGGGCACCTCGCGGCCGGCGTAGTGGCGCAGCGCCGCGAGGATCGTGCCGTCGCCGCCGAGCGCGACGGCGAGGTCGGTCGGCCCGTCGGGGTCGGCGTCGAGCTCGACGCCCGCGCAGCGCTCGAGCCACCGTGCTTGGCGATCTCGGCCGGCGCCACGCGCAGCGTCACCCCCGCCGTCGTGCGCCAGCTGCGGCCAGCCGCCGCAGCGCCGCGCCGGGACTCTCCTCCCGGCGGTGGCGGGTGAAGACGGTGATCGATCTCGGCGCGCTCACGGCTCCACCGTTCTGGCTCGCCGCGTCGAGGTCCTCGACCGCGCCCGGCGCCGGCCGGCCCGGCGATCCGGACGAAGGTCTCGCGGTTGCCGGCCGGGCCGGGCAGCCCGGACGAGTGCGTAGCCGAGCACCGCCGCGCCCATGCTCGATCGCGCGCGCGTCGCCGACCGCGACCAGCGCCGCGCGGCGGTCGGCGGCCGTCGCGTACGACGCCGCCGTTGCCGACCCGCTCACGGCCGACCTCGAACTGCGGCTTGACCATCGCCAGGCAGTCGAGCCGCTCGGCGCAGGGCAGGCCAGCACCGCGGGCGAGGATCTTGCGCAGCGAGATGAAGGAGACGTCGATCGCGATCAGGTCCGGGCGCGCCCGGGGAGCTGCGCCGGGCTCCGAGCGCCGCGGGCGTTGACCCGCTCGACCACCGTCACCCGCGGATCCTGCGCAGCTTCCAGCTCAGCTCGCCGTAGGCCACGTCGAGCGTGACCACGTGCGGCGGCGCCGCGCTGCAGCAGGCAGTCGGTGAAGCCGCCGGTCGACGCGCCGACGTCGATGCAGCGGCGACCCGTCGGGTCGAGCCCGAAGCGCGTCGAGCGCGTTGGCGAGCTTGATGCCGCCGCGCGAGACGTAGCCGCGGCCCCTCGGCGACGGACGCAGCTCGGCGTCCTCGGCGACCATCTGCCCCGGCTTCTCGGCGCGGCGCGCCGTCGCCGCCGATCTTCACCTCGCCCGGCCATCACAGCCGCGGCCGCACGCGTGCGCGACTCGGAGCAGCCCGCGCTCGGCCAGCAGCGTGTCGAGCCGGCGCTTGCCCATCCGCAGAGCGTATCCGGCGCCCGGCGCGGGAAGGCGGCTACTCGTCAGCGTCGGGCCCGGCGTCGGTGTCCGCCGGGGTGACGTCAGACGGCCCGACCAGCGCAAGCTCGGCGATCCGCGTCTCCTCGACGGCGGTGATCTCGAACGCGTGGCCGTCGACCTCGACGACCTCGCCGACGTCCGGCACCCTCCCCAGCAGCTCGACCACGTGGCCGCCGATCGTCGCCTCGTGCGGGTCCTCGACGCCGACGCCGAGCCGCTCCGTGACCAGCCGCACCGGCGCGGAGCCCGAGACGAACGCGCGCCCGTCGCGCTGCTCGATCAGCTCCTCGTGATCGAGGTCGAACTCGTCCTCGATCTCGCCGACGATCTCCTCGATGATGTCCTCGAGCGTGACGAGGCCGACCGTCGTGCCGTGCTCGTCGACGACGAGCGCGATGTGCGCGTGCTCGCGGCGCAGGTCGCGCAGCAGCTCGTCGAGCAGGATCGACTCCGAGACGCGGATCAGTGGCCGCGCCAGCTCGCGCAGCACCGGCTCGCCGGGCGCCACCAGCGCCGGCAGCAGGTCCTTGACGTGGACGACGCCGAGCGGGGCGTCGAGGCCGCCGTCGGCCTCGCAGAGCGGCAGCCGCGTGTGGCCGGTCTCGATCGACCGCCGGGCGACGTCGCCGAACGAGTCCTCGGCCGTGACCCAGTCGACGTCCGGCCGCGGCACCATCACCTCGCGGGCGCGCAGGTCGCCGAACAGCAGCACGTTCTCGGTGAAGCGGCCCTCCTCGCTGTCGATCAGCCCCTCGGCCGCGCTCTGGCGCAGCAGGACGCGCAGCTCGGCCTCGCTGTGGGGGGAGTGGCCGACGTCGCGCGCCGGCGGGATCCCGAACGGGCGCAGCAGCAGGTTGCCCATCGCGTTGAAGAGGTCGACGACCGGGCGCGTGAGGAGGTAGAAGACGCGCATCAGTGGCGCGAGCAGCAGCGACGCCCGCGCCGTGCGGGCGATCGCGAAGCTCTTCGGCGCCAGCTCGCCGACGACGACGTGCAGCAGCGTGACGATGCCGAACGCGAGCGCCGCGGAGACCGCGATGCTCGCGACCTCGGCGTTCTCGCCGAGCAGCGGCTCGAGCAGCTCCTCGAACACCGGCTTGCCGACGACGCCGAGGCCGATGCTGGCCAGGGTGATGCCGAGCTGGCAGGCCGAGAGGTAGGAGTCGATGTGCGTCGACGGCGTGCCGGACCGACTTGGCGCCCGGCCGACGCTCGCGCTCGAAGTCGGCGACCTGGGTCGGCCGTAGGCGGGTGATCGCGAACTCGGTCGCGACGAAGAAGCCGTTCGCGAAGACGAGCAGGAAGGTGAGGATCAGGTCCAGGACCATTACGGCGTCCTACCCGAGCTTAGAAAAAGAAACGACCCGCCGAGGCGGGCCGCTTCCGAGGGAGGAGTGATGCGTATGTGGATCTGGAACGGGAAGTTGATCGACAGGGCGGCGCTGTGTGAGCTGCTCGGCACCGTCTGCAGTGACCACAGTAGGGCCCCGCGGCCGCGATCACTGTGAGGTCGATCACACAGACGGCATCCGGAAAGAGAACCGCCCGCCCGGTCAGACCGGACGGGCGACTCGGAACTCGCTCCTCCCCAGGACGCGGCCGAGGAGAGGAAGAGTAGGGGAAAGTGACGAATCGCGCTAGCAAAGTGTTCGATCTGGCCGCTACGCGAGCGCGCCGCGCGGCGCGAGCAGCGCCGCGGCCACCTTGCTCGGCGACGGCGTCGGGCGTCAGCCCGACCTCCTCGCGCAGCAGCGCCGGCTTGCCGTGGGTGACGTAGCGGTCCGGCAGGCCGATGCGCAGCAGCCGCGCGTCGCCGCGCAGGTCGCGGTCGGCCAGGCGCTCCAGCACGCGCCGCGCCGAAGCCGCCGGCGAGCACGTTCTCCTCGACCGTCACGAGCACGTCGTGGTCGGCGGCGAGGCGCTCGACCAGCTCGGCGTCGAGCGGCTTCGCGAAGCGGGCGTCGGCGACGGTCGACCTCGATGCCCGTGCTCGGCCGCGAGCAGCGTCGGCCGCGCCGAGCGCCAGCGGGACGCCGTAGCCGTAGCCGAGCAGCGCGACGCGCTCGCCCTCGCGCAGCACCTCGCCGCGGCCGATCTCGATCGCCTGCGGCCGGCCGGGCAGCGCGACGCCCTCGCCCTCGCCGCGCGGGTAGCGCAGCGCGATCGGGCCCGTCGTGGGCGATCGCGGTGTGCAGCATGTCGCACGAGCATCGCCTCGTCGCGCGGCGCCATCAGCACCATGTTCGGCAGGCAGCGCAGGTAGGAGATGTCGAACGCGCCGTGGTGGGTCGGGCCGTCGTCGCCGACGAGGCCGGCGCGGTCCATCGCGAAGACGACGTCGAGCTTCTGCAGGCAGACGTCGTGGACGATCTGGTCGAAGCCGCGCTGGAGGAAGGTCGAGTAGATCGCGGCGACCGGCTTCGCGCCCTGCAGCGCGAGCCCGGCGGCGAACAGCACCGCGTGCTGCTCGGCGATGCCGACGTCGTAGTAGCGGTCGGGCAGCGCCTTCTGGAGGATGTCGAGCCCGGTGCCGCGTGTTCATCGCGGCGGTGATGCCGAGCACGCGCTCGTCGCGCCGCGCCTCGGCGACCAGCGCGTCGCCGAAGACCTTCGTGTACTGCGGCGGCGGCGGCTGGCCGTTGGCGGGCTTCGGCGCCGCGCCGGCTTCGGCGCCGGCGCGCCGTTGACGATCGAGGCCGGCTTCGCGGCGTGCCAGCGCTCCATGCCCTCGAGGCCGCCGTCCTCGGCCGGCGCGAAGCCCTTGCCCTTGACGGTCGCGCACGTGCACGACGACCGGGCGCTCGGCGGCGAGCGCCTCGCCGAGCGCCTCGCGCAGCGCGCGCGACGTCGTGGCCGTCGATCACGCCGACGTAGGCGAGGTCGAGCTCCTCGAACAGCAGCCCGGGCGCCCAGAACGCCTTGATCGACTCCTTGAGCTGCGGGCCGAGCCGCTCGATCCGCTCGCCGATGCCGGCCGGCAGCTTGCGTCAGCGCCGTCTCGACGTCCTCGCGCGCCTTGTGCAGGCCGCGGGTTCAGGCGCACGCGGTTGAAGTAGCGCGACAGCGCGCCGACGTTCGGCGCGATCGACATGCCGTTGTCGTTGAGCGACGATCACGATCGGCGTGCCGAGGCCGCCGGCGTGGTGGCAGCGCCTCGAACGCGACGCCGCCGGTCAGCGCGCCGTCGCCGATCACGGCGACGACCTTGCCGTCCTCGCCGATGCCGTGGCGCATCGCCTCCTTGAGCCCGACCGCGTAGCGAGACCGAGGTCGAGGCGTGGCCGGCGCCCATGATGTCGTGCTCGGACTCCGTCGATCGAGCAGAACGGCGGCGAGGCCGCCGTACTTGCGGATCGTGTGCGAGCTGGTCGCGGCGGCCGGTGAGGATCTTGTGCGGGTAGGCCTGGTGGCCGACGTCCCAGAGGACCTTGTCGCGCGGCGAGTCGAGCAGGCTGTGGATCGCGACCGCCAGCTCGCAGGCGCCGAGGTTGGCGCCGAAGTGGCCGCCGATCTCGCCGATCGTGTCGATGATCTGCTCGCGGACCTCCTGGGCGACCTGCTGGAGCTCGGCGTCGTCGAGAGCCGTGCAGGTCCTGCGGGCCGTCGATGTCGTCGAGGAGCGGTCGGGTCGACTCATGAGTCTGCGGGTCAGGATGTAGTCGGTGATCTGCTCGAGCGTGCCGGTGCGCGCCGCCGGCCTCGCGCGAGCGCTGCGCGCGCCTTCCGCGTGCGACTCGCGCGGCCAGCTCCCGCGCCCGCTCGAGGCCGAACACGCTCACGTAGGTCCGCTTGCCGTGGCGCTCGTCCGATGCCCTGCGGCTTGCCGAGCGCGGCCTCGTCGCCCGTCACGTCGAGGATGTCGTCGACGATCTGGAACAGGACGCCCAGCTCCGCGGCGAAGCGGCCGTAGGGATGTGTCGCAGGTTCGTCGGCACCCGTCAAGCAGCAGGACGCAGTCGACCGACGCGCGCGATCAGCCGGCCGGTCTTCAGCTCGTGGAGGCGGCGCAGCGCCGCCGGCGTCGAGCTCGCCGGCGCGCCGGTGACGTCGAGGTACTGGCCGCCGACCATCCCGCCGACGCCCGGCCGCGCCGGCCAGCTCGCGCAGCGCCGCGAGCACGCGCGCCGGCTCGCCCGGCCTGGCGTGTCGAGCGACGAGCTGGCAGCGCCTCGGCGAACAGGCCGTCGCCGGCGAGGATCGCGACGCCTCGTCGAACGCCTTGTGGCAGGTCGGCCGGCCGCGGCGCAGGTCGTCGTCGTCCATCGCCGGCAGGTCGTCGTGGATCAGCGAGTAGGTGTGGATCATCTCGAGCGCGCCGGCGAGCGGCAGCACCGTCGTCCGGGTCGCGCCGAGCGCCTCGCGCGGTCGCCAGCGCGAGCACCGGCCGGATCCGCTTGCCGCCGCGCGAGCAGCGAGTAGCGCATCGCCTCCTCGAGGCCGTCGGTGGCCGGGCTCGTCGCGGCGAAGCGCGAGCGTCGTCGAGGTAGCGCTCGACGCGCTGCTGGAGCGTCGACCGGGTAGGCCGGCCGTCGCAGCGGCCGCTCGCGCTCAGAGCAGCGTCTCCTGGCCGGGCGAGCGTCGCCGCTCGCGCCTCGCGCGCCGGCGCGCTCGAGCTCGGCGCCGAGCTCGCGCGGCCAGCTCGGCGCAGCGCTCGACGCAGCTCGGCGGCCGCGCTCGGCGTCGAGCTCGCCGGCGCGCAGCTCGCGCGCCGCCTGCTCGAGCTCGCGCGCGACGGTCTCCAGGCTCGGCTCGCTCATCGCGCCGCCGCGCTGCTCGCGCTGGACCGCGCCGAGGATGCCGTTGACGAAGCCCGGCGCGTCGGCGCCGCACAGCTCCTTCGCGGTCTCGACGGCCTCGTCGATCGCGACCTCGGCCGGGATGTCCGTCGCGGTGCAGCAGCTCGTAGAGCGCCGACCCGCAGGATGTTGCGCTCGAGCGGCGCGATCCGGTCGAGCGTCCAGCCCTGCGCGTGGCGCTCGATCAGCGCGTCGAGCTGCTCGCGCTCGGCGCTCGACGCCCTCGACGAGCTCGCGCGTGAAGGGGTCGCGTCGCGCGGCAGCAGCGTCGTCGAGCGGACGGCCGGTCAGGTCCGTGCTGGTAGAGGGCGACGACGGCCGCGCGGCGCTGGTCGGTCGCGCCGCATCGCGGGCCCTAGGCGCGCGAGACGTAGTCGCCGGAGCGGGTGTCGACGCGCACGCGGTCGCCGACGTTGACGAACAGCGGCACGCGGACCTCGACGCCCGACTCGAGCGTCGCCGGCTTGTCGCCGCCGCCGGAGACGGTGTCGCCCTGCAGCCCGGGCTCGGTCTCGGTGACCTCCATCTCGACCGCGCTCGGCACCTGGACGTCGGCCGGCTGCTCGTCGACGTAGAGGACGTCGACCTCCTCGTTGGCGACGACCCACTTGCAGCGCGTCCTCGAGCGTCGCTCTCCGGGATCGCGAGCTGCTCGAAGGTCTGCGAGTCCATGAAGTGCGCGTCGGTGCCGTCCGAGTAGAGGAACTGCATCTTGCGCGTCTCGGTGCGGACCGGGCGGAACTTCTCGCCCGCGCGGAACGTCTTGTCGATCACCGCGCCGTCGCTCGAGCCGCTTCAGCTTCGTGCGCACGAACGCGCCGCCCTTGCCGGGCTTGACGTGCTGGAACTCGACGATCTTGAAGATCGTGCCCGTCGACGTCGATGTGGGTGCCGTTCTTGAACTGGTTGGTGCGAGATCACGACCCGCGAGGGTATCGCCTCACGCCCTGAGGTCGTCGGGCAGGCGGCCCTCGTCGCGCAGCTTCTCGAGGTGGGCCTGGAGGGAGAGGGCCGCGACCGGCCGCAGCTCGGTGGGGGCGTCGGACCAGGCGCGGTCGAGCAGCTCGTCGGTGGTGCGGGCGCCGGCGGCGAGGGCGTCGAGCAAGCGGCGCTCGCGGTCGAGGCGGTGGGCGACGTACTCGTCGAGCTTGGCGGCGGGGTCCCAGACGTAGGGGCCGTGGCCGGGCGCGATCACGTCGACGCCGCGCTCGCGGACGCGGCCGAGCGAGCGAGGTAGGCGGCGAGCGAGCCCTCGCCGGGCATCACGAACACGCTGCCGTGGCCGGCCACGAGGTCGCCGGCGAAGCAGACGCCGCCGAGCAGCAGCGCGACGTGGTCGGGCGCGTGGCCCGGGCGTCAGCATGGCCTCGAACGGGCCGGCGGGACCGTCGCGGTCGGGCAGCAGCACCGCGATCCCGCCGGCGAGCGCGGCGAGCGACTCGGCGCCGTCGGAGTGGTCGGGATGGGTGTGGGTCAGCACGATCCCGTCGAGCCGCCCGCCGGCGGCCTCCAGCACGGCCGCGAGGTGGCCGGGGTCGTCGGGGCCGGGATCGATCGCCCAACCGGCGGCGACGTAGGTGTTGGTCCCGTCGAGGGTCATCGCCGACGGGTTGCGCGCCCGCACGCGCACGACTCCCTCGGGATGTCGCTCGTCGCCCATCGGCCCATTCTCCCAGGCGACAATCGCGGGCGGCGATCTTTGGACGCCGGGCGAATGGCCTCCGGGCCGCCGCGCGACACCATCGTGGAGGTGCGAGACCCCGACCGGATCAAGCGCTACACGCTCGTTCCCCGCTCGCCCCCGGGCGCCAAGCCCGACGGCGTCAAGCGCTTCACGCTCGCGCGCGTCGGCGCCACCCCCCGCTCCGCCCTCGACCCCGACCGCCTCGAGCGGATGGAGCGAATCGTCGACGCCGAGCGGGAGCGCCAGTCGCCCAACGGCGACCCGGCCGACGGCGATCGCGGCGATCGCGCGCAGGGTCGGCTCGACTAGGCCACTCACAACTGACGAATCGAGCTTTGTTGGGGTGATCACCCCAAGAAAGCTCGATTCGTCAGTTGACGGAGGGCGGTCAGGCGAGGCGGAGCTGGCCGTCGTCGGGCGGTGGGCCGGGGTCCTGGCCGAGGAGGGCGCGGAAGCGGCGGGCGGCGGAGGGGGCGTCGTCGTCGCGGTTGTTGTTGAAGAGGACGTGGACCTCGGCGGCCTGGTCGGCGAGGTTGCGGACGCGGCCGGCGACCTCCTCCAGCTCCTCCTCGCCGTAGACCCAGCCGAAGCGCTCGGCGACCGACTTGCCGGTCAGGTAGCCGTGCGTGTCGCGGCCGTGGAGGCGGACGTAGGCGAGGTCGTCGCGGGTGACGGCGTCGACGGCCGGCATGATCGAGAAGTGGTCGCCGGGCGGGGCGTCGACGCAGACGAAGGCGACCTCGTGCTCCGAGCACCAGGCGAGCGTCTCGGCGAGCTGCTCGCCCTCGACCCAGTGGCGGTTGCGCAGCTCCAGGGCGAGCTTGCGCGGGGCGACGGCGCGGACGAGCGGCTCCAGCTCGACGAGGCGGTTGGCCCGCGGCTTGAAGGCCGGCGTCGTCTGGAGCAGCAGCGAGCCGAGCTTGCCGGCGGTCTCGAGCGGCTCGATCGCGTCGAGCAGCTCGCCGATCAGCGCCTGCTCGAGGTCCTCGTCGAGGATCACGCGGCCGCGCTGGGTCGTCCGGGCGCGCTCGCGCAGGCTCGGCGGCAGCGAGTCGACGCCGGCGCTGTGGCGCGACAGCAGCCGGTGGAGCTTGACGTCGAAGGTGAAGCCGTCGGGCGTCACCTCCACCCAGCGGCGGGCGGTGTCGCGCTCGGGCACCGCGTAGAAACTGGCGTTCAGCTCGACGGTGTCGAACCGCTCGGCGTACCAGCCGAGCCGCTGGCCGGCCGGCAGCTTCGGCGGATACCACTCCTTGACGAAGCCGGGGTCGGCCCAGCTCGACGTCCCGACACGGATGCGACCGGCCATGTCCGCAAGCTACCCCCGCCGCCCCCAGCGATGCCCGGCGGGGGCGACTGCGCGCAGCTCGCTCTCGACGTCGGCGTCGTGCCCTTCGACCCGCGGCGGGCGACGTTCGTCGAGACGGTGGACCTCGGCCTTCGGCAGGTCGCCGCGCTCGAGCCGGCGGATGTCGTGGACGAGCACGTTGGTGACGCCCTCGCGGTGCTCGAGCGCGACCGTCGGCGATCACCAGCGGCTCGCCGCGCACGACCAGCCGGCAGCTCGTCGTGGACCGGCCGCGGGACGATCAGGTTGATCGTCCCGAGCTCGTCCTCGAGCAGCATGAACGTGATGCCCTTGGCGGTCGCCGGCCGCTGGCGCGCGACGACCAGCCCGGCGACGCGGACCAGCGTGCCGTCGGCCGGCGCGCTCCAGCGTCGCCGCTGTCGATCGCCTCCTCCGGCAGCGTCGGGCGCATCAGCTCCAGCGGGTGCTCGCGCAGCGTCATGCCCGTCGAGCCGTAGTCGGCGAGCAGCCGCTCCCAGGCGGTCAGCTGCGCGCAGCGCGGGGCCGGCGTGCGGCTCCAGCGGCAGCGCGAGCTGGTCGCCCGCCGCGCCCAGCGAGACCGCCGGCGCCGCGACGCCGAGCTGCCAGAGCGCCAGCCGCCGCCGCTCGCCTCAGGCCCCTCGACGAGCGCGTCGCAGGCGCCCGGCCCAGGCGAGCCGGCTCGAGCGTCTCGGCCCCGCGCCCCGCAGCGCGCCGCGAGGTCGCCGACCGACCGCGAACGGCCCACCCCGCTCGCGCTCGCCGACGAGCGCGCCGCACGTCCTCCTCGCGCACGCCGTTCACGTAGCCGAGCCCGATCCGCACCGCCAGCTCGTCCCCCTCGCCGCCTCGACCGTGCACTCGCACGTCGCTCGCGGTCGCGCACGGCCCGAGGATCTCGATGCCGCGCCGCTGCGCCTCGTGGACCAGCGCGTCCGGCGGGTAGAAGCCCATCGGCTGCTCGTTCAGCAGCGCGCACAGGAACTCGGGGCCGTAGTGGACGCGCAGCCAGGTCGACTGGTAGGCGAGCAGCCCGAACGCGGCCGAGTGCGACTTCGGGAAGCCGAAGCCGGAGAAGCCGACGATCTGCGTCGAAGACGCGCTCGGCGACCGCCCGCTCGACGCCCCTCGCGACCGCGCCCTCGACGAACTGCTCGCTCGTAGGCGCGCATCGCCTCCTCGGAGCGCGCGCCGGCTCATCGCGCGCCGCAGCCCCTCGGCCTCGCCCGGCGTGAAGCCGGCGAACGCCATCGCCACCTCGATCACCTGGTCCTGGAAGACGATCGCGCCGAGCGTGTCGCGCAGCACCGGCTCGAGCGACGGGTGCTCGTAGGGGACCTCGTACGTCGGGTCCTCGCGCAGCGCCTCGCCGGCGCTCGATGTAGGGATGGACGGCGCCGCCGATGATCGGCCCCGGCCGCACGAGCGCCACCTGGACGGTCAGGTCGTCGAGGTTCTCGGGCCGCGTGCGCTTGCAGCATCTGCATCTGCGCGCGGCTCTCGATCTGGAAGACGCCGATCGTGTCCGCCGCCTGGATCTCGTCGTAGACCCGCTTGTCGTCGAGCGGGATCCGCGACAGGTCGATCCGCTCGCCGCGCGTGCGGGCGATCTCCTCGACGCAGCGCTCGACCGCCGACAGCATCCCGAGGCCGAGCAGGTCGATCTTCAGGAAGCCGGCGTCGGCGCAGGAGTCCTTGTCCCACTGGACGATCTGGCGGCCCTCCATCGCGGCCGGCTGGATCGGGCAGAGGTCGGTCAGCGGCTGGGTCGAGATGACCATGCCGCCCGGGTGCTGGGACATGTGGCGCGGCAGCCGGCGCGGCGTCGCGCACGAGCTCGCATCAGCGCCTGCCAGCGCGGCGATCGGCGCGCTGTCGATCGCGCGCGCCTAGGCGACGTCGCGTCGACGTCGTCGCCCGAGCCCCAGGGTCGGCGGTGCGCGCGACGCCGCTCGACCTCGCCCGGCGGCAGCCCGAGCGCCTTGCCGAAGTCGCGGATCGCCGACGCGCGACCTGGTAGGTCGCGAACGCGGCGACGAGCGCCGAGCGGTCGGCGCCGTAGCGCTCGTGCACGCGCGGGATCAGCACCTCGCGGATGTCGCGCGGGAAGTCGAGGTCGATGTCGGGCAGCGCCGTGAGCTCGTCGTTGAGGAAGCGGCCGAGGTGAGCTCGTTCTCGAGCGGGTCGACGTGCGAGAGGCCGGTGAGGTAGCAGACGATCGACGAGACGCTCGAGCCGCGCCCGCGGCCCGGCGGCAGCAGCGCCGCGCACGGTGTCGGGGCCGCGCACCTCGACCGCCACCTCGCGCGCCAGCTCGAGCATGTCGCGGTGCAGCAGGAAGAAGCCGGACAGGCCGAGCGTCGCGGATGACGCGCCAGCTCCTCGTCGAGCCGGCGCGCGGCCTCGGCGCGGCGGGCGCGGCCGGCGTAGCGCTCGCTCGAGCAGCGCGCGGCAGATCTCGGCGAGCTCGTCGGTCGGCGTCGGCGTCCTCGGCGCCGGGTAGCGGTAGCCGAGGTCGCGCGTCGAGGTCGAACTCGATCCGCTCGGCGAGCCGCCGCGTCTCGGCGACCGCGTCGGGGTGTTCGGCGAAGCGCGCGCGCCATCGCCTCCGGCGCGGCGAGCGACGTGCGAGGAGTTGCCGCGCCGCCGCGGCTCGCACTCGTCGAGCGTGCGGCGCAGGCGGACGGCGACGAGCACGTCCTGGAGCGGCGCGCGCTCGCGCGTCGTGGGCGTGGACGTTGCCGGTCGCGACGCACGGCACGCCGAGCCGCTCGGCCAGCTCGGCGAGCAGCCGGTTGCGGCGGCGGTCGTGGCGGGCGAACGGGCGCTGCAGCTCGATCCGCAGGTCGCTCGCGGCCGAAGATCGCGCAGCAGCCGCCGCGCCGGCGCGCGGCCGCGTCGGCGTGGCGGCCCGTCCTCGACGCCGCGCGCGACGGCGCCGTCGCGCGCGCAGCCGGACAGGCAGACGAGCCCCTCGGCGTGGCGCTCGAGGTCGGCGTAGGCGGACGTCGGCGGCGCGGCTCGCGGCCGGGATGCGGCCGCGTGCCGGCGTGGGCGGCGGTGATCAGCCGGCAGAGGTTGCGAGTAGCCGGTCCGGCGTCTCGCACAGCAGCGTCAGGTGGCGAGCCGTCGTCGAGCGTCAGCTCGGCGCCGGTGATCGGCCGGAGGTCCGAGCGGCAGTCCGCGGCCTGCGGCGCAGCTCCATCGCCCCGTGCAGCCCGTCGTGGTCGGTCAGCGCGAGCGCGCCGTAGCCGAGCTCGGCGGCGGCCGCCGCCAGCTCATCCGGCATGCGACGCTCCGTCGAGGAACGAGAACGCCGAGTGACAGTGCAGCTCCACATAGACCGACACGAACACATGTTCGCATCGGTTCGACGCACAGGCAAGCGCCGCACGGCCCCTCCCAACAGACGAATGGAGGATTGTTGGGGCAATCACCCCAACAATCGTTCGCGCAGCGCTAAGGCGGCGGGCGCGGTAGGTCAGCCGCGCTGGGCGAACCAGGGGCCGCCGGGCAACTCGTGGAAGACGACGACGTTGCGGCCGTCGGCGAGCACCAGCTCGAAGTAGCGGCGGCACAGCGGTCTGCCGGTCCACCAGCGATCCTCGACGACCCAGTCCTCGCGGATCGCCTCGACCGCCATCCCGCCGACGGCGACCGGACGGCCGCCGTCGCCGGCCTCGACACGCGCCGGGCGCGGTGTACCGAGGCGACGGGCCTCGAACCCGCGAGGCTTGGCGGGCGCGGGAGCCCGGCCGGCCGCGGCCCCCCGGCCCCGGGCCTGACCGCGTCCGCGCACCGCCTACCTCACGGGTCCGAAGTGGGGAACGGCGCCAGCACGGCCCGCCGCTCGGGTATTCGCGAATCGGCGTCGACGGCGAGCACGCGCAGCGCCGCCGCCTCGCCGGCGGCCTGACGTGCCTGGCGGACCGCCTCGGCGAGCCGGCCGCGCCGCTCGCCGGCGCCGTCGTCGAGCATCCGCGTCTGCTCGCGCGCCGGCGGCCCGAACGCCTCCACCTCGAGCGCGAGCGACTCGGCCGGCGCCGGCAGCTCGCTGAGCCGCGGCGTCAGGACGAGCGCCAGCCGCTCCGGCTCGGCGCTGGCATGGCGCAGCGTGACCGCGCTGCGCCAGGTGCCGCCGGCCACGAAGCGCGCCGACAGGGCGACCGCGCGCAGCGCCCGGCCACGCCGCTCGCGCCGCGCCAGCATCCGCGCGATCAGCAGCTCCAGCGTCCGCTCGAGCTGCTCGCCGGACACCCCCTCCGGCAGCTCGACGCGCTCGCTGACCGGCTCCGGCGGCCGGCGCGGGCGCAGCGGCCCGTCGCGGCCGTGGGCCAGCTCGCGCGCGACCACCCCGGGATGCCCGAAGCGCTCGGCCAGCGCCGGCGCCGGCAGCGCCGCCAGCTCGCCGAGCGTCCGCACGCCGAGCCGCTCGAGCGTCGCGGGGATCCCGTCGAGATCGGGCCGCTCGCCCAGCAGCGCGACCGGCAGCGGCCGCAGGAAGCTCTCCAGCCGGCGCCGCTCGACGGTCACCGTCGGATGGCGCCGCAACGTCTGGCTGGCCGCGCACCAGGCCGCGAAGCGACTCGGCGCGATCCCCAGCCGCGCCCGGCCGAGCCTCGCGCGCGCCGCGGCGACGACCCCGTCGAGCCCGCCGTGCAGCCCGCGCAGGCCGGCGGCGTCGAAGTAGGCGACGCCGGCGCGGTCGGACTCCGGCGCGCCGCCGATCGACTCGATCCGCTCCAGCACGACCTGCCACAGGTCGCGCACGCCTTCGGGGTCGGGCGGGACGAGCTTCAGCTCCGGGCAGCGCGACAGCGCCTCCCCCACCCGCATCCCGGCCGCCACGCCGAACGTCTCGGCGCGCGGCGACACCTCGCCGATCGTCTGCTCGCCACCCGGCTCCGGCCCGAGCGCGACCGCCTGCTCGGCCAGCGCCTTGCGGTCGCCGAGCGCCGCCAGCAGCGAGAAGCGGGGAATCGAGACACAGATCACCATACGAACGTATGTTCGCATACCCGGAGGCGGAACGCTAGGATCCGGGCCCGATGGCACAGACCGGCTCCGGAACCTCCCTGCGCACGCGCGTCTTCTTCGTCAACGCCTTCGTCTTCGTCGTCGCCGGGACGCTGCTGGTGCTGACCCCGGCGACGATCAGCGTCCCCACCGATCTCAGCGAGGCGCTCGTGCTGATCGCCGGCCTGACCGCGACGGTGCTGCTCAACCTGCTCGTGGTCAGCCGCACCTTCGCCCCGCTGAGCCGGTTGATCGAGGCGATGGAGCGCTTCGACCCGCTCAGCGCCGACTACCGCGTCCCGGTCTACGGCGACGAGCGCGAGATCGTCCAGTTGACCAAGGCGTTCAACGGCATGCTCGACCGGATCGAGGCCGAGCGGCGCGAGAGCGTCCAGCGCTCGCTCGCGGCCCAGGAGGGCGAGCGCAAGCGCGTCGCCCAGGAGCTGCACGACGAGATCGGCCAAAGCCTGACCGCGCTGCTGCTGCAGATCGAGGGCCTGGAGCGCTCCGCCGACGACGCGGAGCGCGAGGAGCTCGCCGAACTGCGCCAGTCGGCGCGCGCGACGCTCAACCAGGTCCGCGAGGTCGCCCGCCGGCTGCGCCCCGAGGTACTCGACGACCTCGGCCTCGGCAAGGCGATCTCGGCGCTCTGCGAGCGCCTCGGCGGCCAGAGCGGCATCGCGATCGGCTGCCAGATCGACGCCCATTTGCCGCAGCTGGCGCCGGAGGCCGAGCTGGTCACCTACCGCGTCGCCCAGGAGGCGCTGACCAACACGCTGCGCCACTCCGGCGCCGAGCGCGCCGCGCTGACGCTCGAGCTCGACGGCGAGGACGTGCTGCTGACCGTCGCCGACGACGGCCACGGCCTCGGCGACGCGAACCCCGGCGCGGGCATCCAGGGGATGCGCGAGCGGGCGCTGCTGATCGGCGCGCGCTTCCGGATCGACCCCGGTCCGGACGCCGGCACCGTGGTGCGGCTGCGCCTCGACGGACGGCCGTGGACCGCGCGTCGCGATACTGAGGTGGCGATGGCCCCCTACCTGCCCGAGCCCCGGCGATGATCCGCATCCTCGTCGTCGACGACCACGCCGCCGTGCGCGCCGGCCTGATCGGCCTGCTGCGACGCGAGCCCGGCCTGGTGCCGCTCGGCGCCGTCAGCACCGTCGCCGATGCGCTGCGCGAGGCGCGCAGCCTCGAGCCGCAGGTCGCGCTGATCGACTTCCAGCTGCCCGACGGCGACGGCCTGACGCTCTGCCGCGACCTGAAGCTGCTGCCGAAGCCGCCGCGCGTCGTCCTCTACTCGGCCTTCGCGCGCCCCGCGCTGGCTGTCGCGGCGACGCTCGCCGGCGCCGACGGGGTCGTCGACAAGGGCGTCGAGGTCGACGACCTGTTCGACGCGATCCGCGCCGTAGGCCGCGGCGAGCAGGCGCTGCCGCCACTCGAGCCGGAGATGATCGCCCGCTGCACGGCACGACTCGACCCCGACGACGTCTCGATCTTCGGGATGCTGATGAGCGGCACCACGCGCGCCGACGTCGCGGCGGTGCTGAGCTGCGACGAACAGGCGGTCGAGGACCGGCTGCGGGCGATGCTGAGCGCCGTGCTCTCGGAGTCGGCGCCCGTGCGCGACCCCGACGCGGCGCGCGCCGCCGCGTCGCCGCCCCCGCCTAGGCCTCCGTCAGCTCCTTAGCGAAGCTCGTCAGCACGCGCGGGCCGTCGGCCGCGACGATCGCCAGATCCTCGATCCGCACGCCGAGCTCGCCAGGCAGGTAGACGCCCGGCTCGACGGTGACGACGCTGTCGGCGGCCAGCGTCCCCGGCGCTCCCTTGGCGATCCGCGGCCCCTCGTGCACCTCGAGCCCGACGCCGTGGCCGAGGCCGTGGCCGAACCGGTCACCGTGGCCCGCCGCGACGATGACGTCGCGCGCGATCGCGTCGACGTCGGCGCAGCCCGCGCCGGGCGCGACCGCCGCCAGCGCCGCCTGCTGCGCCGCCAGCACCAGCTCGTAGACCTCGCGCTCGCGTTCGCCGACCGGGCCGCTGGCGAGCGTGCGCGTGCAGTCGGAGCAGTAGCCGTCGAGCCGGGCGCCCCAGTCGATCGTCACCAGGACCCCGGCCGGGATCTCGACCTCGCGCGGCTCGGCGTGCGGCAGTGCGCCGTGCGGGCCGGCGGCGACGATCGACGGAAACGACGGGTCCTCGGCGCCGGCGAGGCGCATCTCGTGCTCGAGCGCGAGCGCCAGGGCGCGCTCGGTGCGTCCCGCCAGCCCGTCCGGCGATCGTCTTCTCGAACGCCGCCGTCGCCAGCTCGGAGGCGGCGGCGATCCGCGCCTGCTCGCCGGCGTCCTTGATCTCGCGCAGCTCGCGCGACCAGTCCGCCCGCGGCAACCAGCTCGACGGTCGCACCGGCCTTCTCGGCCAGCCGGGCGTGGGCCTTTACGGTTACGCGCTCGTCGTCGAAGCCGGCGCGGCCGGCCGGCAAGCGCTGAGCCAGCTCGCCGAGCAGGTCGCGCCCCGCGCGGACGACCTCGAAGCCGTGCGGCTCGACCTGCGCGGCGGCCTGCTCGACGTAGCGGAAGTCGGTCAGGAAGAGGCGCTCGTCGGCGCTGACCAGGGCGGCGCCGTTGGTCCCGCTGAAGCCGGTCAGCCAGCGGACGTCGACGAGGTCGGTGACCAGCAGCGCGGACAGCTCACGCTCGCGCAGCCGGTCGACGACGCGGTCGCCGCGCGCGCCGCTCACTCGTCGCGGTCCAGCTTCGCGCGCAGGATCTCGAGCGCCTCGCGGTAGCCGTCGGCGCCCTTGCCCTGGACGCGGCCGACGCAGAGGTCGCGGATCACCGATTCGCGGCGCCAGTCGTCGCGACTGTCGACCTCCGAGATGTGGACCTCGACCGCTGGCAGGCCGGTGACCTCGAGCGCGTCGCGGATCGCGTACGAATAGTGGGTCCAGGCGCCGGGGTTGAGCACCAACCCGTCGGCCCGGTCGCGCGCGATGTGCAGCTGCTCGCAGTACTCGCCCTCGTGGTTGGTCTGCCAGAAGGTGACGTCGAAGCCGAGGTCGGCGGCGAAGCGCTTGATCTTGACCTCCAGCTCCGGCAGCGTGAACGTGCCGTAGACATCGGGGTCGCGCCTGCCGAGCTGGTCGAGGTTGACGCCGTGGAGAACGTCGATGCGGTGCTTGCTCATCGCCCTGAACCTACCGCGCGTGCAGCTCCGCGACGGCGGCGCGCAGGTCGTCCGGCGCGACCGCGTGCCCGTGGGTGACCTCGCCCGGCGCCTGGACCAGCACGAACGGGACGCGCCCGCCCGCGCGCTTCTTGTCGCGCTCGGTCAGCGCGACGACCTCGTCGACGGTCGCGCCGTCGAAGGTCGTCGGCAGGCCGTGGGCGCTCAGCAGCCCCGCGACCTCCTCGCGCAGCGCGTCCTGGCCGGAGAGCCGCAGCGCGGCGAGCAGGCCGACCGCGACCGCCTCGCCGTGGCGGTAGCGCGCGTAGCCGGTCGCCGCCTCGATCGCGTGGGCGACGGTGTGGCCCAGGTTGAGCACCTGGCGGCGGCCGCCGTCGCGCTCGTCCTCGGCGACGACGGAGAGCTTGGTGCGCAGGCAGGCGAGCACCGTGGCGTCGTCGGGAAGCGGGATCTCGCCGCCGGCCGCGGGGACCTCGCGCTCGCCGCCGCGCACCGCGCGCCAGAGCTGCCCGCCGGCGATCAGCGCCGTCTTGACGACCTCGGCGTAGCCGGCCGCCCGCTCGGCGTCGGGCAGCGACTGGAGCAGCGCCGGGTCGCAGATCACCGCCGACGGCTGGTGGTAGGCGCCGGCGTAGTTCTTGCCCTCGGGGATGTCGACGCCGGTCTTGCCGCCGTAGGCGGAGTCGACCTGGGCGACGAGGGTCGTCGGCAGCTGGACGTAGCGCATCCCGCGCTGGTAGCTGGCGGCGCAGAAGCCGGCGAGGTCGCCGACGACGCCGCCGCCGAATGCGACCACGACGTCTCCGCGCTCGGCGCCCACGCGCGCGAGCCGGCCCAGGACGTCGCCGACGGTCGCGAGGTCCTTGTGCTCCTCGCCTGGCGGGATCGTCAGCACGTGCGCGCTCGGGTCCGCCGGGGCTGGCGCCGAGCCGTCGCCGACGACGGCGCGCGCGACGGGGTAGGCGCGCGCGACGTTCTCGTCCGTCACGACGAAGCGGCGGCCGTCGGCCGGGTAGACGAAGCCGCTCGTGGCCAGCCCACGGCCGAAGAACACCGGGTAGTTGCCCGAGGCCGTCTCGGCCCAGGCCATCCGCACGCGCTCGAGCCCCGGCTGCGCGCGCGCCGCGCGCAGCGCCTCCAGGCCCGGCAGCGCCCGGCGCACGACGTCGCGCCCGTTCGGCGGCAGGAAGGCGTCGGCGACCGACGTGTAGAGGGCCGCGCGCTCGGCGTGCAGCTCCTCGAAGCGCCTGCGGTCGCGCGCCAGCGGGCGACCCTTGTTGGCGGCGCGGCTCCAGGCGTCGGCGACGGTCACGTCGAGGTGGACGACGACGTGGTCGCGCAGCGCCGCGCGGACGGCGTCGGAGCCGAGCGCCCCGCCGCCGAGCGCGACGACGCGGGCGTCGGGCCGCGCCAGCAGCTCGAGGATCGCCCGCTCCTCGCGGTCGCGGAACTCGACCTCGCCCTCACGGTCGAAGAACGCCTCGATCGGCTCGCCGAGGGTTGCCTCGAGCTCGCGGTCGGAGTCGAGTGCCTCGCAACCCAGCTCGGCCGCCGCCTTGCGGGCCCCGCTCGACTTGCCGGCCCCCATGAAGCCGACGAGCACCAGCGCGCCGCCTGGGCGCGCCCCTCCCCCGCTCGCGCTCAGCGCCTCCACCCGATGCGCTTCTCGTAGGCGCGCAGCGCGGCGACGGCGTCGTCGACGTGATCGCCGCCGAGCTTCTCCTTGTAGGCGTCCGCGAGCACCAGCGCGACCATCGCCTCGGCGACGACCGCGGCGGCCGGGACGGTGCAGGAGTCGGTCCGCTCGCGCAGCGCGGCGGCCGGCTCCTTGGTCTCGATGTCGACCGAGCGCAGCGGCTTGGTCAGCGTCGGCAGCGGCTTCATCGCGCCGACCACGACGACCGGGTCGCCGTTGGTCATGCCGCCCTCGATGCCGCCGGCGCGGTTGGTCTCGCGCTCGAAGCCCTGCTGCTCGGAGTAGAAGATCTCGTCGTGGGCCTTGGAGCCGACGCGGCTCGCCAGGTCGAAGCCGTCGCCGATGCCGACGCCCTTCATCGCCTGGATCGACATGATCGCCGCGGCGAGGCGGCCGTCGAGGCGGGTGTCCCACGAGACGTGCGAGCCGATCCCCGGCGTGACGCCGAAGGCGACCGTCTCGTAGACGCCGCCGAGCGACTCGTTCGCCTTGCGCGCGACGTTGATCTCCTCGACCATCGCCGCGCTGCCGTCGGCGTCGAGGCAGCGGACCGGCGACTCGTCGACGCCGTCGAACGAATGGGGTCCCAGGTCGGCCGGCGGCTGCACCGCCACCGAGCCGATCCGCAGCACGTGGCTGCGCACCTCGACCCCGAACGCCCGCAGGTAGACCTTCGCCAGCGCGCCGGCGGCGACGCGCGCGGTCGTCTCACGGGCGCTGGCGCGCTCGAGCACGTTGCGGACGTCGCTGAAGCCGTACTTCTGGACGCCCGCGAGGTCGGCGTGCCCCGGCCGCGGCAGATGGACCTCCGCGACCTCGGCGTCGACCGGCCACGGGTTCATCCGCTCTTCCCAGTTCTTGTAGTCCCGGTTGGCGATCCGCAGCGAGATCGGGCTGCCGAGCGTGCGGCCGTGACGGATGCCCGAGGTGACCTCGGCGCGATCCTTCTCGATCTTCATCCGCCCGCCGCGCCCATGGCCCAGCTGGCGTCGCGCGAGATCGGCGTCGATGTCCTCCGGGGTCACCTCGATGCCGGCGGGAAGGCCCTCGACTACGGCCGTGAGACCGGGCCCATGGGACTCGCCGGCGGTGGTGAAGCGGATCGACATGCGGGGAGACACCCTACCGGGGCGCGGCGGAGGCTCGGCGCGCGGGGGCCGCCGCCGAGCCGGCTACGGCAACGGCATGTAGCGCGGGCAGGTCCGCGACTCGGGGTCCGGCGCGCAGGGGTTGAAGGCGTTCACGATCCACGGCTCTCCCTCCCGCTGGACAGCCGGAACCCTGGGAAGACCGCAGACGGTCTGGGTCGCTCCTCGCGCCACCTCGGTCAGCTCGGTGAGGTTCGAGTAGTCGTCGTTGTCCTGATCATCCTCGCCGTCGAGGAGCGTGTCGCCGTCGACGTCGGGATCTGCCAGGTCGAGGCCCGCGTACGGCCGCTCGCCATAGGGCCCTGCCACCTGGGCGCATCCGGGTATCCGCTTCGGCCAAGCCTGGACCCCTGCCGTCGTGTATTCCTCCTGCGCCCAGAACTTCTCCCACCAGATCGGGCGCCCCGGTCCGCGGTCCGACTCGATCCAGTTCGACAGCCCATCTGCGTCGGCGTCGCGCTCGTCGTCGCTCCAGGCTGGATCCCCGTCGTAGTCGTAGGTCTCCGGGAACGGCTCCAGCGGCGCGGGAAGCCCGTAGGCGGGGCTACGCCAAGCAGGAGTCGACGGCGTCTCGTCCGGTCGGCTGAACTTCGTCCCGTCGCTGTAGCCCAGCGGCGAGGACCGGTCGTGGCCGCCGACGTTCGCGGCTATAAACGAACGCCCGGTGACCGTCCACGCACGGAACTCCTCGACCGCCAGGAGACCGTCTCCGTCGAAGTCGATCGCCTTGTCCGTCGGGTCGAGCGGGTTCGGGAAGGGACGCTTGCCCGGGTACGGGACCGCCTTGAGGTTGAGGTCCTTGGCCGCGAAGAACTCCCAGCCGTCGGTGAGGCCGTCGCCGTCGGTGTCGGCGAGGCAGGGATCGGTCTTGTACGCCAGCTCGTCGACGTTGGACAGCAGGTCTCCGTCGTGATCGACGCTGCTGTTGCAGACCGGCAGCGGCTTGCCCTCGGAGTCGACACGCACCCCGGTGACCACTGGGGACAACCGCCGCGGCGTGAAGCGGCTGAACTTGCCCGCCAGGACGCGCAGCTTGAGGCGTGTCGGCTGTTGGGCGCTGTCACGGACGACAAGTAGCCGGGACACCGGAGCGGGAACCTTGACCACGAGCTTGCGCTTGCTGGCCCGGCTCGGCTTGACGAACACGGTGCGCCCGTCGCCGCCCCGGAAGATGACGGTGTTGCGTTTCGGGCGGGGCTTGAAGTTGCGGCCGCGGATCGTCAGCGTCTGACCGATCCCCAGCCGCATCGGCGTGACCCGCGTGATCTCCGGCTTCGCGGCCTTGGCCCGCTTGGTCGGCTTGGCGTCGGCAGCCGGCGCCACCACTGCGACGGTGGCGAGCAGCGAGACGAGTACGAGTAGATAACGGCGCATACCCATCTCCTATCGGTCCTTCTCAGCAGGGCTTGAGGCGACCCGCGGCGATGACGCGCCGACGATCACGGTATCGACCACCTCGTCAGGCATCAGCGGCGAGACGAACCGGCGCGGAGCCTGGCCGCTCGCCCTCGCGGGGGCGGCGCGCGAGGTACCGGCCTTCAGCTCGACCCTGCGGATCTCGTCGACGCGCAACCGATAGGTGGCGCCCTTCGCGTCGGTGAAGGTCTCCTCCGCGCCCGCTCCGATGACGACGAGCGCGCAGTCCTCGCGCGACGGCTTGCAGCTGCCCTCGCCAGCGGCGTCGAGCGTCGAGTCGACCAGGAAGGTGGCGTTGCCGCCGTCGCGCGTCACGCCCATGAAGATCAGCAGCGGAGCGCTCTCGTTCGGCAGCATCCCCAGCTTGCGCAGGCCCTTGACCTGGCGCCGCCGGTCGCCATTCGAGAACGTCGCGTCGACCACGTACTCGAAGGTCTTGGTGACACGGCGCGGGGACGGGGCCGGCCCGGGAGCCGGACCCGGCTTGACGATCTCGCCGTCGGGGCCGACCGGGAGGATCGGGAGCACCGCGACGCGGTCGCCGCCGCCAGCGATCGGTGGCTTCTCCTCGACGACGACCTCCGCGACCGCCGCGGACGCGCTCGGGAGCGCGGGCTTCCCCGCCTTGAACGGGTCCTTCGCCTCGAAGACGCCGAGGTTCGAGCCGGTGCCCGGCGCGTTCTCGGTGGTCTGGGTCAGCTGGGTCGGCGCGGCCTGCGGGGCCGAGTTCGCGATCGGCGCGGCATCGGTGTCGGCCTTCGCCGGCTTCAGCAGGAAGACCGGGATCGCCAGGAGGGCGACCAGCAGCAGCGCCGCGACCGGCAGCAGTCGCTTCGCGCGCAGGTCGTGCCAGGTGTCGAGCAGGACGGGCTTCATCGCGCCACCGTCGCCAGCGGGCTCCGCCGTCGTCGCCCTTCGACGCCGTCCCGGACGCGGCCGGCGGCTGGCCGCTGGGCAGCGTCGACTGCGCGCTCTCCGGCGCGAGGTAGATCGTCGCGTCCATCGAAGCGGTCAGAGGCGGCCGGCCGGGCTCGGTGTTGGTCTTGAAGGTCAGGGAATCCACGGTCAGCAGCCTTCCGTGCACGTTGATCTGGTCGTTGGCGACTCGCACGAACCGCTTCATCCGGTGGAAGAAGTCCGCCAAGTTGAAGAAGGGCCCGCTGAAGTCGAGCTCGAGTGGAACGGTGTCGAGCCCGGGTACCGGGGCGCCGGGCGTCGCCGGCGGCGCCGCTCCCGGAGCGGTGGCGGCGGGCGCGGGGTTTGCGCCCCCGGCGGTCGCCGCGGTGTCGTTGGCGGTCTCGACGGCCTTGCCCGGCCCACTCTGGGCCGGCTCCCCGCCGGCCTCGGTCGGCTGACCGGTCGGGGGCGCGGCGTCGGTCGCGGTCGTGGCCGCGGGAACCCGGTCGCCAGCCGAGATCTTCTCGAAGTCGATTCCGGTGCCCCTGGCGGCCTGGTTGAGCTGGACGATCAAGCTCGGCATGTCGACCGAGGACGGGATCGCCTTGCCGAGCCGCACCAGCTCGGCGTACTCCGCGCCGAAGTCCGCTTCGGTCGTCTCCAGCGAGCTGGCCTGCAGCACCGCGGCGTCGCGCAGTTCCTCCTGCGCCGTCAGCTTCTCGCCCACGCTGGCGGACTCCTCGCGCTGCGGGCCGAGCAGCAGGAACCAAAAGGCTCCGACCAGCAGCAGCGGCACGAGCGCGATCAGGATCTTGCGGTCACGGTCGGTGATGCTCACTGTCCACCTCCTAGCGCGGCGACCACGCGCCCGGCGGTCTGGTTCGCGGCCAGCGGCGCGAACACCACCTCGAGCTGGAACACGTACAGGCGGCCGCAGGGCCGAGCGGAATCGTCCTTGCCCCTGATCGAGGACACCAGGACGGCCTCCTGAGCGCGGTAGAGCCGCCGCAGGCGGACGAGCAGCGTCGCCACGTCGTCCTGGCTGGGGGCGCAGCCCTTGATCTTCGCGGTCGGAGCCCCCGCAGCCGTGGCGCCGTCCCCGGCGTCCTCGCCGGTGGTGGAGGCGTCGACCTCCGTCAACCACGAGTCGACGGGCATCACGTGGGCCAGCTCGCGCACGAAGCGCTCCCAGTCGAACCGGCCCTGTGCGAGCTGGGTGACCGAGGCCATCCGGGTCGCCTTCGCCTCGGCGAAGTTGCCGAACGCGGCAAGTCGCTCGCCGCGCGCTTGGGCCCCGGCCGTCTCGCGCTCGACCTCGACCAGCTCTGTCTGGCGCTCGGTGACTTGATTGGCGCTGTACACGTACGCGAAGGTCCCGACGACGAGCACGGCGAGGATCGAGAGCACCCAGTAGGCGTTGTTCGACCCGGCGCCACCGCGCGGGCGGCGACTCTCCGGAAGCAGGTTGACGGGCTTCACGCGGCCGCTCCGAAGGCGAGGCCGGCCGCGACGGTGTGCCGCTCGACATGGTCGAGGAGAAGGTCGGGGTCACGTGCGAGCGCGCCGAGCGGATCGGCGACGACGGCCGGCATCCCGGTCCGCTCGCCGAGCGAGTCGGCGAGCCGCTCACGCGCCGCGCCGGGTCCGGAGAGGATCAGCTCGTGCGGTGGCTGCGCTCCCGGCTGGGCCATGTAGTAGTCGGTCGAGAGGCGGATCTCGTCGGCGAGCGTGGTCGCGACATCGTCGGCGTCGCCCTCCCAGCGGCTGGCCAGGCTGCGGGTGAACAGGCAAGACCGGCCGACGGCGATCGCCAAGCTGGTCACGCCGGCAAGGTGGCAGTAGACGCGGGCCGGCGGCAGCTCACCCTCGGCGGGCTCGGTGCCGTACATGCGGACGATCGCAAAGGCGTCGAGGTCGATCCCCGCGGGCTTGAGACCTGCCTTCTGGACCGCGTCGGCGAGCTTGGAGACCATCTCGGTGCGCGCCGCTGCGACGGTCACCTGCATCCGTGCGGAGCTTCCGTCGACGCCCGGCGTCTCCTCGGTGACCTGGAAGTCGAGCGTTGCCTGGTCGAGCGGCATCGCGATCGCGTCGGCGGCCTGGAACCGTACGGCAGCGGCGAGCTCGGTCGGATCCTCGATCCGCGGCAGGTCCAGCCGCCGCACCGAGGTCAGCTGGTTGCCGACGCCGAGACGGACCTGTTGCGGCAGGCGCTCGGCCTTGAAGAACTCCTTGAGCTGGTGGCTCAGTCCGTCAACGTCTGCGACCTCGCCCTCATGGACCAGCCCGCTCGGCAGCTCCTGCGACGCGATCCGCGTCACGCGGCCGTTCTCGACCTGCGCGGCGGCCAGGTAGCCGTCGTCGATGTCGAGCCCCAGCGCACCGCGCTGGCTGGTCTTGCGAAGCGAGATTCCCATGCCGTCCCGCTGTCTATCGGCCGCTCGCGCCAGGGCTTTACCCCTGGTTCGCCGGCTGCGGTGGTCAGACCACGTCAGTCGAGGAACTGCTCGCGGTAGAGGTCGATCAGCTCCGGGCCCGCGAACAGCGCGACGAGGGCGCCGAAGGCCAGGAACGGGGCGAACGGAACGCCGCTCTTGCGCGCCTCGGGACCTCCGCGCGCGATCAGCCCGAGACCGACGACGGTTCCCGCGAGGAACGCCACCAGCAGCGCCGGAACCACGTCGACGCCGAGATAGAGACCGAGCACGCCCGCCAGCTTCACGTCGCCCATGCCCATCCCCTTCGGGTAGGCGAGCGCCGCGAGAAGCAGGAACAGGAACGCGCCGGCCGCGGCGGCGAAGTGCTCCGCCAGCTCGGCGGGCGCCGTGACCGCCAGGATCGCAAGCCCGGCGATCGCGGCCGGGGCGAGGATCAGGTTGGGCACGATCCTGTGGTCGAGGTCGATCAGCGTGACGGGGACCAGCAACGTCACCAGAGCGAGCCCGATCCAGACGTCGCGATCCGCGCCGAAGGCCACGACCACGGCCGCGAACAGCAGTCCCGTGGTCAGCTCGACGGCGGGGTAGCGGGCCGAGATCGGCGCCCCGCAGGCGCGGCAGCGGCCGCGCAGGACCAGCCAGGACAGCACCGGCACGTTGTCGTAGGGCCTCACCGGCGTCTCACAGCTCGGGCAGCGCGAGCCCGGCGACACCAGGGACTCGCCGCGCGGGAGGCGATGGACGACGACGTTGAGGAACGAGCCGATCACCGCTCCGAGCACCCCAGCCACGACCGCTAGCGCCACCATGAGCGCGGCAGCGTAACGGCGGGCGCGGCCGGCTCAGCAGCCGGCGCCGGGGTTGGCGGCCGTCGCGCCCGTGACCGCGCACTCCCGGTACACCCCCGGCTGCAGCATCGACGTCACGCCGCCTCCGACGGTCACCGTCCCGGAATCCGGGTGGGAGAGGATCTTGGCCGATCCTTCGACGAACACCTGGCGCGCGGCAACCGCTCCTGTGACCTGTACGACGCCCGAGACGCGCACGTTGGAGTTGGGCGCGTAGACGAGCATCGGCATGTTGATCGTTCCCGAGTTCGCGAGCGCGATCTCCTGCGCGGACGCCCCGGGGTTCGCCGAGTCCCCGGCCACGTAGAACTGAAGCGCCGGCGCCCCGTAGGGGTTCTCGATCTTGCCATTGTTGATGACCTCGAACCTGCCGCGCGGATTCGAGTTGGCGCAGTTCTGCGGGGTGTCGATGTAGATGCGCACCGGCGTTCCCGGGTTGCGCGGCGCGATGATCACGCGGGCACCGTTGGTGACGCGGAAGTAGCAGAAGAAGTACACGTTGCCGCCGAGGGTGATGTGCGAGTCGCCCTGCACGTCGAGGCGGCGCTTGGCGGGCTCCCAGTTGACCTTCCAGGAGACGGCCTCGCTGCACGGGTCGCTGGTCGCCGGGTTCGACGACGCGCAGATGCGGGCGTTGTCGTTGTTGGCGGCCGGGGCGAGGTCGACGGGCGGCAGCGTGACCGGCGCCGTGGCCGGCGTCAGCGATCCGCCGCACTGGTAGGACGCGCCTCCGGTCCTGGTCGCCGTCCGCCCAGGACCGGGCGTCGCGTTGCCGCAGACCTGGGCGCTGCCGTCGAGGCGGATGTTGCCGTTGCTCTGGACGTTGCCGAAGACGCGCGTATCGCCGCCGATGATGAACTGCTGCAGCGAGATGATCGTGCCGGTGCCGAACAGCGGAGTTCCCTGGCTGAGCGCCGACAGCTGCACCGACGCGCGCCGCATCACCCCGCCGTCGTTGCTCTGCGCGACGACCGTCCGCGTCACGCCGCCCCCGCCCACCATCGGCGTCTCAGCGCTCACCCAGTAGCGGTACGAGGTGCCGTCGGCGAGCAGGCCGTCGACCGGCGGGCACCAGCTGCCACCCGCCGCATATCCCTGCAGCACGGCCTGGTTGCTGGCGTTGACCCCGACGCACTTGCCGCTGGCCGGCTGGTTGGTCACGTCGAGCGTGTTGAGACGGTAGACGGCCGTCTCGAGAGCCGCGTCCGCTCCCTGGAGCGCCCGCGTCGAGCGCCGGTCCTGGTTGGCCGAGTCGTTGGCCTGACCGGAATCGCCGGCGGCGACCACGATCAGCAGCAGGAGCACGGACATCACACCCATCACCACGGGCAGGGCGATGCCCCGCTCGGAGCTCAGGCGGCGGCGCAGGTGGCGAAGATCGGCGTGCATGGTTGCGTCCTCAGTCCAGGGCGACGGTCGGTGTGGTCGTCAGGGTCGTCAGGAACGACTCCTGGGTCGGGTGGTCGTAGAAGAGGGCGACGTTGGTCGCGGAGTCGTGGCGCAGCGACAGCGTCAGCAGCAGCCGCTCGCCCGGGTAGAGCGTGTACTGGCGGTGGACCAGCGAGAAGCTCAGCTTGGTCGGCTCCTCCCACGGCCACGCCGCCTGGGTGTACTGGTGCGTCAGCTCCGCGGCCGGGGACTCGAAGAGCGGCGCGACGGTCCCGTCCGCCTTGACCCGGCGCAACGAGAAGCAGAGCGTCGCCCCAGCCTGGGCGCCGTCGACGGTCTGGGTCCAGAAGGAGAACCCCGTGCGCGAGTCGTGGCCCGCCGTGGCGGGATCGTCGGCCGGGCTCTTGAAGGCGCTCGCGAAGGGCGTGCTCGCCCAGGCGTGGACCTGGCGCTTCGCGGTCGCGGCGCTGGCCGCCGGGTAGCTGATCGGACAGCCGCTGGCGGCCTTCTCGAGCACGAGGCCGTGCGCCGGCGAGGTGCGCGCCACGTCCGCCGAGTAGTTCTCGAACGGCAGCGGATCGATCCCGTAGGGCGCGGCGATGCTCGACATCAGGTCGGGCGTCGGGGTGACGTTGCAGCGTGCCCCCTCACGTGCCGTGTCGGGGGTGACGTGGCTGGCGACCGTGCTCGACCACGTGCTTTGGCTGCACGGCGTGTCGTAGAGGAAGAACGGCTGGCCGGCCGGCTTGGTGTCACCGTCGTCGTCCGGCGGCGGGGTGCCAGGGGGAGCCGCATTCGGGTCGGCGACGATCGTCGAGACCCAGACCGGCTTGGACGGCCCGGCCCCGTTTCCGGCGCGGTCGAGCACGACGGCGACCGTGATCCGCTTGGCCGCCTCGGAGTCGCACTGGCCGGTGGCGGCGACGCACTCGCGCTGCCAGGTGACGTAGTTGTGGACGGTCCCACGCGTCGAGCCCGACGTGAACGTCTCCCTCGGTGCCACGTTGCCACCGAGCACGAACGGCTCGCCGGCCGCCGGGGCTCCGGGGAGGTCCGCGCTGTTCATGTTCCTGTAGCTCGTCTTGATCCGCAGCGCCTGGCCGTTGACGTAGTAGTCGGGGTTGCGCGGGTTGGCGGGCGTCGGGTCGTTGGGCGGATTGCCCGCGCTCTGCTGGGTCGGCGCGCTCGACAGCGCGATCCGGCTCCAGCGCAGCGAGCGGATCTCCTCCAGATGGCGCTGAGCGACGGACACCGCCTGCTCGTGGCGCTGCGCGCCGATCGCCGACTTGCCCGCGACGTCGAAGGACCCGCCGAGCGCCATCAGCGCGGTCGCGACGAGCAGCAGCGCGACCATGACCTCGACGAGCGTGAACCCCTGCTCGCCGTCGAGCCGTCGCGTGCCGCCCGATCCGAAGCGCCCGCTCATCGCTGACGGTTCCTGATCTCGACCCCGTCGACCAGCGTGAGCGGCCTGTCGGCGCCGGCGACGCCGACGCGCAGCCGGATCCCCACGTAGCGCGGCTCGACGTCGGGCTCGGGGTCGAACACGTCAACGTTGCGAACGCCCCGAACGACGGTGGCCGCTGCCCCGTCGTTGACCTGGCGCGTGCACACGGCGGCACAGAGGTAGCGGACGGTCTGCAGTGCGCTGGTCGCGGCCGCTGGCTTGAGGTAGGTCGACATCACGACCTCCTGCGACGTCGGCACCGACACGGTGGCCGCCTGGCGGAGGTCTCGCGTCATCCGCTCGAGGCCGTGCTGCACCTGCTGAAGCGACTCGCTGCGAGCCGAGGTGGACGCCTGGCTTCGTCCCGCCGTGTCCATGAACTGGTACGCGCCGAACGAGACGACGACCGCGAGCAAGCATGCGATCAGCAGCTCGATCAGGCTGACGCCGGACTCGTCGCCGGCGATCCGGCGCAGGAGGGCACGTAGCACGCTCACCCCATCCCTATCGGCAGTTCCGCCAAGGGGCTGAACAAACGACGAGGGGCGGGCCAATGGCCCGCCCCTCGAGACTGCCTGATGGGTGCGCGGAGACTCAGCCGCCGCCACCGCCGCCACCGCCGCCGCCATCGCCGGACGCGGAGCCGTACCAGCTCTCGGTACAGCCGGCGTTGCCCTGCGTGGTGCAGGTGCGGCTGATCTCGCCGGTATCGGCGTCCTTGGTGATCGTGAACACGTTGTCGGACTCCGACGTCGCGTTGACGACGTAGCCGGTCTCGGACGTCGTGATCGACGTGATGGTTCCGAGCCCGTCGTCGGCCGTATCCTCGCAGCCGGCGTAGGTCTGGTCATCGGTGAAGCACGACTCGAGCTGCGAGACGGCGTTACGCGCGTCCGACTTGGCGCTGGAGTCCTGGCCCTTCTCCTGCTGACCGAGGAACGCCGGCAGCGCGATGGCCGCCAGGATCCCGATGATCAGGATGACCACGAGGAGCTCGATGAGCGTGAAGCCCGACTCCTCGTTCTGAATTCGCTCGCGGAGCTTCCGCAGCATGTTGTTGCCTCCTCGTGAGGAACTTTGTTGGGTCTGGGTTCGTCACCGCGCAAGTCCGGCGACCTGACCCTTGTCGGCGGTACCCCCGCGATCCTTTAGGCCGACATGCGAATCTGACTCGTCTATTCGTCCAGATCGGCCGGCCCGCGTATACGGGCGACGCAGCGAATACGATCGCCGCGTGGAGATCCGCCGCGCCATCCTGCTGTTCGCCGTCGTCCTCGGCGTGGCGGCGGTCGTCAGCACGATCACTCGACCGCCCGAGCGCGGCAGTGACGCGGTGTCGGAGTCGTCTGGCGGCAAGCAGACGGGCGCCGCGACGACGCCGAGCAGCTCGACCCCCGCGCCCGGCACGCGCACGCCCCAGCCGACGACGGTCGAGTTCGGCAGCGGCGCCAAGCCGCCCACGCGCACCGTCGAGGTCGGTCAGCCGGCGACCGTGCTGGTCGAGGTCGGGACGCCCGGCCAGGTCGACATCCCGTCGCTCGGGCTCACCGACACCGCCGAGCCGCTGACCCCCGCGCTGTTCGAGGTGCTGGCCACGGCGAAGGGCGAGCACGCGATCCTGGCCCAGCCGGCGGGGTCCGACTCGCCGCCCGCGAAGGTCGGCACCTTGAAGGTCGTTCCCGCCTCCTGAGGCGGTCTGACCGAACCATCGTCGCTGCGAGAGACGGTCGCTAACCTCGAAGTAGCACTCGGCGCTGTGGCCCCCTGCGGCGTCGGGTGCGTTTTTCGTTCTCGGGTCAGGCGGTCGCGACCAGGCGCAGGCGGTTGCCGGACGGGTCCGCGACGGTCACCGCGCCGTCGGCCACCTCGGCCTCGGCCCCACCCGCGCGCAGGCGGGCC
>CAVOOF010000002.1:0-905951 GCA_963697505.1 uncultured Solirubrobacterales bacterium
GAGCTGCCGCCGCTGCCGGACCTCGTGGCCATGAGCGTCCGCGCCGCGATATCGGTTTCTACTTCGTCGATCAGGTCGCGCGCGAGGCCAAAGCGGCGGCCGGCATCGAGGCCATCACCGCCAACTCCTACACCGTGCGCTCGACCATCAGCCCGCAATTGCAGCGGGCGGTAGAGGGGGCGTTGCAGGAGGGGCTGTCGCGCTACGAGCGCAGCAGTGGCCGCGTCCAGTTCGGTGTTGCGCGAGGCCAACTTGTCTCCAGGCCATCCAGCGCGCCAAAGCCGATAACAAGCCGGGCGACAAGCGGACGGCCTGGCAGCGGGCGCTCGCGAACGCGCGGCTGCCGCTCTACGACGTGCACTGGGCGCCCGCTGTGGTGCTGGAGAAACCGGGTGGCTCGAAGGGCGAGGGGTGGCGCGTCGGCCTCGCCGACGGGCGCGCCGTGCCGCTCGCCGTCGACAACGCGGCGGCGCGCCGTAAGCTCACACTTTATGACGTGATCCGGTGCGCGTCGGCAAGGTCAGAGGAAAGCGGGCACGCGCGCCGAGTTGCGCGTGCGTCCGGTCGTGCAGGGTTCGGTGGTCGTGCTGGAGAACAAGACCGGCCGCATCCTCGCCATGAGCGGCGGGTTCTCCTACCCGCTGAGCCAGCTCAACCGCGCGATCCAGGCGGTGCGCCGAGCCGGGTTCCGCCATCAAGCCGCTGAGCTACCTCGCGGCGCTTGGCAGGGGCCTGCAGCCCAACACACTCGTCATGGACGGGCCGATTACGCTCCCGCCGATCGGCGGCGGCCGCGCCCGCGAGCGGGATTATTGGACACCTAAGAACTACGACGGCGGGTCCCGGGGCACTCTCACGCTGCGGCGGGCGCTCGAGACTTGACGCAACCTCGCTACTGTCCATCTGCTCGATGGCGGCATCGAGCAGGAACCCGAAGCCAGCCTCGATCGCGTTTGTAGTCTCGCCGCAGAGGCACAAATTTACCGCGAATGCGGAAGATATTATCCGTTCGTACTCGGGGCCCAGCCGGTGCGCATGGTCGATCTTGCCGCGTTTTATGCGGCCATCGCAAATGAAGGCCTGCGACCAGCACCGCACGTTGTGGAATCCATCGAGCGTAACGGCTCCATCGTCTATCACCACGATCCGAAATCATCGGTCGTGATTGCCTCGGTCGACCGTGCGGCTTTTTATCAGCTCAAGACCATGCTGCAGGGTGTGCTGGCGCGCGGCACGGCGCGCTCGATCTCCGGTCTCGCCCCCTACGTCGCGGGCAAGACCGGCACCTCCGACGATGAGAATGACGCCTGGTTCGTCGGCTTGACCAATGACATTACCGTCGCGATCTGGGTCGGCTACGACAATGCCGAGGGCAAGCGCCGCACGCTCGGCGGCGGCTCGACCGGCGGCCACGTCGCGGTGCCGATCTTCGAGTTGGTGATCCAGGCGGTGTGGGCGCAGGTCGCGCCAAAGGCCGCGCTCGCTCCGCCGTCATCCGAAGCCAAGCGTCAGCTCGCATGCAAATCGATCGATCTCGAGTCGGGCGAAGTCCCAAATAGTGTCGGAAAGGCCTTCACTGAGTGCCTCCGGGTGGATGCGAAAGGCAAAGTTGTTGATACGCAACATGGGTTGGTTCCGCGCGAGAGCGCATATGTCCAGCGTGGCATATTCGCCGTCGAACGACCGCTATGGCCCACGGCGGTGGATGACCTCGGGTTTGAATAGGCCGATCACCGTTTCAGCGAGCGCGTGGTCGAAGGAATCTCCGACGCTGCCGACCGCGTTTTGGCGAACCGCTCGTGATAACCGCGTTCGAGGCGGCTCTATTGACGGACACCTGAACCTCGCCACCTGCCGCCGCCCACATTGGAATAGATGGAACCTCGCTGCAGCAAAATACGGTGCAAGGTGTCAGCTGATTTCAGATCACCGTCGGGTGGAATTGGGTCCTTTTCTCGTCCGCCGCCTTCGTTTTTCGACCGTTCCAGTCTCAGGCTGGCGCCGCCGTCGAAGGCAAGGTGGGGTAGATCGCGGTTCCACCAAAACGGAAATCAATCTAATATGTCTAATATGTCTGGCGAACTGGGGAGGCTCAGGTGCAGCGGCTTGCTCTGGCTCTAGCTGTGACTGCGATAACGTTGTGCTGGGGGTCGATGACCCGCGCACAAGTGGCTACCGTCTGCCAGCCGCTTCCCAGCTGGTATCCGCGCGGTTGGGAATTGATGGTGCGTTATCCGTGCGTCACTTATATTTATGGACCTTCCTACTATCCAGCGGCTTACTACCCCTATGCGGGAGTTTCACCCGTACCGACGAGTGTCAATTTATGCCGTAGAGCGGGTCCATCGCCGGCCGTATCTGCGTCCCGGGTGGTGGTGGTGATGAAAGTGTCGTCGCTCGCGCTTTCGGAGAGCTTCCGATGCCGGCTGAGCGAAAGGTCTTACCGACGCTGACGCTCCTCGGTGTCGTTCTGGCTCCCCTGCTTGCCGCCTCTCTGTTCTGGGCGTTCTACCGATACCACACCTTGTCGGCCGATCCGGCCAAAGCCGTGACAGGGGCTCAGTCATCGACTTCGCCATCAAAGTCCCAGCAGACCGCCCCCGTCGATGCGGAATTGAGCAATGCAGAGCGCGCGATCATGTTCTCCAGCGCGGCGCTGGAGTCACTCTCCATGCTGACGTCGGTAGATCCCAATCCGGTCACGAGCTTCCGCGAGCTCATTGCATTGCCGCCCATCTCGCCGCCGGAGTCTCGCCGTCCGCGATGATGACGCCGGTACCCCCCGATCCGGTCGCGAGATTCCGCGACTTCACTGCATTGCCGCCCGCCAGCACGCGTCAAGCGCCGGGCCTTGATCCGCGCATGATACGCACGATCGTCGATCGTGGGGTGGTCGAGTACGCGTCTGCCAAAACCGACGGAGACCGGGCAAAAGGTGCGCGCTTGATCCAAACTGCTGCCTTGGTGGGCTACCCTCCGGCGCGCGCCTTGCTCGCGCGTAACTACCCGCAATCCGGAGCGGTGCGTTCGGTCGTTCCTGCAAAGGATGTCATCCGCTATGCGCTGGGCCCCGTGATGGATGTAGCGGCAACGAGCGAAGATTCGAAGCAAATATTCCTCGCGCTCGGGCAACATTTCGCTCTTCAGGGAGAGGTGGATTTGTTCGCCACCCAGATTTTCGATTTACTGCGCGGCGACTTGCGCCCGCGGCTCAGTTATCGGGTCGACACCTTACTGGACTTGCTGGCGCGCGTGCCGGGAGCCTGTGGTGCGCTCGCCCGCTTGGTACCGGGCGCCGGCAACGTTGCCGAGCAAGAATGCTTGTTCGGCGAAAATTTACGCAAGTACATCGAAACGACACGGCCGGCCCCAGCAGAGGAGGAGTCAAAGGGCCGCGGTTTGCTCATGTTGAATATCAGCTCGGCGACCGCTAGCGCGGCGCCTGACGGTCGGCGTCTGGTGAGCCGCCAGATCTGTGCTTGGGCCGAGGTAACCCGCGTCCCTATAAACTACATAGACTAACGCACTCGACTTCAAGTCATTTGCCCAGAGTAATTTAACCGACCGACGATGGTGCCCTGCTCTCGGCGGAGCGGCGTCCTCTCATTCTGCATAGAAGTCGTCGACCGTAATGCTCGACAACACTGTTGGTAAGATTTATGTAAAAGAAGTTGCAGATTAATCGTTCCAAAACCGGTCGCTGAGATCTAATTCTTCTTTCCATTGCATTCTAAAAAGCCTAGTTTTTTTCGGAAATGCAAGACATACGCATACGTCAAACGAAATGCCTCCTTTTGCGCTTTGGGGCGTCGCCCGCAAACGAAGGGGATCTATAAGTGGTGCAGTGATAATTCAGCACCGTTGTGGCGGCCCGATAACTGATCGGTCTGAAAGAGGATGAGTGCCATCGCCTGCCCATTGGTGGGTGGAAGGGTCGCGCAATCGATTAGAGCGCTCTGGAGAGACACGGACGGCGTCATTCTTCCCTATGTGACGCTGATGCTGGTCGTCATCATTGGCGTTTCCGTCCTGGCGCTCGACGGTGCCCGATACATGAGCCTGCAGACGCAGCTCCAGAACGGAGCTGACGCGTTAGCGCTGGCTGGGGCAGCCGAGCTCGATCGCACGCCGACGGCTATAGAGCGTGCAAACAGAGCGATCGGATTTCGCTGCGAGGCCAATAGATCTACCTGTCAACCTATCGCAGGCGGACATGGTTTGGTCAGCAATTGGTCCTTTTTTGGGAGCGGACCCGATCGGAACGTGCGGGTAGCGGGGATCAGATTCCTGCGCTCGTTGCCGATGCACGACAGCGACCCCATCTTGCCGGGAAATGTCACGAGCGATCCGACGCAGGCTGCATTCGTCGAGGTGACGGTGAAGCCCATTGAGCTGCCAACGATTCTGCCGGCATCAGTTTTCGGCGGCTCGAACTTGCTGACGGTTGGAGCGCAAGCAGTCGCCGGCTTTGATCAGGTGGTGTGCGATTTCACGCCGATCTTCGTCTGCAATCCCTTTGAAACGCCGGGAATGAGCTATCGGCAGGCGACCACGGCCCTGGTCAATGCCAGCCACGATCCGGCGGCCCAGCGTAAACTCATCCGGCTTGCCTCAACTCAGGAAAAGGAAGTATTCGGCCGGGGGGATTTTGGATATCTCACGCCGACGACGGGTTCTTTGCCCAGGCATTTCTGTGGCCCCCTCGCGGGAGCGGGCCTAGGTCAAGCCCTGGCTGCATCGCGGCCGCCAATTTGCTTGCGGTTGAGTGGAGTTGATCTTCAGCCGGGTAACGATCAGGTGGCGATGGATGGACTGAACACCCGGTTTGATATCTACGCGAGTGGCTTTGACTTTTGTAAAGACAATTACGTTGCGGATGTGAATGTTCGAAAAGGATACACCACACTCGGCAATGTGAATTGGTGCGAAGCTAACCCGTCGGGAAGGAATTGGCCCATTGCTGACGCTTTTGCAGCAGCATTGCCGGTTGATCAAAATATGATCCTCGGTAGCGAAAGCAATGATGAAACTCAAGATCAAGCGCAAGATCAAGGCCAAAATCAAGCCGGAGCGCAGAACACAACCGTTCCGATCGGGAATGGGATCTGGGATTGCGCCGGCTATTGGAGGATAGCGCATTTTAGGGGGCCAGGCAGCAATCTTCCCCCCCGGGCTGCACCGAGGCTGCCACGATCAGTCGATACAGCGTCTATCAGTACGAGTTCAACTATATCAGCGACCGGTCTCCGGGAGCGGAAATTGGGGCTCCGCAGTGTAATCCCTGGGGAATCAAGAACCGTCGCGTTCTAAGTGCAGCGATCATCAACTGCGGCAGTAGTCCCGTGGCGGTGACAGGCAATGCGCGTGATGTTCCTGTAGCCGGGTTCGGCAGGTTTTTTCTTACCGTACCTGCCGCGGCTGGCACTGGCCCATATGCCGAATTCCTAGGCCTTGTAAAGCCGACCGACAGCATCAATCATGACGTTGTTCAGCTGTATCGGTGACCTTGCGTCATTTGGACGAACCGCGATGTCTGTACGAGGGCTCCGATCGCTGTGGCGCAACGATGAGGGGTCGGCGCTCATCGAGGGCGCCATCCTCGTGCCGGTCCTTTTAGTACTCGTGCTCGGGGTGTTCGAATTTTCTTGGTTGATCTACCAGCAGCACTTGATCTCAACCGGCATCCGCGACGGCGCGCGCTATATTGCGCGATCCGCCAACCCCCACGATGTAACGATTCAGGGCGACGCGAAGAAACTGGCGACCACCGGCGCGATCGACGGAAACTCCGCGCGAGTCAAGGGCTGGACGACGCGCGACGTGCATATTAGTTACGCCGCTGTTCATAATTCGGTGGGTAGCAACGGATTGACCCCTTTTCGCGGCGCTGCCGCCATCCAAATCGTCACCGTATCCACCACCTTCACCGCGCCTTCGCTCGGTTTTTTCAGTTTCCTCGGCCTTAAGCCGCCGGCACTTACGGTATCGCATCAGGAGCGCGTCATCGAACCTGGACAAGTATCGCGACGATGATTTTACGTTTTATTCGCGACAATAACGGCGGCGTGCTCGTCGAGGCGACGATCATGATCATCATCATGTTTGTGTTCGTGCTCGGATCAATCGATTTCCTGTTTGCCTTTTACCAATGGAATGCAGCGACCAAGGCCGTTCAGATGGGGGTGCGAATTGCCGCGGTTTCTGAGCCCGTTGCGAGGGGTCTCAACGGTCTCAGCGCAGGTGTCGTCAGCGCCTCGCTGCGCCCTGGAAGCGCGATGCCGTCATTCACGGTGACCTGTGATGGTGGAAGGGCCACTTGCACATGCGAAGGCGCTTGCAAAGGGGTCGGTGGCTACAATGATGCGGCCATGAGGACCATTGTGTTTGGACGCGGCAGCACGGCCTGTGGCGATGCGACCTCCTCTTACACCGCCGGAATGTGCGACATCTTTAGCAAGATTACACCGGCCAATGTTCGGATCGTCTATACACAGCCGGCCGCACCAGCGGGGCTCGGTTTTGCAGGCCGTCCGGGCGGCCCTGTGCCCACAATTAGGATCTCGCTGCAGAACATGCCGTTCCGGTTCTTCTTTCTTGGAGGTCTCTTGGGCTTCGGCAATATTCAGATTCCGGGTGCAACAACAACGATGACGGGCGAGGATCTTTCCTCCTGCTCACCAACAATGAGAAAGGGGTGCTTGAGCGCTCGGTAAGCAACGGAGCCAATGGCGGTTTCGATCCCGTCTTTTTTTAGAGGTCCTGCTGTGGAGAAATGCATTGATTGCACGGAGTATTAAAAGCGGCTAGTCTTGGATCAATCGGAACAATTAGCCTTGGATCAATTGAAATAACAGAAGTTGAAGAAGATCGGCAGTCGCGTTGGGGAGTCAAAGGGCGCGCCGGACCAGAACAGCCTGCGAGGGGACTCAGCAGCCAGCCGGGAGGAGACAAGCAATGCGAACAAGCACGGTCATCATTCTCGCTATCGCAATCTCGATGGGAGGGAGCGCTGCGTACCTGACGCGCACCTGGCTTAAAGATCAGACGAGAGCTTCAGCCGCCGTTCAGCCGACCGGTACGATTGTGGTAGCAGCTGAAGTCGCTCGCTTACGGGACTGCCATGACCTCCGACAACGTCGCTGAGAATTCCCCTGGTTTTCGAGCACGCTGCCCGATGGTGCCTTTGCGGTCAAGGATGATCTGCTCAACAGTGGGCGCCGCATCGTGCTCTCCCCGATGAAACGCGGCGAAGCGGTCCTGAGTTCAAAAGTCACGGGACCCGGTCAGCGCGCCTCGCTCGCTTCGCTACTGGACGAAGGCAAACGCGCGGTGACGGTGTCGGTCGATGACGTGCGTGGGGTCGCAGGCTTCGTATTGCCCGGTGATTTCGTCGACATCGTTATCATCGCCGACGATGGATCACCCAAACGCCAAAGCTATTCAGACATTCTGCTCGAACACGTAAAGGTTCTCGCCATCGACCAGGTCGCAAGCGAAGGGGAAGGACAGCCGACTGTCGCCAAGGCAGTAACGGTCGAAGTCACCAAAGCGCAGGCGCAAAAGATTCTGCTGGCGGCGAATATCGGCAAGCTGTCCTTAATCCTCGCGCGACCGGTCGAATCTAAGCCTGATCCGAATCGTCGCGTCAGCGAGAAAGATATTGGCCGGACAAACCCGGAGCCTATGCGACCTCCGCCGCCTCCTCCGCCAACTCCGGTCGTCGCAGCTCCGGTCGTGCCATCGAACACGGTGAAGATCACCGTTGTGCGAAATGGAGAAACCAAACAGTACGAGGTGCAACGGAGTGAAAGCACGGATGGAAGGCGCACGAGCAAGGCCGACTAGAGGTCATTTGGCCCGACACGATCTCTTTGTCCGCTCGTTGCAACTGCCGGTGCGTCCATAATCGCAATCGCCTTACCGGCGCGGCGGTCGGATACAATCAGCGATCGGCCTGCCTGCCACCTGGAGTGGCTCAACGCATCGGCTGCAGGCAGCCCAGGATAAGGCATAGGATCAGGGCCCCCGCGACCGAAGGTGCCAACGGAATGCGCTTCTTGTCGCCGACTTGTTGGACCTGCGCCCACCCGAACATGGCCGCAACGACGTGTACCCCCGCGAAGATCGCGAGCAGAACCGCGAACGGGAGCGCACAACGAAAGCCCACCCACAGGAAGCCGACCGTCAATATCTTGACGTCGCCGCCGCCCATTAAGTTCTGCCCATAGAAATACAACATGGCGCCGAACATGAGCGCAGCGAACGCCAGGTTCCAATGTGCGATCACCCAGCGGCCGGACAAGAGGGCGTGGACGACGAATAGCCCGGCAAGCACCAAGATAAGCTCGTTGTGGATCTTGAATTCCTTGAAATCGGTCAGCGCCACATAGAACAGGACTGCGGCGGTAATCACCAGCACGACGTGGGATAGTGCCGCTGAGAACGCCATTAGGGCGGTTGGTGTTATTTTAGCACCGTCATCAGCCGGATGATCACCGGCAACATCGCGATGCCAAGAATAACTGGAAATATGAACAAGCCCAGCGGGCCGACCATTTTCACAGGAAGCTGGTTGGCGCGCTCCTCAGCCCGCAGCAGCCTGCGGTCGCGCATGTCATCACTGAAAGCGCGCAAAGCATCCCCCACGTCAGTGCCGAGTTCGATCGATTGGCGCAACATGGCGGCCAAGGAACGCCCCTCGTCCAGTCCCAGCCGATCTGCAAGCGAAGCGAGTGCATCGATCGTACTGCGGCCAGCGCGCATCTCGGCTCCCATGATCTGCAAGTTGGCACCGAGATGGCGGTTCTGCCGGCCGGTGTCGCCACTGATGCGGTCCAAGGCTGCTTCGAGGCTAAGCCCGGCGTCGATGCATACGACCAGGAGATCGAGCATGTCGGGAAAGGCAATTCGATATTCCAGGTGCAATTTCCTTGTGCGGCGCGCGATGTAAGCATCGGGCCCAAGCACTGCGAGGAGGATTGCGACAGCCGCCAAGCCGAGCTTCAGGTACCAGGTGCTGGTAACCATGAACTGTTCGGCGATGAGTACCGCGATCGCAAAAACGACGACAGTCGCGATGCGGGCAAAGAGGTAGTACTTGATCGCATCAACTCGAAAAAAACCGGAGCGTATCAGTTCACGTCGCAGCTTCGTACGCACCGAGCCTTCAATGCCAAAACGCTTTTCATTGAAAATTGCCGAGACAAGCGCATCAAGCCCTGATGTCAAGCCCGGTCCAATCTCGGCCTCATGTCTCAGAGCTGCGCCACGCCCCTGCATCGCCATCCGTTGGTGCACGCGTATCTGAACGGAGATGAATTGCCCAATCACGAACACCCCGACTGCAACTGCACCGAAGGCGGAAAATCGTGATCAATAAAATTGAAAGTTCTTGCGACATCTAAAACCTGAAGTTTACCATTCGATACAGGATGACATTGCCGATGACCAACAAGAGCCCACCGAAGATTAAGGCGGGGATGGCGATCGGATGATCTTTTACTCCGAGAAAGTAGTCCGGAGAGATCAGCGTAATAAGCGCAAACAGGATGAATGGGGTCAGCGACAGTGCGGCCGCCGACAGTCGCCCCTCAGCGCTCAACGCGCGTATCTTCAAGCGTAATTTCGAGCGGCTGCGCAGCATTCTCGAAAGCCGGCTCAGGATCTCCGCGAGATTGCCGCCGGTCTGATGCTGAACGTTCACCGCGGTTGAAAAGAATGACAGATCATTGTGACCCACCCGCGGACCGAGATTCTCCACGGCCGTGGACTGTTCGAGACCGAACGTGATCTCATCGGCGACAATGCCGAATTCCGATCCCACCGGATCGGGCATTTCACGGGCGACCAGAGCCGATGGCGACTCTGAAAGGATGCCCGGCCCGCAAGCCGCGCGCGATCACATCCAACGTATCAGGGAATTGCTCGCTGAAAGCGGCGATCCGACGCCGGCGGGCGGATAGCAAGAACAGATAGATCGAAGCGGCCGCAAGCAACCCCCCAAGCGCGATCGCAAGAAAACTTCGACCCAGTCGCCGGAATCGGAGCAAAAGAAAAAAAGGCATTGTTGGGACGGCCGCCACCAGCAGCAATTTTGCGCCGGTCCACCGAACGCCGCTTTGAACGACCAGCTCCTTAAAGCTTTGCAGCGCCGGAATCTGGGTAACGAGATCGACGCCCCTCTCCTTGCGCAAAATCTCCAAGACCTCCTTGGGATTGGCGAGTTCAGCAGTGAGCGCGAGACGTCGGTTGATCGCCTGTTTGTCGCGGCGCTCCTTGAACAGCACCCAGTAGATGCCCTGGGAACCCAGCAATACCGCCCCGAAGACGAGGGCACAGATGACCCAAACTTCGGTCGGGATCATGGCTGTCACAAAGCTCGATTTGGATCGAAAGAAGTGGTTCTGCGGAAGGTCCAACCGCATGTGCTTTAGGTCGTCCAGGAACAACGGCCGAATCCCGGTTGCTCGGAACGTTCCGTAAATGTTGCCTTGTTCGTCTGTGCGTTCTTTAACGAACCGAAAGATTTCATGCATCTGAACGACTTCGCCCTCCATCCCGGTAATCTCTCCCGATGCTGATCACCCTGCGCTGGCCATCGGGCAGACGTTGCAGTTGGATCAGCAAGCGGATCGCAGATGCGATCTCGCTTCGAATGCTCGCGGGGCTGATGGACATACCGGCCATGCTTACCATCTGCTCTAACCGCTTGATCGCATCACGCGGTGAATTCGCGTGCACCGTTGTCATCGATCCTTCGTGGCCCGTGTTCATGGCCTGAAGCATATCGAATGCTTCCTCACCTCGACACTCGCCGATGATAATACGGTCGGGACGCATCCGAAGGGCGTTCTTCACGAGCTCGCGTTGCCGGATCTCACCTTTGCCTTCAGCGTTCGGCGGCCGGGTCTCCATTCGCCCAACATGCGGAAGCTGGAGCTGCAATTCGGCGGCGTCTTCGATTGTGATATTCTCTCCTGCGGGGGAACGTAACTCGACATCGCATTCAACATGGTGGTCTTGCCGCTGCCAGTGCCGCCCGAATGATAAGCGATATTTTTCCTTTTACCGCTGCCTTTAGCAAATCTGCCATCGAAGGTCGAAGCGCGTTAAGTTCGACAAGGCGATCCATCGAAAACGGGTTTTTTGAGAACTTCCGGATCGAAACCAGCGGGCCATCAATCGCGACCGGTCGGATCGCGACGTTGATGCGTGACCCGTCAGGCAATCGGGCGTCGACGGTTGGGAGGGATTCGTCAACCCGGCGTCCAACATAGGGCAACGATTCTTTGCACGATGCGCATCAGATGCGCTTCATCTTTGAAATGGACGCTGGTTGCTTCCAGCTTTCCGAAGCGTTCCACAAAACATTTCTTGTGCGTGTTGATTAGGATGTCATTGACGGTCGGATCTTTGAGCAGAGGCTCGATCGGCCCGAAACCCGTCATCTCGTCGACGACTTCCTCCGCAAAGGCTTGCAGCTCTCTCTGATTGAGGGAAAGCCGCTCCGTCCGGACGTACTCGCCGAGATAGGCACGAACCTCGCGAACCAGGTCCTCGCGCGGAAGCTTTTCTAGCGACACGAGATTGAACTCGTCGATGACAATTCGCTGGTGCAGCTTAAGCTTCTCGTCAAGCAAGGCAGGCCGTTGGGCAATCAGCTCGCTATAGATATGCTCTTTTGCAACCGGGGCGGGCTCGCGCGTGATAACCTCGGCGATCGGCTGTGCCCGCGTTCGCGGCGTAACATTGGGGAAAAAGTTCATTTTCTGCTCATGTACTGTTTTCGTATTCCACTCGTTCAGCCTACAAGATCTTGGCGGTGCTGTCACTCAAGTCGGCTGTTTGGCTAACGGCTTACGTCCGATGCGAAGATCCTGTTTGGACGGCTCGCGTCTTCAATTCTGACACCAGCGCCGCCAGGGCGCGAACATCCTTCGTAATCCTGCTAGAGCGGCGTGTGATTGAAATGGGAACGCCGGTGTTGAGGCTGTGATTGGCGGCACCGGCATCCTCGCGAATATACACAGCCGTTTGGTTGCCCAGAGCCCGACTGACATGTCCCCGGCGCGCGATCCCCCCGACTAGACCCGAACTCGCATCGGTTCAGGGCAACGACTATCTGGGGCGGAACGCGCGCGGCACTTTTGATCTCTTTAAGAGTTCTCGGCAATCTGACGGAGCCCCGGAACGTTGTTCAACCCGGTGACGATGGCCAGATCGCTGACCGCAAGGATTTGGTCGGTCCAATCAAACCATGTTGGCGGCACATTGATGATTACAAGATCATATTGCTGTGAAATGAAGCGAAGAGAGCATCGAGCGCAGCCATGTCCAGTTCGACCGAAGCTCTTCGGTTTCGCGGCACTGCGAGCACGTCAATGCCGCTAGCGCTGTGACGACTGACAAAAAGGTCGAACAGTTGAGCATCAAGGCGGTCGGGGTTCTGAACGATCTCTTCGATGTGGAATCGAGGCTCGATGTCGAGGTAGTCGCAGATATCGACTGGCTTGCAAATCGAGATCCAACAAGCAAACCCGCCGGGCGCGCGCTTGCTTGGCGCCCTTGACCTGCACGGCGGTTTCGATGGCGAGCGTAGCGTTGCCGACCCCGCCGGTGCTCGGAACGAAAGCCACGATGGCAGGTCGAACTTGTTCATCGTGGCCGGGTCTGGCATCCGACCGACCGATGCGAGAAATGATATATCTAGAATTTCCTGCGGAGCGCCTTGGCCACGACGTCGGCCAGAGCGTCTCCGCCCGGCACCACCAACTCGAACCGGCGCAGGCCGAGCGCGTCCGCCGGCGGCGCCGGGATACCCGCTCCGTTCCAGACGTTGAGCCCTACGTGGTGGTGGTAGCCGCCGGCCGAGACGAATAGCGCGCCCGGGTAGCCGCGGGCGGTCACGTCGAGGCCCAGCAGGCCGGCGTAGAAGCGCTCGCTCGCGGCGAGGTCGGCGACGTTGAGGTGGACGTGGCCCATGACCGTCCCGGCGGGGACGCTCGTCGGCGCGGCGGTCGCGCCGCCGAGCTCGGCTCATCAGGTCGTCGAGGTCCAGCGGCAGCGTCGCCATCCGCAGCTCGTCGCCGTCCCGCCGCCACTCCTCGGGTGGCCGGTCGCGGTAGATCTCGATCCCGTTGCCCTCGGGATCGGCTAGGTAGAGCGCCTCGCTGACGAGGTGGTCGGACGCCCCCTGGAGCGGCCAGCGGCCGTCGATCAGCCGCTGCAGCGAGCGGGCGAGCTCGGCGCGGTCGGGGACGAGCAGCGCGAGATGGAAGAGCCCGGTGGTCCGCGGCGGCCGCGGCGGCGCGCCGCTGTCCTCGACCAGCTCGACGAGCGCACGGCCGCCGGCGCCGAGCAGCGCGCGGCCCGGCCCGGCCTCGATCGCCTCCAGCCCGACGACGCGCTCGTAGAAGTCGCGCACGGCGGCGAGGTCGCGGACCGTCAGCACCACGCGCCCGATGGAGGTCCGGGGATCGATCGCCGCGTCAGCCATCGCCTCAGGCTACTCGCGGTCAGCCGCCGCGCAAGCGGCCGACGCCCGGCAGGAAGCGGCCGACGCGGCTCGCGTAGCCGCCGTAGCGCGAGCCGTGTACCCGCCGCAGGTACGGCTCCTCGACCACCCGGACCTGAAGCTCGAGCGCGAGGACCAGCGCGGCCAGCCCGCCGAGCGCAACCCAGCTCGGCACCATCAGCGCCAGCCCGGCGGACGCCGGCAGCATCGCCGCGAATATTGGGTTGCGGACGAGCGCGAACGGGCCGTCCGTCACCAACTCGGTCGTCACGGCCTCGTCGACCCCGATCCGCCACGACTCCCCCATCGCGACCTGCGCGGCGAGCGTGCCGGCGAGCCCGACCGCGAACAGCGCGATCCCGACCGCGTGGACGGCGGTCACGTCGAGCGCGGAGATCGGCTCGACGACGCCCGTCAGCGCCAGGACCGGCGCCGCCACGCCGACGGCGATCGCGACGACGAACAGCACCCCGGCCCACCACTCGGCCGACCCGGGCCGCCCACTGACCCCCTCGAAGCCCGACGAGCCGGTGCGGCGCAGCTGCATCGCCGTTCGCAACCCGAAGGCGAGCGCCATGTAGAGCGCGTAGGCGCCGAGCGCGAGCCAGGCCATCGCTAGAGCGCCTCCGCGAGCAGGACGACCGTGCCGAAGAGGCCGGCCACGACGGCGCAGGCCAAGACCACGCGCGTCGGCGGGCCGCCGTGCACGCCGGTCGCGTGCAGCACCGCGTGGCCCCGGCCGCGCCGGATCAGCCAGCGGTTGACCGGGAACGCGGCGAAGCCGGCGACGACGAGCGCGACCGAAAGCGCGCCCCAGAACAGCAGGTCGCCGGCACCGGCCGCCATCGCTCCGGGGATCGCGACCATGATCGCGTTGTCGACGACCTCCATCAGCGCGATGCTGACCGTGTCGACCGAGAGCGCGATCGGCACCACCGCCGCCAAGGCCATGCCGGCGCGCAGCAGCGGGATGCTCGTCAGCGTGTAGCCGAACAGGAACGCCAGCGCCACCGCGAGCGCGACGGTCGCCAGGTCCGAGAAGCCGAGCGCGGTGCCGACGACCATGCCCGTCACCTCGCCGATCGCGCAGCCGGTGAGGCAGTGCAGCGTCGCGCTGAGCGCGACCGCGTCGAGCGCCCGCCCGCCGGTCGGCAGCGGATGCTGGTCGTGGGAATGGGCGTGGGCGCTCATCGAACCTCCCCCTTCCCCGCCTGGAAGCGCCGCAACCGCAGCGCGTTGGCGACGACGGACACGCTCGACAACGCCATCGCGGCGCCCGCGAGCAGTGGGTTGAGCAGGCCGGCGGCGGCGAGCGGCAGCGCGGCGACGTTGTAGCCGAACGCCCAGCCGAGGTTCTGCTTGATCGTGCGCAGCGTGGCGCGCGACAGCCGGATCGCGTCGGGCGCGCCGAGCAGGTCGCCGCGGACCAGCGTCAGGTCGGACGCCTCGATCGCGACGTCGGTCCCGGTGCCGATCGCGATCCCGAGGTCCGCCTGGGCGAGCGCCGGCGCGTCGTTGACCCCGTCGCCGACCATCGCGACGACGCGGCCCTCGTCCTGGAGCCGCGCGACGACGGCCGCCTTCTCGGCCGGAAGGACCTCGGCGACGACGTCCTCGGCCCCGATCCCCACCGCCGCCGCGACCGTCTCCGCCGTGGCGCGGTTGTCGCCGGTCAGCAGCAGCGGCCGCAGGCCGAGCGCCTTCAGTCGCGCCACGGCCTCGGCGCTGGTCGGCTTGACGGCGTCGGCGACCGTCAGCACGGCCCGCACCCGACCGTCCCAGCCGGCTAGCACGGCGGTCTGGCCGGCGGCCTCGGCGCCGTCGCGGGCCGCGCGCAGCGAGTCGGGCAACGCGAACCCGCGCTGCTCGAACAGATCTCCGCGCCCGACGACGACCTCAGTGCCCGCCGCCTCGGCGGCCCCGTCCGGCGCCTGGGCGACGGCACCCGCGCCGGCCTGCACGACCGCGAGCGGGCTCGTCGTCGTCACGACGCTGCCCTCGACTCCCATCCCCGCCGTCGCGGCGAACCGCCGCACCGCGGGCAGCGGGCCCGCCGCGGCCGCGGCCGCGGCGATCGCCCGGCCGAGCGGATGCTCCGACGCCGCCTCGACCGCCCCCGCGAGCCGCAGCGCCTCGGCACGCCCGGCGCCGTCCACGACGACCTCGACCAGGCGCATCTCCCCGCTCGTGACCGTCCCCGTCTTGTCGAGCAGGACCGTGTCGACGCGCCGCGTCGACTCGAGCACCTCGGGCCCCTTGATCAGCAGCCCGAGCTGGGCGCCGCGGCCGGTCCCGACCATCAGCGCGGTCGGCGTCGCGAGGCCGAGCGCGCACGGGCACGCGACGATCAGCACCGCGACCGCCGCGCTGAACGCGTAGGCCGCGCCCTCCCCGGCGCCGAGCCAGAACCCGAGCGTCGCCGCCGCGAGCAGGATCACCGCCGGCACGAAGATCGCCGAGACGCGGTCCGCCAGCCGCTGCACCGGCGCCTTGCCGGCCTGGGCGTCGGAGACCAGCCGGGCGATCTGGGCGAGCGCGGTCTCGTCGCCGACCTTGGTCGCTCGCACGACGAGCCGGCCGCCCGCGTTGACGGTCGCGCCCACGACCTCGTCGCCCGGGCCGACCTCGACCGGGACCGACTCGCCGGTCAGCAGCGACATGTCGATCGCCGAGCCGCCCTGCTCGACGACGCCGTCGGTCGCCACCTTCTCGCCCGGGCGGACGACGAAGCGGTCGCCGACGGCGAGCTGGTCGATCGCGATCCGCCGCTCGCCGCCGTCGGGAGCGAGCACCGCTACGTCCTTGGCCCCGAGCTCGAGCAACGCCTTCAGCGCGGCTCCCGCCCGGCTCTTGGCGCGCTGCTCGAGGTAGCGCCCCGCCAGCAGGAACGTCGTCACGACGGCCGCGACCTCGAGGTAGATGTGGTCGGTGCCTCCACCCTGCTCGGGCACCAGGTCGATCGTCATCGTCATGCCGGTCATGCCGGCGTCGCCGAGGAAGAGCGCGTAGAGCGACCACAGCCAGGCCGAGAGCGTCCCGAGCGAGATCAGCGTGTCCATCGTCGCCGCGCCGTGGCGCAGGTTCCGCCACGCCGCCTCGTGGAACGGCCACGCGCCCCAGACGACGACCGGCGTCGCGAGCTGGAGCACGAACCACTGCCAGTAGTCGAACTGGAGCGCCGGGACCATCGAGATGACCAGCACCGGCAGCGAGAGCGCGGCGCTGATGGTCAGGCGGCGGCGCAGATCGGCGGTCGGGTCGTCCTCCGCCGCGGTCCCCGCGTCTCCCTCGGGCGCCCCGGGCTCGGGAAGCACGGCGTGGTAGCCGGCCGACTCGACGGCGGCGACGAGGTCGTCAGGGACCGCCTGCGCCGGGTCGTAGGCGACGGTCGCCAGCTCCGTCGCGTAGTTGACCGCCGCCTCGACGCCGTCGAGGCCGTTGAGCCGCTTCTCGACCCGCGCCGCGCACGACGCGCAGCTCATGCCCTCGATCGGGATGCTCAGCTGCTCAGTGGCCACGGCCGGCCTCCGTGTGCTCGACACGATCTCTCCGATACGGATAGGGGGTATCCCGTCTCACCGTAGCATACCCCTCCCCCGTATTGCTAGACTGATCGCCATGAGTACCGACGGAGCGACCCCGCAGCATGGCTACAGCCCCGAGAAGGAGAAGGTCGTCAACCGCCTGCGGCGGATCGAGGGCCAGGTGCGCGGCGTCGAGCGGATGGTCGACGAGGACCGCTACTGCATCGACGTCGTCACCCAGATCTCGGCGATCCAGGCGGCGCTCGACAAAGTCGCCCTGAAGCTGCTCGAGGACCACGCCCGCCACTGTGTCGTCGGCGGACACGGGTCCGGCACGCCCGACGAGCTCACCGACGAGCTGATGGCGGCCGTCGCCCGCCTCGTGCAGCGCTAGCCGCGTCGGTCAGCGCGGCTTGCCGTTCCCGCCGCCTCCACCGTTGGCGTTGCCGTTCGCGTTGCCGTTGCCGTTCGCGTTGCCGTTGGCGCTTCCGTTGCCCTGGCCCCCGCCAAAGCCCTGACCGCCGCCGTTCCCCTGGCCCCCGCCAAAGCCCTGACCGCCGCCGTTCCCCTGGCCCCCGCCAAAGCCCTGACCGCCGCCGTTCCCCTGGCCGGTGCCGACGCCCTGGCCGGTGCCGACGCCCTGCTCGTTGCCGCTCCCGCCCGCGCCGCCGCCGGTCCCGCCGCCGCCAACGCTTCCGTTGCCGCCACCGTTGCCAGCCCCAGCGCCCTGGCCTCCGGTGGGGCTCTGCCCGTTGCCGTTGCCGTTGCCGTTGGCCTGTCCATTGCCGTTTCCCTGCCCCGCGCCCACGCGCTTGGCGAGGCCAGGCGGCAGCTCGTCCCGCTTCGCCAAGCCCGGCGGCAGGTCCTCGCGCTTCGCCAGGCCAGGCGGCAGGTCGTCCTTCCTGGCGAGCCCGGGCGGAAGGCCGCCGACGTCCCCGCTCGCCGGGGGCCCGCCGTCCCCAGTGCCATCGCCCGTGCTCCCGGACCGCTCGTCGTCGGCCCCGTCTCCCACGCGATCGCCGCCCTCGTGCGCCGCCTGCTCCTCCCGCCGCTCTCCGTCCCCAGCGCCTCGCTCCAAGCGCTCGCCGTCCCACGCGGGCGCGCCGCTCCCGTCGCCACCCAACCCGCTCCGCCCTGGCGCCCCGTCTGCCTCCTGCCCCACGCTCCGCTCGGCGCGCACCACGCCGCTGCCGGCGCCGCTACCCGCGACGGCGTGCTGAACACGCTCCGGCAGGTCCGCCGCGAGCGCCCCCGACGTTCCGCCCCCGACCACCGCCGCGACGACCGCCAGCTTCGCCGCGCCCGGCAGACCGATCGCCGCGAGCGTCCCGCCCAGCCCAGTGCTCGCGCCGCCCCCGGCGCCTCCCGACGCCGCGGTCTTGCCTTCGACCGCGCCGAGGATCGCCTTGCCGAGCCCGACCGAGGGGACGACCGGCAGCAGGATCGCGAGGTCGTCGCGCTGGCGCCTCACCGCGACCTCGAACTCACGACACCCGTCGCACTGGCCGACGTGGCGGCGCAGCAGCCGCCGGCGCAGCGCGGGCCCGCGCGCGGTCGCGATCAGCTGGCGGATCTCGACGCATGGCGTGTCGCGTGCCTCGCGTGCCGACGCGAGCGTGCTGCGCCCCTGGAAGACCAGTGCCTTGACCTTCTCCGGCGTGACCCCGAGCACGGTCGCGATCTCGCGGTAGTCGAGCGCCTCTAGCTGGGACAGCACGAGCGCGGCCCGCTGCGGCTCGGGCAGCCGCGCCAGGTCGGCGACGACGTCGCGCAGCTCCTGGCGGCGCTCGACCTCGACCGCGAGGCCGTCGACCGCGGCGACGAGTTCGGGATCGACGAGCGGGCCCTCGTCGCGCCGCGCCCGAATCAGCGTCAGGCAGCGGTTGCGGGCCACCGTGAACAGCCACGGCCGCCAGGCGGTCGTTCGCTCGCCATCGGCGATCCGCCGGTAGGCGGCGAGGAAGGTGTGCTGAACGGCGTCCTCGGCGTCCTCCCTGCTGCCCGTCAGATGACGGCAGAAGGCCAGCACCGCCGCCCGATGGCGGCTGTGCAACCGCTCGAGGGCGGCGTGGTGGTCATGCCGGATCCGGCCACGCGGACCGGCATCGCGGGACAAGGCCATCGGCCCATTATCCACCCGCCTCCGGCTGGGGCGCGAAGGTCGCCGTCAGCGCAGCGAGGCGGCGGACGGAGGATCCGCACCCGGCTCGGGCAGGCCCTGCTCACGCCTCACCCCGGCGCCATATGCCACACGGAACAGCGCCGCGTCGCGCACGTACTGCGCCACGCTCACCTGCTCGCGCTCGGCTTCGCGCTGCAGCAGCGCCCACAGCTCTGGGGTGAACCTGATCGTCGTCGCACGCATCAACCTCTATGACGCACGCGGTGGCGAAAGGTTGGAAGGTGGCGAACGACTACTGGATCGTGTCGTAGACCTTGAACATCGGCAGGTACATCGAGATCACGATGAAGCCCGACGATCGCGCCGACGACGATGATCATGAGCGGCTCGAGGATCGAGGTCAGCGCCTTCAGCGACGCGGCCACCTCGTCCTCGTAGAAGTCGGCGATCTTCGAGAGCATCGTGCTCGAGCGCGCCCGTCTCCTCGCCGACGCCGATCATCTGGACGACCATGATCGGGAAGGCCGTCGGGCGCCGCGCGCATCGGCGCGGCGATCGTGCCGCCGCCTCTTGACCGACGTCGCTGGACGCTCGTCCATCGCCATCTCGATCGACCTTGTTGCCGGACGGTGCGGCCGGTGATCTCGATCGCCTCGAGCATCGGCACGCCGGCGGCGATCAGCGCCGGAGAACGTGCGCGAGAAGCGCGCGAGGGCGACCTTCTGGACGATCGTCGCCGATCTTCATCGGCACGCTTCAGCTTGAAGCGGTCCCACTGCTCGCGGCCCTGCTCGCAGTCGCTTCCACTTGCTTGAACGTGAAGACGACCGCCGACGACGAACAGCGATCAGCACGTACCAACGCTGCGTGACGATGTGCGACAGCCAGACGGTGAACTTGGTGATCGCCGGCAGCTCGCCGCCGAAGTCCTTGAAGATCTTCTCGAAGACGGGGACGAGGAAGGTGACGAGCGCGAGCAGGACCGATCCCCGCGAAGCCGCCGATCAGCGTCGGGTACATCATCGCCGACTTGACCTGGCGCCTGCAGCGAGTCGTCCTTCTCGAGCTGGTCGGCGACGCGCTGGAGCGTCGACTCCAGGATGCCGCCGGACTCGCCGGCCGTCGACCATCGCGATGTAGAGGTCGTTGAAGATCGTCGGGGTGGCGCGCGCAGCGCCGTCGGACAGCGAGATGCCCGGCCTCGACGTCCTTGCGCACCGCCGATGAACGCGTCGCGCAGCTTGTCGTTCTCGGTCTGCTCCTCGAGCACGTAGAGCGCGCGCAGCAGCGACATGCCAGAGGAGACCATCGTCGAGAGCTGGCGCGTGGCGACGGTCAGGTCCTGCGGCCTTGACCTTCTTGAAGCGGGCGAGGAGGTCGCCGACGTCGGTCGCTCTTCTGCTCCTCGATGTCGAGGACGATCAGGCCCGCGCGAGCGCAGCTGAGACGCGACGACCTGCTTGTCGTCGGCCTCGATCTCGCCCCGGGTCGACGGCGCCCGACGACGTCGAGCGCCTTGAACGCGAAGGTCGCCCATCTAGGCCACCCTCACCGTGCCCAGCAGGCGACGCAGCTCCTCGGGGGACGTGGCGACGCGCCTCGGCCAGCTCGCGGGTGATCTTGCTGCGCCGGACGAGGTCGGCGAGCGACGCGTCCATCGTCTGCATGCCGTGGCTGGCCGCCGGTCTGGAGCGCCGAGTAGATCTGGTGGGTCTTGCCCTCGCGGATCAGGTTGCGGATCGCCGGCGTCGGAACGAGCACCTCGGTGGCCGCAGACGCGCCCGGCGCCGTCGGCGGTCGGCAGCAGCTGCTGGGTGACGATCCCCTGAAGCGCGACGGACAGCTGGACGCGGACCTGGTGCTGCTGCGCCGGCGGGAACGACGTCGACGATGCGGTCGATCGTCTGGGCGGTGTCCTGGGTGTGCAGCGTCGCGAAGACGAGGTGGCCGGTCTCGGCCGCGGTGAGCGCGGTCGAGATCGTCTCGAGGTCGCGCATCTCGCCGACGAGGATCACGTCCGGGTCCTGGCGCAGCGCGGCCTTCAGGCGCGAGCGCGAAGGTCTGCGCGTCGGCGCCGATCTCGCGCTGGTTGACGATGCAGCGCTTGTGCCGGTGGAGGAACTCGATCGGGTCCTCGATGGTCATGATGTGCTCGTGCGCGCTCCTCGTTGATCAGGTCGATCATCGAGGCGAGCGTCGTCGACTTGCCGGAGCCGGTCGGGCCGGTGACGAGCACGAAGCCGCGCGGCTTCTTGATGAAGTCGCGCAGCGTGTTCGGCAGGCCGAGGTCGTCGAGGCGCGGCATCTCCTGCGGGATCAGGCGCAGGGCGGCGCCGAGCGAGGCGCGCTGGAAGTAGGCGTTGACGCGGAAGCGGGCCCGGCCGGGGATCGAGTAGGCGAGGTCGATCTGCCAGTCGGTCTCGAGCCGCTGGCGCTGGTCGTTGGTCAGGATCGAGTAGATGACCTCGCGGACCGTCACCGGGTCGAGCGCGGGATAGTCGAGCGCGCTCAGCTTGCCGCGCTGGCGGACCATCGGCGGCGATCCGGCCGTCAGGTGGAGGTCGGACGCGCCGCGCTCCATCACCTCGATCAGGACGTCTGCGAAGTCGAAATCCATACTCCGCCCCTATCGGCAGCGATCCGGCCGGACCTGAGCCGCGGGCGCGAAGCGGTCACGAGACACGGGTCACCTCGGCGATCGAGGTCAATCCCTGGCGGACCTTGTCGAGCCCGTCGTCGCGCAGCGGGCGCATGCCCTGCTGGACGGCGACCTTGGCGATCTCGTCGGCCGACGAGCGCTTGATCGCCAGCTCGCGGATCTCGTCGCTGAGCACCATCACCTCGTAGAGGCCGACACGACCCTTGTAGCCGGTCCCGCCGCAGCGCGAGCAGCCGACGGGCTCGTAGGCCTCGACGTCGAAGGCGGTGTGGAAGCCGGACTCGCGCAGCGCGTCGACGTCGAGCATGGTCCGCCGCTTGCACGAGCTGCAGAGCCGCCGCGTGAGCCGCTGGGCGACGACGCAGTCGACCGCCGACGAGGTCAGGAACGGCTCGATGCCCATCTCGGTGAGGCGGGTGATCGCCGACGCGGCGTCGTTGGTGTGCAGCGTCGTCAGGACGAGGTGGCCGGTCAGGGCCGACTCGACCGCGATCCGGGCCGTCTCGGCGTCGCGGATCTCGCCGACCATGATCACGTCGGGGTCGGCGCGCAGCATCGAGCGCAGCCCGCGCGCGAAGGTCAGCCCCGCCTTGTGGTTGACCTGGAGCTGGTTGATCCCGCCGAGCTGGTACTCGACCGGGTCCTCGATCGTGATGATGTTCTTGTCGACCGTGTTGATCGCGTTGAGCGCCGCGTAGAGCGTCGTCGACTTGCCCGAGCCGGTCGGCCCGGTCACCAGCACGGCGCCGTAGGCCTGGCGGAACGCCGACTCGAAGCGCGTCGCGCGGCTCGCCCGACATCCCGAGCTTGTCGAGCGTCAGCAGCGCCTGGTCCTTGTCGAGCAAGCGCATCACGATCCCCTCGCCGTGGACCGACGGCATCGTCACGACGCGGATGTCGACCGCGTGGTTCTCGACCTTCAGCCCGACGCGGCCGTCCTGGGGCACGCGCCGCTCGGAGATGTCGAGGTCGGCCATGATCTTCACGCGCGACACGACGCCGGCGACCATCCGGCGCGGGATCGACGTCGTCTCGCTGAGCACGCCGTCGACGCGGAAGCGAACGCGCATGTCGCGGCCGTCGGGCTCGAAGTGGATGTCCGAGGCGCCCTCCTCGACGCCCTGGGCGATGATCGAGTTGACGAGCTTGATGACCGGCGCGTCCTCGGCCGACTCGCGGATGTCGGTGACCGCCGCCTCGGTCTCCTCGTCCTCCTCCTGTACGGCCTCGGCGACCGCGTCGTCGAGGCGCGACATGCGGCTGATGCAGCGCCATGACGTCATCCGGCGAGGCGACGACCGGCCGCAGCTCGTGGCCGGTCAGCAGCTTCATGTCGTCGAGGGCGAGGACGTTCGACGGATCGACCATCGCGACCAGCAGGTCGCCGTCGTCGAAGCCGATCGGGACCGCGCTGAAGCGGCGCGCCGCCTGTGGCGGGATCAGGTTCGCGGCGCCGAGGTCGGGCTTGTAGATGTTGAGGTCGACGTGGGAGAGGCCGAACCGCTCGGCGGTCGCGCGCGCGAGCTGCTCGGGGCGTGAGCGCGCCGTTCTCGAGCAGCACCTGCTCCGCGGTGCGGCCCGAGGAGCGCGCCTCCTCGACGGCCGCGTCTACCCGCTCGCGCGCCGCGAAGCCGAGCTCGACCACCACGTCCGAGATGAAGCGGCCGCGCGCGCTCGTCTGGCGGGGCGGGGTGAGGCCGTTGCCGGGGTCGGGCTCAGGCGCGGCGGCGGCAGCCGCCTCGATCGCTCCCGGGGCCGGAACCGGACGCAGATGCGGCGGCGGTCCTCCGCCGGTGGGCGGTCCTCCTCCCCCTCCGCCCGCGCCGCCGAAGCCTCCGCCGCCGGAACCTCCGGACCGGCCGCCGAAGCCTCCGCCGCCGAAGATGCCGTTCATCGCGAGTCGGCCACGTCCTGGGCGAGCGTGGCCGGATCGACGTACCCCTCGAGCAGGCGCGCCTGACGGTCCTTGCCGACGATCACGATCGCGGGCGCCTGCGAGATGCCGAGCGCGCCGACGAGCCCGCGGTAGCGGGCCAGCTGCCGGATCGGGGCGCGGAAGACGACCACGCCGTCGCGCCCGCGCAGGCCGGCGACGGCGGCTGCCGTCGCGCGGTCGTCCGCGCCGGGCGAGAAGAAGAACAGGACCACCTTCTTGCGCTGGGCGAGCGCCCGCTCGACCGCGACGGGAACGCCCGGGGTGCGCTGGACGCGAGGCGCCGCCTTGCGCTTGACCTCGCGGACATCGTCGCGCTCGGCTCGGCGCTGCTTCGGCGCATCGGCAACAGCGTCGTCCTTCGGCGCGACCCGCTCGGCCGGGACCTCCGGAGCGATCGGCGCGTCAGCGGACTCCGAAGCGGTGCGCGCGCCCTGAGCGGCGTAGAAGCCCACAAGGGCGACAACCGCGGCGATCAGCGCGATCAGGAGGGGACGTGAGATGGCCGGCATCCCTCGCCCTATCGGCACATCGGCAGTCCGATCTTTAACGCCCTGGGCGCTTCCGTGCAGGCGCGAGCGACCGCGCGATCGCTCAGGCAGCCGCGCCGGCGCGCATCGCTTCGAGCGGCGCCGGCCGACCGGTCCAGCGCTCGAGGCTGCGCGCGCCCTGGCGGACCAGCATCTCGAGCCCGTCGCCGACGGTGGCTCCCCCGTTGGCGGCCCAGCGGGCCAGCGGGGTCGCCGCGGCCCCGTAGGTGAGGTCGAAGAAGGCCGGTGGCGGCTCGACGCCGCCCAATCCGACGGCGGCGACCGCCTCGGCCTCACCCACGCCGCCGTCGATCCCGACCGACGTGCAGTTGACGATCAGATCGGCGGGCTCGGGACGGGCGACATGGCGCAGCTCGAACTCAGCCGCCAGCTCCGCCGCCCGCTCCGGCGTGCGGTTCCAGATCGCGACCTCCGCGGCGCCCGCCTCGCGCAGCGCCCAGACGACCGCGCGCGCGGACCCGCCCGCGCCGAGCACCAGGCAGCGCCGGCCGCGCGGATCGGCGCCGAGCGCGTCGAGGAAGCCGCCCGCGTCGGTGTTGTCGCCCTCGATCCGGCCGTCCTCGTAGGTCAGCGTGTTGACCGCGCCGATCGCCGCGGCGGCGGGGGTCAGCTCGTCGGCCAGGTCGTGGGCGGCGCGCTTGTGCGGCATCGTCACGTTGATCCCGCGGTAGCCCGACGCCGCGAGCGCGCGCGCGGTCTGCGTGAACCGCTCGGGCGGCAGCGGCAGGCGGACGTAGCTCCAGTCGAGCCCCAGCTCCGCAAGCGCCGGAGCGAACATCGCCGGCGAGCGGCTGTGCGCGACCGGCCAGCCGGCGACGCCGAGCATCGTCGGCATCAGCACTCGGTCGGCGACTTGCCGCCCTGGCGCTCGCGCTCGGCGTTGTAGCGCTCGACGTCGGCCTGGAACTCGGCGTCGGTCTTCGAGAAGGCGTGGGCGCCGTTCCCGCACGGCTTGACGACGTAGTAGATGAAGTCGGTCTTCGCCGGCTTCGCGGCCGCCTTCATCGCCGCCAGCCCGGGGTTGCCGATCGGGCCGGGCGGCAGGCCCTGATTGGTGCGCGTGTTGTAGCCCGAGTCGATCGCCAGCTCGGACTGCTTCAGCGGCTCGCTCCAGTTGCCGGTCGCGAAGCGGATCGTCGCGTCGATCCCGAGCGGTATCCCCTGGCTGAGCCGGTTGTAGATCACCGACGAGACCAGCGCGCGCTCCTTCGGAAGCTGCGCCTCGCGGTCGATCATCGAGGCGATCGTCAGCACGTCGTAGGGCGTCAGGTTCTTGCTCTTCGCGTAGCGCAGGTCGACCTGGTCGAGGTTCTGCTTCAGCGCGGCGAGCTGGCGGTCGACGAGCGCGCCGACCGGCTGGCCGGGCTTCAGCCCGTAGGTCGCCGGGAAGAGGAAGCCCTCGAGGCTCTTGGCCCGGCGCCCGCCGTAGTCGGCGGGGTTCAGCCGCTTCGAGCGGACGGTCGCCTTCTCGTAGTCGCCGCGCAGCTGGTCGCCGATCAGCGCCTTCGCTTCGCTGCGCGACAGCCCCTCGGGGATCGTGATCGTGACCGTGTCGGGCTGTGGCGGGTCGGCGAGGGTGTCGATCGCCGCGGCGTAGGTCATGTCCTCGCGCATCGGGATCTCGCCGGCCTTGAAGTCGCCGCTCTTGCCCGCCATCGAGGTCCGCAGGCGGAAGAAGAAGGCGGACGAGATGACGCCCTTGCTCTCCAGGAGGTCGCCGATCTCCCCCACGCTCGCCCCGCGCGGGATCGTGATCGCGACGTCGCCCGAGCCGTCGCCCTTCAGCGGCTGGAACAGCGACAGCAGGAACCAGGCGACCGCCACCACGACCAGGCCGCCCACGACCGCGACGATCGCGACGCGCGACTTGCCCGGGCCGGACGCACCGCCGGCACGGCCGGCCTTGCGCCCCGCGCCGCCGTCACCGCCACGGCCGCCCCCGCCGCCGCCCAGGTACTGCTTCGCCGCCGCGCGCCGCTCGGCCGCCGACCGCCCGCCGCGCCGCGGCACCGCCGGCGGGCGCGGCGCCGCCTCCTCCGGCTCGAACGGCGCAGGCGGCTCCGGCGGCCGCGCTTCGGTCGCGACCGGCGGCGGCTCGTCGAAGTGCTCGGCCTCGGCCGGCTCGAGCTCGCCCTCGTCGCCAACCGCCTCCGGCTCCTGCGCCACCGGCTCTACGGGCTCGCTCTCCACGACGGGCTCCGGCTCCCGCGGCGGATCGGCCGGTGCGGCGCGGGCCGGCTCGGCGGCGCGAGGCGGCTCCGGCGGTGGAGTCGCGGCCGGTGGGGCCGGCTCAGGCGCGCGTGGAGGCGCGTCGCCGCGCTTCGCGGCACGGCGCGCCTCGCGCTCCAGCCGCGCGCGCTCGCGCTCCTCGGGTGTCCGGTCTCCTGTCATCGGGAAGATGCCTGTGCGGCAAGGTAGCTCTCCAGCAGGTGCGCCGCCGCAACGGAGTCCTCGTCGGCCTTCCCGCCGGTGGCCGCGGCCATCCGCGTCGTCAGCCGCTCGTCGTAGAGGTCGACCGGGATCTGGACCCGCCGGCGCAGGCTGTCGGCGAACGCGCGCGCCTCGCCGGCCTGCTCGCCCTCCTCGCCGGCCAGCGTCAGCGGCAACCCGACCACGACCCGCTCGGCCTCCAGCTCGGACGCCAGCGCGGCGACCTTCGCCAGCCCCTTGCGCGTGTCTGGCCGCTCGACCACCGCCAGCGGCGTCGCGAGCGTCCCGGACGGGTCCGAGACCGCGCAGCCGCAGCGCGCGGCCCCGTGGTCGAGCGCCAGCACGCGCATCGGCCTACTGGAGCGCCGCCGCGATCCGCTCGCGGGCGGTCGCGAGGGCGTCGTCGAGCCGCTCGGGGTGGCGGCCACCGGCCTGGGCCATCGTGTCGCGCCCGCCGCCCCCGCCGCCGACGACCTCGGCCGCCGCGCGGACGATCTCGCCGGCCTTGACGCCGCGTTGCACCGCGGCCGGCGTCGACTGGACGACGAGGTGGACCTTGCCGTCGAGGTTGCCGCCGAGCACGACGGCCGCGTCGCCGAGCTTCTGGGCGACGCGGTCGGAAAGCGCGAGCAGCGCCTTGGCGTCGCCAGCCGCCGCCGACACCGCGGTCACCACGGCGATCCCGCCGACGTCCTCGGCCGCGGCGACCAGCATCTCGAACTCCGCGCCGTCGTCGCCTCCGGACGCGGCCTTCTTCGTCTGCTTGGACCGCTCGACCAACCGCTCCGCCGCGCGCGCGAGATCCTGCTCGGGCGCCTTCAGCAGCGCCGACAGCTCGCGCAGCCGCGCGGTCCGCTGCTCGAACAGCTCGGTCGCGCCGGGGCCGGTCAGCGCCTCGATGCGGCGCACGTTCGACGCCGACGACGTCTCGGTCGTGACGTGGAAGAGGCCGATCTCGGCCGTGCTGGCGACGTGAGTGCCGCCGCACAGCTCGCGCGATACCTCGGCGACCTCGACCATCCGCACCCAGTCGCCGTACTTCTCGCCGAACAGCGCCATCGCGCCGAGCGCGCGCGCCTCGTCGAGCGTCGTCTCGATCGCCCGCACCGCGAGCCCGTCGGCGATCCAGCCGTTCACGCGCGCCTCGACGGCGCGCAGGTCCTCCGCCGAGAGGCGCTCGCCGTGGGTGAAGTCGAACCGCAGCTTGTCGGGGCCGACGTAGGAGCCGGCCTGGCGGACGTGGGCGCCGAGCCGCTCGCGCAACGCCGCGTGCAGCAGGTGGGTCGCGGTGTGGTTGCGCATCGTCGCCAGCCGCTCGCCGCGCGCCACCACGGCGCGCACGAGGTCGCCGGCCGCGATCTCGCCTTCGAGCGGCTCGACCGCCAGCGCCTGGTCGCCGCCGACGCGCACGACGCCGACGACCCTCGCCCGCGCGGTCGGCGTCTCGACGAAGCCGCCGTCGGAGACCTGGCCGCCGCCCTGCGGGTAGAAGGGGCTGTCCTCCAGCTTGACCAGCAGCGTCCCGTTCAGCCGCTGCACGGAGCGCGCGACTGTCTCGGCGTCGGTCCGCTCGTAGCCGACGAAGTTCGTCTGAAAGCCGGCGCCGCGGACGAGGTCGGCGATCCGCTCGGCCTCGTCGCCGGCGCTCTCGCGCGCACCCGCGCGCGCGGTCGCCCGCGCGCCGTCCATCAGCGCCTCGAAGCCGGCCGCGTCGACGGTCAGCTCCCGCTCGCCGAGCAGCTCCTGGGTCAGCTCGAACGGGAAGCCGTAGGTGTCGTGCAGCTTGAACGCGTCGGCAGCGGCGATCTCGCTCTCGCCACGCTCGCGCGCGGCCGCGATCAGCTCGTCGAGCAGCTTCTGCCCGTTGGCGAGCGTGCGGCCGAAGCCCTCCTCCTCGGCGGCTGTCCAGCGGCGGATCGTGTCGCGCTCGGCGACAAGGTCGCCGTAGACGTCGCCCATCGAGTCCACGACCACGTCGCAGAGCTCGGGCAGGAAGCCCTGCCCGATGCCGAGCACGCGCCCCTGATGGATCGCCCGGCGCATGATCCGCCGCAGGATGTAGCCGCGGTCCTCGTTCGACGGCACGACCCCGTCGGCGATCAGGAAGGCCGCGGCGCGGCCGTGGTCGGCCAGCACGCGCAGCGCGCGCGTGGTCGCGAAGTCGTCGCCGTAGGAGCGCCCGGAGCGCCGCTCGCCGAACTCGATCAGCGGCCGGAAGTGGTCGGTCTCGTAGACCGACGGCACGTCCTGGAGGATCGCCGCCATCCGGTCGAGCCCCATGCCGGTGTCGATGTTCTGCTGCGGCAGGTCGGTCAGCGAGCCGTCGCCGTGCAGCTCGTACTGCATGAAGACGAGGTTCCAGAACTCGAGGAAGCGCTCGCCGTCGCTCGCCGGGCCGCTCGTCGGCGTCGCCGAACTCCGGGCCGCGGTCGAGGTAGAGCTCCGAGCAGGGGCCGCAGGGCCCGGTCGGACCCGACTGCCAGAAGTTGTCCTCCCGCCCGAGCCGCACGATCCGCTCGTCGGGGACGCCGATCGCACGCCAGAACTCGACCGCCTCGCCGTCCTCGCCGAGGCCGAGCTCGTCGTCGCCACCGAAGACCGTCACCCACACCCGCTCGGGGTCGAAGCCGTAACCGTCGCCGCCGGTCGACAGCTCCCACGCGAACTCGATCGCCTCGCGCTTGAAGTAGTCGCCGATCGAGAAGTTGCCGAGCATCTCGAAGAAGGTCAGGTGGCGCGCGGTCAGGCCGACGTTCTCGATGTCGGTCGTGCGGAAGCACTTCTGGCACGAGGTCAGGCGCGGCGCCGGCGGCTGCTCGTCGCCGCGGAAGTACGGCTTGAACGGCTGCATCCCGGCCGTCGTGAGCAGCACGCTCGGGTCGTAGCTCGCGGGCACCAGCGACGCCGACGCCATGCGGCGATGGCCCCGGGCCTCGAAGAACGACAGGTAGCGCTCGCGTATCTCTGCTGCCTTCACCCCGTGCAGTCTAAGAAGCCGTGCAGGTTCGAGTGCAGCGAGGGGCATTAGCAGCGGTCTTGCAGGACCGCGACCGGTCGGCGCGTATAGCTCAGCATTTGACAATTCCTGCTGCAAATACGGGCCTACCGGGCCACTCGCCTGTAGAGGTCCTGCAGGGTTGGGGAGCTGAACCTGTGCAATCGCGACGGTCCGCGATCCCGTGACCCCCGATGCGCCGACCATGACCGCAAGATGTTGCTAGCCGAGCAGCTGGTCGGCGAGGCGCGCGAGCGCCGCCGACGCCAGATGTCCCGCCGTGAGCGCCTGCTGAACGCAGTCTCCGCGGGTTGCTTCCTCGCGGTCGCGCTCGCGATCGCCCTGCTCGTGCCCAACGAGCGCTCGGTCGACGCGCTGCTGATCCTCGGCCTCGTCGCCGGCTACGCGATCGTCTCGCGGGTCCGCTTCGAGTTCGGGAGCATGTACGTCACCCCCGAGCAGCTGATGTTCATCCCGATGCTGCTGCTCGCGCCGCTGCCCTACGTGCCGGTGCTGGTGATCCTCTCCGCCCTGCTGTCGCAGCTGCCCGACTTCCTCGAGCGCAGCTGGCACCGCGACCGCTGGGTCAGCTGCTTCGCCGACTCCTGGTTCTGCGTCGGCCCGGTGCTGATCGTCGCGCTGTTCGCGCCCGGGGAGCCCGAGATCGGCCTGTTCGGCGTCTACCTGCTCGCCTTCGGCGCCCAGATCGCCTTCGACTTCGGCTGGATGACGATCAGCGGCCGCGTGCTCGACCGCCTCGCCGGCGTCCACCAGGTGCCGTTCACCGAGATCTGGCGCAACTACGCCGGCGTCGCTCAGTTCGACGCGATGCTCACCCCGGTCGCGATCGCCGTCGCGATCCTCGCCGCCGGCGCGCCCTGGGTGCTGCTGGCGATCGGCCCGTTCGTGCTGATGCTCGAGACGTTCGCGCGCGAGCGCGGCGAGCGCTACGCGAAGGCGCTCGAGCTGCAGCGTGCGTACCGCGGCACGGTGATGCTGCTGTCCGACGTCGTCGAGTTCGACGACCAGTACACCGCCGACCACAGCCGCTCGGTCGTCGACCTCGCCCACGCCGTCGCCGAGGAGATGAAGGTCGACCCGCGCGAGCGCCAGACGCTCGAGTTCGCGGCGATGCTGCACGACGTCGGCAAGATCGCGATCCCCAAGGAGATCCTCAACAAGCCGGCCAAGCTCACCGACGAGGAGTTCGCGGTGATGAAGAAGCACACGATCGAGGGCCAGTACATGCTAGATCGCGTCGGCGGGCTGCTCGGCTCGGTCGGCGAGATCGTCCGCTCCTGCCACGAGCGCTGGGACGGCAGCGGCTACCCGGACGGCCTCAAGGGCGAGGAGATCCCGCTCGCCGCCCGCATCGTCTTCACCTGCGACGCCTACAACGCGATGACCACCGACCGCGTCTACCGCCCCGCGCTGGCGCGCGAGGAGGCGCTGCTCGAGCTGACGACCAACGCCGGCACGCAGTTCGACCCCGACGTCGTGCGCGCGCTCGAGCGCGTGATCGAGCGCTGGGAGCCCGACACCGAGTACGCCGCCGACGACATCCGCGCGGTGCTCGCCGAGGGCGCCGTCGGCCCTCAGGTCGGCGCGACGATCTAGCCCCGCAGAGCCGGATCGCCGCTGCGGGCCTTCGGCGCCGCGACCGCCGGCGTCGGCGGCAGGAAGCCCACGTCGTCGGGATCGGTCCAGCGGTTGCGCAGCGCCAGCGCGGAGATCGCCGTGACGACCAGCGCGACCCCGCCCGCGATCGCGATCACCGCGCTCGCCCCGACCTCGCTGACCAGCCCGCCGGCGACCAGGAAGGCGATCGCGAACGACCACGCGGTGAGGGCGTCGCGGATCCCGAACACGCGCCCGACGTGGCTGTCGGGGAACGAGTGCTGGATCAGCAGCCGCTCGTAGACGACCAGCAGTCCGTTGCCCGCCCCGGCGATCGCGAAGGTGACGAGCGCCACGTAGAAGTTGCCGGTCAGGCCCGTCGCGACGAAGCCGACGCCCAGCACCAGCGTCCCGAGCAGGAAGCGGCGCTTCAGCAGCGGCGCGGCGCCGCCCTTCGAGCCGGCCAGCGAGCCGCCGACGAAGCCGATGCCGAACATGGCGACCAGGACGCCGAAGCCGGTCTCGGTCGTGCCGATGTCGTCGGTCGCGTAGAAGAGCTCGGCGATGTTGAACATGCCGGCGCAGAAGAGAGCTCCGGCCGAGGCGACGAGCACGACCCGGATCGCCGGCGCCCCGGCGGTCGCTCGCAACCCGTCGCGGGTCTCGGCGATCAGCGATGGTCGCGCCTCCTCGGACGGATGCTCCGGCGCCGCGCCGAAGCGCGTCACGGCCAACAGCAGCCCGGAGAGCGCGAACGTCGCGGCGTTGACCCAGATCAGCGTCTCAGGACCGCCGAGCACCAGCACGCCGGCCGCCAGCGCCGGACCGACGGTGAAGCCGAGGTCGGCGACGACGCCGTAGAGCGAGGTCGCGGCCGACGTCCGGCGCTGGTCGTCGAGCACGCTCGGCAGCGCGGCGAGCGCCGCCGGCGTGAACAGGCCCGTTCCCGCGCCCGCGAGCACGGCCAGCGCGACTGTCGCGGCGAAGCTGTCGACCATCACGATTCCCGCGAAGGCGACGACCCGCAGCACGTCGGCGACGATCGTGCAGGTCTTGCGCGAGAAGCGGTCGGCGACGGCGCCGAACAGCGGCCCGAGCAGCATCGCCGGGATCAGGTCGGCGATCAGCACGAGGCTGACCGCCCACGGCGACTCGAAGCGCGACTCGGCGATCAGCAGCAGCGCGATGTAGCCGGCGCCCGTCCCGAGCGCCGACTGCGCCAGCGCCAGGAAGTACATGCGCGCGCGGCGCTCGTGGCGGAGTAGGTCGATGGTCTCTCGCATGAGCCAGGTGGGCCACCCTAGTCGTGTTTGCGAGCCGGCGACGTGCCGCCGGTCATGGAACGAAAAGGGCCGCGCCAGAGGCGCGGCCCAGTACTGCTCTGACTGCCTGAGAACCTAGCGACGTCCGGGCATTCGTTACCTCCCTGAGTGGGATATCCCTCATCCTTGCACTGGCTTGGGTAGGCAAGTTCGTGCAACCTGTCGCGGTCAGCATGGCATATGCATCGGGAATGCGCCAGTTTCTACGCAAGATCCCGTGCAAAGCCAGGAGGACCAGGCCGCCGTGCGAACGCGATCGGGGCGATCCGGGAGCGCGGGCCGGACCGATCGGTCCGGATCGGTCCGGTCTGGCTAGGCCGTCGAGGAGGGCGCGGCGACGCGACGCCGGCGCGGATCCGGCAACGGCACCGCCGCCAGCAGCTCGGCGGTGTAGGGATGCGCCGGACGGGCGTAGATCTCGTCCGCCGGGGCCAGCTCGACCAGCTCGCCGGCCCGCATCACCGCGACACGGTCGGCGACCTGGCGGATCACGCCGAGGTCGTGCGAGATGAACAGGTAGGCGAGGCCGAGCTCCAGCTGCAACTCGTCGAGCAGCGCGAGGATCTGCGCCTGGACGGTGACGTCGAGCGCCGAGACCGGCTCGTCGAGCACGACCAGCCGCGGCTCGAGCGCGAGCGCCCGCGCGATCCCGATCCGCTGGCGCTGCCCGCCTGAGAACTCGTGCGGCCAGCGGTCGGCGTGCTCGGGAGCCAGCCCGACGCGCTCCAGCAGGCCGTCGACCCGTCGCGCGGCCTCCTCCCTGCCGACGCCGTGCAGGCGCAGCGGAAGGCCGACGATGTCGCGCACGCGCTTGCGCGGGTTGAGCGAGCCGTAGGGGTCCTGGAAGACGATCTGCAGCTCGGGCCGCAGCGCGTCGAGCTCGCGCCGCCGTGCGCGCGTGATGTCGCGGCCGGCGAAGGCGACGCTGCCGCCGGTCGGCTCGATCAGCCGCACCGCCGCACGGGCGAGCGTCGACTTGCCCGAGCCCGACTCGCCGACCAGGCCGACCGTCTCGCCCGGGTCGATCGTCAGCGTCACGCCGTCGACGGCGCGCGCCGGCTGCTTGCCGCGCCCGCGGCGGCGCCCGCGCGCCGGGAAGTGGACCTCGAGGGCATCGAGGGCAAGCAGCGGCCCGGCAGGCGGCTCGGCCGGCGCCGGGCGCGCTCGAGGCGGCCCGTCGATCCGCGGCACGGCCGCCAGCAGCCGCCGCGTGTGGTCGTCCTGGGGCCGCTCGAAGACCTCCTCGACCGGGCCGTGCTCGACGATGCGGCCGGCGTACATCACCGCCACGCGGTCGGCCAGCTCGGCGACGACGCCGAGGTCGTGGGTGATCAGCAGCACCCCCGCCCCGGTCTCGTCGCGCAGCGCGCGGATCAGCTCGAGGATCTGCGCCTGGACCGTCACGTCGAGCGCCGTCGTCGGCTCGTCGGCGATCAGTATCCGCGGCTCGCAGGAGAGCGCCATCGCGATCATCACGCGCTGGCGCATGCCGCCCGACAGCTCGTGCGGGTAGGCGTCGACGCGCCGCTCCGGGTCGCGGGATCCCGACGCGGCGCAGCAGCTCGACGGTCCGCTCGCGCGCCTCGGCGCGGCCTACCGCGCGTGGGCGCGGATCTGCTCGGCGATCTGGTCGCCGACGCGCAGCACCGGGTTCAGCGACGACATCGGGTCCTGGAAGATCATCGCCATCTGCTCGCCGCGCAGCCGGCGCAGATCGGCGCTCGGCAGCCCCGATCAGCTCCTGGCCGTCGTAGCGTCGCGCTGCCGGCGACGACGCGCGTTCGGCGCGCGCGAGCAGCCCGACGAGCGCTCATCGCGGTGACCGACTTGCCGCAGCCCGACTCGCCGACCAGCGCGACGACCTCGCCGGCCGCGAGCGTCGAGCGACACGCCGTCGACGGCGCGCGTCGCGCCGTCCTCGCCCTCGAACGAGACGGCCAGGTCGCGGACGCTGAGCAGCGGCTCGCCCATGCTCAGGTCACCCGGATCCGCGGGTCGAGCGCCGCGTAGACGATGTCGACGAGCGTGTTCAGCACGACGATGAAGAAGGCGCCGAACAGCGTCACCGCGAGCACCGGCGGGACGTCGAGCTGGCCGATCGACTCGGCCGCGTACTGGCCGACGCCCTGCAGGTCGAAGACCGTCTCGGTGAGGATCGCGCCGCCGCCGACGACCGCGCCGAAGTCGAGCCCCCAGAGCGTGACGATCGGGATCAGCGAGTTGCGCAGCACGTGGCGCAGGAGCGACCTGCGCGCTCGCTGAGGCCCTTGGCGCGCGCGGTGCGGACGAAGTCCTCGCTCATCGTGTCGAGCACGTTCGAGCGCAGCACCCGCGAGTAGAAGCCGATGAACAGGATCGACAGCGCCGTGCACGGCAGGATCAGGTGGTAGGCCCAGTCGAGCGGGCTCTCGGTGAACGGGACGTAGCCGCCGTTCGGGAACCAGCCGAGCTTGAAGCCGAGGTAGTGGCTCATGAGCGCGCCGAGCCAGAAGACCGGCATCGAGATGCCCGACGAGCGCGACGAAGGTGAGCAGCCGGTCGGAGATTCGTCCCGCCCGCAGCGCGCCGCAACAGTCCGAGCGCGATGCCGATGACCATCCAGAGGATCGCCGCGCCGACCGCGAGCGACAGCGTCCGCGGCAAGCCCTTGAGGATCTCCTCGCTGGACGTTGAGCTGGGTGAAGTAGGAGATCGACGCTGCCGCCGAAGCACCTTCTCCATCGTCGTTGACGTACTGGACCGGCAGCGACTCGTCGAAGCCCCACTCGGCGCGGATCGCCTCGACCTGGGTGTCGGTCGGCGACTTGCCGGCCATCCGCACCGCCGGGTCGCCGTTGGGGATCACGTTGAAGATCAGGAACGTCAGCACCGAGACGGCGAACAGCACGACGACCATCGCGACGAGCCGGCGGCAGGACGAAGCGGGCCATGGCCGCCGGTTCCCCCACGCCGTCGCGCGAGCGCGGGTCGAAGGCGTCGCGGACGCCGTCGCCGAAGACGTTCAGCGCCAGCACGGTCAGCACGAGCATCAGCCCCGGCGCGATCGCCAGGTGCGGCGCGGTCACGAGCTTGTCGACGCCGGCGTCGATCATCGTGCCCCACGACGGGTCGGGCGCCCGCACGCCGACGCCGAGGAACGACAGCGCCGCCTCGAGCAGGATCGCGTTGGCGACCATCAGCGGGAAGAAGACGACGATCGTCGAGGACGAGGTTCGGCAGGATCTCGCCGAACATGATCCGCAGCGGGCCCAGCGCCCTGCGCGCGCGCCGCCTCGACGAACTCCTTCTCGCGCAGCGCCAGCACCTCGCCGCGCATCGGCCGCGCCATGTAGGGCACGTAGACGATCGCGATGATCAGGATCGAGATCGCCATCGAGCCGGCCTCCGAGCTCGATCGGCCCGATCTTCAGCCCGCCGACGCGCGAGCGCGGTGCCGAGCGCGACGCCGAGCAGGATCACCGGGAACGCCCAGATGACGTCGAGCGCCGCGCGAGATGACGGTGTCGACCCAGCGCGCCGAAGTAGCCGGCGAGCGAGACCGACGATCGATCGCGAGGATCGTCGTCAGCAGCGCCGCCGCCGATCGCCGATGAGCAGCGAGTTGCGCCCGCCGTAGAGCAGCCGCACCATCGACGTCGCGGCCGTTCGCGTCGGCGCCGAGGAAGTACTCGCCGCGCCAGGCGGCCCGATCGGCACGCCGTCGAGCGACACGACGTCGACCTGCTCGCCGCCGACCTCGACCTTGCCGGTCTCGTTGGTCCGCAGCGGGTCGCGGTCGGCGACCGCGCTGGCCCACAGCGGCGCCGCCAGCGCGCCGAGCGACGAGCACGACGAACAGCGCCCCGAACGCGAGCGCGACGCGGTCGCGCCGCAGGCGGCGCAGGGCGAGCCGCCACGGGCTCTGCCCCACGCGCGCGCTGTCGGCTACTTCAGGCAGAAGCTCGAGTAGTCGTTGCCGTACAGGGGATGGACCAACGAGCAGTTCTCGAAGTCCATCCGCTCGGACAGGAAGGTGGTCAGCTCCTCGGACCCATACGGGGCGATGTGCGACTTCTCGATCGCCCGCCGGTCGATCGCCGCCCAGCGATCGGCGACCGCCTTGACGTCCGCCTCCGGCAGCAGCGCGGCGATCTCCTCGTCGATCTCGGGATCCTTCACGTTGCCGTAGTTGGCGTTGCTGGTCGTCGGTGATCGTCGTGCCGTCGATCTGCTGCATGAACGACGCCGGGTGCGGGAAGTCGGCGTACCAGCTCGCCAGGCCGGTCTGCGCCTTGGTCTTCTGGTTGCCGATCACGTCGAAGTAGACCGCGCCGTCGACCACCTTCAGGTCGGCGTCGAGGCCGATGTCGTTGAGCAGCGCCGTGTAGTACTCGCCGATCTGCGGGCGGTTGGTGTCGTTGTTGGCGTAGACGGTGACCTTCTCGCCGGTCGCGCCGGCGTCCTCGACGAGCTGCTTGGCCTGCTTCGTGTCGCCGGGGCCGTCGGCCGCGCCGAACGGGCACGGGTCGAGCTCCTCGTGGCCGGGGATGCCGGCCGGGATCATGTTGCAGGCCGGTCGCAGGCGGCCGCCGAAGAGGCGCGCGATCGCGTTCGAGTCGATCGCGACGTTGACCGCCTCGCGCACCTTCTGGTCGTCGAACGGCGGCAGGTCCTGGTTGAGGAAGAAGTAGTTGATCGAGAGCGTCGGCCACTCCTTGTAGCGGTCGGAGTGCTTTGCCTTGATCTCGGCGGCCAGGTCGGTCGGCGGAGCGTCCTGCATGTAGTCGAGCCGGCCGGCGATCACGTCCTGGGCCTGGCGCGCGGGCGACTTGACGATCTCGGTGGTGATCTCCTCGACGTTGCCCTTCGGGATGTCCGGAATGTCGAAGCCCTTGACCTTGCGCATGACGAACTCGCGGTTCGGCACCGACTTGACGATCTCGTAGGGACCGACGCCGGGCGGCGGGTCGGTGGTCAGGTTCTCGAACGGCGTGTCGGCCGGGACCGGCGCGGCGAAGGTGGTCGCCAGCACGTTGCTGAAGCTGCCGTCGGGCTCGGTCAGCTTCACCGTGACCTCGCCGGTCTTGTCGTCGGCCTCGATGCCGGCGATGTCGCCGTCGGGATCGCCGGCCTCGATGTACTCGGTCGCGCCCTCGATGCCCTCGAAGAGGTAGGTGCCGCCGGACTCGAGGTTGAGCACGCGCTTGACGCTGTGCTCGAAGTCGTTCGCCGCGACCGGAGCCCCGTTCGAGTACTTCAGCCCCTTGCGGATCTTGAAGCTGTAGGTCTTGCCGTCGGACGAGATCTCCGGCAGCGCGTCCGCGACGCCGGGGATCAGCTCGGCGCCCGCGGTGCCCTCGGCGCGGCGGTAGGTCAGCGGCGCCGTGTAGACGAGCCAGAGAGGCTCCCACGAGTTGGACGTGTAGGCGGTCGCCGGATCGAGCGAGTCGGGCTGCGAGCCCTGGGCGATCGTGATCGATCCCCCCTGCTTGCCTTCGCCGGACGCCTGGTCGCCGCCAGAGCCGCCGCAGCCGGACGCGACGGCGGCGGCCGTCAGGGCCAGTGCCAGCGCGGTCAGGGAGCTCTTGGTTGCAGTCATCGGACGTCCTCCGTCGTGAAGTGGCCGGCATGCGAGTCCGCGATCAGATCTGCCGGTGGCCTGATGCGGAACCCTCCGTCATCCACCCCTGGGGGAGCCCCCGCTCCTATCTTCGGCTGGTGGGGGGTCAATCCTTTAGTCCTCCGCGCAAAATGGCCAGTCGCAGCGGCTGAATTTGTCCGTTCCGTATAACGGCTCAGCGCAGGCAGATGCTCGAGTAGTCCATCCCGACGACCGGGTGGAAGCGCGCGCAGCGCTCCATGTCGAGCCGCTCGGAGGCGAGCACGCCCGCCGTCGCCACCCCATACGGCGCCCGGTAGGCGCGCTCGACGACGTCGGCGTCGACCGCGGCCCACTCGTCCTCCGCCTCGCGCGCGCCGGTCTCCTGCTCGAGCAGCTCGACGCGCGCGGCGAGGACCGGGTCGTCGACCCCGCGCAGGTAGCCGCCCGGATGCGGCAGCGGCGGATCGGCGGCGGCCAGCGCCACCTCTGAGCTGGACCCCGGCGGCACGACGCGCGCCGACAGCCCGATCTTGCGCAGCGTCGTCGCCACGTAGCGCGCCAGCTCGCGGCCACGGGCGTCCCTGCCCCCGGCGACGCGCACCGGCGTGCCGTCGGCGCCCGCCTCGGCGACCAGGCGACTCGCCTCGACGAGGTCGGCGTCGCCGTCGCGCGCGCCGTAGGGACAGGGGTCGAGCGCCCGGTGGCCGGGAACGTCCGGGGGCAGCACGTTGCAGGCGGTCTGCATGAAGCCGTCGTGGAGCTGGGCGAGCACGCGCGCGTCGAGCGCGTAGGCGAGCGCACGCCGAATGTCGCCGTCTCGGAACGGCCGCCGGCTGGCGTTCATCGACACGTAGAGCGTGCGCAGGGTCGGGTACTCGGCGTAGCGGTCCTTGAAGCGCGAGCGGATGTCGGCGAGCCGGCGCAGCGGCGACTCGCCCTCGACGAGGTCGGCGCGGCCGTCGATCACCGCGTCGACGCGGGCCGCTTGGTCGGGGATCGTGCGCGTCACGATCTCCTGGGCGTTGCCGGCGGGGACGTTAGGCAGGGTCCAGTCGCGGCGACGGGTCAGCACGACGTCTCCCCCGCGCCGCACCTGGCTGACGCGGTACGGGCCGATCCCCGGCGGCGGCGTCGCCGACAGGTCGCGCAACGGCGTGCCGCGCGGGACAGGGGCGGCGGTCAGCGACGCGAGCGCATATGGGAACAGGCGGTTCGGGTTCTCCAGTTCGATCCGCACGCGGCCGGTGCGGTCGTCGGTCGCGATCCCGCGTATCTCGGTCGAGTCGCCCTTGCCGGCGGCGTAGGCGCGCGCGCCGACTACGTCGCCCCAGAGCGCCCGACCCTGTGGCGAGAGCCGCAGCGACCGTGCGACCGCGCGCTCGAAGTCGCTCGCCCGCAGCGGCCGGCCGTCGGAGTAGCGCAGGTCGGGACGCAGGCGGAAGCTGTAGCTGCGCCCGTCCTCGGAGCTCTCGGGCAGCTCCTCGGCCAGCGCCGGCACCAGGTCGGTGCCGTCCTCGCCCTCGACGCGGCGGTAGGTCAGCGGCGGCGTGTAGGCGAGCCAGGCGGCGCGACGCGCGACGGGCGACCTCGCGAGCGCCGGGTCGAGCGACTCGGGCGGGGTGTTCTCGGCGATCACCAGCGAGCCGCCGGCGTGGGCGTCGCCGCGTGGCTCGGCGTCGTCGCTACAGCCGCCCGCGACGAGCGCGAGGCCGGCCGCGAGGGCCGCCCAGGCGGCCCGCCGCGCGCTCATTCGAGCTCGTCGCGCATCGCCGCCAGTGAGCGGCGGATCAGGCGCGACACGTGCATCTGCGACAGGCCGACGCGCTCGGCGATCTGGGTCTGCGGCAGCCCTTCCTCGAAGCGCATGCGCAGGATCTCGCGCTCGCGGTCGGGCAGGTGGGCGAGCGCCGGCCCGAGCGTCGCGCGGTCCTCGCTGCGGTCGAACTCGACGTCCTCGCCGCCGATCGCCTCCATCGGATCGTTGTCGTCGTCGCTGCCGGCCGGACCGGCGTCGAGCGACAGCGCGGTGTACGCGGAGCCGACCTCCATCGCCTCGAGCACCTCCTCGTTGCTCGTCCCGAGCGACTCGGCGATCTCGCTGACGCTCGGCGAGTGGCCAAGCCGCCCGGTCAGGTCGTCGATCGTGCTCGACATCCGCGCGTTCAGCTCCTGCAGCGAGCGCGGCACGCGGATCGCCCAGCCCTTGTCGCGGAAGTGGCGCTTGATCTCGCCGACGACGTTCGGCGTCGCGTAGGTCGCCAGCGACACCTCGCGCTCGAGGTCGAAGCGGTCGATCGCCTTGATCAGGCCGATCGCGCCGACCTGCTCGATGTCCTCGAGCGGCTCGCCGCGGCCGGCGTAGCGGCGCGCCAGCGAGCGCACCAGCGGCAGGTGGCGCGCGATCAGCTGCTCGCGCGCCCGCGGGTCGCCATCCTCGTGGTAGCGCCGCAGCAGCTCGCGGTCCTCGCGTTGGCGCGCGGCGCGGTCGCCGTTGCGGGGCACGCTCACGGGCGCGGCGTTCCCAGCTTCTCCAGCCGCACGACGATCTGGCCGTCGCCCGCGGGCTCGACGCCGAACGAGTCGACGACCGCCGCGAGGATCCGTGCCAGCGACAGCGTGCCCGGATCGCCGTTGGGCTCCTGCAGCGCCGCCGCGAGCCGGCCCTCGCGCAGCGGACCGACGCGCGTGCGCACGACGCCCTCGCCGAGGCTCGAACGAGAGCTTCACGCGACCGTCCTCGCCGGTCTCGGCAAGCAGCCGCTCGATCGCCAGCTGAAGGTCGTCCATCGCCTCGAAGCCGAAGGCGGCCTGCTCGGCGATGCCGCCGACGACCAGCCGCACCACGCCCTGGAAGGCGAGGTCGAGCGGGGCGTCGATCTCGACCCGCTCCAGCTGCGCCGTTCGCCTCAACCGCCACTCGCGACCTCCGGCTCCTCGATCAACGCCCATCCGATCACGTGCTCGCCGCGCATCAGGCAGGCGACCTGGCCCGGCGCCGGCGCGGCGACCTCGCGCTCCAGCTCGAGCGTCAGTCCGCCGTGCTCGCCGGGCGGCGAGATCGCTGCCAACCGCGCAGCCGAGCACGGCACCCTGGTAGCGCAGCCGGACGGAATCGACCTCGCTCGCCGGGCGGTGCAGCCTCGCCGGCGCCGAGCGCGACCGTCGTGGTCGCGAGCTGCTCGCGCGGGCCGACGACGATCCGGTTGCGGCGCGCGTCCTTGCGCGAGCACGTAGAGCGGCTCGCTGGCGGCGACGCGGATGCCGCGCCGCTGGCCGACGGTGAAGCGGTGGTGGCCGTCGTGGCTGCCGAGCACCCGCCCGTCGACGTCGACGATGTCGCCGGGCTCGCCCTGCATCGCGGCGCTGCCGTGGCGCTGCACGAACGCCTGCTGGCCGGTGCCGGCGAGGAAGCAGAGGTCCTGGCTCTCGGGCTTGTCGGCGACCGGCAGGCCCGCGCGGCGCGCCAGCTCGCGCACCTCGGGCTTGGCGTAGCCGCCGAGCGGGAAGCCAGATCCGGCGCAGCGTGTCGGTGCGTCACGCGGGCCAGCACGTAGCTCTGGTCCTTGCGCGGGTCGACCGCCGCGCGGATCACCGGGCCGACGTCGTCCTGCTCGATCCGCGCGTAGTGGCCGGTCGTCAGCTGGGCGGCGCCGAGCCGGTCGGCCAGCTCGACCATCCGGTCGAAGCGGACGAGGCCGTTGCAGCGCACGCACGGGTTCGGCGTCGCGCCGCCGGCGTAGCCCGTCGAGGAAGTCGTCGACGACCGCGCCGCGGAAGTGGTCGCGCAGGTCGAGCGTGAAGTGCGGCACGCCCATCCGCTGGGCGAGGCCGCGCGCGCCGCGCGACCGCCTGCGGCGAGCAGCAGCTCTGCTCGCCGTCGCCGGCCGGGTCCGACCACAGCTCGAGCGTCACCGCGACGACCTCGTCGCCGGCGTCGAGCGCGAGCTGCGCCGCGACCGCACTGTCGACGCCGCCGCTCATCGCGACCAGCGTGCGGGTCGCCGACGGGGCGAGCGCGACGTCACCGTCGCGCGCGGCCGACCCGAGCGCGCGGTGGAGCGCGTCGCAGGTCAGCTCGGCGGCGTGCATGTGGCTCGGCGCGAGTCCGCCGAGTTCCGCGGCGACCACCTCCGGCGACACGAGCGCCGCCGCCAAGATCGGCATCCCCTCGACCAGCTCGGCCGCGGCGCTGCCCGCGGCGCGCACGGCCGCGCAGCCCGACGCCTCGAAACCGGTCGCCACGACGCGGTCGCCGTCGACGTGCACGGAGATGCGAACGAGGTCGCCGCACGCCGCACCGCCGGCGGCGCCGGTGTGCGGGGCGTCCGCGAGCGCGCCCAAGCCGTGAGGCTGGCGCAGATGCTGCTCGATCAGCTCGCTGGAACGCACCAGAGCCACTCTAGTTACCCCAGCTTGCCGCTGCCGGTGACCGGGTTGGGCCGAATATTGGCACCGTGGGCGTCCTCCGGAACGTAACTGGCGGCAGAGCGCCTGTCACGCCCCGAGTCAGACACCCATCCCGTTGGTGTTGGCTCAACGTGTGGGCCGGCTGGCGCACAAGCTAGGGCTGTCTCCGACCCTAGCACCGCCAACCGGCGGAAGCTACACCTGGCCGTCGGCCACGCCGGGCTTCAGCTTCAGCCCCAGCTCGTCGAGCTGGCGGCCGTCGACCGGCGCCGGGGCGCCGGTCAGCGGGTCGGCGCCGGTGGCGGTCTTCGGGAAGGCGATCACGTCGCGGATCGAGTCGCGGCCGGCGAGCAGCGCGACGATGCGGTCGACCCCGAAGGCGATGCCGCCGTGCGGCGGCGCGCCGTAGGCGAGCGCGTCGAGCAGGAAGCCGAACCGCTCGCGCGCCTCGCCCGGCTCCATGCCGAGCGCCTCGAAGACGCGCTGCTGGACGTCGGGCGTGTTGATGCGGATCGAGCCGCCGCCGATCTCGGTGCCGTTCCAGACGAGGTCGTAGGCGCGGCTGCGCCAGGTCGCCGGCGTCGCGCGTCGAGGTCGCCGCTCGGCGCGGTGAACGGATGGTGGAGCGCGTCCCAGCGGCGCTCGTCCTCGTTCCAGCTCGAACATCGGGAAGTCGACGATCCAGACCAGGTCGTGGCGGCTCGTGCTCGGGCACGCCGACGCGCCAGCCGCAGCTCGCCGAGCACGTGCGCCGCGATCGACGGGTCGTCGGCGACGACGAGGATCGCGTCGCCCGGCTTCGCCCCCGTCGCGGAGATGAGCCCGCCGATCTCGTCCTCGGTCAGGAACTTCGCGACCGGCGAGCGCCAGCCGCCGTCCTCCTCGACGATCCGCCCAGACGAGGCCCTTCGCGCCGTGCTGCTGCGCCTGCTCGGTGAGCTCGTCGAAGCGGCTGCGCGGGAACTCGCCCGACGCGCTGAAGCCGCGCACCACGCCGCCGGAGCCGAGCGCGCCGCTGAAGACCTTGAACTCCGAGCTGGCGAACACCTCCCCCAGGTCGGCGATCTCGATCGCGGATGCGGCGGTCGGGGCGGTCGCTGCCGTAGCGCAGCATCGCCTCGTCGTAGGTCATCCGCTCGATCGGCGTGGGGACGTCGATCCCGCCGAGCGCCAGCAGCTCGGGGATCAGCCCGTCGACGAGCGCGATCACGTCGTCCTCCTCGACGAACGACAGCTCGATGTCGAGCTGGGTGAACTCCGGCTGGCGGTCGGCGCGCGTGTCCTCGTCGCGGAAGCAGCGGGCGATCTGGTAGTAGCGCTCGAAGCCGCCGACCATCAGCAGCTGCTTGAACAGCTGCGGCGACTGCGGCAGCGCGAAGAACGAGCCCGGGTGGTTGCGGCTCGGCACGAGGTAGTCGCGCGCGCCCTCCGGCGTCGAGCGGGTGAGGATCGGCGTCTCGATGTCGAGGAAGCCGCGCTCGTCGAGGTGGCGGCGGATCGCCGCGGTGACGTCATGGCGGAGGCGGATCGCCTCGGCGCATCCCCTGGCGGCGCAGGTCGAGGTAGCGGTAGCGCAGCCGCAGCTCCTCGCCGACCTTGTCGTCCTCGTCGATCTGGAAGGGCGGGGTCTCGGCGTCGGCGAGCAGGTCGAACGACGACACCTCGAGCTCGACCGCGCCGGTCGGCATGTTCGGGTTGACCGTCTCCGGCGAGCGCTCGACGACCTTGCCGGTCGACCGAGACGACGTCCTCGGAACGCAGCCGGTGGGCGGCGGCGTGGGCCTCGGAGGCGACGTCGGGGTGGAAGACGAGCTGGAGCAGGCCCTCGCGGTCGCGCAGGTCGACGAAGATCAGCCCGCCGTGGTCGCGGCGGCGGTGGACCCAGCCGGCGACGCGCAACTCGTCGCCGACGCGCTCTGGCCGCACGAGGCCGCACCAGGCGTCGCGATACCGGTTGTCATACGTCTCGGTGCTCATACGTCGAGCCCTACCGCGATCCGCACTGCCTCCTGGACGTTGCTCACCGGTCGCTGCTCTCCCGTTCCCATGTCTTTCCAATCGATTCCGTCGCCGACTATCGCAACCGCCTTCGCCTCGAGGCGGCCGGCGTGCTTGAGCTGGCCCTTCAGCGAGCGGCCGGCCTGCTCCAGCTCCGTGCGGATCCCGGCCTCGCGCAGCGCGGTCGCGAGCGCGAACGCCGCACGCCGGTCGCCGCCCTCGGCGATCGCCACGTAGACCGGTCGCGGGAAGCCGCCGAGATCGCCGTCGGTCGCCAGCAGGATCCGCTCGATGCCCGCCGCCCAGCCGACGCCCGGCGTCGCCGGACCGCCGAGCTGCTCGACGAGGCCGTCGTAGCGGCCGCCGCCGCCGACGCCGCTCTGGGCGCCGAGCGCTGCTGCTCTCGAACTCGAAGACGGTGCGCGTGTAGTAGTCGAGCCCGCGCACGAGCGTCGGGTCGACGTCGTAGGAGACGCCGGCGCCGTCGAGCAGCGCGCGCACCTCCGCGAAGTGCTCGGCGTCGTCGGGCGCGAGGTTGTCGAGCAGCCGCGGCGCGCCCTCCATGACGGCGCGCGTGCCGGGGTGGTCGGCGTCGAAGGCGCGCAGCGGGTTGGCGTCGATCCGCGCCGCGGACGTCGTCGGACAGCTCGCCCTCGTGATCGCGCAGGTAGCCGCGCAGCTTGTCGCAGGTAGGCGGCGCGCGCGTCGAAGCTGCCGAGGCTGGCCAGGCGCAGCCGCACCTCGCGCACCCCGGCCGCCTCGAGCAGCTCGGCGAGCAGCAGGATCGACTCGGCGTCGAGCGACGGGTCGTCGGAGCCGATCGCCTCGGTGCCGACCTGGGCGAACTGGCGGTAGCGGCCCGCCTGGGCGCGCTCGTGGCGGAAGAACGGGCCCCAGTACCAGAGCTTCACCGGCTGCGGGCAGCTTGTGCATGCCGTGCTCGACGTAGGCGCGCGCGACGCCGGCGGTGCCCTCGGGGCGCAGCGTCAGCGAGCGGCCGCCGCGGTCCTCGAACGTGAACATCTCCTTGCTGCACGATGTCGGTCGACTCCCCCACCCCGCGCGCGAACAGGTCGGTGTCCTCGAAGACCGGCGTCTCGACACGGCCGGTAGCCGTAGCGGCCGAGCACCGCGCCGGCGCGGCGGTACAGCTCGCGGCGGCGCTGGCCGTCGTCGGGCAGCACGTCGAAGGTGCCCCGCGGGGCCTGCAGCTTGCCGGCCATCGTCAGCGCGCGAAGCTGACCGAGGAACGGGTTGGTCGCGCGCTCGGCGCCGATCGTCGTGATCCCCATGTGGCCGGGGTGCACGGTCGTCTCGTCGGGCAGCGTCTCGGCGAGGGTCCTCGATCGACTCCAGCAGCATCCGCGAGTCGCCGCCGGGCAGGTCGGTGCGGCCGACCGAGCCCTGGAACAGCACGTCGCCCGAGAAGATCGCCTGCTCGTCGGGGACGGGAAGGTGACGTGGCCGGGGCTGTGGCCGGGCGTGAACAGCACGTCGATCTCGAAGCCGGCCAGGTCGAGCTTCTCGCCGCCGGTCAGCGTGTGCTCGGCGTCCCAGCTCTCGAACGGGCCGAAGCTCCGGCCACGGCACGTAGCTCGATGATGTCGGCGAGCACGCCCTTCTCGATCTCCGGCACCCAGACCTCGGCGCCGGTCGCCCGCGCGACCGGCGCGACCGCGCCGACGTGGTCGAAGTGGGTGTGGGTCAGCAGGATCGCGTCGAGCTTCGACGCCCAGCTCGTCGATCGCGCCGAGCAGGCGGTCGGCCTCCTCGCCTGGGTCGACGATCAGCGCGCGGTCCGAGCCGTCGCGCCGGAACAGGAAGCAGTTCTCCTGGACCGGCCCGACGGTGAACATGCGCACGTCCATCGGGGCGTCTACTTCCCCTTGCGCGCCTGGCGGTCGGCCGCCTGGGCGAGCTTGCGCCGCTGGCGGAAGCGGTAGATCGCCGAGTCGGTCGCGTAGCCGAGCGGAACGTAGATGGCGAACATCACGACGCCGAGCAGCAGGCCGGAGAGGATCGGGCGGCCGAACAGGGCGACGACCAGGACCGCGAAGACGATCGCCGCGATCCCCGCACGGTTGATCGTGCTCCTCCACTCAGGTGGCTTGTCGAGCCGCTCGGCGCGCTGGCGGCGAGCGATCTGCTTGGCCTCCTCGCGGGTCTTGGGCTTGCCGGTGCGGCCGGCCCGCTCGATCGTGCCGGCGGCGGTTCCGCGGTGCTTGCTACGGCGCTTCTTCTTGGTTTGGGCCATCCCAAGCAGCGTATCCGAGCGCCCGCTCAGCCGAGCGCGCGGAGGACGTTCTCGATCAGGTGGCGGCCCGGCGTGAAGCCGCGCAGCGGGACGTCGTGCGGGAAACCGTCGAAGGCCGCCTCGGGCGCCAGCCCGACCAGCTCGGCCTCGGCGACCGGCGCCTCGGCGGCGACGGCGGCGACGATCTCCGCGAGCGGCGTCGCGCGGTGGTCGTGGACGTTGGTCGACACCTGGGCGCAGCCCCGGTGCTCGAGCCAGAGGCCGATCGCGCGGACGCCCGGGAGGCCGCCGTTCGACTCGCGAATCGACGCGGCGACCCGGCGCGCCGTGTCGAGGTCGGGCGTCGCGAGGTCGACGTTGAAGGCGACCAGCGGCGGGCGGGCGGCGGCGAGCAGCACGCCGGCGGTCGGGTGGGCGCGCGCCGGGCCGAAGTCGGGCACGACCTCGCCGGCCTCGATCCGCCGCGCCAGCGCGGCGGGGCCGCCGGCGCGCAGGGCGGCGCGCTCGCGCTGCTCGGGCCGGGTCGCCAGCTCGCCGTAGAGGACGACCGGCAGCTCGAGCTCGTCGCCGATCCGCGCGGCGGCGGTCAGCAGCTCGGCGCAGGCGGGGCCGCGCTGGGTCTCCGAGCGGTAGACGACCGGCAGCACGTCGAGCGCGCCGACGTAGGGATGGACGCCGCCGTGGAGCGAGACGTCGACCCCCTCGACGACCGCCCGCGCGCCGGCCACGAGACCCTCCGCCAGCTCGCCCTGGCGCCCGGCGAGCGTGAACACCGAGCGGTTGTGGTCGGGGTCGGCGTGGAGGTCGAGGAAGCGCGCCGGCGTGAACCCCACCTCGATCCGCTCGAGCAGCTCCCGGTGCCGCCCGTCGCTGACGTTCGGCACCGCCATCAGCAGCTCGGGAGCCACGATCTCGCTCACGCGCCCCATCATCCCTAGAATCGTCCGCCCGTGGCTGGGTAGCTCAGCTGGTTAGAGCGCACGACTCATAATCGTGAGGTCGGCGGTTCGAGTCCGCCCCCAGCTACTCCTCGGATCGGTCGTCCGGGCGGTCGGGCAGGATCGGGGCCGTGAGCGAGAAGCAGGCGCGCGGGGCCCGTACGCGCCGCCCCATCGAGCGCGGCGACGACGAGTTCGGGCGGGTGCTGGCGTTCAGCGACGGACTGTTCGCGATCGCGATGACGCTGCTCGTCGTCGGGATCGAGGTCCCGCGAATGGACGACCCGAGCGAGGCCCAGCTATGGGATGCGGTCGCCGACCTGCAGCCGGCCTACGTCAGCTTCTTCGTCAGCTTCGTCGTGATCGGACGGTTCTGGATCGCGCACCACCAGTTCGTCCGCCAGCTCGACAGGCTCGACTACCGGCTGATCTGGTTGAACACGACCTACCTGGCGTTCGTGGCGTTCCTGCCGTTCCCGACCGCGTTGCTCGGGACCTACTTCGAGAACCCGGTGTCGATCGTCGCCTACGCGATCTCCGTCGCGCTGGTCAGCGGCATGGAGGTCGTGCTACTGGTCCACGCCCATCGCCGCCGCCTGTTCGAGCGACGCCTGCCCGAGGACGTCTTCCGCTGGGGCGCGCTGGTCTCCGCCACCCCGGTCGCGTTCTTCCTCGGCTCGATCCCGATCGCCTTCCACGACACCTCGCTCGCCGTGCTGTTCTGGTTCGGCGGCATCCCGCTCCAGATCTTCGTGCTGAATCGCTGGAAGCCGGCGCACGCCGACAGCTACTTGGGGTAGACCCGCACTGTGCGGGTCCACGTGCTTCAGCGCGAGCAGCTTCTCCCCCGCCCCCCGGACGAGGTCTTCCCGTTCTTCGCCGACGCGCGCAACCTCGAGGCGATCACGCCGCCGCTGCTGCGCTTCCGCGTCGTGACGCCGGAGCCGATCGAGATGCGGGCCGGGACGCTGCTCCAGTACCGGCTGCGGCTGCACGGACTGCTCGCTCGACTGGCTGACGCGGATCGCCGAGTGGGTCCCCGGCGAGCGGTTCGTCGACGAGCAGATCGCAGGGCCGTACCGGCTCTGGCACCACACGCACGAGTTCGAGCGCCGCGGTGCGGATGCCACGCTGATGCGCGACACCGTCCGCTACGCGCTGCCGCTGTGGCCGCTCGGCGAACTGGCGGCGCCACTGGTGCGACGCGACCTGGCGCGGATCTTCGACTTCCGCCGCGCCGCCTGCGCCGAGCATTTCGGCCGGTAGCGGATATACGCTGCCGCCGTGGGCGAGCTTCTCGGCATCGTGGTCCCGCTGGCCGCGGGCGCCGCGATCAGCCCGACGACGCTCGCGCTGCAGCTGTTCGTGCTGTCGCGCAAGACGGCGCCGCTGGCACGCGCCTGGGCGATCGCGGCGGGCTACGCGCTGGTGTTGCTGGTCGAGATGACGATCGCGTTCGCGTTTGCCGCGAGCGGCCCCGGCGGCGACGAGACGGCACGGCCGGAGGCGTGGCTGAAGCTCGGCTGCGCAATCGGGCTGGCATTCCTCGGCGTCGTCGCGCTGCGGCGGCCGCCGAAGCCGCGCAAGCCCCGGCCGGACAACGGCCGGCCGACGCTCGGGCGCTACGTCGCGATCGGGGTCGTGCTGATGGCGACCAACGTCACGACGGTGGCGCTCTACCTGCCGGCGATGCACCACGTCGGCGGTGTCCGACGTCGGCCCGGTCGGGAAGGCGCTGGTAGCCGCCGTCGTGCTTGCGATCACGCTGATCCCGGCCGTCACGCCGCCGCTGGCGATGACGTTCGCCGGCGATCGGGGGCGCGAGGCGCTCGACCGCCTGAGCGACTTCTGCACCCGCCACAGCCAGGCGATCAACGTCAGCGTCTGCTTCGGCTTCGCGATCTTCCTGTTCGCCGTGTCGCTGCCAGCGCTGCTCTGAGAGCGCGCGGGGCCTCAATCCTTCACTAAGTAAAGTGGAAGGGGTGCGCGTCTTCCGCCGCCTGCTCGGCTTCCTCCGCCCCTACCGCTCCGGCGTCGATCGCGTCGTTCGCGCTCGCCGCGCTGGCGATGGGCGCGGGGATCCTGATCCCGGCCCTGGTCGGACGGACGATCGACGACATCGACGGCGGCGGCGACTCGCTCTGGCTGCTGGCGGGCGCGATCGGGGCTGCCGGTCTGCTGCGGCTGGCCTTCAGCGTGGTGCGGCGGCTGGTCGCCGGGCGGGTCTCGCTCGGCGTCGAGTTCGACCTGCGCAACCGGCTCTACACGCCACCTGCAGTCGCTCGAGCTGGGCTTCTTCGACGGCCAGCAGACCGGCCAGCTGATGTCGCGCGCCACCGTCGACCTCCAGGCGGTCCGCTTCTTCCTCGGCTACGGGCTGATCTTCATGGCCCAGGCGGCGCTGACGATCGTGATCGCCGCGGCGGTGATGATCTACGTCAACCCGTTCCTCGCGCTCGTCGCGCTCGCGCCGACGCCGTTCGTGATCTGGACCGCGATGCGCTACGGCCGCCTCAACCGCCCGGCGTCGCAGGAGGTCCAGCAGCGGATCGCCGAGCTGACCGCGACGGCCGAGGAGAACGTCTCCGGCGTGCGCGTCGTCAAGGGCGTTCGCCCAGGAGCACCGCCAGCTGCGGCGCTTCCACCACTCGGTGCGGCGCGTCTTCGACCAGTCGATGGTGCTCGACGCGCCTGCGCGCCTTCTACAACCCGTGCGATCGGCTTCCTGCCGCAGCTCGGCCTGGCGGCGATCGTGCTCGTCGGCGGCCGCCAGGCGATCGACGGGACGATCAGCGTCGGCGACTTCGTCGCCTTCTACGGCTACGTGCTGATGCTGACCGGGCCGATGCGGATGCTCGGCATGGCGCTCGGGATGGCCCAGCGCGCGGTCGCGTCGGGCAACCGGATCTTCGAGATCCTCGACCGCGAGCCGCGGCTGACCTCGCCGCCGGACGCGCCGCCGCTGCCCGCCGGCGGCGGCCACGTCGAGCTGCGCGGCGTGACGTTCGCGCTACGAGGGCGCCGCCGAGCCGGTGCTGCGCGACATCGACCTCGACGTCGCCGGCCGGGCGCACGGTCGCGATCGTCGGCGCGACCGGAGCCGGCAAGACGACGCTCGTCAACCTGATCCCGCGGCTCTACGACCCGACCGCCGGCTCGGTGCTGATCGACGGCGCCGACGTGCGCGACGTCGACCTCGCCGTCGCTGCGCCGCGAGATCGCGCTCGTCTCCGACGACGCGTTCCTGTTCTCGGCCTCGCTGCGCGAGAACATCGCCTACGCGCGCCCCGACGCGACCGACGACGAGGTCGTCGACGCCGCCGCGGCGCGCCGGGCTGGCCGAGTGTCGTCGCCGAGCTGCCCGACGGCTACGACACGCGCGTCGGCGAGCGCGGCCTGACGCTCTCCGGCGGCCAGCGCCAGCGCGTCGCGATCGCCCGCGCGCTGCTCGCCCAGCCGCGCATCCTGATCCTCGACGACGCGACGTCGAGCGTCGACGCGACGACCGAGGCCAAGATCAAGCAGGCGCTCGCGCGAGGTCATGCGCGGCCGCACCACCTTCGTCATCGCCCACCGCCTCTCCACGCTCGCCCTGGCCGACGAGATCGTCGTGCTCGAGGGCGGGCGCATCGCCGCGCGCGGCGGCCACGACGAGCTGATCGAGGCGTCCGACCTCTACCGCGAGATCGCCGAGCGCGGCCTGCCCGACCAGGTCTTCCTGACGCGCGCCGACGAGGAGCGCGAGGTGGCCGGGCATGTGAGCCCGCGCTCCACCTGGACGACGATCCGCGGCGAGCGCGGCCGAACGCCGCAAGCTGCGCAAGCTGCTCGCCCTGCTGCGCCCCTACCGCGGCACGCGTCGTCCTGATGTTCGTCGCGCTCGTCGCTCGCGACCGCGCGCCGCGCTCGCTCCCCCCTACCTGCTCGGGCTGCGCGATCGACGACGGCATCCTCGCCGGCGACGTCGAGCGCGCTGACCTGGATCACCGTCGCGTTCCTCGCCGCCGCGGCGATCAACTTCGGCGGCCACCTACGCCCAGACCTACCTGACCGGCTGGGTCGGCCAGCGCGCGCTCGCCGACCTGCGGCGGCGGATCTTCGCCCACCTCCAGACGCTGTCGATCGGCTTCTACTCGCGCAACCGCTCCGGCGTCCTGATCTCGCGCCTGACCAACGACGTGCAGGCGCTCGACTCGCTCGTGACCGACGGCGATCGTGACGCTGTTCGCGTCGTCGCTGACGCTGATCGGCACGGCCGCGATCCTGCTCTGGCTCGACGCCGAGCCTGGCGCTCGTCACCTTCCTCGTCTTCCCGGTGCTGTTCGTCGGCAGCGTCGCTGTTCCGGATCGCCTCCGCCGACGCCTACCGCGCTGACGCGCGAGAAGATCGCGCTGGTCACCGCCTACCTGCAGGAGACGCTGTCCGGCGTGCGGATCGTGCGCGCGTTCGGCCAGGAGCCGCGTCACGAGAAGCAGTTCGCGGGGCTCAACGACGAGAACCGCGACGCGAACATGACGACCGTCTACCTCAACGCGGCGTACTTCCCGTCGGTCGAGCTGCTGTCGGCGATCGCCACCGCGGCGATCCTGCTCTACGGCGGCAACCAGGTGCTCGACGGGCGCGGTCGACGATCGGCGTGCTCGCCTCGTTCGTCTTCTACCTGCAGAGCTTCTTCGACCCGATCCAGCAGCTGTCGCAGCTCTACACGACCTACCAGTCCGGGATGGCGGCGCTCGACAAGATCTTCGACCTGCTCGACGAGGAGCCCGACGTCCGCGACGCCGAGCACGCGATCGACCTGCCGCGCGATCCGCGGCGAGATCGTCTTCGACGACGTGTCGTTCGCCTACGGGGCGCCGGGCGGCGAGATGGCGCGACGGCACGGCGGCGCGGGGCACGCGCTGGCGCTCGACGGCGTATCGCTCGACATCCCGCCGGGCCAGACCGTCGCGCTCGTCGGCGTCGACCGGCGCCGGCAAGTCGACGCTGGCGAAGCTCGTCGCCCGCTTCTACGACCCGACCGAGGGGCGCGTCCTGATCGACGGCCACGACCTGCGCGACGTGACGCGAGCGCTCGCTGCGCTCCCAGCTCGGGATCGTCCCGCAGGAGAGCTTCCTGTTCTCGGGCACGATCCGCGACAACATCGCCTTCGGCGCCGACGACGACGCGCCCGCCGAGGACGATCGAGGAGGCGGCGCGCGCGGTCGGCGCCCACGAGTTCATCGAGCGGCTGCCCGGACGGCTACGACACCGAGGTCGGCGAGCGCGGCGCCCAGCTCTCGGCCGGCCAGCGCCAGCTCGTCGCCTTCGCCCGCGCGGCCGCGGCCGACCCGCGCATCCTGATCCTCGACGAGGCGACCTCGAACGTCGACGTCCACACCGAGGCCGGCATCGAGCGCGGGCCTGCGCCGGCTGCTCGCCGGCCGCACCGCGATCGTCATCGCCCACCGCCTCTCGACGATCCGCGACGCCGGCCGGATCGTCGTCCTCGACCACGGCCGCATCGCCGAGCAGGGCACCCACGACGAGCTCCTCGGCCGCCGGCGGCGCGTATGCCGCGCTCTACCGCGACTGGGCGCGAGCAGGCGGCCTGAGCGCCGAGCCGTCCGCGACGGACCGTCGCCCGGGCGGCCCCGGTCAGCCCCTCACGAGCACGTCCCGCGCACCGGCAGCCGCCGGTGCGGCACGTTCCTGATCCACACCGCCCCGCGCGGCAGCCGTGGCCGACCCTTGTTCTTCGCCGACCAGTTCGGCGTCTGGCTGTGGCAGTTCGCGCACAGCAACCGCAGGTTCTCCAACCGGTTGTCGTCTCCGTCCCCGTTGACGTGGTGAAGCTGGAGCGGCAGCGGCCTCCCCCGCCACTCGTCCAGCCCACACTCCTCGCAGCGGCTCTCTTTCAGCCCTTCGGCGAGCAGGCGGCCCTTGAGATGGCTGCGCGCGACCCGGCGCCCCTTGACCAGATAGGTGGAGATCGGTGCCGCTGCCGGGCGAGTGCACAGATCGCCGCGCAGGCGGGCCTGGTGCCACGTCTCCGAGCTGAAGCCGAAACGTGCCATGCACTCGCGCGCGCTATGTCCCATGTCGTGGTAGCGCTGAACCTCCTGCCAGTCGTATCTCCTCGCGCAATCCACGCGAACCGGAACACCGAGCTCCTTCGCGTGGTGGGAGATCGCTGCCGGGGTGCGTCCCAGCTCACGCGCGATGTCGGCCTGACTCGCGCCGTCCGCCAGCATCCTCTCTACCTGCCTCCGCGTTCGCCCCGGCTCCCTGCCACGCCGCGGGATCACGTCGCCACGCTTGATCGCCTTGTTCCAGGCTCCCTTAGAGAACCCGAACCGCTCCCGGCACTCGATCAGGGAGTGCCCGTCCTCGTAGAAGGCGCGGATCGCGTCCCAGTCGTAGACAGGCCGAGTCATAGCGCATATACTATGGCCCCCACCGGACGGAACCCTCCGGCCGATCCTGGATATCCTGGACCTGTCGCACGCACTGCGGGGTCGTCTAATCGGCAAGACTCCGGCCTCTGGAGCCGGCTATCGGGGTTCGAGTCCCTGCCCCGCAGTAACTAAGTCTCGGGTTTAGAAGGGTTCCCTAGAGACTCGACAGATCGCTCGCCTCGTCGGCGAGCGCTGAGGGAGCGGGCTTGGCCTTCTCCCGGATGAATCGCCGTGCGTGCTCGAGGTCGTCGGAGCGGCCGACGGTCAGCGCGGCGGTGACGGCGCCGTCGTCGCCCACGTAGAAGGCCGTGAAGTCGCCGGCGTCGAGCGAGCCGCGGATCACGGGCGTTCCGTCGCCGGGCCCGACGTACTCCATCGAGGCCCAGTCGGCCATGTCGGAGAAGAAGTAGGGGACGACGTCGTGGTCGACGTCGCGGCCGAGCATGTTGAGCGCGGCGGTCTTGCCCTGGTTGAAGGCGACGTCCCAGTGCTCGACGCGCAGCCGGCGGCCGTGGACGACGCTGTCGTACTCGCAGATGTCGCCGGCCGCGTAGATGCCGGGGACCGAGGTCTCGAGCTTCGACGAGCAGGCGACTCCCCCGCTCTCGCCGATCTCCAGCCCGGCGGCGCGCGCGAGCATCACGTCTGGCATCACGCCGGCGCCGATGATCACCGCGTCGCAGTCGATCTCCAGGCCGCCCTTGGTGTGGACGTGGGTGATCCTGCCGTCGGCGCCCTCGAAGCGGTCGAGCTCGTCGCTGCCGTGGATCTCGACCCCGTGCTCGTTCAGCACGCGGTGGAAGAAGCCGCCGACCTCGGAGCCGAACTGGCGGTCGAAGGTCTCGGCCTCCTGCATCACGATCACGCACTGGGCGCCGAACGCGGCGGTGATCGACGCCGCGCACTCGCAACCGATGTAGCTGCCGCCGACGAGCACGACCCGCTCGGCGTTCTCGACGTCGGCGCGGATCGAGTCGGAGTTGGCGAAGGCGCGCAGGTAGTGGATGCCGTCGAGCTCGGCGCCGTCGACGCGCAGCCGGCGGACGTTCGCCCCGGTCGCGATCAGCGCCTTGTCGAAGCGCACGGTGTCCTTGTTCGACAGCGTCGCGAGGCGCGCCTCGGTGTCGAGCTTCATCACGCTCGTCCGCGTCAGCAGCTCGATGTCCTGCTCACCCCACCACTCGTCGGGGCGAAAGAGCGCGTCCTGCTTGCTCTCGCTGCCGCGCAGGTAGCCCTTCGACAGCGGCGGCCGGTTGTACGGCGGGTCGAGCTCGCGACCGACGAGCATGATCGAGCTGTCGGGCCCGCCCTCCTCGCGCAGCCAGCGGGCGCAGTTCGCGGCCGCCAGCCCGCCGCCGATTAGCAGATGGTCGACCTCGTGCTCAGCCACGGCTCAGGCCGCCTCGGAGCGGCCCAGGAAGCGCTGCGTGACGGCATCCTCGAGCCCGATGTCGAGGACCACGAGAACCTCGTCGCCGGCCTTGACCACCGAGTCGCCGGCGGGGACGAAGCCGCCTCCGTCGCGCAGGATCGAGATCACCAGCGAGCCCTCCGGCAGGCCGAGGTCGGACACCCTGACGCCGTCGGCCGGGGAGCCCTCGCCGACCTCCATCTCGATGATCTCGAGCCGCTCCTCCTTGAGGTCGAGCAGGTGGACGAGGCCGTACTTCGGCACCTCGTGCTCGATCAGGCGCAGGATCAGGTCGGTCGCAGAGACCGCCGGCTTGATGCCGAGCAGCTCGAAGTGCTGCAGGTTGCGCGGGTTGTTGCAGCGCGCCACGACGCGGTCGACGCCGTACTTCTCGGTCGCCATCTGGCAGATCAAGATGTTGTCCTCGTCGTCGCCGGTCACCGCCACGACGAGGTCGGCGCGCTCGATCCCGGCGCGCTCGAGAACCCACAGCTCGGTCCCGTCGCCGTACTGGATCGCGTGCTCGAGCTCCTCCTCGACGGTCTCGTAGCGGCGCCGGTTCGCCTCGACGATCGTCACCTCGTGCTCCTTGTCGAGCAGCTCGCGCGCGAGGTTCCAGCCGACCTTGCCGGCTCCGACGATCAGCGCGTACATCAGCCCGCGACGCCCTCGAAGCGAATCTGGCCGCGCACGGCGGCCTCGAGCAGCTCGATCGCCGTCTGGGTGGGGCAGATCGTCTGCAGGCCCTGCTCGGCGTACCACTTGGCCCGACCCGGGTCGAGCACGCGCACGACGACGCGTTCGACGTCGAACCGCCGCTGGGCGATCTGGGCGATCACGAGGTTGGTGTTGTCGCCGTCGGTCGAGGCGACGAAGGCGTCGGCGCGCTCGACGCCGGCCTGCAGCAGGGCGTCGATCTCGAGCGCGGTCCCGACCGTGAACGAACCGCCGAGGTCCTCCCAGCTCTGGTCCTGGCCGCGGTTGAGCAGCGCGATCGCCTCCGGGTTCTCGTCGAGCACCGAGACCTCGTGGCCGTCAGCGAGCATCGATTTGGCTATCGACGAGCCAACTCGGCCACAACCCACGATCAAAACGAACATTGGGCGCACAATAGCGCTGAATGGTGCGTGTCAGGCCGGCTCGGATGCGACCGGATGCTCCTCCGTCGCGGGGTCGTCGTCGGCCGGCGGCGCGGTCAGGATCACCTTGCAGGGAGCCTTCTCGACGACATAGCGCGTGAAGTCGCCCGCGAAGCGGTCGCTGCCGATCCCGCGACCGCCGAGGATCGCCCCACCGCGGATCCGCGTCGGGGCCTCGGCGGCCAGCACGATCGCCTCGACACCGCGCCGCTTGGCCTCCGCAACGATCGCCGCCCCGACCGAGCGGCCGCGGACCATCGCCGTGGACACCTCGACGTCCTCGTACTCCTCGCCGACCTCCTTCGCGCGCAGCAGCGCCTTGCGCGCGGCGGCGATCTTCTCCTCCGGCACGCGCCCGTCGATCGGCAGCGACATCGGGATCTGGAACACCCAGACCACCTCGAGCATCGCCCCCTCCCCCTCGTCGGCCTGCTCGGCGGCGAGCCGACCCGCCGTGCCGACGATGTCGTCGTCGAGCCGCCCGCCGAACACCGGCACCAGGATGCTGCCGAACTCGACGGCGCGCACCTCGCGCAGCGCCGCCTCCGGGATCGTGAAGCGCTGGGTGAGCGACTTGCCCTGCAGCTTGCGATAGATCACGTACATCGCCAGCCCGGCGACCAGCCAGCCGCCGCCGACATAGCGCGCGCCCTCGTGCAGCACGACGACCGTCACCCACGACGCCGCGCCGAGCAGCGCCCCGGCGACCGCCGGCAGCGGCAGGTCGCCACCGCCGACGCGGACGTTCAGCGGCACCCGGAACGCCCGCCCGCGGTCGGGCTCGCGGTAGCGCAGCACGACGACCGACAGGTGGGCGAGCGTGAACGCGAGCGTCGCGCCGAAGGCGAAGATCCCGGCGAGCCACTCGGCGTCGGCGGAGCAGGAGAGCGCGAAGGCGATCGCCGCGGCGATCGAGATCGCGACGTACGGCGTGCCGTGGGTGCCGCTCAGCCGCGCCGCGAGGCTCGGGATCTGGCGGTTGGTGCCGAGCGAGTAGGCGAGCCGGCCGATCCCCAGCATCTGGCCGTTGACCGCCTGCAGCAGGACCACCGCGCCCACCGCGCCAACGACGTAGCGCAACGCGTCGCCGGCCCACTCTGGATCGAACTGGTCGACGATGCCGACGACCGGGGCCTCGACGAACTCCGTGCTCAGCGCGGACTGCCCCTGCTCGACCGGCAGCGCCAGCACCGCCACCAGAGCCATCCCGACGTAGAGCGCCAGCATGCCGATCCCGGCGACCGCGCCGACCCGCTTCAGCCCGCGCCGGCCGACCCGCAGCTCGCCCGCGAGCCCCGAGGCCGACTCGATCCCGGTCAGCGCCACGCCGGCGACGATCGCGCCGAGGGCCAGCTCGCCCCAGGTCGGCGTGGTGCCGAGGTCGATCGAGTCGACGAGCGCCGCGTAGTCGTTGAACTGGAGCAGACCGACGACGACGATCCCGGAGGTCAGCACGACGGCTCCCAGCACCACCCACAGCACGCGCTTGTAGCGGTCGGCGGTCTGGCCGCGGACGTTCGCCCACGCGACCCAGACCAGCACCGCCGCCGCGACGACCAGCTCGTAGCCCGCCTCCGACGGCACGTGCCAGAAGACGCCGACGTAGCCCGACACGGCCAGCGAGCCGAGCGCCATCACGATCAGGAAGTCGAGCAGGATCGCCCAGCCCGCGACGAAGCTCCACAGCTCGTTGAACGCGTAGCGGGCGAACATCGACGCGCCGCCGCGCTCGGCGTGCAGCGAGCTGCCCTCGAGGTAGGTCAGCATCGTCAGCACGAAGAAGGCGCCCGCGGCGAGGAAGGCGAGCGGCGTCAGCGCGAGCGCCTCGTCGGGCGACGATCCCGAGCGCGAAGAAGATCGACGAGGCGACCGCGCCGGCGGCGATCGCGAACAGCGCCGGCGCGCCGAGACCGCGCTCGATCCGCGCCTCGGCGCCCTCCGAGCCGGTGCGCAGACGGGCGCGCATCCGCGCCGTCGCCCGCTCGGAGCCGCCCGCCTCGCCCCGCGGGGCGCCGCCGTCGCCGCCGGCCGTCACTGCCCGCCCTCCGTGCCGGCACCGGCACCGGCGCGCAGCGCGAGCCAGAGCCGCGCCGCGCCCAGCACCGCGAACCCGCCGCCGACCAGCACGCCGAGCGCGAGCGCCCCGCCACCGGCGGCGAGCGTCCGCACGAGGACGGCGATCCCGACGGCGCAGAGCAAGCCGCCGAGCACCAGCTGCGAGACGGCGTACGACCTCACGGCGCCGATGCTACGCCGCCGTCCGGGTCCGCGGCCCCGGCGACGAGTCGATGATCACGCGGCAGGGCCGCTCCGCCAGGACCGTCTCGAGCGTCCGCCCGAAGACCGACGACCCCGTCCGCTTCGGCGGCAGCGCCATCACCATCGCGCGGGCGCGGATCTCGCGCGCCTCGAGCACGATCCGCCGCCCCGCCTCGCCGGCGCGCACCTTCTCCCAGTGGCCGGTCACGCGCCGTCCGCCGCGCACGCGCGCCGCGTCGATCGTCTGCTGCGCCCTGCTCTCCTGCGCCGGCAGCGCCGCGTCGATCGGCAGGTTCGCCGGGACGGTGATCGTCACGAGCACGTGGATGCCGCGGCGGCGGCGCGCCGCGAGCTTGGCCGCCGTGGCGATCGCCTCCTCGGAGTAGTGCGCCGTCCTCGAAGGCGACCAGCACCGACTCGTACTCGACCTCGTGCTCTACCGCCGGCTTCGGCGTCACGATCTTGCGCGTCTCGGTCAGCGTCAGCCCCTGGTTGCGCCGGTAGAGGACGTAGAGCGTCATGCCGAGCGTCAACCAGATCACTCCGGCGATCAGCGTCTGGATGTTGAGCAGGCTGACCGCGACGAACGCCAGGCCGGTCCCCAGGCCGCCGAAGATCGCATAGAGCGGCAGCTCGACGCCGCGGATGCGGATGTTGCCGCGCCCCTTCCACGGCCGCTCGTGGTCCGGCTCCTTGATCCGCAGCGCGATCACCGACGCGTGAGCCATCGTGAACGACAGCATCGCCCCGAACGCGTAGATCGTCCCGAGGAACGTCGCCTCGCCGGGCAAGATCGCCAGGCAGGCGATCGTCCCGAACACGATGATCGCCATGTAGGGCGTGCGGAAGCGCGGATGCAGCTTGCGCAGCACCGACGGCAGCTGGCGGTACTGCCCCATCGAGTAGCGTCAGCCGCGACACGCCCGATCAGGCCGGCGTTGGTCGCGACCAGGAGGATCGTCGCGGCGAGCAGCCCGACGTAGATCTCCGCGGCGCCCTGCAGCGGGCCGAGGTCGATGTTCTCGACGACGCCGAGGATCGGATTGTCGGCGTAGCCGCCCTCCTCCTCGGTCAGCCCGAGCGTGGTCTCGCCGTCCACGACCGGCATCGCCGACAGGGCGACCATCGGCAGCGTCAGCGAGATCGTCATCACCGCGACGACCACCGCCCGCATCGACTGCGGGATCGTCTTGCCGTAGTCCTTGGCCTCCTCGGCCATGTTCGAGATCGTGTCGATACCGGTGAACGCCACCATCCCGACCGGGATCGCGATCAGGAAGTCCGTCACCGTCGGCGACGTGCCGAAGTCGACGTTCTCGACCAGCACCTCGGGCGAGAACACCAGGAAGAGCCCCAGCACCACCAGCCCCACCTGGGTGACGAAGTCCATCACCGCCAGGAAGATGTTCAGCCCCGCCGCCTCCTTGACCCCGACGACGTTGACGACCGCCAGAAACGCGACGACCCCAATCGCGACGACGATGTCGCCCGGCGACTCGCATCAACGGCTCCCAGACGATCCCCAGGTAGTGCGGCAGGAAGAAGGCCGAGATCGCGACCGTGATGATGTAGTTGAGCATCTGGCCCCACGCCGTCAGCGACGACCAGAACTCGTTGAACGCCCGCCGCGCGAACGACGACGACCCACCCGCCTCCGGGTACATCGTCGTGGCCTCGGTATACGTCGCCGCGGTCGCGATGAAGATCAGCCCCGCGATCGCGAACACGACCGGCGTGAGCCCCAGCGCGAACACCGCCACCAGGCCGAGCGCGTAGTAGATCGAGCTGCCGACGTTGCCGTACGCGGTGCTGAACAGCGCGCCGGTCCCCAGCACCCGCTCCAACCCCGCCGCCTTCGGTCGCCACTCGGCCATGACGCGGGAAAGCTACTCCTGGGTGAGGCGGGTTAGGCCCCTCAACCGCCTAGGGATCGGCGTCGGTGGCCGCGGGTCCTGCCTCCGTTGGCGTTTTCCGTGCTCGTCTCCGCTGCGACTTCGCCCCGTCTCTGGCGCGGCTTGCGGTGTAGGGCGCTGTCGTGGTTAGACGAGAGGGGCTTCGCTCCGCTGCGCCTGCGCGCGCAAAAGCGCCACCGTCGCCACCCGCGGAAGCGGCCTAACGATTCAAATCGTTCGCGTCGGTAGCCCCCTAGCTACCTATGTCGAGGCTGGGAAACGCAACGCTTGCGCTGCGTACCGCCACCCCGTAGGTCGCGCCGGTTGCGACAGAGGCCGATCCGACTGTGGTGGTGTGGGCGAACAGGTCATCAAGGATCTCGCCACAGTTCCAGGGCTTGGACGAATCGCTCACTTTGAGTCGGTCATACGAAAGATGAACCACCTCAGGTCCTATGCGATTCATCTCATCGAGCTTCGAAAGGCTGGGAGGCAAACTTGGTCGCCGCTCGCACCAGTCTCCAGGTGGGCAGAAGTCCTCAGCGAAGGCATCCATCGGATATCTCCTGCGGCGTCCACCCCAGAGAAAGCCACTGAGGCAGCGGACATGTACAACGAACGACTCAAGAAGCGCATTTGAGTCTGGGTCTGGCGGAATACCCTCGCGCTCGGCGAGGCGAGTCGCCGTGAAAGCAAGCATTCGGCCCTCGTAGACCAAATGCTCCCTTGCCCATAGCCGCAGCCTGTCGTCCCCCATAGGCGGTTCCATTCCGCGAGAGTAAGGGCCTGTTCGGCCGGCACCGACGGACCAGAGGGGAAGGCGCCGCAGTAGTGGGTCCGTAGACGCCGCTTCCGCGGGTGGTGACGGTGGCGGCTTTGCGCGCGCAGTCGTAGGTCCAGGCGCAGCCCCTCCCGTCTGACCACGTGAGAGCCCATTGATCCAATTCGCGCCAGGGACGGGGCGGAGTCCTGGCCGGAGACGAGCACGGAAAACGCCACCGGAGGCAGGACCCGCGGCCGCGCGGCCGATCCCTAACCCGAAACGTCTGACGGCCAGAGCCGCACCGCCGGACCACAGCGCGATTCCACGCAGTAACCGCGTCGATCTGCCTGACGAATCTCGGCCGCAGTGCTAACTCTCGATACCGAGGATGGTGGCGAGTGCCGTCTCGACTTCTCGCAGAGTGTCGGGCCTTGCTTTTCCGATCGGACGTAGTAGACGCCGACGGGCTACGGCTCGAACCCCCCGACAGACTGCGGCGCTTGGGCTGTCGATGCCTTCGTCGGGCGAGACCTCAGGACGCAACAGGGAGGGCGCGCGGGAGCTTGAGAGCGGGACGACGACAATCAGCTCGTCTTCCAATCCAGCCAGGATCTCGTCTACGGAGACGACGAGCGCCGGCCTGTTCTTCCCAGGCTCCCCCCTCTTTGCAGCGCCGAACGAGACGAGCCAGATCTCGCCGCGGCGAGGCTCAGTCGATTCCATCGCCGAGGGTCGCCTCCCAGTCGCGAGCCTCGGCTATCGCCGCTTCGTTGGCGGCATCTGCGCGAGTTGCTTCCCGCTCCGAGCGGAAGACGGCCTCGCGGGCGACATCGCGGGCCAACTCAGCCAACATGGCCGACAACGAGACTCCGCGCTCGTTCGCCTGGCGAGCAAGTAGGTCTCGCGTCTCGCGGGTAACACGAATCGTGGCCGTCTGAGTTGCCATAGCCAGATCATAGCGCCACCCTGTAGCGCCATCAGAAGTAGCTAGTTGTAGCCATCCTTCCGCGGGTGGCGACGGTGGCGGCTTTACGCGCGCAGTCGCAGCGGAGCGAAGCCCCTCCCGTCTGACCACGCGAGAGCCCACCCCGGCAATCCGCGCCAGGGACGGGGCGAAGTCGCAGCGAAGACGAGCACGGAAAACGCCACCGGAGGCAGGACCCGCGGCCGCGCGGTCTGTCCCTAGCCCGATGGGCGACTCAAGCGGCAAGAGCGGCGCGGCCTGGACCAGCGCGCGATTCCACGCAGTAACGACGAGGGGCCGGCGGATGCCGGCCCCTCGGGCGAAGCGGGTGTTCGAGGTGGGTTAGACCAGGAACGGGATGATCAGGATGGCCACGATGTTGGCGACCTTGATCATCGGGTTGATGGCGGGGCCGGCGGTGTCCTTGTAGGGGTCGCCGACGGTGTCGCCGGTGATCGAGGCCTCGTGGGCCAGCGATCCCTTGCCGCCGAACTCGCCGTCCTCGATCAGCTTCTTGGCGTTGTCCCACGCGCCGCCGCCGGAGGTCATCGAGACCGCGGCGAAGAAGCCGACGACGATGACGCCGATCAGCAGGCCGCCGAGCGCCTGGTAGCTGAGCAGGCCGACGACGACCGGGATGACGATCGGGATCAGGGCCGGCAGGATCATCTCCCGCTGGGCGGCCTTGGTCACGATGCCGACGCACTGGGCGTAGTCCGGCTTCTCGGTGCCGTCCATGATGCCCGGCTTCTCGCGGAACTGGCGCCGGACCTCCTCGACCACGCCGCCGCCGGCACGGCCGACGGACTCGATCGAGAGAGCCGAGAACAGGTAGACCATCATGCCGCCGATCAGCAGGCCGACGAGCACCTCGGGCTGCGAGATGTCGAAGCCGTCGAGGATCTCGAGCTTCTTGTCGGCCTCGACCGTCAGCTCCTCCACGAAGGCGGCGAACAGCACGAGCGCGGCGAGCACGGCGGAGCCGATCGCGTAGCCCTTGGTGACGGCCTTGGTGGTGTTGCCGACCGCGTCGAGCGGATCGGTGATGTTGCGGACCGCCTCGGGCAGCTCCGCCATCTCGGCGATGCCACCGGCGTTGTCGGTGATCGGGCCGAACGCGTCGAGCGCGACGATCAGGCCGGTCAGCGACAGCTGCGCCATCACGGCGACGCCGATGCCGTAGATGCCGCCGAGCTCGTTGGCGACGAGGATGCCGATTGCGATCACGATCGCCGGAGCGGCCGTGGCCTGGAAGCCCTGGGCGAGGCCCTGGATGATGTTCGTGGCGTGACCGGTCTCGGACGCCTTCGCCGTGCTGCGCACCGGACGGAAGCGGGTCGAGGTGTAGAAGTCGGTGATCACGAACAGCAGCGCGGTGATGCCGATGCCGATCAGGGTGCAGAACCAGATGTCCATGCCGGTCGGCGCGCCGTCGAGGCCGCCGGTCAGCAGGTTCGACGCGTCCGGGATGAAGGACAGGTCGTCCATCAGCCACAGCGACACCGGCAGGAAGGCGATCGCGGCGAGGACGCCGGAGACGATCAGGCCCTGGTAGAGCGCCCGCTCGACGTTCCCGGCCTCGCTGCGCACCGCGTAGGTGCCGATGATCGAGGCGATGATCGAGACACCGCCGATGACGAGCGGGTAGACCGCGACGGCATCGATCTGGTTGAACGTCAGGACGCCGAGCAGCATGACCGCGACGGCGGTGACCGCGTAGGTCTCGAAGAGGTCGGCCGCCATGCCGGCGCAGTCGCCGACGTTGTCGCCGACGTTGTCCGCGATGACCGCCGGGTTGCGGGGGTCGTCCTCGGGGATGCCGGCCTCGATCTTGCCGACGATGTCGGCGCCGACGTCAGCGGCCTTGGTGAAGATGCCGCCGCCCAGTCGGGCGAAGACGGAGATCAGCGAGCCACCGAAGCCGAGGCCGATGAGCGCGTCGATCGCGTCCTTCTGATCGACGTCGAAGAGGCGGAGGATGCCGTAGTAGCCGGCGACGCCGAGCAGCGCCAGGCCGGCGACGAGCATGCCGGTGACCGCGCCGCCCTTGAAGGCGACGTTGAGCGCGTTGCCGATGCCGCCGCGGGCCGCCTCGGCGACACGGGCGTTGGCACGCACGGACACGTTCATGCCGATGAAGCCCGCCGCACCGGAGAAGGCACCACCGATCACGAAGCCGATCGCGGTCTCGATGTCGAGCGCGATCGCCAGGATGATCGCCAGGATCACCGCGACGATGCCGATGATCTGGTACTGGCGCTTCAGGTATGCCTGAGCCCCCTCCTGGACCGCGAAGGAGATCTCCTGCATGCGGTCGTTGCCGGGGGACTTGGCGAGCAGCCAACGCGTGGTCACTAGGCCGTAGACGACGGCTGCCGCCGCGCATACGAGCGCGACGAGCACGCCGTGGTCGGTGAGAAAGTCGGTCAAGGGGATTCCTCCGTGTGGATCTTCGGTATCGGGCGGCTTCGGGGGCCGCACGCGAAATGCGCGCACGTGTCAGCTACTGGTGCAGCAACCGCCCGGTCGAAAGCGGCGGCAGTCTATCGGCCGGTCCGGCCGAATGCGGGCCGGTCAGCTGCCGGGGGTCCAGATCTTGGCCCGCGCCTTCGCGCGCTCGGCCTCCGCGGCCGCCGTCTCGGCGTCGGCGGGGGCCTCGCCCGCGGTCGGGGCGCCGGGCTGCGGGGCCTCGCCGGCGCCGGCCTCCGCGGGGGCTCCGCCACCGGCGGCCTGCGCCTCGCGCGCGAACGCCATCTGCAGCTGCGAAAGCGCCGGGCCGATCTGGTCGGTCACCTCGGGCGGCAGCAGCGGCAGCAGCGCCCGCACCGACTCGATCGCGAGCTGCGCCTGGCCGAGGTCGCGCTCGGCGCCGGGAGCCTCGCCCGGAGCGGCGGCCAGACCGAGCCGGCGCGCGCCGAGGTTGACGAGCGTCACGGTCGTCTGGACGACGACGTCCTCGACGCGGATGTTGCGCATCTGCTCCTCGAGCGCCGCCTGCATCTCGGCCTCGGTCGGCTGTCCGCTCTGCTCGTCGTTCATGCCCTGACCTCCGGGTTCGCGTATGTACGGCCCGCCGTCTCGACCTCCGCGGCGAAGACCTCCTCCATCGTGGCACCGCCCGCGAGCTGGCGTCGCTGACGCTGCGCCCCGTTCTCCCCGGCGACCGCGGGTTCGATGCCGAGCGCGGCGCGCGCCGGCGCTGTCCAGGCGAGCAGCCGCTCGCCGATCGCCGCCGACGGGTACTCCTCGATCCGCTCCAGGTCGAGCATCCGGCCGTCGAGGCCGTAGCGGATCGCGCGCCAGAAGTTCTCCTCGACCAGCCGCGGCGGCGGGTCGGCGAACGGCACGCCGGCGTCGTGGTCGAGCGCCGCCTGGGCGACGCAGGACACGATCAGGGCGGCGAGCGCCTCCGAGGCGGCCGCGTCGGACTGGGCGTCGCAGATCCGCACCTCGACGGTGCCGTAGGCGTGGTGCGGCCGCACGCTCCACCAGAGCTGGGTGTGCTCGACGATCGAGTTGGTCCGCACCAGCAGGTCGACGAAGTCGCCGTAGGTGGCGAAGTCGCCGAACGGGTCGGGGATGCCGCAGCGCGGGAAGCTCTTGGTGAAGATCTGCGTGCGCGCGGTGTGCAGGCCGGAGTCGCGCCCGTCGAGGAACGGCGAGTTGGCCGAAATCGCGAGCAGCTCCGGCAGCAGCGCGCGAATCCGGTCGCAGACGGCGATCGCGCGGTCGGCCCCGCGAACGCCGACGTGGACGTGGAGGCTGAAGGTGTTGTTGCGCCAGGCGACGTACTTCAGCCCCTCCTCGACGCGCCGGTAGTGGTCTGTGTCGATGATCCGCTGGTCCTGCCACGGGCTCCACGGGTGGGTGCCGGTCGCGGCGAGCCGCACCCCGCGCTCCGCGGCGAGCCCGAACAGCCGCGCGCGTGCGTCGCGCTGGGCCGCGACCGCGTCGGCGAAGGTCTGCCCGCGACCGGAGCGGATCTCGATCTCCGACTCGATCAGCTCGCCGGCGACCGCGTCGGCCAGGACCGGGTCGGCCTGAGCCGCGCCCGCCAGCTCGCCGTAGCGCTGGGCCAGCGCCAGCGTCTCGCGGTCGACGATCTGGAACTCCTCCTCGAGTCCGACCGTGAAGTCCTCGGAGGCCTCGAAGACCTCGCGCGCGCGGGCCATGTCCAGCATGGTCAGGTCAGGTAGAAGTAGAGCGCGTAGAGCAGGTCGACGGCGGGACTGGAGGTGTGCACCGTGACCTCCGGCGGCACCTGCAGCAGCGCCTCGGAGTAGTTGAAGAGGATCTTCACTCCCGCCCCGACCAGCACGTCGGCGACTTCCTGGGCGGCGTCGGTGGGCACCGCGATCACGCCGACGACGATCTTCTCGTCGGTGACCGCGTCCCCCAGCTCTTCGATCGACCGCACCTTCAGCTGCTCGTTGATCGCGCTGCCGACCTTGCCGGGGTCGGTGTCGAAGATCGCCACGACACGGAACCCGTGGTCGGCGAAGATGTCCGAGCCGGCGATCGCCTGGCCGAGGTGGCCGGCGCCGACGAGCGCGATGTTGTGCTGGCCGCTGGTGCGCAGGATCTTGCGGATCTGCGCGACGAGCGAGTCGACGTTGTAGCCGACGCCGCGCTTGCCGAACTTGCCGAACCCGGACAGGTCGCGGCGGATCTGCGTCGAGTTGACGTGCGTGTAGTCGGCGAGCTCCTGCGAGGAGATCGTCTCCTTGCCCATCTTGCGCGCCTGGGTCAGCACCTGCAGGTAGCGCGAGAGCCGCGCCGCGACCCCGAGCGAGAGGCGCTCGGAGCCTTCGCCGTCCTCGGCGCTTCCCGCACGGATGGTGGGCTGGACGCTCAAGGTCCGGCCACTCTAGCGAGCAGGCGCTCGACGGCGGCCGCGTCGATGCCCAGCTCGCAGGCCTCGTCGCCGTCGACCGCGACGACCGGTATCCGCTCGCCGTAGTCGCGCGCCAGGCGCGGATGCAGCGACACGTCGACCTCCTCCAGCGTGAAGCCGTGGCGGGCGCGCAGCCGCTCGACCTCGGCGCGAGCGTCGTCGCAGAGGCAGCAGCCCGGCTTCCCGTAGAGCGTGACCGTCGGCATCCCGCCCACCTCTATCCCAGCCGCGCCGCGGCGTCGAGGGCCAGGTAGCCCGGGTAGGCGACCGCCGGGGTGAAGCGCGCGGCGGCGCCGATCATCGCGGCGTTGTCGGTGCAGAGCGCGAGCGGCGGCGTCCAGAGCCGCGCGCCGCGGTCGGCACAGAGCCGCTCGGCCGCCGCGCGCAGCGCCGAGTTGGCCGCCACCCCGCCGCCGAGCGCGACGCGATCGAGGCCCTCGCGCTCGACCGCCTGACCGAGCCTGGCGACGAGCGAGTCGACGATCGCCGCCTGGTAGGAGGCGGCCAGATCGGCCTGGCGTCGCTTCGCCTCGACCTCGCCGAGGTCCCGGACGCGGTAGAGCAGCGACGTCTTCAGCCCCGAGAAGCTGAAGTCGAGCCCGCTCTCGGTGTCCGGCAGCGAGCGCGGGAAGTCGAACGCCGCCGGGTCTCCGTCGCGCGCCAGGCGGTCGACGATCGGGCCGCCCGGGTAGCCGAGCCCGAGGATCCGCGCGCCCTTGTCGAAGGCCTCGCCGGCGGCGTCGTCGAGCGTCTGGCCGAGGATCGCGTACGAGCTTGGGTCGTCGACGCGGGCGACGAAGGTGTGGCCGCCGCTCGCGACCAGGCAGAGGTAGGGCGGCTCGATCGGGTCGGGCGCGAGCGTCGAGGCGACGACGTGGCCGTGCAGGTGGTCGACCGGGATCAGCGGCAGCCGCCGCGCCGCCGCGATCGCCTTCGCCTCCGAGAGGCCGACCAGCAGGGCGCCGATCAGCCCCGGCCCGCGCGTCACGGCCACCCGCTCGACGTCGGCGAGCGTCGCCGCGGCCCCCTCGAGCGCGTCGGCGACGATCGCGTCGAGCAGCTCGAGGTGGTGGCGCGAGGCGATCTCGGGCACCACCCCGCCGTAGCGCTCGTGCAGCAGGCCCTGCGAGGCGATCGCGTTCGAGTGGATCTCGCCGCCGTCGCCGACGACCGCCGCGCAGGTGTCGTCGCAGCTGGTCTCGATCGCCAGGATCATCCGGCCGCGACCTCCGCCGGCTCGTCGCGGCGCCACATGATCAGGGCGTCCTCGCGGTTGTCGTGGTAGTAGCCCGGCCGCTTGCCGGCGGTGGTGAAGCCGAACCGCTCGTAGAGCCCGATCGCGGGCTCGTTCGACGGCCGCACCTCGAGCGTGTACTGCTCCCCAGGCGCGTCGGCCTGCGCGAACAGCCGCTCCAGCAGCGTGCTCGCGATTCCCTGGCGGACCAGGCGCGGGTCGACGGCGACGTTCATCACGTGCCAGACGGTGTCGTAGCGCGAGCAGACGAGGTAGCCGACGATCCGCCCGCCGCGGGTCGCCGCCAGGCAGACCCCCGACGGCTTCGACAGCTCGAGCACGAACATCGCCAGCGACCACGGCGTCGTGAACGCCCGCCGCTCGATCGCGATGACCTGCGGCAGGTCGGCATAGGCGAGCGGCCTGATCTCCAGTGGCGGGTTCATGCGGTCCTCGGCTTCGCGTCTGGAAGTCGAAGATAGTCGGGCAGGACGGCCTCGACAGCGACCGGCGCGGCGTTCGCCGCCAGCCGGCATATCGACAGTCCGCGCACGACGTGCGCGGGCGAGTCCTCGGCCGCGACGGTCGCTCCCGCCGCGATCAGCACCTCGCGGTAGCGCGTGGCGCCGTCGCCGACCGCCAGCGGCGCGAGCGCGTCGGCGCGCAGCCGCTCGGCCACCGCCTCCGGGGATGCCACGAACGGCTCCCAGGCGGTGGTGCCATCTCCCGCGTACAGCGCTGCGAACACCTCATCGCGACGCGCATCGAGCACGGCAAGCGACGGCGTCTCCGGCTCCGGCCCCCCAACACGCTCGGCCAGCGCCGCCAGCGACGACACCGGCCGCAGCTCCGCCCCCGTCGCGCTCGCCAGCCCCCGCGCCGTCGCGACCCCGATCCGCAGCCCGGTGAACATGCCCGGCCCGACCCCGACGGCGATCGCGTCGAGATCGCCCCAGTCGAGACCCGCGTCCTCCAGCCGCGCGGCGATCGCGGGCATCAGCTCGGCGGCGTGTCCGGGTCGCTGGGTGAGCCGTTCCGGCGGCGGCTCGACCTCGAAGGCCTCGCCGTCGGCGCGCAGCACACAGGCCGCGCTCGCCGCCGTCGCCGTGTCGATGCCGAGCAGGTTCACGCCGCTCTCCCAGCCGCCTCGTCGCCCCATTCGATCGCGATCCGCCGCCGATCCTCCCCCGCGTGCTCGAGCGTCACCCGCGCGACCACCCCGACAATCTCCGCCTCGCCGATCCCCGGCCACTCGACGAACCCGATCCGCTCCGGGGTTAGGTAGTCGTCGAGCAGCGACGGGTCCTCGCCGCCGAGCGACTCCAGCCGGTAGAGGTCGAGATGCGCCACCTCGACCTCGCCCCCGTAGACCTGGCCGATCGTGAACGTCGGGCTCGTCACCGGCTCGGTCACGCCGAGCGCCCGGCACGCGCCGCGCACCAGCGTCGTCTTGCCGCTGCCCAGGTCGCCCGAGATCAGGACGACGTCGCCCGGCGAAAGGCGCCGCGCCAGATCGGCTCCGATCGCCTCCGTCGCGACAGCGTTGTCCGTCTCCTCAGTCACGCCCCCAAGTCTGAACGACGCACCCTCCCCCCACGTCCGAGCCCGGCCCCACCAACCCCTCAGCAGCTCACGAGCAGGTGGAACGGCCGGTTCTCGTCGACCGGGTTGCCCGCCGAGTTGTAGGTCACGGTGCGCACGTCGACCGCGTTCGCGTTCGCCGCGTTGCTCGCCACCGTTGCGTTGCCGTTGCCGGGCCCCGCCGCGCTGACGTCGCCGACCGTCGCGACGTACACGCAGCTGCGCACCTCGCGGTCGAAGGTGACCGCGTAGCGGCCCGCCGCCGTCCGCACGACGCCCGTCACGCCCCGCCCGCGCGCCAGCACGCCGGCGCCGGTCACCACGGCCTGGTGGGCGAGCGCCTGCACCGGCCCGAGCGTCGACTCCTTGACGACGTCCCCGCCGATCGAGTCCGCGCGCAGCTTCGATCCGTGCAGCGACCGCTTCTTGAAGTCGACGCCGGTCAGGCTGCCGTCCTTGACGTTCTTCCCGGTCACGACCAGCGCCGCGTAGGCACTGCCCCCAAGCGCGGTGAACAGCGCGATCAGGGCAACGGCCATCGCCGGCGACGGCAGGAACTTCCGCTTGCGGGACATCGGCACTCCTCGGGTCGAGTTCAGGGGTCCTCCCCCACTTCAACTCGGCAAGTGCCCGGAAGTAGCTCCCGCGAAGCTAGCCGCGAACCTCCACGTCGAGCAGCTCGTGCAGCCGCGCACGCTCGTCGGGGGCCATCGTGTAGCCGTGCTCGGGCGCCGGGTACTGGCGCTTGCGAACGTCGTCGGCGTAGGCGCGCACGCCCGCGATCATCTCCTCGCGGACCGCCGCGTAGCGCTTGACGAAGCGCGCCGCGTGGCCGTCGTAGATCCCCAGCAGGTCGTGCATCACGAGCACCTGGCCGTCGGTCGACGGGCCCGCGCCGATGCCGATCACCGGGATCTCGAGCCGCGGCATCAGCTCGTCGGTGAGGTCGGACGGGATCGCCTCGAAGACGACCGCGAAGCAGCCCGCATCCTGGAGCGCCAGCGCGTCGCGGGCGACCTCGAGCGCCCGGTCGGCGGTGCGACCCTGCGAGCGGTAGCCGCCGAGCGCGGTCGCCGTCTGCGGCGTCAGGCCGACGTGGCCCATCACGGGAATGCCGGCGCCGACGATCGCCGCGGCGCGGTCGACCGAGGTCCCACCGCGCTCGAGCTTGACGGCGTCGCAGCCCGCCTCCTTGACGAAACGCTGGGCGGTCGCGATCGCCTGCTCGTCGGAGCGCTCGTAGGAGCCGAACGGCAGGTCGCCGACGAGCATCGGGGTCTTCAGCCCACGCCGCACGGCGGCGGTCAGCATCAGCATCTCGTCGACCGACACCGGCACGGTGCTCGGGTAGCCGAGAACGGTCATCGCGGCCGAGTCGCCGACCAGCACGACATCGACGCCGGCCTCCTCGGCGACCTGGGCGCCCGGGTAGTCGTAGGCGGTGACCATCGCGATCGGCTCGCCGAGCGCCTTCTTCTCCACCAGCGACGACAGCGTGACCGGCTTGCCCTTCGCCGCCGGGGCGGTCGCGATCTTCGGCCGGGCGCTCATGACAGCAGCTCCGCGACGGCGTCGTCGACGGTGACGATGCCGTTGTCGGCGTCGACGTGGACGACACGCGGCTCGTAGCTCTCCAGCTCGGCCTCGTCGTACTCCGCGTAGGAGACGACGATCACCTTGTCGCCGGTGTGCACCAGCCGCGCGGCGGCGCCGTTGACCTGCATCTCGCCGGAGCCGCGGCGGCCGGCGATCGTGTAGGTCTCGAAGCGGGCGCCGTTGTCGATGTCGAGCACGTGGACCAGCTCGTGCTCGCGGATGTCGGCGGCCTCGAGCAGGTCGGCGTCGACGGTGATCGACCCGACGTAGTTGAGGTCGCTGCCGGTGAGCGTGGCGCGATGGATCTTCGACTTGAGCATCGTGCGTCTCATACGGGGGAGGCTCCTTGTGAGGTGAGGACGGTGTTGTCGATCAGACGGGCGCGCCCGACGCGGGCGGCCACGGCAAGCAGGGTCGAGCCGTTGACGCGCTCGACGGGTGAGAGGTCGGTGGTCGAGCGCAGCTCCAGGTACTCGGGCTCGATGCCGGCGGCGTCGAGCTCGCCGCGCGCGGCCGCGAGCACCTCGGCGGCGGCGACGGCGCCCCGCTCGACGGCTCGCTCGGCTGCGGCGAGCGCTCGGGACAGCGCGACGGCGCGCTCGCGCTCGGCCGGCTCCAGGTAGGCATTGCGCGAGCTGAGCGCCAAGCCGTCGGACTCGCGGACGGTCGGCACGGTCTCGACCCGCACGTGAATGTCGAGGTCGCGGACCATCCGCTGGATCACGACGACCTGCTGAGCGTCCTTCTGGCCGAAGAAGGCCGCGTCGGGCCGGACCATGTTGAACAGCTTCGCGACGACGGTCGTGACGCCGTCGAAGTGGCCGCGCCCGCGCCGCTCGACGTCGCCGCAGAGGACCTCGCTGACCCCGTCGACCGTCACGGTGGTCGCGAACCCGTCCGGGTAGACCTCCTCCACCGACGGCGCGAACAGGAGGTCGACGCCCTCCGCGGACGCCATCCCGGCGTCGCGCGCCTCGTCGCGCGGGTAGGCGTCGAGGTCCTCGCCGGCGCCGAACTGCGTCGGGTTGACGAACAGCGACACGACGACGCAGTCGCACGCCTCGCGCGCCGCCCGCATCAGCGTCAGGTGCCCCTCGTGGAAGTAGCCCATCGTCGGCACCAGGCCGACCGTCTGGCCCGCGTCGCGGCGGGCGGCGAGCGCGGCGCGCAGCTCGGCGACGGTGCGGACGGTCCTCATGCCGCGACGCTCGCTTCCGGAATCGGCGCTCCAGCGGCCGCGCGACCGGCTCGGGCGCTCCCGCCGGCATCTCCGCGCGCGACCGCGGCGGTACCCGCGACCAGCTCGTCGAACAGCGGCAGCAGGTCAGGCGTGTGGCGGGCGACGGCGTCGCGCTGGCGGGCGACAGTGGCGTGGTCGCCGCGCGCCACCGGCCCGGTGAGCGCGGCGGCGGGGCCGCGCTCGGCCCAGTTGTCGACGGTGCTGCGCACCAGCGGGGCGAGCAGCGCGCGGGCGTCGGCGGGCTCGATACCGGCCCCGCCGGCGATCCGCTCGGCCGCGGACTGGAGCGTCACGAGGAAGTTGGAGGCGATCGACGCGGCTGCGTGGTAGGCGGCGCGCTCGGCGTCGGAGATCTCGATCGGCGCCATTCCGAGCCGCGTCGCGAGGTCGCGAGCGACCGCCAGCGCGGCGGGCGTCGTGCCGGCGACGGCGGCGCCGATGCCCTGGAACGCCTCAGGTCCCTCGCCGCCGGCGAAGGTCTGCAGCGGGTGGAGGCCGAAGGCGGCGGTTCCGGCTCCGGCGAGCGCGGTCAGCGGGGTCGCGCCGCTGACGTGGCCGACGAGCGCGGGGCCCGTGGCCTCGCCCTCCGCGCGAACGACCTCGCCGCCCGGCTTCGCCAACGTCGCAGCGACCGCCGCGATCTCGGAGTCCGGCACGCACAGCAGCACGACCTCGAACCGCGGCTGCGCGCCACGCCCGAGCGGCCCCTCCAACTCAACGCCAGCGGCGCGCAGCGCCCGCGCCAAAGCGGAGCCGAGCCGGCCGGCGCCGACGATCGTCACGCTCGGGGAGGCGTGACCCGGGGGTTTTGTGGCCTGTGCCATTCCGTTCCAGTCCCTGCGGGTACCGGTCGGCATTTCGATTGCGGTCCACTCCCGGGGACGGGTAGCGGCCGACTGCCATCAGGATAGTCCCTTCGTGGACGGGCGGCCGAAACTTTTCGACCGACCCGCGTAATTCGGCTCGGCCGCCCCGGTTGGACGGGTGTCAAGCACACCATCCGACCAGGAGGTCGACATGTACCGCACCATCCGCAAGAACCTCAACCCGACCTCGCTCATCGCGATGGTCGCCCTGTTCGTCTCGCTCGGCGGCATCTCGTACGCCGCCGCCACGATCCACGGATCGAGTCTCGTCAACAAGTCGGTCGCCGGCAAGAAGCTCAAGGACAAGGCGGTCACCGGCGGCAAGGTCAAGAACGACACGCTGACCGGCACCCAGGTCAAGGAGTCGACGCTCGGCAAGGTCTCCAGCGCCGCGACGGCCGACCAGGCCACCAGCGCCGCCTCGGCGACCAACGCGCAGAACGCCGTCAACGCGCAGAGCGCCGCGACCGCCGCGAACGCCACCGCGATCGGCGACGACACCGTGGGCTCGGCGAAGGTCCAGGACGGCTCGCTGACCGGACACGACGTCGGCCGCCGCGCGGGCAGCAAGTCGTTCGACTTCGGCAGCATCGGCGCCAACGCCTGCGAGGCGTTCGCGATCAACATCGACCCGACCAACGCCGATATGCGCAACGACGCCTTTGCCGTCACGTTCGAGCAGACCTGGCCAACCGGCCTCACCTTCTCCACGGAGAACTCTGACTCGTCCGGCTACGTGCGGATCAACGTCTGCAACGTGACCAACGCGGTGCTCGACCCGGGCAGCGAGACGTTCCGCTGGGTCGCCTTCGACGTCTAGACCGAAGCGACACCCGAGCCTGACCACGGCGGCGCCCCCGGGCGCCGCCGTTCGTCGTGCATGCCGCGCGCCGCAGACAGGCTCGTATCCGTCTCCCTCCCCGTTCACCCTTGCGCAGTCGCGCATACCTTCGCGGCACAACAGGCCGGTCCCCCCAAACCACCCGGCCACTAATCAGGAGGAATCCTTGCGCAAGCACATTCGCCGGCCGTCCCCGGCAATGGCCCTGTCTGTCGTCGCGCTGTTCGTCGCTCTCGGCGGCACCAGCTACGCCGCGGCCAAGATCAACGGAAACGACATCAAGAAGGGCACGGTGGCCGGCAGCAAGCTGAAGAACAAGGCGGTCACCTCGGCCAAGATCAAGAACGGCGCCGTCACGGCCACCAAGCTCAAGAACGGCGCCGTCACGGCCGCGAAGATCAAGAACGGCGCGATCACCGGGGCGAAGCTGAACCTCGGCACGCTCGGGACCGTCCCGTCGGCCGTCCGCGCCGACTCGGCCGGCGCCGCGACCACCGCCGAGACCGCCAACGTCGCGAGCTCGCTGGCCGGACAGATCTCGTTCTACAAGCGCCTCAACCTCGGCGAGTCCGCGGTGATCGCCACCAACGGACCGGTCTCGGTGTCGGCGGTGTGCAGCGACGCCAGCGGCGACGACAGGATCGGCCTTGTCGCCGCGACCACGGTCGGCGGCGCCGCGATGAACGGCGACGACTACGACTACGACGGCTCGCCCGGCAACGCGCTCGAGCCCGGAACGCCGCTCGACCAGCGCTACATCAGCGACCTGTACAGCACGGGGGGCCAGACCTACGTCAGCTCCGACATCGACGAGGGCTTCGTGATGGCGCCGTCCGGCGAGATCGTCTCGCTCAACACCGAGGGCACCGTGTTCGGTCTCAACTACGCAGGCGCGAAGTGCTTCGTCGCCGGCGTGGCGAACACGTTCAACCCCTAGGTCGCGATCGGCCGGCGCTCCGCCGGCCGATCCGCCGCGCGACCGCGGCGGCGCCTTCGGGCGCCGCCGTTCGTCGTTCTAGGCGCCGTACTCGATCCGCTTGATCGGCTTGGCGGGCGCCCCGGCGGCGATCGTGTGCGCGGGGATGTCGCTCGTCACGACGCTGTTGGCGCCGATCACCGCCCGCTCGCCGATCGTCACCCCGCTGGTGACGACGACGTTGGCGCCGCACCAGACGTTGTCGCCGATCCGCGTCGGTCCCTTGGTGGTGAACCCCTGCCACGGAACCGGCTTCTCGGGATCGTCGAAGCGGTGGGCGCCGTCGGTCACGAAGCAGCCGTTGGCGAACATGCAGTGCTCGCCGATCTCGACCAGCTCGACCGCCGCGACCATCACGCCCATGTTGAGGAAGCTGCCGGCGCCGATCCGGATCCGCGCGGGGTCCGGGGCGGTCAGCCAGACGTTCGGCTCGAACAGCACGCCCTCCCCCACCTCCAGCCGCCCCTCGCGCAGCAGCTCCAGCACCTCCCCCTGAATCGGCCAGCGCGCGAACGCCCCCCGCCGCGCCAGCTCCCGATGGATCGCCAGCCGCCGCGCCGGCAGCGAATTTCGCTCATACCAGCGCCACTTCCGCCACCAGGTCCGCGCCGCCTCCAGGTCCATGCGGGCAGCTTGGCAGGAGCGCCCCGGACATACCCACCACACGCGCTTCGACGTTCGTCCGACGCCCTTCCGACGTCCGTACCCAGGGTTACCCTCGCCGCAAGCCGGCTGCGAGAGACCGGTCCTATCCAGGAGGAACTCACGTGCGCAAGCGCATCCAACGACCGTCGCCCGCTCTGGTGGTGGCCAGCATCGCTCTGTTCGTGTCGCTCGGCGGCGTGGGCTACGCCGCCGCGACGATCGACGGCGCCGACATCGAGAACAGGACCATCTCCGGCAAGAAGCTCAAGGACCGTGCGGTCACGATCAAGAAGATCAACAAGAAGACTCTGAGTTCGTTGCGCGGCGGGACCGGACCGCAGGGCCCGCCAGGACCGCAGGGATCGGCAGGACCCGCGGGCCAAACAGGGACGCGCGGACCGAGCGACGCGTTCCAGGCCGCGACCCCCGGCCCGGTCGACGTCGGCGATCTCTCCATGACACAGGTCCTCACGCTGGATCTGCCCGCGGCCGGCTCCTACGTGCTGTCGTCGAAGCTCTACCTCAACAACGACGCCGGGACCGACACGTTCATGGAGTGCCAACTCGCGGCGGGTTCGAGCACCGACGTTGCCGCCACAGGCATCGCTCCGGATACCGGCGAGGACGACCACCGCACGATCGGCAACCTACTGGCGGTGACGACCGACGCGCCGACATCGGCCACGCTTTCGTGCCATCGCTACGCCGGCGGCGCGACAGTCGCAACCGACGCGCGAATCGTCGCCATCCGAGTCGGGTCGCTGACCGGCTGAGCGGCCGAGCCGAAAGCGACTCAGGCGGCCGCCGCGACCTTCGGGCGCGGCGGCCGTCGCCGTTTCGGGGCGGGCTTGGCCGGCTCGAGGACCTCTGAGAGGAAGCGGCCGGTGTAGGAGCCCTCGGTGGCGGAGACCTGCTCGGGCGTTCCGGAGGCCACGACGAGGCCGCCCTCCTCGCCGCCTTCGGGCCCCATGTCGATCAGCCGGTCGGCGGTCTTGATGACGTCGAGGTTGTGCTCGATCACGACGACGGTGTTGCCGCTGTCGACGAGCCGCTGGAGCATCTCGAGCAGCCGCTCGACGTCGGCGAAGTGAAGGCCGGTGGTGGGCTCGTCGAGGATGTAGAGCGTGCGCCCGGTCGCGACCTTCGCCAGCTCGGTCGCGAGCTTGACGCGCTGCGCCTCGCCGCCCGACAGCGTCGTCGCCGGCTGGCCGAGCCGGATGTAGTCGAGCCCGACGTCGTGCAGCGCCTGCAGCCGACGCTTGATCTTCGGGACGTGCTGGAAGAACTCGAGCGCGTCCTCGACCGCCATGTCGAGCACGTCGGCGATCGTCTTGCCCTTGAAGCGGACCTCGAGCGTCTCGCGGTTGTAGCGCTTGCCGTCGCACTGCTCGCAGGGCACGTAGACGTCGGGCAGGAAGTGCATCTCGATCTTGATCTGGCCGTCGCCGCGACAGACCTCGCAGCGGCCGCCCTTGACGTTGAACGAGAAGCGACCCGGCTTGTAGCCACGCGCGCGCGCCTCCTGGGTCTTCGAGAAGAGGTCGCGGATCGAGTCGAACAGCCCCGTGTAGGTCGCCGGGTTCGAGCGCGGCGTGCGACCGATCGGCGACTGGTCGATGTTGATGATCTTGTCGACCTGCGTCGAGCCCGCCGATCGCGCGGTGCGCTCCCGGCCGCTTCTTGGCGCGGTGCAGCCGGTTCGCGACAGCCTTGTGCAGCACCTCGTTGACGAGCGTCGACTTGCCCGATCCCGACACGCCGGTCACGCAGCAGAAGACGCCCAGCGGCACCGTCACGTCGATGTCGCGCAGGTTGTGCTGCGACGCGCCCTCGATCGTGATCTCGCCGGTCGGAACGCGCCGGTCGGCCGGCACGGGAATCGAGCGCGCGCCCGACAGGAACTGCCCGGTCAGCGACTTCTTGACCCTCATCACCTGCTTCGGCGTTCCCTGCGCGACCAGCTCGCCACCGTGCTCGCCGGCGCCCGGGCCGAGGTCGACGAGGTGGTCGGCGGCCAGCATCGTGCCCTCGTCGTGCTCGACGACGATCACCGTGTTGCCGAGGTCGCGCAGCCGCTCCAGCGTCGCGATCAGCCGCTCGTTGTCGCGCTGGTGCAGCCCGATCGACGGCTCGTCGAGGATGTAGAGCACGCCGACGAGGCTCGAACCGATCTGCGTCGCCAGGCGGATCCGCTGCGCCTCGCCGCCCGACAGCGTACGCCGCCGCCCGCTCCAGCGACAGGTAGCCGACGCCGACGTTGTCGAGGAAGCGCAGCCGCTCGTCGATCTCGCGCAGGATCAGCCGCGCGATCTGGCGCTCGGTGTCGGTCAGCTCCAGCTCGTCGAACCACTCGATCGCCCGCCGCGCCGACATCCGCGTCAACTCGTGGATGCCGAGCCCGCCGACCTTGACCGCCAGGCTCTCGGGCCGCAGCCGCGCGCCGTCGCACTCCGGGCACGGCCGCACCGACATGTACTCCTCGATCTTCTCGCGCGACCACTCGGAGTCGGTCTCCTTGTAGCGCCGCTCGAGGTTGTTCACGATCCCCTCGAAGCGCGTCATGTAGGAGCGCTTGCGCCCGTAGCGGTTCTTGTACGAGACGTAGAGCTCTCGCCGTCGGTGCCGTAGAGGAAGCGTCTCGCGGACCTCCTCGTCGAGCTCGCTCCCACGGCGTGTCGAGGTCGATCTCCCAGCTGCTCGGCGATCGCCTGGGTCATCTGGTCGTAGTAGTTCGAGGCGCTCGTCGACCACGGCAGGATCGCGCCCTCGCTCAGCGACAGCGACGGGTCGGGCACGATCAGCTCCGGGTCGATCTCCATCTGCGAGCCGAGCCCGGTGCAGCGCGGGCAGGCGCCGTGCGGCGAGTTGAACGAGAACATCCGCGGCTCGAGCTCCGGCATCGAGGTGCCGCAGTTCAGGCAGGCGAAGCGCTCGGAGTAGGTCGTGACCTCGCCGGGCTCGCCGTCATCGCCGAGCCGCTCGATGTCGACCATCCCCTCGGCCGGCGCGACCGCCGTCTCGACCGAGTCGGCGAGCCGCTTGCGCAGGTCGTGGCGCATCACGAGCCGGTCGACGACGACCGAGATGTCGTGCTTGTAGTTCTTGTCGAGCACGATCGACTCCTCGAGCCGGCGCAGCGTCGCCGTCGACCTTGACGCGCGTGAAGCCCTCGGCGCGCAGCTCCTCGAACAGCTTGCCGTACTCGCCCTTGCGCCCGCGCACCACCGGCGCCACGACCATGAAGCGCGTGCCCTCGGCGCAGCGTCATCACCTGGTCGACGATCTGCTCGGCCGACTGGGCGGCGATCGGCTCGCCGCAGTTGAAGCAGTGCGGATGCCCGATCCGGGCCCACAGCAGGCGCAGGTAGTCGTAGATCTCGGTGACCGTGCCGACCGTCGAGCGCGGGTTGCGCGAGGTCGTCTTCTGGTCGATCGAGATCGCCGGCGACAGCCCCTCGATCGAGTCGACGTCGGGCTTGTCCATCTGGCCGAGGAACTGGCGCGCGTAGGCCGACAGCGACTCGACGTAGCGGCGCTGGCCCTCGGCGTAGATCGTGTCGAACGCGAGGCTCGACTTGCCCGATCCGGACAGGCCGGTGATCACGACCAGCGCGTCGCGCGGCAGCGTGATGTCGATGTCCTTGAGGTTGTGCTCGCGCGCGCCGGCGACGACGATCTCGTCAGCGGCCCCGCCCGTCTTCGGAGGCGTCACTCGAACGAGTCTAGAGAGGCGAACGGATGTTCGCTTCTAACCGGCGTCGGCGTACAGCTCGTCGAGCAGCGGACCGCTCTCGGTGAAGCCCAGCTCCTCGGCCAGGCGCTGGGCCGCCTCCTCGCGCGGCACGCCGTCGAGCACCATGCTGAAGGCGACGATCCGGGCCTCCGAGTCGTCCGGCGCCTCGGACTCGGCCGCCTCGACCGCCAGCTCGGCCTCCGCCTCGGACGCCGCCAGCCGCTCGATCGCCTCGCGCAGCTCGCGCGCCTGCTCCTCCAGGCCCGCCGCGCGCTCCGCCAGCTGCTTCAGCTCCTCGCTCACCGGCCGGATCGTAGCCGCCGCCAGCCGCGCCCGAGCCGGTCCGGACACTTCGTCACCCATCCGCGTGTCGAACTGTCCACTCGACCCTCAAGCACCGGCTTCGAGCTTGTCGAGCCTGAACCGCAGGTCCTTGATCTCGTCGCGCAGCTTCGCCGCGTACTCGAAGCGCAGGTCCTCGGCCGCCGCGAGCATCTCCTCCTCGAGCTCGATCAGCGTGCGCGCGATCTGCTCGGCCGACATCTCCGTCGTCGTCGGCCGCGCTTGCGCCGCCCGCGCCCCTGCGGGCACCTTCGACTCGGCGCCGGTCAGGAACTCGCCGATGTCGGAGATCCCCTTGCGGATCGTCTCGGGCGTGATGCCGTGCTCCTCGTTGTAGGCGACCTGGATCGCGCGGCGGCGGTCGGTCTCCGAGATCGCCGTGCGCATCGCCGCCGACTCGCGGTCGGCGTACATGATCACCTGGCCCTTGACGTTGCGCGCCGCGCGGCCGATCGTCTGGATCAGCGAGGTCTCGCCGCGCAGGAAGCCCTCCTTGTCGGCGTCGAGGATCGCGACCAGCGACACCTCCGGCAGGTCGAGGCCCTCGCGCAGCAGGTTGACGCCGACCAGCACGTCGAACTCGCCCAGCCGCAGCTCGCGGATGATCTGGATCCGGTCGAGCGTGTCGACCTCGGAGTGCAGGTAGCGGACCCGGACGCCGTACTCCATCAGGTAGTCGGTCAGGTCCTCGGACATCTTCTTGGTCAGCGTCGTGACCAGCGTCCGCTCGCCGGCGTCGGCGCGCGCGCGGATCTCGTTCATCAGGTCGTCGATCTGGTTCTTGGTCTCGCGCACCTCGACCTCGGGGTCGACGATCCCGGTCGGGCGCACGATCTGCTCGACCATCTGGCTCGAGCGTGCCCGCTCGAAGTCGCCCGGCGTCGCCGAGACGAACACCATCTGCGGCACGATCGACAGGAACTCGTCGAACTTCTGCGGCCGGTTGTCCAGCGCGCTCGGCAGCCGGAAGCCGTAGTCCACCAGCGTCTGCTTGCGCGAGCGGTCGCCCTCGTACATGCCGCCGATCTGGGGCACCGTCTGGTGCGACTCGTCGATGAAGCAGACGAAGTCGTCGGGGAAGAAGTCGATCAGGCAGTAGGGCCGGTCGCCCGGCTGGCGGCCGTCGAGGATCCGCGAGTAGTTCTCGATCCCGTTGCAGAAGCCCAGCTCGCGCAGCATCTCCATGTCGAACTGGGTCCGCTGGCGCAGCCGGTGCGACTCGAGCGGCTTGCCCTGCTCCTCGAGCAGCTTGCACTGCGTCTCGAGCTCGTCGCGGATCTCGCCGACCGCGCGCTCGATCGTGCTCTGGTCGGTCGCGTAGTGGGTCGCCGGCCAGACGCCGCGTGCTGCAGCTCGGCGAGCTGCTCGCCGGTCAGCGGGTCGAACTCGTGCAGCGCCTCGACCTCGTCGCCGAAGAGGTCGACGCGGTAGGCGGTCTCGGCGTAGGCCGGGAAGACCTCGAGCACGTCGCCGCGAACGCGGAAGCTGCCGCGGCTGAGCGCCGTGTCGTTGCGGGTGTAGCGGATGTCGACCAGCTTGCGCAGGACCTCGTCGCGGTCGACCGTCCCGCCGACCTTGAACAGCTGCATCATCGCGTCGTACTTCTCCGGCGAGCCGAGGCCGAAGATGCAGGAGACGCTGGCGACGACGATCATGTCGCGCCGCGCCGAGCAGCGAGGCGGTCGCCGCGTGGCGCAGCCGCTCGATCTCCTCGTTGATCGAGGAGTCCTTCTCGATGTAGAGGTCCGACGACGGGACGTAGGCCTCGGGCTGGTAGTAGTCGTAGTACGAGACGAAGTACTCGACGGCGTTGTTCGGGAACAGCTCGCGGAACTCGTTGCAGAGCTGCGCCGCCAGCGTCTTGTTGTGCGCGATCACCAGCGCCGGCCGCTGCAGCTGCTCGATCGTGAACGCCATCGTCGCCGTCTTGCCCGACCCGGTGACGCCGAGCAGCGTCTGGAAGGCGGTCGCCGCGCTCGACCCCCGCCGCGAGCGCGTCGCGCGCCGCCGGCTGGTCGGCGATCGGCGTGTAGATCGGGTTGAGCTCGAACTTCGGCACGGCGACCGAAGCTAGCAGCCGCCCGCGATGCTCCCGGCTACAGACCGAGCTCGGCGCGCGTAGTGCTCGCGGTACTCGTCCTTGCGCTCGGCGACGTTGTCGACGTAGTGGCGTGTCTCCGGGAACGGGATGTCGGAGGCCTCGAAGCTGTCGGCGCCGCCGGCCTCCTCGACCCAGCGGTTGACGTTCGTCTCGCCGGCGTTGTAGGCGGCGATCGCGAGCATCTCGTCGCCGTCGTAGCGGTCGAGCAGGTAGCGCAGGTAGTAGGTGCCGTAGGCGATGTTGACCTGCGGCGTCGCGAGGTCGCGCCTGGGTGAAGGCGGTGCCGCCGGAGTCCTGGGCGATGAACTTCGCGGTGTCGGGCGTGATCTGCATCAGACCGCGCGCGCCGGCGTGCGAGGTCTGGTCGCGGAAGCGCGACTCCTCGTAGATCACCGCCGCGACGAGCGCCGGGTCGAGGTCCTTCTCGGCTGCCTGCTGGCGGATGATGTCCTCGTGCTTGAGCGGCAGCGTGATCTCGCGCACCGCGTCGCCGATCGGCCCGAGCCCGATGATCGCCGCCGCTGCCCGCGCTCCGACGACGGCCGCCAGGATCACCGCCGCGATCCGCCGCTTGCGGGCCGTTCGCGCACGCGAGGACCGCCGGGCGGACGCCTGCCGGCGCGAGCGCGTGCGGGTGGCCGATGCGGAAGCCAAGGTCTAGTCCCTGATCGTGGCAAGAAGGCGAGACAGCTGCGCCTTCAACTCCTCTCGGGTGCCGTCGTTGCGCACGACGTGGCCGGCGCGGGCAGCCTTCTCGTCCTGGCCGAGCTGGCGCGCGGTGCGCTCGGCGACCGCCGTGTGGCCGCGGGCGCCGGCGCGCTCGGCGCGCAGCGCCTCGTCGGCGACGACCGCGATCGTGGTGTCGAAGGCGGCCTCCATCCCGGACTCGAACAGCAGCGGAACCTCGACCACGGCCGCCGGCGGGGCCGGATCGGCGGCGTCGACCTCCGCGCGCCACTCGACCATCCGCGCCCCGACGCGCGGCCAGAGCGTCTGCTCGAGCCAGGCGCGGTCGTCGGCGCTGCTCGAAGACCCGCGCGGCGACCGCCGAGCGATCGACCGCGCCGGCGGGGTCCACGACCTGCGGGCCGAGCCGCTCGACGAGCAGGTCGCGCACCTCGTCGCCACCGAGCAGCTCGTGCACGACCGCGTCGGCCGACAGCGTCTCGGCGCCCAGCTCGGCGAGCGCCGCGAGCGCCGTCGACTTGCCCGACCCGATGCCCCCGGTCAGCCCGACGAACGGGACCTGCCCGGGGGCCGGCATTACCGGCCTCTAGGCCTCGTCGGTCGTCTCGGCGTCGTCGGAGTCGGCAGCGGCCTCGTCGGCCGGAGCCTCGTCCGCCGCGGCCTCCTCGGCCTCCTCGGCCGGAGCCTCCTCCGCAGGCGCCTCCTCGGCGGCAGTCTCCGGCTCGGCGGCCTCAGCCTCGGGCGCCTCGGCGGCGGCCTCCGGCTCAACGGCCTCCTCGGACTCGGCCTCCGCGGGCGCCTCGTCGACCGGGGCGGCGTCCTCGGCGAGCGCCTCCTCGGCCGGCTCCTCCTCGGGGGCGCTGCCGCCCTCCTCCGGAGTCGCCTCCGACGTCGCGACCATCACGGCGCGCAGGTCCTCGGCGCCGGTCACGGTCGGGCCGGCGAACAGCTCGTCGGACAGGCCGAGGTCCGGCACGCGGCCGAGCGTGCTCTGGCCGGTCGATCCGCCCGCGTCCGGCGGCGGCTCGTTGCCGGCGACGCGCTTGATGCTCAGCGACAGGCGGCGGCGCTCGGAGTCGATCTCCAGCACCTTGACCTTGACCTCCGAGCCGGGCTCGACGACCTCACGCGGGTTCTCGACGTGGTGGTGCGCCAGCTCCGAGATGTGCACGAGGCCCTCGACGCCGTCCATGATCTCGACGAACGCGCCGAAGGTGACGACCTTGGTGACCTTGCCCTCGAGCTCGTCGCCGATGTTGTAGGTGTCGACGACGCGCTGCCACGGGTCCTCCTGGGTCTGCTTGAGACCCAGCGAGATCCGCTGGCGGTCGCGGTCGATGTCGAGCACCTTGACCGGGACGGTGTCACCGATCGAGAGGATCTCCGACGGGTGGTTGACGTGGCTCCAGGAGAGCTCGGAGATGTGGATCAGGCCGTCGATGCCGTCGAGGTCGACGAACGCGCCGAAGTCGACGATGTTCGAGATCGAGCCCTCGACCACCTGGCCGGGCTGCAGGCGGTCCAGGATCTGCTGGCGGACCTCCTTGCGCTCCTCCTCGAGCACCGCGCGGCGCGAGAGGACGACGTTGTTGCGCGAGCGGTTGAGCTCGATGACCTTGCACTCGATCTTCTGCGACATGAACTCGTCGAGGTCCTGGACCCGACGGATGTCGACCAGCGACGCCGGCAGGAAGCCGCGCACGCCGAGATCGATGATCAGGCCGCCCTTGACGACCTCGATGACGTTGCCCTCGACCGGCTCGCCGGACTCGGCGGCCGCCTCGATGCGGCGCCACGCCTTCTCGAAGCGGGCGCGCTTCTTCGACAGCAGCAGGCGGCCGTCCTGGTCCTCCTTGGTGAGGACGAGCGCGTCGACCTCCTCGCCAAGCTCCACCTCGTCGTGCGGGGTCCACCGACTTGCGGATCGACAGCTCGTTCGAGGGGATGACTCCCTCGGACTTGTAGCCGATGTCGACCAGCACCTCGTCCTGGTCGATTCGGACGACCTTGCCGGTTACGACGTCGCCCTCCTCGAACGGCACGAGCGTGGCGTCGTAGTTGGGGACGATTTGTCCGTCGATCTCCAGCAGGAGACCGTCGGAGCCCGCGACGGGCTGTGGTGGATTAAGGGTCTGGGTATCGGTCATAGCGCAGCGGGGTAGGTTAGCGCCGCCGGCCGGGCCCCGCATCCCGCGCGCGCCGCCGCTCGGCTACCCTGCCCGCCCGATGCCCGTTAGAGCGACCAAGCGCGGCGACGACCGCACCCCGCTGTCCGGCGACTACGACGTCCTGATCTGCGGGGCGAGCTTCGCCGGCCTCGCGATCGCCCGCGAGCTGGCGGGCGCGGCGCGCGCCGACGGCACGCCCGCCCGCGTGCTGATGATCGACCGCTACGAGATCGGCGAGCGCCAGACCTCGGCCTGCGGCGTCCCGACCGGCTGGCTCGAGGCGCTCGACCTGATGGGCGCGCACCGCCAGACCTTCTCCGAGCTGGTCGTCGACACGCCCTACGGCACGTCGCGCTGGCCGCTGCCCTGGACCTTCTCGACCTTCGACTACCGCGAGCTGTGCGCGCTGCTGGCGGCCCAGGGCGACTGCCGAGTTCGAGACCGCCAAGGTCGACGGCCGCACCGGCAACACCGTCCACACCGACCGCGGCGACCTGACCGCTCCGCTGATCGTCGACTGCCTCGGCTGGCGCCGCGTGCTGGCGAAGGCCGACGTCGCCTACCAGCCGCCGGACGCGCCCGCTCTCGCGCGGGCTCGAGGTCCACCCCAACGGCCGCAGCGACGACCTCGCGATCTGGATCGACCGCTCGATCGTCCCCGCCGGCTACGGCTGGAGCTTCCCCGCCGACGACGAGCTGCGGATCGGCGTCGGCTCGTTCGACCCGCGCTTCCACGTCAAGGACAACACCGTCAAGCTCGCCGAGGACCTCGGCTCCGATGCCGGTCCGCTTCCAGGGCAACTGGATCCCGCACAAGCTGCGCGACTCGGTCGAGGACGGCATCTTCTTCGCCGGCGACTCCGCCGGCCACTGCCTGCCGCTGACCGCCGAGGGCATCCGCACCGCGCTCTACTTCGGCATCTTCTGCGGCCGCGAGCTGCGCTCCGTCCTCGCCGGCACCAAGACCCGCGAGCAGGCCCTCGGCGCCTACTTCACCTTCAACGAGGCCCATGAGTGGAAGTACAAGTGGATGCTGCGCGTCCAGCGCCTCGTCCCCCGCCTCCACCCGCCGCTGATGCACCGCGTCGTCGGCGCGATGCAGTGGAAGCCGCTCGTCGACTGGTCGTTCGAGCACTACTGGAACGTCGCCTCGCCCGACATCGTCGGCCAGGCCCCCACCCCAGCCCGCCCCGCGCCGGTCCCCGCAGCGGCCTAACGGCACCAGAACGCCAACGACCCGCCAGGGGCGGGTCGAAGACCGTTGAAGCAGGTGGCTACCCTGCAGGCGGCTGATACCCAGTGGTCACTTTAGCGCGATCACTCGCGGTGACTGACGGTCGCCGGACCGTTACGAACCGTGCCTCAACTGTCGCTGTCCGACATCGCCCGAGCTGCCACACGGTCGGTCAAAGAGGACTTCACAGCTGGCCACTCCCGATCGACGATCGAGTAGAAGGCGGAGCTGCGGCGGGTTCCGTCGCGCAGCCGACGATCGTCGCGGTGGATGCCCTCGAAATGGGCCGGCAGCGAGGCGACCGCGGCGCGCGAGCGCTCGTTGCGGGCGTCGGTGACGATCTGCACGCGCTGGCAGCCGAGCGCCTCGAAGGCATGGCGCAGCATCAGCAGCTTCGCCTCGGTGTTGGCGCCCGTCCGCCAGCGCGACGGCGTCAGGAACGTCCACCCGATCTCCACCACCCCGTTGGCGTGGTCGATCAGGCAGTAGCTCGTGCTCCCGATCACCTCGCCCGTCACGGCGTCGAGCGTCGCGTAGTGCTGGCGCTCACCTCGCCCCGCCGCGGCCAGCCCCGCATCGACCCACTCCTCCATCGCCTCCCACGACTCTGCGGGGTTCAACGGCCACCAAGTCCAGATCTCCTCCGCCCGCCCAGCAGCAAGCAGCCCCTCGACATGCCGCCGTCCGAGCGGCTCGAGCGCCACCACCTCCCCCTCGAACCGAAGATCGAACTCCCACATCGCGAGCTAAGACGAGATGGTCTCAATGAGGACGAGCAGGTGCTCTCTGGTCTTCGGCAGTTCCTTGGTCACCACGTCCCAGACAAGATCTAGGTCTACACCGAAGTAGTCGTGCGCCAGCTTGTCGCGCGTTCCGGCCATCTGACGCCAAGGGATCTCGGGCGCGCGGGCTCGAACGTTATCGGGAACCTGCTTCGCGGCTTCGCCAGCCGTCTCGAGGTTGCGAATGATCGCGTCCTGACGCATCGGCTCGTCCATGAACGCCTCACGACCCGGTTCCCCATAGGCGAGAACCCGGTCGATCGCGTCCCGCATATGCAGCAGGTACGCGCTTATGTCCTTCAGAGCGCAACCGCCTCGCTGAGGATGCGATCGCGCAGATACGGCGACAGACCGCCCTCGCTGAGCACATCCACATCGACGCCCAAGGTGTCCTCCAACTCCTGGGAGAGCCCCACGAGATCGAAGAGGCTCGCGCCCTCGTTCATCCGAACGAGCAGATCAAGATCGCTGCCCGCCTTCATCTCGCCACGCGCGGCAGACCCAAACACGCGGACGTTCGTCGCTCCGAACCTCGCGGCGACACTGACGATCTCGTTTCTTCTGTCGAGCACGCCCGCCATGCCTCCACAACGGTAACCGCTGCCCTGGCCATCGGTCTGCCTCCGCCGTATAGACGCTCCTTCCGCGGGTGGTGACGGTGGCGCTTTTGCGCGCGCAGTCGCAGCGGAGCGAAGCCCCTCTCGTCTACCAGCGATAGCGCCCTCAACCGACGTCACGCGCCAGAGACGGGGCGAAGTCGGAAGCGGAGACGAGCACGGAAAACGCCAACGGAGGCAGGACCCGCGGCCACCGACGCCGATCCTGCACGCCAACGGCAGATCAGCGCGGCTTGCGCGGCCGCACAGCTTCAAAGCAGTAACGCGCCCCCGCGGCTACTTGCCGCGGACCACCAGGAACGTCCCGAGGGCCAGGAGGGCGATGCCGAGGACGCGCTGGGGCGTCAGGCCCTGCTTCTCGACGCCGAGCCAGCCGTAGCGGTCGATCAGCACGGCGAGGGTGAGCTGGCCGGCGATCGTGGCGGCGGTGACGCCGCCGACTCCAAGCGTGCGGACCGAGACGAGGACGGTGGTGACGTAGGCGGCGCCGAGCAGCCCGCCGGTGAGGTAGTACCAGCGCAAATCGGCGGCGCTGGTGGCCTGGCCGAAGCCGTCGGTGAACAGCAGGGTGATGCAGACGAGGACGGCCAGTCCGACGGCGAAGGAGATCGACGCGGCGGCGAAGGTTCCGACCGTCTTGCCGAGCGTCGAATTGATCGGGGCCTGCATCGCGACGAGACCCCCGGCGGCGACCATCGCGGCGACCGCCACCCAGCGATCCATCGCTAGCGCGCCCCGGCCGCGCTCACGGCTACTTGGCCTCCAGCCAGTTCGCGCCGACGCCGACGTCGGTCTCGAGCGGCGGGTCCATCGCGAACGCGCCGGCCATCTCGCGCTGGACGATCTTCGACGCCGCCTCGACCTCGGACTCCGGGCCCTCGAACAGCAGCTCGTCGTGGATCTGGAGCACCAGCCGGGTGCGCAGGCCGGCGTCGCGCAGCGCGCGCACCGAGTCGACCATCGCGACCTTGATGATGTCGGCGGCGGTGCCCTGGATGACCATGTTGACCGCCAGCCGCTCCCCGAGCATCCGCGTCTGGCGGTTGCGCGCGCGCAGCTCCGGGATGCGCCGGATGCGGCCGAACTCGGTCGCCACGAACCCGTCCTCGGTCGCCTTCTCGATCGTCGACTCGATGAACGCCTTGACCGCCGCGAACCGCTCCAGGTAGCGGTCGATGAACTGCTGCGCCTCCTCCTGCGGGATCTGGAGGCGGTCGGCGAGCCCGAACGCCGACAGGCCGTAGACGATGCCGTAGTTGACCATCTTCGCCTTCGAGCGCGTGCCGGGGTCGACCTCGTCCGCTCCTCGCCGAGGATCCAGGCGGCGGTCGCGGTGTGGACGTCCTCGCCGCGACGGAAGATCTCCTTCAGCACCTCCTCGCCGGCGATGTGGGCGAGCAGCCGCAGCTCGACCTGCGAGTAGTCGGCCGAGATCAGCCGGCAGCCCGGCTCGGCGACGAAGCAGGCGCGGATCTCGCGCCCGCGCTCGGTCCGCACCGGGATGTTCTGGAGGTTCGGGTTGCTGCTCGACAGCCGGCCGGTCGCGGCCGTCACCTGGCTGAAGGTCGTGCGCAGACCGACCGTCGTCGCCGAGCAGCGACGGGAAGGCGTCGAGATAGGTCGACTTGAGCTTGGTCAGCTCGCGCCAGCTGCTCGACCATCGGGACGATCTCGTGCTCGTGGCGGATCGCCGCCAGCACGCGCGCGTCGGTCGAGAAGCCGGTCTTGCCGCGCCGCTTCTTCGACAGCTCGAGCTTGGTCGAAGAGGATCTCGGCGAGCTGCTGCGGCGAGCCGATCGTGAACTCCTCGCCCGCCGCGTCCCAGATCCGCCGCTCCAGCGCCAGCGCCTCCTCGCCGACGCGCGCCGCGATCTCGCGCACCCGCTCGACGTCCAGCTTGACCCCGGCGCGCTCCATCTCGACCAGCACCTCGACCAGCGGCAGCTCGATCTCCTCGAGCAGCCGGGTCAGGCCGAGCTCCTCGAGCGTCTCGCGCTGGCGGGCCGCGAGCTCGTGCAGCAGGACGACCTGCTCGGCGGCCTCCTTGGCGCGGTCCTCGCCGTTCGCGCCCTTGATCTCGGCGCCCAGCCCGAGATCGCTTGCCAGCTCGTCGAGCGGGTAGGTGCGGCGCGGCCGGGTCGAGCAGGTAGGCGGCGACGCAGCGTGTCGTGCTCGAGCGGCGGCGCGGGGATCGTCGTGCCGTCGCCGGCGCCATCCGGCGCGGTCGCCCAGGACGCGACCGGCTGCTCCGACACGCTCAGCGTCTTCCAGTCGTGCGCGGTCAGCGGCCGCTCGCCCCACGCGGCGACGACCTCCGTCAGCGACGCAGCCTCGCCGGTCAGCGCTTCCTCGTCGCCGCCGTAGGCGGCGAAGGTCAATGGCTCGTCGTCGCCGAAACCGGGGAGCTGGTCCTCGGGCGGCTCCGGGCGGTCGGCCCAGAGCGCACGGTGGTCGCCGGTGAGCGTCGGCAGCGCGGCGGGCTCGACCCGGCGCACGCTCACGGCGAGCGTCTCGCCGGCGGCCGGCAGCGGCGCGGCCGCCTCGCCCTCGCCGAGCGCCTCCTCGAGCCGGCGCAGCGGGTCGCGCAGCTCGAACTCGCGGAAGACCTCGCGCAACCGGGCGCGGTCGGGCTCGCGCGCCAGCAGGTCGTCGAAGTCGACCTCGGCCACCGGCACGTCGCGGATCGAGGTCGCGAGCTGCTTGGAGATCCGCGCGTCCTCGGCGTGGTTGGTCAGGTTCTCCTTGCGCTTGGCCCCGGAGATCTTGTCGACGCTGGCGAGGATCGTCTCGAGGTCGCCGAACTCCTGCAGCAGGGTCGCCGCCGTCTTGTCGCCGATCCCCGGGACGCCGGGGATGTTGTCCGAGGTGTCGCCCTTGAGCCCGTAGAAGTCGGGGATCAGCTCCGGCGGGATGCCGTAGCGGTCGACGACCGCCTGGGCGTCGTAGATCTTGGTGTCGGTGATGCCGCGGCCGGTCGCCATCACGCGCACGCCGTCCTCGATCAGCTGGAAGCTGTCGCGGTCGCCGGTGACGATCATCACCTCGGTGCCGTGCTCGCGCGCCCGCCTGGCCAGCGTCGCGATCACGTCGTCGGCCTCGAACCCTCGCGGCTGACGTTCATGTAGCCGAACGCCTCGACCAGCGGCGTGAAGTGCGGACACTGCTCGCGCAGCAGGTCGGGCCGCGACGGCCGGTCGCCCTTGTACTCGGGGTAGACCTCCTTGCGCCCGGACGCCCCGGCGTCCCAGACGACGATCGTCGGCTTGCTGCCGTACTCGGTCAGCAGCTTCACCAGCATCGAGGCGAAGCCGAAGATCGCGTTGGTCGGCTGACCCTTGGACGTGGCGATCGACTCGGGCAGCGCGAAGAAGGCGCGGTACACGAGGCTGTTGCCGTCGATCAGGAACAGCTCCTTGGGCGACTCCGGCGGCACGCGCCCAGGCTACTGAGCGGCGCGGTCCGAGCCGAGGTCGGCCGGCCTATATGTTCCTCCTCCCTCATGGCCATTCCGAGCGCACAGTTCTCACTGACGTTGCGCGTCGAGCTCCCGCACGAGTCCGGCACGCTGAGCAAGGTCACCGCCGCGATCACCAGGGTAGGCGGCGCGATCGTCGCGGTCGACACGGTCGAGGCCGGCGGCGACGGGACGGTCCGCGAGATCACGATCGACTGCGAGAGCCAGGACCACCGCGGCCGCGTGATCAAGGCCGTCCAGAGCGTCCAGGAGGCGAAGCTCGTCGAGACGACCGACCGCACCTTCGAGCTGCACCGGCGCGGCAAGATCTACACCGGCCTGTCCTCGGCGCTGAAGACGCGCGACGACCTCTCGATGGCCTACACGCCCGGCGTGGCGCGCGTCTGCACCGCGATCGCCGAGAACCGCCAGAAGGCGTTCAAGTACACGATCAAGGCGAACACGGTCGCGGTCGTCACCGACGGCACCGCGGTGCTCGGCCTCGGCGACATCGGCCCCGAGGCCGCGATGCCGGTGATGGAGGGCAAGGCGATGCTCTTCAAGGAGTTCGCCGACGTCGACGCCTTCCCGATCGCGCTGGACACCAAGGACCCCGACGAGATCGTCGAGACGGTCAAGCTGATCGCGCCGACCTTCGGCGGGATCAACCTCGAGGACATCTCCTCGCCGCGCTGCTTCGAGATCGAGCAGCGACTGATCGAGGAGCTCGACATCCCCGTCTTCCACGACGACCAGCACGGCACCGCGATCGTCGTCCTCGCGGCGCTGCTGAACGCCTGCCGCCTGACCGGGCGCAACATCGAGGACCTCTCGGTGGCGATGGCCGGCGCCGGCGCGGCCGGCGTCGCCTGCGCGAAGATCCTGATGGGCGCCGGGATCAGCAAGTTCGTCGCCTGCGACCGCTTCGGCGCGATCCACACCGGTCGCGAGGACTACGAGGCGGGCTCGATGAACGCGCCGAAGCGCTGGCTGGCCGAGAACACCAACCAGGAGCGCCGCGACGGCTCTCCGGCCGAGGTGCTCGAGGGGACCGACCTCTTCATCGGCCTCTCCGGCCCCGGGATCATCACCGCCGAGGACCTCGCAGCGGATGAACCCCGACCCGTTCGTCTTCGCGATGGCGAACCCCAACCCCGAGGTCCGGCCCGAGGACGCCGCCCCGTACGTGCGCGTGATGGCGACCGGCCGCTCGGACTACCCGAACCAGATCAACAACGTGCTCGCCTTCCCGGGCATCTTCCGCGGCGCGCTCGACGTCCGCGCGCGCAAGATCAGCGAGGAGATGAAGATCGCGGCCGCCAAGGGCATCGCGGCCGTGATCGACGACGACGAGCTGACCGAGGACTACATCATCCCCTCGGTCTTCAACCGCGACGTCGCCCGCGAGGTGGCCCGCGTGGTCGCCCAGGAGGCCGAGCGCGAGGGCGCCGTCCGGCACGACGACCAGACCGCCGAGTTGTCTCTGCCCGGATAGGGCATACGACCCCGATGAGGGTCACCGTCACCGGCGCGACCGGCATGCTGGGCCGCCAGCTGGTCGAGGAGCTGCTCGACCGCGGCGACGAGGTAACGGTGCTGTCGCGCGACGCCGGCCGCGCGACACGGCTGTTCGGCGGGCGTGCCGAGGCCGCGACCTGGGCCGATCCGAAGCGCGAGCAGCCGCCGGCCGCCGCGCTGAGCGGCCGCGACGGGATCGTCCACCTGCTCGGCGAGCCGGTCGCCCAGCGCTGGACCGACGAAGCGCGGCGCGAGATCCGCGACTCGCGCGTGCTGTCGACGCGCAACCTCGTCGCCGCGCTGCGCGAGCTGCCCGCCGACAGCCGGCCCGGCACGCTGGTCTCGCAGTCGGCAAGCGGATTCTACGGCCCGCGCGGCTCGGAGCCGGTCGCCGAGTCCGAGCCGCCGGGCGACGACTTCCTAGCCGGCGTCTGCGTCGCCTGGGAGGCCGAGGCGCGCGAGGCGGAGGCGCTCGGCGTACGGGTCGCGCTGACACGCACCGGCGTCGTGCTGTCGGACTCCGGCGGCGCGCTGGAGAAGATGCTGCCGCCGTTCAAGCTCGGCGTCGGCGGCCCGGTCGCCGGCGGCCGCCAGTACGTGCCGTGGATCCACGCCGACGACGTCGTCGGCGCGCTCGCCTTCTGCCTCGACCGGCCCGCCGTCGAGGGCCCGGTCAATCTAAGCGGACCCCACCCCGCGACCAACGCCGAGCTGTCGAAGGCGCTCGGGCGCGTGCTGCGCCGTCCGGCGTTCGCGCCGGTTCCGGGCCTGGTGGTCAAGCTGCTCTACGGCGAGATGGCGCAGATCGTCACGACCGGCGTCAACGCCGTTCCCGCCCGCCTGAACACGCTGGGCTACGAGTTCCGCCAGCCGCGCCTCGAGCAGGCGCTGGCGCTCGCTACCGGCAGGGAATGAGCCGCTCGGCGGCCTTCGCCGCCTTGACGACCGCTGCGCGGTCCGGGCCCGCGTCTTCGATCGCGTCGAGCGTCAGGCGCATCGCGTGCCGGCCGAGCTTGCGCGCGCAGCGCTCCGAGCGCGCCTGCGGCCCCAGTACCACCGGCACGCCGGGCAGGCCGGCCTCGAGCGCCGCCACGGCCGTGCGCGTGCGCTGTCCGTCCGCGGCGGCGTAGACGACGAGCTGCGGGTCGGCCTCGGCCAGCTCCTCGACCAGATCGGCGACGACCTCTGGGTCCTCGTCGTCCTCGGCGGGCGCCGCGACGCGGGTGATCGTGCGCGGCTGGCCGGTGCCGATCAGTCCGAGCAGCATCCCCTCGAACTCGCGGTCGGCGATCCCGTCGCCTGTGACGACCGCCAAACGGCGGACGCCGCGGCTGCGCAGATCGGCCCGCAGCCGCCGCGCCGCGACCACGTCGGCCGGCACCAGCCGCACGAAGGTCCGCGGCTCCTCGGGGTAGTAGCGCTCGGGGCCGGCGCGCGGGCGGCCGGGCGGGGTCTCGGTGAGGCTGGTCAGCGAGTCGGCCGGGGCGACCTGGAGGATCCGCTCGCGGTTGGTGACCGGCAGCGACACCGCCGAGGCGCCGCCGTCGAGCTCGCCGAGGTAGGCGATCGTCGTCGGGTCCTCAGCCGCGCGCTCGGCGTTCGCCTCGACCGTGCCCGGATCCCAGGTCAGGTCGCCTGGCCGCGTCGCCGGCAGCAGCACGAAGCGGACGGCCTTGCCTCCGGCGCGGCCGTCGGCCTCCACCAAAGCCGTGCGCATCCCGCGCGCGGCGGCGTCGCCGGCAGCCGCCTCGAGGCCGTGCGCGGGCAGGCTGGCGTAGATCGTGAGGGTGTCGCCGCGGACGCGCGAGCTGTCGCCCGACTCGTCGTCGCCGCCGCATGCGGCCAGTGCCGCCGCCGCGACGACGAGCAGGATCGGGAGGGCGCGGCGCACGGCCGCCAATTCTAGGAAGCCGGCCGCGGCTACTCGCCGGGCGTCGCCGGCCTGGCGGGCTTGCCGGTCAGGATCTGCTTCACGAACGGCATCGTGATCTGCACCGCGGCGGCAAGCAGGGTGATGATGGCTGTGAACAGGAACGCGTCGAACGCCTTGATGCCGAACGACCATGCGACGACCCAGACGACGAGTCCGAAGGTGAGGGTGACTAGAACGATCATCTCTGGGGGCTCCTTGTCAGCGGCAGCACGACGCGGCGGCGCAGGTTACCGGAGCGCCCGGTCCAACTCGCCGACGACCTCGCCGACGGCCGCCGCTCCGCCCTCGCCGGCGGCGCGGACGATCCGGCTGCCGACGATCACGCCGTCGGCCAGATCGCCGACCGTCGCGGCCTGCGGGCCGGTCGAGATGCCGAATCCGACAGCGACCGGGACGCTCGTCGCGGCACGCACCCGCTCGACGAGCCGTGGCAGCTCGGGCGGCAGCTCGGCGCGCTCGCCGGTCGTCCCGGCGAGCGACACGGCGTAGACGAAGCCGCGCGCCTGGGCGCCGATCTCCGCCACTCGCTCGGGGGTGCTCGACGGCGCCACCAGCGGCACCAGCGCCAGGCCGGCGGCGTCGCAGGCGGCGCGCGTCGTGGCGGCCTCCTCCTGCGGCAGGTCGGGAACGATCAGCCCGGCCGCCCCGGCGTCGGCGGCCGCGCGCACGAAGCGGTCCGTCCCACTCGCGAGCACGATGTTGGCGTAGACCATCAGCACGACCGGAACGCGCTCGGAGAGCCGCTCGCAGACGCCGAGGACGTCGTCGCGGCGTCACGCCGGCCTCTAGCGCCGCGGTTCCCGCCGCGTGGATCACCGGCCCGTCGGCGAGCGGGTCCGAGAACGGGATCCCCAGCTCGATCAGGTCGGCGCCCGCGTCGGCGGCGGCCAGTCCGGCCGCGACCGACTCGCTCGATCGACGGGTAGCCGCCCATCAGGTAGGGCATCAGCGCCGCGCGCTTGCCGTGGCCGGCGAAGGCGGCCTCGATCCGCTCCGCGCCGGCGATCGCTCCCGTCGTGCTCATCGTGCCAGCACCTCGGCGAGGTCCTTGTCGCCGCGCCCCGAGAGGCACGAGCACGTCGATGCCGCCCGGGTTGCGGGTTCGCGAACAGCCAGGCGAGCGCGTGCGACGGCTCCAGCGCCGGGATGATCCCCTCGAGCCGCGCGAGCCGCTTGAAGGCGTCGACCGCCGTCGTCGTCCTCGACCGCGACGTAGCGGACCCGGCCCTCGTCGCGCAGCCAGGCGTGCTCCGGGCCGACGCCCGGGATAGTCGAGCCCGGCCGAGACCGAGTGCGCCTCGAGCACCTGGCCGTCGTCGTCCTGCAGCACCGCCGACATCGCGCCGTGCAGCACGCCACGCGCGCCCGGTGGTCAGCGGCGCCGAGTGGCGGCCGCTGTCGAGCCCGTCGCCGGCGGCCTCGACGCCGATCAGCTCGACCTCGGCGTCGTCGCACGAACGGCGCGAACGTCCCGATCGCGTTCGAGCCGCCGCCGACGCAGGCGATCACGCGGTCCGGCAGCCGGCCGCTCGACCTGCTGGATCTGGGCGCGCAGCTCGTCGCCGATCACCCGCTGGAGGTCGCGCACCATCGCCGGGTACGGCGCCGGGCCGACCGCCGAGCCGATCATGTAGTGGGTCGTCGCCGACGTTGGCGACCCAGTCGCGGATCGCCGCGCTGACCGCCTCCTTGAGCGTCCGGGCGCCGGCCTCGACCGGCTCGACCGCGCGCGCCCGAGCAGCCGCATCCGCTCGACGTTCGGCTTCTGGCGGCGGATGTCCTCGCTGCCCATGTAGACGACGCACTCGAGGTCGAGCAGCGCGCACGCGGTGGCGGTCGCGACGCCGTGCTGGCCGGCGCCGGTCTCGGCGATGATCCGCCGCTTGCCCATCCGCTTGGCGAGCAGCGCCTGGCCGAGCGCGTTGTTGATCTTGTGCGCGCCGGTGTGGGTCAGGTCCTCGCGCTTGAGGTAGACGTTGCCGCCGACCGCCTCGGACAGCCGTCGCGCCAGGTAGAGCGGCGTCGGCCGGCCGACGTAGTCGCGCAGCAGGTCGCCGAGCTCGCGCTCGGAACTCGGCGTCGTCGCGCGCGGCGATCCAGGCCGCGCTCGAGCTCGTCGAGCGCCGGGATCAGCGTCTCGGGGACGTAGCGGCCGCCGTAGGGGCCGAATCGGCGCTCGCTGCCGCCCGCGGCCGCGTCGACGGACGTCACGCCGTGACCGCCTCGCGCTCGTCGGCTAGCGCGACCGCGCGGCACGAACGCCTCCAGCTTCGCGGGGTCCTTGTGCCCGGGACGCGACTCGGTGCCGCTCGCGCTGTCGACGGCGAACGGCTGGGTCGTCGCGATCGCCGCGCCCGACGTTGTCCGGCTGTCAGGCCCCCCGAGAGCACGACCGGGACGCTACCGCGATGGTGGCGCAGCAGCTCCCAGTCGAACGTCTGCCCCGGTGCCGCCGCGCACGTCCGGGACGTAGGCGTCGAGCAGGTGGTAGTCGGTCTGGAACGCCTCGATCCCGCGCACCGACGCGGCGTCCTTCACCCGCACGGCCTTGATCACCTTGCAGCCGGTGCGACGCGCCACCTCGCGGCAGTAGATCGGCCCCTCGTCGCCGTGGAGCTGGAGCATCGTCAGCTCGTAGCGGTCGGCGGCGCGCGCGACCTCGTCGAGCGTCGCGTTGACGAACACGCCGGCGACCTCGCAGCGGCGGTGCAGCGCGGCGCCGATCTGCTCGGCTGCCGCCGGACTGCAGGCCCGCGGGCTCTCCGGCCAGAAGATCAGCCCGACCGCCCACGCGCCGAGGTCGACCGCAACGCTGGGCGTCGTCGAGGTTGGTGATGCCGCAGATCTTGAATCGGGTCACGCCGCAATCGTCGCAGGCCCGCCCCGAAGGGACGGGCCCGCGGTGTTCCCAGCCGGCTCCGTGGGAGTGATCGAGCCGGCTACGGAAGGTCTGGCAGCGCTGTCCCCGCCGCCGGGCGGCGCATCCTCGCTGCTGTCGTTCAGCGACGCGGGCCGCTTGCCGAGCGTGACCGTCGATCGTCTTGCGGTCGTCGCCGCGGTAGATGACGAGCTCGACCTTGTCGCCGGGCTTCTTGTCGGCGATCGCGGCCGGCACGTCGTCCGGCGTCTTGACCGCCTTGCCGTCGACCTCGACGATCAGGTCGCCACCGGCCCGGACGCCGTCGCCGGTCGAGGTGCCGCCGACGCGCAGCCCGGCCTTCGCGGCGGGACCGCCCTCGGTGACCTCCTGGATCAGCGCGCCCGAGTCGGACCCGAGGTTGAGGTCGCGGGCAAGGTCCTCGGTCACGCCGATCATCTTGATGCCGAGGAACGCGCGCTCGACCTCCTTGCCCTCCTTGAGCGTCGGGCAGCAGGTTCTTGACGGTGTCGATCGGCACGGCGAAGCCGATCCCGACCGAGCCCTGCGGAGCCGCCGGTCGCGATCTGCGAGTTGATGCCGATCACGCGGCCCTGGGCGTCGAGCAGCGGACCGCCCGAGTTGCCGGGGTTGATCGCGGCGTCGGTCTGGATCACGTTCGTCGATCGAGAAGCCGTTCGGCGCCGTGATCTGGCGCTGCTTCGCCGACACGATCCCGGTGGTCACCGAGCGCGTGTAGCCGAACGGGTTGCCGATCGCCACGACGGGGTCGCCGACCTGGATGTCGGCGCTGTTGCCGAGCGGCAGCGGCTGGAGCTTGGCGTCGTCGGGATCGACCTTGAGCACCGCGACGTCGGTCGAGGCGTCGGTGCCGATCACCTCGGCGTCGACGAGGTCGCCGTCCTCCTCGAAGCGGACCTGGACGTTCTCGGCGTCGCCGACGACGTGCGCGTTGGTGACGATCGTGCCCTGCTTGTCGACGACGAAGCCGGAGCCGGTCGCCTCGCCGCGGCCCTCGGGCGCGCCGAAGGGCGAGTCGCTGGAGCTGGACTGCTGCTCGGCGACCACGAAGACGACGCCGGCGCCCTCCTGCTTGTAGATGTCGGCGACGGTGCGGGCGTCGCCGTCGTCGCTGCCGTTCGACACGTCGCGCGTCGGGATGCTCTCGCGCACGACGCGGGTCGTGTCGTCGCCGGTGTCGATCACGTCGGTGGCGATCAGCGCGGCGCCGAGGACCAGCACGATCAGGCCCCCAAGCGCCCCGGCCAGGAAAGTTGGAATCGATGAACGCTTCTGTGGCGGGGTCGTGTCAGTCATGCGACTGAGTGTCACGGTTCGTGCTTAAGCAAGCTTAAAACGCGCTCGGACCGTTGCCTGGAACCGGTTCCTCACGGCCGACGAGCTGGCGCACGGCGGCCTCGGGGTCGTCGGCGCGCATCACCGTCTCGCCGACCAGGACGGCGTCGACGCCGACGCCCTCGAGCTCCTCGATCTGCTCGCGGTGGACGATTCCGGACTCCGAGACGACGACCTTGCCGGCCGGGACGTCGGGCAGCAGGTCGAAGGTCCGCGCGACGTCGACGCTGAAGTCGACGAGGTCGCGGTTGTTGATGCCGATCACGTCGGCGTCGATCGCCAGCGCCACCTCGAGCTCGTCCGGCGTTGTGGACCTCGACGATCGCGTCGAGATCGAGATCGCGGGCGCCGGCGAGCAGGTCCGCGAGCGCCTCGTCGGAGACCGAGCCGACGACCAGCAGCACCGCGTCGGCGCCGGCCGCGCGGGCCTCGTAGAGCATGTATGGGTCGACGGTGAAGTCCTTGCGCAGGATCGGCAGGCCGGTCGCCGCGCGCGCGGCGCGCAGGTCGTCGAGCGAGCCGCCGAAGTGCGCCTCCTCGGTCAGCACCGACAGCGCGGCCGCGCCGCCCCGCTCGTAGGCCGCGACGATCGCGTCGCAGCTCGACCCGGGACGGATCGTCGCCGGCCGACGGCGAGCGGCGCTTGTGCTCGGCGATCAGCGACGTGCCCGGGCGCGACAGCGCCTCGGCGAACGGCCGCCCGTCGTCGGTGCGCGCCGCCGCGGCGCGCCTCCAGCTCGCTCAGCGGCAGCGCCGCACGGCGCCGCTGCACGGCCTCGCGCGTCGCCTGCACCAGGGAGTCGAGCCGCTCGCTCACGCCGCCAGCTCCTGGGTCCGCGCCACGAAGCGCTCCATGACGTCGTCGGCGGCGCCGGAGTCGATCGCCTGCTCGGCCAGCCGCACGCCGCCCTCGATGGTGTCGCTGAGCCCCCCGACGTAGATCGCCGCGCCGGCGTTGAGCACGGTCAGGTCGCGCTCGGCGCCCTCGTCGCCGCCGAGCACGCGCCGGGCGATGCCGCGCGTTGCGCTCGGGAGTCCCCGCGGCGACGGCGTCCTGGGGCGAGACCGCGAGCCCGACCGACTCCGGCGTCACCGTCGACGCCGTCAGCGCGCCGCCCCGCAGCTCGACCACGTGGGTCGGCCCGGAGACGCTCAGCTCGTCGAGGCCGTCGTCGCTCGCCACTACCAGAGCATGCTCGCAGCCCAGCTCGCCGAGCGCGGCGGCCATGAAGTCGAGGAAGCGGCGGTCGGAGACGCCGATCAACTGACGCCGCGCGCCGGCCGGGTTGGTCAGCGGGCCGAGGAAGTTGAAGATCGTCCGCACCGCCAGCTCCTTGCGCACCGGGACGACGTGCTGCATCGCCGGGTGGTGGGCCGGCGCGAACATGAAGCCGAAGCCGATCTCGTCGATGCAGGTCGCGACCGCCTCGGGCGCCGAGGTCGATGCGCGCGCCGAGCGCCTCGAGCACGTCGGCCGAGCCCGAGCGGCCGGTCGCGGAGCGGTTGCCGTGCTTGGCGATCGGGCAGCCCGCGCCCGGCCGCGACGAACGCCGCCGTCGTCGAGACGTTGAAGGTCGGGCGCCCGCCGCCGGTCCCGGCGGTGTCGACGCAGGTCGGCGCGCGCCGACTCGACCGGCGTCGACAGCTCGCGCATCGCGCGCGCCAGGCCGGCGATCTCGTCGACCGTCTCGCCCTTCGGCGCGCAAGGCGATCAGGAACGCCGCCGTCTGGATCTCGGACGCGCGCCCCTCCATCACCTCGTGCAGGCACGCCGGTCGCCTCGTCGGCGGTCAGCGCCTCGCCCCGGCAGAGCCGGTCGATCGCCTCGGTCAGGATCGGTTGGGCATCTCGTCTCTCCCCCTTGCCGCGCTCAGAGCGCGAGGAAGTTGCGAAGTATGGCCATCCCGTCGCCGGTCAGCATCGACTCGGGATGGAACTGCACGCCCTCGACGGGCAGCTCGCGGTGGCGGATCGCCATCACGATGTCGCCGCATGCACGCGGAGCGCTCGAGCGCCGTCGGCAGGTCCGGGTCGACGACCAGCGAGTGGTAGCGGCCGACCTCGAGCGGCCCGTCGAGCCCGGCGAAGATCGTCCGCCCGTCGTGCTCGATCGTCGCCGTCTTGCCGTGGACCGGCTCGCCGCGGACGACGCGGCCGCCGAACGCCGCGCCGATCGCCTGGTGGCCGAGGCAGACGCCGAGGACGGGGATGCCGCGCCTCGCGCGAGCGCGCTGGATCGCCTCGACCGAGATGCCGGCCTCGGCCGGCGTGCACGGGCCCGGGCGACACGATCAGCCCCGCCGCGCGCCCGCTCCAGCAGCTCGTCGACCGACTCCGCGTCGTTGCGGACGACGTGCGGGTCGGCGCCGAGCTCGCCCAGGTACTGGACGAGGTTGTAGGTGAACGAGTCGTAGTTGTCGATGACGAGCACCGTCATGCCCAGTCCGCCTGCTTGCAAGCCAGCTCGATCGCCTGCGAAGACGGCGCCGGCCTTGTGCCTCGGTCTCGCGGACCTCGTAGTCGGGGTCGGAGTCGGCGACGATGCCGCCGCCGGCCTGGACGTGGACGCGGCCGTCCTTGACCAGCGCGGAGCGGATGTAGATGCAGGTGTCGAGGTCGCCGCTGTAGGACAGGTAGCCGACCGAGCCGCCGTAGGGACCGCGCTTGGTCGGCTCGAGCTCGTCGATGATCTGCATCGCGCGGATCTTCGGCGCTCCCGAGAGCGTCCCGGCGGGCAGCGACGCCGCGCAGCGCGTCCATCGGCGTCACGTCCTCGCGCAGCGTGCCCGACACCGAGGAGACGATGTGCATCACGTGCGAGTAGGTCTCGACGACCATCAGCTCGTCCACCTTCACCGACGCCGTACTCGCAGACGCGGCCGAGGTCGTTGCGCGCGAGGTCGACCAGCATCACGTGCTCGGCGCGCTCCTTCTCGTCGGCGAGCAGCTCCTCGGCGCGCTCGATGTCCTCCTCGGCCGTGTCGGCGCGCGGGCGCGTGCCGGCGATCGGCCGCTGCTCGGCGCGCCGGCCGGTCGACCTTGACCAGCGACTCCGGCGAGGCGCCGGCGATCTCGAAGTCGCCGAAGTCGAGGAAGTACATGTACGGGCTCGGGTTGACGGCGCGCAGCCCGCGGTAGATCGAGAACGCGCTCGACCGGCGCGTCGGCGCTCCAGCGCTGGCTCGGGACGACCTGGTAGGCGTCGCCGGCGCGGATGTACTCCTTGCAGCGCTCGACGGCCGCGCGCGTAGCCCGTCCGAGCCGATGTTCGACTCGTACTCCGGGCGGTCGCGGACGCCGCGCCTGCGGCGCGCGGCACCGGGCCGGCGAGCCGCTCGCGCACGTCGGCGATCGCCGCGACGCGCCTCGGCGTAGGCGGTGCTCGAGGTCGTCGCTCGGCGAAGACGTTGGCGAGGATCGTACAGCTCGTGGCGGAGGTGGTCGAAGGCGACGCAGCACGTCGGAGACCATCAGCGCCAGGTCGGGCATGCCCAGCTCGTCGGGGTTGCCGGGGCCGACCGACGGCTCGGCGTGGCGGACGAGGTCGTAGCCGAACAGCCCGACGGCGCCGCCGACGAACGGCGGCAGGCCGTCGAGCGGCGCGATCCGGTAGCGCTCAGCTCGTCGGCCACCGCGGCGTAGGGATCGTCGAACGGCGCTCGACTCGCCGTCGACGGTCAGCACGCCGTCGTCGAGGCGGATCACGCGCGCGCGGCTGGACGCCGAGGAACGACCAGCGGCCGAAGCGCTGCCCCTGCTCGGCCGACTCGAGCAGGAACGACGGTCCGTCGCCGCGCAGCTTCAGGTAGGCCGAGACCGGCGTCTCGATGTCGTCGATGAAGGTGTGGCGCAGCGGGACGAGCGTGTGCTCGCGGGCGAGCTCGCGCACCTCCGTCGAGGCGAAGGCGATACCTCGACGTCCGTCAGCGGCGACGGGCATTGAGCTCCTCGAATGCGTCGGCGTAGCGACATGTCGCGCGACGCCAGCAGCACCGCGAGGTGGTAGAGCACGTCGGCCGCCTCTTCGCGCACGCGCTCGTCGGACTCCTCGCGCGCCGCACGGGTGACCTCCTCGGCCTCCTCGCGCACCTTCTCGCCGATGAACGACGGGTCGGCGAGCAGCTTCGCGGTGTAGCTCGAGTCCGCGTCGCCGGCGGCCCTGCGCGCGGCGATCGTCCGCTCGAGCTCGGCGAGCGCCTCGCCGGGCTGCGGGTCGAGGTCGCCGTCGTGGAAGCAGCTGCGCTCGCCGGTGTGGCAGGCGGGGCCGGTCGGGTCGACGAGCGCGACGAGCGCGTCGGCGTCGCAGTCGGCGCGCAGCGCGCGGAGCTTCATCGTGTTGCCCGACGTCGCGCCCTTGTGCCAGATCTCCTGGCGCGAGCGGCTCCAGAAGTGCATCTCCCCCGTCTCGCGCGTCAGCCGCAGCGCCTCCGCGTTCATGTAGGCCAGCGTCAGCACCTCGCCGGTGCGCGCGTCCTGCATCACGCACGGCACGAGCCCGTCGTCGTCGAAGCGGATCTCCTCCATCAGGGCGATTCTTCCAGAGCGGTCGAGCCGGCCGGTCCTACTCGATGCCGAGCCGGTCGAGCAGGGCGTCGTCGGCGCGCCAGCCGCGGCGGACGCGAACGCGCAGATCGAGGTGGACCTTGCGGCCCAGGACGGTCTCGATCTGCTCGCGGGCCGCCGTCCCGATCGCCTTGATCATCCCGCCGCCACCGCCGATCAGGATGCCCTTCTGGGACTCGCTCTCGGCCCAGACGGCGGCCTCGATCCGGAGCACGCCGCTGTCGGGCTCCGCGATGCTCGTCACCTCGACCTCGACGGCGTGCGGCAGCTCCTCGCGCGTGCGGCGCAGCACCTGCTCGCGCACGAGCTCGGCGATCAGCATGTGCTCCGCCTGGTCGGAGCTGTCCTCGGGCGGGTAGAGGAACGGACCCTCCGGCAGCAGGCCGACGAGGTGCTCGACGAGCGGGTCGACCCCGTCGCCGGACTTGGCGCTGATCGGGAAGATGTCGCCCGGCACGTCGAGGCCGACCGCCGCGGTCAAGGCCGCCGCGGTCTCGGCCCTGCGCAGCTTGTCGACCTTGTTGACGGCCGTGATGGTCGGAACGCCGGAGGCGCGGATCGCTCGTGCGATGTAGCGGTCGCCCGGCCCGATCCGCTGCGCGCCGTTGAGCATGAAGAGGATCGCGTCGGCGTCGCGCAGCGCATGCTCGACGCGGTGCTGCATCCGCTCGGTCATGGCGTCGCGCGGCCGCTGGACGCCGGGCAGGTCGACCAGCACCAGCTGCCAGTCGTCGCGGGTCGCGATGCCGCGGATCTCGCGCCGCGTGGTCTGCGGCTTGTCGGAGACGATCGCGACCTTGTCGCCGACGATCCGGTTGACGAGCGTCGACTTGCCGGCGTTCGGCCGCCCGGCGAGCGCGACGAAGCCGGAGCGCGTCCCGCTCACCGCAGCTCCGCCATCACACGGTCCTGGAGCGCCAGCATCTCGCCGTCGTCGGTCTCGTGGTCGTAGCCGCAGAGGTGCAGCACGCCGTGGACCACGGCCTCGCCGAGGTCCTCGGTGTGCTCGGGGCAGATCACCACGTCGCCGAGCTCGCGCGGGCCGGCCGGCGGCGCCTGCTCGTCGATCGGGAACGACAGGACGTCCGTCGGCCGGTCGCGGTCGCGGTGGTCGCGGTTGAGCTCCTGGATCTCGGCGGGACCGACGAAGGCGACCGCGAGATGCAGCTCGCCGTCGACCCCTGCCGCCGCCAGCGCCGCCCGTGCGGCCGCCTCGAACCCCGCCGGAGTGCCCGGCGCGTCGATGATCTCGATCTCGATCAGGCTCTCCTGCGCGACTGCGACTGGCGCAGCTCCGGCGCCTGGGACTCGGCGTAGTCGCTGTACGCGGCGACGATCCGCTGCACCAGCTTGTGCCGCACGACGTCCTCGCCGCCGAAGCGGACGAACTCGATCCCCTCGACATTGGCGAGGATGTCGCCGATCACGACGAGGCCGGAGTGCGTCTCCTTCGGCAGGTCGACCTGCGTCACGTCGCCGGTCACGACCATCTTCGACCCGAAGCCGAGCCGCGTCATGACCATCTTCATCTGCTCCGGGGTCGTGTTCTGCGCCTCGTCGACGATGATGAACGAGTCGTTGAGCGTGCGACCGCGCATGAACGCGAGCGGCGCGACCTCGATCACGCCGCGCTCGAGGTGCTGGTTGACCTTCTCGGCGCCGAGCATGTCGTAGAGCGCGTCGAACAGCGGCCGCAGGTACGGGTCGACCTTCGCCATCAGGTCGCCCGGCAGGAAGCCGAGCCGCTCGCCCGCCTCGACCGCCGGCCGCGTCAGGACGATCCGGTTGACCTCGCGCCGCTGCAGCGCGGCCACCGCCATCGCCACGGCGAGGAACGACTTGCCGGTGCCGGCCGGGCCGATGCCGACGGTGATCGTGTGCTTGCGAATCGCGTCTACGTAGCGCTTCTGGTTGACCGTCTTCGGCGCGACCTTCAGGCCGCGGTGGCGCCAGACGACGTCCTCGAGGATCTCGCTCGGACTCTCGTCCTCGTCGAGCGCCGAGCCGATCGCCTCGATCGTCCCAGGCGCGACGTCATGGCCCTGGCGGATCAGGTCGGACAGCTCGCGCACGACCGTCTCGCCCATCGCGACCTGCTCCTCGGAGCCGTCGAGCGTCAGGACGTTGCCGCGCAGGAACACCTCCGCGTCGAGGTGCCCCTCGAGCGTCCGCATGATCAGGTCCTCGGGGCCGGCCAGCTCCGCGGCGACGTCGTTCGACAGCTCGATCTGGCGGCGCACTAGGCGGTCAGCTTCTCCTTCACGGCCGCGCTGACGCGCTTGCCGTCGGCACGGCCCTGGACCTTGGGCATCACGAGCTTCATCACGTCGCCCATGTCGCGCGGCGAGCTGGCGCCCGACTCGGCGACCGCCGCGGCGACGATCTCCTCCAGCTCGGCGTCGCCGAGCTGCTCGGGCATGTACCCGGCGATCAGCTCGGCCTCGGACTCCTCGGCCGTCGCCAGGTCGTCGCGGCCGCCGTCGCGATACGCCGACGCGGACTCGAGCCGGCGCTTGCGCTCGCGCTGCAGCACCGCGACCTCGTCGTCGCCGCCGTCCTTGACCGCCTTCTGAAGCTCGGAGGCGATCAGGCGCAGGGCGTTGCAGCGATCGCGATCGCCCGCCTTCAGCGCGCTGCGCGCGTCCTCCTGTACCTGCTCGATGACCGACATGCACCCCTGAGTTTAGGCTGCCCGCCAATGCACGACGGCACGCTCATCCTAATCGCCGGCTGCCTGCTGGCGCTCGGGATCGCGGCGACGCTGCTCGCGGGCCGGCTGCGCGTGCCCGGCCTGGTGCTGTTCCTGGTGCTCGGAATGGCGATCGGATCGGACGGCCTCGACCTGATCGACTTCGGCTCGACCGAGAGCGATGTCGAGCTGGCACGGACGATCGGGATCATCGCCCTGGCGCTGATCCTGTTCGAGGGCGGGCTCGGCGCGGGATGGAGCGAGGTCCGCCCGGTGCTGCGCGGAGCGCTTCCGCTGGCAACCGTCGGGACGCTGATCACCGCGCTGATCACCGGCCTGCTGTCGCACCTGCTGTTCGACTTCACGGTGCTCGAGGGCCTGCTGCTCGGCTCGGTGATCGCCTCCACGGACAGCGCGGCGATCTTCTCGGTGCTGCGCGGGTCGAACGTCCGACGCAAGATCGCGCGCACGCTGGAGGCCGAGTCGGGCTTCAACGACCCGGTCGCGGTCCTGCTGGTGCTCGGCTTCATCGAGTGGATCCAGGTGCCCGACTACGGACTGGCCGACATGGCGATCCTGATGGTCGAGCAGCTGTCGATCGGCGCGCTCCTGGGGTTCGTCGTCGGCACCGCCGCGGTCGCTGCCTTCCGCCGCGTCGCCTTCGCCACGACGGGCCTCTACCCGGTCGCGTCGATCGCGACCGCCGCGATCGCGTTCGGCGCCGCCGACCAGCTCGGCGGGTCGGGCTTCCTCGCGGTGTACATGGCGGGCCTGAGCCTCGGCAGCGCGCGGATCCCGGCTCGGCGGACGATCGACGACTTCCATGCCGGCCTCGCGTGGGTCGCGCAGATCGCGCTCTTCTTCACGCTCGGGCTGCTCGTCTTCCCGAGCGAGATGAGCAGCGTCGCCGTCAACGGCATCGTCCTCGCGGTCGTGCTGACGCTGGTCGCACGCCCAATCGCGACGTTCGTCGCGACCAGCCTCGCCGGCTACTCGCCGCGCGAGATGACGCTCGTCAGCTGGTCTGGGCTGCGTGGCGCGCTACCCGTCGTGTTCGCCACCTTCCCTGTGATCGAGGGCGTCAAGAACGCAGAGGAGCTGTTCAACCTCGTCTTCTTCGTCGTCATCACCTCGGCGCTGATCCAGGGCGCGTCGATCAACCCGCTCGCGCGCAAGCTGCGCCTGACCAGCCGCGCCGAGGCCGTGCCGCCACCGGTGATGGAGGTCGGCACGATCCGCCGGCTCGGCGCCGAGGTGCTGGAGTTCCCGGTCGACCCCGACGATGCGGTCGTCGGCCGGCTGGTCAACGAGCTGGGGCTGCCGCGTGACGCGCTGGTCAACGTGATCGTCCGCGACGACGAGGCGCTGCTGCCGCGCGGGTCGACCGAGGTCGCCGCCGGCGACCGGCTGCACATCGTCGTGCGCGAGAACGCCCGCTCCGACGTCGAGGCGCTGTTCGACCGCTGGCGCAACGGGCCGATCGAGCGGCCCACCACCGAGCGAATCGGCACCTTCCAGGGCCGCTCGCCGATCTTCAGCGTCAAGCCGTGGCGCGAGCAGGACGGCGACCCGGCCGCGCCCGAGACGGTCGAGGGCGTCGCGGTCGTCCGCACGCTGCGCACCCGGCGCGAGGCCCGCGGCGCGCTGGTGGTGCTCGCCGACGGCCGCCTCGCCACCACCGGCGAGGGCGTCGTCGCCAGCGGCAGCGCGCGCCAGCTGGTCCGCTACTGCCGCGAGCGCGTCGGCCGCGCCCAGACCCCTCAGGCGAAGGCCTGGTGGCAGGAGGTCGCCGGCGCGGTGCTGCAAAGCTCCGCGCCATAGCTCCGCACCTCCGGCAAGGCGCGACGGGGGTCCCGGGGGCGTGAGCCCCCGGTCCTCATCCCCAGAACTCGTCGATCGAGACGATTTCGCCGTCGGCCTCGTGGCGGGGGCCGAAGGCGAGCAGCTCGAGCCCGTCCGGACCGGCCTCGAGCGCACGGACGACGCTCGGCGCCAGCCGCACCGCGTCCATCGCCCCGAGCTCGACGACGTCGTCGTCGAGCTTGATCCGGCCGCTGCCGGACAGCACGACGTAGATCTCCTCGGCCTTGTCGTGGCGGTGGGCGAACCCCTGGCGCTTGTTCGGGCGCAGCACGTGGTAGGCGAGCCCGGTGTTCTCGGCCTTCAGCTCGGAGTTGGCGAAGCGCGCCTCCCCCATCTCCGAGTAGCCGTGCTTGGCGGCCGAGTCCTCGACCTGCTTGAGGTTCTTGATCGAGTAGTCCATGCGGGCACCCTAGCCCGCGCGGCGGCGAGTCCGGCTAGGTCAGCAGCAGCGCGGTCCAGCCGCGATCCGAGAGGCGGCGGCGCTCGGCCAGCGGGGCGAAGGCGGCGGCGACCTCGTCGGCCTCGTGGTCGAGCAGGCCGGAGAGGATCAGCGCCTTGGGGCGGGCGTCGATCAGCTCGGCGACGCGCAGCAGCAGCGGCCGCATCAGGTTGGCGGCGACCACGTCGGCGTGCGGCGGCGCCTCCTCGCGCAGGTTGGCGCGCCGGACGACGTCGAGCGCGACGCCGTTGTCGCGCGCGTTGAGGTTCGTCGCGTCGACGGCGAGGCGGTCGGAGTCGACGGCCTCGACCGGCCCGTAGCCGAGCTTTGCCGCGGCGATCGCCAGCACGCCGGAGCCGCAGCCCAGATCGCAGAACGAGCCCTCGCCGTCGAGCCCGACCAGCAGCTCGAGGCAGAGCCTCGTGGTCGCATGCGCCCCGGTGCCGAACGCGCGGCCTGGGTCGATCCGCAGGTCGATCACGCCGGGACGCAGCGGCGCGTCCTCCCATGGAGGACGGACGTAGAGGCGGTCGGCTACGAGGATCGGCACGTGGAAGCGCTTCCAGCGCTCCTCCCAGTCGCCGGGCACCTCCTCGCCCGACACCGTGACCCGCACCCCGCCGACCTCGGCCTCGCCCGCCGCCAGCTCCGGCAGCTCGCCCGGCGTGCCGTAGACGGCGAACTCCACGAAGCCGTCGCCGTCGACCTGCTCGACCCCGGACGGGGCGATCTCGATCAGCGCGGCGAGGACCAGCTCGGCGGCGTCCACGGGCGCGCGGATCGCGAGGCGGATCACCGCAGTGCCCGGCGGACCTTGTCGACGAGCGACTCGCGCCGCGGCTCGTGCATGTTGTCGTCGGTGATCGAGGCGGCCAGCTCGGCAAGCAGCTCGCGCTGGCGCTCGTCGAGGTTGCGCGGGATCACGACGTTGAGCACCACGCGCTGGTCGCCGCGGCGGCCGCGGCCGAGCTGCGGCATCCCGTGGCCGCGCAGCGTGACGATCGTCCCCGGCTGGGTTCCTGCCGGCACGTCGATCTCCTCGTCGCCGTCGAGCGTCGGGACGACGACGGTCGCCCCGAGTGCCGCGTCCGGCGCGGCGACGTCGACGACGCTGACCAGATCGGCGCCGTCGCGCACGAAGCGCTCGTCCTCGGCGACGGTGACGATCACGTAGAGGTCGCCGGACGGGCCGCCGCGGTCGCCGGCGTGGCCGCTGCCGGTCAGCCGCACCCGCTGGCCGTCGGCGATGCCGGCCGGGAGGTCGACGTCGAGCGTGCGGTGCGTCGCCTTGCGCCCCTGGCCGCGGCACTCCTTGCAGGGGGTCGTCGCGATCTTGCCGTCGCCGCCGCACTGGTCGCAGGCCACCGCGCGGACCATCTGGCCGAAGGCGGTCTGCGAGACCGCGCGCAGCTGGCCGCTGCCCTCGCAGCGCGGGCAGGTCTCGATCGGCGTGCCCGGCTCGGCGCGGTTGCCGTGGCAGTGGTCGCAGGTCTCGACGACGTCGTAGGCGACAGTGACCGTCGCGCCGGCCGCCGCCTGCTCGAGCGTGATCTCGATCTCGACGCCGACGTCGCCGCCCTGCATCGGGCCCGGCCCACCACCGCGGCCGCCGCTGAACGGGTCGCCGCCGAAGAACGCGTCGAAGATGTCGGAGAACGAGCCGAAGCCCTGCGCGTGCGGCGCCTTGCCGCGCGAGTCGAGGCCGTCCCAGCCGTAGCGGTCGTAGATCTGGCGCCGCTCAGGATCGCTGAGCACCTCGTAGCACTCGGCGGCCTCCTTGAACTGCTCCTCGGCGTCGGGCTCCGAGTTGACGTCGGGGTGCAGCTCGCGCGCGACGACGCGGAAGCGCTTCTTGATCGCGCGCTCGTCGGCGCCGCGCTCGACCCCGAGCACCTCGTAGGCGTCCCGTCTGGCCATCAGTCGTCGTAGACCTCGGCGACGAAGCGCGACAGCTCGGCCGCCGCCTGGCGGACGGCGATGATCGCCCCCGGGTAGTCCATCCGCACCGGCCCGAGCACGCTGACCGCGCCCAGGTTGCGCCGCGCGACGCCGTAGTTGGCCGCGACCATGCTCAGCGAGCGCAGCTCCGGCGCCGGGTTCTCGGCCCCGATCCGCAGGTAGACGCTCGGCTCCGACAGCGACGCCCGCATCAGCGACAGCAGCGCCTGGCGCCGCTGGAGCACGTCCATCAGGTCGGAGAGCTGCGGCAGCTCCTGGAACCGCTGCTCGGAGATCAGCCGCGCCGCCCCGTCGTAGAAGAGGGTGTGCTCGGCGCTGTCGGCCAGCTCGGTGAAGGCCGGCGCCAGCGCGGCGAGGAAGGCGCGCTCGCGGTCGCTGAGCTGGAGGTCGGCGAGCCGGCCGGAAACCTGCCGCGACCCGACGTCGAGCCCGCCCAGCGCCTCGTTGAGGTAGGCCCCGGCCCACTCGATCAGCCCGTGGTCGAGCGGTCCGTCGAACGGGATCACGCGCTTGGTGACGCCCCCGGTCGAGGTGATCACCACGACCATCGCGACGCTCGGCTGCAGCGCCAGCACCTCGACGCGGTGGATCGTCGCGGTCTCGATCGGCGGCGCGGTGACCAGCGCCAGCAGGTCGGTCACCTGCGACAGCTGCTCGGTCGTCGCGCGCATCGCCTCGTCGACCTCGCGCCGCATGTCCGACAGCTCGACCGACTTGCGCGGCGCCGGCAGCCCGCCCCGCGCGAGCAGCTCGTCGACGTAGTGGCGGTAGCCGCTGTCGGTCGGCACGCGACCGGCCGAGGTGTGCGGATGCTCGAGCAGCCCGAGCTCCTCGAGCCGCGCCAGCTCGGAACGCACCGTCGAGGGGCCCCACGGCACGTCGGAGCGGTCGGCGAGCCACCGGGACCCGATCGGATGATCGACCTCGGCGTAGCCCTCGACGACCTTGCTGAGGATGAACTGCTGGCGAGCCGTTACCTGCACGGGCTCAATTGTGACCGACGCCCTCAGCTGGTCTGCTTCAGCTCGGCGGTCGCGTTCTTGATGATCTGCTTGCCCGACTGCTCGGCGACCGTGTCGACGGTCAGCGAGTCGCCATCGGCGGCGGTCACCGTCCCGGTCACGACGATCTCCTGCTCGGGCATGCCCATGCCGCGGAACTGGACCTCGAGCCGCCTCAGCGAGCGCGGGTCCCCACCGGCAGCGGCGGCGTTCGCGCGCGCCACGAGCGCCATGCCGTAGAGCCCGTGGAGGATGTTCCCCGGCAGACCGACCTGGGTCGCGAACTCCTTGTCGATGTGGATCGGGTTGAAGTCGCCCGACGCGCCCGCGTAGCGGTGCGGCAGGAAGCGGTCGGGCGTGACGCGCAGCTCTGGGATCGAGTCGCCGACGTTCATGTCAGACCCCCCTCACGATGTTGGTCCAGGTGCCGCGCACGACCTCCTGGCCGTCCTGGTTGGTCGAGACGGACTCGAAGACGTAGAAGCCCTTGCCGTCCTTCTCGAAGATGTCCTTGCACTCCGCGACGGTCGTGATCGTGTCGCCGGAGCAGACGGGCTCGCCCCAGACGAACTCCTGGCCGCCGTGGACCATCAGCGCGAAGTTGATCCCGACCTCGGGGTCGAGGATCGCCGGGCCCATCGCGCCGGCCGAGTAGACGACCACGAACATCGGCGGCGCCGGGATGTCGCGCAGGCCGGCGGCCTTGGCCGCGGCGCGGTCGAAGTAGACCGGGTTGTCCTCCCCGACCGCCAGCGCGTACTCGCGGATCTTCTCCTTGCCGACCTCGTATTCGAAGGACGGGTACTGCTTGCCCCTGGCGCTGGTGTCTACCGGCACGCGGCCTCCCCTTTGCTCCGTCGCTTGCGGCGCGGCAGTCTAGCCGCCGCGCCTTGTTCAAGCGGCTTCGCGGAGGCCCTGCGCCTCGGCCAGCGACGAGAGCTTGCGCACCGCGTGTTCCTCGATCTGGCGCGCCCGCTCGCGGGTCAGGCCGAACATCCGGCCGACGTCGTCGAGCGTCCGGGGCTGCTCGCCGAAGAGGCCGTAGCGCAGTTCGACGACCCGCCGCTCGCGATAGGAGAGGTTCTCCAGCGCCAGCGCCAGCCGCGACCGGTCGAGCGCCTCGGCGGCCGCCTCGAACGGGGAGACCGCGCCCTGGTCGGGGATCAGGTGGCCCAGTTCGGCCGCGTCGTCGTCGCCCGCCCCGCCGACCGGCTTGTCGAGCGAGACCGGCGCGCGCGAGGCGCGCATGATCAGCTCGGCCTCGTCGGGCTCGATGTCGAGCCCCGATGCCGCCGCGATCTCTTCGAACGAGGGGTCGCGGTCGCCGACGGCTTCGAGGCGGCGCTGGGCGCCGTCGAGCTTCTGCAGCTGCTGGTTGATGTGGATCGGGATCCGGATCGTGCGCGACTTGTCGGCCAGCGCCCGCGAGATCGCCTGGCGAATCCACCAGGTCGCGTAGGTCGAGAACTTGAAGCCCTTGCGGTAGTCGAACTTCTCGACCGCGCGGACGAGGCCGATCGACCCCTCCTGGATCAGCTCCATGAAGTCGAGGCCCTGATTGCGGTAGCGCTTGGCGATCGAAACCACCAGGCGCAGGTTCGCCTCGGTCATGCGGTTCTTCGCCTCGAGGTCGCCGCGCTCGATGCGCTTGGCGAGGTCCAGCTCCTCCGCGGCGGTCAGCAGGCGCGTCTTCGCGATGCCGTCCAGGAAGAGCTGGAGCGAGTCGACTGTCGGGTTGGGTGCTGTCTCCAGAGCGGCCATGGCGGAGAACCTACGCCCGCCCCCTCAAGCGTTCCTAAAGCGCGCCCAAAGGTTTCTTAATCGTCGCGGAGCGACGTCAATCGTCACCGAGCGTGAGCACGGAGAGGAACGCCTCCTGCGGCACCTCGATGCGGCCGACCTGCTTCATCCGCTTCTTGCCCTCCTTCTGCTTCTCGAGCAGCTTGCTCTTACGCGTGATGTCGCCGCCGTAGCACTTGGCGATCACGTCCTTGCGCACCGCCTTGACCGACTCGCGGGCGATGATGTGCGAGCCGATCGCCGCCTGGATCGCGACCTCGAACTGCTGGCGCGGGATCTGCTTGCGCAGCCGCTCGGCGAGCGCCGCGGCCGGCCTCGTAGGCCTTGTCCTTGTGGACGACCATCGACAGCGCGTCGACCTGGTCGCCGGCGAGCAGGATGTCGAGCTTGACGAGATCCGACGGCCGCATCCCGGTCAGCTCGTAGTCGAGCGAGGCGTAGCCCTTGGTGCGCGACTTGAGCTGGTCGAAGAAGTCGAGCACGATCTCGGCGAGCGGCAGGTCGTAGTGCAGCTGCACGCGCTGCTCGGAGAGGAAGCTCATCTCGACGTGCGTCCCGCGCCGCTCCTGGCAGAGCTCCATGACGGCGCCGACGGAGTCCTTCGGGCAGAGAATCGTCGCCTTCGGAGTAGGGCTCGCGGACCTCGTCGATCACGCCCGGGTCGGGCATGTCGTTCGGCGAGTGGACGACGACCTCCTCGCCGTTGGTCAGCGTGCACGTCGTACTCGACGTTCGGCGTGGTGGCGAGCAGCTCGAGGTCGTACTCGCGCTCCAGCCGCTCGCGCACGATGTCCATGTGCAGCAGGCCGAGGAAGCCGCAGCGGAAGCCGAAGCCGAGCGCCTGGCTGGTCTCCGGCTCCCACGACAGCGCGGCGTCGTTGAGCGACAGCTTCTCGAGCGCGTCGCGCAGGTCGGCGAAGCGGTCGGTCTCGACCGGGAAGAGGCCGCAGAAGACCATCGGCTTGACCTCGCGGTAGCCGGGCAGCGGCTCGCTCGCGGGCCGCGCCTTGGTCGTCAGGGTGTCGCCGACGCGCAGCAGCGACACGTCCTTGATGCCGGTGATGATGTAGCCGACCTCGCCGGCCTGCAGCTCCTCGACCGGCGTCATCTGCGGGCCGAAGAAGCCGATCTCGTCGATGTCGGCCTGGGTGCCGGTCTGCATCGCGACGATCGCGTCGCCGGTCTTCAGGACTCGCCGTCCACGACGCGGACGTAGGCGATCACGCCGCGGTACTGGTCGAACTCGGAGTCGAAGATCAGGGCGCGCGGCGGCGCGTCGCCGTCGCCCTCCGGCGGCGGAGACGTTGGCGACGATCGCCTCGAGCACCTCGGTGACGCCCTCCCCCGTCTTCGCCGACATCCGGATCACGTCGTCGGCCGGCTCGCCGAGCAGCTCGGCGATCTCGCCCGCGACGCGCTCCGGCTCGGAGCCCGGCAGGTCGATCTTGTTCATCACCGGGATCAGCTCGAGGCCGGCGTCGACGGCGAGGTAGGTGTTGGCGACCGTCTGGGCCTCGACGCCCTGCGAGGCGTCGACGACCAGGAGCGCGCCGTCGCAGGCGGCGAGCGAGCGCGAGACCTCGTAGGTGAAGTCGACGTGGCCGGGCGTGTCGATCAGGTGCAGCTGGTAGGTCTCGCCGTCGAGCGCGGTGTACTCGACGCGCACCGCCTGGGCCTTGATCGTGATGCCGCGCTCGCGCTCGAGGTCCATCGAGTCGAGCAGCTGCGGCCGGTGGTCGCGCGCCTCGACGGTCTTGGTCACCTCGAGGATGCGGTCGGCCAGCGTCGACTTGCCGTGGTCGATGTGGGCGATGATCGAGAAGTTGCGGATGTTCGAGGCGGGGGCACTCACGGGCGCCCATTATGCGCGCTGCCCAACGGGGCGGCGCGCAGCGCTACCCGCCCGCCGCGGCGGGCGCCGCTCCCGGCGCGGGCAGCGGGCGCCCGAGCAGGTGGAAGGCGAGCCGGGTCGCGAGCGCCATGATCGTGAGCTGCGGGTTGACGCCGAGCGCGCTCGGGACGACCGAGCCGTCGGCGACGTAGACGCCGCCGACGCCGTGGACGGCGAGGTCGCCGTCGACGACGCCGAGTCCCGCGCGGGCGTCGGCGCGGGCGGTGCCGAGCGGGTGGAAGGCCATCAGCTTGAGGTCGCGCGCGGCGGGCGCGCTCGGGCTCGACGCCGGCGGACAGCGGCAGGTAGACCTCGCGCGCGCCGGCGGCCTCGAACAGCTCGCGCAGCCGGGCCAGACCCCGGCGCAACGCGGCCGAGGTCGGCGTCGCAGAGGTCGTAGCGGATCGACCGGCCGGCCGCCGAGCGACGCGCACGCGGCCGCGCGAGTCGTCGCTGACCATCAGCCCGAACTGGGCGAGGCGGCGGTAGTCGGCCATCGCCTCGGCGTGGCGCGGCGCCGGTCAGCGGCAGCGACATCGCGGCGTAGGCGGGCGGTCCGGCGACCCCCTCGAAGCATGATCCCCTCGGCGGCGAACTCGTCGACGTAGAAGCTCTGCGGGACGCCGTGGGCCATGTCGACGATCTCGTCCATCAGCGCGAAGGCGGCGGTCGCCGGGTGCAGCGAGAGGTTGCGGCCGAGCTGGCCGGAGCGGCCGCCGAGCCCGCTGCGCTCGAGCAGCAGCGGCGTGTGGATCGTGCCGGCGGCGATCACGACGACCGCGCGCGTCGACGTCGAGCCGCCCGCCGCCGGCCAGCCGCGCCTCGACGCCGCGCGCGCGGCCGTCGCGGACGACGATCCGGCGCACGTCGGCGCCGGTGACGACCTGCGCGCCCCGGCGGCCGCGCGCGCGCGGGACGTAGGTGATGCCGGTGTGCTGCTTGGCCGAGGTCGGGCAGCCGAACGCGCACACGCCCGAGCCGACGCAGCCGCGCGCGTTGCGGCGCAGGTAGCCGTGCGACCAGCCGAGCGCGCTCGGCGCCGCGGCGCGCGACCGCGGCGTTGCGACCGGCCAGCTCGGGCGTCACCTCGGCGACCGACAGCGCGCGCTCGACGCGCTCGAAGCAGGGGTCGAGCGCCCCGCTCGGCGAGCGTCGAGGCCGAACTCGCGCTCGCCAGCGCTCGAGCACGTGCGTCCGGCGTGCGGAAGCAGGTGCCCGAGTTGACGAGCGTCGTGCCGCCGATCCCGCGCCCGAGCGGCAGCACGATCGGCGGGCTGCCGAGCGTCAGCGTCTGGCCGCCGTCGCGGTAGAGGCGGGCGAGCATCTCCGGCGGGCGCGCGGTGAAGTCGTCGGCGTCGTGGCGCGGCCCCTGCTCGAGCACGACGACGCGCGCGCCGCCCTCGGCCAGCTCGGCGGCGACGACCGCGCCGCCCGGCGCCCGGCGCCGATCACGCAGACGTCGGCGGCCAGACGGCGCGGGCGCGGCGATCACGGCCGGACGCCCCTCGGCGGCGCGCAGCCCGCGCCGCGCGCGGCCACGACCGCACGCGGCGTCCCAGCCGAGCGCGCGCGCGAGCGGTCGGGGTCGTCGTAGCGGCCCATCGCGACGCATCGAGCCGGTCAGCTGGCCGACCGGGCCGAGCGCGGCGCAGCAGCGCGCGCGCCGCGCGGGCGGCGCGCGAGCGCGAGCAGCAGCGCGCAGGCCGGCGCGCTGCGGCGCAGGGGCCGGCGGCGATCCAGGCGTCGAGGCCGGCGCTCACGGCGGGCGGCCGGCGCTCCCCGGCGGAGCCGTCCGCGCCTCGCGGCCGGTGCTCACAGGCCTCCGAGATTCGCGCCTCGTGGGCGGCGGCCAGCTCGGCGAGCGCCGCGGCCGCGGCGTCGGCGTCCCGGGCGGCGATCGCGTCGGCGGCGCGCGCATAGAGCGGCGCGCAGCTCGTCGCGGTCGGGCGACGATCGCCGCGAACAGCTCGGCCTGCGCCAGGTACAGCTCGCGGACCGAGTTCATGATCAGCTGGAAGACGAGGTTGCCGGCCGCCTCGACGAGCGACGGCCATGAAGCGCCCAGTCGGCGAGCAGCGCGGCGTCGGTCGTCCGGCGCCGCCGCGAACGCGGCCGCCAGCTCGCGCAGCGCGTCCGCCTGCTCGTCGTCGCGCCGCTGCGGCCGCCAGCCGCGCCGCCTCGGCGAGCAGCAGCCGGCGCGCCTCGAACAGCGGCCCGATCGACGGTCGCGTCGACGCTGCCGAGCAGCGCCAGCGCCTCGAGCCCGCCGGAGCGGCGCCAGTCGAGCACGCGCGTCGCGTCGCCGTGGCGGACCTCGACCAGCCGCAGCTGCTCGAGCCGCTTCAGCGCCTCGCGGACCGAGGCCATGTTGACCTCCAGGTCGGCCGCCAGCGCACGCTGCGGCGGCAGCCGCTCGCCCGGCGCGTAGCGGCCGGCGAGGATCGCCTCGCAGAGCCGGGCGAAGACCTGGTCGGGCACCGAAGAACGCGATACGGGGCCGAGCGCGGGCACGGACCGCACTGTACCAGTGTTCCGAACTCTTGATTGCGGCTTCGAATTCGTTCGGAGGATTGTTGAGGTGGTCACCCCAACAAAACTTCGAACGCTGTCCAGGGACCGCGCCGGGTGGCCGAAATCGTCGGTCGATGGCCATTGCGGTCCGCCGGCGGGCGCGCGATCATCGAGCGATGCCGCAACGCTCGATCGTCATCCTCGGCTTCGAGGGCGCCCAGTCGCTGGACGTGACGGGCCCGCTGGAGGTCTTCGCGACGGCGGGTCGGCTCCGCGAGGGTCGGTACGAGACGGGCGTCGTCACCCCCGATGGCGCTCCGTTCCGGACCAGCAGCGGACTGCGGATGGCGCCGGACCGGGCGCTGGGCGACGTAGGCGGGCCGATCGACACGCTCGTCGTCGCCGGCGGTGGCGGCGTATCGGTCGCGCGGCGCGACCCCGCGACCGTCGCGGCGATCCAGGCCGCAGCCACACGGTCGCGGCGCGTCGCCGCGGTCTGCACCGGCGCCTTCCTGCTCGCCGCGGCCGGGCTGCTCGACGGCCGGCGCGCCGCGACCCACTGGTCGGCGACCGAGCTGCTGGCGGCAGACCATCCCGAGGTGGACGTCGACCCCGACTCGATCTTCGTCCGCGACGGCGACGTCTGGACGTCGGCCGGCGTGACGGCCGGGATCGACCTCGCGCTGGCGCTGGTCGAGGAGGACCACGGCCGCGCGGCGGCGCTCGACGTCGCGCGCTGGCTGGTCGTCTTCGCGAAGCGGCCTGGCGGCCAGGCGCAGTTCTCGGCGCCGCTGGCGGCCCAGCTCGCCGAGCGCGCCCCGATCCGCGCGGCGCAGGAGCTCGCCCGCGCGCGGCCGGAGGCCGACCTGACCGTCGAGGCGCTGGCCGCCCACGCCCACATGAGCGTGCGGGGGTTCGCGCGCGCCTTCCGCCGCGAGGTCGGCATGACCCCCGCGGCCTACGTCGAGGCGGTGCGCGTCGAGCGCGCCGTCGCGATGCTGCAGACGACCTCCGCCGGCGCCGACCGAGTCGCCGCCGACTGCGGCTTCGGCACCGCCGAGACCTTCCGCCGTGCCTTCCGGCGCCGGATGGGCGTCACGCCCGGCGAGTACCGCGACCGCTTCCGCGGCGCCCTCGAGGGCGCCGCCTGATCCAGGAGGAACCGATGCAGATAGCGATCCCGCTGTTCGACCGCTTCACCGCGCTCGACGCGATCGGGCCGTACGAGGTGCTGTCGAACGTCCCGGGCGCCGAGGTTCGCTTCCTGGGGCCGGAGGCGGGCCCGGTGCGGACCGACGACCGGATGCTGACCGTGGTGGCCGAGGGGCGCTGGCGAGGACGCGCCGACCCCCGACGTCGTGGTCGTCCCCGGCGGCGTCGGCACGCGCCCGCTGCTCCGCGACGAGCGGATGCTCGGCTGGCTGCGCGAAGTCCACGAGCACACGGCCTACACCACCTCGGTCTGCACCGGCTCGCTGGTGCTCGCCGCCGCCGGGCTGCTCGACGGCGTCGACGCGACGACCCACTGGATGGAGCGCGAGCGGCTCGGCGAGCTCGGCGCGCGGCCGGTCCCCGACCGGGTCGTCGTCCGCGGGCAAGGTCGTCACCGCGGCGGGCGTCTCGGCGGGGATCGACATGGCGCTGCGGTTGACCGAGCTGCTGACCGGCGACGAGGTCGCCCAGGCCGTCCAGCTCGGCATCGAGTACGACCCGCAGCCGCCGTACGACGCCGGGTCGCCGGAGAAGGCGCCGCCCGAGCTCGTCGAGCTGGTGCGTCAGGTCGTCGCCGCGCAGGACGCGCGGGACGCGCAGCCCGCTTAGTCAGCCGCCGGCCCGCGCCAGGGACGTCCGAGCTTCGCGCGGCGGCGCCAGCCGGCCCGGTCGCAGCACGAGCAGCGCCAGCACCGCGACGTAGGGCAGCGCGGCGATCAGCTCGTAGGCGGGCGCGCCGCCCTGCGCCTGCAGCCGGAGCTGGTAGGCGTCCAGCCCGGCGAACAGCAGCGCGCCGCCCGCGAGCGCCCACGGCCGCCAGCGGGCGAACACCACGAGCGCGATCGCCACGTAGCCGCGTCCGGCGGTCGCGTTGTCGGTGAAGAAGCTCAGCTCGACAATCGTCAAATAGCCACCCCCCAGGCCCCCGAGCGCCCCACCGGCGACGAGCGCGGCGAACCGCAGCGGACGCACGCGGAGCCCGATCGCGACCGCCGAGCGCGCCGAGTCGCCGACGGCGCGCACCGCGGTCCCCGACCCGCTGTGCGCGAGCCACCAGGCGAGCACGGCGACCAGCGCGTAGGTCGCATAGGTGACGAGATCCTGGTCGAACAGCGCGGGGCCGACGAGCGGGATGTCGCTCAGCAGCGGCACCGGCGCCTCGGGGAGCGCGGGGGCGCGCGGCGGCTGCGCCGCGGTGCCGAACGCCTCCCTGGCGATCAGCCCGGTCAACCCCAGCGCCAGCACGTTGAAGGAGATGCCGACCACCACCTGGCTGGCCGGCACGAACACGGTGAGCAGTCCGATCGCCGCCGCACAGCCGGCCCCGGCCAGGACCGCCGCCGCCAGGCCGAGCGGCGCCGAGCTGGCCTCCACCGCGACCAGCGCCCCGAGGCAGGCCGCCACGAGCATGCAGCCCTCCATGCCGATGTTCATCACACCGCTGCGCTCGGCGAGCAGGATTCCCAGCCCCGCGAGGACGAGCGGCGTGGCGAGCCGGACCGCGGCCGCCCAGAAGTCGGCGCCGGCGAGCGGGTCAAGCATCGACCGGCCTCCTCCTCCTCCGGCGCGCGACCAGGTGCGGCAGCGTCACCGCCGTCAGCGTCGCGCCGGCCTCCATGATCAGGACCGTCGCCCCCGGCACGCCGAGCTTCGCGCTCGAGCGCCGGCCCGGCGGTCTGGAGCACCCCGACGAACAGCGCCGCCGGAACGATCCCGAGCGGGTGCATCGCGCCGAGCAGGGCGACCATCAGGCCGCTGAAGCCGAACCCGGGCGAGAAGTCGGGGGTCACCGACCGCTGGACGTCGACCAGCGACACCAGGCCCGCGATCCCGCAGAGCAGCCCGGCGACCGTCATCGCGAGCGCTCGGGTCCGCGCGACCGCGACGCCCGCGACCGCCGCGGCGCGCGGGTTGCGTCCGGCGGCACGCAGGTCGAGCCCGACCCCGGTCCGGTAGAGCACGATCCAGGCGGCCCCCGCCACGCACAGGGCGAGCGGCAGCGCGAGGCTGACCGGTCCGGCCGTCGGGAGCGCGATCGAGTCGGGCAGCGGTCGCGTCTGGGGGAACGCCGAGGTCGGCGCCAGCAGCGGGCCGCGCGCCAGGTAGGCGACGAGCGCGACCGCGACGAAGTTGAGCATGATCGTCGAGACGACCTCGCTGACGCCGCGATAGGCACGCAGCAGACCGGCGAGCGCGCCCCACAGGGCGCCCCCGGCGGCCGCGGCGAGCAGCGCGGCGGCCCACAGCAGCGGGGCCGGCAACCCGTCGAGCGCGACGGCCGCCACCACCGCCGCGAGCACCGCGGTCAGGATCTGGCCGTCGCCGCCGAGGTTGAACAGGCCGGCCTGGAGCGCGACCGCCGCGCCGAGCGCCACCAGCAGCAACGGCACGGTGTTGTCGATCGTCGCCTCGATGCGCGTGCGGCTGCCGAACGCGGCGTCGACGAGCGCGCTCGCCGCCTCGAGCGGGGGAACGCCGGTCGCGGCGATCACCGCGAGCCCGGCCGCGACGCCGAGCACCGCGCCGGCGACGGCGGCAAGCAGGCGATCCAAGGCCCTCACCGCGCGCCGGGGAGCGGACCCGAGGCGGTCGCGACGGCGCCGTCGGCCGGCGACTCGACCCCCGACACCCATCCGGCGAGCAGCAGCGCCGCGTCCGGCGCCGCCCGCTCCGCGATACCCATCAGCCGGCCGCGGTAGAGCGCCGCGACGCGATCGCAGAGCTCGAGCGCCTCGTCGACGTCGGAAAGCAGCGCGATCACCGTCCTCCCGCTGGCCGCCGTCTCGCGCAGCAGGCTCCAGATCCAGCCCTGGCCGGCGACGTCGACTCCGCGCGTCGGCTGGGCGACGACCAGCAGCCCGGGATCTCCAAGCAGCGCCCTGGCGAGCAGCACCCGCTGCTGCTGGCCGCCGGAGAGCCTTCCGACCGGGTTGGCGACAGCACTCGGCGGCAGGCCGAACGCCTCGACGAGCAGGCGGCCGATCTCGGTGCGCTCCCGTGCGCCGATCCAGCCCGAGGTCCCCGACCGACGGCCGACGACGACGTTCTCCCAACCGGCCAGCTCCGCGATCACGCCCTCGCTGGTGCGGTCGGCGGGGACATATCCGACACGGCCGGCCGTGCCGGGCGGCAGGTCGACGCCGGCGGCCCTCCCGCCGCCCCCGGCCAGCCGCTCGCCCAGCTCGCGCTCGCCCTCGCCGCCGGCGCTGACCACGCCGAGCACCTCGCCGGCCTCGACCCGCACCCCGGCGAGCGGCTCGGTGCGGATCACGGCGCCGCCCCCGGTCCGCGGCGCGAGCGGCAACGCCACCGGCTCCGCCTGGCGCGCCCGCGGCCCGAGCATCGCCGCCAGCACGGCCTGCGCGTCGAGACCGGCGACCGGCCCGTCGCGCACGACCTCGCCGTCGCGCAGCACGAGCAGGTCGTCGGCGACCGCCACGACCTCGGGCAGCTTGTGCGAGACCAGGACGATCCCGGTCCCGCCAGCCGCGAGATTGCGCAGCAGCACCAGCAGGCGCTGCGCGCCCGCCGGGTCCAGCGCCGCCGTCGGCTCGTCGAGGATCAGGTAGCGGCCCCCGGCGGCGAGCGCACGCGCCAGCTCGACGCCGAGCTGATCGGCGAGCGACAGGTCGCCGACGCTGCTCTCCGGCTCGACGTCGACTCCCGCACGCGCAAGCGCGTCGGTTCCGGCGCCGGCGAGACGCAGGTTCTCGGCGACGGTCAGGGATGGGAACAGCGTCGAGTGCTGATGGACCAGAACGACGCCGGCGGCGCGCGCCGCGCGCGTCGAGCGCAGGCGCACCGACCGGCCGTCGATCTCCAGTGTGCCGCCGTCTGGCTCCAGGAAGCCCGCGAGCAGCCCCATCAGCGTGCTCTTCCCGGCCCCGTTCTGGCCCACGACCCCGAGCACCCGCCCCGGCTGGCACACGCAGTCGACCCGGCGGAGGGCGACCCGCCGGCCGTAGGCCTTCGTGAGCTGCCGGCCGGCGAGCGCCATCGGGGCGGTTACCCGCCGATCAGCCGATGTCGAGCAGGTCGCCGTACTTCGCCGCGGCGGCCGTCTCGACCTCGCCGTCGACGGTCCCGAGCGGGAAGACCTCGGTCTCCTCGTCCTGGACCATCGGGTTCTTGTGAAGGATGTCGATCAGCTCGTCGTGGGAGTCCACCTCGATGAAGATCGCGTACCCCTTGCGGCCGACGACCGAGTACACGCGGGCGCCGCGCTCGCGCAGCGACGACCAGTATTCGACGCGCTGCGGCAGACGCTTGTAGCCGGAGTCCGGGAGCGGCTCCTTGGGATGGGTCAGTACTAGGAAGTGCGCCATGTTCGGCTCCCTCGTCAGATGTGGTTGAACTGCCGCAGGACTTCGATCTCGTCATCGATGTCCGCGAGCGGGAAGACCTGGTAGTCCTCGTCGAACGTCATCGAGTTGCCGTACAGAAACTCGATGACGTCGCGGTGTCGCTCCGCTTCGAGCACGATCGCGTAGCCCTTCCGGCCGGCGGCCGGGTAGACATCCGCCCGGCCGGCCTTGTGCTGGCTGACGAAGTGCTTGATGCACGAGTCGATGCGGGCGAACTGCGAATCGGTCGGGGGCTCGACCGGGTGGGTCAGGATCAGGAACGCTGCCATGTGACCTCCTCTCTAGACGTCGGCTCAGGACGCGTCGTCGGGCTTGAACTCGACCGCCGGGACGGTGAACTTGCCGTCGGCGATCTCCGCCACGCGCCGCTCGATCTGCTCGGCGACCTTCGCCGGGACGTTCTCGATCGGCGCGAGCTTCACCACGCCCTCGGCCACACCGGCGCGGCGCGGGCCGCCCTCGATGCCGCCGTCCTGGAGCGCGGCGACGATCGGGCCGTAGGCCTCGAGGAAGTCGAGCTCGACCGATGTGACGACCGCGTCGGGCGCGCGCTCGCTCTGGTCGACCGAGTGCCCGATCGCGGGCTTGCCGCCCGCGGCGGCCGCCTCGATGACCCCGAGGCCGGACAGGTCGGCGTTGTGGGTCAGCACGTCGTTGCCCTGGTCGAGCAGCCCGACCGCGGCCTCCTTGCCCTTCGCCGGCTCGATGAAGCTGCCGACGAAGACGGTCGACACCTTGGCGTCGGGGTTGGCGTCGGCGACGCCCACCTTGTGGCCCTCACTGGCCTGCCCGATGCCGATCAGCGGCAGGCTGCCGACCCAGCCGACCTTGTCGCTCTCGGTCAGCAGGCCGGCGGCGTAGCCCGAGAGATAGCCGACCTCGTTCTCGGCGATCTCGACGGAGATGAAGTTCGGCGGCAGCTCCTCCTGGGGATCGGAGCCGGTCCCGGTCGACACGAACCACGTGTCGGGGTACTTCTTCGCGGCGGCGATCGCCCCGTCGCGGAAGGCGTCGCTGTGGCCGAATACGATGTCGGAGCCGCTCTCGGCGAGGTCGGAGAACGCCTGCAGCTGCTTGGCGAGGTCGACCGACTCGGAGTAGGTGACGTCGACGCCGTCGCGCTCGGCGATCTCGTCGAGCGCCCGGCCGCCGGCGACGTCGAACACGCCGCCGCCCTTGGGCCCGGTGAGCAGCACGCCGACCTCGACCTGCTCGGTGGCCGCCTTGCCGGCGGCGGTATCGGCCTTGTCGTCGTCGCCGGACGATCCGCAGGCGGCCAGCATCACCGCCACGAGTCCGGCGACAGCTGCTGTCAGAAGTCGAGTCATTGCGTGGAACCTCACCGTCGGGGAACCGGCCGCGCCATCCGGCGCTGCCTATTCCCACCTTTTTAGTGGACTTAGTTGAGAATACAGAGTGGTCTGACCAATTGCTCGCTGCCCATTGGCGACCTCGGTCCCCCCGCGGGTCAGCCGCGCCGCGCGCGAACCAGGCGCGCGACCTGACGCGCCTCGGGCACGCGCAGCGCCCAGACGGCGGCGGCGTAGGCCACGACGCCCGCGGCGACGCCGACCCCGACCGTCACGACCTGGGCGATCAGCGACCGCCCGAGCAGCTCGTCGAGGCCGTACCAAGCCCCATAGGCCACGGCGGCGAGCGCGCCGGCGGCCAGCAGCATCCGCAGCAGCGTCCCGGCGAGCTTCGCCCCCTCGATGCCGCCCAACTCGCCGCGCAGGATCCAGCCCTGCGCCGCCGTCATCACCAACGTTCCGGCGACCGTGCCGATCACGATGCCGGCGATCCCGAGCGGCTTGTAGAGCGCGAACGCCACGCCCGCGTTGACGACCATGTTGACCACCGCGAGCCCGGTCGTCGCCCACGGCTGCTGGAGGCCGAAGAAGGTCCGCGAGAAGAGCAGGCTGACGCCCTGGAACGGCAGCGAGATCGACCACCACACGAGCGCCGTGGACACCAGCTCGGTCGCCTCCGGGCCGAACTCGCCGCGCTGGTAGATCAGCCGCACGATCGGCTCGGCGAGCACCGCCATCAGCACCGCGCTCGGGATCAGCAGCAGGCAGATCTGGCGCACGCCGTTGCTCATCGTCGCGCGCAGGTCGGCAGTCGCGCCGCGGGCGGCGAGCTTCGACAGCGTCGGGAACAACACGGTCGCGATCGAGATCGAGAACAGGCCCTGCGGCAGCTGGTAGATCCGGAACGCCTTGTCGATCGCCGCCGGCGCCTCGTCCGAGACCAGCGTGCCGAACAGCGAGTTGATCAGCAGGCTGAGGTTGATCATCCCGAGCGCCAGCGTCACCGGCAGCATCAGCCACAGCACGCGCCGCACGTGCTCGTTGCGCCAGTCGAGCGAGATCGAGAAGTGGCCGCCGCGCCCGCGCAGCCACGGGATCGGCAGCAGGAACTGGACGACGGTCCCGACCAGCACGCCGATCGCATAGGCGTAGACGCGGTCCTGGCCCTCGAACAGCGGCGTCAGGAAGATCAGCGCCGCGATGATCACGAGGTTCCAGGCGACCGGCGCCAGCGCGGGGACGCTGAAGTGCTCGAAGCTGTTGAGCATCCCGACGATCACGCCCGACAGCGCCAGCAGCAGGACGATCGGGAACATCAGCTGCGCCAGGCCGACGGTCAGGTCGCGCAGCGCCGGCTGGTCGTCGAAGCCGGGCGCGAACAGCGACATGATCGGCTCGGCGAAGAGGATGAACAGCGCCGTCGTCAGGCCCAGCACGAGGAAGATCAGGAAGAACAGGCTCGACGCGACGTGGAACGCCTCGCGCTTCTTGCCCTTCTCCAGCAGCTCGGTGAAGACCGGCACGAACGCGCCCTGCAGCGCCGCGTCGGCGAACAGCGCGCGGACGAGGTTCGGGACCTGGAAGGCGATCGTGAACGCCGACATCGCCGCGCTGACGCCGAAGTACTTCGCCGCGACGATCTCGCGTACCAGCCCGAGCAGGCGCGAGAGGCCGGTCGCCGCGGAGAAGAAGGCGGTGCTGCGCGCCAGCCGGCCCCCCCTCCCGGTGGCGCTCTCCTCCCGCGGTGCGGGAGCCGCGGTCGTCGGATCGGCCATTCCTCGCTACACTACGCCGCCGCCGGGCCGTTCCCTGGCGCGACGAACCACGGAGACCATGGCCAACATCGCATCACAGAAGAAGCGGATCCTGCGCACCGAGCGTGAGCGCGACGAGAACCGTCGCTACACCTCGGCGGTCAAGACGCACTTCCGCCGCCTCGAGGCCGCGGTCGAGTCCGGCAAGGCCGACGAGGTCGAGAGCGAGTTCCGCACCCTCGTCTCCCGCATCGACCGCGCCGTCCGCAGCGGGGCGCTGCACAAGAACACCGGCGCCCGCAAGAAGTCCCGCGCCGCCCGCCTGCGCGCGTCCGCCTCCTAGGGCCCGGGCTCAGGTCTTCGTCGTTTCCAGCGCCTCTAGGCGCGCTCTAACCTCGCGCAGCTCGGCGAGGATCTGGCGGTTCGTCTCCTCGACGGCGCCGAACTCCCTCTCCTCGTCGGCGATGTCGGGCGCCAGGAAGCGCTGGGCAATCGCGCCGGTCAGCACCGCCACGAAGCCGATGCCGATCAGCATCACGAACACCGCGAGGATCTTCGTCGGCGTGTTGGTCGGCTCCGGATCGCCGTAGCCGACGGTCGTCATCGTGGTGATCGCCCAGTAGATCCCGTTCGCGGTCGACTGGCCCTTCTCCAGCTCAGCGAAGACGGCTCCGCCGACGACCGCGGTCAGCGCGACCAGCATCGCCGCCGACTTGACCCCGGCGGCAGTGAACAGCCTGGTCGCGACCGGGGCCAGCCGGAACAGCCAGAGCAGGCGCAGCAGCTTCAGCAGCCGCGCCGAGGTGAACAGTCCGATGAGCGGGAAGGTCAGCAGGACGATCGCGACCTCCAGCACGTGGCCGCGCAGCCAGGCGGCGCGGTCGGGAACGACCCTGAGCATCACGACGACCTCGGCGGCGAAGACCAGCCAGGACAGCCAGTCGACCAGCCCGAAGACGAACGCCAGCGCCGTCCCGTCCTCGGGCGTGACGATCAGGACGGGGATCACCGCCAGCGCGGCGACCGTCACCGGCACCTGGAACCGCCGCTCCCACCTCCTGCTGCGCTCGTCCATCCGCTAGGGGTTCGACGCCGACCGCCGGCGTCCTAGCTTCGGCCGCGCCCGAACCGCCCCGAGGTTGACACGTGACCGAATAGTCACCTATCATCGCCCGCATGGACGCGGTGTTCAAGGCGCTTGCCGACCCGACCCGGCGGTCCCTCCTGGACCACCTGTTCGAGCAGGACGGGCAGACGCTCGGCGCGCTCGAGGGCCGGCTCCCGATGACGCGCTTCGGTGTCATGAAGCACCTGCGCGTCCTGGAGCAGGCCCGGCTGGTGACCACGCGCAGACGCGGACGGGAGAAGCTCCACTTCCTGAACCCGGTCCCGATCCGGCTCGCCCACGACCGCTGGGTGAGCAAGTACGCGGAGCCCTGGGCAGCCACGCTCAGCGGCCTCAAGCAGACACTGGAGGACGAGACGATGAGCAAGGTCGAGACGGTCTCATGGGCCGAAGGGACGGCGCCGGTCGCCGAGGGCACCGCGGTGTTCGAGGTATTCATCAAGACCACGCCGGAGCGCCTCTGGGAGGCGATCACCGATCCCGAGCAGCGCCGCAAGTACAGCTTTGGCGCCGGGGCGCGCTCCGAGTGGACGGCGGGGTCCGAGTACCGAATGACCTCCCCCGGGGCGATCGACATCGTGTCGGGGACCAACGTCGAGGTCGATCCGCCCCGGCTGCTGGTCCAGAGCTTCGACGCGCTCTGGAGCGACGAGGTCCGGGCCGAGGGGACGACCCGGGTGACCTGGGAGATCGAGCCGGTCGGGACCTCCTGCCGCCTGACGGTGACCCACGACCAGCTTCCGCCCGGCGCCAACGCCGAGCTCTACGGCGGCTGGCCGATGATCCTGTCGGGCCTCAAGACCCTGCTCGAGACCGGCGAGCTGCTCGACACGCCCGGGTCGCTGACCCATGCGTAGCGGGCCGGCGACCGACGCTCCCCAGACTCTGCGTGGCCTCGACGCGCTCGTCGGACGTTGGCGGTCGTCGGGCGAGATGGTCGACCCCGCGACCGGAGCGCAGGTTCGGATCGCCGGCACCGACGAGTACGAGTGGCTCGCGGGCGGCTGGTTCCTCGTCCACCGCGTCGACGTGACGATCGGCGACGCACCGGTGCGGGTGCTGGAGCTGATCGGCGAGCGCGAGCCCGAGAGCGACGCGCTCGTCTGCCGCTCCTATGACGACTCCGGCGGCGTCACCGTGATGCGCGCCAGCGTCGACGCCGACGGCGCGTGGCTCTTCGACGGCGAGGGCATGCGCGCGATCCTGACGATCGCGCCCGGCGGCGACGCGATGTCCGCCGCCTGGGAACGCGACGCCGGGGGCGCGTGGCAGCCCTGGATGGAGATGCGCTTCGAGCGGATTCCGGCGGAGCCGCCCGGCGGCGGCGCGGGGCTATAGTCGCTGCCGTGGAGACCCGGCTGCTGATCGGCGGCGAGCAGGTCGCCGGCGACGGCGCGCGCGATCGCGGTCGAGAACCCGTGCGACGGAGGAGACGATCGCCGACGGTCGGCGCCGCGTCGCCCGAGCAGGTCGACGCGGCGATCGCCGCCGCGCGCGAGGCCTCGCGCGGCTGGGCGCGACATGCCGGCCGGCGAGCGCGGCGAGCTGCTCCACGAGGTCGCGACGCGGCTGCGCGCGCGACGCCGACGAGCTCGCCCGCGCGATGACGCTCGAGGGCGGCAAGCCGCTGATCGAGAACTCCGACGAGGTCGGCTGGACCGCCGCGGCGTTCGACTACTACGCCGAGATCGGGCCGCGACTTCGCCGGCCGCGTGATCCCGCCGATCGAGTCGAGCCAGCTCGCGCTGGTCCTCAAGGAGCCGATCGGCGTCGTCGGCTGCATCGTGCCGTGGAACTACCCGCTGCTGCTGCTCGCGTGGAAGCTCGCGCCGGCGCTCGCGGCCGGCAACGCCGTCGTCTGCAAGCCGTCGGAGCTGACGCCGCTCTCGACGCTGATGCTGGCGCCGCTGCTTCGACCACCTGCCCGCCGGGCGTCGTCAACCTGCTCGCCGGCGCCGGCGACGTCGGCGACGCGGATCGTCGCCGACGAGCGCGTCGACTGCGTCGCGTTCACCGGCTCGGTCGGCGACCGGCAAGCGGATCGCCGCCGCGCTGCGCCGAGCGCGTCGCGCGGATCAACCTCGAGATGGGCGGCAAGGACCCGTTCATCGTCTGCGCCGACGTCGCCGCGCGACGATCGAGGTCGCCGCGCGCGGCGGCGCCTGGGCGGCCTTCCTCAACGCCGGCCAGGTCTGCACCTCGGCCGAGCGCTTCTACGTCGACGAGCGCGGTCTACGACGACTACGTGCAGCGCGTTCGTCGACCACACGCGGTCGCTGCGGCTCGGCGACCCGCTCGACCCGGCGACCGACGTCGGGCCGATGGTCTCGGCGCGCGCAGCGCGAGAAGGTCGCGGCCCAGGTCGAGGCGGCGGTCGCGGCCGGCGCCGAGATCGTCGTCGGCGGCGACGACGGCGGCCACGACGCGCGGCCACTTCCTCTCCCCCGCCGTCGTCACCGGCGCGCCCGCCGACACCGACCTGCTGCGCGAGGAGACCTTCGGCCCGGTCGCGCCGATCGTCCCGGTCGGCTCGCTCGACGAGGCGATCGAGCTCGCCAACGGCACCCGCTTCGGCCTCGGCGCCAACGTCTACACGCGCGACCTCGAGACCGCCGTGCGCTGCATGCGCGAGCTGCGCGCCGGCACCGTCTGGATCAACGACCCGCTGACCGACAACGACGCCGGCCCGTTCGGCGGCTTCAAGCAGTCCGGCCTCGGCCGCGAGCTCGGCCGCGAGGGCCTCGAGGCCTTCCAGGAGACCAAGCACGTCCACATGGAGACCGAGATCGAGCGTCAAGGAGTGGTGGTACCCATACGCGAACGGCGCCTGATCGCCCTCAGGTACGAGCCAAGGTGAGCGTCACCGCGGTCGCCTCGTCGAGGCTGCCGCCGCCGCGCAGGTCGACCTCGAGGTCGGCGAAGCGGCAGATCGCGCGGGCGAGCGCCTCGCGGTCGGCGCGGCGGGCGAGCGCGACGACCTTCTTGGCGCGCCAGGGCGGCATCTTCAGCGCGCCGGCGAGCTCCTTCTCGGTCATCCCGCCCTCGAGCAGCTCGGCGGCGCGATGGACCTCGCGCAGCCGGCCGACGATCGGGTAGACGAAGCGGCTGGGGCGCTCGCCCCACTCGCTCAGCTCCTCGGCGAGCGCGACGGCCGACTCGACGTTGCCGCCGACGACGGCGTCGGCGAGGTCGTAGACCTTCGGGCTCGCCTCGCCGGCGGCCATCCGCTCGACGTCGTCGAGCGTCGCCGTCGCCTCCGGGTACACGGCGATCGAGATCTTCTCCAACTCGCGCGACATCCGTTGCTGGCTCGGCCCGGCGATCGCGACCAGCGCCTTCGCGGCCTCGCCGTCGAGCCGCAGGCCGAGCTCGCGCGCGCGTCCGGTCGCCCACTTCGGCAGCTCCCACGGCTTCGGCGCCGGATGGTCGCGGACCTCTCCGCCCGCCTGCTCGACCGCGCCGGCCAGGCTCTTGAGCGGCTTGCCGCGCACGATCAGGACGAGCACGGTGTCGGGCGGGAGCGACGCGAGCGCGTCGGTGAGCGGGGCGGCCTGGGCCGCCTTCCAGGCGCCAACGTCGTCGACGAGCAGGTACCGGGTGCCGGTCGCGAACGTCAGCGCGGCCAGCGAGGCGACCACCGCCTCGGCCTCGTCGCTGGCCGCGTCGAAGGACTCGAGCGCGCCGGGGCCGTTCTCGCTCTCGGCCCGCTTGCGGACGCGGGAGCGCCAGGCGTCGATCTTGGAGTCGTCGTCGCCGTGGATGAGGTAGGCGGGCTTGAGGTCGGCCACGGGGCGATCTTAGGGACGGGCGCGGCCGGGCTCGCTGTGTGGCTGTGAGCCGGGGACGACGAGCCCCCGATCCGCTTGGGAATCGCTCTCGTGGGCTCGTCGTCCCCGGCTACGGGCGTTGGAGGTTCATGGGCTCGCCCTTGGCGGGGTCTACTTGCTGGAGGTCGTGATCGACTGTGAGGCGGATGGTGCCGTGGTGGTCGTTGCGCCAGGTTGGGATGTCGGCGGCGCGGAGGGCGGCGAGCGTGGAGGGTGCGGGGTGGCCGTAGCTGTTGGTTCCGACGGGGATCGAGGCCATTTCGGGCCTCAGCCGGTTGAGCAGCTCGGGCAAGCCGGGGTCGGCGCTGCCGTGGTGGGGCAGCTTGAGGGCATCGACGTCGGGCAGTGGGAGCGGGAGCAGCGCCTCGCTCTCGGCGTCGCCTGAGAGGAGGAGGTCGAAGCCGTCGGAGCTGACGATCGCGACGACGGCGCGCGGGTTGGGGTCCTCTGGCGGTGGGCCGGGTGGGCGCGGCGGTGGCGAGAGGACCTCGACGTGGAGGGAGCCCGCGGTGAACCGCTGCGGGGCGACGGCGGCGATGCGGCGGGTGCCGCGGGCGCGGGCGGCGGTGACGATGGCGCGGAAGTCGCGGTCGCGGGTGCCGTCGCCGCCGTCGAGTAGGAGGTCTATGGGGAAGCGTTCGACGAGCTCGGCGAGGCCGCCGTGGTGGTCGCGGGAGGCGTGGGTCATGACGAGCGCGGACAGCCGGCGCACGCCGGCGCGGCGCAGGAGACGGGCGACGCCGGCCTCGGGCGGACCGCCGTCGAAGAGGATCGCGCTGCCGTCGGGGTGCTGGATCAGCGTCGCGTCGCCCTGGCCGACGTCGAGGAAGCTGACGGTCAGGCGCGCGGGCGGGCCGCCGGGTGCGAGGCCGTGGGCGGTGGCGAGCGCGAGGGCGGCGGCCGCTACGACCGCGAGCGCGAGTCGCGAGCGGCTTGGCAGCCGGCGGAACCACGCCACGGCTGTCGACGCCCGCGTGTCCCAGCGCCGGACGGCGTGGCGAGCGAGCAGGACGAGCAACGCGAGCAGCGCGTAGGCGCCGGCCAGCTCGGCGGGGCCGGCGAGTGTCAGCGCGACGGTGCTGCCGGGCGCGTCGGCGAAGACCGCCGCCAACCGCTCGAAGCCGGTCAGCAGCGGCGCGAGCGCGAGGCCGAGCAGGTCGTTGAGCGGCCCTTCGGGCGCGACCTGACCGGCGACGGCGCGCAGCGTCCCGATCCACATGATCGGCGCGACGAGCGGCAACGCCGCGACGTTGGCGGGCAGGCTGGCGAGCGAGACCTCGCCGAAGTGGTGGGCGATCAGCGGCGCGGTCGCGACCGTCGCCGCCACCGTCAGCGCGACCCCCTCGGCCAGCGCTCGGGGCAGCGCGTCGAGCCGGCGCCGAATGCCGGGGGCCAGCAGCAGGATCCCGGCGACGGCCGCGAACGACAACTGCCAGCCCGGCTCCTGCCAGGCGCGCGGGTTGAGCGCAAGCGTCGCGCAGGCTGCAAGCAGCAGCGCAAACCAGCGCGACGCCGGGCGCGACAGCAGCAGCGCCAAGAGCCCGGCGGCGCCCATCACCCCGGCACGCTGGATCGACGGCCCGGCGCCGGCGAGCGGCACGTAGAGCGCGATCAGGCCGATCAGCAGCGGGATCCGTGCCCGATGGGACACCCCGGCCGCAGCCAGCAGCGGGATCGCCAGCGCGATCAGCAGCATCACGTTCTGGCCCGACGCCGCAAGGACGTGGCTCAAGCCGGCGGCGCGGAAGTCCTCGCGGACCGCGTCGGGCACTGCCTCGTCGGCGCCGAGCACCATGCCGTGGCCGACCGCCCCCGTGGCCGGTGCCAGCCCAGCGGCGATCCCCGCGAGCGCCCGCTCGCGGATGCCGTCGACCGCGCCGCGCCAGCCGCCCCGCCGCGCGCCGGTCAGGCGGGCCCGGTCGACCTCCAGCTCCCCCGCGACGCCGCGACGGCGCAGGTGCGCGGCGAGGTCGAACTCGCCGGGCCCGGCCGGGCGCGACTCGCGCAGGCGGCCGCCGATGCGCAGCTCGGCCCCGACGGCGGCACCGGCGAGCTCGGCGCCGCGCGGGAACCGCGCGAGCAGCCGTGTCCCCCGCTCGGCGCCGCCGGCGAGCTGGATCTCGGCCGAGGCCCCGAACGGCCCGGCGCGCGACGGCTCCAGCAGGTGGGCGCGCCCCTCCACCACCGCACCCGTGCCGAGCCGCTCGCGCGGGCCGTCGAGGACCGCCAGCCGCGCCTGGCCGACGACCGCGGTCAGCGCGACGAGCGCGATTGCGGGGACCAGGGCTGCCGGCGGCCGGCGGTCCAACCGGGCCCGCCAGGGGCCGCCGGTCACGCGCGCGCGTCTCACGGCGTCAGCGCCGCCTTCAGCGCCTCGAGCCGCTTCTCGCCGATCCCCTCGACCTCGGCGAGCTGATCGACCGACGCGAAGCCGCCGCGCTCCTGGCGCCGCTCGACGATCCGCTCGGCGAGCGTCGGCCCGATGCCGTCGAGCCCGTCGAGCTGCTCGGCCGTCGCGGAGCCGAGGCTGATCGGGGCGTCCGGGCTGGCGCTCCCGCTCGCCCCTCTCGCTCCGCCGCCAGCGGCCCTGGCCGGCACGACCACCTGCTGGCCGTCCTGGACCCGTGCCGCCAGGTTGACGAGGTTGAGGTCCGCGCCGCGTGCCGGACCGCCTGCGCGTCGCACGGCGGCGGCCACCCGCGCGCCCGCGGGAAGCCGGTACAGCCCGGGCCGCCGCACCGCCCCGGCGACGTGGACGTACGGCCCGTCAGGCCGCGCGGCTCCCCCGCCCCTTCCCGTGCCGGCTCCCGGCGCGCCCCGGCCCGGCGCCCCCGGTCCGCCACCCACCTCGACCGGCGGCGGGGCCGGTCCAGAGCCGCCGAGCAGGCGCACGGCGACCAGCACCGCCAGTACGGCGGCGACCGCCCACCCCACGCCCTGCCAGCCGCGCTCGTCCATCCGCGCGACGCTAGGCGCGCGACTGTCACCGCGGAGGGCCTAGGCGTTACGAAACTGCGTCAGCGCAGTGACAAGGCGTACTGAAAGCCGGTCGCGTAGCCCGGCTCGCCGCCCAGCTCGACCATCCGCTTGGCGGCATCGGCGAGCGTGTCGGCGTCGCGGTAGGTCACCCCGTGGCGACGGTCGATCTTGCGCAGCTGGTCGGAGATGTGGCGCTCGATCCGGCGGGCGATCGGCGCGCTGCGGTAGTCGGCGCGGACGATCTCGGCGGCGGTGCGCGTCGGGAAGTCGCGCACGCGCTTGGTCAGCTTGTTGAACGTCGCGCAGTCGGCCTTCAGCGCGCCCACGTCGCGGTATGCGGCCAGGCGGCGCGCCTGGGCGGCCGCGGCCTCGCGCAGCGTCGGGTCCGAGAGCGGCGCGGCCCGGAGCTGGCCGACGAAGCGCTCGAACGCCGACTCGTAGGCGACGATCTGCGGCTGCTGACGATCCAGCAGCAGCTTCATGTCGGCGAGCAGCCGGCGTGCGGCGGCGGTGTAGAAAGCGCGCTGCGAAGCGTGCTTGACGGCCCGGATCCGCTTCCAGCCGGGACCCGACCGCATGCAGGACCCAAGTGCCGAGGAGCTGCTGAGCCGCGCGATCTTGGCGGCCACGGCGCGCTTGGCGCGGCCCAGTTCGCCGGTCGCCTGCTCGAGCGCGGCGACCTGCTCGTCCGGCCCGGCCTCTTCGGCCTCGAACTCCTCCTCGTCCTCGTCGGCGAAGAACGCTTCCTCCTCGTCGGTCAGCTGCTCCTCGTCGTCGACTGAGAAGTCCACCTCCCACGCGGCGGACGCGGTCGGCGGCGCCGCGACGGCTGCCGGGGCGGCGAAGGCGAAGAGGGCGATCAGCAGTCCGGTGAGCGCCAGACCGAGCGGGCGTGCGATGACTTGTTCCACACCCTGCCCATCGGCAGCGGCGCGGATGGCCTTGACGGCCCTGGACGGGTGTCCTAGTCGCTACTTGGCGACGAGGTTGACCAGGCGGCCCGGCACGACGATCGCCTTGCGGATCTCGCGGCCGTCGAGCCGCTCGGCGACGCGGTCGGAGGCGCGCGCGAGGCGCTCCTGCTCGTCCTCGGCGATGCTGGCCGGGGCCTCGAAGCGGTCGATCATCTTGCCGTTGAGCTGGACGACGATCGTCACGGTGTCGGCCTCGAGCAGCGCGGGTTCGGCCTCCGGCCACGGCTGCTCCCAGACGCGCTGGCCGGTGAGCAGCTCGTAGACCTCGCTGCCGAGGTGCGGCGCGAACGGGAAGATCAGCGACGCCGCGGTGGCGGCCGCGAAGCGGTACTGGGACCGGCCGTCGGCGGTCGCGACCAGCTCGTCGCGGTGCTTGGTCAGGTCGTTGACCAGCTCGATCACCGCGGCGATCGCGGTGTGGGTCGCGAACCGCTCGCCGAGGTCGGCGGTCACCTTGTCGATCGCCCAGTGGGCCTTGCGAAGGACCGCGGTGGGCTCGCCGGTCGGGCCGTCGGACGGCTCGGTGCTGGCCGCGGCGTCGGCGCCGGCGCGCCAGAGCCGCGCCAGGAAGCGGTGGATGCCCTCGATCCCCTTGTCGTTCCAGTCGCCGCCCTCGGCAGGGTGCCCGACGTAGAGGATGTAGCAGCGCGCCGCGTCGGCGCCGAAGCGGTCGACCAGCTCGCGCGGACTGACGACGTTGCCCTTCGACTTCGACATCTTCGCCCCGTCGCGGGTGACCATTCCCTGGGTGAACAGGCGCGCGAACGGCTCCTGGACGTCGAGCAGCCCGATGTCGGCGAACGCCTTCGTGAAGAAGCGCGCGTACATCAGGTGCAGGATCGCGTGCTCGACGCCCCCGATGTACTGGTCGACCGGCATCCAGGACGCGAGCACGTCGCGGTCCCACGGCGCCTGGTCGTTGCGCGCGTCGCAGTAGCGCATGAAGTACCAGGACGAGTCGACGAAGGTGTCCATCGTGTCGGTCTCGCGCTTCGCCGGCGCGCCGCACTTCGGGCAGTCGACGTTGACCCACCCCTCGGCGGCCGCGAGCGGTGAGCGCCCCTTGGGCTTGTAGTCCTCGATGTCGGGCAGCACGACCGGCAGCTGGTCGTCCGGCACCGGGACCATCCCGCACTGCTCGCAGTGGACGATCGGGATCGGGCAGCCCCAGTAGCGCTGGCGGGACAGCAGCCAGTCGCGCAGGCGGTAGTTGACCGCCGGCTCGCCCTTGCCCTCGGAACCGAGCCACTCGACGATCTGCGGTGAAAGCCTCGCGGTTGTGCAGCCCGTCGAAGCGGCCGCTGCCGACCATCGGGCCATCGCCGCCGTAGGGCAGCTCGCCGTCCTCGCCCCCGGGCGCCTCGATCACGCGCCGGATCTCGACGCCATGCTTGGTCGCGAACTCGAAGTCGCGCTCGTCGTGCGCGGGCACCGCCATGATCGCGCCAGTGCCGTACTCGGCGAGCACGTAGTCGGCGACGTACATCGGGATCTGCTCGCCGTTGACGGGGTTGGTCACCGTCGTGCCGAGCGCGACGCCGGTCTTCTCGCGGTCCTCCGCCCCGCGCTCCTCGGCCGACTCGGTCAGCGCGCGGCGCACGTACTCGGCGACCTCCGGCGAGTCGTTGAGCTTCAGCACGTCTGGATGCTCGGGCGCCATCACGAAGAAGGTCGCGCCGAACAGCGTGTCGGGCCGGGTCGTGAAGACCGGGTAGTCGGCGCCGTTCGCGTCGCAGTGGAAGACGACCTCGGCGCCCTCCGAGCGGCCGATCCAGTTGCGCTGCATCGTGACGACGTTCTGCGGCCAGTCGATCGTGTCGAGGTCGTCGAGCAGGCGGTCGGCGTAGTCGGTGATCTTGAAGAACCACTGCTCGAGCTGGCGCTTCTCGACCAGCGCCCCGGAGCGCTCGCCGCGACCGTCGATCACCTGCTCGTTGGCGAGCACCGTCTCCTCGACCGGATCCCAGTTGACCGCCGCGTCCTTGCGGTAGGCGAGGCCGTGCTCGAAGAGGCGCAGGAACAGCCACTGGGTCCAGCGGTAGTAGGACGGCTCGTGGGTGCCGAGCTCGCGCGACCAGTCGATCGAGACGCCCCAGTCGTTGAACTGGCGCCGGAACTCGGCGATCGAGGCCTCGGTCGACTCACGCGGGTGCTGGCCGGTCCTGATCGCGTGGTTCTCGGCCGGCAGCCCGAAGGCGTCGTAGCCGAGCGGGTGCAGCACGCGGTGACCGTTGCGGCGCTTGAAGTGCGCGATGGCGTCGCCGACCGAATAGACCTTCAGATGGCCGATGTGCGGCTCGCCCGACGGGTAGGGCAGCATCTCGAGCACGTAGGACTTCGGCCGCCCGTCGTCCTCGTTGGAGACCTCCCAGGTGCGCTCGTCGGCCCACACCCGCTGCCAGCGGCGCTCGACGTCGCGCGGTTCGTAGCTCTCGACCGTCATAGCGGTGCGCAGCGTACCGGGGCGGGCCTTCCGAGTGACCGCCCTGCGAGGATGCGCGGCGATGCCGGCGATCGAGGTGAACGGCCTCAGCAAGCGGTTCGGGGCGACCCTCGCGGTCGACGACCTCTCCTTCACGGTCGACAGCGGCCGGATCGTCGGCTTCCTCGGGCCCAACGGCGCCGGCAAGACGACGACGCTGCGCGCGGTGCTGGGCCTGATCCGGCCGACCGCCGGGACGGCGACGATCGACGGGCGCCCCTACGACCAGCTCGAGAACCCGACCCGCACCGTCGGCGCGGTGCTCGACGGCGGGATGTTCCACCCGGGCCGCAGCGGCCGCAACCACCTGCGCTCGATCGCGCTCGCGGCGGGAGTCGGCGACTCCCGCGTCGACGAGCTGCTGGAGCTGGTCAGCCTGAGCGATGCCGCGGGCCGGCGCGCCGGCGGCTACTCGCTCGGCATGCGCCAGCGGCTCGGTCTCGCCGCCGCGCTGCTCGGCGACCCGCGCGTGCTGGTGCTCGACGAGCCGGCCAACGGGCTCGACCCGCAGGGGATCCGCTGGCTGCGCGACTTCCTGCGCTCGCTCGCCGCCGAGGGCCGGGCGATCCTGGTGTCGAGCCACGTGCTGTCCGAGGTCGCCCAGACGGTCGACGAGGTCGTCGTGATCCACCGCGGCCGCTCGATCGAGCAGGCGCCGATCGGCGAGCTGCTCGCCGGCCGCGGCGGCGGGGTGCGGGTCGCCGGTCCGGACGCCGCGCGGCTCGCCGAGCTGCTGCGCGCCGACGGCGCCGAGGTCGCCGACGGCCAGGACGGCGCGTTCGTCGTCGCCGACCGCAGCGGCGAGCAGATCGGCGCGCTGATCGCCGCCAACGGCGTCCACATCTCCGAGCTGGCCCCGGCCGGCCAGACGCTCGAGGAGGTCTTCTTCGAGCTGACCTCCGACGCGGAGCCGGCGGGGACCGGCGAGGAGCGGGCGGCATGAGCCACGCGATCCGCAGCGAGCTGCTGAAGCTGCGCACGACCCGGACGTTCCTCGGGATCGTGATCGCGACGCTCGCGCTGGTCGGGCTGATCGCCGGCGCCCAGGCCGCCGCCGACCCGTTCGACCGCGGCTCGACGCCCGGCATCGACCTGCTCGACACCGCCGGCCTCGCCCAGCCGTTCGCGCTCGTGCTCGGCATCCTCGCCGTCAGCACCGAGTTCCGCCACGGCACGATCACCCCCACCCTGCTGGCGACGCCCGACCGGATGCGGCTGATGGTCGCGAAGCTGTCCGCCCACGTCGGCGCCGGCGTGGTCCTAGGCGCGGTCGCCTACGCGCTCGCGGCGATCCTCATGTGGATCGTCCTGCCGCTGCGCGACGTCTCGATCGGACTGCCGCTCGGCGACGGGATCGCCCAGGTCGTCGGCGGCATCGCCTGCATCGCGCTGCTGGCGGCGATCGGGGTCGGAGTCGGGGCCGTGATCGGCAACCAGGTCGGCGCGGTGATCGGCGGGCTCGCCTGGTTCTTCATGATCGAGCCGTTGCTGACCGCGATCCCGACGGTCGGCGAGTGGATCGGCGACTACGGCATCGGCGGCGCGGTCACCGCCGTCAGCGCCAGCCAGTTCGACGGCGGCGCCGAGATCAGCCAGCTCGCCGGCGGCCTGCTGCTGATCGGCTACGCGGCGCTGTTCGCGGTCGCCGGCGCGCTTCTGCTGAAGCGCCGCGACATCGGCTAGCCCCGGGGTCGCCTACGCGCCGGGCAGCGACGAGCCCGCGAAGAAGAAGAACCAGATCCCGAATGCGACGACGCCGATCGAGACGCTGATGACCATCACGACGTCGAGCACGCTGCGGGGCGCCTTCCCCTCGTTCTCGCCGCGCAGGCCGCGGTGCCATGGCATGACGATCCGCACGGGCTCGTCGGCGCCGACGACCGAGCTGTAGAGCCGGTTGAGCCACTGCAGCGCCTTCGCCAGCGCGACCGCGGTCACCGCGATCCCGATCAGCACGACCATGTAGGGCCCCAGCCCGGCCCCCTTGCTGTCGGTCTGCAGCTGGGACGCGATCCAGAGCCAGCCGACCGGAGACCCGATCCAGAGCACGACGCTGCCGAGCGCCATCAACGCGATGAGCCCCGCCTTGGCGAACGGCTGAAACGGAGACGCGACCATCTACGACAGTCTTACACGCGCCCCGGGCTGGGCCAGCCGCCGCGGGGCGAGCGGCTCCGGAGGCGGTCCGTCGCCGGCCGCACCGTCGCTCAGCACCAGCTGCCACCAGCTGACGTCGCGCCAGGCGCCGGCCTTGTAGCCGATCCGCCGGTAGGTCCCGACCTGCTCGTAGCCGAGCGTCCGGTGCAGCGCGACGCTCGCGTCGTTGGGCTGGGTGATCCCCGCCAGCGCGACCTGCATGCCCTGCTCGCGCAGCAGGCCGAGCAGCGTCCCGTACAGCTCGCGTCCGATCCCGTCGCGCTGATGCCCGTCGGCGACGTAGACGCTCGTCTCGGCCGTCCAGCGGTATGCCGGCCGCGCGCGGTGCGGCGCCGCGTAGGCGAACCCGATCACCGCCCCGCCGCGCTCGGCGACCAGCCACGGATGCGTCAGCGAGACCCGTTCGATCCGCTCCGCGAAGTCGTCGGCGTCGGGCGCCTGCTCCTCGAACGACGTCGCGGCTCCCGCGACATACGGCGCGTAGATCGTCGCGCAGGCGCCGCTGTCGCGCTCGGGGTCGGCGTGCCTGATCACCAGCGCAGCCTTTCAAAGGGAGGCTCCGCGGCGCTCGTCCGCCGCACGGCGATCCCGGCGACGACGAGCACGTGCGCGGGGTCGGCCTCGAACGGGTCGGGCTCGATCCGCACCAGCTCGGCGGCCGTCTCGGGAGTGAGATGGGTGTCGCGGTTGCGGGCGAGCCGGGTCATCGTCTGCCGCCGCCGGCGTCGCGCTGACGCGACGACTTCAAGTGGAGCTAGTCGGGCTCGAACCGACGACCTCCGCCATGCCATGGCGGCGCTCTTCCAGCTGAGCTATAGCCCCTCGAAGAAGCGTCGAGTCTATCGAGGCTGCGGCCGGCCGGTCATTCGACCGTGCGCTGCGGGGCGTCGCCCCAGAGCTTGTCGAGGCGGTAGAAGTCGCGCGCGTCGGGCGTGAAGACGTGGACGACGCAGTCGAGGTAGTCCATCAGGATCCAGCGCGCCTCGCCTGCGCCCTCGGCGCGGCGCGGCAGCAGGCCGTGGTCGTCCTTGAGCTCGCTTGTGGATCGCGTCGTGGATCGCCTTGGTCTGGCGCTCGGTGTTGCCGGAGCAGATCACGAAGAAGTCGGTGTAGCTGACGATGCCGCGCACGTCGACGACGCGGATGTCGATCGCCTTGCGGTCGGAGGCGATCGTCGCGATCCGGTCGGCCAGCGCCGCGTCGGCCTCGGGCGCGCCCGCGGCGACGTGCGGGGCTGGCTGCTCGGCGTTCATCGTGCCTCCACGCCGTCGCGTAGAGCCGCGCTCGGCGATCCGGTCGGCGACGCGTCGGGCACCAGGTAGCGGATCGGCAGGCCGGCGGCGACGCGCTCGCGGACCAGCGTCGAGCTGATCTCGATCCGCGGCAGCTCGAAGCCCTGGATCGCCTCGGCGCCCGCCAGGCCGTCGAGCGCGGCGACCACGTCATCGCGCGCCGAAGCCCTCGCGGTCGGCGACGCGCGACCCGCGCCAGCTCCAGCACCCGCTCCGGCTCGTGCCAGGTGCGCAGCTGCATCGCCTGGTCGGCGCCCAGGATCAGCGTCAGCTCGTCGTCGGGCTCGATCTCTCTCAACAGCGTCAGTGTGTCGGCCGTGTAGGACGGACCGGCCCGGTCGATCTCGATCGCGCGACACGCCGAGCCGCTCGTCGCCGCCGGCGGCCAGCCGCGCGAGCTCGAGCCGCTCCGCCGGCGCCGGGGTCGTCGTCGAGCTGCGGTGCGGCGCCTCGCCGAACGGGACCAGCAGCACGCGGTCGAGCCCGAGCTGCGCGTGGGCCTCCTGCGCGAGATCAGAGGTGGCCGAGGTGCGGCGGGTTGAACGCCCCGCCGAGGATGCCGACGCGCTGGCGCCCGCGGCGCCGGTCACTCGCGGATCTGGCCGGAGCCCTCGACCACGTACTTGTAGGTGCGTCAGCTCGCGCACGCCGATCGGCCCGCGCGCGTGCAGCTTCTGGGTCGAGTTGCCGATCTCGGCGCCCATCCCGAACACGCCGCCGTCGGTGAAGCGCGTCGACGCGTTGACGTAGACGCAGGCGGCGTCGACGGCGTGCGGTGAAGCGCTCGGCGCGCCTCGTCGAGTCGGTGACGATCGCCTCGGAGTGGCCCGAGCCGTAGCGCGTTGACGTGGTCGATCGCCTCGTCGAGCGAGTCGACGACCTTGACCGCGAGGATCAGCGCCAGGTACTCGGTCGCCCAGTCGTCCTCGTCGGCGTCGGCGAGCGAGTCGGCGAGGTCGCCGGCGAGCGCGCGCGTCGCGCGCGTCGACGCGCAGCTCGACGCCGGCCTCGCGCAGCTCGCCGAGCACGCGCGGCAGGAACTCCGGCGCGGCGTCGGCGTGGACGAGCAGCGTCTCGGCCGAGTTGCAGACGCCGGGCCGCTGGACCTTGGCGTTGAGCGACGATCCGCAGCGCGTCGTCGAGGTCGGCGGTCGCGTCGACGTAGACGTGGCAGTTGCCGGCGGCGGCGTAGATCACCGGCACCGTCGCGACCTCCTTGCAGCGCCGTCTTCAGGCCCTCGCCGCCGCGCGGGATGATCAGGTCGACGACGCCCGCCTGGGTGGCCAGCTCGGCGCAGCTCCTCGCGGCCGCCGCCGGCGACCAGCGAGACGACGTCGCGCGGCAGGCCGGCCGACTCGACCGCGCTCGCGCGCGATCTCGGCCAGCACCGCGTTCGAGTGCGTCGGCGATCGACGAGCCGCGCAGCACGATCGCGTTGCCGGACTTCAGGCAGAGCGCGGAGCAGTCGATCGTCACGTTCGGACGCGCCTCGTAGACGACGGCGACGACGCCGAGCGGGACGCGCACGCTTGCGCACCTCCAGCCCGTTCTGCGAGCCGGCAGCCCTCGAGCACCTCGCCGACCGGGTCGGGCAGCGCGGCGATCTCGCGCACGTCGGCGGCGATCCCGCGAACGCGCGCCGTCGTCGAGCTTCAGCCGGTCGAGCAGCGCCGCCGACAGGCCGTTCTCGGCGCCGGCCGCCATGTCGCGCTCGTTGGCCGTCGAGGATCTCGTCGAGCCGCTGCATCGAGCGCGCTCGCCATCGCCTCGCAGCGCGGCGTCCTTGGTGTCGTCGCTGGCCGTCGCGAGCGCGCGCGAGGCGACGCGCGCGCGACTGGCAGACCTCAGCGACGGATTCGTGCGGCGGTGGCCATGCGACAAGGGTAACGGCCCCGTCGAGCGCGCTCGGCTCAGTCGAGCACGAAGTAGTCGCGGTGGACGGCCTCCTCGGCGCGCGCGCGGGATCACCTCGCGCACGGCCTCGGACTTCATCCCCTTGATCCGCCGCAGCTCGGCGGCCGAGTAGTTGACGATCCCCTTGCCGATCGGCCGCCCGCCGCCCGCGGTCGCACCTCGACCGCGTCGCCGGCCTCGAACTCGCCGTCGACCTCGACGATCCCGACCGGCAGCAGGCTGGTGCCGCGCTCGCGCAGCGCCCGCTCGGCGCCGTCGTCGACCGACCAGCGCGCCGTGCGTCGGCTTGGCGTACTTCAGCCACAGCTTGAAGCTCGACACGCGCCCGTCCTGGGGCAGGAAGCGCGTCCCGACCGTGCTCGCCGTCGAGCGCGCCGCGCGATCGTCGCCGGCGTCGAGCCCGTTGCGTGATCGTCACCGGGATGCCGGCCGCGGTCGCCATCTCGGCGGCGACGACCTTCGAGCGCATGCCCGCCCGAGCCGAGCGGCGACGTCGAGACGCCGATGTCGAGCGCCTCGAGCTGCTCGAAGTCGGTGATCTCGGCGACCGGCTCGGCCGTCGGGTCGAGCGCGGGTCGGCGCGTGTAGAGCCCGTCCGTGTCGGTCAGCAGCACGAGCCGCTCGGCGCCGAGCAGGATCGCCACCTGGGCGGCGAGGAAGTCGTTGTCGCCGAACGAGATCTCGTCGGTGGTCGTCGTGTCGTTCTCGTTGATCACCGGCACGACGCCCCAGTCGAGCAGCTTGCGCAGCGTCTGGCGCGCGTTGAGGTAGTGGGTCGCGCGCCGACATGTCGAAGAACGTCAGCAGCACCTGCGCGCTCGGCACGCCGCGCGCGGCCAGCAGCTCGTCGTAGGTGCGGTAGAGCTTGCCCTGGCCGACCGCGCGAGGCGGCCTGCAGCTCGTCCATCGCGCGCCGGGCGCACCGGCAGGTCCATCAGCCGCATCCCGCGCGCGATCGCGCCGCGAGGTGACGAGCACGACCTCGTCGCCGGCGCGCGGCGCGCGGCGACCGCGTCGCAGATCGTGCGCGAGCACGTCCTCGCGCACCTCGCCCGTCGCGTCGGCGACGATGCTCGACCCCATCTTCACGACCAGCGATGCCCATGGCGGCGCGAGCAGCGTAGCCAGCCTGAACGGCAGCTAGCCCGGATCCAGCTCGAAGACCATCCCGGCGATCTCGACGTCGTCGCCCGGCTCGAAGCCGGCGTTCTCGAGCGCGCGCGATCACGCCCATCCGCGCGCAGCCGCTCCTCGACGTAGCGCAGCGCCTCCTCGTTCTCGAGGTCGTGGCGGGCGAGCAGCCGCTCGACGCGCATGCCCGGTGACGCGGAAGCCGCCGGAGTCGGTCCGCTCGACCTCGAAGGCGTCGTTGGCCCCCGGCCGGTAGACGCGGTGCTCGGCGACGCACCTCGGCCGGCGCCTCGCCGGGCGCCTCGCTCCTCCGGCACCGCGCGCACGATCGCCGCGCGCAGCTCGTCGAGCCCCTGGCCGGTCGCCGACGAGGTCACGACCAGGCCAAGCACCCGCTCGCCCGTCGGTTGGACGGCACCCGCGAGCAGCTCCTCGTCGTCGCGTCGATCGCCGGCTCGGCGCCGAGGCCAAGCCGCTCGCTCCACTCCGCGACCGCCGCCTCCGCCGCCTCCTCGGCGCACCAGGTCGACCTTCGACAGGCAGAGGATCCGCGGCAGCTCGGCCAGCCCGTGACCATGCTCGCGCAGCTCGGCCTCGACCGCCGCGTGGTTGTCGACCGGATCCGAGCCGTCCAGCGGCGCCAGATCCAGCACGTGCACCAGCACCCGGCAGCGCTCCACGTGGGCCAGGAACTCGTGCCCCAGCCCGGCCCCGTCGCTGCGCACCCTCGATCAGCCCCGGGATGTCGGCCACGACCAGCTGGCGCTCGTCCGCCTCGATCGTCCCCAGCACCGGCGACGAGCGTCGTGAACGGATAGTCCGCCACCTTCGGCCGCGCGCGCGCGTCAGCCGCCCCAGCAGCGAGCGTCTTGCCCGCGTTCGGCAGCCCGACCAGCCCCGCGTCGGCCAGCAGCCTCAGCCGCAGCTCCAGCCACCCCTCCTCGCCCGCCAGCCCGCGCTCCGCCAACCGCGGCGTCTGCCGCGTCGGCCCCGCGAACGCCTTGTTCCCGCGCCCGCCGCGTCCCGCCCTTCGCCACGACCGCCCGCTGCCCGGGCTCGGTCAGCTCCCAGCGCGCCCCGCGCTCCTCGTCCTCGGCCACCGTCCCCGGCGGCACCAGCAGCTCCAGCGGCGTCGCCGTCGCCCCATGCCGCTGGCTGCCCTCACCATGCCCCCCACGCTTCGCCTTGTAGTGCGCCACCCCGGTGAAACTCCGACAGATCGCGCCGCGACGGGTCGCAAACCAGGACGACATCTCCCCCCTCGCCCCCATCCCCACCATCCGGCCCGCCCTTGGGGACATGGGCCTCACGGCGGAACGAGACCACACCGGACCCGCCAGCCCCGGCGGCAACGAAGATCCTGGCGCGGTCATGGAACATCCGGCGATGGTAGTTCGGGACGACCCCGCGGGCCTCTCTGGTCAGCCTCGGCGAGCTAACGAGAAGTGTGGCGGAGCCGTACGGCCTGCTGGGTAGGGCGGCGAGCGGCCTGGCCGCGGGCTACGGCGTTGTGGAGCCAGCCACCGTGAGGGTGAACAGGTCCCCAAGGCCCTCTCAGGCTCAAGACGTTGTGGAGCTAGCCACCGCATAGGTGGTCAGCTCCGCAAAGGGCCACCGCCCAAGGCTCTCAGCAGTATCCAGTCAGTAGACGCCGCTTCCGCGGGTGGTGACGGTGGCGGCTTTGCGCGCGCAGTCGCAGCGGAGCGAAGCCCCTCTCGTCTAACCACGACAGCGCCCTACACCGCAAACGCGCCAGAGACGGGGCGAAGTCGCAGCGGAGACGAGCACGGAAAACGCCAACGGAGGCAGGACCCGCGGCCACCGACGCCGATCCTGCACGGAGACGGCAGAGCAGCTACGCCGGAGCGCCCGGCGACCTTCCAAGCAGTAACGAGGAGGACCGCGGCGGGAGGCCGCGGTCAGCTACTCAGCGGCGACAGGCTCGACGGAGATGAAGCGGCCGCGGTGCTTGGTCTTGAACTGGACCGTGCCCGGGCGGGTGGCGAAGATGGTGTCGTCCTTGCCGATGCCGACGCCGTCGCCGGGCTTGAAGCGGGTGCCGCGCTGGCGGACGATGATCTCGCCGCCGGTGACGGTCTGGCCGGAGAAGACCTTGACGCCGAGGCGCTGGGCGTTCGAGTCGCGGCCGTTGCGGCTGGATCCAAGACCCTTCTTATGCGCCATCGCCGTCCTCCTTCTTGGCCGCGGCCGGCTCGGCCGCCTTCGGCTCGTCGGCCTTCTTGGCGGCCGGCTTGCGGCTCAGCAGCTTGATGTCGCCGATCTCCAGGCGGGTGAGGTCGGAGCGATGACCCATGCGGCGCTTGTAGCCCCGCTTCGGCTTGAACTTCAGCACGTGGATCTTCGGCCCGCGCTCGTGACCCGTGACGACCGCCTCGACCTTGACCTTCTCGAGGTCGGCCCCGGCGAAGACGGCGTCCTTGTCGTCGCCCTTGAAGAGCAGCGGCTGCAGCGCGACCTTCGCGCCCTCGTCATCGGGCATGCGATCGACGAGAAGGGAGTCGCCCTTCTCGACGCGGTACTGCTTGCCACCAACTTTGACGATTGCGTACATGACAGGAAAAGGGCGCCCGCAGGGGAGCGCCGGTCAGGCAATATAGCGACTACTCCTCCGCGGCGGCTTCGGCCTTCTTGCGACGGCCCCGTCCACCCCTCCGGCCGCGCCGGCGCGGCTTCTTGGACTCGGGGTCGGAGGCCTTCGGCGGCGCCGTCCCGTTGCTCGGCGCGGCGTCGCTGATCTCGGCGCCCTCGACGAGCGACGCGGAGGCGGCGGAGCGGCCGACCTCCTCGATCCGGACGAGCGTCTTCTTGCCGATCAGCCGGCCCGCCTTGGCCACCGAGATGACGTAGCCGTCGAGCTTCGCGACGGCGTCGTCCTCGTTGTACATGTGCGGCTCCTCGATCGTGACGAGCACCTCGTCGCCCTGGCTGAACGGCAGCGCGCGCTGCTCGACCTCCTCGCGCGAACCCTCCATCGTGACCGCGAAGTGGTCGAGCGGCAGCGCCTCCGAGCCCTCGAAGTGGAAGCTCTTGCCGGTCTCGTCCTCGATCGCCAGCAGCGGCCGGCCGACGCCGCCGGCGAGCAGCGCGGCCACGCGCGGGATGGATCTGGATCAGGTAGGCCTCGGGCGTCGGGCCGCTCGGCGGCCAGCTCGCGCAGGCGCCGCTCGACGTCGATCGACGACCGTCTCCTCGGACAGCACGACGCCCTCGCCGTGGCAGGTCGGGCAGGTCTTGGTGAGGATCTCGCGGACGCCCTCGGTGACGTTCTGGCGCGTCATCTCGACCAGGCCGAGCGGCGAGATCTCGACGACGTAGGTCTTGGTGCGGTCCTCGTCGAGCGACTTGCGCAGCGTCTTGAGCACGGCGTCGCGGTTGCGCGCCCGCGCCATGTCGATGAAGTCGATGACGATGATGCCGCCGATGTCGCGCAGCCGCAGCTGGCGGACGACCTCCTCGGCGGCCTCGAGGTTCGTCTTGGTGATCGTGTCCTCGAGCCGCGCGCCCTTGCCGCGCCCGATGAACGAGCCGGAGTTGATGTCGATGACCGTCAGCGCCTCGGTGTAGTCGATGATCAGGTAGCCGCCGGAGGGCAGGTCGACGCGGCGGTGCAGCGTCGACTGGATCTCCTTGTCGATCTCGTACTTCTCGAACAGCGGCGTCTTCTTGTCCTCGTAGCAGCTCGAGCCGCGGTCGAGCAGCTCGGGCGCGGTGCGGTTGAAGAACGACTGCAGGCGGTGGTGCTGCTGCTCGTCGTCGACGATCGCGCGGTCGAACTGCTTGGAGAAGATGTCGCGCACGACGCGCACCGAGAGGTCCGCCTCCTGGAAGATCATCGCCGGCGCCTTGGCCTTCTTGGCGCGCTCCTGGAGCACCTCGTGCAGCTTGTGCAGGTACTTGATCTCGTGCTCGAAGTCGGCCCGCTTGGCGCCCTGGGCGGCGGTGCGGACGATCACGCCGCCTTCGCCGACCTCGAGGCCCTTGGCCTCCTTGCGGAGCGCGGTCGCGCTCCTTGTCCTCGAGCCGGCGCGAGACGCCGACGCCCTCGCCCTGCGGCACGTAGACGAGGTAGCGGCCGGCGATCGAGAGCTGCATCGAGAGGCGCGAGCCCTTCGACTTCAGCGGGTCCTTGATCGCCTGGACGACGATCTCCTGGCCCGGCTTGAGCAGGTCGCCGATCTGCGCGGCCCTTGCCGCCGCCGCGGCCGCGGCGCGCGACCTCGACGCCCTCCATGACGATGTCGTCGGCGTGCAGGAAGCCGTTCTTGTCGAGCCCGATGTCGACGAACGCCGCCTCGAGCCCGGGCAGCACGTTGTCGACGCGGCCCTTGTAGATGTTGCCGACGATCGAGCGCGATCCACGCCGCTCGACGTACAGCTCGGCGACCTTCCAGTCGTCCTGCTTCGCTCTGGGCGGGGCGCTGGCCGCCGCCCTTGCTGGCCGTCATCGGCGGAGAGCGTGCCCTCCGCCTCGAGGATGGCGACTCGTGTCTCGCCACGATCGGCTGTGACGAGTACTTGCTTTTTCAAAGGGTCCTCTTCTCATAGTGCTAAGTCCCGGCCCTTCGCGAACGCCGTCTCGCGCGCTTGCGCGTGGACGCTCTGCAGAAGTCCGAGAGCGATGAAGGTGGCGATGACCGATGATCCGCCGTAGCTCATGAGCGGCAGCGTGACGCCGGTGATCGGCATGATCCCGATGGTCATGCCCACGTTTATGAAGATCTGATGCATAAGCATCGCAAGTGACGCCGGCCGCGATCGAGCGTTCCGAACAAGTCCTTCGACATCGTGAGGATGCGCAGCGCACGCCAGATCAGCAATGCGAACAGGGACAGCACTAGCGCCGCCCCCATGAATCCGAACTCCTCGCCGACGACGGAGAAGATGAAGTCGGTGTGGTGCTCGGGTAGGAAGTCGAGCTTGGTCTGGGTCGCCTGATCGCCGCGGCCGGTCTTGCCGCCGGCGCCGATCGCGACCTGCGATTGGATCTGCTGGTACCCCTGTTTTGCCGGGTTGTCGGAGGGTTGCACGAAGGCGGTCAGTCGATCCTGCTGGTAGGGCTGAAGCACTTCGACCCCGAGCGCGGGCGCGCCGATCAGAAGCGATCGCCGCGGCGGCCGCCGCGAGCCCGCCGAGCGCCGCGAAGTGAGTCCACGGCGTCCCGGCGACGAAGAGGATCACCAGGGCGATCGACGATGTAGACCATCCCGCTGCCGAGGTCGGCTGCGACGATCACCAGCATCGCCGGGACCAGCGCGAGCAGCATCACCACAGCGGTCGTCTGGCGGTCGCCGATCTGGCGCACGCGGTCGACGATCACGGCGGCGAGCGCCAGAATCAGCAGGACCTTGCCGACCTCGGAGGACTGCAGCTCGAAGAAGCCGAAGCTCGATCGCGCGCGGGAGCCCTTGGTGACCGAGCCGAGCGCGAAGACGAGCATGATGCCCGCGATCAGCGCGCCGTAGATCTGCAGCTTCCACTCGCGCAGGCGCGAGTAGTCGAGCCGCGAGATGGCGAGCATCAGGCAGAGGCCGACGGCGACGAAGACGACCTGGCGGTAGAGGAAGTGGTGCGGACTGCCGGCGATGTCGTCCTGGGTCGCCTCGCCGATCGTGTAGAGCGAGCACGCGGTCAGGCCGAGCACCGCGAGCAGCAGCAGCACGTCGATCCGGACGAAGCGCGGTCGCCGAGTAGTCGCGGAACTCGCGCACGGTGGCGCCGTAGGGAGGTCGCCTGCATCAGCGTCCCACCCTACCCATGCGTCAGTCCGCCTCCGTCGGCGCCAGGATCTCGCCGTCGTCCTCGACGTCGAGCAGCGGGGTCAGGATCTGGCGCGCGGCCGGCGCCGCGCTGTCGGCGCCGAAGCCGCCGCCCTCGATCGTCACGGCGACGACGTAGCGCGGGTTCGGATAGGGCGCGAGCGCGACGTACCAGGACTGGTCGGGCTGGCCGCTGCCGCTCCGCGGTGCCGGTCTTGCCGGCGATCTCGACCGGGAAGGTCTCGAAGACCGGCGTCGACGTGCCTCCGCGCTCGTTGGCGGCGGCGTAGAGGCCGTCGAGGATCGCCTGACGATAGGCCGGGTCGATCTTCACGTGCCGCGCCGCGGGCGCCTGCAGCTCCTGCAGCGCGCGGCCGGTCGAGTCCTCGATCCGCAGGCCGAGCCGCGGCGTGACGACCTTGCCGCCGTTGGCGATCGTCGCGTAGGCGACCGCCATCTGGAGCGGGTTGGTCAGCAGGTCGCCCTGGCCGACGGAGAGGTTGATGTTGTCGCCGACCGACCATGGACGGCCGTCGCCGAGCCCCTCCTCGTTCCACTCCTCGCGCCAGCGCCGCGTCGGGACGCGGCCCGGCGACTCGGCGGGAAGGTCGATGCCCGTCGGCTTCCCAAGGCCGAGCTTGCGTGCCCAGCGCTGGATGCAGCTCGCCGTCGCCGGTCCGCTCGGCCTTCTGACCGAGGAGGTAGAAGTAGACGTCGCTGGAAACCGACAGCGCCTGGCGCAGCGCGACCGGTCCGTGCGCGGCGCGCCCGGCGTTCTCGAACTCCTGGGTGCCGACCGTGATGTAGCCGCCGTCGACGATCACGTCCTCGGTCGAGATCAGGCCGCCTTCGAGCGCCGCCGTCGCCGTGATCAGCTTGAACGTCGAGGCCGCCGGGTACTCGCCCTGGATCGCGCGGTTGAACAGCGGCTTGCCGGTTTCCTCCGAGGTCAGCGCGTCGAGCGCCTTCTGGCTGAACGGCTTCGAGAAGACGTTCGGGTCGAACGACGGGCCGCTGCCGAGGCGCGGCGACCTCGCCGGTGCGGATGTCCATCGCGACGAAGCCGCCGGGGCGGCCGGCGAGCGCGACCTGGCCGGCCTCCTGGACGTCGAGGTCTATGCCGAGTCGCAGCTGGCGGCCCTGCTCGGGCTGGCGCGCCTGGAGCGGGTCGCCGCGCACGGTGCCCATCGCGTCGACCTGGACGCGAGTGGCGCCGTTGCGGCCGCGCAGGAAGCGGTCGTACTGCCGACTCGATGCCGGCCTTGCCGACGAGGTCGCCGGCCTCGACGCCCGGTCAGCCCGCTGCTCGAGCTCCTCCTGGCTGACCTCGCCGATGTAGCCGAATAGGTGGGCGCCGGTCTGGCCCTGCGGGTACTCGCGCACGAAGACGCGCTCCGGCGTGACGCCGGGGAAGTCGTCCTGGTGCTCGCATCAGGTAGGCGACGACGTTCTGGTCGACGTCCTGCTTGACGGTCGCCGTCGCGTACGGGAGCAGCTTCAGCTGCCGCTCGACGCGCCGCTCGATCCCGCGCGGACGCATGCCGAGCACCTTGCCGAGCTCGACGTAGAGGTCGCGCCGCGTGGCCTCGTCCTCGGGCAGCTTCTTCGGCGAGATCTTGACGGCCAGCGCGACCCGATTGTCGACCAGGACGCGGCCGTTGCGGTCGACGATCTCGCCGCGCGGCGCGCGCACCTTGATCTAGCGCACGCGGTTGTCGTTGGCCTCGGCGCGGTAGGTGTCGCCGGACAGCACCTGGAGGTACCAGAGGCGGAAGAAGACGAACGCGAAGGCGAGCAGCGCGATCCCGCCGAGCACCGCCACGCGCACCGCGAGCTGCGGCGTCAGCGAGGGACGGTCGCCGGGGTCGAGGTACACCTCAGGCCCCCAGGCCGCGCAGGCCGATCGGGCCCGCCTCGATCGGCGCCTGGCGGCGGCGGCGCAGGTCGAGCGGGTCGACGAGCAGGACCGGGCGCAGCACGCGGCGGCAGATCGCGAACACCGGCAGCGCGAGGATCGCGCCGATCGCCGTCGTCGCGACCATCTCGCGCACGACCAGCCAGCTGACGGTCGCGCCGACGTCGAGCATGAACGAGACCGCCGCGTAGGCGATCACCCAGGCGAGCGTCGCGACGGCGCCGATCGGGATCGGCATCAGGCCGTGCGCCGGGTCGCGCACCTCGCGGTAGCGGCCGACGCCGTAGCCGACCGCGGTCAGCACCAGCGACGACGCGCCCATCGTCTGGCCGACGAGCAGGTCGAGCAGCAGGCCGGTGGCAAAGCCCATGGCGGCCCCGGAGATCGACCCCGCGTAGATCGCGACCGCCGCGACGACGAGCGGCACGAGGTCGACGTAGGCGCCGAAGACGCGGCCGCTGCCGAGGCCCGAGATCTGGAGGATCACCGCGACCAGCGCGCAGCGCGCCGCAGCGTGCGAAGGCTCCGGGGGTCGACCTCACTGGAGCGGAACTCCGGCCTGGGTGCTGACGCCGCGCTCGGTCAGGACCTGAACGTAGTCGACCTCGCGGATGTCGGCGAACGGCTTGACGTGGACGCGCTGGAACTGCTCGGCCTCCTCGGGGTCGACCTTCGTCACCCGGCCGATCGGGATCCCCGGCGGGAAGATCGACTGGACGCCGTCGGAGGACGAAGCCGCTGGTGACGACGGTCGTCCCCTCCGTGACGCGGCGGCCCTTGGTGATGTAGTCGAGCAGCAGGTCGTTCGGGTTGCCGACCGACGGGCTGGACGATCCCGGTCGCGCCGTTGGGCATCACCTGGGCCGAGACGGCGCTCGACGCGTCGGTGATCAGCGTCACCTCGGACGTGCCGCCGGTCACCTCGGTGACCTTGCCGACCAGCCCGCCGGCGGCGATCACGGGCTGGTCGCGGCGGATGCCGTCGCCCGATCCCTTGTCGATCTTGATCGTCGAGTACCAGACCGTCGGCGAGCGGACGATCACGCGCGCTCCGACAGGGTCGGTGCCCTGCGGGTAGCCGTCGGTCTCGGTCAGGCGGACGATGCCGCGCAGCTCGCGCGCGTCGTGGCGGGCGGTCTCGTGGACGCCGAGCTGGCGCCGCAGCCGCTCGACCTCGGAGCGCAGCTGCTCGTTCTCGCCCTTCGCGTCGAAGGTGTCGCCGACCCAGCCGAAGAGGTCGCGGAACGGCTTCAGCGCGCGGCTGGCACCGGTCTCCAGCGGCGCGAACGCCGCCTGCGCGCCGCGCTGCAGCGTGTGGAAGACCCCGCCTCCGGACTCGCCGAAGTAGACCGTCAGCATGCCGATCGAGAGCACGACGAATATCGCTAGAGCCGCCCTCCTACGGCGGATCACCTTGCTGTCGAACACGTCCGGACTCCTCCGGCGCCGTGCTTAGCGGCGCCGACCGTTTCGGGAATTCTTGTTGGCGCGGTGGATCGCCTCGAACTCCTCGAGGCTGCGTCCCGAGCCGACCGCCACGCAGGTCAGCGGGGACTCGGCGAGGTGGGCCGGCATCTGGGTCTCGTCGCGCAGGCGCTCGTCGAGCCCCTGCAGCAGCGCTCCGCCGCCGGCGAGCATGATGCCGCGGTCCATGATGTCCGAGGCCAGCTCCGGCGGGGTGCGGTCGAGCGTCTCCTTGACGGCGTCGATGATCGCCTGCAGCGGCTCCTCGAGCGCCAGGCGGACCTCCTCGCTGGTCAGGACGACCGTCTTCGGCAGGCCCGAGACGAGGTCGCGGCCGCGAATCTCGGCCTGCATCTCCTCGCGCAGCGGGAACGCCGAGCCGATCTCGAGCTTGACCTCCTCGGCGGTCTGCTGCCCGATCATCAGCTTGTACTCGCGCTTGACGTAGTTGATGATCGCCTCGTCGAGCTCGTCGCCGCCGATGCGGATCGACTGCGACACGACGATGCCGCCGAGCGAGATCACCGCGACCTCGCTGGTGCCGCCGCCGATGTCGACGACCATGTTGCCGGTCGGCTCCCCGACCGGCAGCCCGGCGCCGATCGCGGCCGCCATCGGCTCCTCGATCAGGTAGGCCTGGCGCGCGCCGGCGGACAGGCAGGCCTCCTCGACCGCGCGCTTCTCGACCCCGGTCACGCCCGAGGGCACGCAGACGACGACGCGCGGATGCGCCCAGCGGTTCTGGTGCACCTTCTGGATGAAGTGGCGCAGCATCTGCTCGGTCACGTCGAAGTCGGCGATCACGCCGTCCTTGAGCGGCCGGATCGCCGGGATCGTGCCCGGCGTGCGGCCGAGCATCCGCTTGGCCTCGATGCCGACCGCGTGGACCTCGCCGGTGCGCGAGTCGATCGCGACGACCGACGGCTCGGACAGCACGATTCCGCGCCCACGCACGTAGACGAGCGTGTTGGCCGTACCGAGGTCGACCGCCATGTCGCGGCCGCCGAAACCGGTGAGGTAGGAGAAGAAGCCCATCGGGAGAGGGCGGACTAGACGACGCCAGCGATACGGGTCTGCGCACGCGGTTAGCGCGGTCGCCTGAACGAGCGGTCAGTGACGGCAAGCGCTACGTCAGGCGCGAGACCTGCTCAGCAGGTCGAGCCAGTCGGCACCGGCAGGCCGACCACGTTCCAGAAGTCGCCCTCGATCCGCTCGACCAGCGCCGCGCCCATTGCCCTGGATCGCGTAGCCGCCGGCGCGCTCGCGCCACTCGCCGCGTGCCGAGGTACCAGTCGCAGCGTCGGCTCGTCGAGCTCGCGGAACGTCGACGCGCGGTCCACGCCGTCGGCGGTCGCTCCTCGCCGTCCTCGAGCAGCGCGATGCCGCCGAGACCACCTCGTGGGTGCGGCCGGACAGCCGCGCGCAGGAAGCGCTCGGCCTCGGCCGCGTCGGCGGGCTTGCCGAGCACGCGGCCGTCGAGCGACGACCGTCGGTGTCGCACGCCGAGCACCAGCTCGCCCCGTCGACCGCGCGCGCCTTGCGCAGGGCGTTCTCGACGACCACGTCGCGCGGGTCGCCCTCGGTCAGCTCCTCGACGTCCGGCACGACGACCTCGAACGTCGATGCCGAGCTGCTCGAGGATCGCCCGCCGCTGGGGCGACGCGCGACGCGAGGATCAGCCGATCCGGCAGCGCACAGCTCGGGGAAGAAGATGCCCGATCTCGCGCGCGGCGGACTCGGGCGAGTCGGAGCCGTGGACGAGGTTGGTCTGGACCTCGAGGCGCGAAGTCGCCGCGGATCGAGCCGGGCGCGGCCTCGAGCGGGTTGGTCGCGCCGATCACCTGGCGGGCGGCCTTGACCGCCTCGTGGCCCTCGAGCACCATCGCGACCAGCGGGCCGCCGGTGATGAAGTCGACCAGCTCGCCGAAGAACGGCTTGCTCGCTGTGCTCGGCGTAGTGCTGCTCGGCGAGCTCGCGCGTCGACCGTCATCTGCTTCAGCGCGGCGATCCGCAGGCCCTTGCGCTCGAAGCGGGCGATGATCTCGCCGGTCAGGCCGCGCTCGAACGCGTCCGGCTTGACCAGGATCAGGGTCCTGTCCACAGGTGCTTCTCTCCTTCTGGTCAGGGGTGTACGAGCCGCGGTCGGGCGGGTCGCCGCTCGGGCGCTCGCGCCGCGGCTCGGCGGCGCCTGCGGCCGCCGGCGCTCGTGAGCCGGCTCGCTGGTCGGCCTCGGCGGTCGGACGCTTCTGCGGTCGGACGGGGCTCGGCGTCGGCCGGCAGGCCGCTCGCGGCCACGGCTCGAACCGCCCGCGCCGCCGCTCGCGCTCGGCTGCGGCGGCGCTGCTGGGCTGTCTGCGCGCCGGGCACCTCGGCCTCGCAGTAGGGGCAGATCTTCCAGCGCGGGTCGAGCGGCTTGCCGCAGGTGCTCGCACGGCTCCTTGAGCCGGCGCAGGCAGCTCGGGCAGCGCAGGAACGTCTTCTCGACCGGGTACTCGCAGTACGGGCAGGCGTGCTCGTGAGCGTGCGCCAGCCGCGCCTCGGCGGCGGCGATCTCGAGCTCGCGCTCGCGGACGTCCTCGAGGTACTCGGGCGGGCGCACGATCATGTAGACGACCGTCCCGACGAACGGGAAAGCGATCGCCGCGACGTCGCGCAGCCGACCAGCATCGGGTCGTCGATCCGTCGCTTGGCGTCGGCGTAGGTCCAGTAGATCAGCGCCAGCCAGATGACGACCAGGAACAGCAGCAGCAGGTTGACCGCGAGGTTCAACCCGTCGTTCGTTATGCCGAAGATCGCGAGGAGGGTCATTGCGTGCGCGGCAGCCTAAAGGAACATCCGGCCGATTCCGTAGCCGATCCCGAAGAAGACCAGGATCACGGTCGCCACGACGACGGCCACGAGCGCGATCATCGCGACGAAGCTGGGGCCGTCGCCGGAGTCCATGAGGAGATTGTCCCATGTGACGGGTCGCTACAAGGCGGATGCACGCGCGTCGCCGCGGTCGCGCACCAGGTCCGCGATCAGGTAGATCGAGCCGGTGGCGAGCACGGCGCCGCCCGCGCCCGCGAGCTGGCGGGCTCGATCCATCGCGGCGAGCGGGTCGGCGACGATCTCCGCGTCCGGCCCGGCGAGCTGCTGGGCGAGCGATTCGAGCGTCGCCGGCGGGAGCGCGCGCGGGTTCGCGCAGCGGGTGAAGACGAGCGTGGTCGGCGAGCGGCAGCAGCGGCACGAGCATGTCGGCGGCGTCCTTGTCCTCGAGGACGCTGACGACGAGCACCAGCGGCCGGCGGTCGCCGATCACCTCGGGCAGGGCGTCGGCGAGCGCGGCCGCCCCAGCGGGGTTGTGGGCGCCGTCGTGGAGCGTCAGCGGGCGCTCGGCGACGACCTCGAGGCGGCCGGGGATCCGCGTCTCGGCGGCCGCCGCGACGACCGCCGCGCGGTCGAGCGGGCGCTCCAGGAACGCCTCGGCGGCGGCCTGGGCGAGCGCGAAGTTGCGCCGCTGGAACGAGCCGCGGGCGAGCAGGTCGCCGGGCACGCCGGCCGCCTCGGCGTCGGGAGCGACCACGAGCCGCGCGTGGCGCTCGGCGGCGACCCGCTCGGCGACGGCGAGCGCGTCGGGGTCGAGGTCGGGCGGGACGACGAGCGTGGCGTGGTCGCGGACGACGGCGAGCTTCTCGGCGGCGATGTCGGCGACCGTCGGGCCGAGCCAGCGCGTGTGCTCGAGCCCGACGCCGGTCAGCACCTGGACCTTCGACGGGATCACGTTGGTCGCGTCATAGCGGCCGCCGAGGCCCGCCTCGACCACCGCGACCTCGACCTGGCTGGCCGCGAGCTCGTGGAAGGCGGCCGCGGTGATCGCCTCGAACTGGGTCACGCGGTCGTCGGCGTCCCCGGAGGGGGCGTCGACCCCGGCGGCGCGCTCGACCAGCGCGGCGGCCTCGGCCGCGCGCTGGACCGCGGCGGCGAAGCCGCTCGCCCGAGATCGGCGCCTCCCCGACCTCGATCCGCTCGCGGAAGCGGCGCAGGTGGGGCGAGGTGTAGCTGCCGCTGCGCAGGCCGTGGCGCGCGAGGATCGCGGCGGTGAAGCGGACGGTCGAGGACTTGCCGTTGCTGCCGACGACGTGGACCGGGCGAAGCGGCGCTGGGGCATCCCGAGCGTCGTCGTCAGGCGGTGCATGCGCTCGAGACCGAAGCGCATGCCGAACAGCTCGAGGCCGAGCAGGTGGTCCTCGGCGTCGCGCTCGCTCCAGTCGGCCACGGGACTAGCCGAGGCGGTCGAGCTCGTCGCGGTAGCCGGCGAGCTTGTCGCGCTCGCCCTGCACGACGTCGGCCGGCGCCCGCTCGACGAAGCGCTCGTTGGCGAGCTTGGCCTCGAGCCGGTCGATCTCGACCTGGAGCTTGTCGCGCCGCTCGGCGACGCGGGTCGCGGCGGCGTTGGGGTCGAAGTCGTCGCTGGCGAGCAGCTGGACGGCGCCGCCCGGCACCGGGACCTCGGCGGCGACGTCGGCGGAGCCGTTGCCCGCGCCGGCGGCGTCGACCAGCTCGAGCCGCGCGAGCCGCGCGACCTGGGCGGTCGTGCCGTCGTACCCGTCGGCCGCGAAGCGCGCCGGCAGGACGGCGGACGGCTTCACGCCCGCCTCGTCGCGGTAGCGGCGCAGCTCGGTGACGGCAGCCACGCAGCGGCCGACCAGCTGCCTCGGCGTCGGCGTCGATCCGCGCGGCGTCGGCCTCCGGCCACGGCGCGACCGCGAGCAGCCCGCGCTCGGCGTCCGCGTCCGCGGCAGGAACGACCAGATCTCCTCGGTGACGTGCGGCATCAGCGGGTGCAGCAGGCGCAGCGTGCGGTCGAGGCAGTGCAGCAGGGTCGCCGAGACGGCGGTGCGGTCGCCCTCGGCGTCGTAGAGGCGCGGCTTGACCAGCTCGAGGTACCAGTCGCACACCTCGCGACCAGAAGAACTCGTAGAGGTCGAGCGCGGCAGCCGACAGCTCGAAGGCGTCGAGCGACTTCGTCGTCCGCTCGGTGATCCGCTCGAGCCGCGAGAGGATCCAGCGGTCCTCGGGAGTCGCCGCCTCGTCCGGCGACGGCGCGACGCCCTCCTGGACGCCGAGCAGGATCAGCCGCGAGGCGTTCCAGAGCTTGTTGGCGAGGTCGCGGCCCTGGCTGCACGCGCTCCTCGTTGAAGCGGACGTCCTGCGACGACGACGATCGCCAGCAGGCCGAACCGCAGCGCGTCCGCGCCGTATCCGGGAACTCGCCGCCCTCCTTGTAGACCGGCGGGCGCGGGCCGCCGTCGATCAGGTCGAGCGGGTCGATCCCGGTGCCGAGCGACTTCGACATCCGGCGGCCGTCGGGCGCCTGGATCACCGAGTGGATCGGCACGTCGCGGAACGGCAGCTCGCCGGTGAACTCGACGCCGAACATCACCATCCGGGCGACCCAGAGGAAGATGATGTCGCGCGCCGTCGAGAGCACGTCGGTCGGGTAGAAGGCGCGCAGCTCGGGGGTCTCGCTCGCGGCCAGCCGAGCGTCGCGAACGGCCACAGCGCCGACGAGAACCAGGTGTCGAGCACGTCGGGGTCGCGCGTCCAGCCGTCGCCGCCTCGGGCGCCTCGACGCCGACGTGGGTCTCGCCGCTCGCGGTACCAGACCGGGCAGCTGATGGCCCCACCAGAGCTGGCGCGAGACGCACCAGGGGCGGATGTTCTCGAGCCAGTTGAGGTAGACGCCGGTCCACGGGCTCTCGGGGTGGAAGCGCAGCTCGCCCTCCTTGACGGCGGCGATCGCCGGGCCGGCGAGCTTCTCCATGTCGCAGAACCACTGCAGCGAGATCAGCGGCTCGATCCGCATCGCCGGAGCGGTGCGAGTGCGGCACGTCGTGGACGTAGGGCTGGGTGCCCGACAGCAGCCCCTCGTCGCGCAGCGCCTTGACGACCGCGTCGCTGGGCGTCGTCGGCGGTCAGGCCGGCGAAGCGCTCGCCGGCGGCCTCGGTCATGCGGCCGTCCTCGCCGATCACCGAGATCTCCTCGAGGCCGTGCTTGCGGCCGATCTCGAAGTCGTTCGGGTCGTGGCCCGGGCGTGATCTTCAGCGCGCCGGTGCCGAAGTCGGTCTTGACGTACTCGTCGCCGATGATCGGCAGCCGTCGGCCGACGAGCGGCAGGATCGCGTCCTCGCCGATCAGTCGCGTGTAGCGCTCGTCGTTCGGGGTTCACCGCGATCGCGGTGTCGGCGAGCATCGTCTCCGGGCGCACCGTCGCGACCGTGACCGAGCCCGATCCCGACGCCAGCGGGTAGTCGATCATGTACAGCGTGTCCTGCATCTCGCGCTGCTCGACCTCGAGGTCGGAGATCGCCGAGCGCGTGCCCGGGTCCCAGTTGACCATGTAGTTGTCGCGGTAGATCAGGCCCTTCTCGTAGAGCGCGACGAAGACCTTGGCGACCGCCTCGGCGTAGGCGTCGTCCATCGTGAAGCGCTCGTCGCCGTAGTCGAGCGAGGCGCCGAGGCGCTTGAACTGCTCGACGATCTGCGAGCCGTACTCCTTGCGCCACTCCCAGACCCGCTCGACGAACTCCTCGCGGCCGACGTCCTCCTTGGTCGTGCCCTGCGTCGGCGAGCGCCTGCTCGACCTTGACCTGGGTCGCGATGCCGGCGTGGTCGGTGCCGAAGATCCACTTCGTGCGCTTGCCGCGCATCCGGGCGCAGGCGGATCAGGGCGTCCTGGATCGAGCCGTTGAGCGCGTGGCCCATGTGCAGCACGCCGGTCACGTTCGGCGGCGGGATCGCGATCGAGAAGTTCTCGGCGGCCGTCGCCCTCGGGCTCGGGATGGAAGACGCCGGCGTCCTCCCAGCGCTCGAACACGCGCGGCTCGACGTCGCCCGGCTGGTAGCGGGTCCGCTCCTCTAGGTCCTTCAGTCGATCGCTGCGCACAGTCCGGCAGTCTGCCATGCCCCATACGCTCCAGCGATGCTCAACAGATCACGACAGCATCCGCCGCACCGTGACGATCCTCGCCGCGCTGGCGATCTCCGTCGGGGCAGCCGCCTGCGGGTCGGCGACCGACAACAACGCCGGCGGCAGCGACACCAGCGGCAACGAGGAGGCGCTGAGCAAGGAGGACTACCTCAAGGAGGTCAACGCCGCCCAGGCCGCCTTCGTCAAGGACGCCGCCACGCTCAACCTCTCCGACCCGGACTCGCCGAAGCAGTTCGGCAACACGCTGGGCGAGCTGGAGCAGATGATCGACAGGCTGCGCGAGCGGCTCGCCCAGGTCGCCGAGCCGGAGGCGGTCAGCGCCCAGCAGGACAAGCTGGTGCGCGAACTTGGCGACTACGGGAGCGCGATCCGCCAGCAGCAGGACGCGCTCACCTCGGGCAACCCCGAGCGGGCGCAGGCGGCGGCGAAGAAGGTCGGCGCGGCCTCGACGACCTTCTCGCGCGAGTTCGACGCGGCGATCGGCAGATCAACCAGAACCTCGGGCTGGAGACCCCGAGCCCGGAGGACGGCAGCGGGCAGTAGGCCGCGGCTAGGCGGACTCGGCGGCGGGCTGCTCGGGCTCGTCGTCGGCCGCCGCCTCGGTGACGAGCGTCGGGGCTGAGCCCCTTCTCGATCGTCTCCTTGGTGACGACGCACTTCTTGACGTCGCGCCGCGACGGCAGCTCGAACTGGACGTCGAGCAGCGTCTCCTCGAGGATCGAGCGCAGGCCGCGCGCGCCGGTCTCGCGCTCGAGCGCCTTGTCGGCGATCGCGGCGAGCGACTCGTCGGCGAAGACGAGGTCGATGCCGTCGAACTCGAAGAAGCGCTGGAACTGCTTGACGAGCGCGTTGCGCGGCTCGGTGAGGATCGTGATCAGGTCGTCGCGCGAGAGCTGGTGGATCACCGAGATGACCGGCAGGCGGCCGATGAACTCCGGGATCAGGCCGTACTCGACGAGGTCCTCGGGCAGCACCTGCTCGAACACCTCGCCGGTGTCGTGGTCGTGCTTCGAGCTGACCTCGGCGCCGAAGCCCATCGCCCTTGTGGCCGATCGCGCCGCTCGATCACCTTGTCGAGGTTCGCGAACGCGCCGCCGCAGATGAACAGGATGTTCGTCGTGTCGATCGTCAGGAACTCCTGGTGCGGGTGCTTGCGCCCGCCCTGCGGCGGCACCGACGCGACGGTTCCCTCGAGGATCTTCAGCAGCGCCTGCTGGACGCCCTCGCCCGACACGTCGCGCGTGATCGACGGGTTGTCGGCCTTGCGCGCGATCTTGTCGACCTCGTCGATGTAGATGATCCCGGTCTCGGCCTTCTTGACGTCGAAGTCGGCCGCCTGGATCAGCTTCAGCAGGATGTTCTCGACGTCCTCGCCGACGTAGCCGGCCTCGGTCAGCGCGGTGGCGTCGGCGATCGCGAACGGGACGTTGAGGATCCTCGCGAGCGTCTGGGCGAGCAGCGTCTTGCCGCAGCCCGTCGGGCCGAGCAGCAGGATGTTCGACTTCTGCGAGCTCGAGCTCCTGGTCGCCCTCGGCCTGCATCATCTGGACGCGCTTGTAGTGGTTGTAGACCGCCACGCTGAGCGTGCGCTTGGCCGGGCTCCTGGCCGACCACGTACTCCTGGAGGACCGAGTAGATCTCGATCGGCTTCGGCAGGTTCTCGAGGTCGAAGGTCGAGCCGCCGGTCAGCTCCTCGTCGATGATCTCGTTGCAGAGATCGATGCACTCGTCGCAGATGTAGACGCCGGGACCGGCGATCAGCTTCTTGACCTGCCGCTGCGACTTGCCGCAGAAGCTGCAGAGAAGCTGTTCGTTGGAGTCTGTCGGCCGTGCCATCTCGCTCCTCCTGCACCAAGGGCGAGCCCGTCTACTTGACGGGCTCGACCACCTGGTCGATGAGGTTGTACTCCTTCGCCTCCTCGGCGGTCATGAAGTAGTCGCGCTCGGTGTCGCGCGAGACCTTCTCGAGCGGCTGCCCGGTGTGGTCGGCGAGGATCTCGTCGAGCCGCTTGCGCGTGTCGATGATCTCCTTGGCGTGGATCTCGATGTCCGACGCCTGGCCCTGGAAGCTGGAGCGAGACCTGATGGATCAGGATCTTCGAGTTCGGCAGGCTCATCCGCTTGCCGGCCGCGCCGCCGGAGAGCAGCAGCGCGCCCATCGACATCGCGATCCCGACGCAGATCGTCTGCACGTCGGGCTTGATGTACTGCATCGTGTCGTAGATCGCCAGGCCCGCGTACACGGAGCCGCCGGGCGAGTTGATGTAGAGCGAGATGTCCTTGTCGGGATCCTCGGCCTGCAGGTGCAGCAGCTGAGCGACGATCAGGTTCGCGATCTCGTCGGTGACGGGCGTGCCGAGGAAGACGATCCGCTCGTTCAGCAGACGGGAGTAGATGTCGAACGCGCGCTCTCCGCGAGAGGTCTGCTCGACGACCATCGGTACCAGTGGGCTCATTGCTCTCGCTCTGTTTCGTGTGTTCGGCAGGAATCCTCCCGCGCGACCGCTCGAGCGAGCGCGGAGGGATGGCTCGCGCCGATTCTAGTCGGTGGCCGCGGCGGCGGGGACAGGCTTGACGGCCTCGACCATCAGGTCGACCGCCTTGCGCATCGCGATGTCCTCGCGCAGCGCGAGGTCGCCGCCGCGGGCGCGCGCCTTCTTCAGCGAGCGCTGCAGGCCTTGTCGCTCGGCGGCTGCTTGCCGGGCTCGGTCGAGGCCTCGCGCAGCACCTCGAGCAGCTCGTCGTCGCCGACCTCGATCTCCTCCGCCTCGACGATCGCCGCCAGCGCCGCCTCGCGGCGCAGCGCCTGCTCGGCGTCGGGCTCGGACTCGACGATCAGCTCCTCGGAGGTCTTGTTGATCATCTGCAGGTACTGCGCCGGGTCGAGGCCCTGCTGCTGCAGGCGGTGGCTGGTCTGATGCCACATCTCGTGCGCCTTCGCGTGGACGAGGTCGTGCGGGATCTCGATCGTGGCCGTCGGCCACGACGGCGTCGACGACGGCCTCGCGGAAGTCGCGTCGACGTTCGCCGTGCCTTGCTCGCCGATGCGTTCGACGCGATGTCCTCGCGCAGCTCGTCGAGCGAGTCGAAGCCGCCGGCCTCGATCGCGAAGTCGTCGTCGAGCTCGGGCAGCTGCTTCTCCTTGACCTCCTTGACGGTCACGTCGAAGGTCGCGTCCTTGCCGGCGAGATGCTCGGCCTGGTAGTCCTCGGGGAAGGTCACCTCGACGGTGCGCTCCTCGCTCGGCGGCGGCGCCCTCGAGCTGCGTCTCGAAGCCCTCGATCAGCCGGCCGGAGCCGAGCTCCAGCAGGAACCCGCGGGCCTCTCCGCCCTCGAACGGCTCGCCGTCGACGTTGCCGACGAAGTCGATCACGACGAAGTCGCCCTCCGCCGCCGCGCGCTCGACGATCTCGAGCGAAGCCAGCGACTCGCGCAGGCGGTCGAGCTCGGTCTGGACCTCCTCGTCGGTCGCGACCGGCTCGGCGCGCTCGACCTCGAGCCCGCGCCACTCGCCGAGCTTGGCCTCCGGGCGCACGCCGACCTCGAAGTTGAAGCTGAGCGGCTCGCCCTTCTCGGGCAGCTCGGAGACGTCGATCTTCGGGTCGCCGACGGGAGCGACGCCGGCCTCGCGGATCGCCTGCTCGTACCAGTCGCTCAACGCCGCGCCGGACCGCCTCGTCGACGCACCGCGGCACGACCGCACCTGGCGCAGCACGACCTGGGCCGGGACCTTGCCCTTGCGGAAGCCCGGGATCTTCAGGTCGCGGCCGATGACGCCCGCGGCGTCGGCCACCTCCCGCTCCACGGCGTCGGCGGGCACCTCGACGTCGACGCGTACGCGCGACTCGCCGAGGTCGGTCTTCGTTGTGTTCAGAGGGGTCATCGGAGGGCGCAGGACGATAGCGTGGCCGGCCGTGAGCGTTCACCCAGCTCCCCCGCGGCGCGGCCCGCGCGAGCGCGCCGAGGCCTGGCTGGTCACCGGACCGCTCGGTCATCTATACAGCGTCGTCGCCGATCTGACGCTGTTCGGGGCGCGCCTGCTGGCGAGCCGACTGCGGGGCCGGTCATAGTGGCGTCGGCAATGTCCACGGCGGCAGAGGAGCTGGCCCAGCTCGCACGCGAGCACGGCAAGCTCGCGATCGACACCGAGTTCGTGTCCGAGCGGCGCTACCAGGCGCTGCTCTGCCTCGTGCAGATCGCGGTGCCCGACCCGTCGCGCGAGGGCGGCGTGCGGACCGACGTGCTCGATCCCCTCGACGAGCGCGCGCCGTTCGACCCCGCCCCGCTGGCGGCGGTGCTCGGCGACCCGGCGGTCGAGATCCTCGTCCACGCCGGCCGCCAGGACGTGGCGATCCTGCGCCGCGGCTGGGACGCCGAGTTCACCAACGTCTTCGACACCCAGGTCGCCGCCGGGTTCCTCGGAATGGGCAACCAGGAGGGCTACGAGTCGCTCGCGCGGCGCGTGCTCGGCGTCGAGCTGCGCGGCGGCGAGGGCTTCACGCGCTGGGACAAGCGGCCCCTGACCGAGCGCCAGCTCGCCTACGCCGCCGACGACGCCCGCTGCCTGCTCGCGCTCGCCGACGCGATGGAGCGCGAGCTGGAGGCGTCCGGACGGCTGGAGTGGGCGCGCGAGGAGTGCCGCGCGCTCGAGCAGTCGAGCGACCTCCGCTCACCGCGCCAGGCATACGACCGGCTGCCGAACACGCGCCAGCTCGACGACCGCCGGCGCGCGGCCGCCTGGGCGCTCTGCGAGTGGCGCGACGCCGCCTCGCGCGAGATCGACCGTCCCCCCTCCTACCTGCTGCCCGACCAGGTGCTGGTCCAGCTCGCGCGGCGCCGGCCGCGGGACAAGCAGGCGCTCGAGCAGATCCGCGGCCTGCCGCAGCAGACGCTGCACCGGCGCGGGCGCGAGGTGCTCGACGTGCTGGCCCGCTCGGCCGACGTCGAGCCGCCGCCGCGGGCGGCGGCCGGTCCGCAGCGCGACCCGGTCGACCAGCCGGTCGTGTCGCTCGCACAGGCGCTGCTGCGCCACCGGGCTCGCGAGGCCGGCATCGCCACCGAGCTGATCGCCACGCAGTCCGAGCTGGTCTCGCTCGTCGCGGCGGTGCGCGCCGGCGAGGACGGCGACGGGATTCGCGCGCTGGGCGGCTGGCGCCGCGAGCTGGTCGGCGGCGAGCTGTGCGACCTCGTGCAGGGACGGCTGGCGCTGTCGGTGAGCGCCGAGGGCTCGCTGTTCGTCGAGCACACGGGGTAGCCGCGACGAGTTAGGCTGGAGCGCAGGCGAGTCCTTGGAGGGTGGGCTCTGATGTACCAAGCGGAGAGTTCTCGAGCGGTGTTGCGCAGGCGCGGCCAAGCGGCGGCCGGTTCGAGCGGCGCGCGGACGCCCGTGGCGCGCAACGTCGTCGTGCTCGGCACGGTCAGCCTGCTGACCGACGTCTCGTCCGAGATGGTGGCGGCGATCCTGCCGATCTACCTCGTCTTCGCGCTCGGGGCTTCGCCGCTGGCGTTCGGGGTGATCGACGGGATCTACCAGGGCGCGACGGCGCTGGTGCGGCTGGCGAGCGGGTTCGTCGCCGACCGCTGGCGGCGGCACAAGGAGGTCGCGGCGACCGGCTACGGGTTGTCGGCAGCCTGCAAGGCGGCGCTGGTCGCGTTCGGCGGCAGCGTCGGAGCGGTCGGCGGGATCGTGCTCGCCGACCGGACCGGCAAGGGCATCCGGACGGCGCCGCGCGACGCCCTGATCGCGCTCTCGACCGCGCCGGCCGGGCTGGCGACCGCCTTCGGCGTGCACCGCGCGATGGACACCGCGGGCGCGCTGCTCGGCCCGCTTGTGGCCTTCGGACTGCTGCTGCTCGCCCCGGCGCGCTTCGACGCGATCTTCGTCGTCAGCCTCTGCTTCGCGGTGCTCGGCCTGGCGGTGCTGCTGCTGTTCGCCGACGGCCGTCCGCGGCGGACGGGCGACGCCCCCGCCCCGGCGGAGGAGGACCCACGCCCGACGTTCCGCGAGGCGGTCGCGCTGCTCGGGGAGCCTCGGCTGCGCGCGCTGCTGGCCGCGGCGAGCCTGCTCGCCCTGGTCACGGTCAGCGACGGCTTCCTCTACCTCGGCCTGCAGCGAACGCTCGACCTGTCGCTGACCGCCTTCCCACTGCTCTTCGTCGCCTCGGCGGCGGTCTTCATGGCGCTGGCGATCCCGATCGGACGGCTGGCCGACCGGGTCGGGCGCAGGCTCGTGTTCGTCGCCGGCTACGCCCTGCTGCTGCCGGCCTATGCGGTTCTGCTGCTGCCCTCGGCGGGCACCGCCGGGCTCGTGGTCGCGCTGACCGCGCTCGGCGCCTATTACGCGGCGACCGACGGCGTGCTGCAGGCGCTCGCCAGCGCGATCCTGCCCGACTCGCTGCGCGCGAGCGGTCTCGCGCTGCTGGTGACGGCGATCAGCCTCGCGAAGCTCGCCTCGTCGGTCGCCTTCGGGCTGGCGTGGACGCTCGGCGGCCTCGAGGTGGCGGTCGCGGCGTTCACGGCCGGGCTCGTGGTCGCGCTGCTCGGCGCGGCGGCGATCCTGCGGCGCGCGCCGGAGGCGGTCGCGTGAGCGGGCGCGCCTGGGCGCTGGGCGCGATCGCCGCGCTCTCCCTGCTCGCCGGCGGCGGCTACGTGGCGCTGGCGGCGCTGACCGCCGACGGCACGACGTCGGACGCGCGTCCCGCGCTCGCCCTGGACGCCCGCGGCGTGGCCGCCGTGCCGCCGGGCGGCGAGCTGCTCGTGCGCGCGGTCGACTACGACAACGAGCGGCTCAACGGCCGTCTCTACCGGGTCCCGCTGGCGGTCGGCGCCGAGCCGGAGCGTGCGGGCGAGCTGGCCTGCGAGCGAGTTCACGAGAACGCCGCCGGAGACGGGCTCTGCCTAGCGGCCAGGCCGCACGGCTTCGACTACGAGGCCGTCGTCTACGGGCCGGGCCAGCGGCCGCGCCACCGCTTCGCGATCCCCGGCATGCCGGACCGTGCGCGGGTCTCCCTCGACGGCCGCTACGCCGGATTCACGACGTTCCTCTCGGGCCACACCTACAGCGCCGGCGTGCGCGGCTTCGAGACCCACACGGCGATCGTCGACATGCACGCCGGCCGCGAGCTGTTCGACCTCCACGAGCTCGCGGTCACGCGCGACGGGGAGCCGTTCGAGCGCGCCGACGCGAACCTCTGGGGCGTCACCTTCGCCGACGGCGACCGCTTCTACGCCACGCTCCGCAGCGGTGGGCGCCACTACCTGATCGAGGCGCGCGTCAGTACCCGCGAGGCGCGCGTGATCGCCGACCACGTCGAGTGTCCGTCGCTGTCGCCCGACGGCACCCGGATCGCCTACAAGCGCCGGATCGGCAAGCAGGACCGCTGGCGGCTGCATGTCCGCGACCTGCGCGGCGGCCGCGACGTCGCGCTCGCCGAGCGCCGCTCGATCGACGACCAACCCGAATGGCTCGGCGACGACGCCATCGTCTACTCCGACGACCGCAACGTCTACGCCGTCCCAGCTGACGGCTCCGGGCGCCCCCACCGCCTCGTTACCCGCGCCAGCTCCCCGGTCGGGCTGCGCTGAGCGTCAGCGCCGGCGGGCGGGCAGCGGGGCGGTGCTGCCGGGGACGTCGGTGCCGGTGTCGCCGTGGGTCGTGCGGTCGAGCGGGTCGGGGATCGGCTTGCCGGGCAGGCGGCAGGCCCGGCCGCGGCAGGTCTTGAGGCGGTCTAGCTCGATCTGGAGGGCGCGGCGGGTCCCGCCGTAGAGCGGGTCGCGGTGGCGCGAGCGGAGCTGGGCGGGGTCGCGCTCGAGGTCGTAGAGCTCGCGCTCGCCGCTGCGGTAGACGACGTACAGCCAGCGGTCGTTGCGGACGGCGCTGTAGGTGCGCACGCTGCGCGTCGGGATCGGGCCGCCGTCCTCCTCGGGCTGCAGCTCGGTGGCGCGCAGGCCGCCGGTCTCGTGCAGCACCAGGCGCTGCGAGCGCAGCTTCGGCTGCTGGGCGAACTTCAGCAGCGAGCGGCCGTCGACCGGCGCGCCGCCGGCGGCGCTGGCGCCGGCGATCTGAAGAATCGTCGGCGCGAGGTCGATGTTCGACACCGGCTCGCGGCTGATCCGCCTCCCCTTCAGCCCGGGGCCACGGATCAGCAGCGGGACCTTCGTCGACGGGTCGTACGGCAGCATCTTGCCGCTCGGCACCGCGTGCTCGCCCTGCAGGTAGCCGTTGTCGGAGGTGAACACCAGGTAGGTGTTCGAGAGCACGCCCTGGGCGGTCAGCTCGCGGACGATCGCGGCGACCGCCTCGTCGACGGCCAGCAGCGACTCGCGGCGGGCGCGGAACTCGGCGGTGATGCGCCCGATCGCGGTGGCGTCGAGCGGCCGGAAGCGGCGCATGAAGCCCGGCTTGTCGGAGCGGTCGCGCTCGTTGAAGCCCTCCGAGCGGGACAGCGGCAGCGTTCCGAAGCGACCGCGATGGCGCGGTGCCGAGCGAACCGTGACGCCGGTCCGGCCGCGCACGCCGGCCTCCTCGTAGTGCGGCGCCAGCAGGGCCAGCGAGAGGAAGAACGGCTGGCCCGAATGCGCGTCGCGGCGGATCACGTCGAGCGCCTTGTTGCGCAGCATGTCCGTCTGGTAGATCGCCGGGTCCTCGGTGAAGGCGTCGCCGTAGGTCACCAGCCGGCCGTTCTCGTTGAGCGTGTAACCCCACATCCGGTAGGTCGTCGGGTCGACCGCGCCGTACCAGTCGGTCCAGCCCGGCGGCACGATCGCGGGGCGGTCGGTGCCGTAGCCGTTCATGTACTTGCCGATGTGGGCGGTGCGGTAGCCCGCCCGCTGGAGCCAGACGGGGAGCGCGTCCTGGTCGTTGAAGCGGCCGTAGCCTCCGGTCGGCAGATAGAGGCCCATCACGCCGTGGTTGTGGGCGTAGCGGCCGGTCAGGTAGCTCGCCCGCGACGGGCAGCAGACCGGGTAGGAGACGGTCGAGTTGGCGAAGGTGACGCCGCGGCCGACGAACGCGCGCCGCGTCGCCGGCATCGCGATCAGGTCCTCGACCGTCTGGTCGTCGGTCATGATCACGACGACGTTGGGGCGCGCGGTCTGGGCCCCCGCCGAGGGAGCGAAGACCGCCGCGACGAGCGCGAGCATGGCGACGAGCACGGCCGCTTTCCGCAGAGGGGCCACGTTCACCTCCGACACGCTAGAGGCCGGCGAGTTGCGGATGCGCCGCTATCGCGCGCACCGCGGCTATCGGGATCGACCGAAGATCCGCAGCAGGAACAGGAACAGGTTGATGAAGTCGAGGTAGAGCGCGAGCGCGCCCTGGATCGCACCGCGTCCGTCGGGCCCGGCCTCGGCGGCGTAGCGCTTCAGCTTCTGCATGTCGTAGGCGGTCAGCGCGGCGAAGATCGCGACGCCGGCGTAGGTGGTGATCCAGTAGAGCGTGCTGCCACCGACGAAGAGGTTCACGAACGTCGCCACGATCAGGGCGATCAGCGCGGCGAAGAGGATCGGCCCGAGCGCCGTCAGGTCGCGCTTGGTGACCGCGCCGTAGAGCGCCAGCGTCCCGAACATCGTCGCCGCGATCAGGAACGTCGTGAAGATCGACTCGGTCGTGTACAGCTCGAAGACGAGGGCGAAGATGATCCCGTTGAGCGCCGAGTAGAGCAGGAAGAGGCCCGCCGCCGCGCCCGGCGAGAGCCGGTTTACGCCGGCCGAGATCGTGAACACGAGCGCGAGCTGGCCGCCGAAGATCAGGATCAGCAGCAGCGGGTTGTCGGTGAGGTCGGTGAGCAGCGCGTCGTTGGCGCCGATGACCGCCGCCGCGACCCCGGTCGTGACGAGGCCGAGCACCATCCAGCCGAAGACGCGCTGGAGGAAGCCGGTTGCTCCGGCGAGCGCGGCGGGCGGCTGGGCTGCGTGGTCCACGAAACGTTAGCTACGCCACGCGTCGCGGGACTCCTGCGCCCGCCGGCGAGCGGCCGGCGGGCGCCTGGAGAGGCACGGGTGCTCGCCCTACCGGGCTCGCGCGTCGACGGTCGCGCTGCCGAGGACGAGGCCCGGGGAGAACGCCGTCGTGGCGAAGGCGCCGTTGAGCGCTCCGGCGGCCTCGGGCGTGAGGCTGGCCCGCACGCCCGACAACACCACACGACGGCCGGCGGTTCGCGCCTCGAGCCCCGACAGGTCGAGCGAGAGGATCGACAGGCGCTGGCCGCTCACCTCGGCGGTGAGGTCCGGCTCGGCATCGACGCGGATCGCGAAGTCGGTCAGGTCGACCGCCGTTGCGCCCTTCGCCAGCCGGAGCCCGCCACGGTGGCGGACCGTGCCCGCGAACCCCTCGACGGCCAGCTCGCCACCGGCGACCGGGAACCGCAGGCCGGCGCCGGAGGCCGTCGCCGGCTCGATCGGGGTGGCCTCGACGCCCAGGCTCTGCAGCGCCCCCGCGGCACCGGCGTCGAGCGCCAGCGTGGTGCCACCGCCGGCGAGCTTCCACCTGCGCCGGACGTGCCTTCACGGTCACCGATCCGATCGGGGTCCCGCGTGCGAACAGCCCGGTCGAGAAAGCCGCGTTGAGCGCCTTGGCCGCGCCCGCGGTCAGCGTCGCGCGCACGCCGCGGACGGTCGTCGCCAAACCTGGCCGGACGACCTTCGCGCGCTTCAGCGACAGCGACAGCGCGGTCAGCCGGGAGTTGCCCACGCGGGCGGTCAGGATCGCCCGCCGCGCGCCGACGTGGACCCGGAAGGCACGCAGGGCGACGCGCTCGCCGCCCTTGCTGAACTGCAAGCCGCCGCTGTGGTCGATCCGGCCGGCCGCCGTAGCCGGGTCGATCCGGCCGCCGACGACGGGGAACGCGACCGCCCCGCCGCGCGCCTTGGCCGGCTGCAGCGGCCGAACCGCCACGCCGGCGTCGGCGAGCGCCCCGGCCGTGCCGCGGTCGAGCTTGAGGGTCGTAGCGCCGCCGGCGAGGTCGACCTTGGCGGTCGCCGCGGGGGCCGCCACCAGGAGCGCGGCTACCATCGCCACGGGTACTGCCATGCGCATCGGTCTCATCATGTACCTCCAGTCGTGGTCTCTTCCCCGGCGGTACGGGCGGCCGGCGGCGGCCGGTTGCCCAACCGATCTGTGCCCCGCGCTCGTAGCCCCCGGCGTGACCTCCGCCGCGACCGTCTCCCCGATGGCCTCCCCGAGCCGCCCGTCGCTGCGGTCGCGGCTGGGCGCGGACCAGCAGTCGCGGCGCTTCGTCAACCGGCTGCACCGGCGCGACCGCGGCGCGCTCGACGCCCTCTACGCCGAGTACGCGCCCACCGTGCTCGGCTACCTGATCAACACGCTCCCCGACCGCGGCATGGCCGAGGACGTCCATCAGCAGGTCTTCCTGGAGGTCTGGCAGCGGGCCGCCGAGTACGACCCGCAGCGAGCGACCCTGCTCACCTGGATCATGACCATCGCCCGTAGCCGGGCCATCGACCAGCTGCGCCGCCGGGTGCCGGAGCCGCGCGACCCGCTCACCGAGGCGGGGTCAGCCGCCGATCCGGATCCAGAGCTGTCCCCCGACGCGCTGGTCGAGCGCTGGCGGGTGGCGCACCTGCTCTCCCGGCTGCGCGCCGACGAGGCGGCGATGCTGCGGATGCGCTTCTACGAGGGGCTGAGCCAGACTCAGATCGCCGACCGCGTGGGCGTGCCGCTCGGGACCGTGAAGATGCGCATGGTCAACGCGCTGGAGCGCCTGCGCGACATGATCGACGAGGAGGAGGCGGTGGCGACGTGAGCGAGCGCTCCCTCGACGAGGTCGTGCAGCGCCTCGAGCGGCTGCCGCCAGAGGCCTGGGATCGCCCGGCCCCGCCACCGGCGCCTTGGCCGCCCAGCCAGCCCTGGCGGATCCGCACACGCGGGTTCGTGCTGCGCCTGCGGCCGCTGCCGGCGGCCCTGGCGGCTGCCGTGCTGCTCGCCCTCGGGGTCGGGGCCGGGCTCCTTGCCGGCGGCGAGGGAGACGACGGCGAGCCGCCCGCGGCGCCGGGCGGCGGCGCCCAGGTCGCGCTGGCGCCCGTCGACGGCCGCGGCGGCGGCGCGAGCGGGAAGGTCAGCATGGAGCGCTCGCCGGGCGGGACGGCGACCGTCAAGGTCGACGGGCTGCCCCCCAGCTCGCGCCGCGACTTCTACGAGCTCTGGCTGCTCGGGGCCGACGGGCGCCTGGTGTCGCTCGGGTCGTTCCGCGTGCCGCGCTCCGGCGCCGCCGAAGTGCGCGTGCCGCTGCCCGTCGACCCGCGCCGCTTCGACTTCCTCGACGTCTCGCTCGAGCCCGACGACGGCGATCCGGCACACTCGAAGGTCTCGATCCTGCGGGGCCCGACGGTCTAGGAGGGCGAGCGGTCGCCTCGTCGAGGCCGGCAGTCGCTCAGCGAGCGCCACCGCCGGCGAGGACACCGACCAGCCCGCCCACGAGGCCCTGCACGGCGTCGGTCACCGGCTTGGCGGGCGGCACCGCCTCGCCGACGCCTTGGAGGACCGGATCGACGACCTGGGACACCGGATTGGCCCCAGGCTGGGGTGCACTGGGCAGCGGCGGGACCTGGACCGGCGCCGAGGGGGTCGCTGGGGCGGCCGGGGCGCTCGGCCGGGGCGCGCCTCCTCCGTCCCCTCCCGACGGCGCGCCGTCGCCACTGCCGCCGTTCGGGGCCGCGCCGTCTCCTCCCGGCCCGGGGGCCACGGGGGCGCGGGGCGTGTCCGAGACCGGCGTCTCTCCCCCGCCACCGCCTCGCGGGCCACCGCCGGCGCGGCGCTCGCCGGTGCCGCGCTCGTCGACGTCGCTTGGTCCAGAGCCGTCGCCGCGCCGGGCATCGGTCTGCGGTGCGGCGGCCGCGAGCTCGGGGGCGCCGCTCCGCGTCGGCTCGCCGGTCGCTGCTCGGCGGTCGGCGCCCGAGCCCTCCGCGTCGCGATCCGACGACGTCGCCGGCGGCCCGGCCAGGCAAGCGCCGGCGAGGACGGTCGCGCCGGCCGCGCACATGCTCTGTAGCGCCACCGGTGCGCCAGCTGTCCCGAGCGTCGCTCCGGGGGCCGCCGCCAGCCAGCGCACCGCGCGCTGGGGCGCGGTCGCGGCGAGCGCGACGCCGGCGATCGAGCGGCTACCCGAGTAGTACGCGGCGAACGCGGCGACGACGGCCGGATCCAGCTCGGCGCCCGCTCGCGCGGTCAGCTCGTCGAGCGCGTTGCGGCGGCTGCCCGGCGCCCGCCCAGGCGCCGGTGTCATCAGCTCGTCGAAGTGGTTGGCGACGGCGACGATCCGCGCCCCGAGCGGGATCTGCTCGCCCGCGAGCCCATCCGGGTAGCCGCTTCCGTCGAACCGCTCGTGCTGGTGGCGGACGAGTGCCGCGATCCGCGGGTCGGCGACCGTCGCGACGCTCTCGGCGCCTTCGACCGCATGGCGCTCCAGCAGCCGGCGCTCGGCGTCGGTGAGGTCGTGGTCGCGACGCCGCGCGAGCACCGCCCGCGGCACGCGGACCATGCCGATGTCATGGACCGAGGCGGCCGCTTCGATCCGCTCGACCTCCTCGGACGGCAGGCCCATCCTGCGCGCGATCCGCTCGGCGTGGCGCGCGACGCGACCGCTGTGGCCGTGGTCGAACCCGTCACGGGCCTCGAAGACGACGGCCAACGTGCGCAGCTGCGCCAGCTCGCGCTCGGGCCCGAGCGGGGCGCCGCCGTCGACGACCTTCGCCAGCCGCCGCTCGGCGTGCACGCGGCGGGCCCAGCTCCACAGCATCAGGTCCCCGAACGGGATCTCGCGCGAGCCGGGCAGCCGCGTCCAGAGCGCCGCCCCCGCGCTGCCCAGCGCGACCGACAGCCCGGTCGCCAGCAGCGCCGACAGCAGCAGGTCGGCGACGCCCGAGAGCGGCGAGAGCGCCACGACAACGAGCGCCGGCGCGACGATCGTCAGCAGCGTCGCGAGCAGCGCCTGCGGCAGGTAGCGCCGAGAGTCGACGCTCTCCAGGGCCTCGAGTGCTGTCCCCTCCCGGAACACCCTCGTCTCAGCCTACCCCACCGCGGCCCACCCCGAAAGGGGCGCTGGCCACATGTACGAGGGGCGAACGACGGGACTCGAACCCGCGACCGCTCGGACCACAACCGAGAGCTCTACCAACTGAGCTACGTCCGCCAGGACCGGGTGAGGGTACCAACCATGCGGGTTCAGACCAACGACACCACCAACCAGGGAGCGAGCAGAGAGGGGCCGAATGGCCGCTATCGGCAAAACCCCCGGCAAAACCGCTGCGATCGGATGCGATCGGCGGCCATCGGCCGGCGGTCGGACGGGGCTGGATTGCACGTCGGGGCGAACCTGGCGGTGGTGTTGCGTCTTCTCATCCGACGATGGAATCAGCAGCCTTCCAGCCACCGGACAGCGACCTCGAGCGGCGGATCGCCGAGCGGGTCGCTGGTCTGGTCGTGGACCTCGTCCGCGACGAACTGGGGCTGGGTACGTCGGGGCGGGAGTGGATCGACGCCAAGGAGGTCGCTCGTCGCTGGGGCTTCTCGCGCGCGTGGGTGTATGCCCATGCGCGCCAGCTCGGCGCGGTGGCGACCGGCCATGGTCCTCGGCCGCGGCTGCGCTTCGAGGCGCAGCGGGTGGCTGAGGCCGTGCGAGCGCTCGGCGAGTTGGAGGGCGAGGACGACGGGCGTGAGCCCGTCGCCTCGGCCGGCGCCCCTGTTCATGTTCCGCGTGTGCGTCAACGGCGATCGCGCTCCTGACAAGAGGAGCTACGAGCGATGGGACGCCCTATCTCAGCGAAGGTCGAGGAGACCAAGCGAAAGGACGGCACTACTTACTACTGGACGCGAGTGATGGTCGACGGGGAGCGCACGACGGTCGCGCTCGGCGACGAGCGCGACGGCGACACGCGACTGGCGGTCGACGAGAAGGTCAGGGATCTGGAGGAGGACATCCGCCTTGGTCGGTGGGAGCCCGACCTGCCGGAGCCCGCAGGGGTCCTGGCTGTCGAGCGCGAGCCCGGCTTCGCCGACCTCGGCGAGCGGTTCTTGACGTTCAAGCAGTCGCAGCAGCTACGCGAGACGACGCTCAACAACCTGAGGTGGGCGATCCGCGGCCACCTCGCGCCGTTCTTCAAGAACAAGCGGCCGAGCAAGATCCGCCAGGCGCATGTGATCGCGTTCAGCGATCACGAGATCGCGCAGCGGGCGCGGATCGCGGCGCTGCGCGAGCGCGGGCGGTACCTGCTCGGACCCAACGACGGGGCGATGCGGGAGCTGTCGGATCGGTCGATCAACAACATCCTCGCGGTGCTGACCGAGCTGTTGGGCTGGGCGGCGCAGCGCGGCTGGGGCGATCCGAACGTCAATCCGGCGTCGGGCTGGCGGTTGAAGGTCAAGCCGCGTCTGAAGGCCGCGTTGGAGAGCGACGAGCTGGTCGAGTTGATCCGCGCGGCGGGCATGCCGCGGCCGCGGCAGCGGCAGGCGCCGGCGATGGCGGCGCGTGCCGACTTGATCGTCCGGCTGCGCGACGACGACCGCCTTCGGTGGAAGGCGGTCGCGGAGCTGGCCGGGGTCGCGGTGCCGACGGCGATCTATCACTACAAGCAACGCACCGATGGATCCCGGTTCAGTGGCGACGAGGCCCGAGCGGCGGCCGACCGGGCGTTCGTCGCCGCGCTCGGCTACACGGGCGCCCGCGTGACGGAGTTGTGCGATGCGGATGTGGGCGATGTCGATCTGACTCACGCGAAGCTGCGGATCGGGGACTCCAAGACCGAGGCCGGCGTCCGCGAGGTCGATCTGTCGCCGTATCTGGTGGAGGTGGTGAGCGAGTACTTTGAGTCGCGGGGGCCGTTGGACCTGGCCGCTGCGGCGTTCCCGGATGGGAACGGGAGGCGGCGAAACAAGGATCAGGCGAACAAGCAGGTGATCGCGCCGGCTGTCGCGCTGGCGAACGAGTGGCGCGCTGATCGTGGCGAGCGGCCGTTGCCGCACGTCACTCCGCACACGTTGCGCTACACCTACATCACGCTTGCCTTCGAGGCGAACTTCCCTCTCCCCTATGTCATGGAGCAAGTCGGCCATGACGACTCGCGAACCACGACCGACATCTACGCGAAGGTCAGTCGTCGTCGCGACCGTGCTGTGCACGGCGCGGCGTTCGACCGCGTGGTAGCCGAGGGCGCCAGGCGCGACTCGGGTTCGCGGACAACGCCGATGCTCGTGGCGGTATAGCCGCCACCAGCTGCCCCGCGTGACTGCCCGCCGGGGGCGGCCGGTCAGTCAGTTCCAGGTGAGGCCGAGGTCCGCGCGTTGAGCGCGGACCTCGGGGACGGGCACGCCGAAGTAGGCGGCGAGGGTGCGGTCTGAAAACGCGGCGATGGGTGTGAACTCTTGGGTCGGGATCAGGCGAGCGCGAGCGAAGGCGCATGCCTTCGCGTCGGTGTATGGGCCGGGAGTGGCGCCTGTCTGGACTCGGCGCGCGAAGGCCGCGAGTCCGGCCGCCCATCGGCGGTCGGGGTGGTCGCGGCCGAGCGCGTCGATGGCCGGGGCGAGCCTGATGTCGCCGTCGTCGGCGACGACGCCGACCATCTGCCGGTCGTAGACGACTGCGATGGTCATGGTGAGGTCTGGTCCTTCTGCCTGTCTGATGCGATCTGGGTCGAGTGGAAGAAGGTGTCGAGGAGTTCGCCGACGAGGCGGTGGGCGTCGTCGCGTGGCCCGTTGGTCAGGACGGCCATGAAGTCGCGGACGCCGTCGGCGAGTCGTTGCTCGGTGCGCGATTGGCCGTACGTCTCCGCTAGACAGACCAGGCACATCGCCTCAAGGACGGGTGCGCCGGACGCGCCGCATCCGTCGCAGTCCCCCAGCGGCATCTTGCGGTCTTCGGGCTTCTCCGGCAGCTCGTCTCCGTAGCGGTCGTGGAACCACTGGCGGAACTCTGGGCGGTCTAGCAGCATGGAAGCTCCCTCTGGTCGGGGCATCCGAAGCAGCGGCGCTCATGGCATGGCCGGTACGGTCCCGGCCGGTGCCCGAAGGTCGATTCTTCGGGTGCCACGCCCCTCGGCCTGTTAGAGCAGGTCGGGGGGCACTGAATTGGCTATGACGCGCCGATGGTAGATCGCGGACACCGCCGTAACGGCGGTGTCCGCGATTGGTGCAAATCGTTTGCATTTGCACCAGCGGGGAGGCGAGCCGCTACGCGGCCTCGCCGATCCAGTTCGCCGCCATCGGGCAGCGCCCCAGCTCGGCTGCGTGCTGGACGTAGACCTCAGCGATCGCGGTCAGCTCCGCGAGCGCGGCCTTGGGAACCGCACGCTCGGGGAGGCGAAGGTCGCGGCCGAGCTTGTCGAGGTCGAGCTGCTCGATGAGGTACGGGCGACCGCCGGCGGTCAGTGGAACGTCGGTGAGCTGGACGGTGGCGTCGTCGGTTCGCTGGACGACCAGGACGCGGCGGTCGTTGTCGTAGCTGGCGAGCGCGTAGCGCTTGTTGGTCGGTCGGGTCAGGGTCGCGGTCGGGCTCATTGGGTGCCTCCTTCGGCGTTGAGATGCTTGACAGGAAGGCGCGAACCGGCCGCTGAAAGCGCACGGCGGAATCCGATGCCCGAAGGGCGAGGACGCGCTAGCGAGGCCCGCCCCGACAGGGGACGCCCGTAGGGCGGTGCGCAGCACGGGCCTTGAAGTCGTGCGCTGCGGCCGTAACGTGCCCCTGTCAAGTCGTCGGGCGGCGAAACGAGGCCTATGGGTCCACCCTCACGTTCTGGCTCTAGGGCGAGCGAAACCCGGTTGAGCCCGCCAGTGCTGCGGGCTGCGAAATGCGGCTGATGGTGCGGCACCCGCCGATCGGTCGCGGCAATCCCACCCGACTTGTCCCTCAGAAGCCTCTTCAGGGATAGTCCGCGACTGTGGAGTGCGGGGACGGCGCCCAACTGACCGACATTGCAACTGCGGCATTCACGGCGCTCGCGGCCGTGGCTGCCCTGCTCACGGTTTGGCACGCGACCCGCACCTGGCGCCGGAGCCTGCTTCCGGAGTTGCATGGCCAGGTCCAGTCGAGACCGATGAGCTGGCAGACCAACTCGTACGAGTTGGTCATCCATAACGCGGGGTCTCGGGTTGCAAAGGCGCCCTTGTTCGCGTTGGTCTCCGGTCAATGGATCGCGGAAGGCGTGGTCGATCCAGGGTTTCTGCTGCCGGGCGAGACGGTGGTCGTGAAGACGGCCATCACTGCTGAGCCTCAAGACGCGAACGAGCTGGCGATTGGCGTGCTCGCGTGTCGTGATACCGACGAGAGCACGTGGGCGTGGGATCTACGTGGAAACCGCAAATTGATCCAGCGCTGGAAGCCGCCGTGGTGGCGCTTTTGGACGGGCGCACCGGCTGCAGCGTCTATCCAGGAGATGCTCAACGCATTCCATCCCGACGTGAACGTGAACTCACTTACCGAGGTAAGGCACGAGATCGTCAGGCAGTCCTAGATACGCATACCGCCGGCGGGCGGGAATTCGGACGGCGACACCCGTGAGCCCGCTACGCGAGCGTGCCGCGCTCAGCTTGGCCTACACGGGCGTCGCGAGTGTCGGCTGTAACAGCGGCTGACGTGCGGGAGCGAGCGGAGGGTAGGCAGCCGAGTAGGCATCCGATGGCGTAGCGGGTGGCGTCGGCCTTGGCGAGTAGGCCCTCTCCTGTGTGGGCGATGACGGGCGCGCCCGTGGGGCGCGGCCCTGTCGCGGTGACTTCGACGCGCTGGGCGATGACGGTGCCGTCGCTGGCGACGGCGATGGTGAAGTGAGTTATGTCGTCGGGGGCTGTCACTGGCCTGTCCGGTGGCGTTACTCGGTCTGTAGGTCGACCTCGAAGTTGGAGACGCGAAGGTCGCGCTCGACTCGCATCAGCAAGGCCTGGTTCGGGGTGCGGCGGCGGCTGTTCGGGACGAACCAGCACTGGCCGTCGCGCGACCAGCGGAAGCCGTGGCGGCGCAGGATCGGCGCCGCTCCGTCATCGAGAACTGTCCCGGTGAGCCGGGTGCCCTCGGTGCGCGAGTGCGTGACGATCAGCAAGGGCGTGTTGGTGTTCGCCCAGCCTGCGGTTGATCCGTAGCCCTCCAGCTCGCGACGCTGGACGGCAGGTGCTCCGCCTGCGCGCTCGGCGAGATCGCGACTCACGCGGGAGCGCTCGCGGCGGATCTCCGCCGGGTCGGAGCGCTCGGTTCCCATCAGGCGGCGAATCTCGGCGGTGGCGTCGGCTGCCGTCTTGGGTACCGCGAAGGTCTGTCCGCGCTCGTGCGCGAGGCGGCGGAGGAGGCGCTGCTGCTTCTGGGTCGGCTTTCGCTGATCGGTCATGGCCCGCCATCAGCGGGCCGCGTCAGCGGTCTGCTAGGCGTGACAGGACAGGACCGATCAACGACAGCCGGACATGGGACGACCCCTGGTGTCGGGGCCGCCCATGCCGACTACCGCTACTTCTTGGTTCGGCCCGACTTGGCCGCCTTGACGTCCTGGGCCAGCGCCTGGATCGCGGCGGCCTTGCCGCCGTGGCCCTGCCGGTGGTGTGCCCTGCGGGTCTGGGGCAGCTCCTTGTCGTCGGCGAGGTCGTAGGCGACCAAGACCTCGGCCATGATCTCCAGGATCTCGTTGGCGGTCTTGGCGCGCGTGATGCGTGCGCGTACGAACTCCAAGCACTCCTCCGGCTCGGCGTAGACGTGCTTGCGGCGGACCGCCCCGCTCTTGAGCGTCTTGACCTCCTCGTCCTGCAGCTCAGCCAGAACGAGCCGCAGGCCCTGGGCCGGGAGGTTCGGATTGTCGTGGAGGATCATCAGCGCGAGCGCACGGGCACGCTCGAGGGCGCGATCGCGACGGGTCTGGGTGAGCCGGCCGGACACGATGCGCTGACCGAGCCGACCGTTGTGCTTACGGGCCTTCGCGGCGTCGGCCTCGCGCTGCTCGCGCTCCTTGCGGTTCTTGTCCCTGGACCGCTCGGATGCCCCGGAACCGTTGGATGCGGATCCGCGCTGCGCCTCGCGAGCAGCGTGGTCGGCCTCGGCCGCCTCGACCATCAGCTCCGCGAGGTGGACGCCGAACTCGGCATCGACGAGGAACGCGCGGGTGACGTCGCGGTGGTGGCCCTTCTGGCGATGCTCGATCAGCACGCCGGCCGCTCGGGCGGCGTCCAGGTGCTCGTCGAGCGTGCGGAGCCACGGGTCATCCGACGTGACGGGCGATCCGTACTCGCCCGTGGTGGCCTGGGCGCGGGCCACTAGGGCGTCGCGGTCCTCGCCCTCGGGAAGGAGCGCCGAGAGGCGCGCGCCCGCGCGGTGGCTGCTGGTGAGGTGGACGAGCGTCAGCGCGGGATTGAAGTCGATCTCGCACAGGGCGACCAGAACCTCGCCGAACCGCTCGATGAGATCGCGGCCCTTGATCTTGCCGTCCGCCGCGAGCTGGCAGGCGCACTCGGCGACGCGCGGTGCGACCTTCGTCACGGCGCGCAGCTCGCGCTCAGCGGCGACCGGAACGGCGCCGCTGGCGATGTGGAGCTGCACGGCCTCGGGAAGATCGAGCAGGCGTAGGCGGTCAGACACCCAGCCGGGCGACTTCTCCTTGCCGATGCGCTTGGCGATGGCCTTGTGTGTCGTGAGGTTCTCGGCCTGCGCGAGCCGGCGCAGACCCTCGGCCTCCTCGATCGGGTCGAGATCTCGGCGGTGGAGGTTCTCGGCGAGCGCGTCCGCGAGGGCGCTCTCGCGTGGGCGGATGACGACGGGGACCTCCTGGAGGTCTGCGAGCCTGGCGGCGCGCAGGCGCCGCTCGCCGGCGATCAGCGTGTAGCCGCCGTCGTCGGACTCGCTGACGGTGAGCGACTGCAACACCGTTCCGTGCTGCTTGATGCTCGCGACGAGCGAGCGAGCGCGTCCTCATCGAAGCGCTTGCGCGGGTTGTGATCGTCGGCGACTGTGATGTCGGCGACGGGAACCATTGCTGCCTTGGCCTGGACGTCGGTCATGGGTACTTCCTCCTTCGGGGGTCGCCCTGCCGGGCGGCCGTCTGTGGCCCTCGCCCTGCGCGGGAGCCGGTGACCCCGCCCACGCGCGCGGAGCGTGCGAAAATGCGGGGTACCGGCGACGCGCTGGAGAGGGTCGAATCGTCCGCCGCTTGACCTGCTTTCGCTTCACGGCTGTGCCGCCTTGGAAGCGCCAGCAGCCTTGTCTGAGTCAGGATCGACGAGTTGGTAGCCGACGCCGTGGCGGGTGACGATCAAGCCGTCGGCGCCGATCTCGGCGAGCTTGGCGCGCAGCTTGCGGATGTGGGCATCGACCGTCCGCGTCTTCGCGGGCAGGGAGTAGCCCCAGACACGCCGCAGCAGCGCCTCCTTGGAATGGATGTTGGTGGGTGCGCCTGCGAGGTGAGCGAGAAGCGCGAACTCCATGTCGCTGAGGCGCACGCGCCGGCCATTCCAAGCGGCTGCATGGGCGTCGAGGTCCACGACGAGCGCGCCCACGGTACGGACGGCCGGGGCCGGATCGCGCGCGTGCGCGCGCGTGAGCAGTGCCCCGATGCGGGCGCGTAGCTCGGGGTAGGCGGTCCAGCGCGCCACGTAGTCGTCAACGCCAGCTCTGAAGGCCTGGAGCAGCGCGAGTTCGCGCGGCTCGGCGCTGAGGGCGATGACGGGGAGGTGGCGGAGATCGGCCGCCAGGTCGCCGGCGCGGATCGCCGCGACGAGCGCGTTGGCTGTGGCCGCCGTCTCGAGGTCGGCGACGATCAGCCCGTCGGGCCGTCCCGTTGCGAGCTGGTGAACAGCCTCGCCGCGGGTCGCGGCCTGGAGGACGGTGTAGCCGTCCTGTGAGAGCCGACCCGCCAGGCGGCGGCGGTCGGGAGTGTGGCTGTCTGCGAGAAGCAGCGTGAAGCGGGGATCCATTTGGGGGCTCCTTCCTGGGGCGCCCGGTGCGTGGCCGTCCCGCCGGCTCCGGCACCCGCATGGGTGCCAACCTGAGGCGGGCGGCCCACGGGCCGGCGTTGTGCCGACCCGCTAGGCATCCGGCCTGGCTAGGACTCGTCCTCGACGAGTGCGGGGACTACGGTCTTGCCGGCGTCGACACACGCCGCCAGTCGCTTGCGACCGTCGGTGACGCGGTAGCGCCCATCAGCGAACCGGACCGTGATGGGGTGATCGAGGCCGCCGGCCACGATCGAGGTCGTCAGCGCCGCGTGAGCGGCCTTCTCGGCCGGACCCGCCGGGTCGTAGGGCCGATCGACGCGGATCTCGGCGATGGAGAGGATGCGCGTCCGTGAGGGCGCGTCGGCGAGCATGGTCATCTGTGGACCTCCTGTGGAGCGGCGCCGCCCGGTGCGGCGCCCGACGCGTCCGCCTAGAGCGCCCCGAAGGGGTGCCAAGATGGCGGCGCTCGGGTCCGCACCGGACGGCTTGCCGTCAGGCAGTCACAGGCTTCTGCGCCTCCAGCCCTAGCCGTTATCCAGGATTGGCGCGGTCGATAGGACTGAACTAGGGTCGCCCGGTTACTACGACCTCGGGAGGGTCAATGTCGATTAGGGACGCTTTGCTGCTCAAAGACCCCAACGCCACGATCTCAGATGAGCAGGCACGGGCCAGTGCCGAGCTTTCCGAGCGTCGCTGGGAGAACGTCCGCTGGATCGTCCTCATCGCAACGGGCGTGTTCCTCGGCCTGGGAGCTCACTCGGTCGTCGTGTACCTGCTCCTGCGCGAGTGGGTCGAGAGAAGCGTGTAGTCACCCTGGAAATTGGCGGTATCGAAGACCCTCAGATAGGGTCGTGCGGTTACTCACTCTCTGTTCCCTGAGACTCGCGGGAGGGTCATCTTGAAGAAGTTCGCGTGCGCGGCTGTGATCGCGCTGGGAGTACTGTCGGGCTGCGGCAGCGACCAGGCCGCAGAGACGGTCGAGAGGACGATCGTCGAGAAGGCCCCGCCGCCGGAGACCGTCACCGAGACTGTCCAGGCCAAACCCGCGCCAAAGCCTAAGCCAGCCGCCGTCAAGTCGAACATGATCACCGTGCCCGACGTCGTCGGCGAGAACCACCAGTACGCCCAGGACACTATGCAGGCTGCCGGCCTCTACAACCTCGACGAGCGCGACGCCACCGGCGAGGGTCGGATGCTCCTGTGGGATCGCAATTGGGTCGTTGTCTCGCAAGACCCGCCCGCAGGTAGCGAGGTGACAGAGGACACGACGATCACTCTCTCAGCGAAAAAGGAGGGTGAGTAGCGGCCCGCGCTCTTCCAGGGAGCCGAGATGATTAGGACGCGGTGCGTCGCGCTGTTGGGAGCGGTGGTGGTCATGGTCGCCGGCTGTGACTACGAGACGGCGACGGCCGGCAAGGACGGCTGCGACCCGAACTACTCTGGGTGCGTGCCGGTGGGCGCCGTTGATGTCGACTGCGCTGGCGGTACCGGGGACGGCCCCGAGTACACGGGCCATGTGACCGTGAAGGGCACGGACATTCACGGTCTCGACGCCGATGGGGACGGCGACGCCTGTGAGTAACCCCCCCTGCCGCAGTCAGGCGGACAGTCGCTCAAGAGGGAGCTAGGACGTGATCGAAACAAGAGGCACCGGACGAACGAGAGCAGCGGCGCCTGCGGACGTAGACGTTGAGCAGGCCATCGCCGCCATCGAGAAGGCTGGCGGCCTGGTCACTCCGAAGGAGATTGCCGCCGAGTGGGGCGTCAGCGAGCCAGCGATTGGGGAGCGGATCCGGCGCGGGACGTTCCCCGAGCCGGTCAAGAAGGCCGGCCGGGTCCGGCTCTACCTGCGGTCGCAGGTAGAGCCGTACCGGCGCTAGCCCTTCAGAGGATCCCGGTTGCGAGGGGCGGTGCCGACGTATCGTGCGTTGAAGAAGGGTTGTCCTCAGTTCTGGGCGTTGCCGTGTTGATCGCGTCCTCCATGCGTTTTGCCAAGGTGTCGATCAACGCGGCGACTTTCTCCATCTGAGCCCCTGCGTCGGAATCCTCGTTGGCCCAACCGGCTATGTACGGGACTGAGGCAACGTCGGCCGCGAGGCCGGCGGCGGAGCAGGCGACGTAGGTGGCCGCCTCGACGACGACCTCCTCCTCGTCGTAGGTGAGAGTCGGTCGCGGGTCGATATCGCCAACGAGGGCATGGCAGAGCTCGTGGATCTCAACCCGGACCTGCTGGTTGGCGGGAAGCGAGTTGAGGACACGGATCGCTCGTTTGCGGCGGTTGCACGTTCCGAGCGCACCGGGCCGGTCGGGCAGTCCGTCGACGAACTCGATCGTGTAGCCGGCCTCGCCCGCGAAGTCCCGAAGGACCGGGATCAGGTGGGCGTGCGAATCGCCGGACACCGGCTCGTCGCCGGGGGGATCGAGCGGAACCGGCTCAGTGTCGCGCAGTGGGTCGGTCTGAGAGACGTCGAAGACCTTGACGATCCGAAAGAACGTCCGGCGCTCCTCGGATTCATTGCCGTTGGGGTCCTGCGTCTGCTCCTTTACGGACATGGGAGCGGCGATCGAGAGTCCCCTCTCCCCCTTGCGTACACAGCGGCCGAGTTTGAGCCACGCGCGGAAGCCGGCGATGTAGCTCGGCTCGATTCCACGCTGCGAGCACTGGAGGGAGAGCAGGAGCGTGTTGTTGAGGCTGTAGGTGTGGAAGACGGCGCGTGTGCGTAGCCAGCGCTGCCAGCCGGCCGAGCTGCGCAGTTCGGCAACGGCGTCGGCCAAGCGCTCTCGATCTTGGCGGCGGCGCTCCTCGCGCTCGGCCTCGGTCATGGTCCGGCGTTGTCGAGACATGGCGATCTCCTTGGGAAGGGCCTCGCCCGGTGCGGGGCCGATGCGGCGTCCTCCGCGCCCCGAAGGGGTGCGATAGTCGCCGCGATCGACCGCCGCCCGGGCGGAGTGTTCCGGTCGTTAGGCCCCTGACCTGCGGCCCGTCGATATCGCACTCGTGCGGTAACCGCCACCTCGCTCGAAGGGATCCGTCTGCGCTTTCGATGTGTGGACCTGGCCACACGCCGTAGTTCAGGAGTGCGTCGGAGCCCTAGAGACGGCCTCTAGTCCCTTGTGCCTGATTGGTCATACCAGTGTTCCTGGACGAATGTTCACGCTAGTTTCGTGCCTGTGACTGTGGTTACGATTGGCGTTCAACGAGGGAAAGGGAGGGCCATTTTGGATCCGGTCAATCAGGTCACACTGTCAGTCAACCGGCGCAAAGCTTCGCGCCGGCTGACGGGTAGCGTATCTGCGTTTGTCTGCGCGGCGGTCATGCTTGTCGCGCCTACTGCTAGCCACGCGTTCACTGACACCTACTGCGGCATCGTGCGCACGCCGGGCGGGCCCGGCTGCAACAGCACGTGGCCGCACTCGTTCCAGGAGTCCCACGCCTATTACACAGGGCTGCCGCAGCACCACGTCAAGCCGTGCACCTACCTCGCGAACACGGTCAACGGCCAGATTCGCGGCGGGCAGATCAGCTGCCGATGGAGTGAGAACGGCTTGGCCGTCGTGACCTTCGGCCCGACGTACGCGCTCCAGTACCGAGGGGAGGCCTACTTGCACCCAGATACCTGCTGCAACCACACGATCGCTGCTTGGGCCGAGACGACCCTCCCCTAGTCGAAGGAGACCACACTAATCGAGCTCAATGAAACGAAAGCTCCTGGCCTCGCTGACAGTTGCTGCGCTTGCGGCCGGCGCGTTGGGAGTAGCAATCGGGACCGCGGCGGAGGACCCGCCCCGCGCGGACAAGGATGGCGCCGGCATCGCCCTCGATAAGGCACTCGCGGATAGGTTCGCCGTCCTGACGAACGTGAAGGGGCCGGAGGACTCGATGCCGGAGGGCCTGGCGTCGGGCCGTGTCTCTGCGGATCTGGTTCTCAACGCCGACCTCGCGCGTAGGGCTGACTCCTACGACGACGGCCGGGCTAGTTACGTGGTGCCGGGCGATGACGGCCTTTGCGTGGCCCTGGTTACCAGCGGTGAGGACGTGGCCGCGGGCTTGGCCTGCAACTCGACGGCCGAGGTCGAGGCCGGCGCGGTAGGGCCGGCGTCGCAGCTAAGCGGCTGTGTCGTCTCGAAGACTGGCGGGGCGCCGCAATGTAGCGCTGCGTCGATCTACGGACTCGCGCCCGACGGCGTGAGCCACGTTGCGGTCGTCATGCCCGACGGAACGACGACAGAGATCAAGGTCGAGAACAACGTCTACCTGATCGATCACGGTGGCGCCGAGGAGCCGACGGAGCTGTCCTGGCAGTCCCCGAGCGGCGAGACGCTAAGGCGCTTCCCGCTCGCCGGGCAGTAGGAGGCTGCCGGTCCAGGTCGCTGGCATGGGGTAAATCGCCAGCGAGCAAAACGAAGGCCCGCGGCCCGATGGGGCCGCGGGCCTTGGACCGGTCGCGTGTGGCTATGCCGCCTCGGCGGGCGCCGGCTGCTCCTCCGCGTCGGCCTCGTCGAGGTCGGCGGGCTCGTCGTGGCGGTCCTTGTAGTCGAGGAAGTCGACGTTGCCGACGATGTAGAGGCGGGAGCGCTTGTCGCCGTCGGCGGTCTCCCACTCGTCAAAGGCGAGTCGGCCTTGGACGCCGACCTTGCTGCCGGTGGCGAGGTAGTCGTTGCAGGCGACTGCGGCCTTGCCGATGACCTTGACATCGACGTAGGTGGTGTCGTTGTCGCGGATTCCGTTTACCGCGACGCGGAGGCGGGTGATGCTGGTGCCGCGCTTGGTCAGGTCGAGCTGCGGATCGCTGGTGAGGTGGCCGATGATGTTGACGCTGTTCACTGTGTTGCTCCTTCTGGTGGTGTGCTGGTTGTCGTAGCCCGAAAAGCACGCTGTGCGTGCCAACCTGGGCGGAGGCGGCCTGGCACACCCGCCGGGAGAGAGCTTGTGCTGTGGGTCAACTCGGCCGTTCACGATGGTCCGGTTCATCGGGGTAGGTGCGGGGTGGCGTAGACCTCAAGCAGTGCGGCGGCTATGGCCAGCACGACCACGGCAACCAACGTCGATGTCAAGGTCATCGGTCGGCGCCCCGTCCTCTGAGTACTCCAGGCAGAGCAGGCGACGGCCAAGGCCGCTGCCTCGACGGGGAGATGCGGCAGGTAAGGAAGCAGCACGGCTCCATGCAGCGCCAGCGCGGCTCCCACGGCGAGGCTGTTGGCGGCGACGATGCCCGCAGTGGCGAGATCGCCCGCGATCCGCCACGGTCCAGGTCGCCCTGCGGCAGCGCCCGCAAGCATCAGCGGCACGACCAGGACCGTGAGGTTGGCGAGCAGGATGTCGGTGACCTCGGCGGGCGTGCCGGCGAGCGTCGGCTGCGGGCCGTTCGGAAAGACCGCCAGGGCGGGTGTTGGCCAGGCGGCGGTGGTTGCGGCGGCGATCGAGCCGAGCGCGAGCATCGCGAGCGCGACAAGGGCGATCGGCCGCAGCTGGTGACCCTGTCGGGTCATCGCGGAGCGAGTCCGACGTGGATGTGGTTGTTGTGGTTGCCGCCGAGTTGGCTCTTCCAGATGATCTGGACGCGCAGTCCGTGGGGGTAGGTGGTGACGGCGCCGCCGGCCCTGGCGGCGGTGGTCGCGTTGGCGGCGCTGTAGCCGGCGGCGCGGAATGCGGCGGCGGCGATGCGGTCGCCGTAGCCGCCTCCGGTTTCGGGGAATCCGTTTTGGCTGGAGCAGAGGTCGACGCCGTTGCCGGTCCAGTGGTCGGAGACGTTGCCGGTGGATGTGAGTTGGCTGTGGTTGGTGCCGGTGCAGACGACGAGGGTTCGTTTGGGCGGCAGGTAGCCGGTGAGGCGGTTGAGGAACTGCCGCATCGGCGGCGTGAGCCCGACCCCGGCCCGGTTCGCCGTTGGGGCGAGCTTCCAGCGGCCGTTGCCGTGTCCGTCGCCGACGAGGAGGCAGTCCGCAGGGCTGCCTGTGGTCGGCGGCCCGCCGCCGACGATCGGCTTGTCGGCGATGCGGGTGTCGCGGCTGCCCCAGGAGTTGACGGTCTTGGTGGCGGTGGCGCGGTCGCCGAAGACGTAGATGTCGATGTGGCGCTGTTTGATCGCGCCGCCGGTGTCGGCTGCGATGAATGGGCCGCGCCAGCCGTAGGGGTTGGGCCAGACGTAGACGGGCGTGCCGAGCTTGATGAGCGTCGGATCGACGGCGATCAGGTAGGCGCGTTTGGCTCCGGCGTTGACGACGATGCCGCCGGCTGTGACCTTGCCGCCGTTCCAGACGTTGATGCCGCCGAATGAGGGGGCGTAGACGGTCGCGAGAACGCGACCGGCCTGGTCGGGTGGGAGCTTGGTGCCGCCCTCGCGGTTTTGGAGGTCGCGGACCTCCTTGGCCGACAGGCCGGTGCCTTGGTAGCCGCCGAGGCTGCCGGGGCCGGTCCAGCTACCGGCCGGGCCGCCACAGCCGGCGGTCGGCTGGCCGGCCTGGACGGCCAGGAACGGCGCGGCGAGCAGCAGCGGCAACGCCACTAAGGCTGCGAGCAGCCAGGCGAGCGGGCCAGGGCCGCGACGGCGGCGGCCGGCGGCGGAGGCGAGGGCCGCGCGAGCGGCGGCGGTGAGTGCGGCTGGAGCTGCCATCGCCGGTCACGCCGCCTCGATCTGGCGGTCGCGGGCTTGGTGCCAGGCGGGCGTGCAGAGCAGCTGCAAAGCGCGCCACGGGTCGCCGTCTGCGTCGGCGAGGGCGGCGGCACGGACGGGCTGGTCGCGCTCGGGGTCGTTCGAGCAGATCCAGTACTCCAGAGCGCCCAACGCGATCCGGACCTTGCACCGGCCGCGCGGGCTGAGCAGGTAGCACGACGAGTAGAGGCCCTTCAGGGTCTCGAGCGCGACGATCGCGTCGATGTCTGTGTCGGTGAGGCCGAGCGATGCCTGCGCGGCGAGGAGGTCGTCGCGGGTGTTGCGGAACAGGATCCGCAGCTGCGCGGACTCGGCGAGCGCGCGGCCTTGCTCGTTGTCGAGGTCCTTGAAGTGCTGGGTGACGATGACCAGCCAGAGCGCGTAGTGGCGGCTGCGGCGGGCGTACTCGTTGAGCCAGGCTCCGGCGGCTTTGGTGGTGGTGAGCTTCCAGCCCTCCTCGACTACGACGAAGCAGCGCCCGGCCCAGGCGCCGTGCTCGTCGAGCGTGCCGGCGACGCGGCGAGCGCGGGTGCGTTGGACCTCGCGGTCGATGTGGTCGACGATCGTGAGCACCACGGCGGGGATCAGCCGCTCCGCGGTGCCCGCGATGTCGAACAGCACCAGCGGCGCGTCGGCCTGGACGGTCGTCTCGGCGTCGGTGAGGTGGGCGTTGACGCCGCCCTCGATGTAGGGGTGGAGTCGAGCGACGAGCGAGCGGTACGCGCTCGCGATCGTCGCGTCGACGTCCTCCCCATCGTCGCCGCCGGCGAGGCGCAGCAGCTCCTCGGCGAGCAGCGTCTCACGGGGCCGCTCGCCCGAATGGGCGCAGCGGGCGTAGACGGCGGTGACGCCGCGGTCGATCAGCGCCTCATCGAGAGCCGACAGCTCGCGGTCCTCGCCGTGGCGGTCGCCGATCAGCAGCGCATGAAGGGCGCGCAGGAACTCGACCTTGGCCGATGGCACGTCGGCCGGGTCGGGGGTGTCCCAGGGGCAGATGACCGCGCCTTGGTCGGTGCCGACGTAGATGCGGTGTGCGCCGGGGACGTGGGAGATCAGCGTCTCGTAGTGGCCCTGGCCTCGGCCGCCGCCGTCCTCGGAGGCGGTCGAGGACCGGTCGATGATGAACCCGCGCATGCCCTGGCTGATGCCGCGCGAGAGCAGGGCGTTGGTCGCGACGGTCTTGCCTCCCCCACTCGGCCCCAGGACGAGCGTGACGTGGGTCTGGAGGATCGGGTCGAATGGATCGACGCGGACTAGGAGGCGCTGCGGGTCAGACCATCCGACCAGCAGACCGCCGTCGAACCCCGACGCGGCGGTGGCGAGCGGCACGCAGTGCGCGATGTTGCGGTGCGCGTAGCGGCGCTGGGCGCGGAGGCGATCGACGCCGAGCGGCAGCGTCGATGCCCAGGCGGCGGGGTTGACCCACCGGCCGCGCGCGACACGGGCGTCGGTGAGGCCGGCGAACTCGCGGACGAGCGCGGTCAGCGCCTCGTCGAGGGCCTCGGCGTCGCCGCCGAGGTGGCGGGCTGCGTAGTAGACCGACACTCGGTAGAGCGCGGACTGTGCGCTCGATGCCAGCTCGGCGTCGAGATCCTCGGCCTCCTGCAATGCCTCGCGCTCGTCGTGGCCGACGAGGTGACCGCGACGCTCCTTGAAGTCGATCGCGGTCCGCAGCCGCGCCCACCGGCGCCGCTCGCGGTGACGCGACCGGGCGCGATCGTCAACGGCGACGTGGACGGTCAGCGTCGATGGGAGTTGTGTCTCGAGCAGGTAGGCGAGCCACCACGGCGAGGTCGCGGCGGGCTGGGTGGCGAGGTGCAGGACCTCCTCGACCGTCCCGTCGGTGTGGCGGATGACGCTGCCGCCGCGCTCGTCGTCTGAGAACCCGGCTCCGTGGCAGAGCAAGTCGGCCAGCTCGCCGCGGCGTCTGCGGGCGGTGTCGGGATCGGTCGCGGACAGGATCCCGGCGACGTCCTGGAGGAGGTCGAAGTTCGGCAGTTCGTCGGCGGCTGGGTGAAGCCGCTCCCAGATCAGCGCGAGGTGCTCGACGGGCGCCAGCAGGCGGCCGTCGACGCCGAGGCTGGAGAGCGCGGCGAGGAGGCTCTCGGCGTAGCGGAGGCTGTCCCGCGCGGCACGTTGGTGGTCAGGCCAACTGGTGCGCAGCACTCCGCCGGGAGACGGCCGCAGGCCGGCGATCTGGTCGCGGAGGCTGCGCTCGGGTGTCCACGGGACGATCAGGTAGTAGCGGGCGCTCGCGGCCGCGATCGAGTCGGCCGCGGCGTGGACGGTTTCGGCCTGTGCGGCGAGCAGCCGTCCCCGGACGGCTGCGAGGTCGGTCCGGCCGGCGCTGCGGTCGTCTTCGACGGCCGCCTCGACGCGCTCGCGATCCGGCGCGAGCGCGTCCAAGGTCGCCAGCGGGTCGGTCTGCACGACGAACTGGAGGGACTGTCCGTCGGGGATCTGGCCGCAGACGCGGCTCCAGCCGGCGGCGATGCGCTCGAGCGCGTCGTCGCCGGCGGTGACGGGGTTGGGGACGTGTTCGCATGCGATCGCGCGGACGTAGCGGCCGTCGGTGGTGACGATCAGACCGTCGGGCTCGACCTCGGCGATCGGGACGAGGTTGGCGAGATCGCGGCTGCGGTCGCGGCTAGGCATGGTCGGCTCCGATCGGGTCGTCGTCCCATGCGGCTGGCGCTGGGTCGGTGGCTGGCAGGGCGGGCGGCGGTCCGTCGAGGACGACACCGCCGTCGTGGAGGTGGTCGGGCCGGTGTGCGTAGCGCTTGGGGCCGGCCACCCATGAGGCCAAGGCGGCGAGGTAGCGGCCGGCGCCGAGCGCCTGCCCGCTGGCCGCGAACGCGGCCATCGCGGGCAGGACGCACACGATCAGCAGGACGCTGGCGGTGGCGCGGACGTCGAACGGGCTGAGCTGCACGAAGCCGTAGAGCAGGCCGGCGCCGGCGGCGACGGCGAGCCATCCGCGCCAGGACAGGCCGTAGTAGCGGGTTGGGTCATCGAGTCGGCGGAAGGTCCGCATCGCCGCCTCCCTTCGGGTCTGGGTGTCGGGGTTGGGGTCGCGGCTCAGCGGGCGGCGACGGCTGCGGCGGTCGGCTTGCCGGCCGTGACGGGTGGGTCGCAGGCGGCGGATCGCTTGCGGGCCGGGGCGGTGCCGCAGGGGCCGCCTGCGGGTGCGAGGGCTCGCCCGCGGGCGGGCGGGGCGGAGCAGCGGAACCTGGGGGTCGGCCGGGCGATCCGGGGGGCGGGGCATCGGGCGCGGGTGACGGCTTGGGCGCCTGGGCGGGCGGTGCGTCGCCCCAGCGGGGCGCTGTGCCGGGGTTGTTCCAGCCGGCGCGGGCGGACGCGGCGACGCGGGACGCGACGACGCCGGCCGGCGCGCGTTGGGCGACCCGGCGCGCTGTCTGTGCGCCGGAGGCGAGAGCGCGGCGGCCTCCGGTCGCGGCGGCGCCGAGGAGGCCGCTGCGCGCGAGCGTTCCGCCAGCTCCGAGGGCGGCGAGCGCTCCGGTCCTGGTCCTGCCGGAGAGGTGGCTGCCGGCGGTTTGGCGCAGCCCGCCGCCGAGCCGGTCGCCGAATGCGGCGAGTTTGGCGGTCGCGCCGCCGACCGATCGGGTGGCGGTCTGTTGGCCGCCGCTGGCGGTGCGCGACCCGGCGAGCGCGAGCGCGCCTCCGACTTGGCTGAGGACCATCGACGCGAGCGCCATGCCGATCTTCAGCGCGACGCCGGTGGCGGCGATCGACCCGACGGCGAGCATCAGGCCGCCGATCAGCTCTTGGAGCTTGCCCGACCCCGCGACGGCTCCGGCGGCGGTGTCGGCGTCGTTCATCAGGAGCGCGCCGACGGCGAAGACGACGGTCCACACCACGGGGATTGCGAGGAGCCCGACGGTGGCGGTGATCCATGCTTGGCCGAGGGCGTGGCCGCGCTCGGTCGCGGCGATGCCTGGCATGAGGACGCCGGTGACGTAGAGGAGCGCCCCGGCGACGAGGATCATGAGCTTCAGCACGACGAGCGCGACGAGCAGCGCTGCTGCGATGAGCAGCATGAGCGCGCCGAGCATCGGGACGCCGCGCAAGGCGCCGGCGCCGACGATGAACTCGAACTGTTCGTTGAGGCCCCGCTCGACGGCCGGTATCCGCAGGATCGCTCGGGTGAGCTGGTTCGCGCCGGTGGCGAGCTGTGCCCATGCGAACGGGTAGATCAGGACGAGCGCGATCGCGGTGAGCGCGCGGGTGAAAGGCGCAATCGGGTGGTCTTGGCCGACGCCGAGGGTCGACCGTCCGAGCGCAACGGTCAGAGTGAGCGGGATCAGCGTGACCCCGACCCATGTCAGGACGCCTCGGAGGGAGTTGATCCCGCCGAACGCGAAGCCACCGGCTCCGTCGCCGGCGGCCGCGTAGTTGGGCACCGAGACGATCCAGGCGGTGAACGCGAGCGCCTCTTTGGCGAGCCAGTCGGGGATCAGCGCGTCGGCGATCCCGGCGAGCAGGTTCGTCACGAACCCAGCGGCCTGGTCTACCCCCCACTCCAGGCCGCCGAGGACTTGGTCCTTGACCCAGCCGAACGGGTCGATGCCCGCGACGGACAGGCTCATGCCAGCACGGCCGGCACGCCGACCAGGAGCAGCAGGAGGCCAAGTCCAGCTTTGAACAGCCAGTCGGGCGCGGACCGGACGCCGAAGATCAGCGCTCCTGCGGCGGCGGTGAGAAAGAGGCCGATCGCGGTGAGGATCAGCCACTCCGCGTTGTTGGTCAGCTCGGTCGCGAGCGTCTTGAACGCCCCTCCCCCGTTCGGCTGTTTTCCGTTGAGGCCAGCCGCGCGCAGCGCGTGAAGGGTCGTCACCGACAGCAGTGCTCCGACGGCTGTGGCTGCGGCGACGGCGCTCTCCCATTCCCGGCGTCGCATCCGCGCGCCGATCTGTCGGAGTTGGCTCTGGAGCTGGACTGTGTTCATCGGGGTCCTCCTGGTGGTCGGTGTCATGGGCGGGCTAGATCGACGACGCGGCCCGCGGGCGCGTAGGGCAGATTCGGGTGGGGCGCGACGAAGACCGCGACCGAGCCACGCGCTCGGGCCGGGAGCGGGAGGGCGAATCGCCCTCCGGTGCCGAGGCGGCCTCGGTCGACGGTGCGCCAGCGACCGCCGCGCCTCAGGGCGAGCAGGACGCCGATCGCGCGGCGGGGCGCAGCCGCGCGGACATGGCCGACAACGGACTGGCGGTCAGCGGCTAGGCGCGCGGCGAGCGGAACCGGCACGGTCGTCTCGACGGGCTCGGACGCGACGCCTTCGCCGCTGCCGTCGAGGTGGCGAGCGACGTAGGAGCGACTGCCGTCGAAGCCTCGGAGGTCGCCGACGCGCCAGCGGCCGGCGGTGTCGGTCTTGACGACTGCGACGCGGTCGGGCTCGGCGCGGGAGATGCGAGCGAGCGCGAGTAGCTCGACCGGCGCGCCCACAAGGGGTGCGCCGGTCGAGCGGGTAAGGCGACCGTGGAGCGCGTAGTGGGTATGGGCGCTCAGCCCGCCGGGCTGGATGAGGGCGGCGGCGGTGAGGGTCGTCTTGGTGTCTCGGGCCTCCGCGACGCTGAGGCGCTGCCAGAGCAGCGCCTCGTTGCCTGCGAGGTCAACGGAGGTGATCGAGACGGCGCGCGCGTCGCCCGCAGGCGGCGCGATGCGGTCGAGGGTGAACCGTGCCGATGCGGCACAGGTCCGGCGGCAGTCGCCGCGAACGGTCTTGAGGCGGCGTCCGTCGAGCCACAGGTGGATTCGACGGACGCCGCTGCCGGGATCGAAGACAACGCCGGATAGGCGGTCACGGCCGGTCGCCAGGTGCGCGAGGCGCGGCGCGACGACATCGACGGGAAGGTCGCGGGTGGCTTCGGGGCGAGGCGGGGCGGCCGGCTGGACTTGCCTGGAGTGTGTGTCGCCACCTGCGGACGCGACGACGGCCGCCAACGCGCCCGCCACCCCCACTCCGGCTACCAGGGCGGCGCCGCGCCGTCCCACTCGCAGACCCACGCGCGCCCTCCGGTCCTGGCGCTCGCGGGCGGGCTCGGCAGCGGGCCGAGAGCGCGGGAGCGCGGCGGCGCCGACAGGCCGCTCGACGGCGACCTGCGCGCCGCGGCTGTCCTGGTGGCCGGTGGCCGCGAGCGCTCGAAGAACTCGTCGGGGTCGCCGAGTTGGTCGAGCAGCTCGCCGCGACCGGGGCTCACCGCTGCCAACTGAAATCCTCTCCAGGCTGGGCCGGGGCAGGCAGTGGCGCTCGCGCCACCGGCGGCGCAGCGGCCGGGGCCGGCGGGACTGGCGTGGGCGCCGTCTGACGAACTGTGTCCGGGGCGTCTCGATGGGAGGCCGCCAGCGGGGCCGGTGGCACCGGTCGGTGACGCGGAGGACGGGCGCGGTCAACGCCCGCGGTCGACCAACTCGCGGGAAGGTCGGTGTCGCCGTCCTGCCAGGTCAGCGGCGGAGTTGAGACGACCGAAGCCGTCTCCCGCTCCTCACCGTCTCCCCCGCCCAGGAGGACGGCGGCTGAGGCGGCGAAGCCAACGGCGCCGATCGCCGCGATAGCGGCGGTGCGTTTCCAGCCGACGATGCCGGAGGCGGACTCGGATGAACCAGTGAGGGTGGCGGTGGGATCGTGCTGCGGCATCTACTCCGCAGAAGCGACCCCCCTTCGAGTTTCGCCAATTAGTTGACGACCTCGGCTCAACGCCGAGGTCGTTGGCCGTCGTCAGGAAGCGTTGGACGGCAGTGCAACGCAGCGGAACTGGCGCTGGGCGTTCCCGGCACTGTCGATGTACTCGACGGGCGTCCCCGCCGGATCGAGGAGGACGGTCGCGACGTTCTGCCCGCCCTGGGGTCCGGTGGTGGCGGTCAACTCGCCGCCGCCGGGAAGTGGCCTGTTGAGGCTGTAGTAGGCGACTAGCTCATCGAATGCCGGGAGACGCCTTCCGGCGAGTTTGCAGGTGAGCAACGCGAGCCCCCAGCTTTGAGCCGGGCGTGGCGACTCCTCGAAGCAGGTCGCATAGACAGAGACGGTCCCGGTCGGGCAGCGCAGCGCCGTGCGTGCGAGGAGCTGATCTGGCGTCATGCCGCCGAAGGTGTCGGCGGCGCTCGCGCGAGGCACGGTGCCGAGCTTGGACTCGGCGATCTCCCTCGCGCCGAGGGCGCCGGCTCGAACGTCGCGCCCGACGATGGTGTTGTCGGCGATGTCGCGGGAGCGAACGGCGTTGTCGCGGATCTTCGGCGATGTCACAGCTGCCTTGCGGATCTGCTTGGCCCCGACGCTGTCCTTGGGAAGGTTCACCACGGCGTAGCTCGCGCCGCCTAGCGAGATGAACAGGGCGATGAGAGCGACGACCATCGCGGGGCTTGGACGGCGGATCAGCGTGCGCATCGGCGGGGTTCCCTCCTGGCGTTTGAGCAGGTGTTGCAGGGTCGATTGTGCCGGATCAGAGTCCCCGGACGCGCAGGTTGCGAGCGACCGTGCGTCCTGCGACATAGGGGAAGCCGGCCTCGGCGGGGATGTGGGCGCGCAGCCGGAAGATCACGAGTCCGGTGACGCTGACGACTGGCTCGACGTGGGACCAGCGGCCGGTTGCGTCGGTTCGCACGACGCGGAAGGGTGCCCACTGGCGGCCTGTCCACTTGCGCAGCTCGATCAGTTTGCCGTCGGGTGGGATCGGACCGCCGCGGACGCGTCCCTTGAAGGTGACTGTCTCGCCGTTGAGGATCTTGGGCGGGGTGAGTGTGAAGGTGCTGGAGGCGGGCACCAGGACCTTGACCTCGGCGGTCGATGGGCGGATGCGTCGGGTGCCGTCGTAGCGGAACTGGAGCGTTCGGCTGTTGGTGCCGCGCACCTTGTAGGTGAACCGCCCGTCGCGATCGGTGCGGACGACGCCAGTGGCGGCGTAGCTGGCGCCGGGCAGGTCGGGGAGGTCGAGGACGCGGACCGGCACGTCGTGGAGCGGCTGGCCGTCGGGGTTTGCAAGCACGCCGGAGATCTCGGAGTGCCGGCCTTGGGCGACGGTGAAGCGGGAGCGCATTCGCTCGACGCGCTGTTTGACGATGCGGCGTTTCTTGCCGCGGCCGACGCGCCGTTTGACGACGACGACGTGTTTCTGACCTGCGTTGATCTTCGTCTTGATCCGGATCGGGAAGGTGCGCAGCGCGCGGGCCTGGCTCGCTTCGAGGCCGGTCGAGGCGTGGTTGCCGGCCTGGTCGACGGCTTGGGCGCGCAGCTCGTAGTTGCCGTCTGCGAACCGCTCGTCGTCGATCTCGGCGAGGAGCTTCTTGCCCTCGACGGCAGTGGGTATCTCCTGCCAGGTCGCGGTGCCGACTCGGCGGACCTCGAGCTGGCCCGACGCGAGGCCGGACAGTGGGTCGTGGACCGTCGCGGCGGCACGGACCGGGTCGTTGGGATCGTGCGCATCGATGGCCAGCGACGGCGCTCCGCGGTCAAGGCGCAGCGGGACAGTGCGGGCATCGACGATGTTGGCGACGTTGCCGGCCGCGTCGCGCATGGCAGCCCGCAGCTCGTAGGTGCCGTCGCCGGCGAGATGGATCGGCGGCGTCGCGGTCGGGTTGGCCTGGTCGATCGGGTGTGTCTCGCACGGCGTTCCGCCAGCGCGGCAGAGCTGCCAGGTACCGCCGACGATCGGTGCCCCGCTGTCGGCGACCGAAGGCCAGGTGACGGTGAATCCGTTGGTCTTGCGCCACGCGTCGCCGCCGCTGACGGTCGGGGTGATTTGAGCTGGCGGTGTGTTGTCGACGCGAAAGTTCAGGGCGGCGTAGACGGGGGTGTCAGATCCATCGACGGCGACGAGGTCGACGCGGTGCTGGCCGGGCGAAAGCGATGTGGTCGTGATGTTGAACGCGCCGGACTGGTTCGAGCATGGCGCGGGCCTGGTGTAGTCGCAGTCAAACCCGTGCATGTTCGTCTCGACGCCGTCGATCAGAATCTTGATCCACTTGATGCCGATGTTGTCGGAGGCGCTGTAGTTGATCGTGCGGTTCGACCGGACCCACTCGTTCTGCGAGATGCCTGAGACCGACAGGGTCGGGGCTGAGTAGTCGTTGAGGTGGACGACGGAGTGGTAGGTGTGCATCGTCGCGCCGGTGCCGCAGCTCGCTGCGCCGCATTGGACGTTCTGGGTGAGGCTCGTGGTCCCGAGCGGCGCCGAGAGTTGGACGGGATTCGGCATTTCGAACCCGTTGCCGTAGGCGGTCGCGTTCGGCTCGGCGCCGTAGCCGATCAAGCGGCTGTGGGACACGCCGCCTTGGGCGGTGATCTCAGCGGCCCACGACGGCGTGTCGCGCGCGACCCGCCCCGACCAGACGAGGCTTGTGATGTTGGTGCCGGCGGGTGCGGAGAACCACCAGCGCGAGTAGGTGCCGGCCGCGAAGGTCGAGCCAGTCGTCCCCGTGACGCGCGCTGACATTCCGCGCGGGTTGTTGGTGCCGCCGCCGACGCTGGGGCAGAGCGAGTAGGTGTTGAAGCTCCCGGCCTGTGTCCACCACGCGTTGACGTTGTGCGTCGGCGGAGCGGCGTCGCACGACGCGACGGTGTACTGGCCGGCCGCCGCGATCTGCGGCGCTGCAAGGGCGACTGCGGCAACACATGCGACTGCGAACACGCGGGCTGACATGGGGGAACTCCTCCTGGTGGTGCGTCGAATCTGCATGGCTACAGGCCCCCGAACGTCGCCGAGGATGACCCTCCCCCGCCTCCGCCGGATACGGCTGGTGGTGGGGGCGGCGCGGGCGTCGGAGCTGCGGCTGGACTGCCGGTCAGGCCACTGACTGAGTCGCTGCCTGTCGCTGGCGCGGGCGCGGGCTCGCTCGCTGCCTCCGCGTCGGGCTCTGGATCGGGTGTGGGCTCGGGCGGTGGCGAGACGACTTGTTCGGGGGTCGTGGTGAGCTGCTCGACGACCGGCGCGATCGGCGCCTCGACTACCGCCTTTGCGGGCTCGGGCTCGGGGCGGGGTTGGCCTCGAAGCTTGTCGACGAGGGCGACCGGGCCGCCGGCCTGGATGCACTCGTTGACCGCGACGGTTCCCCCGCCGATCAATCCGGCGGCGCACAGCGCCGCTACCGCGCCTGGCGTAGCGCCGCGGAGGCCGCCACTGGCGGCGACTTGACTCGCGGCGTCTTGGGCCGGCGCTCCGCGTCCCGCGAGGTCGCCGACGTACTGCTTGATACTCGCGATCATGTGGCTGACCCGCCCAGACGACGGCTCGGCGGCCACGGCGATCGGCGGCATGAGCGCCGCAGCGCGGTGGGCTTGGCCACGGATCTCGGCGAGCAGCGCCCTGGCGTGGGCGTCGCCCTCGAGGACAGTCTCGGCCTGGTGGCGCTCCTCGTCGCTGGCGGTTCCCATGACGCAGGCGGTCAGCAGGGCGCGTTGTTGGCGGGAGTGCGCCCCGTCGTCGTTGGCGGCGATCGAGGCGGCGAGTGCTGTGCCGGCGGAGGTGACGAGCTTGTAGGCGTGGCCGAGGCTGAGGTCGAGCCGTTCGGCGATCTCTTTCATGTCGAGGCCGAACTCGACGCGCAGCTGCAACGCGCGTCGGGAGCGCTCGTCGAGCTGGCTCATCAGCATCCGAACGCGTCGGTCCTCGTCGGCGGTGACGATCGCGTGGTCGAGCGGCGGGTCGGCGGGGTCGGAGAGCCGGGCCTCGCGCGAGTCGTGGGGGTCGAAGGTCTTGCGTCGGCGCCGGTCGGCGGACCGCAGGATTCCGTAGGCGGCGTTGCGTGCGCAGGTGATGAGCATCGCCTCGGTGTTGTGGACCTCGACGCCCTTGGAGATCTCAGAGGCGAGGCCGACGAACGCCTGTTGGCGGACCCCTTCGCGCTCGTCCCGGCTGAGGGCGGTTCCGAAGGTCGCTGCTAGGTAGCGGTCGAGCGTCGCGGCGTGGCGGCGGTACTCCTCGTCGCGCAGGCGCGCGTTCTGGAGTTCGTCCTCGCTGCGGCGGGTGCTGGCGTCGGTCAGTAGAGACATGCGTCGACTACGTAGACGCAACCCCCGCTGGGTTTTCGCATCGCCGTTGCCGAACGGCCATCGGATCGGCGCGAGGGCACCACGACGGGCTGTCGGGAGTGGTGGTTCGGCTGGCTCGTCTTCCCTCACTTGGCGCATCTGGCCTCCCGGCCGCGACGACGCTTCCCGCGCCAAACGGCCTACTAGAAACGTAAGCGTCTTTCCGCGTACGTCAAGCGAGAACCGAAATGCGAAAGCTCAGCGGTGGTCGCTCCTGCCCCCCTTCGACGACCTCGATCGAAAGGGATTACGGATGCAAAGCGGACGACAGGCGGCAGGACTGCTGCTGTTCATGACGGGGGTGCTGGCGCTCTTCGCCTTGCCGCCCTTCTTGGTGGCGGGGATCCATGAGCGTGAGGTCGCGGACCTCACACCCGCGGAGGCGATCATCGGGACCGGCGCGATCGCAGCGAAGCTGAACCTCGGCGACCCGACGGCCGCCTACCCCGCAGCTGCGCGTGAGCAGATGCCCACGGGCCTAGCCTGGTGGGCGCTCCTGCTGCTGCCCGGCGGCGTCATCGCTGGCGCGGCGGCCGCGGCGGCTCGGCCGCTGGACGTGTGGCGGGCCAAGCACATGCTCGGCCGACGCGGTTACGACATTCGAGGAAGTCGACCTCGGGAGTGGGCACGGCCACGCGACGTAGCGGAGCTCGTAGTCAAGGAGCGGTCCGGAAAGCGGATGACGCTCGGCACGCTGGACCGACGTCTTCTCGCGGGCGATCCGGAGGCGCACACTCTCGTCTGCGCGGCGCCGCGCGCGGGGAAGACGACTGGGTATGTGATCCCTTGGCTTCTCGAGCACGATGGGCCGGCGGTCGTGACGTCGACCAAGCACGATGTCTGGCGCGCGACCGAGATCCATCGAGCGAAGGGCGGCCGGGTCTGGGTCTATGACCCGTTCTCTTCGGGCTCGTGCTGCTGGAATCCGTTGGAGGGCTGCGAGGACTGGAGCCGTGCTCTGCGTCAGGCCCACTGGCTCACCGACGCGGCCAGCCGCCCTGGGCAGGGCAACCATGTCGAGGAGTTCTGGTCGGGTGAGGCGAGCAAGCTTCTCGCGCCGCTCCTGCACGCGGCGGCGTTGGCGGGTGGGGACACCTCGATCGGCCAGGTCGTGTCGTGGTTGGAGACGGACGACCGGACGGCGCCGGTCGAGATTCTGCGCTCTGACGGCGACCCGGCCGCGAAGCTCCAGCTCGAGGGCGTCCTCGCGCTCGACCCGCGGAACGTCGGGACGACGTACATGTCGACGGCGCATCTCCTCCACGCGTATCGCTTTCCGGAGGTGCTGAGGACGGCGACGGACGGTTTCACGGCCGACCATCTCCTCGACGGGAGCGCTTCGACGCTGTATCTGACGTCGTCGTCGCGGCATCAGAAGATGCTTGCGCCGATCCTCGTCGCGCTCGTCTCGTCGGTGCTGGACGCCGCGATCGAGAAGTCGCGGGCGGCGGGCAAGCCGTTGGATCCGCTGCTGCGGGTCCTGCTCGATGAGGTGGCGAACTGCGCGCCGCTGGGCTCGCTTCCCGGTCATCTGTCTGACGTTGCCGCGCACGGTGTCCGCATCGCGACGATCTGGCAGTCAGTCGCGCAGATGCGGGATCGCTACGGAGATGCCAAGGACACGATCATGGCCGCGTCGACCGACAAGTTGTTCCTCGGGCCGATCACTGACAAGGCGACCCGTGACGAGGTGGTGGAGCTACTTGGGCGGCAGAAGGTCGACGTGGCTGACCATTCGACGCTCGCAGACAAAGCGACCGCGCAGGACCTTCAGCAGCTGACTTGGGGGCGAGCGCTCGTCGTGTCGGGCTCTCTGCCACCTGCGGTTGCGCGGTTTTACCCGCACGGAGTGAGGAAGAACGGACGGACTGCCTGACCGGTCGGGGATGTGGGGCGTCGAGGTACGACGCCCCACGTCCTAGTTCGAGGGTTGCGCGGATCCCTGGCCGGCTTGCTCGTCGATGTCGACGAACAGGTCGAGCCATGACTCGAGCCGTCGGCGCGCCTCCGTCAGGTCGGTCATCTCCCCGACGCGAGGCATCCGTTCGTGAAGGACGGCGTCGTAGCTCCTCAACGGCGGCGATGGCGCCAAGGGAGAGAATCTCAAGGGCGAGCCAGGTCGGCATCGTTGCCGCCGTCGGCGCATCGGCGGACGGTGGCAGTTGCTCTAGGACCAGGACTACCGCGCTGAGCTCGTTCTCGGATTTGACACGGCGTGCGACGTCGGGACGAGTTCGATACAGCTCCACGCTCTCGATGAGCGCTTCGGCGAAGCGCTTTAGGTCTTCGCGCACGCATGTGAGCTGCGCTGGCGTCAGCCGGACTCGCACCTTCGCGGCCTCTGCCCCATTCCGAACCCCCACTGCCGCCTCCTCGTTACGTCATTGCCGTTCGGCGATTCGCGCACCGAGCGCCCCGCCCCACCTGACAGCATGGCTGTCTAGGTTGGGCGGGTTCGATGTTTATGCCGCGAGCGCAATCGGCTCGCGTTGTGGCTCTCGTGCGCTGCCTGGTCCTGGCCATGCGGATCTGATCTGTGTCCAGCCGCCGAGGCGGCGAGCAACCGTAGTCGCGCATGGGAGATCTGTTCGCCCGGTGCTCAACTCCAAGTAGACGAGCCTTGGCGGAGCGCCGTCGCTCTGAGTCTCGCGAGCGACCGCGTGTAGGGCATCCCAGCACGCTTCTGGTGTGATGCGCGTGTACTCGCGTCGCCGCTGAGCAGGAGGAGCGGTAAGACCGGCAGCCTGTAGAACGTCGACCCAGCGGAAGTAGGCGACGATGGAGGATACGGAGGGCCAGTTGGGCTGGGTTCGAGCTGCGGCGGCGTACTGGTCGCCGGTTAGGTGGGCGGGGCGGCCGCATGCCTCCCACGCCTCTCGAACTGCCGTGGCATAGGTCGCCATCCGGGTCTGTCGATCTAGAGGTTGGCGCCGACAGCAGGAGCGCTCGACGAGCGCCTGCTGACGCTGGGTGCGCTCAGCGTCGCTGACCAACTCGCGAACCAGTGCGCGCACGTCGACCGGACGCACACCAAGGTCGCTGGCGATCTCTTGAGTCCGCCGCCCGCGCTTCCAGGCGTCGCGTAACGGCGTCGGGTTGTTGCGAATCTCTTGGATTCGACGGGCGCGACGAATGTTGGCTGTCTGGGTCAAGCTTCGGGACGGCAACCCCGAAGCTGCGAACCGTTGTCGGACACGCTCGCGCGTTACCCCTCCCCATTCGTCGCCTATCGACTTGAGCGTTGCTCGGTCGTCGCTGAGATAGCGGGCGTACATCTCGGCGGTTTCGCCGTGGCGCTGCCCGATCTGAGCGGGTGAGGCGCCGTGTCTAAGGCTGCGTTCGATGCGCGTGACCAATGCCGCCGGCTCCGATGGCGCCGGCGATACCGTGACCGATGCCAGATTGGCACGGTCGGAGCGGCCAGACGCCCCGTGTGAGGCTCTAATACTGGATAACAACCTACCCCTCCTGCATATCCGCGTGATACCGCTGTGGTATCACTCGGCAGCAGATTAGTCCCTCCTTGGGCTCTAGCGCAAGTCAGTGGATGTAGCGCCCCGAAGAAGTTCGTCACAACTCTGCGGGTGCGAGGCAATTGGCGGTGTGACCGACCCGATCCGTAGCCAGTTCGCGGCGAACTTCAAGCAAGCGTGCGAGGACGCGGGCATGACCATCACCGATATAGCCCGCGCGCACGGGTGCGCCAGGACGTCGATGAGCCGACTCGCGAACGGACAGCGCGAGCCGAAGCTGACCACGATCGTCCAGCTCGCCCGGATCCTCCGCGTCACGCCAGCGGACCTGATGCGAGACATCCACTAGGCGAGTCGCGAGGTCGGCGTCACAGTTCTGGGGGCGCGAGGCAATTGGCGGTGTGACCGACCCCATCCGGAGGCAGTTCGCGGCGAACTTCAAGCAAGCGTGCGAGGACGCGGGCATGACCATCACCGATGTAGCCCGCGCCCATGGCTGCGCTAGGACGTCGATGAGCCGGCTCGCGAACGGACGGCGCGAGCCGAAGCTGAGCACGATCGTCCACCTCGCCAGGATCCTCCGCGTCCCCCCAGCGGACCTGATGCGAGACATCCACTAGACCAGGGGTAGAACCGTGCCAGAGGCGGCACGGCGCGGCGTTTGGCCGGGATGGGGTCGGATTCGGGTTGGGCCCCGTTCCCAGGTCATCCGCAGGGCGACGGCAAGCGCTCAACGATGGCTCTATCGAGCGGTTTCTGCTCGGGTCCGGGTCGCGCAAGACGGAAACGTTCACGCCTACAGCTTTGGCGCGCGGGTCCGCTACTCTCACCCACCGTTACCGCTGCGGTAACGGTGAGGGATGGGCTACGGGAGGAGGAGATGTGTCGGTCGTAGCTGTGGGTTCTGGCAGTTCAATGACGGTGGTCGTTGACGAGTCGCTTTCCAAGGCTTTGGGGAATGCGCTGGTCACGCTCTCGAAGTCGATACGGGAGGATCACAAGGAGTGCGATGTCGACGATCTCGCGACGCGGTCGTTGCTCGTGGAGAGGCTCGATGAGGCAGGCGACCTGCAACGTCAGCTTGCGCGGCGCGGCAGCGACCGTGCGCACCTGACGGGGCGGCGTGAGTTGCTTCACGAGGCCGCTCTGGGGGCCGCGTTGCAGCTCTATGACGAGTTGGGGGATTGTCTCGAGCCTGCGGAACGATCCGCGTCAGGCGCCTGGGACTCCGTGCAGGCGGGGAACCTGACTGCGACGAGCGAGCGGCTCTTCGCCTGCGTTGGCATGGTGATTGCCACAGCGCGAAAGCCCGTCAACAGCTCGCCGTAGGACACGGTGGCCGGGGACCGTCCTCGGTCCAGGTCGCGCTCCGGCACCCTCCCCACCCTCCGAAGAGGGACGGATATCGAGCGGTGTTCGGATGGAGAGCTACTTGGACTGGCCAGTCGAATGCCGGACGCCTTCGGGGTCTTTTACGCGCGGCATGCGCCTGCGGTGACTGCGTACCTTGCTTGCCGGGTGGACTCCGCTGAGGTCGCTCTGGACCTCACGGCAGAGGTCTTCGAGGCGGCGCTTGTCGGGAGGAACGGGTATCGAGCCGCGGATGGTCCTGCGCGTGCATGGCTGTACGGGATCGCCCGGCACAAGTTGGCCCGCTCGCTGCGTCATCGGGCGGTCGATCGGGCGCTGCGCTGGCGGCTCCGTGTCCCGGTTCTCCTGTACACCGACGACGCGCTCGACGAGGCGCACCGCCGGATGGATGCTGCGCGTGATGAGGTCGTCGCCGACCTGCATCTGTTGCCCCCAGGCGAGCGCTACGCAGTTCTCGCGCGGGTCGTCGAAGACCGGAGCTACAAGGAGATCGCGACGGCGACGGATCTGTCGGAGGCGACCGTCCGAAAGAGAGTCAGTAGAGGTCTTGCCCGCCTGCGGCTGAGGGCCATCCGGCGTCAGCGCCCTGGGGGCGTGCGAGGATGATCTCGCCCGTAGCGGTCACCCACCGCTCAAGGGGCGATCTGTCGCCCCTGGTCCGTCACCTGAGTTGCCCTAGCCGCCCACCCCATGGAAGCGTGTCGAACCCGTTCGAGACCTGTTCTGACGCAGAGCTGTTGAGGCTGACGTCAACGTGCCCGGAGGCATTCGGGGTGTTCTATCTGCGACACGCGCCGGCCATCACGGCGTACTTGGCCCTGCGTACCGAAGATGTCGAGGCCGCTCTCGACCTGACCGCAGAGGTCTTCGAGGTTGCTCTTCGTGACCCTGGGGCATATCGGCCCGAACTTGGTCCGGCACGCGCCTGGCTTTATGGAATCGCTCGTCACAAATGCGCGCGAAGTTTCAAGAAAAGGGCGATGGACCGAGCCCTACACATGCGCCTCCGCAGCCCGGTGTTGCTCTATACAGATGGTGCGATCGAAGAGGCGGAGCGGGGTATCGACGCTGCTCGCACCGAGGTGCTGCGCGACCTCGATCTGTTACCGCCTAACGAGCGGAGTGCGGTTCGAGCGCGAATACTCGAAGAGCGCAGCTATGGAGACATAGCCCGTGATGCTGCCGCCAATGAGGGCGCAGTTCGTCAGCGCGTAAGCCGGGGGCTATCTCGGCTGCGCGCTCTCCAGCGGGGCCGTTCGTGATCCGCTTTCGTCGCCGACGGCGAATCACGATTGACGGCGATGTCTACCAAGGGCAGCGGGAGGCGCTCGAGGATCTGGCCCGGCGACTCAATGCTGACGACGCCTCGCGGCGGAGGCCGTGGCTGATCAGGCGAGTGGTCCCCGCGGGGGCCGCACTTCTTGTGGTCGGTACTTCGACAGCGTTTGCTGCGGCCGTCTTCGATGCGAGCCTCGGCGTACCTGTGCTCGATCGTGCGTTGCGTATCGAGAGCGAAAGACCGGTCCCGCTTGAACCAACGCTGCGCGTTGTTGTCGGCTCCGGCAGTCCTCCCGTTGCTGTCCTACCGCGCCGCGGGGCGCACGGCGCAACGGCGGCCGCGTTCATAGATCAACGACGTGGGCTCTGCCTCACACGGGCGGTACTCGACGATTCGCGGCCACCGGCTGGCGACGTGGATTGCGCGCCATCGTCCGGCGTCTATCGGCGCCTTCGACAGACGCCGGTGTTGGTCATGGGGCTGGCTGCGGGTCCGACGACGGTCATGGCGGGATTTACCACCCGGCAGGTTCAACGACTCCGCGTGCGGGCACCCGACGGGCGGCAGGTCAACGTGGCGTTATCGGAATCGGCGTGGCTTCCTGACATCAGGCCCGCCGGGGCGGGCCCGCTGCGGCTCTTTGTAGGGGCGTACCGGACAGCTGCGGCTGCCCTAACCGCTCGGCGCGCGCATGATGCACTCATGCTCGACATGTATCGGGTGTCTGTAACGACAACGGGGGGGCACGTGAGCGCAGCGCGGCTGCCGTAGGTGGAGTTCGAGCGCCCGCCTTGACTCCGAACTCGTGAGCGGGTTAGGGTCGCCGGAACGTTGACGCGCTGCTCCGCAGCGCTTTGCAACCCTGAAAGGGAGGGCCAGGATGACCAGCAGGAGATTTCGTGTCTCCGTCCTCGCATCGATCGCAGCTTGCGTCGTAGCAGGCACTGCCGCGTCGGAGGCGAGCGCTTTTCAGAGTTGGTATAGCTGCTCGATGAAGCCTCCGAACCAGTGGTGCGACGGACGCGCCAATGGCACCTATGACGGCCAGCACAGCTACGACCTCAACTCTGGTGCGTATCCGGGACCCTGCTGTGCCGTAACCGTGTGCCAGCGAGTCTTCAAGCCCTCAACGGGCGGGACCCTCGCCGGATCAAATTGCGGCGTTCACTCGACCCAGCACTACTACGGCAACGTGCAGTGCATCTGCTACGACGCGGAGGTCCTGCAGCAGAGCGGCGGCAATCACTCGATCGACGGCTACGCGGAGGCTTAGGGCTATGGCTGGGAGGAAGCGTCTCGCTGGCGTTTTGGTGCTGTGTGCTTTGGGGGTCGCGGCTGCCGGGGCGATCGCCAGCGACGATAAGTCCGAGTCCAGCGGCGCCCCCGGGGCTGAGATCGCGCAGGTGGACGAGGTCGAGGCTTCGGCGGCGAACGCGCTTTCGATTCTGAGGCGGGTACGCGCTGGTGGCGACGCCATGCCGGCCGAGCTCGCGACTCGTATTGGCGACGACCATCTCTACGGCGTGAACCCAGACCTGGCGAGGCTTGCGTCGGGGTCGATATCGAACTCGCTGTTCGTGCTGCCGGGCCGCGGTTACGTGTGCGCCTCGTTGACGGTGGGAGACGGCGCCACACTCAGCTGCAACCCCACTAGCGATCTGGCGGCGGGGCAGGCCAGCCCTGCGACGGTGACGCTGGTGGGAGGCGACATCGGGATCTACGGCCTTGTCCCTGACGGCGTTGACGCCGTGACGGTCACGACCGGCTCGGGAAGCGAGCGGGCTTTGGTCACGGGCAACGCCTACTTCGCCGTCGCGCAAGAGGGAACTCCCCTACGCACGGTGTCGTACGACGGGCCGAACGGCCGGGTTGAGTACTCGATCTACGATCCGGCGTCCGGCACCAGCGACTACTAGAGATGGCAGCAACGGCGGCGCGTCCGGAGGGTTCGGTTCGGACGGCCGCCGTTGGGAGTTTGCAGACAGCTCCGTAGGTGACAAGGGACCGGGTGGTCCTGTCCGTTCAGCGGATCGGACAGTGGAGTGGCCCCTGATCTGGGGCACCACCCACCTGCCGCAGGCATCGAACACCGCCGTGGCACTGCTGTCAAGGGCTCAGATGCCGCGTCCGGGCGCCGGCAGGTCAGGGGCCGGAGCGGGGCTCGGAGCGTCGAAGAGTTTTGAGACCAACTCTTGAGCGTGCGCCTGGTCGGCTGCCTGGCGACCGGTGAGTCCGGCGGGGTCGTGGTCATGAGGTAGGCCTCCGTATTGGAGGCGGTAGGACTCTTGGGCGGCCGCTGCTTGCTCCCATCGCTCGCGGTCTGTGGGGGCTTCGGGGCGTTCGCCGAGTTCGCGCTCGATCGCAGGGTCGGCGTCGAGCGCAGCCATCCTCGTTGCCCGCCAGTGCGCGTCGGCACGACGGGCGGCTAGCTCGCGCTCGGCTGCTGCGGCGTCGACTATCTCCATCTCGCGATCGGCGATGACGCGGGCTGGGTCGGATGCTGCGGCGGCGTCTGTGCGTTCTGTGACCTCGGCCCGGGCTTCTTGGAGTGCTTGGTCGAGGTGTTGGATGCGTTGTTCGAGGGTGGCGCGGTGTTGGCGGTCGCGGCGGTTGGTGGTGAGGGCGGCGAGTTCGTCGTGGGCGTTGGCGCGTAGTCCGGCGAGGTGGGCGGCGTTGGATGCGGCGCGCTCGAGGAGTTCGGCGTCGCGTGCGCGGCGTGCGTGGCGCGGGATCGTGGAGAGGACGTGTTGGCCGCGGTCGCGGATCTCGATCAGCTGGGCGGTGGTCAGCTCGCCGAGGTCGACGTCGATCTCGGTGACGTCGACGGCGAGTTGTTTGGCGCGCTCGATGCCGAGTGCGCGTTCGAGGTCCTGGTAGAGGGGCTCGTCTTCGAGGCCGGGGAGCTGGGGTCGGTCGAGGTCGTGGTCTTGGCCGACGTTGATGTAGAAGCGGGAGCTGTCGGTGTGGCGGCTGGCGGCGACGTAGCCGAGCTTCTCGGGCGAGGTCGGGTGAGGCGAGGACGAAGTCTTGGGTGATGGTCATGCCTTGGGATTTGTGGATGGTTTGGGCGTAGCCGTGGGAGAGCTGGCCGGCGGTGAGGTAGTCGTTGGTGAGGACGATTTCGGGGCCGTGATCGAGCCGGATCTGTAGGGCGCCGGCGTCGCGGTCGATGGCGGTGACGGTGCCGCGGTTTCCGTTGCGCAGCCGGTGCTTGACGGGACTGCCGGTGGCGTCGACCCATTCGTTGCGCAGTGCCAGCACGCGGTCGCCGTGGGTGAACTGCCGGTCGCCGATCGTGAGGGCGGCGGTGTCGTCGAGTTCGCCTGCGGCGACTCTGGCGGCGCGGCCGAGTTGGTTGAGGGCTTGGGCGTCTTCGCGGGTGGTGGCGAACATCTGGGTCTCGATCAGGCCGTGTTCGCGGGTCGCGACGTACCAGTCGGAGACGAGCTGCTGGAGTTGATCATCGGCACTTTGGGTCGGGATGAGGCGGCCGTGTCGATCGTAAGCGGCGATCCACTGTGAGATGTCGCCGTGGCGGAGCTGGTCGAGCGCGGCGCGGTCCCATGCGTGGTGTTGGCGGTAGACCTCTGTGAGCTCGATCGCGCCGAGTCGGTCGGCGAGTGCTTTGAAGCCGCCGCCGGCGTCGACTGCGGCTAGTTGGCGCTCGTCGCCGATGAGGACGACCTTGGCGTTGGCCTGGGCTGCGTGGTCGAGTAGTCGGGAGAGCTGCCTGGATCCGACCATGCCGGCCTCGTCGATGACGAGGACGGTCCGGTCCGCGAAGGCGTAGTCGCCGCCGCGGTCGAGGTCGTGGAGGAGGCCGTGGATCGTGTAGCTGTCGATGCCGCCGCGGGCGCATAGCTCGTCGGCGGCGCGGCCGGCGAGCGCGCCGCCGATCACGCGGTAGTCGTCGCGCTCCCATAGCTCGCGGGCTGCGTCGATCGCGGTCGTCTTGCCGGTGCCGGCGCGTGCGCGGACGAGGTCGATGCCGTGGCCTGAGGTGACGAGTTGGCGGACCATCTGCTGTTGCTCGTCGGAGAGGACGAGGCCGCCGGGCCGCCGCGCGAACCCTCCCCCCTCGACGCTCGCCGGCCGGACGGCGCCGATGCCCTCCCCCACCCTGGCGGCGGCCTGGTCGACCATCCGGGCCTCCAGGTCGAGCATCTCGGCGGTGGTGAATAGCCCCTCGATCCGGTCGCCGGCGGAGCGTCCGCGAAGGCGGGCGGTCGTGTCGGCGGGACCGTCGACCGCGACGATCTGGTCGGAGGCGATCAGCCGGTCGGCCAGCTCCTCGATCCGCCCGACCGATCCGCCGCGGCCGTGTGCGGCAGCGAGCGACTGGACGATGTCGCGACGGGTGAACGTCGACCGCTCCCGCGTCAGCCCGGTCGGGCCGATCAGGTCTTCGACGGTCGTGGCGATCTCTTGGCGGTCGAGGTCGCGGAATCCGGCTCGGCCGATGGTGTCGGCGAACTCGGCGACGCCGAAGCCGTGCTCCTCGGCGACCGCTCGCCAGTGGGTGCGTTGCTCGGCGAGGTCTATCTCGCGCTTGCCTTTGCGCGTCGAGAGCGCGGCGATCTCGGCCTCGCGGGCGGTGCCCGTCCGGCCGCCGAGCGCGTCGATGATCTGCGCTCGCCGCTGGGATAGCTCGACCGACAGCTCGCGCGGGACGCCGACGATCTCGGCGGCGCCCTTGTGGACCTCGGACCACTCGACGCCGAGATCGTGGGTCAGCCGCTCGCGCAGCTCTGCTTGGAAGACGTAGCCGGCGGCGAGCTGGTGGCGGTAGATGTCGCGTGCGTCGAGCGCGCGCCAGCCGTCGGGGACCCCGCGGTCGGGGTCGCCGCAGCGGGTCATGTTCGCGATCAGGAAGTGGACGTGGACGTGCGGATCCCCGGCGCGGGAGAAGCGGTGCGGGAACGCCGCGCCGATGAACCCCTCCCCCTTGAGTCGGACGTGGCCGCCCTTGCCCGCCCGCGAGGTGCAGGCGTGGCGCTCGAGGTAGTCGAGCGCGGCCCGGCCCGCGCCGTGAGTGGCCTCCCAAACCGACGCGGCGACCTCTGGTCGTCCGTAGTCCTCAGCTAACGCCCAGAGCGTCGAGACGGACTTCGGGACGGCCATCTGGACGTCGATGCCCTTGACCGAATCGACGCCGGGAGGGCGGCCGAGCTGGTCGCCGGCGGTCGGGTGGCGGCGCTCGAACAGAGCGTGGAGGTCGCCGTCTTGGAGCTGGTCGACCAGGCCGAGCTGGGCGGCGCCGCGGCCGACCCAGCTGCCCTGTGCCTCGCCCTTGCCGGAGTAGTAGTCCTCGGCCCCCTGGGCGACTTGGTGGGTGTAGTAGGCGGGGGTCCGCCAGTGGCCCTTGCCGGTGCCTCCGATCTTGCCGATTGTGAGCATCGGAGATGTAGACGCAACCTGGGTGCAGGTGTGTGATCCGCGTAGCGGCCGAAGGACAGCGGAGCGGATCAGAGGACGGCAAGGCGACCGAAGGGAGCCGAGCCGGACGCGGGAATCAGGGGTAATGAGACGGCGGTGCGCGGGACAGGCGGGCGGGCGGAAGACGGGCGCGGCGGAGCAGAGACGGAGGGCGGGCGTGCAACACTGGCGAACGTATGTTCGGCTGCATCGACAACGTCGAGGTGCGCGACTACGGCTACAAGCCCGGCCAGGCCGACTACCAGCGCCGCGAGATCACCGAGGCCGTCGAGTCCTACGAGGCGGCGCTGCGCGGCGGCGCGCCGAGAGTCGTGATCGCGCGAGCGCAGCAGTGCCGCAAGCTGCGCATCCGGCTCTCAGTGGAGGATGCGTTGCCGGTCGTCGTGGCGTGGGCTTTGGTGGGCGACCGGCATCGCTTCGCGCGGAGTTCGCGGCAATGGCTGGCGCGGTTCGTCCTCGACGGCAGGCCGCCTCCCGACGAGTTCGAGCAAGACCTCGCGGCGGCCTGCTTGGCGGCGATCGAGCCGTCGTCGTCGTGTCGTGGTCCGGCGCTGCGCTGCCTGGCGGGGATCATCGGCCGCCGGCAGCATGAGTTGACCTCCGACGCCCTCGACAAGTGGGCGTCCAACAGAGGGCAGGGCGAAGCGTGAACGGTCCCTAGCCGCCGTCGCGGTCAAGCTGCTCGTCGACGAGCCGCGCCAGCACGTCGCCATGACAGCGCAGCGGCGCGCAGAAGCAACCGAGAATCTTCCCGTGCAGCTTGCGCGTGCTGCCAGATCTGTTGGGGTCAGGTGGTAAGCGAATGGGCGGCTCGGACCGCGTGGAGTGCTGAGATGATCGGATGGACGATCTCCTCGAAGTAGCTAGGACCGAAGAATCGTCCAAGCGCATCGCCAACAGAGAGCATCACCTCCTCGATGAGCGCAATCGACCACTCCACGTACTCCCCCCGAATCAATGGATCTGGATGAGGCCCGGTCACCATCTGGCGCAACGGGGCCGACACGCTGTCACGAGTCCCGGAGCGTCGTGTGTGCCCAATGCGCGAGAGGACGTCATAGATCGACAGACTCATCCGCCACAGGTGTCCGTCCGGCGTGGCATCCATCCCTGCGATCGCCTCTGTCAGCTGCGCCACCCGCTCGACATCATCAGCGGCCTCTGCTTCCTGGAGCGATTCCGCCATGGTCACGCGAAGCCGACTGATCATGTCCTCGCGCGCCTGGCGGGTCTCCTTCGGACGCACCCACTTCTGATCCTCGTCGGCGAGCCACCGCGTGAGTAGCGAGTCGTCTCCATCATCGGTGAAGGCATCGAGCAGGCGCGTCGCCTCATGCAGGGCCCGTGCGGTAGGCATTGCCTCCGCGCCGTAGCCCGAGTCGAGTAGATCCATCAGCGCGCTTGATAGCCCGAGACAGCGACCGGCCACGATCCAGACAGCCGCCTGGCGGGTATCACCAGCAAGATCGAGGTCAGTCTGGTCGCCAATGTGCTGGTGGGCGGCCCTGAGCGTTTCAATGGCGATCCGCCCAGCCTTTAGATGGGCGTCGATCCTCGGGGCGACCGTCGCGGCGCTGGTCTTGTTCTGACGTTCGGCGGCATCTCGAGCCGCAACGACCGAGTTTGACAACGGCCGCGCGCATACAGGTATGTCCAAGGCCATGGCCGCGAGTGTGCCAGTCGGTGGGGACAGCGAGGAGCCGGCGCGGCGGTGTCAATCCGCGACAGGCGCAGTTCACCGCGGCGGGAGCGACGTGGTTCTGAGGGTCACGACGGACGCGGTGAGGCGCGGCGAGCCCGGGCCGAGGGATCGCAAGCGGCACGACGCGCAGCTCAGCGAAGTGGCGGTGGGACGATTCTCGTCGTGGTGCGGTGTGTTCCCGCCAGCCCGTTGTTGCCTGGCCGGCGTGGCTCGGTGAGGCCGGAGTTCTCCTGCTCGGCAATCGACAGGTTGAGGGAGAGGAGTTGGGCTAACGGGTCGTCATCGGGGCTGAATCCGTAGGCGTCGGCGACGGTTACGTCAAGTTCCTCCTGCAGTGTTCTCAAAGGGTTGCGGCCGGGGTCGCGTAGGGAGTTGTACTGCTGCTCAAGCGAGAGCCCGTCGGCGAGTCGCTCGTCGCGGAACGCGATCAAGCGGGCAGACACTGCGGCAACGGCATCGACTGCCTCCTCCGTCGGGGCCTGCGGCCACGGGAAGGTGTCGAAGACGGTGTTCGGGCGTGTAGCGCAGGTCGACTCGCATCTTCGAGCAGCGCTCCTCGAAGTACGCGCGGTGGTGGACGAATGGAGGATGCCGAAGCTGTAGTCGTCCTCGAACGCGAAGACCTGCAGCGCGTCTGCCGGTCGGATCTCCGGGCGACGAACGCGTAGACCGACTGACGGGTCCATACCGCGACCCGCGACAGGGCGATATAGCGACTCGAGCTTCGCTGATTGCGCTCGACCATCTCCTGCCGACGCCATCCGAGCTGCCACCACTTGCTCGAGGAAGTTCCGCTGGTGCCAGGTGACGGTTGCGTCCGGGTTCGCGTCGAGGAGCTGCCGTTCTTCGTCGCCTCGCGGTCTGCGCTCACCTTGTCGGTCGGGCAGCACTGTCGTGCGGAGGTGCTCCATCACGGCCAGTCCCGGCCTGCAGCTCCGCGCCGCATGACGTCGTCGGCGCCGATGTCGATGACGAATCGCGTAGGGCTGCCCATTGCCGTTGAGCTCCTCGCCGATCAGGAACGGGTGGATGACGTCGGCGCTCTTGGGATCGGCCTCGACCAAGGCTTGCGGCTTGCTCGGGCGAGAGGACGAAGCCTGGCGTGTGCTGCGGCGTCTGCCCCTGGAAGCAGACCTTGGGCTCGCGGTTAACGGTCAAGCTTCTCTGCGGACGCGGAGGTCGGTGTTGGGAGATAGCGACCCGGTGATCTCTGGCGACGTCCATCTTGGTCGTGCCCGCGTGACAGCCAAAGCGTCCGAGGCCCGTCGTAGGCGCCCTTGATCCAGTTGACGATGGACACCTCGACCGTGGCGTCGCCCGACCACGGCTGTGATGAGACGGCGTCGTAGATCGACTCCGCCGTTGTCGACGATGTAGTCGAGCGAGTGCTTACGGCTGTCGCCCGAGCGGATGTTGGCGGTGCCGACCAGTCCCGCGCGCGCCGCCTTCGGGCAGCAGGTCGTGGGTCTTGCGGAACCAGTAGACGACGTAGTCGGCGAGGCCGCCGATGTCGGGGTACTCCCGCTCGATGGCGGCGATCTCCGTCGCCGACTTCTCGTCGAGGATGCGCTTTGCTCCGAGGTACGGCGGGTTGCCGATGCAGACGTCGAAGTCCGGCCATCGGCCGTGACCGCGTTCGCGGTCTGGAAGTTGGCGTCGAGGTCGTCGAGCGGGAGGTAGGTCCGCTCGTCGCCGAGCTCGTCGGCGGCGAGCTTCCGTGCGAGCATCAGGGTGACCTTGGCGACCTCGACGGCGAAGGGGCGCAGGTCGATGCCGTGGAACTGTCTGGTGGAGACGAACGGCAAGCTGCATCGCCTCGCGGCGGCCCGGCCTCGCGTCGACGCAGGATTCGCTTCTCGTGCGAGCTGCTGCTCGAGGCGGCGTAGCTCGCGGTAGGCGACGTAGAGGAAGTTGCCGGAGCCGCAGGCCGGGTCGAGCACTTGGAAGGCGAGCATGTCCTGCTCGACCTGGCCGAGTTCCTCGAGGGTGTCGGCTGCCTCGATTCGTTCACGCCAGGGCCGGACGATGCGTGGGCAGAACGACCTTCTGGATGTCGGCCTCGCTGGTGAAGTGGGCGCCGTAGGCGTGGCGCTCGGGCTTGTCGAGCGATCTGCTCGAACAGCGTGCCGAAGATCACCGGGCGGACCTGCGGCCCAGTTCTCCTGGCAGGCGAGCTCGCAGCGCTGTCGAGCTCATCCGCTGTCCAGGTCGAACGGGGTGACCTCGGCGTACGAGCCCGCCGTTGAAGTACGGGGTGCCCTCGAAACGCCCTCCGGGCGTCACGCCTGGAGCGTTCATCTCTCGAAACAGGCCGAAGAGCAGGTCGTAGGCGCTGCCGTTGCCGCTCGATCGCATCGTCGACCGCGTGAGTGAAGGAATGCCGCGGCAGGAGGCCGATGTCCTCGGAGAACATCGCCATGACGCCTGCAGGATGAAGCGTCTGGGCCGGGTCTCGGTCGATCCCCCGGTCGACGAGCTGGTTGAAGACGGCCGAGACCTTCGACGCGGTCGTCCCGAGTGACGGCGACGAGGTCGTTGCCGAAGGTCGGCTTGGCTCGGATGTGGGAGGAGGAAGGCGAGCGCCTCCCAGCGGCGCGGCAGATCGTCGAGCGCGACGCGATCGACCGGCTCATCGAGCTGACGGTTGAGGTCGTAGATCCAGAACTCGTCGAAGTTGCAGAGCACGACGTACTGGGGCCGGTCGGGCACGAGGTCAATCCAGTACTCGAAGGCCTGGCGGTAGTCCTTCGCGAGGTCGCGCCCGGCCTTCTTCATCTCGATGAGGACGCGCGGCCTCCACTCGAGATCGGCGTAGGCGGTGCCGCCGTTGTCACGGCGTCTGGATGCGCTTCTCGAGTGTGGCGCCGGCCTGGCGCACGCCTTCGTGGCCGAGAGCCCGGAAGAGGTTCTCGAGGAAGATGGCGGCCTCGCCCTTCTCGTCGCCGCGCAGGTGCTCCTGGCGATAACCGACGAAGTCGTCGAGGCGCTCAGTCAGGTCGGTGGGTGCCGAGGTGGTCATCAGGCTTCGCCGGCTGCAGCGAGCCGCTCCTCGGTCAGATCGCGAGCCTGGCTGCGGTCGTTGGGGTAGCGGGCAGCCAACTCATGCTTGACGTGCGCGTACTCTTGCCGCAGCTCGGGGTTGGTGCGCAGCTCGTCGCGGAACCGAAGGTGAGCGGCGAGAAGGGCGCGATCTGTGGCGAGGGTGAAGGCAATGCGTGCGCTCGGCCGCCGATGGCCGGCAGAGCCAGCGACGGTCGATGAGCGCGTCGTTGTATGCGGCCGGATACTCGTAGCGGCCGCATCAACGAGACCGGGGATTGCGTCGTCGAAATTCTTGACGAGCGCCATGAGGTCGATCACTGGCTTGGCCGCCAGGTCAGGCACGGCAGTCATACCGATGCGGTGGATGTCGGTACCAAAAGCAGCGGCGTCAGCGGCTCCACTTCAGCGGCGCACCGTGCTGGCCAGCGATCGTCGTAGGCGGCGACGACTTTCGCGTGGGTGCGGCCGGCCGCTGCGAGGTCACTCGCGCCAGCGGAGCGGCGGGGCTTGTCGGGGCGGGGCGGGATGGCGGGAGCCTAGCGGTGGCATTGGTCAGCAACACGCTCGAGTACACCTGTTAGGGACGGTGCGATCGCCGCGGGATCGGCTCTGCCCGAAGCGCTCGCTGGCGCTGCCGAGCGCGACAGTCGCGATCGATGACCGAACCGAACGCCCGCGGCTACGGCGTGGGGTGGGGTCGCACGGACGTACAACCCGTACTCGGGCAACCAACACCGTGTGGGCCTTCACAACGCTCGGCAGCCCCGCGTCGGCTTCTTCGTTGGTGGAACCGCTACCGCCGGTAGGGTTCTACCTGATCTCGTAGGTAGAGCCGCACGCGGCCGGCTTTCTTGACCGGCTCGGGGAAGGTGCCGCGTCGGATGCGCTCAGCGATGGCGGGCTCGCTGCGGCCCCACTCGGCCGCGATCTCGCGCGGCGTGACCAGCCCGCCAGCCTCCTCGATCGCCTTGATTGCCTTCTCCACGTTCTCGCTCATGCCGCCTCGTCTAGTAGTACGTTCTTTTCGAGCGAGCGCGTCAGCCGCTCGTGACAGTATCGAACGCGGGCCCAGGGTCGGGCCACACGGATTGCACCACACCCGCTGCGACTTTCACTCGCCTGGCCCTCGCGCCGTTAGCTCCGCGGATGGCCGGTCACACCCCGTGGGCCCGAATCAAGCACAAGCGCGAACTCAGTGCGTTCGAGTCTGCGGCCGGTCGGTTCGCGTTGGAACGCGAGCACGCACGCCTTCGCTGGCGGATCGTGCGCGCGTGGGACCGGCTGCGGGGTCACTGGCGCCGGTAGAGGTCTACCTGCGACCGCAGATAGAGCCGCACCCGACCCGCCAGCTTGATCGGCTCGAGGAAGCGTCCGCCCTTGTGGGCGGTGAGCCAACAACGGCAGCGACGTTGGTGGGGCCGCTACCGCCGGTACGGCTCCACCTGATTTCGTAGGTAGAGCCGGACGCGGCCGGCAACCTTGATCGGCTTGGGAAAGTCCCCGCGGCTGATGCGGTCCGAGATCGTCGCCTCGCGTACCGCCCACTCGCGGGCGATCTCGCGCGGGGTCACGAGCCCGCCGGCATCCTCGATCGCTGTGATCGCCTTCTCTACGCTTCTGCTCATCTCGCCTCGCTTGGTAGTACGTGTGACGTCTCTCTCGTGTGTTTCCCTGGCCGGTGGGCTGTCCGCGGGACGCGTCAGAGCGCGCGAGCTTCCACCGGCAAGGGGGCCGCGACCGGTCCGTCCTGTCGTGACGTTCGCCACACGGCGAGGTAACAAGAGAGTTGGCCCTGGCCTGAACGCGTAGCGGTGCCCCCTTGCTCTGGCGAGGGATCGGTACGTATAGTTCCCGCGCGTAGCTCTCGATCAGGAGGAACATGACCACAGAGGACATGCTCAACGGGTATCTGTCGAAGACACGTGCCCGTGACGAGCGCATAGCGCGCAGCGAAGTCATTCAGCGTGTCGAGCGTGTCTTTGACGAACTCTCGTTGTCATGGCAGCGCCATTCTGACGGGGATGGAACCGATTGGGACATCGACTCGGACGTTGGTGTGATCACCGTCGGGCTAGACGACGACGAGGAGGTCCTTACCTTCGCGCACTACATCCATGTGCTCCAGAAGTCGCCAAAGAAGTCGGCAGACTATCTCTACAGTCTGTTGACCTTCAACGCTGACGCTGCTGGCGCATGTTTCGCGATACGAGAGTCCGAGGAGCTTGGCGCGATCGTTTACGTGGTCGGTCGGCTGGCGGCGCAGCAAGTCGATCCTGGAGAGGTCGCCTTGACGCTTGCGAACATGTTGGACATGCTCGGCCTCTTCGAGCCCGAGGCGTAAGACATGGGCGTCCGGTCAGCGCTTCACCGCCGTAGCTGGCGACAGCGCGGATTCCATCTCTCAGATGCCGAGATCGCCGAGATCGAGGGGTTCTTCGAGACTTGGTTCCCGATTTACAATCAGCCCGATATCGCCCCCTATAGGTCCCAGGAGGCGCTGTTTGCGAGCTTCAACGGGCTGGCGGCTCTGGCACCTGAGAGCATCGGCGAGCGTGAGCAGAAGGCCTGGGTCAGCGCTTCGCGAGCCGGCTACTGCGTGGGGTTGGCAGAGAGCGAGCTGAGGATGCGCGGCGGGCCTGACCACAACCTCAGACAGCTTTTGAAGTTGATGGAGGACAACGACGAAGTGACGTCCGGCGGATCGCTCGAAACAGCGATGCGACGTGCTGATCGTTTGACCGAGGTCATCGGGGAGCTTGTTATCGATCGGCCCTCAACGGGTCGGGAGCTTCAGGGTTTCCATCTGCGGGAGGCGATCTTCGTGGACATCAAGGCGACTCTGTTCGTCAAGTTGAAGCTGACCAACTTTCCCGCTCGCATCAGTGGCGACCTGGGGGATCTCCTGCTGCGGTGGGGACACGTGCTCGCGGTTTGCGAGGAGGCTCTTCCCGCTCATGAACCCGTCGCCACAGTCGAGGGCTAGCCCGTCGATGCGGGGTTGAGCTAGTGCTGTCTCGCATCGGCGTGGGGGCCGCGGTCGGCGCGTTGCCTGCGGGAGCTGCGATCGCAGGAGTGGTGGAAGGATGGCCGGTGGGGGTCGTCAGCGGCCTTGGTGTCCTGGTCGCAGTGGCGGTGTTTGTGGTGCCGCTCGCGCCGTACGTTCCCGGGTTGCATCGAGTGCGGCTGATCGGGTCGCCTCGGCTTCAGGTCGTCCTCCGGCTAAACGGGCAGCTCGATATGCGCGCTCGGATTCACGACTGGGCGAGTACCTCAATCCTTGAGGTGGACATCAAGAAGCTGGATCGGCCTGGCGTCCTGAGAGACGGCTGGCTGAGCCTGCTTGTTCCGAGCGGCCTGCAAATGGGCCGCTGCGACAACGTGGGACGGCCGGTCGAGGACGGCGGCACGTGGGAACCGTTCCAGCCGCATCGCCTCGGAGACCATCCACGCTCGGATAGCTGGAGCGATGGAGATTGGGTCTTCCCCCCGGGACGTTCGGTGGTGCTTAGGTTCAAGATTCGTCTCCCGCTGGAAGGCGGCGAGTACCCGATCCTCCTGAAGCTCGAGGCCCCAAGCCTCTACGAGGACGTGCGTGTGGAGGGCACGATCGTTGTCGACGACGTCACGGACAGGCACCTCGCGCTGGCAGACCGCATGGGGGCGCTCATCTCGCAGGGTGCAGCTCCTGTACGCAAAGTACGACCGCGGAATCGCCCTCATGGCCGAGGACAGCGCCGAGCTGCGCCAGGACGTATTGGCCTATCTATTGGATACCTCGCCTGTGCTGAGCCAGGCGCTCGGTCCTGACGAGCGCCTTCCCCAGCCACCGAGCAACGCCAACAGATCTGCCCTCCGACACAAAGTACGGGAGACGCTCGACGCTCTGTACGTGGTGCGAGACGAGCTCGGACGGAAGGCCGGCTGAACCAAGATTCAGAGGCACTCCGCTCGGCGGACCGCCTGGTCGCAGCCGGCAAAACTTCCGGCAAAACCTCCGGCAAAACCCCTAGAATCCCTGGCAATGCAAAGCAATGCGCGTCGGCCTCTGGCCGCCCGTGTAGCGCATGGATAGCGGGATTCGGCTCTAGAGTCGGGGCCTCCGTCCAGCGGCCTCCGCCTCGACAAGGCGTCGGCTATTGCTTTGAGCGAGTGCGACGGACTGCGCCAATCGCGACGAGCGGTCCAGCTACCCGGCAGCCTCACCGCCACGACTGACAAGCGCCACCTGACGAGCGTGTGTCGGCGACGCCCTCGCAGATACGGAGCGCGGAATTACGTGGGTCTAGCGTCCATCGGCCCGCTCGAGCGCGTCCAGCGCGCGCGGATCCGCGAGGAGAGTCACCTTCCAGGTCCGCGTCGCTCCTCGGAATGTCTGGAGTCGGCACGTCACCGCGCCGCCGACCCGATCTACGCCAGTCGCCCACCGCGCGGCTCGGCCCCGACCGACGTAGCCGACCTTGATGCCATCGACCAGCACGACGATGGCATTGGCGTCGTGGGGATTGGTGGGCTCCCGTTGGAGCAGCGCTGTGAAATAGCGCGGCTCCAAGCCGCTGCCTCCGAGTCGCCGCGTAGCCTCTCTGTAGTACTCCTGCCCGGCGACTCTCAGGCGTTGCCGGCCCGAGACGTCGGGAGGTGGAGCGAGGTGGTCGTGCCAGTGTGGTTGGGGCGCAGGGCCGACCGCGGATGCTTCAGCTGCGGGGCGGTCAGGAGTTGTTCGGGCCGCCTCCCAGCGTCTGGCTGCATCCAAGCGTTCCTGTCGCGCCTTCGGAGACGAGAACTCGCTCAGCTCGGCACGGAGGCGGGCGCTCGTTCCCTGCCGGGCGGGCGCGGCCCCCTCCGCATCGAGCGGCTCCGTGGAACCCGGCTCGCACTGATCTGCCTTCGGGGTCGCCTGGCCTCCCGATGAGGGCGGCCTGCCCCGCACGAACCTTCGACGAATGCGTGCCGTCGTGAGCCTTCGCATAGCGCTAGTAGCAGGCCAGCCGAAGGTCGCGCACGACATCAGCTGGGACCCCGCAGCCGCCACCGTTGCCGATCTGGTGGACCCTCCAGCGACGCTTCGGCTTCCTGACCGAGGCGACGTCGGACTGAACCTGGCCCTCGTGGCCGCGGCGAGGCCGGATGTGAACGGCGGCCCATCGGTGTTGCGCGGTAGAGATGCGTACGACGAGCCGGCACGGGCTGCCGGGTCCGCAGATCACTCCGCGCGAGCCGACTGCGGCGACGATCGCGTCGCGCTCGATGGTGGTTGGTTTGCGGCTGGCGTCTGCCGACGCTGGCAGCGCCAGGCAGGCGAGCAGGACAATTGTGGCGACTCGGCGCATCGGTCAGTCGCCGGCAGCGCCGATCCAGAGATCGAATGCCGTGATACGGCGCGGGTCACCGTCGTAGCGTGGCGTGATCATGGGGTCGATGCTCGACTCGCCGTACGGCCACCATTTGTACCCGAGGTCGTCGCGGTGTCCGTGCGGGGGAAGGGTGCCGCCAAGGAGGCCCGGCTTGTAGCCCTCGACAGCGGCCCACTTGCGTACCGCGGGTCCCGAGATCCGGGCGCTCTGAAGCTGACGCTTCCAACAGTCGGGCTCGAGGCCAAACGATGCGAACGACGCGCGCAGGCCGAGCTTCGGCCAACGCGCGTTGCACACCGCGTTGCGTGGCCCACCGCCTGTGACCCTCCGTGGCCGCCCGAGGTACCCGGCGACGTGGCGTAGGGACAACCGACCGCCGAACAAGCGGCTAACCGGAAGGCCAGCGATGTTCACAACGCCGGCATCGGTGCGCCACCGATACGCAGACTGGCTGCGTCCGACGATCGCATATACCCCGCGCTCGTACTCCACCGACCACTCACGCTCGGGCAGCCGCCACTCCCAGGCGTCGCCGTAACGAGCGCAGTCCGCTGCGTCGGGCTCGACCGTCCAAGTGATCCGGCCGTCGCCCTCCTCGACGTGAACGACGTTCAACCAGTAGCGCGGACCGTCGCCGACGTAGGCGTCCGGTCCAGCCAGGCGGGAGCCCTCTACCGGCCGATAACTCTCAAGATCGCGCGCGAGCCCGCGGTATGCGACCGAGTAGGTCGCAGGTTCGCACCCGTAGCCCAACACGGACGCATCGTCCCCCTGGATCACGGTGTGGGTGGTCATGCGCGGCTTAGCATCAGCGGCCTGCGCAAGCAGGGCGAAAGCCGCCAGCGCGACGGCCACCGAACGACTGAGACGCATCAGATTGGCCCTCCGAGGTCGTAGTAACCGCGAGACTCTATTTCAGCTCGCCGGTTGCCGAACTCAGGGCCGCCCGTGGGTTGGATCGAAACTCTCATCCTCCACGACCGACCCATCCGGCCCGCAGTTCATCACCGGCTGGCCGTCGCGAACGTCGCCTAACGCAACCTCCTGAAGGTCGCCGGCCGGAGTTCGCACACATACGGTCCGATCGTCTGCGTCGCCGAGGAGCCCGTACATCAACCACAACCAACCCACCAACAGCGCAAACGCCATAACGCCGACGAGTGCCCTCTGCCTCCAACGGCTCGCGCGCTCCATCGCCCGAGGCTATATCCCCCACCCCCAACCGCGCCAGCAACCCCGGCAAAACCGCCGGCAAAACCCTTAGAATCGGATGCAATGCAAAGCGATGCGGGATCGCTTCAGATCGCGCTCGCGGGGCATGAATAGAGGCTCGAAGGGCTCTGGAATGCGGATTGGGTGGCGGGCTTCGAACCCGCGACCGCTCGGACCACAACCGAGAGCTCTACCAACTGAGCTACGTCCGCCAGGACCGGGTGAGGGTACCAACGATGCGGGTACCAGTCATGCCCTAGAGCTGCTCCACCTCCGGCCGGCCATAGCGAGCTATCGACCGCGCCGTCTTCCTGTCGCCATAGAACGCGCGCGCCCACAGGGACCCCGGACGAGCCAAGCGCAGCGCCGAGAACCACCACACGGTGCCCACGACGAGGATTCCGGCATCGAACAACTCCCAGTGCCCCTTGAGGCAAGTGACCAGGCCCGGGAAAACGATCACGAGAAGCAGGGCGGAAATGCCGATGACGCCGGCCGTGGTGGTGACCGCGAGACTCACGAAGACAGGACCGCCATCAGCATCCCGAAGAGGACCACCGCCGATTCCCCCTCCTGCCAGGGCCCACCAACCATGGCTCGTGGGAGGGGCGGCGTCCCGTACCGCTGCCCCACCTGCTCCTGCAGCCGCCAATGCGCCCACGTATGCGCCGGTCTCGAGAGGAAGGTCGCTCAAGGCGCTCCCGCCGGCGACAACGAGGGGAATGACGAGAGCATTGCTCGCTACGGGGATGGCAAGCAGCGCGGTGATCGCGAGTGGCCATCTTGTAGAGACGGCGGTTGGAAAGGCATCCCCCGTCGGTGGCGCGAGCCGCTGCTCGATGGCGAGTGTTCCGACTCCCACAGCGAGCATGGCCGCCGCGGCAAAGAGCTCCGACGCGGCAAGCGCAAGGAGTGCGCCATAACACGCCACGGCCCCGATTACCCGTTGCCGAACACCCATCTCGTCCAACCGAAAGCTCACCCTTCAGCCGCAGCTCGGGTCATTGACCTTCTATCGGTCAGGCCCCTCCGAGCTTGAGCGGACGCATCGTGCCCGGCCGGCGGACCTCCGCCGGCCGGTCAGTCTTCGCCGTGGCGCTGCTTGACGCGGCGCAGTTCCGCCTGAACGGAGTTCAGCTCGCGGCGGGCGCCGGCCAGCTCGAGGGCGAGGGCCTGGCAGGCGGCGCGCATGCGCGTCAGGCGTTCGATGACCGCCCCGTCGGACAGTTGCGACGGACGGGCCAGCGGAAGGCGGTCTGCCCGTGAGGGGACCTGGGCCCGGGCTGTCGTTGGATGAGCGAGAGGGGCGGCCATCTCGTCCGAGCCTAAGAGGCCCGCTCGCGCCCCGCATCGCTGGTGACTGCGGATCGGCGTCCGTGGAAAACCGCAGCTTCGGGCTACGGGCTACCGCGACAGGTAGCCGTCGAGCTCCTCGGCGGCCACCTTGGCGCCAGACGGCCACAGCGGCTCGTCGGCGACCTCAGACTCGAAGCTCTCGTTGCCGATCAGTCGGGCAGACATGTAGAGCGGGTCGCCGCCCGTCAACAGCGCGCCGCGCAGGACCGGCTGAAAGGGGTCGTGCTCGACGTCGGCGCCGGCGAGGTAGGCGATCGCCGCGGCCGCGGTGTCGGCCTGCTGCGAACCGATCCCGCCGTGCTTGACCGGGAAGTCGGTCGCGTCGCCGGCCGCGAAGACGCGCCCGCCGAGGCCCGGCACCGCGCAGTGGGCGTCGATCGGGATGAAGCCCCCGGCGCCCGCGCGCGACAGGCCGCGGATCTCCGGCCCCACCACCCGCGGCAGCGCGACGACGCGATCCGGCGTCAGCTCCTCGCCCGACGGCGCCAGCACGACCCGGCCGGCCGCCGGAACGCTCGCGACCGCTCCCGCGTGGACCGCGATGCCGGCGTCGGCGAGCCGCCGCGAGACCGCATCGCTGACCGCGGTCCCGAAGACCTCGAGCGGTGCCGCGTCTGGCGTCACGACGGCGATTTCGGCGTCGCGGATGCTCATCGACCGAGCCCGCGCCGCGGTCATCAGCGCCAGCTCGTAGAGCGGCAACTGGTAGACGGGCCCCTCGGGGACGACGAAGGCGACTCTGTGCGTGTAGCCCTCCTCGACGTCCTCGACGAGGCCGGTGAGGAGCTGGTCGGCTTCGTCGTCGCGGAACGTCGTGGCGTGCTCGAGCACCGGCTCCAGCCGCGCCCCGACCGCCACGAGCAGCGCGTCGTAGCGCAGCTCCGCTCCGTTACCGGTGTGGACGACCTGGCTGTCGGGGTCGATCCAGGCGAGTGTGTCGCGCACCCATTCGGCGCCGACATCGCGGACGATCTGGCGCAGCGGGTGGCGCTCGGCGGCGCCGAGCGCGAACGGCTCCTTGACGCTCAGCGCGCGGAAGGCGAACTCCTCGTTGGGCGCCAGCAGCGTGACGTCGACGTCATCGCCGGCGAGCCGGCGCAAGCGCAGCAGCCCCTCGATCGCCGCCACTCCCCCACCTGCGATCACGACCGAGAACCGATCCATGCCGCGCAGCCTAGACGCTGCGACGACCGCGGCGGGTCCGGCAGCGCCGGAGCGCGCTACTGCCCGGGCGCGGGCGCCGGCGTCGTGGTCGTCGGCGCCGGGGTGGTCGTCGGGGCGTCCGAGTCCGGAATCGCGGTCGCGTTCGGGTCGCGCGACCCGACCTGGTCGAAGTCGAGGTCGTCGCGGTCGGCGTCGCGCGTCTCGCCCGCCTCCTGATCGCTGGTCTCGTCGGAGTCCTCGATGCCGTCGTCGTCGGCGTCGTCGTCCTCCGGCGGCGGTCGGACCGCCGACTCGTCGTCGAAGAACGGGTAGGTCCCCTGCGCCGCCGCGAGCGGCACCTTCTCGAGCGCCGCGACGATCGGCGGGTGCTTGCGCACCACGTTCTCGGTCTCGTCGTCGTCGTGGTCGGAGTCGTCGTTCTCGAAGTCGTGCAGCTGGCGCTCGTCGCCCTCCATGTCCATCACCATCAGCCAGCGCGGGTCGCCGACGGCGACCTGGGTGACGGACGCGCACATGAAGGCGGGCCGCTTCGGCGGGTCTTCGTCGTCGAGCAGCGCCGTCAGGTCCTCGCCGTCCATCCGGCCCGGGATGTCGATGCCCATCATCGACAGCAGCGTCGGCGCCACGTCGTGGGTCGAGGCGTAGTAGTAGCTGTAGTTGCCGGAGCGGCGGCCGCGCGGGTCGCGCAGGAGGAACGGGACGAAGTAGGCGTGCTTGAAGGTGCCGGGCGCGCCGCGGCCGATCCAGCCGTGCTCGCCGAGCATCGTGCCGCCGTCGCTGACGAACCAGACGACGGTGTTGTCCTTCAGCCCGAGGTCGTCGACCTTGCGCAGCAACCGGCCGACCGCCCCGTCGACGCGCTCGACGCCCTCCATGTAGGCGTCGCGGGCGATCTGGACGGTCGCGTCGTCGACGTCGGCGTGGACGATCCAGTCGCGCCGCTTGAAAGGCTGCGCGAGCCCGGGATCAAGCTCGAGGTTGCGCGTCCAGGCGCGCGGCGGGTAGTAGGCCTCGGCCGGGTCGAAGGCGTCCACCGCGAGGAAGAACTGCTTGTCGCCGCGCGCCAGCCGCGTCAGCTGACGCTCGCCGGCGGTCACCGCGCGGTCCATCGCGTCGGCGCCGCGCTTGACGCTGCCGACGTAGTAGCGCTCGACCTCGCGCCGCGTCTTCTCGCGGCCGAGCGTGCCCTCGATCGCCGGCGGCGCCGGGTAGTCGGCGGCGTCGACCTCGGTCGTCCGCTGCACCCAGTCGTCGAAGCGCGGGCCGGAGAAGAAGGGGTTGTCGGTGATCCAGACGGTCTCGACGCCCTCGCGGTCGAGCGCCTCGGCGATCAGCGGCTGACGGACGTAGACCGGGTTCCAGCCCGGCACCGGCGCGAAGCCGTCGCGGCGCCGCCACTCGCGGTAAGGGAACGAGCGCTTGCCGGTCACCAGCGCGCGGCGCGAGATCACCGCCGGCATCGCCTCCGGAACGGCGCGCTCGAAGCGCAGCGCGTCGCCGGCCAGCTCGTCGAGGTTCGGCGTCTTGGCGACCTGGTTGTCGTCGAAGGCGCCGTCGAAGGCGCCGACGCTGTCGGCGCGGATGCCGTTGGCGACGATCAGCAGGACGTTCGGCTTGTCCTCGTCCTCCTGTGCCGCGGCGGCCGGCGCGGTCAGCGCGCCCGCCGCGAGCCCGCCGAGCGCCGCCGTGCCGGCAACCGCCCCGCCGCGCCCGAGCAGGCCGCGCCGCGTCAGCCGCGCGTCGCTCATCCGCCCATCACCATCTCGTCGCCGAACTGCGGCAGCGTGCCGCCCGCCTCGGCCTCGAGCACCGCCCACAGCTCCTCGACCTTCGCCGGGTTCTGGTCCGCGAGGTTGACGACCTCCTCGGGATCGACCAGGGTGTCGAAGAGGCGTATCCGCCGCTTCTCGCTGTGCGCGATCAGCAGCCAGCGGCCGTCGCCGCAGATCAGGTAGCGGGCGTAGCAGGCGGTGAAGTACTTGCGCTCGTCGTAGGGCTTCTTGCCGTCGAACAGCCGCGAGAGGTCCTCGCCGTCCATCAGGCCCGGCGCGCGGATGCCCTGGAAGCCGAGCAGCGTCGCCGCGACGTCGTGGGTCGAGGCGAAGTACTCGGTCTTCTCGCCCGCGAGCTTCTTGCCGCCGGGCTCGCGGATCATGTACGGGACCCGGTGGATCGGCCAGTTCGGGTAGGCAGCGTGCTTGCCGAGCAGGCCGTACTCGCCGAGTGTCAGGCCGTGGTCGGAGAGGTACATCACGGCCGTGTTGTCCATCAGGCCCAGGTCGTCCATCTTGTTCAGCAGACGGCCGATCCAGCGGTCGACGAACGTCAGCTCGGCGGCGTACAGCTCGCGCACGCGCTCGACCGTCTCCTCGTCGATGCCGAGGTCGTGGACGCGGCTGTAGGGGGTGTCCCAGGGCTGGATCGGAATGATCCCCTGCTTCTCCGAGCCCTTGGTGCGCGCGAACTTCGACATGTAGACGCGCGGCGGGTCGAGCGCCTCGTGCGGGTCGAAGGCGTCGACGCCGAGGAAGAACGGCCGCTTGTCCTTGCAGCTCGTCGAGGCAGTCCATGCCGCTGCGGATGACGCGCGCGGCCGAGTAGTCGCTCTCGCGGCGGCGGTAGAGGTTGTTCCAGCCGACGTACTCGCGCAGGCGCTTGACCTCGATCGAGTCCGACAGCTTCGGGAACAGGTAGCGCTCGATCGCGCTGCGCGGGGCCGGCCGCTTGAACGGCCGGTTGAAGTCGCGGTAGGAGCCCTGCGAGTAGTCGGGCCGCGCCATGTTGAGCGTGCGGCGGAAGTCGACGAAGCGGGGGCCGACCAGGAAGGGGTTGTCCGTGACGTAGGCGGTGTGGACGCCGGCCTCGGTCATCACCTCGGTGAACATCGGCTGGTACGGGTAGATGTCGTTCCAGCCCGGCTCGGCCGGCAGCCGCGGCGTGACCTGCCAGTTGCGGAACGGAAACGAGCGCATGCCAGTGATCAGCGCGCGGCGCACGCTGCCGGTCGGCATCGCGTCAGGCACAGCGTGCTCGAACAGCAGCGACTCCTTGGCGAGCGCGGCGAGGTTCGGCGTGTCGGCCAGCTCGTCGACGTCGTCGTAGGCGCTGACGAAATCGCGCCGCGTGCTGTCGGTGACGATCAGGACGACGTTCGGCGCATCCTCGGCGTGACTGACCTGCGGCTCGAGGTCGTCGTTGCACGCGCCGAGACCGAGGGCGAGCGCTCCGGCGCCGCCGGCCTGCAGCGCACGCCGCCGTGTGAATCGAGTCTGGAGGGCCATCCGCGGGGGCGCAGACTAGCCGTCGCGGCCGCCCGAAGCGGCGGTCAGGCGCGCGAAGCGGTCCGACCGGCGCATGTATTGTCGCCGCCCGTGACCGCTCCCACTTTCGATCTCCAATCGCATTCCATCCACTCCGACGGCGAGCTGCCGACCGCCGAGGTGATCGCCAATGCCTCCGCGGCGGGCGTAGAGCTGCTGGCGCTGACCGACCACGACACCGTCGACGGCGTCGACGAGGCGCTCGCCGCGGGCCGCCACCACGGCCTGCCGATCGTCACCGCGACCGAGATCTCCGCCGTCGACGGCCCCTACGAGGACATGCACGTGCTCGGCTACGGGATCGACCAGAGCGACGCGACGCTGCAGGAGCGGCTGCTCGACGCGCGCGGCGACCGCGAGCGGCGCGCCGACGCGATGTCGGAGCGGCTGCGGGAGCTGGGCTTCGAGATCGACCAGGCTCCGGTCGACGCGCGCCGCGCCGCCGGCAAGCCGGTCGGCCGCCCCCACCTCGCGGCCGGCGTGATCGCCCATCCCGCGAACGCCGAGCGCCTCGCCGACGAGAACTGCGCCGACGTCTCCACCTTCATCCCCGCCTACCTGATCCAGGGAACGCCCGGCTACGTGGCGCGCTCGCACCCGACGGTCGCCGAGGCGATCGGGTGGATCCACGACGCCGGCGGCGTCGCCGTCTGGGCGCACCCGTTCTGGGACGTCAAGGACGACGGCGAGGTGCTCGCCCTGGTCGACCGCTTCAAGGAGGCCGGCGTCGAGGGCGTCGAGGTCTTCTACGTGACCCACACCGAGGACCAGGTCCGGCTGCTCGCCGACCGCTGCGCCGAGCTGGGGCTGCTGGCGACCGGGTCGTCCGACTACCACGGACCCGACCACCGGCTGTTCAGCAACTTCCGCGCGCACGAGACGCACGGGATCGAGCCCAACCTCGGCCCGATCCCGGATCTCGCGCGCTAGAGGCGACCCGGTCTAGGCCCCTACGGGGGCCAAGCCAAACTCAGCGCGGAACTCGTTCGTGTCGTGCAGGTGCGGGAAGGGCTCGTCCGGCACCGGCACGCCGAGCACGTTCGCGAGCGGCTCCCAGCCGTCCTTGCCTAGCTCCCAGACGATCAGGCGGTCGGAGTCGACGTAGGCCTTGATCTCCTCGATGCGGTCGAAGTACATCTGCCGCACCCACTCCTTGTCCTCGAAGCGGCCCTGGAAGTCGCCCTGCCAGATCAGCTTCTCGATGACCTCCCAGAGGACCGGCGACGGCGGCTCGCGGTTGGCGTCCTGCTCCAGCTCGCCGGCCATCGCGGCCTGCTTGACCGCGAGGATCGTGTGCTGACAGCTCGCGTAGAAGCCGTCGAAGTCGCGGTGGTTGAGCAGCACCGGGACGTCGGGGAAGGCGTCGACCATCTCCCGCCAGCGAGCGGCGGCCGGCCAGTCGACCGTCGCGTCCCAACCGTCGAAGACCTCGTGCCAGTCGACATCCTCGCCGTCGGCGATCTTCTTCCAGTACGGCAGGTCGCGCTCCTTGTTCTCCCCCATGATCAGGTCGATCATGTGGAAGCACGGGTTCGCCCCCAGCTGCTCGAGCGCCCCCTTGAGCGACATGGTCCCGGTACGGCCGAATCCAACACCGATCAACTTCATCTAGCGAGTCCTCCCTGGTCGAACGTCATGTCCCAGCCCTCTGCTGGGCCTGCTGCATCGCCGCCATAGCGGCCGCGCGGGCCTGCGCCGGCGAGCGCTGCATCGTCAGGGTGAAGGGAATCGCCAGCAGGATCAAGAGCATCGCCGCGCGGTAGGCCCAGCCGAACGAGTTGCGCGCGGCGCCCGCGGTGCGGCGGAAGACCTGCTCGTCGAAGCCGGGACCGGGGTCGGCGCGGTTGCTCGCGCCGCCGGCGAAGACCCCCATGTCGCGCTGCATCAGGCCGCCGAAGATCGCGGGCGGCACCTGGAACTCCTGGGCGATGTCGGCGACGTCGTCGCGGGCCGACTCGGCGTGCCAGTGCAGCGTCTGGGAGAAGGTCGCGATCAGCAGCGCCACGCCGACCGCCACACCGAGCTGACGCGAGGTGTTGAGGATGCCCGACGCGAGTCCGAGCTCCTGCCCCTGGACCGCGCCCATCGCCCCGACGTTGATCGTCGGGAACCCGGTGCCCATGCCGATCCCGACCAGCACCAGGCCCGGGAAGACGATCGCGTAGTCGAGCATGCCGTCCCACAGCGACGGCATGAACGAGACCCAGAGCAGCCCGACGGCCATCAGCAGCAGCGCCGGCGCGGCGAGATCGCGCGGCGGCCGGCTGTCGGCGGCCTTGGCGATCTTCGGCCACACGAGGATGCCGGTGACCGGCACCGGCAGCAGCGCAAGCGCCGCCTCGAAGACCGTGAAGCCCCAGAGGTTCACGAAGGTCAGCGACATCAGCAGCAGCGAGCCGAGCCCGCCGGCGGCGAACAGGAACATCGCGATGTTCGCGCCGACGAACTGCTTGTTGGTCTGCAGGCTGCGCGTGACCATCGCCCCGTCGCGGCGCTGCGAGAGCACGAAGGCGATCCCCAGCAGGATCGCCGACTGGAGCAGGAAGAGGGTCAGCCCGTCGGTCCAGCCGCGGTGGTTGGCGTCGACGAGGCCGAAGGTCAGGCAGAAGACCGCCGCCGCGAGCAGCGACATGCCGAGGTAGTCGATCCGCAGGTCGGCGTCGAGGTCGTAGGTCTCGGGCCAGATGCGGCGCGCGAGCACGATGCCGAGGATGCCGAGCGGGATGTTGACGATGAAGATCCACTCCCAGCTGAAGAACTCGACGATCGCGCCGCCGATCGCGGGGCCCGAGGCGCTGGCGGCGAGCGCGACGACGGCGATCGTCGCGAGCGCCTTGCCGCGCTCCTGGATCGGGAAGACCGCGGCGGTGATCGCGAAGCCGAGCGGGGCGAGGATGCCGGCGCCGGCGCCCTGGACCACGCGCGAGGCGATCAGGACGTCGGCCGACGGCGAGATCGCGCAGAGCAGGGAGCCGAACGTGAAGACGGCCATGCCGATGATGAAGAGCCGCCGGCGGCCGAACTGGTCGGCGAGCTTGCCGGCGCCGATCAGCAAGGACGCGAACGCCAGGTTGTAGGCGTTGACGACCCATGTGATCGAGTTGACGTCGGTGTCGAGCTCGCTCTGCAGCTCCGGGACCGCCACGTTGACGATCGAGACGTCGAGCAGGCTCATCGCCCACCCGATCATCATCACGGCGAAGATCTTGTGCCGCCGCTCGTGCAGGAGCTCGATCGGCGGGTTTACGCGCTGCTTCGCCACGGGCGGGGAGACTAGCCGGGCAGGCCGTCGCGGCGCGCCGCGCGACTAATTGGGGCTGCCGACCGGCACGACCAGCTCGCGCGCCTCCTCGGCGATCGCCTCGACCGACTCCTCGAGCCCCGGCTCCTCGCCGTCTCCGGCGCAGAGGATCTCGAAGCGGCCGGTGCCGATCTTCTCGTCCGCGCGCACGGGAACGCCGCGGATCTGATCCCAGCCGAGTCGCTCGACCTCGAAGGGGTTCATCAGGATCGCCAGCGTCGGGTACTCGCACGCCAGCTCGTGCCGATCGATCGCCTTCGAGATCGCCTCGAGGTTCTTGGCCTCCGGTGAGCCCATCAGTCTTCCGAGTATGCCCGATCCCGACGAGAGCTTCGACGCCGAGGTCCGGGTCAGGCACGTTCGCTGGGCCGCCGACGACGGCGGCTTCGCGGTTCTGTCGGTCGACACGGTCGCCGGCGACTCCGACGTGACGGTCGCCGGCCCGGTCGCCCACCTGGTCGAGGGCCACCGCGCGCGCGTCGTCGGGCGCTGGGCCGACCACGACCGCTACGGCATGCAGGTCCAGGCCGAAGCCGCCTACGAGCTCGACCCCGACGACGCCGACGGGGCGCTGAAGTACCTGACGACGATCAGCCGGATCGGCAAGCGGCGCGCCAAGCAGCTCGTCGACCGTCACGGAGCGACCGTGCTGGCCGACATCGACGCCGATCCGGAGACAGCGTTCGGGTCGCTGCCGCGGATGAGCGCCGCGTCGGCGAAGGCTGCGGCCGAGTCGTGGCGCGAGCGGCGCGCGCTGCGCGACCTCTACGTCCTGCTCGCGCCGCACGGCGCCGGCTGGCTGGCCTCGCCGCTGCACGAGCGCCACGGCCCGGGCGCGGTCGGGATCGTGCGCAGCGACCCATACCGCCTCACCGAGGAGCACGGCATCGGCTTCGAGACGGCCGACGCGATCGCCCGCGCCCACGGCGTCGCCGACGACTCCCCCGGCCGCTACCGCGCCGCGCTCGTCCACGTGCTGCAGACCGCCGAGCGGCGCGGCGGCCACACCTACCTGCCCGTCGACCGGCTGCTGCGCGACGCCTCCGAGCTGGTCGGCCGGCTGCCGGACGGGCTGGTCGAGGACCTCGGCGCGACGCACGCGCTCGCGGTCGAGGACGGGCGCGCGGCGCTGCCGGCGACCTGGGAGGCCGAGGCGGCCCTGGCCGACGACTTCGCCGGCCTCGCCAGCGCCGCGGCCACGCCTGCCCCCGATTGGCTCGACGGGGCGATCGACGAGGTCCTCGGAACGGCAGCCGGCGACGGCGAGAACGGCGCGGCAGCGCCGGAGGGCGCGACGCCGGAGCAGCGAGCGGCGATCGAGGCCGCGTTCGAACGCCGGCTGTCGGTCATCACCGGCGGGCCCGGCACCGGCAAGACGACGCTCGTCGCGACGATCGCCCGCTTCGCCGAGCGCGCCGACCTCACGCTCGCCCTGTGCGCGCCGACCGGCCGCGCCGCGCGCCGGCTCGAGGAGGCGACCGGCCACCCGGCGACGACGATCCACCGGCTGCTCGAGTGGATCCCGGAGGAGGGTCCGCTGCGCGGTCCGAGCTATCCGGTCGAGTGCGACCTGCTGGTCGTCGACGAGTCGAGCATGCTCAGCCTCGACGTCGCGCGGATGCTGTTCGACGCGGTCGACGGCGACACCGCGGTCGTGATGGTCGGCGACGCCGATCAGCTGCCGCCGGTCGGCGCCGGCAAGCCGTTCGCCGACCTGATCGACTCGGCGAGCGTCCCGGTCACGCGGCTGAGCCACGTCTTTCGCCAGTCCGCGCAGTCGATGATCGTCAGCGCCGCGCACGCGGTCCGTCATGGCAACCCGCCGCCGCTGACGCCCGCCGAAGGCCAGGAGCGCGACTTCTTCCTGATCGCCCACGACTCCGACCGCGCGGCGGCCGACGAGGTGGTCGATCTCGTCACCGGACGACTGGCCGGCTACTACGAGGTCGACCCGATCCGCGAGATCCAGGTGCTCTCCCCCGTCTACCGCGGCCCGCTCGGGATCGACGCGCTCAACGAGCGCCTCCGCGCGGCGCTCAACCCAGGCGGCGCCGAGCTGCTCGACGGCGACTTCCGCGCCGGCGACAAGCTGATCCAGACTCGCAACGACTACGAGACAGGCCTGATGAACGGCCAGATCGCGATCGCCGTCGAGTCCGACGACGACGACGAGCGGCTGATCGTCGACGCCGACGACGGCCGCCGTGTCGAGATACCGCCCGGCGCGGTGCGCTGGCTACGTCCCGCCTATGCGATCTCGGTCCACCGCTCGCAGGGCTGCGAGATGCCGGTCGTCGTGATCCCCGTGCACTCCGCCTACGGCGGGATGCTGTCGCGCAACCTGCTCTACACGGCGATCACGCGCGCCAAGCGGGCATGCGTGCTGGTCGGCCAGCGGGAGGCCGTCGCGCGCGCCGCCCGGCGCGCCGACGCCTTCCGCCGTCACACGCGGCTGGCCGAGCTGGTCAGCTCGCGCGTGTAGTGCTCGATCGTCCGCTGTAGGCCGTCGCGCAGCTCGACCTCCGGCGCCCAGCCGAGCAGGTCCCCGGCGCGCGTGATGTCGGGCTGGCGGACCTGCGGATCGTCGACCGGCAGCGGCTCGAAGCTGGACCTCGGAGCGCGGCTCCGGTCAGCTCGATGATCAGGTTCGCCATCTCGAGCAGCGTCATCTCGTTCGGGTTGCCGATGTTGACCGGCTCGTGGACGTCCGACTCGGCCGAGCGCCACGATGCCCGCGGACCAGGTCGTCGACGTAGCAGAAGCTGCGGGTCTGGCTGCCGTCGCCGAAGACGGTCAGCGGCTGATCGCTGAGCGCCTGCTTGAGGAAGGTCGGGCACGACGCGGCCGTCGTTGGCGCGCATCCGCGGGCCGTAGGTGTTGAAGATCCGCACGATGCAGGTGTCGACCCCCTGCTGGCGCAGGTAGGCCATCGTCAGCGCCTCGGCGTAGCGCTTCGCCTCGTCGTAGACGCCGCGCGGGCCGATCGGGTTGACGTTGCCCCAGTAGCTCTCGGGCTGCGGGTGGACGAGCGGGTCGCCGTAGACCTCGGAGGTCGAGGCGAGCAGGAAGCGGGCGCGCTTCGCCTTCGCCAGGCCGAGCGAGTTGTGGGTGCCGTAGGCGCCGACCTTGAGCGTGTGCAGCGGCAGCCGCGCGTAGTCGATCGGGCTGGCCGGCGAGGCCATGTGGAAGACGAAGTCGACCGGTCCCGTCGATCTCGTAGTGCTCGGTGATGTCGAGCATCTTGAAGTCGAAGTCCGCGCTGCGTGATGTGCTTGATGTTGCGCAGGCTGCCGGTCTCGAGGTTGTCGACGCAGATGACTCGGTGGCCGCGCCCGAGCAGGTGGTCGCAGAGATTCGATCCGAGAAAGCCGGCGCCGCCGGTGACGAGGGAGGTTGGCATGAAGGTGAGGCTACCTGTAGCGATGACGGATCGACGCCTCCGAAAACCCTTCACAAGCTGCGCAAAGCCGTGGTACGGTCGCAAACGAGGAGGAGGGCCAGGTGAGTCCACGGGAGGCCATCACTGAGGACGACGACGCCGTGACCCGCATTCCGCGGGGCGATGTCCTTGCATGGGCGGCGCTCGACCTTGCCGAGGTCCCCGAGCTGGATCCCTCGGTCTTCGACGTCCACGTGCTGCTCGACGACGCCGAACGACGGTTCACGTCCACGGCGCGCGAGAAGGGCCTCTCGCTCGAGGTCAAGCGGGGGCCCTCGCTGCCCGCGGCGGCGCTCGGCGAAGTCGACTGGCTGCGCGCCGTGCTGTGCGGCGTGATGGACAACGCGGTCCGCTTCACCGACAGCGGCGAGGTCGTCGCGTCGGTCACCGCCGACCGGACCGGCGGGAGCCGCATCCTGTTCCACGCCGAGATCTCCGACACCGGCTGCGGGATGGCGCCCGACCTGGTCGCGCGCCTGTTCGGCTCCCGCGACGGAGGGCGGTTCACGCCCCTGACCGGCATCGACGGCGGCGGCACGCTGGGCGTCGTCAATCGGCTCGTCGAGCTGATGGACGGCCGGCTCGGCTGCAGCAGCGCGCTCGGAATGGGAACCACGACATGGTTCACGATCCCGCTCGACCTGCCCGAGGCCGCGTAGCGCTGGGCGCGCCCGCGCCCGCTCGCTAGCGGTTGTCGAACGTCGCCTTGCCGGGGCCCTCGGCGAGGAACGTCTTGACGGCGCCCTTGAGGTCCTCGGTCGCGAACAGCTCGCCGGCCTCGGTGCGGATGGCGTGGTCGGCCGCCCCGACGCCGCCCTCGACGTAGCGGCGGACGACCTGCTTTGTCATCGCGTGGGCGCGCGTCGGACCGGCGGCGAGCTTGGCCGCCAGCGCGCGCGAGCGCTGCTCGAACTCGGCGTCGGCGAAGACGCGGTTGACGACGTCCCAGCGCTCGAGCCGCGCGGCGTCGAACAGCTCGCCTGTCATCACCAGCTCGCGCGCACGACCGCTGCCCGCGCGCTCGGCGAGCCGCTGCGTGCCCCCCATCGACGGCGTCAGCCCGACGACCGTCTCGACGAGACCGAACTTCGCCGACTCGGCGGCGACGATCAGGTCGCAGGCCAGCGCGATCTCGAAGGCGGCCGTCAGCGTCAGCCCGTGCGCGGCGAAGACGACCGGCGCCGGCAGCGCCTCGAGCGGCTCGACGATCTTCGTCAGCAGCTCGTCCCAGAGCAGCGACGCCTGCTCGGGGCTGAGCCCGTCGAACAGCTCCACGTCGACGCCGCCGGAGACGACCTTGCCCTCGGCGCGGATCAGCAGCGCGCGCGGCGGAGCGGCCGCGACCTCCCGCACCGCGGCGATCAGGTCGTCGATCAGCCGGCGGTCGAAGAGGTTCAGCGGCGGGCTGGCGAGGACGATCTCGGCGAGGTCGGTGGCGGCGTCGCGCTCGACGCGAACGAGGGTGGTGGACATCTGGGGAGCGTAGTAGCCGGCCGGCTGTCCGGCAGCGCCCGTAGCGTCGCCCGCGATGGCCGCCGTGACCGCCGCGAACATCCACTTCCCGTCGCGTGCGGGGTCGCCCGCGCGGGCGCTGCTGTGGCGGCTCGCGCTCGCGCTCCTGCTGATCGGCCTGGTGACGCTCGTCGCCTACGCCGACCGCGCCGGCTACCGCGACCTCGACGGCTCGGTCTCGCTGCTCGACTGCCTCTACTACGCGACGGTGTCGATCACCACGACCGGCTACGGCGACATCGTCCCGGTCAGCGACTCGGCCAGGCTGCTGACGACCTTCGTCGTCACGCCGCTGCGCGTGCTGTTCCTGATCCTGCTGGTCGGCACGACGCTCGAGTTCCTGGCGTCCGCCACCCGCGCCAACCTGCGACGGAGAATCTGGAGGAGGAAGTTGCACGACCACGTAGTCATCTGCGGTTTCGGCACCAAGGGGCGCAGCGCGCTCCAGTCGCTGCTGGGCACCGGCACGGCGCTCGACCAGATCGTCGTGATCGACGAGCGGCCCGAGGCGATCGAGATCGCGACCCGCGACGGGGTGACCGCCGTGCTCGGCAACGCCGCGCAGCGCGACGTGCTCGAGGAGGCGGCGGTGCCGGGCGCGTCGGCGGTGATCGTCGCCACTGACCGCGACGACACCTCGGTGCTGGTGACGCTGACCGCCCGCGAGCTGGCGCCGAACGCGACGATCACCGCCTCCGCGCGCGAGGAGGACAACGCCCCGCTGCTGCGCCACTCGGGGGCGAACACGGTCGTCAGCTCGGCGAGCGCCGCCGGCCGGCTGCTCGGGCTCGGCACCGGGTCGCCGGAGGTCGTCGCGACGCTCGAGGACCTGCTCTCGTCGGGCAGCGGGATCGACCTCGTCGCCGAGGTCGTCGGAGAGGCCGAGGCGGGCCCGCTCGCCGACGCCGACCAGCGCTGCGGCGGGCCGGTGCTGATGGCCTACCGCGGCGGCCGGGCGCTGAAGCGCGGCGACGACGAGCTCGCCGAGGTCAAGCCCGGCGACAAGGTCGTCCACGTCGTCTCCAACGGCGCGCCGAGGTAGCGCCAGCCGGCCGGCGGGCGACCCGACCGGCTCACCAGGGCGACGGCCGGTAGTCCTTGAGGAAGCAGCCGAAGACGTCCTCGCCCGCCTCGCCGCGGACGATCGGGTCGTAGACGCGCGCGGCGCCGTCGACGAGGTCGAGCGGCGCGTGGAAGCCCTCGTCGGCGAGCCGCATCTTCGTCGGGTGCGGTCGCTCGTCGGTGATCCAGCCGGTGTCGACGGCGGTCATCAGGATCCCGTCTGTCTCGAGCATCTCCTGCGCGCTGGTGCGCGTGAGCATGTTCAGCGCCGCCTTCGCCATGTTGGTGTGCGGGTGACCGGGCCCCTTGTAGCCGCGGGCGAACTGGCCCTCCATCGCCGACACGTTGACGACGTACTTGCGGCGGGCCGTCGACGACGCCAGCGCGCGGCGCAGCCGGCTGACGAGCACGAACGGCGCGGTCATGTTGCAGAGCTGGACCTCGAGCAGCTCGACCGGGTCGACCTCGTCTACGTGCTGGCTCCAGCTGTTGTCGGCGGCCGTGTCGGGAACCAGGCCGCCGGCGTCGATCGCCTGGCTGGCGGCGATCCGCTCGGGCGACGCGGAGCGGGCGGTCAGCGCCAGCGCGGTCAGCGCCTCGGGGGTCGGCGCCCAGTGCCCGGCGGAGACGCCCTCGATGTCGGCTTCGCCACTTGCGTCGGCCCCAGCTCCGCCGTTCGAGCCCGGCCCGACGGCCCTGCGCTCCTCTGCCGCGCGCCCGAAGGTGGTGATCCCCGGCCGCGGTCCGGCGGGCAGCGGCGCAGCCTCGGCCTCGGCGAGCAGCGCGTAGGCCCGCGGCGAGCGCCGCACCGTCTGCGCCGCGTTGTTGATCAGGATGTCCAGCGGTCCCTCCGCGGCGACCGCGTCGGCGAGCCCGATCACCTGCGACGGGTCGCGCAGGTCGATCCCGACGACGTGCAGCCGGTGCAGCCACTCCGCGCTGTCGGGCATCGCGGTGAAGCGCCGCACCGCGTCGTTGGGAAAGCGCGTCGTGATCGTGGTGTGCGCCCCGTCGCGCAGCAGCCGCAGCGCGATGTGCATGCCGATCTTCGCCCGTCCGCCGGTCAGCAGCGCCCGCTTGCCGCTCAGGTCGGTGCGCGCGTCTCGCCGCTCGTGGTTGAACGCCGCGCACTCGGGACAGAGCTGGTGGTAGAAGGCATCGACGTCGTGGTAGCGGTCCTTGCACACGTAACAGGCCCGCGACTGGATCAGGCGACCCGCCAGTGCCCCCTTCGTGTTCGAGGTCAGCGGCAGCCCCTGCGTCTCGTCGTCGATCCGCCCCGGCGCCGCGGTCGCCGTCGCCGCCGTCACCGCCCGGTCGTTCGCCAGCACCTCCTCGCGCCGCTCCAGCTTCCGCCGCCGCTTGACCGTCTTGAACAGCTTCGCCACCGCCTGCTGAACCACCACCGCGTCCGGATGCTCCACCGGCAGCTCGTCCAACCCCGCGATCACCCGCAGGCAGACCTCCAGCTCCTCGGGATCGATGGCGTCGGGCATGGCCGCGAGAAGCTAGCGGGTCGTGCCTGGACCACCGCGAGACTTCCGCCAGTCAGCTCGGTCTTTTCGTATCGCGCACGCTACACTAACACCACAGAGTCCGTTTACCGTACCGTACGCGATACACAATGCAGATCACTAATCACACTACCGATGCGGCCGTTCTCACGGAGCTCGGAAGGCGTCTCGAGCGGATACGGCTGGACCGCAACCTCACCCAGGAGCAACTGGGAGTGGAGGCCGGCGTGTCGCGGCAGACGATCGTGCGAATGGAGTCTGGCGGGGCGGTCAAGCTCCCGGCCTTCGTGCGGATACTGCGCGCGCTCGGGATGCTCGGCGGTCTGGAGGCACTGGTGCCCCCTCCCGTTCCCAGCCCGATCGAGCAGCTGGAGCGGCGAGGACGCCAGCGCCAGCGAGCGAGACGCCCGGCCTCCCAGAAGGACGACGACGAGCCCTCGTCCGAGGGCTGGACCTGGGGCTCGTCGTGACCGTCGCCGCCGTCGATCTGTGGGGCCGCAGAATCGGCGTCGTGTCGGTCGACGGCCCCGACGAGACCGCCGTCTTCCAGTACACGCCCGAGTTCGCCGCACGCGGACCGGTCGAGGTGTCCCCCATCGAGATGCCGCGCCGCGTCGCGCCGTACACGTTCCCGGGACTGCCACGAGAGGCGTTCCGAGGTCTGCCCGGACTCCTCGCCGACTCGCTGCCCGACCGCTTCGGCAACGCCCTCATCGACGCCTGGCTCGCCACACAGGGTCGCGCTCCAGGGGACTTCGACGTGGTCGAGCGCCTCTGTTACATCGGGACGCGCGGAATGGGAGCGCTGGAGTTCGCTCCCGAGACCGGGCCGAAGTCCGCTGCCGGCAGGAGCCTCGCGGTCGACACGCTCGTCGAGCTCGCGTCGGAGGTGCTCACGAACAGGGCGAACCTCGAAGCCCACTTCGACGAGGACGGCAGGGCGGCCGCCGTGCGGGACATCCTCGCGGTCGGCACGTCAGCGGGCGGCGCGCGCGCAAAGGCCATCATCGCCTGGAACCCGCGCACCGAGGAGATCCGCTCCGGACAGCTCGACCAGGGCCCCGAGTTCGAGCACTGGCTCATGAAGTTCGACGGCGTGAGCGGGAACCGCGACAAGGAACTCGCCGACCCACAGGGCTACGGGGCGATCGAGTACGCCTACTCGAACATGGCGAAGGCGGCCGGGATCTCGATGACCCAGTGCCGCCTGCTCGAGGAGAGCGGGCGTCGCCACTTCATGACCCGGCGCTTCGACCGTCCCGACGGCGGCGCAAGCTGCACATGCAGTCCCTCGGAGCGCTCGCCCACTTCGACTTCAACCAGGCGGGCGCGCACTCCTACGAGCAGGCGTTCCTGATCATCCGCCAGCTCGGGCTGTCGATGGACGCGATCGAGGAGCAGTTCCGGCGAATGGCCTTCAACGTGATCGCCCGCAACCAGGACGACCACGTGAAGAACATCGCCTTCCTGATGGATCAGAGCGGTCAGTGGTCGCTCTCCCCCGCCTTCGACGTCACCTACGCCTTCCAGCCGAGCGGCAAGTGGACCAGCAGCCATCAGATGACGGTGAACGGCAAGCGCGACGACTTCACCGTCGACGACCTCCGCGCCTGTGCCGAGGTCGCGTCGATGAAGGCAGGCCGCGCCGACACGATCGTCGGTGAGGTTCACGACGCGGTCACCGACTGGCCCTCGTTCGCCTCCGCCGCCGGCGTCCCCGAGATCGACATCGAGCGCATCGGCCGGGCGCACCGTCTGCACCTCGGCCCGCACGCCGCTTCGGGTCGGCCTTGAGTAAGGATGCGGGATGAACCCAAGGACGGGGAGGCCAGAGGAATGAAGGGCGATGTGAAGATCTGGACGGACGGCTCGTGCCTTGTCAATCCGAACGGCCCCGGCGGGTGGGCGGCGATCGTCGTCGCCGGCGGCACCACCGTCGAACTGGTGGGCGGTGACCCATCCACCACGAACAACCGCATGGAGCTCACGTCCGTCCTTCGCGGCCTCGAGCACGCGCCGGAAGGATCGGCGGTCACGGTCATCAGCGACTCGCAGTACGTCGTGAAAGGCCTGACCACCTGGCGCCACGGTTGGCGGAAGAAGGGCTGGCGAAAACGCGACGGCGAGGCGGTACTGAACGTCGATCTCTGGAAGGCACTCGACAGTGCCGTAGATAGACACGCCAGCGTCGCCGCGACCTGGGTCCGGGGACACAACGGGGATCCCAACAACGACCGCGCCGATCGCCTCGCGGGCGAGCAGGCACAGCTCGCGCGAGACGGAGCCCTGCTTGACGATCCCGCATACGACGGGATCGACACCTGGGACCTCGCGTCTACCTAGCCGTGGGTATGGCTAGGTACGCCCCCAGCTGGACTTGAACCATCGAGGGCGGTTAGGACTTCTTCGCAGTTCCGGCTGGAGGCTTCTGCGGTCGAAAGGGCACGAGCCTGGACGCCGCCGGCGGGTTCGTCGGCGTCCTGAGCGCGCTCAGGGCACCCTCTCGAATCCGCAGCTTTGAGCCCCACTTGCTCATAGGCCCTGGATATCCAGGTACTGCGGTCGGACCTCTGAGCCCTCTACGAACACGTCGATCCGGGCGATCTGCGCCGCCGCCAGATAGACACCTCGCTCCGGTATCACTAGCTCGGCCAAGGTCCTCAATGGTCTTAGACCCAATCCGCCCAGAGCAGAAATCACTCCAGCGGTGCGCCCAGCTCATCCAGCGAGCGGGACCACTCGGCCACCAAACGATTGGCCTCGGCCCGCCGCTTCTCGAACGCCACCAGAGCCGACAACGGAAGGTGCCAGCAGTTCGACCCCGTCACCTGCTCTGCCTCGATCTCTCCCGCTTTGATCAACCGCACTACGTGGTCGCGCGAGAACCCCAGCCGTACCGCCGCCTGCTGCGGCGAAATCCGCTCTCGCTCCTCCACGCGACGACCCATCTGACAAAGCATATACGCTCTACTGTATGCCGCCGATCGAGCCGCAGGAGTTGTTGACGGCGTCTGCCTGGGACCACGTGGCGTCTCGCGGCCGCACACGCGCATCGCAAGGCGCCGCCCCAATGAGCGTCCACATCGGCCAATACACCTTCGATCACGTCTCCTACGACGAGGCGAGAGACATCCTCTACCTCTCCATCAGCGAGCCCCGAGACGCCGCCGACTCGGAGGAGACTCCCGAGGGCCACATCGTGCGGTATGACGACCAGGAGCAGATCATCGGCCTGACGCTGGTCAACGCAAAGTGGCTACTCGACAGGGATGAGACCTTGTCGATCACGTTCCCGCAGCGGTCTGCCGTCGCCGACGCGCGCGAGCTATACGCAGCGCTAGCGGCGTAACCGGCTGCCTCTCGCTCGACGCGTCACGTCTCGTTCCCATCTGCGCCTGGCGTACGAGCGCGTATGCAACCGCCGGGAGCCCTGGTACGCTCGTCCGCGAGTCGATCGATCATGGCGACTCCGTCTGCACACTCACCGGTGGTAGACGCCATTAGCTCGCACCTTTGGTGGAGCCCATCCCGGGATTTTCCCGAGGAGGCATTGAAATGACCGAGAAGACCGAGTCCGCAGCGCGGACCGACGAAGCCGACGGTTCCGAGATCATCGAGGTGATCTTCGAAGGCGTTGAGTCTGCCCGCAGGCTTCAAAACGCCGAAGACATCCGGCGCGGGATCATCCGCCACACGTTCGATGTTCCGGCAGCAAGCATCGACGCCGAGACGCTCGTAACGCTCGACGGCCCGAACCCTCGAACCCCGAACGTACGCAAGAAGGCCGCAAGACGCCTCCGCGACAGCCTTGAGGGAGTTGATGCGTCGAGGATCGGAGCATTTCACCTCGCGCATGGGGGCGTTCGAGGCTTGGTGAAGTCCTTCGAGAAGATCGACGACACCACCTACAAGGCAGCGTTCGAGGTCGGAACCGGAGTCAAGTCCCAGGACCACGGAATCGCTAACGGACTCCACACCATTGCCGTCATCAGAGACGCGCTGCGAGACGACCTGATTCCCCAAGGGCAGTACCTCACGTTCACGTTGCTGGAGCAAGTCGAGCGAGATCTCGTCCCTACATCGGCGAGGGCCTGAACACGAATATTCAGGTGGCCGAGGAGTCCATCATCGACCTCAGTGGAGCCTTCAATCCGTTCAAGGAGGCGCTCGCTAAGAAGCCGTATGCCTCTGAGTTCGGATGGCATGAGAATGAGCCCGGCTCATATGACGCAAGAGATCTCTTCTCCATCCTGAACGCGCTCAACGTCATCCGCTATCCCAACGATCTCAGGGATCGGCATCCGATCGAGAGCTACGAGAAGCAGTCCTCCACCATCGCGGCGTTCCATCAAGAGCATCAAGCGGCGGACGGTGGGCCCACGTCGTTCGAGGCAATGATCCCGATCATGGCGGATGCGCTGTATCTCTATGACTGGATCGGGCGTGATGCCTACGACCGGTACCGCGAGGCGGTGCCGACCGGCATTCCCGGAGGTCTGGCGATCATGGAGGCCCGGGTCGACAAGTCCAATACGGTCAAGCAGGACGCTTGGTCATTCCCGTTCATCTCGACCGGCGACGGGAACGTGGTCGTCGCGACCTACCGCCTAGCAAAGGGGGCTCGCTTTGCGATGCTCGCCGCCTTTCGGAACTTCGTGACCGTCGACGAAGCCAGCGGCAACATGAGCTGGGGCCCGGGCGGGTTCGACGCAGTGCTCCAAGCATGGACGGCCCTCGGTGGAGACATGATGGTTACCGCTAAGGATGTCTCTCAGGCCGTGAACTACAACCCAAACGCGGTCGGGAAGAATCGTCCGTTCTGGCGCCAACTCCACCAGATGGCGGCTAGCTACCGCTTGGAGAAAGAGGCGGAGCAACTGCGCATGGAGTCTCCAGAGTCATACAAGACCAAGGAGTAGTTGGTCTGGACGTGCCGGGCACCTATGGGTGCCCGGCACCCTATGACGTGCGCGCCCCACCTCTTGCCCGACCAATCCGAGTGGTAGGGCAACGGGATGGTTTTGGCTCTAGCAAGCGGCGGGGCACGTCTCGCTCGATCCGACCCCGCCCTCCCATCATGTTGTGTTTGGGGAGTGGTTAGGAGAGCGGGGTCGGATCGAGCGAGACGTGTTGGGAGGGATCGGGGTTTCAAGGGCTGAGGGATCTGGCGGATTGGCAGGGCAGCAAGGGGGTGGTCGGGCTGGGTTGCGGTGGTCTGGTCTGGGCGGCAGCAGGGGATGAACGAGGGCGGGTGAGCGGTCGCGGGCGGCTGGGCGTGGGCGCTAGGGCTGGGCCGTGTCGTGGGACGCTGGCGGGAGGAGCCGGCGTCCCACGACGGGCAACCCAGGTTCAACCGGTTGTCGGGAGCGTGGTGCGGTGCTCGATGACGTCGCGGGCGAACGGGACGATCTCGGCAAGCACGTTCGCGAGGACGACCGGGTCCGCGGCTGCGCGGACGAGGCCGGCGAGGACGTCTGCGGTCCACTGCTCGGCGGGCTCGATGCCGAACTGCTCAGCGAGGCAGACCAGGCACTCCTGGCTGTTGAGCTCGTGGTCGAGGTCGTGGCCGCAGATCGTGCACGCGGTGATCTCCCGATCGGGTCGGCCGACCATGCGGGCGTTGCGGCGGCTGAGCCAGGCGTGGAACTCGGGCGGTCGGTGAGGGGCATCTGGTACCTCCGTCTGTGTTGGAGGCGACCTTGCAAAGACAGCCAGCGAGCACGCAACGGCGGTACCGTGCGGGCGCGTCTGAGTCTTGGCTCGGGCGCCACGCCCCCGGCCTGTGTCAGCAGGCGCGGGGGCACTTTTTTGGGTTGCTCGGCGAAGCTAGACGGCGAATGCAGAAATGACAAGGGGCCACCGGCGACTGTCGCAAAGCTGTGACAGAACGCCCCTAGTTGCCGGCTAGATCCTCGTCGTCGAACGCCGTCGCCAGCGGGCGGGCCGCATCGCGACGCGGCTTGTAGGACAGGTACTTCTGCGTCGTCTGGATATCCGCGTGCCCCATCCACTCCATGACCTCACGCGGGTCGCCGGCGCGGATCGCGTGCGTCCCGAAGGTGTGGCGGAGATCGTGGAAGCGGCTTCCCGCAGGCCGGCGGCGCGAAGGGACGCCTTGTACCGGAGACCGAAGGACTTCTCGCCCAGGTGCCGGCCGAGGGGATCGCAGAACACGAGATCGTGGTCGCCGACGAACCGGTCGCGCTCGCGCAAGCCCTGCAGAGCGTCGCCGACCTGCACGCATCAGCGGCACTGCCCTCCCCCGCCCGCTCTTCGGCGTCCCCTCCACACCGTTGCTCCAACTGCGCCGGACCCGGATCGTCGCCGAGCCAACGTCCACGTCCTCCCAGCGCAGGGCGAGCAGCTCGCCGCGCCGCAGGCCGGTGAAGGCGGCGGTCAGGTAGAGAAGCCGTCCTGGTGGTTGGCTGCGTTGGCGACCAGCGCCATGACCTCATCGCGCGAGAAAACGTCGATGCCGGCGCGACGGGCCAGCCGCGGACGCTCGACGACGGCCATCGGGTTGCGCGGCAGGCCGTGAACCTTCATCGCGCGCTTGAAGATCGAGTGCAGGACCACGAGGTACTTCTGCAGCGTCCGGTTCGACAACCGGCGCTCCTTCGCGAACTGGATCTTCCATGCCTCGAAGCCCTCGGGCGTGAACTCCCCGATCCGGCGGTCGCCGAACGATTGATTGAGGATGCGGACCATCATCGAGTAGTCGGCGACCGTCCTCGGCTTGCAGGCCCGCTGCTGCTCGACGTAGACGAGCCACTCGGCGGCGGCTTGGGCAAACGTCGTGTCCGTGCGGACCATGCCGGCAAGCTCGCCGCGCCTGGCCTCGGCGAGCGTCGAGTCGAGCCACTCCTGGGCCATCCCCTTCGCGAAGTAGCCAACCGCGGGACGACCCCGGCGGGTCCACGCGGGGCCGATCTTCTTCTGGACCTGGCGCCCGTCGGGCAGCCGGTACTTGGCGAACCAGACCGGACCGCGCTTGCGATCGACCCGGAACACGTGGCCGCTGACCGGCCGGCTGATCCCCGCCCTCATCCCGTCAACCCTCGGGAATCTCGGGACACATTGGGGACACGGTCTGCGACAGCTCTGCTACAGCGGAGCGACAAACCCGTGTCTTGCAGGCATTTCTGAGCGCCCCCGGCACGATTCGAACGTGCGACCTGCGGATTAGAAGTCCGCTGCTCTATCCAGCTGAGCTACGGGGGCCTGGTTGAATGATCGCCTCTAGGCGGGATGTTTGTCGAACGTGTCCCGCGCGCCATCGAGCGAGAGGCGATGAGATGAAGCTCTACACCTGCGGCCAGAAGGGCAAGGGCGGCAATCTCCCCTTCCCCCTCACCCACGCCTGCGGCAAGGCGGTCGACGCGCTCGAAGAGGCCGAGCACCAATACGAGATCGAGGTCGTGCCGGGCTACCGACTCCTCCCTTGGACCCGCCGCGGCGACGCCCGCGCCGAGATCCGCAAGCTCACAGGGCAAGACGACGTCCCGGTCCTGGTGCTCGACGACGGCAACGCGATCACAGGGTCGGGGAACATCGCCGACTGGGCGACGGCGAACTCCGCAACCCGCTGACCAGCTGCATCGGGGCGGCCGGATTCGAACCGGCGATCCCCCGCCCCCAAAGCGGGTGCGATACCAGGCTTCGCTACGCCCCGAGGGGGCCAGTGTAAGCACCTATTCAGTTCGAGACAACGGGTCGCCTCGGAATCTAGGATAGCAGATATGCACACCCGTGTGGTCCGGCGTACAGCGATAGGGTCAGCCGCATGGCAGAGATCCAGCCGCTGAAGACGCTCCGCTACGAGCAGTCGGTCGTCGGGCCGCTGGAGAAGGTGATCGCGCCGCCGTATGACGTGATCGACGCGGAGCTGCGGGCGGAGTTGGTGGCGAAGTCGCCGTACAACGTGGTCGAGGTCGATCTGCCGACGGCCGAGGACGGCGGCGACAGGTACCTCCATGCGGAGACCCTGCTCGACCACTGGCGCACCCAGGGCGCGCTAGTCCAGGAGGCCGAGCCGGCCTTCTGGGCGCTCGACCAGGAGTACACGGCACCGGACGGCAGCCAGCAGCGCCGCCGCGGCTTCTTCGCGCGCGGTGCGGGTCGAGGACTACGGCGCCGGGCGCATCCGGCCGCACGAGCGCACCCATCCCGGCCCGAAGGAGGACCGGCTGCGGCTGACCCGGGCGACGCGAGCCAACCTGTCCCCCATCTTCAGCCTCTTCCCCGACCCCGACGGCGACGCCGCCGCGAGCGCTGGCCGAGTCGGTCGCCGAGGCGCCGTTCGCGACCGCGGCCGACCACGAGGGGACGGTCAACACGCTCTGGCGGATCGTCGCACCCCGGCCGCGTCGCGGCGCTCCAGCGCGCGCTCGCCGGCGCCGAGCTGCTGATCGCCGACGGCCACCACCGCTACGAGACGGCGCGCGTCTACGCCGAGGAGATCGGCGGCGAGGGCGACCACCGCTACGTGCTGATGTTCCTCTGCTCGCTGAGCGACCCCGGCCTGCTCGTCTTCCCCACCCACCGGCTGCTGACCGGGCTGAAGGAGGACCGCGCCAAGCAGGAGGCGATCCGCGACACGCTGATGCGCGACTTCGACCTCCAGCAGGTGGACCGCGCCGCGCTCGAGCCCACCGGCGACCGCCAGGGCCGCGTCCAGCTCGGCTACATGGACGCCTTCCACCGCCAGCCCTACCTGCTGACGCTCAAGGACCAGTCGATCGCCGACGCCGCGCTGCGACGGCATGCCCGAGCCCTACCGCCGGCTCGACACCGCCGTGCTCGAGGCGATCGTCCTCAAGGGCGCGCTCGGGATGAGCGAGGACGACATCTCGCACCTCGACGGGCTCGCCTACTCGAAGAGCTTCGACGACGCCGTCGAGGCGGTCGAGAGCGGCCGCGCCGACGCAGGCTTCTTCATGCGCGGCACCCCGGTCGAGCAGGTCGGCGAGGTCGCCGCGACCGGCGTCTCGATGCCGCCGAAGTCGACCTACTTCTTCCCGAAGATCCCGACCGGCCTCGTCTTCAACCTGCTGCAATAGGCATGGTGAAGATCTACACACGCAAGGGCGACGACGGGACGACCGGCCTCTGGTACGGAGGCCGCGTCGGCAAGGCGTCGCCGCGGCCCGAGGCCTACGGCTCCGTCGACGAGGCCGCCTCCGCGCTCGGCCTCGCCCGCGCCGCCGCCGAGCCGGGCTCCGAGCTGTACACCGACATCCTGCGCTTCCAGAACGAGCTGTTCATCGCCGGCGCCGAGCTGGCGACCGCGCCCAGCGCCGCCGACCGCCTCCAGGACGGCGTGTCGCGCGTCACCGAGGCGATGGTCGAGGAGCTCGAGGGCGACATCGACCGCTACATGGACCGCGTCGAGCTGCCGCCGAAGTTCGTGATCCCCGGCGGCAACGACCTGTCCGCGCGGCTCGACGTCGCGCGCGCCGCGATCCGCCGCGCCGAGCGGCGCGTCACCTCGCTCGCCGACGCCGGCGAGCTGGCCGACGACACGGTGCTGCGCTACCTCAACCGGCTCGCCGACGCGGTCTTCGCGCTCGCCCGCTTCGCCGACGTCCCCGACCCCGAGCTGTTCCAGGGCCGGGACGCCGGATGAAGGCGATCGCGCGGCGCGTCGGCAGTGGCGGGCTCAAGCACCACGTCTCGGTCGGCAGCCACAAGCTGACGTCCGACGAGCCGGCCAGCCACGGCGGCACCGACGCGGGCCCCAACCCGCAGGAGCTGCTCGCGGCCAGCCTCGCGTCGTGCAGCGCGATCACGATGGAGATGTACGCCAAGCGCAAGGGCTGGGAGATCGGCGACGTGATCGTCGAGGTCGACTACGAGCCGGCGCCACCGCGGCTCGCCGACCAAGTTCCAGATGGCGGTGCGGCTGCCCAAGGAGCTGCCCGACGAGCAGCGCGAGAAGCTGATGCAGATCGTCGCCAAGTGCCCCGTCCACCGCACGCTGGAGGGCGAGGTCATGTTCGACGAGAGACTCGAGCTGATCTAGGCCGAGGAGGAGGCCTTCGACGCCTTCGACGGGCGGGCGCTGGACTTGCTCTTCGCCAGGCGCCCGACCTCCTTGCCGAACGCGGCGTCGACCTCGCGCGTCATCGTCAGGCCGAACATCGCCTCGACCGCCTTGGCGGCGACCGGGCGCAGACCCTCGATCGACCGCATCACCTCGGGCCAGCGGTCCTCGGGGTAGCCGGCGTCGGCGAACGGCTTCCAGACCTCGGCCAGGTAGAGCTGGACGAAGGTGCGCGCGATCGACTCGCAGCGCTCGTTGACCTTCGCCATCACCGCGATCGCCGCCTCGAGCGAGACCCCGTTGGAGACGACCTCCTCGGCGAGGTCGAGCAGCGACGGCACCGGCGCCTCGTAGCGGCCGCCGCCGAGCGAGACCAGCGTGCCGTGTTTGACCGCCTGGGAGACCATCTCGTCGCCGCGGTCGTCGCCGAAGCGCGCGATCAACTCGTCGCGGGTGAAGACCTGCGGCGACTCGGCCGCGAACGGGGCGCGCACCACCTCACCGAAGCCGAGCAGCTGCTGCGCCGGGCCGCCGGTGGTGGCGATCAGCCGCTTGATCCCGCGCAGGTTGAAACCCTCGCCCTGCAGCTCCTGGATCAGCCTCAGCCGTGCGACGTGCTCGGGGCCGTAGTAGCCGACCCGGTCGCGCACCTCGGGCGGCTGCAGCAGCTCGCGCGCCTGGTGGGAGCGGATCGTGCGGACCGTCATCCCGGTCTCGCGGCCCAGCTCGTCGATCGTCAGCTCGTGCGGCTTTGCTGCCATGGGTCGAGGGTACCACGAACAACGTGACATCAACTGGTGTCACATGGTACGGTGGGACAATGATCCGAGATCTGGTGTACGCAGCCTCAGCCACCCCACCAGCCGGAGGCGCCGCCACCGGCGAGATCGCGCTTGCGACGGTCAGCGCCACGATCCTCACCGTCGCCCTGATCTGGCTCGGCGACGGGCACCGTCGCGGGACCGTTCCGATCCTCGGCAAGATCGCCGCGTTCTCGACGCGCGTCTCCGGCCAGCCCGGCTGGTCGGCCTTCCCCGCCGCGCTCGCCGGCGCCTCGCTGCTGATCGCCGTGATCGGCATGTACTGGGACATCGCGTTGCACGTCGACGTCGGCCGTGACGAGGGCCCGCTCGCGAACCCCGCGCACTACTTCATCCTCGTCGGCCTGTTCGGCATCTTCAGCGCCGGCTTCATCGCGATGGTGCTGCCGAAGGAGAAGCCCGGGCCGAGCGCCATCCGGATCACCGACGACTGGTACGCGCCCCTCGGCGGCGTGCTGATCTGCGCCTGCGGCGCGTTCGCGTTGCTCGGCTTCCCGCTCGACGACGTCTGGCACCGCCTGTTCGGCCAGGACGTGACGCTCTGGGGCCCCACCCACCTGATGCTGATCGGGGGCGCGTCGATGACGCTGGTCGGGATCGCGGTGCTGCAGACCGAGGCCCAGCGCGCGCTCAAGGCCGCCGGCAAGACGCCGAACGAGGCGCCCTGGATGCACAAGCTGCGCATGGTCGGGCTGACCGGCGGCCTGCTGATCGGCATGTCGACCTTCCAGGCGGAGTTCGACTTCGGCATCGGCCAGTTCCGGCTGATCTTCCACCCGATCCTGATCATGCTCGCCGCCGGCGTCGTGCTGGTCGCGGCGCGGATCTGGCTCGGTCGCGGCGCGGCGCTCGGCGCGGTGCTGTTCTTCCTGCTGATCCGCGGCTTCCTGGCGATCCTGGTCGGCCCGGTCCTCGGCCAGACCACCCCCCACTTCCCGCTCTACCTCGGTTGCGCGCTGGTGATCGAGCTGCTCGCCGTCTTCCTGCCGGCGCAGAAGCGCCCGCTCGCCTTCGGCGCCTGGGCCGGCGTGCTGATCGGCACCGTCGGGCTCGCCTCCGAGTGGGCCTTCACGCAGATCTGGATGCCGCTCCCGTGGACCTCCGCGCTGCTCCCCGAGGGCGCGCTGCTCGGCTTCGCGGCCGCGGTCTGCGCGTCGCTGATCGGCGCCTGGGTCGGAGCCCACCTCGCCTCCGACACGATCCCGCGCACGCCGTCGCTGCGGATCGCGGGCGTGGTCGCCGCGGCGGGCGTCGGCGCGATGGTCGTCTGGTCGCTCTACACCCCGCCGGGGCCACCGACCACGGTCGCCGTCACCACGACCGACGTCGAGCGCGGCGACGAGCGCAAGATCGCCGCCACCGTCCGCTTCGACCCGCCCAACGCCGCCGACGAGGCCGAGTGGCTGACGGTCACCGCCTGGCAGGGCAACGGCCTCGTCGTCGACCGGCTCGAGCGCGTCGGCGAGGGCGTCTACCGCACCACCGAGCCGATCCCGGTCTACGGCAACTGGAAGTCGATGATCCGCCTCCAGCGCGGCAACGCGATCGACGCGGCGCCGATCTTCCTCCCGGACGACCCGGCGATCCCCGCCCCCGAGGTGCCGGCGCCCGCCAGCTTCACACGCGAGTTCATCCCCGACAGCCAGGTGCTGCAGCGCGAGCAGAAGACCGACGTCGCCGGCCCGCTGACCGCCGCGGCCTATGCGGTCGTCGCGGCGATCGCGCTGTCGCTGCTGGCGCTGCTCGCCTGGGGCCTGCACCGATTGGCGGCGACCTCCGGCGTGCCGCCCGTGACGCGAACGCGAACTCACGCCGACCGACCCGAGATACTGCTGGGTCAATGATGAGCGAGCACGTCGACGTCCTGATCGTCGGCGCCGGCCTCTCCGGGATCGGCGCCGCCTACCACCTGCAGACCCGGCTGCCCGGCAAGAGCTACGCGATCCTCGAGGCGCGCGAGGCGATCGGCGGCACCTGGGACCTGTTCCGCTACCCCGGGATCCGCTCGGACTCCGACCTGCACACGCTCGGCTACGCCTTCAAGCCGTGGACCGAGCGAGCAGTCGATCGCCGACGGCCCGGCGATCCTCGAGTACGTCCGCGAGACCGCGCGCGAGAACGGCATCGAGCGCCACATCCGCTTCGGCCACAAGGTCGTGCGCGCCGACTGGTCGAGCGCGCGACGCGCGCTGGACCGTCGAGGCGACGCGCGCCGAGGACGGCGAGACCGTCACGCTTCACCGCCGGATTCCTGCTGTCGGCCGGCGGCTACTACCGCTACGACGAGGGCTACACCCCGCGAGTTCAAGGGCGTCGAGCGCTTCCAGGGCGAGGTCGTCCACCCGCAGCACTGGCCCGAGGACCTCGACTACAGCGGCAAGCGCGTCGTCGTGATCGGCAGCGGCGCGACCGCGGTGACGCTCGTCCCGGCGATGGCCGACGAGGCCGCGCACGTCACGATGCTGCAGCGCTCGCCCGAGCTACGTCATCACCGCTCCCCGGCAAGGACCCGATCGCCAACGCGCTGCGGCGCTTCCTGCCCGACCACGTCGCCTACGCGTTCACCCGGCGCAAGAACGTCGCGCTGCAGTCGCTCTTCTACAAGCTCAGCCGCCGTCACCCGCCGCCTGGTCGCGACGATTCCTGCGCGCCACCGTCAAGCGCCAGCTCCCCAAGGGCTACGACGTCGACACGCACTTCAACCCGAGCTACGACCCGTGGGACCAGCGCCTCTGCGCCGTGCCCGACGGCGACCTCTTCAAGGCGATCTCGAAGGGCCGGGCGTCGGTCGTCACCGACCGCATCGACAGCTTCACCGAGCGCGGCATCGCGCTCACGTCCGGTCAGGAGCTGGAGGCCGACATCGTCGTCACCGCGACCGGGCTCAACCTGCTCGCGTTCGGCGGCCTCGAGTACTCGGTCGACGGCGAAGCCGGTCGTGCTGTCCGAGACCTTCGCCTACAAGGGCATGATGCTCAGCGGCGTCCCGAACTTCGTCTTCGCCGTCGGCTACACGAACGCGTCGTGGACGCTGAAGGTCGACCTCGTCTGCGAGTACATGTGCCGCCTGATCGCGCACATGGACGCCAACGGACACGACCAGTGCGTGCCGATCCCCGACGACCCGGGGATGGAGTCGCGTCCGCTGCTCGACTTCTCCTCTGGCTACGTCCTGCGCGCGTCGGATCGCTTCCCGAAGCAGGGAGCCGCGGCTCCGTGGCAGCTCGCCCAGGACTACCGCGTCGACCTCAAGAGCCTGCGCAGCGGGTCGGTCGAGGACGGCGCGATGCGGTTCTCGCGCAAGTCCGTCGCGGAGCCCGTCGCCGCCTAAGCGGCGGCGCGCTTCTCCCAGAGCTGGATCTCGCCCAGGGATCGATAGCCAAGCCGCGCGTAGACGGGGCGGCCGAGGTCTGTCGCCTGCAGCGTCGAGGTCGTGCGGCCGCGATCGCGGGCATCGGTCATCGCCTGGGTCATCAGCGCGGCTGCGAGACCCCGGCCGCGCGACCGCTCGCGCGTCGCGACGAGCCAGACGCTGCAGTCGTCGTCATGGTCGAAGGTGACGAGGCCGGAGGCCAGCTCGCCGTCCTCCTCGGCGCCGTAGAGATAGAGGCCGTCGCCGGCCTCGAGGTTGGCGAGGGCGCGCGCGAAGGCGCTGCGCATCCCGTAGGCGTCGTCGTTGAGCCGCGCCAACTCGACCGGCTCGACCGAGCGCGTGAAGCCCGGCGGCGGGTCGCGCCGCTCGAGCGCGCCGAGGTCGAGCACCATCGCCTCGGGGTCGGAGTCGAGCACGTGGCCGCGCGCCGCGAGCAGCTCGGCGGTCGCGACGTCGCCGTCGGGCACCCAGACCGTCCAGGCGGCGATCCCGGCGGCGCGGTAGGCGGCGTCGAGCTCGTCGTAGGCGGCGGCGAGCGCGGCGGCGTCCCAGTAGACGACGTCGTTGACGATCGAGCGGTCGGGCACTGCCGGGGTGATCGTGGTGACGAGGCCGTCGCGCTCCTCGACGCGCATCCCCTCCGACGCGCCGTCGATCGTCCGCGACCACTGGGCGAGGCTGGCGATCAGCCGCCGCCAGCCCTCGGAGTCGTCGACGTCGGCCATGGCGCGATCATACGTCGGGTGCCAACCGCCCCAGAGCTGAGCGATCTGCTGCTGACGCCCGAGCAGGCGGCGGCGCTGGACGCACCCGGGAAGACCGATGCCGCGGTGCTGGTGCCGCTCTTCCACCGCGACGGCGAGCTGGTCGCGGTCTTCACCGAGCGACGTGCCGACATGCGCCGTCACGCCGGCGAGATCTCGTTCCCGGGAGGGCGCCAGGACTTCCCCGACGAGGACCTGCGCACGACCGCGCTGCGCGAGGCCGAGGAGGAGGTCGGGCTGGCGCGAGCCGACGTCGCGCTGGTCGGCGCGCTGCCGCCGGTCGGCACGTACGTCACCGGCTACCGCGTCTTCCCGTTCGTCGGCCTGATCGAGCCCGACCGGGTCTGGGTGCCGCAGGAGACCGAGGTCGCCCAGGTGCTCGAGCTGCCGCTGGCCGAGCTGGTGCGCGGCCACGAGCATCAGCGGCTGATCGGCCGCGGCGTGCCGATCAAGATGCCGACCTACACCGTCGCCGGCCACTTCGTCTGGGGCGCGACGGCCCGGATCGTCGAGCAGCTGCTCAAACGACTCGCCCCGGTCATCTGAGGCGCTCCCGCGGCCGGGATCTTGTACACCGGGCCAAGGACCGGTGGTTTGCGGCCTCCTACGGTGGGCACCGTGACAGTGACCATGGACGAGCTGGCGACGGCCGACCTCGACGCGGCGGCCGCCGCCGTGCGCGAGACGCTGGAGGAGCGGGGTGTCGGCTTCGGAGCCGGCCGTGAGCGCTCGCCGTTCGTCGTCGACCCGGTGCCTCGGGTGATCGCGGCCGAGGAGTGGCGGCTGCTCGAGCGCGGGCTCGCCCAGCGCGGGCGGGCGCTGGCCGCCTTCGTCGCCGATGTCTACGGCGAGCGGCGGATCTGCGCGGCGGGTGTCGTGCCGGAGCGGGTCGTCGCGACGGCCGAGCAGCTCGAGCCCGACCTCGTCGGTCACCCGCCGAGCCGCTGCGGCTGGGTCGCCGGCCTCGACCTCGTGCGCGCCGGCGACGGGCCGCTGATGGTCCTCGAGGACAACACGCGCACACCGTCGGGGATCGCCTACGCGCTCGCGGCGCGCGACGGCGGTCGACGCAAGCCTGCCGCTCTCCCCTCCCCCGGCCGGCTCGACCCGCGCGACGCGCTGACGCTGCTCGGCGACGCGCTGCGCGCCTCGGCCGCCTCGGGCGCCGAGCGAGCCGGCGGTCGTGCTGCTCTCCGACGGCCCGTCGAACAGCGCCTGGTACGAGCACCGCGACGCTGGCCGCGGCGCTCGACGTGCCGCTCGTCCGCCCCGAGGACCTGCGCCGCGACGGCTGACTCGCCGCTGTCGACGGCGGCGCGCGCGCCGGTCGACGTCGTCTACCGGCGCACCGACGAGGACCGGCTGCGCGACGACGACGGCGCGCCGACCTGGATCGCCGAGCTGCTGCTCGAGCCGCTGCGCGCCGGAACGCTCGCGCGTGGTCAACGCGTTCGGGACGGGCGTCGCCGACGACAAGCTCGTGCACGCCTACGTCGAGGAGATGGTCCGCTTCTACCTCGGCGAGGAGCCGCTGGTCGAGTCGGTCGAGACCTACGACCTCGGCGATCCCGAGGTGCTCGACGAGCGTCTTCGCCGCGGCTCGACGAGCTGGTCGTCAAGCCGCGCGGCGGCTACGGCGGCCACGGCGTCGTGGTCTGCCCGCGCGTCAGCGCCGAGCGCGCGCGACCGCGGCGGCGCGAGGTCGCCGCGCGGCCCGAGCGGCTTCGTCGCCCAGGAGACGGTCGACGCTCTCGACGCCACCCGACCGTCTGCGACGGCCGGCTCGAGCCGCGCCACGTCGACCTGCGGCCGTTCGTGATCGGCGTCGGGCGACGGCGCCGACCGCCGCGCCTGGCGGCCTCACCCGGGTCGCGCTCGACGCGCGGCTCGCTGATCGTCAACAGCTCCCAGAACGGAGGAGGCAAGGACACGTGGGTGCTGACCGTGACCCCGACCGCCCGCTGATCGGCGTCACGACCTCGGAGGTGCGCTTCGCCGAGCGGCGTCGAACAGACGCCGCAGGCCGAGCCGCCGCGGCGCGAGATGGCGCTCGGCCTGACGTACCTGCGCGCGATCGAGGCCGCCGGCGGGCTGCCGGTCGTGATGCCGCCGCTCGAGCTGGAGGCGATCGAGCCGCTGCTCGCCGCGGCTGAGCGGCATCTGCCTCTCCGGCGGCCCCGACCTCGACCCCGAGACCTACGGCGAGCGCCGCCACCCCGAGCTCGGCCCGACCGAGCCCGACCTCGACCGCTTCGAGCTCGCGCTGCGCGCGCGGCCGACGCGCGCGGCCTGCCGATCCTCGCGATCTGCCGCGGCATGCAGGCGCTCAACGTCGCGCGCGGCGGCACGCTGCACCAGCACCTGCCCGAGCGACGTCCCGGCGTGACCATCGACCACCGCCAGCGCGAGCCCGGCGACCGAGTCCGCCACGCACGACGTGACGGCTCGCCGCGGGCAGCCGGCTCGCGCGGCTCGCTCGGCGCGACGCGCGACGCGCGGTCAACTCGTTCCACCACCAGGCGGTCGACCGGCTCGGCAGCGGCCTGCGCGCCGGTCGGCGTGGGCGCCCGACGGGGTGATCGAGGGGATCGAGGCGCCCGACCGCGCGGTTCGTCGTCGGCGTCCAGTGGCACGCCGAGAGCCTCGTCGAGCGCGGCGCGACCAGGCGAACCTGTTCGCCGCGTTCGTCGACGCGGCGATGCGCTTCGAGTCCGGCAGGGCGTCCGGCTGGCGGCGGCATGAGCGGCCGAGCTGCCGGAGTGGGCCTGTCTGGCGCGGCGGCACGGCACGCCGTACACGCTCGGCGTCGAGGAGGAGGTGATGCTGCTCGACCCGCACGACTGGTCGCTCGCCCAGCCGATCGACCGCGTGCTCGCGGCGCTGCCGGACGAGCTGCGCGACGCACGTCACGCCGAGACGCACACCTCGGCGCTCGAGCTGACGCACCGGCGTCCACCAGACCGGTGGCCGGCGTCGATCGACGAGCTGCGCACGCTGCGCGAGCCAGCTCGACCGCGAGCTGCTCGGCGCTCGGCCTGCGCGCCGCCAGCGCCGGCACGCACCCGTCGACGGTCTGGCACGAGACGGTCGTCTCGCAGCGGCGCCGCGCTACCAGGCGGTCTACGGCTCGATGCGCGAGCTGGCGCGGCGCGAGCCGACCTTCGCGCTGCACGTCCACGTCGCGCGTGCCGCGAGCCCGAGGACGGCGATCCGGCTCGTTCAACCGCGATGCGCGTCCACCTGCCGCTGCTGCTCGCGCTGTCGGTCGAACTCGCCGTTCTGGCAGGGCCGCGACACCGGCCTCGCCTCGGCGCGCACGCCGCTGTTCCAGGCGTTCCCGCGCGTCGGGATCCCGCGCGCGCTTCCGCGACTACGAGCGACTACGTCGGCGCGGTCGACCTGCTGATCCGCTGCGACGCCTTCCCCGAGCCGACCTTCCTCTGGTGGGACGTCCGCCCGCAGCCGCGCTTCGGCACCGTCGAGGTCCGCGTGCATGGACGCCCAGACGACCGCCAGCGAGGCCGCCGCGCTGGTCGCGCTGGTGCAGTGCATCGCGCGGCTCGAGGTCGAGGAGGGCTACGTGCCGGCGGCGCTGGTCGGCGCGCAGGAGGTGCTCGACGAGAACCGCTTCATCGCCGCCCGCGACGGGATGGACGCCCGCCTGATCGACCCGGCACGCGAGCAGCGGACGCCGGCGCGGGAGATGCTGGACCGGCTGCTGGCGGCCTGCGCGCCGCACGCCGCCGCGCTCGGCTGCGAGCACGAGCTGGCGCTGGTCGAGACGATGGCGGACTGCACCGGGGCGCAGCGTCAGCTCGCCCTGGCACGCGACGAGGGCCGGCTGCCGGGGCTCGTCGAAGCGCTCGCCGACCGCTTCCTAGAGCGGACCCCCGCCGAGTCTGCGCTCCTCCTCGGCGGCTAGCTGCTCGCGCAGGCCGTCCTCGGTCAGCTCGGGCCGGCCGGAGGCGCGCCGGCGCTCGTTGTTGGCCTCGAGCATCTGGGCGACGTCGTCTAGCTCGAGCTCGATCTCCTGCTCCACCGAGCGCGTCGGCTTCCAGTCGATCTGCTCGGCGCCGGTGCCCGGATACCACCTGCCGATCGCCAGGAAGATCAGGATCGTGACGATCATCCCTCCGGTCACGAGCCATCCGAACTCGTCCATCGACCGAGCATAGACTGCGCCCGGTGATCGACTTCGAGCTGACCGACGAGCAGCGGCTGGTGCGCGACACCGCGCGCGACTTCGCCGACAACGAGATCGTTCCGCGGGCGCGGGAGAACGACCGCTCCGGCCGCTTCGACACCGAGCTGGTGAAGAAGCTGGCCGCGATCGGCTTCATCGGGCCGATCCTGCCCGAGGAGTACGGCGGTCGCGGGATCGACTACCGCACCTACGGGCTGATCGTCGAGGAGATCGGCCGCGCCGACTCCTCGGCGCGCACCGTCGTCTCGGTCAACACCTCGCTCGTCGGCTCGGCGATCGCCAAGTGGGGCACCGAGGAGCAGAAGCAGCGCTTCATCCCCGGGATCTGCTCGGGCGAGGCGCTCGGCTGCTTCGGCCTGACCGAGCCCGACACCGGCTCCGACGCGGCCAACCTGTCGACGCGCGCCGAGAAGATCGACGGCGGCTGGCGGATCAGCGGCCAGAAGCAGTGGATCTCGCTCGGCAACTTCGCCGCCTTCGCGCTGATCTTCGCCCAGACCGACCCGGAGCTGGGCCACCGCGGCCTCGGCGCCTTCCTCGTTCCGACCGACTCGGCCGGCTTCAGCGCCTCCGAGATCCACGGCAAGCTCGGCCTGCACGCCTCCGACACCGCGGAGCTGGCGCTCGACGGCGTCGAGGTCTCAGACGACGCGCTGCTCGGCGAGATCGGCGACGGCTTCAAGGTCGCGATGACCGCGCTCGACTCGGGCCGCTTCAGCGTGGCCGCGGGCTGCGTCGGCATCTGCCAGGGCTGCGTCGACGCGTCGACGACCTACGCCCAGGAGCGCGAGCAGTTCGGGCGACCGATCGCCGCCTTCCAGCTCGTCCAGGCGATGATCGCCGACATGGTCGTCGACACCCACGCCGCCCGCGGCCTGCTGTGGAAGGCGGCCTGGCTCAAGGACACCGGCCAGCCGAACACGCTCGAGACCTCGGTCGCGAAGCTCTTCTGCACCGAGGCGGCGATCCGCGGCGCCAACACCGCGATCCAGGTCCACGGCGGCTCCGGCTACGTCGACGACCACCCCGTCGAGCGCTACCTCCGCGACGCCCGCGTGACCACCCTCTACGAGGGCACGTCGCAGATCCAGAAGCTGATCATCGGTCGCCTCACGACCGGCATCAACGCGATGACCTGAGGGCCGGCCCAAGGTCGATAGCCCGAAGTACTAGAATTTTGTTCTAGAACGAAATTCTAGAGTTTGGAGGGTACGGTGACCGGCTTCGGAATCGAGAACGTCCACGAGCGGCAGTTGGCCGCGTCGCCAGAGGCCGTCGGCGGGCTGCTCGACTCGCTGTCGTCGCGCGACGACCGTCTCTGGCCCCTCCGCCGCTGGCCCCCGCTGCGGCTCGACAAGGGCTTGGCGGTCGGATCGGACGGCGGCCACGGGCCGGTCCGCTACCGCGTCGCGCGCCACGAGCCCGGCCGGCTGGTCGCGTTCGCCTTCACTCCGCGATTCCCGGTCGCGGGCGGGCACCGCTTCGAGATCCTGCCGGGCCCGAGCGCCGACGCCGTCCTCGTCCGGCACACGCTCGAGGGCCACCCCCGCAGCTGGCTGCGGCTCGGCTGGCCGCTCTGCTTCCGCTGGCTCCACGACGCGCTGATCGAGGACGGCTTCGACCGCGCCGAGGCGGAGCTGGCCGGCGTCGAGTGGACGCCGCGGCCGCTACCGCCGCACGTGCGGGCGCTGCGCTGGGCCGCGGCCCGGCTGACCTAGCCGTCTAGCGCGAGCGCAGCTGGCGCAGCACGAAGTGGAGGATGCCGCCGTTGCGGTAGTAGAGCCACTCGTTCGGCGTGTCGATCCGCACGCGGGCGTCGAAAACGACCGGCTCGCCCTCGTCGGGCGTGGCGGTGACCTGGACCGTCCGGGCGCCCTCCTCGAGCGGCGCCAGGTCGAAGGTCTCGAAGCCGGTCAGCCCGAGCGACTCGACCGACTCCCCGTCGGGGAACTGGAGCGGCAGGATGCCCATCCCGACGAGGTTCGAGCGGTGGATCCGCTCGTAGCTCTCGGCGATCGCGAACTTGATCGCCCAGCAGCCGCGGACCCTTGGCGGCCCAGTCGCGCGACGAGCCGGAGCCGTACTCCTTGCCGGCCAGCACGCCGAGCGGCACGCCCTCGGCCTGGTACTCCATCGCCGCGTCGTAGATCGTCGTCTGCTCGCCGTCCTTGACGGTGACGCCGCCCTCGGTCCCGGGGGCGAGCTGGTTGCGCAGCCGCACGTTGGCGAACGTGCCGCGCATCATCACCTCGTGGTTGCCGCGGCGCGAGCCGTAGGAGTTGAAGTCGCGCTGCTCGACGCCGTGCTCGATCAGGTACCTGCCGGCCGGACCGTCGCGCTTGATCGCGCCGGCCGGTGAGATGTGGTCGGTCGTGACGCTGTCGCCGAGCAGCGCCAGCACGCGCGCGCCGCGGATGTCCTCGAAGCCCGCCGGCGCCTCCGCCGGCATCCCCTCGAAGTACGGCGGCCGCTTGACGTAGGTCGAGCCGTCGTCCCAGGCGTAGCGGTCGCCCTCGGGCGTCTCCAGCTCGCGCCAGTTCTCGTCGCCCTCGTAGACCTCGCCGTAGCTCTTTCGGAACATGTCCGACTGGACCGCGTGCTCGACCGCCGCGGCGACCTCGGCCTGCGACGGCCAGATGTCGCGCAGGTAGACCGGCTCGCCGTCTCGATCCTCGCCGAGCGGCTCGGTCAGCAGGTCGAGGTCCATCCGGCCGGCGAGCGCGTAGGCCACGCACGAGCGGCGGCGAGGCGAGGTAGTTCATCTTCACCTCGGGGTGGATCCGGCCCTCGAAGTTGCGGTTGCCCGACAGCACCGAGCAGACGCGTCAGGTCCTCGGCCTCGATCGCCGCCGAGACCTCCGGCGGCAGCGGCCCGGAGTTGCCGATGCAGGTCGTGCAGCCGTAGCCGACGAGGTTGAAGCCGAGCTGCTCGAGCGGCTCGGTCAGGCCGCCGCGGTCGAGGTAGTCGGTCACGACCTTCGAGCCCGGCGCGAGGCTCGTCTTGACCCACGGCTTGCGCGTCAGGCCGCGCTCGACGGCCTTCTGCGCGAGCAGCCCGGCGCCGACCATCACCGACGGGTTCGAGGTGTTGGTGCAGCTGGTGATCGCGGCGATCACGACCGCGCCGTCCTCGATCTCGAAGCTCTCGCCGTCGAGCGAAACGGTCGCGGCGCGCTTGGTCGGCGCATCCACGACCGCCGCCGTGGGCGTGCGCCGGAGCGCTGCCGGAGTCGTGGTCGCCGGGCGCGTTGGCCGGCGGGTCGCTGGCCGGGAACGACAGCCGCGAGCCGTTGCCGCCGCCGTCGGTCTGCTTACCGTCCTCGGCGTCGCTCAGCTCGGCGAGGAAGTCGTTCGCCGTCGCCGACAGCGCGATCCGGTCCTGCGGCCGCTTCGGGCCCGCGAGGCTCGGCTCGACGGTGCTGAGGTCGAGCTCGAGCGTGTCGGAGTAGACGGCGTCCTCGCTGCCCGCGCTCGTGGAACATGCCCTGCTCTCGGGCGTAGGCCTCGACCAGCTCGATCTGCTCGGCCGGGCGGCCGGTGAACTCGAGGTAGCGCAGCGTCTCGGCGTCGACCGGGAAGATCGCGCAGGTCGAGCCGAACTCCGGCGACATGTTGCCGATCGTCGCGCGGTCGGCGAGCGGCAGGTTCGGCAGGCCGGGCCCGTAGAACTCGACGAAGCGGCCGACGACGCCGTGCTCGCGCAGCAGCTCGGTGACGGTCAGCACGAGGTCGGTGGCGGTCGCGCCCTCGGGCAGCTCGCCCGTCGAGCCGGAAGCCGACGACCTGCGGCAGCAGCATCGACACCGGCTGGCCGAGCATCGCCGCCTCGGCCTCGATCCCGCCGACGCCCCAGCCGAGCACGCCGAGGCCGTTGACCATCGTGGTGTGCGAGTCGGTCCCGACGAGCGTGTCGGGGAACGCCTGGCCGTCGCGGGCGGTGACCACGCGCGACAGGTACTCGAGGTTGACCTGGTGGCAGATGCCGGTGTTCGGCGGCACGACCGCGAAGTTGTCGAACGCGCCCTGGCCCCAGCGCAGGAAGGCGTAGCGCTCGTGGTTGCGCTCGAACTCGCGCTCGGCGTTCTTCTGGAAGGCGAGCCGCTCGGCGAAGCTCGTCGACCTGGATCGAGTGGTCGATCACCAGCTCGACCGGGACGCAGCGGGTTGATCCGCGTCGGGTCGCCGCCGAGGTCCTCCATCGCGTCGCGCATCGCGGCGAGGTCGACGATCGCCGGGACGCCGGTGAAGTCCTGCATCAGCACGCGGCTGGGCGTGTAGGCGATCTCCTTCGACGGCTCGTCGGTGGCGACCCAGGTCGCGACGTTCTCGATGTCCTCGGCGCGTGACGGACTCGCCGTCCTCGTTGCGCAGCAGGTTCTCGAGCAGGATCTTGAGCGAGTAGGGCAGCCGCGCCACGTCGAACTGCGACTGGAGGGCGTCGAGGCGGAAGATCTCGTGTTTCGTGCCGCCGACCTGGAGGGTCGCGCGAGCACCGAAGCTGTTCGGATGGCTCACAGCACAACCGTACCTGGCCCCCTCGCGCGGTAGCTTCCACGCATGCCCAAGATCCTTCGCCGCGCCCTCATCGCTACCGCACTCTTATCGCTCGCGGCGCTGATGCCCGCGACGGCCGCCTCGGCGCAGTCCGCGTCCGTCTGCCCGGCGACCTTCCACGTGCTGCACAACGACCAGATCGGCAAGCTGAAGCTGCAGGCCGGCGACTACCAGGTGACCGTCCGCGGCGGACTCTCCTGCGCGGCGTCGACCCAGTGGTTCGCCCGTTTCCTCGAGGACTGGGACGGCGTCCTGCCGCGCCCCTGGAAGCTGAACGTCCGCGCCCAGTCGTTCTCGCGCGGCAACAGCGGCGTCGGTTTCAGCGTCGTGCGCGTCGCGAACCCGAGCGGCGGCGGCGGTGGCGGCCGTCAACCCAGCTACGGCAACCTCTGCCCGGGCACCTTCCGCGTCCTGCACAACGACCGGATCGGCGCGTTGCGGCTGCCGAAGGGCCCGTACACGATCACGCTGCTGTCGGGAGTGGGCGGACCGAGCTGCTCGCAGGCGTCGCGGCTGTTCACGAAGTTCCTCGACAACGACTACGACGGCATCCTGCCGCGTCCGTGGGCGCTGGACCCGCAGACCGGCACCTTCCGGCGCGGCGCGGGGAACTACGGCTTCCGCGTGAAGCCGGCTGGTGCCTGACAGGGGTTACAGCCTGACCTTCGAGGTTTTCGAGCGAGCGTGCGCGGGGCTGGACGCCCCGTTCGCGCTCGTCGACCTCGACGCCATGTGGGCCAACGCGGCGTCGATGCTCGCCCGCGCGGACGGCAAGCCGATCCGCGTGGCGAGCAAGTCGGTTCGCTGCCGTGAGCTGCTGGACCGCATCCTTGCCCGCGATCCCGGGTTCCGGGGCCTGATGACGTTCACGCTGGCCGAGACGCTCTGGCTGCGCGGGCAGGGGTTCGGCGACCTGCTGCTCGCCTACCCGACCGCCGATCGCGCGTCGCTGCGCGAGCTGGCGGCGATCGAGGACGACGACCGGCCGATCGTGATGGTCGACTCGGTCGAGCAGCTCGACTTCGTCGCCCGGGCCGCGCCCGATCCGGCGGCGCCGCTGCGACTCTGCGTCGAGTTCGACACCGGCTACCGGCTGCCGGGCGGGCTGGCGACGATCGGCCCGAAGCGCTCGCCGATCCGGACCCCCGCGCAGGCGGCCGCCCTGGCGCGCGAGATCGAGCGGCGTCCCCAGTTCGAGCTGGCGGCACTGATGGGCTACGAGGGACACATCGCCGGGGTCGGCGACCGCCCGCTCGGCAAGCCGCTTCAGGGCCCCGCGATCCGGGCGATGCAGCGCGCCTCGGTCGCCGAGATCGCCGAGCGGCGGGCGGCGATCGTCGCCGCGGTGCGCGCGGTGGCCCCGGTCGAGCTGGTCAACGGCGGCGGCACCGGCAGCCTGCACACGACCGCCGCCGAGGACGCCGTGACCGAGGTCACCGCGGGCTCGGGCTTCTACGCCTCGACGCTGTTCGACCGCTACACGGCGTTCGAGCAGGTTCCGGCGGCGATGTTCGCGCTGCCGGTCGTGCGCCGGCCGCGCGCCGGCACCGTCACGTTGCTCGGCGGCGGCTACGTCGCCTCGGGCGCGGCGGGCAAGGACCGGCTGCCCGAGCCGTACCTGCCGGCCGGCCTGTCGCTCGACGGGCTCGAGGGCGCCGGCGAGGTCCAGACGCCGGTCAAGGGGGCCGCGGCGCGGACGCTGGCGGTCGGCGACAACGTCTACCTGCGCCACGCCAAGGCGGGCGAGCTGTGCGAGCGCTTCGACACGCTCCACCTGTTTGCGGGCGGCGAGATCGTCGACGAGGTCCCGACCTACCGGGGCGAGGGCCATGCGTTCCTCTAGCCGGCCGCTGGCGCTCGCGGTCGCCACGGTGGCGGCGCTGCTGCTCGGCGCCCCCGCGGCGGCGCAGGCCAAGCCGAACATCGTCTTCATCATGACCGACGACCAGACCGTCGCCTCGACGTCGGTCCAGCGCAACGTCAGCCTGCTCCAGACCCAGGGCACGACGTTCACCCAGACGATCTCCAGCTACCCGCTCTGCTGCCCGTCGCGGGCCACCTACTACTCCGGCCAGTACTCGCACAACCACGGCGTGCTGCACAACGCCGGGCCGTTCGGCGGCTACACCCGCTTCGACAACTCGAACACGCTCCCGCTCTGGCTCCAGGCCGCCGGCTACCGCACGATGCACGTCGGCCGCTACCTCAACGGCTACGGCGTCCAGAACCCGAACATGGCCGAGGTGCCGCCCGGCTGGAACGACTGGGTGTCGGCGGTCGGCGAGCAGGTCTTCAACTTCGAGCGCTGGCAGACCAACGAGAACGGCCAGATCTTCAACCGGCCCGGGGCCGACCATCCCGGCGAGCACCAGACCGACTTCTACGGCCGCCGCGCCGCCGAGCTGATCGACCAGGCCGCGCCGTCGGGCCAGCCGTTCTTCCTGTCGCTGACCTTCCCCGCGCCGCACAGCGGCTTCCCGATCGAGTCGGACGACCCGCCGCTGCTCCCGACCCCCTATCCGGCGCCCCGCCACCGGAACTACTTCGCCGACCGGCAGCTGCCGCGCCCTCCGAGCTTCGACGAGGCCGACGTCTCGCGCAAGCCGCAGATCGTCTCCGACCGGCCGCGACTGACCCCGGAGTGGATCGCCGCGATCCAGGAGAACTACCAGCAGGAGCTGGAGTCGCTGCTGTCGGTCGACGACGCCGTCGGCGCGGTGCTCAACGCGCTCCAGCGCAACGGCGAGCTGGAGGACACGCTCGTCGTCTACACCTCCGACAACGGCTTCTTCCACGGCGAGCACCGGATCGCCTCGGAGAAGGTGCTGCCCTACGAGGAGTCGGCGCGGATCCCGCTGATCGTGCGCGGGCCGGGCGTGCCGCGCGGCCGCAAGCTCGGCAACCTCGTCTCGAACATCGACTGGGCGCCGACGATCGTCGACGCCGCCGACGCGACGCCGCAGCGCCTGATGGACGGCAGCTCGCTGTTCGGGGTGATCGAGGACCCGGCGCGCGAGCTGGGCCGCGAGATCGTGCTCGAGAACGGCGTCGGCGCCAACGGCGTGCCGATGTTCCGTGCGCTGCGCAACCCGCGCTACGTCTGGATCGAGCACAAGACGACCGGCGAGTACGAGCTCTACGACCTGCGCAAGGACCCCTTCCAGCTGCGCAACCTCGAGGACGTCGACGCCTACCTGCCGATCCGCACCGCGATGGCCAAGCGGCTGCGCCGGCTGCAGGCGTGCCGCGGGGCGGTCGCGTGCGGCGCGAGCCGGCCGCGGCTGAAGCTGGCGGCGCGTCAGGTGGCGCCACCGAAACCGAAGCGCAAGGGCAAGGGCCGCAAGCAGGGAGCGCGAGCGGCGGCGAAGTGCGTCGATCGCGACGTCGAGCTGGCCGTCTCCGGACGCGACCTCGGCGAGATCCTGCGCGTCGATTACTACCGCGGCGCGCGCAAGCTGCGCGGCACCCGCCGGACGCCGTTCATGGTCCGCGTCTCCAAGCGCGCCCTGCCGCGCGGGCGCAAGCTTCCGCTGCGCGCGCTGGTGACGACGACCGACGGTCGCCGGGCGACCTACGACGGCGCCGTCCGCACCTGCCGCCGCTAGTCCTGGCTGGCCAGCCAGTCGAGTCGCTAGGCTGGCGCCCGTGAGCACCGCCGGGCACAGCTACGACTTCGACTGGCTCGTGGTCGGATCCGGCTTCGGCGGCAGCGTCTCCGCGCTGCGGCTGGCCGAGAAGGGCTACTCGGTCGGCGTGCTGGAGGCCGGCCGCCGCTACGCCGACGACGAGCTGCCGCGCTCGACGTGGGATCTGCGGCGCTACTTCTGGAATCCCCGCTTCGGGCTGCGCGGGATCTTCCGGCTGACGAACTTCAAGGACGTCACCGTGGTCTCTGGCAGCGGCGTCGGCGGCGGCAGCCTCGGCTTCGCGAACACGCTCTACGTTCCGCTCCCGCGCTTCTTCGAGGACCCGCAGTGGAGCGCGCTGGGCGACTGGGAGGCCGAGCTGGCGCCGCACTACGACGAGGCCCAGCGGATGCTCGGCGTGGTCGACTACGACCAGGACGACGAGGCCGGCGACCTGCTGCGCGAGTTCGGCGACGAGCTCGGCGTCGCCGACACCTACCGCCGCGCCCGCGTCGGCGTTTTCCTCGGCGCGCCCGGCGAGACCGTCGCCGATCCCTACTTCGGCGGCGAGGGGCCGCCGCGGACCGGCTGCACGCGCTGCGGCCGCTGCATGGTCGGCTGCCCGCAGGGGGCCAAGAACACGCTCGTCAAGAACTACCTCTGGCTCGCCGAGCGCCGCGGCGTCGACGTGATGGCCGAGCGCGAGGTCGTCGATGTCCAGCCGCTCGGGGCCCCGGACGGCTCCGAGGGCTACTTCGTGATCACCGAGCGGCCGGGCGCGCGCGGCCGCCGTCGCGACCGCCGCGTCCACACCGCGCGCGGCGTCGTGGTCGCAGCCGGCCCGCTCGGCACCAACACCCTGCTCGCGAACTGCCGTCACAGCGGCTCGCTGCCGCGCCTGTCGCGCCGGCTCGGCGACCTCGTCCGGACCAACAGCGAGGCGATCCTCGCAGTGACCGCGCCCGACGACGGGGTCGACTACAGCGAGCGGGTCGCGATCACCTCGAGCATCTACCCGGACCCCGACACCCACATCGAGACGGTGGTCTACGGCCGCGCCGGCGGCTCGATGAAGCTGCTCAACACGCTGCTGGTCGGCGACGGGACGCGGATGACGCGCCCGCTGAAGCTGCTCGGCACGCTGCTGCGCCACCCACTCCGCTTCCTCTCCCTGATGGGCCGCCCGGGCTGGTCGCAGCGGACGATCATCCTGCTGGTGATGCAGACGCTCGACAACGCGATCGCGCTGCGCCCGAAGCCGACCCGCGACGGCCGCGTCAAGCTCCAGACCGAGCAGGACCCCGAGAAGCCGATCCCGACCTTCATCCCGGTCGCCAACCAGGCCGCCGAGTGGTTCGCCGCCCGCACCGGCGGCGTCGCCCAGAGCTGCGTTCGCCGAGGCCGCCTTCAACGTCCCGACGACCGCCCACATCCTCGGCGGAGCGGTGATCGGAGCCGATCCCGACAGCGGCGTCGTCGACCGCGACCAGCGCGTCTTCGGCTACGAGAACCTGCTCGTCTGCGACGGCGCCGCCGTCCCCGCCAACCCGGGCGTCAACCCCAGCCTGACGATCACCGCGCTCGCCGAGCGCGCGATGAGCCGGGTTCCAGCGAAGGACGCGGCTTCTGTGCCGAGCCCCGCAACCGCTGAGCCGCCTGCGGCCGCCGCGGCGTAGGCCCGAAACGCTGGAACGAATTTCTAGAACGACGTTCTAGGGTTTCCACAACATGCCGCGCAACCCACAGGCCCAGCGGGTGCTGGACGAGGCCCTCCAGATGTTCGACGTGATGGGCTACAGCGCGACGACGATCAAGGACATCAAGCTGCGGTCCGAGGTCAGCGTCGGCACGATCTACCACTACTTCGGCAACAAGGAGGGGATCGCCGGGGCGCTTTACGTCGACTCGCTCGACGACTGGCGCCGACGGGCTCAACCAGGCGCTGCGGGGCGCCGGCGCCGAGGAGGGCGTGCGCCGCGCAGTCGAGCACCACCTGCACTGGTGCGACGACAACCCGGCGCGGGCGCGCTTCCTCTTGCGCCGCCGCGAGACCGAGGTCGCCGATCTGGTCCGCGAGCAGGTCGACGCGATCAACCGGCTCACGTTCGAGACGATCCTCCTCTGGTACAGCCCGCACGTCGGCGCCGGAGAGCTGCGCGAGCTGCCGCTGCCGCTGCTCTACGCCGTCTGGTTCGGCCCCGCGCAGGAGTACGCCCGCACGGCGCTCGAGCACGGGATCGCGCGCTCGCTGCCGAGCCTGACCGACGCCACACCCGCGCTCGCCGACGCCGCCTGGTCGGCGCTGCGCGCGGACTAACTCGCTAGCCGCGAGCCACAGCGGCTACGACCGCGCCGCCGCCTCCGCGGCAGCCTCGGCCTTGTCCGGATCCGGCTCCCAGTGAGCCTCCGGGTCGATCGGGGCGTCGCGCAGGTATGCCTCGGCGTCGAGCGCCGCGGCGCAGCCGGAGCCGGCCGCGGTGATCGCCTGGCGGTAGGTGTTGTCGATCAGGTCGCCCGCCGCGAAGACCCCGCCCAGCTTGGTGCGGCTGGAACGGCCGTCGACCTGGACGTAGCCGCTCTCGTCGACGTCGACCTGGTCGGCGACGAGCTGCGAGTTCGGGCTGTGGCCGATCGCGATGAACGCGCCGTCGAGCTCGATCGTCCGGTCCTCGCCGCCATCGGTGCTGGACAGCACCGCGCGCGCCAGCACGCCGCTCTCCCCCGCTTCGAAGCGGTCGACGGCGTAGGGCGTCAGCAGTTCGATGTTGTCGGTCGCGCGAGCCCGGTCGAGCATGATCGCCGAGGCGCGGAACTCGTCGCGGCGGTGGATCACCTTGACGTCGTCGGCGAACTTCGCGAGGAAGGTCGCCTCCTCCATAGCGGTGTCGCCGCCGCCGACGATGATCGTGCGCTTGCCGCGGTAGAAGGCGGCATCGCAGGTCGCGCAGTAGGAGACGCCGCGGGCGGCCAGCTCCTCCTCGCCCGGCACGCCGAGCTTGCGCGGATCGGCGCCCATCGCCAGCACGACGCTGCGCGCCAGGTATTCCTGATCGCCGACGTAGACCTTTTGGATCCCACCGTCGGACAGCTCGATGCGGGTCGCGTCGTCGGTCACGAAGCGGGTTCCGAAGCGCTCGGCCTGGGTGCGGAACTGCTGCATCATCTCCGGCCCCATGACCCCCTCGGGGTAGCCGGGGAAGTTCTCGACGTCGGTCGTCTGCTGCAGCAGGCCGCCCCACTGGAAGCCCTCGACGACGAGCGGCTCGAGGTCGGCGCGGGCGGTGTAGAGCGCGGCCGTGTAGCCGGCGGGACCGCTGCCGACGATGATCACGTTCTCGATCTTCTGCTCGCTCAAGTCGATGCCTCCGCTCTCACTTTACTTTGTGAAGTATAGCCAGCCCCCTGACGTTCCTCCTCCCAGCCGGCGACCGTGCGCCGCAGCTGGAGGAAGGCGACGATCCCCGGCGGGATCGGCAGCCAGAAGGCGATCACCCGGTATGTCAGCACAGCCGGGAAGACGATCCCGGCCGGGATGCCGAACAGCACGAAGGCGCCGATCATCCCGGCGTCGACCGAGCCCACCCCGCCGGCCGGCGACGGGATCAGGTTCGCCGCCATCCCGACGAAGAAGCCCTGCACGAGCACGCCGAACGGGACCGAGCCGCCGAACGCCTCGAAGCTCGCCCACAGGACGCCGATGTTCGCCGCCCAGAAGCCGACCGCGCCGCTGATCGCGAGCGCGCCGCGACGCGGATGGCGGACGTAGTCGAACGCGGTCCGGATCCCGGTCGCCGCGGTCGCGGGGACGGGCGCCAGCTTCGCCGCCGTGCGCGCGAACCGGCCCTTGCCCTTGAAGCTCGACAGCCGCCGCTCGAGATCGCCCGGGATCAGCGCGATCAGCCCGGCGATCACCATCGCCCCGCCGGCCAGCCCGGCCGGCACGATCGTCCCCGCGACCGGCGCCTCGCCCGGCAGCACGCCGGTTCGCAGCAGTACCCCGAAGAGGATCAGCGCGATGCCGTAGACCGAGTACATCAGCACCAGGAAGGCGACCATCCGGCAGGCCGACCGCCGCCGCGGCATGCCCGCCTTGCGCAGCGCCCAATAGCTCAGCGCGATCCCGCCGGCGCCCGCCGCCGAGAAGACCCGCGTGGCGGCCAGCCCGGCCATCGTGATCTGGTAGCTGGCGCTGGCGTCGAGCCGCCGCCGCACCCCCGCCGAGGCGTTGCCGCCGAGCACGCCGCGAAACAGCGCGACGTAGGCCCCGAACGCCAGGACGTTGAAGGCGACCGCGATGACGACCCAGTACCAGGCGGCGTCGCTGATCCGCGCCAGCTCGCCGTTGAGGCCGACGATGCGCGGGAACAGAACGTAGATCGCCGCCACCAGTGCCAGCACCAGCAGCGCCCCGAGGGTCAGCCGGCGCCGGTCGAGCAGCATCGCGCCCATGCCCGATACGCGCTCGTCCTCCTCGTGGTCCTCCTCGTAGACGTCCTCGTCGTGGTCTTCGGCGGAGGCCGTCATCGGCATCAGGCTGCCCCGGGCTCCAGACGCTGAATCGCCTTCGCCGCCCTCAGCACCGTGGGAGCCGCGATCGGGGTGCCGCGTCGCACGACCTCGGAGAGCGCGAAGCCGGCGATCAGGTCGACGACGTAGTGCTCGCCGAGATAGACCAGGCCGAAGCCAAGCGTCGTTGCGTAGGCCCAACCCAGAGCGCCCGGCCCCCTGCCGACCTCGGACAGCACCCGGGCGGCCATTACCGATGTGCCGAAGTGCAGTGATGGCATGGCTGCGAAGGGATTGCCCTCCAACCCATCGTAGAGCGGTCGCCAGAAGCGCTTCCAGAAGCGCTCGCCGGACTCGACCATGATCCGCCGCACCGGCGCCATCCGACCGCTCTCCGCGGCGTACCACGGCGGCGCGGTCGGCACCGCCCAGTAGATGACCAGGCCGAGGTCGAACGTCGCCGCGGTCATCGCCGCGCCACGCACGAAGCGGTCGTGGTGGCGCATCAGGAGATAGGCCGCGGTGCCGTGCGGCACGATGAACCAGGCCCAGTGGACCATCGACAGGGCGAGGTCGTGCGGGCGCACCTCGCCCGGGGTCCCGAGCGCGCGCTGCAGGCGGGTCGTCGGCGGCTCGCCGCAGCCGATCAGGCGGTCGACGCGGATCGGGTAGTCGACCCTCGTCCGCCGCAGCAGGGCGTCCGGATCGTCGTCGGGCATGTCGTAGTGGGCGTAGTAGGCCCACATCTGGAGCGCGTAGATGCCGGCGTCGCGCAGCCGCGTGCGCGGGGTGGCGAGCGCCAGGGCGACCGGCGCCTGAAACGACAGGGCCGTCACGACCTGGGGCTTGAGCCTTAGGCGGTGACGCAGCAGCGGCGTGGCGATACCGACCGCGACGGCGCCCCACGCGAGCGTTCGGAGGGCGCGCGAGCTTCGCAAAGCGCGGCCAGCTTACCGCCGGGGTCAGTCGGCCGGGTCGAGAATCCGCACCTCGACCGGGGCGCGCTCGGCGAACGCCTCGGCATCCGCGCGCGTGCCGAGGTGGCTGCCCCAGTGCGAGGGCACGGCGATCCGCGGCTGGATCCGCCGCGCCGCCTCGACCGCCTCGCCGGCGGTCATCACGTAGGTCCCGCAGACCGGCAGCAGCGCCACGTCGACGCCGACGACCCTGTCCATCTCGGGGATCACGTCGGTGTCACCGGCGTGGTAGAGCCGCTCGCCGCGCACGTTGAGGTCGAAGCCGACGCCGCCCGCGGTTCGCGGGTGGAACGCCTCGCCGTCGCTGTCGCGCTTCGACGTGTTGTAGGCGGCGACGGCCGTCACGTCGATGCCATGCAGGTACTCGAGCTCGATCGTCTCGCCGGGCGCGATCGACGCGACGCGCCCGCTGACCCGCTCGGCGACCGCAGGCGGCGCGATCAGCCACGTGTCGTCGTGCGCCAGCGCCTCCACGTCACGCGGCGAGAAATGGTCGTAGTGGCCGTGGGTGACCAGGATCAGATCGGCCGGAGGCGCTCCGGCGGGCACCCGGTAGGGGTCGATGTAGACCGTCGCGCCCCTAGTCTGGACGCGGAAGCTGGCATGTCCGAGCCAGGCCACCGAGTCGATCAGCATGCGGCCAGGATACGGTTGCCGCCGCAGATCGAGCTAAACAGGAGCAAAGGTGAGCTACGAGACGGTCAACTGGGAGCAGGAAGGCGGCGTCGGACGAATAGTCCTGAATCGCCCCGAGACGCTCAACGCCTGGAACACCCAGTTCGGCGAGGACCTGAAGGCGGTCGTCACCGGCCCCGCCAGCGACGAGTCGGTGCGCGCGGTCCTGGTGACCGGCGCCGGGCGCGCGTTCTCCTCGGGCGCCGATCTCAAGGCCGGCTTCGACGAGACCGCCGACGACGGCATGCCCGACATCCGCAGCCGCCTCAACGACCTCTTCCACCCGAGCCTCGTCGGCCTGCGCACGATGCCGAAGCCGGTCGTCGTCGCGGTCAACGGCCCCTGCGCCGGGATCGGCGTCTCGCTCGCGCTGACCGGCGACCTGGTGCTCGCCGCCGAGTCCGCCTTCTTCCAGCTCGCCTTCGCCAACATCGGCCTGATGCCCGACGGCGGCTCGACGCTGTTCGTGCCCGCCCGCGTCGGCAAGACGCGCGCCTTCGAGATGGCGCTGCTCGCCGAGCGGATCCCGGCCGCACAGGCCCTCGACTGGGGCCTGATCAACGCCGTCCACCCCGACGGAGAGCTGCTGGGCGCCGCCGACGCGCTGGTCGAGCGCCTCGCCTCCGGGCCGACGCTCGCCTACGCCAGCGCCAAGCAGGCGCTCAACGCGACGCTCTACCCGAACCTCGACGGTCAGCTGGATCTCGAGGCCGAGCTGCAGCACTCGCTGGCCCGCTCGAAGGACTTCGTCGAGGGCGGTCTGGCGTTCGTCCAGAAGCGCTCACCCGAGTTCCGGGGGCGCTGAGGCTATGATTCCGCGCGCTTTGCCCGCCGTCCGTCCTCCCCACCCCCGTCGTCTCGCCCTGCTCGCGCTCTCCGCGGGCGTCGTGCTGGCGCTCTGCGCCGCCCCCGCGGCGATGGCCGACATGTTCACCCCGGAGTCCGGCGGCTCGCCGAACGCCGACAGCATCGACTCGCTCTACAAGATCATCCTCTACGTCGGCGTCGTGATCTTCATCCTCGTCGAGGGCACGCTGATCTGGGCGCTCGTCAAGTACCGCGCCCGCCGCGACGGCCCGCAGGAGGGCGCGCAGATCCACGGCAACACGACGCTCGAGCTCGGCTGGACGATCGGCGCCACGGTGATCGTCGTCGTGCTGGCGGTCGTGACCTTCTTCTACCTCGGCGACATCAAGAACCCGCCGCCGTCCGGCCCCGACGGCCTCGCGCGCGGCGTCCAGGTCGCCTCGATCGACCAGCCGGCGCCGCCGAAGAGCTCGAGCGAGAACCTGACGATCGACGTCAACGGCCAGCAGTACCTGTGGCGCTACGACTACCCCGGCGGCGCCTTCAGCTACTACGAGATGGTCGTCCCGACCGACACGACCGTGATCCTCAATCTGACGGCCTCCGACGTCATCCACTCCTGGTGGATCCCGAAGCTCGGCGGCAAGATGGACGCGGTCCCGGGCTTCGTCAACAAGACCTGGTTCAAGATCTCCAAGCCGGGCGTCTTCATCGGCCAGTGCGCCGAGCTCTGCGGCTCGGGCCACGCCGACATGCGCGCTCGCGTGCGGGCGGTCTCACCGCCCGAGTACACCGCCTTCCTCGAGCGACAGAAGGCTGACCTCGCGGCGTCCCAGGATGCGCTCGCCCAGCAGAGGAAGGACCGCTAGACCATGGCGACCCCCGACACGACAGCCCTGCGACCGGAGATCGTCATGCACGGCCTCCCGCCCGAGCAGAAGGGCTGGCTGGCCTGGCTGACGACGACCGATCACAAGAAGATCGGGATCCTGTACTTCGTCGCCACCTTCGTCTTCTTCATCCTCGGTGGCGTCGCGGCGCTGATCGTGCGGCTGCAGCTGGCGCTGCCGGACAGCACGCTGTTCAACGCGCGAGACCTACAACGAGCTCGTGTCGATGCACGCCACGATGATGATCTTCCTGTTCATCATCCCGGTGATGGCGGCTTCGGCAACTACTTCGTCCCGCTGATGATCGGCGCGCGCGACATGGCGTTCCCGCGCCTCAACGCGCTGTCGTTCTGGCTGCTCGCCTTCGGCGGAATCGCCTTCTACGCGAGCCTCTTCTGGGAGCCGCCGCAGGCCGGCTGGACCTCCTACGCGCCGCTCTCCGACGACGCCTACATGCCAGGCGGAGGGCGTCGACGCATGGATCTTCCTGGTCCACCTCACCGGGCTGTCGTCGCTGGTCGGCGCGATCAACTTCATGGTGACGATCCTCAACATGCGCACGCCCGGCATGACCTGGCACCGCATGCCGCTGTTCGTCTGGGCGATCCTGATCTACAGCTACCAGCTGATCGCGGCACGCCGGCGCTCGCGGCGGCCCTGCTGATGCTGCTGACCGACCGCCACTTCGGCACCGCCTTCTTCGACCCGTCCGGCGGCGGCGACGTGCTGTGGCAGCACGGCTTCTGGTTCTTCGGCCACCCCGCCGTCTACATCATGATCCTGCCGTACTTCGGGATCATCTCGGAGGTCCTGCAGGTCTTCAGCCGCAAGCCGATCTTCGGCTACAAGGCGGTCGCGGCATTCGACGGCGGCGATCGCGTTCCTCGGCTTGCTGGTCTGGGCGCACCACATGTTCACGCGTCGGCCTGCCCGTCGTGCAGAGCTTCTTCATGCTCTCGACGATGCTGATCGCGGTCCCGACGGGCATCAAGATCTTCAACTGGATCGCGACGCTGTGGGGGGGCTCGATCGTCTTCAAGACGCCGCTCTTCTTCGCGGCCGCGCTTCCTGACGATGTTCGTGATCGGCGGCATCACCGGCGTGATACTCGGCCGTCGTCCCCGTCGACTAGCAGCTGCACGACAGCTACTTCGTCGTCGCCCACCTCCACTACGTGCTGTTCGGCGGCTCGCGTGTTCGGCGTCTTCGCCGGGCGTCTACTACTGGTTCCCGAAGATGACCGGCCGGCTGATCAGCGAGGGGCTCGGCAAGATCTCGTTCTGGCTGATGTTCATCGGCTTCAACCTGACTCTTCCTGATGCAGCACTCCGCCGGCCTGTCCGGCATGCAGCGCCGCATCTACGACTACTCCGGCGACCTCGGCGTCGGACGACTACAACCTGATCTCGACGATCGGCTCGTTCATGCTCGGCATCGGCGTGCTGATCACGCGTGGTCAACGCGCTGCGCTCCTGACCGCAAGCGGCAAGCCCGCGGGCAACGACCCGTGGAAGGGCAACACGCTCGAGTGGTTACGTCCAGTCGCCGCCGCCGGTGAACAACTTCGACGTCGTGCCGCGCGTCCGCTCGGTCGAGCCGATGAAGGACATCCGTCGCGAGGTCGCCCGGTCCGGTGAGGCCGCCGGCAGTGTCGCGCAGCCGGTAGCCTCGGGCACGTGACCCCCGCCACCCCCGGCGCCGACACTGGCGCCGCGGCTGGCTCGAACCGCACCATCCAGCGGCTCGCGCTGGCCACGATCGCCATGACGTTCCTGCTGATCCTGGTCGGCGGGATCGTCCGCGTCTCGGGGTCCGGCCTCGGCTGCGGCCCCGCTAACTCCGGGTTCCACGGCTGGCCGTTCTGCAACGGGGCGGTCGTCCCCGGGCTCGACGTCAACACGATCATCGAGTACACCCACCGCACCGTCGCGGGGATCGTCGGGCTGATGTCGATCGCGCTCACCGCGCTGGCCTGGCGCAACCATCGCGGCAACCGCCCGCTCGTCCGCGCGACTACGGCCGCGACCGTGCTGGTGATCGTCCAGGGCCTGCTCGGCGCCGCGACCGTCGAGAACGACCTCGACGAGCTGCTCGTCGCCGCCCACCTCGGCCTGGCGATGATCTTCCTCGCGCTGCTGATCTTCATCTGGCGCGTGACCAAGCCGGAGAACCTCGGCGCCGAGCCGCCGAGCGGCGGACGCGGCTACCGGCCGCTGGCGCTCGTCACGAGCGCGTTCGCGTTCTGCACGATCGTCGCCGGCGGCTACATGGCCGGCACCCAGAACTACGGCCGCGCCGACTACGAGCTGGGCGACGGCGCCCACCACGCCTGCGGCCGGGAGTTCCCGAGCTGCAACGGCGACTTCCTGCCGTTCGGCCAGACGCGCCTGGTCGACATCCACCTCACCCACCGCGTCTTCGTGTACCTGACGACGCTGCTGGTGCTGTGGCTGGTCGTGCTCACGCTGCGCCGGCGGCCGAGTCCTAGCGTGGTCCGCTACGCCTGGGTCGCGCTCGGGATCCTCGGCCTGCAGCTGCTCCTCGGGGCGCTCAACGTCTGGCTCGAGGAGTACGAGGCGCTGATCGTGGCGCACCTCGCGGTCGGCACCCTGCTGTGGGCGACGCTAGCCGGTCTCGCCCTTCAGCTCTTCAGAGTCCCACAGGCCTTAGAGTCTCCTCCCGGCGAGCGGAGCCCAGAGGCTCTGTCCGCCTGAGCCAGCCATGCCGCCCCAAGGAGCCAGCACCCAGACCGCCGTAGCCGCCGCGCCGCCGCGCTCGCGGGCGCGTCAGGTCGTCGCCGACTACGTCGAGATGACCAAGCCGAAGGTCCAGTCGCTGCTGATCTTCACGACGGTCACGACGATGTACATCGCCGGCGATCCGTCGATCGGGCTGGTCCTGCTGACCTGCCTCGGCGGCTACCTGTCGGCCGGAGGCGCCGGCGCGGTCAACCACTGGTACGACCGCGACATCGACGCGCAGATGGCGCGCACAGCCGACCGGCCGGTCGCGTCCGGGCGCGTCTCGCCCAATGCCGCGCTGATCTACGGCATCGTGCTCGGGGCACTGGCGTTCGCGATGCTCGCCGTCGGCGTCAACTCGCTCGCGGCGGTGCTGTCGCTATCCGGCTTCCTCGGCTACACGGTGGTCTACACCGTCTGGCTGAAGCGCTCGACGCCGCAGAACATCGTCATCGGCGGCGCCGCCGGCGCGGTACCGCCGCTGGTCGGCTGGGCCGCGGCCACCGGCAGCCTGAGCTGGACCGCGCTCTACCTGTTCGCGATCGTCTTCTACTGGACCCCGCCCCACTTCTGGGCGCTGTCGCTGCTGATGAAGGACGAGTACGCGAAGGTCGACGTGCCGATGATGCCGGTCGTCCGCGGCGAGCGGGAGACGCGCCGCCAGATCGTCCTCTACTCGCTGCTGCTCTACGCGATCACCCAGCTGCCGTTCTGCGCCGGCGGGTTCGGCGTGCCGTACCTGGCGGCGTCGGTCGTGCTCGGCGGCATCTTCATCGCGTTCGCGATCCGGCTCTACCGCAACCCGAGCCGCCCGGCCGCCCTGCGGCTCTACCTCTACTCGCTGCTGTACCTCGCGCTGCTGTTCGCGGCGATGGTCGTCGACGCGCAGCTCTTCTGATCGGGACGGCCGCGATCGAGGCCACCCCCGAGCCGACCCAGCGCCTGCCCGGTCAGGCGCGGCTGCTGTTCGCGCTGCAGTCGCTTGGTCTGGTGGTTCCCCTGCTGTTCGGTGCCTTCGCCGGCGCGGGGGCGCTCGCCGGCTCCGAGGACGTCCCGGAGTGGGCGCCGCCGGCTATCCGGATCGCCGGCGTCGCGCTCGCCCTGCTCCTGCTGCTGGTCGAGCCCCATCTGCGCTGGCGAAACTGGCGCTACGAGCTGCGCGACGAGGAGATCGACCTGCGCCGCGGCGTCTTCACCGTCACCCGCACGCTGATCCCGACGATCCGCGTCCAGCACGTCGACACCAAGCGCAACTGGCTCTCCGACCGACTCGACCTGCGCTCCGTCGCGATCCACACCGCCGGCGGCTCGCACACGATCCCCGCGCTGCCGCCCGCGACCGCCGCCGAGATCCGCGACCGCATCGCCCAGCTCGCGCAGCGCCCGGACGATGTCTGAGGAGAGCGGCGAGCCCGGCGGCGCCGAGCCGCCTCACCCCACGCTCGCCGCCCGCCGCCTCCACCCCGCCGGCGCCGTCCTATCCGCGCTCGACGACGTCCGCAACGCGCTGTTCAGCCTCGTCATCCTGCTGATCGTCGGCTCGCGGTCGGGCCGGCTTGGAACGTTCCTCGTGCTCGTCGGCGTCGTGGGCGCGGCGGTCGCCGTGGTCGTCGGCTACCTGCGCTGGCGCGCCGAGACGTACGAGATCGCCGACGGCGCGATCCGCCACCGCCACGGCGTCGTCTCCCCCGACGAGACCGTCGTCCCGCTCAGCCGCGTCCATTCGATCGACACCGCGCAGGGCCCGATCCAGCGCATGTTCGGCGTCTACGAGCTGCACGTCCAGACCGCCGGCGGCGGCGAGAAGGGAGAGATCGTGCTGCGCGCCGTCAGCCCGGCCGAGACCGCGACGCTGCGCGCCGCCGCCGGCCTGCCCGAGCCGACGGACGTCGACCTCCCCGAGTGGCGGCTGTCGCCGCGCGGGCTGCTGCTCGTCGGCCTGACCGCGCCCCAGCTCGGGATGCTGCTGCCGCTCGTCGGGGCCGCCTTCGCGATCGGCGACGACCTGCTCGGCCAGAGCGCGACCGACAGGGTCCTCGACCGCCTCCCGACCGACACCCTCGGAATCGCGCTGCTGGTCGCCGCCGCCGTCGTCGTCGCCTGGCTGCTGTCGGTGGTCGGCTCGCTCGTCGCCTTCGCCGGCTTCGCCGTAACCCGCGACGGCGACCACCTCCGCATCCACCGCGGCTTCCTCCAGCGGCGCGCCACCAGCGTCCCACTGCGCCGCGTCCACGCCATATCGGTAGCCGAGGGCCCGCTCCGCCGCCCGCTCGGCCTCTGCTCCGTCCGCCTCGAGACCGCCGGCTACGGCCGCGAGCCCGCCGCCGCCCGCACCCTCTTCCCACTCCTCCCGATCGCCGAGCTGGACGAACGGCTGGCCACCCTGGTCCCCGCGCTCGCCGGCGCCTCCCCGACACCAACCGCAGCGCCAGCGCAAGCCGCGGCCTTCAACCGCCCGCCCGCCCGTGCCCTGCGCCGCTACGTCCTCCCCGGCACGGTCGCCGCCCTGCTCGTCACCATCGCCGCCACCCTGATCTGGCCCGTCGCCTGGCCCGCGATCCCGCTGCTCACCGCGCTCGCCGCCCTCAACGGCCTCGTCCGCTTCCGCAACGCCGGCTGGCGCCTCCACGACGACCGCATCCTGCTCCGCCGCGGCTCCCTGACCCGCCGCACCCTCCTCGCCCGCCCCAACCACCTCCAGGACCACAGCCTCAGCCAGAACCCCCTCCAACGCCGCGCCCAGCTCGCCAACCTCTCGATCACCGTCGCCTCCGGCACCGACTCCACGGTCCCCCACCTCGACAGCACCGACGCCACCACCCTCTTCCAGCGCCTGCGGCCCGCTGGGTAACGAGGGCTCTCAACGTCGCACGGGCGTGCGATCCTTGCGTCATGTCGTCGAAGTCGGACAGCCACTCCGGCACGCAGGCCCAAAAGACCTGGAATACCCCAGAGGCCATCGCGCGGCATCGCGCAATGACTCCCGGAGAGCGCATCAAGAAGGCGTCTCAGCTCTCGAACCAAGCTCTCAAGATGGCTCGCGCTCGACGGATCGATGCCGACTGAGCCGGACTTCGATGCCGTCGCGATCTTCCGTGCGCTCAATCCGCTACGAGGTCGACTACGTCGTCGTCGGGGGATTCGCTGTCGCCGCTTACGGCGTCATCCGCGCAACCGAGGATCTTGACGTCGTCGTCGACCAATCCTGGGACAACGCCGCGCGGCTCGCGACGGCACTCGGCGAGCTCGAGGCGCGACACGCGACAGACCCGGCGACACCGCTGACCCAGGAGACGCTGGTGCGCCGCGAGGACCGCCTGTTCAACACCAAGCACGGACAGGTCCACATCCTCGACCATGTGGGAACGGTCCCTCGCTATCGCGATCTGCTCCCGGCTCAGTTGGTCGAGGTGGACGGTCAGCGCGTCCAGGTGGCGACAAAGGACCAACTGCGAGCGATGAAGACAGGAACTGGACGGGCGAAGGACGCCGTCGACCTCGACGAGCTGGGCGCAGCCGACGGGGACTAGCCTCACCCGCGAAGAGTGGGTGGGCGTGCCCGTTCCGTCCGGGGCCGCTTCCAACATCGTCTCCATGTTCGGAGCCGAGATCGTCTGCAGCGACGAGCACTGTGCCGTCACCGTCGACGTCGTCGCCGAGTCGGCCGAGGCGCTGGCGGAGTCACCCAGCTGCGGCCGCCGAAGCCACCGCTGGCGGCCTAGCCGCTAGCTCGCCGGCAGGCGGGCGGCGGCGGGTGCGTCGAGCAGGACGGTCAGGGCGCCGTCTGAGGGGCTGACGAGGCTGGAGGGGGCGTCCGGGCCGGGTGCGTCGCCGAAGGCGCGGGCGACGGCGTCGGCCTTGTCGGCGCCGGAGATCAGGAAGACGACCTCGCTGGCGGCGTTGAGGGCCGGCAGGGTGAGCGTGACGCGCGGGACCAGCGGCGCCATCCCGGGCGTCTCGACGCCGACCGCCCAGCGGCGGCGCTCGGCCAGCGCGCCGTCGCCGGGGAACAGCGAGGCGGTGTGGGCGTCGGGGCCGATGCCGAGCAGGATCAGGTCGAAGCGGGGCATGTCGGCGGCGTCGCCGAAGACGTGGCGCAGCTCCTGCTCGAGGACGTCGGCGCCGTCGCGCGGTCCGAGCTCGCCGCGGATGCGGTGCCAGGCGCGCGGGCGGCGGTCGGCTGGCAGGCGGTCGACCAGCTCCTCGCTGACCATCTTGTAGTTGGAGTGCTGGTGGTCGGGCGGGACGCAGCGGTCGTCGCCGAGCCAGAGCTCGGTCTCGCGCCAGTCGAGGTCCATGTCGGCGAGCAGCTCGTAGGCGCGCCGCGGCGTCGAGCCGCCCGCGAGCGCGATCTGGCCGCCGCGGCCCACGACCGCGGCGATCCGCTCGGCTGCCGCGACGGCCGGGTCGGCGACGATCGCGAGCTCGCGACTCATCCGCAGATCATCGCCTCGGCGGCGGAGAGCGCCTGCCCGTAGCCCTTGTCGCGCAGCAGCGCCTGGCGGATGCCCTCGCCGAGGATGCCCGCCTCGCCGCGCGAGGCGCCCGTCACGGTCCAGCGCGACTCGTGGCCGTCGGGCGTCACCCGGCGGGCCGCGAGCCCGCCAGGTCCGCGGTCGAGCGAGATCGACAGCCCGGAGCGGGTCTCGATCGTCAGCCCGGCGAGGCCGGGGATCGTCATCGTGCCGTCGGGGTCGAGGGCGAGCGCGACCGGACCGTCCGGGCCGTCGGCCGAGCCCTCGCGCCGCCCGCCGGCGTCGGCGTCGCCGATCGTCCCCGGCGTCCAGCCGAGCCGCCGCGCGAGCCAGCCGATCAGCAGCAGGCCGGCGACCCCGGAGTCGGGCGCGTGGCGCACCGTCACCGCGCTGACGCGACCCAGCTCGGGCCGCCACCGCGGCGGGTCGAAGGTCGAGGCGATCCGCTCGCGCCACGGCGTCGAGCGCAGCCAGGCGAGGTCGACCACGTAGACGCGCTCCTTCAGCGCCGCGGCATGGGCGATCGCGGCGCGCGCATCGAGCTCCCGACACCGAGTCGATCAGCACGATCTGCGCGAGCCCCAGCAGCGAGTCGACGGCCTCGTCGTGCCCGTGCGGCGACCAGACGAGGGTCGCGAGGTCGGAGACGACCAGCGGGTCGACGATCCGGTCGAGGTGGGCGAGCTGGTCCGGGCCGACCGCGACGACGACCTGCTCGCGGGCGACGGCGAGCTGTCCGGCGGCGATGTCGTCGGCGTCGACGGAGACGGTCGCATACGCGTCGAGCGCCGTGCGTCCCTGCTCGACAGTGCAGAGGATGGTGCGCGAGGCGTGGTAGCGGCCGACCTTGTCGAGCCGGTTCTGGATCTCGCCGCGCCACTCGCGGTCGGCGATCACGACGAGGTTGAGCACGCGCGCCGGCGCGCACGCCTCGCCGGCCTCGTAACGCTGCTTGAGCAGGTCGCGCAGCGCCTCCTCGATCGCGGACGGGGTGGTGTCGTGACCGGCCCAGACCGTCTCGCTCTGGCTCATAGCGCCCGCCAGCGCTCTCCTGCCCGCAGCAGCGCGTCGGCCTCCTCGGGACCGGCCGTCCCGGCCTCGTACTGCGCCACCGGACCGGTCTGCTCGTCCCAGCCGGCGAGGATCGGGTCGCAGATCGTCCACTGCGCCTCGACCTCGTCGTTGCGCGTGAACAGCGTCGCGTCGCCGCGCATCGCGTCGGTGATCAGCCGCTCGTAGGCCTCCGGCGACTCGGACATGAACGAGGTGCCGTAGAGGAACTCCATGTTGACCGGGCGGATCCGCATCCGGCTACCGGGGATCTTCGCCCCGAGCGAGATCGTCACGCCCTCGTTCGGCTGGACGCCGAGCACGATCTGGTTCGGCTGCACGCCGACCGAGCCCTCCTGGTCGAACGCGAGGTGCGGCACCGGCTTGAGCGTGACCGCGATCTCGGTCACCTTGCGCGGCAGCCGCTTCCCGGTGCGCAGGTAGATCGGCACTCCGGCCCAGCGCCAGTTGTCGACCTCGAGCTTCAGCGCGACGTAGGTCGGCGTCGTCGAGTCGGGCGGCACGCCCTCCTCCTCGAGGTAGCCGGGAACCGACTCGCCGCCGACGACGCCGGCGCCGTACTGGCCGCGCACCGCCATCTCGCCGACCTTCTCGGGGTCGGGCGCGTGGATCGCGTGCAGCACCTTGACCTTCTCGTCGCGCACGTCGTCGGCCGAGAACGAGACCGGCGGCTCCATGCAGAGCAGCGTCAGCAGCTGCAGCATGTGGTTCTGGACCAGGTCGCGCAGCGCGCCGGCGCTGTCGTAGTAGCCGGCGCGACCGCCGATGCCGAGGTCCTCGGCGGCGGTGATCTGGACGTGGTCGACGAAGTTGCGGTTCCAGATCGGCTCGAACAGGCCGTTCGCGAAGCGGAACGCCAGCATGTTCTGGACCGTCTCCTTGCCCAGGTAGTGGTCGATCCGGAAGACCTGGTTCTCCTGGAGCACGTCGAGCACGCGGCGGTTGAGGTCGAGCGCCTCGGCGAGGTTGGTGCCGATCGGCTTCTCGATCACCACCCGCACCTCGGCCCCGTCCTTCTCGTTGAGGCCGTGCTCGCCGAGCTTCTCGACGATCACCGGGAAGAACATCGGCGCGGTCGAGAGGTAGAAGACGCGGTTGAACGAGATCCCGGCCTCGGCGTCGAACTCGTCCTCGACCTTGGCGATCTCGTCGTAGACCTTCGGGTCGTCGAAGTCGCCGGGCACGAAGCGGGCGTGGTCGATCAGCGCCGACAGCACCTTCTCGTCCGGCTCGCGGCGCGAGAACTCGCGGATCGCCTCGCGCGCCATCTCGCGGAAGTCGCCGTGCGGCATGTCGCTGCGCGACGACCCGATCAGGTTGAAGCGCTCCGGCAGCGCCCCCTCGTGGGCGAGGTTGTACAGCGCCGGCAGCAGCTTGCGCCGCGACAGGTCGCCGGTCGCTCCGAAGATCGTCAGCGTGGTCGGCCGGATCGGCAGCCGCTCGAGCCCCTCCGCGAGCGGGTTGGCCTGCTGCTCTCCCGCAGACTCGGACACCGTCGCCGTCAAAGCATCGCCTCGATCTTCGCGGTCAGCTCACGCACGGCCGCGACATGGTCGCCGGTCAGCCGGACGCGCTCGGCGGGCAGCCCGTGGTCGCGCAGCGTCAGCACGTCGCCGGTCGCCGCGCCGTTCTTGAGCTGGTCGAACGTGTAGTCGGCGCCGGGGATCGTCACGTCCTCGTCCCCGTCGTGGATCAGCTGCAGGAAGAGGCCGGTCTTCGGCCCGCCCTTGTGGTACTGGCCGGTCGAGTGCTGGAAGCGCGGCCCGTAGCCGAACGTCGTCGTCGCCCGGGTCGCGGCGCGGATCGCGACGCGCAGCTCGTCGATCGCGGCGTCGAACTCGGGCAGCGGCTGGACATAGCCGAGGATCGCCACGTAGTGCGGCGGCGCGGCCTGGCCGAGCAGCCCGCGCAACGCGTCGTCGTCGGCGTCGGCGACGACCGGCGGCTCGGCGGCGGCCAGCACCTTGTTGGTGTTGTCCTTGGCCTCCTGGACGTTCGGCTGGTCGAACGGGTTGATCTCGAGCGCCCAGCCCGCCACCGCGACCGCGAACTCGGAGAAGAAGAACACCCGGCCGAGCCCCTCCGGCCCGTCGGTCGCCACCGTGATCACCGGCTGGCCGGCCTCGCGCAGCGCCTGGATGCCGGCGTCGAGCCCGGCGTCGGGCTCGTCGGCGTCGCGGAGGTAGACGAACAGCCGGTCGTCGCCGTACTCCTCCGGCTTTCCAAGCGGCTCGCCGGCGACCGGCAGGATCCCCCGCCCCTGCTTGCCGGTGGACTCGGCGACCAGCTGCTCGACCCAGAGGCCGAAGCTGTCGATCCGCGGCGAGACGACGAAGGTCAGCTTGTCGTGGCCCTGGCGCGCCGCCTCGCCGATCGCCGCGCCGAGCCACAGCCCGGCGTTGTGCGGCGGTCCCGTCGAGGCTCTGGCAGGCCGCCTCGGCCTCCTTGGCCGAGCCGAGCAGCGCCTCGACGTCGACGCCCATCAGCGCCGCCGGCACCATCCCGAAGTGCGACAGGACCGAGTAGCGGCCGCCGATGTTCGGGTTGTTCTCGAACACGCGCCGGAAGCCGCGGCCCTCGGCCTCGGCGACGAGCGGGCTGCCGGGGTCGGTGACGGCCGCGAACTGGGCGCCGTTGCCGCCGCTGCGCTCGTAGAAGTGCTTCATGTGCGACAGCGTCTCGACCGTCCCGCCCGACTTCGACGAGACGACGAAGAACGTCTTCGCCAGGTCGAGCGACGCCTCGAGCGCACGGATCGCCGTCGCGTCGGTGGTGTCGAGCACGTGCAGCCGCAAACCGCCGTCCAGCTCGCCGAAGCTGCGCCGGATGACCTCCGGGCCGAGGCTCGACCCGCCCATCCCGAGCAGCACCGCGTCGGTGAAGCCGTCGGCCCTGACGCCGGCGACGAACTCGCGCAGGTCGCCGACCTGCTCCAGCAGCTCGCCCGAGACGGTCAGCCAGCCGAGCCGGTCGGCGATCTCCGGCACGCCGGGCCCGCCCCAGAGCGACTCGTCCTTGGCCCACAGCCGGCGCGCGACGTGCTCGTCCTCGGCACGCTTGGCGCGCTCGGCGATCGGGCCCTCGAGCGCCTCCGGAAGCGACGATTCGATCGTCTGCGGCCGCCCGGTCAGGACCGCCTCGCGGATCGACTCGACGCCCGCGATCAGCTTGTCGAACGGCTCGACGAACTTCTCGATCCCCTCGCGCAGCAGCGTGTCGGTGACGTCGGTCATGTCGATGCCGGCCTCGGCGAGCGCGTCGAGCACCGGCGCCGGGTCGCGGTCGGCCGAGCCGGGGTCCAGCTCCGAGCGCTCGGCGACGGCCAGCAGCGTGTCCATCGGCATCGTGTTGACGGTCTCCGGCGCGACCAGCCCGTCGACGTACTTGGTGTCGGGGTAGGCCGGGTCCTTGACGCCGGTGGAGGCCCACAGCGGCCGCTGGACCGGCGCTCCGGCCTCGCGCAGCTTCGCGTAGCGCTCGCCGTGGAAGATCTCCTTGAAGCTCTGGTAGGCCGCCTGGGCGTTGGCGATCGCGGCCTGGCCGCGCAGGTCCTCGCGCCCGAGCTTCGCCAGCCGCTTGTCGACCTCGCTGTCGACGCGCGAGACGAAGAAGCTCGCGACCGAGTGGACGTCGAGCGACTGCCCGGCCTCCAGCCGCCGCTCCATGCCGCGCACGTAGGCCTCGGCGATCGCCTCGTAGGACTCGACCTTGAACAGCAGCGTGACGTTGACGTTGATGCCGTCGGCGATCGCGTCCTCGATCGCCGGCACGCCCTCCTCGGTGCCCGGGATCTTGATCATCACGTTCGGCCGGTCGACCCGCTTCCACAGCTCGCGCGCCTGCTCCAGCGTCTTCTGCGTGTCGTGGGCCAGCGACGGCTCGACCTCGAGCGAGACGAAGCCGTCGGCCCCGCCGGCCTGCTCCCAGACCGGCCGCAGCACGTCGCAGGCGTCCTGGACGTCGCGAATCGCGATCTCGAGGTAGATCTCGGTCGCGTCCTTGCCCTCGCCGGCGAGCCGCCCGATGAACTCGTCGTACTCGTCGGCGCCGAGGATCGCCTTCTCGAAGATCGCCGGGTTCGAGGTCTCGCCGCGCAGCGAGCACTCGTCGCGCAGCCGTGCCAGCTCGCCGGACTCGATCAGCGAGCGGCGGATCTGGTCGAGCCAGACGCTCACCCCGGCCGCCGTCAGCTTCGCTAGCCGCTCGTTCTGTGCAGTGGTGGCCATCTCGCTCGTCTCCTCTTGAAGTCGCCGCTACGCGGCCTCGGCCCGCTCGACGACGCGGCGGCCGGTCGCGGCCACGTTGTCGGCGGTGAAGCCGAAGTGCTCGAACAGGTCCTTAGCCGGTCCGGAGGCTCCGAAACCGGTCATCCCGACGCTCTCGCCCACGTCGCCGACCCAGCGCTCCCAGCCGAGCGTCGACGCGGCCTCGACCGAGACGCGCGCCCGCACGGCGGGCGGCAGGACGCTGTCGCGGTAGGCCTCGTCCTGCTCGCCGAAGCGGTCGTAGCAGGGCATCGAGACCACGCGCGTCGCGATCCCGTCGGCCTCCAGCCGCTCCGCGGCGTCCAGGCAGAGCGACACCTCGGAGCCGGTGCCGATCAGGATCAGCCGCGGCTCGGCGCCGCCCGCGGCGTCGCGCAGCACGTAGGCGCCGCGCTCGATCGCGTCGTCGGGGATCAGGTCCGGGTCGATGATCGGCAGCCCCTGGCGGGTGAAGACGAGCGCCGTCGGGCCCTCGTCCTGGCGCAGCGCGAAGCGCCAGGCGAGCGCCGTCTCGTTGGCGTCGGCCGGCCGCACCGCGTAGACGAACGGCGTCGCGCGCAGGTGGGCGAGCTGCTCGATCGGCTGGTGGGTCGGTCCGTCCTCGCCGAGCCCGATCGAGTCGTGCGTGTAGACCGCGATCGCGGGGAGCCGCATCAGCGCCGCCAGGCGCAGCGATGCCTTCTGGTAGTCGAGGAAGTTGAAGAACGTCGAGCCGAACGCGCGCAGGCCGTGCAGCGTCAGGCCGTTGACGATCCCGCCCATCGCGTGCTCGCGGACGCCGTAGTGGACGTTGCGCCCGGCGAACTCGCCGCGCGCGACCGAGCCGCCGTCCTCGATCTCGGTCAGCGTCGAGGGCTCGAGGTCGGCCGAGCCGCTGACCAGTTGCGGAACCTGCGCCGCCGCCCACTGGATCACCTGGGACGAGGCCTTGCGCGTCGCGATCGCGTCGCCGCCCGGGTCGAAGCGCGGCACCTCGGCGTCCCAGCCGGCGGGCAGCTTGCCGGCCATCACCAGGTCGAGCTCGGCGGCCAGCTCGGGGTGCGCGGCGCGGTAGGCGTCGAGCCTGCCCTCCCACTCCGCCTCGGCGTCGCGGCCTCGGTCGACGGCCCCGAGGAAGTGCTCGCGCGCCGTGTCGGGCACGAGGAAGTGGGCGTCGGGGTCCCAGCCGTAGAACTCCTTGGTCAGCCGCACCTCGTCCTCGCCGAGCGGCGAGCCGTGGGCCGAGTGGGTGTCCTGCTTGTTCGGCGAGCCGTAGCCGATGTGGGTGCGCAGCACGATCAGCGACGGCTTGTCGTCGACCGCCTTCGCCTCCTCGATCGCCACAGCGAGCCGCTCCAGCGTCAGGTCCTCGTCGATCTCGACCGTGTGCCAGCCGTAGGCCTGGTAGCGCAGGTGGACGTTCTCGCTGAACGACATCGCCGTCGGACCGGCGAGCTGGATGTGGTTGTTGTCGTAGAAGACGATCAGCTTGCCGAGTCCGAGGTGCCCGGCGAACGAGCTCGCCTCGGCCGATATCCCCTCCTGGACGTCGCCGTCGCTGGCGATCGCGTAGGTGTGGTGGTCGACGACGTCGTGACCGGGGCGGTTGTAGCGCGCCGCGAGCATCCGCTCGGCGAGCGCGAAGCCGACCGCGTTCGAGACGCCCTGGCCGAGCGGGCCGGTCGTCGACCTCGACGCCCGGCGCGCCGTCGGCCTCGTGCTCGGGATGGCCCGGCGGTCGGGCTGCCGAGCTGGCGGAAGCTCTTCAGGTCGTCGAGCGAGATCCCGTAGCCGGACAGGTGGAGGATCGAGTAGAGCAGCGCCGAGGCGTGACCGGCGGAGAGGACGAAGCGGTCGCGGTCGAACCAGGCGGGGTTGGACGGGTTGTGCTTCAGCGTCCGGGTGTAGAGCTGGTAGGCGACCGGCGCGAGCGCCATCGGCGCTCCGGGGTGGCCTGAGTTGGCCTTCTGGACCGTGTCGATCGAAAGCGTCCTGATCGTGTCGACGCAGAGCTTGTCGAGCGCCGCCTGGTCGATCGTCGTGCCCGTCATGAAACTCCCCCGTCGCTCGCCTTTTCCACGTTCAGCTTCGCAGTATGTCCGTTGCGCTTCAGCTCGTGATCGGCGAGCACCGCGGCGCCGATCGCGCCCGCGTCCGCGCCGCCGCGCGCGAGGTCCACGCTGGTGCGCTCCCAGAGCGCCGGCAGCGCCCAGCGCGCCGCCTCGGCGACCGCCGTATCGAGGTACAGCTCGGCCGCACCGGAGAGGCCGCCGCCGATCACGACGCGCGTCGGCTCGAAGACGTTGACGACCGTCGCGATGCCGGCGCCGAGCCAGCGGCCGTAGTCGGCCATCAGCTCCAGCGCATGCTGGTCGCCGGCGTCCGCCGCCGCGACGGCGTCGCGGCCCGACACCCGCCCGCGCTCGGCGAGCCGCCGGCCCAGCTCGCCGTCCGGGTGCTCGCGGCCGCAGCGCGTCGCCTCGCGCTCCAGCCCGCGCCCGCTGCAGTGCCACTCCAGCGACCCCGGGCGTGGGAAGCGGCCGGGGTCCGCCCGCTCGGCGGCGCGACCGTCGACGACAATGTGGCCCAGCTCGGCGCCGAGCCCGGTCGCCCCGCGGAAGATCCGCCCGCCGATCACGATCCCGCCGCCGACCCCGGTCCCGAGCGTCAGCATCACCAGCTCGCTCGCCGGCGGGTCCGGGACGAGCTGCGCCTCGGCGAGCGCGGCGCAGTTGGCGTCGTTGTCGACGAAGACCGGCACTCCCAGCCGCTTGCCCAGCTCGTCGCGGACCGGAACGCCGGTCAGCGGGATGTTCACGCTGGCGAGCGCGGTGCCGGTCGCGGCGTCGATCTGCGAGGGGATCCCGGCGCCCACGGCGCGGATCTCGACGCCGGCCAGCGCGGCGGCCTCGCGCGCGACGGCGGCGGTCTCGTCGAGCAGCGCCGCGGTGCTCGCGGTCTCGGTCGGCCGCTCGACGCGCTCGACGATCGTGACCCCGTCGACGACCGCCGCCGCGACCTTCGTGCCGCCGACGTCGATCCCGATCAGCGCGCCGCCGTCAGCCATGCCGGCCACCCGCTCCGCGCTCAGCCGTCCGCGGCGTCCGTCACGCGATCCGGCGACGCCAGCAGCGCCGCGCCGATCGCCCCGCCGAGGTCGCCCAGCTCAGCGACGCGCACGACCGGCGGATCGTCGTCGCTGAACAGGTGGGGCCGCATCGCCGCCTCGATGTGCGCGCGGTAGGGCTCCCCGAGCCGCACTCCGAGCCCGCCGCCGACGATCACCGCCTCGACGTCGAGCAGGTTGACCGCCGAGGCGACACCGGCGCCGAGCGCCTCGACCGCGTCGCCGACCAGTTCGTGCGCCAGCTTGTCGTCGCGCTCCAGCGCGCGCGACCAGATCCCGCTCGTCAGCCGGTCGCGGCCGTGCTTCTCCATCAGGTGGAAGAGCTTCGTCTCGCGTCCCTCGCCGACGAGCTTGCGCGCCCGCGCCTCCATCGCCGCCCGCCCGGCGTAGGCCTCCATGCAGCCGCGCCGCCCGCACGGGCAGTGGCGGCCGCCGATCCGCACCACGACGTGACCCAGCTCGCCGGCGGCGCCGCGCCCCTCCCAGAGCCGGTCGTCGAGGACGATCCCGCCGCCGACCCCGGTGCCCCAGAAGACGCCGAGCATCGAGCCGAACTCCTTGCCGGCGCCCAGCTCGGCCTCGGCGTTCGTCGCGACGTTGACGTCGTTGCCGAGCCGCACCGGCGCGCCGACGAGCCGCCCCAGCTCCGGCCCGAGCGGGTACGACCCCTCCCAGTCCGGCAGGTTGCGCGCCTGGGTGACGGTCCCCGTCGCGACGTCGATCTCGCCGGGCGACCCGACCCCGACGCCGATCAGCTGACCGGTCTCGACCCCCGCGTCGGCGGCGGCGCCGCGCAGGGCGTCGGCCATCGCCGCCGCCACGTCGGCCGGACCGCCGCTGGTCGGCGTCGGGCCGCGCCGTTCGCCGAGTACCTCGTGCGAGCCGTCGACGACGACCGCCTGGATCTTCGTCCCGCCGAGGTCGATGCCGCCACGCGCTCCCATGGCCCAGGATCATCGCTGTTGCGCCGACGGAAGGCCAGTCCGCCAGGCGCTCGGACGCCGCGATCTGGTAGAAACGGCCGCCGCATGGATCGCCGACTGGCCAATCGAAACCTCCGCACCGCCCTGATCGCCGGGGCCATCTCCCTGATCGTCTTCGCGGCCTCCTGGGTCGTGGGGCTCGTCTACTGATGGCCGAGCAGGTTCAGAGCCCCGGTGACGTCCCGCCGCCCGGCGAGGCGATCCACCTCCCCGGCCCGTCCTACATCCCCGTGCTCGTCGCGACCGGGATCACGATCGCGGTCACGGGCGTCGTCATCAGCTGGTGGATCTTCGGCTTCGGCGTGGCGCTCACCGTGCTCTCGATCGGCCGCTGGATCGCCGACACCCGCCGCGACATCGCAGACCTCCCGCTAGAGCACACCACTCACTAGCGCGCCGCCGCCTAACGGGCGGCCGGCATCTCTGACGTAGCTCCCTCGGTGACCCAGACGCGAACGATGTCGCGCATCGAGACGATGCCGGCAAGCTCGCCGCCGTCGACGACGACGAGGTGCCGGAAGCCGCCGCGGACCATCTCCTCGGCGGCGTGCTCGAGCGACCATGTCGGAGCGGCGAAGGTGAGGCCGGTCGAGAGGTGGTCGCCGACCCGCTCGGCGTCGGGATCCTGGCCGCGGCCGAGCGACTCGAGCAGGTCGCGCTCGGTGAATATCCCGGGTCCGGGCTGGTCCGGGTCGAGCACGATCGCGGCGCCGACGGAACGCTCCGCCATCGCCCGCGAAGCCTCTCGCAGTGTGTGTCCGGGGCCTACCGTCAACACCACCCCGCTCATCCCGTCGCGTACCTCCACCAAGGTCCCCTTTTGCTAGTTCGTGCCGATCGCCTCATGTTACCCCGGAAACTCGCCCTTCCCAAACGTCCCTCTTGTGGCATAGACTCGCCCGCCGTGGAGTGCTTCGGGGGAAGCGATGCGTAGCAACCGGCCAATGCTCTGGGCGGTTCTACTGAGCCTGGCCGCGACCGCGGTGGGGATCGTCGTGGTGCTGGCGATCGACTGGTTCCCCGCCCAGGCATCGACCGCCGCCGGCGACATCGACACGCTCTACGACGTCCTGCTGATCGTCTCCGTGCCGGTCTTCGTGCTGGTCATGGCGGTGGCGCTGTACTCGGTCTATGCCTTCCGCGTGAAGCCGGGCGACATGCGCGACGGCGCGCCGATCCACGGCAACACGCGGCTCGAGGTCATCTGGGTGACGATCCCGCTGATCATCGTCAGCGTGCTCGCCGCCTACGGCTGGATCGTGCTCGACGACATCGAGGCCAAGAAGGCCGACACGCTCGTCGTCCACGTGACCGGACAGCAGTTCGCCTGGAGCTTCGAGTACCCCGAGCAGGGCAAGCTGCAGTCGAACCAGCTGGTGCTGCCGAAGGACCAGCCCGTCCACTTCAAGATCAACACCAAGGACGTCCTGCACGACTTCTGGGTGCCGGAGTTCCGGCTCAAGTCCGACGCGGTCCCGGGCCTGACGACCGACGTCGAGGCTGACCCCGACGCGAATCGGCAGCTACCCCGTCGTCTGCGCCGAGCTGTGCGGCATCGGCCACTCGACGATGCGTCAGACGGTCCGCGTCGTGCCGCGTGAGGAGTTCGACGCCTGGGTCGAGCGCCAGCGCCAGTCCGACGAGGACGGCGGCGTCGCGGCGGCCGGCGGCGACCCGATGGAGGCCGGCCGCAAGCTGTTCACCGACACCGGCTGCAATGCCTGCCACACGCTCGCCGACGCCGGCTCGACGGCGACCGTCGGGCCCGAGCTCGACGACCTCGCCGCACAGGCCGCGAAGTTCGGCAAGCGGGAGGGCCAGACGCCCGAGGAGTACGTCCGGGCGGCGATCGAGGACCCCGGCGCCTTCGTCGTGCCCGGCTACCAGGCGGGCCTGATGCCAGGCGACTACAAGAGCCAGCTCTCCCCCGCCGAGATCGACACGCTCGTGGAGTACCTTCTGAACGTGAGCAAGGGCAAGGAGGAGGCCCAGTGAGCCTCGCCGCCAAGTTCCGCGCACCCGGCTGGTACCGCGTCGCGGTCAGCCTGCCGCTCGCCTTCGCCTTCGCGATCGCACTGACCGTCGCCGTGCGAGCGGCCTACGGCTGGGACGACGTCCTCGACTGGACCGCGGTCACGACCGTCTCGCTGATCGCGATGCCGCTCGCCTTCCTGGTCGCGATCGGCTGCTTCACCTACTGGTTCGACTGGGCGCTCGGCAAGCCGACGGTGCCCGACGACCACTCCAGCCACGGCGCGACGTCCTGGAAGGACTACTTCAGGGTCAACACCGATCACAAGGTGATCGGCATCCAGTACATCGTGCACGACGTTCTTCTTCTTCATCCTCGGCGGGCTGATGGCGATGCTGATCCGCGCCGAGCTGACCCAGCCGGGCACGCAGTTCGTCGACCCGAACACCTACAACGGCCTGTTCTCGGTCCACGCCTCGCTGATGATCTTCCTGTTCATCATCCCGGTGTTCGCCGGGATCGCGAACTACGTCGTGCCGCTGATGATCGGCGCGCCCGACATGGCGTTCCCGCGACTGAACGCGCTGTCGTTCTGGCTGCTGCCGACGGCCGGCGTGATGATGCTGGCGTCGCTTCTTCGTCGAGGGCGGCGCCTTCGCCACCGGCTGGACCGCCTACGCCCCGCTCTCGACCGAGACGCCGCTCGGGCCAGACAGTTCTTCACGATCGGCGTCCAGTTCGCCGGCGCGTCGTCGATCGCGACCGCGCTCAACTTCCTGGTCACGATCATCACGATGCGCGCGCCGGGCATGACCTTCTGGCGGATGCCGCTGATGGTCTGGGCGCAGTTCACGACCTCGCTGCTGGTCGTGATCGCGACGCCGTTCATCGCCGGCTCGCAGTTCTTCGTCCTGCTCGACCGCTCGCTCGGGACCGACTTCTTCACCGCGGGCGCCGGCGGCGACGTGCTGATGTACCAGCACGTCTTCTGGTTCTACTCCCACCCGGCCGTCTACATCATGATGCTGCCGGGCTTCGGGATCGTCAGCGAGGTCATCTCGACGCACGCCCGCAAGCCTGTCTTCGGCTACCGGATGATGGCCTTCTCGCTCGTCGCGATCGTCATCCTCGGCTTCACGGTCTGGGCCCACCACATGTTCGTCTCGGGCATGTTCTCGTGGCTGCGCGTGCCGATGATGATCACGACGATGCTGATCGCCGTGCCGACCGGCGTGAAGATCTTCAGCTGGCTCGGGACGCTCTGGAAGGGCGCGATCCACCTGACGACGCCGATGCTGTTCGCGCTCGGCTTCATCACGATGTTCACGCTCGGCGGGATCAGCGGGATCATGCTCGCCGTCGTGCCGGTCGACATCCACGTCTCGGACACGTACTTCATCGTCGCCCACATCCACTACGTGCTGTTCGGCGGCTCGGTCTTCACGATCTTCGCCGGCATCTACCACTGGTTCCCGAAGATGACGGGCCGGATGTACGACGAGGGCCTCGGCAAGGTCCACTTCTGGCTGTCGTTCGTCTTCTTCAACCTGACCTTCGGCCCGATGCACCTCGTCGGCGTCGACGGGATGCCGCGCCGCGTCGCCGACTACGCCGACCAGTACGCGACGATGAACGCGATCATCTCGGTGTCGGCCTTCCTGTTCGGCCTGTCGTTCCTGGTCTTCCTCTACAACATGGTCACGAGCTGGCGCTTCGGGCCGAAGGCCGACCGCCAACCCGTGGCGCGCCCACTCGATCGAGTGGCAGGTCTCCTCGCCGCCGCCGATCTTCAACTTCGACGAGGTCCCGACCGTTGTCGGCGGCCCGTACGAGTACGGGGTGCCCGGCGCCGTGCACGCGGTCTTCGCAGACGAGAAGGCGCCCGCGGGCGCTCCTTCTCCGACCCCAGCGGGTGGCGGCGCCCCGCCCCGGAGTGAGCCATGACCGAGCCACGCCAGATACTCGTAGTCGCCAACGAGACCGTCACCGGCCAGCCGTTGATCGACGCCGTCAAGCGCCGTGCCGACGGCGGACCGGTGTCCGGTCCACGTCGTCTGCCCGCAGAACCAGCCGAAGCACGGCTACGTGATCTACGACGACACGATCCGCGGCGCGGCCGAGAACCGCCTCGCGATGACGCTCGCGCAGCTGCGCGAGGTCGGGATCGAGGCGACCGGCGCCGTCGAGGACCCCGACCCCTACTCGGCGATCATGGACGCCGTCGGCGAGCACGACTACGACGAGATCGTCATCTCGACCCACCCCGACACGCGCTCGGGCTGGCTGCGCCAGGACCTGGTCACACGCGTCGAGCAGGCGACGCGGCGGCCGGTCGAGCACGTCGTCGTCGACCTCGGCCGCCACGACCTCGACGAGGGCATCCGGACACTCGTCGTCGCCAACCAGACAGTCGGCGGCCAGGCGCTGATCGACCAGCTCAAGCAGCTCGCGGCCGAGGGCCCGCACCGCTTCATCGTCGTCTGCCCGCAGAGCGGCGCCGACGAAGACGATGCGCCCCGGCGGCTGGCGCGCACGCTCAAGCGGCTGACCGACGAGGGGCTCGAGGCGATCGGCCAGGTCACCCACCCCGATCCCTACACCGCGATCCAGCAGGCGCTGCACTTCTACGGCGTCGACGAGATCGTCATCTCGACGTTCCCGGCGACGCGGTCCGGCTGGCTGCGCTCCGACCTGATCGGCCGCGTCAAGGCGTCGACCGACAAGCCGGTCCACCACGTGGTCGCCACCGAAGCCCTCGAGGGCGCTGAGGTCTGATGGAGTCGGCCTCGATCCCCGCCCCGGGCGCGCCGGCACCGACGCCGGCACAGCACGAGGCGCACGAGCACCACGGCCCGCCGGAGGCGAATCGGTCGTCGCGGCTCGACCCGCAGTTCCTCGGGATGCTGCTGTTCATCATCTCCGAGGTGATGCTCTTCGGAGCGTTCTTCACGGCCTACTTCTTCATCCGGGTCGTGAACGGGGACGCGTGGCCGGCCGCGGGCGAGCACCTGCCGGTCGCCATCGCCGGCGTCAACACCGCGATCCTCGTCTCGTCCAGCTTCACGATGCACTGGGCGCTCGAGGGCGCGCGGCGCGACAACCGCCGCGCGATGCGGATCGGCCTGCTGACGACGCTGCTGCTCGGCACGACCTTCCTCTGCATCCAGATCAACGAGTACTTCCACATCGGCTTCGCGATCTCCGAGAACGCCCAGTCGCTCGATCTTCTACGGGCTGACCGGCCTCCACGGCGCCCACGTCTTCGTCGGCCTGACGCTGCTGACGTTCGCGACGATCCGCGCCTTCCGCGGCCACTTCTCGTCGAAGTCCCATCTCGGCGTCGAGATCCCGGGGATCTACTGGCACTTCGTCGACGTGATGTGGATCGTCGTCTACCTGACGATCTACGTCATCTGACGTGCGCAACCCGATCACCTCCGAGCAGGGGGCCTTCCAGCTGCTGCTGATCGTCGGGGCGGTCGCGCTGGCGATCGCCGCCGTCGTGCTGGTGGTGCGGGCGCTCTGAGCGCGCTCGCCGGCGATCTCGAGCTCGCCGAGCGCGTCGCGCGCGCCGCCGGGGTCCTGCTGCTGGAGCGCTACGGCGGGCCGGCGAGCGGCGTGTCGGCGAAGTCGAGCCGCACCGACATGGTCTCCGACGCCGACCGCGACGCCGAGGCGCTGATCCGCGACCTGCTGCACGCCGAGCGTCCCGACGACGGCCTGCTCGGCGAGGAGGGCGCGCAGGCCGACGGGGCGAGCGGCCGCCGCTGGGTGGTCGACCCGCTCGACGGCACGACCAACTACCTCTACCGCTTCCCCGCCTGGGTCGTCAGCGTCGCGCTCGAGGACGAGGCCGGTGGCCTGGCCGGGGTCGTCCACGACCCGCTGCACCGCGAGACCTTCACGGCCGCGCGCGGCGGCGGCGCGCGCCTCAACGGCCGCGAGATCGCCGTCAGCGGCGTCGAGACGCTCGACACGGCGCTGATCGGGACCGGCTTCGGCTACGCGGCCGACCGGCGCGCCGCGCAGGCGGCGGTCGTCGCCGAGCTGCTGCCCCGGGTGCGCGACATCCGCCGGGCCGGCGCCGCCGCGCTCGACCTCTGCATGGTCGCCTGCGGCCGCCTCGACGGCTACTACGAGCGCGGCCTCAACGCCTGGGACTGGTCGGCCGGCTCGCTGATCGCATCCGAGGCGGGCGCCGTCGTGCGGCCGCTGTCCGGCGAGCCGTTCGGGCTCCTGGTCGCCTCGCCGGCGATCGCCGACCCGCTCGGCGCCCTCGTCGACTGAGTCCCGGCCTCGGCCGCCCCGCGCGCCCGCCGCACGTTGCCCTTGCGGTACCACTCGGCGGCGTAGTAGCTGCCGATCACGAAGGCAAGCGCCAGCACCTGCGCCCCGAGCGTCTCGACGGTCGGGTAGATGCCGAGCCAGGTGCCCATCCAGAGCGGGAAGTCGACGTCGAGGGAGTGGACCGGGAGCCAGCCGACGCCCTGCATCGAACGCGCGGTGTTGCCGGTCATCACGAACAGGACGAACGCGATCAGGACCCCCGTGACGACCAGCATCCGCTTGTAGGGCAGCTTTTGCTCGAGCTTGAACGTCGCCAGCCCGACGAGCGCGGTCCCTACGAGGCCGAGCGCCACGCCCGCGACGACGATCGCCGTCCCCGAGGCGAGCTGAAGCGCCTGCAGGAAGAGGACGGTCTCCATCCCCTCGCGGAAGACGCTGGTGAAGCCGAGCACGTAGAGACCGAAGACGGTCGCCGACCCGGCCGCCGCGCCGGCCGCCACGGCGCCGGTCAGCTCCTTGCCGCGGCGGCGGTGGCCGGCGATCCACTCGGTCCAGTAGACCTTGTGGAAGAACCAGTTCAGCACCAGCAACAGCACCGCGACCGCCAGCAGCCCGACGACCGCCTCGACCTTCTCGCCGTAGCGCTGGAGCGATCCGAGGATCGCGACGGCGGCCACGTAGCCGAGCACGCTCGCCGGCAGCGCCAGCAGCGCGCCGCGGTAGATCGGCCGGCGCAGGCGGCGGCGCGCTCCGATCATCGACGCGGTGATCGCGGCGATGATCAGGATCGCCTCGAGGCCCTCGCGGAAGACGATCAGCGCCGCGTTGACGATCGTCGTCGTCGCGCTCGCCCCCTCCCCCGTCTTCGCGCGCGCCTCGTCGAGCGCGTCGCTCAGCGCGAGCGTCGACTCGCGCACCTCGCTCGTCGGCGCGCGCGAGGAGATCAGCGCCGCGAGCCCCTCGTGGTCGCGCGCGCCGTACCAGAACAGCCCCTCGACGTCGGTCACCAGACCGGGGTCGAAGGCGCGCAGCTCCGGCTCCGGCCCGAACTCGAAGAAGGCGTAGGCGGACAGCCGCGCCTGCTCCGCCTGGTCCCACTCGCCGGCGTTTGCCGCCGCCACGAGCTGGTCGAGCGCGATCTCGACGAGGTCGTAGTCGACCTCCGAGCCGCCGTCCCGCCACTCGTCAGGGAAGAGCGCGTCGAGACGGTCCGAGATCCGCTCGTGAAGCGCCTCGACGTCCTCCTCGGGCACGACCCGCGTGCGCTCGTTGGCGTCGTCGACGTAGGCGCCGAGCGCCGCCAGGTCGCGCTCGACCGCCGCCACCGCCGCCGGGTCGCGGTCGGCGAGGCCGGACTGGAGGTCGGCGAACGCCTGCTCCACTCCGTCGTGGAAGGCGACCGCCTCCTGCAGCTCGAACGGGATCGTCACGCGGCCGTCCTCGGTGCCGTCGCGGTACTCGATCGGGATCAGGTCGAGGAAGCGCGTCAGCTGGCCGGCGCGGCGCGCCTGCTCCTCGGTGGTGAACGGCGCGGCGGTGAAGCCGTCGAGGTCGCGCTCGACGCGCTCGCGGGCGGTATCGAAGGCCGCGACGTCGCCGGCGGACGCCGCACGCGCCACGGTGGCGAAGTCGCGCGCCGTCGCGCGTGTGGCGGCGGCGTCGCGCTGGCGGCGGTACTCCGGCGCGAGGATCGCCCAGTAGCCGGCCGCCAGCGCCGCCGTCTCGGCGAAGCGCGGGCCGAAGCCGCGCTCTCCCGCCTGAGCGGCGGCGTCGAGGTTCGTCGCCAGCCGCGACTGGTAGGCGTCGAGCAGGTCCTTGCGGACCGCCAGCTCGGCCTCGGCCGGCTTGGCGTCGCCATCGCGGAGGGCGATCAGCGCCGCGGTGGCGTCCACCCCGGGCCGCGTGAAGCGGGTGCTCTGGCGGAAGTCGCGCACCAGCAGCCACGCGCGCGCCCGCGCGACCTCGCCGCGCTCGGTCGCCGCCGCCGCGACCGCGAAGGCGCCCAGGCGCAGCGCAGCGACCGCCCGTCCTCGCGCCGCGGCCAGCCGCACCTCGTCCCCGGCCGCGAAGGACCGGCGCGCCGCCCGCAGCGACGCGCGCAGCTTGGCCAGCGCCCCCGGCGCGTCACGGCTGAGGTCCGGCGCGAGCGACCGCGCGGTCGTCCGGTCGGCGTCGCCGAGCGCGTCGCGCGGCCCGGCGGGAGCGTCGCCGCCGAGCAGCAGCTCGGTCTGAGCCCGGAACAGGTCGGCGCGAATCTGGTCGGCGGCCTGCCAGGGCGGCGCGGCCGTGGCCGTCGCGGCGAGCCCGAGCGCCCCGAACGCCAGTGCCAGCACCGCGGCGGCGGCCCCCAGCCGGCGCCGGCGCCCTCGCGGGCGTGGCGCGCGCCGGGGATCGCATTCGCCGCGACGCACCCTGGGCTCAGCTCTCCTGCAGCTCGATGCCCATCTGCTGGGCGGCCTGGGTGACCTGGCCGGCGATCGCCTCCGCGCGCGCCTGGGCCTCGCTGCCGAGCTGGTCGGCCTGCTTCGGCGTGAACCGCTCGCCCGCGGCCTCGCGGTCGCGCAGGTCGGCGGCGAACGCCAGCAGCTGGTCGAGCTCGCGCGCCGTCTGCTTGGCCTGCTGCGGGCTCTCCGCGGCGATCTGGGGCTCGATCTCGTCGTAGGTGAAGGCGATCCCCTCGAGGATGTCGGCGATGTCCGACAGGCGCGAGGTCGCGACGAAGCTCTGCTCCTTCTGGTCGCCCTTGCCGGCGACGAAGGCGGTGTTCTTCCACTGGCCGAAGTACTCGCTCATCGTCGGCGTCATCACGACGATCGCCGTCAGCGCGTCGGACGGCGTCGGCTCGAACTCCCGGGCGTCCTCGTCGAGCTGCTCGGCCTGGTCGGCGAACTCCTCGGTCGCGGCCTTGAAGATCGCGGCGTCGGGCAGGCCCTCGCCGAAGGCGACCTTGCCGTCGCAGTCGACGTCGGGCTTGACGCCCTTCGCGAGGAGGTCGGGATTGGTGCCCCAGAGCGCCGTCTCCATCAGGAAGAACAGGTTGCCCGGCTGCTTGAGCTTCGTACCGTCCTCGAGCGTCAGGCTGAACGAGACCGCGCTCTCGGGGTCCGATGCGTCGGATCCGGCGTCGATGTCGACGTCGTAGTGCGACAGCCGCGGCACACCGGCGACGATGCCCTCCATCTCCTCGTAGGCCGGGTTCGCCTCGACGAAGACCGCCTTCGCGTCGGTCAGCAGCTCGTCGACCTTCGCGCAGTCCCGCTTCAGCAGCTGCGCGTAGTCGAAGCCGGCCGCCTCGGCAAGGTCGTAGTACCGCTCGCCGATCTCCTCCATCCGCTCGGCCTGCGCCGCGAGATCCGCGCTGTGTTCGGTCAGGTAGTCCTTGACGGCCGCCAACTGCCCCGCCTGGCCGGACTGCGACGCGGCGGTCGTCGTGTCGTCGTCGTCCTCGCCGCACCCGGCGCCGGCGGCGCCCATTGCGAGGACGCAGAGAAACATCGAAACCCGCGACCGGCTCATTCGCGACTCCCTTCGAGAATTAGGTCAGCCTAACAGCGTTAGGTCAGCCTAACGAAACAGCTACTCGACGGTGAGCTCGCCCTTCATGCCGCCCGCCTCGTGCCCCGGAACGGTGCAGAGGAACTCGTACTTGCCGGGCTTCAGATCCGCCTGCAGCGTGGAAGTGCCGCCGGTGCCGACGACATTGCCCTCGGTCAGCTTGCCGGCGGCGTCCTTGAGCGCGATGTTGTGCTGGATCGGCGACTCGTTGAGGCTGAGCAGCTCGAGCGCGCCGGAGCCCGAGGTCGCCTTGGTGCTGGCGAACGCCAGCGCACCCGAGGGGTCGGCGTCGATCTCGAGCTTGCCGCTCGCGGCGGCGATCGGCTTGCTCGACACCTTCGGCGCCCCGGCCGCCGCCAGCCTGCCCTCGTCCTCACCGGGCATGCCCGCGACCTTGGCCACGTAGGCCGCGACGTCGTCGGCGTCCTGGCCGGTGACGAGCTTCGCCGGCATCCCGCTGTTGCGCAGCGGCGTGGCGACCTGGTTGGCGACGACGCCCTCGACGGTGCCCTCGCCGAGGCCCTGGCGCCGCGCCGGCCCGAACGCCTCGTCGAGGTTCGGGCCGCTGACGCCGCTCGTGCCGGCCCGCGCCAACGTGTGGCAAGCGCCGCACTTCTCGACGAAGAGCTGCTTGCCGGTCACCAGGTCGGGGTCCTCACGGCCGCAGCCGGACGCGACGACCGCCAACAGCACCGCCGTGGCCGCCGCGACGGCGAACCTCTGCGCTCCACTCCTCACGGGCCGGAAGACTATCCGCTCGGCGGGGCGGAATGCCAGTCTTCTCGCCAAGAGGGCGCGTCAGCCGGCCGGCGGGAGCGGCAGCTCGTCGAGCCGACCCTCGGCGGCGGCGATCACCCCACGGGCGACGCCCTCCCAGCCGAAGCGCTCGCGCGCCGCCGCCGACAGCGCCGCCGACGCCTCCGCGCGCCTGGCCTCCGGCAGCTCGAGCCAGCGGATCAGCCGCGCGGCGATCTGCTCGACGGCGCCGGGCCCGCGCTCGAACGAGAGCAGCGAGCGCTCGTCCTCAGGCAGCGCCGGAGCCAGCGCCGCGGTCACCTCGGCGAGGCCCGAGTGGTCGGCCGACAGCGGCAGCGCGCCGCTGCACGCCGCCTCCGCGGCGACCATCCCGAACGCCTCCGGGAACGTGCTCGGCACGACCTGGGCGGTGAACGCAGGCAGGACCAGCGGCAGGTCGCCGTGCTCGAGGCTGCCGGTGAAGCGCACGCGCGCGGCGGCGTCCGGCGCCGCCGCCAGGTAGGCAGCCCGCGCCTCGCCGTCGAGTCCGTCGAGGAACGCCAGCAGGTAGCTCAGCGGCGCCTCCTCGCCGCCCTCCAGCGCCCGCCCGCGCTCGGCGATCGACCGCAGGCCGTCCAGGTCGCCGCGCCCCAGCGCCGCCACGATCTCGCCCAGCGCCTCGCGATAGCCGCCGAAGCCGATGACCACCAGCCGCGCGTCCGGCACCCGCGCCGCGACCAGCGGCCAGGCCGCGAGCAGCAGGTCCACCCCCTTCGAGACGATCAGCTTGCCGACGTAGCCGACGATCCGCTCGCCGCGCGGGTCGAACGCCCGCAGCGCATCCCCCGCCCCGGCCTCGCCGCCCCAGCCGCCCGGATCGGCGCCGTCGAGCCGGTCGGCGAGCAGCTCCAGGTTCGCCGCCGCCTCCTCGGCCGGCCGCGGCCGGAACGTCGCCACGTCGACGCCGGGCGGCCCCAAACGCGTCTTTGCCGGCAGCTCGGGATCGCCCGCGACCTCCCACAGGCTCTCGGCGGTGTGGCGCGAGCCGACGAGGATCCCCGACGCCGCCCGCAGCCCCTCGAGCATGTAGGGCAGGAACCGCTGCGGCTCCGGCCGCACCGTGTACTCGAGCGCGCTGCCGTGGATCTTGACCGCGTACGGCACCTGCCCGCCGAGCCCGCGCGCCAGGATCGCCGGGCCCATCACCTCGTGGTTGGCGAGCGCGACGTCGGGCTGGAAGCGCTCGACCGCGTCGCGCACCGCCGCCACGTTCGCGGCGAGGTAGCGGTCGAGCGCGGCGTCGTCGAGGTCGGCGAAGCGGACCGCGTCGAAGTCGGCGTAGCTGTCGGCCACGTAGACCGGCAGGACGCGGCCGATCTCGGGGTTGACGATCGTCACCGACTCCGGCAGGTCGAGCTCCTCCGCGCGCCGCTCCTGGCACAGCAGGCAGACCTCGTGGCCCAGCGCCGCCAGCGCCCGCACCAGGCTGACGTTGTAGATGTTGCTGCCGGTGCCGCGCAGCAGGTAGCCGTGGAAGATCAGGACGCGCACGGCGCCATGCTCCCAGGCGGCCACGACAGCCCGGCGACACGCCGCCGCGGTCGCTCGCGTTGGTAATCTGCGGCTCCTATGCCTCCCCGTCAGCAGTACCGCCTGCGCACCCGTTCCGACCGCGAGACGATCCGCGAGGTCGAGCCCGGCAAGGAGTACGTCGACGCCGAGACCGGCGAACCGTTCGAGGTCGTCGGCAAGCTGATCCCGCTCGCGCCGTCGCCGAGCAACCTCCCCTACTCGGTCGAGAACCTGCGCATGTGCGGCTGCTCGCTCGAGCAGCTGGTCCAGAAGGACCTCAACGACTGCCCGCATTGCGGCCGCCGCATGCCGGCCCACTCCTAGCCGGCTGCAAAGCTTCGCCTGACCGCACGGCCGAGCGAGCCACGGGCGGACGCCCAGTGGCCCGCCCGTCCGCACGGTCATGCTCGCTTTTCGAACGGCTAGGAGCGCGCCGCCGGAGTGGCGATCTCACTCGGGTCGGGAGCGGCTGGGGAACCACGCGTCCAGGACGGCCGGGACGTTTCAGCGCGGGCGCGTGGCCGTCGCGGCGGCGCCAGCCCCCGGGCCAGAGGCCGGTCGGGAGGCGCAGTCCGCCGCCGCCGGGACCGCGACGCGGGCCGGAGTCGCGGCCGTCACCGCCCCCTCCGCCTCCGCCGCCCTCGTCAGGCGGGTCGTCGGCGCCGTCGTCGCGCAGGCGGAAGAACCAGATCAGCCACGCGACCAGCAGACCGACGTCGAAGACGCGGAAGCCGATCATGAAGATCCACCCCTCTGTGGACATCACCTTCGATGGTAACGCCGCCGAGGGGGCGGCTCCAGGGTTTCTACCGGCCGAGCAAGGCTACGGCGCGACGGCGCCGCCGGCGACCGCGCGAGCGACCCCGGCAACGCTGCCGGAGGCCTTCGCCTGCTTCTTCTTCGTCTGCTTCGCCGGCTTGTCGGTCGGCGTCGGATCCGGGATGTAGGTCGCGGTGTAGAGCAGGCGCGAGTTGAAGTAGGTGCACTGGTAGTCGACGATCTCGCCGATCTCGTTCTGGACCGAGGGCGGGCTCAGCTGGTCGTCCTTGCCGCACTCGTCCTTGGCCCGCGAGGCGCGCCACCAGTCGCTGCGCGCGAGGTCGACGGTGTCGAGGATCGGCGCCCAGGTCGGGATCGTGATCGCGACGCGGGCGTCCTTGCCGACCGGAATCGGCTTGGCGAGCGCGAACGTCGGCGACGAGCCGAGGTAGCGGGTCACGTCGTAGACCTCGCTCTGGCGCATCAGGCGGTGGTTGCCCTTCTTGCCCTTGGCGTTGCTGCGGCGCAGGATCGACAGCTGGACCTGCGGGTCCTCGCCGAAGCGGCCGTTGAAGAACTCGATCTGCGTCGGCGTCAGCTTGCCGAGCGACACGGTGAAGGCGACGATCTTGCCGGGGCGCGGCACCACGAACGGGTTCTTGAGCGACCCGGAGCGCCCCTGGTAGGCCGTCACCTGGTAGGCGGCGACGCAGGGGTCGTTCGGGCAGTTCGACGCGGCCGGCGGCGTTCCGCCGTCGCCGAGCTCGATGACGCGCGCCTGCGCCGTCGCTGGGACGGCGAGCGCTACGAGGGCCAGGGCTGGGATGAGATAACGCTTCATGTTCGGGATTCCAACACGGGGTTCGCCCCCGAGTTTCGGATTCCTACTTGTAGCGATACGTGATGCGTCCGCGATCCAGGTCGTACGGCGACAGCTCGATCTTCACGCGATCTCCCGGCAGGATGCGGATGTAGTGGCGGCGCATCTTGCCGGAGATGTGCCCGAGGACCTCGTGGTCGTTGTCGAGCTTGACACGAAACATCGTGTTCGGAAGGGCCTCTACGATCTCGCCCTCCATCTCGATCTTCTCCTCTTTTGCCAAAGCGCCTTTCTCGTCTGTGCGCCGGCCCCCCAAGGGCCGGCATGCCGTCGCGGAACGCTACCAGCCTCAAGCCAGCAGCCGGCGGGCAAGCGCGATCGCCTCGTCGCGCGTGGTCGCCTCGCCGGTGTAGACGGCCTCGCCGAGGCGGGCCAGCAGGCGGCCCAGCTCGGGGCCCGGCTCGATCTCCAGGGCGGCCGCCAGCTCGTCGCCGCGCAGCGGCGGTCGCGGCGGCCCGTCGGCGTGCCAGGCAAGCGCCGGGCCGATCAGCTCCTGCGCGACCTCGAGGTGAGCGGCGATCGCCCGCTCGGCGTTGCGGCCGCGCGTCGCGAGCCGGTCGGCGCAGGAGAGCAGCGTCACGTCGACCTCGACCGGGTCGCAGCGCGACAGGTAGCGGTAGACGGTCGCGCGATCCAGCGGCCGCTCGTGGACGAGGAAGCCGAGCGCGAGGTGGTGACGGGTCAGAGCGCCGACGTGGACGCGCAGCCGCTCGCTGGCGCGCAGGCGGCGGAAGACGTCGCCGACGACCTCCTGGCCGGCCGAGTCGTGGCCGATGAACGTGACGCGGCCGTCCTCCGCGCGGACGGCGCGCGTCTGCGGCTTGGCGACGTCGTGGAAGAGCGCGCCGAGGCGCAGCGCGTCGCCGCGCGTCAGGCCGTCGGCGAGCGGCTCGGCGAGCAGCGCGCGCAGCGCGGGAGCCTCGGCTGGGAACAGCCGCTCGAGGCCGCCCGGCGCCAGCAGCTCGATCTGGCGCTCGAGCACGGCGATCGTGTGGCCGTAGACGTCGAGGTGGTGGTAGTGGCTCTGCTCGACCCCCTGCAGCGCGTCGATCTCCGGCAGCACGGCGGCGAGCACGCCGAGCCGGCGCGCCAGCTCGAGCCCGTGCAGCGCGCCGGGCGCCACGAGCAGCCGGCGCAGCTCGCCGAACACCCGCTCGCCCGACGGCTCGGTCAGGCGCGGCGCGGCCGCCAGCGTCAGCCGCTCGGTCTCGGCGTCGGGCTCCATGCCCAGCTCGGCGGCGAGCCGCACCAGCCGCAGCGCGCGCAGCGGGTCGTCGGCGTAGGAGCGCTCTCCGAGCACACGCAGGATGCCGTCGGCGGCGTCGTCGAGCCCGCTGAAGGGGTCGATCGGATCGCCGCCCGCGAGCGGGACCGCGATCGCGTTGAGCGCGAAGTCGCGCCGCGCGAGGTCCTCGGCGATCGTCTCGCCCTGCAGCGGCGAGATGTCGCAGGAGATGGCGCGATCCTCGCCGCAGCACGCGCCAGGCGCCGAACTCCTCGGACAGCGGGAAGCGCGGCCCGCCGAGCGCGCGCGCAGCGACGGCGGCGGCCCGGTCGGCGTCGCCGGGCACTGCGAGGTCGACGTCGGCGAGCGGCCGGTCGAGCACTGCGTCGCGCACGACGCCGCCGACCAGCCAGGCCTCGATCCCGGCGGCGGCGAACGCCTCGCGCAGCCGTCGCACCGGCTCCGCGCTGGCCAGCCGCTCGAGGCCGCTCACGGCTCGTGCTTCCGCGGCACCCGCGCGGTCAGGCCGCAGGTGACCTCGTAGTTGATCGTGCCGAGCCTCGCCGCGACCTCCTCGGCGGCGATCCGCTCGCCGCCCTGCGCGCCGATCAGCACCGCCACGTCGCCGGGCGCCACGTCGGTCGCGGCGCCGAGGTCGACGGTCACGTTGTCCATGCTGACGGTGCCGACCAGCGGCGCCCGCCGGCCGCCGACCAGCACGTCGCAGTCGTTGGTCAGCGCGCGCCGCCAGCCGTCGCCGTAGCCGATCGGCAGCGTCGCGACCCAGGTCGCGCCGTCAGCGGCCCAGCGGCGGCCGTAGCCGGCGCTCCCGCCGTCCTCGAAGCGCCGCACCGCCGCGACCGCCGCCTCGAGGCTCAGCGCCGGCTCGAGCCCGCGCTCGGCCGGGTCGCCCTGGAACGGGTCGAGGCCGTAGATCGCGACGCCGCAGCGCACCATGTCGAAGTGGCTCGCCGGCTCGCGGTAGACGGCCGCGCTGTTGGCGGCGTGGACGATCAGCCCCGGGTGGGCGGCCCGCAGCTCGTCGGCGAAGGCGGCGAAGCGCGCGAGCTGGAGCGGGAAGTGGTCGTCGCCCGGCTCGTCGGCCGTCGCGAAGTGGGTCATCAGGCCGACCAGCTCGAGCCGCCCGTCGGCGGCCGCGATCTCCGCGACCGTGCGCGCCTGGGCGGCGTCGGCGGTGCCGAGCCGGCCCATGCCGCTGTCGAGCTTCACGTGGACCCGCGCCGGCGGCCCGTCCCCCACCCGCTCGGCGAGCGCGCGAGCGAACTCCGGCTCCCAGACGACGACGTCGGCGTCGGCGGCGAGCGCGGTCGACGACTCGTCGCGCGTCAGCGCGCCCATCACGAGCAGCGGGCCGGTCAGGCCGGCGGCGCGCAGCAGCGCCGCCTCGCCGGCGGTCGCGACGGCGAGCCAGCTCGCCCCGCCGCGCTGGGCGGCGCGCGCGCACTCGATCGCGCCGTGGCCGTAGCCGTCGGCCTTGACGACGGCGCACAGCGCCGCGTCGCCGGTCAGCAGCGAGCGCAGGTGGGCGCAGTTGCGCTCCACCGCGCCGACGCTGACCCGTGCCAGCGCCCGCGCAGCCGCCTGCGCGGCCATCTCAGGAGACGAGCGCGCCGAGGACGTCGAGGCGGGTGACGACGCCGACGAAGCGCCCATGTTCGACGACTGGGAGCCGGTTGTGACCGGCCTCGGTGGATCAGCCGCGCCGCTTCCTCGATGGTCGCGTCGACCTCGACGGTGTCGGGGTCCTCGGTCATCAGGTCAGCCGCGTTCGAGGCGAACGCCTTGCGCAGCTGTCCTCGAAGCGGCTCAGCGGCTCGAGGAAGACGGTGCCGCCGAAGAGTTCGACGTAGTGCGGCAGGTGGAGATCGCCGTCGTCGCCGGGCAGCACGAGGTCGGCCTCGGTGACGATGCCGACGCAGCGGCCGCCCTCGTTGACGACCGGGACGCCGGGCAGCTCGTGCTCGCGCAGCACGGCCAGGACCTGCTCGACGCCGTCGTCGGGCGCGACGGTCGGCGGGTCGGTCTCCATGATCTCTCTGACGGTCTTCGGCACGGTCGGCGACCTTACCGGGAGCCGAGGCCGTCGGGCAGCGCGTCGATCACGTCGCCCGCGATCGCGTGGTCGGCCCCGTGGCGGGCCGCCGCGGCGCGCCCGGCGCGGGCGTGGGCGAGCACGCCGAGCGCCGCCGCGGCTCGAACGGGTCCAGCCCCTTCGCCAGCAGCGCGCCGATCAGCGCCGGAGAGCACGTCGCCGGTGCCGGCCGTCGCGAGCGCCGGGGTCGCGCCCGGGCTGACCGCGACCGGGCCGTCGGGCGCGGCGACGATCGTGTCGTCGCCCTTCAGCAGCACGACGGCGCCGCTGCGCCGCGGCGGCCTCGCGGGCGGCGGCAAGGCGGTGGGCCTCGATCTCGGCCGAGTCCCGCTCCAGCAGCCGGCCGAGCTCGCCGGCGTGCGGGGTCAGGACGGTCGGCGCCGGCCGGCCCTGGAGGGCCTCCAAGCGCGCCGGCGTGCGCGTTCAGGCCGTCGGCGTCGATCAGCAGCGGCGCCTCGGTGCGCGCGGCGACCGCGCGGGCGAACTCCACGGCGCCCGTCGCCGCGGCCGAGGCCGGGGCCGAGCACGACCGCCCCGGCTCGCGCGGCCAGCTCGAGCGAACGGCTCGACGCCCGTCCGGCGTGTGGGCGCCGTCCTGCGTCCGGCAGCGCCGTGGGTCATCGCCTCGAGCAGCCGCAGCGTCGAGCAGCGGCTGGGCCGACTCCGGCACCGCGACCTGGACGTAGCCGGCGCCGGCCCGCGGCTGCCGCGAGCGCGGCCATCGTCGGCGCGCCGGTCAGGCCGCGCGACCCGCCGGCGATCACGACGACGCCCGGAGTCGAACTTCGAGCCGAAGCGCTCGCGGCGCGGGAAGAGGTCGAGCACGCGCTCGGAGATCAGGCCGGCGGTCGCGTCCGGCGGCGCGCCGCGCGGGATCCCGATCTCGACGACCTCGACAGTGCCCGCGTGACTCGGCGCCGGGCGCGACGTGGAGGCCGATCTTCGAGCCGTGGAAGGTGGCCGTTGCGGTCGGCCCGCACCGCGTGCGCCGGCCACCTCGCCGGTCGAGGCGTCGACGCCGGAGGGCACGTCGCAGGCGATCACGGGCGCGTCGGTCGGCGTTGATCGCGTCGATCGCGCCCGCCACCGGCTCGCGGGGCGCGCCCGCGAACCCGGTGCCGAGCATCGCGTCGACGATCGCGCCCGAGCCGGCCAGCAGGTCGCGCTCGAACGGCAGCGGCGGCTCGCCGGGCAGCCGCTCGAGGTGCACGCGCGCGTCGCCGCTCAGCTTCTCCAGCGGCACGACGGCCAGCACGTCGACCGCTCTCGCCCTCCTCGCGCAGCAGCCGCGCGGCGACGAGGCCGTCGCCGCCGTTGTTGCCCTTGCCGACGACGACCCGGATCGACAGCCCCGGCAGCGCCAGCCGCGCTGTCAGCCGCGCCAGGCCGAGGCTCGCCGCGCTCCATCAGGTCGAGCGACGGCACGCCCCGCTCCTCGATCGCCCAGGCGTCGCAGGCGCGCATCTCGGGCGCGTCGTAGAGCGGGTCGAGCCAGTCGGGTAGCGCGGTCATCGCCCGACCAGGATCGCCGACGCGCGCCGCCGTCGTGCCGGTGTGGGTCAGCGAGATCGCGACGTCGCGGCCGAGCTCGTCGGCGCGCGCGGCGGCGGCACCGCCCAGCCGCACGCGCGGCGCGGCGGCACGTCGCCACGACCTCGACGTCGGTGAACGCCCAGCTGCTCCAGGCCCAGCGCCTTCGCCACCGCCTCCTTGGCGCAGAACCGCGCCGCCAGGTGCTGGCCCGGCCGCGCCTTGCCCGCCGCGTACTCGCGCTCGCCCGCGGTGAACAGCCGCTCCGCCAGCCGCGGCCGCCGCTCCAGCGCCGCCTCCAGCCGCTCGATCTCCAGGAGGTCGATCCCGATCATCGCCGTTCCCGGCACGATCGCCGCCCTTGCCGACACGAGCGAAGGATTCTTAGGGTGATCACCCCACCAATCCTCCGATCGACGTGGCGGGGGCGCGTCACTCGACGGTGACGGTCTTCGCGAGGTTGCGCGGCTGGTCGACGTTGAGGCCGCGCGCCGCGGGCGATGTGGTAGGCCAGCAGCTGCAGCGGGATCACCGCCAGCAGCGGCTGGAGCAGCCAGTCGGTGCGCCGGCACGTAGACGACCTCCTCGGCGTGCTCGCGCGACGTCGTCGTTGCCCTCGGTCGCGACCGCGATCACGTGCGCCCCGCGCGCCCGCACCTCGGCGATGTTCGAGAGCACCTTGTCGAGCACCGGCGAGTCGGTCGCGACGCAGACGACCGGCGTGCGCTCGTCGAGCAGCGCGATCGGGCCGTGCTTCATCTCGCCGGCGGCGTAGGCGTCGGTCGGGATGTAGGAGATCTCCTTCAGCTTCAGCGCGCCCTCGAGCGCCGATCGGCAGGCCCGACGTGGCGGCCGAGGTAGAGGAAGAAGCCGGCGTCGCGCCAGTGCGTCGGCGATCTGCCGCGATCGGGCTCGTCGACGCTGCTCGAGCAGCTCGTCGATCCGCTGCGGCAGCGCGCGCAGCTCGGTCGACCAGCTCGGCGATCCGCTCCGTCGGGCAGCGTCGCCGCGCACCTCGGCGAGCCGCAGCGCCAGCAGGTACATCGCCGCGACCTGCGAGACGAACGTCTTGGTCGCCGCGACGCCGATCTCGAGGCCCGGCGCGGGTGAACAGCACGCCGTCGGCGTCGCGCGTCGCCTGGCTGCCCATCACGTTGGTGATCGCGAGCACCTTGGCGCCGCGTCTCGCGCGCCAGCCGCATCGCGGCCAGCGTGTCGGCGGTCTCGCCGGACTGGGTGATGCCGATCACGAGGTCGCGCTCGTCGACGACCGGGTCGCGGTAGCGGAACTCGGAGGCGACGTCCATCTCGACCGGCACGCGCGACCAGTCCTCGATCGCGTAGCGGCCCGACAGACCGGCGTGGTAGGAGGTGCCGCAGGCGACGATCGACGATCCGCCGCAGCGTCGCGCAGCTCGTCGTCGGAGATCCCGATGTCGCCGAGCTCGCACCCCGTCGTCGACCAGCGCGGTCGGCGATCGTCTCGGCGACCGCGTCCGGCTGCTCGTGGATCTCCTTGAGCATGAAGGTCTCGTAGCCGCCCTTCTCGGCCGCCTCCTCGTCCCAGTCGACCTCCTCGGCGGGCGCGCTCGACGGCCGCGCCGGCGGCGGTCGTGAAGCGTCGCGCCGTCGGGCGCGATCACGACGATCTCGTCGTTCTCGACGAGCTGGACGCGGCGGGTGTCGCGCAGGAAGGCCGGGATCGCCGAGGCGACGAAGTTCTCGCCCTCGCCGACGCCGATCACCAGCGGGCACTCCTTGCGCGCGCCGACGAGCGTCTGCGGCTCGTCGGCGTGCACCGCGACGAAGGCGTAGTGGCCGCGCAGCTCGCCGTAGGCGGCGCGCACGGCGGCGACGAGGTCGCCGTCGTAGCGAGCGGCGATCAGGTGGGCGACGACCTCGGCGTCGGTCTCGGAGCGTGAACCGCGCGCCGTCGGCCTCGAGCCGCTCGCGCAGCTCCGACCAGTTCTCGACGATCCCGTTGAGCACGACGTGGACGCGACCCGAGCTGTCGTCGTGCGGGATGGGCGTTGGCCTCGGTCACGCGGCCGTGGGTCGCCCAGCGGGTGTGGCCGATGCCGGTCGAGCCGCGCGCCAGCTGCCAGACGCCGTTGTCGCCGACCGCGTCACGCAGGTGCGAGAGGTTGCCGACGGCGCGCACCGTCTGCGACCTGCGCCGTCCTCGAGCAGCGAGATGCCCGGCCGAGTCGTAGCCGCGGTACTCGAGCTTCTCGAGTCCGCTCGAGCAGGATCTCGCGGCAGGGACGGCCGCCGTATATCCGACGATTCCGCACATGGAGGACCAGACAGGCTATCGGCGACCGCCGCCGACACTGCTGGAGCGCAAGCCGATGTGCGCGTCAGGCGAGGTCGCGCTCGACCACGGCGACCAGCCGGTCGGTGACCGCGTCGCACTCCTCGGCGTCGGGCGCCTCGACCATCACGCGCACGAGCGGCTCGGTGCCCGGACGGCGCGCACGAGCACCCGGCCGCGGCCCTCGAGCGCGCTCGACTCGCGCTCGACGGCCTCCCAGACGGCGGCGGCGCCCTCGAGCGCGCTCGCGGTCGCGCGACGCGGACGTTGACGAGCCGCTGCGGCAGCTTCGCGCATCGCCGTCGCGCTCGGCGAGGTCGCCGCCGCCGAGCGCCTCGAGCGTCAGCAGCGCCGCGGCGATCCCGTCGCCCGACGGGCACGAAGCCGGTGTCGATGATGTGCCCGGACTGCTCGCCGCCCAGCGCCCAGCCGCGCGCGCAGCAGCTCCGCGAGCACGTAGCGGTCGCCGACCGGCGTCGATCGCGACCTCGATGCCGGCCTCGCTCCATCGCCGTGTGGAAGCCGTAGTTGGTCATCACCGTGACGGCGACGCCGTCGCCCGGCAGCCGGCCGGCGCGCGCGCAGGTGCAGCGCGGCGAGCGCGATCAGCTCGTCGCCGTCGACGACCGCGCCGTCGCGGTCGACGGCCAGCACGCGGTCGCCGTCGCCGTCGAAGGCGAAGCCGACGTCGTAGCCGCCCGTCGCGCACGCGCTCGGCGAGCGCGCTCGACGTGCGTCGAGCCGACAGCCGTCGTTGATGTTGCGCCCGTCGGGCGTCGACGGCGATCGCCGTCGACGTCGGCGCCGAGGCGGCGGAAGATCTCGGGCGCGACGCGGTAGGTCGCGCCGTTGGCGCAGTCGAGCAGCACCCGCCGGCCGCTCGAGGTCGAGCTCGCCGAAGCGCAGCTCGAGCTCGCGCAGGTAGTCGCCCGCGGCGCCGTGCAGCTCGCGGATGCGGCCGACCGATCCGGCCGCGCTGCCGCCGGCCGTCGACGCAGCGCCTCGATCGCGCGCTCGCGCTCGTCGGCGAGCTTCATGCCGTCGGCGCCGAAGAACTTGATCCCGTTGTCGGCGTAGGGGTTGTGCGACGCCGAGACGACGGCCGCCAGGTCGAAGCCGTAGCGGCGGATCAGCAGCGGCGCGCGCCGGGCGTCGGCAGCACGCCGCCGAGCAGCGCGTGGCCGCCGGCGGCGGCCACGCCCGCGGCGAGCGCCGCCTCGAGCATCTCGCCCGACTCGCGCGTGTCGCGGACGATCAGGACCTGCGGCGCGCTCGGCGTCGGCGGTCGCGGTGGCGGCGCGCGCCGAGCGCCAGCGCCAGCTCCGCGGTCAGGAACTCGCCGGCAGCGCCGCGGACGCCGTCCGTGCCGAACAGCCGCGCGCCACTTGCGGGACCGCTAGCGCTTCGAGAACTGCGGGCGCTTGCGGGCCTTCTTGAGGCCGGCCTTCTTGCGCTCCTTGACGCGCGCGTCGCGCGTCAGGAAGCCGCGCCGCTTGAGCTCGCCGCGCAGGTTCGGATCGGCCTCGACGCAGCGCGCGCGCGATCCCGTGGCGCAGCGCGCCGGCCTGTGCCGACACGCCGCCGCCGTGGATCTTCGCGACGACGTCCATGCGCTCCTGCGTAGCCGACCGTCTCGAGCGGCAGGCGGGCGTTGCGTCTGCAGCGTGGCGCGCGGGAAGTACTCGTCCAGCGTGCGGCCGTTGATCGTGTATGCGCCGGTGCCGGGCTTCAGCGTCACGCGGGCGACGGCGCGTCTTGCGCTTGCCGGTCGCGCGGTAGCGCGCGTCGGCGGCGAGGTCGAGCACCGCCTTGAGCGGCTCCGGCGGAGCGTCCTCGTCGTCGCCCTCGGCGGCCGCGGTCTCCTCGGACGCGTCCTCGACGAGCACCTCCGCGCCGGCGTAGCCGACCGTCCTCGGCGACGTCGGCCTCGAGCACCAGGTCGGGCTCGAGGTGGGCACCGGGGATGACCTCGGGCTCGTCGCGCCTTGGACTCCTTCTTGCGCTTCGGCTTCGGCTGCTCGCGCGGGCTGCTCGGCGTCGGTCGAGCCCTCGGCCTCGGCCTGCGGCTGCTCGTCGGCGTCGGCGGCTCGGGGCCTCCTCGGCGGCGGCGCGTCCTCGGCGGGCGGCCTCCTCAGCGGGCGCCGCGTCCTCGGACGCGTCGGCCGTCAGGCTGCCTCGGGCGTCGCCTCGGGCTCCTCGGCGGCGGGCTCGCTCTGCCGCCGGCTCGCTCGGGAGCGGGCTCGTCCTGCGGGGTGTCCTGCGGCTCGTCGGCCATCAGCTCTCGATCTCCATCGGCTTGGGCTGCTGCGCGGCGTGCGGATGGTCGGGGCCGGCGTAGACCTTGAGCTTGCGCAGCTGCTGCGCGAGCGAGGCGGTTGCGCGGCAGCATGCCCTTGACGGCGAGCCGGATGACCTCCTCGGGGCGCCGCTCGAGCATCTCCTCGAGCGTGCGCGTGCGCAGACCGCCCGGGTAACCCGAGTGGCGGTAGTAGAGCTTCTCCTCGCGCTTGTTGCCGGTCACCGCGATCTTCTCGGCGTTGACGACGACGACGAAGTCGCCGACGTCGCAGTGCGGCGTGTACTCCGGCTTGTGCTTGCCGCGCAGGGCGTCCGCGATCTGGGTCGCCAGCCGGCCGAGCGTCTGGCCCGTCGCGTCGACGACGAGCCAGTCGCGCTCGCGGTTCTCTGGGGTGGCTACGTAGGTCTTCATTCGTTGTGTGCGGCCGCAGCATCGCGGCGGGAACTCGACTGCGAGTCGCGTCGTCCGGCTCGACCGGCCGCACAGTGTGCCACAAGAGCGCGCCGACGGCGGTCCCGCTCCGCACCGACCGGATCGTGATCTATGCTGCCGCGCAGTTCGAAGCCAGCCGAGTCCCGGCGGGTCCGCCCACGGGGAACGGGGGAACCAATCGGCGCGCCACGCGGCGGTCCGAGGGGCGAATCGGACCGACCTCCCGGTCCTGCCGTAGCGCTGCTCTTTCAGCGCGAGCCCGTCAGCTAACCCCGTAGGCCGGAGAAAGAGAGGCTCACCGACAAGTGCCGCACGGGTCGTGCAACCTATGTCCTGATCGCCGCTCCTGGCCGTCCTGGCCGCCGTCCCGGCGACCGCCGGCGCCGGCCCGGCCGTCCACCTCCACGGGCGGCGTCACGTTCGTCGAGACGCCGAAGATCGCCAAGGTCGCCTGCGTCAAGAGCTGCGCCTCGCGCAAGCGCCTGCAGGGCGGCAGCACGGTGCGGATCTCCGGCCGCTCGCTCGGCCAGGTGACGACCGCCGTCTTCCTCGGCACCGTCGGCAAGCGCGACGACGTGCGCGCGAAGGTCACGGCGCTGAACGGCAGCCGCGTGCGCGCCAAGGTGCCGCCGAGCGCCGTCAGCGGTCCGATCGCCCTGGTGACCTCGAGCGCCCGTGCTCGTCGCCGCCGAGCGTCGCGGTCGCGATCCTGCCGCCGCTGCCGGCCGAGGTCCTGACCACCGGCGACCACGTCTTCCCGGTCGCCGGCAAGCACGACTTCGGCGGCTCCGGCGCCGACTTCGGCAGCGGCCGCGCGGGGCACAGCCACCAGGGCCACGACGTCTTCGCCGCCTGCGGGACGCCGCTGGTCGCCGCCCGCGGCGGGCGCGTCCAGGCACGCGCCTACCACGCCGCCGCCGGCCACTACGTGGTGATCGACGGCGACGGCACCGAGACCGACTACGTCTACATGCACCTCTCCGAGCCGAGCCCGTTCGCGCGCGGCGACCTCGTCGCGACCGGCCAGCGGATCGGATCGGTCGGCGACACCGGCAACGCGCGCGGCTGCCACCTCCACTTCGAGCTGTGGGCCGGGCCGGGCTACTACGAGGGCGGTCGCCCGTTCGACCCCCTCCCCGCCTTGAAGGCCTGGCTGCGTTAGTTCATAGTCGGAGACCGTGAGCGACTACACGGCGATCCACCTGACCGACGCGCCCGACGTCCTCGGCGACTACCCGGGCGAGATGCGCTTCCTGACCGGAGCGCTCGACACCGAGCAGACCGCGCTCACCCACCGCCGCATGCCGCCCGGCACCGGCGGCCGCGGCAGCTACGGCCACCGCCACCGCACCCAGGAGGAGCTCTACCTCGTCGTCGAGGGCACGCTGACCTTCAAGGTCGGCGACGACGTCTTCGAGGCCCCCGCCGGCACCGCCGTCCGCGTCGCCGCCCAGCACCCTGCGCAGCGTCCACAACGACAGCGACGCCGACGTCGTCCTCGTCATCGCCTCGAAGATCGCCGACGACTACGACGGCGAGGTCGAGACGGTCGACGGTTTCTGGCCTTAGTTGGCGGTTCTTCGGGCTAGGGCTCGGCCGCCCGGCCCGCGACCACCAACGCCGATCCCAAGCCCGAAGAACCCCCTACCGAGAAACGGCTACTCCCACTCGATGGTGCCCGGGCGGCTTGCGAGGTGATGTCGAGCACGACCCGGTTGACCTCGCGGATCTCGTTGATCATCCGCGAGGCGATCGCGCTCGAGCAGGTCGTAGGGCAGGCGGGCCCAGTCGGCGGTCATGGCGTCGTCGCTGGTGACGGCGCGGATGACGACGACGTAGCCGTAGGTGCGCTCGTCGCCCTGGACGCCGACGGTGCGCAGGTCGCCCGGCAGCACGCAGAAGGACTGCCACAGCTCGCGGTAGAGGCCGGCGGCGCGGATCTCGTCCTGGAGGACGTCGTCGGCGTCGCGCAGGATCTCGAGGCGCTCCTTGGTGACCTCGCCGCCGACGATCCGGATCGCCGAGGCCGGGGCCGGGGAACGGCTGGCGCCAGACGAGCCGCTCGGGCAGGCCGAGCTCGACGCCGACCTGCGCGCACCTCGTCCTTGAACAGGGCGCGCAGCGGCTCGACGAGCTCGAACTCGAGGTCGTCGGGCAGGCCGCCGACGTTGTGGTGCGACTTGATCGTCGCCGCGCCGGTGCCGCCGCCGGACTCGATCACGTCGGAGTAGAGCGTGCCCTGGACGAGGTAGCTCGGCGTCGCCGAGCTTGGCGGCCTCCTCCTCGAAGACGCGGATGAACTCGTCGCCGATGATCTTGCGCTTGGCCTCGGGCTCGGTGACGCCCGCGAGCCGCGCGAGGAAGCGCTCCTCGGCGTCGACCGCGACGAGCGGCACCTTGAAGTGGTCGCGGAAGGCGGCTGACGACCTGCTCGCCCTCGTTCTTGCGCATCAGCCCGTGGTCGACGAAGACGCAGGTGAGCTGGTCGCCGATCGCGCGGTGGACGAGCAGCGCGGCGACGGACGAGTCGACGCCGCCGGAGAGGCCGCAGATCACCTTGCCGTCGCCGACCTGCTCGCGGATGCGGCGCGATCTGCTCGTCGACGACCGAGGCCGGCGGTCCAGTCGCATGTCGCAGCCGCAGATGTCCTCGAGGAAGCGGCGTCAGGATCTGCGTGCCCGTACGGCGTGTGGACGACCTCGGGGTGGAACTGGATGCCGTAGAGGCCGCGCTCGACGTCCTCGAACGCGGCGACCGGCGACTCGGTCGAGGACGCCAGCGCGGTGAAGCCGGGCGGCGCCTCGTAGACGGTGTCGCGGTGGCTCATCCAGCAGCGTCTGCTCGGCCGGCAGCCCGGCGAGCAGCCGGCCGTGCTCGCTGGACGCGTCAGCTGCGAGCGGCCGAACTCGCCGACCTCGGCGCCCTCGACGCGGCCGCCGAGCTGCTGGACCATCGCCTGCATGCCGTAGCAGATGCCGAGCACCGGGATGCCGAGCTCGAGCAGCGCCGGGTCGCAGCTTCGGCGCGTCCGGCGCGTAGACCGACGCCGGGCCGCCGGAGAGGATCAGCCCCTTCGGCGCGCGCTGCGGATCTCCTCGACCGCCGACGTGGTGCGGCAGCAGCTCGCAGAAGACGCCGCACTCGCGCACGCGGCGCGCGATCAGCTGCGAGTACTGGCCGCCGAAGTCGAGGACGACGACCTCGTCCTGGCGCGTCCGCGCGAGGCGTCGAGCTCGGCCGCGCCCGCCGGCTCGGTGCCGGTGATCGCGGCGGCCGCGGCGTCCGTCACCTACTCGACCAGCGCGGGGTCGGCGGCACGGACCCGAGCCGTTGGTCACGCCGTCGGACGCCGGCGCGGCCTTGGCGGCCGACTGTGGCACCCATGCCGACCGCCTGGTCGCGCTGGAGCTGCTTGCCCTCGGTCTGCAGCGACGGGGCGACCATCACCTCGGCGCGGTGGAACTCGGGGATGTCCTCGTAGCCGCAGGTCGCCATCGAGGTGCGCAGGCCGCCCATCAGGTTGAACGTGCCGTCGTTCTCGTGCGCCGGGCCGAGCAGGATCTGCTCGAGCGTGCCGTTCTGCGTCGTCTGCGACGCGCGCGCCGCGCGGCAGCGTCGGGTGGAACGTCGCCATGCCCCAGTGGTAGCCGTGGCCGGGCGCCTCGTAGGCGCGGGCCAGCGGCGAGCCGATCATCACGGCGTCGGCGCCGCAGGCGAACGCCTTCGAGATGTCGCCGCCGTTGCGCATGCCGCCGTCGGCGATCACCTTCACGTACTCGCCGGTCTCGAGCATGTGCTGCGAGCGGGCGGCCGCGACGTCGGCGATCGCCGTCGCCTGCGGCACGCCGATGCCGAGCACGCCGCGCGTCGTGCAGGCGGCGCCGGGACCGACGCCGACGAGCACGCCGGCCGCGCCGGTGCGCATCAGGTGCAGGCCGGTGGAGTAGGAGGCGCAGCCGCCGACGACGACCGGGACCGGCGACCTCGCGGATGAACTCCTTGAGGTTGAGCGGCGGTCGCGACTCGTCGGTCGAGACGTGCTCGGCGGAGATCACGGTGCCCTGGATGACCAGGATGTCGAGCCCGGCCTCGAGCGCGATCTCGTAGTACTCGCGCACGCGCTGCGGGGTCAGCGAGGCGGCGCAGACGACGCCCTGCTCCTTGATCTCGCGGATCCGCTGGGCGATCAGCTCCGGCTTGACCGGCTCCTGGTAGATCTGCTGCATCTCGCGCGGTCGCCTGGTCCTTGTCGAAGCCGCGCGATCCGCTCGAGCTGCTCCTCCGCGTCCTCGTAGCGGCGTGAAGACGCCCTCGAGGTTGAGCACGGCGAGGCCGCCGAGCTGCCGATGATGCCCGCGGTGCGCGGCGAGACGACGCCGTCCATCGCCGAGGCGAGCAGCGGCAGCTCGAAGCGGTAGTGGCCGAGCGTCCAGGTGATGTCGATGTCGTCGGGGTCGCGCGTGCGGCGCGAGGGGACGATGGCGATGTCATCGAAGCCGTAGGCGCGACGGCCCTTCTTGCCCCGACCGATCTCGACTCTCCATGGCGTGGATCCTAGGTTCGACGACGGACGAGACCCGAGGTTACCAACGCCCGTTTTTCGCTTCCCTGCGGCATTTCCCCGCAGCTTGCGAGCTTTTCAGCCGCTGGCTTGAAGAGTCGGCGCGTCGAGGCTGCGCAGCTCGACGGCGCCGGCCAGCCGATCGACCTCGCGCGGGTCGATCACTCCGGCGCCGAAGTGCTGCGTCGACTCCGCCCCGCAGGCCACTCCGAAGCGCAGGCACTCGTCGTCGGGAAGGCCGTCGTAGCGGCCCGCGACATAGCCCGCGAGGAAGGCGTCGCCGGAGCCGACCGAGGACACCGGCTCGAGCGGCTCGAGCGTCGCGCGCGTCAGCCGTCGCGGCCGTGTCGCGTCGGCGTCGTCGCCATGCAGCGCCAGGCAGCCGTCGGCGAGCGTCATGATCGCCTCGCGGGCGCCGAGCTCGACGATCTCCGACATCGCCAGCCGGCGGTCCTCCTCGTCGGCGAACTCGTGCCCGACCAGCTCCTCGGCCTCGTCCTCGTTCGGCGCGATCACGTTCGGCACGGCCCGCGTCGCCAGCCGCAGCGGCTCGCCGTCGGAGTCGAGCATCGTCGTGACCCCGAGCCGGCGCAGCTCCTCGACCAGGCGCGCGTAGAGCGAGCGGGTCGACCCCGCGCGGCAGGCTGCCGCTGAACACGCACAGCTCCGCGCCCTTGGCGAGGTAGAGCAGCTTGTCGACGAACAGCTCGAGCTCGGCCGGCGAGACCTCGGGGCCGCGCTCGTTGATCTCGGTCTGCTCGCCCGAGGTCGGGTCGACGACCGCCGTCGAGGTGCGCGACTCTTCGCGGATCCGGACGAAGTCGCTGAGGATCGCCTCGTCGGTCAGCTGCTCGATGATCCGAGTGCCGGTGTGGCCGCCGGCGAACCCGGTCGCGATCACCGGCCGGCCGAGCGACTTCAGCGCACGGGCGACGTTGACGCCCTTGCCACCGGGCATCGACGCCTGCTCGACGGCGCGATGGCGGCGGCCGAGCCGGAAGCTGGGCACCGCGAGCGTCTTGTCGATCGCGGCGTTGAGGGTGACGGTGATGATCATGGCTTGCCGGCGGGTTCCTGGCGATCGCGCGTCCGCGCGCGCTCCCGGCGCCGCGCCTCACGGGTGCGGGCCTGGCGGCGGCGCCTCAGCTCGATTCCCGCGAACGCGGTAAGCGAAACGATGACCAACAGAGCGAGCGCCGTCAAGGAGACCCCCAGCGCGGACGCGATCCGGCGCGGCAATCCGGCGCCCGGAACCTCCTCCCCGGCCAGCAGCGCGACGCGCCGGACCACCTTGCCGTCGCGCAGCACGGCGACGCTCCCGACGCGCGTCCCGGCCGCGATCTCGCCGCGCAGCTCCTCCGGCGCGGCGACCCGCTCGGAGATCCGCTGGTCGCGGCGCGCGGTCACCGACACCGAGCGGGCCGGCACGAGCGGGACGGTCTCGTCGCGGTAGGCGACATCGGCTCGCGCGACCGCCTTGCCCTCGCGCAGCACGGGCACGCGGCGGTACTGGGCGAGGCCGTAGCGCAGCAGCGCGAGCGTGTCGGCGTCGCGCGCGGCCTCGCTCGGCTCGCCGAGCACGACGCTGACGACCTTGGCGCCGTTGGAGGCGGTCGCCGAGCCGACCAGCACGTAGCCCGCCTTGCTCGTGTAGCCGGTCTTGACGCCGTCGACGGCGGGCACGGAGGCGATCAGGTCGTTGCGGTTGCCGACGCTGCGCGGACGGGCGCCGGATTCCAGCACCGCGGTCGGCGAGTCGACGATCCGCGCGAAGCGGCGGTCGCGCAGCAGCCGCCGCGCGAGCTCGGAGAGGTCGCGCGCCGACGAGTAGTTGAGCGGGTCGTCGAGGCCGATCGGATTCGCGTAGCTGGTGTCGTCGAGCCCCAGCTCGGCGGCGCGCGCGTTCATCCGCTCGACGAACGCGGCGCGCGATCCCGAGATTCCCTCGGCGAGCGTCGCCGCGGCGTCGTTGGCGCTCTCGAGCATCAGCGCCTCGAGCAGGTCGCGGACGCGCATCCGCTCGCCGGCGCGCAGGTCGATCTTCGACTCCGCGGTCGCCGCGTCGTAGGCGGGCGCCGTGTAGACGTCGTCGAGCCGCGCCTGCTCGAGCGTCAGCAACGCGGTCATCAGCTTGGTCGTGCTGGCGATCGCGCGCCGCTCGTCGGGGTCCTTCTCGAGAATCGGCGTGCCGTCGCGCCCGTCGACGAGGATCGCCGCCGCGGCGCCGTCGAGGCTCGGCCGCTCCGGCGCGGGCGCGGCGATCGCGCCGGACGCGGGCAGCAGCGCCAGCGCGGCGGCGATCGCAACCCCGGCGAGCCACCGTGGCGCCGTGGACACCGCCACGGAGGCCACTAGCGCAGCTGGATCTTCTGGCCCGCGATCAGCGCCTGCGGGTCGAGCTCGGGATTGAGCTCCTGCAGCGTGTCGACCTCGACGCCGGTCTTCTCGGCGATCCCGCCGAGCGTGTCGCCCGACTTGATCGTGTAGGTCGCCGGCTGGCGCTTGCCGGTCGTGGTGCCCGTGGCCTCGGTCGTCGTCTCCGCCGCCGGCGTGCTGCCCCCGCCTGAGGAGTCGTCGCCCCCACCGAGCGATCCGCCGATCAGGATCAGGACCGCCACGGCGCAGATGGCCAGGGCGACTGGGGCGATGATGCGTGCGGAGCTGGAGGATTGGGCGGACATTCCCGGGTCAGGCGCGGAGCATAGGGGCTCAGACGTTCCAGGCCAGTGCGCGCAACTCCTCTGCCGCGGCGGCCGCGGCGGAGGCCGGATCGCCGCCGCGATCGGCGTGCGCGTTGACGATCGAGCGCGACGCCGCGACGAGCCCGGCGGCGGGATGCGGCGCGAACGCCGGGCCCAGCGCGTCGGCGCTACCGCCCTGCGCGCCGACGCCGGGCAGCAGGAAGATCGCGTGCGGCATCAGCTGGCGCAGGCGGCCGAGCCGCTCCGGGCGCGTCGCGCCGCAGACCGCGCCGACCAGCGACAGCCCGCAGTCGCCGAGCTGGTCGGAGCCGAAGACGTCCGCGAGCTGGGCGAGCCGCTCGTGCAGCGGCCGCCCGCCGGAGTCGAGGTCCTGGAGGTCGGCGGCGCCAGGGTTCGAGGTGTTGACGAGCAGGAAGCAGCCCGCGCCGGCCGCCGCGGCGGCGTCGACGAGCGGCTCGATCGCGTCGCCGCCGAGCAATGGGTTGGCGGTGAAGGCGTCGGCGCCGAAGCCCTCGACGGTCCCGAACGGGCCGTCGGTGCTGCCGACGAGCGCCTGCGCGTAGGCACGCGCCGTGACCGGCACGTCGCCGCGCTTGCCGTCGGCGAGCACGAGCAGGCCGTGCTCGCGCGCGGCGTCGCGGGTCGCCTCCAGCGCCCGCCAGCCAGGAGCGCCGAGGCGCTCGAAGCAGGCGAGCTGAGGCTTGACCGCGACGCACGCGGAGCCGGCAGCCTCGATCGCGAGCCGGCAGTGAGCGGCAACCGCCTCAGCGGTCCGCTCGGCGGCGGTGCCGCCGTCCACGCCTTCGAGCGCGGACGGCCACAACGCCGCCGGGTCCGGATCGAGACCAAGCACGATCCGGCTGCGGCGCTCCTCTACGAGCGCCGCAAGCCGGTCGGCGAAGTGGCTCAGCCCTTCACGCTCTTCTTGAGCGCCGAGCCGGCCGAGAACCGCGGAACCTTGCTGGCCGCGATCTGGATCCGCTCGCCCGTCTGCGGGTTGACGCCCTGGCGCGCGCCGCGGTCGGCCACGGAGAACTTCCCGAAGCCGGTGAAGCTGACCTCACCGCCGCGCTTGAGGGTGTCCTCGATGACCGTCAGGACCGCGTCGACGGCGGTCCCGGCGTCACCCTTGGAGAGGCCGGACTCGGCGGCCACCTGATCGACGAACTCTGACTTCGTCACCTTGCATCCTCCTTTGGAGGCTCTGGAACAGTGCGGCGAACCTAACAACGCCCGCGGACGACGGACCCGCAGATGCCGCTCTGGAAAGGGGCTCAGGCCGAAGAATCCCCGCTATTTGCGGATTTCGCCAGCTCGACGAGTCGCTCGGCGACGTCGATCAGGGCGTCCTGGCCCTTTGCTCCGGGGGGCAGCAGGCGCGGATCGCCGGGCGCTCCGTAGAGCAGGACGCGCGGCTCGCGCTCGCGCTGGCGGCGCCTAACGGCCCCCGCGACGCCCTCCGCGACGGCGGTCGCGCGGGCCATCGCGCCCTTCGGCCGCTCCTTCACGGCGCCAGCTCCGCGAGCGCGTGGCGAAGGTCGTAGAGGACGAGCGCCGGCAGCGCCGCGCGGCGCGTCACGCAGACGATCTCGTGGCGCGAGTCGCGCACCGCGAACACCGAGCCGCCGATCGTCTGGACCTCGATCTGCTCGACCGGCCGCGGCGAGGCGTCGTCGGCTCGCTCGACCAGCTCACGAGCCAGCTCGGCGAGCTCGCGTCCGTCCTCGGCGTCGACCCCACCGGTCTCGACGAGCGCGCCCGCCGCGTCCAGCACCGCCGCCGCCAGGACGTCGCTCGAGCTCTCGACCAGTCGTCGCGCGACCATCGCGGTCACAATAGCCGCGTGCCGCTGCCGCGAATCTCATGGATGGTCACCGTCGGCGTCTGCTTCGTCGCCGCCGTGCTGCTGCTCGTCAGCGGCTACTCCGGCTATGCCGCCGTGCTGGTCGCGATCGGCGCCGCGGCGGCCGTCAACCTGTTCTAGACCGGCTTTCCGGCGGGTCCGGCGCCGCTCAGCGCGAGCTGGCCTCGATCAGCGCGAGCAGCTCGCGCGCGGCCCCCCCGCGGTGGCTGATCGCGTCCTTCTCGGCCGCGCTCAGCTCGGCCATCGTGCGGCCGTCTTCATAGTCGTCGGGGATCACGGCCGGGTCGTAGCCGAAGCCGCCGTCGCCGCGCGGCTCGTGGGTCAGGCGGCCGGTGCAGCGCGCCTCGGCGACCAGCTCGCCGCCGTCCGGGTCGACGAGCACCAGCGCGCAGACGTAGGCGACGCGCGTGTCCCCGTCCGGCGGCACGTCGCGCAGCAGCTTGGCGAGGTTGTCGCCGTCGCTGGCGCCCTCGCCCGCGAAGCGCGCCGAGTAGATGCCCGGAGCGCCGCCGAGCGCCGCCGCCTCGATGCCGGAGTCGTCGGCGACCGCCGTCATCCCGGTCGCCGCGGCCGCGGTACGCGCCTTGACGAGCGCGTTCTCGGCGAACGTCGAGCCGGTCTCCGGCGGCAGCTCGACCTCGTCGGGCAGCGCCGCCAGCTCGTGCGGCGCCAGCAGCAGGTTCAGCTCGCGCAGCTTGTGCGCGTTGCGCGAGGCGAGCACGAATCGCACGGCGGCTCCCCGCTCAGGCGGCGGCGACGGCCGCGTCGACCGCCGCCCGCTGGGCCGCGCGCAGCTGCTCGATCCCGCCGGCCGCGAGCCCCAGCAGCGCGTCGAGCGAGGTCCGCGAGAGCGGCGTCCGCTCGCCCGTCGCCTGGACCTCGACGAGGCCGCCGTCGCCGGTCATCACGACGTTCATGTCGACCTCGGCGGACGAGTCCTCGGGATAGTCGAGGTCGAGCAGCGGCTCGCCGCCGACGACCCCGCACGAGACGGCGGCGATCGAGCCGGTCAGCGGCAGCGCGCCCAGCTTGCCTTCGCCGACCAGTCGCGCCAGCGCCAGCTCGAGCGCCACGTAGCCGCCGGTGATCGACGCGCAGCGCGTGCCGCCGTCGGCCTCGAGCACGTCGCAGTCGATCCAGACGGTCCGCTCGCCAAGCGCCTCGAAGTCGATCGATGCCGCGCAGCGAGCGGCCGATCAGCCGCTGGATCTCGACCGTGCGGCCGTCGGGCCGCCCCTTGGTGACGTCGCGCTGCTTGCGCTGGCCGGTCGACGCCGGCAGCATCCCGTACTCGGCCGTCACCCAGCCGCGACCCTGGCCCTTCATCCAGCGCGGCACGGACTCCTCGACCGACGCCGTGCAGATCACCCGCGTCCCACCGGCCTCGATCAGCGCCGACCCCGTCGCCGAGCCCACGAATCCGGGCTCGATCCTGATCGGCCGCAGCTCGTCGGCGGCGCGTCCATCTGCTCTCATGCTGCTGCTACCTCCGTCGGGGAAGCGACGTCGACATGGCCGACCGTCGCGATCGGGAGCTGGAGGAACCGTGTCCCCAGCCGTCTGAACTCGTCCACGTCGCCCGTGGCGAGGAAGCGGTAGTTGCCGCGACGGTCGCGCGCGGCGGCGCTGCCGGCGGCTTCGAGCTCGCGCTCGAGCGCGTCGACGATCGCCTCGCCGGACGTGACGATCTCGACGCCGCGGCCGAGGCAGCGCTGGATCGCCGGCCGCACCAGCGGATAGTGGGTGCAGCCGAGGATCACGGTGTCGACGCCGGCCGCGCGCAGCGGCTCGCAGGCGCGCTCGACGGCGTCGACGGTGCGCTGGTCGATCTCGCCCCCCTCCTGGATGATCGGCGCCAGCTCGGCGCTCGCGACGGCGTGCAGAGTCGCCGCGCCGCCCGACGCCTCGTCCAGCGCGCGCTCGTAGGCGCCGCTGCCGACGGTCGCCGGCGTCGCCAGCAGCCCGACGCGTCCGTTGCGCGTCGTCGCCGCGGCGACCTTCGCCTCCGGCGCGATCACGCCGACGACCGGCACGCGCTCGCCGAACCGCTCGCGCAGCTCCGGCAGCGCCGCCGAGGTCGCCGAGTTGCAGGCCACGACGAGCGCCTTCGCGCCCGCCTCGAGCAGGATCTCGGCCAGCTCGCGCGAGAAGGCGCGCAGCTCCCGCGAAGTCCGCGTCCCATACGGGAAGCGGGCGGTGTCACCGAGGTAGAGGAAGTCCTCGTGCGGCAGCGACACGAGGCACTCGTGCAGGACGGTCAGGCCGCCGACGCCGGAGTCGAACACGGCGACGGGCAGCTCGCTCTGAGACGACACGCAAACCATCGTGGCAGGCGGGTCGGCGGCGTGACCGTCCGCCGCCTCAGAACTCCACCTTCTTCACCGCGTCCTTGATCTTGGTGAGGATCACGTCGCCGAGCTCCTGGCCCTCGTTGGTCTTGAAGCCCTTCATCGCGGCGACCACGCCGGCCATGATCAGGGCGACGAGCAGGATCAGCGCGACGTACTCCACGGTGCCCTGGCCGGTCTGGCGGCGCAACCGCTCCGAAGCGGCGAACAGGTTGGCATGGGCGAGTCCGAGCAAGCGGTACATGTGACGACCTCCGTCGTTGGGATGGACTGACTCGCCAGCCACCCTCACCGAGCCCGACGCACAGTTCGACACCTCCGTGCGACAGGTCTGCGACGACTCACTGCGAAGATTGACGCGCGATGTGTGGAATCGGCGCCCTCCTCGATCCCGCCGGCTCGGCCGCGCCCGACAGCGGCGCGCGGATGGCCGCCGCGCTGCGCCACCGCGGGCCTGACGGACAGGCCGTCGTGGAGTCGGACCGGCGACGCTGGTCCACACGCGGCTGGCGATCGTCGACGTCGCCGGCGGCGACCAGCCGCTGCGCTCCGAGGACGGCGAGATCGCGGTCGTGGCCAACGGCGAGATCTACAACCACGAGCAGCTCCGCGAGCGGCTCGAGCGCCAGGGCCACCGCTTCGCCACCCGCTCGGACTGCGAGGTGATCGTCCACCTCTACGAGCAGCACGGCGACGACTGCGTCCGCCACCTCAACGGCATCTTCGGCTTCGCCATCTGGGACCGTCGCCGGCGGCGGCTGCTCGTCGCGCGCGACCCGCTCGGCGTCAAGCCGGTCTACTGGCACCACGACGGCCGCCGGCTGGCGGTCGCCTCGGAGATCGGGGCGCTGCTCGCCGCGGGCGTCGTCGAGCCGCGCGTCGACCGCATCGCGCTCGACCACTACCTCGCCTGCCGCTTCACGCCCGCGCCGCGGACGCTGTTCGAGGGCGTGTCGAAGCTCCCGGCGGCCTCCGTCCTGATCGCCGAGGAGGGCGCGCCGCCACGCGTGTCGAGCTACCGCGCCGCCCCCGGTCCGCGGCTCACCGGCCTGAGCGGAACCGAGCTGGAGCGCGAGCTGGCAGACCGCTTCGGCGCCGCCGTCGAGCGCCAGATGATGTCCGACGTCCCCTACGGCGCCTTCCTCTCCGGCGGGGTCGACTCCGCGGCGATCGTCGCGGCGATGGCGACCCGCTCCCCCGCCCCGCCGCGGACCTTCACGATCGGCTTCCCCGGCTACGGCGACGTGCTCGACGAGCGCGCCTACGCGGCCGAGTCGGCGCGCGCGATCGGCACCGACCACCACGACACCGCGATGGAGCAGGACGACTTCGCCGACGAGCTGGCGCGCGCGATCGGCCACCTCGAGGAGCCGTGCGGGCTGCCGTCGGCGCCCGCGCTGATGCAGCTGGCGCGCTTCACCGCCCAGTCGGTCAAGGTCGCCCTCTCGGGCCAGGGCGCCGACGAGCCGCACGGCGGCTACGGCCGCCACCAGGCGGCGCTGGCGCTCGGCCCGGTGGGCCGGATCGGGCCGCTCGCCGGGCCGCTGCGCGCCGCCGCGGGGCTGCTGCCGGGAAACGAGCGCGCCCGCCGCGCGGCGCGCCTGCTCGGCGACATGCCGGACGCCGAGCGGCTGGTGCGGCTGGTCGAGATCACCGGCGAGGACCTGCGCGGCCAGCTGGTCGGCGGCGCCGGCGAGCAGGCCGCCGTCGAGCGGACCGCGCTCGCGGCCGGGGTCCTGTCCGACGTCGGCGACCGGCCGCTGGTCGAGCAGGCGCTCTACCTCGACACCCACCTGTTCCTGCCCGACGGGCTGCTGATCTGCGCCGACAAGATGTCGATGGCGTCGAGCCTCGAGCAGCGGGTGCCGTTCCTCGACCTCGAACTGCTTCGCTTCGTCGAGAGCGTCCCCGCGCGCGAGCGCGTCGGCATCCGCGACGGCAAGCGGCTGCACCGCGACGCCATGGCGCGGCTCGTGCCGCGCGAGGTCGTCGACCGGCCCAAGCACGGCTTCTCGACCCCCTACGACAGCTGGCTGCGCGAATCGCTCGGCGCCGAGGTGCAGCGCCGCTACGCGCCCGGCGCGCCGGCCGCCGAGCTGATCGACTCGGCCACCGTCGCCGGCCTCGTCGCCGGCCACCGCGACGGGAGCGCCGACCACAAGCGGATCCTCTACTGCCTGCTCGAGCTGTCGCAGTGGCACCGCACGTTCATCGAGGGGGCACAGCCGTGAGCAGGAACCAGGGCCGACCGCGGATCTTCTACGCGCACAGCCGCAAGGCGAGCTTCGTCGCGATCGACCGCGAGATCCTCGCGGAGCGCTACGAGGTCGATGACTACTACCAGCCGGGGCGCTGGCCGAAGCCCCTCCAGCTCATCGCCGGCGTCTGGCGCGCCGACCTCGTCTTCTGCTGGTTCGCCTCCTGGCACAGCTTCTTCCCGGTGACGCTCGCCTGGCTGCTGCGCAAGCCGTCGGTGCAGATCGTCGGCGGCTTCGACACCGCGAACATGCCCGACATCGGCTACGGCCACCAGCAGGGCGGCCTGCGCCGCTGGGCGAGCCGCTGGATCATGCGCCGCGCGACCCGGCTGGTGACCAACTCCGAGTACAGCCGCGGCGAGATCGCCGCCAACACGCCGTTCGACCCCGCCGAGGTCACGGTCGTCCACCACGGCGTGCCGGACCCGTTCGGGCCGCTCGACGAGAGCCGCCCGCGCGAGCGGCTGGCGCTCAACGTCGGCGCCGTCGACGCCGGGACGCTCGTCCAGAAGGGCCAGCTGCCGTTCGTGCTGGCCGCGCAGCTGCTGCCCGACGTCCGCTTCGTGCTCGCCGGCAAGTGGCTCGACGACTCGATCGACCGGCTGCGCGCGGCCGCCGGCCCGAACGTCGAGTTCACCGGCTGGCTCTCCGACGAGGATCTCACCGACCTCTACCGGCGCGCCGGCGCCTACGTCCAGCCGTCGCGCCACGAGGGCTTCGGGCTCGCCGTCGCCGAGGCGATGCTCGCCGGCTGCGTGCCGGTCGTCGTCGACGTGACCGCGATGCCGGAGGTCGTCGACGGCGCCGGCGTCCTGATCCCGTCGCAGGACCCGAGCGCCATCGCCGCCGGGATCTCCAAGGCGCTCGAGGCGGGTCCGGAGGGCGCGGCGGCCGCCCGTGAGCGCATCGTCTCGACCTTCCCGCTCGAGGTCCGCGAGGGCATCCTCGCGGTCGTCGAGGACGCGCTGCGCGACGGCCGCTAGGTCGCGCCGTAGCCGCCGCCGCCCGGGGTCTCGATGCGGAGGCGGTCGCCGGGCCGCAGGGTGCCGGAGACCTTCGGCGGGAGATCGTCGCCGTTGAGGACGTTGCGTCCGCGCGCGCCGGGCTCGCCGCCGGCGGCGCCCGGCGGGGCGTGGCGGCGGCGCTCGGAGATCAGCGAGTAGCGCATCTCGGCGAGCGCCTCGACCTCGCGCACGACGCCGTCGCCACCGCGGTGGGCGCCGGCGCCGCCGGAGCCGCGGCGGATCGCGTACTCGACCGCGCGCAGCGGGAACTCCAGCTCGAGCGCCTCGATCGGCGTGTTGAGCGTGTTGCTCATCGCGACGTGGACGGCACTCGGCCCGTCGGCGTCGGCGCACGCGCCCTGGCCGCCGCCGAGCGTCTCGTAGTAGGTGAAGTCGTCGTTGCCGAGCGTCAGGTTGTTCATCGTGCCCTGGCCGAGCGCGTGGCCGAAGGCGGCGAGGACGAGGTCTGCGACGCGCGACGAGGTCTCGACGTTGCCGGCGGCGACGGCGGCCGGCGGAGCGGCGTTGAGCAGGCAGCCGTCCGGCACCTTCACGCGCAGCGGCCGGTACGCGCCGGCGCACGGCGGCACGTCGGGGTCGGCGATCACCCGCAGGGCGAAGTAGCAGGCCGACAGCGTGACCGCGAGCGGGCAGTTGAGGTTGCCGCCGTGCTGGGCGGCGCTGCCGGCGAAGTCCAGCACGACCTCGTCGCCGGCGACCGTCGCGCGCAGGCGCAGCTCGAGGTCGCCCTCCGCCTCGAGCAAGTCGGTCGCGGTCAGCTCGCCGTCGGGCAGCGCGGCGATCCGCGCCCGCGTACGGCGCTCGGCGTAGTCGAGCGTCTCGGCCATCCCGGCGCGCAGCTCGTCGAGCCCCATCCGCCGAGCGAGCTGCTCCAGCCGCCGCGCCCCGGCGCGGTTGGCGGCCAGCTGGGCGCGCAGGTCGGCCTCGCGCTCGCGCGGGTTGCGCATCCGCGCGATCAGCCCGTCGAGCAGCTCGCGGTCGAGCCGACCCTGGCGCGCGAGCCGAGTCGGCGGGATCACGACGCCCTCGTCGGCGAGCGTGCGCGAGTCGGCCGGCATGCTGCCCGGCTCCGGCGCGCCGACGTCGGCGTGGTGGGCCCGGCTGGCGGCGAAGCCGAGCGGCTCGCCGTCGAGGAAGACCGGCGTCACGACGGTGATGTCGGGCAGATGCGTCCCGCCCGCGAACGGGTCGTTGAGGATCCAGACGTCGCCGGGCCGCCGCGGCTCGCCGAGGATCGCCGCGACGGCGCTCGGCATCGCGCCGAGGTGAACCGGGATGTGCTCGGCCTGCATCACCATCTGGCCCTCGGGGTCGAACAGCGCGGTCGAGGCGTCGCGGCGCTCCTTGATGTTCGCCGAGTGGGCCGAGCGGACGAGCACCGCGCCCATCTCGTCGCAGGCCGAGCGCAGCGCGCCGACCATCACCTGCAACGCGATCGGGTCGGGCCCGCGGCCCGCCCGCGCCCCGCCCTGCCGCGCGGCGGCGCTCACGCCGTCCCCTCCAGCTCCAACGTGACACCGGCCGCGTCGGCACGGCCCATCCATTCCGGCGGGACGACCAGCGTCGACCCGGGCAGCTCGACGATCGCGGGACCGGCGATCTCGCCCTCGCCGAAGCCGAGCACCGCCGCGTCGTGCCACTCGCCGGCGAAGCGCGCGCGGCGGCGGCCGCGCCGCTCGAGCGCGGCGGCGGTCGTGGCCGCCGGCGCGGCGCCCGGTAGCGCGACCGCGACGCGAATCGTCACCAGCTCCAGCTCGGCGTCCGGGTCGGCGTAGCCGTAGCGCTCCTCGTGGGCCGCGTCGAAGGCCGCCCGCAGCTCCTCGGGCGTCGGCGCGGTCCCCGCCTCGATCGGCAGCTCGAACGCCTGGCCCGCATAGCGCAGCTCGTAGGTCGCGCGGGTCTCGACATCGGAGCCGGGCGCCGGCTCCTCGCCCGCCGTGAGAGCCGACTTCCGGCGGATATTTCGCCGCAAGTCGGCTTTCGCGGTTTGGGGCTCGGCCAGCTCGGCGCGGCCGCGCTGGGCCAGCCGGTCGACGGCGGCGGCGATCGCGCTGGCGGTCAAGCCCTCGCCCGCCAGCAGCACCGACTCGACGAGGTCGCGCCGGCGCTCCGAGACGGCGAGCCCGAGCGCCGACAGCACCCCCGACGCGGCAGGCGCGACGATCCGGCGGATCCCCAGCTCGGCGGCGATCGCCGCGGCGTGCAGCGGCCCGGCGCCGCCGAACGCGACCAGCGTCAGGTCGCGCGGGTCGATCCCTCGCTCGACCGTCACGACGCGCACCGCCTGCGCCATCTCGACGGCCGCGACGCGCAGCGTCCCCGCGACCGCCTCCTCGGGCGAGATTCCCAGCTCGCCAGCCAGCCGCCCGAGCGCCGCCTCGGCCGCCGCACGGTCGAGCTCGATCCCGCCGGCGAGCGGCGAGCCGGGGTCGAGATGGCCGGCGAGCAGGCTCGCGTCGGTGACGGTCGGCTCGGTCCCGCCGTGGCCGTAGCACGCGGGTCCGGGCCGGGCGCCCGCCGACTCCGGCCCGACACGCAGCGCCCCGCCGGCGTCGCGCCAGGCCAGGCTGCCACCACCCGCCCCGACCGTGTGGACGTCGACCATCGGCAGCGCCAGCGAGCGGCCGGCGATCTCGCGCCCGCCGGTCACCGCGACGCGGCCGTCGAGGATCAGCGACACGTCGCACGACGTCCCGCCCATGTCGAGCGCCACGGCGCCGGGCGCGCCCGACTCGCGCGCCACCCCGGCGGCGGCCACCGCGCCGCCCGCGGGGCCCGACAGAACCGTCCACGATCCGTGGCGGGCGGCGGTCGCGGCATCGACGACGCCACCGCTCGACAGCATGATCTCCGGGCTCGGCAGGCCCGCGGCGCGCGCCCGCGCGGTCAGCCGCTCGAGGTAGCGCCCCAGCAACGGCGACACCGTCGCGTCGACGACCGTGGTGACGCAGCGCTCGTACTCGCGGAACACCGCCGCCGTCTCGTGCGACGCCGAGACGTGAACGCCCGGACGCAGCGCCCCGACGGCCCGCGCCACCGCGCGCTCGTGCTCGGGGTGGCGAAAGCCCCACAGCAGGCAGATCGCCACGGCCTCGACGTCGTCGGGCAGCGCGGCGAGGCGGCGCCGCAGCTCGTCCTCGTCGAGCGGCCGCAGGACGCCGTCGGGCGTGCAGCGCTCCGGCGCGCCGACGCGCAGCTCCGGCGCGACGATCGGCGCCGGCCGGTCGGCGCAGAGCCGGTACAGCTCCGGGCGGGCCTGGCGCCCCAGCTCCTCGACGTCGGCGAATCCCTCGGTCGCGACCAGCGCGGTCCGCGCGGTGCGTCCCTCGAGCAGCGCGTTGGTGCCGACCGTCATGCCGTGCACGAAGCGGTCGACGGCATCCGCCCCGGCCTCGCCGAGCGCCTGCTCGACCGCCGCCATCACGCCGAGCGACTGGTCGTCGGGCGTCGTCGGCGCCTTGCCGGTGCGAACGCCGTCGGCGCCCACGGCCACGGCGTCGGTGAAGGTCCCGCCGACGTCGACCCCGAGGATCACGCCGAGAACCTATCCGGGACGCCCCGAGCGGATCGCTCGGGGCGCGGGTGCGAGCCCTTCGGGGCGGTCGCTAGGCGGCCGCGGCCGCCAGCTCGCGGTTCTGCTCGTCGAGGTGCTTGTGCGACGGGCAGTACTTGCTTCCCGGCAGCGGAACGCGCTGGCAGGAGGTTCCCTTGCGAGTCGTCGCGTGGCAGCAGAGCGGGCTGCCGTCGAACGTCACGCCGTCACGAGCCTGCTCGTCCACGTATGCGACCGCCTCGAGCATGTGCTGCTCGATCGTCCTGTAGACGCGCATCTGGCTGGTGATCGGGAACAGGCTTCGAACATCGTTGAACAGGGTCTTGACCGGATGGGCGAAGTAGTGCCGATCGGTGGCCAGACGCTCCATCGCAGCCTCGCACTCGCTGAGCAGCCGCGCCTGCGCGACCGCCCGTCCGCCCGACGGCTGCGGGGTGACGTCCATCGCCAGCTCCCGGTATATCGCCCGACTGAATTGGTACATGCAGCCTCCCTACGACTTGGGCGACGGAGCCTTCGACTCTGTCGCCGTCTCTCCCACGCCGTCGATTAGAACAGCGGCTCATGTACTGGGAACGAATCCAAAGTTAAGGGCAAGTTAACGAGTCGAATGCGACTAACTCCCGGGCCGCTCGTGCGGGTGCAGCAGCCAGTCCATCCTGCGCCGCGCGTAGAGCAGCGGCTCGGCGTCCTCGATCCGGCCGCCGGCGACGTCGCCGATCAGGATCGTGTGGTCGTAGCGCGACAGGCTCTCGGCGCGGCGGCAGCGCAGGTAGGCGAGCGAGCCCGACAGCTCCGGCACGTCGCCGTCCCAGCGCCAGTCGAGGCCGGCGAACTTGTCGTCGCCGCGGCTGGCGAAGACGCGCGCGATCTGCTCCTCGCCGGCGTGCAGGATGTGGACCCCGAAGTGGGTGCTGCTCGCGAGCGCGTCATGGCAGCGCGACTCGTGCGAGATCGACAGCAGCAATGACGGCGGGTTGGCGCTGTACGACGACACCGCCGTCGCCGCCAGGCCGCACGGCTCCCCGTCCGGCCGGCGCGCGGTGATCACCGCCACACCGGACGCCAGCGAGGCCATCGCCTCGTGGAACAGCTCCGCGACGTCGCTCACTCCCACCGCTCCAGTGTCGCGGTCCCGTCGGCGTCGACGACGGTGTGGCAGTCGTCGAGCGCCGCGTCGGTGGCCGGATGGTCGCCGCGCTGGTGCGCGCCGCGGCTCTCCTCGCGCGCCAGGCAGGCGGCCGCGATCAGCCGCGCGACCGGGAAGTCGTCGTCTAGCAGCGGCCGCAGGCCGGCGGCGTCGCGGCGCAGGCCGGCGTGGCGCCAGAGCGCGACGCGCGTCGCCTGCGACGGCGGCGCGGGCAGCTCGGCGGCGGTCGCGGCGGCGACGGTCGCCGGCGGCTCGGCGGTGGCGGCGAGCGCGGCCCGGCGTCCGAGCACGAAGCACTCGGCGAGCGAGTTCGACGCCAGCCGGTTGGCGCCGTGGAGGCCGGTGCAGGCGCACTCGCCGACCGCGTAGAGGCTCGGCAGCGACGCGCCGCCGTCGAGGTCGGTCGCGACGCCGCCCATCGTGTAGTGGGCCGCCGGGGCGACCGGGACGGTGTCGCGGCGCGGGTCGATCCCGTCGCGCTCGAGCACCTCGGCGATGTTCGGGAAGCGGCCCATGTCGACCGGGCGCAGGTCGAGCCGCACCGCGCGCTCGCCGCTCGCGCCAGCTCGCGCCTCGATCGCCAGCGCGACCTCGTCGCGCGGCGCGAGCTCGTCGACGAAGCGCTCGCCGCCGGCGTCGAGCAGCAGAGCGCCCTCGCCGCGCACCGCCTCGGTGATGAGGAAGCCGTCGTCGCCGCCGTCGGAGACCAGCGCGGTCGGGTGGAACTGGAGGAACTCGAGGTCGGCGAGGTCGGCGCCGGCGGCGTGCGCGAGCGCGAGGCCGACGCCGACCGACGCCGGGCGGGTTGGTCGTCCGCTCCCAGAGCGCGGCGGCGCCGCCGGTGGCGAGCACCGTCGCGCGGGCGCGGACCGCGCTCGCGGCGGTCGCCGCGCCGGATGCGCACGCCGACGCAGCGGCCGTCGGCGACCAGCAGCGCGTCGGCCGTCGTCTGCTCGAGCACCTCGATCCGCTCGTCGGTCGCGGCGAGCGCCGACGAGCTGGCGGGTGATGCGCCGGCCGGTGGCGCTGCCGCCGGCGTGGACGATCCGCCGCGCCGAGTGGCCGCCCTCGAGGCCGAGCGCGAGCGCGCCGTGGCGGTCCGCGTCGAAGCGGACGCCGAGCCGCTCGCAGCTCGTGGACGCGCGCCGGCGACTCGTCGCAGAGCACGCGCGACCGCGCTCTCGCGCGCGACGCCGCGGCCGGCGGCGAGCGTGTCGGCGGCATGGCGGTCGGGCGAGTCGTCGGCGGCTAGCGCCGCGGCGATCCCGCCCTGCGCCCAGTAGCTGGCCGAGCCGTGCGAGCGGCGTGCGCGAGACGAGCGTGACGCGCGCGCCCTCGTGCGCGGCGGTCAGGGCGCAGAAGAGGCCGGCCGCGCCGGCCCCGATCACGGCGACGTCGGTCCGCGGCGCTGTAGCGGGCGTTCGGTCCACGGGCCGCAGGTACGGTAACGACACGTGGCGCCGCTCTACCTCCGTCATCCCTCCTCGCTCGAGCACGACACCGGCGCCCACCCCGAGCGCGCCGAGCGAATTCGCCACCTGGAGGCGGCGCTGGCGCCGCGCGACTGGCTCGGCTGGGAGGTGCGGGAGCGCACCGCCGGCCGACGAACGCCAGCTGCTGCGCGTCCACCCGCCCGAGCACCTCGAGCGCGTCCGCGCCGCGTGCGCGGACAGCCGACCGCTCGACCCCGACACGCCGGTCGTGCCGGCCTCCTGGGACGCGGCGCTGCACGCCGCCGGCGGCGCCTGCGCGCTCGTCGACGCGCTGCTCGACGGCTCGGCGCCGACCGGCTTTGCCGCGCTGCGCCCGCCCGGCCACCACGCCGAGCCCGACCGCGCGATGGGCTTCTGCCTGTTCTCGAACGTCGCGATCGCCGCCCGCCACGCCCTCGCGGCCCACGGCGCCGAGCGCGTGCTGGTGCTCGACTGGGACGTCCACCACGGCAACGGCACGCAGGCCGTCTTCTACGACAGCGACGCGAGTCCTGTTCGTCAGCCTCCACCGCTGGCCGTTCTATCCCGGCACCGGGGCGGCCGGCGAGACCGGCAGCGGTGCCGGGACGGGCTTCACGCTCAACCTGCCCCAGCACGCCGGCTCCGGGACAGACGACTGGCTGACCGCCATCGACGAGCGCGCGCTGCCGGCGGCGCGCGACTACCGGCCCGACCTGATCCTCGTCTCCGCCGGCTACGACGCCCACCGCGACGACCCGCTCGGCGGCTGCCTGCTCGACGACGCCGCGTTCGGGGCGATGGCGGATCGGGTGGCGGCGCTGGCCGGAGACCTCGGCGTTCCCGTCGGCGCCGTGCTCGAGGGCGGCTACGACCTCGACGCGCTGGCGGGATCGGCGATCGCCACCATGGAGGCACTCGCGGGCCGAGTGTGACCGTGCGCACACTTCACTTGATTTAACCGCCCTTCTGCGTCACAATCCGTCGCCCGTGCCGAGTCGGACCCGAGTCAACCTTTAGCTGCGCGGGACCGGAAGGAATCCCTTTTTCATGCCAGTTGCTTTGAAGGAATGGGCTGTGACCGTGCGCGCTCTAGCGGAGGGTGAGCAGCTGCTCACGCTGCGCAAGGGCGGGATCCGCGAGGAGAACAAGCACTTCGAGATCGAGCACGATCAGTTCTTCCTCTACCCCACCTTCGACCATCAGCGCAACAACCTCGTGCGCGACTCGCACCTGCCCGAGCTCGGGCGCGCGCTCGAGGAGGGTGTCTGGCCGGACGGCGATCCGCCCGCCCGCGCGCTGCTCCAGGACGGCGGCATCCCCCAGCCGGACCGCGTCCGCATCCGCGCCTGGGCCGAGGTCGCCGCGAGCTACCTGATCACCGACCCGCGCGCCGTCGATGCTCTGTCGCCCTACTACGTGTGGACGACCGACTACGCCGAGAAGCGGCTCGAGTGGAAGCGGCATCACCCGATGCACGTGATCCTGCTGCGCACCTACCGCATCCCGCGACCGGTCACCGTCAAGGTGCGTCCGGAGTACCACGGCTGCCGCTCGTGGATCGAGCTGCACCGCGACCTCCCGTTCGAGGGCACGCCCGTGCTCTCCGACGAGGAGTTCGACCGCGCCGCCGCCGAGATCGAGGCGATCGCCGCCTCGGACGCGGTTCCGGTCCTCGCCTAGCTCGCCTCCAGCACCGCCAGCAGCGCCGTGACGACCTCCGGGTCGAACTGGCTGCCCGCTCCGGCGGCCAGCTGGCGGCGCGCCTCGGCGTCGGTCAGCTGCTCGCGGTAGGGCCGGTCGGCGGTCATCGCGTCGTAGGCGTCGCAGGCGAGGACGATCCGCGCGCCGAGCGGGATCGCCTCGCCGACCAGCCCGTCGGGGTAGCCGCCGCCGTCCCAGCGCTCGTGCGCGTGGCGGACCAGCGGCCGGACGTCGGCGAGGAACTCGACCGACGACAGGATGCTCTCGCCGACGACGGTGTGGCGCTCGACCTCGATCCGCTCGTTCTCGGTCAGCGGCCCGCGCTTGTTGAGCATCTCCTCGGACAGCGACGATCTTGCCGATGTCGTGGAAGATCGCGGCGAGCGCAGCGTCGCGCAGCTCGTCCTGGCGTCAGGCCGAGCCGGCGGCCGACCGCGGTCGCCAGCTCGATCACCGGCGCCGGTGGCGCCGGGGTAGGCGTCCTCGGCCTCGAGCGCCGTGGCGAGCGCCTCGGCGGTGCCGATGTAGGCGCCGTCGAGCCGCTCGTAGAGCATCGCCGAGCGCAGCGCCGAGCCGACCTGGCCGGCGACCGTCTCGACCAGCCGCGCGTCGTCCTCGTCGAAGGCGTTCGGACTCGCTCCTCCTCGATGTCGATCGCACCCCAGAGCTCGTCGCCGACCCACAGCGGGACGACCAGCTCGGAGCGGACGTCCGGCCGTCTCCGGCTTGGCGACGTAGTCGGGCTCGTCGCGCACGTCGCCGACGATCACCGGGCGGCGCTCGCGCAGGCAGCGGCCGATCACCCCGGCGGCGCGCGGCATCGCCAGCGCGGGCGCCGTGCCGCGCGGGACGGCCGGGCCGCGGACGGCGACGCGCCTCGACGTAGTCGTCCTCGCGGATCCGCACGATCGCGCAGAGGAAGTAGCCGAACGCCCGCTCGAGCTCGTCGACGGCGGCGTCGATGATCTGCTCGGGATCGGTCATCGCCGACAGCGCGGACGCCGATCGCGTTGGCCAGCGACAGCTGGCGCGTGCGCACGCGCAGCCGCTCGGTCTGCTCGCGACCCTGGTCCGGCCAGGCGGCGTCGACAGGGGCGCCATCGGCGCGGCGGCGAGACGCGGGCGGCCGCGCGACCGGCAGCGGCCGCAGGTTCGCCGGCAGGTCGGAGTACACGACGACCGACCCGCGGCCGCGGTGCTGCTTGCCGTGCAGCAGCGCGCGGTCGGCGTTCTCGATCAGCGTCGGCGGGCGTCTGGCTCCGGCTCCCACTCGGCGACGCCGGCGCTGGCGCCGCAGCGCTCGGGGACGCCGCCGTCGGCGGCGAGCGCGCGCTCGATCCCGTCGAGGGTGCGCCGCGCGAGCTCGGCGGCGGACTGCTCGTCGGCGTCGATCGCGACGATCGCGAACTCGTCGCCGCCGTAGCGAGCGACGAGGTCGTAGGGCCGGACCGCGCGCGCGCAGGGCGCCGCCGACGCGGCGCAGCACCTCGTCGCCGGCGAGATGGCCGTGGTCCTCGTTGACCTGCTTGAAGTCGTCGAGGTCGATCAGCACGAGCGAGAGCCGGTGGCCGGTCCGCTCGCCGCGCTCGATCTCGCGGCGCAGCATGTCGCTGCAGGGCGGTGTGGTTGAGGCAGCCGGTGAGGCCGTCGGTCCGCGCGACCTGCGCCAGCCCGGCGTGGGCGCTGGCGTTGCGACAGGCGGCCGCGGCGAGCTCGCCGAAGGCCTCGAGCAGGTTCAGGTCCTCGCGCGTGACCTCGTGGCGGCGGTGGAAGCCGACCGCGAGCACGCCGCGCAGCTTGCCGTCCCAGTGCATCGGCACGGCGACGCAGCTGCGCACCTCGCCGAAGAAGGCGGCGTCGGGCTTGAGCATCGAGCGCCTGGTAGTCGTTGGTGATCAGCGGCTGGTCGAGCTGGACGACCCGTCCGGAGAGGCCGGCGCCCGGCGGGACGCGGTAGCCGACCGCCTCGGGCGACGATGCCGTGGACGGCCTCGATCGTCAGGCCGCCGGCGTCGCCGCGGTAGATCGCGGCGTTGTCGCCGTCGAGGATGCTCGCGGCCTCGCTGCAGATCTGGACGAGCACGCGGTTGAGGTCGAGGCTCTCGTTGAGCGTCTTCGCGGCGCGCGCCAGCGCCGCCTGCTGGGCGACCTGCTCGGCGTGCTCCTCGGCCAGCCGCATCTGCGCCAGGCTGGCCGCGGCCGCCGCGGCGAAGGAGCCCGCGACGCCGATCTCGACCTCGCTGAAGTCGCGCCCCTCCTCGTCGAGCAGCAGCAGGACCTTGCGCACGACGCTGCCCGCGCGCATCGGCAGCAGCAGCGCGGTGCCGCTGCCGGTGCCGCTGTCGAGTCCGAGCGCGCGGTCGATCTCACTCGCCTCGGCGCGGTGCGAGAGCAGGGCCGGCAGGCGCTGGCGCAGCAGCAGGTCGAGCGGCGGAAGATCGGCGATCGTCAGCGGTCGCAGCGCGACGCCGGTGGCGGGGCTGGCCGCGACCGGCATGGCGCGGCCCTCGTCCTCGTGGATCTCGAGCAGCACCGCGCACGAGACGTCGAAGAAGTCGCGCGCCTCCGCCACGAGGCGGCGGCGGACCACGTCTGGCCCCTGCAGGTCTGCCGGCGGCGCTGAGCAGGCGGGTTACCGCCCGCATGGCGTCGGTAGCTGAGCCGACGCGAGCGTCGCCTTCGCCTACAGGGGCCAGTCGGGTGACAGGGCGAGGGATGCCCACGAACCAGTGATCGGCCGCTGGCCGCCCGACCTTTAGCATTAAAGGGCCAAATGGCCCTTACCAATCTCCGTCCGTCTACAGACCGAGCGTCTTGGCGATGATGTTGCGCTGTATCTCAGAGGTGCCGCCGTAGATCGTCGTGACCACCGCCGAGCGCAGGTGGCGCTCCATCGGGTACTCGGTCGCGTAGCCGTAGCCGCCGGCCATCTGGACCGCCTCGAGCGCGCAGCGCTTCGCCAGCTCGGTCGCCGCCAGCTTGGCCATCGAGGCCTCCTGCGGCAGCATCCGCGTCGGGTCCTCGTCGGTCAGCCGGGCGACCCAGCGGACCAGCAGCCGCGCCTGGACCAGATCGGTCGCGAGGTCGGCGAGCCGGTGCTGGAGCGCCTGGAACGAGCCGACCGGGCGGCCGAACTGGTGTCGCTCCTTCGACGTAGGCGAGCGTGTCGTCGAACGCCCGCTGCGCGAGTCCGAGCGCGAGCGCGGCGAGGATCACGCGCTCGTTGTTGAGGCCGGCCATCAGCTGAGTCCAGCCGCCGCCCTCGGTGCCGAGCAGGTTCTCGGCCGGCACGCGCACGTCGTCGAGGTGCAGCTCGTTGGTGTCCTCGCCGCCGAGCGTGTCGATCGGCTGCATCGTGAAGCCCTCGGCGTCGCGCGGCACGAAGATCATCGACAGGCCCTCGTGGCGCTCGGAGCCCTCGCCGGTGCGGCAGACGATCAGCGTGTGGCTCGCCTTGTGGGCGAACGAGCACCACATCTTCGAGCCGCTCAGCACCCACTCGTCGCCGTCGCGGCGGGCGCGGCACTTCAGCGCGGCGACGTCCGACCCGGCGTCGGGCTCGGACATCGCGATCGCCAGCGTGCCGCCCTTCGCAACCCGTCCGAGCAGGTCCTGCTTCTGCTCCTCGGTGCCGAACTTGTTGAGCGCGCCGACGCAGATCAGCGTGACGCCGTAGGCGCCGACGGGGATCTGGCCGCGCGCGCTCTCCTCGAGGAACAGCGTCGCGTCGAAGAAGCTGCCGCCCGAGCCGCCGTACGGCCTCGGGGATCGTCAGCCCGTACCAGCCGAGCTCGCCGATGCTTCGCGGCGACCTCGTGGTTGTGCGGGTCCTTGCCGCCGTCGGTCAGCGCCTCGAGCCGGTCGGGCGTGATCTCGCGCGCCGCAGTAGTCGCGGATCGCGCGGCACGAAGTCGCGCTGCTCGTCGGTCAGGCCGTGGTCGGCCGGGCTGGTCGGTCCCGCTGTTGCCATCGTCTCGCTCTCCGCGCTATCGTCGCTTGCAGCGGTTCAGCTCGCGCCGCGCGATCGACCATCTTGTGCACCTCGTCGGGACCGTCGGCGATCCGCAGCCAGCGGCCCTGGCGCCACATCGTCGCGAGCGGGTGTCGTCGGACACCCCGAGCGCGCCGTGCACCTGGATCGCGCGGTCGAGCACGTCCATGGCGCATCTTCGCGGCGACGACCTTGATCATCGAGATCTCCTGGCGCGCCGCGCGCTTGCCCTCGGTGTCCATCTTCCAGGCGGCGTGGAGCACCATCAGCCGCGCCGCGTCGATCTCGATCCGCGACGTCGCGACGAAGTCCTGGACGAACTGCTTCTCGGCCAGCGGCCCGCCGAACGCCTCGCGCTCGTTGGCGCGCCGGCACATCAGCTCGAACGCCCGCTCGGCCGAGCCGATCGCGCGCATGCAGTGGTGGATGCGGCCCGGCCCGAGCCGCGTCCTGGGCGATCGCGAAGCCGTCGCCGCGCGGGCCGAGCAGGTTGGCCTCCGGGACGCGGCAGCCGTCGTAGCGTGACCTCCCAGTGGCCGGGCCCGCGCGCGTGGCCCATCACCGGCACCGGGCGGACGCCGGTGAAGCCGGGCGCGTCGATCGGCACGAGGATCATGCTGGCGCGCTTGTGCGGCGCGGCGTCGGGGTCGGTGACGACCATCGCGATCGCGACGCTCGCGCCGTCGTAGCCGGAGGTGAACCACTTGTGGCCGTCGATCGCCCACTCGTCGTCCGTCGCAGCACGGCGCGCGCCGCCAGCCCGGTCGGGTCCGAGCCAGCCGTCTCGGGCTCGGTCATCGAGAAGCAGCTGCGGACGTGGTCGTCGAGCAGCGGGGCGAGCCAGCGCTGCCTGCTGCTCGTCGGTCCCGTACTCGGCGAGGACCTCCATGTTGCCGGTGTCCGGGGCCGCGCAGTTGAAGACCATCGGCGCGACCGGCGAGCGGCCCATCTCCTCGCACAGCAGGCCGTACTCCCAGTTGGCGAGCCCGGGCCCGTGCTCCTCGTCGGGCAGGAAGAGGTTCCACAGGCCCTCCGCCCGCGCGCGCTCGCGCAGCTCGACGAGGATGGCCGGATAGGCGACGCCGGGCGCGACCTCGTCGTCGAGCGCCCGCGTCGCCGCGTCCTCGACGGGCATGACGTGCTCGGCCATGAAGGCGCGCACGCGCCCGCGCAGCTCCGCGACACGCTGAGATGGAGCGAAGTCCATGGCGCGGGAGGCTATCGCCCGCTGAGCAGCTCGCGCGCGAGCTCGGCGCCGCTGGCCGGCGCGTAGATGTCGCGCGGGCCCGCGGCGAGGAAGTCGGGCACGTCGAAGCCCATCGAGCGCTTCTGCATCGTCGGGATGCCGTGCTCGAGCAGCATTCCCTGGATCAGCTCGGCCTCGGGCTGGTTGGCGGCCCAGCCGACCTTGACCAGCTCGCCCTCGGCGTAGCGGGGGTCGATCTTGCGCGCCTGCTCGTGCGCCGCGTCGCGGGGAGGCTCGGTCTCCTCCGCGTCCCGGTCCGGTCCAGGGAGGTCAGCCATCGACCTCGATCGCCCGCTCGCTGACCTCGCCGTCGACGATCCGCCACGCGCGAACGTGCGGATCGCCGTCGAGCGACACGATCAGATAGGTCCAGTTCGGATAGGTCGCGAGGTTGATGTCGGTCTGCGACGGCTCGGCGGCGCTGCGCGGATGGGAGTGGTAGGTCGCCACCTCCCAGCCCTCGTCGTCGAGCTCGTTGGTCGCCTGCAGCGCCTTGAAGCCGAACTCGAAGCCGTAGGGCGAGTGACGCTCGTTGACGGCGCGGTAGGTGGCGTCGATCGTGCCGTCCTTGGCGCGCGCGTAGCCACAGCACTCGTTCGGCGCCTCCTCGCGCGCGTGCGCGATCAGCTCGTCCCACTGCGCCCTGGTCATCCGCATGGACCGAAGCCTAGGGGCTAGCCTTCCCGGGCGATGGCCTTTCTCTCTCCCTCCGCGCCGGAGCTGATCGTGATCCTGATCATCGCGCTGCTCGTGCTCGGCCCGTCGCGGCTGCCGGAGACCGCGCGCTCGCTCGGCCGCGGGTTGCGCGAGCTGCGCGAGACGCTGCAGGGCATCGGCAGCGATGACGACGACAAGGACGACGACGCGCGCGAGCGCTTCGAGGACGCGGCGATCGAGCCGCCGCCGCCCGCCCGTCGCGACGACCCCGAGGGCCTGCCGCTCGACCCCGCGGTGGTAATGGCCCAGCCCTACGACGACGACATGCCCGTCGTCGCGGACGAGCAGCGGTCGGACGACGAGTCCGCTAATGGCGAGGACGAGGCTCCGAGCTACCAGAACGACGCCGAGTCGAGCACGCCCTCGGCCTCGAGCTGATCGATCGGCTTGCGTGTAGACGCCCGAGCTGAGGTACTTCCAGCCGTCGTCGGGGACGACGAAGACGACGTTGCCCTCGTCGAGCTCGTTGGCGATCCGCACGGCGATCGCGCGCGATCGCGCCGGTCGAGACGCCGAGCGAACAGGCCCTCCTCGTCGAGCAGCTTCTTGCGTCCAGACGACCGCGTCGCGGTTCGATCACGAAGATCTTGCGGTCGAGCAGCGACGAGGTCGATGATCGGCGGGATGAAGCCGTCGTCGAGCGAGCGCAGGCCCTGGACCAGCTCGCCCTGCAGCGGCTCGGCCGCGACGATCGACGGCGTCGCCGGGTCGTGCTCCTTGAAGCGGCGGCCGTTGCCCATCAGCGTGCCGCCGGTGCCGAGGCCGGCGACGAACGCCGTCGACCTCGTCGAGCTCGTCGAGGATCTCGAGCGCCGTGCCGTTGTAGTGGGCGTCGCGGGTTCGCCTGGTTGCCGTACTGGTAGGGCATGTAGTACGAGGCGTCGGCCTCGGCCATCTCGAGCGCCAGCGCGACGGCGCCGTTCGAGCCCTGGTCGCCGGGCGAGTAGACGATCTCGGCGCCGTACATCGTCAGCAGCTGGGTGCGCTCCTGCGGTGACGTTGTCGGGCATGACGACCTTGAGCGGGTAGCCCTTGCGCTGGCAGATCATCGCCAGCGAGATGCCGGTGTTGCCGGAGGTCGGCTCGAGGATCGTCTGGCCGGGCCGGATCGCGCCCTTGCGCCTCGGCGTCCTCGATCAGCGCCGCGCGCGACGCGGTCCTTGACCGAGCCGGTCGGGTTGTAGCGACTCGAGCTTCGCGTAGATCCGCACGCCCGGCTTCGGCGAGAGCCGCTTGAGCTCGACCAGCGGCGTGTTGCCGATCGCCTCGACGATGTCGCCGTAGCGACCCCCGCAGGGCCGGTTCTGGTAGGCCCTCCATCACTTCAGAAAGTGTAGCGACGGGTGCAAGCCGCCGCCTAGGCCCTTCGGGCTACGCGCCGCCGGCCATCGCGGGCAGGATGACGAGCGTGTCGCCGTCGCTCGACCGCGGTGTCGAGCCCGTCGAGCACGCGCACGTCCTCGTCGTTGAGGTAGACGTTGACGTAGCGGTTGAGCGTCGCCGTCCTCGCCGAACAGCTGGCGCTGGGTGCCGGGTGCTGCGGCGGCGAGCGCGCGCAGCACCTCGCCGACGTCGGCGCCCTCGGCCGTCGACCTCGCGCTCGCCGCCGTCGGAGGGGCGCAGGACCGGTGGGATCTTGATCGTGCTCATCGGCGCGGGACCCTATCTCAGCCGGCCGCGGCGCAGAACGCCTCGTAGTCCGGGAAGACGCCCATCTCGTCGTCGGAGATCTCGCCGGGCTCGCGCGAGCAGATCGGGCAGTCGGGGTCGCGGCGGACCTTGAGCTCGGTGAAGCGTCGTGCTGAGCGCCTCGTAGAGCAGCAGGCGCCCGATCAGCGGCTCGCCGGCGCCGGTGATCAGCTTGACGACCTCGGTCGCCTGCAGCAGCGCCCATGATCCCCGGCAGCACGCCGAGCACGCCGTTGGCGCCGCAGGACGGCGCCAGCTCGGCCGGCGGCGGCGTCGGGTAGAGGCAGCGGTAGCAGGGGCCGTCGTAGGGGGCGAAGACCGACAGCTGGCCGTCGAAGCCGAGGATCGACGCCGATGACGACCGGGATCTTCAGCCGCACGGTGGCGTCGTTGAGCAGGTAGCGCGTCGGGAAGTTGTCGACGCCGTCGACGATCACGTCGTAGCCGCTCGATGATCTCCATGATGTTCGAGGCGTCGAGCCGCGTCTGGTACTTGACGACGTTGACGTCGGGGTTGAGCTCGTGGATCGCCGTCTCGGCCGAGTCGACCTTCGGCATGCCGATGCGGTCGGTCGTGTGGATGACCTGGCGCTGGAGGTTCGAGAGGTCGACGACGTCGTCGTCGACGATGCCGATCGTGCCCGACGCCGGCGGCGGCGAGGTAGAGCGCGGTCGGCGCGCCGAGCCCGCCGGCGCCGAGCAGCAGGACCTTCGCGTCGAGCAGCTTGAGCTGGCCCTCGAGGCCGATCTCGGGGACGAGCAGGTGGCGCGAGTAGCGCTCGCGCTGCTCGGCGGTGAGCCGGCGCGGGGTCTCGACCTCGTAGCCGCGGTCCTTCCAGAGCGTGATGCCGCCGGTCATCGACTCGACGCTGCTCGTAGCCGAGCTCGTCGATCAGCGTCTTGGCGGCGAGCGCCGAGCGGTTGCCGGACGCGCAGTAGAGGATCACGCGCTGGCGACTTGTCGCCGGCGGCGCCCTCGATGCGCGACTCGAGATGGCCGCGCGGGACGTGGACGGCGCCCGGCAGATGGGCCTCCGCGAACTCGTGCTCCTCGCGCACGTCGACGAGGACGGTTCCGTCGCGGTGCCCGTTGCCCATCAGGTCGTGGACCTCGCGCGGGTCCACCTCGGTGATCTGCTCCTTGGCCTTCTTGATCAGCTCAGCACCGCTGGCCATGCGAAACTCCTGAAAGTCGGTCTGGTCTCGGTCGATTTTACGCATGCGGCGCAAGTTCGCTCTCTACGCCAATGCTTCACAAAGGATAGCGACTTCGGCGAGGTCCCAGAACGCGGCCGGGGCGCCCTCTCGGACGCCCCGGCGCGTTCAACCCAGACACTGCTTGCGGAAGCCCCCGGCGACCCAATTCGCCGAAAGGCTCTACCGAGATTGTCGTCCAGGGCGGCCGCTGCCGATATGGGGTGGTGACCCCATCTTGAATCCTCCGAGACGACAACGCGACGACTCGCTGATCGGCCAGGTGGTCGCGGCGAACGTGGTCCTGGTCACGCTGACGGTGCTGGCGGCGACGCTCGTCGCGGTGACCGTCACCGACGCCGGCCTCTCGATCGCCGACCAGCGCTGGCAGATCGGCATCCTCGCGCTGGCGATCCTGCTCTCGTTCTGCGTCAACCTCTGGATGCTCCAGCGGCGCTTCGACCCGCTCGAGCGCCTGGTCGACCAGATCGAGGCGTTCGACCCCGCCGACGCGAGCGGCTTCGACCTCGGCGACGGCCGGACGGCGGAGATCGACCGGCTCGCCGCGTCGTTCCGGCGCCTGCTGCAGCGCGTCGACGACGAGCGGCGCCGCTCCGGCAAGCTCGTCCTGCGCGGCCAGGAGGAGGAGCGCCGGCGCTTCGCGCGCGACCTCCACGACGAGGTCAATCAGGCGTTGACCGGGATCCTGCTGCGACTCGAGGCGCTCGCCCAGGACGTTCCGCCCGACCAGCGCCCCCAGGTCACCGAGCTGAAGCAGCTGACCGGCCAGGCGATGGACGAGCTGCTGCGGCTGGCGCGCCAGCTGCGCCCGGCGGCGCTCGACGACCACGGCCTGGCGCCGGCGATCGAGGCGCAGGCGCGCGGCTTCGCCGAGCGGACCGGCATCGAAGCCCACGTCGCCGTCGCGGGCGACACCGACCGGCTCGACGAGGAGACCCAGATCGTCGTCTACCGCGTCGCCCAGGAGGCGCTGTCCAACGCCGCCCAGCACGCGCGGCCGGAGCGCGTCGACATCGAGCTGAGCGCCGGCGACGACTCCGTCGAGCTGCGCGTCCGCGACGACGGCCGCGGCTTCGACCCGCGCGCGATCCGCGCGGGCGGGCTGGGAATCGACGGGATGGCCGAGCGCGCCCGCCTCGCCGGCGGCGCGCTCGACCTGCGCTCGGCCCACGGCGCGGGAACCGAGCTGACGCTGAGGCTGCCGGCTTGAGCGCGTCGATCGGCGTGCTGATCGCCGACGACCACGGCGTCGTCCGCTCCGGGCTGGCGATGCTGATCGAGCGCCAGCCCGACATGACGGTCGTCGGCGAGGCGGCCGACGGGATCGCGGCGGTCGAGCTGGCGCTCGCCGAGCGGCCGGCGGTCGCGGTGCTCGACGTCTCGATGCCCGGCCTTACCGGCCCCCAGGCGGCGCGCCAGATCCGCTCCCACGACGAGCGGATCCAGCTGCTGATGCTGTCGATGCACGAGGAGGAGCGCTACTTCTTCGACGCGCTCGACGCCGGCGCGCTCGGCTACGTGCCCAAGCGCGCGGCCGACTCGGACCTGATCGACGCGATCCGCGCCGTCGCCGCCGGCCGGACGTTCGTCTCCTCCTCCACCCAGCAGGCGCTGATGCGCCGCTGGCTCGACGAGGACCCCGAGAGCCGCCGCGAGGAGCTGACCGCGCGCGAGCTGGAGGTCGTCAAGCTGATCGCCGAGGCGCGCACCAACCGCCAGATCGCCGAGGCCCTCAAGGTCTCCGAGAAGACCGTCGAGTCCCACCGCGGCAACGTCCTCGCCAAGCTCGGCATGCGCGACCGCGTCGAGCTGGCGCGCTACGCGATCCGCAAGGGGCTGGTGGAGCCTTAGAGGCCTCCCCCGTCTACCCTCCACAGCCGTGAATCCCCGGATCGTGATCGCGCTGGTAGTGGTCGCCGTGGCGGCGTTCGGGGCGATCGCGCTGGCGGCGACGGAGAAGTCGGAGGACGGTGGGACGCCGGCCGGCGAGCGGTTCGAGGGGGCGACGTTGCCGGCGGGGCTGAAGGCGCCGGAGCTGGGGTTGCGCGACGAGGAGGGCGAGGTCGTGCGGATGTCGGAGCTGCGCGGCGAGCCGGCGGTCGTGACGTTCCTCTACTCGAACTGCGACGACAGCTGCCCGGCGCAGGCGCAGCAGGTCAAGGGGGCGCTCAACGAGCTGGGGCGCGACGTGCCGGCGCTGGCGATCTCGGTCGACCCCGCCAACGACACGCCCCAGAGCGCGCGCGCCTTCCTCTCCGAGCAGCGGATGACCGGGCGGATGCGCTTCGTGCTGGGCAGCCGTCCGGAGCTGCGCCGGGCCTGGGACGGATACGGCGTGCAGCCGCAGCTCGACGACCTCGACCACACAGCGCGTATCGTGCTGGTGGACGGCGACGGCGTGCAGCGGGTCGGCTACCCGCTCGGCGAGGTGACTCCCGAGCGTCTGGCCCACGATCTGCGTCTGCTGGCCGCCGGGCGCTGAGCCGAAGGGCCGCGCCGGTAACCTCATAGGTCGCCCTAACGGTTGGGCGCAGACCACGACACACACGGAAGGGCACGGACCGCCACCGCATGAGCTTGGAGATTCAGAACCTGCACGTACGCATCGAGGAGCGCGAGATCCTGCGCGGGCTGAACCTCACGGTGCGCAAGGGCGAGACGCACGCGCTGATGGGGCCGAACGGCTCCGGCAAGTCGACGCTCGCCAACACGATCATGGGCAACCCCGTCTACGAGGTCACCGACGGGCAAGATCCTCTTCAACGGCGAGGACCTGACCGAGGCCGATCCCGACGAGCGCGCCCGCGCCGGCCTCTTCATGGCCTTCCAGTACCCGGCGACGATCCCGGGCGTCTCGGTCGCGAACTTCCTCCGGATGGCCGTCAACGCCAAGCGCGAGGAGCCGATCAAGGTCAAGGAGTTCGGCGCGATCCTCGGCGAGAACATGGAGCTGCTGAAGATCGACCGCGCCTTCACCAGCCGCTACCTCAACGAGGGCTTCTCCGGCGGCGAGAAGAAGCGCGCCGAGATCCTCCAGCTGGCGATGCTCAAGCCGGAGATCGCGGTGCTCGACGAGACCGACTCGGGCCTCGACATCGACGCGCTGCGGATCGTCTCCGACGGCGTCAACGCGCTGCGCGGACCCGAGATGGGCTCGCTGATCATCACCCACTACACGCGCATCCTCGACTACGTCAAGCCGGAGTTCGTCCACATCATGCTCGACGGCCGGATCGTCCGCGAGGGCGGTCCCGAGCTGGCCGCCGAGCTCGAGGACACCGGCTACGAGCAGATCCGCGAGGAGGTCGCGGCCGCCAATGCCTCCTAGCTGGCTGGAGGAGCGCCGCAAGGCCGCGCTCGAGGCCTTCGAGGCCGAGGAGGTGCCGACCTGGCGCCGCTCGGGCTTCTGGACGACCTCGCTGCGCAACCTCGACCTCGACGCGCTCGAGCCGCGCCGCTACGAGCCGGTCGGCTCCGAGGACGAGCTGCCGGGCGAGGTCCGCGACGCGCTCGACGGCGAGCCGGGCGCGCTGATCGTCCAGCGCGGCGCGAGCACGATCCACCTGCACGTCGACGCGGAGCTGACCGAGCAGGGCGTGATCGTGATGCCGCTCGAGCAGGCCGTCGAGCAGCACGGCGACCTCGTCGAGCAGTGGTACATGAAGCGGCTCTCCGAGAGCGAGGGCAAGTTCCCCGCCGCGACGGCCGCCTTCTGGACCGGCGGCGTGTTCATCCACGTCCCGGCCAACGTGCGGGTCGAGAAGCCGATCCAGTCGTCTACGCGATCGACGAGCCCGGCACGGTGCAGTACGCCCACACGCTGGCGGTCCTCGGCGAGAACTCCGAGTGCGCGATCCGCGAGTACTGCCTCGGGGCCGACATCGACGGCCAGGCGCTGCACGCCGGCGCGCTTCGAGCTGTACACCGCCGCCCGGCGCCCGCGCCAAGGTCGCCCACTTCCAGGACTGGGGCCGCGGCGAGATCTACGACATCTCGACCAAGCGCGTCGTGGTCGGCCCGCGACGCGTTCGTGCGCTGGGTGCCGATCCACCTCGGCGGCCGCCTGACCAAGCAGGTGCTCGACATCGTCACGGCGGAGCAGGGCTCGGACATGCGTCACACGGGCCTCTACTTCACCGAGCGCGACGAGCACCTCGACCTGTTCACGACCGATCTCCACGAGGCCCCGCACACGACCGGCGACACGGTCTGGAAGGGCGCGCTGACCGGCGAGTCGCGCGCCTCCTACGAGGGCCTGATCGAGATCGTCGAGGGCGCGCAGGACACCCACACCTACCTGCAGACCCACCAGATGCTGCTCTCCCAGCGGGCCAAGGGCGACGCGATCCCGTCGCTGATCGTCAAGATCGACGACGTCTCGGCGTCGCACGGCGGCACGGTCGGCGAGGTCGACGAGGACCAGATCTTCTACATGATGACCCGCGGCATCGCGCGGCATCGACGCGGTCCGGATGCTCGTCGAGGGCTACTTCGAGGAGGTCGTCCAGCGGCTCGACGACCCGGGCGCTGGAGACGCTGGTCCGCGCGCCGGATCGGCGAGAAGCTGCTGGCCGCCGAGGACCAGGTCAAGGAGTTCGTCGGGCACCGAGCGGGAGCGGCGCAGGAGGCGTGAGCACGACGCCCCGCTCCGTCGCCGCCGCTGCCGGCGCCAAGCCGCTCGCGGAGGCGCGCGCCGACTTCCCGATCCTGTCGCGCGAGCGCGACGGCAAGCGGATCGTCTACCTCGACTCGGCGGCGACGTCGCAGAAGCCGACGGCGGTGATCGAGGCGATCGACTCCTACTACCGCGCACTCGAACGCCAACGTCCACCGCGGCGTCTACGAGCTGGCGCAGGAGGCGACCGACCTCTTCGAGGGGGCGCGCGGCGCGGATCGCGGCGTTCGCCGGCGGCGAGACCGACACGACGATCTTCACCCGCAACGCGACCGAGGCGATCAACCTCGTCGCCTACGCCTGGGGCCGCGAGAACGTCGGCCCCGGCGACGAGGTGCTGATCACCCAGATGGAGCACCACTCGAACATCGTGCCCTGGCAGATGCTGTGCCAGCGAGACCGGCGCGACGCTGCGCTACCTCGACGTGTCCGACGACGGTCAGCTGTCGCTCGACGAGCTCGACGAGGTGCTCGCCGGGCGGGCGCGTGAAGCTGGTCGCGGTCGCCCACGTGTCGAACGTGCTCGGCACGATCAACCCGGTCGCCGAGATCGCGCGCGCGGGCGCGCGCCGCGGGCGCGCTGACGCTGGTCGACGGCTCGCAGGCGCGTGCCGCAGATGCCGGTCGACGTGCGGCGAGATCGGCGCCGACTTCTACGCCTGGACCGGCCACAAGGCGCTCGGCCCGACCGGGATCGGCGTGCTGCACGGCCGCCGCGAGATCCTCGAGGCGATGCAGCCCGTTCCTCGGCGGCGGCGACATGATCTCCTCGGTCGGCTTCGAGCAGCTCGACCTGGAACGACCTGCCGTGGAAGTTCGAGGCCGGCACGTCGCCGATCGCCGAGGCCGTCGGGCTCGGCGCCGCGGTCGACTACCTGTCGGCGATCGGCATGGACGCGCGTGCGCGCCCACGAGCGCGAGCTGACCGCCTACACGCTCGAGCGGCTGCGACGAGGTGGAGGGCCTGCGCGCCTTCGGCCCGGTCGACCCCGACCTGCGCGGCGGCGTCGATCTCGTTCGAGCTGACGGGCATCCACCCGCACGACCTCGCCGAGATCTGCGACCGCGAGCACGTCTGCATCCGCGCCGGCCACCACTGCGCGCAGCCGCTGATGCGCGCGACTGGGCGTGCCCGCGACCGCCCGCGCCAGCTTCCACGTCGTACAACACCCGCGACGACGTCGATCGCCTGATCGCCGCCCTCCAGACCGCCCGCGAGGTCTTCGCCCTCTGATGGACGCCCTCTACCGCGACTACATCCTCGACCACTACAAGAACCCGCGCAACTTCGGCGAGCTGGAGCCGCACGACCTCGAGTGCGCACGACCACAACCCGCTCTGCGGCGACGAGCTGGGCGTGCCACCTGGTCGTCGACGACGACCGGCAAGATCGCCGACCTGCGCTTCCACGGCCACGGCTGCGCGATCTCCCAGGCAGCCGCCTCGATCGCCTCCGAGGAGCTGATCGGCATGCAGGCCGACGAGGTCGCCGCCCTCGGCGCCGACTGGGTCATCGACCTGCTCGGCATCGAGATCTCCCCCACCCGGCGCAAGTGCGCGCTGCTCAACCTCAAGGTCATGCGCGGCGCCGTCACCGGCGACGCGAGCTGGCCCGAGTAACGCCGCGGTAGCTACGAGGGCTTGCGGCGGCTCACATCCGGAGGCCAAGCACGTCGTCGAGCGACTCCATGGCTGACTCGGATCATCGGCCCTTCCGACGATAGCGCTGCTTCTCCAGTCGTGTGGCCGGTCGTGCTGTCACGACCCGGATGCTGGTCCCTTGCTGCACGAAGACGACCACGATCACTTCCCCAGCGCTAGTAGCGCCGATCGCGGCACGACGCTGCTCGCCACGAACGCGGCGGCCCCATCCACCCGTGCGCCGGGCGTTGAAGCGAAGCTGTTACAAGCTGCGCCGAATCGTTACTGAGCGGGGTTGGCGCGGGCCCAGTCGGCGATCTGCTGGGAGCCCTGGACGACATCGCCGGAGTCGGTGACGAGGGCGGGGACCCAGTTGTTGCCGGTGAGGCGCTTGACCTCCTGGCGACCGGCGGTCTTGTTGAAGACGTCCGGCAGGACGCCGAGGCCGTAGGCCTTGACCAGCTCGGGGTCGTGGCCGGCGTCGCGCAGGGCGTTGGCGGCGTTGGCGCACGGGTGGCCGCCGGGACGTGGCGTCTGGAACGTCCCGTAACAGATGTAAAGCTTCATACCCTCCCCCTTCTGATCGACTCGACCGCCCCGGACCGACCACCTGACGCGGCCACCAGCCAGGACCGTATCCAACCGGGCGATCTTTGCAGCGCGCGAGATCGTTCTCGCGCCGCCACATCGCGCTCTTGCGCTTCTTACGGGGCGTCGCTTTGGGAAGGCCCGTTCTTCCCAGGCTGGGGCTCGCGAAGGACCTCGCTCAGCGGACGCATCCTCTCCAGCGCCTCGCCGCCGAGCTCGTGCGTGTCCCAGTACGCCGCCTCCTCAGCCTCGGAGGCGAAACTCGGGACATCGTCGAGATTCTCGACCATCACCATGCGCTGTTTGTTGGACAAACGAATCATTTGCCCCTCCGACGATAGCGCCGCCTCTGGCTGTCCGATGCGTCCATCGCGGTTACGACGCGCAAACCAGACTCCCGCCACACGAAGACGACGAAGAGGATCCTGCCCGCTCGCGTCGCTCCCAGGGCCGCTGCGCGCTTCTCGCCATCGGGGGCGCGCCTAGCTTGATCCCCGATACCTCGAGAATCGATGAGAGCTTCCATGGCCTCCTCGGGAGCAATCCCGTGCCGAAGGACGTGCCCTTCGTTGTGCCTGTCCCAGTCGAACCGCATGCCACTCGACTGAATAAGGCCTTCGCAGCCCAACTACCAGCGCTTGAAACGCCAACGTTACGAACGGGTTCAAGTCGTTACAGAGCGCGGCTCGCAGCGTCGGTTAGCCGCGCGAAAACCGAGCATGGCAAGGAAGAGGGGGCCGTGGCGGGCGCCAGCCCGCGAGGCTCCCGATGACGCCGCCAGGCGACGGTTTGCAGCCGGCTAGCCGATGCTGCCGACCATCTCGAGCTGGATCAGGCGATTCAGCTCGACGGCGTACTCCATCGGCAGCTCCTTGGTCACCGGCTCGATGAAGCCGTTGACGATCATCGCGGCGGCCTCGTCCTCGGTGAGCCCGCGCGACTGCAGGTAGAAGAGCTGCTCGTCGGAGATCTTGCCGACGACCGCCTCGTGGGCGACGGTGACGTGCGGGTTCTGGATCTGGATGTCGGGCCAGGTGTCCGAGCGCGAGATGCGGGTCCATCATCAGACCGTCGCACTGGACGCGGGACTTCGAGCCCTGCGAGTTGTGGCCCATGCGGACGAGGCCGCGGTAGCCCATGATCCCGCCGTCCTTGGAGATCGACTTGGCGAGGATGTTCGAGGTCGTGTTCGGCGCCAGGTGGACGACCTTGGCGCCGGTGTCCTTGCAGACGCCGCCGCCGGCGACGCCGACGTTGAGGTGGTCGGCGCGCGCGCCCTCGCCCATCAGGAACGAGCCCGGGTAGAGCATCACGTACTTGGCGCCCATCGAGCCGCCGACCCACTCGACGGTGCCCTCGGCCTCGACGATCGCGCGCTTGGTGTTGAGGTTGTAGACGTCCTTGGACCAGTTCTGGACCGTCGTGTAGCGGGCCTTGGCGCCCTCCTTGACGAAGATCTCGACGACGGCGGAGTGCATCGAGTTGACGCTGTAGGTCTGCGCCGTGCAGCCCTCGATGTAGTTCACCTCGGAGCCCTCGTCGGCGATGATCAGCGTGTGCTCGAAGGTGCCCTCGGCTTGGCGCCCTCCATGCGGAAGTAGGCCTGCAGCGGCAGGTCGACCTTGACGCCCGTGGGGACGTAGAGGAACGAGCCGCCGGACCAGATCGCGCCGTGCAGCGCCGAGAACTTGTTGTCCTGCGGCGGCACGCACTTGTTCATGAAGTACTGCTGCGACGAGCTCCGGGTACTCCTGGACCGCGGTGTCCATCGAGCAGAAGAGGATCCCGAGGTCGGCGTACTCCTGCTTGAGCCCCTCGTAGACGGGCTCTTGGCGCCAGACGCCGACGACGCCGGCGAGGTGCTCGCGCTCGGCCTGCGGGATGCCGAGGTCCTCGTAGGTCTTCTTCATCTCCGCCGGGACGTCGTCCCAGCTGTCGAAGCGACCGGCGGTCGGGCGGGCGAGTAGAGGACGAGGTCGTCGAGGTTCGAGGCCGGAGAGGTCGACGCCCCAGGTCGGGATCGGCTTGCGCTCGAAGATCTCGTAGGACTTCAGGCGCTTGTCGCGCATCCAGTCGGGCTCGCCCTTGATCTTCGAGAGCTCCTCGATGACCTCGCGCGAGATGCCCGTGCGTGCGCGACCAGCTGGCCCTGGTCGTCCTCGACGATCGGGCTGGGCTTGGCGATGCGGGTCTTGTCGTTAGTGGCCATCTGATCCTGTGCTCGGGGACTGAACCCGCCGGGGAGGCGTGATCTCCCATTGTACCGGGGTCGTCCGCTCAACTCCGATGGGCGATCCGCCGATGGTCCTCGGGTGAGCGCGGTGAACGACCTGGTCCTCGTCCAGGGCATGGACGCGACGCGCGCGACGCTGCGCCAGTGGAACGAGCGTCCCGGGAGGATTCTCGCGCCATGGACGGCGCTGGCGCTCGCGATCGCGTGCGGACTGCTGGTCGCGGTCTACCTCGTCGCCAAGGCGGCGACGCCGGATCCCGTGATGCTGCACTTCGCCGGGCTGACCCATCCCCCGGACCTCGACGACTACCTGCGCATCCTCTACCGCAACGGCCTGGTGCTGGCGCTGCACGCGATGGCCTGCGTGGCGGGCTTCATCGCCGGCAGCTCGCTGCCGCTGTCGGCGGCCAACCGCAGCGGGATCGACCGCTGGGTGCACGAGAAGGCCGGCCCGCTGGCAATCGCGTTCGTGATCGGCGCGACGCTCTTCTCGCTCTGCACGCAGGCGTTGGGGATCGGGCTACTGGCGGCCGACCTCGCCGGCCTGCTCCAGATCGGGCCGGGCACGCTGATCCTCGGCGTGCTCCCCCACGCCCTGCCGGAGCTGACGGCGCTGTTCCTGCCACTGGCCGCGTGGATGATCGCCAGCCGCCAGGGCCGCTGGGACCAGCTGCTGGCGGCGACGTTCGTGACGGTCGCGCTGGCGATCCCGGTGCTGCTCGCCTCGGCGGCGATCGAGCTGTGGGTCTCGCCCGAGCTGCTGCGCGCGCTGGCCAGTCTCGCCTGAGAACGGCGACGACCCCGCCGAAGCGGGGCCGTCGCTTGGGTGCGTCCTCTCAGGAGGGCAGGTCCTTCGAAGCCCCTATGCCTTGCACTTCTGGGTCGTCGTGACGTTCTTCCTGCTGCCGTCGTCGTAGTTGAAGTTCGACTTGATCGTGAACTTCTTCGACTTCGGGCACTTCGGCGTGGTGATGAACTCCTTGCGCTTCTTGCCGGAGCCCTTGGTGACCTTCTTGATCTTCACCGCGAAGTCGGTCAGGACGATCTTGTTTCCGCCGGGAATGACCGGCAGGTCCCGCTCGACGTTGACGCTCAGCGCGCCCTTCTCGCTGAGCGTCCCCTTGAGGATCGCGGTCGTGGTCAGGGTCGTGCCCTTGACGATCAGGTAGATGCCGCCCTTGGTGGTGAAGGCGGAGACCTTCTGACCGAGGTTCAGGGTGACCGTCTTCTGCCCGGTCGACGGATTGGTCCCGACGAGGTTCGCCGAGGCGGTGCCGTCGCCGACCTTGGTGTTGGGCGGGCAGCTCTCGGCCTGGTCCTGCGGAAGCGTGCAGAGCTTCGCCGCGCTGAAGTCGACCTTCGCTCCGGAGAAGGTGATCTTCAGCGTCTTGACGCCCGGCTGCGCGCCCGGCGGCTGCGCCCCCGGGTCGGTGGCGCTGAGGTTGACGTTCAGGCCCGCCGGCTGCTGGGCCTTGTTGGTCGTGTACTTGGCCTTGACCGTCTGCTTGAACTGGGGGCTGGCGACGGCCGTGGCGGCCAGCGCCAGCGCCAGGGCGCCCACCAGGGCGCCGATGAGGTGCACCTTGCGCACTTGCTCCTCCTGAGAATCGGGGGCTTCAGCGAGGTTGCTTCACCTCCCTGTATAAGTGCCCAACGCTCAACGCGGTACGTTGTTGCGTCACCCAGGCGCATGTTTGTACACATCGTCCAATGGGTATGCCCGTGTTTCGCTCCCTGTGCCAGAGGGGGTCGCGAGGGCGCCGAAACGCCGCTTCAGGCATGCTTGCGGACCCGTGAGAGCCCCCGAGGGATCGGACATCCGCGCACCCGAGTTCCCGCCCGACATGGAGTGGGTCAACGTCGCCTTCCTGCGGATGATCAAGCTCGTCCGTCACGAGGCGACGCTGATCGAGTTCTTCGACTTCGCCCGGGTCAACTCGCACCGCACCCTTCCCTACCTGCGCGAGTGGCATGCCCGCTACGGCGACAAGGGCCTGCGGGTGATCGGCGTCCACTGCCCCGGCTACTCGTTCGGCGTCGACGGCGAGCTGGTCGAGCGAGCGGTGAAGGAGATGGGGATCGAGTACGCGGTGCTGCTCGACCCCGGCTTCCAGGTTTGGCGGGAGTACGCCAACAAGGGCTGGCCAGGCCGCTACCTGTTCGACGTCGAGGGCAAGCTGCGCTCGATCCACTACGGCGAGGGCGACTACCTCGACTGCGAGCGGGCGATCCAGGAGGTGCTGCGCGAGATCGACGACTCGCTCGAGCTGCCCGAGCCGATGGAGCCGGTGCGCCCCGAGGACGACGAGGGCGTCCTGCTCGAGGCCCAGACCGCCGACATCGCGCTGCCTTCCGGCCGCGACCGGCTCGAGCTGACCGGCGAGTGGATCGAGGGCGAGGACTACCTCGAGGCCGTCAGCCCCGGCGCCACGGCGCGACCGGCTTCCTACAGCGCCGGAGCGGCCTACGCCGTGCTCGCCGGCACCGGGGTCGAGAGCCCGGGACTGCACGAGGGCGACGGCGAAGTGGTCGCCGAGCAGGCCGGATTGCGCCTTTTCGGTTACCAGTTCACTCCCAAGACGTAGTCTTACGTCAATGCACTACGTGGTCGATGGCATGAACGTCATCGGGACGCGACCGAACGGCTGGTGGAGGGACCGGGATGCGGCGATGGCGCGGCTGGTCGACCAGCTCGAGCGCTTCTCGGCGGCCGGCGGGGACGACGTGACCGTGGTGTTCGAAAGAAGCTCCGCGTCCGCCGCTGCGGTCGACCGTGATCGTCATCGAGCACGCGCCGCGGCCGAAGCCCGACGCCGCCGACTACAAGATCCTGGAGATCGTCAAGGCGCACCCGAACCCCGCGACGCTGCACGTGGTCACCTCCGACCACTGGCTCTCCGACGCCGCCCGCGACGCGGGCGCCATCGTCGAGCCCTCCGAGGGGTTCAGGAGCCGCCTGGACGACTAGCGCTTCTTCTGCTTGTTCTTGGCCTGCAGGCGCTTGTACTCCTTGCAGGGCGTCGACACGCGCACCCGCTTCTGGGCGGCCCGCTTGCCGTTGTGGCCGATCGTCTTGTTGGTGGCCACCTGCTGGCGGCCGCAGATCGCCGGCTTCCCGGTCGCCGCGAGGATTCCGCCCTTGCCGCCCTTGAGCGTCAGGTCGAAGCGCGTGATCGGAGCGTCCGGGACTGCCACGAACTCACTGACCAGCTTCGTCTTGGCGACGCTGGTGACCGCGCGGACGTTGATCCGGACCTCGCCGTTGAGCTTGACGAGCAGCGTCGGCAGCGTCCGGATCCGATTGCCCGTGGTCGGGTCGACGCGGATGCCCTGGACGAAGTAGACCGGGCCGCTCAGCGGCTCGTTCAGCGCCGGCGAATGCGCGACCGCCTTGCCGATCTTCGTCTTCGCCGGGCACTTCGCCCGCAGGCCGGCCTCGTAGCCGCAGACCGCGCGGGCGTTGGCCGGGTCGAGCGCGAGGCTCTTCGGCAGCGCGACGCGCGCGGTCGCGATGTTCGCCTGGCTGGTCGCCTGGGTGACCGTCGCCTTCAGCCCCGGGTGCTTGCCGCGCGTCATCTGGCGGGGACCGGTCATCGACAGCTTCAGCTTCGGCGAGAACCCGAGCCGCTGGCAGTCGCCGAAGCGCAGGTCCGCCGACCGGTCGGAGACCGTCCCCTGAGTCGAGTGCGTCCGCCCGCCGACGCTCTTTACGCCGCACGAGGTCGGGTTGTAGGTGAAGCCCGGCTTGTCGATCGCCACGTCGATCGTGCGCAGGCGGACCGGGACGCCCTCGAGGATCCGCGGCAGCGGGTCGCTGACGACGCTGAGGTGCGCGTCGTTGGAGTCGACGTGGACCTGCTGGCGGACGACGACCGTGCCGAGGTCGTAGGGACCGGCGATCGCGCGGATCACCGCGACCATCCCGAACGGCGCGCCCTTGTAGCCCTCGGTGAAGTAGACGGGCCCGCTGAGCCGGTAGGGCTCGCTGCCGGCGCCGGCGGTCGTCGTCGCGGTCCCAACCCGCGTCTCGGCCGGGCAGGCCCCGGTCGCCGCCGCGGCGCTCGAGCACTGCGGCACGCCCTTGATCTTCGCCGCCAGTCCGGGCGGTGTGTCGACACGCACGTCGGACAGGAACTGGTTGCCGTCGTCACGGGCGATCCGCGCGCTGAACGGGGTGTAGGCGCCGCTCAGCGAGGAGCCTGTCGCGGCCGCGAACGTCGGCGCGAAGCCGGCCGGGCAGGCGCTGCCGGCGATCTCGAATGGGTTGCTCTGGGCGTCGACGGTCGGCGTTCCCGACCACGGCGTCAGCCGCGCCAGGGCGGTCTTCGGCCCGCACTCCAGCGGCGTCGCGAGCGGCGCCCGCGGACCGTCGCGGAAGTCGACCTTCAGCTGGTCGAACGGCAGCTGCGGGTTGTCGGGGAAGCTGGCGGTGAGCTGTCCGGTCTCGGGGTTCGGCTTGACCGATCCCTTCAGCCGGATCGAGTTGCCGCGGCCCTCGATCGTCACGAACAGGCGGTACATGTCACCGGCCAGCGGCTGGCCGACGTAGGCGCTGCCGAACTGGTCGGGCCCGTCCTCCGGCTCGCCCGGCAGCGGCGGCAGCAGCGGCGTCCGCACCGCGACCGTGCCGATCTCCGACGCCGCCGGGCAGGCGTCGCCGCCGGGCACACCGGCGTTGGCGGCGAACTGCTCGTCGGTGCAGGCCTCGAGCCCGTTCGCGACCGACGGGTTGAGCGTCAGGCCGGGCGGCATCGTCACGTCGATCGCCTTGACGTGCGAGGTGGTCAGGACGTCGGTGTCCTCGAGCCCCTCCTGCGGCACGTCGATCGTCGCGACCGGGCCCGTCGGGCTGTCCGGCTGCGTGGTGTCGGGCAGGACGCCGAAGGTCGAGGAGAGCGGGACGAGCTCGCAGTTCTGGGCTCCGTCCACGCCGTCGACCGTCGGGGTCGGGTCGATCGCGCTGTCGGTGCTGCCTGCCTCGGAGGTGGTGATCAGGCGCGTGATGAGCGCGGTGCCGGTGCACGCGGTCGGGTTGGCGAGGAAGGGCAGGCTGGGATCGGGAGCGGCGCTAGGCGTCGGATCGAGCGCACAGGCTCCGGTCGCCGGGGTCGCCGGCGGCGCGATGATGCACGACTGCCCGACCTCGGCGGCGTGGCCCGGATCGCCCGGCGTGCCCCAGAAGGTGAGCTTGGAGCCGAGCACCGGCGGGGTGTCCTCGGAGACCGCGATGTCGAAGAAGAGGCCGTTGTCGGCCGGCAGCTGATTCGCGCCGGCGCCGGGCGGATTGGCATCGGCGAGCGCGTCGCGGACGCCGCCGATGATCTCGACCTCGTGCAGGCCGAGCGCCCCGAGCACCGGGCCGAGACCGGGCACGATCGCCGCGTCAGCCGGGTTGAACCCGAACCGCGAGACCTGGTCCTCCTCGATCTCGATGTTGTAGAGCGGCACCTTTATGGTGACCGGGATCGTCGCGCCGACCGGCGGCGGGAGCGTCGCGGAGATGGTGATCTGCTGCGTGCCGATCTGGGTGTTCGTCGGACAGGCGTTGCCCAACTGGAGCTGTGCCAGCGTGCAGGTCGGGTAGATCGCCGGGTTCGGCACGAGGCCCGCGGGGACGTCGACGCGCACGGTCGCGAGGTTGTCGGCGGCGGTCGCGCCGGCGACCGAGAAGTCCGTGACTCCGATGTAAGGGTGACCGCCGGCCTGGGTGAAGACGTTCTCGTCTATCTCCTGCGCTGGCGTGGTGGCGTTGCTGTCGTAGACCTGGGCACGCCAATCACTTATCTCGACCTGGGCCTGAGCCGAGGAAGCGAGCATCGCGATTGCTCCGACAACCGCACAGCAGATTCCGATCAAACGCATACGAGCCCTCTCTGTCCGAATCGCACAGATCTCCACTTACTAATTGGAGAACCTGCCCGCTTGGCACAAATCTCACACTCACTTTATGCCTGCGACAGATGCCGTGTGGCCTATTTGGGGCTCAAGTTGGTCTGACCGCTTGTACGTACTGGAGTATCAACTCGGAGCACGCGCCGCCGGTCGCTTGCCCCTGCGCGCAGCCGCTTCGCCTTCTTGCAGGGGGTCGTCACGCGCACCTTCCGTTGGGCCGACCGCTTGCCGTTGTGTCCGTCGAGACGCGTGGTGGCGACCTGGCGCCGGCCGCAGATCCGCGGCCGCCCCGTCGCCGCGAGGACGCCGCCCTTGCCGCCCTTCAGCTTCAGGTCGAAGCGCGTCACCGGCGCGTCGGGGACGTTGGCGAAGGTGCTGACCAGCCGGCCGCCGGCGACGTCGGTGGTGGCGCGCAGGTTGACCGTGATCTCACCGCCGAGCTTGGCCAGCAGGCTCGGCAACGTCCGGATCTGGGCCCCGGTGGTCGGGTCGACCCGGATGCCCTGGACGAAGTAGACCGGACCGCGCAGCGGCTTGTTCAGCACCGGCGAGCGGACGACCGCGGTCCCGATCCGGGTCTTGGCCGGGCACTTCGCCTGCTTTGCGGCCTCGAAGCCGCAGACCGAGCGCGCGTTGGCCGGGTCGAGCGCGAGGCTCTTCGGCAGCGCCACCCGCGCGCTCGAGATGTTCGCCTGACTGGCGGGCTGGGTCAGGCGCGCGCTCAGGCCGGGGTGCTTGCCGCGCTCGAGCTGACGCGCTCCGGTCAGCGACATCTTCAGCTTGGGCGTGAAGCCGAGTCGCGCGCAGCGGTCGAAGCCGAGGCTCGCCGAGCGGTCGGCGACCGTGCCCTGGATCGAGTGCAGGCGAGCGCCGGCCTCCTTGGCGCCGCAGGAGGTCGGGTTGTAGGTGAAGTCGCGCCTGTCGAGCGTGACGTCGACCGTCCGCAGGCGAATCGGGACGCCCTCGAGGATCCGCGGCAGCGGGTCGCTGACGACGGTCAGGCTGGCGTCCTCGGGATCGACGTGGATCGCCTGGCGGACCACGACGGTGCCGAGGTCGTACGGACCGGCGATAGCCCGGATCGCCGCGACCATCCCGAACGGAGCGCCCTTGTAAGAGCCGGTGAAGTAGACCGGGCCGCTGAGCCGGTACGGCTCGCTGCCCGCGCCGGCCGTAGTGGTTGCCGTGCCGATCCGGCTCGCCGCCGGACAGGCGCCCGTCGCGGCCGCCGCGCTCGGGCACTTCGCGACGCCCTTGATCCTCGCCGCCAGCCCGGGCGGGGTGTCGACCCGCACGCCGGAGAGGAACTGGTTGCGGTCGTCACGGGCGATCCGCGCGGTCAACGGCGTGAAGGCGCCGCTCGCGGAGGAGCGGGTCGCCGCCGCGAACGAGGGCGCGAACGCCGACGGCGCGCACCCCGGAATCGCTCCCGGCGCGCTGTCCGCGGCGGCCGGCGCGCTGCCGGACCACGGCGTCACGGTCACCCGCGCCTGACCGAGCCCGCAGTCGTTCGGCGTCGCCAGCGGCGCGCGTGGCCCGTCGCGGAGGTCGACGCTGAGCCTGCTGAACGGCAGCTGCGGGTTGTCCCTGAACACCGCCGTCAACTGGCCGGTCGCCGGATCGGGCTGGATCGATCCCTTCAGCCGGATCGAGACCTTGCGCCCCTCGACGGTCACGAACAGGCGGTAGCGATCGCCGGCGAGCGGCTGGCCGACGTAGGCGCTGCCGGTCAGCAGCGGCGTCGAGTCGGGTGGCGCGCCGGCGGTCGGAGGCAGCAGCGGCGAGTCGACGCTGACGTCGCCGACCCGCGAGGCCGGCGGGCACGCCTCGCCGCCGGGTACGCCCGCGTTGGCCGCCAGCTGCTCGTCGGTGCAGGTCTCCAGGCCGTTGGCGACCGACGGGTTGATCGTCAGTCCCGGCGGCAGCGTCACAGCGATGTCCTTGGCGTGCGCCTCGGCGAAGCGGTCCTTGTCGGCGAGGCCCTCCTGGGCCATCGTCACGTCGACCTTCGGACCCGCTGGGGCGTCCGAGCCCGCCGCGCCCGTGTCGAGGCCGACCCCCGGGGCGACGCCGAGCTGCTGGCACTCCTGGGCGCCCTGCTTGGTCACGCCGTCGTCGCGGTCGACGATCGCGGGCGTCTGGTCGGTGCGCGAGTCGCTCGCCGCGTTGCCGGCCGAGAAGACGCTCAGCTTGCCGACCAGCGAGGTGCCGGTGCACTCGGTCGGGTTCGACAGGAACGGCAGGTCGGGATCGGGCGGGACGCCGATCGCCGGGATCGGCGTGCAGGGCTGGAACGGGTCGAGCCCCGACAGGACCTCCAGCCGGATGCAGCTGCGGCCCCGCTCCGCGTTGTGGGCGGGATCGCCAGGCACGCCCCAGAAGGTGAGATTCGACGCCAGCACGCCCGGCGAGAGCGGGTCGTCGGGGTCGCAGGCCGGCAGGTGCTCGATCGTGAAGTAGAGGCCGTAGTCGAACGGACCGAACGAGCTCGGCTCGTCGCGGACGCCCCCGACGATGTGGACCGGCTCCAGCCGCAGCAGCGCCTGGAAGAGGTCGGCGAGCGGCGACAGCGGCGCGATCACCTCGCCGGCCTCGGCCGGGTCGAACGCAAAGCGTGCGACGACGTCCTCCTGCGGGCCGGACTCCGGATTGCTCAGCGGGGTCGTGTTGTAGAGCGGCACCTTGAAGGTGACGTCGCCCGTCAGGGCGCTGACCGCGCCGAGGTGGACGGTCATCTCCTGGGTGCCGATCTGCGACGAGAGCGGGCAGTTGCTCGATTGGAGCAGGTCCTCCGGGCAACGGTCAAAGGCGCGCGGGTTCGGCATCAGGCCGCGCGGGATGTCGACGCGCACGTTGTCGACGTTGCCGCCGATCGGCGGGCCGTTCGGCGTGCGGTTGAAGCTGAACGAGGTGACGCCGATGTACGGGTGGCCGCCCGCCAGCTCGTAGATGCCGGTGCCGCCGGTCGAGGGATCCGGATAGGCGTCGGTGATGCGTCCACCCGGCGTGCCGGTGTTCGTGTAGCTGTCGGTGCGATCGCGGAACTCGTCCGCGAACACCATGCCGGTGAAGTCCTGGACGCCGAATCCCTGCCCCTGAGCCGCCGGCGCGAACGCCAGCACCGCAAGTCCAACCAGCCCCACTACCCCTGCCACACCCCGCATCGGTCTCCTCCCGTCGCCTGCCCGTTGGCGAAGGGGTTCCCCGTTGTGCGGTCAATCACACATTCGCGGAGGCGAGTGCCTTGCGGATCTCCTTGGGAAGCATGAAGCGAACGTCCTCCTGGACGACCTCGAACTCCGACACGTCGTCGGTGCCGCGCCGGCGGAAGAAGTCGACCAGCCGCTGGACGAGCTCCTCGGGCGCGCTGGCGCCGGAGCTGATGCCGACGACCCGCTTGTCCGCGAGCCACTCCTCCTCGACCTGGGTCTCGTTGTCGATCAGGTGCGATTCCGCCCCGTGGTCGCGTGCGACCTCAACTAGACGGTTGGAGTTCGAGGAGTTCGCCGAGCCGATCACGAGCACCAGATCGCACTCGCGGGCCATCTGGCGGACGGCCATCTGACGGTTGGTCGTCGCGTAGCAGATGTCATCTGTGCGCGGCCCGGTGATGTTCGGGAACTTCTCGCGCAGCCGGTCGATGATCGCGCGCGTCTCGTCGACCGAGAGCGTGGTCTGCGAGATGAACGCGACGCGGTCGGGATCCTCGACCTCGAGCGCGTCGACGTCGGCCTCGGTCTCGATCAGCACGATGTGGTCGGGCGCCTCGCCCATCGTGCCCTCGACCTCCTCGTGGCCGGCGTGACCGATCAGGACGATCGTGTAGCCCTCGCCGGCGAACTTGACAGCCTCGCGGTGGACCTTGGTCACCAGCGGGCAGGTCGCGTCGATCGTCTTCAGCTCGCGGGCGGCCGAGTTGGCGTGGACCGCCGGCGAGACGCCGTGGGCCGAGAAGACGACCGTCTGCGCCCTCCGGGACCTCGCTCTCCTGGTCGACGAAGATCGCGCCACGCTCGCGCAGCTGCTCGACCACGTGCTTGTTGTGGACGATCTCCTTGCGCACGTAGACGGGCGGCCCGTACAGCTCGAGCGCCCGCTCGACCGTCTGGACGGCGCGGTCGACGCCCGCGCAGTAACCGCGCGGGGCCGCCAGCAGCAGCTTCTCCGGAGCGTTGGGCATCGCCTCAGAGTGTACGTAGGAGCTGGTGGACGGTCTCGCCGCTGGCGTCGAGGCTGCGCGCGGAGACCCGCGACAGGTCGTCGCAGCGCCGATGCCAGCACGGGAAGTCGAAGTCGATCAGGTCGATCGACGGCACGCCCTGGCGGATGAACGGGACGTGGTCGTCCTGGATCCCGCCGCCGAGGTCCTCGGCCGGGAACACCTTGCCGACGCCGACGTCGCGCGCCGCCTTGCGCAGCTTCGCCCAGAGCCCCTCGTTCGAATAGCTCTCGCGCGGGATCCGCAGGCCCTTCTCCCCCACGAAGTCGAGCAGGATCATCGCCTCGGCGTCCTTGTAGCGCGGGGCGGCGGCCTTGCTGCCACGGATCCCGCGGCGCAGGAACTGGTCGTCCGGGACGCCGGCCGGTGTCTCCTCGCCGTCGAACATCAGGAAGACCACGGTCGGGTCGATCTGGCGCGGCTTCAGCGACCTCGCGAGCTGGGCGGCGACCGCCGTGCCCGAAGCCCCGTCGACGGCGCCGACGAAGCCCGGAATGTCCTTGGTGTCGTAGTGGGCGCCGACGACGACGTAGCGGTCGGGGTCGCGCCCCGGCACGCGTCCGACGACGTTGCGCAGCCCGCCCGGCACCGGCTCGAAGCGACCGCCGGGCAGCATCCGCCGCAGCCGCTCCGCGAGCACGCGCGACTGCTTCGAGCCGGCGGGCCGCGGGCCCAGCTCGACCTGCTCGCGAACCAGCTCGTAGGCCGCGGTCGCGTCGAAGCGGTCGACCTTCGGCACGGGAACCCGTTCGGCGGCGGCGGCCGAGCCGCCGTCGTCGCCGCCGCAGCCTGTCGCGGCGAGCGCGCCGAAGGCCGCCAGCGCGGCGAACGTCGCGACCGCCCTCCGTCGATCGAACCGCCGTCCCATTACGTGCATTGTGCCGTAGGCTCCAGCCAATGGCGCAGGGCCACCGAGATCGACTGAGCGCGATCGACGCGTCGTTCCTCCACCAGGAGCGCCGCGCGTCGCACATGCACGTCGGGGCGATCGTCCTGATGGAGGGTCCGGTGCCGACGCGCGAGGAGTTCACGCGCCACATCGAGTCGCGCCTCCACCTGGTGCCGCGCTACCGGCAGAAGCTCGCCTTCCCGCGCTTCGAGATGGGCCGGCCGTTCTGGGTCGACGACCCGCGCTTCAACATCGACTACCACGTGCGCCACACAGCGCTGCCGGCGCCCGGCTCGCGCGAGCAGCTGCGCGGCATCGCCGGACGGATCTTCTCGCAGCGACTCGACCGCTCGAAGCCGCTCTGGGAGATCTGGCTCGTGCAGGGACTCGCCGACGGGGGCTTTGCGCTCGTGTCGAAGACCCACCACGCGCTCGTCGACGGCGTCTCCGGGGTCGACATCGCGACCGTGCTGTTCGACTTCGCCCCCGAGGGAACTCCGCGCGAGGAGCCGCCGTCGTGGGCGCCCGAGCAGGAGCCGTCGCAGGCCGAGCTGGTCGCCGAGGGCATCAAGGGCCTGCTGCGTACTCCGGCGATGGTCGCCAACGAGGCGACGAAGGTCGTGCGCGACCCCGGCACGACGGTCGAGCGGGCGCGCGAAGCGGTCGAGGGGCTCGGCGAGATCGCCTGGGCCGGCCTCAACCCGGCGCCCGACGTGCCGCTCAACGTGCCGATCGGGCCGCACCGGCGGATCGTCTGGCTGCAGTGCGACCTGGCCGACTTCAAGGCGGTCAAGGACGGGCTCGGCGGGACCGTCAACGACGCCTTCCTCGCGGTCGTCGCGGGCGGGCTCGGCAAGTGGCTGCGCACGCGCGGCGTGCGCACCGAGGGCCTCGAGCTGCGCGGGCTGGTGCCGGTCTCGATCCGCGCCAAGGACGAGCACCACGCGCTCGGCAACCGGATCGCCGCGATGCGCGGGCCGCTGCCCGTCTACGCCAAGGACCCGGTCGAGCGGCTGCGGATCGTGCGCGAGGCGATGAAGGGCGTCAAGGAGTCCAAGCAGGCGCTCGGCGCCGAGGTGATCTCCGGGCTCGAGGACTTCGCGCCCCCCACCCTGCTCGCCCAGGCGTCGCGGCTGAACTTCTCCACGCGGCTGTTCAACCTGATCGTCACCAATGTTCCGGGGCCGCAGTTCCCGCTCTACATGCTGGGCCGCCGAGATGCAGGAGATCGTCCCGGTCGCCTTCCTGCCCGAGAACCACGCGCTGGCGATCGCCGCGATGTCCTACAACGGCAAGATCGACTTCGGCCTGCTCGGCGACTACGACGCGATCCCCGACCTGGAGAAGATGTCCGGGTTCTTCGAGGAGGCGCTCGACGAGCTGCTGACCGCCGCGGGCAAGGGACGGGCGCGCGCAGACGTGGTGGAGGCGAAGGCGAAGAAGCCGAAGGCGAAGCCCAAGACCAAGCCGAAGGCCAAGGCCACGGCGAAGGCGAAGGCGAAGGCCGCCGCGAAGCCCAAGGTCGCCCCCAAGGCCAAGCGGACGCGCACCACTCCGTCGACGAACGGCGCGTCGGCCGGGAGCGCCAACGGCCGCGGCGCGAAGCGCTCCGCGATTCGTGGCAAGGCGCAGCGCCCGCGGTTGATTGACGGCGACTAGGTCCCCGCTGCGGCTGGTCGTCGAGCCCGCGGTCGCCGACCCGGTGCTCGACACGGCGCTGTCGCGCGCGCTGCTGGAACGGGTCGCCGCCGGCGACCTGGCGGACACGCTGCGGATCTCGCGCCCGGGCCCGGCGGTGGCGTTCGGCCGCCGCGACGCGGTCGCCACCGGCTACGCCGAGGCGGTCGCGGCGGCGCGCGGCGGCGGCTACGAGGCGGTCGAGCGGCTGGCGGGCGGGCGGGCTTCGGTCTTCCACGAGCAGACGCTGCACTTCGGGCTCGCCGTCCACGACGCCGACGCCCGCGCCGGCGTGACGCGCCGCTTCGAGCAGGCGGCGGAGGCGCTCGCCCGCGCCTTCGGCCGGCTCGGCGTGGACGCGCGCGTCGGCGAGGTGCCCGGCGAGTACTGCCCCGGCGAGCACAGCGTCAACGCGCGCGGCGCGACCAAGCTGGCCGGCCTCGGCCAGCGGGTGATCCGCGACGGCGCCTACGTCGGCGGGGTCGTGGTGATCGACGGCGCCGAGCGGATTCGCACCGCCCTCGCCCCCGTCTACGCCGCGCTGGGCCTCGACTGGGCGCCCGCGACGACCGGCGCGCTCGCCGACGAGGCGCCGGGCGCCGGCTGGGACGAGACGTGTGCGGCGATCGAGGCCGAGTACGCCGCGACGGCCGGCGAGCTGGAGCGCGTCACGCTGGACGCCGACACCGTTGCCCTCGCCGGGCGGCTAGCGCCGCGGCACCGATCACTCGGCTACTGAGCGCGCCGGTATCAGTAGCCGAGCGCGAACTTGGCGTCCTCGGACATCAGGTCCGGCGTCCAAGGCGGTGTGAAGACCAGCTTCGGGTGGACCTTCGTGATGCCGGGCAGGTCGCCGACGAACTCCTCCATCTGCTCGGAGACCTGCGGGCCGATCGGGCAGCCCGGGGTCGTCAGGGTGAAGGTGACGAAGGCCTCGGTGCCCTCGACCGCGATGTCGTAGACCAGGCCGAGCTCGACGAAGTCGAGCCCCAGCTCCGGGTCGATCACGTTCTCGAGCGCCTCGCGCACGTCGTCCACGGTCACGTCGATCTCTGGCATGGCCGCAATGGTAGTCGGGCGGCCAGAGCGCCCGGCTTCAGCGTCTAGGGTTCGCGGCCGGATGCCGCTGCTGCTGATCCTGCTGTTCGTCGTCGTGCCGATCGCGGAGCTGTACGTGATCCTGCAGGTCGGCGACGCGATCGGGGCGGTGCCGACGATCCTGATCCTGGTCGCCGACTCGCTGCTCGGCTCGGCGCTGCTGCGCACCCAGGGACGGACGGTCTGGCGCCAGTTCAACGTCACCCTGGCCGAGGGGCGGATGCCGCACCGCGAGCTGTTCGACGGCGTCGCGGTGATCTTCGGCGGGGCGTTCCTGATCACGCCCGGCTTCCTGACCGACATCGTCGGCCTGCTGCTGCTGATCCCGCCGACGCGGGCGCTGCTGCGGCGGTTCGCCGCGGGCTGGCTCGGGCGGCGCTTCGGCGTCTCGACGGTGATCGGGGCGGCCGGCGCCGCGCGGGGCGCGAGCCGAGCGGCGCGGGTGCGGCGCAGCCAGCCCGACGACGGCGACACGGTCGAGGGGACGGCACGTGAACACCCCGAGGACCCGCCACAGGGGAGAATCGGCCCCGCGTGAGCCAGCAGGCACTCTCGATCAACTTCTTCGACCCCGAGCACGGGCTGCACGGCAGCGCCCGCTCGGGCATGACGCTGATGTTCGAGGGCGCCAGCTCGCGCGCGCTCCCGGACGGTCCGTCGATCGTGCGCATCGACGACGGCTGGCACGCCGAGCTCGACGACGCGTTCTCGCTCGACCTGCGGCCGGTCGCCCCAGCCGCCGACCTCGAGACGCTGCTCGTCCACGTCTGCTCAGCCACCGGCGAGGTCGCGGGGCGCACGGTGCGCTGCCTGGCGACCGTCGCCGAGACGACCGCGGCGCCGAGCTGGGACGAGCTCGACGCCGTCCGCTCGCTGTCGGCGCTCTTCGACGAGGGGCACGCCTTCCTGGCCGTCGGCCGGCGCCCGCGCGGCGCGCTCGGCCACGACGCCGAGCAGACGGTCGCCTGGCTGCTCGACGACGGCAAGCCGGTCCCGATCGAGGAGGCGCGCATCTCGACCGTCTACGACGGCGACGGCCGCCAGCGCAGTGCCGGGCTGGAGCTGTGGCTGCCGGAGGAGGACTACGCGCTGCGCGGGTCGGGGACCGTGGTCGCCGGCTCGTCGCTGCAGCTGGAGGCCGCCGACGTGCACGCCGCCGTGTTCCGCTGGCGGCTCGGCAACCGCGAGGGAGCGGGCGCCTACGAGCTGATGACGAGGTCGGAGGCGCTGGCGGCATGAGCGCCCCGAAGGCGATCATCAGCGACTTCGGCGGCGTGCTGACGACGCCGCTGGGCAACACGTTCGCCGCCTGGTCGCAGTCGACCGGCATCTCGCTCGAGGACCTCGGCACGGCGATCGCGGCCTCGGCGCAGCGCCACGGCGAGCACCCGCTGTTCGTGCTCGAGCGCGGCGAGCTGTCCGAGCCCGAGTTCTTCGCGCGGATCCAGAGCGAGCTGGGCTCCGAGCAGTCGCTGCACGGGATGGGCGAGGCGCTGATGGACGGCCTCGAGCGCAACCACGAGATGATCGACTACGTCGCCGAGCTGCGCGGGCGCGGCCTGCGCGCCGCGCTGCTGACCAACAACGTCCGTGAGTGGGAGCCGCGCTGGCGCGGGATGCTGCCGGAGCTGGACGAGATCTTCGAGGTCGTCGTCGACTCGGCGTTCGTCGGGATGCGCAAGCCGGAGCCGGAGATCTACCACCTGACCGTCGAGCGGCTCGGCGGCGGCCTGCGCGCCGAGGAGTGCATCTTCGTCGACGACATCGAGATCAACTGCGACGCCGCGCGCGAGCTGGGCATGACCGCCGTGCGGTTCGAGACGACCGAGCAGGTCCGCGCGGAGATCGAGGCGGCGCTCTCCTAGACGGGTTGGCGTTGGTCGCCGCGGCGATCGGGGCCTAGGCTGGAGTGCAGGTGAGGAGTGCCCTGGGGAGCCCCGCGCGCGTGCTGGCCGTCCTGGCCGGGCTGTTCGCCGGGCTGGTGGTGGCCGCTGCCCCGGCCGCCGCGGAGGTCCGCACCGAGAAGTTCCGCTACGGGCCGGTCTCGATCGGGCCGTACCAGGTGCTGCAGAAGGATCTGACGCTGAACGTGCCGAAGCCGGCCGCCGACGGGTTCGTCACCAACATGGAGGTCGACGTGGTCGACCCCGACGGGTCGCCGGTGCCGATCGACCGAATGATGCTGCACCACATCGTGTTCGCGAACCTCGGCGCGCAGCTCGGCCAGAAGCACGACCGGACCTGCAACACGTTCACGGCGTTCAACTCGCGGACGAAGATCCCCGCGCTCGGCGAGCGGTTCTATGCCGCCGGCGAGGAGCGGGCGAAGATGGCGCTGCCGGACGGCTACGGCTACCCGATGAAGGCAGCCGACCAGTGGGGCATGACGCTGATGCTGATGAACCACCGGGCGCGGGCCGACAGCGCGTTCGTCGAGTACGAGGTGACCTACGACACCGAGGCGCGGACGCCGGTCGCCCCCTACTGGCTCGACGTCGAGAACTGCCTAGCCGACCCGGTCTACGACGTGCCGGGAGGCGGCAAGCGCGGCGCGACGCACACGCGCTCGGCGCAGTGGACGGCGCCGGCTTCGGGGCGGATCGTGGCGGGGCTGGGACACGTCCACGGCGGCGCGCGGAACCTGATCTTGAACCGGGGCGGCGGCTGCGAGCTGTACGCGTCGAAGCCGACCTGGGGCCAAGCCTCCCACCCCTTCTACAACGTCAAGCCGGTGCTGCACGAGCCGGGGCCGATCGACATGAGCGGCTTCGACAGCGCGACCGGCTTTCCCGTGTCGGGCGGGGAGCGCTTGCGGCTCGACTCGAACTACGACGCGCGGCTGCCGCACACGCGCGTGATGGGGATCATGGTGCTGTACATGGCCGACGACCCGGCGGCGCGAACGCCGGCGGGGTGCGCGCCGCCTGGCGACCTGCGTGAGCACCGGACGACCGAGCCGGGCCGGACGGTGGCGCCGCGCTTCACGGTGCCGCTGGTGGGAATCGGGCGCGGCGGGCGCGCGCGGGAGATCGCAAAGCCGCCGGGGCGGCGGGTGCGCGTGCGCTCAGGCGCGCGAATCGAGGTCGGCGACCGCTTCTTCTCGAAGCCGAACGTCACGCTGCCCGCGGGCGGCCTGCTGCGCTGGCGCTTCGCGTCGAGCGAGCTGCACAACGTGACTGTGGCCAACGGCCCGCGCGGCTTCAGCTCGCTGAACCTCGACGGCAACCGCGCCTTCGCCAAGCGCCTGAAAACGCCGGGGACCTACAAGCTCTTCTGCGCCCTGCACCCGGTGTCGATGACGCAGACGGTCAGGGTCGTCAAGCGCAAGGCCGGGCGGCGCGACTGACGAGCGTCAGTTGTCGGAGCCCATGCGGTCCCAGCAGTAGAGCTCGATCGCCTCCGCGGCGAGCTCCGTCATCCGCTCGTGGGACAGGAACGGCAGCACCGTGTCGATCGCCTGCTCCTCGCTGATGCCGGCCTCGAAGGCCTCGTCGCCCCGGAACCCGGCCGCGATCTTCAGCGCCTCGCGCCGATGCTCGCCCAGATGCCCGAACGCCTTCAACAGGAAGTCCTTGTTCGCGATCGGCTGACCGACCTCCAGCGACGCGTGCCAGGCGGCCAGCATCGACAGGTCGTCGTCGTCCAGCACCTCGACCGCCTTGGCGTAGTGCACCGCCAGCTCGTCCTCCGGGATCTCGTCGACCCAGGCACGAACCACCTCGCCCAACAGCTGCCGCCGGGCCTCGCGACCCACGGCGTCCGCAATCACCCGGATGGCCTCGTGGGGCTCGATGAAGCAGAGGGGCATGCGCGGAAAGTACGGGTAGGAGTGGACGGAACCGCGTCGAATGGTCGCGGCGAGTGCGAACGGCTTACCCGACACGCGAGTGGACCCGCGCCCTTGGCGCCTTCCTCCACGATCGCGACCTACTCGCGCAAGACTGGGCCCGCGCCGGCATCGAGCAGGCCAAGCGCGGCGAGTTCAGCGACCTCTAGGCCCCGATGCCAGCCCAAGGCCCCTTCCGCATCCTCGGGCGAAGGCGCGCTGCAAAGCCCAAATGCTGTGACGACTAAGCCAGCGTCCGCTCCGGCGGCCAGGAGCAGAGGCCGGGTTGGCCGGGGCAGTCGGCGCAGAGGGCGCGGTGGGGCTTTGGGATTGGAATGAAGGAGCCGGCGGCGAGGGGTGCGGCGAGGTCGCGGAGGTGACGGTCGAGGGCTGGGAGGTCGTCCTGTGTGTAGGTGGCGACGACGGGGTCGTCGGGGCGCTCTAGGAAGAGGTAGGCGATGGCGGTGCGGGGGGCGCCGGTGTGGAGGGCGGCGAGGGCGTAGACGGTGCGTTGGATTGTGTAGTCGGCCTCGACCACGGCGGCGGGGGTCTGGTCGGGTTCGAGGCGGTTGGACTTGTAGTCGACGATCAGGACCGTGCCGTCGGGCTCGATCGCGTGGACGTCGACGATGCCGTTAACGAGCAGGCTGCGGCCGGCGGCGGTCTCGGGGGTGAGCGAGAACGCGAAGGGCAGCTCGGTGCGGACGGGGTTGGCGGCGGCGATGCGCTCGCGGAGGCTGGAGCCGGCGAAGGCGGTGACGAGCTGGATCAGGTCGTCGACGTCGTGGTCGCGGACGGGCTCGCGGTAGGCGTCGATCATGGCGGCGACCCGATCGGGTGAGGGCACGACCGGGTTGGCGAAGTCGACCTCCTCCAGCAGCGAGTGGGCGATCGAGCCGCGGACGGTCGGCGAGAGGGCGTCGACCTCCTCGGCCGGCTCGGCGCCGGGCGGCTCGGGGATCGCGTCGGCGCGCGGGAGGCGCAGCGAGCGCTCGAGGTAGAAGCGGTAGCCGCACTCGCGGTGGCGCTGGAGGCCGGAATAGCTGAAGCGGCTGATCGGCAGGGCGGTCGGCGGCGGGACTGCCGCCAGCACTGGCGCGTCGAGAGCGTCAAGCCCGGCGGGCGGCTCCTCGGGTGGGCGCGGGGCGCGGTCGGCGGCCGGCAGTACCTCGTCGACGGTGTCGGGGCGCAGGACGGTGCAGCGGACGGCTACGGGGCGGGCGCCGGTCGCATGCTCGACCACGGCAGTCGTCTCGATACCGCCGATCTCGGGCGCCAGGGCGCGCCAGATCCAGCGCATCGGCTCCTCGAGCGGCTTCTCCTCGTCGAGCTTCTCGAGGTCGGTGCCGCCGCTGAGGATCAGGCGCTGCTCGGCGCGGGTGATGGCGACGTAGAAGACGCGCTTCTCCTCCTCCTCGTCGGCCAGCTTCTGGCGCTCGCGGATGTCCTTCAGCCGCGTGCTGGCGACGCTGCCGCCGCCGAGCTGGGCGAGGCTGATGCCGACCGCCCCGTCGTCGGAGATCTGCAGCGACGAGAGGTCCTCGCGGCCGGGCTTGCCGAGATCGGCCACGCAGACCACCGGGAACTCGAGACCCTTGGCGCGGTGGACCGTCATCAGCCGCACCGCCTGGACGTCCTCGGGCTCCAGCGGCGCCTCGCCCTGGCGGTCGCCCAGCTCGTCGCGCTCGGCGACGTAGTCGATGAAGCGGCGCAGGTCCCGCCCCTCCTCGGCCTCGAACTCGCGCGCGAGGCGCATCAGCTTGCGCACATTCGCCATCCGCCGGCGGCCGGCGGGCAGCGCGAGCAGGTGCAGGTCGTAGCCGGAGCGGGTCACGCCGCGGTCGATCAGCGCCTCCAGCGACGAGCGCGGCGCGGCGGCGCGCTCGTCGGCGAGCAGGCGAGCGAAGGCGCGGACGCGGGCCGTGTTCTCGGAGCCGAGCTGATCGGCGAGCCCGGCCGCGCGGGCGCTGCCGGCGTCACCCTCGGCACGCGGCGCGACCCGGCCGCCGGATACGCCGGCCAGCTCTGCGAGGAGCGTCCAGGGCTCCACCCGGGCCTTCTGTGCAGCTGTTCGGAGTACCACCAGCCCGTCCAGCGACACTCGGCCGAGCGGCGACGCGAGCGCCGTGTAGAGCGCGAGGTCGTCGAGCGGGTTCGCGAGCGCGGCGAGGTAGGCGCGCAGGTCGCCGACCTGCTGCTGGGACCAGTAGCCGCGCCCGCCCATCACGTAGGTCGGGATGCCGCGATCCTCGAACGCGCGCTCGAAGGCGGCGAGGTGGGTCGTGGCGCGAACCAGGACGACGACGTCGCCCAGTCCGTGTGCGCCGGACGCCACCAGCTCGTCGATCCGCTTGGCGAGCATCCGCGCCTCGGCGGCGCGGGCCGGGACGACGTCGCGCAGCGAGTCGCCGAAGGCGGTCTCGGCCGGGGCGCCGCCCGCCGCCTCCTCGGCCTCGAAGCGTTCGCGCCAGCGCGAGCCGTTGTGCGGGCGGTCGGCGACGATCAGCTCGACGCACGGCTCGCCGACCGCCGCGCCGGCGCCGTCGTTGCCGGCGCGCAGGAGCGGGAAGCGCTCGCCCCAGACCGAGCCGAACAGCAGGTTGATCGCGTCGAGCACCTCGGGCCGGCTGCGGAAGTTTGCGGTCAGCGCCTCGAAGCGGCCGCCCTCGCCGGCCGCCTCGGACTGCTCGCGGAAGACCGACACGTCGGCGTGACGGAAACGGTAGATCGACTGGAACTCGTCGCCGACGCGGAACAGGCGGTCGCCGGCGATCCGGCCGAGCAGCTCGTTCTGGAGCGGGTTGGTGTCCTGGAACTCGTCGATCATCACGTGCCGGAAGCGGGCCGACCAACGCTCGCGAACGACCGGGTCGTCGCGCAGCAGGCGATTGACGAGCAGCTCGAGATCGTCGAAGTCGAGGCCGGAGCGGTCGCGCTTGAGGCGCGCGTAGCGGGTGCCGTAGGCGCGCAGCAGCTCACGCAGGAGGGAGTGGTCGCGCAGCTCCTGCTGGTGGGCGGCGAGCGCGGTCAGCGCCTCGAGCGCCGCGCGGTACTCGTCGAAGGCGTCGGTCTTCAGCGCGCCGGCGCCGCGGCCGACGGTGACCTTCTTCAGCGCGGCGAGATCGAGGTCGGCGGCCGTGCCGGGGACGGCCGTGCCGGAGGCTCCCGAACCGTCGCCGCCGTCGCCGATGCCCGCCCCGCCCCCGCGGATCAGGTCGAGGCAGCGCTCGAGCCGTTCGCGCGCTTCGGCCACGCGAACGCCGTCCTTGGCGCTCTCCAGGTCGGCGAGCGCCACCCGCGCGGCGCGCTCCAGCCGCTCGGGCTCCCCCGCCGGACGCGGCGGCTCGATCTCCGGCAGTTCCGGGCTCTCCGCGCCGCGGCTGCGCAGGTGGCCGTAGACGGTGCGGATCATCGCCGCGAGCTTGTCGGGCGTGTAGGCGGCGACGAGGCGCAGCCGCTCGGCGTCGGCGTCCTCGTGGAGGAAGGCCGCGAGCGCGCCGTCGAACGCGTCGCGACCGAGCCGGTCGGCCTCGAGCGCGTCGAGCACCCGGTACTCGGGGTCGATCCCGGCCGCCAGCGCGTGCGAGCGCAGGATCGTCGAGCAGAAGCCGTGGATCGTCGAGATGTAGGCGCCCTCGGCGGCGCGCGCCTCGGCGTGGCGCCCGGCGGCGGCGAAGCGGTCGCGCACGCGCGCCTTCAGCTCGGCGGCGGCCTTCTCGGTGAAGGTGATCGCGAGGATCGCGTCGACCGCGACGCCGTCGTCGAGCACGGCGCGGACGAACCGCTCGACCAGCACCGACGTCTTGCCCGACCCGGCCCCGGCCGCGACCAGTAGCGCGCCGTCGCGACGGTCGATCGCGCGCTGCTGCTCCTCGGTGAAGGCGCGCGCGGTCATCGCTCGATCCGGCAGATCGAGGGGTGCGAGCAGCCGCCGCGGTAGGCGCACGAGTCGGGCTTCGAGCAGAGCTTGCCCTCCCCCATCTCGGCCGCCGCCGTGGCGATCGCCTCGCCGGCCCACGTGCGCAGCTCGGCGAACTCCTCGTCGGAGAGCACGTCGCCGCCGACGAAGTCGCCGCCGAGCCGCTCGGCGAACTCGGCGCTCAGCGCGCCGCGCGGGCGGCGGTCGTCGCCGGCCAGCGGCATGTAGAGCCCGGCGACCGCCTCGACGCCCAGCAGCCGCTCTGCCACCAGCATGTAGAGCGCCGCCTGCAGCCGCCCCTTGCGCTCCCAGTTCGCGACGCTGTAGTCGGTCACGCGGCCGCTCTTGTAGTCGCGCACCGCGACCTTGTCGCCACGGCGGTCGACGCGGTCGATCTTGCCGCGCACGCGCAGCCCGCCCGGCAGCTCGACCTCGGGGTACTCGGCGTCGGGCAGCCCGAACGCCAGCTCGAGCGCGTCGGGCTCGAACTCCGACTCGCTGCGCGCCTCGTAGGCGAGGTGGCGCAGCAGCTGGAACTCCAGCCGCCGCATCGCCGCGCGCATCCGCGGCCCGACCATCACCGCGCCGCGGCGGGCGGCCTCCTCGGCGAGCGCCTCCAGCATGATCGCCTCGGCCGCGCCGAGGTTCGCCTCCGTGACGCGGCGGTCGCCCGTCCGCTCGCGCAGGCGCTTGTAGGTCAGCTCGAGCACGCTGTGCGCGAAGGCGCCCTGGACCAGCTGCTCGGGGTCTGGCTCGAGCGCGACCGGTTTCAGGACGTCGTCGACCAGCCACCTAACCGGGCAGCCGGCGAACCGCTCGACCGCCCCGGCCGAGACGGCGCCGCGGTCGCGCAGCGCGGCGAGCGCGGCGTCGAGCGCGATCGGCCCGACCGGCGCGGGTGGGGCGTCGCGGCGCTGGGCGGCGACGGCGCGCTCCCACTCGGCGGGGGTCGGCGCGTCGGCGGGCGACCAGGTGACGTCGGCGAGCGAGCGGCGGCGGGCGCGCTCGCGCAGGCCGGGGAAGATCCGCTCGACGTCGTCGAGGAAGAACGACGGCTGCTCGGCCTCGCCCTCCTCGCCGCTGACGCGCGCGCTCAGCACCAGCCGGCGCTCGGCGCGCGAGGCGCAGACGTAGAAGAGGTAGCGCTCGCGCTCGAGCTGGTCCTCGCGCAGCGGCAGCACGAGCCCGCTGGCGGCGGCGATCTCGCGCCGGTCGCCGTCGGAGAGGAACGGGTCGGCGCCGCCGGCGGCCGGGAACTCGCCCTCCTGGAGTCCGCAGACGAAGACGGCCTCGAAGCGGCGGGCGCGGACCTTCTCCGGCGCGGCGACCGCGACGCGGCCCGGCTGCGGATCCTCGCCGGCGTGGACCTCGAGGCCAGCGAGCGTCTCCTCGACCCGCGCGAGGTCGATCGGGGCGCCGGCGCGGGCGAGCGCGCGCAGGTCGCGCAGCGCGGAGCCGATCGCCTGGAAGGCGCGCGCGTCGTCGAGCTCGGCCCCCTCGAGGACGTGCGCGGTGCGGCGGTAGGGCCCGGAGAAGAGGCGGCCGGCCTGCTTGGCGCAGCTCGTCGAGCAGGACGTCGGTGTCATTGGCGGCGGAGGCGATGCGGTCGATCTCCGCGAGCGGGAACGGCCCGATGCCGTCGCGCTCGGCCCAGCCGTCCCACAGCTCGCGGGCGCGGCGGGCGGAGCCGTCGCCGTCGCGCCGGACGGCGACCTCGAGCCGGTCGGCGTAGATCGGCTCGCGCAGCCGTCCGGGGGTGCGCAGGTAGGCGAGCAGGTCGTCGGCGCTGCCGTCGCCGGTCGCGCAGCGCAGCAGCGCCAGCAGGCCGCGGCCGACGCCGGTGTGACGCAGCGGCAGCCGGCGGTCGATCGAGTACGGGATCCCGTAGGCGCCGAAGACCTGCTCGATCGTCGAGGCGTAGGGGCGCGGGTCGCGCAGCACGACCGCGACGTCGCCGGGGGTCGTTGCCGGCGCGCAGCAGGGCGAGAACCTCGGCGGCGCACAGCTCGACCTCGGCCCGGCGACCGCCGGCGAGGTGCATGGCGACGGCGTCGCCGGGATCGGTGGTGGCGGTCGAGTCCTCGAAGAGGCGCCGCTCGAGGGCGTGCAGGGCGGTGCGGGAGTCCTTGGCGTACCAGTCGGCGAGCGGCGGCAGCTCGACCTCCTCGCGGGCGAGGGCGCGCAGCTCGGCGTGGGTCGCGGCCGTCGCGCGGAACGCCTCGCGGCCGGGCTCCCAGGGCAGGGACACGGTCACGTCGACCCCCACCCGATCCGCCAGCGCCGCGAGCGCCGCCAGCTCGAGTGGAGTGAAGTCGTCGAACCCGTAGACGTAGACGGGCGTCATGCCCCAGCTGTCCGGGTTCCCACGCAGCGCGCTCACCGCCTGCCAGGCGAACAGCTCGTCGTCGACGAGGCCGGCGGCGTCGAGCCGCTCGCGGTAGCGCCGGTAGATCTCGGCGATCTCGTCGACGTAGGCGCGCCGCGGCCCCTCCCCCGCCCATGCGCGCAGCGCCTGGGTGAGGCGCGCGGGCTCGACCATCGCCGGGCCTGCGGCCGAGCGGTCGGCGAGCGAGCGCTCGACCTCGGCGACGAAGCGGGTCGCCGCGCGCACGAACCCGGGCCGCTCGGCCGACTCGGCGAGCACCTCGAGCCCGGCCGAGCGGACCGCCTCGGCGACGATCAGCTCGCGCTGCAGCCGCGACGCCGCCCGCCCGCGCACCCCGGTGCGCCAGGCGATCTGCGCGAACAGCCGCTTGAAGGTGACGACGTGGACGCCGAAGACCGCCCCGCGCTCGGCCAGCTCGCGCTGGTTGTGCTCGACGTCCTCGAACGCCGGGACGACCAGCAGCGGCTCCTCGTCGACGCGCGCCCGCAACCCGCCCAGCACCTCGCCCGCCTTGGCGGCGTTGGCGGGACCGGTTACGAGCTTGAGCGGCATACGGCCGTCAGGTATACGGCCTGGGCGGGACGGCGAGGGCGGCCGTCGTCGGAGCGCCGGCGTCGCGGCCGTCGAGGGCGCCCGCGGCGGTGCGGCCGGAGAGGGTCAGACCCGCGGCGCGGCGGGCGCCGGAGCGGCGGCGATCAGGCCCTGCCGGGCGGCGTCGGCGAGCGCCTCCGCATAGCGCGCGGCGGGCAGCATCGGCGGCGCGTCCTGAAGCTCCCAGCCGATCGCCGGCCGCAGCACCCAGCGGGCGACGCGCAGCTGACCGTCGTCGAGCGCCTCGACGCGCAGCTCCTCCTTGAAGTCGCCGCTGCGCCCGCGGCTGACGCCAGCGATCGCCTCGCCGCCGCTCTGCTCCCCAGCAGCGGTGCCCAGCGCCTCGATCAGCTTCGCCGCGTCGCGCGCCTGGAGCGCGTCCCCGGAGCGCGCGACCAGATCCGCGAGGTCCTCGGCCGGCAGCACCGGTGCCACGGGGGCCAGCGCGGCCCCGCGCCACTCGCCGAGCCGCACCCCGCCCGGCACCTTCTCCAACCGGATCAGGTAGAGCGCATCGTCCTCGTCCCGCCGCGCGGGTCCAGCCACATACGGCCCGCTGAACGCCGGCGCCGATCCCTTGTCGCCCCCCGACCGCTTCCGCGGAGAGGCCGATGACGACTTCCGCCTTGTCCGGCTCGCCCCCGTATCCAGCACCGTTCCCTTCGAGCAGATCGGGCAGTCGGCCATGAAGCGGTTGTGGCGGCAGAAGGTGGACACGCGGGGCGATCAGGATAGGGATCGCCTGCCAATATGGCGTCGGTGACGACCGCCATCGTCTCCGACCTGCACCTCGGGACCGTCTCGGGCGCCGATCTGGCGCGGCGGGGACCGGTGCTGGAGCGGTTGCTGGAGGCGGCGGAACAGGCCGACCGGCTGGTGCTGCTCGGGGACCTGCTGGAGCTGCGCGAGCGGCCGGTGGCGGCGGTGCTGGAGGACGTGGCGCCGGCGTTGAGGGCGCTCGGGGAGGTGACGGCGGGCAAGCCGGTGGTGCTGGTGCCGGGCAACCACGACCATCAGCTCGTCGCGCCGGCGCTGGAGCGAGAGCGGGTCGTCGGCGCGAGCCCGCTGGCCGTCGCGGGCGAGCGCGCGCCGCGACCCGGCGACCTCGCCGAGCGCGTCGCCGCGCTGATGCCGCGCACCGAGCTGACGGTCTCCTACCCCGGCGTCTGGCTGCGCGACGACGTCTACGCGACCCACGGCCACTACCTCGACGCCCACCTGACGGTGCCGCGGGTCGAGTGCCTGGTCGCGGCGGCGGTCGAGCGGTTCGGCACGCGGATCGGGCCCGAGGGGCCGCGCACGGCGGCCGACTACGAGGCGATCGTCGCGCCGATCTACGCGCTCTCCCACGCGATCGCCCAGAACGCTCGCGCCCGGCCGGTCACGCGCCGCAACAACCTCTCGCGCAACGTCTGGACGCTCGCCAACGGCGACGGAGGGAGCCGCGGCGACCGGCTGCGCGGGGCGCTGGTCGGCCGCGCCGCGATCCCGGCGGCGGTCGCCGCGATCAACGCGACGGGCCTCGGACCGTTCAGCGCCGAGCTGTCGGGCGAGGAGCTGCGCCGCGCGGGCCTCGCGGCGATGGCCGAGGTCGCCGCCCGGCTGGGCGTCGACGGCGGCCACGTGATCTTCGGCCACACCCACCGCGCCGGCCCGCTGCCGGCCGACGACGCGGCCGAGTGGGCTCTACCGGGCGGCGGCCGGCTGACCAACAGCGGCAGTTGGAGCTACGAGGACGTCTTCGTCGACGGTGACGGGCCGGCGAACCCCTACTGGCCCGGCCGCGTCGTCTGGGTCGACGACGACGGCCCGCCGCGCCTCGACGCGCCGCTGAGCGGCGCCGACGTCACCGCCACTCGCCCCTGACCGAAGCGAACGCCGACTTGCGGCGGTTATTCCGCCGGAAGTCGGCTCTCACCGATAGGCGGTCCGGCCGGCAGGCCGGCAGGCGGTGCGACTCAGCTCGCGGCGCGCTGCGGCTCGGCCGCCGCGGCGGCGGCGGGCGCCTCGGAGATTTCGGGCTGGCCTTTGGCGTCGCCCGCGGCGGCCGCCTCCTCGGCGGCAGCGGCGGCCTCCTCGCGCTCCTTGGCCGACATCGTCGCCCACTCCTCGTCGAACTCGACCTTCCAGCGGTTCGGGTCGTCCTCGCGCCGCTCGATCTTCAGCTTGGCGCGGAACGAGCGGCCGGAGCGGCCGCGGAAGCCGGTGACCTGCTTCTCGGTGCGGCCGATCGGCGGCTCGTCGCCGCGCTCCAGCGACGCGCCGAGGCTCGCCATCAGCTCCTTGACGACCGACGCCGGCAGGTTCTTGCCGGCCTTCTGCTTCCAGATCACGAAGCCGCAGCCCGGGTCCTCGCGCGACCAGCACGAGTAGCCCTTGCGGTTCTCGATCGACGTCGCGGCCGCAGACCGGGCACGGCCCGAGGTTGGCCCGCTCGATCTTGACGCCCTTGAGCTTGTCGAGCTCGCTCGACGGTGTCGGTCGATGAACTTGGCGATGTCCTTCATGAACGCCGCGCGCGAGCTCTCGTCGCCCTGCTCGATCAGGCCGAGCCGGTGCTCCCAGTCGCCGGTCAGCTCCGGGCGAGGTGAGCGCGTGCTGCGCCGAGCAGGCGGATCACCTGCACGCCCTTCTCGGTGGCGTGCAGCGCGCGGCCCTCGCGCTCGATGTAGCCGACGGCGATCAGCCGCTCGATGATCGACGCGCGCGTGGCCGGCGTGCCGATGCCGGAGTCCTTCATCGCCTCGCGCAGCTCGTCGTCCTCGATGTCCTTGCCGGCGGTCTCCATCGCGCCGAGCAGCGAGGCCTCGGTGAAGCGCCGCGGCGGCTGCGTCTCCTTGCGCAGCGACTCGACTCGAGCGTCGTGTCGACCTCCTCGCCCTGCTCGAGCTTCGGCAGCAGCTGGTCGCCGCCCGAGTCGTCCTCGCGCTGCCCTCGCCGCTGCGACCTCCTCGCCGTAGACCGCCGCCAGCCGGCCTCGAGCAGGACGCGGCCGCTGGTGCGGAAGACGTGCTCCTGCCACGGTGGTCTCGACGCGCGTGCGCTCGAAGACGGCGTCGGGGTGGAAGACCGCCAGGAAGCGCTTGGCGACGAGGTCGTAGATCTTGCGCTCGTCGGCGCCCATCTTCGACAGGTCGTGCTCGGACTTCGTCGGGATGATCGCGTGGTGGTCCTCGACCTTCTCGTCGTTGACGACGCGCTCCAGCGGCAGCTCGTCGAGCCCGACCGACGTACTCGGCGGCCTTGCTTGTAGCTGCGGGTTGCTGGCCCGACCAGCTCGGCGACGTCGGCTTGATCTCGGGAACCATGTCGCCCGGTCAGGTAGCGCGAGTTCGTACGCGGATAGGTGATCGCCTTGTGCTCCTCGTAGAGCTTCTGGGCGGCGCCGAGCGTGCGGCGGGCGGAGAAGCCGAACAGCGTGTTGGCGTGGCGCTGGAGCGAGGTGAGGTCGTAGAGGAGCTGCGGCTTCTCGCGCTCCTCCTTCTTCTCGAGCTTGGTGATCGTCGCCGTCGCTTGCCCTCGACGGCTCTCGACGATCTTCGCGGCCTCGTCCTCCTTGATCCGCTTGCCGCCCATGTAGCGGCCGGAGTAGTCGCGCGTCGCCGGACGCGGCGAACTTGGCCTCGACGAGCCAGTACGGCTCGGGCTTGAAGGCGCGGATCTCCTCCTCGCGGCGGACGATCAGCGCCAGCGTCGGCGTCTGGACGCGGCCGAGCGAGACGGCGCCGTCGAACGCGGCGCGCAGGCGGATCGACGCCGCGCGGGTCGCGTTCATGCCGACGATCCAGTCGGCCTCGGAGCGCGAGCGGGCGGCGTCCTCGAGCGGCTTCATCTCCTCGCCGTCGCGCAGGCGGCTCGAAGGCGTCCTCGATCGCCTTGCGCGTCATCGACGACAGCCAGAGCCGCTGGACCGGCTTCTGCGACCTTCGCGGTCTCGTAGATGTAGGCGAAGATCAGCTCGCCCTCGCGGCCGGCGTCGCAGGCGTTGACGATCACGTCGACGTCCTCGCGCGCCATCAGCCGGTGGATCACCTTGAGCTGCTTCTGCGGCGCGCTCGTCGTTGGGGATCAGCTTGAACTTCGTCCGGGACGATCGGCAGGTCGGCGAAGCGCCACTTCTTCAGCTTCGGGTCGTAGTCGTCGGGCTCGGCGAGCCCGACGAGGTGACCGACCGCCCACGTGATCACGTAGTCGTCGCCCTCGAGGTAGCGTCTTGTCCTTGCCCTGCTTGAAGGATCCGGGCAGCGCGGTCGCGATGTCGCGCGCCGACGGAGGGCTTCTCGGCTACTACGAGTGTCTTGGCCATGGAGGCCCCCACGATACGCAGATGGGCGCCGCAGGGCGTAATTCCGCATGGCTGCGCCCGTTGGAGGGACAGATGCAGCCCCTGCACGCCGCCCATCCCCCGCTCCTCGCGCCGCTGGCCTGGCGGCCGCGACCCTGGCCAGCCGTCCGCGGGCGCGCTACCTTGCACCGGATGGCCGCGGAGGCAGCCTCAGCCGATACGCCGGATGCCGCGCTCGCCGCCGAGGAGACGCGCCTCGCCCGCGCGGCCGCCGGCGGCGACGGACAGGCGTTCGCGACGCTCTACGAGCGCTACGAGCGGCGCGCCTACAACCTCGCCTACCGCCTGACGACCTCCGAGGAGGACGCCGCCGACGCGGTCCAGGACGCCTTCGTCAACGTGCTGCGGCGGCTGCCGAAGCTCGAGGGCCGCGAGCTGGCGTTCGGCTCCTACCTCTTCACCGCGACGCGCAACGCCAGCTACGACCTGATGCAGAAGCGCAAGCGGGCCGAGCCGAGCGACGCGATCCCCGACACGGCGGCGCCGATCGGCGCGGCAGCCGGCGGCGGCTTCGGACTCGACCCCGGCGACCCCGACGAGGACCCCGACCGCAAGCTGCTGCTGGAGTCGCAGCAGTCGGAGATCCGCGCCGCCAACGAGCGGCTGCCGGAGCGCCAGCGCGAGGCGCTCGCGCTCTGCGAGCTCGAGGAGCTGTCCTACGACGAGATCGCCGAGATCATGGACATGAACCGCAACTCGGTCGCCCAGCTGATCTCGCGTGCGCGGATCAAGCTGCGCGACGAGCTGCGCGGCGAGGCGCTGGCGGCGATCGCGGTCTCCTCGCCCGAGTGCGAGCGGGCGCTGCCGCTGATCGCGCTGCGCGACGACGGCCAGCTCGACGTCGCGGGCGACGACGCGGCCTGGCTCGACGGCCACATGTCGAGCTGCCACACCTGCCGCCTCAGCCAGGAGGCGATGCAGGAGGCCGGCCGCTCCTACCGCGCCTGGACCCCGATCGCCGCCGCGCCGTGGCTGTTCAAGGAGACGCTGGCGAAGGCGGCCGAGGCGACCGGCGCCGACTGGAGCGACGTCATCGCCGAGCGGGCGCCGAAGCACGACCCGCTCGCCGTCCAGCCGGGCATGCCGACGCTCTACCGCACGCTCGCCGCCCTCGGGGAGGGTCGCAGGCGGCGCAAGGGCCTCTTCTTCGCCGCCGGCCTCGGCGCGGCCGCGCTGCTCGCCGTGCTGGCGACGACGGTACTCGGCGGCGACGACCCCCAGCCGCCCGCGGCGCCCGCCGCCAAGACGGTCGAGACCGCTCCGGAGCCGAAGCCCGACGAGCCGGCCGCCAAGCAGGTCGCCAAGAAGGAGAAGAAGAAGCCGAAGCAGGCCGCGGACGAGCCGGCGACCGGCGTCGCCCCCGCGGCTGCCGAGGCCCCGACCGCGAGCGCCCCCGGCTCCACGCCGACCGGCGGCGGCCAGGGCGGTGGCGGCGGTTCCGCGCCCAATCCCGGCGGCGGCGACAGGGCTCCGAAGGCGAACCCGAAGCCGCGGCCCACCCCGCCGGCGGCCACGCCTCCCCCGGTCGCCGAGCCCGTGCCGCCGCCGGTGGTCGAGGAGCCGCCCGTCGTCGAGGAGCCGCCGCCCGCTCCCCCGCCCCCGCCGCCGCGCGGCACCCAGCCGATCGGCTAGTCAGCCCACCGGGATGTCGGGCTGCTCCGACGCCGGCGGCGCCGAGGACTGGCGGCCAGGGCAGCGCTGCGGGCCGGGCCGGAACGGCAGCCGGACGGTGACCGTCGCCGAGTTGTTGCTCTCGTCCGACTCGTAGATGCCGTTGCGCGGGTCGGCGGTGTGGACGAAGTCGAAGCAGCCGCGCAGGCCGGTCACGTCGATCCACTGCTCGTGGTAGGCGGGCGGGTAGACGTCGGACCAGCCGACCGAGGTTCCGAGCGTCACCTTGCGCGTCTTCGCCGACTGGTTGCACGCCGGGTAGTGGAAGCGGCGCGGCGAGCGCGACAGGCCGGGACGGGTGTGGGCGAGGTCGCGCAGGCAGTAGCTGACCTTCGGGCCGCGCCGGGCGCGCTTGCCGCGCCGGCCCTGGCCGTCGCGGCGGAACAGCTCGAACTCGGCCGCGTGGAGGAACTTCCAGTAGGCGCCCTGGCCTGGAATCGGCTTGAACAGCAGCCGCGCGCCGGTCGCGATCCCGATCTTGCCGCCGCCGCGCTCGTAGATCCGCTGGCGTGCGCGCATGCCGGTGCGGCTGTCGCGGACGCCGAACAGCTCGGCCGGCCCGCGACCGATGCTGTTGATCGAGTTGCCGGCGCGCAGGACCACGTGCCCGGGCCAGACGAAGGGGTCGAGCGTCAGGCCGAACGGCTTGCTCATCTGGAGGTCGGGGCAGCGCAGCTGGGCGCGCTGGACCGAGTCGAGGCAGGGGTTCGGAGGCTTCGGCTGGGCGACCGCCGCGGGCCCGGTACACAGCAGCGCGACCGCGCAGACGGCGCCCGCGAGATGGAGGGAGGAGCGGCGCAAGGCCCTCTTTCTAGCGGAGAACCCCGCCCCGACGCCCGCGTCAGCGGACACAGGGGCCTGTGTCGACCGGCCCGGAGGCGCGCGCGAGGGCGTCGGCCACGACCGCGTTCGGCACGCCGAATCCCTCTGGGCGGCTGGAGCTCCGTCGCCGACGCGAAGATGGTCGTCAGCACGCGCCCGTCGGCGTCGACGACCGGACCGCCCGAGTTGCCGGAGCGGACGACGCCGCGAAAGGTCGAGATCGTCCGCCGCACCGGGCTGCGGCCGTAGGCGTCCTGGCTGAGCGTGGTCCGCGTGGCCCCCAGGCGCGCCGGGCGGACCTCGTAAGGCCCGTTCTCGGGGAAGCCGAGCACCGCGCCAGCCGTCCCCGCGGACGGGTCGTCGGCGAGCGTCAGCGCCGGCGCTCCGGAGATGCCCGGGACGCTCAGCACCGCGACGTCGTTGCGGACGTCGAACCAGACCGGCACGGCGTCCGCGTCGCCGCCGTCGCCCCCGACGTCGACCGTCGTGTCGTCGTGGCCGGCGACGACGTGGGCGTTGGTCACGACGACCCCGTCGCCGGCGACCCAGCCGGAGCCCTGGACTCCCAGGCCGCAGGCGGTCCCGAGCACGCGCACGACGCTGCCGCCGGCCGCGCGCACCTCCGGGTCGCGGGCGATCCCGCGGTCGGGCGGCGACACGTCGGCGCCGGGCCCCGAGATCCGCGGCAGCGGGTCGAAGCGCGCCAGCGCGCGCAGGACCGGGCCCGAGGGCGGCAGCACCGCGTTCAGCTCGCGCAGGATCAGCGAGCTCTGGATCGGCTTGCGCAACTCGCGCACCCCCGGCGTGTGGAGCGCGACGGCGGCCAGGATCCACGCGATCCCGAGCGCCAGCGCACCGACCAGCAGCGCCCCGCCGATCCCGTCGAGGACCCCGAGCGGTCCGCGCAGCCCGCGCCGGATCTGCCAGCCGAGCATCTCGAGCAGCGATGCCATCAGCGCCCCGAGGAGCAGCGCGCAGACCAGCGCCAGCAGCGGCGCCCACGGCGACTCCGAGCCCCGGTCGAGCAGCGTCGGACCGAGCCGCGAGCCCGCGAACGCCCCGCCCACGAAGCCCAGCAGGGCGAGCCCGCCGACCACCAGCCCGCGCCCGTAGCCGGCCACCACCATCGCTCCCGCGAAGACGACGATGATCCAGTCGAGCGGAGTCATGGGGGCTGGACGGTAGCCTGCGCCCTACGGTGGCCGGCGAGATGACCCTGGAACGCAGGCGGAGACTGACTCACCGCCTACTTCCCGCCGCCGCCGCGATCGGCCTGGCCGCCTTCGTCTTCGGCCTGACGGTCGGCGGCGGGCAGCGAATCCGAGACCGAGCGCGTCGGCCAGGACTTCGCCGCCGCCTGGCAGCGCGAGGACTACGCGGCGATGCACCGGCTGCTGTCGGCCGACGCGCGCGCCGCCGTCTCGCGCGAGCAGCTCGCGGCCGCCTACGACGCGGCCGCCGCGACGGCGACCACTCGCCGACTGGCGATCGCCGACCCCGACGTCGACGGCGACGTCGCGCGGCTGCCGGTGACCGCTCACACCGCCGTCTTCGGCACCGTCGACGGACCGGTCGAGCTGCCGGTCGTCGAGGGCGCCGTCGACTGGAAGCCGCACCTGGTCTTCCCGGGCCTGACGGCCGGCGTCGCACTCGACCGCCGCACGACCGCGCCGGAGCGCGCGAACCTGCTCGCGGCCGACGGCCAGGTGCTCGCCGAGGGCCCGCCCGACGCGCGCACGTCGCCGCTGACGGTCGCCAGCTCGATCGCCGGCTCGCTCGCGGCTCCGACCGACGAGGCCGAGCGCGAGCAGCTCTACGCGCGCGGCTTCCCCGAGGACACGCCGATCGGCGTCAGCGGCCTCGAGCGCGTATTCGAGCGCCAGCTCGCCGGCAAGCCCGGCGGCGAGCTGCTGGCGGGCGGCACGGTGCTGGCGCGCGAGCAAGCCGCACCCCGGCAAGCCGGTCCGCACGACGATCGTCCCGAGCGTCCAGGAGGCCGCCGACGTGGCGCTGGCCGGACGGCTCGGCGGGGTCGCGGCGCTCGACCCGCACAACGGCGAGATCCTCGCGCTCGCCGGCGTCGCCTTCTCCGCGCCCCAGCCGCCCGGTTCGACGTTCAAGATCGTGACCGCCGCCGCGGCGCTGGAGGACAGGAAGGTCAAGCTCTCGGACGAGTTCCCGGTCGAGACCGCCGCGACGATCGACGGCGTCGAGCTCGCCAACGCCAACGGCGAGTCGTGCGGCGGCGACTTCGCGAACAGCTTCGCCCACTCGTGCAACTCGGTCTTCGCACCGCTCGGCGTCGACGTCGGCGCCGAGCGCCTGGTCGCCGAGGCCGAGCAGTTCGGCTGGAACGAGGACCCGGGCATTCCCGGCGCACTGCCGAGCACGATCCCGGCGGCGGACAAGATCGTCAGCCCGCTCGAGGTCGGCTCGACGGCGATCGGCCAGTTCCAGACGCTCGCGACGACGCTCCAGATGGCGTCGGTCGCCCAGACGATCGCCAACGGCGGCGTGCGCGTGAAGCCGACGCTGTTCCCGCGTCTCCGGCACGCCGAAGCGGCGTGCCGCGCGGTCCCGGCCGACGTCGCGAAGACCGTCCAGAAGCTGATGGTCGGCGTCGTCGAGTACGGCACCGGCACGCTCGCCCAGGTCGACGGCGTCGCGGTCGCCGGGCAAGACCGGCACCGCCGAGCTCGGCGACACCCGCGGCGACGACCCCGAGGCGGCCCTGCGCGACGGCGACCCGACCAACACCGACGCCTGGTTCACCGCCTACGCCCCGGCCGGCAAGCCGCGCGTCGTCGTATCCGTGCTACTGGTCCGCAACGGCGCCGGCGGCTCCACCGCCGCCCCAGCCGCTCAGGGCGTCCTCGTCGCCGGCCTCAAACGCGACTGAGGCGCGAGGCGTCGATCCTAGAGGTCGAGGAGGAAGCGCTTGGTCTCGGCCGGATGGCCGGGGACTGCCGGGGCTGGTGATCTCCAGCTCCAGCGGGCGGTTCTCGGTGTTCTCGAGCGGGAAGTCGAACAGCAGCATCGAGCCGGCGGTCGGGCCCTGCTGGGCGACGCTGCCGTCCTCGGGGATGCACTGGCCCGGCGTCAGGTCCTGCGCGTTGTAGGCGAACGCGTTGTCGTCGGGAAGCTCGATCGGCTCGAACTCCTCGCCCTGGTTGTCGGTCACCACGAACTCGGAGGCGGTCTCGATCGTGTCGCCCTTGCCCGGCTCCTCCGGGTTGCAGGCGCGGATGAAGATGCCGTAGAGGGTGTTGCCCGGCTTGGCCGGGCGGCCCCTCGTAGTACGCCTTGTCGGGCGTGATCGCCAGGTTCAGCTGGCGAGTGAGGAAGACGTTGTAGTCGATCCCGCCGATGTCGACCGACAGGCCCTCGCGCGCCGGCTCCTCGACGCCGATCTTCTCGTGGTCGGCGCCACAGGCCGAAACGGTGCCGGCGAGGGCGAGCGCAAGCGCGCAGACAGCGAAGTTTCGAGAGCGGAGGGCCATCGGCGGTCGGGCAGTCTACCTGTCAGCGCCGGCGACGACTTGCGGTGCCGGCAGGTGGTCGCCGAAGCGTGGCGCCTTGCCGGGGTCGCTGCCGGCGATCTGGACGTGCTCGATGCCCTCGACCGCGCCGCTCTCGAAGAGGTCGCGCAGCCGTCGCAGCGCCTTGCGCGAGCGCCGCTTCATCCACCCGTGGGCGCCTGTCTGCTTGATCTTCTCGATCGCGTTGCCGGGCTCGCTGTAGGTCGTCAGCTCGACGCGCGTGGTGCCGGCCGCCTCGGGGATGAAGTCGTAGACGGCGACCAGTCGCGAGCGCCCGAGGCGGCCGATCCGGCCCTCCTCGACGATCCGCTTCGGCCGGTCGCAGACCTTGATCTCCAGCTCGGCCCACTCGTGCGCCAGCGGCAGCTTCAGCTTGAAGCGCGCGGCCGCCCCCACTCCACGCGGGTTCACCCGCGCCAGCCGGTACTCGCTCTTGTAGTGGTCGGAGAACACCGGCCGCAGCGACAGGTCGGACACCACGTCGAAGATCCGCTCGCGCGGCGCGGAGATCACGGTGTGGACGGTCACCTCGCGCATCGGGCCGGGATTCTACGGACCGTCCCGGTCCTCCGCCTCCGGGTCGGCGACCCAGCCGGCGAGGGCGGCGAAGAAGTCCGAGCGGGTGACGATCCCGCGCACGCGGCGCTGGCGGTCGACGACCGGGATGACCAGCACGCGGTGGTGCAGGAAAGTCTCGGCGAGCTGGGCGTGCGAGTAGTCCTCCCCCACGTCGATGTGGTCGACGTTCATGTAGCGCGCGACCCCCTCGCTGAGACAGTCGGCGCGCCGCTTGATGTCGGCGTCGAGGGACTGCGGCACGAAGCCGGCGTACTTGAGCTGGCCGAGGTAGCCGGGGAACAGCGCCTCGATGAACTCGCGCTCGCCGAAGATGCCGTAGATCGCGCCGATCTCGTCGGCGACCGGCAGCGCCGGGACGCCGGTCGCGAGGATCTTCCAGATCGCGTCCGAGACCGGCTCGGTCAGGCCGAGGATCGGGACCTCGCGCAGCAGGTGGTTGGGTGGTGGTGCGTCGTTCATCAGATGTACCTCACGTACAGGTAGCCGGTGACCATCACCATCGAGAAGAGCGTCACGGGAACGCCGACCTTGAGGAACTCGACGAACCCGATCCGGCGGCCGGACCGCTCGACCATCCCGGCGGCCGCGACGTTGGCGGCCGCGGCGACGAGCGTCATGTTGCCGCCGAAGCACGCGCCGAGCGCGAGCGCCCACCAGTAGGCGTCGTCGCCGGAGTCGCCCGCGATCTGCTCCACCACAGGGATCATCGTCGCGGTCAGCGGGATGTTGTCGACGATCCCGCCGACGATCGCCGCGACCCAGGCGATGCCGAGCAGCTCGGCGGTGCGGTCGCCGCCCGTCACGGAGATGATCGCCGTTCGCAAGCTCGTCGATCGCGCCGGCGTGCTCGAGCGCGCCGACCATCACGAACAGGCCGGCGAAGAAGAACAGCGTCGGCCACTCGATCCCGCTCAGCGCCTCGTCGAGGTTCTGGCGTGAGAAGAGCAGCATCACCGTCGCCGCGCCGAGCGCGACGGTCGTCGGCTCGAGGCCGAGCGGCTTGTGGACGAAGAAGGCGACGATCGTCAGCAGCAGCAGCGGACCGAGCCGGCGCAGCTCGGCCGGGTCCTCGATCGAGCGCTTGGCGTCGAGCTCCATCACGCGGTCGCGCGAGGCCTCGGGGATCTGCAGCCGCTTGCGGAACGCCAGGTAGAGCAGGCCGACCACCAGCAGCATCGTCAGGTAGGCGATCGGCGCGAGGTTGAACGAGGAACTCGACGAACGAGAGGCCGGTCGCGCGCGCCGATCATGATGTTCGGCGGGTCGCCGATCAGCGTCGCGGTGCCGCCGATGTTGCAGGCCATCACCTCGATCAGGATCAGCGGGATCGGATCGATGTCGAAGGCGTCGGCGAGCAGGAAGGTGATCGGCACGACCAGCAGGATCGTCGTCAGGTTGTCGAGGAACGCCGACAGGACGCCGGTCGCGACGGCGAGCGAGACGACGAGGACGAACGGCCGCCCTTTCGACAGCTGCCCGGCGCGGATCGCGATGTAGGTGTAGACGCCGGTCGTCTCGGTCAGCTTGACGACGACCATCATGCCCGCGAGCAGACCGAGCGTCTCGAAGTCGACCGCCTCGATCGCCTGCGTCTGGTCGAGCGTCTGGGTCAGCACGATCAGCATCGCGCCGAGCAGCGCCACCTTCGTCCGGTGGACGCGCTCGCTCGCGATCAGCAGCGAGCGCGCCGGCGAAGATCCCGATGGCGATTGGCATCGCGATCCAACCTACGAACGGGCGGTCCGATCGGGAATGGGAGCCAACCCCCATTCGCCCCGGGGGACGGAGGCCATACCCTCGACACGTGGGCAGGCTCTCGCTTCCGACCCGGATCTTCACTCTCGAACGCCGTCGTGGTCGGCGTCGCGGCGCTCGTGCTGATCCTCTCCCCCGCGAGCGTCAGCGCCGAGGCGCAGTTGAAGGAGGTCGTGGTGATCGTCGGCGGCTTCGTCGCGATCCTGGCGATCGACCTCGCTGTGCTGCGACGCGCCTTCGCCCCGCTCGCCCAGCTGACCACGGCGATGCGCGACGTCGAGCCGCTGCGCCCCGGCGGCCGCGTGCCGATCTACGGCGCCGACGCCGAGATCGTCGAGCTGACCAAGACGTTCAACGAGATGCTCGACCGGATCGAGCAGGAGCGGCGCGACAGCGTGCGGCGCTCGCTCGAGGCCCAGGAGGGCGAGCGGATGCGCGATCGCCCAGGAGCTGCACGACGAGGTCGGCCAGAGCCTGACGGCGGTCACGCTGCAGCTCGAGCGGCTGTCGCGGCTGGTGCCGGCGGAGATCGTCGGAGAGCTCGAGGAGGCTCGCGAGACGGCGCGCGCGAGCATGGAGGAGGTGCGTTCGATCTCGAAGCGGCTGCGCCCCGAGGCGCTCGACAACCTCGGCCTGGCGAGCGCGCTCGAGGTGCTCGCCGACCGGATGTCGAGCCAGATCGGGCTGCCGATCGAACGCGACATCGACGGGCGCCTGCCGCGGGTCGGACCGGAGGTCGACATCGTCGTCTACCGCGTCGCGCAGGAGGCGCTGACCAACGCCGCCCGCCACGCCGCCGCCTCGACGATGCGCATGTCCCTGTCGGCGACCGGCGACGCGCTGGCGCTCGCGGTCGGCGACGACGGCACCGGGATCGGCGACGCGGCGCCGGGCGCCGGCATGCTCGGCATGCGCGAGCGGGCGCTGATGGTCGACGCCGATCTCGACGTCGACAGCCCGCCGGGCGGCGGCACCGAGATCCGGCTGCGCGTGCCGCTGGACGGGAGGCGGCCGTGAGCACGCCGCTGGTGACGCGGATCCTGCTCGCCGACGACCACGCGGTCGTCCGCCGCGGCCTGCGGCTGGTGCTCGAGATGGAGCCCGACCTGGAGGTCGTCGGCGAGGCCGGCGACGGCGCCGAGGCGGTCGAGCGGGCGGTCGCCGGCGACGTCGACCTCGTCATCCTCGACGTCTCGATGCCGCGGATGACGGGCATCCAGGCGGCCGAGCAGATCACCAAGCGCGCGCCCCGACGTCCGCGTGCTGATGCTCTCGATGCACGACGACGAGCGCTACTTCTTCGAGGCGCTCGCCGCCGGCGCGTCCGGCTACGTGCTCAAGAGCAGCGCCGACCGCGACCTCGTCGAGGCCTGCCGCGCGACGATGCGCGGCGAGCCGTTCATCTACCCGGCCGCCGTCCGGGCGCTGATCCGCGACCACCTCGACCGCGCGATCGAGGGCGGCGACCAGCGCGCCGACCCGCTGTCGCCGCGCGAGTCGGAGATCGTCAAGCTGATCGCCGAGGGTCACAGCGGCCGCGAGATCGCCGAGCTGCTGACGATCAGCGAGAAGACGGTCGACCGCCACCGCTCGAACATCCTCGAGAAGCTCGGCATGCGCGACCGCGTCGACCTGACCCGCTACGCGATCCGCCGCGGTCTGGTCGAGCCCTGAGCTGGCGCGGGACCGCCCCGCGCAGGATGGGTGCCAGCCCCGATGGGCGCGCGGCACGGGCCCCGCGATCCTGGGAAGCGATGATCAGCGTGCTCGTCGTCGACGATCACCCCGCGGTGCGAACGGGCCTCGTCGGCCTGCTCGCCGCCGAGCCGGGCTTCGAGGCCGTCGGCGCCGCCGACGGCCACGAGAGCGCGCTCGCCGAGGCGCGCCGCTGCCAGCCCGACGTCGCGCTGGTCGACTACCACCTGCCGCCGCGCGACGGGCTCGAGCTGAGCCTGGCGCTGAAGGCGGGCCCGGCCCCCCCACGCGTGGTCATCTACTCGGCGTTCGCCGACGAGGGCCTGACCCCCGCGGCGGTCGTCGCGCTCGCCGACGGACTAGTCGACAAGAACGCGCAGGTCGGCGAGCTGTTCGACGCGCTGCGCCGCGTCGTCGCCGGCGAGCGGACGCTGCGCGCGCCGCGGCCGGAGCTGATGCGGATCGCCGCCGGCCGCCTCGACCCGGAAGACCTGCCGATCCTCGGCATGCTGATGGAGGGCACCCCGCTCGACGACGTCCGCTCCGTGCTCGGAGTCGACGAGCGGCAGCTCGTGGCGCGGCTGTCGGCGGTCGCCGCCCGCCTGCGCACCAAGCCCGCCCATCCGCCGGCCGGCGGCGACGCCTCCTAGCTATCCAAGCGAGACGGCCGCGGCGCCGCAGAGCGTCACCGCGACCCCGGCGAGCTGAATCCGCGCGAGCCGTTCGTGGAGGTAGACGCGCGCCAGCGCGATCGTCACGACCGGGTAGAGCGAGCTGAGCACGGCGACGACGCTCAGCAGCCCCACCGTCGTCGCGAGCGCGTAGAGGGCGTCAGCGGAGATGATCGTGATGCCGACCACCGCCATCACCGCCATGTCGGCGGGTCGCATCGCGAGCGGGCGCCGCAACACCAGGAGCAGGCCGGCGAAGAGAGTCACCGACGTCAGCCGCGCGCTGAGCAGCGCCCACTGGACGCCGCCGTCGCTGGCGCCGTCGATCGCGATCAGGAAGACGCCGAAGCCGAGCGCCGTCGCGAGCCCGTAGCCGACGCTGACGGCCGCCCGGCCGCCCTTGCCCGCGCCGCCCCGCTCGATGGACAGCAGGAGCACCCCGACGAAGGCGATCGCGATCCCGGCGCCCTGGACCTTGCCCGGCAGCTCGCCGAGCGCCGCCGCCATCGCGATCGGCAAGATCGGCGCGCAGGCCGCCACCGGCGCGACGACGCCCATCGTCCCGACCGCCAGACCACGGTAGAGCGCCAGCGCCGCGAGCCCCTCGGCCAGGCCGGCGACGACCGCGAGACCGAACTGCTCGCCGCTCGGCAGCCCTGCCCCGAGCGCCAGCGAGACCGCCGCGACGACGGCCACGACCACCAGCGCCGTCGCGTGCGAGACGGTGACGAGCGCCAGGACCGGCAGCGAGCGGCTCTTCAGCCCGCCGAGGAAGTCGGCGACGCCGTATCCGACGCTCGCGGCTAGCGCGAGCGCAACTGCGCCCATCGACTAGGCCGCTACGCGCGGCCCGACGGGGAGCTTCCGCTCGGAAGCGTGCACGCGCCGGACGCTGATCACGTGCCCGCTCGCGTGCGTATCGACCACGCACAGCTCACAGAGCTGGCGTCCCTCGTCGGTCTCGTGCAGCCGCTCGCCGACCAGCGGCGTCCGCTTGCACGACGAGCAGTGCGTCCGCCCGCTCGACAGGGCGCCAACGCTCTTGCGCAGCAGGATCGAGGCGATGTCCGGCATACGGTCACGTTCGTCGGCGGGAGGCGGAACCCTCCACTGGAGCCGTCGGAGCCCTGCCCCGCGCGGGGGTCCGGGGGCGCGAGCGCCCCGGCCTCAGTCGCGCGGGCCGGCCCAGAAGGCGTCGCCGACGGTGACGTTGCCGGCGCTCTCGGCCTGGTGGCGGAGCGAGCCGGGGTCGTCGTCCTCGTAGGCGAACATCTCCTCGGCGCGGACGGGCAGCGCGATGCCGGTGCCGCCGAGGTGGCGGTCGACGATCCGGGCGCAGCGGCGGCCCTCGGCGATCGCGGTGACGACCAGCGACTGGCCGATGCGCGCGTCGCCGCAGGCGAAGACGCCGCTCGACGGAGGTCGCGTAGACCGGCGCGCCTTGACGTTGCCGCGCGCGTCGAGGTCGACGCCGAGGTCCTCGACGCAGGCCCTCGTGCTCGGGATGGGTGAAGCCGATCGCGATCAGCACGAGGTCGGCGTCGCTGCGTCGAACTCGCTGCCGGCGACCGGCCTCGAGGTCGCGCGACGAGGTGCCCTCGACCTCGCGCGCCGCGACGCGCCACGCGACCTTGCCGTCGCGCCGACGAGCCCGATCACCTGCGTGGCCCGAACGCGCGCTCGCCGCCCTCGTCGAGCGCGTAGGTGGTCAGCGTGCGCTTGCGGCGGCAGCGGCCACGGCGTGTCCGGGTAGCGGCCGCGTCGGCGGCAGCTCGGGTAGACGTCGAGCATCAGCACGTCGGCGGCGCCCTCGCGCAGCGCGTTCGAGACGCAGTCCATGCCGGTGTCGCCGCCGCCGATCGACGACGACGTGCTTGCCCGCGGCGCTGATGACTCGGTCCGGCTCGGCGTCGCGGCCGAGCGGCCCTGCGTCGCGCGCGACGTAGCGGTTGCGCTGGTAGAGGTAGTCCATCGCGAAGTGGACGCCGTCGAGCTCGCGGCCGGGGACCTCGAGGTCGCGCGGCACCCGCGAGCCGATCGCGATGACGACGCGCGTCGTGCTCGGCGCGCAGCTCGTCGACGGTGACGTCGCGCCCGACGTCGACGTCGCACTCGAACTCGATCGCCCTCGTCCTCGAGCAGCGGCGACGCGGCGGTCGATCATCCACTTCTCGAGCTTCGCGTCGGGGACGCCGAAGCGCAGCAGGCCGCCCGGCGCCTCGTCGCGCTCGTAGACGGTGACGCTGTGGCCGAGCCTGGTTGAGCTCTGCGGCGGCGGCGAGGCCCGGCCGGGCCGGAGCCGACACGGCGACGCTGCTGGCCGGTGCGCCGCTCGCGGCGGACTCGGCGTCGATCCAGCCCTCCTCGAAGCCGCGCTTGGCGATCGCCAGACTCGATCTGCTTGATCGTCACCGGGTCGTCGTTGATCTGCGAGCACGCAGGCCGACTCGCACGGCGCCGGGCAGATCAGGCCGGTGAACTCGGGGAAGTTGTTGGTCGCGTGGAGCTGGTCGATCGCCGTCGCGCCAGCGGCCGCGGTAGACGAGGTCGTTCCAGTCCGGGATCAGGTTGCCGAGCGGGCAGCCCTCGTGGCAGAACGGGACGCCGCAGTCCATGCAGCGGCCGCCCTGCTCGCGCAGCTCGTCCTCGGGCGGCAGCTCGAAGTATCTGCTTGTAGTCGTGGACCCGCTCCGTCGGGTCGCGCTCTGGCGAAGCCGACCCGGTGGATCTCCAGGAAGCCGCCGAGCTCGCCCATCAGGCCGGCGCTCCGAGCTGCGCTCGCTCGGCGAGCTCGCGCTCGGCGCTCGGCCTGCGCCGTGCTCGGCGAGCGCGCGCTTGTAGTCGCGCGGCATCACCTCGACGAAGCGCGTCGACGGCGTCGTCCCAGCTGCTCGAGCAGCTCGCGCGGCGACCGGTCGAGCCGGTCCGCTCGGCGTGCTCGGCGATCAGCGTCGCGCAGCTCCTCGCGCTCGTCGGCCGTCGACTCGGCTCGAGGTCGACCAGCTCCATGTTGCAGCGGCCGGCGAAGGCGCCGTCGGGGTCGAGCACGTAGGCGACGCCGCCGCTCATGCCGGCGGCGAAGTTGCGCCCGGTCGGGCCGAGCACGACGACGCGGCCGCCGGTCATGTACTCGCAGCCGTGGTCGCCGACGCCCTCGACGACCGGCGAGCGCGCCGGAGTTGCGGACGGCGAAGCGCTCGCCGGCGAGGCCGCGGAAGAAGGCGCGGCCGCCGGTCGCGCCGTAGAGCGACGGTGTTGCCGACGATCACGTTGTCCTCGGCGGCGTAAGCTGGCGCCTCGGCGGGCGCACGGCGAGCGACGCCGCCCGACAGGCCCTTGCCGACGTAGTCGTTGGCCTCGCCCTCGAGCGTCGAGCGTGACGCCCGGGCGCGAGCCAGGCGCCGAAGCTCTGGCCGGCCGAGCCGCGCGAGCGCGATCGTCGATCGTGCCCGTCGGGCAGCCCGTCCGCGCCGTGCTCGCGCGCGATCGCGTTCGAGAGCAGCCCGCCGACGGTGCGGTTGCACGTTGGTCGACGCGCCCGCTCGATCCGCGACGCGCTCGCCGCGCTCGATCGCCGGCTCGCGCGCTCGGCGATCAGCTCGCGGTCGAGCGCGTCGTCGAGCACCGGCCGGCGGCGACGCCGGTGTCGTGCCGGGCACGGCCGTCGGCGGCCTCCTCGCGGCACGCGCCAGCAGCGGCGCGCAGGTCGACGCCGCGCGCCTTCCAGTGGTCGATCGGCCGCGTCGGGCATCGAGCAGGTCGGTGCGGCCGATCAGCTCGTCGAGCGTGCGCACGCCGAGCGACGGCCATGAGCTCGCGCACCTCCTCGGCGACGCAGCAGCAGGTAGTTGACGACGTGCTCGGGCTCGCCGGCGAAGCGCGCGCGCAGCTCCGGGTCCTGGGTCGCGATGCCGACCGGGCAGGTGTTGAGGTGGCAGACGCGCATCATGATGCAGCCGGTCGCGATCAGCGGGGCGGTCGAGAAGCCGAACTCGTCGGCGCCGAGCAGCGCGGCGACGACGACGTCGCGGCCGGTCCGCATCTGGCCGTCGGTCTGCGACGACGATCCGCGAGCGCAGGTCGTTCTCGAGCAGCGTCTGCTGGGTCTCGGCGAGGCCGATCTCCCACGGGACGCCGGCGTGCTGGATCGAGGACTGCGGCGACGCGCCGGTGCCGCCGTCGTGGCCGGCGATCGACGACGTGGTCGGCGCCCGCCTTGGCGACGCCCGCGGCGACCGTGCCGACGCCGACCTCGGCGACGAGCTTGACCGAGATCCGCGCCTTCGGGTTGGCGCAGCGCAGGTCGTAGATCAGCTGCTTGAGGTCCTCGATCGAGTAGATGTCGTGGTGCGGCGGCGGCGAGATCAGCGTCGACGCCCGGCGTCGAGTGGCGCAGGCCGGCGATGTAGTCGTCGACCTTGTGGCCGGGCAGCTGGCCGCCCTCGCCGGGCTTGGCGCCCTGGGCGATCTTGATCTGGATCTCGTCGGCGTGGCGAGGTACTCGATCGTCACGCCGAAGCGGCCGGAGGCGACCTGCTTGATGCGAGCGAGCGGTCGCCGTCGGTCGGCGAAGCGGCCGGGTCCTCGCCGCCCTCGCCGGTGTTCGACTGGCCGCCGAGCCGGTTCATCGCGATCGCGAGCGTCTCGTGCGCCTCCGGCGAGAGCGCGCCGAGGCTCATCGCCGCCGGTCGAGAAGCGCTTGACGATCTCGCTCGCCGGCTCGACCTCGTCGAGCGGCACCGGATCAGTCCGTCGTCCGCGAAGCTGCAGCAGGCCGCGCAGCGTCGAGTGCTTGGCGGCGTCGTCGTTGACGCAGGTCGTGAAGCGCGTCGTAGGACTCGCCGGCTCCTCGCCGCGCGCGGCGTGCTGGAGGTCGGCGATCGTCTCCGGGTTCCAGCCGTGGAACTCGCCGCTCGCGGCGCCAGGCGTAGATCGCCGCCGACGCGGCAGCAGCTCCGGACGCGGCCGGCCGGGTAGGCGCGGCGCGTGGCGGTCGAGCGCCTCGCCGGCGAGCTCGTCGAAGCCGATCCCGCCGATCCGCGAGGGCGTGCCGGTGAAGTGGCGGTCGATCAGCTCGAGGTCGAGCCCGATCGCCTCGAAGATCTGCGCGCCGCGGTAGGAGCGCGATCGTCGAGATGCCCATCTTCGAGAGCACCTTCAGCAGGCCCTTGCCGATCGCCTTGACGACGTGGCCTTCGGCCTCGTCGATGCCGATCTGCTCGGGCAGCACGCCGTCGTGGTGCAGCTCGCCGAGCGCCTCGAACATCAGGTACGGGTTGACCGCGGCGGCGCCGTAGCCGATCAGGCAGGCGATGTGGTGGACCTCGCGCGCCTCGCCGGTCTCGACGACGAGCGCCGCAGCGCAGGCGCGTCGCCTCGCGCACGAGGTGGTGGTGGACGGCGGCGGTCGCGAGCAGCGACGGGATCGGCGCGCGCTCCGGCCGAGGTCGCGGTCGGAGAGGATCAGGATCGTCGCGCCGTCCTCGACCGCTCCGACGGCCTGCGGCGCAGATCTCGCTCGAGCCGCCGCTCCATGCCCTCGACGCCGTCGCGGACGCGGCCAGGTGATGTCGATCGTGCGCGCCTGGAAGACCTCGTGGTCGACCTGGCGCAGCTTCTCGAGCTCGGCGTTGCGCAGGATCGGCTGCGGCATCACCAGCTGGTGGCAGTGGTCGGGCGTCTCGCCGAGCAGGTTGATCTCGGGGCCGACGCAGGCCTGCAGGCTCATCACGATCGACTCGCGGATCGGGTCGATCGCCGGGTTGGTGACCTGCGCGAAGCAGCTGCTTGAAGTAGGAGAACAGCGGCGGGCGGTTGTCCGAGAGCACGGCGAGCGCGGTGTCGTTGCCCATCGAGCCGGTCGGCTCGACGCCGTCGCGCGCCATCGGCGCGAGCAGCACGTTGAGGTCCTCCTGGCTCTAGCCGAAGGCGAGCTGGCGGCGCGAGCAGCGGCTCGACGCGCGGGACGCGCGGATCGCTTGTCCGGCAGGTCCTCGATGCTTCACGCACGCGCTCGGCGAGCCACTCGCCGTAGGGCTGGCGGGCGGCGAGCTCGCCCTTCGAGCTCGGCGTCGGGGATCACCCGCTCGCGCTCGAGGTCGACGAGGAACAGCTTGCCCGGGTGCAGGCGGCCCTTGCCGACGACGTCCGCCTCCGGCAGCGGCAGCACGCCGGTCTCCGAGGCGAAGACGACCCAGCCGTCGTGGGTGATGCAGCCAGCGGCCGGGGCGCAGGCCGTTGCGGTCGAGCGTCGCGCCGATCGCGCGGCCGTCGGTGAAGGCGACCGCCGGCCGGGCCGTCCCACGGCTCGATCAGCGAGTCGTGGTAGCGGAAGAAGTCGTTGACTCGGGCTGCGACAGCTCGCCGCGCCCCTGGTAGGCCTCGGGGATCAGCATCGAGATCGCGTGCGCGCAGCGAGCGGCCCGCCGAGCGTCAGCAGCTCGAACGCCGAGTCGAGCGAGCCGGAGTCCGACATCTGGTCGTCGAGCAGCGGTCCGAGGTCGGACAGCGAGTCGCCGAACAGCGGCGACGAGAGCATCGCCTCGCGGGCGCGCATCCAGTTGCGGTTGCCGCGCACCGTGTTGATCTCGCCGTTGTGGGCGAGCATCCGGTACGGGTGCGCGAGCTCCCAGCTCGGGAAGGTGTTGGTCGAGAAGCGCGAGTGGACCAGCGCCAGGCGGCTCGTGACGCGCTCGTCCTCGAGGTCCGGGAAGTACTTCGGCAGCTGCGGGGCGATCAGCATGCCCTTGTAGATGATCGTCCGCGACGAGCAGCTGGGGATCGCGAAGCCGGGCACGCGCTCGCGCTCGGCGGCGCGGCGCGCTACGTAGAGCTTGCGCTCGAGCGCGTCCTGGTCGGCGACGCCGTCGGGCGCGCCGGCGAACAGCTGGGCGGAGTGCGGCGCGCACGCGGCGGCCGTCCGCCCGCATGCATCGGGGTCGACGGGCACCTCGCGCCAGCCGAGGACCCACAGGCCCTGCGCTTCGACCGCCCGCTCGAGCACGCGGCGGGCGCGCAGGCGGTCGTCCTCGTCGCGCGGCAGGAAGCACATCGCGACGCCGTAGCGGCCCGGCTCGGGGAGGCCGAACTCGACCTCGTCGCGCAGGAACGCGTCGGGGACCTGGAGCAGGATGCCGGCGCCGTCGCCCGTCTCGGGGTCGGCGCCCTCGGCGCCGCGGTGCTCCATGCGGTCGAGCACGTCGAGCGCGCGCCGGACGACCTCGTGCGAGGCCGGCGCATGCAGGCGCGCGACGAAGCCGACGCCGCAGGCATCGTGCTCGTACTCATGACGATGTAGCCCACTGGCTGACGAGGGAGTATTTCCCCTGCCGCCCGGCGGGTAGACGGGATGCGACATTGTCCTTCCTCCGGGTTCGCGCGTTTCGCCCCCAGCAGGCAACGCGTGAGTCAGGAGGCGAAATCTTAGACCACCGCCTCTGTATCGTCGCCCCCGATGGCGACCACGATCACCGTCCTCTCGCAGAAGGGCGGCACCGGAAAGACCACGACGACCCGCACCCTCGTGGACGTATTCAGGCGAATCGGCCTGCGCGTCCTGGCGGTCGACATGGACCCCCAGGGCAACCTGACCGACTACTTCGCGGTCGGCGACGATCCGCGGCCGACGCTCGCCGACGTGCTGACCGACCGCGCGCCGGCCGCCGAGGCGATCCACTCCGACGTGCTGCCGGCGAGCATCCACCTCGCCGAGGCCGAGCTGCTGCTGGGCGGCAAGATCGGCCGCGAGATGGTGCTGCGGCGCGCGCTCGCCACGGTCGGCGACGACTACGACCTGATCCTGGTCGACTGCCCGCCGTCGCTCGGCCTGCTGACCGTCAACGCTCTCGTCGCGGCCGACTACGCGCTGATCTCGACCGAGGCCGAGTACTTCTCGCTCCAGGGCGTCGAGCAGGCGCTCGAGGTCGTCGAGGCGGCCCGCGGCCTCTCCCCCGACCTCCAGTGGCTCGGCGCCGTGCTGAACATCGCCGACATGCGCACGGTGCACGCGCGCGAGGCGCTAGAGCAACTGCGCGACGGCTTCGGCGACAAGATCTTCGACACCTCGATCCGGCGGTCGGTGGCGTATGCCGAGTCGGCCGAGCGGGCGGTGTCGATCATCGACCACCGCCCCGACCTGGGCGACGACTACCTCGCGCTCGCCGACGAGGTCCTGGTGCGCCTCGGCCGCGACGGCGATCGCGGCGCGCTGCGCAAGCTGCGCGCCGAGCTGGCGCCGGCGGCCTGACGCTGCGTTCGGGCGCTCCTGTGGGGCGTCCTTGAGGCGCGACTTCGCGCTGAGCGGTTTGGGGGGCGCTGTGGCGAGTTCGCGGCGCTGCTCCACGGAGCTGTTCGGCTGGGTAGGGCGGCGAGCGGTGTGGCTGGGGTTCGAGCCCCCGCCCGGTCCTCGGCCGTTGTGGTTCTCAGCAGTACTTCCGGCGCCCTCGCAACGAATGAAGGTTTGTGGGGCCTCTAGCCCGCCTAATCCTCCACTCGTCAGGAGAGCCCAACCCCCACAAATGACGAAAGGAGTTTTGTTGGGGTGATCACCTCAACAATCTTTCGAACACATCTCGGGCCTGGCTCCCGCCCCGGCGACCGAGGCCAGCCGAGCGACACAGCCTCCCCTTCAACTACCAACCCGCTCGCCGCCCTACCCAGCCGAACGGCCCCGTGGAGCGCCCGGACCACGTGCCACAGCGCCCCCAGACCGCTCAGCGCGACCGCGCACCTCAAGGACGCCCCACAGGAACGCCACCCCCGGCAACCCGCCGGTTAGTGTCACCTCATGAGCGATCTCCTGCGCAAGTCGGCCACCGAGCTGGCATCTATGGTCCGTTCCGGCGACGTGTCCGCGCGCGAGCTGACACAGGCGTCGCTCGACCGGATCGAGGCGACGAAGGACCTCAACCACTGGACGCTGGTCGACGCCGAGGGCGCGCTGGCCGCGGCGGACGCGGTGAAGCCGGGCGACGAGCGGCCGTTCGCGGGCGTGCCGCTGGCGATCAAGGACCTGTTCACGCCGGTGGCGGGGCTGCGGATGGCGCAGGGCTCCGACCTGCTCGGCGATTTCACGCCGGACTACGACTACGGCCAGGTGCGGCGGTTCCGCGAGGCCGGGTTCGTGCTGGTCGGCAAGACCCAGACGCCTGAGTTCGGGATCACGCCGGTCACCAATCCGCGCCGGTTCGGGCCGGCGCGCAACCCGTGGGACCCGGAGCGGACGACCGGCGGGTCGAGCGGCGGGTCGGGCGGCGCCGTCGCGGCCGGGGCCGTCCCGATCGCCCACGCCAGCGACGGCGGCGGGTCGATCCGCATCCCTGCCGCCTGCTGCGGGCTGCTGGGGCTCAAGCCGGCGCGCGGCCGTGTCTCGCGTGCGCCCGACCTGGGCGACCACTTCCTCTCGACCGACGGCGTGCTGGCGCGGACGACCGAGGACGTCGCGGCGCTGCTCGACCTGATGTCGGGCCCGGAGCTGGGCGACGCGACCTGGGCGCCGCCGCCCGAGGCGCCGTTCGCCGAGCTGGCGCGGCGCGACCCCGGGAAGCTGCGCGTGGCCCTCGTCACGGCCATGCCGCTCGACGACGCCGCCTTGGACCCCGAGTGCGAGCGCGGCGCGCGCGAGGCGGCGAAGCTGCTCGAGTCGCTCGGCCACCACGTCGAGGAGATCGCGTCGCCGTGGCCGAACGACGAGATGGTCGTCGGCGTCTTCACCGCGCTCTGGGCGGCGAACGTCTCCGCCAGCGTCATGCACGGCCAGATCGTGAGCGGCAACCAGCCGACCGCCGACAACATCGAGCCGCTGTCGATGTGGCTCTACGAGATGGGCCAGAGCATCCCCTCGCCCGCCTACGTCGGCGCGCTCGTGACGAGCCAGGCGATCGCCCGCGGGCTCGTCGCCTCGATCTGGTCCGACTGGGACCTGCTCGTGACGCCGGCGCTCGCCCAGCGGCCCGTCACCCACGCCGAGATCGACCCGACCGCGCCCGACTCCCCCGGCCAGTTCCGGCGCGCCAGCGAGTTCACCCCCTACACCCCGATCTTCAACCTCACCGGCCAGCCGGCCGTCTCGGTGCCGCTGCTCCAGGGCGACGACGGCCTCCCGACCGCCGCCCAGATCGTCGGCCCGCCCGCCGGAGAGGCGCTGCTGCTGCAGGTCTGCCGCCAGCTCGAGCAGGCCGCCCCGTGGACCGACCGCGTACCAGCCGACGCCGTGGTCCGTCCGGCCTGACGCCCCGACCGTAGCCACCGCCGTCTGCGTAATGGGTCGTACGGCCCATCTTCAGCCCGTGCCCTTGGCCGGCCCGCCCGGCCGCTGTCTAATGCGAGCAACTGGTCCGACGGTAAGGGGATTCGCATGAAGAGGAGCATCGGGCTCGCGCTCGTCGCCGCGCTCGCGCTGGCGATCGGCGGCGGCGGCGGCACCACGGCAGCGACAGCGGCAACCGACGGCGGCGCGCAGGCCGCCGCGAAGAAGGGCAAGAAGAAGGCCGCGAAGTGCAAGACGGCCAAGAAGAAGGGGAAGGCGAGCGCCGACGCCGCGGCCAAGAAGGGCAAGAAGAAGGGCTCCAAGTGCAAGGCGAAGGCGAAGCCCAAGGGCAAGGCGCAGCCGAAGCCGCCGGCTCCTCCGGCACCGAAGCAGCCCGATCCGCCCGCCGGCCTGACCGACGGCCAGTACCGCGACTCCGACCCGAACAAGAGCCTGACGGTGACGATCAGCGGTGGCGTCACCCACGCGGCGATCAGGTTCGTGGGCAGCACGTGCGCCGGTGCCGCCCTCGTCAACGCCGAGGGGCCGATCGGCCAGCAGGGCTCCGACGTCAAGGGATCGCAGACCGTCACCTTGTTCGGCGGGCGGGGCACCATCGAGTGGACGCTGACGATCACGCCGGCGACGCTCGCCTATCGGTTCGACACCACCACCAAGGTCGAGCTCCCGGACTCGCCTCGCTGCGAGGACACGGCGAGCTACCAGGGCACGCTCACGAAGTAGCCCGGCGGTTCCAGCCTGGGCGGCCGCCGCGCGGCCGCCCGGGCAACGCCGTCAGATGCCGCGCAGCAACTCGCGGTCGCGCTCGTAGGTGAGCAGCTCGCGCGCGGCGGCGGGCGTCGTCCAGCGCAGCTCGTCGACCTCGTCGTTGGGCTCGAAGCCGGGGTCGTCGACGATCCTCATCAGCCAGTAGCGGACGACCTTCGGCCGCCCCTTGTTGTCCTCGTAGCGGGCGGAGGCGAGCTCGGCGCCGAGCTTGCAGACGAGGCCGGTCTCCTCGCGGACCTCGCGCAGGGCGGCGTCCTCGAATGTCTCGCCGGGGTCGAGCTTGCCCTTCGGGAAGCTCCAGTCGTCGTAGCGCGGGCGGTGGACGACGGCGACCTCGGTGCCGTCGTCGTCCTCGCGCGTCACGACGCCGCCCGCCGCCTCGATCCGCGCCACCTCGCTCACTGGATCGCCTCCACGTCGGCGCCGGCCGCGACGAAGCGGACGCGCCGCACGTCGCAGTCCGGCGCGAGCCCGCGCAGTCCCTCGACGACCGCGCCGGTCTGCTCCCAGTGACACCAGAAGAGCACCGTCGGCCCGGCGCCGGAGATCGTCGCTCCGAGCGCCCCCAGCTCTCGCCGCCCTGCCGACCAGCTCCATCGAGCGCGGGTAGAGGTGCGCGCGGCGGTCCTGGTGCAGGCGGTCCGACAGGCCGCGGGCGAGCAGGCCGAGGTCGCCGCTGGCGAGCCCGAGCATCAGCAGCGCGGCGTGCGCGACGTTGTGGACGGCGTCGGCGATCGGGACCTCGGCCGGCAGCGCGGCGCGCGCGTCGGCGGTCGCGACCTGTTGCGGCGGCGATGACGATGACGCCCTCGAGGCCGGCCGGCGGCTCGAGCCGCAGCGCGCCGCCCTCGGCGCAGATCACGAAGCCGCCGAGCAGCGCGGCCGCGACGTTGTCGGGATGGCCCTCGAGCTCGGCCGCGTGCTCGAGCAGCGGCGCGTCGAGCTCGTACAGGTGGTCGGCGGCGGCGAGGCCGGCGACGATCGCCGCGGCGCTCGACCCGAGCCCGCCGGACACCGGGATCTCCGAGCGGATCCGGAACGTCAGCCCGTCGGCGGAGTGCAGCCGCTCGAAGGCGCGCACGCAGAGGTTGTCGCGGTCCAGCGGCACGCCCGGCAGGTCGCACTCGACCGAGAACTCGCCGGTCTCCTCGACCTCCAGCTCGAGGCGACAGCGACAGCGCCGCCGCGAGCACGTCGTAGCCCGGGCCGAGGTTGGCCGACGAGGCCGGCACGCGGACGAGTCCGGCGGCGGTTCACTCGCCTCCGAGGACCGCCGTCTCGACCGCGTCGATGTCCGGCTCGCACGGCACGACCGACGCCGCGCGGTCCATCGCCGTCTGCGGGTCCTTCAGCCCGTGGCCGGTCAGCACGCAGACGACGCGTGCCGTCGCGCGCCGTACTTGAGCAGGCCGGCGACCGAGGCCGCCGAGGCCGGCTCGCAGAAGACGCCCTCGCGCGAGCCGAGCAGCGCGTAGGCGTCGAGGATCTCGTCGTCGGTCACCGCGCGGACCTGGCCGCGCGAGGTGGTGAACGCGCGTCCATCGCCTCCTCCCAGCGGGCCGGGTTGCCGATCCGGATCGCCGACGCGATCGTCTCCGGCGCTCTCGACCGGGCGCGCCGTGCGACCAGCGGCGCCGCGCCCGCGGCCTGGTAGCCGTGCAGCTCCGGCGCGGCCTCGTACTCGCGGAAGCCCTTCCACTAGGCGGTGACGTTGCCGGCGTTGCCGACCGGGATGCAGAGCACGTCGGGCGCCTCGCCGAGCTCGTCGCAGACCTCGAAGGCGCCGGTCTTCTGCCCCTCGATGCGGTAGTCGTTGACCGAGTTGACGAGCGCGATCGGGTGGCGGTCGCGCAGCTCGCGGACGAGCGTCGAGCGCCTGGTCGAAGTTGCCGCGCAGCGCGATCACGCGCGCGCCGTGCATCAGCGCCTGGGCGAGCTTGCCGGTCGCGATCTTGCCCTCCGGGCACGATCACCGCGCCGCGCAGCCCGGCGCGCGCGGCGTAGGCGGCGGCGCTGGCGGCGGTGTTGCCGGTCGACGCGCAGATGACCGCCTTCGCGCCCTCGTCGATCGCCGCCGAGACCGCGACGGTCATGCCGCGGTCCTTGAACGAGCCGGTCGGGTTCGCGCCCTCGACCTTGAGGTAGACCTCGGCAGCCGGTCCGCTCCGAGAGCCACGGCGCCGGCACCAGCGGCGTGTCGCCCTCCCCGAGCGTCACGAGCGGCTCGACGGGCAGGCGGTCCCGGTAGCGCCAGAGGCTCACGCGCTCGAACGTCTCCTCGATGACGCGGATCGCGCGCGGCCTGCGCGCGCACGAAGTCGAGCCGCTCGATCAGGTCGACGGCGGCGCGGAACTTCGACTCGAGCACCGGGTGCATGACCATCACCAGGCGCGCGTCGTCGCCGGCGCCGCTGCTGGACGACCGACTTGATCGACACGCCCTGCAGGCCGAGGATCTCGGCGACCTGCGCCAGCACGCCGGGCCGGTCGGCGACCTCGAGGTAGAGGTAGAAGGCCGACTCGACGTCGGTCGACGATCGGCAGCTCGGCGGCCGGGCGGCGCGTGGATCGCCGGCGGGGTCATCGCCGAGATCGACGTCGCCGAGCACGGCGGAGGCCGTCTGCGCGCCGCCGGCGCCCGGGCCCGGAGAGCGTGATCTCGGTGATCGCCGGCGACTCGATCGTCACCGCGTTGAACGAGCCGTTGACCGGCGCGAGCGGGTGGCCGGCGTAGCAGGAAGGCCGGGTGCACGCGCACCGACGATGCCGCCGTCGATCCGCTCGGCGGTGCCGATCAGCTTCAGCGACAGGCCGAGCTCGCTGGCGTACGCGATGTCGTCGGCGGTGACGTGCTCGATGCCCTCGTAGGGGACGTCGTCGAGGCGTGACCGGGCGCCGAACGCGAGCCGCGCGAGGATCGCCATCTTGGCGGCGGCGTCCTTGCCGGTCACGTCCTCGGTCGGATCGGCCTCGGCGAAGCCCGAGCTCCTGGGCCTCCGCGCAGCGCGTCGTCGTAGGACGCGCCGGTGCGCGCCATCGCGGTGAGGATGAAGTTGGTGGTGCCGTTGACGATCCCGTGCACGCGCTCGATGTGGCGCCGCGGCGAGCGTCTCGTGGATCACGCGGATCGACCGGCACGACGCCGCCGACGGCGGCCTCGAAGCGCAGCTGCGACGCCGCTGGCGGCGGCCGCCGCGTAGAGCTCCTCGCCGTGCTGGGAGAGCAGCTGCTTGTTGGCGGTCACGACGTGCTTGCCGGCCTCCAGCGCGCGCAGCGACGTAGTCGCGCGCCGGCTCGATGCCGCCCATCAGCTCGACGATCAGCGTCGCTGCGCTCGACGATGTCGTCGAAGTCGCCGCGGCTGCGCGTCAGCACGCCGGACGATCTCCGGCCGCATGCCCGTCGTCGACCTCGATCGCGTCGGCGCGCTCCTCGAGCAGCTCGTGGAACGCCGACCCCGACCGTCCCGTGGCCGAGCAGGCCGATCTTGAACGTCTCGCCATTCGAGCTCACGCAGCGCTCAGGTCCTCGTAGGTCTCGCGGCGCACGACCACGCGCGCGTCGCCGTCCCGGCAGAAGATCACGGGCGGGCGCGGCACGCCGTTGTAGTTGTTCGCCATCGCGTGACCGTAGGCGCCGGTCGCCGGCGTGACGAGCACGTCGCCGGGCGCCGGGTCGGCGAGCGCCACGTCGCGTGACCAGGACGTCGCCGGACTCGCAGTGCATGCCCGACGAGCCGGCAGGGCGTCGTCGCCGCCGAAGCGGTCGGCGATCTCGGCCTCGTAGACGCGCGTCGTAGAGCATCGGGCGCAGGTTGTCGGACATGCCGCCGTCGACCGCGACGTAGGTGCGCACGCCGGGATCTCCTTGACGGTGCCGACCGTGTAGAGCGTCACGCCGGCGTTGGCGACCAGCGAGCGGCCGGGCTCGCAGAGCACCTTCACGCCGCTCGGCAGCGCGCTCGAGCATCGTCTCGGCGAACTCGTCGACGGTCGGCGGGTCGCTGGTCGCGCGTGTAGGCGCACGCCGAGGCCGCCGCCGAGGTTGAGCACCGGGTAGTCGCCCGTCGCCGACAGCACCTCGGCGAGCGTGTCGTAGACGTCGAGCTCGAACACCTGCGAGCCGATGTGCGCGTGCAGGCCGCGGACGCTCGAGCCCGGCGGCGGCGCAGCGCTCGATCGCGCCGCGGCAGCGTCGTCGAGCGGCGAGGCCGAACTTCGAGTCCTCCTGGCCGGTGGCGATCTTGTAGTGGGTCGTCGGGCCTGATGCCGGGCGTCACGCGCAGCAGCACCTTCTGGCGCGGCCGGCGGCGACGCGCTCGAGCCGGTCGATCTCGTCGAGCGAGTCGACGACGACGTGGCCGACGCCGCTGCGCGAGCGCGTACTCCAGCTCGGCGTCGCGTCTTGTTGTTGCCGTGCATGTAGATCCGCTCCGGGGTCGAAGCCGGCGCCTGCAGCGCCAGGTGCAGCTCGCCGCCGGAGGCGACGTCGCACCGACAGCCCCTCCTCGGCGAAGCAGCCGGCAGCGCGGCGGTGCACGGGAACGCCTTGCTCGCGTAGACGACCTCGAAGTCGTCGGTGCGGGCGCGCGAACGCCTCCATGGATCGCGCGGGCGCGGGCGCGCAGGTCGTCCTCGGCGTAGACGTACGCCGGGCGTGCCGAACTCGCGCGCCAGCTCGATCGACGTCGCAGCCGCCGACCTCGAGCCGGCCGGCCGCGTTGATCCGCGATCCGATCGGATAGACGTGGCCGACCCCCCCGGGCAGCGCGTCGGCGTGCCCAGGATCCGCCAACGCCTGCTCCGCGTCGTCTTGGCCCATGAGCAAGCGATTATGCCCCAGCCGGCGCGGGCCAGCAGGCTTCGCCCGGCCGGAGCCGTTAACGAGAATGATTCTCGTTTAATCTCCTGACGTGGTCGCTCCTCCCCGCTCCGATCGACCTGGTCGAGCTGCCGTTCATGCGCACGGCGCTGATCGAGCTGCTGCTGCTCGGCGTCGCCGGCGGCCTGCTCGGCGCGTGGATCGTCCTGCGCCGGCTCGCCTTCTTCGCCCACGCGGTCGGGACGCGCGACCTTCCCCGGGCTCGTGGTCGCCGACGCGACCGGGTTCGCGCCGCCGCTCGCCGCGCTGGCGGTGGCGCTGGGCTACGCGGGCGGCGTCGAGCGCGCCGGACGGCGCGCGGCGGCGGCCGCACGGCGACGTCGCGACCGGCGCTGCTGCTGGTCGGTCGCGCTCGCGCTCGGCGTCGTGCTCGCCAGCGACGTCTACCACTCGGGCGCGGCGCGTCGACCGGCTGCTGTTCGGGACGGCTGCTCGGGCTCGACGACGGCGACCTCTGGATCGCCGCCGGCGCGGCCGCGCTCGGCGCTCGCGCGGCAACGCTGCTGCTCGGCCGCGCCTGGACTCGCGACCGGCTTCGACGCGCCCGGCGCCGCGCGCGCTCGGCGTCGCCGCTGCGCGCCGCCGACCTGCTGCTGCTCGGCCTGATCGCCGTCGCCGTGGTCGCCGCGCTGCCGGCGGTCGGCGCGCTGCTCGTCGCGTCGCTGTTCGTCGTCCCGGCGGCGACGGCGCGGCTGCTGACGCGCGGCGGTCGGGACGCTGCTCGCGGCCTCGGTCTGCGCTCGCCGTCGCCCAGGGCGTCGTCGGCCTCTACGTCGCGCTCTGGCTCGACGTCCCGCCCGGCCCGGCGGTCGCCGTCGTCGGCGCCGCCGCCTACGTCGTGGTCGCGCATCGCGGCCGCGCTGCGCCGCGGCGCGCGCCGTCGATCGTCGCCGAGGCCGCATGACCGGCTCCCACTCGACAGGCGGACGCGATACGGCCGAGATTCGAGCAGCGCAGACCGCGCGGTCGCCGCCGCGGGCTCGCGGTCGCCTACGGCCGGCCGCGCGCCGGCGCTCGAGCGGCGTCGACGTTCGCGCTGCCGGCCGGCAGGCCGCTCGTGCGTGCTCGGCCCCAACGGCGGCGGCAAGACGACGCTCTTCCGGGCGCTGCTCGGCGAGCTGGCGCCGCTGCGCGGAAGCGCGCGCGTCGACGGCGGCCGGCCCGCCTACGTCGCCCAGACCGAGCGCACGCGGCTCGACTTCCCGCGTCAGCGCGCTCGACGTCGCGCTGATGGGCTCGCTGCGCGAACGGGCGCTGGTGGCTGCCGGCGCGGCGCGTCCGATCGCGCGGCGGCCGCACGCGGCGCTCGAGCGCGTCGGTCTCGCGAACCGCGCCGGCGACCGCTTCGGCGAGCTGTCGGGCGGCCAGCGCCAGCGCGTCCTGCTCGCCCGCGCGCTCGTCCAGGACGCGCGCGTGCTGCTGCTCGACGAGCCGCTCGCCGGCGTCGACCCGGCGAGCGGCGAGCGGATCGAGGCGCTGTTCGGCGAGCTGCGCGACGAGGGCCGCACGCTGCTGGTCTCGACGCACGACGTCGACAGCGCGCGCGCGCTTCGACCGCGTGCTCTGCCTCAACCACGCGCCAGGTCGCGTTCGGCGACCCGGCCGACGCGCTCACGCGCGCCGTGCTCGAGCAGACCTACGGCGACGAGATCGTGGTGCTCGAGGACGGCCCCGACGGGCCGGTGCGCGCGGTCACCGTCCAGCACCACCACCACTGAGATGGACCTGCTCGGGCCGCTCCAGTCGGGGATCGACCAGCCGCGCGCTGCTCGAGGTCGTCGCTGCTCGGCGGCTTCTGCGGCGCGCTCGGTTTCTGGATCGCGACCTTCCGGCTCAGCTACGCCGGCCGAGTCGCTCGCCCACGGGCTGCTGCCGGGCCTCGTGGTCGCCGCGCTCGCCGGGGTGCCGCTGCTGGTCGGCGGGGTCGCGGGCGTGCTCGTCGCCGCGCTCGCCATCGCGCTCGCCGGCCGCGACCCGCGCGTCGGCTCCGAGACCGCGACCGCGGTCGCGGTCACGGGCCTGCTCGGGCTCGGCGGCGCTGCTGGCGCTCAGCCCCGACGCTCCCGCGCGGCTCGAGGAGCTGCTGTTCGGCGACCCGCTCGGCGTGACCGACGGCGACCTGGCCGCCGCCGTCGCGCTGGCGCTGCTCGGCTGCGGCGCGCTGGTCGCGCTGCACCGCCCGCTTCGGCGCCGTGGCGCTCGACGCCGCCGGCGCGCCGCTCGCTCGGCATCCGCCCGACGCTCGTCCGGCTCGCGCTGCTCGGCCTGCTCGCCGCCGCGCTCGCGGTCGCCGTCCAGGGCCTCGGCAGCCTGCTCGTGCTGGCGATCCTCGTCGCCCCCGCCGTCGCGGTGCGCGGCCACGTCCGCTCGCCCGGCCGCGCGATGGTCGCGTCCGGCGTCACCGCCGTCGTCGCCGGCGTCGCGGGCATCTGGGCCTCGCACCTGCTCGGCACCGCCGCGGGCGCTTCCGTCGCGCTCGCCCTGTGCGCTCGCGGCCGCGATCGGAGCCGCGCTGCCCGCTCAGGCAGCGACCGGCGAGTCCGGCGGGCCGCTGCGCAGTCGCGCCAGCCAGTAGAGCCCGCCGAGGATCATCGCCGAGCTGATCAGCTGCGCCTCGGTCAGTCCGAGCGATCACGTCGTCGTTGCGGCGGATGAACTCGACCAGCAGCCGCTCGGCGCCGGCCAGCACGAGGTAGAGCGCGAACAGCCCGCCCGGCTTGACGCGGTCGCGCAGGTTCCACAGCGCGAGCGCGACGAGCCCCATCGCGAGCGTCTCGAAGATCGGCGTCGGGTGGACCTCCTCCGTCGTGCGGCACGGTCCCCTGCGGGTAGGCCATCCCCCACGGCATGTCGGTCGCGCGGCCGTAGTCGCCGTCGCCCGAGAGCTGGCAGCCGATGCGGCCGATCGCGTAGCCGAGCGCGAGCGCCGGCGCGGCGACGTCGAACATCCGCAGCTCCAGGAAGCCGCGCCAGCGCGCCCACAGGATCACGCGCGAGCGCGCCGCCGATCGCGCCGCCGAGCCAGACCAGCCCGGTGCCGCCGAACAACGTCGCCGAGCAGATCGTCGGACGCGCTGTCCCAGTGCTGGATCACGTAGTCAGAGCCGCGACCCGACGAGCCCGCCGACGAGCGCCGCGAACGACCATCTCGTAGGCCCAGTCGCGCGGCTTGCCGATCTCCTCCAGCCGCCGCGCGCACCAGCGCGCCCGGCGGCCAGGAACCCGAGCGCGAAGCAGATCCCGAAGGTCTGCAGCGTGATCGGCCCGAGCTGGATCTCCGGTAGCACGGCCGGGACCCTAGCGGCCCGCTGGCGGTCACAGAATCCGTCGAGCGGCAAGGTAGTGGCGAGAGGGATGGGAGAGGGATGAACTACGGGAGGCTGACCGACGACGAGCTGCTCGCCGCCACGCGCGACGATCCGGACGCCTTCGGCGCGTTCTACGAGCGCCACGCCCGCCCGGTCCTGGCGTTCCTCGCCCGCCGCTGCGACGACCGCGAGCAGGCGCTCGACCTGACGGCCGAGACCTTCGCGGCCGCGCTCGTCGCCAGCGGCCGCTACCGACCCGGAGAGGCGCCGGCGCGCGCCTGGCTGCTCGGGATCGCCGGCAAGCAGCTGGCGATGGCCCGCCGCCGCGGCGGTCGCGCCGACGCCGCCCGCCGCCGCCTCGGGATGCCGCGATTGTCCTTCGGCGACGCGGCACTCGAGCGCGTCGACGAGATCCTCGACGCCGCCGGCTCCGGCTATCTGGACGGGCTCGCGGACCTGACACCGGAAGAGCAGGCGGCCGTCACCGCTCGCGTGCTCGACGAGCGCGACTACGCCGAGGCCGCGGCCGCGGCGGGGACTTCGGAGGCAACCATGCGCAAGCGCGTGAGCCGCGGGCTGGCGAAGCTCGCGCAGCGAGGAGGACAGGCACGATGAGGTCCGACCACAGCGACTTCGCCCGCCAGGAGGATCCGCTCGGGGCGATCGGAGCCTCGCTCGCGGCGGCCGCCCGTCGCCGCACCACACGCCTGCGCCGCCGCCGGCGCGGCCTCGTCGCGACCGCCGCGACGGCCGCGACGCTCCTCGCCACGGGGGCCGCGGTCGCGGTCACCGGAACGTCGACCGGCGTGGCCGTGCTCGACCGCTGGATCGGCCACGCGACCGACCCACGCGCCCCAGGCGAGCCGTTCTACCCGCGTGGCCGATCGGCGCCGCGTGTCGATCGGAGCCCGAGCGGCGGCTTCAGCCCCGCCGTGGAGATCCCGGCGCCAGGCGGGGAGACCCTCGTCGCGGCCGGCTACGCGGCCCGCGACGGCAGCATCTGCAGCGTGATGCTCGACAGTGCCGACACGTCGAAGGCGCCGCGCGGCGGTCGCGGCTGCCTCGGCGCTCGGCTGCTGCGGCGCGAGCCTCGACGGTCGTCCCGTCCGGCTCGGCGGCGGGGGCGGCTCGCCGCTGCCGGACCCCAAGGTCCCGCTCGCCGTCTACTTCGGCGTCGCTCGCGGCGACGTGGTGGGGGCGACCATCGGGATCCGCGGCAAGAAGCCGGTGGAGGGCGTCGTCTCCGACGCGTGGCGCCCACCCGGCTGGAACGGCCCGCCGCTGCGCGTCTTCTTCGCGGTCATGCCCGCCCCGACGATCGACCGCACGCGCTTCCGCGGCCGGCGCACCCCGTTGAACGGCTGGTTCCCGAGCGAGGTACGGGCCCGCCTCTCGGACGGCAGGGTCGTCGACTCGTCGCTCTGAGGGCTAGAGGTAGCCCATCGGATCGACGGGCGATCCGTTGACGCGGGTCTCGAAGTGGAGGTGGTCGCCGTAGCAGTGGCCGGTGCAGCCGACGGCCCCGATCACCTGCCCCTGCTTCACCGAGGCTCCCTGCGAGGTCCCATAGCTGGACAGATGGGCGTAGCAGGTCGACAGCGCGCCGGTGTGCTGGATGCAGACGTAGTTGCCGTATCCGGACACCATGCCAAGCAGGACGACGGTGCCCCCGTCGGCGGCACGGATCGGCGTGCCAGCCGGCGAGGCGATGTCGATGCCGGCGTGCAGGCGACCCCAGCGTTGCCCGAACGGCGAGACCATCGCGCCGCTGACGGGCCAGATCAGCTGGCCGGTTCCGTGTTTGATCGGGCCTGCGGGCAGGGTGCCCTGGAGCTGGCCGGTGACACGTGCCTGGGCAGCCTCGAGCTTCTCGAGGTCGCCCTCCAGCTCGGAGCGGCTGGCGCGCACCTGGCGCAGCGAGGAGGAGCGATCGTTGCGCGCCATCCGCAACTCGCCCTGACTCGAAGCGAGCCGGTCGCGAGCGGCGGCGATCTCGTCGCGCTGGCGCAGGACGGCGACGGCGATCGCCTCCTTCTTCTCCTCCAAGGCCGCGAGCGTCGACCTCCTGGCGCTCGAAGCGCTGCTTGAGCTTGCGCACCAGCACCACGACCTCGCGATCCTGGTCGGAGATCCGCTCGAGGAACTCGGTGCGGTCGAGCAGGTCGTCGAAGCCGTCGGCCTCCAGCACGACGGTCAGCGCGTCGGGGCGGTCGGACTTGTACAGCTCGACGAGCCGATCGGCGAGCGCGCCGCGCGAGACCTCGAGCCGCTTGCGGGCGCGGGCCAGCTTGTCGCGCGCGACCTCGAGGTCGTCGCGCACCTTCAGCAGCTCGTCGCGGCGGGCGTCGAGCTCGGTCTGGACCGTGCCGAGCCGCCGCTGGGTGCTGTTGATCTCACCCTGAAGTCCGCTGATGCGGTTGTTGTAGCCCTCGATCGTCGAGGTGAGGACGCCCTCCTGCTGCTTCTTCTTGTCGACCTGCGAGCGCTTGGCCTCGATCCGCTCGGACAGCGGCGCCGTCTGTCCAGGCAGCGGCAGCAGCACATAGGCAGACAGGCCGAGGAGAATCGGGATCCAGAAGTACTTGCGCATGGGAAGAGGGACCACAGCCCCGACAGACAACGACGATTGCCGCCGAATGCAGGCAAATCGACCGGCGGGACTCGGCCAAAGTAACACGGGTCGCGCCGCATTCCGAGGGGGTGCAAAGGATCGTGCACGTCCCTACTAGACTCCTTGCCATGGCGACTCAGAAGACCTCGTTCGGCCGCGACACCGGCCTGCAGATCCGGATGCTCGGCACGATGTTCCTGCTCGGGCTGCTCTACGTCGCGTTCGTCGGCGTGCTGTTCGCGGCCGGCGCCGGGGCGATCATGATGGTCGTCGTCATGCGGCGCGCTGACGCTCGCCCAGCTCTTCCTCTCCGACAAGCTCGCGCTCGCGTCGATGGGCGCCAAGGAGGTCTCGCCCGAGGAGGCGCCGGGCCTGCACGCGATGATCGAGCGCCTCTGCATCCAGGCCGACCTGCCGAAGCCGAAGATCGCCGTCGCCGACACCGACGATGCCGAACGCCTTCGCGATGGGCCGCTCGCAGAAGAGCGCCACCGTCTGCGCGACGACCGGCATCATGAACCTGCTCTCGCCCGCCGAGCTCGAGGGCGTGATGGCGCACGAGCTCACGCACGTCAAGAACCGCGACGTGATGATCATGACCATCGCGTCAGCTTCTTCGCCTCGGTCGCGTCGATGATCCTGCAGTTCGGCTTCTTCTTCGGCGGCGGCGACGACGACGGCGACGACGGCCCCGGTGATCCTCGTCGTCATGCTCGTCTCGTTCGTCGTCTACGTCGATCTCGTTCTTCCTGATGCTGGCGCTGTCGCGCTACCGCGAGTTCTCCGCCGACCGCGGCGCCGCGCTGATCACCGGCCGGCCGAGCGCGCTCGCGTCGGCGCTGATGAAGATCTCCGGCGCGCATGGACGCGCATCCCGCAGCAGGACCTGCGCGCGGCCGAGGAGCATGAACGCGTTCTTCATCATCCCGGCGCGCGTCGAAGAGCAGCGCTCAAGACGCTGTTCGCGACGCACCCGCCGATGGAGAAGCGGATCGAGGCGCTGCACGCAGCTCGAGGCGCAGCTCCAGGGCGGCACCGGCCGCGGCGCTCGCCGCCTAGCGCGTGGGCTTCCTCGACGCGCATCCTCGGCGGCAAGAAGAAGCTGTCCGGGGCCGCCGCCCGACCGCCTGTTCGCGATGTCGACGGCCTACGTCACGCTCGAGACCGCGCTCGACATCAAGACCGCCGGCGCGGCCGGGATCGTCTTCCAGCCGCTCGCGACCGGCGACTTCGAGACGATCGCTCAAGGACGCCGAGGAGCTGCTGCGCGGCACCGCCGCGGAGCACCGGCAGTCGACCTCGAGACCGCCGACGACGAGTACGGCTACCGCTGGATGGTCCTGCGCGACCCCGACTTCGAGGACCTCGTCGTCTCGCTCAACACGGTCTCGACCGAGCTGCAGGCCGGCGGCTACGGCGACCGCCTGCTCGCCGCCGTCTTCGCGTTCGAGGAGCAGGGCAAGCCGGCTCTACTTCATCTACAACTTCAAGCGCGGCTCGTTCTACCCGTTCGTGCCCGCGCCCGGCGAGCACCAGCGCGACAACGAGCGCGAGCTGCGCCTCAAGGCCCAGATCGGCGCCGAGCTGCCGATCGAGCCCGAGCTCGACGCGCTGGTTCCCGCTCTGGGAGATCCCGCTCTAGCGGGTCACCAGACGACTTCGACGTCGTAGGCCGCCATACGCGCGTCGGCGGTCACGATGGCGTGGCCCTCGTGCTTGGCCTGGGCGATCAGCAGCCGATCGAACGGGTCGCGGTGATGCCAGGGCAGATGCTCGACCTGCTCGGCGTGCTCCGAGGTCACCGGCATCGGATCGAAGTCGAGTCGTGTCAGGGCCCTGCCCCAGCCACTCTCGACCTGGAGCTTGCCGAGGGAGCGCTTGATCGCGATCTCCCAGACGCTGACAGCACTCAGCGAGATCGTGTTCTGCTCGTCGGCCAATGCCCGCTGAGCGGCACCGGAGACGGAGTCTCGATCACCCAGCAGCAGCCAGACCGCGACGTTGGTGTCGAGCAGCAGCCGCTTCACATGTAGTTCTCGAAGCCCTCGGGCAGCTCGTCGAACTCGGGACCGATCGAGCCGTCCAGGTCCCCCCAGATGTTCCGCTGTCCCGGCTTCGCGGGAGCCCTCACGAGCATCGCCACCGGATCGCGTCCACGGCGGATCGTGATCGACTCCCCTGCCTCGACACGCCGCAGCAGGCGCGAGAGCTGTGTTTTCGCCTCTTGGACGGTGACTTCCATGCGACCACCCTACCACCTAGTCAACCAAGTTGACCAGGTCAGATCGACTCAACGAGGAATCATGCTTTCCCAATGGAACCCCTGGCAATGACCTACCCGAAGATCGAGCTGCACGTCCACCTCGAGGGGGCGGTTTCGCCGGAGGCGCTGATCGCGGCGGCGGCGCGCAACGGCTGGGAGCTGCCGGTCGACTCGCCGGAGGGGCTGGCCGAGTTCATGCGCTTCCGCGACTTCGACCACTTCATGAAGGCGTGGTTCGCGACGACGCCGGCGCTGCAGACCGAACGCGACTACCGCGAGATGGTGGTCGAGTACGCGCGTCAGGCGGCGGCGCAGGGCGCGGTCTACGTCGAGGGGATCTTCTCGCCGACCGACAAGGTCGCCCAGGGCGTCGCGCTCGAGACCTGCTTCGAGGGCTGCTGCGACGGCGTCGACCAGGCGCGCGAGGAGGTCGGGATCGAGGTCCGCCTGACGCCCGACATCACGCGCGGGCTGTGCGACGCCGACACCGCGCGGCGCACCGCCGAGCTGGCAGTCCGGTACCACGACCGCGGCGTCGTCGGGCTCGGCCTCGGCGGACCGGAGGCCCGCAACCCGCCCGAGGTCTACGCCGAGGCGTTCGCGATCGCGCGTGCCGGCGGCGTCGGGTCCGTCCCCCACGCCGGCGAGACCGCGGGCCCGGAGTCGATCCGCGGCGCTCTCGACGCGCTCGGCGCCGACCGCATCCGCCACGGCGTCCGCGCCGTCGACGACCCCGACCTGCTCGCCGAGCTCGCCGAACGCCAGATCGTCTGCGACGTCTGCGTGATCTCCAACGTCCGCCTCGGCGTCGCCGCCTCGGTCGAGGACCACCCGCTGCCGAAGCTGCTCGCCGCCGGCGTCCCCTGCACCGTCAACACCGACGACCCCACCTTCTTCAGCTGCGACCTCGACTCCGAGCACGCGGCCGCGCGCTCGCTCGGCGCCAGCCCACGCGCCGCCTTCGAAGCCGGCATCGCCGGCGCCCTCTGCGACGCCGACGTCAAAGCCTCCCTGCGCGCCGCCCTCGCCACCCACGACTGGGCCGCTCCGATGCCGCGTGAAGCATCGTTGGGGTCATAGCCACGGCAATCCTTCACGCGGACCTGGGAAGGGCGCGACGCCGCGCGCTGGTGCTGAGGACGCGGCCCGCGGAGGGCGGCTCAGCCGGCGGCGCGGATGACCGAGCGGCAGCGCCGGTCGAGGTAGTTCACGGCGATCCAGAAGTTGCGGAAGGCCGGGTTGCGGGTCTGCTTGTGGTGGTAGCGGTGGTAGATCTGCTGGACGATCACGGCGAGGCGGAAGAGGCCGAAGACCTCGTAGAAGGGCCAGTTCTCGACGGGGCGACCAGAGCGGTCGGCGTAGCGGGCGACGACCTCGGCGCGGGTCAGCATGCCGGGGGCGTTGGTCGGCTGGCGGCGCGAGGACTGCATCAGGCGGTCGTCGCCGGCCTCGACCCAGTAGGCGAGCGCACCGCCGAGGTCCATCAGCGGGTCGCCGATCGTCGCCATCTCCCAGTCGAGGACGCGCGCGATCCGCTGTGGGTCGTCGGGGTCGAGGACGAGGTTGTCGAGCCGGAAGTCGTTGTGGATCACGCAGGCGCCGACGTCGGCCGGCTGGTTGGCGTCGAGCCAGCGCATGACCTTCTCGAACGACGGGACGTTCCAGGTCTTGGCGGCGCGGTAGCGCTCGCGACCAGCCCTCGACCTGCCGCGACGACGTAGCCGGGTCCCCGGCCGAGGTCCGCGAGCCCGGCGGCGGCGGGGTCGACCCGTGCAGCTCGACGAGCCGGTCGATCGCCGTCTCGCACAGCCGGCGGGTGGCCGCCGCGTCGAGGCCCAGCTCCGCCGGGATCTCCTCGCGCAGGATCGTCCCGGCGCACGCGCTCCATCACGTAGAAGTCGCTGCCCAGCACCGCGTCGTCGTTCGCACAGCGCGACCATCTCCGGCACGTACGGGAAGACCGGCTTCAGCGCCGCCTGGACGCGGTACTCGCGTGCCATGTCGTGGGCCGAGGCGGCCTTGGTGCCGGCCGGCGGACGGCGCAGGATCAGGTCGCGGCCGGGGTAGCGCAGCAGGTAGGTGAGGTTCGACGCGCCGCCGGAGAACTGGCGCACCTCAGGCGACCCGGCGGGCGCCAGGTCCGGCACGTGCGGGCGCAGCCAGGCATCGACGGCCGCGACGTCGAAGGCGTCCTCGTCGCGGACTGCCTTGGCGCCCGCGACCGCCTCGTCGGCGGTCACCGGCCCACCACCGCGTCGAGCCTCAGCCCGACCACTTGCCCTTGCCGTACTTCGCCAGCTCCAGCCGCGCGACGACGCCGCGGTGGACCTCGTCGGGCCCGTCGGCGAGCCGCAGGGCGCGGGCCATCGTCCACGCAGCGGGCGAGCGGGAAGTCGGTGCTGAGCCCGCCGCCGCCGTGGATCTGGATCGCCATGTCGACGACGTCCTGGGCCATGTTCGGCACCGCGACCTTGATCTGCGACACCTCGCCGATCGCCTCCAGGGCGCCCCTGGTCGAGCATCCACGCCGCGTTCAGCACCAGCAGGCGCGCCTGCTCGATGGCGATCCGCGCGTCGGCGATCCGCTCGCGGTTGCCGCCGAGGTTGGCGATCGGCTTGCCGAACGCGACGCGCTCCGACGCCGCGCCGGCAGGCCAGCTCGAGCGCCGACTCGGCGAGCCCGATCAGCCGCATGCAGTGGTGGATGCGGCCCGGCCCGAGGCGGGCCTGGGCGATCGCGAACGCCTGGCCGACGCCGCCGATCACGTTCGTCGCGCGGCAGCCGCACGTCGTCGAAGGAGACCTCGCCGTGCCCGCCGGGCGCGTCGAGGAAGCCCATCGTGGTCAGCATCCGCTCGATCTTCACGCCGGGCGCGTCGCGCGGCACGAGCACCATCGAGTGCTGGTGGTAGCGGTCGGCCTCGGGGTCGCTGAGCCCCATGAAGATCAGGACCTCGCAGTTCGGGTGCCCGACGCCGGTGCTCCACCACTTGCGGCCGTTGAGGACGATCTCGTCGCCGTCGAGGACGGCGGTCGCCTCCATGTTCGTCGCGTCCGAGGAGGCGACGTCCGGCTCGGTCATGCAGAACGCCGAGCGGATCTCGCCCGCCGAGCAGCGGCTTCAGCCAGCGCTCCTTCTGCGCGTCGTTGCCGAAGTTCGCCAGCACCTCCATGTTGCCGGTGTCGGGCGCGTTGCAGTTGAAGACCTCGCTGGCGATCAGCGATCGCCCCATCCGCTCGGCGAGCGGCGCGTACTCGACGTTGGTCAGCCCGGCGCCGTGCTCGGGATCGGGCAGGAACAGGTTCCACAGCCCCTCCGCGCGCGCCTTGGCCTTCAGCTCCTCGATCGCCGGCAGCACGACCCACGGGTCCTCCAGCGCCAGCTGCTCGCGGTGGTATGCCTCCTCGCGCGGCGTCACCTCCTCGGCGATGAACGCGTCGACCCGCTCCAGCAGCTCCCGCGCTCGCGCGCTGTTCTCGAAGTCCATCGCGGCAGCCTAGCCCCGCGACTCCCTGTGGCGAGCACAAGCGTGGAGTAACAAAATGTCCTCAACTGGGTAGTGGCCGATGCCGCACGCGCCCTCGCGACCATGCCCCCACTCGACATCCCCCCAGATACCGAGGTGCTGATCGCTGGCCGCTTCAAGCTCCAGTACCACGAGGCCAGCGGCGGCCAGGCCGAGGTCTGGAAGGCCCACGACACCGAGACCGGCAAGCCGGTGGCCATCAAGCTCTTCACCGGCGAGCTGTCCAAGCGCGAAGACTTTCCGGCACGACTGGCGCGCGAGGTGCGAATCGCCCAAGACCTCACCGAGCGCGGCGTTGCGATCGTCCCGATGCTGGCCCACGGTCCAGATGCCGGCTTCGTACACGTCCCTTACATCGTCATGGAGTGGATGTCCGGCGGGACGGTGAAGCACAAGTGCCCCCCGCTGGCTCCGGACGAGGTAGGCGCGCTGATCTTCGACGCGGCAACCGCCCTGGACGGGGTTCACAAACGATGTCTCCACCGGGACATCTCACCCGCAAACCTGCTGCTGGACGGCCACGGCCACGTATACATCGCCGACTTCGGCGTCGCCCGCGGCGAGTTCGACGAGGGGGTCACCAGCCACAACGACGGTTTCGGCAACAAGCCCTACACGGCCCCCGAGCGGTTCGTTGGCGATGGCGTACGAGCGAGCGACATCTACTCGCTCGCGGTCGTTGCTTACGAGCTGCTGACGGGCGAGACTCCTTTCACGGTCGGCGAGAGCATCGACGCACATCGCGGTGGCCGGCCGGACGCCCGACCGCCGGCGTCCCTTCAAGCGACGCTCCCGCACAGTCTCACCCCCGTCTTTGCGAGGGCCTTCGAGGTTGACTCCGCGGTCCGCGCCGAACACTTCAAGGACGCGCGCGCCTTCGCGCGCGCCCTGGTCTCGGCGTTGATCGGCAGCGACCCCGACGCGGCGACAACCGCCCTGCCCAGCGACCCGACTCGAATCCGATCGGAGATCCGCTCCGCACAGTCGGCTCGCAAGAATCACCGCTCCGTCGGTTCCCTGACGCGCATCCGCGACGAGCTCCGGGCGCTGGCCAACTCGGCGCGCGGCATCCAGATCGATGCGATCCGCGGGCTGAAGCAACTTCGGGACTGGATGACCGACCCGACCGCCCCCGGAGCCCGGGGGCCGTTGGCGGCGATCGGCGCCGTCGCGGCGATCGGGCTGCTGTGGTTCGCGTTCACCGCGTGGAGCGCGGCTGGGAGCTGGTTGGACTCATGGCCCGTGCCGGTCCGCGCGGTCGTCCCGATCGGGACCTGCGCCATTGTCCTGCTCACGATCGCCGGCCTGCCGACCTCCCGCGAGAGCCAGACGGGGGCGGTGTTGATGACCTTGATCGGATCGGCATGCCTCGTCGAGCTCTGGCGGATCGCTGGAGATCGCGGCGAATTCTGGCCGTCCCTTGCGCTGATCGCCACCGCGGGGGCCCTTGCGCTGGCCGTCCTCTGGCGGACCGGCGAGCGAGAGCGGGTCGCGAGGATCGGCCTCGCCGGAGGGGCCCTGGCCGGCTGCGCCCTGCTGGTCGGCTTCGAACTCGTACTCGTCAAGGACTCGGGCCTGATCTGGCGACCGCGGGCGGTCGCCAGACTCCCGATCGAGGAGTGGACGGTCTCGGTCCAGTGGGTTGCCGGCCTCACAGCAATCGTCGCGACCGTGTGGCAGGCGAGCCATTGGCGCGCACTTCGGCGCGACATCCTCACCGTCCCGATCTGGGCAACGGTGCTGACCACCTCGCTCTACACGATCCTCTGGCTCCTCCTCGGACAGGATCTGATCGAGCGAGTCCAGCCGCATCTGGGGTCTTACCTGGCCGTGTGCGGCCTGTTGGTCGCGGTCGCCGCGCCGGTGGTCACGGCGGTGGCGGTCGCGATCCAGCAACGGTTTCGCAGCAGCCCTAGCGCGCTGCTGGTCTGGATCGCACTCAGTGCCTGGGCCGTTAGCGCGTTCACGCTCCACCTGGCGGTGATCGGCCCGGGCCGCGTCCTCGGCGACTGACCCACGTCCGGCTACGGGGCGGACGCGGCGCTCCATCGAGGCCGCGGCCTCGTCGTCGGTGGGGTCGCCGCGGCGGCGCCCCAGCGCCAGCGCGGCGACCACGCCGACGACCAGCCACCCCAGGATCACCAGCACGGGCCCGGCGAGCGAGGCGTCCGGGAAGTAGGCGATGTCGCGGATCGCGGTCGTGACCGCGCCGGTCGGGATCAGCGGACCGGTCTCGCGCCAGAACGCGGGCAGCAGCACGCTCTCGAACGGACCGCCCGACGAGGGGTTGCCGAGCACGACGAAGATCAGGATCGAGACGCCGATCCCGATCAGGCCGAGCGCCGACATCAGCGCCAGCGTCACCGCGCCGACGGCCATCACGCAGAGCGCGCCGATCAGCCCGAGCAGCAGGACCGAACCGCCGAAGTCGCCGATCGCGCTCCCGACCGCCGCCCCCGCGAAGCCGACCAGGACGGCCACGACGGCGAGCGCCCCGAGCCGCCAGACGGTGTGGCGCCTGCCGGGCCGGTCGCCGAAGATCAGGCCGAGGAACGACGCCCCGAGGTAGGCCCCGACGATCCACCCCACGGCCAGGTAGAAGCCGACGAGCCCGCGGCTGTCGGCGCTCGGCAGTCGGTGGACCTCGGCGACCCGGACCGGCGCGCCGGTCTGCCGCAGCGCCGGCGCCACGCCCTCGCGCAGCGCCTCGGCGACCGACGGGCCCGCGGCCGGCGCGACGATCAGCAGGAGCCCGCGGCGGTCGACGACGACAGCGCCGTAGGCCTCGCGCTCGTCGATCGCCCGCACGGCGTCGTCGGCCGTGTCGACCCGATCGACCCGCACAGCGCTCGTGCGGTCGAGCCCCGCGGCGACCGCGGCCGGCACGCGCGCGTCGACGGCGACCGGCACGTCGTGCGGTCGCGGCTCGTGCAACGCCCCGGCGTAGGACGCGATGAAGAGCAGCGAAACGGCGGTGACGGCCAGGATCGCAAGCCCTGCGCGAACGAGGATCGCGCGCTCCGGCATCCATTCGACGCTAGCGGTGGGTCACCGCTCCGTCAGACGCGCGGAGTGCGTTCGATCCGCGCCCGGCGCCGGTCAGGCGCGCGGCGCGTAGCGGTGATGCAGCGCCAGCGCGTTGCCGGCCGGGTCCTCGAAGAACGTCTGGTGGCAGACGCCGCTGTCGATGATCTCCCCCTTGAACTCCACGCCCTCGGCCTCCAGCTGCTCGCGCGCCGCCGCCACGTCGTCGACCCGGAACTCGATCGGCGCGCTGTGCGGCGTCCCGCTCATCCCGACCCGCTCGGCATCGACGATCGCCACCGTCAGGTTGCCCGTCTCGAACTCGATCCCCATCGGCTCCTCGCCCGGCCGCTGCCAGGCGCTCGACTGCTCCAGCCCCAGCACGTCGGCGTAGAACCGCCGCGACTGCTCGATGTCCTTGGCGGGCACGCAGATGAAGTCGGTGCCGGTGACCAGCGGCTTGGAGGCTCACGTCGCCGCTCAGTCCGGGATCAGGCCCTCGCCGGTGAACTCGGCGGCGGCCTCGGCGAAGCTGGAGTCGCGCGGCGGGAGGATGACGTCGGAGGGGACGAGCTCGTCGTCGCCGATCGCCTCGCCGTCGGCCTCGACGAGCGCGAGCATCTGGGCCCAGAGCTCGCCGAAGCCGGTCTCGTCGCCGGCCTCGACGGAGGCGACGGCGCGGTTGTCCAGCTCGTTGAGCCGCTCCGCGTCGGCGTCGGGCAGGCGGTACTGACCCTCGCCGGAGATGCGAACGATCACTCGCTCTCCTCTCCGTTGCCGAGCTGCGGCGACTCGCCGCCACCGCCCGGGCCCAGCTCGGCCTTCATCGCGGCCAGCTCGTCGTCGACCTGCGACTCGGCGCCGAGCTGCGCCAGCTCGCGGTCGATGTCGTCCTGGCCGCCGCCGAGCTGCGAGAGGTCGTCGAACGTGCCGGCGGCCTCGAGCTCCTCGACGGCGCCGGCGCGGGCGCGCATCGTTCTCGGTCTTGTCCTCGGCGCGCTGGATCGCCAGGCCGAGGTCGGCCATCTCCTCGCCGACTCCGTTGGCGGCCTCGGAGATCTTGACCTGCGCCTCGGCGGCGGAGTACTGGGCCTTGATGACCTCCTTCTTGGTGCGGAAGGCCTCGATCTTGGTGCGCAGCTTCTTCTCGTTCTGCGGTCAGCTGCTCCTGCTGGGTCTGCGAGCTCCTGCGATCTGCTGGTCGAGCGACTGCAGCTCGGTCTGGGCGACGGTCTTGCGCTCGAGCGCGGCGCGGGCGAGATCCTCACGGCCCTGGGCGAGCGCCTGACGCGCCTGGGTGTCGAGCTTGACGACCGACTGCTCGATCTTCTGCGACTGCATCTGCAGCCGCTTCTTCGAGGTCGTGACGTCGGCGATCCCCTTCTTGACGTTCTGAAGCAGCTCGACCTGCTTCTGATAGCCGTAGTCGAGCGTCTCGGCCGGGTCCTCGGCCCGATCGAGCAGCTTCGAGATCTTGGCCTTCACGACCGTTGACATACGTCCGCCCAGGCCTGCCATCTGTTATCTCCTTTAGCCCTCGAGGGGTTCGAAACCAGCGAGAGCCAAGACTAGTGCCTCGCGATCCGCCCGACCGGTCAGCCGGCGACGGCCGAGCGCCGCCGCGCCTCGGCGCGGTCATGGTCCTGGCCCGACCTGAAGAAGAAGAAGCCGGTCGCGAACAGCATCACGACCAGGTCGAGTCCGAGCATCATGCCGCCGGCGACCTGCTGGTCGGTGAGCGGCGACCAGCCGTGCTCGGCGGCGTTGCGCACGTACTGCTCGTAGGCGGGCGTGCGCATGATGATGAACGCCATCCCGAGGAACATCCCGGCGAGGCGCGCGCCGAGCAGGTAGGGCACCTTCCAGAGCTCGCCGGGCAGTCGCCGCTTCTTCGGCTCGATCACCGACCACCAGACCAGCAGCGACGCGAGCACGAACGACTGGTGCTGGAGCGCGTGGACGAGGTCGTTGGTCGAGCGCCGCCTCGAACATGAAGCCGAAGTGCCAGGTGTAGAGAGTGATGATCCAGACCGGGACGGCGACGAGCGGCTGGCGCAGGAAGCGGAATGCCGCGTCGCAGCGGCTTGCAGCGCGCGAGCGGGACCAGTACCGGCTTCGGCAGCAGGAAGGCGTAGACGGGGGTGCGCAGGCCGACGAGCAGCAGCGGCGCGGCGATGTCGGCGATCAGCAGGTGCTGGCCCATGTGCGCGACCGAGCAGCTCGTCGGCGAGCGGGTCGAGCGGGCCCCAGCAGCGCCGACCGCCATGCAGGCGACCGCGACGTGCCAGGCGACCTGCTGCCAGAACGGCACCGCATAGCCGCGCCGGCCGAGCACCCGCACCGCACGCAGGTAGAGGACCTCCGCGACCAGCAGGTAGAGCGATCGGACCGGGCGCTAGCGATAGCTCCACGACAGTGATTGTCGCGCCAACCGCCGGCGGCGGGCGCGGCCGGCAGGTGATCCAGCTTCTCGACCCTCAAATCGGGCGCCCGCCCGAAGGCGAGAAGCCGGACCACCCGCCCACACGGCGGCTGGACGTGCCGTGAATTCTAGGCAGCCGTACCGGACAGCGCGCCGGCGGCGGCCTGCAGCCGCTCGCTGGTACTCCGCCCGCTGCATGCGCGAGATCACCAGCCGCTGGACCTGGGCCGTGCCCTCGAAGAGCTGGTAGATCTTCGCGTCGCGGAAGCACTTCTCGAGCGGGCAGTCCGTCGACTGGCGCGTCGGGGCCGACGAGGTCCATCAGCGTCGGTCGTCGCCCACATCGTCACGTCGCCGGCCTTCAGCTTCGACATCGAGCCCTGGCCGCCGGTCATCGGGACGCCGTTGCGGCCCATCCAGGCGGCGCGCTAGACGAGCAGGCGCGCGGCCTCGATCTCGGTCGCGACGTCGGCGAGCACCTGCTGGATCGCGCTGCTGCTCGAGCAGCGGGCCGTTCTCGTCGAGCGGCCCTCGAGGTAGTCGAGCGTCCACTCGTAGGCGGCCGCGCGATGCCGAGCGCCGAGGCGCCGACCATCGGGCGCGTGATCTCGAAGGTCGCGAGCGCGTTCGACGCGCCGCCGCGTCTGGCCGCGAGCGCGCGCGCTCCAGCTTGCGCTCAGCTTGTCCATGCCGCCGAGCAGGTTGTCGACCGGGATGCGGCAGTCCTCGAGCACGACCTCGGCGGTCTGCGAGGCGCGGATGCCGATCTTGTCCTCCTTCTTGCCCTGCGAGAGGCCGGGCGTGTCCTTCGGGACGACGAACGAGGCCTGGCCGCGGTGGCCGAGCTCGGGGTCGACGGTCGCGACGACGACGTTGACGTCGGCGATGCCGCCGTTGGAGATGAAGACCTTGGTGCCGTTGAGGACCCACTCGTCGCCGTCGCGCTTGCGCGGTGGTGCGCAGCGACTTGACGTCGGAGCCGGCGCCGGCCTCGGTGACGGCGTAGGCGCCGAGCTTGATCTCGTCGCCGATGCCGAAGCACTCGGGCACCCAGCGGCCGATCTGCTCGGGCGTGCCGGAGGAGGCGATGCCGGCGGCGGCGAGCGCCGGAGCCGGAGATCGCGAGCGCGATGCCCGGCGCAGCCCCAGTGCAGCTCCTCGGCGTAGATGACGCCGAGCATGCCCGTCGGGGTCGGTGCCCATCTTCTGGATGTACGTCGAGCGCCGTGCAGGTCCCACGCTGCGCGCCTCGCTTGATCGACGTCCCACGGGACGCACTGCTCGCGGTCGTGCTTGGCGGCGACCGGCCGGATCACCTCGGCGGCGAAGTGGCGGCAGTGCTGCTGGAACTCGCAGCTGCTCGTCGTTGAGGCGGAAGTCCACGGGTGAAGCCTTTCCGGATCGCTGGATCGTTGACTGACCAGTCAACCACGGATCGACTGACTAGTCAACCACTGCGGTGGACCGCACCGAGCGCGGACGCCCGCGCGGGCTGGCCTAGTCTCCGCCGCCGTGCGGGCGTGTCGCTGGATCGCGGCCACCGCTCGGTGGCCCTCGCGGCGCCGTGCCGCCGGCGGCTGCAGCGTCGAGCAGCGACGACAGCCGCCCGCCGCAGCTCGGCGCCGACGTCGGCACGACAAGCGAGGCCGCCGCGCAAGCTCGGCTTCCCGGTCGATCGCGACGAAGAACACGACCCGCGTCGGCGGCGCCGACGCGACCGCCGACGCCGCCGGCGTCGCCAGCGCCGTCTTCCCCTCGACCATCGCGTCGAGACGCGGCCGAACGCCGTCGCGCTCGTCGACACGGACGACTGGCAGGGCGCCGTGACCGCGGCGTCGGTGCTCTGGCCGCCCAGCCGATCGGCGCGCCGATCCTGCTCACCGACGGCGGCGACCTGCCGGCCGTCTCGGCCGACACGCTCGCGCGGCTCGCAGCCGACGCGGCGTCCGACGCTCGCCGAGCGACGCGCAGGTGATCCGCGTCGGCGACGAGCCGGCGACGCGCCGACGGCTTCTGCAAGGCGACGCGATCCGACGGGCGCCGACCCGTACGCGCTCGCCGCCGCGATCGACACGTTCTTCGACCGCCGCGCGCGGCAAGCCGTCGGAGCGACGTGGTCGTCGCGTCCGGCGAGCAGGCCCGAGTACGCGATGCCCGCCGCCGCCTGGGCGGCCCGCTCCGGCGACCCGGTGCTGTTCGACCCAGCGCGACACGGTCCCGGCCGCGACGCGCAAGGCGCTCGCCGCGCACGACAAGCCCGAACATCTACGTGCTCGGGCCGCGCCGCGGCGATCTCCGACAAGGTCGTCGACGCAGCTGCGGCAAGCTCGGCCGCACGTACGCGGATCGGCGCGCCGACCCGGTCGACAACGCGATCGAGTTCGCGCGCTACAAGGACGGCGACTTCGGCTGGGGCGCGACCGTCCCGGGCCACAACTTCACCGTCGCGAGCGTCTCGCGCCCGCTCGACGCCGCCGCCGCGGCAACGCTCGCCGGCGCGCGGCATCTTCGCGCCGCTGCTGCTGACCGACAACGCCGGCACGCTGCCGCGCGACGCTCGAGCGCTACCTGCTCGACGTCCAGCCCGGCTACGAGGACGACCCGAGCGCAGGCGGTCTACAACCACGTCTGGATCCTCGGCGACGACGACGCGATCTCGGTCGACGAGCAGGCCCAGATCGACGCCGTCACCGAGCTCGATCCCGGTGCAGGCGCCAGCGCTCGCGTAGACTTTCCGCGCGTGAGCGAGTACGAGCAGCCCGGAGCGCATGACGCGCGAGCCGACGGTCGAGGACGTCCACCAGCTGATGGGCGCCTCCACCCCGCACTTCGCGCTCCAGATCCGCAACCGCATCCGCGACGCTGATCGCCGGGCCTGCCGGACGACCATCCGGCCCGCGTGGCTCGGCGAGCGCGAGATCGCGCGGCTGGAGCGGCTCGCCGAGGGCTCCGAGCGCCGCGGCGACGCCGGGCCAGGGCGAGCGCCGACGATGCCCTCGCTCGCCGACCGGCCGGCTGTCTAGCAAGCCCCCGCTACTAACCGAGGCCCGCTGAGCGCGGCGACGCGCTCGCGGTGCTCGCGCGGCGGAGCCGAACAGCTGCGCCGTCGGCCTTGGCGCGCTTGAGGAAGAAGTGCAGGTCGTGCTCCCAGGTGAAGCCGATGCCGCCGTGGACCTGGAGCGCGCGACGCGGTCACGCGCCAGCCGGCGTCGGAGGCGTAGGCCTTCGCCATCGACGCGGCCAGCGGCAGCGACTCGGGCTCGGCGTCGGCCGCCCAGGCCGCGTAGTAGGTGGCCGAGCGGGCGCCCTCGATCTCGCAGCAGCATCTCCGCGCAGCGGTGCGAGACGCGCCTGGTAGGCGCCGATCGGCCGGTCGAACTGCTGGCGGTCCTTCGCGTACTCGACGGCCATCTCCATCGCGCGCTGGGCGACGCCCGACGAGCTCGGCCGCGAGCGCCGACGCGCGATCCGGTCGAGCGCCGCGCGCGACGTCGCCCGCCGAGCGGCTCGCCGGCGCCGCCGGCGGCGTGACGCGCGCGTAGCGGCGCGTCGGGTCGATCGCGTCGAGCGGCTCGATCTCGCAGTCGCCGGCGTCGGCACGACGCCAGCCGCGACCGCCGTGCATCGGCGACGCACGACGATCGCCGCGGCGCTCTCGGCGTCGGGCACGAGCGCCGCGACGCCGTCGCCGCAGCACGCCGACGGTCGCCGCGCGCCTCGCCGGAGGCGATGCCCGGCAGCCAGCGGTCGCTCTGCTCGTCGCTGCCGGCGTGCTGGATCACGAGCCCGGCGGCGGCGTTCGAGAGGAACGGCGAGCGGCGCGAGCGCGTAGCCGAGCTCCTCCGCAGGATCACGAGCTCGACCACGCCGAGCCCCTGGCCGCCGTGCTCCTCGGCGATCGACGATGCCCGGCCAGCCGAGCTCGCGACGATCTCGCGCCCAGGGCGCGTCGTCGTACGCGCTCGTCCTCGGCCAGCTCGCGCACCTCGTCCGGCTTGAAGCGCGCCGGCGAGGAGGTCGCGCGCCGTGCCCTTGATCGCCTGCTGCTCGTCGGTGAAGTCGAAGTTCATCGCTACGCAGCCTCGGCAGGCCGAGCACGCGCTCGGCGATGATGTTCTTGAGGATCTCGGTGGTGCCGCCCTCGATCGAGTTGGCGCGGGCGCGCAGGAAGCGGTAGGTCCAGCGGTCGTCGTCGAGCGGGCGCCTCCGGCCCGCGGATCGTCGATCGCCAGCTCGGTCAGCGCCTGGTTGACGTCGCGACCACTGCCACTTGCGCGAGCGAGCCCTCGGGGCCGGGGATGCCGGTCTTCATCTGCGCGGTCAGGCCGCGCGAGGCGTTGAGGCGCAGCGCCTCGGACTCGATGTAGAGCTGCGGCGATCCGCTGGCGGATGATCGGGTCGTCGGCCGAGCGCCGCTGCTCGCTTGCGCCGAGCTCGATCAGCTCGCCGAGCGCGATCTTGAGCGCGACCGCGGACGCCGAACGCCGAGCGCCGGCGCGCTCGTGCATCAGCGTCGTGATCGCGACCATCCAGCCGTTGCCCGACGCCGCCGACGACGTTCTCGTCGGGGATCCGCGCCTCCTCGATGAACAGCTCGTTGAACTCGGCCTCGCCGGTGATCTGGCGCAGCGGCCGGACCTGGACGGCGTCCTGCTCCATGTCCATGAGGAAGTAGGTCAGGCCCTTGTGCTTGGGCGCGTCGCGGTCGGTGCGCGCGACGAGCATGCACCACTTCGCCTCGTGGGCGAACGTCGTCCAGACCTTCTGGCCGGTCACGACCCACTCGTCGCCGTCGCTTGCACCGCGCGCGTCTTCAGCGAGGCGAGGTCGGAGCCGGACTCCGGCTCGGAGAAGCCCTGGCACCAGATCTCCTCGGCGGACAGGATCGGCTCGAGGTAGCGCTCCTTCTGCTCCTCGGTGCCGTGGGCGATGACCACCGGCCCGCCCATGACCAGGCCGAGCACGTTGGCGGGCTGCGGGCGCCTGCGCGCGCACCATCTCCTCGTTGAAGATCGCCTGCTCGATCAGCGTCGCGCCGCGGCCGCCGTACTCCTCCGGCCACGACAGGCCGGCCCAGCCGGCCTCGTGCGAGCTTGCGCTGCCAGTCGCGCCGGAACTCGAAGCCGGCCTCGTCGCCCGTCGGGCTCCTCGCCCGGGGTGGTTCTCCTCGAGCCAGCGCGCGCAGCTCGTCGCGGAAGGCCTGCTCGCTCGGGCGACAGGGTCAGGTCCACGGTCGCGACCCTAGCGCGACGCTGGCCGGCTGCGCCACGGAGCTTCCTCGCGTCTGGCCGGTCTGCTCGGGCCGAGGCCGCGCAGCAGGCCGGCGGGCGACGCCCTCGATCGGTCTGCTTCCGTAGGCCTGGGGACAGGAAGCCGTGTCGGTGCAGGATCGGCCGACGGCGAGCGCGGCGCTGGCCGCGCGTTGCGCAGCAGCGCGACCTGGTGGTCGACCTCGCCGTAGTCGCCCCAGCCGCCCTCGAAGTGGAGCGTCCAGCCGCGGTGCGGGGCCTGCGCGATCCCCCAGCGCTGGCGGCGCCGATCACGCGTCGCGCAGCAGCCGCAGCGCGGTGGCGCGGTGCCGGCGCACGACGTAGCGGTCGATGCCGCAGGAAGCAGCTCGCACGGCCGGCGGCGGTGATCTGGGAGCCGCCCCAGCTCGGCGCGGTCGCGAAGCGCCCCATCACCTCGGCGCGATCGGGCCGAGGCGCTCGAGCGCGCCGTACCGACGAGGTCGCCGACGGCTGACGCGGTTCCTGTTGCCCGGACGCGCCGGATCATCGGTCGAGCAGCGCGAGCGTCGGCGCCGGTCAGCTCGCGGCCTCGGACGTCTCCCCGGTGGTCGCGGTAGGCGACCATGAGCATCGCCTGACGACGCGCGCCGAGCGGTAACCCGTGGCGTGGCGGTAGATCTCGGCGCGGCATGGGCCGCGAAGACGAGAACGTTCCGTCGCGCTGGCCGAGCGTACGGCTGCGCCGCCTCGGCGCGGACGTGCCAGGGCGCGCGCTCGCCGGCGGCGCGGGCACGGTCGAGGCGATCACCGACGACCTGATCGCCGCCGCGCGATCTGCTGCCCCGGACGGACCCCGGCGCCGGCTGGCGGCCTACGCCGCGCCGGGGCGGACTCTCGGCCGTCACGGCGGCCGCGGTCTGCGCCGGCGCGCCGGCGGTGGCTGCGAACACGACGTGATGGCGAGCCGGGCAGCAGCGGATCCCGCCGGTCGGGATCGCCGGGGCAGCGAGCTGCCGGGCCCGTTCCCGGTCGGCGAGCTACGCCGGGGCGCTGCGCGACGCGGCTGCGCGAGCTCGCGCGCGTGCAGGTGTTCGGCGAGGTGTCGAATCTCGGCGAGCCGGGCGAAGGCCGTCTACTTCGAGCTGCGCGACGACCGCGGCGCGCTGCCGTGCTCGATGTGGCGCGACGACTTCGACGCGCTCGGGCGTCGAGCCGCTGGCGACGGCGCCCAGGTCGTCGTGGCCGGCGGCTGCGACTACTACCCCGGCAGCGCGCACGTCCTCGCCGCTCGTTCTCGTTCCGCGCGACCGGCCTGCGCGTGGCCGGCGAGGGCGACCTGCTCGCGCAGCTCGAGCGCCTGCGCCGCGGCTCGCACGCCGAGGGCCTGTTCGAGCCGCAGAAGCAGCTGCCGCCGTCCGGCGCTGCCGCGCTCGATCGGCGTCGTCACCGGCGAGGGCGGCAAGGCGCGCGACGACGTGCTCGCCGGGCTGCGCCGCCGCGGCTGGGCCGGCCGCCTCGTCTGGGGCTTCGCGCCGGTCCAGGACCGCCACGCCGCGCCGCGCGATCGCCCGCGCGCTCCAGGACCTGGCGGCGGTCGGCGAGGTCGACGCGATCGTCGTCGCGCGCGGCGGCGGCTCGCTGGCCGACCTGTTCGCCTTCTGCGACGAGACGCTCTGCCGCACCGTCGCGCTGCTGCCCGTCCCGGTGATCGCCTCGGTCGGCCACCACACCGATCGCACGCTGATCGACGACGTCGCCGCCGTCGCCTGCTCGACGCCGACCCACGCCGCCGAGACGGCCGTCCGCGTCGACTGCGGCCAGGCGCGCGCCGGCGTGCTCGCCGCCGCCCAGCGCCTCGAGCGCCGCGGCCGCCGCGCGCTCGTCGGCCGCGCCCGCGCACCTCGCCGCGCTCTCGCGCGCGCCGAACGAGCACGTCGCCCGCCAGCGCACCTGGCTGCACCAGAAGGCACGCGAGCTGCGCGCCTCCAGCGCCCGCCAGCTCACAGCCCGCGCCGAGCACACCGCCCGCCACCGCCTCGTCATCGAGCGCAAGGCCGAGGCCGCCAAGCAGGAGCCCGAGCAGATGCTCGCCCGCGGCTACGCCCTCGTCGAGGACCCCGACCGGCGAGCTGGTCACCAGCGCCGAGGCCGCCCGCAAGCTCCGCGACCTCACCGTCAGGTTCCACGACGCCGCCGTGCGCGCCAGAATCGAGGAGGAATGAGCGACGACCTCCAAGCCAGCGCGCCCCCCAAGTCCTACGAGACCGCCGCCGAGCGGCTGGAGGAGATCATCAAGCGGCTCGACTCCGGCGCCGCCGAGCCTGCGCGAGACGCACGACCTCGTCAAGGAGGGCCGCGACCTCGTCGTCTACTGCGCCAGCGAGCTCGAGGCGGTCGGCAAGGACCTCGAGGAGCTGCGCCTCGACGAGCTGATCGCGCGGCTGGAGTCGGGCCAGCCCGGCAACGGCGCCGCCTGAGCGACGATCGAACGATTGATGGGGTGTCAACCCCATCAATGCTTCATTCGTCGCTGCGAACCGCCTGGCTAGAGCCCGCCCGGCGTCGCGCAGGCGCCGCTCGATCTCCTCGTCGACGTCGAGCGGCGGTTGCCCGCGCCGGGCGCGCCGCTCGTTCGTCGCGATCACCATGTCGCGCACCTCGGCGCGCAGCGCGGGGTCGGTGCGCCGTCGCCGCCTGACCGCTCAGCCGCGCCAGCTCCCGCTCGACGTCGATCGGCTCCTCCCCCGCGCTTCGGCCCGCGCCGCCTTGGCCTCCAGCAGCTGCCGCAGCTCCATGTCCGCCTCCGCCCGCCACGCCGGGCTGCCCGGCTCAGGCCCCTTCGCCGCGGACTGGTCGAGCGCCAGGTCGCCCTTCCCCAGCTCCTCGTACACCCGACCGCTGCGCACGAACGCCAGCGCCGCCGCCACCGCGCCCAGCACCGACACGACGATCACCACGGTCCCGAACGACTCCACCCGTCCAGCATGACAACCACGGTCACGACCGCCAACGCCCCGACAATGAGCGACCAGCAGAGAGCGGCCCGCCTAGAACCAGACGGGCCGCTGCCATGGTGAAAGGTCCCTGTCGGACCTCCTGCGATCGCCAACGACTGGACCTTGAAGCTAGCACTTCTGCTCGTCCCCGAAGAAGATCTGCTGGCCGGCACGCCGCGCCTGGCGGACGTCAACCGCGGGCACGCTGCCATTCGCACCCCGCCGCGTACACGGCCAGCTCGATCTTCGGCGGAAGGCGGGAGACTCGAACTCCATCCGGGGACAACCGGACCCATTCGTTGGCGATCGAAGGGCGCCGCCTCGGCGCTTCACCTTCCGCCCGCAGGACGCGTCGACGCGAACTCGGCCTGGAACGCCACAGACCCGTGACTCGCCCCATCGAGCCATGATGAGCCCATGACCGTCCCACCCGAGCACCGCGAGTTCGCGCGGCAAGCCGAGCTGTCGCTGCAGCGTCGACCCGCTGCCGACGTTCGAGAACCTGTCGAAGGCGACCGGCGTCCCGGTCGACACGCTCGTCCACCACGCCCTGGTGCGCTGGACCTCGGCCGGCGCCGAGGCGCTGCTGTCGGTCGAGCCGCAGGCGCTGACCGACCTGATCGCGGCCCGCGAGGCGGAGGACTGGGAGAAAGTCGCGGGCTTGATCGACTGGCTCGCCGCCGGTCGCTGACGAACCTGCCGGCGAGAACTCCGAAGCTGCGATCGCGGCCGAACTCCGACCGCAACCGCAGCTTCGTCTCAGACTGCTTGCCCGGAGGCTAGATCCGCTCGATCAGCGTGCCGGTGCCGAGGCCGCCGCCGCAGCACATCGTCACGAGGCCGACGTTCTTGTCGGAGCGCTCGAGCTCGTGCAGCAGCGTGGTGATCAGGCGGGCGCCGGTCGAGCCGAGCGGGTGGCCGAGCGCCATCGCGCCGCCGTTGACGTTGACGCGGTCCATGTCGGGCGTCGAGCTCGCGCTGCCAGGCGGCGACGACCGGGGCGAAGGCCTCGTTGATCTCGAACAGGTCGATGTCGTCGATCTTCATCCCGTTGCGCTCGAGCAGCTTGCGCGGTCGCCGGGATCGGGCCGGTGAGCATGATCACCGGGTCGACGCCGACCGTGATCTGGTCGACGATCCGGGCGCGCGGCTTCAGGCCGAGCTCGTCGGCCTTCTCGCGCGCCATCAGCAGCACCGCGGCGGCGCCGTCGGAGATCTGCGACGAGTTGCCGGCGGTGATCTTGCCGTCCTCCTTGAAGGCCGGCTTCAGCGCCGCCAGCGTCTCGAGCGTCGGTGCCGGGACGGATGCCCTGGTCGGTGACGTAGGTGTCGCCGTTGACCGCGAACGGGACGATCTCGCGCTCGAAGCGGCCCTCCTCGGTCGCCTGGTGCGCGAGCTGCGTGCGAGCGCACGCGCCAGCTCGTCGAGCTCGGAGCGCGGGATCTCCCACTGGTCGGCGATCATCTCGGCCGAGATGCCCTGCGGGATCAGGTTGTACTTCTCCATCAGCTCGGTCGGAGAAGCCGGAGCCGTAGTCGCGCCATCACCTTGAGGCCGTCGGCGAAGCCGATGTGGCCCATGTGCTCGACGCCCGAGCCGATCGCCACGTCGTGGACGCCGGCGGCGATCATGCGCGGCGGCGAAGTTGACCGCCTGCTGGGCCGAGCCGCACTGGCGGTCGATCGTCGTGGCCGGCGTCTCGATCGGCAGGCCGGCCTCGAGCCAGGCGTTGCGGCCGATGTTGAGCGCCTGCTCGCCGAACTGCTGGACGCAGCCGGCGATCGACGTCCTCGACCTCGGGCCGGGTCGATCCCGGACGCGCTCGATGACCTCGCTGTAGGTCTTGCGCGAGCAGGTTGGACGGGTGCGTGTCCTTGTAGTAGCCCTTCTCCTTGTGGCCACGGCCGATCGGGGTGCGGACCGCCTCGACGATGACGACCTCACGGCTTCCGTTTCGCATCTCGCTGAGTCCCTTCGGAAAATTTGGATGCGGCGTCGCGCCCTCTCTGCGTACGCCTTCTGACCCCAGGTTACTCGATTGACTAGCCAGTCAGCCAGTCCGATCCGAGCGGCTCTGGAGAGCGGAACAGGGCAGTTTTCGACTAGGCTGCCGCGCCGATGGGCGGCGACGCGGGCAGCGAGCGACTGGGCATCGCCGGTAGCGGCGCGATCGCCTGCGGTCTGGCCCGCGCGGCGGCCGCCCGCATCCCGGCGATCCCGATCCTCGTCTGGGCGCGCAGCGAGGCGTCCGCCGAGCGCGCCGCCGAGCGGATCGGCGCGGGCGCGGAGGTCACCACCGACCTCGACGACCTCGCCGGCGCCACGATCGTCGTCGAGGCCGTCGCCGAGGACCCGGCCGTCAAGTCCGACCTGCTCGCCCGGATCGCGGCGCTGCAACCCGCCGACGCGCTGCTCGCCTCGACCACCTCCTCGCTCTCGGTCGCCGAGCTGGCGCAGGCCAGCGGCAGCCCCGAGCGCTTCGCCGCGCTCCACGTCTTCAACCCCGTCGAGAAGATGAAGCTGGTCGAGATCGCCTTCCCCGAGACGGCCGCCGACGCCACCCGCGCGCGCATCACCGCGCTCTGCGAGGCGCTCGGCAAGACCGCCGTCGAGGTCGCCGACGCGCCCGGCTTCGTCGTCAACCGGCTGCTCTTCCCCTACCTCTTCGACGCGGTGCGCGTGATGGACGACCAGCAGCTCGCGCCGGAGGCGGTCGACGCCTGCATGAAGCTCGGCGCCGGCCACCCGATGGGCCCGCTCGCGCTGCTCGACTTCGTCGGGCTCGACGTCGCGGTCGCGATCGGCGAGTCGATCGACGTCGAGGTGCCCGACCGCGTACGCCAGCTCGCCGCGGAGGGCAAGCTCGGACGCAAGTCGGGCGCCGGCTTCTACAGCTACGACGCACGCTGAGCGCCGCCGCGCGCGGCGCCCGCCGGCTAGCTCAGGCGCCCTCGGTCGACTCGCGCGGCTCCGGATCGAACGCGACCTCGTCGCCGGCGCCGCCGCTGCCGCCGTGGTCGGCCTCGTGGCGGTGGTCGCGGATCCGGACCGCGTCGATCCGGTTCTCGCGCACCGACTCGACACGCAGCGAGTAGCCGTTCGAGCGCACCATGTCGCCGCGCTTCGGCAGCCGGCCGAGCTCGCCGAACACGTAGCCGCCGACCGAGTTGTAGGCGTCGGAGTCGACCGGCAGCTCGAGGCCGTAGTCGGCCAGGTCGGTGATCGGAACGTGGCCGCGGACCCACCAGTCGCCGTTGGCTAGCTGGCGGATGGCGGCGACGGCCGGGTCGGTCTCGTCGGCGATCTCCCCCACCACCTCCTCGACGATGTCCTCGATCGAGACGATCCCGCTCGTGCGGCCGTACTCGTCGATCACGACGGCGAGCGAGGCGCGCTCGCGCTGGAGGTCGGCCAGCAGGTCGTCGAGCGACTTCGTCTCCGGCACGATCAGCGCGTCCTTGACGCTGCTCTCGATCGACGCGTCGGGCCCCTCGTTGAGCACCCGCCGCGCGAGCGAGTTGTTGTGGACGATGCCGCGCACCCGGTCGGTGTTGCCGTCCTCGGTGACGACCAGCCGCGTGTGGCCGGAGTCGACGCAGCGGCGCAGCGCCTGCTCGGCGGTCGCGGAGACGTCGACCGTGACGACCGCCGGGATCGGCGTCATCACCTGGCGCGCCTCCTGCTCATGGAGGTGGAAGACGCCCGACAGCATGCCCGCCTCGCCGGGGTCGATCTTGCCGCCGGTCGCGCTGCGGACGATCAGCAGCTTGAGGTCCTCGGCGTTGGAGAGATCGTCCTCGAAGTCGGCCTTGGCGTCGACGCCGACCCAGCGCAGCATCGCGTTCGACGCGCTGTTGAGCGCCCAGATCAGCGGCTTGAAGACCGTGCGGAAGGCTGCCAGCAGCCGCGACGCGCGCCGCGCGATCAGCTCCGGATGGGTGATCGCGTAGATCTTCGGCACCTGCTCGCCGACGGTGATGTGAGCGGCGGTAACGATCATGTACGAGATCGTGAAGGCGATCACGACCGCGACGCCGTGACTCATCACGTTGCCCAGCGGCTCCTCGAGCAGGCTCGCGATCGCCGGCTCGCCGAGGAAGCCGATGCCGATCGACGCCATCGTGATGCCGAGCTGGCAGGCCGACAGGTACTCGTCGATCCGGTCGACCTGGACGCGCGCGAGCGCGGCGCCGCGCAGCCCCTCCTCGACCATCTGGTCGATCTTCTGGTCGCGGGCGCGCACCAGCGCGAACTCGGCCGCGACGAAGAAGCCGTTCGCCGCGACGAGCACGGCTACGCCGACCAGGAGCAGCAGCTCGGTCACGGCGGACCCTCACGGGCTGGCAGGCCCCTGGGGGCGGTCCTACTTCGAGGAGGCTCGTCGTCGGTCATCCGTGAGCGGGCAAACGTACCAGCAGCGGCGGCGCTAGGCGAGCGCGTCGATGCTCGCGGCGAGCTCGAAGTCCGCGGCGGTCAGCCCGCCCTCGGAGTGCGTCGTGATCATCACGGTCACCGTCTCCCACGAGATCGCGACGTCGGGATGGTGGTTGCGCTCGTTGGCGACCGGCTCGATCGCCTTGACCAGCGCCACCGCCCCGGAGAAGTCCCCGCGCTTGAACTGCTTGACGAGCGCGTGCCCCTCGAGGTCCCAGCCGTCGAGCTCGGACACGCGCTGCTCGACCTCGTCGCGCTCCAGTAGTGCCATCGCTCGCTCCTATGCCCAGCCGGCGGCGCGCGCGAAACCGCTCGCCGCTCCCTCGGACACCGCGATCGCGCCCGCGATGGCGATCACGCCGACCGCCGCCGCGAGCAGCGTCAGCAGGCTCTCCGACGGCCGCAGCCGGCTGGCGACCTCGGTGAAGATCAGCGCCACGACCAGCCCGCCGACCAGCCCGCCGATGTGGCCGCCGATCGAGATCCCGGGAATCGTGAAGGTGATCAGCAGGTTGAGCCCGATCCAGAGCCCGATCCCGCTCTCCATCGGGTTGATGCCGCGGTCGCGCATCACGATCACCGCCGCGCCCATCAGGCCGAAGATCGCGCCCGACGCGCCGACCGTCGCGCCGTCCGGGGTCAGCAGCAGCGCGCCGAACGACCCCGCCAGCAGCGACACGAAGTAGACGACGCCGAACCGCAGGCGGCCGATCGCCGGCTCGAGCATCCCGCCGAGGATGTACAGCAGCGAACATGTTGAACAGCAGGTGGAACATGCCGGTGTGCAGGAAGCCCGCGGTCACCAGCCGCCAGTACTCGCCCTGGTCGATCGCGAAGCGCGACACCGCGCCGTCGGCGAGCAGCGACGAGCTGCCGATCCCCCCGCCGCCGGTCGCGCTCGCCCCAGCTGAGGAACGCGCCGAGCCCGATCGCCACGTTGATCCCGATCAGGACGTAGGTCAGCAGCGGCGGCTCCCCCACCCCGACCGAGGAGGGCCGTCGCGACCTTGGTCCGCTGCTTCGCGCACTCCGGGCAGCGCATGCCGACCGGCGTCACCGTCATGCAGTCCGGGCAGATCGGCCGGCTCGCAGTTCGAGCACGAGACGCCGGTCTCGCGGCCCGGATGGCGGTAGCAGGTGGCCACGTCGCGGGAGACTAGCGAGCGCGCGTGCTCGGCCTGCTGGCGGCGGGCGCGGCGCCGGCGGCGCTCAGCGCTCGAGCCGGTCCGGATGTCGCTGGCGACCTGGCGCAGGCTGCGCTCGAGCGGCGCGGACGCTGCCGCTGTCGCGGCGCCGCGCCTGACGCAGCGCGGACGAGCACCGAGTCCGCCGGCGGCGACGCCGCCGATCACGACCGCGACCGCCGGACGCCCCAGTTGCGCGGGTCGCGCATCGCCGCGAGCTCCCAGTCGTCGAGCTCGTCGGCGGCCATGTCGGTGATGCTCGGTCAGGCTGCGCTCGAGCCGCGTCGCCAGCCGCTCCGGCGGCTCGATCGGCACCAGCGCCCGCGCAGCAGCGCCTCGACGTCGTCCGGTCTCAGCGCTCACTGCGCCATCACCTCGTCGGCCGCTGCCACGAGCCCCTCTCGAGCTGCTTGATCGCACGATGGATCAGCACCTTGGTCGCGCCGTCGGTGCGGCCGAGCGCGCGCGCGATCTCGCGGTTGTCCATGCCGAGCGCGAAGCGCATGATCAGCGCCTCGCGGCGGTCGTCGGGCAGCTGCGGCGACCCCGTCGAGCACGCGCGCGCAGCTCGTCGCCGCCCCTCGACCAGGTCCTCGGTCGTGTGCGGCGTTCGCAGCACCGCGCGTCGTCATCGTCGAGCGACGTCTGGGGCGGCGCGAGCGGTCGCGGTAGTAGTTGGCGGCGAGGTTGTGAGCGATCCGGATCAGCCACGGCCGCAGCGGCCGCCCGTCGGACTCGCGCAGCGCGCGCTCGAAGTGCCGGTAGGCCTGCAGGAACGTCTGCTCGGTGAGGTCCTCGGCGTCGTGGTGGTTGCCGACCCGGTAGTAGGCGTAGCTGTAGACGTCGCGCAGATGCGAGCGGTAGAGCTCGGTGAAGTCCGCGTCGAGCCTGCCTTGTCGGCCAGCTCGTCCACGTCGCGGTCCAGCCTACTCACCGCCGTCAGCCAACCCCGTCAGGCCGCGCTCAGCTCGCGGTCGCCGCGCTCGCCGTCGACGTCGCCTCCCGAGCCGCGCGCCGCGGCCGTCGGCGCCCCGATCAGCGGCCCGCCGAGCCAGTCCCACTGCAGCTCGACGCACGGCCAGATGCGCGCCGTCACCTCGCGCGGCCAGGTCGGGCGACGGGTCGTCGACCTTCGGGAAGCGCAGCGGACGGCCCGCAGCGGATGCGTCACCTTGTGCGGGCGGATCCGCCAGCCGCGGCGGACGCGTCTCGGTGCCGGGGACCGCGATCGGCACGACGGGCGCGCCGGTCTCCAGCGCCAGCCGCCCGACGCCGCGGCGCGGCTCGTGCAGCGGGCCCGTCGCGGTGGCGCGTGCCCTCGGGGAAGATCACGACGCAGTCGCCGCGCTCGAGGATCGCGCAGCGCCGTCTCCATCGCCTCGCTCGTCGGACTGGCCGCGCTCGATCGGGAACGCGCCGAGGCGGTTCAGCAGCCAGCCGCTGCCAACGGCTTGTCGAACAGCTCCTTCTTCGCGACGAAGTAGACCGGCCGGCGCGTGCAGGCGCCGATCACGAACGGGTCGAGGAAGCTGCGGTGGTTGGCCGCGAGGATCACCGGGCCCTCTCGGGATGTGCTCGTGGCCGGTGCGGCGCAGGCGGAAGTAGATGAAGATGGCGGGCTGCAGGAAGGCGCGCGCCGTCCAGTAGACGAAGCGGTTGACGCCGTGCTCGCGCGTCTGGCGGTGATGCGGCGAGAGGTACTCGTCCTCGTTCGGCCGCGGCGGCGCCGGCGGCACCGAGGTGCGCACCTCGCCTTCGCGCTTGGCGCGCCTGGGACCGATCGCCGGCATACCTGAGCTACCCGAGGCGGCGGCCGGCGTTACGCTCATGGCCATGGGTTTGCGGCGCAGCATCAACGGAGGACTGGCCGGCGGCATCGCCGCGGCGCTCTGGGCGGCGCAGCAGCCGCTCGACAAGCGCGCCTTCGGCAGTCGCTACGACGACGTCGAGCTGCTCGGCAAGGCGGTGGTCAAGGGCGACGAGTGGCCGGCCGCCGGACTGGCGCTGCATGTCGCCAACGGCGTCGCCTTCGGCGCCACCTACGCCCAGCTGCGGCGCTTCCTGCCCGGACCGGCGGTCGCCCAGGGCACCGGCATCGCGGTCGCCGAGCATTTCGCGCTCTGGCCGCTGGTCGCGCTCGTCGACCGCTACCACCCCCGCCGCGGCGAGCTGACCTCGCTGAAGGGCAACCGGCCCGCCTTCTGGCAGGCCTTCTACCGCCACGCCCTGTTCGGCGTCACGATGGCCATCCTCGAGGCCCGGCTGAACGCCGACCCCGTCGCGGAGGAGCCGCCGCCCGTGCCCGTCTCCTCGAACGGCCACGGCGACATCAAGCTGGCCGTCGGCGCGGCGTAGCGCCCCCGCTTCCTAGAGCCCACCCTCGGACTCGAACCGAGAACCTCTCCATTACAAGTGGAGTGCTCTACCAATTGAGCTAGGCGGGCAAGGCGTAGTCGCTCGCCCAGCGAACGCCCTTGGCCTGGCGGTTCGCCGTGGGATCGACTCGTAGCGTGACCCCGCGCTTCGGGGCCTCAGCCACCGGCACAGCATAGATCTCATCGGTATCCGGACAGTGGACGAGAAAGATCTCGGCGTCCCCGTCGTAGGCACGCCGGAGCGCCATCTTCGAGTTCGAGCGGACGCTCTCGGAGTTGAAATGCACCGCTCCGTTGCGCAGCCGTCCCGTCTTGCACTGGACTCTCACGAACTCGCCGTCGAGGTCGAGAACGAGGTCGTAGCGGTGGTTGAATCCACACGGAAGCAGGACGCTAATACCCCTGCGCAGCAACTCGGAGGCGATCCGTGCGCATGACAGAGAATTTACGCTATGCCCCAGATAGACGGCGGGCGCTCCGGCGAGCGCCCGCCAGGTTGGGTCTAGGGTCGGATTGGGGCGCGGGACGCGCTGATCAGCGCGGGGCGCCGCGGGCGCTCCAGCGGCCGCCCATGCCGAAGCCGCCGGAAGGGATGCCGGCGATCAGGATGAGGATCGCGGCGACGATGCCGACGATCGCGGAGCCGGTGATGGCCACGAGCAGCAGGTAGGCCAGTGCGGCGACGAGCAGTGTGATCAACAGTCCAACCATCTCGAGTTCCTCCATTCGCGGGGTGTGCCAATGGGATACCCGCGCATCTCTGGCAACAAACTGGCGCGGGCGGTTCCGCTATCGGGAGATGATCACGGGCGTGCCGACCGGCACCTTGCGCATCAGCAGCTCGAGGTCGCCGTCGGCGGCGCGCAGGCACCCCGCCGAGGAGGCGGCGCCGATCGAGCCGGGATCGCTGGTGCCGTGGATCGCCATCCGGTTGCCGCCGGTCCACCCCGGCGGGGTGTTCGGCTGGGTGGCGGAGATCGCGAGGATGCAGCAGCCGTAGTACGGGCCGTAGCTGCCGCCGGAGAGCTTGTCGGTCACGGCGAAGCGGCCGGTCGGCGTCGGCGCCCCGGGCCGCCCCACGGCGACGCTCAACCGCCGGACCGCCCGGCCGCCGCGGCGCAGGACGATCGTGCGGTCGGAGAGGTCGGCGTGGATCGACCAGCGCGTGTGCTCGACGCGCACCGCCGCCGAGTGGCCGTCGACCCAGCCGAGCGTGCCGTTGGGAAGGTCGGGCGTCGTGACCCCGAGCCAGCGGCCCTCGCGGCGGACCACGCCGAGGCGCTGGGGCGAGCCGAATTGCGTGCGGTCGCCAACGGTCGCCGACTCCGCCCCACCGGGCCGCGAGCGCAGCGAGACGGAAGCGCCGGCCCCGACGGCGACGATCTCGGCGGCCGGCACTGCACGCTCGCGCGCGACGGCCGCGACCCGCGCAGCTACCTCGACCGGCGTGAGAGCCGACTTGCGGCGGATCTTCCGCCGCAAGTCGGCTCTCACCGTCCGTGGTGTGGCCGCGACGTGGAGAGCGGCGGCCACGTCGGCGGCCGCCGGGGTCGCCTCCTGGCCGCCGGAGGCGAGGTCGGGTCCCGCGAGCGCTACGGGAACCGTCGCCAGGGCGGCCGGGAGGGCGATCGAGAGCAGGCGGGTCGAGCGACGCACACGACGTGCATCGGCGTGGACCCCGCCCTACTCAAAGCCCGAAAGAACGAGCCCACGACGGCCGCTAGAGCGGCACCTCGCGCGAGGCCAGGTGGGTGCCGACCTTGCGCTTGACGCGCTGGAGGGCGTTGTCGACCGTCTTTGTGTCGCAGTCGAGGCGCTCGGAGACCGCCTCGTAGCTGTGGCCGTCGAGGTAGAGCGACAGCACCGAGCTCTCGAGCTCGGACAGCACGCTCGACAGGCAGCCGACGAGGCTGTGCAGCTCCTCGCTCGAGATGACCTGGTTGACCGGGTCGTGGACCGTCGGACCGGGCAGCATCTCGTCGAGCGTCGGATCGCCGTCGCCGCCAGACGCGGACGGGGTCTGCGAGAACGAGACGTACTCGTTCAGCGGCGTGTGCTTGTTGCGCGTCGAGGTCTTCACCGCGGTGATGATCTGACGCGTGATGCACAGCTCCGCGAAGTTGCGGAAGCTCGACTCGCGGTCGGTGCGGAAGTCGCGCACCGCCTTGTAGAGCCCGACGAGTCCCTCCTGGATCAGATCGTCGGCGTCGCCGCCGATCAGGAAGTAGGAACTCGCCTTGAGCCGCACGAAGCCGTAGTAGCGACGCACGATCTTGTCGTAGGCGTCGGGACGGCCCTGCTTCGCGAGGGCGATCAGGTAGTTGTCCTCAAGCTCAAGCTGAGCCTGGGATCGTGCCAACGGGGATTGGGAGATAGTTCCGGCCATGCAGGCTCCTTCCGGGCCCGTCTGGACCCTTGAAGCTCATGGCGCGCTACCTCCCCTGGCGCCGCGCTCATCAGCGGAAGCTAAGCCTTAAGCTCAACTCCACCCTTATCTAGGCGGCAGTATTCATACGTTATGGAGCCTTGTCAAGGGCTCAGCCCCGTAAATGCAAGATTCCGTACAGAAGCGCGGCCGCGGCGGTGGAGACATTGAGCGAGTTGACCCGCCCGCGCTGCGGCAGCGCGACCAGCTGATCGCAGCTGGCCGCGACCCGCGGCCGCAGCCCGCGCCCCTCCGACCCGAGCACCAGCACAACCCTCCCGCCGTAGTCGAGGGTGTCGTAGGGAGCCGACTCCGGCCCCGCCTCGGCGCCGTAGACCCAGGCGCCGGCCGCCTTGGCGTCGGCGAGCCAGTTGGCGAGGTTGCCGACCCGCGCGACGGCCATGTGCTCGACCGCGCCCGCCGCCGCCTTCGCCGCCGCCGGCGTCACCTCGGCCGCGCGACGCTCGGGGATCACGACCCCGGCCGCTCCCGCGCTCTCCGCGACGCGGCAGACCGCGCCGAGGTTGTGCGGGTCCTGGACCTCGTCGAGGCAGATGACGAGCGCGTCCTCGGCCGCCAGCAGCGACCCGGGGTCGGCGTAGCGGTAGGCCGACACCTCGGCGCAGACGCCCTGGTGGTCCGGCGAGCCGCAGAGCCGCTCGACCTCGGCCGCGTCGACGATCCGCAGCCCTTCGCTGCCGCGCAGCCACTCCTCGCCCTCGGCCGCCCGCTCGGTCGCCCAGATCCGCTTGACCGTGCGCGGCCCGCGCAGCGCCTCGCGGACCGGGTTGCGGCCGTAGAGCAGTGCCGGTCCGCGCTCGGGCGCGGCGTCCCGACGCGGGCGCCGGCCGCTCACGACGTGCGCACGAGGCGAGCCCCGTCCGCGGTGTCGCGCACCTGCCAGCCGAGCGCGGCGAGCTCGTCGCGGATCGCGTCGGCCCGCTCGAAGTCGCGCGCGGCGCGAGCCGCCTGGCGCTCCTCGAGCAGCCGCTCGGCCTCGGGGTCGGCCTCGTCCGTCGCCGTCGGCCGTCGAGCAGGCCCTCGAGCCCGAGCGCGTGCAGCATCTCCCCCAGCCGGCCGACGCCGACCGCGTCGCCGGCGTCGAGGCGGCGGTTAGCCTCGGTCACCCACTCGAACAGGACCGCGCGCGCGGCCGGGGTGTTGAAGTCGTCGGCGAGCGCGTCGAAGAAGCGCTCGACGTAGCTCGTCGAGCCCCTCCGGCGCGGCCGCTCCGGCATCGAGCCGGCGACACAGCTCGCGCACCCGCTCGACCGCCCGCGCCGGCCTCGGTCAGCGCCTCGGCCGAGAAGGCGATCGGCTGGCGGTAGTGGCCGCCGGCGAAGTACATGACGAGCGCGTCGCGGCCGTGCTCGTCGAGCGCGCCGTGCAGCAGCCGGATGTTGCCGACCGACTTCGCCATCTTCTCGTCGCCCATCCGCACCATGCCGTTGTGCATCCAGATCCGCGCCAGCGGCTCGCCGCGCGCGGCCTCGGTCTGGGCGATCTCGTTCTCGTGGTGCGGGAAGACGAGGTCGGAGCCGCCGCCGTGGATCTCGAAGTCGGTGCCGAGCAGCTGCTCGGCCATCGCCGAGCACTCGATGTGCCAGCCGGGCCGGCCCTCGCCCCACGGCGCCGGCCAGCGAGTGTCCTCGCCCTCCTTGTGCGCCTTCCAGAGCGCGAAGTCCTCGCCGCTGCGCTTGAGCCCGGCGCGCGTCGTCGCCCTCGCCCTGCTCGATCTCGTCGCGCGGGCGGTTCGACAGCTTGCCGTAGCCGTCGAAGCTCGACACGTCGAAGTAGACGTCGCCGCCGGCGGCGTAGGCGTGGCCGCCGTCGATCAGCGCCTGGATCAGGTCGACGATCGGGCCGATCGTGTCGACGGCGCGCGGCTCGTGGTCGGGCCGGCCGAGCCCGAGCCCGTCGGTGTCGGCCTCGTAGTGCGCGGATCATCTCCGCGGCCAGCTCCTGGCTCGGCACGCCGGCCGCGCGCGGCCGCCGCGTAGATCTTGTCGTTTACGTCGGTGACGTTCTCGACCAGCGTCACCTCGTAGCCCTCGTGCTCGAGGAACCGCTTCAGCAGCGCGAAGACGACGAACGGCCGCGCGTTGCCGACGTGGACGCGCGCGTAGACCGTCGGCCCGCAGGCGTAGATGCCGACCTTGCCGGGCTCGCGCGTCTCAAGCGGGCGCAGCTCGCCGCTCAGCGTGTCGTGCAGCCTGATCTCCCTCACGCGCCGCAGCCTACCCGGCGAATACCGCTCAGGCCAGGGCGGGACGGCGGTCCGCCCACGGCCGCTCGGCCTCGATCTGGGCGGCGAGCGAGAGCAGCAGGTGGTCCTGCTCGGGCTTGGCGATCAGCTGGACCGACAGCGGCAGGCCGTCGGCGGTGAAGCCCGCGGGAACGGCGGCGGCCGGCTGGCCGGTCGCGTTCCAGACGACGCAGTACGGATAGACCATCGTCATCTCGGTCAGCGTCCGCAGCGCGCTCATCCCCTCCCACTGCGCCGCGGCGGGCGGCGGCGTCGCCATCGTCGGCGTCATCACGACGTCGGCGTTCGCGAAGACGCGGTTGTAGCGCTCGGCGACCTGGGCCTCGATCCGCAGCGCGCGGTGCAGCAGCGCCCGCGGGATCAGCGACCCGAGCCGCGCGAAGCCGCGCGTGCGCCGCGACAGCCGCTCCGGCCGAGCCATGCTCGCGGCGTCGCTCTCGATCCCCTTGAGGTAGCGCGGCAGGACCTCGGTCAGCCACTCGGTCAGCGGCGGCTCGACGTACTCGACCTCGTGGCCGAGGCCGCGCAGCAGCTCGGCGGTCGCGTCGACCCCGCCGCGGACCTCGGGCGACAGCCGCGCCATCAGCGGTGGCCGCAGCGAGACGGCGATCCGCAGCTTGCCGGGCGCCTCGCGCGCCGCGTCGGCGAACGGCCGCTCGAGCGCCGGACCGCCGGGCGCGGGGCCCGGCCCGGCGACGGCGTCGAGGAAGAGCGCGTTGTCGAGCACGCCGTGGGTGACCGCGCCGGCGACCGACAAGCCGTTCCAGTGCCCCTCGTCGTCGGGCGCGAGCGGCACGCGGCCGCGCTGCGGCTTGAGCCCGAACAGGCCGCAGCAGGCGGCGGGGATGCGGATCGAGCCGGCGCCGTCGGTCGCGTGGCCGGCGGCGGCGAGCCCGGCCGCGACGGCGGCGGCGCTGCCGCCGCTGGAGCCGCCAGGCGTGCGGTCGAGGTCCCACGGGTTGCGCGTCACGCCGAAGGCGCGGCCCTCGGTGGTGCCGGTGATCGCCAGCTCGGGCAGCGTCGTCTTGCCGAGGATCACGCAGCCGGCGGCGCGCAGGCGCCGCACCAGCTCGGCAGTCCTCGGTCGCCGGCCGGGCCGTGGGCAGCGGTGCCGACCGTCGTCACGGTGCCCGCCACGTCGGCGCAGTCCTTGATCGCGACCGGCACGCCGAGCAGCGGCCGCTCGTCGCCGCCGGCACGGCGCGAGTCGGCCTGGTCGGCCTCGACCAGCGCCCGCTCGTCCAGCACGACGCGGTAGGCGTTCAGCCGCGGGTCGAGCCGCGCGATCCGCTCCAGGTACAGCTCGACCAGCTCACGCGAAGAGACCTCGCCCGCGCGCACCAGCGCGGCCTGCTTCGCGAGCCCGGCGTAGGCGAGATTCTCGGCGTCCACGCGCCGACTCTACCGCCGCTCAGCGACGCGCGCGAACGATCGATAGGGTGATCGCCCCGTAACGATCCTTCAGGCGGCTGTCCTCGAGGGCGGAGCGACGCACTGGCCAGCGCGGCGATGCCCTCGCCGCGGCCGACGAAGCCCATGCGCTCGTCGGTCGTGAACTTGACGTTCACCGCGCCGCGGCTCGATCCCGAGCGCGGCGGCGAGCGTCGTCGCGCATCGCGCTCGCGGTGCGGCGCCGAGCTTCGGCGCGCTCGCAGATCACGGTCGCGTCGACGTTGCCGACCGCCCAGCCCGCCGTCGCCGCAGCATCGCGCACGACCTCGCGCAGCAGCTCGATCGAGTCGGCGTCGCGCCAGCGCTCGTCGGTGTCGGGGAAGTGCTCGCCGATGTCGCCGAGCCCGGCGGCGCCGAGCAGCGCGTCGATGACGGCGTGGGTCAGCACGTCGGCGTCGGAGTGGCCGTCGAGGCCGCGCTCGGCGCCTGCGACCTCGACCCCGCCGAGGATCAGCCGGCGGCCCCTCGGCGAGCCGGTGCGAGTCGTAGCCGATCCCGGTCCGCGGCGACGCTCATCCGATCGGCTCCAGGCGCCGCTCGCGCCCCTCGAAGACCGCGAGCTCGCGTCGACGCCGACGCTCGCCAGCAGCTCGACGCGCCCGCTCGTAGCTCGAAGCCGAGCGTGCTCGGGCACGTGCGCGTCGCTCGACAGCGCGATCGGGCGCCCGGCGTCGACGCACATCTCGAGGAACGCGCGGCGACGGGTAGATCTCGCCGACCGGCTTGCGCAGCCCGGCGGTCGAGACCTCGATCGCGACGCCGGACTCGGCGATCCCGTCCATCGCCAGCTCGTAGAAGCGGCGCAGGTCGCCGTCCGGCGACGGGCGCGCGCCTCGCCCCACACCTTCACCAGGTCGGGGTGGGCGAGGATGTCGAACAGGCCCGTGCGCGCGGCCTCGCCGAGCGTCTCGAAGTAGCGCGCGCCAGACCTTCGTCGGGGTCGCGCGGAGCGCCAGATGTCCCAGTCGCCGTCGCATGTCGACGGCGCTCGTCGCGGATGAAGTGCACCGAGCCGACGACGTAGTCCCAGTCGCGCGCCTCGAGCAGCGTCGCCATCCGGTCCTCGCGGCCGGCGACGAAGTCGGCCTCGATCCCGAGCCGCAGGTCGGTCTCGCTCGCGCACGAACTCGCAGTAGGCGTCGATGTCGTCGACGCGCGTTCTCGCGCCAGAGCGGGTGGTGCCAGACGTCGAGCGCCTGGGCGAAGCGGTAGATGTGCTCGGCGACGCCGAGCTCGCGCGATCCCGCGCTCGGCGGCGGCCGCGCGGTAGCGCTCGACGTTGGCGGCGGTGAAGTACTGCCTCGGCCGTCGTGCCCGGCCTCGTCGGGGCGCAGGTGCACGTGGTAGTCGGTCAGCACGGCGCGGCAGCTACGCGTCTACGCCGCGCGGCGCAGCAGCAGCTCGGCGAGCGCGCAGGTCGAGCCGGCGTCGTGACCTTGAGGTTCGTCGCGCGGCGCCTCGACGATCGCGCACCGTCGCCGCCCGCCGCCTCGACCAGCGCCGGCGTCGTCGGTCGCCGCGGCGAGCACGTCGCTCGCCGGCGCCGAGCGCGCTCGCGCAGCGCCGCGCGCCGGAAGCACCTGCGGCGTCTGGATCGCCCACAGCGCGCGAGCGGTCGAGCGTGCGCAGCACGCGGCCGGCGCCGTCGGCCTCCTTGATCGTGTCGGTCGACCGGCGCCGCCGCGACCGCGCCGTCGACGCCCGGTGCGTGCGATCGCCGCGACGCAGCGCTCGACGAGCTCGGCGGTCAGCAGCGGCCGCGCGGCGTCGTGGACGACCGCGATCTCGGCCTCGGGCGCCGCGCGCGAGCGCGTTGCGCACCGAGTCCGAGCGCGCACGCCGCCGCCGACGACGCCGCTCGCGGCCGTCGGCGTCCTCCTGCGTCCCCCGTCGGGTGCGGCAACCGCCGACGACGACCACGACGCGATCGCAGACCGCGCGCGAGGACCTCGAGGCTCCACTCGAGCAGCGGCCGGCCGGCGCACGTCGACGAACGCCTTCGGGCCGTCGGCCCCGAGACGCTCGCCGCTGCCGCCGGCGGCCGACGATCGGCTACCGCGGATGCGGCGGCCGCCCATGCGCGTCCGAGTGCGCGTCCTCGATCAGCGAGTCGAGGTGCTCCTCGGCCTCGTCCTCGTCCATCTCGAGCGCGTACATCAGCTCGGAGGCGAGGATCTTCTTGGCCCGCGTGTACATCTGCTTCTCGCCGGTCGAGAGGCCCTTCTCGGACTCGCGGATGGCGAGGTTGCGGACGACCTCGGCCAGCTCGTAGACGTCGCCGGTCTTGATCTTCTCGCGGTTGTGCTTGAAGCGCCGGTTCCAGTTCTTCGGCATCTCGCTGACGTCGTCGCGCAGCACCGACGAGGACCTTCTCGACGGTCTCCTCGTCGATCACGCGGCGCAGGCCGGCCTTGCCCGCGTTCTCGCACGGGACCATGACGGTCATGTCGTTGTGAAGGATCTTGATCGTCAGGTACTCGCGCTCCTCGCCGAGCACCTCCTTGCTGCTCCTTCTTGAGGACCTTGCCGGCCCCGTGGTGCGGGTACACGACGTTGTCGCCGATCTCGTACTCGATGTGGCGGCATCTCGCGGGAGATCTCGAGGTCCTCGATCTCTCTGCTCAATCGTCTCGGAAATGACTGGCCTCCTAGTCGAAATACGAGCCCGGCGCGATCCGCCAGGGCTCCTGTGGTCACGTCTGCAGGTAGCGGTCGACGAGGTTGATCTCCTGCAGGCGACGAAGGCCCTCGCGGATGTCCTTCGCCCGCACGTCGCCGACCCCCTCGACCGCCTCGAGCTCGCCGTCGCCGGCGGCGAGGATCTCGTCCAGCCCGCCGAACTCGCGGACGATCCCCTGGACGACCAGCTTCGGCAGGCGCGGGATGCGGCCGAGCACGCGGTGGCCGCGCGGCGACACCGGGATGGTCGAGCGTGTTGAGCTTGCGGTCGTAGCCGAGCAGCTCGGCCAGCGGCCGAAGTCGAGCAGGTCCTGGTGCGGCAGCCGCGCGAGCTGGTCGAGCACGCTGGCGAAGCTCTCGTCGGTCGGCTCGGCGATGTAGTCGTGCACGCAGCGCGGACTTGCTCCGCCGCGACGCCGACCATCGTCTCCTCGAGCTGCATCTCGATCAGCCGCCCCTCGGCGCCGAGCTCGACGATGTAGCGCTCGATCTCGACCGCCATCCGCGTCACCAGCTCGGCGCGCTGGAGGACGGTCAGGACGTCGTGCAGCGTCACGCCGCCCTCGAACTCGAGCGCGGTCAGGCGCGTCGAGACCTGGTCGAGGCGGCGCGGTACTTGTCGAGCGTCGCCAGCGCCTGGTTGGCCTTCGCGAGCACGACCGGGATGTCCTCGAGGATGTACTTCGCGCCGTCGAGGTAGAGCGAGACGACGCTCGCGGCGCTGGGAGATCGCGATCACCAGCGCGTCGGTCTGCTTGCGAGACGCGCTCGGCGGTGCGGTGGCGGGTGCCGGTCTCCAGCGACAGGATCGTCGGGTCCGGCATCAGCTGGACGTTGGCCCAGTGAATCTTGGTGCCGTTCGACGAGAGGATGATCGCGCCGTCCATCTTCGCCAGCTGGTAGAGCAGCGCCGGCGTGTAGTCGATCTCGAGCTTGAGGCCGCCGGAGTAGAGGAACGCCAGCTCGTCGCTGTCGCCGATGCAGATCAGCGCGCCGGTGCGCGCCTGGACGATGCTGTCGATGCCCTCGCGGACGGCGGTGCCGGGCGCGATCATCTCGAGTGCCCGTACGAGCCGAGGTTCCTGCCTAGCCTCTAGCTCTGAAACGTCATCCCCGGCGTACGGCATCCCGAGGATTGTACGCGATTGCTGGGAAAAAGGCTTTGCAGTGCGGGATAACGGCCTGATTCCGCCGCCCTGCGAGGGGTCAGGCGGCGCGGCCGGCCGGCGCGTCCGGCGAGCGCCGCCGCGCAGCGCGCTGCCGACCGTCGGGCAGGCTCTCGCCCGGCGCCAGCGACGCCGCTCGAGGCCGAACTTGCGCGCCTCCGCTAGCCGCCGGTCGGGGTGGGCGACGTGGCGCAGCTCGCCGGTCAGGCCGATCTCGCCGAAGGCCGCCAGCGGACGGCTCGCCGTGACCGCCGAGCGGGACGCCCCGTTCGCGGCCGACGCGATCGCCAGCGCGATCGCGAGGTCGGCGCCCGGCTCGTCGACGCGGACGCCGCCGGCGACGACACGAAGACGTCGGCGCGTGCCGATCGACGACGCCGGCGTGGCGCGCCAGCACCGCCAGCACGAGCGCCAGGCGGTTGCGGTCGATGCCGTTGGCCATCCGTCGCGGCGGCACCAGCTCGGTCGGGCGCGACGAGCGCCTGGACCTCGACCAGCAGCGGACGCGAGCCCTCCATCGCGCAGAGGATCGACCGAGCCGGGGCTGCCGCGGGTGGCCTCGGCGACGAAGCGCGCGGAGGCGTCCTCGACCTCGACCAGGCCCGTCGTCGCGCATCTCGAAGACGCCGACCTCGTTGGTCGACCCGAAGCGGTTCTTCAGCGCGCGCAGCGTCCGGTAGGTGCGCTCGCGCTCGCCCTCGAACGAGAGCACGCAGTCGACGAGGTGCTCGAGCACGCGCGGACCGGCGAGCGCGCCCTCCTTGGTGACGTGGCCGACCAGCACGATCGCGACGCCGCGCGTCTTGGCGACGCGCATCAGGCGCCCGGCGACCTCGCGCACCTGCCCGACCGATCCCGGCGCCCCGGTCAGCCCGGGCGCATGCAGCGTCTGGACCGAGTCGACGACGCAGACGTCGGGGCGCTCGGCCTCGATCGTCGCGACGACCGCCTCGAGGTCGGTCTCGGCGACGATCGGGACCGTCAGCGCGGCCGGGCCGAGCCGCTCGGCGCGCAGCCGCACCTGGGCGGCCGACTCCTCGCCGGAGACGTAGAGGACGCCGCGCCCGGTCCGCGGCGCGCGCTGGCTCGAGGTTCCCGAGCGCCATCGTGACGATCGTCGACTTGCCGATCCCCGGCGAGCCGCCGAGCAGCACCAGCGAGCCGGGAACGAGCCCGCCGCCGAGCACGCGGTCGAGCTCGCCGATCCCGGTCCGCAGCCGCTCGACCTGCGGTGCCTCGACCTGGCCGAGCGGCAGCGGCTTCAGGGCGCGGGCGCTCGCCCGGCCGGCGCTGCCGCCGCGTGCCGCCGATCCGCTCCGCGCCGCCGGCTTCGCCTCCTCGACCAACGTCCCCCACTCCGCGCAGGCCGGGCAGCGACCGTGCCACTTGGGCTCCTCGTGGCCGCAGGCCGAGCAGACGTGGTGGGTGGTCGAGCGCGCCATCCTGATCAACCTAGGGTCGCGGGAGGACAGCACGACCCCCTGTGAAACCCCTGTAATAAGCTCGCGCGCCGTGAACTACCGCATCAACAGCCCCTCCGTGATCCACGAGACGATCGACGACGAGGTCGTGATCATCAACCTCGACAAGGGTCACTACTACAGCCTCGACGGCTGCGGCGCCCGGATCTGGACCGGCCTGATCGGCGGCGCGACGGTGGCCGACATCGCCGCCGGCCTCGAGGGCTCCGACGACGCCATCGACGCCGGGGTGCGTGAGCTCACCGCCGAGCTCGAAGCCGAGGGCCTGGTCGTCCCGGCCGAGGACGGCGCGCCCGCCGCGCCGCTCCCCGACGGCCCGGCCCTGGCCTTCGAGACGGTCAAGCTGCAGCGCTACTCGGACATGGAGGAGCTGCTGCTGCTCGACCCGATCCACGAGGTCGACCAACAGGGCTGGCCGCATCCCGACCCCGCGGCCTGAGCAGACCTTGACCAGCGCGACCGGCGGCGCCCCGGCCAGTGGCGCCGCGAGCTTCTTCGAGCGGCTGGGGCGGCGCACGGCCGATGCCGAGGCGGCGACCGACGGCCCGGTCGACCGCTGGTTCGAGATCGCCGGCGGTGTCGTGCGGCTGCGCTTCGCCGGGCCCGCGATGGTCGACTTCGCCTGCCGCGCGCTGTCGCACGTCCCCTGCGAGGCGGTCGCCGAGCCAGACCTGACGGTCCATCTCTGGGACAGCGGCTCGACCGGCGTCGCGATCCCTCCCCCGCCGCCGCAGTTCGACCGCTTCCGCGGCAACGGCGCGATCGAGGGCGACGAGCAGAGCGGCATCCGGGCCGCGTTCGTCGCCAGTGCCGAGGCGCTGAGCGTCTTCGACCCGGAGACCCGGACCGCCATCCACTGGGTCCGCGACGCGGCGACGATCCGCGAATACGACAAGCCCGCACCGCTGCGGCTGCTGCTCAACTGGTGGCTGGAGACGCGCGGGATCACGCTCGTCCACGGCGCCGCCGTCGGCGACGAACGGGGCGCCGCGCTGCTCGCCGGGTCCGCCGGTGCCGGCAAGTCGACGACCGCCCTCGCCTGCCTGGCCGCCGGCCTCGACTACGTGGCCGACGACTACTGCGCCGTCGTCGCCGGGCCCGAGCCGACCGTCCACAGCATCTACTGCACGGGCAAGGCCGTCACGGCGAACCTCTCGCTGCTGCCCGGCCTCGTCGACCTGGTGCCCGAGCCCGACTCGATCTTCGAGGAGAAGTCGATCTACTACCTCGGCGAGCACATACCGGAGCGGATCGCCCGCGAGCGGCCCCTACGCGCCGTCCTGGTGCCGCAGATCGCCGGCGGCCCGGAGACCCGGCTGGAGCCCGCCAGCCCCGCCGTCGCGCTCGCCGCGCTGGCGCCGAGCACGCTGTTCCAGCTCGCCCACGCGGGCGGCACCGCTTTCGCCCGGCTCGGCGCGCTCGTGCGCGCGGTCCCCTGCTACCGCCTGCTCGTCGGCGACCGACCCGACGCTGCCGCGACGACGATCCGGGCGCTGCTCGCCGAGCGATGAGGGTCGTCTACCGTGCACCGGGCTTCCCGCCCGACGTCGGCGGGATCGAGACGCTCGCCGGCCAGCTGCTGCCCGCGCTGCGCGAGCGCGGACACGAGTTCCTGGTGATCTGCGGCGACGAGTCGGCGATCCGCTCCGACGGCGCCGCACCAGACATCCCGGTCCGGCGCTTCCCGTTCACGACGGCGCTGGCCGCGCGCGACCTGCGCACCATCGCCGACCTGCGCGGCCAGGCACGGCGTGCCGAGCAGGAGTTCGAGCCCGACCTCGTCCACCTCAACTTCGGCGGCCCCGACGCCTTCTTCCACCTCTTCCAGCGCCGCACGCCGACGCTGTTGACACTGCACGCGCCGATCCCCGAGGTCGGCGACGAGTCCGAGTCGATGACCGCGCGGCTGGCCCGCGGCTGCGACTGGACGACGGCGGTCTCGCAAGCGGTCCTCGACGACGTGCTGCCGTTCGCGCCCGACATCGCCGACCGCTCGTCGGTCCTCTACAACGGGGTGCCCGACCCGGGACGGCCGCCGACGCCGCTCCCGCTGGACCCGCCGCGGATCCTCTGCCTCGGCCGGGTCTCGCCCGAGAAGGGCTTCGACGTCGCCGTCGACGCCTTCCCGCGCGTCCGCGCCAGCCATCCCGACGCGCGGCTGACGATCGCCGGCGACGGCCGCGCGGTCGAGAGTCTGCGCCGGCGCGCGCAGGCGCGCGGCGTCGCCGACGCGGTCGACTTCCCCGGCGCGATCGCCCGCGACCGCGTGCCCGAGCTGCTCGAATCGGCGACCGTGGTCGCGATCCCCTCGCGCTGGCGCGAGCCCTTCTGCCTCGTCGCTGTCGAGGCGGCGCTGGCCGCGCGCCCGGTCGTCGCCACCGCCATCGCCGGCCTGCGCGAGACCGTCGCCGACGGCGAGACCGGCACGCTGGTCGGGCTCGAGGACGCCGCCGCGCTCGGCCGCGCGCTGGTCGAGCTGCTCGACCGGCCCGAGCGGGCGACCGCGATGGGACTGGCCGGCCGCGAGCGCGCCGCGCGGCTGTTCGACATGGACGCCTACGTCGACGCCCACGACCGCCTCTACCGGCGGCTCGCCACCCCGAGCGCCGTCAGCAGCGCGGCGCCCGACCGCTCGTAGCCGTAGCGCTCGGCGACCAGCGCGCGGCCCTCCGCGCCCAGCTCGCGGCGGCGGTCGGCCTCGGCGAGCAGCTCGGCAAGCGCGGCCGCCGTCCGCTCCGCGCCATCGGCCTCGACGAGCGCGCCGCCGTGGTCGATCCCAGCGCAGCCGAGCCCGCTGGAGACCGTCGGCAGGCTCCAGGCCATCGACTCGAGCAGCTTCACCCGCATCCCGGTGCCGGCGCGCAGCGGCGCGACGGCGACCGTGTCGCCGGCCAGCACGGCGTCCATCCGCGGCACCGCCCCGGTGACCTCAACTCCCGGGCCGGCGAGCGCGCGCACCTCGCCCGCGGGGCGCCGGCCGGCGAGCACGACCGGCGGAGGGCCGTCGAGCAGCGGCAGCACGTCGCGGCAGAGGTGGACCGCCGCGTCGGCGTTCGGCGGCCAGCCGAGGTCGCCGAAGAAGGCGATCCGCGGGCTCCCCGGCCGCCAGAGCGGCGCGTAGCCCTCGACCGCGACGCCGATCGGCACGGTGTGAACGGCGACGTCGGGCGCCAGCAGGCGGAGGCCGGCGGCATCGACGTCGGTGACGGCCGTGACGAGGTCGGCTCGCTCGCCGAGCGAGCGCTCGTAGCGCTGCATCGCCGCCGCCTCGCGCGCCGCGTGCAGGCGCGCCAGCGGGCTGCCCGCGATCCGCGCGGTCTGCTCCAGCGCGAGCGACTCGACGTCGAGCGCGTCATAGACGCGAAGGATTCCGGGCGCGACGTCGTCGAGGTACTGCGTCATCGCCAGCGAGACCGCCACGACGACGTCCACCTCCGCCGACAGCCGCCGCACCACGGCCGCCATCTCCTCGCTCGCGCGCTGACGGACGGTCCACGGCAGCGCGGACCCGCCGTCGTCGCGCAGCCAGTCGCTGGCCGTGCCCTCCCCGGGACTGGCGACCGCCGTCACCCCGACGTCGATGCTCGCGGGCGGCGGCGAGACCGCGACCGGGTCCGGAGCGAACGTCGCCAGCTCGACCTCGTGCCCGGCCTCGGCGAGCGACCTCAGCAGCGACGCCACTCGAATCGCCGGCCCGCCGTGGGCGGGCCACGGCAGCCGGTCGCAGACGAACAGCAGTCGCACGGACGCAAAGGTACCCTTCCGCCGGTGCTCGCCCGCGACCGGATCGATGCCATCGTCGCGGTGCGCGACGGGGCGCCCTACCTCGCCGCCGCGATCGAGAGCGCGCTCGGCCAGACCCGCCCGCCGGACCGGGTGATCGTCGTCGACGACGGGTCGACCGACGAGTCCGCGGCGATCGCCGAGAGCTTCGGCGATCCCGTCACGGTGCTGCGCCGGCCGGCGGCGGGCGCGCCGACGGCTCTCAACGCGGGCCTCGCCGAGTCGGACGCCGCGCTCGTCGCGTTCCTCGACGCCGACGACCTCTGGCTGGCGGACAAGCTGGAGCTGCAGGCCGCCGTGCTCGCCGGCCGCCCCGACGTCGAGCTCGTCTTCGGCCACGTGGTCGAGTTCGGCGACGGCGACTGCGAGGGCCTCGAGATCCGCACCGAGCCGGCCCCCGGAATGGTCAAGTCGGCGGCGATGACGCGGCGCTCGACGCTCGACCGGATCGGCCACTTCGACTCCAGCTACGCGGTCGTCGACTTCCCCGAGTGGCGCGCCCGCTGCCAGGAGGCCGGCGTCGGCGAGCACCTGCTCCCAGACGTGGTCGCCCGCCGCCGCGTCCACGGCGCCAACGTCACCCTGCGGCGCCGCGACACCACCCACGCCGAGTACCTGCGGATGGCGCGCGCCTCGCTCGCGCGGCGCCGCGCGACCGCCGCGACGAGTTGAACGAGTCGTCGAACTCCCAGATCCCGGCGCCGCTGGAGACCCGGCTGCTGCGCGGGGCGCTGCTCGACGGCGAGGCCGCCGTGGACTCCTACCGCGCCTGGCACGCCGAGGTCGACTTCGACGCGCTCGACGGCGGCTCGCAGCGGATGCTGCCGCTGCTCGCCGCCAACCTCGCGCGGATCGGCTACGAAGACGACTTCACCCCGCAGCTGCACGGTCACCGCCGCCAGGCGCTGGCGATGAATGCGCATCGGATCGGGGCCGTCCGCCCTGCGCTGCGCTCGCTCGAGACGGCGGGCGTCGAGACGATGGTCTTGAAGGGAGCGGCGCTGGTCGCGAGCGGCCTCAGCGAGCTCGGCCTACGGCCGATCGGCGACGTCGACGTGCTCGTCCGCCCCGCCGACCGCGGCACGGCGATCGACGTCCTGCTCGCCGACGGCTGGGAGGTCGACACCTATCCCGCCTGGTACGTCAAGCGCGTCTTCTGGCGCACCGTGCCCGCCTGGGTGCTGCGCAAGGGGCTCGTCCAGCTCGACCTGCACTGGGGCGCGCTGCATCTCGTCCGCGACCCGGTCGCCGAGCAACCGCTGTGGGAGCACGCGACGACCGGCTCGCTCGGCGGCGAGCCGGTGCTGGTCCCGTCGATCGAGGACCAGGCGATGCAGACCTGGCTGCACGCCGCCGAGTGGTGCGGCCTCCCCCCGCTGCGCTGGGCGGCCGACGCCGCGGCGATCCTCGGCGCCCGCGGCGACGAGTTCGACTGGGACCGCGTCGTCGCCACCGCGATCGACCAGCGGGTCGTCCTGCAGACGCGCAACGCGCTCGCCTATCTGGCCGAGCAGCTCGACCTGCCAGTGCCGGAGACGGCTCGCGCCCGGCTCGCCGCCGAGCGCGTGACACGCCTCGAACGGCGCGAGCACGCCGCGCGGGCGGTCCGCCCGGCCGAGCGCGGCCGCGTCGACGAGGCGGTCGTCGCACTCCAGGACCACCGCCGCCAGGACGTCGAGCTGCTCGCCGCGCCGCTGCTGGCCGGCGTCCGCGACCTGCGCCGGTCCGCGCTCCGCCCCGCCGCCCCAGACGCCGAGCTGCACGACCTGCGCACCGGGCCGCTCGTCCTCGACCGCGAGACCGACCCGCTCGACACGCCGCTGCACGGCTGGTCGTTCCCGGAGCCGGGCGGCCGCTGGACCACCGGCCGCAAGGCGGCGCTCGCCGTCCGCGTCGAGCCCGGCGCCGCAGCCGAGCTGGTCCTCGACCTGTCGGCCTTCGTCGGCCGCAACTCGGGCCGTCGCCAACGCGTCGCCATCGCCGCCGGTGGCGACCGCGCCGTCGAGCGCTTCGACGGCGCCGACGTCGACCTCAGGCCGCGCGAGGTCCGTGTCGCGGTCCCCCCGACCGCCGACGGGATCGCCACGCTGACCTTCGAGATCGCCTCGCCGCGCTCACCGGCCGAGATCGGACTCTCGGCCGACGAGCGCAAGCTCGGCGTGCTGCTGCGCAGCGTCCGGCTCGCGCCGGACGCGGCCGCGGCTGCCTAGTAGCTAGTCGTCCTTGGAGTCGCCGTCGCCCTCGGGCGCCGGCGGGGCGTCGGGGACCTCGAGGTCCTCGGACAGCTCGCCCTCGGGATGCTCGCCGTCGTGGCCGCCGTCCTCGAGCGCGGGCGTCTCGCCGCCCTCGGCGCCGACGCCGACCTTCTCGCGCTTGCGCGCGGGCTTGGCGATCGTGATCGTCACCTCGCGCTCGTCGCCGTCCGGCGCCTTCTCGACCTCGACGGTCGATCCCGGATGGAGGTTCTGCGCGAGCACCTCGTCGGCGAGCGGGTCCTCGATGTAGCGCTGGATCGCGCGGCGCAGCGGACGGGCGCCCATCGACGGGTCCCAGCCCTTCTCGACCAGCAGGTCGGCTGCGTCGTCGGAGAGGTTGAGCGACAGCTCGCGCTCGGCCAGCGACTCGCGGATCCGCTTCAGCAGCAGATCGACGATCTCGCTTGATCTCGTCCTTGGCCAGCTTGTGGAAGACGATGACCTCGTCGATGCGGTTGAGGAACTCGGGCCGGAAGACCTTCTTCAGCTCGCCCATGATCCGCGTCCTTCATCTGGTCGTAGGTGACGCCCGTGTCGTCCTCGTCCGACCGTGAAGCCGATCTCGGTGTTCTTGGCGATCTGGGCCGCGCCGACGTTCGACGTCATGATCACGATCGCGTTGCGGAAGTCCACGGTGCGGCCCTGGCTGTCGGTCAGCCGGCCGTCCTCGAGGATCTGCAGCAGGATGTTGAAGACGTCCGGGTGCGCCTTCTCGATCTCGTCGAGCAGCAGCACGCTGTACGGCTTGCGCCGCACGGCCTCGGTCAGCTGTCCGCCCTCGTCGTAGCCGATGTAGCCGGGCGGCGAGCCGACCAGCCGCGACACGGAGTGCTTCTCCATGTACTCGGACATGTCGATCCGGACCATCGCGTCCTCGTCGCCGAACAGGAACTCGGCGAGCGTGCGCCCCAGCTCCGTCTTGCCGACGCCCGAGGGGCCGAGGAAGATGAACGAGCCGGTGGGCCGCTTGGGGTCCTTGAGCCCGGCGCGCGAACGGCGGATCGCCTTCGAGACCGCCTCGATCGGCGGCGTTCTGGCCGATGACGCGCTTGTGCAGCTCGTCCTCCATCCGCATCAGCTTCTGGGTCTCGGCCTCGGTCAGCTTGAAGACCGGGATGCCGGTCCACATCGAGACGATGTCGGCGATCTCCTCCTCGCCGATCTCGGGCCGCTCGCCCGACTCGCCGGAGCGCCACTGCTCCTCGAGGTCGCGCTTCTTGTTCGTGAGCTGACGCTCCTGGTCGCGCAGGTTCGCCGCCTTCTCGAACTCCTGCGCCTCGATCGCGGCCTCCTTGTCGCGCCGCGTCGTCTCGATCTCTTCCTCGAGCTCGCGGTAGACCGGCGGCGACGTCATCGACTTGATCCGGGCACGCGAGGCGGCCTCGTCGATCAGGTCGATCGCCTTGTCCGGCAGGAAGCGGTCGGAGATGTAGCGGTCGGCCAGCTCGGCGGCCGCCTCGAGCGACTCGTCGGTGATCTCGACGCGGTGGTGCTGCTCGTAGCGGTCGCGCAGGCCCTTGAGGATCTGAACGGTCTCCTCGGTCGACGGCTGCTCGACGCGGATCTGCTGGAAGCGACGCTCCAGCGCGGAGTCGCGCTCGAGGTACTTGCGGTACTCGTCGAGCGTCGTCGCGCCGATCGTCTGCAGCTCGCCGCGCGCCAGCGCCGGCTTGAGGATCGAGGCCGCGTCGATCGCGCCCTCGGCCGCGCCCGCGCCGACGAGGTTGTGCAGCTCGTCGATGAACAGGATGATGTCGCCGCGCTGGGTGATCTCCTTCATCACCTTCTTGAGGCGCTCCTCGAACTCGCCGCGGTACTTCGATCCGGCGACCAGCGCCGCCAGGTCGAGCGTGTAGATCTGCTTGTTCTTCAGCAGCTCGGGCACCTCGCCGCTGGTGATCTGCTGGGCGAGGCCCTCGACGACGGCGGTCTTGCCGACGCCCGGCTCGCCGATCAGCACCGGGTTGTTCTTGGTGCGGCGCGAGAGGATCTGCATGATCCGCTCGATCTCGGTCTCGCGACCGACGACGGGATCGAGCTTGCCCTCGGCGGCGAGCTTGGTCAGGTTGCGGCCGAACTGGTCGAGCAGCTTCGAGACTTCTTGCCCTCGCCCTGGCCCTGGCCGCCCTGCGCGCCCTGGCGCTGGCGGCCGCCGGGACCGGAGAGCATCCGGATGACCTCGTTGCGGATCTTCTCGGAGTCGGCGTCGAAGTCGAGCAGGATGCGGGCGGCGACGCCCTCGTTCTCGCGCACCAGGCCGAGCAGGATGTGCTCGGTGCCGATGTAGTTGTGGCCCAGCGACAGCGCCTCGCGCAGCGCCAGCTCGAGCACCTTCTTCGCCCGCGGCGTGAACGGGATCTGGCCGGAGGTGACCTCCTCGCCGGAGCCGACGATCCGCACGACCTGCGCACGGACGCGCTCGACGGTGATGTCGAGCGACTCGAGCACGCGCGCGGCAAGTCCCTCCTCCTCGCGGAGCAGGCCGAGCAGGATGTGCTCGGTACCGATGTAGTTGTGCTTGAGGATGCGGGCCTCCTCCTGCGCGAGGACGACCACCTGGCGGGCCCGCTCTGTGAAGCGCTCAAACACGGCTCGAGTCCTTCGTTCGGGGTTGCTGCTGAACTCGGTCCAGTCTAACAACGGGGTGCGGCTGGCAAGCCGGGGGCGAGATCGGGCGCCGGATCAGCTGCGCAGAGCGGGGAACAGGACGACCTCGCGGATCGACTTGCGCCCCGACAGCAGCATCACCAGGCGGTCGATCCCGATGCCGATCCCGCCGGTCGGCGGCATCCCCTGCTCGAGCGCCCGGACGAAGTCCTCGTCGTAGGGCTGCGCCTCGTCGTCGCCGGCCGCGCTGTGGCGGACCTGCTGCTCGAAGCGCTCGCGCTGCTCGTCGGGGTCGTTGAGCTCGGTGAAGGCGTTCGCGAACTCCATCCCGCCCGCGAAGCACTCGAACCGCTCGACCAGCCCCGGCTCGGTGCGGTGGGCCTTGGCGAACGGCGACAGCTCGACCGGGTAGTCGGTGATGAAGGTCGGGTCCTTGAGGTTCGGCTCGACGTACTTCGACAGCAGCTCGTCGACGAGCTGCGGCCCAGACCTCGTCGCCGTCGAGCTCGATCCCGCGCTCGGCGGCGGCCGCGACCAGCGTCGCGCTGTCGCGGTTGGCGAGCACGTCGACGCCGGTCCGCTCGAGGATCGCGTCGCGCAGCGTCACCCGCCGCCAGGGGGTCGAGAAGTCGATCTCGCCCGCGTAGCCCGACCTCGCGCCGCGACCGCCGACACCAGCTCCTCCAGCTCGGCGGCGATGTCCTCGTAGTCGGCGTAGGCCTCGTACCACTCGAGCATCGTGAACTCGGGGTTGTGCTTGCGGCGACAGGCCCTCGTTGCGGAAGTCCTTGCCGATCTCGTAGACCCGCTCGAGCCCGCCGACGATCAGCCGCTTGAGGTACAGCTCGGTCGCGATCCGCAGGTACAGCTCGCGGTCGAGCGCGTTGTGGTGGGTGGTGAACGGGCGCGCCAGCGCGCCGCCGTAGAGCGGCTGCAGGATCGGCGTCTCGACCTCGAGGAAGCCGCGCGCGTCGAGCCAGCGACGGATCGCCGGCGATCACCTGCGAGCGCAGGATGAACAGCTCGCGCGCGTCCTCGTTGGCGATCAGGTCGAGCTCGCGGCGGCGGTAGCGCGTCTCGACGTCCTCGAGGCCGTGGAACTTGTCGGGCGGCGGCAGCAGCGACTTCGCCAGCAGCGTCCAGCCGGTCGCGCGCAGCGACAGCTCGCCGCGGCGCGACTTGAAGGCGGTCCCGTCGATCCCGACCAGGTCGCCGAGGTCGAGCGAGGTCAGCCGGTCGAACGACTCCTCGCCCAGCACGTCGCGCTTGGCCTGGATCTGGATCTTGCCGGCGCGATCGACGACGTCGAGGAACGCCTGGCCGCCGTGGCCGCGCCGCGCCGGCCAGCCGACCGGCCACCCGGTAGCTCGGCGTCGGTCTCGGCGCCGTCCTCGAGGTCGCCATGCGCCGCGCGGATCGCCGCCGACGCCACCACGCCCGGGAAGGCGTGCGGGAACGGCTCGACGCCGTCCGCGCGCAACTGCTCCAGCTTCTGCCGCCGATCGTCTTCCACGGCGGAGACCCTACGCCGGCAGGAGGCTAGGCGGCCTCGATCTTGGTGATCTTCAGCTTGCGGGCGGGTCCGCGCGGCACCGGCACGGAGACGACGTCGCCGCGCTTGTGGCCGATCAGCGCCTTGCCGACCGGCGACTCGTTCGAGAGCTTGCTGCTCGGCGGGATCGGCCTCGGCCGATCCGACGATCTTGAACTTCGTCGACTTGTCGGTCTTCTGGTCCTTGACGTGGACCAGGGCGCCGACGGCCACGGTCTCGGTGTCGACGTTCTTCTCGTCGATGATCCGCGCGTTGCGCAGCTTCTCCTCGAGCTCGGCGATCTGCTTCTCGAGCATCGCCTGCTCGTTCTTCGCGTCGTCGTACTCGGAGTTCTCGGAGATGTCGCCGAACTCGCGCGCCTCCTTGATCCGAGCGGCGACCTCGCGTCGGCGAACGGTCGACAGGCGCTCGATCTTGTCCTTCAGATCGTCGAGTCCGTTAGGTGTGAGAAGTGTCTCTCTCGGCATTGGGAAACCCCCCGTTTCGCGGCTGTTCCGCCGCAGGGAGCGCGTGAGTGTAGCAACCGCCCTGGCGGTTACCGAGAACTTGCCTCAGGCCGCTCGCAGAGCGTCGTCCGCCGCCTCGAGCCGATCGATCGCGGCGCGCGCGTCGGAAGTCGTCGGAGCGGTGACGAGTTCCTGCTTCTGTGCCTTGGTCAGCTCCAGCCGCTCGGCGTACCAGGGGTAGAACTTGCGCAGGTAGCGACCGGCGCGGTCGACTCCCAGATGCTCCTCGCAGCGCTCGATCGTCCAGCGCAGCTCGTCGAGGACCTCGGCCGGGGTCGGGTCGCCGGCCCGGGTACCGAGCAGCCGCTCGAACATCCACGGATTGCCGAGCGAGCCGCGGGCGAGCATCACCGCCGCGGCGCCGGAGCGCTCGAACGCCTCGTGAGCGCGGTCGTCGTCGAGCAGGCCGCCGGAGACGATCACCGGCACGTCGAGCGCCTCGACCACCTCGCGGGCCAGCTCGTAGTCGGGCTTGCCGCGTGCTGCTGCGAGGCGTGACGGGGGTGGAACGAGATCGCGGCGACACCGGCCTCGTCGACGAGGCGGCGCGCCAGCACGACTCCGGCGCGGTCGCCGGGCCGCTGGCCGGGGCGCAGCTTGACCGTCACCGGCAGGCCGCTGCCCTCGCCCGCCGCCTTGGCGATCGCGACCGCCTTGTCGGGGTCGTCGAGCAGCGCGGCGCCGGCGCCGGTCTTGCAGACCTTGCGCACCGGGCAGCCCATGTTGAGGTCGACGACGTCGGCGCCGGCCTCGGCGACCATCGTCGCCGCCGCGCGCATCACGTCGGCGTCGTGGCCGAACAGCTGCATCGAGACCGGGTGCTCGTCCGGGTGGATGCGCAGGAACTGGTCGACGGTGCGCTCGTTGCCGTAGCTGAGCCCGAAGCTCGACACCATCTCCGACACCACCAGCCCGGCCCCGTGCCGCTTGGCCTGCAGGCGCACGAACCAGTTGCCGATCCCCGCCAGGGGGGCCAGCACCAATCGGTTCGGCAGCTCGAGGTGAGCGAGCTTCCAGGGGTCCGTCAGGGAGCGCACAGCCCCCAGTCTACGAGCGGTTGCGCTCCCATATGAGCCGCAGCCCGGTCAGCGTCAGCAGGTCGTCGAGCTCGTCGACCTGCTGGCAGTGCGGGACGATCGCGCGTGCCCAGCCGCCGGTGGCGATCGTCGTGGCCTCGTCGCCGAGCTCCTCGCGCAGGCGGACGAGCAGCCCGTCGACCTGGCCGGCGTAGCCGTAGATGACGCCCGACTGGATCGCCTCGCGCGTGCCCTTCCCGATCGCCGCGCGCGGCGGTTCGAGGCGGACCTTCGGCAGAGCGGCGGCGCGCTGGGTGAGCGCCTCGATCGAGATCTCGACGCCGGGCGAGATCACGCCGCCGAGGTACTCGCCCGTGCCGGAGACGACGTCGTAGTTGATCGCGGTGCCGAAGTCGACCGCGATGCACGGCCCGCCGCACTTGTCGTAGGCGGCGATGGCGTTGACCAGCCGGTCGGCGCCGAGCTCGCGCGGGTCGTCGATGCGGATCGGCATGCCGGTCTTCAGCTGCGGCCCGACGAGCGCCCCGCCGCCGCCGAGGTAACGCCGGCGAACCTCGTCGTACTCCTGGGCGAGCGCCGGCACGACGCACGAGGTGACGATCGCGTCGATGTCGCGCAGCGAGCTGTCGCGCAGCCGCAGCAGGCCGCCGAACACGACCGCGAGCTCGTCGGCGGTCGCGGTGCGCGCGGTGTGGAAGCGCCAGTGCTCGAGCAGCTCCTCGTCGCGGAAGAGCCCGACATGGGTCTGGGTGTTGCCGACGTCGACGGCGAGCAGCATGGGGCGATTATCGCCGGCCCGCAAGACGGTGGCGGGGCCGTGCCCCGGTCAGGCCGTCAGGCCGAGCCGCTCCGCCCGCTGCACGGCCTCCGCGCGGTTGCGCACCTCGAGCTTGCGGTAGACGCTGCTGGTGTGCTCCTTGACGGTGTGCGGCGAGAGGTGGAGCTGGGCTGCGATCTCGCGGTTGGTGGCGCCGGTGACGAGCAGGCCGAGGACGTCGCGCTCGCGCGGCGACAGCGGCGCGTGCGGCTGCTCCTTGGCCGCCGCGAAGACGGTGCGGCCGTTGCCGACCGCCCGGACCGCGGCGGCCACGTCGTCGGCGCCCCAGTCCTTCGAGACGAACCCCGACGCGCCGGCGGCCTTGGCGGCCTGCGGCGAGATCCAGCCGGCGCCGGAGATCAGCAGCACGCGCGTCGTCGGCGACTCGCGCCGCAGCGCCTCGCACATCTCGGCGCCCGACTCCTCGCCGACGAACAGGTCGACGAGCGCGACGTGCGGCTCGTAGCGGCGCGCCAGCGCGCGCCCCTCCTCGCCGTTGCGGGCGGTCAGGCAGCGCTCGACCCAGGGCTGCTCGGTCAGCAGCAGCCGGAAGCCCCAGTGGACGACCTCGTGGTCGTCGACGATCAGCACGCGCAGCCGGCGGCGGTCCATCGGATAGTCGTTCACGCGTCCTCCGGTCCGAGCGGTACGACGAGCCGCACGCGCCAGTCGCCCTCGCCGTCGCCGGGCCCGAAGTCGACGACGCCGCCGCTCTGCAGCGCGTCGAGCGCGGCGAGGCGCAGTCCCATCCCGGCGCCGTGACCGCGCCGGTCGGGGTCGACGCCGTCGTTGACGACCTCGAGCAGGAACGTCCCGTCCTGGGCGCCGACTCGGACGGCGACCCGCGTCGGCTCGGCGTGCTTGTGGGCGTTGCGCAGCGCCTCGGCGAGCACCGACTGCGACAGCTGCTCGAGCGGCTGCGGCACCTCGACCGCCGGATCCCACTCGATATCGAGCGGCGGGCCGTCGTAGCTCGAGCCGAGCCGCGTCAGCTCCTCGCGCAGCGTCGCGCCGATGTCCGGCCGGGGCGGCGCGAGCGGCCGCGCGAGCGCGTGGCGGAGGTCGGCGACCGCCGCCTGGATCTCGTCGGCGCAGCGACGCCGCTGCTCGGGCGTCAGGCCGGTCTCCGCGCCGAGCACGAGCGAGACGCCGAACAGGCGCTGCATGACGCGCTCGTGGACCTCGCGCGCGAGGTCGACACGCTCGGCAAGCAGTCGCGCGCGCTCGTGCTGGGTCGCCGCGTGGCGGGCGCTGGCGGCGAGCGCGGCGGTCTTTCCGAGCGTCCACATCGTGTGGCGCTCGCGGTCGGTCAGCTCGAACGGCGTCCCGCCGCGGTCGGCGAAGATCACGCCGAGCCAGCGCCCGCCGGCCGAGACCGGCGTGCAGGTCAGCGACGTGATCCCCGGCAGCGTGACGTAGCGCGACGGCACCTGGCCGTCCAACTCGCCCGCGACCAGCTCGACGACCCGGTCCTCGGCGAGCGCCCGCTGGGCGACCGGCGTCTCCTCGAGCGTGCCGTGGACGCCGCCGAGCAGATCCGCGTGGAAGCCGTAGCTGCCCGCCGGCACGACGATCCGGCGCGCCTCCTCGTAGAGCAGCAGTCCGGCCCGCTCCATCGAAGTGAGGTGGCACATCGCCTCGCAGAGACGATCGTAGAACGCGCGCCCCCCCTCGCCCAGGTCGGCGTCGAGGCCCGCGAGCAACTCGACCATCGCGTCGAGCGGCTCGGTCTCTGAAGCGGACACGGGTGCCTCGGCCATACGCAAGGTCTACAGCACGCCCGTGCCGGGGGCTAGCGCGTCAGCGCCAGCCTCAGCGCCTGGTCGCCGGTCAGCGAGACGATCCGCTCGTCCCCGCAGTCGCGGCAGCGGCAGACGACCTCGTGGTCCCAGTCGGCCACCCGCAGCGACCAGTCGATGGCGCCGGACAGGCACACGCGGCAGGAGAGCGATGCCTCGACGAGGCATGGCTGGTCGTCGCCGCGGAAATTGGCCGTCTCGGTGAACCTCATGCCTCCAGGATTGCCCGCTCACGCCCCGCGGCCCATGGCGCGGGCCACGATTCCCCCGTCTCGGGGGATGCCGACGCTCACGCAGGGGGGTCGAACGGCTCCGCGCGCCGCACCGGCTGGTCGGCGACCGCGTCGAGCAGCGGCGCCAGCGCGGTCCCGTCCGGCAGCGCGAGGTCGGGTTCCAGCTCCAGCAGCGGCTCCAGCACGAACCGCCGCGCGGTCACCTCGGCGTGCGGCAGCGTGAGCCGCGACGAGCGGTGGACGAGGTCGCCGAGCAGCAGCAGGTCGACGTCGATCGGCCGGGGGCCGTGGCGGACGCCCCCGGCGGGCCGTCCGAGCGCGCGCTCGACCTCCTTGCAGGCGTCGAGCAGCGCTTCGGGGCCGAGGTCGGTCTCGACCGCCAGGCAGGCGTTGAGGAAGTCGGGCTGGTCGAGCACCTCGCCCTGCGGCGCGGTCTCGTAGACCGACGAAGCCGCGACGACCTTCACCCCACGCCGCTCCAGCTCGTCGCGCGCGGCGCGCAGCGCGCCGTGGCTGTCCCCCTCGTTCGACCCGAGGCCGAGGTAGCCGCGCAAGTGCGGCCTACGCCTCGCGCCAGACCTCGACCGACACCTCGTCGACCGGCAGCGCGATCGGCGGCTCCGGCTTGGCCGCCTTGACGCGCACCGAGTCGGCGCCATAGCGGGACATCAGGCGGTCGGCGATCGCCGCGCAGAGGCGCTCGAGCGTCTTGTAGGAGCGCTCCTGGGCGGCCAGCGCGATCTGCTCGCAGGCCTCCGCGTAGTCGACGGTGTCCTCGACGCGGTCGGTGACCATCGCGTCGCAGTCGGCCAGCTCGAACGAGACGTCGATGACCAGTCGCTGGCCGAGCTCGCGCTCGGCCTCGCTGACGCCGTGGCGGGTGTAGAGCGAGAGCCCGGTGATCTCGACGGTGACCGTCGGCTCGGGAGCCTCGTCGTCCGCGTCGTAGTCGCGCTCGTCGAGGTCGTCGTCGGGCTCCAGCGGATCGTCGTCGATCATGCGCGCCCGACCGTAGCAGCAGCCACCGTCAGCGCATCGGCGACGTCGACGCACGTCGTGGACGCGGAACACCTCCGCGCCCCGCTCCAGCGCCAGCACGTTGGTCGCGATCGTGCCCGCCACGCGGTCGTCCTCGGCCCGCCCGGTCAGCTTGCCGAGGAACCCCTTGCGCGACGTGCCGACGACGACCGGCCGGCCGATCGCCACGATCTCGTCGAGCCGGCGCAGCAGCTCGAGGTTGTGCTCGACGCGTCTTGCCGAAGCCGATCCCGGGGTCGAGCCAGACCTTCTCCTCACGCGACCCCCTCCGCGACCGCGAACGCGAGCCGCTGCTCGAGGAACGCCTTGACGTCCGACACCACGTCGTCGTAGCGCGGGTCGGCCTGCATCGTCCGCGGGCTCGCCCTGCATGTGCATCAGGCAGCAGATCGCGCCGCGGTCGGCGACGACGCCGGCCAGCTCGGGGTCGTGGCGCAGCGCGGTCACGTCGTTGACGATCTCGCGCCCCGGCGTCGAGCGCCGCCGCGCGCGACCGTCAGCTTGCGAGGTGTCGACCGAGACCCGCGCCACGCCGGCGCCCGCCAGGCGGCGACGACGGGCACCACGCGTTCCAGCTCGACCTCCTCGGCGACCGGGCTCGGCGCCCGGCCGCGTCGACTCTCCGCCGACGTCGAGGATCGCCGCGCCCTCGGCGGCCAGCCGCTCGCCGTGCACGACCGCGACGTCGGCGTCGAGGAACAGCCCGCCGTCGGAGAACGAGTCGGGCGTCACGTTGACGACGCCCATCACGCTGGAAGCGGCGGCCAGAGGTCAGTCGGCGGCGCCGCCGGCCAGGCCGGGCCGCCGGCAGCGGGGTCGCGACCGCCGCTCGGGCTTGCGCGCGGGCTGCGCTCCTCGGGAGCCTCGGGCTCGCTGCCGGGCGGCGGCACGACCGGCTCGTCGGGCCCGAACACGTCGAGCCTCGCTCTTGCCGTCGAGCAGCTGCGATGAACTGCTCGCGCTCGATCGTCTCGCGCCGCAGCAGGATCTCGGAGGTGTCGTCGAGGTCGTCGCGGTGCTGCTCGAGGATGGCGCGCGCCGACTGGTGCGCCTCCTCGACGATGCGGCGGATCTCGTCGTCGATCTCGCGCGCGACGTCGTCGGAGTAGTCGGGCTCGGAGCGAGAACTCGCGGCCGAGGAACGGCTGGCCGTGGTCGTGGCCGAAGACGCGCGGGCCGAGCTTCTCGCTCATGCCGAAGCGCATCACCATCTGCTTGGCGGTCGCCGTCACCTTCTCGAGGTCGTTCGACGCGCCGGTCGTGACCTCGCTGAAGACGAGCTCCTCGGCCGCGCGGCCGCCGAGCGTCATCGCCATCGTGTCCTGACAGCTCCGCGCGCGTGGTGAGGAACTTGTCCTCGGTCGGCAGCGAGATCGTGTAGCCGAGCGCCTGGCCGCGCGAGATCGACCGAGATCTTGTGGACCGGGTCGGTGTTCTCGAGGAAGTGGGCGACGAGCGCGTGGCCCATCTCGTGGTAGGCGGTGATCCGGCGCTCCTTCTCGCTCATCACGCGCGTCTTCTTCTCCGGGCCGGCGATCACGCGCATGATCCCCTCCTCGAGCTGGAGGTGGTCGATCTCGCGCTTGCCGATGCCGCGCCGACAGCAGCGCCGCCTCGTTGACCAGGTTCGGCAGGTCGGCGCCGGTGAAGCCCGGCGTCTGGGCGGCGAGGTTGTCGAGGTCGATGTGCTTGGCGAGCGGCTTGCCGCGCGTGTGGACCTCGAGGATCTTCGCGCGGCCCTTGCGGTCGGGGCGGTCGACGACGATCTGGCGGTCGAAGCGGCCCGGGCGCAGCAGCGCCGGGTCGAGGATGTCGGGCCGGTTGGTGGCGGCGATCAGGATGATGTTGTCGGTCATCGTCGAAGCCGTCCATCTCGACGAGCAGCTGGTTGAGCGTCTGCTCGCGCTCGTCGTGGCCGCCGCCCATGCCGGCGCCGCGGTGGCGGCCGACGGCGTCGATCTCGTCCATGAAGATGATGCAGGGGCTGTTCTGCTTGGCCTGCTCGAACAGGTCGCGCACGCGCGAGGCGCCGACGCCGACGAACATCTCGACGAAGTCCGAGCCGGAGATCGAGAAGAACGGCACGCCGGCCTCGCCCGCGACGGCGCGCGCGAGCAGCGTCTTGCCGGTGCCCGGCGGGCCGTAGAGCAGCACGCCCTTCGGGATCCGCGCGCCGAGCGCCTGGAACTTCTTCGGGTTCTCGAGGAACTCCTTGATCTCGTGCAGCTCCTCGACCGCCTCGTCGACGCCCGCGACGTCGCGGAAGGTGATCTTCGGCGAGTCGACCGACATCCGCTTGGCGCGCGACTTGCCGAAGGACATGACCTTCGAGCCGCCGCCCTGCATCTGGTTGATGATGAACAGCCAGAAGCAGCAGGAAGATCACGAACGGCAGGACGTAGGTGAGCGATCGTCAGCCAGCCGCTGCCGCACTTGCCCTTGACGTCGACGTCGACGTTCGGCCGCGCCCAGCTCGTTGATCAGGTTCTGCTCGGTGTTGTCCGGATAGGCGGTCTCGTACTTCTCGCCGCTTCTTCGGCTCGACGTCGATCGTGTTGTTCTTCGTGTTGAGCGTGACCTTCTTGACCTGGTCGTTGTCGACCTGGGTCACGAACTGGCTGTAGCTCGGTGTCCTTCTGCTGCTCGCCCGGGCTGATCAGCTTCTGGGCGAAGAACGCCAGCACGACGACGATCAGGATCGGGAAGGCGGCGCTCTTGAAGAATCGGCTCACGGAGTTCTCTCTATCGGCCACGATCCGCGCGAGCTGAATGCGCGGATGGATGTCGAACTTCTCGCCCTAGCGGGTGAAACGCAAGCCTAGCAAGGGTGTAGCGGGCTCCCCGCACCCTGAATGCGCCTCACGCGGGCGTCGTCGAGAACCGCGACGTAGGGCAGGTTGCGGAAGCGCTCCGCGTGGTCGAGGCCGTAGCCGATCACGAAGCGGTTCGGGATCTCGAAGCCGACGTAGCGGATCGGCAGGTCGACCTTGCGCCGCTCGGGCTTGGTCAGCAGCGCGCAGACCTCGACCGACGCCGGGCTCGCGCGCCTTCAGCGTGCGCAGCAGGTAGCTGAGCGTCAGCCCCGAGTCGACGATGTCCTCGACGATCAGCACGTCGCGGCCCTCGATCGGGGCGTCGAGGTCCTTGAGGATCCGCACGACGCCGCTCGAGTCGGTCGACGACCCGTACGAGGCGACAGCCATGAAGTCGACCTCGCATTCGACCTCGAGCTGGCGCATCAGGTCGCTGAGGAAGAACATCGCGCCCTTGAGCACGCCGATCATGAGGATCAGGTCGCGGCCCGCGTAGTCGCGCGAGATCTGCTCGGCGAGCTCCTCGACGCGGTGTGCGAGCTCGTCGCGCTGGACGAGGATCTCGCCGATCTCGGGGGCCGTCACGGGCCGCGAGTCTACGTGAGCCGAGCAGATAGGCCGACGCGGGCGGCCATGGCCGTGGCCGGCGTCGCGGCGAAGCGCTCCCCGACGGCGAGGCCGGCGACCCAGGCGATCTCGCCGTGCGGCCTCGACGACCGGCAGCGCGCGGCGCAGCTCGCGCGGGACCTTGCGGTCGGTGAAGAGATCCTGGAGCGGTCTTGGTGCCGCCGAGGCCGACCGGCCGGATGCGGTCGCCCTCGCGCCAGCCGCGAACGGTCACGGCCTCGCCGAGCGCGGCGGCGTCGAGCTCGACCTCGCCCGCCGCCGCCGCCGCGCGCCGTGACGCGCCAGCGGCCGAAACGGGCCTCGCCGGGGATGGCCAGCGTCACCGCGTCGGGGCGCCGCGGGCGGCGTCGCCGAGCTGCGAAGCGCACCGTCCCGTACTCCGCCACCGCCCGCAGCCCGCTCCCGAGGTCCAGCGGCGCGCGTCCCGCTGCCGGCGGCCACCGCCAGGACCGCGTCCACGTCCGCTCGCGACAGCGGATGCGGACCGCCAGCCTCACGCTCGGCCAGCTCGCGCAGGACCAGCCGGGCGAGCGCCGGCCCCAGCTCGGCGAGCGCGGCGGCCTCGACCGCGGGACCGCCGCCGAGACGGTCGAGAGCCGCGGCCACGGCGGCGTCGAGGACGTCGGCCTCGTCGCGCAGCTGGGCGGCGGTCTCGGCGATCGTGCGCTCGGCCGCCGGGCGACGACGCTCGCGCAGCGCGTCGAGCAGGTCGTGACGGACGCGCGCGCGGGCGAAGCGGGGGTCGGCGTTGGAGGCGTCCTCGCGCCAGTCGAGGCCGCGCTGCGCGGCAGTGCGCGCGCGGTCTCGGCGCGCGGTCGACGCCGAGCAGCGGGCGGACGAGCCGGCCGCGGCGCGGCGCCATGCCCGAGCAGCGCGCGGCGGCCGGGCGAGGCGGCGAGCCGGTAGAGCACGGTCTCGGCCTGGTCGGAGCGCGTGTGGGCGGCGGCGTAGTCGCCGGCGGCGTGGCGCTCGGCGAGCGCGTAGCGGGCGTCGCGGGCGCGAGCGCCTGGAGGTTGCCGCTGTCCGGCAGCGTCGACCCGCTCGACGATCAGCTCGACCCCGAGCCGCTCGCACAGCTCGCGGCAGTGGCGCTCGTCGTCGCCGGCCGCCTCGCGCAGGCCGTAGTTGACGTGCAGCGCGCGCGACGCTCGGCGCCGAGCGCGAGCGCCACGTCGAGCAGGCAGACCGAGTCGGCGCCGCCGGAGAGCATCACGAGCAGCGGCCTGCCGGGCTCGATCAGCCCACTCGCGCGCGCGGCCGCGAGCGCGGCGCCGGGGTCGGCGGACCCGCCGGCGCGGTCATCCGGACGGACGGTCGCGCGGCAGAGCTGGCGCGGCTCGGTCGAAGCCCTTCAGCTTCACCTGGCCGATGCCCTCGAACGCGAGCACGGTCGGAGCGCGAGGCCTGGTCGACCACCGCGTCGGTGACGATCACCTCGCCGCCGCGCGCCCGCGCCACGACCCGCGAGGCGAGGTTGACCTCGCGGCCGAAGTAGTCGCCGTCGCGGTAGAGGGCGGCGCCCGTAGTGGATGCCGATGCGCGGCGTCGGGCCGCTCGCCGTAGAGCCGTCTGGAAGCCGACCGCCCACTCGGTCAGCGCCTGGATGTCCTGGCCGACGATCATCGCCTCGTCGCCGATCGTCTTGATCACGCGCGCGTCGTCGGGCAGCGTGCTCGGTGACGCGCGTCGACGAAGCGCTCGACGAACGAGAGCGCCTGCTCGTCGCCCTCCTCCTCGGTGAAGCGCGTGTAGCCGGCGAGGTCGCAGAAGCAGATGCCGACCCGCAGCCGGCCGAGATCCAGCTCGCTCGTCGAGCTCGACCTCCATGTGGCCGACCACGTCCTGGTCGACGAAGTGCTGCAGGAAGCGGCGGTGGAGGTACTCCATCAGCTTCGCCGAGCGCGGCAGCAGGTCGCGCGCGAGGTTCTCCATCTGCTCGGCCATCTCGAGCCCGGGCACGCCCTCGCGCATCAGCGGCTCGTGGACGTAGAGGTGGATCAGCCGCACCTCGGCGTCGGCGATCTGCGACAGCGCCTGGCCGTAGACGCGCGCGAGCTGGAGCGAGGCGACCAGCGGCAAGTCCGGCCGACAGCACCGCGGCGGCCTCGCGCATCGCCTCGACGTCCTCGTCCGACATCGAGTCGAGCGTCGTGGGCCGGCAGTCCGAAGCTCTTCCAGAGGCGCTCGATCAGCGCCGGCGGCGAGGCCCGTCTTCGGCCGCCACGTCCTCGAGCGACGCGTCGCCCTCGTCGACCGGCAGCAGCTCCTCGACGAAGCCGAAGGCGAGCCGTCCGTCCTCGGTCGCCGCGCGGATCTGCTCGATCGTGTGACCGCGGTCGCGCAGGCGGGCGACGACGCGCGCCTGGGCGGCCGCCGCGGGCGTCCACGGTCCGCCGGCGCCGCCGTCCAGCTGCGGGATCAGGCCGGTCTTGACCCAGCGGCGCAGCGTCGCGGGCGAGACGCCGGCCCGCGCCGCGACCTCGTCGAGGGTGAGTGGCTCGTCGTTCACGGCGCCGCTGAAGCTACCGCTGTGGGAGGCGGATCGCAGAACCGTCGCGCGCTGTGCCCGTCGGGATAGACTCGGCCGCGAGTGAGCGTCAACTACTTCGTAACCGGAGCGACCGGCTTCATCGGCCGGCACCTCGTCGAGGAGCTGCTGAAGCGCGACGGCACGATCTACGTGCTCGCCCGCGAGGGCTCGCGCGGCAAGGTCGACGCGCTCGCGCAGCGGCTGCACGCTCCGGAAGGCCGGATCGTCGCCGGTGCCGGGCGACCTCACCGAGCAGGGGCTCGGGGTCGACGACTCGGTGTTGCCCGCCGACCTGAAGCTCGACCACGTCTTCCACCTCGCGGCGGTCTACGACATCGAGGCCGACGAGGCGACGGCCCAGCGGGCGAACGTCGAGGGCACGCGCCACGCGATCGAGTTCGCCAACTCGCGGCGACGTCGGGCGCTTCCACCACGTCAGCTCGATCGCCGTCGCCGGCGACTACCGCGGCGTGTTCCAGGAGGACATGCTCGACGAGGGCCAGCGGCTGCCCCACCACTACCACCGCACGAAGTACGAGTCGGAGCAGATGGTGCGGCGCGACGTCGAGGCGCCGACGCTCGTCTACCGGCCGGGGATCGTCGTCGGCCACTCGCAAACCGGCGAGATCGACAAGATCGACGGCCCCTACTACCTCTTCACGCTGCTCAAGAAGCTGCGCGGCGCGCTGCCCGCCTGGGCGCCGCTCGCCGGGCCGGAGGGCGGCAAGATCACGATCGTCCCGGTCGACTTCGTCGCGCGCGCGATGGACCACATCGGCCACCTGCCCGACGACGACCTGCCGGGCGACACCTTCCACCTCGTCGACCCCGAGCCGATGACCGTCGGCGCCGCGCTCAACTCCTTCGCCAAGGCGGCGCACGCCCCGCAGCTGGCGATGCGCGTCGACGAGAACCTGACCAAGGCGGTTCCCGCGCCCGTCCGCGCCGGGATCATGGCGCTGCCGACGGTCAAGAAGATCCGCAACCAGATCTACCGCGACCTCGGCATCCCGCCGGAGGCGATGGAGGTACGCGACTTCAAGTGCACCTTCGACGCCCGCGACACCCAGCGCGCGCTGAGCGGGACCGGCATCGCGGTGCCGCCGCTCGACAGCTACGCGGGGCGGCTGTGGGACTACTGGGAGCGCAACCTCGACCCCGCGCTGTTCCGCGACCGCTCGCTGGCGAGCGCGATCCAGGACAAGCGCGTGGTGATCACCGGCGCCTCGTCGGGGATCGGGCTCGAGACCGCGCTGCGGGTCGGCGAGGCCGGCGGCGATCGTGATCCTGGTCGCCCGCACACGCGCGAAGCTCGAGGAGGTCGCCGACACGATCGAGGCCGCCGGCGGCACCGCGCACGTCCACCCCGCCGACCTCTCCGACCTCGCCGACATCGAGCGCGTCGCCCAGGAGATCATCGACGAGCACGGCGGCGTCGACGTCCTGATCAACAACGCCGGCCGCTCGATCCGCCGCTCGGTCGCCCGCTCCTACGACCGCTTCCACGACTACGAGCGGACGATGCAGCTGAACTACTTCGGCGCGCTGAAGCTGATCATGGCCTTCCTGCCCGGCATGCGCGAGCGCAAGCAGGGCCACATCATCAACGTCTCGTCGATCGGCGTCCAGACCAACACGCCGCGCTTCTCGGCCTACGTCGCCTCGAAGTCGGCGCTCGACGCGTTCTCGCGCTGCGCCGCGCCGGAGTGCGTCGCCGACAACGTCAAGTTCACGACGGTCTACATGCCGCTCGTGCGGACGCCGATGATCGCGCCGACCGACATCTACAAGGCGTTCCCGACGCTCACGCCCGAGGAGGCGGGGCAGATGCTCTGCGACGCGATGATCGACAAGCCGAAGCGCAAGGCGTCGCGACTCGGGACGTTCGGCGAGGTGCTCTACGCGCTGTCGCCGTCGACGGTCGACATCATCCTCAACCAGGCCTACAGCCTGTTCCCCGATTCGACCGCCGCCAAGCAGGGTGGCGCGGCGACCGGCGAGTTGCCCGACGGCCAGGGCGGCGACGACATGTCGACCGAGGCCGTGGCGATGGCCTACCTACTCAAGGGCGTCCACTTCTAGCCCAGCGCGTCGAGCCGCCGCTCGATCGCGGCGAGGCGGTCGTCGAGCGCCGTCAGCTCCCCGCGCAGCGCCTTGACGTCGTCCTGGGTGGCGGGCAGGCGCTCCTCGACGGCGGCCAGCACGCCGCGGCGGCTGCGCGAGATGTCGTCAGCGGCCCCCTTCACCGCGCCCGCGACGCCGCCGGCGGCGTCCTGGGCGCGCTCACGCGTGTCGACCGTCGCGCGGACGGTCCGGTCGACGGCCTCGCGCAGGGCCTCCTGGATGTCACGCCGCTCGGGCACGAGCCGAGGATAGCCGCGCGAGGCCCCGGCCGGCTGGCGCGGCGCCTGGCGAGCCCAACCCCCACAAATGACGAAAGGAGTTTTGTTGGGGTGATCACCTCAACAATCTTTCGAACACATCACTGCGAGCCGGACATCGACAGCGTCAAGACGGCGGTCCTGGGAGGCGAGTGAACCGCCGCCGCACCGTCCGCGTCCCGGCCTCGTCGGCCAATCTCGGCCCGGGCTACGACGTGCTCGCGGCGGCGCTGTCGCTGTCGCTGGAGCTGGAGGTCGAGGAGACCGGCGAGTTCTCGGTCGAGTGCGAACTTCCCCCGCCGTAGACGCGCCAGCCCCCACCCCGCGTAGGGTGCCGGCGGTGACCGACCCCGCGCCCGTCCACCTGCGGCCCGCTGCGCCGCTCGCCGAGCGGGTGCTGCTCCCGGGCGACCCGCACCGCGCGCTCGCCGTCGCCCAGGCGCTGCTCGACGGGCCGAAGATGTTCAACCACCACCGCGGTCTGTGGGGCTACACCGGGACGGCACGCGACGGCGAGCCGCTGAGCGTGCAGTCGACCGGCATGGGCGGCCCGAGCGCGGCGATCGTCGTCGAGGAGCTGATCGACCTCGGCGCCCGGACGCTGGTGCGGATCGGGACCTGCGGCGCGCTGCGCGACGGCTTCGAGCTCGGCGAGCTGGTGGCGGCGACGGCGGTGATCGCCACCGACGGGACGAGCGCGGCGCTGGGCGCGGCGCCGCGCCTGGCGCCCGACCGCGAGCTCGCCGGCGCGCTGGTCTCCGGCGGGGCCCGGCCGGTCACCGTGCTGACGACCGACCTCTTCTACGACCCGCGCGACGACGCGCCGGCCGCCTGGGCGGCCGACGGCGCCGACGTCGTCGAGATGGAGGCGGCTGCGCTGCTGGCCGTCGCCGGCCGCCGCGGTGTCGCGGCGGCCGTGCTGCTCGCCGTCACCGACCTGCTGGCCGCCGGCGAGCGCGAGCGGATCGCGCCCGACGGCTTCGAGCAGGTCGGGCTGGCGCTGGGCGAGGCCGCCTGGGCGGCGCTCGGGGCGGCCGGCGCCTAGCTCTTCTTCGCGGCGCTCGGCGCGGGCTTCGCGGCGGCAGGCTTGGCCGCGGCCGGCTTCGGCTTCGCGGCAGCCTTCGGCTTCGCGGCAGCCTTCGGCTTCGCGGCAGCCTTCGGCTTCGCGGCAACCTTCGGCTTCGCGGCAACCTTCGGCTTCGCGGCAACCTTCGGCTTCGCGGCAGCCTTCGGCTTCGCGGCGACCTTCGGCTTCGCGGCGACCTTCGGCTTCGCGGCGGCCTTGGGCTTGGCGGCGACCTTCGGCTTCGCGGCGGCCTTGGGCTTCGCGGCAGCCTTCGGCTTCGCGGCAGCGGGCTGCGCAACCGGCGGCTTGGGAGCTGCCGGAGCCGGCGCGACCGGAGCCGGCGCGGCGGCGGCCTTGGCGAGACGCTCCTCGAGCCGGTCGAGTACATCCTCGATCGACTCGAGCCGCTGCGAGACCGAGCGCAGTCGACGCGTGACGCGCTCGACGTCGGCGGCCGAAGGGATGTTGAGCGCGCCGAGCGCGGCCTCCTGGGCCTGCACCGCCTTCTCGCGCGCGCCGAACGCGCGCGAGACGGCGCCGCTGACGACCGGGCTTGCGATCAGCTCCTCGGCGAGCTTTCCAAGCGCCTCCTCGCCCTGGCGGGAGATGCGGTCTACGAAGGTCATGTCGTGGTCGGTCGTCATAGGGGCGGGCAGGCTACAGGAGCCCCTGTCGAAGCGCCAAACCAGGCAATCCCTAACCCTCTAGTCGAGACTTAGTGATGGCCACACGGGGTGGCTCGGAGCAGCCGCAGTCCGAACTCGCCCTGCAAGCGGCCGTACGTGGCTTGCGGGACGTCCGGCCGGTGCCGATACTGGTTGGGTTGGTTCGCCGCAAAATGCGGCGGTTCCTCCCTCTTACGGATCCCCCTTGTACCTCTCCGAACCGATAGCTAGCGTTCCCGGTGCGCCCAGCCGATCTATAAGCTTGCGCGCGTCTAAGAGCGTCCCCGCCGGGGACGCGCAAGGAGGAGACCGATTCGCGGGATGAAGAAGCGGCTGTGGCACTCATTGGTCTGCGCCGGCGTCGTCTGCGTAGCCGCCCTCACCGGCTTCACGGTGGCGGCCTCCGCCGAGCCGCGCGTGCTGACCGTGAAGCTGGTCAGCGGCGAGATCGTCACGGTCACCGTCGACGCCCCTCCGGGCACCCCGGTCTCCGAGATCCAGCTGCCGGCCGACCTCGGCCCCGTCGAGTGGGTCAGCGGCGACGAGCCGGCGCCCGCCGCGACGCCGACCACCACCACTCCGGCCGCCCCGACCACCGACACCACCGCCCCGGTGCCGGCCCCGGTCGTCCCGACCACCCCCGCGCCCGAGACGACTCCGTCGCCCGAGACGACCCCGGCCCCGGCGCCTGCCCCGCTCGAGCAGAATCTCGCGCCGACTCCGAGCGCCGGCCGCGAGCAGAAGTCCGGCGGCGACGACAAGCGACCGGCCAAGCGCCGCGGCAAGCGCAACTCTCAACCTCAAGCTGAGGGTGAGACTCAGGGTGGAGGCGCTCGTGCCGAGCGCCCGGAGCTGCGCAACCCCGACGGCTCGCCGACGACCTCCAACCCGTCCTTCTTCGACGCGCTTCCGGGTCCGTCGGTCGCGCAGGGCGTGCCGAACTTCGTGATCCGCAAGTTCCGGGTGCCTCTGTTCCTGCTGCCGATCTACCAGGCGGCGGGGATCGAGTACGGCATCCGCTGGGAGATCCTCGCGGCGATCAACGAGATCGAGACCGACTACGGCCGCAACCTCAACGTCTCCTCCGCCGGCGCGCTCGGCTGGATGCAGTTCATGCCGCCCTCCTGGGAGGCCTACGGCGTCGATGCGAACAAGGACGGCCGCAAGGACCCCTACAACCCCGTCGACGCGATCTTCGCCGCCGCGCGCTATCTCAAGGCCGCCGACTACGAGAACGACGTCCGCGGCGCGATCTTCGCCTACAACCACGCCGACTGGTACGTCGACTCGGTCCTGCTGCGCGCCCGGCTGATCTCCGGCGTCCCGGCCGACCTCGTCGGCTCGCTCACCGGACTGACCGAGGGACGGTTCCCGGTCGCCGCTCGCGCCCGCTACGCCGACGACCTCGCCGAGCAGGAGGCCGTCAAGCGCGTCCAGGTCGGCGAGAACGCCGCCAACGTCGTCGAGTCCCAGGACGACCGCCGCTCGATCGAGATCTACGCCCAGAAGGGCTCCCCCGTCGTGGCGACCAACGACGGCGTGATCAAGGAGATCGGCGAGTCCGAGAAGCTCGGCAAGTACGTCGTGCTCCAGGACGTGTACGGCAACCGCTACACCTACTCGGGTCTCGGCGAGGTCGCCGATCACTACCCGGTGCTCAAGGAGGACGCGACCGACGTCCGGGCGCTCAAGGCTCACGGCGAGAAGGCCGATCCGCAGCCGACCAAGGCCGCCTCCGCCGGCAGCCAGGCGGCAGCCGGCGACGACGAGCAGCCGGCCAAGGACGAGGTCGAGGAGCCGGCGGCCGAGCCGACCGCTTCGCTGCCGTTCAAGGAGCGCCTGTTCGCCCACCCGGGCGCCGAGGGCGCGAAGGAGTCTGGCGGCCTCGAGCAGCTGCTCGCCGCCAAGGCGCGCGAGGACGGCAAGTTCGAGACCTACAGCAACTACTTCTCGCGTCCGTTCGGAGCCGACGCCAAGGACGTCCGCCTGCGCCGCCTCAAGGAGGGTGCGCAGGTGATCGGCGGGACGATTGTCGGCCACGTCGGCAAGATCGACGCGGACAAGGCCGCGCATCTCGACTTCGCGATCCGTCCGGCTGGCAAGGGCGCGCCGACGATCGATCCGAAGCCGATCCTCGACGGCTGGAAGCTGTTGGAGGCGACCGCGATCTACCGCGCCGCCGGCAAGAACGTCCTCTACGGCAGCGATTCCAAGGCGGGCAGCCTGTCGATCGGCCAGATCCTGCTGCTGCCCAAGCCGCTGCTCGAGAAGCGCGTGCTGGGCGACGAGCGGATCGAGGTCTACGAGAGTGGCCGCACCGACATCCAGTCGGGCCAGATCGACCGCCGCGTCCTCGCGTCGCTCGCCTACCTCGCCGAGTCCGGGCTGCGTCCGACGGTCACCTCGCTCAAGGGCAACCACAGCTACCTGACCGCGTCGGGCAACGTGTCGCATCACTCGTCGGGCAACGCGGTCGACGTCGCTCAGATCAACGGCGTGCCGATCTACGGCCACCAGGAGCCCGGCGGCGTCACCGACCAGGCCGTCCGCAGGCTGATGCGCCTGCAGGGCACGATGCGCCCCGACCAGATCATCAGCCTGCTCGACTACGGCCAGAACACCGTCGCGATGGGCGACCACGCCGACCACATCCATATCGGCTTCCAGCCGATGTTCGGAACCAACCGCCGCCTCGGCCAGCAGGCCCTCGCGGTGCTCGAGCCCGGACAGTGGTCCGACCTGATCGCCCGCCTGCGCGAGATCGACAACCCGGTCGTCCCGACCGAGCCGTCCAAGTACTCGCTGCCCGCCGACAAGCCGGCGTCGAACGCACACGACGGCGAGTAGCGCGACCCAAGCCGGCGACCGGCTCACCCCCGCGTCTGCGACGGTTCGCGCGATGGCCTCCCCCCTGTTCGGCTTCACGCAGCTCGAGTTCGGCTTCCTGCTCGGGCCCGGGGACGGGCGCTACATGGTGCGCGACGACCCGGAGCAGACCCCGGAGATCGTGCTCGTCCTGTCGACGCTGGCCGCGCCCGAGCGGCGCCGGCTACGCGGACGCCGCGGGAAGGCGGTCGACAAGGCCTCGCCAGAAGCGGTCCCGACCAGCCGGGTGACGGTCGTGCGGACCGAGCCGTTCACGACCGCCGACCACGCCGAGGTCTGGCTCTCCGCCGTCCGCGGCGACGAGCAGCGGCGTGACGACGAGCTCGACCGCGCGCTCGACACGCTCAACGCCGCCCTCCACGCCTACCGGATCGCGAGCGCCGACCCGCACGTCCGCGACGTCTCGCTCGACCAGGCGCTGATCGGGCGGATCGGCTTCGGCTCCGGCGACGACGCGGTCGCCGGACTGTTCAAGCAGGCATGGGAGCTGCCGCGCGGCGGGGTCGCCCGCGCACGGCGCTCGATGGAGGCCCCGGAGGAGCGCTTCGCGGCGCTGCTGAGCGGCCGTGAGCGCGTCCTGGCCTGCGAGGACCTCGTGCTGCGCGCCGCCGCCGACATCCGCGCGGGACGCGTCCGTGAGGCGGCGCTGCAGGCGCGCGTCGCGCTCGAGGCGCTGCTGACCGAGCTGCCGCGGCTGACCGACGACCGCCGCGGCGAGCTGGAGGCCGACCGCGACGCGATCGGCCAGGCCGCCAACGCGGCGCTCGCCGGCGATCTCTCAGAAGAGCTGGCCGCTTCCCTAGCGGCAAGCATCGGGCGGATGGAGTCCGCCCTGCGCGCCCGCCGCCTCGACAGCTCGATCTGACGCGACGCTAGGCGGCCGCGAGCGCGGCCGCGACGGCGTCCAGCTCGGTGACGACGTCGCCGGTCAGCTTGACCGCCGCCTGGTCGTCGAGCGGAGTGGCGCTCTCGGTGACGATCGCGACCTTGCCGCCCGAGCGCAGCGTCAGCCGCGGCAGGCCGGCGGCCGGGTGGACGGTCAGCGAGCTGCCGATGCAGAGCATCAGGTCGGCCGCCAGCGCGAGCTGCTCGGCCTCGGCGAGCACGTCCGCCGGCAGCATCTCGCCGAACAGGACGACGTCCGGCTTCAGCGGCGCGATGCAGGCCGGGCACTCCGGCGCGCCGGCGCCGCCGCCCAGCAGCGCGACGACCTCCTCGATCCCGGTCCGCCCGCGGCACCGCGGGCAGATGCTCCACTCGATCGAACCGTGGACCTCGAGCAGTCGCTCGCTGCCCGCGGCGCGGTGGAGGCGGTCGATGTTCTGGGTGATCACGGCCTCGACGCGGCCGTCGCGCTCCAGTTCGGCGATGACCTCGTGGGCGCGGTTGTGACGCTTGTCGACCAGCGACGCGAAGCGCTGGCCGTAGAAGCTCCAGAAGCGGTCGGGGTCCTCCCGCCAGGCGTCGACGTGGGCGACCTCCATCGGGTCGATCCCCTCCCACATCCCGGTCCCGGGACTGCGGAAGTCGGGGATCCCGGATGGCACCGAGATCCCCGCTCCCGTCAGGACGACGGCCCGCTCGGCCTCGGAGATGAGGCCGGCAAGGACGTCTGTGGCGCTCGCTAGCGTCCGCTCCACTTGGGCTCGCGCTTGCCGAGGAAGGCGCCGATGCCCTCCTTGGCGTCGTCGGAGTTGAAGGCGGTCGCGAAACCGCCCTTCTCCGCCTCGATGCCCGCGTCGAGATCGCCGGCGGCCGAGACCTTCTTGATCTGCTCGACGGCGATCGGCGCCTGGCCCGCGAGCTTGCGCGCCCACGACAGCGCCGTGTCGAACAGCTCGTGATCCGGCACCACGCGGTTGACGAGCCCGTACTCGTAGGCGGCGTCGGCGGTGAGGGCGTCGCCGGTGAGGTTCATCTCGAGCGCCTTGTTCTCACCGACCAGCCGCGGCAGCCGCTGCGTGCCACCGAAACCGGGGATGATCCCGAGCTTGATCTCCGGCTGGCCGAAGATCGCCGACTCGGCGGCGATCCGCACGTCACAGGCCATCGCCAGCTCGCAACCGCCGCCGTAGGCGATCGCGTTGACGGCCGCGATCGTCGAGACGCGGTTCTGGCCGAGGCTGCGCAGCAGCGCGTGGCCGGAGTGGATCAGCTCGGCGCCCTTCTCCTCGTCCATCTGCGTGAACGCCTTGATGTCGGCGCCAGCCGAGTAGACGACCGGCATCGACGACGCGATCACCATCGCACCGACCTTGCCCTCGCTGGTCACCTTCTCCCAGACGGCGCCGAGATCCTCGATCACCTGCGGGGAGATCGCGTTCATCGGGGCGTTCGACAGCCACGCGATCGCCACGTCGCCGCGGGTCTCGAGCTTGACCGTCTCGCGCTGGTCGCCCGCGTCGGGACGGGCCCAGGCGTAGAAGCCCTGGCCGGCGGCGATGCCGAGCCGGCCCTGGGCGACCAGGCGGCGCAGCGTGACCGGAACGCCGAAGCGCTCCTCGCCGTACTTCTCCTCGAGGCGCTCCATCTTCTCGAGCGCGACATCGAGGCCCTCGATGTCGGCCTTCCAGAACGGCGGCATCAGGCCGCGGCGCGGGTCGAGACCGGCGCCGGCCATCAGGCCGAGGTCGATCTCACGCACGGTCGAGACGCCCTCCTCGAGCACCAGCAGCGACTCGCGCAGCGCCTTCATCGACCAGAGCTCGGCGAGCTCCTCGGCGTCGGCGTCGCCGTCGCCCTCTACGTTCGGCTCGCCGTTGCTGTAGAAGCCCTCGCCGCCGGTCTTGGCGCCGAGCTTGCCCTCGCCGACCAGGCGCTCCATCGCCGCGGAGACGAAGAAGCGGTCGCCGTAGCTCTCGCGCAGGTGCTTGGCGACGTGCAGGACCGTGTCGAGGCCGAGCAGGTCGACGAGCACGAACGGACCCATCGGCGCGACGTTGGCCGCCGCGACGCCCTCGTCGATCTTCTTGATCGACAGGCTCTGCTCCTCCTGGGCGCGCCAGATCTCGCAGACCGCCGAGTTGAGGATGCGGTTGACGACGAAGCCCGGGACCTCGGCGCAGGTGATCGGCTGCTTCTTGATCGTCTGGGCGAAGTTGAGCGCGATCTCGACCGTCTCGGGCGAGGTCTCGTCGCCGACGACGATCTCGATCAGCGGCATGATCGACGCCGGGTAGAAGTAGTGGAAGCCGACGACCTTGTCGGGCCGCAGCGTCTGCTCGCCGATCTCCGAGATCGACAGCGACGACGTATTCGACGCGAGGATCGCGTGACCGGGGGTGACCGCGTCCAGCTCGGCGAAGACCTGCTGCTTGAGGCCGATGATCTCCGGGACCGCCTCGATCACGAAGTCGACGTCGCCAAAGCCCTCATAGCTGGTGGTGCCGATGATCCGGTCGAGGACCTCCTGGACGGCGGCCTCGCCCTGCTCCTCGGTCAGCTTGCCCTTCTTGACCAGCTTGCCGACCTGGCCCTGGGTGACGTTGCGGGCCTCGGTGAGGCCTGCGTCGACGAGCTCCTGCTTGATGTCCTTGAGGACGACGGTGATCCCCGAGGCGGCGATCGTCTGGGCGATCTGGCCGCCCATCGTCCCTGCGCCGACGACGGCGGCTTTGAATACGTGCATGCTTCCTTCCCGTTTGCTGGACTGCGGCAGGCTATCTACTCGCCGCTGCCGTCCGAGAGCTGCTTGGACTGCTCGCCGGGCTCCAGCCCGGGCTCGGAGCGCGCGGCGCGCAGCTCGTAGCCGCGGCGAGCGTTCGGATCGGCCTGGGCCAGAACCTTGTCGGCCTTGAGCGCGCGCGCGATGGCCTCGCGCCCGCCGCGCGGCAGGACGTTCATCACGGTCGAGATCGGGCCGATCGAGCGCGGCACGAAGACGTCGAAGCGCGGGCGCTCGAGCGCCGAGACGATCTCGTCGGCGACATCCTCGGGCTGCACCCGCTTGACGGCGCGCGCCTCCCCGAGACCGCCGGCGAGCTCGGTGTCGACGATGCCGGGCATCACGCACGAGATCTCGATCGGGGTCTCGCGCACCTCGGCGCGAACCGCCTCGCTCACGCCGACGACGAAGTGCTTGGTGCCGCAGTAGGTCGCGCCACCGGGGAAGCCGGCCTTGCCCGCCGTCGAGGCGATGTTGACCAGGTGGCCGGTGCCGCGCCCGACGAAGCGCGGCAGGACGAGCTTCATCCCATGCAGCACGCCGTGGACGTTGATGTCGACCTGGCGGATCGCGGTCGCCTCGTCCTCCTCGACGAACGGGCCGAGCTGCATGATCCCGGCGTTGTTGACGAGCACGTCGAGCGGGCCGAGCTGGGCCTCGGCGGCATCGAGGAAGGCCTCGAAGGAGTCGCGGTCGGTGACGTCGAGAGCGAGCGCGACCGCACCCCGAACCGACTCGGCGGCCCGCCTGGCCTCCGCCAGGTCGAGGTCGCCGATGGCGACCTTCATCCCCCGCCTCGCACAGGCGCGCGCGGTGGCTAGGCCGATGCCACGCGCGGCGCCGGTGATCGCGACGACCTTGCCGCTCAATGGACGGGGCTCGCTACGGGCCACTCTGGCTCCTCCTGGTCGAAACTGGCTGACCAGCCAAATCTACTACTAGCCGTACACCTCGCGGACGATCTCGTCGATCGAGCGCGCGACCGAGTCGAGGAACGGCCGCACCTCCTCGACCAGGCGCGCGTACTCGGCCCGCCCGGCGTCGGTCAGCGAGTAGAACCGGCGCGTTCGCCGCTCGGGGTGCTCCCAGTTGCCCTCGATCAGCCCAGCCGCCTCCAGCTTGCGCAGCAGCGGGTACATCGTGTTCGGGTTGACCGTCAGCACGCCCTCGGTCATCCCGGCGATCCGCTCCATCAGCTGGTTGCCGTAGGACGGACCGGCCGCGATCAGGTGCAGGACGAGCAGCGGCAGCACCTCGCGGCGGGAGAGATCCATCGCCGCCAATCCTGTCACGCGCGCGATCCCGGAACGCGAGGAGGCCGCCCGGGGGCGGCCTCCTCGGCACTGCGGGTGTGACTCGGCGGGTCGCTAGGCGGCCGCGGGCGCCGGGGTCTCGGCGCGGCGGGGCAGCAGGACCTCACGGGCGATCACGAGGCGCTGGATCTGCGAGGTGCCCTCGTAGAGCTGCATGATCTTCGCGTCGCGCATCAGCTTCTCGACCGGGTACTCCTTGATGAAGCCGTAGCCGCCGTAGACCTGGACGGCGTCGGTGGTGACCTCCATCGCGGAATCCGCGGCGAAGCGCTTGGCGTGCGAGCTGACGAGCGTGTTGCGCTCGCCGTTGTCGAGCAGCGTCGCCGACTTCCAGGTCATCAGCCGGCCGGCCTCGACCTTGGTCGCCATGTCGGCGATCATGAACTGGATCGCCTGGTGCATCGCGATCGGCACGCCGAACTGGACGCGCTCCTTCGAGTACTCGGTCGCGAACTCGAACGCCGCGCGAGCGATGCCGACGGCCATCGCCGCGACGCCCGGACGGGTGCGGTCGAGGGTCATCATCGCGAGCTTGAAGCCCTTGTTCTCCTCGCCGATCAGGTTCTCGGCCGGGACCTCGACGTCGTTGAAGGAGATCGTCGCGGTGTTGGAGGCGCGCTGTCCGAGCTTGTCCTCCTTCTTGTCGACCGTGACGCCGTCCCAGTTGCGCTCGACCACGAAGGCGGACATGCCGCGGTGGCCGGCCTCCTTGTCGGTCTTCGCGTAGACCGTGTAGTAGTCGGCGTAGGTGCCGTTGGTGATGAAGCACTTCGAGCCGTTGATGACGTACTTGTCACCCTTGCGCACGGCGGTCGTCTTCATGCCCGACACGTCGGAGCCGGCATCGGGCTCGGTCAGGCAGAAGGAGGCGAGCTTCGGCGCCTCGGTCAGCATCCCCAGGTACTTCTTCTTCGTCTCCTCGGACCCACCGAGGACGATCGGCGCGGTCGCGAGGCCGTTGCACATCAGCGAGGTGCCGATGCCCGAGCAGCCCCAGCCGATCTCCTCCTCGATCACGCAGCCGGTGAGGAAGTCGAGGCCGGGACCGCCGTACTCGGTCGGGATGTGGGTGTTCATCAGGCCCACGTCCCAGGCCTTCTCGATGATCTCCTGCGGCCAGGTGCCGTCCTTGTCCAGCTCCCAGGCGACGGTCCGCATCTCCTTCTCGGCGAAGTCGTGCGCCATCGACTGGATGTCCTTCTGCTCATCGGTAAGCGTGAAATCGACCACTGTCGCTCCTTGAAGTCTTGGAAGTTCGGGGGCGGTGGGGACAGGCGGAACAGGAGCCTTGCGCCCGTCCCGATTGATTCGTCAGTCAACCCTCCGTCAAGGGTACCGAACCCGGGGGCGGAAAGCCACTGGTTCGGGCGCTGGCGCGCGTAGCGGCCGGGCGGTCGGGTATACGTACGCCATGGCAGACGGGCGGCGTTACGAGATAGACGAGCTCCTGGTACGTCCCGGGACGTACTTCAATCCCCAGACCGAGGTGCTGGTGGTCGTCGACGACTCCTCGTCGATGGACAACGAGATCTTCGCGATGGAGGAGTTCGAGGGCGCGGACTGGGTGCTGATCGCCGACGACCTGCCGGTCGACGAGCCGAAGCGCGACGAGCTGCTCGAGACCTTCCAGGCGACCTACCACGGCGGCGACGGCCGCCAGCCGCGCGTCCTCGACGACCCTGAGGCCGACGACGACGGCGATCCACACGGTCACGAGGACCCGGAGCGCCACGGGGCGAGCATCGAGCACGTCGACGACGAGTAGCGGCTGAGGCGCCAGGGAGCCTCGATCCTTCGATGCGCCCTGTCCACTACCTCGCGGTCTTCATCCCCACCGCGGTCGCGCTCGAGCTGGCGCACGCCTCCCCCGTACTGATCTTCGCCGCCGCCGCGCTCGGGGTCGTCCCCACCGCGGCGGTGATGGGCGAGGCGACCGAGCAGATCGCCGCCAAGACCGGTCCGGGGATCGGCGGCTTCCTCAACGTCACCTTCGGCAACGCGCCGGAGCTGATCATCGCCTTCTTCGCGCTCCGCGAGGGCCTGCAGGAGGTCGTCAAGGCGTCGATCGTCGGCTCGATCGTCGGCAACATCCTGCTTGTGCTCGGCGCGGCGATGCTGGTCGGCGGCCTGCGGCGCGAGAAGCAGGCGTTCAACCGCACCGCCGCGGCCGCGCAGTCCGGGATGCTGCTGCTCGCGCTGACCGCGCTGATCATGCCGGCGCTGTTCCAGCTGATCCACGGCGGGGGCCTGCCGCGCGTCGGCGACGAGCGGGTCCACTTCGGCGACGACCTCCAGACGCTGTCGCTCGGGGTCGCGCTCGTGCTGATCGCCACCTACGTCGCCGGGCTCGTCTTCTCGCTCAAGACCCACCGGCGCCTGTTCAACCCGTTCGAGGCCGAGGAGGAGGAGCACGCCGGCTGGTCGATGCGGCGCTCGCTGGCGATGCTCGCCGGCGCCGCGGTGCTCGTCGGCCTGATGTCGGAGATCCTCGTCGGGTCGATCACCGAGGCCTCGGCCGAGATCGGGCTGTCGGAGTTCTTCGTCGGCGTCTTCGTCGTCGCGATCGTCGGCAACGCCGCCGAGCACTGGGTCGCGGTGCTGGCGGCCGCCAAGGACAAGATGGACCTCTCGGTGAGCATCGCGATCGGCTCGAGCGCCCAGATCGCGCTGTTCGTCGCTCCGGTGCTGGTGCTGCTGTCGTTCGTCGTCGGCCCCGAGCCGATGGCGCTCGTCTTCAACGGCTACGAGCTCGGCGGCCTCGTCTTCGCCGTCCTGATCGCCAACTTCCTCACCCAGGACGGAGAGTCGAACTGGTTCGAGGGCGTGCAGCTACTGGCGCTCTACGCCGTGCTGGGAATCGTCTTCTACCTCGCCTGAGGAAGCGTCCTTGACCGCTGCCTGGTCGGTGCGGTGGGCGCGCTCCTCCTGCTTCGCGTCTGAATCGGGGTCGCGGCGGTCGGCGACGATCGAGGCGACGATGCCGATCAGGAAGAGGATGAAGATGATCGCGAGGCTGGCGAGCGGGCCGATGTGGACGAGGTCCTCGATCAGCAGCTTGACGCCGACGACGCCGAGGACGACGGCGATCGTCTGGTCGAGATAGCGGAAGCGGCGGATCAGGCCCTCGACGAGCACGAACAGGGCGCGCAGGCCGAGCAGCGCGAAGACGTTGCCCATCCAGATCAGGAACGGGTCGCGGGTGATCGCGAAGGCGGCCGGGATCGAGTCGATCGCGAACGCGATGTCGGCGAAGACGACGGCCGACAGGCAGAGGAACAGCGGGGTCGCGTAGCGGCGCTCCTTGGCCCCCTCCTTCAGCTTCACGAACCAGTGCTTGCCGTGGAACTCCGACGTCACCGGGTAGAACCGCCGGACCAGCCGCACGAGCATGTTGCGGTCCGGGTCGACGTTGTCGTCCACGCCGCGGAAGATCCGGTAGGCGAGCACCAGCAGCGCGATCCCGAGCAGGTAGATGACGAAGTGGAACTGCTCGATCAGCGCGATCCCGACGAGGATGAACAGGCCGCGCAGCACCAGCGCCGCGACGATGCCCCAGAACAGCAGCCGTCCGCGCTGTTCGTAGGGGACGCCGAAGTAGGCGAACAGCAACAGGAAGACGAACAGGTTGTCGAGCGAGAGCGAGCGCTCGATCAGGTAGACGGTCGTGTAGAGGACCGCGTCCTCGCCACCCCGCAGCGCCCAGACGACCCCGGCGGCGGCGAGGCTGAGCACCAGCCAGCCGATCGACCACCAGACCGCCTCCTTGAAGTTGGGCTCGCGACCGCGAGCGAAGAAGTGCAGGTCGAGCCAGAGGAAGAACAGCAGCGCGACGGCCAGTGCCGCCCAGGGAAGGATCTCCTCGAGGACCATCCGCGGGAACCTACCGGCGCGGAGCTACGGAAGGAGGGCCCGGCAGTCGGCGATCGCGGTCGCGTCGTCGGGATTCGCCGCGTCCAGGCACTCCGCGTAGCGCTCGAAGTCGTCCAGTCCGGTCGCGCTGTCGCCGTTCCCGCCGGGCGCGGGCGCTGGCGCCGGCGTCGTGGTGTCGCCGGCTCCGAGGCCTCCGAGCCCGCCGGCGAGCGCGTCGAGGCTGCCGATCTGGCTGGTCAGCGCCGACAGCGGCTGGGAGCTGCGCGGCGCGCTGACCTTCTGGTCGCCGCCGACGTCGTCGAGCTGCGCGGAGAAGGCGATCGCGGCGCCGGTCATGCCGCCGACGTCCTTGCGGTCCTGCTCCGGAACGTCGACGTCGACCGTCAGCGCTATGCGGCGCACGACGTCGTCGTCCTTGCCGACGTAGACGTCGAAGGTCGGGTCCTCGACCGACCCGGCGAGCCGCTCGATCTCCTTGCGACCGAGCGGGCGGGCCGCCTGACCGGCCTCGCCGAGGCTGCCGGCCGACTCCTTCACGAGCTTGTTGAGGTCGGTCAGAGCCGCCTCCACGTCGAGCGTCCCGGTGACGTGCTCGGTCGTCACGCCGCCGATCTCCTCCTCGCCCTCGATCCGGGCGTCGACGACCCACTTGCTCGCGTCGAGGCCGAAGTCGGCGAGCGTGCCGCCGCCCTCGCCGTCGTCGCGCGCGAGCCGGCGGTTGGTCGCGGCGACCTCCTCGGCCGGCTGCTCGTAGTAGGTGCCGGCGAACTCGACGAAGACGCGATCGCCCGTCGACAGCGCGCCGAGCTCGATCGCCTGCCCCGCGCCCTGCGCCTCGACGGCGACGTCGAGATCGAGCTTCGGCAGCGACTTCTCCGAGCGCACGTAGGGGCCGCTCGCGCGCACGCGCAACGGGTCGTCGAAGCCCGCCAGGCCCTGGACGTCGAACTTCAGGTCGGCGTCGAGCGTGGCGCTCGGGACCGGGGTCGCGAATGCCTTCTCGAGCAGCTGCCGCGCGTCGGCGTCGCTGCCGCCGTCTCCCCCGCCCTCGCTCGAGCACGCGCCGAGCGCCACGGCCGCGAGCAGCAGCGCCGTCGCAAGAAGGATGGCGGTCCAGGGCTGTCGAAGTGGCGTCCGGATGGTCACTGGAGAGGTACTGGAGGGGAATGGCGGAGCCTAGCGGGGGATTCGGTGCATCACGCAACTCGGACGCGCTTCTACGGTTGGGTGGTCTGATGAAGCTCCGCCCCACAACGCTCGGCGCCGCGGCGGTCTGCCTTGGGCTCGCCGTCGCCGGTCCCGCGCAGGCCGGCGAGGTGCTCGTGGTCGGCGGCGGCAAGCCGGCCGAGCGCGTCGACCGCCCGTTCGTCCCGGCGAGCGCGGCCGCCGACCTCGGCTCCGAGCCCGCCGTCCGGGCGACGCGTCCGCTCGCTGGCGCCGCAAGCTCGCGCGCCACCGGGAAGCGGGCGCGGGCAGCCGCCAAGCACGCCCGCGCGGCCCGCTCCACGCGGCGCGCCCGCAAGGCGACCAGCCGCGCGCTGAGCCTCGCGCGCAAGCGCAAGGCGATCTCGCGCGCCAGCTTCGTCAAGTACACGCGAATCGTCGCGCGCGCCCGCACGACCGAGCGGCGCCTGCGCGGCGCCCGCCGCACCGAGCTGGCCAACGCGATCGGGCTCGTCGACGGGATCGCGCTGCAGCGCAAGCTGACCGCCAGCCGGCTCCCGGCGCTGATGCTGATCCTCCAGCGCAACACCCAGTACTGGCCCAAGCAGCCGTTCCCCAGCGACCGCGACCACATCACCTTCCGCGGCAGCAAGCTGATCTTCGAGTACTACGCCGGCGAGGGCATCCAGCTCCAGCCGCTGGTCAACTTCAAGCAGGCGAACCTGATGCACGGCGCCTGTGTCAAGGACACCGACGTGCCGTGCGACCGGGCCGGGCTGAGGAAGCTGCTCTCCGAGCTGATCGCGACGTCGGCCAAGCGCGGCGGCTTCACGACCTGGGAGTACTACTTCGACTTCGGCGGCGGGCGGCCGCCGTGGATCAGCGGCATGGCACAGGCGACGGCGATCCAGGCGTTCGCGCGCGCCTCCGAGCTGCTGCGCGACCCCTCCTACCTCGTCCAGGCGCGCGCCTCGTTCGGCGCGTTCCGCAAGGCGCCGCCGGTCGGCGTGCGGACGACCGGCCCGTTCGGCGGCGTCCACTACCTCCAGTACTCGTTCGCCTCCGGCACCTACATCATCAACGCCTTCCTGCAGTCGCTGATCGGGATCTACGACTACGCCGAGATCACCGGCGACCGGGCGGCGCGGCAGCTGTTCCTCGCGGGCGAGCCCGAGGCGCGCCAGGAGCTGCCGGCCAACGACCTCGGCGACTGGTCGACCTACTCGTTCCGCGGTCCGCCCTCGACCTACGAGTACCACGAGCTGCTGCGCGAGTTCGCGGCCAGCATGTGCTCGCGGCTGCGGACCAAGGTCTACTGCGACACCTCCAAGCGCTTCCTCAGCGACATGACCGACCCGGCGGAGATCGAGCTGCTCGGGCCCGACTACGTCACCAAGGGGACCGAGGCGAGCATCCGCTTCTCGATCTCGAAGCTGTCGGCGGTCCAGGTGACGGTCACCCGCGACGGCCAGGTCGCGCTCGACAAGCTCGGGACCTACCGCCGCGGCACCTGGACGCTGCCGTGGAAGCCGGGCGCCGCCGGCACCTACCGGATCCGCGTCGCCGCCAAGGAGATGCGCACCGGCAAGAGCCTGCGCAGCAGCGTGACCGGCGTCGCCGAGTCCGTCCTGCCGTAGCCGGGGGCTTACGATGCGCGGGTGGCGCCGCGCACCATCCTCTACACCGGCAAGGGCGGGGTCGGCAAGACGAGCGTCGCCGCCGCCAGCGCCCGTCGCTGCGCCGCCGCGGGCCTGAGCACGATCGTGCTGTCGACCGACCCGGCGCACAGCCTGTCGGACTCGCTCGAGGCCGAGCTGGGCGGCGAGCCGACCGAGATCGCGCCGAACCTCCACGGTCAGGAGGTCCAGGCCCAGGACGAGATCGAGCGCCACTGGGACGCGGTCTCGGACTGGCTCGGCGAGCTGCTCGCCGACCGCGGCGTCGACCAGATCTCGGCCCAGGAGCTGACCGTCCCGCCCGGGATGGACGAGCTGTTCTCGTTGCTGCAGATCAAGCGCCACCACGACTCCGGCGAGTACGACGTCGTGATCGTCGACTGCGCGCCGACCGGGGAGACGCTGCGGCTACTCTCGTTCCCCGACATCTGCACGTGGTGGCTGGAGAAGGTGTTCCCGTTCCGCGGCGGGCTGCTCGCCGCGGCGCGGCCGCTCGCCAAGACGGTGCTCGACGTGCCGCTGCCCGGCGAGGCGGTCTTCCGCGAGGCCGAGCGGCTGGCGACCAACCTGGTGGCGATGAACGCGATCCTCCGCGACCGCTCGCACACCTCGGTGCGGCTGGTGGTCAACCCCGACCGGATGGTCGTCAAGGAGGCGATGCGGACGTTCACCTACCTCAACCTCTACGGCTACCTGACCGACGCCGTGGTGGTGAACCGGATGCTGCCGCCGGAGGCCGCCGACGGCTACTTCGCCGACTGGCACGCAACCCAGCAGGAGCAGATGGAGCTGGTGCGCTCCGGCTTCGCCCCCGTGCCGGTGCTGACGGCGCCGCACATGCCGCGCGAGGTGATCGGGGCCGAGATGCTCGACCGGCTCGGCGACGAGCTGTTCGACGAGCACGCCGTCGCCGAGCTGCTGCACGCGGACCTGTCGCGCGAGCTGACCGCCGACGGCGACGGGCGCGCGACGCTGCGGCTGCCGCTGCCGTTCGCCGACCGCGGCGACATCGACCTCAAGAAGGTGGGCCTCGAGGTGATCGTGCGCGTCGGCGGCCAGAAGCGGACGATCATGCTGCCGCCCGCCCTGGCAGGCTATGAGACGGCCGGCGCGCGGTTCCGGGACGGCGCGCTGGAGGTCGTCTTCGAAAGGGCTCCCGATGGACAACCCGCGACCAGCGGCCGATAGCGACGATCTCTACGGCGACCGCGCCGCGAGCAACGGCGCGTCGCCGAATGGCGCCGGCGTCCCGCCGCCCGAGCCCGACCCCGCCGCGCTCTTCATCCTGCTCGACGCGCTCCGGCTCACCGCCCCGCCCGAGCTCCAGGACCGCCTGACCGCCCTGATCCGCGAGGCCCTGCTCACCCTCCGCGCCCTGATCGACCACTACCTCGAGCGCATCGACGCCCCACCGGGCGACCGCAAGGTCGAGGACATCCCGATCGACTAACTAGTCCACGGCCGCGCGTGCGACGACGCCTTCGACCACCGCTCGGACGTGATCTCTACGTCCCTCGTCCAGCGGCATCGTCTCGATGCCCGCACGCAGCTCGTCAGGGTCGACCAGGCCGGCGGTGAGGGCGGCGGACATCGTGCGTGACCCTGGCCTGGGCGCCACGTCGAGCCGAACCAGGCGTTGCTCCCAGCCCTTCGGCGCCTTCGCCGTCTCGGGTCCCACGGCATGCGCGTAGTAGCCGAACGTCCTGTGGAACTGGGAGCCGTCGCCGAGGGCGCCGTCGATCTCATCCGCGCGCTCGGGGCTGGCTAGTGGGTAGATGTCGGCCTCCATGGAGGTCAGCAGCGCCTCAGGAGCGTTGGGGTGCGAGCCGAGAATCGCCTGACTGCTGACCACGACGAACTCGGTCTCGCCGACGACGTTCGCCGCGGCGCCGACCACGTGCATCAGCTGGTCGAGCCGCACTACCTCACCTGCGCGACGATCTTGCGTCGTTCGGGCTCGCTGAGCCGTCCCGCGAACGGCGAGTTCTGGCGGAGGTCTTCGGCCGCCCCGCCTTCGGCGGCTATCGCCTCGCGAATCTCGGCCAATGGCCTGCGCAGCAGGCGCTCCCATGCGTCCGCGTGGCGACGGTCGATCCGGCCTTGCAGACGCCACTTCCAGAGCAGGCGCAGCGCGTCGTCGACCATCGGCTGGCCCAGTCCCCGCGCCAAGGCACGGTGGTAGGCGAGGCTGCGCCGGCGGGCGCGATCGTGACCGCCCTCGCTCGCCTCGTTCTCAGGCATCAGCTCGTGAACGTCAAGCAGCTCGGCGCGCTCCCGCCCGCGAGCCATGATCGGCTCGAGGACGTGGCGAGAACGGTGCCCCGCGGCACGCTCGGCCTCGACGGCCTCGCGCAGGTCGAGCAGCGCCGGTACCGGCACCCCCATGCCGCCCACGAGCGTCGGAACCAGGGGCACGTCGCCGGCCTCGACCCAGCGATCGAGTGCGGCATGACTGACCCCCAGCAGACGCGCCGCGAGCCGTCTCGACACCGTCTCCCCGAGGTCCTCCTCGAGCGCGACACGCACCGCGACGAGGTCGCGATTCGGCGCCAGTCCACGCTCGACACGGCGCAGGCGGGCGATGTTCTCGAACAGGGCTTGCTTGCGATCGATAGACCCCATTGCCAGACCATTGTAGTCGTTTACGTGTCTTTTTGACTATTTTTGCGAGGGCTAGGGCGCGTCGGACGCGCCGGCTCCGGCTCCTACTCGGCGAGCAGGTTCGCGCCCGGCACCGCGGAGCGCGACTAACCTGGGCGCCGTGGCCGCCGACCGCCCGACCGAGACTGCGGGCCGTCCCGCGCGGCTGGCGACTGCGATCGCCGAGACCTGGCGCGCGCTGAACGTCGAGCAGCGCGTGGCGGCCGTCGCGGCGACGCTGGTGATCGTCAGCACGCTGGGGCCGTTCTCGTTCGTCGAGGCGGCAGAGGTCCTGGCCGCCGGCGCGGTCCTGGTGCTGCTGCGGATGCGTGCTCAGGGGCGGGAGTTCCACCTGCCGCTCGGGGACGGGACCGCGATCGCCGTGGCCGGCGCCTGGTGTGCGGTGCTGATCGCGACGCGGATGTTCGACCGCCCGCCCGGTCAGACGGCGCTGGCGCTGCTGTGCGCGCTGCTGCTCGCGGGCGCGGGCATCCGCGAGCGGGCCAAGCGGGCCCCGGACGACCTGCCGGACCCCGCGGAGAGCGTTATCGCCGCCGTGCTCGGGCAGGAGCGGCGACAGCCGCCCCCGCCGCGCGACTCAGACGGCTGAGACGGGGCGCGGGCCGGGCCCGGTGTAGACGGCCGTCGGCCGGATCAGCCGGCCCTCGCGCTTCTGCTCGAGGATGTGCGCCGCCCAGCCGCCGACGCGCGCGCACGAGAACAGCGGCGTGAACAGCTCCGGCGGGACCTCGGCGAAGTCGAGCACGACCGCCGACCAGAACTCGACGTTGGTCGCCAGCACGCGGTCCGGCTTGCGCGCCTGCAGCTCGGCGAGCGCCGCCTGCTCGAGCGCCTCGGCGACCTCGAGCCGCGGCGCCCCGATCTCGCGCGCGGTCCGGCGCAGCACGCGGGCGCGCGGGTCCTCGGCGCGGTAGACGCGGTGGCCGAAGCCCATCAGCCGCTCGCCGCGGTCGAGCGCGTCCTTGACCCACGCCTCGGCGTTGCCACTCTGCTCGACGCCGTCGAGCATCGACAGCACGCGCGACGGCGCGCCGCCGTGCAGCGGTCCCGAGAGCGCCCCGACGGCGCCGGACAGGGCGGCCGAGACGTCGGCGCCGGTCGAGGTGATCACCCGCGCGGTGAAGGTCGAGGCGTTCATGCCGTGCTCGGCCGCGGAGATCCAGTAGGCGTCGATCGCGGCGACGTGGCGCGGGTCGGCCTCGCCGCGCCAGCGGGTGAGGAAGCGGGCCGGGATCGAGTCGGCCTTGTCGACCTCGGCCTGCGGCACCGGCGGCTGGCCGAGCCCGCGCGCCGCCTGGGCGACGAACGAGAGCGCCATCACCGATACCCGCGCCAGGTCGGCGCGCGCCTGCTCGTCGGAGATGTCGATGATCGGCTCGAGCCCCCACTCCGGGGCGAGCATCGCGACCGCGGCCTGGAGGTCGGAGCGCGGGTCGCCGGTGCGGACGGTCAGCGGGTGCGGCTCGGCAGGCGGCAGGCCCGGTTCGAACGATCCGTCGACCAGTAGGCCCCAGACCTTCTCGAACGGCACCGCGCCGACGAGGTCCTCGATGTCGACCCCGCGGTAGCGGAGCGCGCCGCCTTCCTTGTCCGGCTCGGCGATCTCCGTCGCGAAGGCGACGACGCCCTCGAGCCCCGACTGCACCTGCGCGACGTCCGCCATCCGGCCTCCTAGCTGATCTTCCAGAGAGCGCCCGAGATTAGCCAACCGCCGGCCCCGGCAACCGCCAGAGGGCCAGCCGGGCTAGTTCGTGATCGCCAACAAGATCGGCACGATCACCGTCGCGCCGAAGATCAGCGCGATCCCGAACGCGACCAGCGCACGGGCGCGGATGACGTGGCCGACCGTCGCGATCAGGAAGCCCGCGCCGAGCACCGCGACGAACGCGCGCGGCGAGACGCGGAAGCCGCCGGTCTGCTCGGGACCGCCTCCCGGATCGAGGAACTGGGCCTGCAACAGCAGCGTCGAGAGAGCCGACATGCGTACGAAAGTATCCTTCCCTCGGTGACCACGGAGTTCCAGTCGATCGAGGAGACGCGCGAGGGGCTCGCCGGCGTCGGATACCTCGCCGACGACTCGATCGCGCTCGTGTCCTTCCTCGCCAGCCGGCTCGGCAAGCCGGTGCTGGTCGAGGGACCCGCCGGGGTCGGGAAGACCGAGCTGGCGAAGGCGCTGTCACGCGCCACCGGCCGCGAGCTGGTGCGCCTGCAGTGCTACGAGGGGCTCGACGAGGCGAAGGCGCTCTACGAGTGGAACTACCGCAAGCAGCTGCTGCGGATCCAGGTCGAGTCGAGCGAGGCCGGCTGGCAGGAGGTCAAGGACGACATCTTCGGCGAGGAGTTCCTCCTCCCCCGCCCGCTGCTGACCGCGATCTCCGCCCCTGAGCCGGTCGTGCTGCTGATCGACGAGATCGACAAGACCGACCAGGAGTTCGAGGCGATGCTGCTCGAGGTCCTGTCCGACTTCCAGGTGTCGATCCCCGAGCTGGGGGTCGTCGAGGCCTCGACCCACCCGATCGTGCTGCTGACGTCGAACGACTCGCGCGAGCTGACCGAGGCGCTCAAGCGGCGCTGCCTCTATCTCTGGCTCGGCTATCCGTCGGTCGAGCGCGAGCTGGAGATCGTCCGCCTGCACGCGCCCGAGCTGGGCGAGGACGTCGCGCGCAAGCTCGTCGAGGTGATGCACATGGTGCGCGACCTCGACCTCAAGAAGCCGCCGTCGATCGCCGAGTCGATCGACTGGGCGCGCGCGCTGCTGCTGCTCGGCGCCGAGGACGTCGACGAGCAGACGCTGAAGCAGACGCTGAGCGTGATCGTCAAGCACCGCACCGACCTCGACCTGGTCGCCGAGCGCGTCGGAGTGAAGCTCGCCGATGGCCTCGTCAAGCCACTCGGGTAACCCCGGGCTCTACGGCGGGATGCCGCCGTCTCCCGGCCCCGCCGGGATGGCGCCGCGCCTGCTCGAGTTCGCCGACGAGCTGCGCCGCGAGGAGATGCAGGTCGGCACCTCGGAGCTGCTCGACGCCTTCGAGGCGCTGCGCCACGTCGCCTGGACCGATCGTCAGGAGTTCTTCGAGACGCTCGCCACGACGCTCGCCAAGTCGCAGGAGGACCGGCGCGTGCTCGAGCTGGTCTTCGACCGCTTCTTCTTCCGCGCCGCCGAGCGCGAGGCCGTCGCGCGCGGCGTCAAGGAGGAGGCCGGCCGCGAGGGCGGCGCCAGCCCTGAGCCGGAGCTCGACTTCGAGTCGCTGCGCGAGCGGATCCGCGAGGCGCTCCAGGACGCGAACGGCCCCGAGAGCCAGCTGCGCGACCTCGCGCGGCTCGCGATCTCGGCCTTCGGGCGCCAGGGCGAGGGCTCGGGCGTGATCGGCGTCGACGTCCAGCGAATCCGGCGCACGCTCGGGCTGCGCGGCGAGCAGGCCGGCGCCGAGCTGCCCGACCCCGAGGCGGTTCCGCGCGAGCGGCTGCGCGAGTTCGAGGCCCAGGTGCGCCGCGAGCTGGAGCGGGCGCTGATCGAGCGGACGGAGGCGCTGCCGCCGAGCAAGCCGCTGCGCGAGCTCGACCGCGCGCTGCCGACCGGCGCCACCCAGGACCTCGCCCAGGTCCACCGCGTCGTCGCCCAGCTGCGGCGACGGCTGGCGACCCAGGGGCGCGAGAACCGCGGCCGCAGCCGCTCGTCGGCGATCGACGTGCGGCGCACGATGCGCACCTCCCTGCAGACCGGCGGCGTGCCGCTCGACCTGCGCTTCCGCCCGCGGCGACCACGGCGGCCGGAGCTCTACGTGCTCTGCGACGTGTCGACCAGCGTCACCAGCGCCAGCGTCTTCTTCCTCTCGGTGCTGCACGCGCTGCACGACAGCTTCCGCAAGCTGCGCTCGTTCGTCTTCGTGGAGCGAATATCCGAGGTGACCGAGGTCTTCGAGCGCGAGCGCTCGTTCGAGGCCGTGTCGCGCGCGATCTCCGGCGACGCCGGCGTCGCCGACGTGTCGGGCTACACCGACTACGGCCGCGTCTGGATCGAGTTCCTCGACAAGGTCGTCGACGACCTCGACCCCCGCTCGACCGTGATCGTGCTCGGCGACGCGCGCACCAACGGCCGCGAGCCGCATGCCGCCGCCTTCGGCAGGATCGCCGACCACGCCGGCCGCACGTTCTGGATGAACCCGGAGCCGAAGCTCTACTGGAACTACGGCGACTCGGTGATGCAGGTCTACGAGCCGTTCTGCAACGGCGTCTTCGAGTGCTGGACGACCAAGCAACTCGAGGGCTTCGTCAACGCGATCGCCAACCTGCGGCCGGTGGCGTCCTAGGCCCGGCTACTTCTTCGACTTCTTGCGCTTCTTCTCGCGCTTCTTCGCCTCGGCCTTCAGCCGCACCGGGCAGCGCCGGCAGCGCGGGCTGGACACGCAGCACTTCTTCTTCGGCTTGAGCTTCTTCGCGGTCTTGGACATCCGAGGAGCGGCTGGGGAGGTCGCCGTTAGGGCAACCTAACAGACCGTCGGCGCGGGCCGCCCTCAGCGCGTCACGCCGGGCGCCGCGCGGACCCGGACGGCGAGCCAGCCGGGGATCGCGAGCATCGCCACCGAGACGGCGGTGACGAGAACGAGAATCGTGACGGCCGTGGTCCCCGCGGCCCCGTAGACGATCGGAAAGCCGGTGATCGTCGACAGCGCACGGCTCATCAGCATCTGCCCGTAGAGGCCGAAGAGGCCGCCCACCACGCAGCCTGTGCCGAGCAGCAGCACGCTCTCCAGCAGCAGCGCGCGCCACAGCTCGGACTCCGGGTAGCCATGGACCTTGAGGGCGGCAAGCGTGTCGCGGCGCTGCCAGATCATCCCGCCCATCGCGGCGGCCATCGCGAGCACCGCGGAGATGATCACCAGGATCGATATCTGGGTGAGCCGCGACAGCGCGTCGCGCGCGGTGCCGTAGTGACGCTCGACACGTTGCTGGCTCGTCTCCGCCCTGAGCGGCGCGTCGGGCCCCAGCGATCTCCTCACCGCGGCGGCCACCGCAGCTTCGGAGTGGCCTGGCTCGGCGACGATCTGGAGCCCGCTCACCCGCGCCGTACCCCACGCCCGCGAGTAGTCGTCGGAGTTCAGGACGATCGCGCCCGACGGCCAGGCGAGGTTGTTGGTGACCGCCGCGACGCGCAGTGGCATCGGGACCGGCGACGGCAGCGTCACGCGATCACCCACGCCCACGCCCTGCTGCTCGGCGATCGCCTCCGACAACGTGACCCAGCCGCCCCGCCCAACACGCTCGGCGGCGACGGCCGCGTCGCCCTCGCGAACCTGGCTCGGGGGCACCGAGCGCAGCGACTCGGGCGCGGGCGCCAGCACCCATGCCCGCAGGTCGCCGACGTCGAGGAAGCTGCCCCGATACGCCAGCACGTCGCGGACGCCCGGCACGTCGCGCAACGCCGCATACGCGGCGGGCTTCGCGAGGTAGCTGGTGCCCAGCGTGTTACCGCCGCCGTCGAAGGTGACCCAGACGTCGGCGTTGCCGTCGATCTCGCGCGCCGACTGCTGCAGGCCGCGCTCGAGGTCGGCGTGGGCGCCACCGATCGCGACCGTGGCGAACACGGCTACGCCGCCGGTCGCCACGACGGCGAGCGTGCGCAGGTGCGTCGCGCGCGAGCGCAGCTCGAGGATCGCCAGCACGGGGATCGGACTGCGCAACGAGCGCGCGACGGCGCCGCATGCAGTCGCGACGACGCACAGCGTCAGCGGCAGGACGCACAGCAGCGCGACCGTCAGGGCGAAGATGCTGAAGAACGCGGCCGCCGGCGCCTCGATCAGCGCCGCCGCCGTCGCCGCCAGGCAGACGCAGCCGACGGCTGCGGCCCAGCGCTCTCCGTTCCGTCTCGCGTCCGGCGAGGGACCGACGACGTGGCGGGAGAGGATGTCGCGCAGCGGCACCATCACCGCGAGCCCCGCCGCCAGCACGCCGGTCGCCCCGGCGATCGCCACCGCCTGCCAGGAGACGACCCGCTGGGACCCCACCGCGAAGGCCGCTGACAGGTAGTCGGGCGTCGAGTCGAAGAGGTGGCGCGAGACCTGGTCGCCAAGCAGCAGCCCCAGACCGGCGCCGGCCAGACCGAGCAGCAGCGCGTCGAACAGCAGGACCTGGACGAGAACCCACGGCGGATGCCCCGCCATCCTGAGGTCGCCGATCAGGCGCCGCCGCTGGGGCACCGTCAGCAGCACCGCGCTGAACGCGAACAGGAAGCCGACCAGGGCGCTGAACACCGAGAACAGCGCGATCGACTGGTTGGTCGGAAATGCCGCTCGTTCGAAGACGTCGACCTCGCTGGCCGCCGGGCCGACGTTGAGGCGGTCGTTCGCGAGGTGGCGCAATCCCGCTTCGACCGTCTCCTCGGCTCCCGGCTCAGCGTCAACGAACACGCGCGTCAAACGCCCTTCGAGCCCGGCGAGGCGCTGCGCGCTGTCGAGCGACGACAACGCGACGGGGCTGTCGATCAGCGTTCCGACGTCGTTGCTCTGGAGCTGCGCCCCGAGCGGTATCTCGTGCCGGCGCGCGCCGACCTCGAGTGTCAGCTGCTCCCCCAGCGAGAGCCCGAGAGCGGTCGCCACCGGCTGCGGCAGGCCGACCGTCTCCTGCCGGCTCAGCTCGGCGCCGGCGAAGTTCGGCAGCATCGTCCCGTCGAGCCGAGCAAAGCGCGCCTCGCCGCCGATGAGCAGGACCGAGCGCTCTCCCGCCGGCCCTGCCACGTTCGCCCAGACGTCGACCAGCGGCACGGCGGTCCGGACCCCGTCGATCCCGTCGATCCGTGCGAGCAGCCGCTCGTCCATCCCCTGCTGACCGCGCGCCGACAGCTGGAGGTCGGCGGCGCCGACGATGCCCTCCGTCAGCTGGCGGATCGATCCGGTCAGGCTCGTATTGGCGACCAGGGCCGCGAACACGAGCGCCACGCCGACCGTGATGCCCGCCAACGCGAGCACCTCCTGGACCAGTCGCGAGCGCAGGCGCACGCGGTAGAGATGGGCGACGCTGCGCGGACGGATGGCTGCTCCTACGGACCGCCGGCCGGGATCAACCCGCGCTCGGGCCGGTAGGGAACCACCCGCCCCTCCTGCAGCGCGAGGGTCCTGCTGGTGAACGCGGCGGCGAGCGGGTCGTGCGTCACCAGCAGCATCGCGACCTGCTCCTCGTCGCACACCTCGGTCAGCAGCGTCAGGACGTCATGGCTGCGCTGGGCGTCGAGGCTGCCCGTCGGCTCGTCGGCGAGCACGAGCCGCGGCCCGGTCGCGAGCGCCCGCGCGATCAGCACCCGTTGACGCTCCCCAGCCGAGAGCTCGTCTGGACGATGGTGCAGCCGCTTTGCCAGCCCGAGCCGCTCCATCAACGGCGTGACGCGACGGTGCGCCTGGCGAACGCCGATCCGCAGGTCGAACAGCTTGAGCGCCGCGTTGTCGATCGCCGGAACGCCCGGAAGGAGCTCCAGCGACTGGCCGACGTAGCCCAGCACCAGCCTCCGATAGCGGGCGGCATCGCGGGCGTTCAGGCCGCCGACGTCGTCGCCGTCGACGACGACCTTCCCGCCGTCGGGCTGCATCAGCGCGGCGACGATCGTCAGCAGGGTCGTCTTGCCCGAGCCGCTCGGTCCGTAGAGGGCGACCAGCTCGCCGGCCTCGATCGACATCGACACCCCGTCGAGGACCGACAGCGAGTCGCCGCCGACCTCGTAGCGCTTAACGACGTCGCGGAGCTCAAGCACGAGGGCTCATCGGCCGCCGGGAAACTCGATCACCGCTGCGCCGCGCCCGTCGGCAGACTGCCGCGCCGGCTCGACCATGCGGCCCCGGGCGAGGCTGCGGACACGATCGGCACGCAACATCGCGGGCATCTCCGGAACCGCCATCAGGACCCCCACGTCGCTGTCGTCGGCGGCGGCGCGCAGGCGCGCGAGGACATGCTCGCGGTCGACCAGGCCCAGTCCGGCCACCGGGTCGTCGATCACGACCAACGCCGGCTCGCGCACCAGTGCCTGGGCGATCGCCACCAACATCCGGGCGGTGTCCGGCAGGTCGTCCCACAGCTCCCCCACGTAGTCGTCGGCGCCGACGCTCTCGAGCGCGGCGGCCGCCCGGCGAGCGGCCGCCCGCGGCCCCAAACGCCCGTAGAGCGGCAGCGCGACGTGGACGTCGACGGGCAGGTCCTTGCTCTGCGGTCCCCCGCGCGACACCCAGCCGACGCGCTCGCGATGCAGCAGGGCGAGCTCGCGGCGCGAGAGCTCTGCCAGGTCGCGCCCGTCGATCCGCGCCACCCCTACGTCGGGTCGGTCGAGCCCCGCGGCGATCTTCAGCAGCGTCGTCTTGCCGCCACCGCGCTTGCCATAGACCGCGACGAACTCCCCCGCATCGACCTCGAGCGACACCTGCTTCAAGGCGGTGACCTCGGTCTTCCCGCGCCAGTACGACTTGCTGACCGAGTCGAGCGCGAGGAGCACGTCAGCCCACTGGGGCGCTTCCCGCCGAGCGCTTGACGCGCTCCTCCATCACCTCGCAGATGCCGTCGAGCCAGTCGACGAGGCTCTCCAGCCAGCGCGCTTTGAAGTCGTCGACCATGTACCGCGCCGCGAGCTCCCACTCGACGTCGCACGTCGCAAGCTCGCTGAGCGACGGCCGGCCGAGCGCGGCCAGCTCGGCCAGGCACTTGCGCGACTGCTCTTCGGCGATCTCCAGCAGTCGCGGAAGGTCGTCCGGGTCGGAGAGTGCGAGCTTGGCCTGCAACTCGTCGCGCAGCACCGCGCGGTCGCTGGTGTCGGCCATCCAGCTCTTGAAGTGGCTGACCCCCTCAGGCGTCGCGCGGTAGAGGACGCGCGGCGCGCCCCGTCGCGTCTGGCCAATGCGCCGCTCGCCGACCTCCTCGACCCAGCCGTCCAGCTCGAGACGCTCGAGGGTCTTGTAGACCGTGCTCTCCGCGAGCCCGAGGAACCCCAGCCGCTCGCCGATCTGCTGCTGCAGGTTGTAGCCGTAGCTCGGGCGATCGATCATCAAGCCCAGCACGGCGTGCTTTGTAGATAGCCGGCCCATCCCTCCAATTCCCTCCGCAGGGAGACGAACACGACCGTACTGCATCCCAGCGGGGTAGCGCAACCGCGAACGCCCGAGATGGAATAGGCCAAAGTGGGAATAGGCTGGCGCCTGGGATGCCGCACGCAGCAACCGCCGACCCGGCGCCGTTGACTCCTGCACAGCTACGCGCCCTCGGCGCGGCGACCACGCGCGAGCTGACCTGGGGGCTGCGCGAAGTCGCCGACGAGCTGGGGCACTGGCGCAAGCGCGCCGAACTGATCCCCGACGCCCCGACACGCACGGACGCGCTGACGGGCCTGACTCGCAAGCGCGGCCACGCCGACGGTGCCGCGCTGTTCTCGATCCTCCCCGAGCGACGCAGCGGCGCCCTGCTGCGGTTGCTCGTCGGCTACGAGACGATCCTCGACTTCCTCGACGACGTCAGCGAGCGCCACGCGACCGAGGCGAACGGCCGCGAACTCCATCTCGCGCTGGTCGACGCCTTCGACCTCGACCGGCCACTCGCCGACTACTACCGGCATCACCCGTGGAAGGACGACGGGGGCTACCTGGTCGAGCTCGTCGAAGCCTGTCGCGCAACCTGTCGCGAGCTGCCGTCCTACGCGCGCGTCCGCGAGCACGTCGTCGTGGAGGCGTGGCGAGCCCAGGTGCTCGCCCTCAACCACCTGACCGACCCCGGCGCGCGTGACGCCGCCCTGTCCGCCTGGGCGGCGGAGGAGTTCCCGGACGAGCGCGGTCTGGACTGGTTCGAGCTGAGCGCGGCGGCGAGCGCGACGCTCGTCATCCTCGCCCTCCTGACCCTCGCCGCGCGCCCCGACGCGTCGGACCGCGACGTCGCGTCGATCCGGTCGGCCTACTGGCCCTGGGTCTCGCTCACGGCCGCGATGCTCGACAGCCACGTCGACCGCGTCGAGGATCGCGAAGCCGGCGACCACAGCTACGTCGCGCACTACCCGGACGAGGCTTGCGCCGCACGGCGCATCTGCTACTGCATCCATCGCGCCGTCAGGGAAGCGCTGCGCCTCCCCGACGGTCATCGTCACGCGGTGATCGTCGGCTGCATGGTCGCGATGTACCTGTCGAAGGACAGCGCCCGGGTCGCCGGGATGAGATCGACGACCAAGCGGATGATCCGCTCCGGGGGCTCGCTCTGTTGCCTACTCCACCCGGTGCTGAGGCTTTGGCGAATCGCCTACTCGCTGCGCTCCGCCTGAGCAGCCCCCTGACATTTGGCATATCCCTGCGCGAGAGTAATCTCGCGCAGGGATAGACAGCGGAACGGGATCGCTCTAGCTTCCAGCGCAATCGGGTGGCGGGCCGAGCGGTATCCCACCAGGCCCTCCACCCGATCCAGCCGGGATCTGTCCCCGTGCGCCACAGGCACCGGGACCGGCTAGCGGGGAGGCGGGTCCGCGAGGGCCCGCCTCCCTGATGGCTGCCCTCCGGCGGTAGAGTTCCCCGAAACGACAGGGGGGCTCGCGGGTATGCGGGCTGAGATAGCGCCCCTGGGATTCGCTCCCACCCGGCGCTGACCCTCGAACCTGATCGGGGTAATGCCCGCGAAGGGAGCGTATTTCCGCATGAAGTCCGGGGCCCCGGCACGGGAGCCTCATGCAGTCGCCGGGACCGAGGTCGCGCTGGATGGCGTGGCACGACGCTACGTTGGCCGTCGCGGCGCCGTGAGCGCGCTCGAAGACCTCGACCTGCGCGTCGCCGCCGGCGAGGTCGTCGGCGTCGTCGGCCCGTCGGGGTGCGGCAAGTCGACGCTGCTCGAGCTGGTCGCTGGCCTGCAGGCGGCGGATGCCGGCACGGTCGCCGTCGGCGGGGAGGGCGACGCCTCACGGCGGCTGGACGCCTGCGCGCTGATGCCGCAGCGCGATCTGCTGCTGCCCTGGCGCGACGCGCTCGGCAACGCGGCGCTGGCGCTCGAGGCGCGCGGCGTCCCGGCCAAGACGGCGCGCGGGCGGGCGGCGCCGCTGTTCGAGCGCTTCGGGCTGAGCGGGTTCGAGCACGCGCGCCCGGCCGAGCTCTCGGGCGGGATGCGCCAGCGGGTGGCCTTCGTACGCACGCTGCTGCCCGGCCGCCCGGTGCTGCTGCTCGACGAGCCGTTCGCCGCGCTCGACGCGATCACGCGCGCCGAGATGCAGCAGTGGCTCGCCGACGCGCTGGCCGCCGAGCCGCGGACGGTCGTGCTCGTCACCCACGACGTCGAGGAGGCGCTCTTCCTCGCCGACCGGGTCGCCGTGCTGTCGCCGCGGCCGGGTCGGGTCGTGGCCGAGCTCGACGTGCCTCTCCCCCGCCCGCGCGACCGCCGCGCCGCGATCCTCGACCCCGAGCTGGCGCGACTGCGCGCCCGCGCCCTGACGGCGCTCGAGGGCGCGGAGGAGGGCGCGTGAGGCGCCTGGCGCTGACCGCCGCGCTGCTCGCCGCCTGCGTCGGGCTGTGGGCCTGGCTGGCGTCGCTCGACTCGGTCGACGACCTGACGCTCGCCTCGCCCGCCGAGGTCGCCCAGGCGTTCGAGGACGACTGGTCGCTGCTCTGGGACAACGCCTGGGTCACGCTCCAGGAGGTGCTGCTCGGACTGGCGATCGCCGTCGTCGCGGGCGTCGCCTTCGCCGTCGGGATGCATCTCAGTCGCGTGTTGCGCGACGCCGCCTACCCGCTGCTGGTCGGCTCGCAGGCGATCCCGATCGTCGTGCTGGCGCCGATCTTCGTGCTCGCCTTCGACTACGGCATCGGGCCGAAGCTGGCGATCGTCGCGCTGATCTGCTTCTTCCCGATCACCGTGAACGTGCTCGACGGACTGCGCGCGGTCGACCCCGAGCAGCTGAAGCTGATGCGCTCGCTGGGCGCGTCGCGGCTGCGCACGCTGCGCGCGGTCGAGCTGCCGGCGGCCCTGCCGAGCTTCTTCTCCGGCCTGCGCGTCGCCTCGACGGTGTCGGTGATCGGCGCCGTCTTCGGCGAGTGGGCCGGCTCCGACGCCGGCCTCGGCCGGCTCGTGCTGCTCGGCAACAACCAGCTCCAGACGCCGCGCGTCTACGCGGGCGTGGTGCTGCTGACGGCGATGGCCGTCGCCCTCTTCGCGCTCGCCAGCCTGGCCGAGCGGATCGTCTGTCCCTGGAATCGAAAGGATGCGCCCACATGAGCAGGTCCCACCCGCGAATCGCCCTCGCCGCCGTCGCCGCGCTGCTGCTCGCGCTGCTGGCGACCGGCTGCGGCGAGAAGGAGGACGTCCTCGAGCCGGGAGAGCCGCAGCCGCTTTCGCTGATGCTCGACTACTTCCCGAACGCCGACCACGCCGGCATCTACGCCGCGCAGGCGAACGGCGACTTCTCCGACGCGGGCCTCGACGTGACGATCCGCCAACCGCCGGATCCCGCGGCGCCGATCAAGCAGGTCGCGGCCGGGCGCGTCGACCTGGCGATCTCCTACGAGCCCGAGGTGCTGCGGGCGCGCGACCAGGGCGTGCGCGTCGTGTCGATCGGCGCCGTGGTGCGCAAGCCGCTGGCGTCGATCATCTCGCTGCCGAAGGCGGGCATCCGCAGCCCGGCCGACCTCGCCGGCAAGACCGTCGGCACCGCCGGGATCGACTACCAGTCGGCCTACCTCGAGACGATCCTCACCGACGCCGGCGTCGACCCCGACAGCGTCACCGAGCGCAACGTCGGCTTCAACTTCGTGCCGGCGCTGCTCACCGGCCGCGTCGACGCCACGCTCGGCGCGTTCTGGAACTACGAGGGCACCCAGCTGCGGCTCGACGGCCGCCGGCCGCGGATCATCCGGATGGAGCAGGCCGGCGTGCCGACCTACGACGAGCTGGTGCTGGTCGCCAACGAGTCGGCGCTCGAGCGCGACGGCGGCAAGCTGCGCGCGTTCGTGTCCGCGCTCGCCCGCGGGACGCGCCAGCTCGCACGCGATCCGGAGCGCGGCGTCCAAGCGCTGCTCGACGCCAACCCCGACCTCGACCCCAAGCTCCAGCGCGCCGTCGTGAAGGTCACGCTGCCGCTGTTCCTGCCCGCGGCGGGCCGCCCGTTCGGCTGGCAGGCGCCCGGCGAGTGGCAGGCGTTCGCGGCCTGGATGCGCGAGAACGGGCTGCTGACCGAGCTCCCCGACGCCGGGGGAGCCTTCACGAACGAGTTCCTGCCCGGGCAGGGACTGTGACATCCGGCACGCAAAATCCCTATAACCCGGATTGATGCGTATCCGCCGTCCCCTCTCGCGGCCACTGGCCGCCGCCGCGACCATCTGCGCGCTGGCCGTCGCCGGAGCCGGCTGCGGCGGCGGTGACGACACCGCCGACGCGCCTCCGAAGACCGTTCTCAGCGAGGCCGCCGCGAAGAAGATCGACAGCGCCGAGGTGCGGCTGCGCGTCGACGCCGACATACCGGGCTTCCCGATCCTCGGCAGCAAGATCGCGATCACCGGCAGCGGACCGTTCGTCGCGAACGGCCCGGATGCGCTGCCGAGCTTCGACTGGCGCGTGCTGATGCGCGCCGGGGGGCAGAGCTTCCCCGCGCGGGTCAGCGGCATCGACGGCAGCGTCTACGTCGAGTTCATGGGCCAGTTCTACGAGGCCGACGAGGAGATCGTCGACCGGCTCGGCCTGAAGGCTGGTGAGGCCAAGCAGCAGGCGGTCAGCCTCGCCGAGCTCGGGCTGGACCCCGACAAGTGGCTGACCAAGGTCAAGGTCGGCGACGGCGAGGAGATCGGCGGCGACTCGACCAAGCTGATCACCGGGACCGTCGTCAAGAAGGCCGTGATCGAGAACCTGCTCTCGATCGCCGACGTCGAGAAGCTGGCCGACGCGGGCGACGGCGTCGAGGACCTGCCGGAGCTCGACGAGGAGAACGCCGGCAAGGTCGCCGACGCGATCGACGCCGCGAAGGTCGAGGTCAACGTCGACGACGAGGGCTACCCGCGGCGCGTCTACGCGAAGCTGCACTTCGACGTCCCCAAGGACGTCAAGGACACCGCGATCCAGGAGGGGACGATCGTCTTCGACCTGGTGCTCGAGCAGATCGGCGACGTGACCGTGGACGTCGAGCCGCCGTTCGATCCCGATCCGCTGTCGAGCCTGTTCGACTTCGCCGGCACGATCTTCGGCATCGACGAGCCGTCGGACCTCTGGAAGAGCCCCTGACTCAGTCGGTCTGGGCCTCGTCGAGGTTCAGCGACAGGGAGTTGATGCAGTAGCGCTGGCCCGTGGGGCCGGGACCGTCGGGGAAGACGTGGCCGAGGTGCGAGCCGCAGCGCGCGCAGACGACCTCGGTGCGGACCATCCCGTGGCCGCGGTCCTCGCGCAGCTCGACCGCCTCGGCGACGGCCGGCTCGGTGAAGCTCGGCCAGCCGCTGCCCGAGTCGTACTTGGTCTCCGAGCTGAACAGCTCGTTGCCACAGGCGCCGCAGCGGTACAGCCCGTCGGCCTTCGAGTGCGTGTAGGCGCCGGTGAACGGCGGCTCGGTGCCCGCCTCGCGTAGGACGTGGAAGCGCTCCGGATCGAGCTCCTCGCGCCACTCCGCGTCGCTCTTGCTCACCTTGGCGTCCATTCGCGCTCCTCGGTCGGGGGTTCCCACTCCATGTTATGCGGGGGCGTCCAGCACCTCCGCATCGCGCTACCCGGGCAGGCGCGCGTGCAGCGCGTACATTCCGGCGAGCCCCTGGTAGGGCGCGTACGGCGCGAAGAAGGCGCGGACCTCCTCGACCGTCGCGCGGCGGCCGAGCCCGGCGGCGCGGCCGACCCACTTGACGTAGGCGAGGTCGCCGGCGGCGAGCTGGTCGTCGCGGCCCTGGCCGAGGAAGGCGAGGCACTCGAGCGTCCACGGCCCGACGTTGCGGACCGTCAGCAGCCGTGCCCAGGTCGGCTCGTGGCGGCCGAGGTCGGCGCGGCCGCTGGCGATCTCGCGCGCCGCGCGGATCAGCGCGACCGAGCGCTTCGGCGCCAGCCCGCAGGCGTCGAGCTGGGCCGGCGCAAGCCGTGCGACCGCCGCCGGCGACGGCACGTCGCGCAGCCGCCCGCAGGCGCTGCGCGGCCCGTGGCGGCCGACGATCTGGCGCTGGATCGCGAACGCTCGCTCGACGTCGATCAACTGCTCGGTGACCGCCCACGCGAACGCCTCGAACGGCTCCGGCCGGCGCCGTGGGCGCAGCCACGGTTGGCGGCGGATGATCGGGCCGAGCAGCGGGTCGCGGTGGAAGGCGCGCTGGAACGGGCGCAGGTCGTGGTCGACGCCGAGCGCGAAGCGCATCCGCTCGACGGCCTCGGCGGCGACCTCGGCGTCGGCGGCCTCGGCGCGGAAGCGGACCGCCCCGCCGGTCGCCCAGGCGCGCACCGTCGCCGGCTCGCCCGCGACGTGAAGCAGCCGCTCGAGCACGCCGTCGCGGTTGCGCAACACGCCGTCCACCCCACCGCCCGGCATCCGGTACGGCCCGACCGGCACGACGTCGACCTCGACGACCGCGGAGCGGCGAGAGCCGACTTGCGGCGGAATGTCCGCCGCAAGTCGGCTCTCATCCGGCGGCGTCGGCGCAACCGGCGCGGACGGCGGCGAAGGCGCTCGGGCAGCAGCCGACGCCACGACCGCTAGCGCTTCAGCAGATGTACGTCGACGAGGAAGGAGCGCGAGGCGGCGATGTCGACGCCCTGGCGCTTCTGGAGCCGCCGGCGACGCCGGGCGACCGAGCGCGCGGCGCTCGGGCGGCGCAGCACTCTCAAGAGCATGAAGGCGGCGACGCCCAGCACCATCCCGCCCCCCGCGGCCGCCACGGTCGCCGGCAACGACACCTTGCGCGTCGCAATCGCCGTCGTCGGTTCCGACTCGGCCACAGCCGGCAGCACCCGCGCCTCGACAACCTGCTCGTCCTCGGGGACCAGCTCGCCGTCGATCGCGGTCTCGTCCGCCTGGCTGTCGCCCAACTCGGACACGAACGCCGAGTGTAGCCGGCCTACAGGACGCGCTCGTAGACGCGGTACTTCTTGACGACCTTGCCGCCCATGCCCTCCATGCCGCGGTTCATCGCGTCGTTGGTCTCGAGGATCCAGCCCATCTCGCCCCACTTCTGCGGCGTGACCTCGGCCATGTCGAAGTGCTCGATGTAGAGGCCCGCGGCCACGCCGGTGTGCTGGTACTCCGGCTTGACGCCCAGGAAGCCGACGCGGACGCGGTCGATGATCTTGCGCCGGCGCAGGTAGTGCCACCAGCCGAACGGCAGCAGCCGCCCCTTCATCCGCTTCAGCACCTGGTTGATGTCCGGCACCGTGATCGCGATGCCGACGGTCTCGCCCGTGTCGACCTTCTCGGCGACCATGAACCAGTTCGGGTCGAAGACGAGCTGCAGCTCCTGGGCGTAGGTGTCGAGGTCCTGCTTGGTCCAGGGCGTGAAGCCCCAGTTGTCCTTCCATGCCTCGTTGTAGGTCTCGCCGAAGAGGTCTAGGTCGCGGCGCAGCCGGCGACGGCTCATGTGGCGGATGCGGATGCCGTGGTCGGGCTCGAGCCGCTCGGCCATCTCGACGATCCCCGGCACGATCGCGTCGCGACCCTCGATGTGCAGCTCCCACATCCAGAGGTCCATCGCCTTGCCGAGTCCGTTGGCCTCGCAGAGCCGCTGGTAGTACGGCGGGTGCCACGGCTGCTTGACGAACGGCTCGCGGTCGAAGCCCTCGACGAGCACGCCGACCTCGTCGTTCATCGTGAAGTCCATCGGGCCGACCATCCGGTCGCGGCCGCGAGCGCGCAGCCAGGCGGCGGCCGCGTCGAGCAGCGCCGCGAGCGCATCGCCGTCGTCCTCGACCTCGAGGAAGCCGAACATCCCCCAGCGATTGCCCTGGTAGGCGTTGAACTCGTGGTCGACCTGGGCGCTGACGCGGCCGACCACCCGCCCGTCCCGGCGCGCGAGGAACAGCTCCGCCTCGGCGTGCTTGAACCAGGCGTTGAAGCGCGGGCTCAGGAACAGCTTGCGTTCCAGCCGCAGCGGAGGGATCCAGCGCTCGGCGTTAGCATGCAGCCGATACGGCAGTTCCATGAACTCCCGCCGGTCGCGCCGAGTGCGCACGGGAGTCACCTCCAAGGCCACGGCGCGGGACCCTAGTCAATGGCGATCGAAACCGACCTCTTCGCGAAGGCGCGCAACCACGATCGGCTGGAGCAGCTGACCGCGGCGCGCGAGCACGACCTGCTGCCGTACTTCCGCGTCGTCGAGGCCGAGCCCGGCCCGATCGCGCTGATGGAGGGCCGCGAGCGGATCACGCTCGGCTCGAACAACTACCTCGGCCTGACCGGCGACGAGCGCGTCAAGCAGGCCGCCCACGACGCGCTCGACCGCTACGGGACCGGACTGACGGGCTCGCGCTTCATGAACGGCACGACGCCGCTGCACCTCGAGCTGGAGCGCGAGCTGGCCGACTGGATGGGCACCGAGGACGCACTCGTCTTCACCGCCGGCTACCTCGCCAACGTCGGCGCCATCGCGACGCTGCTCGGCCCCGAGGACACCGTGATCTGCGACTCCGGCGACCACGCCTCGATCCTCGACGCCGTCTCGATGTCGCGCGCCCGCGTCCGGCCGTTCCGCCACAACCGGCTCGACAAGCTGGAGCGGATGCTCGACCGCGCCGGCTCCGACGGCGGCGGCGTGCTGGTCGTCGTCGACGGCGTCTTCTCGATGGAGGGCGACCTCGCCCCGCTGCCCGAGATCGTCGCGCTCTGCCGCAAGTACGGCGCCCGCCTGATGGTCGACGAGGCGCACGGCGTCGGCGTGCTCGGGGCGACCGGCACCGGCGCCTGCGAGCAGCTCGGCGTCGCCGCCGACGTCGACCTGCGGATGGGCACGTTCTCGAAGTCGCTCGCCTCGTGCGGCGGCTTCATCGCCGGCCCGTCCGAGGTGATCGACTTCCTGCGCGTACAGTCGCGCGCCTTCATGTTCACGGCGTCCGCGGTCCCCGCCGCGGTCGGCGCCGCCCTCGGGGCGCTGCGGATCATCCGCTCCGACGAGGGGCGCGACCTGATGGCCCAGCTGCTCGACAACGCGCGCTACCTGCACCGCGGCCTGTCCGAGCTGGGCTTCGACGTCGTCGAGCCGGCGACGCTGCCCGACGGCTCCGAGCTGGTCACGCCGATCGTCCCGGTGACGATCGGCGACGACTGGAAGGCGGTGCTGTTCTGGAAGGCGCTCTACGACGCCGGGGTCTACGCGAACGTCGCGCTCTACCCCGCCGTGCCACGCGGCGGCGCGCTGCTGCGGACGAGCGTCATGGCGACCCACGAGCGCGACCAGCTCGACCGCGCGCTCGAGATCTTCCAAAGCGCATATGCCATGCTGCCCGAGGACCCGGACGCGGCGGCCGAAATCCAAAAAGCCCGCTCTTAGCGTACGGCCCGGACGAACCGCTGTTGACGGTCGCCGGCCGCTTCGATTTATTGCTGACTCGGCTTCGATCCCTCCAAGGAGGCCAGCGGCGCGGACGCTGGTGGTGTGAGAGCCCGGAGCCACGCAAGGGGTAACTGCATCCGCCATCGAGTACGCACGTAGTGCGGGGAGGACGTATGGGCAATATCGCTACGTTCAGTGCCGGCCAGGCTCAGCACCTGCAGGCACTGGAGCACGCCAACCGGGTACGGCTCGCCCGGGCCGAGATGAAGCGCCGAATCGCGGCCGGGGACCTGCCGGCGGCCGAGGTCATCCTCAGCTGCCCCTGGGAGGCGGAGAGCATGTCGATCAGCGACGTGCTGATGAGTCAGAAGCGCTGGGGCCGGGCCCGCTGCCGCCGGCTGCTGACCTCGATCGCGATTCCCGAGAACAAGCGCATCGGGACGCTGACCCAGCGTCAGCGCGCGATCGTCGCGGCGACGCTGGCGGGCGACCGCTCGTCATCCGAGCCAACGCTCGCGATCGTCTAACGCCACGGCGGGGTCGCGTTCCTAGCGGAACGCGACCCCGCCGGACTGGCGCTTGAAGAGCTCGCGCAGGCCGTAGAAGGCGCCGCCGAAGACGAGCGCCCCGGCGATCAGCAGCGGTCCGAGCGTGGCGAGGCCGACGCCGAGGCCGAGCGCCAGCATCGTCGCGATCGCGATCGCGCCGGAGAGCAGCGTGGTGTGCGAGCGAAAGCCGGTGACGTGCTCGCGAATCGCCAGCTCGAGGCCGGCGATCGACGCGACGACGAGCCCGGCGGCGAGCTTCGCGTTCGCCTCTCGCCCGCCGTCCTCGAGAAAGCCCCAGACCATCAGCACGATGCCCGCGAGGACGAGCAGCTCGGTCAGCGGGAACGGCGCCCAGAGTGGCGGCGGCCGCTCGGCGAGCGTGGGACGGTGACGCGGGTCGCGGCGACGGGCGGCGGCCGGCTCGGGCAGGCCCTTGCGCATCCGCTCGGCCCGCTCCCGGCGCGCCGCGTCGCGCTCCGCGCGCGTGCTGCCGGCGGTGCCGGGCTCGGCGACCGCGCCCTCGCCGCCGCCGGCCGTCCGCTTGCGGCTGCGCTTGCCCACCCTATGGCCTCGCCTTCAGGTGAATAAGGGACAGCCGGAGGAGATCTTTACGCGCCACCAGTTGGCGAACATACCGATCAGGCCCCAGCGCGGCGTCACATGCCAGTGGTGGCAGCCGGGCTCGCCGATGTCGGCGTTGCTTACACGGACCCAGTGGTGGCGCTCGGGGTGGCGGAGCATGTCGGAGATCAGCTCCCGCTTGGCGTCCTCGGCCGCGTGACGCTCGCCGAGGTCGCGACGGACGTCCTCGACGCGGGCGGCGAGCGCGTCGCGGACCTGCTCGAGCTCGCCGAGGTCGAGCAGCCGCGGCCGTCCGCTCGGGCAGTCGACGCCGAAGTCGATGCCCTGGCGCGGCCAGGAGGCGGCGAACAGCTTCGCGAGATCGCGCTCGAGGCGCGCGATCTGCCCCTGAAGCGTGCGGCGGGCGGCACGCTCGTCGCGCGTCGTCGTCGCCTCGAATGGCCCTGCCGCGGTCGAACGCTCGCGTACGTCGATCACTGAGTCCTCCCCGAATCGGACTGTCAATCCACCGTACCAGCAGTTCCCGCGCTCTCCAACAGCTCCACGGCGATCCAGAGCGCCTCGTCGATCTCGACCTGTGAGACCGCGGGCGCCGCGAGCGCGCAGACGAGCATCGCGGTGGTGGCCTCACCGACGGAGCGGGCGGTCGCGACCTCGCCGTCGAGGCGGGCGAGCGGCTCGCGCTCGTCGGCATAGACGACCTCGCCCGCGCGCAGCGTCCCCTCCACCCCGCCGAGCGACTCGCCGGCGCGCGACGGCCGCAGCCCCGGCTCGCCCGCGACCTTCGCCGCGTCGACGACGACGACCGGCACGCCGGTCTCGAGCGTCGCGACGACTATCGCGTCGTTCGGCATGCCGTGGCTCGGCAGCCCGCCGTGCTCGAGCCGTTGGACCATCAGCGACTCGACGGGCGTGCGGTCGCTGTCGGGGTCGACCCCGAGCCGGCGCCAGAGCACGCGGTAGGACCACGGCACGGTGTCCTGGCGTGACTGCACGACGCTGGCGCCGGTGATCCGCCCGGCCATCGCGCGCATCTGGTCGCGGACCGGGTCGGGGGTCTTCGCGGGGCGGGCGGCGGCCGTCAGCCAGTAGACGCCGAGACCGGGCAGCTCGTCCGCCAGCTCGGGGGCGATCCACCCCTGCCGGACGGTCCGAGCGGCCACGGCGTCAGCGCTCCGACCGCCGGGCCAGCTTGCCGACGTAGGTGCGCAGCTCGTCCTCGGTCAGGTTGCCGAGCTCGACGCGGCGGACGATGCCGCCGGGCGTCGAGAAGACGGTCGTCGGGCAGACGCCGATGCCGTAGAGGTTGACGACCGCGCCGTCGAGATCGACGCCGACCGGCAGCGTCCAGCCACGGCGCTCGACGATCCGCTCGACCTCCTCGCGCTCGTCGCCGCTGACGATGGCGGCGAACTCGACCTGGGGGAACTCGTCGCGCATCCGCTCGATCCGGTCGACCTGCGGCTCGCAGTCGGCGCCGCGCGTGACGAGGAAGGTCAGCACGAGCGGCTTGCGGCGCAGCTCGCAGACGTTGACGACCTCCTCGCTGACCAGCTCGCAGGCGGGAACCTTGCCGGCGGCGTCGCTGCCGCCGGTCCGCTGACGGACGTTCGCGACGTCGCTGTTCGACGCGTTGCCGGTCGCCGACGGCGCGGCGAAGTCCGGCGGCTTCTTGCCGATCGCCGGGCCGCGCAACCCCTCGCCGCTGTTCGGCAGCGAGGTCGTCACCGCGAACACCGCGACGGCCATGAACATCAGGATGCCGACGACCCAGGCGTAGCGGTTGCCGGGACGCGGAACCTCGGGCCGGCGCCGCGGGTCGTCGGGCTCGGGGTCGATCCGGTCGAGCTCCTCGAAGCGCTCCGCGGCGCTGCGGCTGTCCGGCGTCCGGAGGTCGTCGAAGCGGTCGTCAGGCATTGCGTTCCCGAGCCCAGATCAGCGCGGCCGGCAGGACGATCATCACTCCGATCAGCGAGACGGTGAGATCCACGACCGTCAGGATCCCGAAATCGCGCAGCATGCGGATGTCCGACGCGATCAGCACCGCGAAGCCGGCGATCGCCGTAACGCCCGAGGCCATCACGGCGGCGCCCGTCGATGCGTAGGTCCGCTCGATCGCCCGCGCCGGCGAGGCGCCGACCGCGCGCTCCTGGTCGTAGCGCGCCGACAACAGCACGCTGAACTCGGTCGAGATCGCGATCACCAGCGCACCGAGCGTCACCGACATCGGGTTCAGCTCGACCTCGAACGGCCCCGGCAGCAGACCGAGCAGGAACATCACCCCGCCCGACCAGCCGGTCGCCAGCGCGATCGGGATCAGCGGCACCGCCGCCGCGCGCAGGCTGCGGCGCACGGCGAGCAGGACACCGAAGACGGCGAGCAACGCGGCGAGCAGCGTCAGCGCGCGGCGCAGTGGCGACGACAGCTGCTCGTTCGCGTCGGCTGCCAGCACCGGCAGGCCGACGACCGCGGCCTCGACGCCCGGCGGCGGGTCGAGCTGCTTCTCGATCCGCTCGACGACCTCCTGCTGGCGGTCGAGCGACATCAGCCGGATGCCGAAGGCGAGGTTGGCGGTCTTGCGGTCGGGCGTGATCACGCCCTGCATCAGGTACGGCGGGATCGCGCCGAGCAGCGCCTTTGCCTGCTTCGGGTTGCCGACGGCTACGGTCGAGAGGATGTCCGACAGCGACAGCGCCGGGCAGAGGTCGGGCGCGTCCTCGGCCTGGGTGCAGCGGTCGCCGGTACGGTAGCCCGCGTCCTCGAGCACGCGCTGCTGGAAGTCGGCCATCCAGGCGAGCACCTCGGGGTCGGTGACGTCCTTCGCTCGCACGGTCACGTCGATCTCTCCCGAGACGCCGGTCTCCTCCTGGAGCTGGTTGACGTCGCTCAGCGCCTGGAGGTCGCCGGGGACCAGCTCGCGGACGTCGGAGACGACGGTCGACTGGGTGTCGGCCGCCCAGCCGACGACCGCCAGCGCGAGGGCGATCGCCAGCACGCGCCGCGGCCGCGCGACCGAGGTCGCGAGCGCGCGCTCGCCATGCTCGACCGTCCACAGCCGTAGCCGGCGCCAGCCGCGCGCGACAACCTGGCCAGGGCGCGAGTCCGCGACCCGCTCGCCGGCGTCGGCCAGCGTGGCGCGGGCGCGCGGCAGCAGCGGCGGCACCCCCTCCGGGCGCGCGCGCGGAACGCCGAAGCGCACCAGCGCGGCGAAGCCCGCCAGCAGCGCGCAGGCGAGCGCGACGACGATCCCGACGACCAGCAGCGCGCCGAAGCCGCGCACCATCGGCACCGGCGACGTCAGCAGCACGAGGAAGCCGACGGCGGTCGCGATCCCGGCCGTGACGATCGTCGGACCGCCGGCGGCGGCCGCCGCGGGAGCCGCCTCCGCGGGCTCGGCCCCGGTCGTCCGGCGCTGCTCGTCGTAGCGCGCCTGGAACTGGATCGCATAGTCGACCGCGAGGCCGATCAACACCGGCAGCACGGCTATCGAGGCCATCGTCAGCCGCCCACCGACGAGCGCCAGCGCGCCGAAGGTGATCGCCGAGGCGGCGAGCGCGAGCGCCAGCGGCAGCAGTCGCAGGCGGGTGCGGAAGACGACCGCGAGCGTCCCGGCCATGACGAGGATCGCCGCCGCCAGCAGCCAGGGGATAGCGTCGGAGACCGCGTCGCCGAGACCGTCGACGACGACCGGGACGCCGGTCACGACGTACTTGGCGCCGTTGTCGAGTCGCAGCTGCGGCTCGTCGACCGCCTCGCGGACGAGGTCGATCGCGCGGCTGCGCTCGGCGTCGGTCAGGTCGGGCCGCAGCCGCATCTGGATCAGCGCGGCGTCGCGACTCGGGAAGAGGTAGGAGAACTGCGGCTTCGGCGTGCGGCCGTCGTCGCCGAAGGCGAGCGCGGCGACGAAGCCGGGGCTGTCGACCGACGGGATGTCGGTGATGCCATAGCGCAAGCCGAGCGCGATCAGCTGGCGCTGCAGCTTCTGAACCGCCTTCGGCCCGCCCTTCTGGGCCGCTGCGATCCGCCGCGTGAACTCGCCGCCGATCGTCTCGACGACGGTGTTGACGAACGTTCCGGGCCCGAGCACCACCTTCGCCGGCTTGAGCTTCGCGAGTTCGCGGCACGGCTCGGGCAGGCTGCGCAGGCCGTCCGGCGGCACGTTGCCCGACAGGCAGCCCTCGAGCTGGATCAGCTTCTGCAGGTCGCTGGTCAGCAGGGTCCGCTGGAGGTCGCCCTTGACCAGCACGACGACCGCGTCGTCGCCGAAGTCGCGCTTGAAGCGCTCGGTCTGCTCGAAGGTCTCCGACCCCTTCGAGACGAGCGAGTCGGTGCCGCTGCTCGGTTCCAGGCGCAGCGCGAACAGCGCGCCGGCGACCGCGACGATCGCGACGGCGATCAGCGGAACCAGGGGCCGCCGGGCGACGGCGCGCACGATCCGCTCGAAGACCTCACCCGTCGGCACGGGCTCAGCTTAGGCTAGGGAGCGGGTATCGGTCGCAGGTTGGGGAAGCGCCCGGTCTGCCCGACGAGGCGGCCAAGTGGCGCCTGCTCGCGGCATGCCGGCGCCGGCACGGCGCCGGTCGCGCTGCCGGCGAACGCGAACTGCTCGATCAGGCCGCGCAGCTCGGCGGGGAGCAGCGGTCCGACCGGGCCGAGGAAGCTCGCCGGCCCGGCGATCTCGCACAGGTAGCGCCCGAAGACCGGCAGCCCTCGCGCGAGCTGATCGTAGGAGCCGGGCGCGCTGTACGGGTTCGAGCGGTTGCTCGGCAGGCGGCGCGGGTAGGCGGCGAGGTTCTCGGGGTTGAGCGGGTTGGTCGTGCGCAGGTAGTGCAGCGGGCGCGTGCTTGCCGGGCGGGATCGTCGGTCGCCTGCGTCGCGGCTGCGTCGAGCGCGAAGAAGGCGGCGATCTCGCGCTTGTAGAGGCCGAGGTAGTCGAAGACCGGCTGCAGGTTGCGCAGGTACGGCTCGAGCCGCGCGAGCAGCGGCTTGGTGTCGTCGAGCGTCCGCTCCAGCGCCGGCAGGCCGGCGCGCGAGACGTCGATCAGCGGGTCGAGGTCGCGGAACAGCCCGCGCAGGTCGGGCGCGAGCCCCGCGAGGCTCGATCAGCGTCGGCGACAGCTCGCGCGCCGCCGGCCGCAGCTGGGTCACGAGCGGGTCGGTGTCGGCGGCGAACTCGCGTCAGGCCGCGTCGGTCGTCGGCGCGTCTCGCGCAGGAAGGTCGGCAGCGCGACGAACGCCTCGGCGAGCTGGTCGTCGCGCGCGGCGGTCGTCTCGAAGACGCGGTTCGAGTTCTCGATCAGGCCGCGCAGCTGGCCGCGGCGCTCGCTCAGCGCGTCGAAGACCTCGCCGGTGTCGCGCACCAGCGTCCGCGTCGCGACGTTCTGGCGGCGCAGGATCCGGATCACGTCCTCGCTGTCCTCGCGCGAACGGGGTCAGGTTCGCCGAGCGCGGCGTTGAGCGCCGCCCCGCGCTCGCCGACGGCGCGGCCCTGGGCGTCCATCCAGCTGCTGAAGCGCGCGCCGCGTGTCGGGGTCGAAGGCGCGGAAGATCTCGTCGAGCTCGACGGTCGGCGAGACCTGCGCCGGCCGGCAGCGTCCCGCCGTCGGCGAGCAACGGCGCGCCGTCGCGCAGGGCCGGCGTCAGCTCGACGTAGGTCTCGCCGAGCAGCGTCTTCTGACGCAGGATCGCCCGGGTGTCGACCGGGATCGGCGCGTACTGGCGCATCGAGCTCGATCGTCGCCTCCGAGACTCCCGTGCGCGGGTTCGCGTCGAGCTGCTTGACCTTGCCGACGTTGACGCCGGAGATCCGCACGTCGGCCTCCTTGGTCAGCTGCCCGGCCTCGGGGAAGTCGCACCTCGAACGCGGTAGCCCTCGGCGCCGCAGCGGCGATCGGCGCCGCCGAAGGAGACCCAGAGGTAGAGGACGATGCCGACGCAGGCGGCCGCGAAGCCGACCATCGCCACGACGCCGAATCTCGGAGCTCTGCTTGACCATCGCTACGGCACCGCCTGGGGACAGACCTCGCTCTGCCGCGGCGCGTTGAGCAGCTGGATCAGCACGTTCAGCGACGGCGTGGTCGACGCGATCTGGTCGAGGATCGCCGAGCCCGCTGCACGACGACCAGCACGAGCCCGCGGCGGATCGGGCCGTGGGCGTCCTGGGTGCCGAACAGCGTCGACGCCGGCGTGGTTGGCCCACGACGCCCAGAACAGGTAGCCCTCCTCCGCTCCGGCCGGGTTGAAGGCGAGCGTGTTCAGCAGCGAGTTGACGACGCGGACGGTCTTGGTCAGCCGCGGCGTCACCACCGCGAGGTCGGCGGCGGCCGAGCGCAGGTCGCGCACCGTCGGCTGCACGTCGCGCGCGAACGGCCGCAGCTCGTTCGCGGATCACCGGCGTCGTCGTGCGCAGGAACGGGCGCGCCTCGCGCAGCGACGGCCCGAGCGCGCGGGCGCCGGGCCGTAGCTCCTGAAGCGCCGGCCCGAGGTCCGTGGCCAGCGCGTCGACGCCGCGCAGCGTCGACGCGGTCTGGTCGAGCGTGCCCGGCAGCTCGCGCAGCGCGTCGCGCAGACTCGCGTCCTGGCGGGCGATCGCCGCGAAGTTGGCGTTCGCCGAGTCGACGAAGCCGGCGAGCTGGGTGTCCTTGTCGCCGAGCTCGTTGGCGAGCAGCTGGAAGTTGTGGACGACGCGGCGCAGGTTGCGCGCGCCGCTTCGACCAGCGCGCTGAGTGATCCGCTCGGTGTCGCGCGTCGTCGGCTCGAACCGCTTCAGCGTCTGGCGCAGCCGCGCCGGGCTGTCGCCGGCCAACGCCTCGGCGCCCGAGTTGAGCAGGATCCGGAGGTAGTCGCGGGTGTCGCCGTCGAGCGCCGCCAGGATCTCGTCGGGGTTGACGTCGGGCAGCGTGTTGTCGACCGGCACGCGCCCGCCCTCGGGGATCGCGCCGGCCGCCGGCGTGCCCGGATCGAGGCTGAGGTACATGTCCTTGAGGCCGGTCTTCGGCCGCAGCAGGATGGTGGCGTCGCTGTAGATCGGCGCGTGCTCGCGCTCGATCTTCATCTCGACGAGGGCGCGGCCGTTCTCGAGCCGCACGCTGCCGATGTCGCCGACCTCGACGCCGGCGATCGTTGACCGTCTGCCCCTGCCCGGGGACGACCGCCTGCGCGGTCTGCAGCTCGGCGTCGACGACGTAGAAGTCGGTGCCGATCGACCGGCACCCAGGCCGGCAGGTGGAAGCGCTGGTTGGACAGGATGTAGCTGCCGATCGCCAGCGCGACGACGACCAGGAAGATCATCGCGGCGAAGGTGCGCCCGTGGTCGCGGATCGCCTTGCTCACGGTCCACCCCCGAGCCGCGCGGCGTCGAGGTTCGGGCCGCCGCTGGGTGTGACAGGCGGCGTCGCGGTTGTACGGCGGGCGCTGGGCGGGGCGCGCCGGACGAGTCCCGAGCGGCGGCGCGACGGCGTTACCGAACAGCGGCCCGACCCCGGGCAGCGAGCCGGTCGAGACGGTCTGCGCGCCGCCGCCGGGCTGGAAGCGCGTGTAGGGCCCGTTGCCGTCGAAGTTCTGCGACTCGCCCGAGAGCCCGACCAGCGCCTGGAAGAACTCCTTGTAGTTCGGCACGCCCGGTCGTCAGCGGCGGGTCCTGGATCACGACGTCGCCGGTCGGCAGCACGTTCTCGATCAGGCAGCGGTCGACGAGGTCGACCTGCGGCAGCAGCGCGACCGTGCCGTCGGTCGCCGCGGCGAGGTCGGCGGTCGCCGGCGCGCAGCACGCTGCACGAGTCCCTGCAGCTCGGCCGGCGAGACCAGCCGGCGCGTCTGGCGCGACCCACGGAAAGGCGGCGTCGATCGTGGCGGCGGTCTCGCGGACGCCGGGCAGGATCTCGCGCGCGAAGGCGCGCGTCGGCGGGAAGGCGGCGTTGAGGCTGTCGAGCGCCGGGTTCGCCGCCTCGAGCAGCGGGGCAAGCGCGCGGATCGTCGCGCGCAGGTCGCCCTGCTCGGCGGCGAGCGCGCCCGTCGTGCGTGTTGAGGTTCGACGATCAGGTCCTGCAGCTCGCGCCTCGTGGCCGTTCGAGCTCGCTCGCGACGCGCGCCGCCGCCGCGGATCAGCTTCGACAGGTCGTGCGGCTCGATGCCGAGCAGCGCCTGGTTCACGACCGCGAGGCCGCGCAGCGCGCACCGGGTGCGTAGCGCAGCGAGCTGGTTGCCGGCCTCGGCCGCCGTCAGGCCGCGCACGGCGGGATCCTGGGTCGCGTCCTCGGCGGCGGTCGGCTTTCCCGACACCGCCTCGCCGTAGCCCTGGACCAGCGTCTGGAGGTCCTTGCGCGCGTCGGTCTGCAGCACGCCGAGCACCTGGTCGAGCTGGACCGGCGCGGCCGTCTGGGTCATCGGGATCGTGTCGCCGGAGTCGAGCTGGTCGGCCCTCCGGCGTGCCCGGCTCGAGGTCGACGAAGAAGTTGCCCTCGAGGAAGATCCGCGGCCGGATCTTCAGCTCGGCGTCGGAGCGGATCGGCAGCGCCTCGTCGTCGAGCGTCCATCGTCACCACCGACGCCGTCGAGTCGTCGCCGGCCGAGCTCGACCTGCGTCACCTTGCCGACGTCCACGCCGGCGATCCGCACCGGCGAGCGCAGGCCGACGTTGGCGGCGTCGGCGAAGACCGCCTTCAGCTCGTAGCCGCCACGGAAAGGCAGCCCGTTGAAGGCGAGGTAGAGCGCCGACGACGACGACCAGGAGGGCGATCGCGCCGGCCACGAACCGCGAGAGCCCGCCGCGGTTCCACGGGTAGCCGCTCCTCATGGCGCGCCTCCCCCCGGCGACGACGTGACGCCCCGGCCTGGCCGCTGGTCTGCGTGCCCTGGTTGCCGGGCAGGTTGCCGATCGTCGTGCTGACCGACGACGGTAGTCCTCGTTGCCGGCCTCGCACTCGCGCGGCTGGCCCGGCGCGGCGGTGTTCGGATACGGGTTCGAGTGGAGGTGGTTGTCGACCCCCGGACCGTTCGCGGGCGCGCTCGACGGGAAGCCCTCGGAGTTCGGGCCCTGACCGGCGTCGCGACGATGATGAAGCGCTGCCAGGTGCCGTTCGAGTCGCCCTCCGACAGCAGGCTCGAGATGTTGCGGAACCACAGCGTCGGGTAGTTGCAGACGGTCTGCGCCGGCGTCAGGAAGGCGACGTCGGCTTCAGCACCCGCGCGGTGTCGCGCAGCCGGCGCACGCCGAGCGGCACCAGCGGGTCGTCGGCGAACTCGGCGAGCGAGTCGAAGACGTTCGCCAGCTGGCGGTTCAGCGGCGGCGTGCGCGGCAGCGTGCGGATCCCGATCCGAGCGCCTCGGCCAGCACCGGCGCGCGTCGTCGGCAGCGTCCGGAACCCGGGCCGCAGCTCGCGGAAGAGCGCCGCCGAGTTGCGCACGAACGGCCGCTGGCGCGGGAACTCGGCGGTGCCGACGGCGAGCGTCGCGCGGCGCCTCGGAGATCGTCTCCTGGATGAACGGCCGCGCGACGCCGGCGAGCGCGGCGAACGTCGTGTCGAGATTGGCGAACAGCGCCGCCTGCGTCTCGGCGACCGGGGCGACCTCCGCCGCGGTCGCGCCGAGCGCCGCGGAACAGGCGGTCGAGCCGGGTGCGCGGGTCGGCGAGGTTGGCCATCACCGGCGCGAGGTCGGTGACCAGCGGGCGCAGGCTGGCGATCGCCTCGTTGAGGTCGTCGCCACGGCCCGCGAACCCGCTGCCGAAGCCCTGCAGCGACAGCTGGATCGCCGCGCCGCGTGCTCGCTGTCGAACATGTTGAAGACCTCGTCGATCTCGACCGGCGTCGGCTGTGCCTGGGCGATCGGGACGGTCGCGCCCTCGGCGAAGCCCGCGCCCGAGCGGCCGGGCGTCAGCGCGACGTACTTCAGGCCGAGCGCCGAGATCGGCCGCACGACGAACGTCGAGTCGATCGGCAGCGGGTCGAGGTCGTCCTCGAGCTTCAGCTTCACCTCGGCGACTGCGCGGCCGCCGGGACCGCGCACCGCCTCCACCTCGCTGACGACGCCGACGCGCACGCCGCCGACACGCACCTCGTTGCCCGGCACGAGGTTGGCCGCGTTCGGCATCCGCGCCCGCAGCTCGTAGGTCGGGACGAACGGCAGGCCCGAGTTGGCGTTGTAGGACAGGAAGACGGCGACCAGGACGACGAGCAGCGTCACGGCGCCGACGAGCACCGGATTCGCGGCCAAACCCTGGCGGCGGCGGTCGCTCACGGCGCGCCTCCCGTGCCGGCCGGGCCGTCGCCCTCGCTTGCCGGGCCGTCACCCAGCAGCCAGTCGAGCAGCGGGTCGGCGACGCCGTCCAGGCCCGGCGACGGCCGTCCCGCCTGCTCGCGGATCCGCTCGACGTTGCGCCTGCCCTCGGCGGTCAGCTCGTCGGTGAGCCCGCCCGCGTCCGGCCTGCCGCCCGGCGGCACGTCGCCGGCCGTGGCGCCGCCGCCCTCCCCCCGCTCGCGCAGCTCCGAGAAGTCGGCCAGCGCCGGTCCGAGATCGTCGCCGGCGGCGGTCGCGCGCGTCTGGGTGAAGTTGGCGTTGCAGCCCCCCGCGGGCGTCGTCGTGTAGAGCGCGCAGAGGTTGACGCTGAGCCCGGCGCGCAGGTAGTGCCCGATCCCGTCGAAGCCGTTGATCGCGAGCGCCTGGAAGAACAGGTAGTCGGCCAGCCGCTCGATCCCGCCGGTCTCGTCGAACGAGGCGGTGAAGGCGTCGAGGTCGGTCGACAGCGGCTTCGCCTGGCGCGCGAAGTCGCCGAGGTCCTGGATCAGCGGCCGCGTCGCGATCAGCGCCGGCCGGCCGGTCGCGGTCGCCTGTCCGAGGCTGACCAGCGACGGCGTCGCCGCGCTGGAGAACGGCCCGATCTGGGCGATCAGCCGCGACAGGTCCGGCCCGGCCCGGCGGAGGTCGCGCGCGACCGGCGCGCCCTCGTCGGCGAAGCCCTCGAGGTCGGCCATCAGCGGCCGCAGCTGGCGCAGGAAGCCGGGCAGCCGAGCGATTCCGGCCTCGATCTCGTCGCTGCGCTCGGCGGTCGCCTGACCGGTCGCGGTCGCGTTGCGGATGAAGCCGGCGACCCGCGTGCGCTCGCGCGCCAGCGGACCGAGCGACCTGTCGGAGTCGCGCGCGAGGTCGGCCAGCACGCGGTTCTGTCGCGCAAGGATCGCCAGCACGCGGTCGGTCTCGCGCAACGCCGGGTTGGCGCGCCGGATCAGCACGTTGAGGTCCTCGCCGCGGCCCGCGAGCCCAGCGCCGAGCTCGTCGAGCAGGATCGTCAGCCGGTCCCGGAACGGCAGTCGCATGATGTCGTTGATCAGGTCGAGGTCGACCGGCGAGCTGGTGCGCGCCAGCGGCAGCAGGTGCTCGCCCTTCCCCGGTCCGTCCTCGATCTCCGCCAGCTCGGGCGCGCGCGCGTCGCCGGGGTCGCACTCGACGAACTTCTCGCCGATCAACGACTGCGGCCGGATCGTGCAGCGAGCGTCCTGGCGGAACGGAGTGAAGCGCTCGTCGTCGATGTCGAGCACGACGGCCGCCTTGTTGTCGGGCGTGACGTCGAGCGAGCGGATCGTGCCCGACCTTCGCGCCGGCGATCTTGACGTCCTCGCCCTCGACCGCCGACGCGACGCTGTCGAAGATCGCCCGCACGCGGTAGCCGTCGTCGGTGCCGCCGATCGCCACCACCGCCAGCCCCGCCACGACCACCGCGGCGAGCGCGAGGGCTGTGACGGTCCGCGCGCATCAGCCTCCCGGCGGCGTGGTCGAGGGGTCACAGTCGGGGACGGCAACCGGCGCCGAACCGTCGGGCGGCGGCTGCATCGCGCCGCCCGGGCAGCGGCGGAACTGGAGCTTCTCGAAGCCGTCGAGCCGGTTCGCCGGCGTCGACCGGCGTCAGCAGCCCGGTGACGTCGTTGACGCTGAAGGGGCTGAACATCGGCTGGATCCGCGCGTAGTGGCCGTTGGCGTCGTAGGCGGCCGCCGCCTGGCCGAACTTCGTGAACCACCCGGCGAGGTCCGGGGTGTACTGGCGCAGCGTGTCGACGACCTCGCTGGAGCGATCCATCGTCCGGATCGCGCGCGGGAAGACGGTGCTCGTCAACCGCTCGAGCCGCGGCAGCTTCGCGGTCAGGTCGATCAGGTCGTTGTTCGGGCCGGGCTTGCGAATCAAGACGCGCAGGTCGCGCACGGTCGGCTCGGAGTCGCGCACCAGTGGTCGCAGCTGGCGCAGGAACGGCGCCAGGTCGACCGTCGCCGGCTTGCTCGCCGCGACCAGCGGATCGAGGTCGTCGACCGTCGCGCGCAGGTTGACGAAGGTCGTGTTCGCCTTGCGCAGCGAGCCCGGCAGCAGGTCGAGGGCACGCGCCAGCGACGTGCTCTCGTCGCCGATCGCCGACGCGGTCGCGTTGGCGTTGGCGACCAGGCTCGACAGCTCGCCGCGACGCTGCGCGACCGCCCGCATCACGCGCGACGTGTCGACCAGGAAGCGGTCGAAGACGCCGTCGTCGTAGACCAGCTCGCGTGTCAGCCGCGACGTCGACGCGAGCGCCGGGCTGAGATAGCGCAGCGCCTCGCTGGCCTCCTCCGAGCGGCCGCCGTAGTAGGTCGCCTGCCCCTGGATCAGCTGCTGGAGGCCGCGGCGGGTCTTCGGGTCGAAGGTGTTGAACAGCTGGTCGAGGTCGACCGGCGCGGTCGTCTCGTCGACGCCGATCCGCCCGCCGTCGGCGATCGCGCCGGCGTTGTTCGGGCCGGGGTGCAGCGCGACGAAGCGGTTGGCGATCCCCGACAGCGACGTCGCGCGGATCGTCGCCGTCGTACCCGCGTGCAGAGGCGCCAGCTCGTCGTCGACCTTCAGCTCGACGACAGCCTGCGCGCGATCGTCGAGCGAGACCTTCTCGACCGACCCGACCGGCCGGCCGCCGACCCGAACCTGATTGCCGACGACGAGCTGCCCGGCGTTGTCGAAAACAGCATTGACGCGGTAGCCGCCGTCACCACCGAAGATCAGCAGCGCCGCCAGCACGACCGCGGCGATCAGGGCCGCGATCGCGACGAAGCGCGCTACCCCAACTCCGCGATCTGCGGAATCGCTCGCTGGGGTGGCCTTCGCTCCCTCGCTGGTCAAGAAACGGTCCCGGAAAGATCGGCACCGCCCGCACAGGGCAGTATGACCCCTCCTCTACCCGCTTGCGCTAGTTCACAAGCGGGGGACCGGCAGCGGCGCTACTCCATGCCGAGTGGTCCGCGCGCCTCTCCGGAGAGGAACTGGCGCACGAACTGATTCGGCGAGTTGAACAGCTCGCTCGCCGGGCCGGACTCGACGATCCTGCCCTTCCAGAGCACCGCGAGGTAGTCCGCGACGCGGCGCGCGCTCATGATGTCGTGGGTGATCACGACGTAGGCGCCGCCGTTCTCGGCGTGGATCTCCTGGATCAGCTCGCAGAGCAGCGCGGTGCGGACCGGGTCGAGGCCCGAGTCGGGCTCGTCGAAGAGGACGATCTGCGGGTCGAGCACGAGCGCGCGAGCGAAGCCGGCGCGCTTGCGCATGCCGCCCGAGAGCTCGTTCGGCATCTTGTCGAGCGCGCCGGAGAGGCCGACCTCACGCAGGCGGCGGTTGCAGATCTCGGCGATCTCCTCCTCGCCCTTGTCGGTGTGCTGGCGGAGCGGGAACGCGACGTTGTCGAAGACGTTCATCGAGCCGAACAGCGCCCCGTCCTGGAACAGCACGCCGAACTTCTTGCGCATCTCGAAGAGGTCGTCGTCGGCCATGTTCGGCACCGACTCGCCGTGGACGAGGACGTCGCCCTCGTCCGGGTAGAGCAGGCCGACCATGTGCTTGATGCAGACCGACTTGCCGGTGCCGGACGGGCCGATGATCATCGAGATCTGGCCCTCGGGGATGCCGAAGTTGAGTCCGTTGAGGACGGTGTTGCGGCCGAACGCCTTGACGACGTCGATGAACTCGACGGCGTCGGTCGAGCCGTGCTCGCGGTTGACGCCCTCGTGCCACTGGTAGGGGTGCTCGCCCTCGCGCGTCTGGTCGAGGATGTTGGCCGGGATCTGATCGGGCGGCTCGCTGGTCATCGGCGAGCGGCCGGCAGCCTCCTGGGCGATCGCGGCGTCGGACCGCGTCTCGGCGGCCGCAGCCGCGGGGACGGGATCGGCGCCGGTCTCGGCCTCGACCTCGTCGATGTACTCGTCGTCCCGCTGATCCTCAGACATCCGCATATCTCCTCTTAGCCCGTCAGCCGCCGATTGGCGCGCGGGGGTTCGTGCCCCAGAATATCTGGGTGCCGAGCATCCCCACAAGGTGCACCAGCACAGTATTGAGCACCATCGACTTCGCCGTCGCGGTTCCGACGCCGACCGGCCCACCGCTGGCGGTGTAGCCGTAGTAGCAGCCGACGAGCACGATCACGGTCGCCATCGTCATGCCCTTGATCGTGCTGTAGAGCAGATCGGGTGGGTTCTGGAACATCCAGAAGATCAGGAAGAACCCTCCTGACGAGACCTCGCCGATCTGCTGGACCACCGCCAGGTAGCTGGCGAAGAACCCGGCGCCGACCGCGGCGATGTACATGAACGGCAGCACCATCCAGGCGGCCAGCAGGCGCGTCGAGCAGAGGAACGTCAGCGAGCTGATGCCCATCACCTCGAGCGCGTCGATCTCGTCGGAGATCCGCATCGCGCCGATCTCCGCCACCAGGCCCGTGCCGACCTTCGCCGACATCATGTAGCCGAAGGCGTAGGGCATCGCCTCGCGCAGATCGCACCAGGCCGAGAAGACGCCCGCGTAGGACGGCGCCCCGACGGCGCGGTTGAAGTAGGCGCCCTCGATGCCGCAGGTCAGGCCGACGATGAAAGCCAGGCCCCAGATGACGATCGCCGAGCCGAGGATCAGGATGCCGGCCTGACGCAGCGTCTCGCCGAAGAAGCGCAGCGCGCGTCCCTGGAAGACCTCGGCCATCACCCGCCAGCAGAACTTGGCGATGTCGCCCAGGGACGCGATCCAGTCGCGCGGAACGTCGAGCCAGGAGGACGGCATCACTTGATCACCGATATCTCGGGATGGGTGGCCAGCAGCGTTTGGGTGAAGACGTAGTTGAACGCGAAGATGCCGAGGAACTCGATCACGACGCCCTGGTTCACCGCTCTACCCACTCCCTCGGCGCCGCCCGAGGCGGTCATCCCCTTGTAACAGGAGACGATCGCGATGATCGCGCCGAACAGCGTCGTCTTGAGCACCGAGCCCCAAAGGTCGGTGGTCGTCGCGTTGCTGAGCAGCGTCGCGAAGAACGGGCCGAGCGGGGCGTCGAAGGTCAGCGTCGCGAGCACGCCGCCGAAGATCCCGAAGATCAGCGCGAAGATGTTGAACAGGCCGGTGACGATCATCAGTGCCAGGAAACGCGGTACGACGAGGTTCTTGATCGGGTCGACGCCGAGCACCTGGAGCGCGTCGAGCTCCTCGCGGATCTTGCGCGCCCCGAGGTCGGCGGTGATCGCGGTGCCGCCGACGCCGGCGAGGATGATCGCCGTCACGAACGGGGCGAACTCGCGGATCGAGGCGAGCACGAAGAAGCCGCCGAGACGGTCGATCGCGCCGAAGATGACGAGGAAGTTCCCCGCCTGCAGGCCCGGCGCGCCATAGCCGAAGGCGACCGTCGAGATCAGCAGCGGCAGCCAGCAGAGCCGCAACATGAACAGGAACTGCTGGATGAACTCGGTTCCGTAGGGGAACGGTGGACGGACGGCCGAGACCAGCGTCTTACCCGTCAGGATCATCATGTCGCCGACCTGCTCCAGCAGGTTCTTGGTGGGCAGGAACGCCCGGTCGGCTGCGGCTCGAACCACTATGACTCCCTCGTAACGAGGCTCCCCGACCATTGGACCCGCGGGAAAACCCCTGTCGTTGTGAACACTACGCCAGCGATCGGGGGGTGGCAACCTGGAACCCGAGCGGCCGCGCGTGCGACGGAACTGCGCCGGACAGCACATACCCCGTGCTATGTTCCGCTCGCTTTGACGCTGAGGAGAGGCCATGTGCTGCTGGGCGGTCTGTGCGGCCTGCTGTCCGTCGTCGCGATCGGCTGCGGCAGTGGTGAGCGCCAGGACGCCAACGAGGACGAGGCCTCCTACGAGGTCGCGGTCGTCGATGCAAGCTTCCCGAAGATGCAGCGACTGGCTCAGAAGTCCGACCTCGCGATCAAGGTGCGCAACGACAGCGACGCGACGATCCCGAACATCGCCCTGACGCTGAAGGGCCTCTCGCGGCGCTCGGACAACCCGAAGCTCCAGGACCCCAACCGCCCCGTCTTCCTGATCGACGGCGTGCCGACCCAGATCGGCGGCTATCAGGAGGTCAAGCTCGCGGCCCCCGGCGGCGGGCAGACCGCGCTGGTCGACACCTGGGCGCTCGGCGCGCTGAAGCCCGGCGCCGAGAAGACCTTCCGCTGGAAGCTGACCGCCGTGAAGCCCGGCCCCTACGAGCTGAGCTACGCCGTCTCAGCCGGCCTCGGCGGCAAGGCGAAGGCGGTCGGCCCGGGCGACGCCCAGCCGCGCGGCGAGCTCACGGGCACGGTCACCGCCCGCCCGCCAGCCAGCCGTGTCGCCGACGACGGCGTCACCGTCGTCAATCCGTAGCGCCGGCTTCCTCGCCCTCCCCCGCCCGCCGCCGCTCGTACCCCGGGCACTCCAGCACCGGCACGCGCGGGTACTTCGCAAAGCGCGGATCGACCTTCGACCGCTCGCAGAGGCTGAACACGCTCCCCCGCGTGTTCCGCACCACCCGCTGGTGACGGCAGCTGTCGCAGAGCCCGTTTCGCACGCCCCGAGTATCGCGGCGACGGGCGCGCGCCGCAGCGGGATCAGTTACCGAGCTGGCGCCGGCCGTCCTTCTTCGGCGGCTCGGGCAGGTCGCTGCCCTTCAGCGCCGGGAAGTCCTTCGCCATCGCCTCCAGCACCATGCCGGCGGGGATGCCGGCGCCCTCGCGGTTGAAGTGGATGCCGTCGGACTGGCGGCCGAGCACCTCGCGGCCGTCGATCTCGACCTGGTCGGAGTACTTCCCGTCGTTGATCGTCGAGAAGACGTCGACGTAGCGGGCGCCCTCGACCGACTCCGCGGCGCGCTCGACGGCGCGGTTCTGCGAGCGATAGATCTCGTTGTACTGCTCGTCGCGCGCGGTCGGCGGCGGGACCCAGTAGACGGGCCGCTCGCCGTCGCCGCTGAGCGTCTTCATCACGACCGCGACGCGGCGCGCGAACTCCTCCTCCCACTCCGGCGTCCCCGGGGCGAACAGCTCGCCGTCGACCTCGACGTTGAAGCCGTCGTTGGCGCCGATCAGCATCACGACCGCGTCCGGGTCGCGCGTGGCGACCTCCTGCTCGGCGTTGACCTCCCAGTTGAAGAAGCCCGGGTTGGTCAGCGCTGTGCCGTTGCGCGCGACCGTCTCGGCGTCGATCAGGTTGCCGGTGTCGAGGTCGGCCATCCGCAGCCCGACGAGGTCGGCCTCGGAGTCGCCGGTCACGAGCACGTCGAGCGGCTGCCCGGGCGTGGGCTGGCGCCAGACCGGCTTCTGCGGCTGCTTGGCCTTGCGCTTCAGGATCTCCTTCGAGCCGCTCTCCAGCTCGGTGTCGGATGCGGTCTTGCTCTCCTGGCCGAACGCGAGGTCGAAGCCGCGGCGCGGCTCGTTGAGCTGGAGGAAGCCGGTGACGTCGGCGAGCGGGCGCGAGAAGGAGAGCGTGACGTCGCGCGTGGTGCCCGGCTTCATCCCCTCGCCGGCGCGAACCATCGCGTCGGCGTTGAAGATCGCGGCGACGACCAGCGCGACGACCACGACGATGAAGACGCGCCCGGCGGGCATCGTCAGGCGCGGGTCGGCAGGGTCGCCGATGCCCGGATGCGCCGGGTCGTGCACGTTCGGCTGGCCGCCGATCGGCTGCTCGTCGGAGAGCTGCTCGCGGCGGTGCCGGCGCTCCTGCTCGTGTCGGTGTCGGCGGCGGTCGTCCATGTCAGAACTGGAAGTAGATGAACGGGGCCACGCCCTGCTGGCCGACGGCGGCGTCGGCGACCACGACCAGCGCTCCGAGCGCGGCGCCCTGCAGCAGCACCGGTCGTGCCACGAACCACTCCTCGGCGCGCTGCCAGAAGTCGCGCGGCACCGCCTGGATCGCCACCGCGCCCGCCGTCAGCGCCACCAGCACCGGCGTCACCAGCGGCGACGGCCCGCCCGCGAAGACCTGGCCGAGCACGCTGAACGCGATCCCGACGTCGGGCGAGCGGAAGAAGACCCAGGCGAGGCAGACGATGTTGAAGGTGATGAGCCAGGCGAGCCAGCGCGGGAGGTGGAGGCGCGGGTAGCGCTCGCCGAGCCAGCGCTCGCCGGCCAGCGCGCTGCCGTGGATGCCGCCCCAGACGACGAACGTCCAGCCGCGCCGTGCCAGAGGCCGCCGAGCAGCATCGTGAGCATCAGGTTGCGGTACGTCCGCCGCGCGCCGCGCGCGGTTGCCGCCGAGCGGGATGTAGAGGTAGTCGCGCAGCCAGCGCGAGAGCGAGATGTGCCAGCGCCGCCAGAAGTCCGGCGAGGCTGGTCGCGAGGTACGGGACGGTCGAAGTTCTGCGGCAGCTGGAAGCCGAGCAGCAGCGCGAGCCCGATCGCCATGTCGGTGTAGCCGGAGAAGTCGCAGTAGATCTGGACCGCGAAGGCGTAGATCGCCGACGCAGCGCCTCGGCGCCGGAGTGAGCGCCGCGGGTCGGCGAAGACCGGGTCGACGATCCGCGGCGCCAGCTTGTCGGCGACGACGATCTTCTTGAACAGGCCGCCGGCGATCAGGAAGATCGCCGGCCCGGCGAGCACCGTGCGCGGGTCGCGCGGCGTCTGCGAGCTGCGGCAGGAACTCCGCGGCGCGGACGATCGGCCCGGCGACGAGGTGCGGGAAGAACGCCTGGACGATCGCGAAGTCCATCAGCGACGCCGGCCGCTGGTCGCGCGCGGTAGACGTCGACGACGTAGCTGATCGCCTCGAAGGTGTAGAACGAGATGCCGATCGGCAGCACGATCGACAGCACCGGCAGCGGCGCGCCGAGGCCGATCGAGCTGAGCGCGTCGTCGGTCGAGTCGACGAAGAAGCCGAGGTACTTGAAGATCCCGAGCAGCGTCAGGTTCGCCGCGACGGCGATCGTCACCCAGCGCTTGCGGGCCGCCTGATCGTCGGCGCGCGCGACCGCGTTCGCGAAGACCGTGTTGACGACCGTCGAGCCGACCAGCAACAGCACCCAGCGCCAGTCCAGCCAGCCGTAGAAGACCCACGACGAGACGAGGATGAACGGCCGCCAGGCGCGTGGATGCGGCATCAGCAGCCAGGACAGGAACAGGACGGCCGTGAAGAAAGCCGCGAACTCGATGGTCGGGAAGGTCACGTGGGGAGGGAGGGCTCAGACAGGCGGGAGAAGCGCGGACTCTAAATCTTCGACACGTGGATAAAGACCCCTCGGCATGGCGCTCATACCTTGGCCTGGTCCGATTTCCCCGATCCGGCGGCCCGTCCGTCGCCGGCCCAAGGAGAGCCTCATACGATGAGATCACGTTTCCTGAGGACCGGCGCGCTCGCCATTGCGGTAGCAGCGCTTGCGTCCCTTCTAATGCCCGGGGCAGCGTTCGCCCAGGCCGACGTCCTGGAGCAGGTGGAGGCCAAGGCCGCCGAGCTCGACATGGTCTGGGTCGCCGTCGCAACCATCCTGGTCTTCCTCATGCAGGCCGGGTTCATGTTCCTCGAGATCGGCTTCTCGCGGCAGAAGAACGCCGGCACCGGCGTGGCGAAGATCTTCATCAACCTGGCGGTCGTGACGATCGCCTGGTGGGCGATCGGCTACGGCGTCAACGGGTCGGGCAACGACTTCTTCGGCAACGACGGCTTCTTCTTCCACTTCGGTCAGACGATCGGCAGTGGAGCGGAGGCGACGGTCGTGACGGCCGACGACACGATGATGATGCTGTTCGGCCTCGCGTTCTGCGCGGTGTCGCTGGCGATCGTCTGGGGCACGACGCTCGAGCGGATCAAGTTCGGCGCCTACGTGATCTACGCGATCGTCTTCGGCGCGCTGATCTACCCGCTGGTGGCGCACTCGGTCTGGGGCGGCGGCCTGCTGTCCGACGTCGGCGGCAAGCCCGTCATGGACTTCGCCGGCTCGTCGGTCGTCCACCTCACCGGCGCCGTCGGCGGCGCTCGCGGCGCTGCTGCTGCTCGGCGCTCGCAAGGGCAAGTACGGCCCCGACGGCAAGCCGCGGGCGATCCCCGGCCACTCGATGCCGCTGGTCGGCCTCGGCGTGGTGATCCTGTGGATCGGCTGGTTCGGCTTCAACGGCGGCTCGACGTTCGAGACCGCCGGCTCGTTCTTCGGCGAGGTCATGCTGAACACCCAGCTCGCGGCCGCGGCCGGCGTCATCGGCGCCAGCATCGCCGTCTACTCGAAGACGAAGTCGCTCGACGTCGGCATGGCCGGCAACGGCGCGATCGCCGGCCTGGTCGGCATCACGGCCCCGGCCGGGTTCGTCGAGTACTGGGCGGCGCCGATCATCGGCCTGATCGCCGGCTTCATCGTCGTCTACGGCGTCCTGGTCGATCGAGATGAAGCTCGACGACCCGGTCGGCGCGCTGTCGGCGCACGGCCTGGCCGGCATCTGGGGCACGCTCGCGGTCGGCGTCTTCGCCTCGCCGCGACTGATCGTCGACGGCGCCGCGCCAGGCATCTGGTACGGCATCTTCGGCGACGCCACGCTCAGCTCGACGTTCGGTCAGCTGGGGGTCCAGGCGGCCGCCGTCGGCCTCACGTTCGTGGTCGTGTTCGTCCTCTCGATACGCCACGTTCGCCTTCATCAAGGCGACGATCGGGCTGCGGGTCGACGAGGACGAGGAGGAGGCCGGGCTGGACATCTCGTCGCACGGGATGTACGGCTACCCCGAGATGTTCATCCCGCAGCCGGAGTACTCGACCGGAATGCCGGGCCCTGTCGGACTGGGAGCGTCGCCGGCGGTACCGGCGGGCACTGCCAGTGCGATGACCGCGTCCACCGAGTCACGATAGGAGGCTGGCAGACATGAAGAAGATCGAGGCGTTCATCCGCCACGAGGCCTTCGAGCCGATCCGCATGGAGCTGCTCGACAAGGGCTTCCCGAGCCTCTCCATCGCGGAGTACAAGGGCTCGGGCAGGCAGAAGGGGATCACCGAGCACTACCGCGGCTCGGAGATGACCATCCACCTGCGTCCCAAGCTCAAGCTCGAGATCGTGGTCGAGGGCAAAGACGTGGGCGTGATCACGGAGGTGATCCTGAAGCACGCCCGCACGGGTCAGGTCGGCGACGGCAAGATCTTCGTGATCCCGGTGGAGGAGGCGATTCGCATCCGCACCGGCGAGGACGGAGATCCGGTCTTGCAGATCCATGGCTCGGAGGAGATCCCGGCGGGGGCCTAGCTCCCTCTCCCACCCCACGCCGGGGCTTCGCCACAACGGCGGGCGCGCACGGGGGCGCGCCCGCCGGGCGAAGGCCCGGCTCACTCACGGTTAAAGTCCGCATTCACAACCCCCGTAGGAGGCCCCGAACTCAGATGGCACGGATTCGCCAGCAGAACGTAACCGCAGCACAGTGGAGCCCGAATGGGGGCGCGCTCGGGTCGGTCGACCTGTCGCAGCCCGGCAACAACCCATTCGGCGAGAACGTCTTCTCCGTCGCCGTCCAGCGCGAGCGGCTGCCGAAGGACGTCTTCAAGCGCCTGCAGCGCACGCTCGAGCAGGGCGAGGCGCTCGACTCGTCGCTCGCCGACGCGGTCGCCGAGGCGATGAAGGACTGGGCGCTCGAGAACGGCGCGACGCACTACACGCACGTGTTCCAGCCGCTGACCGGCCTGACCGCCGAGAAGCACGACTCGTTCTTCAAGCCCGACCGGCGACGGCACGGCGCATCGCCGAGTTCTCCGGCAAGGAGCTGATCCAGGGCGAGCCGGACGCGTCGTCGTTCCCGACCGGCGGCATCCGCGCCACCTTCGAGGCCCGCGGCTACACCGCCTGGGACCCGACCAGCCCGGCGTTCATCCTCGAGAACCCGAACGGCACGCTCCTCTGCATCCCGACGGCGTTCGCGTCGTGGACCGGCGAGGCGCTCGACGCCAAGATCCCGCTGCTGCGCTCGATGGACGCGCTCTCGCGCTCGGCGATCGCGCGCCCTCGAGCTGCTCGGCGACGACGACGACCGAGCGCGTCTTCACGACGGTCGGCCCGGAGCAGGAGTACTTCCTGATCGACGAGCAGTACTACTACGAGCGCCCCGACCTGATCAACGCCGGGCGCACGCTGTTCGGCGCCCAGCCGCCGAAGGGCCACGAGCTCGACGACCACTACTTCGGCTCGATCCCGGAGCGCGTGCTCGCCTTCATGATGGAGTCGGAGCACGAGCTCGCGAAGCTCGGCGTCCCGGTCAAGACCCGCCACAACGAGGTCGCGCCCGGCCAGTACGAGATCGCGCCGATGTTCGAGAACTCGAACGTCGGCTCCGACCACCAGCAGCTGACGATGCAGGTCCTGCAGAACGATCGCCCGCAAGTACGGGCTCGTCTGCCTGCTGCACGAGAAGCCGTTCGCCGGCGTCAACGGCTCGGGCAAGCACAACAACTGGTCGATGGGCACCGACACGGGCACGAACCTGCTCGACCCGGGCGACACGCCGGCGGAGAACATCAACTTCCTGTTCTTCTGCGCGGCCGTCATCCAGGCCGTCAACAAGCACCAGGGCCTGCTGCGGGCGTCGGTCGCGAACATCGGCCAGGACCACCGCCTCGGCGCCAACGAGGCGCCGCCGGCGATCATCTCGATCTTCCTCGGCGCCGAGCTGGAGAAGGTCTTCGAGGCGATCGCCTCCGGCGAGGGCGACCGCACACCCCGGACTCGTTCCTCGGCCTCGGCACCCCGGTCCTGCCGCCGCTGCCGATGGACGGCGGCGACCGCAACCGGACCTCGCCGTTCGCCTTCACCGGCAACAAGTTCGAGTTCCGCGCGCTCGGGTCGAGCATGTCGCTCGCGTTCCCGAACACCGTGCTGAACACGATCGTCGCCGAGGCGATCGACGAGCTGTCCGACAAGCTGGAGGCCAAGCTCGACGGCGGCACCGACCTCGCCGACGCGGTCACCGCGGTCGTCAAGGAGTCCTACGACGCCAACAAGCAGATCTGCTTCGGCGGCGACAACTACTCCGACGAGTGGCACGCCGAGGCCGAGCAGCGCGGGCTGAAGAACCTGCGGACCACGCCGGACGCGCTGCCCGAGGTGATCGCCGACGACACGGTCGCGGCGTTCGAGAAGTACAAGGTGCTCTCCAAGCGCGAGCTCGAGTCGCGCTTCGAGGTCTGGGTCGAGCAGTACGTCACGCGCGCCAACATCGAGGCGGAGACCGCCGAGTCGATCGCCCGCACGATGATCCTGCCGGCGGCCCTCCGCCACCTGGCGATGGTCGACGCCTCGGCGTCGAGTCGCTGACGCCGGAGGTCCGGACGCTGGTCGACGACCTCGTCGCCGCCATCGGCGAGCTCGAACGACCGCCAACCAGTACCCGGACGGCCTCGAGGGCCTCGACCTCGCGGTCTACGCCCGCGACAACCAGCTCGCCGCGATGGCCGAGGTCCGCGAGGTCGCGGACAAGCTCGAGAAGATCGTCGCCGACGACCTCTGGCCGCTGCCGAAGTACGCGGAGATGCTCTTCATCAAGTAGCCCGCGGCTACACCCGGACGTACGCGAAGGCCCCGCTCCGGCGGGGCCTTCGTCTTTTCGGGCCAGGGATCGGCGTGACTGCCCCGCCGATCCCTAGTCCGAACCAGCCCTACGCAGGCGCCTCGTCCGGTGCCCGCTCGATGGCCTCCTCCTCGACGGCGCCGTCGCGGGCGTCGGAGTCGGGCGGGAGCTCGCCGCCGCGCTCGGTGCCGGCGATCAGCTCGTCGGGGGCCTTGTCCTCGGGGATGAAGCCGGACTTCATGCCGAAGTAGACCGACTGCGGGTGGTGGGAGACGATCGCGACGGTCGACTGCTCGGGCATCACGGCGAAGCCGTCGGAGAGGTACATGCCGATCTGGTCGAGGTCGAGCAGGCGCCAGACCTTCTCGTGCTCGGACTGGTCCGGGCAGGCGGGGTAGCCCCAGGAGTAGCGGCGGCCCTGGTCGGCGTCGATGCCGAACGCCGCGCGCGCCTGGGCGTGCGACCACTCGGCGAGCCCCTCCGCCGACTGGACGGCGAGGCCGTGGACGAACAGCTGCTCGGAGAACTCGCCGGCGGCCTCCAGCTCGGCCATCCGGTCGGTCGACTTCGGCCCGACGGTGACGCCCTGGAGCGCGACGACGTCGCGCTCGCCGGAGTCGAGCGGCCGGTAGAAGTCGGCCAGGCAGATGCGGTCGTGCTTCGGCTGGCGCGGGAAGGTCAGCCGCTCGATCTCGCGGTCGGGGTCCTCGGGATCGAAGATCACGAGGTCGTTGCCGTCGCTGTTGCACGGGAAGTAGCCGATCCGGGCACGGGGCTCGAGGTAGTCCTGCTCGCGCCACATCCGCTCGAGCTTCGGCGCGAAGCCCTCCTCGCCGTCGTGGCCCTCGACGATCTGGCGCCACTCCTCGCCCTTCTTGCCGCGCCCGCCCCAGTGCAGCTTGAACAGCACGTGGCGGTCGAGGTACGGGAAGACGTCCTCGAACGGCACGTCGATCTCGCGCACGCCCCAGAAGGGCGGGTCGGGGATCGGCGTGTCGGTGCGCGCCTTCGAGCGGACGCTGGCGTCGGTGACCGGCGGCGAGTCGTCGATCACGACCGGCTTCTCGCGCAGCGTCTTGGCCTCGTCGCGGATCCTCTCGACCAGCGCGGCACGGGCGTCGCCGTCGATCAGCGCGTCCATCGTGTCGAGCCCGGAGAAGGCGTCCTTGCAGTAGAAGACACCGGGCGCGTAGGTCTCGTCGGACTGCTTGCCCTTCGGATAGAGCATGCGGCGGCCGAAGTCGCGGTTGATCGCCGCGCCCCCGACCAGCACCGGGAACTCGAGCCCGCGCTGGTGCAGCTCGCCGACGCAGATCGGCATCTGCTTCGAGGTCGAGACCAGCAGCGCCGAGAGCCCGATCGCGTCGGCGTCGTTCTCGACCGCCGCCTCGATGATCGTGTCGACCGGGACCTGCTTGCCGAGGTCGATCACGGTGTAGCCGTTGTTGGTCAGGATCGTGTTCACGAGCGACTTGCCGATGTCGTGGACGTCGCCGAAGACGGTCGCGATCACGACCTTGCCCTTGGTGTGGCCGTCCATCCGCTCGAGGTAGTTCTCGAGCTGCGCCACGGCGCGCTTCATCACCTCGGCCGACTGGAGCACGAACGGCAGGATCAGCTCGCCGGAGCCGAACTTGTCGCCGACCTCCTTCATCGCCGGCAGCAGCACCTGGTTGAGCGTCGGGACGGCACCGATCTTCTCGACCGACTTGTCGATCTGGTCCTCCACCCCGTCGCGCTTGCGCCGCAGGATGTGCCAGTGCAGCGCCTCCTCCGGCTCCATGTCGGCGGTCGGGTCGGCAGTCTCGGCCTCGGCCTCGTCGCCCTTGGACTCGTAGTGGCCGATGAAGCGCTCGAGCGCGTCCTCACGACGGTTGAAGACCAGGTCGTCGACCAGCTCGCGCTCGTTGTCCGGAATCTCGCCGTACGGCGTGATGTGGTTCGGGTTGACCATCGCGAGGTCGAGCCCGGCCTCGACGCAGTGGTGCAGGAAGACCGAGTTGAGCGCCGCGCGCGCGTGCGGCGAGACGCCGAACGAGACGTTCGAGACGCCGAGCGAGGTCTTGACCTCGGGCAGCTCCCGCTTGAGCAGCCGGATGCCCTCGATCGTCTCGACGGCCGACGGCCGCCACTCCTCGTCGCCGGTGGTCAGCGTGAAGGTGAGCAGGTCGAAGATCAGCAGCTCGGGGTCGAGCCCGTGCTCGTCGCAGGCCAGCTCCTTGATCCGCTTGGCGATCTCGAGCTTGCGCTCGCGCGTCTTCGCCATGCCCGACCTCGTCGATCGTCAGCGCGATCACGGCCGCGCCGTGGGCGATCGCCAGCGGGACGACGCGGTCGAGCTTCTCGCGCCCGGCCTCGAGGTTGATCGAGTTGACGATCGCGCGGCCCGGGATCTGCTCGAGCGCCTCCTCGATCACGTCCGGCTCGGTCGAGTCGACCTGGATCGGCGCCGGCTGGCTGAGCGAGACGCGCTCGGCGACCTTGCGCATCTGCTCGCCCTCGTCCTCGGTCCGCTCGGTCAGCGCGACGCAGAGGTCGAGCACGTGGGCGCCGCCCTCGACCTGGTCCTCGGCGACCTGGACGAGGCCGTCGTAGTCGTCGGCGAGCAGCAGCTCCTTGGCCTTGCGCGAGCCCTGCGAGTTGACGCGCTCGCCGACCAGCGTCGGCCGCGGCTCCTGGACCAGCGGCGTCGCGGTCATCATGCTCGACACGTACGGCTCGCCGGCGGCGGGACGCGGGCCGACCGGCCTGCCCCCGACCTTCTCGGCGATCGCCCGGATGTGGTCGGGCGTCGTGCCGCAGCAGCCGCCGACGATGCCGACGCCGTAGCGCTCGACGAACTCCTCGAGCGTCTTGGCCAGCGACTCGGGCTGCTCGGGGAAGATCGTCTCGCCGTCAGGGCCCTGCAGCGGCAGGCCCGCGTTTGGGATGCAGTGGACCGGCAGCGGGCTGTTCTCGCCGAGGTAGCGGATCGCGTCGCGCATGTCCTCGGGACCGGTCGAGCAGTTGAGCCCGATCACCTGGACGTCGAGCGCGGTGAGCGTCGTCAGCACCGCCTGGATGTCGGTACCGAGCAGCATCTTGCCGCCGTTGGGCAGCAGCGAGACCGAGCACTGGATCGGCAGCCTGCGGCCGGTCGTCTTGAACGCCTCGCGAGCGCCGAAGATCGCCGCCTTGACCTCGAGGATGTCCTGCGCGGTCTCGATGATCAGCAGGTCCGCGCCACCCTGGATCAGGCCCTCGGACTGCTCCTGGAAGACCTCGACGAGGTCGCGGAAGCGGATGTCGCCGAGCGTCGGGTCGTCGGAGGCCGGCAGGAAGCCGGTCGGGCCGATCGAGCCGGCGACGAAGCGGTCTTCGCCAACCGCCTTGCGGGCGATCTCCGCGGCGCGCTGGTTGATCTCGACGGTGTGGTCGGCCAGCCCCCACTCGTCGAGCTTCAGCCGGCTCGCCTGGAAGGTGTCGGTCTCGACGACCTCGGCACCGGCCTCGACCATCGACGTGTGGACGCCCTCGATCACGTCGGGGCGGTTGAGGATCAGCGCCTCGTGGCACTTACCCTGCAGCCCGCCGTAGTCCTCCTGCGTCAGGTCGAACTGCTCGAGCGTGGCGCCCATGCCGCCGTCGAAGACGACGACGCGCTCGTTGACGGTGCGGAGGTAGTCGCGGTCGGCCATGACGCGTCAGGCTATCGAATGGCGGGCAACCTTGACATAGCTGTGTGAAGGTTGGCGGGAGGACTCAGGCCGTTGGTCGGAGGACTCAGGCCGACAAGACCTCGACCTCGACGCCCATTGCCTCGTAGGTCGCCCGGCCGCGCCGGTCGAAGGTCACCAGACGGGCCCCATGCGCCGCGGCCGTCGCCGAGATCAGCGCGTCATACAACGCCCCGCCTCGGATTCCGGCGCCGACGGCGGTCGCTAGCGCCCGACGGGCGGCCGCCGCGCCGAGCTGAAGCCACTCGTCGGGAAACAACAGGTGGAGAGCGTCGTGAACGACCTGCGCCGCGATCCGCTCCCCCTCGGGCATCCGGCTGAGCACCGATGTGGTCTCGAAGGCCACGTGGGCTATCAGCCGCCCGCCCGACATCGTGCTCACGAGCTCGTGGGCGACGGGGTGGGCGGAGTGCCACGGCGCGAACGCGGCAAACAGGACGCTGGTGTCAGGAGCGATCATCGCCGCGAGCGATCGATCGCCGCGCGAGTCTCCTCGACGGTGATCGGCTTCATCGGGCGGTCCGTGACGATCACCGGGACCCCGTCGCGCATCTCGAGGCGGGCCGGCACGTCGGGCACGGTCATCTCGATGCGGCCGTCGGCGGCCCGCATCTCCACCTCGGCCGCGCCGGTGATCCCAAGCTCCTCACGGAACGTCTTGGGGATCACCATTCGCCCGGCAGTATCGATGGCAACTTTCATACCATCAACGTACCAGCCGGTGTGGAGGCGAGCAGACGACCATGGGAATTGGCCCAGCGACGGGGCCCTGAGAGTGGCTTCCATGCCTACAGAGGGGCCGCCGGAGCCGGCAGGCCCCCCTCTTGTGCCGGCGCGCGAGCCGCCTCAGGCGCCGCGCGGTGCGGCGAGGGTCGCGCGGCCGGTCGCCGAGGCGTGGCGGCCGGCGCCGTCGCGGACGGTCACGGTCAGCGCGACGGGCAGGCGGCCGGCGCGGCGCAGCGCGCGGAAGCGGGCCGGCGTGAGCCGGAGGCGAACCGTGACCTTGCCGAGGCGGCCGACCGTGAAGCGTCGCGCCGCCAGTGCGGTGCCGCGACGCAGGCCCGCGGTCCGGCGCGCGAGCCGAACGGTGGCGCGCCCGGTGAGCCCGGGCGACGCCCTGAACGAGTAGGCGAACGTGCGCCGCGGCGTTACCGCGATCCGCCTGAGCACCGGCAGCTGGGGCGCGGCCGGCCCCGCCGGAGCGACCGTGCGAGCGACGGGCGGTGGAGGCGGCGGCGGGAGCGGGAGCGGCGAGTTCTCCATCGCCAGCGCGGCAGCGATCGCCGCGTTGGCATCGACCGCGCGGCCGCTCGCCGTGATTCCCACGAGCGCGGACAGCGGCGTGCCGCTGTCGCGGATCGCGGCGACGACCTGCGTGGCGGGCACGTCCGGGTCGGCCGCGCGAACCAGCGCCGCCACGCCCGCGACGTGCGGCGCGGCCATCGACGTCCCCTGGAAGTTGACGTAGTTGCCGGCCGCGGCCTTCGAGTCGAGGTAGGTGGCGCGCCGGCAGAGAACCCTCAGCTCGTCGGCATAGGCGCCGTCACCCTCGACGGCCTCGTCGGAGAACAGCCCCAGGAACGGACGGACGTCGTCGCGTCCACCGAGATCGGAGATCGAGACCTCCTCGGCGCGGAACGTCCCACCCGCATAGCCGGCCGAAATGCCCGCGAACGGCTGGCCGTCGAAGACGTCCTCGTCCCCGGTGAGGCCGCCGACGAACAGGTAGTCGAGCAGGAAGCCGTCGCTGTCCGGCTCCTCGATCTCGTAGCGCAGGTCGAGATGGATGCGGCAGCCGCGCTCGGCGGCGAGGTCGAGCGGGGCGGCCGTGAACAGCTCGGAGTCGGCGTTGGCCGCGTAGTCCCCAGCCGGACTGTCGGTCGCCGAGTTGGCGCCGGCGCTCGCGAACGCGCCGGTCGTGGACCAGGTCGTCGACCCGGGCCCCGTAAATGTGCTCCAGACGCCGAGGTCGGACTCGAAGCCGTGGGCGAAGATGGGGTCGTAGTCGGCCTTGGCGCTGAGGACCGCGGTTCCCGGCGCGCCGACGTCGACGGTCGTCGCGCCGTAGTTGGAGAACCCGGCGCGGCCGCCAGCCTGGTTGACCGCGGCGACGCAGATCAGGTTGGCCTGAGGCAGCGCGCAGGGCATCGTCGGCTGGAGGTCGTTGTTCCGGTTGTCGTTGCCGGCCGCGGCAACCACGACCACATCACGCTGACCGGCCCGCGCGACGGCGTCGCCCATCGCCTGGTCGCCGGCGCCGGCCGGCCCGCCGAGGCTGAGGTTGATCACGTCGGCCCCGTTCTCGCTGGAGTAGTCGATCCCGTCGGCGATGTCGGCGGTCGAGCCGCTGCCGTCGCCGTCGAGGACGCGCATGGCCATGATCCGCGCCTCCGGCGCGACACCGGCGACCCCGATGCCGTTGCCGGCGATCGCCGCGGCGGTGCCGGCGACGTGCGTGCCCGTGGAACTGGAAGTCGTCGGGGTCGTCGTCGCCGTCGACGAAGTCCCAGCCGTGCTCGCCGCCGGGCCCCGTCCAGAGGTTGCCGGCGAGGTCGGGGTGGTCGAGCGCGACGCCGGTGTCGAGGATCGCGATCGTCTGCCCCGCCCCGCGCGTCGTCTCCCACGCGGCGAGCGCGTTGACGCCCGGATCCGGGGTCGCGCTGTCGCGCAGGCCCCAGAGGTCGGCGAAGAAGCTGTCGTCCGGCGGGTCGACGGCCAGCGCCCGGTAGCGGTAGTTCGGCTGCGCGTAGGCCACGCCTGGCTGGCGCTCGAGCCGCCGCACCGCGGACGCGACCGAGCCCTCGTCGAAGGCGACGACCTGGGCTCGCGGCAGCTCGAGCGCCCGGTCGAGCGTCACGCCGGCCGCCCGCCGCGCGGCGAGCCGCTGGCCGGCGTCGACGCCCGGCTCGAAGCGCACGATCGCCTCGCCCCGGTGGCGATCGCCGGACGACCGCGCGAAAGTCTCGCGGTCCAGCGCCGGGGCGGTCGCGTGCGCCGGCCCCGAGGCCCCCGCCGCGGCGACCGCCCGCGACGGGATCAGCGCCGACGCGCCCAGCGCGACCACGGCCGCGAGCGCGGCGGCGACGGCGAATGTCGGAGTGCGAACGCTCATGCCGGAGGGACTGAAGCAGCCGGTCGCGCCCAGCGCGCCGCCGCTTGCCACCAAGCATCGGCTCGCGGCGCGAACCTCGTGAGAAACCGGCGTCAGGCCTCGACGCCGCCACGCGCGGCGCGCAGCTCGACCGGCGACGCGTGCAGGGCGCGCAGGCGCAGGTCGCTCCAGGTCATGCCCTCGCGCAGCAGCGCCGGGCATGCCCATCGCGAAGGCGGTCGCGATCTCGACCGCCTGCAGGATGATCCCGTAGGCGAGCGCGTCGGTCTGGCTGACGCCGTAGGCCGACAGGACCGCGACGCAGGCGGCCTGGAAGACGCCGAGGTTCGACGGCGTGATCGGGATCGCGGCCGTCACGTTGACCGCGAACAGGACGGCCGCGGCGGCGCCGATGCCCGCCTGGTGGTCGAGGCCGAGCGCGACCAGCAGCGACGTAGCAGGCGATCCACTGGATCGCCCAGGCGGACAGCTGCGTGACCGTCGCCCAGGCGCCGAGCCGCGGGTTGCGGAAGACCTGGAGGCCGAGGCGCACCTGCACCATCGCGCCGCGCGCCGTCGCGAGCGCGTGCTGGACGCGGGCGAAGCGCGACGGCTTGCCGCGCCGCAGCAGAGCCGGCGCGCCGATCACCAGGGCGAGCAGCACCAGCGGCGCGATCGTCGCGATCACGAGCGCGTCCTCGTCGCCGCGGAAGACGCCGACGGTCGCGAACATCACGCCGCCGAGGATCACCAGCGCGAGGATGTTCAGCAGCGTCTGCGAGACGATCGAGCCGAGCACGACCGGCAAGCGGTCGCGCACGCGGCCGATCCGGCGCGCCATGATCAGCGCACGCGAGGGCTCGCCGAGCCGCGCGGGCAGGGTCGCCGACATCAGCACGCCGATCATCGTCGCGCGCGCGGCGTCGCGCCTGCGGACGCGGACGCCGGGCAGCGCCGCGCAGAGGATCGCGTGCCACGCCTCGGCGCGCACGAGCATCGACGTGCACATCAGCGCGAAGGCGGCGAGCACCCAGACCGGCGTCGCGCCGACCAGCGCGTGGCCGATCTGGTCGATCCCGATCCGGTCGAGCGCCAGCGCCGCGAGCGCGACGGCGGCGACCATGCCGCCGATCGCCGCGACGCGGCGGATCTTCGCCCAGCGGCTGCGGCGCTCGCCCACGGGCGGCTCCGGCTCGATCGAGGGGATCCGGCGTGGCGGCGGCGCGCGGCACGCCGGCGGCCGAGACGAGGCCGAGCCGGGCACCGGCGGCGGCGCCGGCGGGTGGCCGGCGCAGGCATCGCCGACGGCGTCCTCGTAGGCGTCGACGACCTCCTCGGCGACGTGACTCCAGGCGAAGCGCTCGGCGCGCTCGCGCGCGGCGACGCCCATCCGCAGGCGGCGCTCCGGGTCGAAGGCGAGCTCGCGCAGCGCCTCGCCGAGCGCCGCCGCGTCGGCTGGCGGCACGAGCAGGCTGTCGACCCCGTCGCGCGCGACGTCGCGGTAGCCGGCGATGTCGGAGGCCACGACCGGCGTGCCGGCCGCGAACGCCTCGGTCAGCACCATGCCGAAGCTCTCGCCGCCGAGCGACGGCGCGACGAGCAGGTCGGCGGCGCCGAGCAGGCGCCACTTCTCGTCCTCGTCGACGCGGCCGGCGATCTCGACGCCCTCGACGTCGAGCAGCAGCGGCTCGACCTCGGCCGGGGTCGCGCCGGCGACGGTCAAGCGCGCCTCGACGCCCGGCGCCGCGCAGCGCCTCGAAGGCGCGCAGCAGCACCGGCAGGCCCTTGCGCGCCTCGGCGCGGCCGAGGAACAGCAGCTCGAGCTGGTCGCGCGGCAGCGAGCGGTCGCTCGGTCGCGCGGCGGCGAGGTCGACGCCGTTCGGGACGATCCGGTAGCTCGCCACCGTAGAAGCGCTCGCAGGTCCAGCGCGGCCGCTTCGGAGACGGCGATCCGCACGTGAAGCTTGTTGTAGAGCCGGCGCGCCGTCGCGACGTTGGCAGCGACGCCGTTGACGAGCGGGCTGCGCGAGTAGCAGTGGAAGGTCCCGACCAGCGGCGTGCGCGCCAGCTCGGTCGCGAACCAGCTGACGAACGGCGCGTTCGGCTCGTGGACGTGGACGACGTCGAAGGCGCCGGCGCGCAGCTCGCGGCGCAGCGTGGGCACGACGGCGGGCGACAGCGCGAGGTTCGAGACCGCCCCGTTCATCGGCAGTCCGACGGTGCGACCGAGCGGGATCAGATGGTCGGGCAGGGGCCGCTGCTCGGGTGCGGCGCCCCGATGCATCGCACGCGCCAGGCGGTCGTCTGGGTCGTGGGGAGCCAGGAGGCGAACCTCGTGACCCTGTCCGATCAACTCCGCTGTGAGGGCCTCGACGTGACGGCCGACACCACCTGGGTACGTGTACGAGTAGGGGGAAACGATCCCGACGCGCACCTACGCATCGTAGACGACGGGCGAGATGCGCCAAAACCGGAGGCCCATGGCCGAGCGCAACTACGTCAAGCACACGTTCGTGAAGGTCGCCCCGGAGTGGCGTCGCCGCGACGCCGCGGATCGCGCCCAGGACAAGCGCGAGTTCGCCGCGGCCTGCGAGGAGTTCGCCGACCGACCACTTCCTGCGCGCCTACTCCACGGTCGGCACGCGCGGCGACTGCGACCTGATGATCCGCGCCGTCGCCGCCACCCTGGACCCGATCCACGAGCTGCACGTGCTGCTCAACCAAGCCGGACTGATGGGCTACGCCGAGATCGCCCACTCCTACCTGGCGCTGACCAAGGAGTCGGTCTACTCGGAGGAGGAGCAGCCGACCGCGCCCCGCCCCGGCTCGGACAAGCGCTACTTCATCGTCTACCCGATGTGGAAGAAGCGCGAGTGGTACGGCCTGGCGCCCGAGGAGCGGATGCGGATCATGCGCGGCCACATCGAGATCGGCAAGCGCTACCCCGGCATCGAGATCAACACCGCCTACTCCTACGGGCTCGACGACCAGGAGTTCGTCGTGTCCTTCAACGCCGACCACCCGTCGCGAGTTCCTCGACCTCGTCCAGGAGCTGCGCTCGACCGAGTCGAGCGCCTACACCGCTTCAGAGACCCCGATCTTCACCTGTATCGCCGCGACCGTCGAGCGTGCCCTCGACGCGCTTGACGGCACCGCGGTCACAGCCGCGACGCTCGACCCGAATCCTGACGCGGACGCGATCTAGACGCGAGCGGCTCGCGCCGCCTCGACCATCTCGGCGATCCGCGTGAGCTTCACGCGAGGCCGACCCCGCGGCTCGCCGGCGGCCTTCTCGCCGGCGTCGATCGCCTCCCAGCCCGCGTAGTCGACGAGGTCGGGCTGGCGCTCGCGCACCAGCTCCTCGATCGCGGCGCGCGCGGGTCGCTCGGGATCGGCCAGCCGCCGCTCGCGGACGTCCTCGAGCAGGTGCTCGACGGTCTCCTGCGCGTCGCGCTTGTTGGTGCCGATCACGCCCGACGGGCCGCGCTTGACCCAGCCGGCGACGTAGAGGCCGGGGATCGCATGCTGAGCGTGCGGGTCGAGCACGCGCCCCTCCTCGTTCGGGATCGTGCCCTTCCACTCGTCGAACGGCACGCCGTCGATCGGGATGCCGCGGTAGCCGACGGCCCGGAAGACGAGTCCGACGTCGAGCGTCTCGTGCTCATCGGTCGCCTGGGCGCGGATCTGCCCCTCGCCCCCGTGCTCGAGCTTGTTGCGGACCAGCTCGATCTGCTCGACCTTGCCGTCGCCGCGGATCGCGACCGGCGAGAGCAGGAAGCGCAGCTCGACCTGCTTCTCCTTGCCATCCGGCGTCCGCGCGGCGTAACTCCTGCAGGATCTCGACGTTGCGACGGGGGGTGATCTCACCGTCGCCCTCGATCGACTGGGCGCTGTGGCGGTCGAGCTCGAACGGCTCGACGATCACGTCGGCGTCGGTCAGCTCGCCGAGCTCGCGCAGCTCCGGGTTGGTGAAGGCGGCCTGCGCCGGCCCGCGCCGGCCGAGGACGACGACGTGCTTGACGTTCGAGTTGGCGAGCGCCTCGATCGCGTGGTCGGCGGTGTCGGTGACCTCGAGCTCCTCACGCGGCAGCACGAGCATCCGGGCGAGGTCCATCGCGACGTTGCCGTTGCCGACGATCGCGACGCGCTCGCAGGAGAGGTCGAACTCGATGTCGCGGTAGTCGGGATGGCCGTTGTACCAGGCGACGAACTCGGTGGCGGCATAGCTGCCGGGCAGCTCCTCGCCGTCGATGCCGAGCTGGCGGTCGGTCTGCGCAGCCGTACGGCGTAGACGATCGCGTGGTAGTGGCGCTCGAGGTCGGCGTGGCTGAGGTCGCTCGCCGATCTTGACGTTGCCGAAGAAGCGGAACTGCTCGCGCGCCGCGGTCTTCTCGTAGACGCGCGTCACCGACTTGATCTTCGGATGGTCGGGCGCGACGCCGGCGCGCACGAGCCCGAACGGCGTCGGCAGGCGGTCGAACATGTCGACCTCGATCGCCAGCTCCTTGTCGGCCAGCAGGTGCCCGGCGGCGTAGAAGCCGGCCGGCCCGGAGCCGACGACGGCGACGCGGAGTGGGTTGTCGATCGTCCCGATGGACACGCGGCGCGAGATGATAGCCGCGCTCGTGAACCGCACCGCCGTCATCGACCTCGGATCGAACTCCTTCCGGCTCGTCGTCTTCCAGCACGAGCCCGGCGGCTGGTGGAGCCTGGCCGACGAGATCCGCGAGCCGGTGCGGATCAGCGCCGGGATGGGAGACGAGGGCGTACTGGCGCCGGAGCCGGTCGACCGGGCGATCACGACGGCCGCCGTCTTCGCCTCCTTCCTCGAGGCCTCCGGCGTCGAGCGCGTCGACGCGGTGGCGACCAGCGCGATCCGCGACGCCGCCAACCGCGACGAGCTGCTGGTCGATATCCGCCGCCGCACCGGCCTCGAGGTGCGCGTGGTCAGCGGCGCCGAGGAGGCCTGGTACGGCTACCTGGCGATCGTCAACTCGACGACGCTGACCGACGGCTTCGGGATCGACATCGGCGGCGGCAGCGTCCAGGTGATGCACGTCGCCGACCGGCGGCTGCTGGAGGCCGAGTCGGTGCGGCTCGGCGCGGTCCGCGTCAGCGAGGCGTTCCTGCCCGGCGAGCGGGCGAAGCCGAAGCAGCTCCAGGCGGTGCGCGACCACGTCGCCCGCACGCTCGGCGAGTTCGAGTGGTGGAACGCCGAGGGCGGCGGCCGGCTCGCGGCGATCGGCGGGACAGTCCGGAACCTGGCGAGCGCCGTCCAGAAGCGGATGGACATGCCCGACGTCGACGAGCAGGGGTTCGTCCTGACCCGGGCGGCGCTGGAGGAGCTGATCGAGCTGCTGGCCGACCGGCCGGCCTCCGAGCGCGGCGCGATCCCCGGCATCAAGCCCGACCGCGGCGACGTGATCCTCGGCGGCGCGCTGGTGGCCGCCGCGGCGATGGAGCACGGCGGATTCGACGAGCTGGAGGTGGCCGAGGCGGGGCTGCGCGAGGGCGTCTTCTTCGAGCACCTGCTCGCCGACCGCACGCCCCCGCTGCTCGCCGACGTGCGCACCGACTCGGTCGAGAATCTCGCCAGCCGCTTCGCGACCGACCCGCCGCACGTCGCCCACGTCGCGAAGCTGTCGCTCGAGCTGTTCGACTCGCTGCGCGCTGCCGGGCTGCACGACCTCGGCGACGGCGACCGCCAGCTGCTCTGGGCGGCGGGGCTGTTGCACGACGTCGGCATGACGGTCGACTACGACGACCACCACCGCCACTCGCACTACCTGATCGTCCATGCCGGCCTGCCCGGCTACAGCCCGCGCGAGGTCGACCTGATCGCGCTGATCGCGCGCTACCACCGCAAGGGCACGCCGGACCCCGGCGAGCTGGGCGCCCTACGCCGCGACGGCGACCGCGAGCGGCTGCTGCTGCTCTGCGGCCTGATCCGGCTCGCCGAGCAACTCGAGCGCAGCCGCGACCAGGTCGTCGCCGACATCACGGCGGAGGTCAACGACGCGCGCGTGCTGCTGCGGGTCGTCCCGCGCGCCGGAGCGGACCCCTCCGTCGCGATCTGGGCCGCCGGACGCGGCTCCGGCCTGCTCGCCGAGGCGCTCGACCGCGCGGTCAAGATCGTCCCGGCCTAGCCCCTACGCGGGACTCAGTCCAGGCGGTTCTCGAGCGGCAGCGGGCCGTTGCCGACCGGCGCCTCGGACTGCGCTGCGGCCTCCTCTGCCTCCTCGGGCTGCTCCGCCTCGAGCAGCTCGGCCAGCTCGCCGGTCTCGTACATCTCGGTGACGATGTCCGCGCCGCCGACCAGCTCGCCCTTGACGAACAGCTGCGGGATCGTCGGCCAGCCGGAGAGCGCCGGAGAGCTCCTCGCGGATGCGCTGGTCGGGCAGGATGTCGAGCGCCGCGTAGCGGACGCCGAGGGCGTTGAGGCAGGCCGCCGTACGCGCCGAGAAGCCACAGGCGGGCTGCTCGGGGCTGCCCTTCATGAACAGCATCACCGGGTTCTCGGCGATCGCGTTCTCGATGAACTCGCGGATCTCGGTGTTCGTCATGGCTGTACCTCAGGGAGTCGAAGTCTTGATCGAGAGGGCGTGGATCGGCCCGCCGATCTCAGCGCCGAACACGTCGTAGACGAGCTTGTGCTGCTCGATCCGCGACAGGCCCGCGAAGCGGTCGGAGACGATCTCGGCGCGGAAATGATCGCCGCCGCCGGTGGTGTCCTCGACGGACACGGTCGCGCCGGGGAGGGCGACCTCGATGCGCTGCTTCAGTTCGTCACTGGTGGGCATGCGAGCAGCCACCTTAGCGAGCCCGGCACGTTGCTATCTTTTGTGAAGCATGGTCACCCTCTCCGAGATCGCGACCGAGAAGGTCCAGGGCTTCCTCGCCCAGCAGGAGTCCGAGGGCGACGTCGGCCTGAGGATCGGCGTGCGCGGTGGCGGCTGCTCCGGCTTCCAGTACGCGCTGGCGCTCGACGAGCGGCGCGAGGACGACAACGTCTTCGAGCACGAGGGCGTCCCGATCCTCGTCGACCCGGCGAGCCTGCGCTACGTCGACGGCTCCGTGGTCGACTACACCGAGAGCATGATGGGCGCCGGCTTCGAGGTCAACAACCCGAACGTCGTCGCGTCCTGCGGCTGCGGCTCCTCGTTCCGGATCGCCGACGAGGATCCCTCGTGCGGCAGCGCCGCCTGAGCGCGCCTGCGCGCCGTCTCAGTGGATGAACGCCTTGAGGGCGACGATCACCAGGCCGAAGGCGCCGTTGACGCAGGCACCGACGAAGGTCTGGAAGCGGCTCAGGCCCTCGCGGTGGCCGAGCACGACGCCGTAGGCGAACAGCGACGCGACGCCGAAGCCGATCGCCAGCGTCACCGCCGTCTCGGTCGAGTAGAAGCCGAGCGCCGACAGGCCGAGCGCCAGCGCCGCGGGAAAGCCGGCCTGGACCATCGGCAGCTCGTCGTCCATCGCGCGTCGCGCCGCCCGCCAGTTGAGCGACTGCCCGGCGGCGAGCTGCTGCGACAGGACCTCGGCGTAGACGTGCGCGGCCCAGAAGACGATGGTCGTCGCCGTCACGCTGACGAGGATCTGCCAGGCGTCGATGTCGTAGCCCTCGGACAGGCCGGCGACGAGCGCCGTGATCAGGATCGTGCCGTAGATCGTCCGCGCGACGGTGTGCGTGTCCTGCGTGCGCGCAGAATTCTGACTCGCCTCCACGGCGGGAAAGCTAACCCGCCCGGGCGGCTGGCGGTCCGTCCCCCTTACAGTCCCCTGTCGGTGGCACGCAAGGACGACAGCTCGATCCCGACCGGCCGGATCCGCCGCACAGCGAAGGTCGCCGGCCTGGCCGGTGGGCAGACGGCGCGCAACTACGCCACCAAGGCGGCCAACCTGACGCGCGGGGAGGAGAAGCGACGCGAGGCCGCGGCGCGCCGCCAGGCCGAAGCCGCGGAGCAGATACTCGACGTGCTCGGAAACATGAAGGGCGCGGCCATGAAGGTCGGCCAGGTCGCCTCCTACATCGACACCGGCGCCTTCCCCGAGGAGTTCCAGGCGCGGATCCAGGAGAAGCTGGCGGAGCTGCGCGACTCGGCGCCGCGGGTGCCGTTCAAGGAGATGCGCGCGGTGATCGAGGACGGGCTCGACGCGCGGATCGGCGACGTCTTCGCCGAGTTCGACGAGGAGGCCGTCGCGGCCGCCTCGATCGGCCAGGTCTATCGCGCGCGGCTACGAGACGACGAGGACGGGCGACTCGCCGGCCGCGAGGTCGCGGTCAAGGTGCAGTACCCGGGCGTCGCCGAGGCGGTCCGCGCCGACCTCAAGAACCTGGGCCTGCTGCTGCGCGTCGCTCAAGCGGATCGCGCCCGGGATGGACGTCAAGGGGACGAGCGCCGAGATCCGCGAGCGACTGACCGACGAGCTCGACTACGAGCAGGAGGCCCAGGCGCAGCGCGCGATGGCGCGCGCCTGGCGCGGCCATCCGTTCGTCGTGATCCCCGAGGTCGCGACCGCGCTCAGCAGCGAACGCGTGCTGGTCACCGAGTGGATCGATGGACGCCCGTTCGAGGCGGTCGCCGAGCTGCCGGAGGCCGAGCGCGACCGCTTCGGCGAGATCGTCTACCGCTTCTTCGCCGGCGGGCTGTACCGCAACGGCCATTTCTCGGGCGACCCCCATCCGGGCAACTACCGGCTGCTCGACGACGGCCGCGTGATGTTCCTCGACTTCGGCATGACCAAGCACGTCGCCGGCGACTACCTCGAGCGCGAGCTGGCCGCGATGCGGGCCGGGATGGCGGGCGACGCCGAGGCGCTGCACCGGGCGCTGACCGCCGCCGGCTACTACGCGCCCGACTTCGAGATCGACTCGCAGCTCGTGCTCGACCACTTCCGCGACGTGACCGCGTGGTACGTGGACGACGGCGTGCTGACCGTCGACCGCGCGCTGGTGACGCGCGTGCTGATCGACTCCGGCGACCCGCGCTCCCCCCACTGGGAGGTGATGCGCCGGGCCACCCTGCCGCCCGACGCGATGTTCGCGCGCCGGATGGAGGGCCTGGTCCTCGGCGTGCTCGGCCACCTCGGCGCGACCGCGAACTGGCACCGGATCGCCCGCGAGCTGATGTTCGGCGACCCGCCCTCGACCCCGCTCGGCGAGCTCGAGGCCGACTACTTCGGCGAGCGCAGCGCGGCGGCGTGAGCGGCTACGGCTTCGACCACCTCCGTGGCTGCGACCCGGTGCTCGGGGCGCTGGTCGGCGACCACGGGCCGCTCGACGAGGAGGAGCGCCGCCGCGGCCGCCCCGACGACGCCTATGGCGCGCTGGTGCGCGCGATCGTCGGCCAGCAGCTGTCGGTCAAGGCCGCGAAGACGATCTACGACCGGCTCTGCGACCTCTACGACGGGCGCACCCCCACCCCGGCCGAGCTGATCGCCACCGACCCCGACGAGCTGCGCGGCGTCGGGCTGTCGCGCGCGAAGGCGGCCTACCTGCGCGACCTCGCCGAGCACGTCGAGGACGGCGAGCTGGACCTCGAGGCTCTGCCCGAACTGCCCGACGACGAGGTCTCCGAGCAGCTCATCGCGATCAAGGGCCTCGGACGCTGGACGGTCGACATGTTCCTGATGTTCCACCTCGGCCGGCCGGACGTCCTGCCGGTCGGCGACCTCGGCATCCGCCGCGCCGTGCAGCTCGCCTACGGCCTCGACGAGCTGCCCGCGCCCGCGGAGCTGACGCGGATCGCCCAGCCCTGGCAACCGCATCGAACGCTCGCCTGCCTCTATCTCTGGGCGTCGCTCGACAACACGCCCGCCTAGGCGACCGCGAAACGTGCTCCGGGGTTTCCGCGCCCGGGCACGGGGTACCCAGCGGTCGACCCCGAAGGAGGAGGAGAGCCGATGGACACCGGACTGCTGGTAGTCCTGATCGTGGCGGCGGTGATCGTCCTGGCTTTGGTGTTCCTGGCCAGCCGCCGGGCCCGCGTACGGCGCGACGAGCGCCACCGCGCCGAGGCGAGCGAGCATCGCGAGGAGGCGCGCATCAGCGGGGCGCGCGCGGATCGCGAGCGCGCCGAGGCCGAGGAGCGGGCGGCTCGCGCGCGCGCCGAGCTGGCGGCGTCCGAGGAGCAGGCGGCCGAGGCCGGGCGTGCACGACGCGAGGCGGAGGGCCGCCACGAGCAGGCGGCGCGGCTCGACCCCGACGTCGACGAGCGCGAGGCCGGCACCCTTCCGCGCGCCGACCGCACGCGCGGCGACGACACCTAGTCGGGGGGCGGGCCTAGGCGAGCGCCGGGCGCGTATGTAGAGTCCGCCGAGATGCCGGTCTCCGTCGTCACGGACACCACCGGGTACCTGCCGCGGGAGAAGCTCGACCGCTACGGGATCACGGCGGTCCCCCTCTACGTCGTCTTCAGCGACCGCACGGTCAAGGAGACCGACATCACCGACTACCCGGCCTTCTTCGAGGAGCTGCGGCGCGCGGACAGCCTGCCGAAGACCTCGCAGCCGTCGGTCGGCGACTTCGTCGCGGCGTTCGAGCCGCTGCTGGCGCGTGGCGACGAGGTCGTGTCGGTCCATATCTCCGGCGGCATCTCGGGCACGGTCGAGTCGGCCCGCCAGGCCGCCGAGCAGCTCGAGCGCGACGGGCGGGGTGGCGAGCGGGTGCGCGTCGTCGACTCCTCGACCGCCGCCGGCGGGCAGGGGATCGTCGCGCTCGCGGCGGCACGCTGCGCGCAGCTCGGCGGGACCTCGGACGAGGTCGTCGACGCGGCAGAGCGTTCCCGCTCCGAGCTGAAGATGTGGTTCGCGATCGACACGCTCGAGTTCCTCAAGCGCGGTGGGCGGATCGGCGCGGCGAGCGCCTGGATCGGATCGACGCTGAAGATCAAGCCGATCCTGACCGTCGAGCGCGAGCTGAGCCCGGTCGAGCGCGTGCGCACCAGCTCGCGGATGTTCGAGCGGCTGGTCGACTACGCCCAGCAGCGCCACGACTCCGGCGCCGACGCCTGGGTCGTCCAGCACATAGCGGCCCCTGACGTCGCCGAGCGACTCGCCGAGCGCTGCTACGAGGTCTTCGGCTGCGACCCGCTGTTCATCAGCGAGGTCGGCCCGGTGCTCAGCGCCCACACCGGCCCGGGCATGCTCGGCGTCGGCTCGGTGCCGACGCGCTTCTTCGATTAGCCCCGCCCCCTCCGTCTGTCCGACGCGAGGTCCAGTCTTGGGCGCATGAATCACGAGGTCCCCGCGGCGAAGTCGGTCGTACGGACGGTGCTGGTCATCGTCGCGGTGCTGGTGGTGCTGTACCTGATCTACCTGCTGCGCAAGCCGATCGGCTGGCTGCTGATCGCCGCCTTCCTGGCGATCGCGCTGTCGGGCCCGGTCAACGTGCTGCACCGCCGGATGCGACGCGGTTTCGCGATCGCCATCGTCTACCTCGGTCTGCTGATGATCCCGATCGGGATCGGCGCGCTGATCGTGCCGCCGATCGTGACCGGCGCCGAGGACCTCGCGCAGAACGCGCCCCAGTACGCCAACGACGTGACGGAGTTCGTCAACGACAACGAGCGGCTGCAGAAGCTCAACGACGACTACGACATCACCTCGAAGTTGCAGGAGGAGGCGGCCAAGCTGCCCGAGAAGCTCGGCGACGCCGCGAGCGTGCTGAGCGACGTCGGCCTGGGGATCGTCAACTCGATCTTCGCCGTCGTGACGATCCTGATCCTGACCGCGTTCATGCTCGGCGGCGGCCGGCGCTGGATCACCGCGGGGCTGCGCTTCGTGCCGGAGGACCGCGCGGAGCGGATGGAGCGCGTCGTCGACCGCTCGGCGCGCGCTGTCGGCAACTACGTCGCCGGCGCGCTCGCGCAGGCGCTGGTCGCCGCGGTGACGTCGTTCATCGTGCTGAAGATCCTCGGCATCCCGTTCGCCGCGCCGCTGGCGCTGATCGTCTTCTTCTTCGACCTGATCCCGATGGTCGGCGCGACGATCGGCGCGATCGCCGTCGGCATCGTGACGCTGTTCGGCGACTTCCCCGGCGACACGATCATCTGGGCGGTCTGGTCGATCGTCTACCAGCAGGTCGAGAACAACCTGATCCAGCCGCAGATCCAGAACCGCGCCGTCGACATCAACCCGTTCCTGGTGATCGTCTCGGTGCTCTTCGGCGGCACGCTGCTGGGCATCCTGGGAGCGCTGATGGCCGTCCCCGTCGCCGCCACGATCCAGATCGCCGTGCGCGAGTGGGCCGACCTGCGCGGCATCCGCCCCCGCGAGGACGGCCCGCCCGACGAGCCCCCACCCGGCCCGCCGATCGAGCCGCCGCCATTGCCTGCCTGAACCGCCGCCGCTGAGGGAGTGGCTGGCAAGGGGAAGCACCCCTTCGGGGCACAGGCAGGGGGCCGTGGCGGGGCCCGCCCCGCGAGGCCCCCGCCTGTGCCCCGAAGGGGTGATGACGCCGCCAGGCGCTTCCTCAGCGGCGGCGGCGGAAGAGGGAGACGGCGGCGGCGATGCCCCCGCCGACGACGAAGCCGGTGACGGCTGCCGTGGTGAGCGCCGCGTTGCGGTTCTCGGACAGCTGGCGGCGCCAGTCGGCCAGCTCGGTGACCTTCGAGCGCAGGTCGTCGACCGACAGCGCGAGGTCGCGACGCGTCTCCTCGATCGAGCTGCGGATCTGGTCCGGGGTGCGGTTGGCGGGGACGCCGGCGGTCATGGCTTGCTCGTCTCCTCAGGGGTCTTCCGCGGCACGGGCACGGCGGGGCCGGTGGGCTTGGCCGGCTGGGCGTGCGCCTCGATCGTGTCGCGCGTGATCTTCGCCTGCTGGATCGCCATGTCGGGCGTCGGCGGCCCGGCCTTCAGCCACTTGGCGGCCAGCAGCCCGGAGATGACCGCGAGGATCACCAGCAGCAGCGTCACGATCCCGAACCCAGCCCAGATCTGGAGATCGAAGACCTCCACGAGCAGCCAGGCGAGCGTGTGCAGGAACATCACCAGCGCGAAGACGAGGAAGACGCCCGCGGCGACGCCGATGCCGGCGCCGCGGCCCATCGTCTTGGCCTTCGAGATGACCTCGGCCTTGGCGAGCTCGATCTCCTCGCGGACCAGCAGCGAGGCCTTCTCGGACATCTCCGAGACGATCTCGCCGAGGCTGCGGTCGGCGCCGTTGGGGCCCGGGACGCTCATCGACCGAACCGCTTGAGGAACTTGGCGAAGATCAGGCCGCCGGCGAACGCGGCGCCGACGTACAGCTCCGGCCGCTCGGCGAACGGGTCCTGCTCGGGTGGCGGAGGTGGCGACGCGCTCGAGCGCTCACCGGCGGCCACCTCGACCGACGGGAACTCACGAGTGGCCTGCTCGCCCGCGGCGCCGGGTCCCTGGGCCGAGGACTCCATCAGGCGTCCGGCGGGTCCTCGTCGAACACGCGCACCCAGATGAAAGCGGCGATCCGGTGCGCGACGATCGTGGACAGGGCGCTGACACCGGCCAGGACGCCGCTCCACATCAGTCGCTTGACTAGCTCGTTCTCCATCCGCGCGATTCAACCAGATACGGCGGGCGTACCCGATGGCGAGATCTCCAAGCCTCCGCAGATCGCCTCGACGACGAGCGCCTTGGCACGCTCGAACTCCTCCTCGGTCTCCGGCAGCAGATCGAAGATCCAACCCGACAGCAGCTGCTCGATCGCGCCGTAGAAGCACATCGCCGCGAACTCGGCCGAGATGTCCTGCTTGAAGACTCCGTCGCGGCGGGCCGACTCGACGATCTCGGCGATCCGCGCGTAGGCCTCGCGGATCTTGTCGAGGTGCAGCTTGCCGAACGAGTTCGCCGCGCGTGTGACCTCGACGATGATCACCTTCATCAGGTCGGGCTCGTGGCGGTAGGAGTCGATGATGAAGCCGGCGACCTCGTGCAGCTTCTCGCGCGGCGGGAAGCTCGTCGCGCGCGTCGATCTCGGAGATCGCGTCGAGCATGATCTGCCAGCGCTCGAGGAAGAGCTCGTTGAGCATCTCCTCCTTCGAGTCGAAGTAGTGGTAGACGAGGCCGTAGGCGACGCCGGCCTCGTCGGCGACGTCGGAGACGCGGCAGTGGTGGAAGCCCTGGCGGGCGAAGACGGTGATCGCCGCGTCGAGGATCAGGCGGCGCTTGTCGACGGCGCCGGGGCGCGGGGTCGCGGCGGCCATCAGGCGCCCTCCTCCCAGCGGTAGGCGGCCGGGACGCGGTTGGCGAGGCTCGGCAGCGTCGCGCGCACCTCGTCCTGGCGCGCGAGGTCGAGGTCGGCCGCGACGAAGCACTCCTCGTCGGCGGCCCGGACGAGGACGTCGCCCCACGGGTCGACGATCTGCGAGCCGCCGTAGCTCTCCATCCCCCCGGGGTGGGCGCCGATCTGGTCGGCGGCGACGACGAAGGCCTGGTTCTCGATCGCCCGCGCCCGCACGAGCGTGTCCCAGTGGGCGGCACCGGTGACCGCGGTGAACGCCGACGGCAGGCTCATGACGCGCGCCCCGCGCACCGCGAGGATGCGGAACAGCTCCGGGAACCGCAGGTCGTAGCAGACGGTCAGCCCGAGGCTGACGTCCCGCGCCTCGCTGAGCACGATCTCGTCGCCGGCCTGCTCGGTCGCCGACTCGCGGTACTCGCGCCCGCCGACGGTGACGTCGAACATGTGGATCTTGCGGTAGGCCGCGCGGTCGATCCCGTCGGGGCCGATGTGCACGGAGGTGTTCGCGAGCTTGTCCTGACCGTCGCGCCGCTCGGGGATCGAGCCGGCGACGAGGTCGATCGCCAGCTCGCGGGCGAGCTCGCGCGCCCAGCGCAGCGTCGGCCCGTCGAGCGACTCGGCGCCGGCGGCCAGCTGCTCGGGGGTGCCGAGCACGTTGAACTTCTCCGGCAGCACCACGAGCGTGGAGCCGTCGGCCGCGGCGGCGCGCACCAGCCGCTCGGCGGTCGCCAGGTTGCTCTGCTTGTCCGCAGTGGAGTTCATCTGAATGGCCGCGGCTCGCACTTATGCTCCCTGAGCCAGATTGACTCGTCAGTCAACGAGTCTAACGTCGCGGACGGCGCTCACGCCACCAGCGGCTCTGCGAGGCCGCGCTCGCGCACGACCATCTCCAGCCCTCCGCGCGGGCTCAGCGTCGGCATCTGGCGGACGGTCATCGTCCGCCCCGGCTGCAGCTCGAGCCGGAAGCGCTGCAACGCCAGCGCGACGATCGCGCGGATCTCCATCTGGCCGAAGCGCATCCCGATGCAGGTCCGCGAGCCGCCGCCGAACGGAACGTAGGCACCCTTCGGCAGCGCCGCCTTGCGCTCGGGCGCGAACCGCTCGGGGACGAACGCCTCCGGGTCCGGGAAGACGTCCGGCAGCCGGTGGCTGGCCCACGAGCAGTAGTTGACGTAGCTGTTCGCCGGGACGTGGACGCCCGCGATCTCGCAGGCGTCGACCGAACGGCGCGGCCCGATCCAGGCCGGCGGGTAGAGCCGCAGCGTCTCGTCGAGCGCCATCTCGAGCCGCGGCAGGCCGCCGGCGAGGTGCTCGAGGCGCGGCGGCGCCCCGTCGGGCAGCAGCTCGTCGAGCTCGGCGTAGAGGGCGGCCAGCTCGTGCGGGTTGCGCGCCAGCTCGTAGAGCAGGAAGGTGACCGTCGAAGTAGTGGTGTCGTGGCCGGCGAACATCAGCGTCATCGCCTGGTCGCGGACCTCGGAGTCGCGACAGCGCCGAGCCGTCCTCGTCGGTCGCGGCCAGCAGCATGCCGAGGACGTCGCCGTCATCGTCGGCTCCCGCGGCGCGCCGACGGGCGATCTCGGCGTAGAGGATGCGGTCGAGCACGGCGCGCGCGCTCATCATCCGCTGCCAGGGCGAGCCCGGGCCGCGCAGCACCCGCAGCGCGAAGTCGGTGCCGTAGAAGGAGAGCGCCCGCTCGAACTCGACCGCGGCGCGCGCGCCGGTGTCGCCGTCGTCGGGGTCGAGCCCGAGCAGCGCGCGCATCGCGACGCGCATCGCCAGGTTGCGCGCCCAGTGGTAGACGTCGACGACCTGCCCCGGCCGCCAGGCGGCGAGCGCCGCCTCGGCCTCGGCGACCATCGTGTCGGCGGCGCCGGCGATCCGCTCGCGGTGGAAGGCCGGCAGCATGATCCGGCGCGCACGGCGGTGATACCCGCCGTCGATCGTCAGCAGCCCGTCGCCGAGCAGCGGGATCAGGTCGCCGAAGCTGCCTTCGCGCCAGAGGAAGTTGCGCGCGTTGGAGACCAGCATGTGGTGGTTGGCCTCCGGGCCGAGCGCCCAGACGTTGCGCCCGTGCAGGATGCGCGTCGAGAAGACGGGGCCGAAGCGCTCGTAGTGGTCGAGCAGGATCGGCAGCGGGTCGCGCACCATCCGCATCGTGCGGCGCACGCTGAGGTCGGCCGAGCCGGGCGGATAGGACTCGTGCGCGCGCAGGGTGCGCAGCTCGTCGCGCACGTCGCGCCCGATCCGCCGCAGCGCGCTCTCGTCGATCGGCGGCGGGCGCTCCGCCGACGCGGGGACGGGCTTGTCTACGTCCGGGACGGTGGCGGCCTCCATGCTGCTGCCAGCATAGCTCGGCTCGCACTAGGCTGGCCAGCCAGCCAGGACCGTCTAGGGTTCGCCCATGGCGGAGCTGCCACGACGCGGACCCGCGGTCCGCGACCTCGACCTGGACCTGCCCCCCGCCCGGCTCGCGAGCTGGCGCGGCGGACGACCGCTGAAGCGCTGGCGCTACGTCGGCGTCTACACGTCGGAGCTGATGCTGTGCGTCGGCGACGCGCGGATCGGACCGCTGCCGCAGCGCTGGTGGGCGGTGGCGCTGCCGGGCGGCGAGCTGCGCGAGCGGACGACCTTCGGCGCCGGCGGAATCGCGCTCGACTCGCCCTGGGACGGCGACACCGACGCCTACGCCTCCGGCGAGCCACGCACCGCGCGCATACGCGTCGCGGCGCGCGGCGTCCGGATCGACCTCGAGCTGACCGAGTCCGGCGGCGTCGAGACCGCCTCGCCCGTCGGCGACCGCGGCGCCTACATCTGGACGCGCAAGCAGGCCTGCGTGCCGGTGCGCGGCAGCGTCGAGGTCGACGGCGCTCGCCACGCGATCGGCGGCGACGCCGGCTTCGTTGACGACTCCGCCGGCTACCACGCTCGCCACACCGCCTGGAACTGGTCGGCCGGCATCGGAACGGCCGTCGACGGCCGCCGCGTCGGCTGGAACCTCGTCGCCGGCATCCACGACGACCCCGCGGCGAGCGAGCGCACGATCTGGGTCGACGGCGAGCCGACCGAGGTCGGTCCGGTTCGCTTCTCCCCCGACCTCGCCTCGGTCGCCTTCGCCGACGGCGGCGTCCTGCGCTGCGACGAGTGGTCGGTGCGCGAGCACTCGGCCAACGCGCTGGCGATCCGCTCGCGCTACCGCCAGCCGTTCGGCGGCTTCTCCGGCACCCTGCCGAGCGGGATCGATCTGGCCGAGGGATACGGCGTGATGGAGGACCACGACGTCCACTGGTGAGCCCAGGGACTCCCCCGCGACCGTAGCGATCGTCGCGCGGGCCGCCCTGCGCGCCGAGGTCGGCGGCGTCGAGCGGGTGACACGCGAGCTGACCGCCCGCCTGCCCGCCCTCTCCCCCGGCCGCTACCGCCTCGTCGCGCCGCCGGCCGCGCTCGCCCACCGGGCCGGCCACGCCTGGGAGCAGGTCGCGCTGCCGCTGCTGACGCACGACGCAGAGGTCGTCTTCGCCCCGGCCAACAGCGCGCCGCTCGCCGGTCGCCGCAACGTCGTGCTGGTCCACGACCTCGCCCCGCTCGTCGAGCCGCGCTGGTACGGCCGCGCATACGGCGCCTGGCACCGCATCCTGTTGCGTGCCGCCGCGCGCCGCGCACGGCTGATCCTCACGCCGTCCGAGTTCGTCCGCGCCGAGCTGGGCGAACGGCTCGGCGTCTCGCCCGAGCGCGTCGCCGCCGTCCCGCTGGGCGTCGACGCCGCCTTCCGCTCCCAACCCGACCCGGCGCCCACGCTGCGCCGCCTCGGCCTCGACCGCCGCCCCTACATGCTCGCCGTCGGGACCGACTCGGCACGCAAGAACCTCGGCCTGCTCGACGCGATCGCCCCCCGGCTCGCCGCCGCGGGACTCGACGTCGCGATCGCCGGCGGCCGCCGCGGCTACCTGACGACCGCGTCGCCCGCCACCGCGCGCCCTTCCCGCCGGCGGCCGGCGCTCGCCGTCCGACCTCCCCGCGAGCCGCCGCCCGCCCCCCGCCGCCTCGGCTACGTCCCCGAGGCCGACCTCCCCGGCCTCTACGCCGGCGCCGCCGCCTTCGCGCTGCCGTCGCTCTACGAGGGCTTCGGCCTTCCCTGCCTCGAGGCGATGGCCGCCGGCACGCCGGTCGTCGCCAGCGACCGCTGCGCGCTGCCGGAGACCTGCGGCGGCGCCGCCCTCCACGCCGACCCGACCGACCCCGAGGCCTTCGCCGCCGCCTGCCTCGCCGCCGCGACCGATCCGGCGACCCGCGAGCGGCTGACCGCGGCCGGCCGCGAGCGCGCGGCCGCCTTCACGTGGGATCGCACCGCCGAACGGGTAGACGACGCCATAGGGGCGCTACTACCCTGAGTCACGGGAGGCGCCTGCTGCCCCGTAAACAGCAGGAAGGAACGCCCACATGAACCGCACGCTCGGCCGCCGCCTACTGGCCGCCCTGCTCGCCGTCACGGCACTCGCCGCGGTCGCGCCCGCCGCCGAGGCCCAGAAGGGCAAGGCGAAGGGCAACGACAACGTCACGGTGATGACGCGCAACCTCTATCTCGGGACCGACCTGATCCCGATCGCCTCGTCGCCGACGCTCGACGCCTTCAAGGCCAACGCGACCGCCGGCTTCAATCAGGTGAAGGCGACGAACTTCCCGGCACGGTCGAAGCTGATCGCCAAGGAGGTCAAGCAGACCAAGCCCGACCTGATCGGCCTCCAGGAGGCCTCGCTGTGGCGGACCGGGCCGAGCGACGGCTCGACCGCGCCGAACGCGACCAAGGTCGAGTTCGACTACACCAAGATCCTCGTCAAGTCGCTCAAGCAGGCCGGCCTGAACTACGCCGTCGTGCGCAGCACCAACGAGGCCGACATCGAGGGTCCGACCAGCGGCGGCTTCGACGTCCGGCTCACGATGCGCGACGCGGTGCTGATCAACAAGGACCGCAAGGGGCTGAAGGTCACCGGCAAGGGCGGCGCCAACTTCAAGGCGGCGATCCCGTTTCCGACACAGGCCGGCGTGTTCAACGTCAAGCGCGGCTTCGCCTGGGCGGACCTGAAGCTGAACAAGAAGAAGTTCCGCTTCGTCGACACTCACCTGGAGGCGTATCTCGAGGCGACGCGCGTCGCCCAGGCGCAGGAGCTGGTGGCACCCGGCGGACCGGTCAAGGGCCAGCGCGTGATCGTCGTGGGTGACATGAACTCCGATCCGAACAACGCCGGCGGCTCGCCGCCCGGCGCGTGGAACGTGCTCACCGCGTCCGGCCTCAAGGACACCTGGCCGTGGCTGTACAAGAACAAGCCGGGTTACGAGTGCTGCCTGAAGACCGACTCGCTCACCGACCCGCCGTCGCCGAGCCCGTTCGACCACCGGATCGACCAGATATTCGGCAAGGGCAAGGTCAAGCCCCTCAACGCCAAGATCACCGGTACCAATCCGGCCACCAGCAGGACCAAGTCGGGACTGTGGGCCTCGGACCACGGAGGGGTGGTAACCAAGCTGAAGCTGAAGTAGCGTTTGGGGGCAGATGAGCGTCTCGTCTGCCCCCAAGCACTCGACCCACGAGGTCTTCAACCAGCCGCCGCCGCTCGCGCCCTACAACGTCTTCGAGGCCGACGTGGCTTTGCGCGAGGCCGTCGAGCGCGAGGGCGGTGGCTGGGGTGTCGACCGCCTGCGCGACGCCGGCGAGCTGGCCGGCAGCCCGGAGGCGATCGCCCACTCCGGGCGGGCCGAGCGCAACGAGCCGATCCTGCGCACACACGACCGCTACGGCCAGCGGGTCGACGAGGTCGAGCTCGACCCGTCGTGGCACTGGCTGCTGCGCCAGGCGGTCGAGCGCGAGTGCCACGGGCTGCCCTGGCGCGACCCCCAGCCGGGCGCCCACGCGGTGCGCGCGTCGCTGTTCATGGTCTGGTCGCAGGTCAACGCCGGCGTGATGTGCCCGGTATCGATGACCCACGCGGTCGTCCCGGCGCTGCGCGAGAACCCCGAGCTGGCGGCCGAGTGGGAGCCGCGCCTGGTCAAGCCGAGCTACGACGGCGGCGCGCTCGCCGGGATGGCGATGACCGAGAAGCAGGGCGGCTCCGACGTCCGCGCCAACACGACGGCCGCGACGCCGGTCGGCGACGGCTGGTTCGAGATCACCGGCCACAAGTGGTTCTGCTCCTACCCGCCGTGCGACATCTTCCTGACGCTCGCCCAGACCGACGCCGGCATCTCCTGCTTCATGATCGAGGGCCCCGGCCGCGAGGGCGGCCAGCCGGGCTTCGGGATCCAGCGGCTGAAGGAGAAGCTCGGAACGCGCTCGCTGCCGTCGTCGGAGGTCGAGTTCGACCGGCTGCCGGCGAGGCTCGTCGGCGAGGAGGGCCGCGGCGTCCAGACGATCATCCAGATGGTCAACCACACGCGGCTCGACTGCCTGCTCGGCTCGACCGCGTCGATCCGCTGGGGCACCGCCCAGGCGGTCCACCACGCCCGCCACCGCTCGGCGTTCGGCAAGCTGCTCGCCGACCAGCCGGCGATGCGCAACGTGCTCGCCGACCTCCAGCTCGAGTCCGAGGCCGCGACCGCGAACGCGCTGCGGATCGCCCGCGCCTACGACGAGGCCGACGCCCAGTTCCGCCGCTTCGCGACCGCGGTCACCAAGTACTGGATCTGCAAGCGCGCGCCGCAGCACGCCCTCGAGGCGCTCGAGTGCCTCGGCGGCAACGGCTACGTCGAGGAGTCCGGCATGCCGCGACTGCTCCGCGACAGCCCACTGAATTCGATCTGGGAGGGCTCCGGCAACGTCGCCGCGCTCGACGTCCTGCGCGCGATGGCCAAGGAGCCCGAGGGCCTGCCGGCGTTCATGGCCGAGGTCGAGCTCGCCGCCGGCGCCGACAGCCGCCTCGACGACCACGTCGCGAGCGTCCAGCAGCGGCTCGGCGGCCTGATGGCGGACGGCGCCGACCCCCAGTGGCAGGCGCGCCGCGTCGTCGAGGACCTCGCGCTCGCGCTCCAGGGCTCGCTGCTCGTCCGCAACGCCCCGCCGGCCGTAGCCGACGCCTTCTGCGCCAGCCGCCTCGTCCCCGGCGCCCACGGCTACGTCTTCGGCGACCTGCCCAACGGCGTCGACGCCGACGCCATCCTCGCCCGCGCCCTCGCGGTCTGAAACCGGCCGAACGCTTGTTGGGGTGGTAACCCCAACAATCCTCGATCCGTCAGTTGTAGGCCTCAGGTCGGCTCGGTCACGACCAGCACCTGGCGCCCGCTGCGCTGCACCAGGCTCAGCGGCAGGCTGCCGAGCACGCGCTTGACGACGCCGCGGCGGCGCCGGCTGGAGCCGACGACGATCAGGTCGGCGTCGATGCCGTCGGCGTAGTCGATCGCGGTGGCGACGGCGGGGCCGGCGCGGGTGACGACCTCGGCCGCCACGCCGGCGTCGCGCAGGCCGTCGGCCAGCCGCGACGCGGTCGCCTCCGCCTGGCTGACCAGCTCGGCGCGCGGGACGGCGGTGAAGCGCTGGCTCTCGATGTCGTCGACGACGAGCACCGTCACGTCGGCGCCGGTCTCCTCCGCGAGCTGGATCACCGGCTCGACCAGCCACGGCTCGTCGACCCCGGCAGTCGACACGACGAGGATCCGCCTCATGCCCGTGCCTCCTCTCCCCCGCGCGGTCCGGAGACCATGCGGTTGACCAGCCACAACAGTGCCCCCAGTCCCAGCAGCAGCCCGGCGCGCAGGCCGACCTCGGCGTCGTCGGCGAGCTTGTCGTAGATCAACACCAGCGAGACCAGCGCGCCGAGGATCGGAAAGACCGACGGCGCGTGGAAGTGCGGCCCCTCGACCGTGTCGCGGCGCAGCACGAGCACGGTCACGTTGACGATCGCGAAGACCCCGAGCAGCAGCAGGACGGTGGTGTCGGCCAGCTCGCTGATGTCGCCGGTCGAGATCAGCACGACCGCGATCAGCGTGGTGAAGGCGATCGCGACGTGCGGCGTGCGGCGGTTGGTCAGCACGCGACCGAACACCCGCGGCACCACGTCGCGGCGCGCCATCCCGTAGACCAGCCGCGACGCCATGATCATGTTGATCAGCGCTCCGTTGGCGACCGCGAGCAGGGCGATGAACGCGAACAGCTTCAGCGGGATGTCGAGCGGCCCGCGCTCGACGACCTCGAGCAGCGGCCCGCTGGAGTCGCTCAGGGCCCCGGTCGGGACGACCATCGAGGCGGTCATCGTCACCAGCAGGTAGATGACGCCCGCGATCGCCAGCCCGCCGAACAGCGCGCGCGGGAACGCGTGCGCCGGGTCGCGCGTCTCCTCGGCCACGTTGACGGAGTCCTCGAAGCCGATCAGCGCGTAGAAGGCGAGCGAGGCGCCGCCGATGATCGCCAGGAAGACGCTCTCGCCCTCCTTGAACTCGAAGTTGCGGCCGAAGTCGGTGCCGTCGTCCCCGAGCGCCGCGATGCCGACCGCGACGATCAGCAGCAGGCCGACGACCTCGACGCAGGTGAGCAGCACGTTGACCTTGACCGACTCGGCGATGCCGCGCAGGTTGACCGCCGCGACGACGAGGATGAAGCCGATCGCCGCCGCGATCAGCGGCAGGTCGACGAACTGCTCGAGGTAGTCGCCGGCGAAGGCGCGCGACAGCGTGCTGGCCGACGCGATTCCAGAGCACATCACCGCGAAGCCGACGATGAAGGTCAGGAACGACCGGTGGTAGGCGCGGTCGACATAGAGCGCCGAGCCGGCGGCCTGCGGGTACTTGGTGACCAGCTCGGCGTAGGCGAACGCGGTCAGCACGGCGAGCACCAGCGCCGCGGTGAACGCGGTCCAGATCGCGCCACCGACCTCGGCCCCGACCTCGCCGACGAGCGCGTAGATGCCCGCGCCCAGCACGTCGCCGACGACGAAGATCAGCAGCATCCGCGAGGAGATGACCCGCTTCAGCGGCGTATCGGTGGACGAACGTTGCTCCTGAGTCGCCTCCACGCATTCCGGGTACCCCGGTTTGAGCGGGATCAGTCCGGGGAAGCAGACTTACTAATCGTAAGCTATAATCCGATTCGATCGGAGCGACGATATGAAAGGAACCATCACGGCAGAGCGCACAAGCACCCCAGACATCACGACCGACTCGATCCAGCAGTTCATGAACGAGGCGGCGCGTCATCCCCTGCTCACGGCCGAGGAGGAGGTCGAGCTCTCCCAGCGCATCGAGCGCGGCGACCTCGCGGCGAAGGAGCGGATGATCAACGCGAACCTGCGCCTCGTGATCTCGATCGCGCGCAAGTACCAGGGCCAGGGCCTGCCGCTCGGCGACCTGATCCAGGAGGGCATGCTCGGCCTGATTCGCGCGGTCGAGAAGTTCGACTGGCGCAAGGGCTTCAAGTTCTCGACCTACGGCACCCTCTGGATCCGCCAGGCGATCGGCCGCGGGCTCGCCAACTCGAGCCGCACCGTCCGCCTGCCCGTCCACATCGCCAGCCAGGCGCGCAAGATCCGCGATGCCGAGCGCGATCTGGCGGCGAAGCTCGAGCGCGACCCGACGCCGGACGAGCTGTCCGACGTGGTCGGCCTCACCCCGCGCGAGATCGAGGACATCCGCGCCGCGGACCGGACGCCGACCAGCCTCGACCGCGGCGTCGGCGACGGCGAGGAGACCGCGCTCGGCGATCTGATCGCCGACGATTCGGCGACGCCGGACCAGGAAGTCCAGCAGGAGCATGGCGACAGCACCGTCCGCCAGGCGGTCGGTGGCCTGCCGAGCCCGGATCGCGACGTGCTCACGCTGCGCTACGGCCTCGGCGGCACCGAGGCGGTCGCTCTGCGCGAGACCGGCCGCCGGCTCGGCATCTCAGCGGAGCGCGTTCGTCAGATCGAGGATCGCGCCCTGCGCAGGCTCGCCGACGACGGCGACCTCGCGGCGCTGCGCGAGGCCGCGTAGCGGCATTGGCGCGGCGCCCTAGCGGCGCTTGCGCGGCTTCGGCTTGGGGCCGAGCGTGACGGCGACCTTCGCACCCGCCGTCAGCTCGGCCCCCGCCTTCGGGCGCGACGACTTGACGATCAACGCGCGCTGCTTGCGCTGTCCCTTGCGCAGCTTCGGCTTGGTGACCTTGCCGAGCCTGCAGTTCGCCCGCTTCAGCGTCTCGATCGCCCTCGGAAGCGACAGCTTCGCGAGCCTTGGCACGCGGCACGGCGTGGACGCTGGCCGCGGCAGGACCGGCCCAGCGCCCAGGATCGGCCCCGTGTCCAGGATCGGCCCGTCGCCTGACGGCACAGGGACGTCGCCGGGCGGCGTCGGGGCCGGAGGGGCAGTGTCGCCCGGGTCGACCACGTCCGGCGGGGTCACCTCGCTGTAGGAGACGGGCGCCGAGCAGCTCGACTCGTTGTCGGCGGTGTCGGTCGCCGTCGCCGTGAAGGCCGTCGTCGAGTTGTCCGCGACGGTGACGGAGATCCCCGGCGCGGCGAGCGCCGCCGCGCTGGCGGTCGCGACCGGCGCTCCGGCACAGCCGCCGTTCGCGTAGAGCGCGACGCGCGAGCGCTCCTCCGCCGTCCCGGTGAGCCGAGGCTGGTTGTCGTCCGCGGGCCCGGACGGGGCGACCGCGAGCGTCGGGGCGGCCGGTGGGTCGGAGTCGAAGATGTCCATCGCCCTGGAGACGTCGAGCCGCCCGCCGGAGACCGTCTTGCCGGCGAGGGCGACCAGTGGGTCGACCGAGTCGAGCAGCGCGTCGCGGACCTCAGTGACGGTCGCCTCGGGCCGCTGCGAGAACAGCAGCGCCGCCGCGCCCGTGACGTGCGGCGCGGCCATCGAGGTGCCCTGCTTGAACCCGACCGTCGCCGCCTCGGAGTCGGGCGGGTCGAAGCACCTGAGGCGCAAGTCGTCGACCCAGACGGCGTTGCCGACGACCGGGTCTGGGCCCGAGCTGTGGGTCTGGCGGATCTGCACGCCGCCGCCGGCGCTCAGCCCTGTGATCGGGCCGCTGAAGGTCTCCCCGGACTCACCTTCGGGGTCGGACTGGAAGACCACCTCGCCGTCGAGCAGGATCGCGTAGGTGTAGGCGCCGCCGTCCGCCGCGACGCCCAGGCGCGTCTGGCGATAGTTGCACGCGCCGAAGCCGGGCGGAAGCGTCACCGCGGCGGACGTCGACTGGACGACCGCGTTCGGGCTGTCGACCTTGCCGTATGACGTCAGCCGCCCGTCGCCGGTCCGCGCGAAGCCGCCGGCGGGGCCGGTCGCCGTCCATCTGGCGTCGAAGCCCTGGGCCTCGAAGGTCTCGCGGTAGACGTCGCGCGCCACGTCGGAGCTGAGCGTCTCGGTTCCCGGCGCGCCGAGGTCGACCGAGACGGCGCCGTAGTCGGAGAAGCCGGCGAGGCGGTCGGCCTGGTCGGTCGCCGCGACGCAGACGATGTTGTCGACCGGCGACGGCGGATCGGCGTCCTGCGTCGGCCGGTAGGCGCAGGGATAGGAGGGCCCGACCTGGTGACTCGTCGCGTTGTTGCCCGCCGACACCACGAACAGAGTCTGCGGGTTGGCTGCGATCGCGTTGACCGCCGCCTGGCTGAACGTCGCGCCGCCGAGCGACATGTTGGCCGCGCGAGCGCCGTTGGCGCCCGCGTAGTTGATCGCCTCGATCTGGGAGGAGTGCGGGCAGCGGGCGGTGCCCGTGGTCGGCGAGTGGCCGCAGACCCGCAGCGGCATGATCCGCGCGTCCTGCGCGACGCCGGTGACCCCGACGCCGTCGTCGCCCTTCGCGCCGACCGTGCCCGCCACGTGCACGCCGTGCCCGCCGGAGGCCAGGTTGTCGTCGGTCGGGTCGTCGTCGCTCGCCGGGCTCTCCGAGCTGTCGCCGACGAAGTCGTAGCCGTGGCGATCGTCGACGAAGCCGTTGCCGTCGTCGTCGACGCCGTTGCCCGCGATCTCGTCGCCGTTGAGCCAGGCGACCGGGCCGAGGTCGGGGTGGCCGAAGCGGTAGCCGGTGTCGAGCACCGCGACGACGGTCGACGGTGTGCCGACCGTCCGCAGCCACGCGCCGAGCACGTCGATGTCGGCCCCGGTTCGCGGGCCCGCGAACCCGTTCACGCCGACCGCTCCGCCCAGGTTGCGCAGGCCCCAGAGCTGGTCGAACAGCGGGTCGTTCGGCACGGCCTGGGGCTCGGACCAGCCCTCGGGCTCGGCGACGAGCACCGCCGGGTCTGCCTCCAGCGCGGCGATCGCGCCGCCGACCGACTGCCCGGGACCGACCTCGACGGTCTGGAAGTCGCGGTCGCCGAGCGTGCGCTCGAAGCTGACGTCGGCGTCGGCGCGGGCCTCGACGCGATCGCCGCGGTCGACGCCGGGAGCCCACTGGACGATGACCCGGTCCTCGATGTCCGCATGCGCGCCGGGCGCGGCGACCAGCAGGCCGAGAACGAGGGTTACTACACCTGCCACAGTGCGCATCGCTGCGCCAACCGTACTACGGCGGACGGCTAGTCCGCTACGGCCAGGAAGGCCTGGCAGCGGGCGATCTCGCGCTTCAGACGGCTCTCCTCCTCGCTGCCGTCCTCGGCAGCGGGGAGGCCGTCCTGGGCCTCCTTGAGACGCGCCTCGAGCGCGGAGCGGTCGAGCTCCTCGGGCTTGACCGCGTCCTCGACGATCAACAGCGCCGAGTTGTCGACCACCTGCAGGTAGCCCTCGCCCTGGGCGAAGCGGATCGGGTTGCCGCCCGGCGCCTGCTCGGAGTCGCTCTCGTAGAGCCTCAGCTCGGTCGGCTCCAGCATCGCCATCAGCGGCGCGTGGTTGGCCAGGATGCCGACCGATCCGAGCGAGGTGCGAGTCGAGATCATCTCGACCTCGCCCTCCCATGCCTTGCCCTCGGGTGTGAGGACCTCGACTGGGAACGTGGTGCGAGCCATGTGCGCCTTTAGCCGTCCTTCTTGGCGGCCTCGAGGACGTCCTCGATCGTGCCCTTGAGCAGGAACGCGCGCTCCGGCACGTCGTCGTGCTGGCCCTCGACGATCTCCTTGAACGAGCGGACCGTCTCCTCGATCGGCACGTACTGGCCGGGGGTGCCGGTGAAGGCCTCCGCGACGTGGAACGGCTGCGACAGGAAGCGCTCGACCTTGCGCGCCCGCTGGACGACGACCTTGTCCTCGTCCGAGAGCTCGTCGATGCCGAGGATCGCGATGATGTCCTGGAGCTCCTTGTAGCGCTGCAGGATCTCCTGGACGCGCGTCGCGACCTCGTAGTGCTCCTGGCCGACGACGTCCGGCTTGAGGATCGTCGAGGTCGAGTCGAGCGGGTCGACCGCCGGGTAGATGCCCTTCTCCGAGATCGACCGCGAGAGCGTCGTCGTCGCGTTGAGGTGGGCGAACACCGACGCCGGCGCCGGGTCGGTGAGGTCGTCGGCGGGGACGTAGATCGCCTGGACCGAGGTCACCGAGCCCTGACGGGTCGAGGTGATCCGCTCCTGCAGCTGGCCCATCTCGGTCTCGAGCGTCGGCTGGTAGCCGACCTGCGACGGCATGCGGCCGAGCAGCGCCGAGACCTCGGAGCCCGCCTGGACGAAGCGGAAGATGTTGTCGACGAAGAGCAGCACGTCCTGACCGCCCTGATCGCGGAAGTACTCCGCCATCGTCAGGCCGGACAGCGCCACGCGCATGCGCGCTCCGGGCGGCTCGTTCATCTGGCCGAAGACGAGCATCGTCTTGTCGATGACGCCCGACTCGGTCATCTCGAGCCAGAGGTCGTTGCCCTCGCGCGAGCGCTCGCCGACGCCGCAGAACGCGGACAGGCCGCCGTGCTCCTTGGCGAGGTTGTTGATCAGCTCCTGGATCAGGACCGTCTTGCCGACGCCGGCGCCGCCGAACAGGCCGACCTTGCCGCCCTTGGCGTACGGCGCGAGCAGGTCGACGACCTTGATCCCGGTCTCGAACATCTCACGCGTCGGGGTCAGGTTCTCGACGCTCGGAGCCGCGCGGTGGATCGGCCAGCGCTCGTCGGCCTCGACCGGGCCGGCGCCGTCGATCGGCTCGCCGAGCAGGTTGAAGATGCGACCCAGGGTGCCCTTGCCGACCGGGACCGAGATCGGTGCACCGGTGTCGCGCACCTCGGTGCCCCGGGCGAGGCCGTCGGTGGCGTCCATCGCGACCGCGCGGACGCGGTCGTCGCCGAGGTGCTGCTGGACCTCGCAGACGAGGGTGATCGGATCGCCGCCCTCCTCGACCGGGGGCATGCTGATCTCGACAGCGTTGTAGATCTCGGGCAGGTCCTCGGGGAAGACCGCCTCGATGACGACGCCGGTGATCTCCTCGACCTTGCCGGCCTTGACGCCCGTTCGACTCTGCGTTGCTGTTGCTGCCTCCACTGGGTTCTCCTTGGCTCTGTCTAAGTCTCTAAGTCTTGGAAGTCGATCTCGGTGATCGGCGCTACGTCAGGCCCTCGGCCCCGGCGACGACCTCCATGATCTCCTGCGTGATCTCCGCCTGGCGCTGGCGGTTCATCTCGAGGGTGAGGTCGTCGATCATGTCTCCGGCGTTCTCCTGCGCGTTGCGCATCGCCGTCATGCGAGCGCCGTGCTCGGAGGCCGTGGACTCCAGCAGCGCCCGGAAGATGCTGATCTCGATGTAGTCCGGCACCAACCGCTGGAGGATCTCCTCGGGCTCGGGCTCGTAGAGCCAGGAGGTGCTGGCGCTCTGCTCCTCGGCGGCGGCCTCCTCGGCCGTCTCGTCGTCGCCGGAGGTCAGCTTCTCGATCGCCTGCAGCGGCAGCAGCACGTCGTTGGTGACCGTCTGGGTCAGCGGCGAGACGTAGCCGTTGTAGATCACCTCGACGCGGTCGACGTCGCCGTCGACGTACGCGCTCGCCAAGTCGCCCGCGATGTCGCGCGCGTCGGCGAACGCCGGACGGTCGGTGAAGCCCTCGTAGGCGCCGGTGACGTCGCGGCCGCGGAAGCGCAGCGAGCCGACGCCGCGGCGGCCGGAGGCGTACCAGACGACCTCCTTGCCCTCCTCGGCAAGCTCTTGGGCGCGGCGGTTGCCGGCACGCACGATCTGCGAGTTGAACGCGCCCGCGAGACCGCGATCGCCGGTGACCAGCAGCAGTCCGACGCGCTTGACCTCGTCGTGCTCCTCGAGCAGCGGCATGTTCGGGATGTTCTCGACCGCCTCGGCGGTGCGACGGGTCATCCGGCGGATCGCCCCGGCGTACGGCCGCAGGTGCTCGATGCGCTGCTCGGCGCGACGCAGACGAGCCGCCGCGACCATCTCCATGGCGCGGGTGATCTTCTGGATGTTCCGCACCGACGAGATGCGGTTCTTGACGTCCTTCTGAGAGGCCATGAGCTAGGCGGCGGCCGGGGCCTTGCCCTCCTCGCGCTCCTCGGCGTCCGACGCGGTGCGACCCGGAGCCTGGCGCTCCTCCTCGGAGAGGATGCGATCGGACTCGCCCTCCTCGAGCGGGTTGCCCTCGTCGTCGAAGTCCGGTCCGAAGTCGTCGATCGCCTCGGCGATCGCCTTGCCGAGCTGCTGCTCGATCTCGTCGCGACCAGTCGCCCTCGTTGAGGATCTTCATCAGGTCGCCGTTCTCGGAGTGCAGGCGCTGCCAGCAGCGTGTCGTGGAACTCCGCGACGCGCTCGACCTTGATCCGGTCGAGGAAGCCGCCGGTGCCGGAGTAGATGGCGGCGACCTGGTCGGCCGGGCGCCACGGCTTCAGCTCGTTCTGGTTGAGCGTCTCGACGAGCCGCTCACCGCGGGAGAGCGTCGCCTGAGTCGAGGCGTCGAGCTCCGAGCCGAACTGGGCGAACGCCTCGAGCTCGCGGTACTGCGAGAGCTCGATGCGCAGCTTGCCGGCGACCTTCTTCATCGCCTTCGGCTGGGCGTTGCCGCCGACGCGCGAGACCGAGATGCCGACGTTGATCGCCGGGCGGACGCCGGAGCGGAACAGATCGCCCTCGAGGAAGATCTGGCCGTCGGTGATCGAGATCACGTTGGTCGGGATGTAGGCCGACACGTCCGAGGCCTGGGTCTCGATGATCGGCAGCGCGGTCATCGAGCCGCCACCGAGGTCGTCGTTGAGCTTGACGGCGCGCTCGAGCAGGCGGGAGTGCAGGTAGAAGACGTCGCCCGGGTAGGCCTCGCGACCCGGCGGGCGGCGCAGCAGCAGCGACATCTGACGGTACGCGAAGGCGTGCTTGGTCAGGTCGTCGTAGACGCAGAGCGCGTGGCCGCCCTTGTAGAGGAAGTACTCGCCCATCGCGGCGCCGGCGTACGGAGCCATGTACTTGATCGGCGCGGCCTCGTCGGCGGGCGCGGCGACGATGATCGTGTTCTCCATCGCGTTGTGCTCACGCAGCGTCTCGGCGACCTGGACGACCGTCGCCAGGCGCTGGCCGATCGCGACGTAGATCGAGATCACGCCGTTGTCGCGGTTGTTGATGATCGTGTCGATCGCGATCTGCGGTCTTGCCCGTCTGGCGGTCGCCGATGATCAGCTCGCGCTGGCCGCGGCCGATGGCGATCATCGAGTCGATCGCCTTGACGCCCGTCTGCATCGGCTCCTCGACCGGCTGGCGCTGGACGATGCCGGGGGCCTTGAACTCGGCCGGGCGCGTCTCGGTGGTGTTGATGTCGCCCTTGCCGTCGAGCGGGTTGCCGAGCGGGTCGACGATTCGGCCGAGCAGCGCCTCGCCGACCGGGATCTCGAGCAGCTTGCCGGTCCGCTTGACGGTGTCGCCCTCCTCGATCTTGTCCCAGTCGCCGAACAGCACGGCGCCGACGTTGTCGGACTCGAGGTTGAGCGCGAGGCCGGTCACGTCGTGCGGCAGCTCGAGCATCTCGAGCGACATGCAGTTCTCGAGCCCGTGGACACGGGCGATGCCGTCGGCGATCGAGAGCACGGTGCCGACCTCGGAGAGGTCCGCACCGCCGTCGTCGAGTCCCTCGATGCGGCTCTTGAGGATGCTGGTGATCTCGTCAGGCTTGATCTGCATGAGTTGGGGGCCTTTCTAAGCCGCCTTTGCGACTTGCTTTCTAAGTCTCTCGAGCCGGTTGCGCACGCTTGCGTCCAGCACCATGTTGCCTACCTGGAGCACGAGGCCGCCGAGAACGTCGGGATCGACCTTGCTCGACAGCTCGACGCGCTCGCCGGTCTGCTCCTCGATTCGCTTGCCGATGCCCTCGACCAGCTGGGAGTCCAGCTCGACCGCGCTCGTCACCGAGACCGGCAGCAGCTTGTTCTCCTTGCGCCAGAGGCGGTCGAACTCGGTGCGCATCCGGAACACGACCGGCATCCGGTGCCGCTCGGCGAGCAGCTCCAGGAAGCGGACGAAGTTGTCGTCGGCGCCCTCGACCAGCCGGGCGATCCCGTCCTTCTTCTCCTGCGAGGAGAAGTAGGGCGAGAAGAAGAACACCTGCAGGTCGCGGCTGTCGGCGAGCGCCTCGGCGAACTGCCCGAGCTCGTCGTGCACGCGATCGAGGACGCCCTGCTCCTTGGCGACCTCGAACAGCGCGCGGCTGTAGACCTCGGCGATCTCCTCCATGGCCTAGGAGCGCCCCTCCGAGCCGGACAGCGCCGAGAAGTCGACCTCGCTCAGCGCATCCTCGATCAGGCGCCGGTGATCGTCGTCGTCGAGCGACTTGCGGGTGACCTTCTCGGTCGCGATCACAGTCAGGTCGGCGACCTCCTTGCGGATGTCGTCGAGCGCCAGCTGCTTCGCGGCCTCGATGTCCTTCAGCGTCGCGGCGCGCTGCTCCTCGCTGTACTCCTTCGCCGCGGCCTTGGCCTCCTCGAGCGTCGTGTCGGCGGCCTTGCGCGAGCGGGTGACGATGTCCTCCGCCTGCTCGCGAGCCTCCTTGCAGGCGCGCGCGGTACTCCTCGAGCAGCTCCTCCGCCTCCTCCTTGGTGCGAACGGCGGCGTTGAGCGACTCGTCGATCGTCGCCGCACGCTTGTCGAGCGCCTCGCCGATCGCCGGGAAGGCGAACTTCTTGAGGATGAGCATCGAGACGCCGAACGCGATCAGCGTCCAGAGCATCAGCCCGACGTTGGGCGATACCAGGAAGCTGCCGCCCTCGCTCTCGCCGCCCTCTGTGGCGGCCAGAACCAGCGTCGCGATGTCGGTGAAGGCGTCCACGGTCGCCGGCCTAGAGGAAGAAGGCGATCAGGCCGAAGATGAAGGTGTAGAACGCGACCGCCTCGGTCAGCGCGAAGCCGAGCCAGCGAATCGACTGCAGCTCGTCCTTCATCTCGGGCTGGCGGGCGACGGACTCGATCTCCTTGCCGAAGATGAAGCCGATGCCGATGCCGGCGCCGATCGATCCGAGCCCGGCGCCGACGCCGAGAGCGATCGCCTTGCCGGCGTCGGTGATGGCCTGAGCGTCGGCCGACTGGGCGAGTGGGAGCAGCAGGTCCACTTGTCCTCCTTAGTGGTGGTCGGCGGTTGCGTCGCCGAGGTAGATGGATGAAAGGATCGCGAAGATGAACGCCTGGAGCGTGGCGACCAGGCCGATCTCGAACAGGAAGAACGGGATCGCCATGCCGAGCGTGAAGACGCCGAGGGCCGAGATGCCCAAGCAGCACCACCAGGCCGCCGGCCATGAACAGGATCAGCAGGTGGCCGGCGAGGATGTTGGCGAACAGTCGCACCGACAGCGAGATGATCCGCACGAAGTCCGAGATCACCTCGATCACGAACAGCGGGATCGCGCCGACTCCGCCGATGCCGGGCGGCACGAAGCTCTTGAGGAAGCCGACGAAGCCCTTCACGCGGATTCCCTCGACGTGGTAGGCGATCCAGACGACCAGCGTCAGCGCCAGCGGGATCGAGAGGTTCGCCGTCGCGGCGTAGATCGCCAGCGCGGGCACCTCGAAGCCGAAGACGTCGACCGGGTGCTCGGTGTTGGTCGGCAGCGGCAGGTAGCCGAGCATGTTCGAGAACCAGATGAAGAAGAAGAGGGTCGCGATGAAGGCGAACCACTTCGTCGCCATCGGCTGGCTCATGTTCTGGCTCGTGATGTTCTTGCGCGTCATGTCGTAGGCGACCTCGACGGCCGTCTGGACGCGGTTCGGGCGATCCTTCATGCGGCGGGCGATGTAGACCATCGTGCCGGTCGTCGCGATCGCCGCGAGGAAGAGGTAGAAGACGGCCTTGTTGATGCTCATGTCGAGCCCGCCGACGTGGATCTCGATCCACGGGTTGAGGCGGAACTCCTCCTGCGGCTGGAAGGCGTCGTTGCGACCCTCGCTGCCGAACAGGACGCCGAGGACGATCGCGACCGCAAGCCAGATACCGAAGCCGATCAGGACCTTGGTACGCGTCTTCATCGGCTAGCTCCGGGCTTGGGGGTGGTCGCCTGCGCGCCGAGCGCGAGGCTGAACAGGAGCGCGGCGAGGATCGCCGCGGGTAGTCCCGCGTCGCGGTCGGCGATGCCGATGAAGACGACCGACGAGGTCACCAGCACGAGCCGGATCATCATCGACCAGGCGATCGCCTTCATCACCTTGGCGCGGTCCCCCGTCGCGATCGCGCGGCGCTTGAGCGTCGCGACGATCCAGCGCTGGGCGATCCAGGCGATGGCGACGCCGGCCCAGCCGAGCAGCGGCAATCCCGCCACCAGGAACAGCGGCAGGGCCAGTGCGAGCACCAGGAGGTCTAGCGACCGGAGCAGGGTGAGGAGGAAACCAGCCTCTCCCGACCCCTCGGGGGTTGCGACTGCATGAGCGGTCAAGGGGAGTGCGACTCTATAGGAATGGCTTGTTAAAGCGCTTTGTGGCTAAAAGCACACTTTGTGCGCCACTGTTACACGACGCGCAGGATCGCCTCGACGACGCGCTCGTCGAACTGGCTCCCGGCCCCGCGGCGCAGCTCCTCGACGGCCGCCAGCGGGTCGAGCGGCTGACGGTAAGGCCGTTCGGCGGTCATCGCCTCGTAGGCGTCGGCGACCGCCAGGATCGACGCCTCGAGCGGAACCTCGCCGGCGCCGCGACCGGCCGGGTAGCCCTCGCCGTCAGGGCGCTCGTGGTGGGCGAGGATCCACTCGCCGATGTCGCCGAAGTCGGTCGTCTCGACCATCCGCGCGCCGACCGCGGGGTGCGAGCGGATCCAATCCCAGTCCTCGTCGGTCAGCGGACCGGCCTTGCGCAGCAGCTCGTCCGGGACGCCGACACGGCCGACGTCGTGCAGCACGCCGGCGATCCGCACTCGCTCGATGACGTCCGCCGCCAGCCCGAGCTCGCGCGCGATCAGCTCGGCGTAGCGCCCGACGCGCTGGCAGTGACTGGCGCTGCCCAGCTCGCGCACGTCGAGCGCCTCGGCGAGACTGAGCAGCGTCGCCAGCGACACGTGGGTCTCCTCCCCTCCGCGCGAGGGGCGCGACAGGATGCCCCGGCACCTCGGCGCTCGAGATCACCGCGCGGTTGCGGCCGAGCCGCTTGGCGGCGTAGAGCGCCTGGTCGGCGGCGCGCAGCAGCGCGGCGCCGGTCTGGCCGTGGATCGGGAAGCTGACGATGCCGAAGCTGGCGGTCAGGTGGCCCGCGCCGGCGGGCTCGAAGGTCTGCTCGATCTCCATCCGCAGTCGCTCGGCCAGCACGTATGCGCCGTGCTCGTCGGTGTCCGGCGCGAGCAGCGCGAACTCCTCGCCGCCGATCCGCGCCGCGACGTCCCAGCTGCGCTTGGTGGCGGCGATCGTCGCTCCGACACGGCGCAGGACCTCGTCGCCGGCGGCGTGGCCGAGCCGGTCGTTGACGTCCTTGAAGCGGTCGAGATCGCCGACGATCACGCTCAGGCCGCGATCGGCGCGGCGAGCGCGCTCGATCTCGACGTCGAACGCCTCCTCGAACCCACGCCTGTTGAGCAGCCTGGTCAGTGGGTCGCTGCGCGCGGCGTCGCTGAGGTTCGAGATCAGGCCGATCAGCCGATCGCGAATCACCGCGACGACAAGTCCGGCGACGGTCAGCGTGCCGACGGTCGCGACCCAGGAGTCGATCGGCGTCCACTCGAGGTCGCGCGAGCCCAACTCGATCCCGAAGAGCGCGCTGAGCACGGCCATGTGGACGAGTGCCGCCGGCAGCGCGAAGAAGTAGAAGGCGTAGATCGTGATCCAGAGGTAGGGCAGCGGCCCGTACGGGGCGTGGTCGCCCCAGAAGTAGATCGCCGCCGTCGCCAGCACGGTGGCGCAGAGCGTCCCGACGTGGAAGCCCCAGAGCGGGATCCGGTCGTAGCCGACCACGGCGACCGCCGCAAGCGCGGCGGCGCCCGCGGCGACGGCCAGCAGCCCGAGCGGCTCCATCTCCGGCCCGCGCGGCGGCATGACCGCCAGCAGCGCGATCAGCGCGCCGGCGACGGCGAACCAGAAGGCCGCGCGCGCCATCGCCGCCCGGCTTCCGGGAACGGAGGTGCCTACGTCCAACGATGTCTTCCAGCCGAGGCGCTCGCGAAAGGGCGGGTCCATGTCCTGCTTCCATATCCCGCGGCGCCTTCCCTCCAGCGGGCCGACTGCCCGCGGGGCGCTTGCAAGTCTTCGCCCAATATAGGTGCGGTCCGCGATCCTCGCCAATGCCCGTCGACTAGCGTTGCGCGGCATGTGGCTCGGGCGCGACGTCCAGCTCCGGCCGCGACCGCGCGGCTTCCACCTGATCACCGGCGAGGTGGTCGCCGCGCTGCCGGAGTTGAGCCAGCTGGCCATCGGCCTGGCGCACGTCCACATCGCCCATACGTCGGCGTCGCTGACGCTCAACGAGAACGCCAGCCCGGACGTGCGGGCCGACTTCGAGTCCTGGTTCAGCCGCGCTGTCCGCGAGGACGAGCCGTACTGGCGCCACACGCTCGAGGGCCCCGACGACATGCCGGCGCACGTCAAGGCCTCGCTGCTCGGCCCGTCGCTGACGCTGCCGGTCCGCGACGGACGGCTGGCGCTTGGGACCTGGCAGGGCATCTACCTCTGCGAGCACCGCGACCGCGGCGGTTCGCGCACGCTGACGCTGACGCTGCACGGCGAATAGACGCATTTCGGCTCTTGCGGGCGCCGCCCGGCGCTGCGAACGTATGTTCGCATGCGATGGGATGCGCTCAGCGTCGAGGACGAGGCCACGCGACAGCTGCCGGGCTACCGCGAGCCGGCGGCGGTCCGGACCTTCGACGCACCGGAGGCGATGGACATCCGCTTTTACGAGGTGCGCGCCAAGACGGCGCTGAACCGCGTCCCGAAGGCGTCGCGGATGCCCTTCCGCTGGACCGTCAACCCGTATCGCGGCTGCACCCACGCCTGCGTCTATTGCTTCGCGCGGCCGACGCACAGGTACCTCGACCTCTCCCCCGGCCGCGACTTCGAGCGCGAGATCGTCGTCAAGGTCAACGCCCCGGAGGCGCTGCGCGCCCAGCTCGCGCGTCCCTCCTGGAAGCGCGAGCACGTCGCGCTGGGGACCAACACCGACCCGTACCAGTGGGTCGAGGGCCGCTACGAGCTGATGCCAGGGATCTGGGAGGCGCTGCGCGACAGCGGCACGCCCTGCTCGGTGCTGACCAAGTCGCCGCTGCTGCTGCGCGACATCGACGTGATGCGCCAGCTGGCCGAGCGCGTCGGCTTCACCGCGAGCCTGTCGGTGCCGACGCTCGACGAGGCGGCCTGGCGGGCGACCGAGCCACACACCCCGCATCCGCGCGCCCGGCTCGAGGCGGTCGGCGAGCTCAACCGTGCCGGCATTCCGACCGGTGTCCTGATCGCCCCGCTGATGCCGGGCGTCAACGACTCGCCGGAACAGGTCGAGCGGATCCTCGAGCTGGCGGCCGACGCGGGCGCGACCGGCGTCGGCGGCATCTGCCTGCACCTGCGGCGAGAGGTGCGCGAGGTGTTCATGGACTGGCTGCGCTCGCAGCGGCCGGACCTGGTCGAGCGCTACGAGCGGCTCTACGCCCGCGGCGCCTACGCGCCCGCGGAGGAGCGCAAGCGGATCGCGGCGCTGGTGCGGCGGCGCGGCGACCGCTGGCCCCGGCGCGACGCCTTCGCCTTCGCTCCGCCAGCCGCCGACCCGGAGCCGGCCCCGCCCGAGCAGCCTTCGCTGTTCTAGTACCGCGGCTACCGCAGCGCGTCGAACTCGCCGGTCTCGACCTCGCGCTCGATCTCGTGCTCGATCTCGCTCTCGCTGAGCGTCGGGTCGCGGCGCAGCTGACGCTCGCGGAAGCGGCGGAACTTGAGGATCTCGAGCACGAAGACGAGGTAGACGCTCGCCGCGAGCGCGATCAGGCCGAAGAGGCCGAGCAGCGCGACCCAGCCGGCGTTGAAGCTGCCGTCGTCGTCGGAGTACGGGATGAAGCGCATCGCCAGCGCCAGCGCGGCGAGCGAGATCGTCCAGGCGTAGAGATAGAGCACAGTCCGCCGCTGGGAGAAGCCGATCGCGGCGAAGCGGTGGTGGAAGTGCCAGGTGTCGGCCGAGTAGACCGGCCGGCGGTACTTGATCCGCTTGGCGACGACGAACGTCGCGTCAGCGGCCGGCACCGCGAGGATCACCAGCGGGAAGAACAGCGCCACGACGGCGGCCGTCTTCAGCACTCCCTGGATCGCGACGCAGGCGAGCAGCAAGCCGAGCAGATTCGAGCCCGAGTCGCCCATGAAGACCGACGCCGGGTGGAAGTTGTGGCGCAGGAAGCCGACCGCCGCGCCCGCCGTCGCCGCGGCGAGGATGCCGGCGTCGACGCGGTCGAGCGACAGCGCGATCACCGCGAAGGTGGCGGCCGCGATCGTACAGACGCCGGCCGCGAGCCCGTCGACGCCGTCGGTGAAGTTGACGACGTTCATCACCGCGACGATCCCGACCAGCGTCAGCGGGTAGCTCCAGGCGCCGAAGCTCGAACGGGTCGACGAACGGCAGGGTGAGGTTCTCGACGCGGACGTCGCAGGCGACCGGGATCGCCGCGGCCGCGAACTGGCCGGCGAGCTTGACGATCGGGTTCAACCCGCCCGGCTTCGCGTCGTCGATCGCCCCGACGAGCGTGATCGCCGCGGCCCCGGCGAGAATTCCACGCGTCGTCTCGGTCGCGGGCAGGAACAGCGCCCCGGCCAGCAGCACCCCGGCCAGGATCGCCAGCCCTCCGAGCCGCGGCATCGGCGAGTCGTGGAGGTCGCGCTCGCGCGGCAGCGCCACCGCCCCGACGCGCCGCGCCAGGCGCGCCGTCACCGGAGTCAGGACGAGCGCGACCGCCGCCGCGACGAAGAACGCCCAGAGCGCGTCGAGGTCGTTCATCTGAGCCGCAGCGTACTGGCGGCGGCGGTGGTCAGGCCTGGGGTAGGACCCAGAACGCGATGACCGCGTACTGGAGCGCTGCCGCGACGATCACCAGCGCGTGGAAGACCTCGTGGTAGCCGAAGACGGTGGGGATCGGGTCGGGCCGTCGCAGCGCGTAGGTGACGGCGCCGAGCGTGTAGAGGATGCCGCCGACCGCCACGAGGATCGAGGCGACGACGCCGACTTGGCCGATCAGGTCCGGCGTGACCGCGACGGCGACCCAGCCGAGGCTGACGTAGATGACCGCCGCCAGCCACTTCGGCGCGTCGATCCAGAGCAGCTTCAGCAGGATGCCGCCGACCGCTCCGCTCCAGACGACCGCCAGCACGACGTCGGCGAGCGACCCGTGCAGCACGAGCAGCGCGAACGGCGTGTAGGTGCCGGCGATCAGCAGGAAGATGGCCGAGTGGTCGAGCCGCCGCATCCAGCGGCGCGCGCCGTCGGTGCGCCAGGTGACGCGGTGGTAGAGGGCGCTGGTGCCGAACAGCAGGGTGACGCAGGCGGCGTAGATCGCCGCGGCGAGCGTGCCCTTGCCCGCCGGCGCGGTGACGATCAGCGGGACCGCGAGCACGAGCGAGACGAAGAAGGCCCACTGGTGGCTGACCCCGCGCAGGCTTGGGCGATTGCGAATCGCCTGCTCGATGTCGTGCTTTGCCTGCTCGAGGTCGAGCCTCGGCGCGGACGCCTCCGTCATGCCGGAAAGCCTAGAGGGCGATCGCCGCGACGGCCACCCCTAGGCGACGGTCGTGGCCCGCGCGAGCTGCGGGTACAGCGGATAGCGCTCGGCGAGCGCGCGCGTGCGCTCGCGTCAGCTCGGCGCGGACGGCGTCGCTCGAAGTCGCCGGTGAGCGCGTCGGCGACGATCTTGCCGATCTCGCGGAAGTCGTCGACCTGCAAGCCGCGCGTCGCGAGCGCGGGCGTGCCGATCCGCAGGCCCGACGAGACCATCGGCGGGCGCGGGTCGTTGGGGACCGCGTTGCGGTTGACCGTGATGCCGATCTCGTGCAGGCGGTCCTCGGCTCTGCTGGCCGTCGAGCTCGGAGTCGCGCAGGTCGACGAGCACGAGGTGGACGTCGGTGCCGCCGGTGAGGACGTTGACGCCGGCCGCGAGCAGCTCCTCGGCGATCGCCGCGGCGCCGGCGCGCGTGCGCCGCTGGCGCTCGCGGAACAGCTCCGACTGCGGCGATCTTCAGCGCGACCGCCTTGGCGGCGATGACGTGCATCAGCGGGCCGCCCTGCTGACCGGGGAAGACGGCCGAGTTGATCTTCTTGGCGTGCTCCTCGCGCGCACAGGATCATGCCGCCGCGCGCGGCCGCCGAGCGTCTTGTGGATCGTCGTGGTGACGACGTCGGCGTAGGGCACCGGGCTCGGGTGCTCGCCGGCCGCGACGAGGCCGGCGAAGTGCGCCATGTCGACCATCAGGTAGGCACCGACCGAGTCGGCGATCTCGCGGAAGCGCGCGAAGTCGAGCTGGCGCGGGTAGGCCGACCAGCCGGCGAGGATCAGCTTCGGCCGGTACTCCTCGGCGAGCCGCTGCGAGCACGTCCATGTCGACGCGCGAGTCGTCGTCGGACACCCCGTAGGCGACGATCTCGTAGAGCCGGCCGGAGAAGTTGATCTTCATCCCGTGGGTGAGATGGCCGCCGTGGTCGAGCTTCATCCCGAGGATGCGTGTCGCCGGGCTGCAGCAGCGCGTGGTAGGCGGCGGCGTTGGCCTGCGCGCCGCAGTGCGGCTGGACGTTGGCGTGCTCGGCGCCGAACAGCTCCTTGGCGCGGTCGATCGCCAGCGGCTCGGCGACGTCGACGTACTCGCAGCCGCCGTAGTAGCGCTTGCCCGGGTAGCCCTCGGCGTACTTGTTGGTCAGCACCGAGCCCTGGCAGTCCAGCACCGCCTGCGGCACGAAGTTCTCCGACGCGATCATCTCGAGCGTCGTCTCCTGGCGGCGAAGCTCGTCGTCGAGCACCTGCGGCGATCTCGGGATCGACCTCGGAGACGGGCTTTGTGAAGTAGTCAGGGCTCAGATCGGTCACGTCGGCCACGGTACCAGCGGCGTCTCGCCGGCCACACCGCCGGACGCCGGAATCTCGCTCCGAGCGAACGCCCGCGCAGGCGTTCGAAGGATTGTTGGGGCGATCACCCCAACGATCCTTCAGGCGATCCGCGCGAGCAGCTCGGCGAGCGCTCCAGCCGAGATTGCGCCCTCTCGGAGAACGCGGTAGGTGCCAGCGGTGTCGAAGTCGGACAGGTCGACGACGGTCGAGGCGGTGCCGGGCAGCTCGCCGCCGTCGAGGACGAGATCGGCCGCGGCGCGCAGCGCGGCGGGAACGTCGGCGAGCCGGCGCGGGTCGGCGCCGCCGTGGAGGTTCGCGCTCGACTGCAGGACGGGCACGGTCGACCGCGGTCAGCGGCGCGAGCGGGCCGGCGAGCGCCGGCACGCGGATACCGACGCGGCCCGGGTCGGGGCCGCAGGCGAGCGGGAAGAGCGCGTCGAGGATTGGCGACGATCAGCGTCAGCGGGCCGGGCAGCAGCAGCTCGAACGCGGCCCGCGTGCGCGGCCCGAGATCCGGCAAGAGCGGCGAGTGCCGGGGCGAGGGCGAAGAACATCACCGCGCTCGGCTGGGCCGGGTCCCGCCGCTTCAGCTCGCTGAGCCGGCGGACGGCCGCGGGCTGGTCGGGGTCGGCGGCGAGTCCCGTAGACCGTGTCGGCCGGGAAGACCGCGACGCCGCCCCTGGCGATCGTCCGCTCGAACGCCGCGACGTTCACCCGACCACCCCCACCGTCACCCGCTCGTGGGCGGCGAGGTCGCGCCTGGTCTCGGCCGCGTCCAGCAGCGCCCGCACCGCCGCCCCCTGCTCGAAGCCGTGCTCGAGCGCAAGCCGCGTACCCGCCGGGGCTTGGGCGACCAGCGCACGGATCGCGTCGAGGCCGTCGGCGCCCGAGGTCAGCGCGGAGCGCGGCTCGTAGCGGGTGATCTCCGGCGCCAGCCCGGACCACTCGTCGTCGCGTACGTAGGGCAGGTTGGCGACGACGAGGTCGGGCGCGACGCCGGGGTCGCCCTCGACGGAGGCAGCGCCGTCCGGCGCAACGGCCGGAAGCCCGTCCGCGACGACCGGCGCGACCGGCAGGCCGAGCCGCCGCGCGTTCGCGGTCGCGACCGCCACAGCCTCGGGCGACAGGTCAGAGGCTGTGACGCGCAGGTCGGGGCGCTCGTCGGCCAGCGCGAGCGCGACGGCGCCGCTGCCGGTGCCGACATCGTGGACCCACGCGCCCGCGGGCAGCTCGAGCGCGACCTCGACCAGCAGCTCGGTCTCCGGACGCGGGATCAGCACGCGCGAGTCGACCGCGATCTCGATCCGGCGAAAGCCCCGCGACCCGAGGATGTAGGCGACCGGCTCGCGCTGGACGCGGCGCCGGATCCGCTCGCCGATCTCGCGCGTCGCGGCCGGCGGCACGGCTCGGCTCCCGTCCGCCACCAGCACACCGCGGTCGACGCCCAGCGCGTCGGCGATCAGCACCTCGGCGTCGAGCTTCGGCGTGTCGCAGCCGGCGGCCGCGAGCGCGTCGACGGCCGCGCCGACGGCGTCGCGCACGACCATCAGCTCTCGACGAGCGAGCTTGCCTCGAGCCGCTGGCGCTTCTCCTCCGCCTCGAGCGCCGCGGTGAAGTCGTCGAGCTCGCCGGAGAGGACGCGCTGGACCTCGCCCTTGGTCAGCTTCACACGGTGGTCGGTGACGCGGTCCTGCGGGAAGTTGTAGGTGCGGATCTTCTCGGAGCGCTCGCCCGTGCCGACCTGCGAGCGGCGGGTCTCGGCCAGCTCGGCCTGCTGGGCCGCCAGCTCGCGCTCGTAGAGGCGAGCGCGCAGCACGCGCATCGCCCGCTCGCGGTTCTGCAGCTGCGACTTCTCGTCCTGCATCGAGACGACGACGCCGGTCGGCTTGTGGGTGATCCGCACCGCCGAGTCGGTCGTGTTGACCGACTGCCCGCCCGGCCCCGACGAGCGGTAGACGTCGATCTGGAGGTCGTTCTGGTCGATCTGGACCTCGACGTCCTCGACCTCGGGCAGCACCGCGACGGTCGCCGTCGAGGTGTGGATGCGTCCCTGCGACTCGGTCTCGGGGACGCGCTGGACACGGTGCGTGCCGCCCTCGTGCTTGAAGACGCTGTAGGCGCCCTGTCCCTTGATCGCGAAGGTGTAGTCGCCGTCGGCGACGTTCATCGCCTCGGGGGTGAAGCCGAGCCGCTCGGCGTAGCGGGTGAGCATCCGGTAGAGGTCGCCGGCGAACAGCCCGGCCTCCTCCCCGCCGGTCCCGCCGCGGACCTCGACGATCACGTTCTTGTCGTCGTTGGGGTCGGGCTCGACCATCGCCAGCCGGATCTCCTCGTCGAGCGCCCCCAACCGCTCCTCGGCCGTCTCCAGCATCGCGCGGATCTCCGGGTCCTCGTCCTCGCTCAGCATCTCGCGCGCGCCAGCCGCGTCCGAGGCGGCCGTCCGCCACTCGCGCGCCAGCTCCGCCGCCGGCTCGAGCGCGCTGTACGCCCGCCCGACCCCGGCATAGCGCTCACGATCCCCGATCACCTCGGGGTCGGACATCTGCTCCGACAGCTCGGCGAACCGGCTCTCGATCTGCTCGACCAGCTTCTCGATCATCGCCGGCCAAGCGTACCCTCCAGCACCTCGAGTCGAATCGGCTGGCTATCGGCGTATCGCCACAGCTACCCCGTCGCTAGGCGCGTTTCGCCGAGTCCGCACTGTCGCTCGCACGACATCCGCATTCTTCAAGCCGACGGGCAACTCTAGATCAACCCGCCCTCTCAAACGCAGCGCCCCAACCACCGTGCTGCGCCCGGGGAGAGCATCGTCGTTGACGTCTAGGACAAGGCGCAAGGCGGTCGGCGCACACCGCCTGGGTACGTCGGCCACGCGGTAACGAATCCTCACCACGTCCCTAAGCCGAGTCGCACTGAGACCCGGGGCCGGAGGGAAGAAGACTCGGCCTCCAGACGCGTCGACTCTGTCCTTACAGTTCCGCTGCGGCTCGACAACGTTCGTGCTGGGTCGATCCGGGGGCACGTACACGGCACCCGAGTCTTTGATGATGGGTCGCGACCCATCAGCTCGCTCCCGCAATCCGTGACGACGGTCGCGGCCATTACTGAGTACCGACGTGCGGCTGGAGGCAGCGGAGGGGGGAGGAACCTCGGGACTACTATGAGGTTCCTCGGAGCCGCCGCAGCCAGCTAGGGCCGTGACGATTATCAGCAGGTACGCACCGAGCCGCTTGCCCTTCATCGCGTCGACGTCGTGTAGAGACCGATCAACGGCAACGCGGTCCCGATGAGCAGCGCTACGACGAGGCCCGCCAGGAGGAACCGAACCCGTCCCTGTCGCTGCCCCCAGATTCCGCTCACGATGACGATCATCGGCGCGCCCACGAGGATCCAGATTCGTCCCCACGGCGAGAAGACATCGCAGATGTCGCTTCGCGAGGTGCCGGGATCGACATTCTCACATCCCTGAATCGAACCGATGTAGACAATCACCTGCGCCCAGAAGAACGCGAAGGCCAACGCAAGGCCGAACCACCCCATGTGCCTGGTCAAGGTGGTCGGCCGGCTTCCGGTTTCTGCGTCAACAGGAGTCAAGTCCGCTTTTCCATGCTGTCGGATCGGACCACTTATCGGCCTGGAACCGAGGGCCCCTGGGACTATTCGAAGCGTCTCCCCATGTTCCTGGCCAAGCAATCCAACGAGGATCATCTGCCGTGACCTCGACCAGGTCGGGACTCAGCAGGGTCCCGCCCGACCCATCAGCGTGGTCATAGAAGTGCTCCAACGGGATTCGCTCTGGCCCAAAGTACGACGCGTGACTACCCTCCGCGACGTAGACCACCGGCCGAGCCCCACTCACCTCTACCTCATTCCAGCTACACACCTCGCCCCCATCGTGCTGGTTGTAGACGGCGATCTCCGGCTGATGAGCGCTGTTCAATCCCACTTGCACCATCTCCCAGTCGCCCTCATGGGATAGAAGCTCGATCGGGTTGTGGTAGTAGAACATCCAGTACTGCAGCCATAGTCTGCCGTCCAGCTCGCCACCTGGACCGTCATCGCCTCCGTGTACCACCCGCCCGTAGACCTTGTCTGCATAGAGGGGCGAAGTCCCCATTGACGCGGCGTCGGCCTCATAGGTTGAGGTCGAGCTTCCGCGCGGGTCGAGATAATCGGTGGAGGATGCGGAGGGCTGATCTTCCGGGTCGGGCCCAAACCAGTAGTGCTCACCCAACGTTCCCAGGACCATGATCGGCGGCCAGGGGCCGGCACCGGGGCCAGGAGACCCCGCAGCAGCGATCTCTTCACCGGAGCTGTCGCGCACCGCGCTCACGAAAGCGTCGCTGAGGCTATATCCCCCCGGCGGCGAATCGTCTAGGTCCGTCATCGCGCCAGGCGAGATGGCATGGAACGTCTCACCGCTGTCGTACTTCAAGACGGGTGCATGCGCTGCCAACAGCGCTCCGTAGTTCACAGTGCCGAGCCGAACGTATACGTCGCGTGGCGCGCCGGTGCGCTCGACGCGCCATGGCAAGGCGTAGTACCAGCCGTCTGGAACCGTGGTGCCATAGTCGGCGAACTGGGACCAGATGCAGACCCAGTCCGGATTCGTCTGTCCCGCCCGGTGGCGCCAGTAGTGCTCGCTCGCCCCCAGCGCCGCGGGATCGGGGTTAATCGACGTATCGCAAGCGTTGAGGCTGCCACCGTGAAACGCCCACAAGATGTCTTGGCTGGTGCCCGCGTGCCTGTTGGCCAGCCACCCGGTTGGCATCGACGGATCGAAGCTCCGCACTCCTGGCAGCCGGTTGACGCACTCCCAGTTCGAATCGTCCAAGCCGCTTACGTGCCAGAGGCGCTTGTACGCCGGCGCCTCAGTGCAGATATCTGGGCCCCCATTGACCACGGGAGCGTTGTGCTCCCACGTCCTGAGCCGAACGTGCGAGCAGTTGGTCGCCTGCAGGCGAATGCTGTAGCCACGTCCCTCACGGAACACGGTCGCCGGAATGCTGTAGGTGATCGTCCCAAGCGTGGCTGGCATGGCGTCGGTCGTTGGGGAGTAGGCGATCTGCTGGCTGTCGTTGACCTCACTGCCCAGCTCGCCGGTCCCAGGATGCTCTCGAATGTAGATCCGAGTCGTGGTCGGCGCAGCACATCCGGACCACTGTCCGATATCCCCGACGGTGATCTCATTGACCACCTTGGTCACGGGCATCCGTTGGATGAATGCAACCGTGAGCCCGGACACGGGCTGGTCCACCACAAGCGGATCCGTTGGATCCGAAGCTGGATCGATGACCAGAGGAACGTTGGCGTCGCGATCCCCACTGACAGTGGTCTCCGCGTGCGCCGTCCCGGCCAGAGCCCCAACACTGACCACCACAACGGCAACCGCCACTGAACGCAGCCTATTCTCGATGCGCATCAGACCCGCTCCCTCGCTAACGAACCCAGGCGAGGGTACATATCCTGCCGGCCAGGTGGCGCTAGGCGCCAACCTCCATCGCGACGCGCTCGGCGTCGGTGACGGCCGCGGGGTCCTCGAACTCGAGGACGGCCTCGAGGGCGGCGATGGCGACGGCGAGCTGGGCGAGGTCGGGCTCGCGGGTGGTCAGGCGCTGGAGCTGGAGGCCGGGCCACATCAGGATGCGGGCCCAGCGCTTGGTGCGGTTGCGGCCGAACCACTTGATGACCTCGAAGGCGAGGCCGGCGACGAGCGGGATGCCGACCACGCGCGAGATCAGCAGCCACTGCCAGTCGAGCTTGCCGAGCGGCGCGAAGACGAAGATGGCGACGACCATCACGATCAGCAGGAAGCTGGTGCCGCAGCGTGGATGCAGGCGCGAGAAGCGCTGGGCGTTCTCGGGAGTGAGGTCGAGCCCGGCCTCGTAGCAGGAGATCGTCTTGTGCTCGGCGCCGTGGTACTCGAAGACGCGCTGCAGGTCGCGCAGGCGCGAGACCAGCCACAGGTAGAGCAGGAAGATCCCGATCCGCACAAGCTTCTCGATCGTCACGAAGACGAGCGAGTTGGGGATCGAGTCCTTGAAGAGGTTGGTCGCGAACGCCGGCAGCAGGAAGAAGAGGCAGACGGCGAACAGCAGCGCGAAGGCGACCGTGCCAGCCCAGGTGGCGCCACCGATCTCCTGGCGGTCGCCCTGCTCGTCCGGCGGCTGCTGGGCGTTCGCCGAGATCCCGAGCGCCTTGAGGCCGATCTTCAGCGACTCGTAGAGCGCGACCGATCCGCGCAGCACCGGCAGCCGCGCCCAGCGGTGGCTCTTGGCATAGGAGACGAGCGGCTCGGTGACGACCTCGATCTCGCCTCTAGCGCCCTCGGTCGGGTCGCAGCTCGCCGCCTTCGAGCTGCTCCGGCGTCGGCTTGCGCACCGCGACCGCCCAGGTCGAGGCGCCGCGCATCATCACGCCCTCGAGCACGGCTTGGCCGCCGATGGGCAGGTCGCCGGCGGCCTCGAGCTGTGGCTCGGCGCTCACCCGGCGAATCGTATCGGCGCCCTCAGAGAGCGATCGGCGATCCGGGCGGCGGACAGGCCAGCTCGACCGTGTTGTCCCGCTCGGTGATCTCGCGCACCGTGTCGCGCGGATCGACCTCCACGGTCACCGACCGCTTGCAGACCGGCCCGACGAAGCGGATGGCGCGTGACTCCCTGGTCTGCAGGGCGCCGATCGACCGCACGTCGACCTCCGCCCCGTCGACACGCAACCGCACCTCGACCTTGCGCGCGGTCGCCGTCCCGGTGTTGCGCACCTGAACCGCGTAGAGCCGCGTCTGGTCCGTCGGACCCGGCTCGACCGACAGCCCGCCGCGTGGATGCAGGTTCGGCAGCCGCCCCGGCTGGCGGCAGGTGGGCGAGCGCCTGACCGTCTGCTGGAGTGTCTTACCGGCGGCGTCGAGCCACTCGAAGGTGATGTGGACGCGGTAGGAGGTGCCCGGCTGAAGGGCGTCGATCTTCTGCCGGTAGCCGAACTGCTTGACGCCGGGCTGCGCAGCGTGCCAGGCGTTCAGCGCCCGGCGCCGACACCCGCCGCCAGATGCCGCGGCCGACCCGCTCGCCGAGCTGGTACTGCATCCGCATCCCCTGCCCCGCGGAGATCTGCGACATCGATCCCCGGAACAGCCCGAGCGCTTGCTCGCCTGCTTGCCCGTCGAGCACTCGAGCAGCTGCACGCCCGTCGCTGCGGCGAGCGGGTCCGGCTTCGCCGCGGCGGCGGGGCGGTCGCCCGACGCGGCGACCGCGACTGCGGCCGCCAGCACGGCGACGATCGAGACACGGCCGGTCATTGGCCCCCTAAACAGCGGCGCCGCCCGCTAGTTGCGGCGGTGAGCCCGGGTCAGGAGCCGGCGCGGCCGCGCGCCTGGCGACGGCGGAAGCGCTCGACACGACCGCCGGTGTCGATCAGCTTCTGCTTGCCCGTGTAGAACGGGTGGCAGTTCGAGCAGATCTCGACGTGCAGATCGGCCTTCGTCGAACGAGTCGTGAACTCGTTGCCGCAGGTGCAGCGGACGTGGGCCTCGACGTAGTCGGGATGGATGTCGGTCTTCATGGGCGGCCAAGCAGTTTAGCGGGGTCCGCCAGCTCTGCCCCTGCGCCGCCGCGAAGCGGTCGCGGATTCGCTCCCACCAGCCGCGTGAGCGGGCGAAGCGCGCCGGGGGCGGCTGCTTGGCGCGAACCAGCCGCGATCCAGTCGTCGAGCGGCAGGTCGCCGTCGATCAGCCGCGCGAGCGCCGAGGTCGACCGGAGCCTCGAGCCCGGCGCGCTCGATCGCGTGCGCCAGCAGGCGCACGGTCTCGAGCGCCTCGACCGCCTGGCCGAGCCGCTCCGGGATCTCGGCGGCCGGCGTCCCGGCGGCCAGCAGCTCGCCGGCGCTGCGGTTGCGCGAGGTCGGCGCGAGCGCCGTCGCGACGAGATCGCCGGTGCCGCCGCGACCGACGAACGTGCGCGCCGAGCCGCCCCACAGCTCGGCAAGCGACAGCACCTCGAGGAAGATGTCGGCGGCTGCCATGCCGGCCGCGTTGAGGCCCTGCGACTGGGTCGCGCCGACGGCTACGGCGGCAGCGTTCTTCGCCACTCCGGCGCAGCTCGACGCCGACGGGGTCGTTCGACGCCTCGCAGACCACGCCCGCCCGCTGGAACAGCTCCGACACGCGCAGCGCGAGCTCTTCGGAGTGCGAGCGCGCAGACCAGGCCGGCGCCGGTCTCGACCATCTCGCGCGCGTGCGCCGGACCGCCGACGCAGGCCGTCCGCTCAGGGCCGAAGGCGCGCTCGAGCGCGGCCGTCGGCGGCATCCCGTCCGGCGGCACGAGCCCCTTCGCGAGCGACACCATGCCGGCCTGCGGCGACACCCCGAGCCGCTCGATCGCCGAGACGGCCTCGCCGAGCCCCTTCGACGGAACCGCGAGGAAGACGAGGTCGGGCCGGCGGAACTGGTCGTCGCGGGCGCCGAAGCGCGCGGATCTTCAGACTCGACGGCAGCTCGACGCCCGGGCAGGTAGCGCTGGTTCTCGCGCGCCTCGATCAGCGTGCGCGCCTGCTCCTCGGTGCGGCAGAGCAGGGTCGTGCGCACGCCGGCGCGCTCGAGCAGCAGCGCGACGGCGGTCCCGAAGGAACCGCCGCCGACGACGGATGCGCGGCTAGGTGTTCTGGTAGAGCGGGCCATCCCCGCCCTCGGGCGTCGTCAGGCGACCGCCCTTGGCCGTGATCGCGCCGCACTGGACGCAGTTCGTGTAGTTGACGATCACGTCGACGTTGCCCGTCTCGGGCGCGTCGTCGGGAATCTCGTACACGCCCGCCGGGCACATCCACTTCCACGTCTCGGCCACCTCACGTGCGACGTTCTCCTGGACGCGAATGTGGTTCGGCGCGTCGTCGCGCGTCGCGTTGCCGGTGATGAAGACGCTCGACAGCTTGTCGAACGTGTACTTGCCGTCCGGCTTCGGGTACTTCTTCGACGTCTTGCCGATGAACATCTCGCGCTCGTCCTGGCGATGCCAGGGCAGGCGGACCGGGATCTTGCCCTTGGTCGCGATCATCAGGTTGACGAGCGGACCGCCGACGAAGAAGCCCTTGGAGAACGGCTGGCGGGTGTTGCGGACCTCCCACAGCTCCTTGCCGGTGACCGACTCCTCGATCGCCGTCTCGTAGGAGGAGAAGTCCGTCGAGCCCTGCTTGAGCGACTCGTAGATCGCCTCGGCGGCGAGGATGCCGGAGTTGATCGAGTGGTGGACGCCCTTCAGCGCCACCGTGTCGACCATCCCGCCCGCGTCGCCCACAAGCAGCGCGCCGGGCATCGTCAGCTTCGGCATCGACCAGTAGCCGCCGCCGGGCAGCGCCTTGGCGCCCCAGCCGACGCGCTCGCCGCCCTCGAGGATCTTCTTGACGAGCGGGTGCATCTTGAAGGTCTGCAGCAGGTCGTGGGCCGAGGTGGTCGCGTCGGCGTACTCGAGGTCGATCACGAAGCCGATCGAGACGAGGTCGTCGCCGGTCTTCTCGTCCTTCATCGGGTAGATCCAGGTGCCGCCGACCTGGCCGTACTTCTTCGACGTGGCGACTGGCCACGGGCCGATCGTGTGGATCAGCCGGTCGAGCGGCTTCGGGACCTTCCAGACCTCCTTGACACCGAGCTCCCAGGTCTGGGGCTCGCGCCCCTCGCCAAGGTCGAACTCGCGGATCGCCGGACCGGTCAGGTGGCCCCAGCAGCCCTCGGCGAGCACGGTCGCCTTGGCCTTGATGTCGGTGCCGGGCTCGAAGTTGCCGAGCGGCTCCCCGTCCTTGCCGCGGCCCTTGTCGCCGGAGCGGACGCCGACGACCTTGCCGTCCTCGACGATTAGCTGCGTCGCCGCGGTCTCGGTCAGCAGGTAGGCGCCGTTCTCCTCGGCGATCCGCTGCTGGTAGCGCGCGAGCGCCGAGACCGACATGACCTCGTTGCCGTGGTTCTTGAACGGCGGCGGGGTCGGGATCCGCAGCGAGGTCTTGGCGGTCGGCGTCATGTAGACCGCCTCCTTCTCGACCTCGCCGAAGGCGAAGCCCTCCTTGCGCCAGTCCTCACGCGTCAGGTCCGGGAACAGCCGCTCGAGCGGCTCCGGCCGGACGACCGCGCCGGACAGGTTGTGCCCGCCGCAGGTCTTGGCCTTCTCGATGACCGCGACCGGCACCTCCCCAAGGCTCTCCATTGTCTCGGGATCGTCGGCGAGCAGCTGCAGCAGCCGGTTCGCGCAAGCGAGGCCGGCGGTACCGCCGCCGACGATCGCGACGCCGATCTCGATCAGCTCATCCTCGGGGTCGAGCCCGCGCTTGATGAACTCGTCAGGAGACTTGACGGGAGGCGGGAAAGCCGCCGGAGCGACCTTCCCGTTGCCGTTCGCGGAGGACATCGAGTACCTAGCCCTTCTTCGCCTTGATCGCCTCGGTCAGCTTCGGCATGATCGCGTTGAGGTCGCCGACGATGCCGAGGTCGCAGAACTCGAAGATCGGCGCGTTCGCGTCCTTGTTGATCGCGACGATGTTCTCCGAGGCCTGCATGCCGACCTTGTGCTGGATCGCGCCCGAGATGCCGGCCGCGAGGTACAGCTTCGGCGCGACGGTCTTGCCCGTCTGGCCGATCTGCGCCGCGTAGGGGTACCAGCCGGCGTCGACGACCGCGCGGGTCGCCGCGACGGCACCGCCGAGCGCGCCCGCGAGGTCCTCGCAGAGCTGGAAGCCCTCGGCCTTGCCGAGACCGCGGCCGCCGGCCACGAGCAGCTCGGCGTCCTCGATGTTCACGTCGGCGCCACGCTGCTCGCCACGCTGGACCATCACGGCCTGGCCGGAGTGCGCCTCGAACGTCACGTCGACGTCGACGACCTCAGCCGCGCCGCCACCGCTCTCGACGATGTCGAACGCGTTCAGGCGGCCGATGATGATGCCCGGCTCGCCGACGTAGTCGACGTCGACGATCGCCGAGTCCTGGAGGATCGGCCGCTCGGCGACGAGCTTGCCGCCCTGCGCCTTGACCGCGGTGACCTCCATCGTGACGCCGGCGTTCAGGCGCGCGGTCAGGCCGGCGCCGATCTCGAAGCCGAGCAGGCCACCGCCGAACAGCGCGTAGCTGTAGCCGTTGTCGCCGATGATCTTCGCCATCGCGTCGACCACCGGAGCGCCGAGACCCTCCGGGCCCTTGACCCGGTAGACCTTGGTCGCGCCGTAGTTGCCGAGCGACGCGCAGAGGTCGTCGGTGAGGTCGTCGCCACCGACGACCACGACCGCGGCGTCGCCGCCGATCTCCTTGGCGAGCTTGGCGCCCTCGGAGACGGCACCCAGCGAGTTCTTGTTGAAGGCGCCCTCGTAGTGGAGCGCGTAGGTCAGGATCCCGCTCATGCCAGCAGCTTCCTCTCATCCAGCCAGTTGACGATCTTCTCGACCGTCTCGGCGGTGTCCTCGTCCTCGATGATCTCGCCGGCCTCCTTGGCGGGGGGCGGGTTGATGCCCAGGACCGCGGTGCGCGAGCCACCCTCGCCGACGCGGCCGGCGTCGATGCCGGCGTCGCCCGTCGACTTGGTGTCGAGCTGCTTCTTCTTCGCGCCCATGATCGCCTTCAGCGACGGGTAGCGCGGCTCGTTGATCGCGTCGCCGACCGAGATGACGGCGGGCAGGGCGATCTCGACGGTGTCGTAGCCGTACTCGGCCTGACGCTCGCAGCGCAGCTTGCCGCCCTCGACGTCCATCTTGATGACCTGGGTCAGCGACGGCATCTTGAGGTGGTCGGCGACGACCGCGCCGATCGTGTAGCACTCGCCGTCGTCGGACTGCTGGCCCAGCAGGACCAGGTCGGGGCTCTCAGCCTCGAGCACCTTGCTCAGGGCGTAGCCGGTGGCGGCGACGTCGGAGCCCGCGAGGGCCTCGTCGGTCAGGTGGACAGAGCGGTCGGCGCCGAGTGAGACGGCCTTGTGGAGCGCGCGGAAGGCGCTCTCCGGGCCCATCGTCACCGCCACGACCTCCTCGACCTCGACCGCGCCGCCCTCCTTGAGCTGCATGGCAGCCTCGATGGCGTGGGTGTCGAAGGGATTCAGATTCTTCTCGCCGCTGCGGTCGAGTCGCTTCGAAGCTGGGTCGATGCGCTTCTCGACGGCGGCGTCAGGTACCTCTTTTACGAGGACGCAGATCTTCAAGGGGACTCCTTGGAACGTTGCCTTGGAACGTTGACTGACGAGTCAGTCTACGGATTTCTCGATGAAGTCGATGATCTCCTGGACCGGCGCTCCCGGCGTGAAGATCTCAGAGACACCCAAGTCTTTGAGTTCGGGGATGTCGTCGGCGGGGATCGTCCCCCCCACCACGAGCACGACGTCGTCGACGCCCTGCTCCTTCAGCAGCGCGGCGATCCGCGGCACGAGGGTCATGTGAGCGCCCGACAGGATCGACAGGCCGACGGCGTCGGCGTCCTCCTGGATGACGGTCTCGACGATCTGCTCCGGGGTCTGATGGAGGCCGGTGTAGATGACCTCCATGCCGGCGTCGCGCAGCGCGCGGGCGATGATCTTGGCGCCGCGGTCGTGACCGTCGAGGCCGGGCTTGGCGACGACGACGCGGATCTTGCGGCCGGTCGCGGACCGCTCCTGGGCTGTTTCGGTATCGGAAACCATGATCAGAGTCTCGCGCAATCAGCGGTCATGCGCCGGCGACCTCGACGATCATCGCGTCGCCCTGGCCCCCGCCGGAGCAGATCGCGGCGACGCCGAGGCCTCCGCCGCGACGGCGCAGCTCGTGCACGAGCGAGCCGAGGATTCGCGCGCCCGAGGCGCCGATCGGATGCCCGAGGGCGATCGCGCCGCCGTTGACGTTGACCTTCGCCTCGTCGATGCCGAGCATCCGCACCGAGTTGATCGCGACCGAGGCGAACGCCTCGTTGATCTCGAACAGGTCGATGTCGTCGATCGACAGGCCGGCCTGCTCGAGCACCTTCCTGGTCGCGTTCGCCGGCGTCCGGGCGAGGTACGGGAAGTCGTCGCCGACCGCGGCCTGGCCGACGATCGTCGCGAGCGGGGTACGGCCGTTGGCCTTCGCCCACTCGTCGCTGGCGAGCACGATCGCGCCGGCGCCGTCGTTGACGCCCGGCGCGTTGCCCGCGGTGTGCGAGCCCGTCGGGCCCGGTCAGGCCGGGAAGCTTGGCGAGCGTCTCGAGCGTGCTGCCGCGGCGCGGCGCCTCGTCGATCTCGACGACCGTCTCGCCCTTGCGCGACTTGACCGTGATCGGGACGATCTCCTCGGGGAGCCGGCCCTCGTCGGTCGCCTCGAGCGCGAGCTCGTGGCTGCGCAGCGCGAACTTGTCCATGTCGGCGCGCGTGATCTCGAGCTCGTCGCCGACCTCGGTCGCCTCGGCGAACATCTGCTTGCCGGAGAAGGGGTTGGTCAGCCCGTCGTGGACCATCGCGTCGAGCGCCTTGGCGTCGCCCATGCGGTAGCCGAAGCGGGCCTTCGGGAGCAGGTAGGGAGCGCTCGACATCGACTCCATGCCGGCGGCGACGGCGACGTCGAGGTCGCCGGCGCGGACCTGCTGGTCGATCAGGCCGGCGGCGCGCATGCCCGACGCGCAGACCTTGTTGACGGTCTCCGAGGAGACCTCCTTCGGGATGCCGCCCTTGATCTGCGCCTGGCGCGAGGGGATCTGGCCCTGACCGGCCTGCAGGACCTGACCGACGATCACGTGCTGGACCTGGTCCCCCGAGACCTCCGCGCGCTCGAGCGCGCTGGCGATCGCGTGACCGCCGAGATCGGTCGCGTCGAACGACGCGAGCGCGCCGCCCATCTTGCCGAACGGCGTGCGGGCAGTGCCGAGGATCACGGTCTTGGGCATGGGGCGTCGGTCTCCTTCGCGTCCGGGGGCCAGAGACCTTACCGGAGGGCTTCGCCCAGGCGGCGTCCTTAGACTCCCTGAGCATGCGTGAGATCGCCGTCACAGTCAATCCCGGGCCGCCCGAGGAGACCACCGCCGACACCCGCGTCCTGGGCCTGTTCGACGGCGAGCACCTGCCCGACGCCGACCTCCAGCAGCTGGTCGAGCTCGGCGAGGCCAAGCCGGGCCTCGGCAGGGTCGCGGTCGCGCACGAGGACGCTCCCGGCGGCGGCCACCGCCGCGTCCTGATCGCCGGGCTCGGCAAGCGCGACGAGTTCGACGGCGAGGCGCGCCCGAGTCGCAGCCGCGGCGGTCGCCGGGCGCGCTCGCGAGCTGGGCTGCGGTCTCGCTGTCGTGGGCGCTGCCCGACGACGGCGCCGAGGTCGGGCTCGTCGAGGGCACGCTGCTCAAGCTCTACCGCTTCGACCGCTACAAGCCGAAGCGCGACGACAGCGACGAGCCGAACGGCCTCGAGACGCTCGAGATCGCCGGGCCCGGCGTCTCGGAGGACGCGGCACGCCGCGGCCGGATCGCCGGCGACGCCGTCAACCGCGCGCGCGAGCTGCAGAACCTGCCGTCGAACGTCGCCGACCCGATCTTCCTCGCCGGCCGCGCTCAGGAGATCGCCGACGGTCACGAGACGGTCGAGATCGAGCTGCTCGACCGCGAGCAGATCGTCGAGCGCGGGATGGGCGCGTTCACCGCCGTCGCCCAGGGCACCGACGCCGAGCCGCGGCTGATCGTGCTGCGCTACAGCGGCGGCGATCGCGGCCCTCACCTCGGCTTCGTCGGCAAGGCGGTCACCTTCGACACCGGCGGGATCTCGCTGAAGCCCGGCGCGAAGATGGAGGAGATGAAGTTCGACATGTCGGGCGGCGCCGCGGTGCTCGAGTCGATCGACGCGATCGCGAAGCTCGCGCTGCCGGTGCACGATCACCGCCGTCGTGCCGTCGACCGAGAACATGCCGAGCGGCCACGCGATCAAGCCCGGCGACATCGTCACCGCGCTCAACGGCAAGACGATCGAGATCAACAACACCGACGCCGAGGGCCGGCTGATCCTCGCCGACGCGCTCGCCTACGCCGTCGAGCAGGGCGCCGAGCGGATCGTCGACCTCGCGACGCTCACCGGCGCGATCATCGTCGCGCTCGGCTCGACCCACGCCGGGCTGTTCTCCAACGACGACGACTGGTTCGCGCGAGGTCGAGGCGGCCTGCACGGCGACCGGCGAGCTCGGCTGGCGGCTGCCGCTCCACCAGGAGACCGCGAAGCTGATCGAGGGCACCTACGCCGAGCTGGACAACGCGCCCGCCGGGCGCAAGGCGTCCTCGATCACCGCGGCGCACTTCCTCGCGAACTTCGTCGGCGACGTGCCGTGGGTCCACATGGACATCGCGGGCACCGCCTGGGAGCTCGGCCGCCCCTACGTCGGCAAGGGCGCCTCGGGCTTCGGCACGCGTGCCCTGATCGAGCTCGCCAGCCGCACGGCCGACGCCTAGGTGCGGCGACCGGCCCTCCCGATCGCCGCGCTCGTCGCGCTGGCGGTCGCCGCCTGCGGCGCGCCGAGCGAGCTGTCCGAGCAGGACGGCGTCGCGCTCGACATCGCGCGCGACCGCATCGTCGCCGCCGTCGCGACCGAGGAGCGGCTGGGCGAGTCGCCCGCGACCGCCGAGCGGCTCGTCGGGCGCGTGCGCAAGATCGTCTCGTCCGGAGCGCTGGAGGCGCGTCAGCTCGACGAGTTCGGGCTCGCGGCGCTCGGCGAGCTGCACCTCGCGGTGCCGAGCCTGGCGGTCGTCGACCACCAGGAGGTGCCGCGCAAGCTCGACCGCGAAGCGCTGACCGCCTTCCTCGCCGATGCCGAGACCGATCCCGCCGCCGCGCTGCGACCGGCCGCCGCGTCCGAGACCGAGCGGATCGCGGCGATCGTCGCGGAATCGGGAGCCGGTCCGAGCAGCGAGATCCCGGTCGCCGGGATGACGGCCGACGTCTACCTCGCCGACGTCGCGGCGCGCATGCGCCCGGTCTGGCCCGACCTCGCGGCGGAGCTGTCCGAGGTCCGCAGCGGGCTGTAGCGGTCCTCGCCTGCCCCACCGCCGCCCCGTCGCGCCGCGCGTAGCATCAGGTCCGTGAGAGCCCCCGGGCACGTGGCGATCGGCTCCTGGAGCGGCGGCCGCTTCATGCACTTCGGCGAGCCGGTCGAAGAGGAGCGGCTCGAGGCGCTGCTGCGCCCCGGCGACGGGATCGACACGATCCTGACCGCGGACGTCTACGGCCAGGGGGCCGCCGACGAGCTGGTCGGGCGCGCGCTGGCCGGCGTCCCACACGGCGACTACTGCCTCGTGGGCGCGGTCGGCCACGACTTCTACGCCGGGGAGCGGCAGGGCGCGAAGGGCTTCCCGCGCTTCACCGATCCGGCTCTGCGCCGGCCCGACGCCTACGCCGGCTATCTGCGCGAGGCGACCGAGCGCAGCCTCGCGCGCTGCGGGGTCGACAGCTTCGACGTCCTGCTGCTGCACAACCCCGACCGCGCCGGCTTCACCAGCGAGGCGGTCTGGGACGGGATGGCGGCGCTGCGCGACGACGGGCTCGCAGGCGCGATCGGCATCGCCCCCGGACCCGCGAACGGGTTCGTGCTCGACCTGATCGACTGCCTCGCTCGCTACGGCGACCGGATCGACTGGGCGATGACGATCCTCGGGCCGCTCGAGCCGTGGCCGGGCGAGATCGCGCTGCCCGCCGCCGTCGACGCCGGCGTCAACGTGATCTCACGCGTCGTCGACTACGGCGGGCTGCTCTGGGGCGGCCTGCGCTCGGCGGAGGGACTCGGCGAGCGCGACCACCGCGCGTTCCGTCCCGCCGGCTGGATCGAGCAGGGCCGCGAGCGGGTCGAGCTGCTGCGACCGTTGGCCGACCGCCACGGACTGACGCCGCTCCAGCTCGCCTGCCAGTGGAACCTCGCCCACGACGCCGTCGCCTGCACCGTGCCGACGCTGATCCAGGAGCGGGGCGGCGACGCGGCGACGGTCGAGGCGCAGCGCGCCGAGCTGGCGGCGACGCCCGCCGAGGTCGTGCTGAGCACCGCCGAGGTCAACGCGATCCGCGCGATCGGCGACAACGCCGGCTCGATGGTGCTCAAGGGCGGCGTGCCGGACCACGAGGGGGAGGCGCGACCGGACCGCTGGCCGCTGACGCCCGAGCTGCTGACTGCCGCCGAGCAGTGGGGCATCGAGCCCCTGCGCGACCTCAGGCCTCGGTGACCGTCTGCCCGAGGCTCGCGCTTGAGCACCTTACCGGTGGCGTTGCGCGGAAGCTGGTCGATGAAGCGGATCTCGCGCGGCACCTTGTAGCGGGCGAGGTTGTCCCTGACGTGGTCCTTGAGGTCGGCCTCGCCGATCTCGACGCCGGGCGCGACGACGACCCAGGCGATCAGGCGCTGGCCGAACTCCGGGTCGGCGACGCCGAGCGCCGCCGCCTCGACGACGGCGTCGTGGCGGGCGAGCAGGTCCTCGACCTCCTTCGGGAAGACGTTCTCGCCGCCGGAGACGATCATCTCGTCGTCGCGGCCCTCGACGAACAGCCGCTCGGCGGCGTCGAAGCGACCGACGTCGCCGGTCGCCATCAGGCCGTCGACGATCTCCTTGCTGCCGCCGCCGGTGTAACCGGCGAAGAGGAACTCGTTGCCGACGAAGATCCGGCCCGTGTCGCCCCGCGCGACCGGCTTGCCCCGGTCGTCGTAAAGCCGCACGACGGTGCCGCGCGGCGGCTTGCCGGCGGTCCCGGGCGCGGCGCGCATGTCGTCCGGGGTGGCGATCGTCGCCTGCGCGACCTCGGTCGAGCCGTAGACGTTGTAGAGCGTGTCGCCGTAGGCGTCCATCCACTCGGTGGCGAGGTCGCCGGGGAGCGCCGATCCGCTCGCCGCCACGACCCTCAGCGAGGAGGTGTCGTAGCGCGCGCGGACCTCGTCCGGCAGCTCGAGGATCCGCTGGAGCATCACCGGCACGACCGCCAGCGCGTCGGCGCGGGTGCGCTCGATCTCGGCGAGCGTCGCCTCGGGGTCGAAGCGCCGCTGGAGCACGAGGGTGGTGTTGAGCATCAGGCCGAGCGCGAAGTGCGCGAAGCCCCAGGTGTGGAAGAGCGGCGCTGCGACGACGGTCCGCCCGCCGCGCTCGAGCGGGATCTTCGAGAGCACCGAGATCGCCGGGTCGAGCGACTGCGGCGACGGGCGGTTTGCCCCCTTCGGCGCACCGGTCGTTCCCGAGGTGAGGATCACGGTGCGGCCGACGCTGGGCGGCGGTGACGGGCGGCCGGCGGCGCCGGCGGCGATCAGCTCGTCGAGCGTCGGGTCGGGCGCGTCGCTTCCGTCGACCCAGGCGACGTAGCGCTCGACCCCGTCGCCGACTCCCGCGAGCAGGTCGCTGAACTCCTCGTCGTAGATCAGCGCGACGGGACCCTCGCGCTCGACGACCTCGACCAGCTGCGGACCCGCGAACGCGGTGTTGAGGTAGAGGACGTGGGCGCCGAGCTTCGCGACCGCGACCGAGGCCTCGACGAAGCCGCGGTGGTTGCGGCACATGACCCCGACGCCGTCGCGGGCGCGTACGCCGGCGGCGGCGAGCGCGTTGGCGAGCGCGTCGGTGCGGCGGTCGACCTCGCCGAAGGTCAGCGACCCGCGCTCGTCAATGAGCGCGATCTCGTCGGGACAGAGCAGGCCGGAGGTGATGTAGCCCGATGCCGGACCGCGCCCCCACTCGCGCAGCGTCTTCGAGACCGCGATGAGCTTGTCCGGGCGTACCGGGCGCACGATGCCGGCGTCAGCCAGCACCTTGATCCCGCCCGCTTTGTGAACGATCGTGTCTACGATCGCCCTGACACCCTTGTCTGTTGGCTTCCCCGCCCGCACCCGGCCGGGGAGTTTGCCATGTCAGCGCTTCTTCTTCTCCCTCGGTGGACGCGGAGGATTCGCCTTGCGCTCCGCCGCGGTCATCTTCCGGATCACGAGCGAGCCCTCCTCGACCTGCTGCTGAACCTGCTTCAGCTTCTCCTCGCGTCGCTTGTCCTGCTGCTCGCGCACGGTCCTCGCCATAGGGAGTCCTCGCTTTCGATAGCCAGCGTCACTTCTAATCTAGCCGCTACGACCCTGGGCTCTCGGGATTTACGTAAGCGTCCTTCTCCCACGGTGGTGAGATGCCCGGGTCGAGCCGGCGGTAGCCGTTCTTGTCGATGCCCTCGAGCGGCACCAGCCGAATCGCCTCCGGGCTCACGGTGCGCTCGCGCAAGTCGGCGCCGGGCAGTTGCCGACGACGGGCGGCCCGCCGGTCGCGGACGCCGGCGAGCAGCTCCGTCGGGATGTGGCCGGCGTGACTGCCGCGCGACACACGGGCCCAGCCGGTCGCGGGGCCCCAGGCGTCGGCGCAGCCCCGCTTGCACCACTGCCAGTGGCCATGCGAGGTGACGCGAACCGCCGCGCTCCCGTCGGGCTCGACGCGGACCGTCACGCCCTCCCAATCGTCGGCGTGGTAGCCCGGGTACTGCTCGGAGCCCGTCACCACCCCGCCGATCTTGCCGACTGGGGTGTGCCTCCAGATCTTGTCCGACCCGGCCCAGGCCGAGTTCGAATCCGGGTAGTAGAGCCAGTACTGGATGTAGCGACGCTCGCCGTCGCGCAGCAGGCGCGTGAAGGCGGTCGCGGGCAGGCCGGCATCGCTGCGGTGAACGTCGAGGTCGCGATCGTCGGCGGCGACCGCGCAGTCGACGGCCCGGCAGTCGCGCCAGTCGACGGGCAGCTGGCGCTCGCCGGGCTCGAAGACGAGGCCCTGGAGGTGGCGGCGGACCAGGTCGGCGTCGCGCTCGCCGTAGGCGCGGCGGAGGGCTTCGTCGCCGTCGTCGCAGCCGCCTTTGACCGCGCACACGAAACGGTGGGTCAGCGCCGCCCCGAACGATCGGCCGTCGACGCTTCGGACGGCGAACAGCGACGCTCCAAGGACGAGCGCCGCGACCGTGACGAGGGCCACCCACTCGACCGTTGCCTGTCCCTGCTCGCGGCGCACCCGGGGATCGTCTCCGGCGCCGTGCGACAGCGGACCACCGCACTGCGACGGTTCTGCCCCCGAATCGCCACGAACTCGTCACGCGCTAGTCGCCCGGCGGTGGCCCGAGCCCGATCAACAGCTCGACGTGGGCGCTCAAGCTGGCGGCCGCGGCTCGGATCTCGTCCGGGTCGACGGCGCCGCGCCAGTACTCGTTGCAGTCCTCCGCGAGCCGCTCCGCCGTCGCGCAGAGCGAGTCGTAGACCGCGCCCCAGAGGACCGTGCGCGCTCCGGTCAGCTCGCGCGGGCCGTCGCTGCCGGAGCCTCGGGCGGTGAGCTGGGCGAGCAGGCGCCGGGCGTCGTCGTCGCCGCCCTCCGACCGGCCAGCCAGGCCGGTGCGGATCGCCGCGAGAGGCTCCGCCGGCACCTGAATCGTGATTTCGGACATGTCGTCCCTCCTTCCCGCTGATCTTCGTTGACGGCGAACATATGTTCGGGGGCGGACGCCAGGGCCGGCCAGGGCCCCGGAGCGCCGTGATCGGTGCGAAGTCGTTGCAGTTCGGACCGAACTACAGCATATATGCCGTGTCAGGTAATCGCGTTCCGGCTCAGGCGAGCTGAGAGCTCGCGTTCGAGCAGGCGCGTCGCGGCGGTCGACGGGTCGATCCGCCGTTCGACGACCTCGTCGAGCAGCTCGCGGACCGACTCGTCGTCGCGCAGCGACTCCTCGAGCCGCCGTCGCAGCCGGCCGGCGGCCAGCGCGAGCACCTCGTTCATCAGGTTGCGCCGGCGGCGCTCGGCGAGCGTCCCCTCGCTGGCGATGTACTCGCCGTGGTCGGAGATCGCCTTGGCGAGCTCCTCGATCCCCTCGCCGCGCGAGGCCTCGGTCTTGACGATCGGCACCCGCCAGCCCTTCTGAGGCCCGAGCGACAGCACGCCGCGGATCTCGCGGATCATCGTGTCGGTCAGCGGGTGGTCGGACTTGTTGACGACGATCACGTCCGGGATCTCCATCACGCCCGCCTTCAGCGCCTGGATCGAATCGCCGGAGCCGGGCATCAGCGCGAGGACGACGGTGTCCGCGTGGTCGATGATGTCGACCTCCGCTTGGCCGACGCCGACCGTCTCGAGCAGGACGACGTCCTTGCCCGAAGCGTCCATCAGCAGCGCCGCCTGCAGGCACGCCTCGGAGAGCCCGCCGAGCGCGCCGCGGTTGGCCATCGACCGGATGAACACGCCACTGTCGAGGAAGTGCTCGGTCAGACGGATGCGGTCGCCGAGCAGCGCGCCCTTTGTGAACGGCGACGACGGGTCGATCGACAGCACGGCGACCTGGCGGTCGCGCTCGCGGTAGCTGCGCGTCAGCTCGCCGATCAGCGTCGACTTGCCGACTCCGGGTGGACCGGTGAAGCCGATCACGGCCGCCTCGCCGGTGCGCGGATAGACCTCGCGGACGAGCGCCCAGCCCTCGGGGTCGTCGTTCTCGACGAGCGAGATCGCACGCGCCAGCGCGCGCTTGTCGCCGGCGAGCAGCTTGTCGGTCAGCTCGGCGGCGGTGGAGGGCCTGGTCGCCATGAATCGCTGATCCTATTAACCGGCTCTGCGGATCGACCCGCGGCGGCCGCTACTCGTAGGCGAGCGCGTCGAGGACGTCCAGCTTCGCCGCGCGCCGCGCGGGTCCGATCGCGGCGACTACGCCAGCCAGCGCGGCCAGCACGAGGATCACGACGAGCTGCCCGACCGGGTAGGCCAGCTCGAAGCCCTCGTCGGCGAGCGGGCGCGAGATCAGCGCCGCGAACAGGACGCCGAGCGCGGTGCCGAGCAGCGCGCCGATCAGCGCCGTGATGACGGCCTCGTAGCGGATCACCTGCTTGACCTGACGGCGCGTCATGCCGACCGCGCGCAGCATCCCGAGCTCGCGAGTGCGCTCGTGAATCGACAGCGCCAGTGTGTTGACGATGCCGAAGATCGACACGATCACCGCCAGCGCGAGCAGGGCGTAGATCAGGTTGAGCAGCCCGTTGACCTGCTGCTCCTGCGACTGCTTGAGCTCCTCCTGGTCGAGCGCCTCGGCCGAGGGGTAGCGCTCCTTGACCAGCCGCTTGACGCGCTGCTCGACCGCGGCCGCGTCCGCACCCGGCGCGATCCCGACCAGCACGTAGGTGTCGCGCGTCTCGCCGAACCAGCGCGCCAGCGCCCGCTGGTCGATCACGAAGCTGCCGAGGAAGTCGGTGCGGTCCTTGACCGCGGCGACGATCTGGAACGACGTCCGCTTGCCGGTCGGGGTCAGGACCTTCAGCGTGTCGCCGAGCGTCGAGGTCGTTCGACTTCGCGTACGCCTCGTCGACGACCGCCTGGCGCGGGGTCAGGTTGGCGATCGCATCGGTGGGGCCCTCGGTGAAGTCGAAGTCGAAGACGGGGTCGATCGTCGCGGGGTCGACCCCTGAGATCCGCTGCTGCCCGGGCTCGTCGCCGACCTTGGCGTAGCTGTAGCGCAGCGCGCCGACGTCGTCGACGCCGGCGACGCGCCGCAGGTCACGGGCGATCGTGTTCGGGATCGGCGAGAAGCCGTCGGTGCTCTGGACGGTCAGGTCGCCCTGGAAGTTCGTGTCGATCGCCGTCGCGATCGAGCGGTTGACCCCGGCGGCGAACACCGTCACGAAGACGACCAGCGCGAGGCCGATCATCAGCGCCGCCGAGGTGACGGCGGTCCGGCCCGGCTTGCGCATCGCGTTCTCGCGCGCCAGCCGGCCGGTCAGCCCACGCAGCCGCTCGAGCGGCCAACCGGCGACGGCGGCGAGCGGCTTGACGAGCCGAGGGCTGTACAGCGAGGCCGAGAACAGGATCGCGGCCGCGCCGGCGCCCATCAGACCCGCCGCCTGGCCGGCGGTGTCGGTGTTGCCGAAGAGGCCGAGCAGGAGCAGCGCCAGGCCGCCGATCCCGAGCAGCCCGGCGACGACCGCGAGCACGCGCCCGCGGCGGCTGCGCTCCGGCAGCGCCGCCTCGAGCAGGGCCGCCATCGGCGTCACGCGCGTCGCGCGCAGCGCCGGGGTCAGGGCCGCGAGCATCGTCACGCCGACCCCGAGCGCCAGCGCCACCACGACGGTGCGCGTCGCGAACACCAGGCCGGTGTTCGGCAGGTCGATCCCCGACGCCTCGAACAGCGCGTTGATGCCGGCGGCGAAGCCGAGCCCGGCGAACAGGCCGAGCACGGCCCCCGCCAGCCCGACCAGGAACGCCTCGACGAGCACCGCCGCCAGGATCTGCCCGCGCGACGCGCCGAGCGTCCGCAGCAGGCCGAACTCGCGGATCCGCTGGGCGACCGTGATCGAGAAGGTGTTGAAGATCTGGAAGCCGCCGACGACGAGCGAGATCCCGGCGAAGACGAGCAGCGCGACCTTGAGGAAGCCGAGGTCGCTGCCGATCTCGTCGGTCTCGCGCTGGGCGTTCTCCGTACCCGTCTCGACCTGGACCGACGGGGGGATGACGCGCGCGACGCGGCGCTTCAACGCGTCGGGCGACACGCCTGGGTCGGCCGCGACCGAGATCATGTCCAACTCGCCGACCTTGCCCGTCAGCCGCTGCGCCTCCGGCAGCGTCACGGTCACCGAGCTCGACCCGCCGGACGACGTATCGCCGAGCTTGTTGATCCCGACGACGCGGAAGCGCTGCAGCGGCCCCTCCCCGACGACGCCGATCGTGTCGCCGATCCGAACGCCCTCGCGCGTCGCGTTCGACTCGTCGATCGCCGCCTCGCGGCTGGTCCGCGGCGGACGACCCTCGACGTAGGTGAGCGTGTCGAACGGCTTGGTCGCCTCGGAGAAGACGAACTGCGGCGCGAATCCCTGGCCGAACGGCTCGCCCTTCGCGTCGGTTATCCGCACCAGCGAGAAGATCCCGCCCTCGGCCTTCGCGACCCCCGGCACCCGCTCGACGCGATCGAGCAGCGAGGCGGAGAACGGCGGCGGCTCGCTGGTGTCCTGGGCGACGATCTCCTTCGGCGTGACGATCACGTCGGTGCCCTCGAGCGCCGCCGAGAAGATGTCGTCGAAGGACCGGTTGATCGTGTCGGTGAGGATGTAGGTCCCGGCGACGAGCGCGACGCCGAGCAGCACCGCGAGGATCGTGCTGAAGGCGCGCAGCTTGCGGGCCGCCAGGCCCTTGAGGGCGACGGAGGTCATCGCGCTACGCGACGGCCTTCATCAGCTCGAGGATGTCGCCCTCGCCACCGGCGTCGCCGTCGTGGGCGATCCGGCCGTCGCGCAGGACCACCAGCCGGTCCGCATAGGCCGCGGCGTGGGCCTCGTGGGTGACCATGACGACCGTCTGGCCGAGATCGTCGACCGAGTGACGGAGCAGGTCCAGGACCTCCTCCGACGCCTTCGAGTCGAGGTTGCCGGTCGGCTCGTCGGCGAACACCACCGCCGGCTTCGAGACCAGCGCGCGCGCCACGGCGACGCGCTGCTGCTGGCCGCCGGACAGCTCCGCCGGACGGTGCGTGCGACGGTCGCCGAGGCCGACGACCTCGATCAGCCGCTCGAGCCACTCGGGGTCCGGCTTGCTGCCGGCGATCGACAGCGGCAACCGGATGTTCTCCTCGGCCGTCAGGACCGGGAGCAGGTTGAAGAACTGGAACACGAAGCCGAGCTTGTCGCGGCGCAGGCGGGTCAGCTTGTTGTCGTCGAGGTCGGCCAGCTCGACGCCGTCGAGGACGACCGAGCCCGAGGTCGGCTTGTCGAGCCCGGCGAGCAGATGCATCAGCGTCGACTTGCCCGAGCCGGACGGCCCCATGATCGCCGCGAAGCGGCCGCGCTCGAACTGGGTCGAGACCCCCGCGAGCGCGTCGACCGCGGCCTCGCCCTCGCCGTAGCGGCGGTGGAGGTCCGTGGCTGAGACGATCGGGCCGGCGGTGCTCGTTGCGTTCATGGCCCGCACCATTTCAAACCGCGCGGCGGCAGGCCTATCATCCGGCTCCGGATGCAGAGCCCGATCACCGAAGTTCCCGTGGCGCCCGACGTTCGCCGTCCACCGCCGCCACCGCACGGCGGCCCCCTGACGCTGCTGCGCTTCATGCGCCGCAACCGCATGGTCACGGTCGAATACGCGCGCCTGCTGGGCGGGCTCGCGCGGCGGCGCTGGCTGACTCGCTACGGCCGTCGCCTGCACAGCGACGGGATCGCGTTCGTCGCTTCCGACGTCGTGATGGAGATCGGCCGCGCGGGCCGCGTCGAGCTCGGCCGCTGGTCGTGGCTCGGGCACGGCACCAAGGTCCGCTGCCACGAGGGGGTCGTCTCGATCGGCGCCAAGACGGTGATGGGCCAGGAGTGCACGATCTCCGCCTACCAGCACGTCTCGATCGGCCGCGAGTGCGTGATCGCCGACCGGGTGATGCTGATCGACTTCGACCACGGCATGGTCGAGGTCGAGCGACCGATCCGCCACCAGGGCATCTACAAGCGCGACGTGCGCGTCGGCAACAACGTCTGGATCGGCTACGGCGCCTGCATCCTGCGCGGGGTGACCGTCGGCGACAACGCGGTGATCGGCACCAACGCGGTCGTCACCCACGACGTGCCCGCCAACGCCGTCGTCGGCGGCGTGCCGGCGCGGGTGATCAGGATGCGCGACGAGCCGCGGGCGATGCGATGGGGATGACGGAGACCGACCGCGACCGTCCCGCCGGGGTGCTGGCCCGCGGCCCCTGGCATCCCGGAGCGGTGTCGGCGCGCTGGAGCGACCGGCCGTTCGAGCCGGACGCGGAGGCGACTGCCGCGGCCGACGCGGCGCTTGCCGAGCTCGGCAAGCGCGGCTCGCCGACCCACGACGGCCTCGGCGCCCGTATCGCGGGCTACGACCACGGGCCGGACGGACTGACGATGGAGCTCGAGCCGATCCGCTGGGCGCTGCGCCTCGCGGGCGACGCGGTCGACACCATCTCGGCGCTGTGCGTGGTGCGCGATGCCGACGGGCGCTGGCTCGCCGGCCGGCGTGCGCCGTGGGTCGCCAGCTGGGCCGGTCGCTGGGCGCTCGGCGCCGGCGGCGCGGTCGAGGTCGGCGAGAACCCCGCCGACACGCTCGCGCGCGAGCTCGAGGAGGAGTGGTCGGTGACGCCGGAGCGGCTGAGCGGCGAGGCGCTGGTCCGCCTGCCGACCGGGCTCGTGCTGTTCGTCGGGCTGGCGCACCTGCCCGCCGGCGCCGAGGTGACCATCGACCCCGAGCACGACATGCACGCCTGGTGGCCCCCGGACGTCTCCGACTGGCCCGACGAAGCCGACGCGCCGCTGCGCATGATGGCGACGATGCTCGCCGGCTAAGGCACGCGCGGGCGCGTCGTCGACGCCGTCAGGCCGCGGTAGAGCTCCGCGGTCTGGCGCGCGACGTCGGCCCAGTCGAACGCGCAGGACGTGCTCGGAGGCCTCGGCGACCAGCCGGTCGCGCAGCGTCGTCGTCGGTCAGCAGCGCGCTCCACCATCTGCGCCGAGCGAGTCGGGGTCGCGCGACGTGGAAGCGCAGGCCGACGTCGTCGTCGGGCACGACCTCGCGCAGGCCGCCGGTGTCGGCGACGATGCACGGGCAGCCGGAGGCCATCGCCTCGAGCGCGACGAGCCCGAACGGCTCGTAGATCGAGGGCACCACGCGTCAGGTCGGCGATCCGGTAGAGCGAGTGCAGCACGTCGTCGCCGATCCAGCCGAGGAACGTGCCGTGGTCGTCGAGGCCGAGCGCGTCGGCCTGCTCGCGCAGCTCCTGCTCGTGCGGTGCCCGAGCCGGCGACGAGGAAGCGGACGTCGCCGAGCGCGCTCGATCACGCCCGGGCAGCGCCTCGAGCGCGAGCTGGAAGCCCTTCTCGTAGACGAGCCGGCCGACGAGCAGGACGAGCCGCTCGTCGCGGCGCGGCGAACCGGGCGCGCAGCGCGTCGAGGTCGTCGACCGGGCTGCAGGTCGGCGGGGTCGATCCCGTTCGGGATCACGGCGACGCGCTCCTCGTCGAGGCCGTAGATGTCGGCGACGTGCTCGCGCATGTAGTGCGAGCAGGTGATCACGCGGTCGGCGCGGTTGGCCATCCAGCGCTCGACGCCGTGGATGTGCGACTGCGGGTGCTTGTCGACCCAGCCCTGGTGGCGGCCGTACTCGGTCGCGTGGATCGTCGACCACGAGCGGGCAGCGGAAGCGGTTGGCGAGGTGGTCGCCGGCGACGGCGACGAGCCAGTCGTGGCCGTGGACGAGGTCGAAGTCGTAGCGGTCGCCGAGCTCGACGCCGGCGGCGAGCATGTCGGCGTTCATGTGCTCGACCCAGGTGACGAACTCGCCGAGGTCGCGCGGGCGCGCGCGGCTCGCGCACGCGGTGGACGATGCACGCCGTCGCAGCTCCTCCTCGGCCGGGCATGTCGCTCGTCGCCGCGCGTCAGCACGTGGACCTCGACGCCCTGCGCGACGAGCTTCTCGGCGAGCTTGCGCACGTGGCGGGCGAGCCCGCCCTCGACCAGCGGCGGGTACTCCCAGGAGAGGATCAGGACGCGCATTGGGTCAGGGCGCTGCGAGCGACGCCAGTGCCAGATCGGGCGCGAGGTTGCGGAGCGACGGCTCCGGCCGGCAGCTGAGTCTGCCAGAGCCGCGAGCGCGGCGTCCAGCGCGCGGCGATGGCGCTCGGCAACGCGCTCGCCCGGGTAGTCGGCCGCCAGCTCGCGCGTGACCATGGAACGCCCAGTCGCTCGCCTGCAGCGCCAGCAGCTCGCGCGCCGCCCGCTCGGCGCCGGGCCGCGCGCTCCGCGCGCGGCCGCCGCGACCGTCCGCAGCTCGGCGCGCGCGGGCCGCGAACGCGATCTCGGCGACCGCGCGGCGAGTCCCAGGTCGAGAGGTCCTCGGCGTCCCCCAGGTCGTGGCGCGCGAGCGTCGCGCTCGACCGGGCTCGACGCGCGTCGAGCGCCGTCGGCGAGCGGTCGCCAGCGTCGAGGCCCTGCGCGCGCGGCCTCGTCGACGCACGGCCGCAGCCAGTCGAGGCCCTCGTACCACCAGTGGCCGAGCAGCTCGGTGTCGAGCGCGCAGCAGAGCGTGCCCGGGCGCCCGCTGCGCTCGGCGTAGCCGTCGAGGCGCGCGATCGCGCGGCGACGAAGTCGCGCGCGTGCTCGCGCGCCGCGGCGGCGCGCCGCCGCCGGCGTCGTAGGCGCCGCCGTCGTTGCCCCACGGCCGCAGGTGGTGGACGCGTGCGGCGGTGGTAGTCGCGGTAGGCGGCGGTCGGCCGGGTAGCCGCTGCGTCGCTCCAGACCAGCTCGACGGTCTCCCGGTCGATCGGCACCGCGATCGGGCCCGGCGGCGGTCGCGATCGGCTCGAGCTGCGCGAGCGCGCCGTGGCCGAGCACGTCGGTCAGGTCGACGCAGACGGCGCGCACGCCGGCGTCGCGCGAGCTGCCCGCTCGAGCCCGGGCGCGTAGGCGCACTCGGGCAGCCAGAAGCCGCCGCCCCAGCGCGCCGAAGCGCGCGGCGGTGGCCGGCGATGCCGGTCGCGACCTGCAGGCCGAACGCCGGCGTCGGTCGCCAGCAGCGGCAGCACCGCGTGGGTCGCCGCCGACGTCCACAGCTCGACGGCCGTCGCGGCGGCCGCGAACGCGCCGAGCAGGTCGCCGCCGCAGCGCCTCGAACGCGCTCGGCGGCGCGCGCGTAGTCGCCGGCCGCGCGGCGCAGCTCGGCCGCCAGGCTCGGCTCGCCGGCGTCGGCGAGCCCGTCGACGTCCTCGCCGTGGACTCACTGCGCGCACGTCGCGCAGGAACGCCGAGCAGCCGCTCGCCGGCGGCGCCCGGCGCGCCTCGAGCTGGTCGCAGAGCACCGGCGTCAGCGCCGAGCGTGACGCGGCGCGCCGTCGCCTCGAGCAGCGTCGAGCAGCGGCAGGTAGACGTCGGCGATCGCCTCCCACAGCCACTCCTCGCCGAACGGCCAGGTGCCGAAGCCCTCGACGTAGGGCATGTGCGAGTGCAGGACGATCGCCGAGCGTCGCCGCGTCGCTCAGCCGGGCTCACGCGCAGGACGGCGACGAAGTCGAGCGCGCGCGTCGAGCGGCTCGCCGCCGCGCAGCGCGAAGTCGCGTCGCGGAGATCGCCGGGCGTGAAGCGGTCGTAGAACGGCTTGGTGATGCCGAGCCGCTTGTGGACCGCGTCCCAGCCGAGCTTCGATCGCGAGCTCGTGGAGCGCGCAGCTTGCGGGCGTGGAAGAGGCCGAGCAGCTCGACGTCGGCGAAGTGCCGACTCGCAGAGCTCGCGGAACTCCTCCGGCGCGGTACTCCTTGACGTGCCACGGGTTGTCCGACTTCTCGGCGCCCTCGGGCGCGAGCGTCAGCAGGTTCGGCGTCGAGACGTAGGCGACGCCGCCCGGGGCGCAGCATGCGACTTGAAGTGCTCGAGCACTCGCCGCGGGTCCTGCGACGTGCTCGATCGTCTGCAGGAAGACGACGGCGTCGCACGGCTCGCTCGTAGGTCTCGACCAGGTCGCGCTCGAAGCGCGACGTCGGGCGCGGCGTAGCGCAGCCGCGCGTGCTCGTGCGCCTCGGGGTTGGCGTCGACGCCGGTCGACGCGGGCGGCGCGCGGGCGAGCACGTCGGTGCCGTAGCCCTCGCCGCAGGCCATGTCGACGACGTCGAGGCCGCGCGCAGCGCTCGGCGATCCACTCGTAGACCGACGAGGTGGCGGCGGTACCAGTAGTTCTCCTCCGGCACGTCGGGCAGCGTGCGCTCGCCGGTCAGCGCGAGCGGCGGCACGCCGTCGGGCTGGTCGCGCTGGACGTATTCCTGAGCCGTGGCGGCCACAGCGGCGCGCGAGTGTACCGGCGTTCTATAGTCTCCGCGCCGCCATGGCCGCCCCGCCACCGCCGACGAGATCCGCGACGTCAACATCCGCTACCACGACGTGGCGGCCGCGCGAGTACGACGCCAAGTGGGGCATCGACTACGGCGAGACCGGCCAGCAGCCAGGTGCGCGGCAAGCTCGCGCAAGGCGCTCGGCGGCAGGCTCGGCCACTTCGAGCGCGCGCTCGAGATCGGCGCCGGCACCGGCTACTTCTCGCTCAACCTGCTGCACGCCGGGCGTCGATCGACGAGGCAGTCGCACCGACATCTCGCCCGGGATGCTCGACGCGCTGTCGCAGTCGGCGCGAGCGGCTCGGGCTCGACGTCGAGACCGTCTGCACCGACGCCGAGCAGCTGCCGTTCGCCGGACGACTCGTTCGACCTCGTCTTCGGCCACGCGGTCCTGCACCACCTCCCCGACCTCGACGCGCGCGTTCGCCGAGTTCCACCGCGTGCTGCGGCCCGGCGGCGTCGTCGTCTTCTGCGGCGAGCCGTCGCGCTACGGCGACCGCCTCGGCGAGCGTACCCAAGCGCGCCGCGCTGCGCGCGTCGCGCCGCTCTGGCGGCGCGCTGCTGCGGCGTCGGCCGCGCCGACGCGGCAGCTCGCAGGACGACCGCCGAGGCAGCCGAGCACACGCTCGAGCACGTCGTCGACGTCCACGCCTTCACGCCCGGCGACGCTCGCACGGCTTCGCGCGCGGCGCCGGCTTCGACGCGCGTCACGCGTGACGCGGCGAGGAGCTCGCCGCCGGCCTGGTTCGGCTGGGCCAACCGCACGCTCGAGGCGACCGCCGAGCCCGCCAGACGTGCCGTGGCTCTGGCGCCAGTACGCGTACCGCGGCTACCTCGCGCTCCAGCAGGTCGACCGCGCGCTGCTCGAGCCGCGCCTGCCGCCGGCGATCTTCTACAACCTGATGATCTCCGCGCGCAAGCCGGCTGAGCGGCCGGCGCCGCTAGACGCGGTAGCGCGCCGAGCGCCTCGCTCGCGCGCCGCGCGGTGGTCGACGATCGGCTCGGGGTAGTCGTCGCCGATCGACGCAGCCGCACTCGCGCTGGACGTCGCCGGGCATCGTCCACGGCTCGGCCAGGTACTCGTCCGGCACGTTCGCCAGCTCGGGCACGTAGCGGCGGACGTAGGCGCCGTCCGGGTCGAAGCGCTCCTGCTGGCGCGCCGGGTTGTAGATCCGCCGGAAGACCGGCTGCGGGTCGACCCCGACCGAGCGCGATCCACTGCCAGTTGCCGTTGTTGTTCGCCTCGTCGCCGTCGATCAGCAGGCGCATGAACCAGCGCTCGCCCCGGCGCCAGTCGATGCCGAGGTCCTTGGTCAGGAACGACCCGACGACGAGCCGCGCGCGGTTGTGCATCCAGCCCTCGCGGCGCAGCTGGCGCATCCCGGCGTCGACGAGCGGGAAGCCGGTGCGGCCCTCGCTCCAGGCCGCGAAGCGCGGCGTCGTCGTCGCTCCAGTCGATCGCGCCGCGGTAGCGCTCCTGGAACTCGACTCCGCGCGTTGCCGGGGAGGTGGAGCAGCACGTGGGCGTAGAAGTCGCGCCAGCAGAGCTGGCGCCGGAACGCGTCGGGACCGTCGCCGCACGGCAGCCGCTCCTCGACCTCGCGCGGCGAGACGCAGCCGAAGTGCAGGTAGGGCGAGAGCCGCGAGGTGTTGTCGCGGCCGAGCGCGTCGTGGTCGTCGCCGTAGTCGCGCGACCGGCCCGTCGAGGAAGGCGCTCAGCCGCCGCCGCGCCGCGCCGCTCGCCGCCGGCCGCCGGCTCGGCGACCTCCTGCTCGAGGCCGAGGCTCGGCGAGCGACGGGAGCCTCGCCCTTCGCCAGCCCGCCGGCAGCGGCGGCAGCTCGCTGCGGCGCGCCGCAGGACGTCGCGGCGCGGCGTCGTCGAGCCAAGCGCGGTGGAACGGGCGTGAAGACGGTGTACGGCTTGCCGGCCTGGTCCGCACCTCGCCCGGCGTCGTCGACGACGTAGAGCCCGGGATGGGCGCAGAACTCGACATCGCGGCGGCCGAGCGCCTCGGCGACGCGCGCGGCCGCGATCGCGCGCGAACGGCGTCACGTCGGCGCTGAAGTGGAGCGCCGTCGCGCCGGTCGCCTCGCCAGCGCGGCCAGCTCGCGCTCCGGCGGCCCGTGGCGCACGACGAGCCGCGTCCCGCGCCGCTCGCAGCGCCGCGTCGAGGTCGCTCAGGCACTCGAGCAGGAACTGGGTCCGCGGCCCGGAGGCGTGGCGGCCGTGCAGCAGCCGGTCGTCGAGCAGAAGACCGGCACCAGCCGGTCGGCGCCGGCACGCGCGGCATGCAGGGCGGGGTGGTCGTGGACCCGGAGGTCGCGGCGCAACCAGAGGATCGAGGTCCTCATCCCTCGACCGATTCCACGGCCCCGCCGCGGCGTGGATCCCCGCCGCCGCTGAGCGTGCCCGCCCGGTCGCGCGCGACCGCCTGGACGCCGCCGAAGTAGAGGTTGCGCTCGCGCCAGCGCTGCACCGTCCAGCCGTGCCGCTCGAGCCAGTCGAGCGCCTCGGGATCGACGCCCGGCTCGGCGTCGACAGCGCCGCCCTCGAAGTGCAGGCGCGGCGCGTCGACCGCGTGCCTGCGCCGCCAGTCCGCCGTCGACCACGTTGAGCGATCGTCTGGAGGATCGCCGAGCGGATGCGGTTCGAGCCGGCCGAGCCGAGCGCGACCTCGACGTCGCCGTCGCGCGAGCACGACCGTCGGCGCCATCATGCTCGGCACGCGCCGGCCGCGGCTCGTGGCGATGGAAGCCGAGCGGGTTCAGGTCCTCCTCGCCGAGCATGTTGTTGAGGTGGATGCCCGTGCCCGGGCACGACCACGCCCGAGCACGACCCGTTCGAGCAGGTCACGCGTCGCGCAGCGCGCCGTCGCCGTCGATCACCGAGATGTGGGTCGTCGAGCCGAGCCGCGAGCGCGATCTCGCGCGGCCACCGCGTCGAGCGCGTCGCGGCGCGAGGAAGCTGCTCGAGGTAGCCGCTCGCTGTGGAGGCCGTCGACGAACTCCGCGGTCGCGGGCGCGGTTGGTCGCGGCCATCACCTCGACGAGCGCGCGCACGTCGCCGGGGCGGCCGAGCCGCTCGAGCAGCTCGAGCGCGTACGGCGATCAGGATGCCGCCGGACGACGGCGGCGGGTTGGTCAGCACCTCGCGGCCGCGGTAGCGGGCGCGCGACGGGCTCGCGCTCGATCGACCTCGTAGGCGGCGAGGTCGTCGCGCGTGATCAGCCCGCCGCGCTCCAGCACCCAGTCGCTGACGCGCGGCCGCGACGTCGCCGTCGTAGAGGAAGCGCGGGCCCTCGCGCGCCGAGGCGCTCGAGCAGGTCGGCGAGCTCGGGGATGCGGATCCGCTCGCCCTGCCCGCAGCAGGCGGCCGTCGGGCGCGTAGATCGCCGTCGCCTCCGGCGTGGCGCGGAAGATCGCGCCGAGGATCGTCGAACAGGTACGCCTGGATCGGCGTCGACCTCGACGCCCGTCGCGCGCCGCGGCGGCGGCCGGCGCCGACAGGTCGCCGAGCGCGCGCCGTGCCGAAGCGGTCGAGCGCCTCGCGCCAGCCCGAGCGGCGTCCCGTAGACGCCGCACGACGACGGCGCCGACGTGGAAGACCTGGACGGCGTCGGCCGAGAACTCGACCTCGATCGGCTCGAGCGGCGCCGGCTCGGGCGTCGCGAGCCCGGCCCCGGCGCGGCGACGAAGAAGTCGAGCAGGTGGCTCTCGCCCGCCGGCCGTGTGGACGAGCATGAAGCCGCCCGCGCCCGGCCCGGTCAGCGGCGACTCGGCCGACGAACGACATCAGCACCGCCGCGACCGCCGCGTCGACGGCGTTGCCGCCCGCGCGCAGCACGTCGGCGCCCGCCTGCGCGGTCAGCGGATGCCCGGCTGCGACGACCCCCTTCACCAGGGGCCCGAGACTAGTCAGCAGCGCCTACCGCCGCGGGATGAACTCGGGCACGTCGAGGTCCTCGCAGCGAGTTGCTCGCGACCCGCTCGCGGCGCGTCACGCGCGGCTCGCCGGTCGACGTCGGCCGGGATGCCGCGGACGCTGCTCGCGACGCTCGGACCTGGTCGCCGTAGCCGGTCGCGACGACGGTGACCCACACCTGGTCGTCGAGCTTCTCGTCGACCATCGCGCCGAAGATGATGTTGGCGTCGGGGTGGGCCGCCTCGGCGACGGCCTTCGCGGCCTCGTTGACCTCCCACAGCGACAGGTCGCGGCCGCCGGTGATCGACAGCAGGATCGAGCGCGCGCCCTCCATGGAGGTCTCGAGCAGCGGCGAGGCGACGGCCTGCTCGGCGGCGTCGATCGCGCGGCGCTCGCCGGCGCCCATGCCGATGCCGAGCAGCGCCTGGCCGGCGTCGGCACATGATCGTGCGCACGTCGGCGAAGTCGAGGTTGATCAGCCCCGGCAGCGTGACCAGGTCGGAGATGCCCTGCACGCCCTGGCGCAGCACGTCGTCGGCGACGCGGAAGGCCTCGACCATCGAGGTGCTTCTTGTCGAGCACCGACAGCAGGCGCGTGTTCGGGACGACGATCAGCGTGTCGACCTCGGCGCGCGAGCGCCTCGACGCCGCTCGTCGGCCTGCTCGCCGCGGCGCGTGCCCTCGAAGCCGAACGGCTTCGTGACGATGCCGACGGTCAGCGCGCCGACCTCGCGGGCGATCCGCGCGACGATCGGCGCCGCGCCGGTGCCGGTGCCGCCGCCGGCGCCGGCGGTGATGAAGATCATGTCCGCGCCCTTGAGCAGCGCCTTGATCTGGTCGTACTCCTCCATCGCGGCCTGGCGGCCGAGCTCGGGGTTCGAGCCCGCGCCGAGCCCGCGCGTGACGTCGCTGCCGATGTGCAGCGTCACGTCGGCGCGCTCGACTGCTGCAGCGACTGCAGGTCGGTGTTGACCGCGATGAACTCGACGCCCTCGACCTCGGCCTCGATCATCCGGTTGACGGCGTTGACGCCGGCGCCGCCGACGCCGACGACGCGCAGCACGGGCTGCGGCGGCTGGCGCCGGCGCAGGACGGCGCTCGGATCGGCTCCGTCGCGGCCGTAGCGCGCGCGTCGGGCGGCTCGGCGGCGCGGCTCGATGATGTTCTCGGGGATGTCGGACGAGAAGACCTCGCGCAGGCGCTCCTCGCGGCGTCGGGCACGCCGTCGGCGGCTCGACCGGCGCCGGCTCGGGCGCGGTCGCGCGCGGCCGGGTCGGGCGGCCGGGCGCAGCTCGCGTCGCGGCGGCTCGGCGGCCGGCTGCGGCGCGCTCGGGGTCGGCGCTGCTCGCGGCGCGCGGCGCTGCGCGCTCCTGCGTGGCCGGCGCGGCGGCCTCGCGGCCGTCGAGCCCGTCCTCCTCCGTCTTGCGGAAGAGGGCCGCCAGCGGCCCCTCGCGCATGCTCGCGCGCTTACCGCTTGCCATTCCCGAGGACCTCCTTGGCGAGCTGGCGGTAGGCGTGCGCCGCCATGCCGTCAGGGTCGTACTTGAGCACCGACATGCCCTTCACGGGCGCCTCCGCGAAGCGCACCGTCTTGCGTGATGCGCGACGCGAAGACGCGATCGCCGAAGTTCTCCTCGAGCAGCTCGATCGCCTCCTTGGCGTGGAGCGTCCGCGTGTCGACCAGCGTCGGCAGGATGCCCTCGATCTCGACGTCGGGATTGAGGTTCTCGCGGATCATCGAGAGCGTGTTCTGCAGCTGGATCAGGCCGCGCATCGACAGATACTCGCACTGCACGGGGACGATCACCTTGTCGGCGGCCGTCAGGGCGTTGATCGTGAGCAGCCCGAGGCTCGGCGGCGTGTCGATGCAGATGAAGTCGTAGTCCTCCTGGATCGGCCTGAACGCCTTCTCGCAGCGAGCGCTCGCGGCCGATCTGGCGTCGACATCGCGATCTCGGCGCCGGCGAGGTCGATCGACGCGCAGGCGACGTCGATCTCGCGCTGGCGGATCACCTCGCGGATCGAGATGTGGTGGACGAGCACGTCGTACATCGACGATCTCGAGCGATGTCGGGGTCGATGCCCTGGCGACATCGTCAGGTTGCCCTGCGGGTCCATGTCGACGCAGAGCACGCGATGGCCCTTCTCGGCGAAGGCCGCGGCGAGGTTCAGCGTCGTGGTCGTCTTCGCGACGCCGCCCTTCTGGTTGGCGAAGGCGATGACCTTGGCCTGTGGCGTCACTGGTGCGCTCCGAGTCGGCGTGCATCGGGTCGAACGCCATACTCGGTGCCTATTCGCACGGGCGGGGGCGAATCCTCCACGCGCCGCACGCCTATCCGCATGACCGGGAGGATGCCGCAGCGTGCCCGCTCTGCTCGACAAGCGCCTGCTCGTTCGTCACCGGCAAGGGCGGCGTCGGCAAGACGACGGTCGCGGCCGCGCTCGGCCTCGCCGCCGCGCGCGCGGGCATGCGCACGATCGTCTGCCGAGGTGGCCGGCCAGGAGCGCGCTGCCGCGCGCGTTCGGGCGCCCGACGGGCGCGGCTGTCCGCGAGGCCGAGCTCGGTCCGAGCACCTGTTCGCGATCTCGGTCGACCCGCGAGCGACGCGCTCGAGGAGTACCTGCGGCTACCAGCTGCCGGTCGCGCACGCTCGGCGGCGCTGCTCGGCGGCAGCCGGATCTTCGACGTACCTCGCCGCCGGCGACGCCCGGGCATGCGCGAGCTGGTGACGATCGGCAAGGTCTGGGAGCTCGCGCAGCTCGAGCGGCGCGACGCCGGGCGCCGCGCCCTACGACCTCGTGATCGTCGACGCGCCCGCGACCGGCCACGGGCTCGCGATGCTGCGCGCGCCCGCGCACCTTCGCGCGAGATCGCGCGCGTCGGCCCGATCCGCCGCCAGGCCGAGATGCATCGACGCTTCGCTCACCGACCCGGCGCAGACCGCCGTCGTCGCGGTCGCGCTGCGCGGAGGAGATGCCGGTCAACGAGACGCTCGAGCTGCGAGCGCGGCTGCGCGAGCGAGCTGGGGCTCGAGCTCGACGCGCGTCGTCGTCAACGCGCTGCTGCCCGAGCGCTTCACCGGCGCCGAGGCCGCAGCAGTCGGAGGCGGCCGACCGGCGACCGCGCCTCGCCGGCGGTGCGCGGCGGCGCTGCGGCGCCGCGCTGCTCCGAGCACCGCGCGCGCGCAGCGCTCCCAGCTCGCGCCGCCTGCGACGCGGACGGTCGGCCGAGGCGACGCTACGCTGCCGCACCTGCTCGACGCCCGACGTCGAGCCGCGCCGGGCTCGAGCGGCTCGCCGGCGAGCTGGAGCGCGAGCTCGTGACGGCGCTCGACGGCGTGCTCGACGGCAAGCGCGGTGCATCGTCTGCGCCGGCTCCGGCGGCGTCGGCAAGACGACGACCTCCGCGGCGATCGCGCTGGGCATGGCCGCGCGCGGGCAGCAGCGTCGCCGTGCTGACGATCGACCCGGCGCAGCGGCTCGCCGACGCGCTCGGCCTGGCCGAGCTCGGCAACGAGGAGCACCGCGTCGACCCGGAGCGGCTCGCCGCGGCCGGCATCGAGCGGCGACGGCGAGCTGTGGGCGATGATGCTCGACGCGAAGCGCACCTTCGACGAGCTGATCGAGCGCTACGCGCCCGACGCCGAGACCCGCGACGCGTCCTCGCCAACCGCGATCTACCAGCGAGCTGTCCGAGCGCCGTCGCCGGCTCGCAGGAGTACACGGCGATGGAGAAGCTCTACGAGCTCGCACGACGACGGGCCGCTTCGACCTGCTCGTGCTCGACACGCCGCCGTCCCGCAACGCGCTCGACTTCCTCGACGCGCCCGACCGCCTGACGCGCTTCTTCGACGGGCGCGTCGCTGCAGGCGTTCCGCGCCTCCGGCCGCGCGAGCCTCGGGCTGTTCGGCCGCGGCGCCGGCGCCGTGTTGGCGGATGCTCGAGAAGGCTCACCGGCGTCGACCTGCTGCGCGACCTCTCCGAGTTCTTCCAGCGCCTTCGGCGGCATGGCCGAGGGCTTCCGCGAGCGCGCGCGAGCGGGTCGAGCGCGCTGCTGCGCGAGCGACGCGACGACGTTCCTGCTGGTCACCTCGCCGCAGCGCCGCCGCGATCGACGAGGCGATCTACTTCCACGGCAAGCTCGCCGAGTCGCGGGATGCCGTTCGGCGGCGCTGATCGTCAACCGCGTCCGCGAGCCGGTCGCCGCCGACGCCGGCGATCCGGCGCTCGTGGCCGAGCTGACGGCCGCGCTCGGCGAGCAGCTCGCGCGCAAGGTCCTGCACGACCTCGACGACCGCAACCGGCTCGCCGAGCACGACGCCCACAACGTCGAGCGAATGCGCGGCGAGCTCGACGGCGGCGAGCTGCTCGCCGTCCCCGAGCTGTCAGGCGACGTCCACGACCTCAGCGGCCTCGCCGCGGTCGCCGCGCGGCTGTTCGCCGACAGGTGAAAGCCGACTTGCGGCGGAACTGTCGCCGGAAGTCGGCTCTGACTCGCTAGACCGGCGCCGAGTAGCCGGCGTCGTCCCAGTCGAGCTGCTGCCCGGGCGTGGGCATCGCCTCGCCGGGCTCGAAGGCGGTGACGCCGATCTCGCCGCCCGCGGCCTCGATCGTCTCGATCTCGCGCGCCGGGGTGGGCGCCCGCTCGACGACCGGCTCGACGTAGGCGGGAGCCGGCGGCGCCACGGGAGCGGGCTGCTCCAGCAGCAGCTCGTCGGATAGGCCGCGCAGATCGGGCTCGAGGTATCCGCAAAGGACGTCGCGCAACAGCGCGCGCAGGTGGCGCTCGACCTCGTCGACGAGCGTGCGCGGCGAGTCCGAGCCGATCGCGTCCATGTAGTCGTCGTCGGGCGAGTCGCCCATCACGAAGCGCTCCAGCGCCTGCGCCAGCTCGACCCGGCGCTGGACGCCGCGCCGCTCGCCCTCCTCGGCGCAGAGGACCGCCACGCGCAGCGCGAGGCCGCCCGTCGCCGCGTCGGTGCCGCGCTCGAGCAGGGCGCGCAGGCCGAGCAGGTAGTCCGACAGCGCCTCCGACTCGCGCCGGCGGCCACAGCCCATCTCGAAGCGAGACAGCGCCCAGGCGACCGAGCCGGCCGGGCGCGTGCGGTCGATCGCCGCGAGGAACTCGCGCAGGTCGGCGTCCTCGCCCTCGGCGAGGATCCACGGCTCGCCACGGTTGACGCCGCTCGGCTCGATCTCGAACGGCTGCCAGACGCCCTCGCCGCTGCGCCGCCAGCCGATCGCCGACAGCGCGACGCCGCCGGGCTTCCACAGTCGCAGGCCCGTCACGAGCCGGCGGAACCGCTCGCGCGCCTCGGTCAGCGGCGGCTCGGCGTCGGGGCTGACGTCGCGCGTCAGCGTCACCAGCACGTTCGGGTCGCGGCGATCCTCGGGCGTGCCGCCGGCCGAGTCGCTCCAGAGGGCGTCGTCGGGAGCCTCAGTCGCTCCGCCGCGGACGAGCGCGAGCCCGCCACCGAGGTCGACCCGCTCGACTTCGAGGGTCACGCCGTGCAGCGGCGCCAGCACGGTCGCCGGCTGGCTGCGCTCGTAGAGCGTCCGCTCGACCTCGGCGTAGACGCGCTCGAAGCGCTCCTCCGGGAACGACAGGTCGGTCGCGTCCTCGTAGAGGCGCTCGAGCATCGCGCGCAAGGCGGGCTCGGCCTCGGCGCCGCGGAGGCCGTTGATCCGCAGGTACGCGGTCGCACCGGCGCCGAGCGCCAGGCAGGCCGGCGCGAAGCTCGGCAGCGAGCGCAGCCGTCGCCAGCGGTCGGCGACGAACTTCGAGGTCAGCGGACGGTAGTGGTAGAGCGTCGGCCCGCCGCGCCGCGACCCCGCGTCGAGGTCGAACTCGATCTCCGCGCCCCGGTCCTGGTCCTCGCGCAGCAGCGCCGCCGTCTCGAGCGCGAAGGCGCGCAGCGCGTCATGAAGCTCTCGGTTCCGCATGGAACGCGACTTCCGCGCCGGCGCGCGGAACCCTGCAAAGCGCGGGCCGGCGACGCCGGCGTGGCGGTCAGCGCTTGTTCGCCGCCGCGGTCAGACGGGCGTTGAGGACCCGCATCGCGATCTCGTAGGGCCACGCGAACTTGCGCTGGAACCAGTACCCGACCCGGATGTCGCGTGAAGTGAAGACCATGTAGCGGTTGCGCTCGATCCCCTCGAGGATCTTGCGGGCAACGTGCTCGGGCTCCTCGGCGTGGCGTTCGAAGCGCTCGACGAGCTTCTTGACAGCTGGGCTGTCGCGGTCGACGCCGACGATGTCGACCGTTCCGACCAGCGGCGTCTTGACGGCGCCCGGACAGACCAGGCTGACGCCGATGCGATGCCGCCGCAGGTCGAAGCGCAGCACCTCCGAGACGCCGCGGAGGCCGAACTTGCTCGCGCTGTAGGGCGCGTGCCAGGGCAGTCCGAACAGCCCGGCCGCCGACGCCACGTTGACGATGTGACCGCCGCGCCCGGCCGCGATCATCGGCGGCACGAACCCTCGAGCACGTGGATCGGGCCCATCAGGTTGACGTCGATCGTCCGCTGCCAGTGACGATGCTCGAGCTGCTCGATCGTGCCCCAGGTCGAGATCCCGGCGATGTTCATCACGACGTCCATGCTGCCGTGGGCGGCGTGGAGCTCGGCGGCGAGCGCGACGACGGCCTCGTGGTCGGCGACGTCGGCGGGCGCGGCGACCACGACCGTCGCGCCTGCGGCGCGCGAGCTCGGCAGCGACCGCGTCGAGTCGCTCACCGTCGATGTCGGTCAGGAACAGCTGCGCGCCCTCGGCGGCGGCCGCGAACGCGGTCGCGCGGCCGATGCCGCTCGCGGCGCCGGTGATCAGGCAGCGCTTGCCGCCCAGCCCGTCGGTGCCCACCCGCCTGCGCCGCATGGCGCCGAAGACTACGTCAGGCCGCGACGGTGGCGGCCGGCTCGGACCGCGCGCCGTCGCCGCACGAGGCGCCGAGCCACTCGCGGCCGTAGCGGCGCATGTCGTCGATCAGCGGCAGCAGGGCGGTGCCCTTGTCGGTCAGCGAGTACTCGACTCGCGGCGGCACCTCGGGAAAGGTGTGGCGGGCGACGATCCCCTCCTCCTCGAGCGCGCGCAAGCGCAGCGACAGCGTGCGCGGCGAGATCCCGGCCAGCGACCGCTCCAGCTCGCAGAAGCGCGACCGGCCCTCGGCGAGGTCGCGGATCACGAGCAAGGTCCACTTGCCGCAGATGATGTCCGCGGTGGCGCAGACGGGACAGGTCACGTCGTCGGAGGAGGCCACGGCAACCCCCAGGTTAGCGCAGTGCTTCACGAACTGAAGTATTGAAAAACCCCGCTAACTACGCCAATCCGCCGCCGGCTGGGATAGCCTCGCCCCGATGAGGGTTCGAATAGCTGCTTCGATGGCGCTGCTTGCCACCGCGGCCTTCCCGGCCGCGGCGAGCGCCGCCGAGCCGATCATGAAGCTCGCGGACGTCAAGCCGGGCATGCGCTGCAGTGCGCTGTCGGTCGTCCAAGGCACCGTGCCGTCGGAGTTCCAGATCGAGGTGATCGACGTGCTGAGCGGCGAGGCCGAGACGATCGGCTCGCGAATCCTCTTCCGCGCGTCGGGCGCCGCCGTCGACGCGACCGGCATCGGCCCCGGCTTCTCGGGCTCGCCGATCTACTGCCCCGGACCCGGCGGCGCCCGCCAGGTGGCGGGCGCAATCTCCGAGGGGATTGGCCAGTACGGCAACAAGGTCGCGCTCGCGACACCGATCGAGCAGGTGCTCGGGACACCGGCGCGGGCGCCCCAGGCGCGCCCCGCGAGCGCTCTGCCGCGCCGCGCGAAGCCACTCGCCAGCCCGCTGACCGTCTCCGGCCTGTCGTCGACCGTGAGACGCGCCCTGACCAGGGCCGCTCGCCGCTCCGACAGGCCGCTGCTGGCCGCGCCCGCCGGCGCCCGCGCTCCCCTACGCCCCCTACGACCCGGCGCCCGGCACCTCGATCGCCGCCGGCCTGTCGAGCGGCGACGTCGCGCTCGCGGCGATCGGCACCGTCACCTACCGCGACGGCGACCGGCTGTGGGCATTCGGCCATCCGCTCGACGCGGCGGGCCGCCGTTCGCTGCCGCTGCTCGACGCCTACGTCTTCTCGGTGATCGACAACCCCCTCGGCGTCGAGGACATGAGCACCTACAAGCTGGCGACCGCCGGACGGCCGCTCGGCACGCTGACCTACGACGGCATCGCCGCGATCGCCGGCCGCGTCGGTCCCCAGCCGTCGACGATCCCGCTGACGGTCGCGGCCCGCAACGAGGCGACCGGCCGCACCCGCACGCTGCGCGTCCAGGTCTCCGACGAGCGCAGCCTCGACCTCGGCAGCGGGCTCGACGAGATCGGCTCGATCGCCGCCAGCGAGGCGATGGCGACGGTGCTCGACGCCGCCCCGCCGCGATTCGCGACCTCGATGTGCCTGCGCGTCGAGGTCGCCCAGCGCAGCAAGCCGCTGAGATTCTGCCAGCGCTACCACGACGGCTACGCGCCGCTCGAGGACCTGTCGGCGGCGTTCGGGCTGATCGACGGCTACGTCCGCGGGCCGCTGGGCATCCGCTCGGTGTCGGTCCGGTTGCGCCTGCGCCCAACCGTCCGCGAGGCATTCATCGTCGCCGGCCGCGCCCCCACCCGCGTGCGCCGCGGCCAGCGGATCCGGGTTCGCCTGCTGCTCCAGCGCAGCCGCTCGACCGACCGCAGGCAGGTCTCGTTCACCTACGGCGTCCCGCGCGACGCCAAGCGCGGCCTGCAGATCCTGACCGTGCGCGGCCAGGACGGCGGCGACGACGGTCTCGCCGCGCTCGAGGACTTCTTCATCGAGCTGCTGGCCGGTGGCGACGGCGGTGGCGGGCAGGTCAAGTCGGTCCGCGACGCTCGCCGCGCGCGTCACCGCGCTGGGCAACCGGACGGCGTACGCGCGACGCATCGCGTCGCAAGGGCAAGGGCGCGGTGGTCTACAGCGACAAGCGGCTGCTGATCCGCGGCAAGACCCAGATCCCGCTGCTCGTCGGCGCGCGGGAAGCGCGACTAGCTCGGCGCGAGCGCCTGCTCGACCGAGGTGGAGCGCTGGCCGTCGGAGGAGACGAGCAGCTTGAAGTCGTGCGGGCTGGTGGCGGCCTTGAGCGCCTCGTCCATCGATGACGCGGCCGGCCTGGAGGTGGCGCGAGCAGCGCCTGGTCGAAGGTCTGCATGCCGTAGTAGGCGCCCTCGGCGATCGACCTCGCGGCAGCTTGCCGGTCTCGTCCGGGTTCATGATCATGTCGCGCACGCGGCCGGTCATGCCGCAGGATCTCGCAGGCCGGCGACGCGGCCGTTGCCGTCGGCGGTCGGCACGAGGCGCTGGGAGATGACGCCCTTCAGCGTGCCGGCGAGCATCGCGCGCGCCTGCTGCTGCTCGTGCTGGCGGGAAGAAGTCGATGATGCGGTTGACCGTCTCGGCGGCGTCGATGGTGTGCAGCGTCGAGAGGACGAGGTGGCCGGTCTCGGCCGCCGACAGCGCGGTGCGCACCGTCTCCTCGTCGCGCATCTCGCCGATCAGGATCACGTCGGGGTCCTGGCGCAGCACGCGCCGCAGCGCGCGCTTGAACGAGCCGGTGTCGGCGCCGACCTCGCGCTGGTTGATGATCGAGCGCTTGTCGCGGTGCAGGAACTCGATCGGGTCCTCGATCGTGACGATGTGCTTCGCGTGGTTGCGGTTGATGTGGTCGATCATCGCCGCGAGCGTCGTCGACTTGCCCGAGCCGGTCGTGCCGGTCAGGAGGACGATCCCGCGCTCCTCCTCGGCGAGCTCGCGCGATCACCGGCGGCAGCGCCGAGCTCGTCGATCGGCGATCTCGATGCGGGATCACGCGGCAGACGATCGAGATCGACGCCGCGCTGGCGGAAGGCGTTGACGCGGAAGCGCGCGAGCGCCGGGATCGCGTAGGCGAAGTCGACCTCGTTCTCGGCGCGCGAACTCGGCGAGCTTGCTGCTCGTCGCGTCGAGCATCTCGGCGACGAGCACCCTCGGCGTCCGTCGGGCGTCAGCTGGTCGGTCGCCTTCGAGCGGGCACGAGGCGCGCCGTGGCGGCGGATCATCGGCCGGCGCGGGCACCTTGAGGTGGAGGTCCGAGCCCTCCTCCTCGACGAGCCGGCGCAGCGCCTGGTCGAGATCGAACATACGCTCTCCTCATCGGCGCGCGCGACGGCTCGCTGACCGCCCTTGTAGCGGACGCGGCGGTCGCTGACTAGGCGACGTCGCGCAGCTTCTGCGCCTCAGCCAGCGACTGCAGCTTCTTCAGCGACTGGTTCTCGATCTGGCGGATCCGCTCGCGCGTGACGTTGAACGTGCGGCCGACCTCGTCGAGCGTGCGCGGGTGCTCGCCGCCGAGCCCGTAGCGCAGCTCGAGCACGCGGCGCTCGCGGTAGCGAGAGGTTCTCGAGCGCCTCGCGCAGCGCCTCCTTGGTGAGGATCTCGGCGGCGCGCTCGTACGGCGACTCGGCGCGCTCGTCGGCGATGAACTGGCCGAACTCCGACTCCTCCTCGTCGCCGACCGGCTTCTCGAGCGAGACCGGCGCCTGGGCGGAGCGCTTGATCGAGTCGACCTCCTCCGGGTCGATGCCGGTGACCTCGGCGATCTCCTCGGGGGTGGGCTCGCGGCCCAGCTCGGTGACGAGCTTGCGCTCGGCGCGGCCGATCTTGTTCAGCTTCTCGACGACGTGGACCGGGATGCGGATCGTGCGCGCCTTGTCGGCGAGCGCGCGGGCGATCGCCTGGCGGATCCACCAGGTCGCGTAGGTCGAGAACTTGAAGCCCTTGCGGTAGTCGAACTTCTCGGCGGCGCGGACGAGGCCGAGCGTGCCCTCCTGGATCAGGTCGAGGAACGGCAGGCCCTGGTTGCGGTAGTTCTTGGCGATCGAGACGACGAGGCGGAGGTTCGACTCGACCATCTTCTGCTTCGCGTCGAGGTCGCCGCGCTCGATGCGCTTGGCGAGGTCGACCTCCTCCTGCGGCGGTGAGCAGGCGGACCTTGCCGATGTCCTTGAGGAACAGCTGCAGGCTGTCCGTCGTCATGTCCGGCTTGAGGTCGATGCGTCGCCTTGCTTGCGACGGCCGCGCTTGTCCGGGCGCGCGCTCGACCTGCTGGGCGGCGGCGAGCGCCGGGTCGATCTCCTCGACCAGCTCGATCTCGGACTTCTCGAGGAAGCCGTGGAGGTCCTCGATGTCGCCCTCGTCGAGGTCGACCTCGGCGAGCGCCGTGGCGACCTCGGCGTAGGTCAGCACGCCGATCTGCCGCCCCTTGTTGACGAGCAGCTTGACCTCTTCGAGTTCCTGCAGTTCCCCTACGGACATCCCAGTATCAACACCTTGTGTGGGGCCCCAGGGCCGTGCCTCGGGCATTCAAACAGACGCTCGCAAGCATAGCGGCGAGCAGGACACAGTCAAATCACGGCGAGATCGCTCCGCGGAGCGCCGCCGAGACGCGCCAAGCCCCCCTACTACTCCGTCGCCCGCCCGCGGTTACTTGGTCTTCTCGACCTTGATCAGCTCAGGGCTCTCGGGGTCGCCGAGGGCGACCTTGGTGCCACCGGCCTTCGCACGGTACATCGCCTGGTCGGCCATCTCGAGCAGCGCGTCGGTGTCGTCGCCGTGCTCGGGACAGGAGACGACGCCGATCGAGATCCCGATCGGCGTGTCGGCGCCGGTCTCGCCGTCGACGGCGTCGGCGATGCGGCGGGCGAGCGGCTCGGCGGCCTCGGCGGTCTGGTTGGTGGCGAGCACGCAGAACTCGTCGCCGCCGATCCGCGCCGCCGTGTCGGTCGTGCGCAGCGTGCGCCGCATCGCGGTCGCGACCTGGACCAGCGCGCGGTCGCCGGCCTGATGGCCCTTCGAGTCGTTGACGCGCTTGAGGCCGTCGACGTCGAGCACGAGCAGCGCGAACGGCGTCTCGTAGCGCTTGTAGATCCCGAGCGCCTGGCGCAGCTGGTCCTGGAGGTAGCGGCGGTTCGAGAGTCCGGTCAGCGGGTCGCTGTTGGCGAGCGACTCGAGCTCGGTGACCTGGCGCTCCACCAGCCCCTCGATCGCGACCGACTGCAGGACGCCGATCGCCTCGGCGAGCCGCAGCGCGAGGTCGGCGAAGTCCGGGACGTCGAGGCTGCCCGGGTCGCGCGCGAGCGAGCCGAGGATCGCCGTCTGGATCGCGGTCAGGTCGCGCGCCAGCTCGGCGGCCGCGTGCTCGCGCGCGCCGCGCAGGTCGGACAGCCGCGTCGCGCGCTCGCGCGCGCCGGACGGCAACAGCTCGGGGTCGCGCCCGTCCTCGGCGGCGAACGCCAGCACGTCGCCGATCAGCGCCGGCAGCTCGTCGGCGAGACGGTCGGTCGGCAGGCCCTTGATCTCCTCGAGCGACGCCCGCTCGATCAGCCGCACCAACCACGCCTTGGCAAGCTCGTCGCGCTCGCGGTCGAGCCGCGCGAGCGGGCCGCGGGCGGCGGATGGGCGGCGTTGATCTCTGTCGTCGGGCAAGGGCAGTCGGGTCGGTCGAGGGCCTGTACGCACTGTAAGCCCAAGTTCGGCGGGAACGCCTGCGACAACGCGGCTTTGCGCAGCTTTGGCGCCGAGTATCTTGGGGCCGCATGAGGCGACGCGACCCGAGGCGGCTGATCCGCCGCCGCCGCGAGGCGAGCGCGCGCGTGACGATCGTCCGTGAGGAACAGGACTCCCCGGAGAGCCCCGACGGCAGCGTCACGACCAAGCAGGTGGCCGACGTGACGCTCCCCCGCGCCGAGCTGGAGCGGATCTGGAGCCCCGCCTACCTGGAGCGGCTGGCGCGCACCTACTGGCGCTTCCTCACGCGCGTGTCGCTGGGGCTGCTGCGGATCCTCTACTCACCCGACGCGCGCGAGGTCGTGCTGATCGCGCGACCGTTCGTGCTGCTGCGCTTCCACGCGCCCGAGTACGAGGCCGACGGCGACCGCGGGGCGGTCACCTGGCGGATCGACCGCGGCCTGCTGGTCGCGCCGGCGGGCCGCAGCCGCGGCTACCTGCGGATCTCCGTCGAGCGTCCGCCGCGAGCCGAGTGGGACGGCGCCGAGATCACCGGCCGCGTGACCTCCGAGGTGGCGAACTTCTACCCGACGATCGCCGGCTGGGGCTGGTTCGCCCGCGTCGGCCGCCACCTCTACGCGATCACCCAGCTGCGCATCCACGTGATCGTCACCCACGCCTTCCTGCGCAGCCTGGCGCGGCTCGATCTGGCGGAGAGCCGGGTCGGGGCGTTGGCCGCCAGCCTGCCCGACGCGGTGTCGGGCTCGGAGCGGCCCGACTCCAGTTAGTCAGTCGACGCGCGTGCCCATCAGCTCGCGCAGCTTCGGACGGTCGTGTGTCGCGCTGATCCGGCGCACGGTGCCCGAGCGCGAGCGCATCACCAGCGACTCGGTGGTCGCGCCGGCGGCGGTGAAGCGGACGCCCTGGAGCATGTCGCCGTCGGTGACGCCGGTCGCCGAGAAGAAGACGTCGTCGCCGGAGACGAGGCGGTCGGTGTCGAGCACCTCGGCGAGGTCGTAGCCGGCGTCGAGCGCCGCCTGGCGCTCCTCGTCGTCGCGCGGCCACAGGCGGCCGATGATCTTGCCGCCGATGCACTTGATCGCCGCGGCGGAGAGAACGCCCTCGGGCGTGCCGCCGATGCCCCACAGCAGGTCGATCGGCGACCCCTGGGTGACGGCGGACAGCGCGGCCGAGACGTCGCCGTGCGGGATGAAGCGGATGCGCGCCCCGGCGTCGCGGATCTCGCGTACGGCCTCCTCGTGGCGCGGCCGGTCGAGCATGATCACCATCACGTCGCCGATCGGGGTGCCCTTCTCCTTGGCGATCGCGCGCGAGCGTCTCGCCGAGCGGGCGGTCGAGGTCGAGCAGGTGGGCGAGGTCGCGCGACGTCGCCATCTTCTCCATGTAGACGCACGGGCCCGGGTCGAACATCGTGCCGCGCTCGGCGAGCGCGATCACCGCGAGCGAGTTCGGCAGGCCGCGCGCGCAGAGGTCGGTCCCCTCGAGCGGGTCGACCGCGATGTCGACCTCCGGCTGCGAGCCGTCGCCGATCCGCTCGCCGTTGTAGAGCATCGGCGCCTCGTCCTTCTCGCCCTCGCCGATCACGACGGTGCCGTCCATCCGGACGGTGTCGAGCAGCAGCCGCATCGCGTCGACGGCGGCGCCGTCGGCCTTCTCCTTCTCGCCGCGCCCGGTCCAGCGCGACGCCGCGATCGCCGCGTACTCGGTCGTACGCACCAGCTCCAGTGCGAGGTTGCGGTCGGGCTTCGGCGTGGAGGGAGAGTCGCTCATGGCCCGGGACCCTATGGAAAACGGCGCTAGGGTTGCGCGGGTGACGGGCTACGAGGACGCCCTCGCCGAGGGGCGCGCGCGAACGCTGGAGCTCGTCCGGCAGGTCGCGGAGGACGATCTGAACCGGGTCCACTCGCCGCTGATGTCGCCGCTCGTCTGGGACCTCGGCCACATCGCCGCCTTCGAGGACCTTTGGCTGTGCGTGCGGGCGGGCGGCCTCGAGCCGCTGCGGCCCGAGCTGATGGACGTCTACGACGCGAGCGAGACCCCGCGCGCCGACCGCGGGAGCATCCCCTACCTGCGCCGCGACGACGCGCTCGAATACATGGAGGCGGTGCGCGAGCGGGCGCTCGACGTGCTCGCGCGCGCCGACTTCTCCCCCGGCTCGGACCGCCTCAACGCCAACGGCTTCGTCTGGGACCTGCTGATCCAGCACGAGCACCAGCACGACGAGACGATGCTCCAGACGCTGCAGATCGCCGCGCGCGGGAACGTTCGACCCGGCGGCGGTCGCGGGAAGCCGGCTCGGGCAGTCGGCCGCCGGCGACGGTGGGCCGATTTCGGCGACATTGCCGCCGTCTTCGGCCCAGGATGCGGCGCCGGCGATCTTCGCGGCCGGCACGGCGGAGATCGGGGACGCGGGCGACGGCTTCGCCTATGACAACGAGCGGCCGCGACATCGTGTCGAGTTCGAGCGGCTTCGCGATCGACCAGGGCGCCGTGACGAACGGCGAGTACTCCGAGTTCGTCGCCGACGGCGGCTACGAGCGGCGGGAGCTGTGGACGGAGGCCGGCTGGGCTTGGCGCGAGGCCGAGCGGGCGGAGCGGCCGCTGTACTGGACCGCCGCCGACGGGCTCGAGCGGCGGTTCGACCGCGTGGAGCAGATCGCCGGCGACCTGCCGGTGATGCACGTCAGCTGCTTCGAGGCCGAGGCCTACGCGCGCTGGGCCGGTGGGCGACTCCCAGCGAGCAGGAGTGGGAGCACGCGGCGGTCGCGCTGGACGCCGGCCGCCACGGCAACCTCGACCAGCTCGACTTCGGCCCGGGTGCGGCCGGGCCGTTCGTCGGCGACTGCTGGGAGTGGACGGCAACCGAGTTCGCCGGCTACCCCGGCTTCCGCGCCTTCCCCTACCCCGAGTACTCCGAGGCCTTCTTCGACTCCGGCTACCGGGTGCTGCGCGGCGCCTCGTGGGCGACACGGCCGAGCGTCGCGCGCGCCACGTTCCGCAACTGGGACCATCCGCAGCGGCGCCAGATCTTCGCTGGCTTCCGCTGTGCCTACCGACAGGAGGGACCCCGATGACCGCCGCGATCACGATCGAGCGCTGCGAGCCCAGCGACGCGCCCGGCTCGCTGGCCGCCGAGGTGCGCGACGGGCTCAGCCGCAGCCTCAAGGAGCTGCCGCCGAAGTACTTCTACGACGAGCGCGGCTCGCGGCTGTTCGACGAGATCACGACGCTGCCCGAGTACTACCCGACGCGCTGCGAGCGCGAGATCCTCAACCGGCGGGCGCCGGAGATCGTCGCCGCGAGCGGCGCCGGCGAGCTGGTCGAGCTGGGCTCGGGCACCGCGTCGAAGACGCGCGCGCTGCTCTACGCGATGGCGGGCGCCGGCACGCTGCGCCGCTACGTGCCGTTCGACGTCGACGCCTCGGTCGTCGAAGCGTGCGCCGCCGAGCTGACCGAGCTCTATCCGGGACTCGCGGTGCACGGCGTCGTCGGCGACTTCGGCCGCGACCTCGACCGCATCCCCGCCGGCGAGCGGGCGGCTGTTCGCCTTCCTCGGCGGCACGATCGGCAACCTCTATCCGGACGAGCGGGCCGCGTTCCTCGCGCGCGTGGCGGGGCTGATGGCGAGCGGCGACCGGCTGCTGATCGGCACGGACCTGGTCAAGGACAGGGCGGTGCTCGAGGCCGCCTACAACGACAGCGCCGGCGTGACCGCGGAGTTCAACCGCAACGTGCTGCGCGTGCTCAACGAGAGCCTCGACGCCGACTTCGACCCGGCGGCGTTCGAGCACGTCGCCTTCTTCGACGAGGCGAACTCGTGGATCGAGATGCGGCTGCGGGCGAAGGGGGCGCAGCGGGTACGGCTCGAGGGCGCCGCGCTCGAGGTGACGTTCGAGGACGGCGAGGAGCTGCGGACCGAGATCAGCGCCAAGTTCACGCGCGACGCCGTCGAGCGCGAGCTGACCGGGGCGGGGATGCGGCTCGACGCGTTCCACACCGACGACGGCGGCCTGTTCGGGCTTGCGGTGGCCTCGCCGAAGTCGACTGGCTGACCGGCCAGTCAGTCAGCCAATAGGGTTCGCCCATGGAGATCCAAGGAATCGGCGCATTCGTATCGGGCGGAGCCTCCGGGCTCGGCGAGGCCACGACCCGCGCACTGGTGGAGCGCGGCGCGCGCGTGGCGATCGCCGACGTCAACGACGACAAGGCGAACGCGCTCGCGGCCGAGCTGGGCGACGCGGCGATCGCCGTCCACTGCGACGTGACCTCCGAGGAGGAGACCCAGGCCGCCGTGAGCGCCGCCGTCGAGGCGTTCGGCGAGCTGCGCCTCGCGGTCGGCTGCGCCGGCGTCGGCTGGGCCGAGAAGACCGTGTCGAAGCGCGGCGCCCACCAGCTGCTGCCGTTCGAGACCGTCGTGCGCGTCAACCTGATCGGGATGTTCAACGTGCTGCGCCTCAGCGCGGCGGCGATGAACGACAACGAGCCCGGCGCCGACGGCGAGCGCGGCGCGGTGGTCATGACGGCCTCGGTCGCGGCCTTCGACGGCCAGATCGGCCAGATCTCCTACTCGGCCTCGAAGGCCGGGATCGCCGGCATGACGCTGCCCGCGGCGCGCGACCTGTCGGGCCGCGGCATCCGCGTCTGCACGATCGCCCCGGGCCTGTTCGACACGCCGCTGCTGGCGGCGCTGCCCGAGGAGGCGCGGCTCGCGCTCGGCGCCGGCGTCCCGTTCCCGCAGCGGCTCGGCTTCCCCGCCGAGTACGCCCAGCTGGCTGTCTCGATCGCCGAGAACCGGATGCTCAACGGCGAGACGATCCGGCTCGACGGCGCGCTGCGCATGCCGCCCAAGTAGCCCGTCCGCCACACTTTTCGAACCACCACAAGGGAGACGTCAGCAATGCCTGAAGCAGTCATCGTCGATGCCGTCCGCACCCCGATCGGGCGTGCTTTCAAGGGGTCGCTGGCCCCGCTGCGCCCCGACGACACCGGCGCGTTCATCGTCGACCAGCTCCTCGAGCGCAACCCGGGCCTCGACCCCGCGCTCGTCGAGGAGGTCATCACCGGCTGCGGCCTGCCGCAGGGCAAGCAGGCGTTCAACGTCGGCCGCATCGATCGCGCTGCTGTCGCGAGAAGCTTCCGCAGACGGTCAACGGGATCACCGTGTCGCGCTACTGCGCCTCCGGCCTCGACGCGATCCGCTACGCCGCCAACACGTCAAGGCGGGCCAGGGCGACGTCTACATCGCCGCCGGCGTCGAGTTCGTCTCGCAGTACAACGAGCGCCAGGAGGCCGCCGGCCTCGCCGACCAGAACGAGCTGCTGCAGGGCAAGGAGCCCGGCCAGCCCGAACGTCTACATCCAGATGGGCGACGACGGCCGTCAACGTCGCCGAGAAGTACGGCGTCAGCCGCGAGGACATGGACAAGTACGCCCAGCGCTCGCAGGAGCTGCGCCGTCGCCTCGCAGGAGAACGGCTTCTTCGACCGCGAGATCGTCCCGGTCGACGCTGCCCGACGGCACGGTCGTCAGCAAGGACGACGGCCCGCGCGCCTCGTCGACGCTGGAGAAGCTCGCCTCGCTGCAGCCGAGGCGTTCGAGGGTGGCGGCGGCGTGACCGCCGGCAACTCGTGCCCGCTCAACGACGGCGCGGCCGCCGCGCTGATCATGTCCGACGAGAAGGCGAAGGAGCTCGGCCTGACGCCGCGCGCCCGGATCATCACGGCGGCGACCTGGGGCAACGAGCCCGAGTACATGGGCGTGGCCCCGATCGGCGCGATCAAGAAGGCGCTCGACCGTGCCGGCATGTCGATCGCCGACGTCGACATCGTCGAGCTCAACGAGGCGTTCGCCGCCCAGGTCATCCCGATCATGGACGAGTGCGACATCCCGCTCGAGAAGCTGAACCCGCACGGCGGCGCGATCGCGCTCGGTCACCCGTTCGGCCATGACCGGCGTCGCGGATCATGACCACGCTGCTCAACGACCTCGAGACCGACGACAAGACGATCGGCATCGAGACGATGTGCGTCGCCCAGGGACAGGGCGAGGCGATGATCGTCGAGCGACTGAAGTAGCCGAAGCAGCCGGTGGAACTGGGGCGCGGCCGCGGCCGCGCCCCGTCTACCAGCGCAGCAGCATGAGGCCCACGGTGACGCCGGGGCCGATGGTGAGCATCAGTCCGAGCTCGCCGGGGTTGGGCTCGTTGCGCTCGGCGACGCCCTTGAGGACGTAGAAGCTCGACGGCGTGCCCATGTTGCCGTGGTTGGCGAGCGTGTCGTAGCTGACCTGGACGTCGTCGCGGCTGAGGCCGAGGCCCTCCTCGACGCCCTCGATGATCCCGCGCCCGCCCGGGTGGACCATCCAGTGCTCGATCCGGTCGCGCGTCAGGCCACGCTCGGCGAGGAAGTCGTCGACCAGCTTGGCGACGCCGCCGCGGGCGATCCCCGGCAGCTCCTTGCCCATGTGCATGAAGCTGTCCTCGGCGCTGACGCGGAAGCGGACCGCGCCGAGCGTGTCCTCGACCTGGTGGACCTTCGCGGCCAGCAGCGCCGGGCCCGCGGAGGCCGCGTCGCGGGTCAGGACCGCGGCGGCACACCCGTCGCCGAACAGCGACGAGCCGACGATCTTCGTCTTCTCGTCGTCGGGCGCGACGGTCGTCAGGAAGCCGGTGATGCTCTCGGCGCCGATCACCAGCGCGCGCGACTCCGGCTTCTCGAGCAGGGCCTGCGAGGCGAGCTTGAACAGCGGCACCGCGCTCGCGCAGCCGACGCCGAGCACGTGGTACTTGTCGGTCGACGGCGATAGCCCGAGCTCGTCCACGAGCCGGTGGGCGAGGGTCGGGCCGCCGAGCGAGTAGTAGCTGGCGGTGATCACGGTCGAGACGTCGGCGGGGTCGCAGTCGAGCTTTCCGACGGCCTCGAGCGCCATCTGCAGCAGGTGGTCCTCGGAGTACTCGACGCGCGCCTGCAGGGGGCTCGCCAGCAGCTCGGGGGTGAGCGCGAACTGGCGCTGCTGGACGCCGCAGACGTCGAAGATCCGCTCGGCGAACTCGTTGCCGGTCAGCCCGAGCAGGTCGAGCATCTCGGCCTGGCCGTAGGAGGACTCGGGGTTGTGGGTCGCGAGCTGATCGATGCGCGCCGCGAAGCGCGGGTTCCCGCCGTCGCGCTCGTTGCCCAGCGGGTGCTCGCGCCGACGGTGGTGGACCGCCCCGCGCCTCATGCTCGCCCTCGTCATCTGCCTGAGTTATACCGAGCGTCCAAGCGAACTCCCACCTTTGGGGCAATTCGTCCTGTGAGGGGCACGCGGATAGGCTGCCGCCATGCGAGCGGTGACGATCGACGACGGGGCGCTGGCGATCGCCGAGCGCCCGGACCCCAGTCCCGGCCCCGGCGAGATCCTGGTCGCGGTGCGCGCGGCCGGGATCAACGGCGCCGACATCCTCCAGCGCAAGGGCGGCTATCCGGCGCCGCGCGGGCTCACCGGCCGACATCCCCGGCCTCGAGCTGGCCGGCGAGGTCGTCGCGCGCGGCCCGAACGCCGAGCGCTTCGCGGTCGGCGACCGCGTGATGGCGATCGTCGGCGGCGGCGGCCAGGCCGAGCTGGCGGTCCTCCACGAGCGCGGCGCGATGCCGGTGCCGGACGGCCTCGACTGGGCCCAGGCGGGCGGCCTCGCCGAGGTCTTCGTGACCGCCCACGACGCGATCTTCGGCCAGGCGGGCCTGCGCCCCGGCGAGCGGCTGCTCGTCCATGGCGGCGCCGGCGGCGTCGGCACCGCCGCCGTCCAGCTCGGCCGCGCGGCAGGCGCGCGCGTCACCGCCACCGTCCGCAACGCCGACTTGCGGCCGGAGGTCGAGCGGCTCGGCGCGACCGCGATCGACCCCGAGGGCTTCGCCGAGCACGGCCCGTTCGACGTCGTGCTCGAGTTGATCGGCGCGCCGAACATGGCGGCGAACCTGAAGGCGCTGGCGACCGGCGGGCGGATCGTCGTGATCGGCGTCGGCGCCGGCTTCAAGGCCGAGATCAACCTGCTCGCCGTGATGGGCAAGCGGGCGACGATCGGCGGCTCGACGCTGCGCGCCCGCCCGCTCGAGCAGAAGGCGCTGGCGATGCGCCGCGTCGAGGTCGAGGTGCTGCCGTTGTTTCAGACCGGAGCGCTGACGGTGCCGGTCGCCGCGACGTTCCCGCTCGACGAGGCCGAGGCGGCCTACGAGCGCTTCACGGCCGGGGGCAAGCTCGGCAAGATCGTCCTGACCGCGTAGAGGGGAGGACATGGCAGACCAGGTGAGCGACGCAGTCGCCGAAGCCAATCGGACGCTCGCGACGAGCCTGAGGTTCGACGACCGCCAGGACTTCGAGGACGCCCGTCGCGGCTTCGTCGGGGCGCTCTCGCCGGCGCTCGTCGAGGCGACCGGCGGTCGCGTGGTCTGGGACGCCGAGCCGTACTCGTTCCTCGACGCCGACTGCCCGCCGACGGTCAACCCGAGCCTCTGGCGCCAGGCCCAGCTGCACGCGGATCCACGGCCTGTTCGAGGTCGCGCCGGGCTTCTACCAGGTGCGCGGCCTCGACCTCTCGAACATGACGATCGTCGAGGGCGAGCGCGGGCGTGCGTCGTGATCGACCCGCTGATCTCCGCCGAGACCGCGGCGGCCGCGCTGGCGCTCTACCGCGAGCACCGCGGCGACCGGCCGGTGACCGGGCTCATCTACACCCACCGCCACGTCGACCACTTCGGCGGCGCGCGCGGGCGTCGTCGATCCGACCGACGTCGCGGCGGGCCGAGTCCCGATGCATCGCGCCGGACGGCTTCCTCGAGCACGCGGTCAGCGAGAACGTCTACGCCGGTCACGGCGATGACACGCCGCGCCAGCTACATGTACGGCGCGCTGCTCGACCGCGGGCCGGCGGGCCAGGTCGGCGCCGGCCTCGGGCATGACGACCTCGCTCGGCACGGTCACGCTGGTCCCGCCCGACGGTCGACGATCGACCGCACCGGCCAGGAGGAGGTCGTCGACGGCGTCCGGATGCGCTTCCAGCTCGACGCCGGACACCGAGGCGCCGGCGAGATGAACTTCCACTTCCCCGACCACGGCGTGCTGCTGCGTGGCCGAGAACGCGACCCACAACCTGCACAACCTGCTCACCCTGCGCGGCGCCCAGGTCCGCGACGCGCGCGTCTGGGTCGCACTACCTCGACGAGGCGATCGACCTCTTCGGCGCGCGGCGCCGACGTCGTCGTTCGCCAGCCACCACTGGCCGCGCTGGGGCACGCGAGCGCGATCGTCGACTTCCTCGCCAAGCAGCGCGACCTCTACGGCTACATCCACGACCAGACGCTGCGGCTGATCGAACCAGCGGCTACGTCGGGAGCGAGATCGCCGAGGTGCTCGAGCTGCCGCCGGCGCTCGAGCGCGAGTGGCACTGCCGCGGCTACTACGGCTCGGTCAGCCACAACGCCAAGGCCGTCTACCAGCGCTACCTCGGCTGGTTCGACGGCAACCCGGCACACCTCTGGACGCACCCGCCGGCCGAGGCGCGCGCGCGCGCTACGTCGACGTTCATGGGCGGCGCCGACGCGGTGCTCGGAGCGGGCGCGCGCCGCGTTCGACGAGGGCGACTACCGCTGGGTCGCGGAGGTCGTCAACCACGTCGTCTTCGCCGAGCCCGACAACCATGCCGGCGCACGGGAGCTGCAGGCCGCGACGCTGCGAGCAGCTCGGCTACGGCGCCGAGAACGCGACGTGGCGCAACTTCTTCCTGACCGGCGCGCGCGAGCTGGAGCAGGGCACGCGCGGGGCCGCCGAGGGACTGGGAGCAGGCACGCCGCCCGCCGACCTCGTCGCCGGCCTCACGGTCGGCCAGATCTTCGACGGGATGGCGATCCGGATCGACGGCCCGCGCGCCTGGGAGGAGCGGATCGCCATCGACTGGGTCTTCCGCGACCTCGGCGAGCGCTATGAGATGACGTTGCGCAACGGCGTGCTGACCCACTCCGTCGGCCAGCTCGGCCGGACCGCGGACGCGACGATCGAGCTCGACCGCGCCGCGCTCGACGGCATCGTGCGCAAGACCGCCGACGTGGTCGAGCTGCTGACCAGCGGGCGACTGGCGATCGAGGGCGACGGCGAGCAGGTCGGCAAGCTGCTCGGGCTGCTCGAGGAGCCCGACTTCGCCTTCCCGATCGTCACGCCGCGCGCGGCGCCCGGCTCAGACGCGTAGACCCTCGAGGACGCCGAGCAGCGCCGGCTCGACCTCGGCCCGCGCCGCCACCGGGTCCTGGGCGTTGGCGATCATCATGCCGGCCTCGCCCATCGCGCCGAGCAGCAGGTGGGCGAGCGGCCGGACCGGCTGGCGGCGCAGCAGCCCCGCCTCCATGCCGCCTTCGAGGCCCGCCATCACGAGCCCCAGGCCGTGGCGCAGGTCGATCTCGCGCCACTCCTCCCAGCCGAGCACCGACGGCGCGTCGACCAGCGTGACGCGCGTGACGGCCGGGTCGGTGCAGACGTCGAGGTAGGCGCGGGTGCCGACGGCGAGAAACTCGACCGGATCGGCGGCGGACTCGGCCATCCGGGCGCCGATCGCCGTCATCGCCTCTTCCTCGATCTGCTCGTGGACGGCGCGGAAGAGGTCCTTCTTGTCGGCGAAGTGGTGGTAGAGGGCGCCGCGGGTGAGCTTCGCGCGGCGGACGATCTCCTCGGTGCCCACCCCGCCGTAGCCGCGCTCGGTGAACAGCGCGCGGGCGGCGCGGACGAGCGTGGCGCGGCTCGCCTCCCCCTGCTCGGCCTTGCTCGTGCGGGTTGCCACGGTGCCGCCAGCCTACCGTGTTGCGCCACATACATACAGTCTGTATGTTAGTCCGATGAGCTCGACGACCAACACCGATCCCAGTCGCTGGCGCGCGCCCGCCCTCGGCGACGCCCGCGTCCTCGACCTGCCGGGCGGAAGGCGGCTCGCCTACCACGACGCCGGCAGCGGGCCGACGCTCGTCTTCGCCCACGGGCTGCTGGTCAACGCCAACCTCTGGCGCAAGCTCGTCGAGCGACTCGCCCCGGACTTCCGCTGCGTCGTGCTCGACCTGCCGCTCGGCTCGCACAACCTGCCGCTGGCGGCCGGCACCCCGAACGGCGTGCCCGACGTCGCCGCGTCGATCGCCGACGCGATCGAGGCGCTCGGCCTCGACGACGTCACGCTGATCGGCAACGACAGCGGCGGCGCGCTGGCGCAGATCGTCGTCACGACGCGGCCGGAGCGGATCGGCCGCTTGGTGCTGACCTCGTGTGACTACCGCGACAACTTCCCGCCGAAGCTCTTCTCCTACTTCAAGCCGGCGGCCGCCTTCCCACCGCTGATGTGGGCACTGCTGCAGCCGATGCGCTTCCACCTGCCGCGCCGCTCGCCGATCGCCTTCGGCTGGCTGACCAAGCGGCCGACCGAGCGCGCCGCCGAGGACTCCTACATCCTGCCGGCGCTGCACGACCGCGCCGTCCGCGCCGACGCGATCGCGTTCATCAGGTCGGCGAAGGTCGCGCTGACCAACGCCGCCGCCGACCGCCTGCCGCGGTTCGACAAGCCGGCGCTGATCGCCTGGTCGGCCGACGACCGCGTCTTCCCGATCGCCGACGCGCACAGGCTCGCCGCCGACCTGCCCCAGGGCCGCGTCGAGCTGGTCGAGGACGCCTACACCTTCTCGATGGAGGACAACCCCGACCAGCTCGCGCGGCTGATCTCCGGCTTCGCTAGCTGAGCGCCGGCAGCCCGACCATCGCGCGGAACGAGGTCGCGTCGTTGAGGTGCGGCATGTCGGTCTCCGGCACCGGGACCTCGAGGAACTCGCAGAGCGGCTCCCAGCCCTGCTTGATCTCGTAGACGAGCAGCTTGTCGGCGGGCACCTTGCTCTTGACGTCCTCGTTATGACGGTTGAAGACGTCGATCGCGAACTCCTTGTCCTCGAAGCGGCCGTCGAAGGTGCCGTTCCACATCAGGCCGTTGATCAGCTTCATCGCCTCGGGCGAGACGGCGACCGAGCCGCCCTCCAGCTCGCCCTTGCCGGCCGCCTGGGCGGAGGCGTGGATGCTCTTGCGACAGCTCGCGTACCAGGACTCCGGCTCGCGGACGCTGAGCAGGATCTTGGCGTCGGGGAACGCCTCCCAGATCTGCTCCCAGTAGGTGCACGCGGGCCAGTCGACGGTCGACTCCCAACCCGCGAGCAGCGCCTGCCAGTCGACGGGCTCGCCGTCGACCGCCGCCTGCCATCCGGGCAGCAGCTCCGGCTGCCGCGCGAGGTCGATCATGTGAAATGACGGGCCGAAGCCCAGCTGCTCGAGCGCTCCCTTGAGCGACATCGTCCCGGTCCGACCGAACCCTGCTCCGATCACCTGCATGGCGAGTCCTCCCTGTGGTCTTGAACTCGCGACAAGCTATCCGTCCACCCCGGTCGCGACCATTCCCGCGATGCCCAACGGTGGAAACAGCGGCGGCCAGGACGCCGCCGCGCGAGCGCGGCGCGCTCTGGAGCGTGGAGCGACGACGCTCGGCGCCCGTGCCGCGCGCTCGATCCAGGAGCGCTGGGCGAAGCTGCCCGACGCCCGCCGCGAGCAGCTGGAGGCGCTCGTGCCACCGCGAGCCGACGTCAGCGAGATCGAGGTACGCGACCTGCGCGACGACCTGACGCGCGAGCTCGACCGGCTCTCCGGCGCGAGCATCCGCGCCTCGCGCACCGCCGGCCAGGCCGCCGGCGACGCCCCGCGGACGCCCGGACATCCCTAGGAACCGCGGCTAAGGTAGACGCGGACCATGGAGGCCGCGACTCTCGCCTTCCAGGACGCGACCAAGCGCTACGCCGGCCAGGAGGCCCCTGCGGTCGACGGCCTGACGCTCGAGGTGCCGGCGGGCGAGATCTGCGTGCTGGTCGGCCCGTCCGGCTGCGGCAAGACGACCGCGATGCGGATGGTCAACCGGATGATCGACATCACCTCCGGCGACATCCTGCTCGACGGCGAGAGCGTCGCGACTACGCAAGCCGGCCGAGCTGCGGCGCGAGATCGGCTACGCGATCCAGCAGATCGGGCTGTTCCCGCACCTGACGATCGGCCAGAACATCGCGACCGTGCCGAAGCTGCTCGGCTGGGCCGAAGGACCGCATCGCAGCGCGGGTCGACGAGCTGCTCGACGCTGGTCCAGCTCGACCCCGCCGAGACGCGCGACCGCTACCCGGCCCAGCTCTCCGGCGGCCAGCGCCAGCGCGTCGGCGTCGCCCGCGCGCTGGCGCGCCGACCCGCCGCTGATGCTGATGGACGAGCCGTTCGGCGCGATCGACCCGATCAACCGCGAGCGGCTGCAGAACGAGTTCCTGCGCCTCCAGCACGAGATCCGCAAGACGATCGTCTTCGTCACCCACGACATCGACGAGGCGATCAAGATGGGCGACCGGATCGCGGTGCTGCGCAAGGGCGGCAAGCTCGCCCAGTACGCGTCGCCGGCCGAGCTGCTGACCAACCCCGCCGACGACTTCGTCGAGGACTTCGTCGGCGCCGACCGCGCGCTCAAGCGGCTCGCGCTGCAGCGCGTGCGCGACATCGACCTCTGGCGGCCGGCGCTCGTCCAGGTCGGCGAGCCGGCCGCCGCGGCGCGCGCCAAGGTCGCCGACTCCGACCTCCCCTACCCACTGCTGATCGACGCCGACGGCAGGCCGCTCGGCTGGCTGTCCGACCGCGCGCTGGCCGGGGAGCGCGTCGAGCGCGAGCTGCGCTCGGGGCCGGAGCCGATCGTCGAGCTCGACGACGTGCTGCGCGACGCGCTCGTCGGACCTGCTCCAGAACGAGGCCGCAGTACGGCCCGGTCGTCGACGCGCGCGGCCAGATCGCCGGCGTGCTGTCGATCGAGGTGATCGGCCACGCGCTGAAGACCGATCCCGAGGACGTGCGCAGCGGCGCCGACGCGCTGTTCGCCGAGAGCTGACGCGATGCTCGACGTGCTCGCCCAGGTCCAGCTGCAAGACCGTTCGAGCAGCGAGGGCAGCTGCATCGCCGACAACGGGTTCTGCCCGAGCTGGATCGCCGACAACTCGGATCGCTACGTCGACCCGCTCGCCCAGCACGTCTTCCTGACGCTGGTCGTCGGTCGCGATCGGCTTCGCGATCGCCTTCACGCTGGCGCTGGTCGCCCACCGCCGGCGCTGGCTGATCGCGCCGATCGTCCAGGTCACCGGGATCACTGTACACGCTGCCGAGCATCGCGGTCTTCTTCCTGCTGCTGCCGCTGACCGGCCGCGGCAACCTGACCGCGATCGTCGCGCTGGTCGCCTACACGCTGCTGATCATCTTCCGCAACGTCACCGCCGGGCTCGACAACGTCCCGTACGAGACGCGAGGACGCCGGCCGCGGCATGGGCCTGACCGACCACCAGCTGCTGTGGCGGGTCGAGCTGCCGCTGGCGCTGCCGGAGATCATGGCCGGGCTGCGGATCGCGACGACGACGACCGTCGGCCTCGCGACGCTGGCCTTCTTCGCCGGCGCCGGCGGGCTCGGCGAGCAGATCTTCGCCGACGTCAACTTCAAGTCGAACGTCGTCGTCGCCGGCGGGCCTGGCGATCGTGCTGGCGGCCATGCTCGACGGGGTCGATCCTGCTCGCCCAGCGCGCGATCGACCCCGTGGACGCGGGCGCGGGCGACGGCATGACCACCTCGCTCGCCTTCCTCGGCCAGTTCGGCGACGCCATCCAGTTCATCTTCCAGGGCGAGACCTCGCGCGGCGGCACCGCAGGTCGGCGGCTCGCAGTTCCTGGAGCTGACCTGGGAGCACGTCAAGCTGTCCGGCGTCGCGATGGCGATCGCCTGCGCGATCACGGTCCCGCTCGGCCTCTGGCTCGGCCACATCGGCCGCGGCGAGCTTCCTCGCGATCAGCGCGTCGAACGTCGGCCGCGCGATGCCGAGCCTGGCGCTGATCGCCTTCTTCGTCGCCTACCTCGGCGTCGGCTTCGCCAACGTCACCGTCGCGCTGGTGCTGCTCGCGATCCCGCCGATCCTCACCAACACCTACGTCGGGCGTGACGCAGGTGACCGCGAGACCGTCGACGCGGCGCGCGGCATGGGCATGACCGAGCCGCAGCATCGTCGCGCGCAGTCGAGCTGCCGCTGGCGCTGCCGCTGATCTTCGGCGGGATCCGGACCTCGGCGGTGAACGTGATCGCGACGGCGACGATCGCGCCGCTCGCCGGCGTCACCACGCTCGGCGACCCGATCATCAACGTGTCGGGCTACGGCGACACGGGCCGCCTCGCGGCGGCGATCGTCGTCGCCTCGCTGGCCGTATCGACGGAGCTGATCCTCAGCGCAGCGCAGCGGGCCGCGACGCCCAGGGGGCTGAAGCTCGAATCCGACAGATCGCGGCGTAGACGATTGTCAACACGAATCGGGAGGGCAGCATCCACATGAACCGCAAGCTCCTGCTGGGTGGCCTGATGGCCGCTCTGCTCCTCTTCTCCTTCACGCTCGCCGCCTGCGGCAGCGACGACGACGAGAGCGGCGACAGCGTCACCACGGTCGAGAACGAGACCCAGGCGATCGAGTCGAACCCGGCCAACGGGGACGTCAAGATCGTCGTCGGCTCGAAGAACTTCACCGAGCAGAAGATCCTCGGCGAGATCTTCGCCCAAGGCCTCGCGGCCGCCGGCTACGACATCTCGACCGAGCTCAACCTCGGCGACGAGCAGACGGCGCTGAAGGCGATCAAGAGCGGGACGATCGACGCCTACCCGGAGTACACCGGGACCGCGCTCGGCTCGTTCTTCGACGTCGCGTCCGAGGACATCCCGACCGATCCGCAGGCCGCCTTCGAGCAGGCCAAGAAGGGCTTCGCGAAGCAGAACCTGACCGCGCTGCGCGCCGACGCCGTTCACCAGCTCGAACGAGGTCGCGCTGACCGCCGACAAGGCCGAGGAGCTCGGCGTCGAGAAGATCTCCGACCTCCAGGGCAAGTCCCAGGACCTGACGCTCTACGGCTCGCCGGAGTGCCGCCAGCGCCAGGACTGCCTGCTCGGGTTGCAGCAGGTCTACGACCTGGAGTTCGAGAAGTTCGTACCGGTCGACATCGCCCTGCGCCACGAGGTGCTCGAGAAGGGCCAGGCCGACCTGTCGATCGTCTTCACGACCGACCCGCAGAACGAGCGCAACGACCTCGTGCTGCTCGAGGACGACAAGGGCATGTTCCCGCCCTACAACTCGACGCTGGTCGTTCGCGACGAGACGATCGAGCAGGCCGGGCCCGACCTCGAGAAGGTCGTCGCCCAGGTCGAGAAGGGCCTGACCAACGAGGTGATGTCGGAGCTCAACGCCCGCGTCGACCTCGACAAGAAGACACCGAAGCAGGTCGCCACCGAGTACCTGCGGGAGAGCGGGCTGGTTTAGTGATCCAGGCGTCTGGGGCGCGTTATCGCGCCCCAGACGCTGACCTTCCGTCCGATCTGGGGTCAGGGCGCGGCGCGAAACAACGCTGCACCCGATTGCCGCTCGACCGGATCGGAAACCGTGACGCCACCACGCCATCGTCCAGCGTCGTCCTGGTAGCGATGTTGAAGTGCTCGCAGGCGCTCCCCGTATCTTTCAGCCAGTCGCCTGAACCCGCGATTGGCGTGAACGTTCTGAATTCTTCCGACGCAGTAGGCCTGGGTCGCCATCGGGAAGAGAAGGGCCGAACAGACAAGGTCAGCGATCTGCAATCCTGCGTGGTTCTGGCTATGCCCGAAGGTCGGCATCTCGAGAACCCTCGGATAGCAGTCGCCCCTCATCCTGAACTTCTGCGTGAAGACTGAATGCGCAACCGCCGCGTTCGGCGTCGGCGACCGGCTATCGGCGACCACCAAGCCGTTGTCGCCAACAGTCTCAAGAAGGTTGTTGAAGTCCGTGCAGACCGCTTGAACGGAAAAGGTGTAGATAGCGCGACCGTCACACACCTCTCCAGGTGGCTTGACCCATACACGACCAAAGATTCGAGCTTCATGGGTCTCCAGCAGGCTGACGAAGTCGTCTAGAAAACCAATCGCCTGGCGTCGGTTTCGCCGTGGCGCTCCCTCACGCATCGCACGACGAAGGTCTGCCCCTTTCACCTCCGCCAGTATTCGGCCGAGCCGGTGAGGGTCGTTTCCCTCCAGCAGGTTTGGAAACCACCGCTCCTTGAGATCGATGAACGCACGTGTAACACCCTCCAGAAAGCGTTGATCGAAAGCGACAGCCGCCAACACGAGCACCGGTGTGATGTCACGAGGCGGAGGATGCCGAGGCAGGTCCCGGTCATCGCCCGACTCATCGAGATAGGCGAAACGCATCGCTGAAGTCCCCCCTCACGCAACTACGGCCACCCGAAGGTGGCCGTAGGCTCTGCCGCGCGGCCACGCGTAGCACGTGACCAGACGGCCTTACGTCTGTTCGTGAACCTTACGCTAGCAATTCGCACGCGCAGTGTCCACCAGGGCCAGGTGACTGCAGCGTGGGCTCGCGACTGCCAGACTCGGCGCGATGCCCCGCCGCGCCCTGGCTCTCGCGGCGCTGACCCTCGCGGTCGGCCTGCTCTCCTCGGCTCCCTCCGCCGGAGCCCAGACGCCGCCCGCCCCGAAGTCGGTTCCCGCCTTCGACGGCGACGGCATGTGGATCTGGCTGATGACGCGCAGCGAGGGCGGCAACGCCGCGCGGATCGCCGACCGCGCTCGCCGCAGCGGGCTCGACCTGGTGATCCTCAAAGCCGGCAACGAGCGCACCCAGTGGACCCAGCTCAGCCCATGGCTGGTGCGGACGCTGCGCGCCGCGGGGCTGCGCGTCTGCGGCTACCACTTCGTCTACGGCCGCTACCCGATCGCCGAGGCGCGGCTGAGTGCGCGGATCGCGCGCACCGGCGCCGACTGCCTGGTGATCGACGCCGAGTCCGACTACAAGGGCAAGTACTGGCAGGCGCAGCGCTACATGCGCGAGCTGCGGCGGCTGGTCGGCCCCGACTACCCGATCGGCCTGACCAGCTTCCCCTACGTCCACTACCACTCGACCTTCCCCTACTCGGTCTTCCTCGGCCCGGGCGGCGCCGACTTCAACGTGCCGCAGATGTACTGGCGGGCTATCGGCCACTCGGTCGACTCGATCTTCAGGACGACCTACATGCACAACCGGATCTACGGCCGCCCGATCTACCCCCTCGGCCAGGTCTGGATGCAACCGCCGCGCGCCGAGGTGCTGCGCTTCCGCTCGCTGGCGCTCGCATACGGCGCGACCGGCGTCAGCTGGTGGTCGTGGCAGGAGGGCAGGGCGCGCGACTTCGCCTCGGTCGGGGCGCCGCTGCCGCGCCTCAGCCAGCCGGCGGCCGACCCCGGCTACCCGCTGCTGACCGCGGTGTCGCGCGGCGACATCGTGATGTGGGCCCAGCAGCTGCTGCTGTCGACCGGCGCGAAGGTCGGCGTCACGGGACGGATGGACTCCGCGACGCGGCGCGCGATCGTCGCCTTCAAGCGGGCACGCGGCCTGGCCGGGACCGCGACAGTCGACACCGCGACGTGGACGGCGCTGCTCGCCTACGAGCCGGCGCCAGTGACCTGGCGCCCGCCCGGCTACGCCACCCCGGTCGTCAGCGCAGCCGCAGCGGCAGCACGCTGACGTTGCCCGCGGTCGACTCCGCGACGATCTTGCGCCCCGAGCCGGGCCGCTGACGGACCTGGACGTGCTCGTCGCCGGCGGAGGTGCGGGCCTCGACGGCGTAGCCGGCGTCCGGCACCCAGACGGTGACGCCGCCGGCGCTGGACTCGGCGGCGACGCTCAGCGGTGGGCGCAGCAGCTCGACCTGGGTCTTGCCGGCCGAGCTGTGGGCCTCGACGCGCCCGGCGACCGAGCGCCACACCGAGACGCCGCCGGCGCGCGAGTCGACCTCGATCCGCCGCGCGCGCACGCCCTCCGCCGTCACCGGCCCGGCGTTCGAGCGCAGGACGACCTCGCCGGCGCGGATCCCGGTGGCGGTCACCGGCCCGGCGCTCGACCGCAGCTCGAGGTCGCCGCCGCGCAGGCCGCGCGCCGTCGTCTCGCCCGCGGAGGTCTTGACCCGGACGGTCACCCCCCGCGGAACCTCGATCCGGTAGTCCTCGTCGCAGGTCCCGAACGTCAGGACGTCGCAGCTGCCGCGCAGCCGCAGCACGCCGTCGCGCAGCGTGTCCTCGCGGTCGTGGGCGCTGAGGAAGCCGTGGCGCGAGTCGATCGCGACGATCGTGCGACGCCCCTCGGCGCGTACGAGGTCGACGTTGCCCTGGGCGTGACGGAGGTCGATCTCGGTCACGCCGACGTAGCCGCGCGCGACGCGCTCCTCCTCGATCGACAGCGCGTCGAGCGCCTGCGCGCTGCCCCAGAGGACCATCAGCAGCGTCAGCATGCTGCCGAGGCCGTAGAGCGTCAGGCGGACCGGGCGCGAGGTGCGGTGCGGGACGGGCGCGGCCATCGTCAGACCCCCAGATAGGTCAGCACCGCGAGCACGCGGCGGTTGTGGGCGTCGGTCGCCGGCAGGCCGAGCTTTTGGAAGATCGAGCGGACGTGCTTCTCGATCGCTCCGTCGGTGACCACCAGCCGCTCGGCGATGCCGGCGTTGGTGTGGCCCTCGGCCATCAGCCCGAGCACCTCGCGCTCGCGCGGCGTCAGCTCGTCGAGCAGGTCCTCGCGCTGGCGGCGCGACAGCAGCTGCTCGATCACCTCGGGGTCGATCGCGGTCCCGCCGGCCGCGACGCGGCTGGCCGCGGACAGGAACTCCGACACGTCGGCGACGCGGTCCTTGAGCAGGTAGCCGACGCCCCTGGCTGCCGCCGGACAGCAGCTCGGTCGCGTAGCGCTCCTCGACGTACTGGGAGAGGATCAGGATCGCGACGTCGGGGTGGCGTCGCTGCGGATCGCGATCGCCGCTCGCAGACCCTCGTCGCGCTGCGACGGCGGCATCCGCACGTCGACCACGGCCAGCTGCGGCCGGTGCTCGCGGACCGCTTCGAGCAGCGCCGGGGCGTCGCCGACCGCCGCCACGACGTCGTACTTCGCCTCGGTGAGCAGGCCCACCAGGCCCTCGCGCAGTAGCGCCAGGTCCTCCGCGATCACAACTCGCACGGGATCACCGCCTTCAGCGTCGTCGGTCCCCCAGCGGGGCTGTCGATGTCCAGGCGGCCGCCGAGCGCGTCGACGCGCTGGCCGATGCCCTCGAGGCCGGAGCCGGGCGTGCGCGCGGCGCCGCCCTGGCCGTCGTCGGTGACCGCGACGACCAGCTCGCCGTCGCGGTGGTCGATCCGCACGTCGGCCGCGTGCGCGTCTCCATGCTTGGCGACATTGGTCAGGGCCTCCGCGACCACGTAGTACGCGGCGGTCTCGGCCGCCGCGGGAGGCCGCCCGTCGAGGCTCACCGCGACCGTGACCGGCACCGGCGAGCGCCCGGCGAGCGCCGACACGGCGGCGTCGAGACCCCGGTCGGTGAGGATCGAGGGGTGGATGCCGCGCACGAGGTCGCGCAGCTCGGCCATCGCGCGCTTGGTCTCGTCGTGGGCCTGGGCGATCAGCGGCTCGGCGCCGGCCGCGTCGCCCGCCGACATCTTCTCGCGCGCCCGGCCGAGGTCGAGCGCGATCGCGACGAGCCGGTGCTGGGCGCCGTCGTGGAGGTCGCGCTCGATCCGCCGCAGCGTGCTGTCGGTAGCGTCGACCGCGCTCGCGCGGCTGTGCTCGAGCCGCGCGACGCGCTCCTGGGGATCCGGGCCGAGCAGGGCCTGGGCGAGCGCGGCGATCCCGGTGGCGAGCGGGCGCGCCGCCGCGACCGCCGCCGCGGCCACGAGCACGCCGCCGACCGCCAGGACGATCGCCAGCCACAGCGGGCAGTCGCCGATCGTCGTCCCGTCCGGGAAGGTGGCGGCCGTCGCGGGCAGCGTGATCAGCACGAGCGCCCCCGACCAGAGCGCGACCAGCACCATCCCGGCGACGGCGCCCGCGGTGGCCAGTACGCCGAGCCAGCCGAGGTCCTTCCAGGTCGCCCGATCGCGCACGCGGGCCCAGAGCCGCCGCCAGGCGCCCTCGCGCGGCAGGTCGGCGTATGGCGCGGCGATCGGCTCGCCGAGGATCAGCGCCGCGCGCTCGCGCTCCCAGGCGGCGACCCGCCGCCAGACCAGCATCGTCAGGACGAGCATCGGGAAGCCGACGAGCGCGAAGCTGAGGGCCAGGCCGAGGCCGATCGCCAGCAGCAGCGAGAAGCCCCAGAACAGCCCGATCGGCAGGCAGAGCGCGACGTAGTTCAGCTCGCGCCAGGCGCGCGCCGGGGTGAAGCCGTCGATCCGTCCTTCGAGCATGGGCACACCGTACGAGAGCCGCCGGGCGCCGCCCAGCCGGCTCGCCACCGAGTCGGCGTGGGGTTATCCCTACGCGGACGGCAGGCGCAGGCGGGCGGCGATACGGTTGCGGACGATGCGCGCCGTCACCTTCCAGGCCCCCGGCGAGGTCCGCCGTCGACGAGAAGCCCGAGCCGGAGATCGGCTCGCCCGACGAGGCGATCGTCCGGATCGAGGCGAGCGGGGTCTGCGGCTCGGACCTGCACATCTACCACGGCCGCGTCGGCGTCGAGCCCGGCTTCACGATCGGCCACGAGTTCGTCGGCGAGGTGATCGCCGCCGGCGACGACGTGACCGAGGTCGCGGTCGGCGACCGCGTGCTCGGCTGCTACTGCACCGCCTGCGGCAGCTGCTTCTTCTGCCGCCGCGGCGACTTCCACAAGTGCGACTCCGGCCGCGTCTTCGGCCACGGCAAGGTGCTCGGCTCGCTCCAGGGCGCCCAGGCCGACCAGGTGCTGGTGCCGAACGCCAACCTGACGCTGCGGCGGGTTCCGGAGGGGATGTCGAGCGACGTCGCGCTGTTCGCCGGCGACGTGATGGGGACCGGCTTCCACGCGATCGAGGAGCCGGGCCTCGACGCCGGCGACACCGCCGTCGTGCTCGGGCTCGGCCCGGTCGGGCTGTGCGCCGTCCAGGTCGCCCGCGCGCGCGGCGCCGCGCAGGTGATCGCGGTCGACTCGGTGCCCGAGCGGCTGGAGATCGCGCGCGCCTTCGGCGCGCAGCCGGTCCACCTGACCGAGGAGGACCCGCGCGCCGCGGTCAAGGCGGCGACCGACGGGCGCGGAGCCGACCTCGTCGTCGACGCCGTCGGTCATCCCGACGCCTTCGACATGGCCATCCGGCTGGCGCGCAAGGCCGGGCGCGTCTCGGCGACCGGCGTCTACGCCGAGCGGATCGAGGTCCACATGGGCCTGCTCTGGGTCAAGGCGCTCGAGATCCACAGCGGCCACGCGAACGTGATCGCCCACGTCGACCGCGTGCTGGCGCTGCTGGACGCCGGCGTGCTCGACCCGTCGCCGCTGGTCACCCACCACATGCCGCTCGACGACGCGCCCGAGGCCTACGAGATCTACGACCGCCGCGAGGCGCTGAAGATCGTCCTGACGCCATGACCGCCGAGACCCTGCCCGCCGAGCTGTCCCCCGCCGCGCGCGAGTTCGCCGCCGGCCCGCACCGGCTGCTGATCGGCGACGAGCGCGTCGACGCCGCCGACGGCGCGACCTTCGAGACGCTCGACCCCTCGACCGCGCGGCCGATCGCGACCGTCGCCGAGGCCGGCGCCGCCGACGTCGACCGCGCCGTGCGCGCCGCCCGCGCCGCGCTCGACGGCAAGTGGGGGTCGATGCTGCCGGCCAAGCGAGCCCGCCTGATCTACGCGCTCGCCGATCTCGTCGAGGCCAACGCCGACGAGCTCGCCCAGCTGGAGTCGCTCGACACCGGCAAGCCGCTCGCGCTGGCGAAGATCGTCGACGTCGGCAAGACCGTCGAGCACCTGCGCTACTACGCCGGCTGGCCGACGAAGATCGCCGGCGAGGTCATCCCCGTCTCCCAGCCCGGCGTCCATGTCTACACGCGTCGCGAGCCGGTCGGCGTCTGCGGCCAGATCATCCCGTGGAACTTCCCGCTGCTGATGGCCGCCTGGAAGCTCGGCCCGGCGCTCGCCGCCGGCTGCACGACCGTCCTCAAGCCGGCCGAGCAGACGCCGCTGACCGCGCTGCGGCTCGGCGAGCTGGCGCTCGAGGCGGGCTTCCCGTCGGGCGTCGTCAACGTCGTCACCGGCGACGGAGCGACCGGCGCCGCGCTCGTCGACCACCCGGGCGTCGACAAGCTCGCATTCACCGGCTCGACCGCCGTCGGCCGCGAGATCGGCGCCAAGGCCGGCCGCGCGCTGAAGCGCGTGACGCTCGAGCTGGGCGGCAAGTCGGCGAACATCGATCCTGCCCGACGCCGATCTCGACGCCGCGGTCAAGGGCAGCTACCAGGGCGTCTACTACAACACCGGCCAGGCCTGCAACGCGGCGACGCGGCTGTTCGTCCACGCCGACCAGTTCGACGACGTCGTCGCGCGGCTCGCCGCCTCGGCCGCCAAGGCGCGCGTCGGCGCCGGGCTCGCCGAGGGCACCCAGCTCGGCCCGGTGATCTCGGCCGAGCAGGAGGAGCGCGTGCGCGGCTACATCGACCAGGGCCGCCGCGACGGCGCCGAGCTGGTCGCCGGCGGCGGCACGCCGGAGGGCGCCGGCGACGGCTACTTCGTCGAGCCGACGCTGTTCACCGCCACCTCCGACGACATCGCGATCGCCCGCGAGGAGATCTTCGGCCCCGTCCTCGTCGCCCTCCCCTACGAGACCCTCGAGGAGGTCGCCGCGCGCGCCAACGCCAGCGAGTACGGCCTCGCCGCCGGCGTCTGGACCCGCGACGTCGGCAACGCCCACAAGCTCGCCGCCCTGCTGGACGCCGGCAACGTCTACGTCAACATCTGGGGCCCGAGCGACGCCGCCGCCCCCTTCGGCGGCGTCAAGGCCTCCGGCATCGGCCGCGAGCACGGCCGCCCCGGCCTCGAGGCCTACCTCGAGGACAAGACCGTCTGGATCGGCCTCTAGGCCCGTCGCAAGGCAGATCGCCGAGGCGGGCGGCGTCGGGCTTTACGTCACGCGAACGACGACGCCGAGCGGCGAGGTCTGGCTGGACTTCGCGCTCGGCAAAGCGGTGGGGATCGGAGCTTCGTGGCGATGGAGCTGCTGCGCCTCGCGGAGCTGTCAGATCACTCGCCCACCCTGCACCACTTCCGCGACCGCTCGGGAAGAGAGGTCGACGTCGTGTTGGAACGCCGCAACGGTGACGTCTGCGCGGTTGACGTCAAGGCCGGCGCGACGCTGCGGGAGTCGGATTTCGCCGGGCTTCGCTACCTGCGCGACCGACTGGGCGACCGCTTCAAGGCCGGGGCGGTGGTTTACCCGGGTGGCCAGACGCTGCCCTTCGGGGACCGCCTGGCGGCGGTCCCCATTAGCGGGCTCTGGGCCGGGCCGACTACCGGTTAGTCGCGGCCGAGCAGCAGCGCGATGCCCTGGCCGCCGCCGATGCAGAGGGTCACGAGGCCGAGCTCGTGGTCCTCGCGCTCCATCTCGGAGAGGATCTTGGCGGTGATCACGGCGCCGGTGGCCGAGATCGGATGGCCGAGAGCGATCGCGCCGCCGTTCGGGTTGACCTTGGCCGGGTCGAGCTCGAGGTCCTTGATGACCGCGAGCGCCTGTGAGGCGAAGGCCTCGTTGAGCTCGATCACGCCGACCTCGTCGAGCGAGCGGCCGGCGCGCTCCATCGCCTTGCGGACCGCCGGCACCGGGCCGATGCCCATGATCTTCGGGTCGACGCCGCAGTAGGCGTAGGAGAGGATCTTCGCGCGCACCGGGGCGCCGTTCTCCTTCGCCTTGTCCTCGGACATCAGGACGACGGCGGCGCCGGCGTCGTTCATGCCCGACGCGTTGCCGGCGGTGACGGTGCCGTCGGCCTTGAAGACCGGCTTGAGCTTCGCGAAGCCCGCCATGTCGGCGCCCGGGCGGACGTGCTCGTCCTGCACGAACGGGACCTTCTCGCGCTTGACCTTGATCTCGACCGGGACGATCTCGTCGGCGAACTTGCCGGCGGCGATCGCGGCCTCGGCGCGGTGGTGGGACTCGAGCGCGAAGGCGTCCTGGTCCTCACGCGAGATCGAGTGCGACTCGGCGAGGTTCTCGGCGGTGATGCCCATGTGGACCTTGTCGAACGGGTCGGTCAGGCCGCCGACGACCGGGTCGATCATCTTCGTCTCGCCCATCCGGGCACCGAAGCGGGCGGCCGGCATCCAGTACGGGCCGCGGCTCATGTTCTCCGCGCCGCCCGCGACGACGCACTCGGCGTCACCGGTCTGGATCGCCTGGGCGGCGGAGACGATCGCCTGGACCCCGGTGCCGCAGAGGCGGTTGACGGTGAAGGCGGGCGACTCCTTCGGGATCCCGGCCTTCATCCCGACCACGCGCGCCATGTACATGTCCTCGGGCGCGGAGTGGATGACGTTGCCGAAGACGACCTGGTCGACCTGCTCTGGCGCGGTCTGGGCGCGCTCCAGCGCGGCGACGACGGCGGTCGCGCCAAGCTCGGTGGTGGGCACGCCGGCAAGGCTCTTGCCGTACGAGCCGACGGCGGTGCGTGCGGCGGACGAGATCACGACTCCGGTCACTGAAACGATCCTCCTGGGTGGCTGCGGGGGCCGAGGGAGGCTATCGACGCGGGCTGCCCGCGGTCGCCGTACCGCCGTTGCGGGCTAGAGCGTCCGACAGTGGTCGGCGGCCGGGGCCTTCGTGGCGGCCGGCGCCGCGAGCGACGGGTTGCCGTCGCTGAAGAACCACGCCTTGCCACGCCGCTGGACGTGGACCCGCGTGAAGACGTTGTCGCTCGGACCCGTCGCGGTCCCGGCCAGCAGCCCCTTGCCGCGGGTCGTGACGAACACGCCCGAGAGCTTCCAGCGCGGCCCGGAGAACTCCACCGGACCGCCGGGGACACCGGCGGTGACCGCCCACCGACCGTTGGCGCAGAAGGTCGCGTCGATCGTCACGCCGTCGAACAGCGTGCCGGTGAAGCGCGAGTCCCTGATCTGGGCGAAGACCTTGCGGGTGTCGGCGTTGCGCTTCTTGCAGGCGCGCTTGGCGGCCTTCTTCTTGACCTTCCCGCACTGCTCGAGCGTCGGCCCGAACTTCGCGGCCGCTCCGCTGGGCGCGGCCAGGCCGGCCGCCACGGCCGCCGCCAGCACCATCGACAGCAGTGTCCCGACCCGTTTGCCGATCGCTCGCTCGAACATGACTCGCCGCAGACTAATCGGTCCCCTAGCGGCGCGGCGCGAGCCGGTAGACCGGACCCGCGAGCGACACCACGTAGACGCGCCCGCGGGCGTCCTCGCCGAACGAGACGGCCTGCGGGACGCGCGGCCCGAGCGCGCGGTCGCCGGTCGCGCCGCCGGGGCGCAGGCGCGCGACGCGCAGCGCCGGATCGCAGAGGTCGCCGTAGACGTAGCTGCCGCGCAGCGCCCCGAGCGCCCGGTCGCGCAGCACGTAGCCGCCGGTGATCGAGCAGCTGCCCTGGTCGTGGGTCCGCTCGAGCACCGGCCCGACGTGGTCGGAGGCGCCGCCCGAGCCGAAGCGGCTGCTGCCCTCGAAGGCCGGCCAGCCGAAGTTGGCGCCGCCGCGCGGACCCTTGCCGCCCGGCGCCGACGGCAGCAGGTCGATCTCCTCGACCTCGTCCTGGCCGACGTCGCCGATCGTCAGGTCCCCGGTCGCGCGATCGAGCGAGAAGCGGTACGGGTTGCGCAGGCCGTAGGCGAAGATCTCGCCGCGCGCCCCGGCCCGCGCCGCGAACGGGTTGTCGCGCGGCACGCGGTAGCCGCCGCCGGGCTTCGGGTCGATCCGGACGATCTTGCCCAGCAGCTCGCCGAGGTCCTGGCCGTTGCGGTCCGGGTCGCCGCTGCCCCCGCCGTCGCCGAAGCCGGCGTAGAGCATCCCGTCGGGGCCGAACTGGAGCTGGCCGCCCTTGTGGTTGAAGCGCGGGTGCGGCACGCGCATCACCAGCCGCCCCGACCCGGGCCGTGTCGCGTTCCCGCCGGCGGTCGCGCGGAACTGGAAGATCGTCAGCGCGCCGTCGTTGGCGACGTAGTAGACGAAGTAGCGCCTGTTGCGCGCGTAGCCCGGGTGAAACGCCATCGACAGCAGCCCGCTCTCCCCGCCCGTCTCGACGCGGCGCGAGATGTCCAGGAACGTCGAGCGCCGCTTGCCGCGCAGCAGCACGATCCGGCCCTCGCGCTCGGTCACCAGGCGGCGCGACCGGTCCCCCGGCGGCGCGGCGAGATAGGTCGGCTGGTCGAAGGTCCCGACGCGCTGGAGCCGGACGCCGCCCTTCGCGGCGGCCCGCGCGCCACCGGGCCCGCCGGCGCTCGCGGCCGACCCCTCGGGACCGACCGCCGGTCCCCGTCGCCCTTCCCCTCGTCTCCCGACGAGGCGCACGCGCTGACGGCGAAGGTCAGCGAGCAGCAGAGGGCGGCGACGGCGACGACGCGCTTCACCGGGCGCAGTATGGCGATGAGCACGGCAACTCTGGGTAAGTCCCCGGAGATGCGCGCACTGGTAACCGGCGCGACCGGTTTCGTCGGCGGCCGCCTGGCGCGCTCGCTGGCGGCCCGCGGCGCCGAGGTGCGCTGCCCTGGTCCGCGACCGCGGCCGCGCGCGCGACCTCGAGACGGGCGGGTATCGACCTGCACGAGGGCGACGTCGACGACCCCGGCAGCCTGCGCGGAGCCGGCCGCGACGTCGACGTCGCCTACTACCTGTCCACGGCATGGGCCGCGGCGGCGAGGGCGACTTCGCCGCGCGCGAGCGCGGCGGCCGCGCGCAACTTCGCCCGGATGGCGCTGGCCGAGGGGGTCGAGCGGGTCGTCTACCTCGGCGGGCTGGGCGACCAGCCCGGCTCCAAGCACCTGCGCAGCCGCCACGAGACCGCGCGCACGCTGCGCCGCGAGGGCCCGCCGCTGACCTACTTCCGCGCCGGGATGGTCGTCGGCGCCGGCAGCGAGTGCTACCGCACGCTGCGCTACCTGGTGCAGCGCCTGCCGGCGATGATCGCGCCCGCCTGGCTGAAGACGGCCGACCCAGCCGATCGGCATCGACGACGCCGTCGCCTACCTCGCGGCAGCGCCGGCGGTCGTCGGAGTCCACGGCCCGTGAGGTCCAGATCGGCGGGCCCGACGTGCTCACCTACGGGGAGATGCTCGACCGGATGGCGATCGCGCTCGGCCGCCGGCCGCGGCCGAAGGTCCCCGTTCCGCTGCTGACGCCGTGGCTGTCGTCGCTCTGGATCGGCCTCGTCACGCCGGTCGACGCCGGCGTCGCGCGCCCGCTGGTCGAGGGACTGTCGACCGAGACCGTCGTGACCGATCCGTCGGGCGCGGCGCTGTTCGACGTCGACCCGCTCGGCTTCGACGAGACGCTGCGCCGAGCGCTCGCGGAGGACTCCGGGGCCGGCGCACGGTAGCCTTCCGTCAGCCACGGGCTGTGGCGCAGTCTGGTAGCGCGCTCCGTTCGGGTCGGAGAGGTCCCGAGTTCAAATCTCGGCAGCCCGATGTTTCCCCATGCCCAGCGACCGCTTCTACACCCGCCTCTCGATGGCGGCTCCGGCAGGCGCGCTGAAGGCGGCCGGCAAGCTGAACATCCCGATCTACCGCCTGACCGGCGGCCGGGTGTTCGGCAGCCTCGACGGCAACCCGATCCTGCTGCTGACGACGACCGGGCGCAAGTCCGGCCAGCAGCGCACGGCACCGGTGATCTACCTGCCCGACGGCGACCGGATGATCGTGATCGGCACCAACGCCGGCAACCTGCGCACTCCGGCGTGGGCACTCAACCTCGAGGCGAACCCCGAGGCGGTCGTCGAGACCGGCCGCAAGCGGCGCACGGTGCGCGGCCGCGTCGCGACCGGTGACGAGCGCGCCGAGCTGTGGCGCAGGTTCACCGAGTGCTACTCCGGCTTCGACGACTACGAGGCCAACGTCACCCGCGACGTTCGCCTGTTCGTGCTCGAGCCGCGCTGACGGTCCCGCCGCCTCAGTCCGCGGGATCGCGCGGCGGCAGCTGGATCGACTCCTCGGCCCCGGTCACGCCGGCCTCGAGCTCGCGGCCACGCTCCAGCTCGGCGTTCAGCTCCACCCCGAGCAGCACGGCGATGTTGCCGATCCAGAGCCAGACGAGGAACGACACGACGCCGCCGAGCGTGCCGTAGGTCTTGTCGTAGGAGCCGAAGTTCGACACGTAGAGGGCGAACAGCGCCGAGGCGGCGATCCAGAGCACCAGCGCGACGATGCTGCCGGGCGTGATCCAGCGCGGCCCCGGCAACTTGACGTTCGGCGACGCGTAGTAGAGGACGCCGAAGATGAAGATCACCACGATCAGCAGCACCGGCCACTTGGCGAAGCTCCAGACCGTCACCGCGGTGTCCCCGACGCCGAGCGCGTCGCCGACCGCGGCCGCCAGCGGGCCGGTCACGACCAGCGCGACCAGCACCAGCGCCAGCAGGACCACCATCAGCAGCGTGATCGCCAGCTGCAGCGGGCGCAGCTTCCAGAACGGCCGCCCCTCCTCGACCTCGTAGATCGCGTTCGCCGCGCGGCCGAAGGCGCCGATGTAGCCGGACGCCGTCCAGACCGCCGCCGCGATGCCGACGATCAGCAGCACGCCCGCGGTGCCGCGGTGCGAGGTCACCTGCTCGATCGGCCCCTGGAACGTCGACGCCGCCGACTCCGGGCCAAGCGCCTCGACGATCTCGCTCAGGGTGTCGGTCGTCGCGCGCGGATCGCCGAACAGCCCCACGATCGACACCAGCGCGATCAGCGCCGGGAAGATCGACAGCACCGCGTAGTAGGTCAGCGCCGCCGCGCGGTCGGTCAGGGCGTCGTCGCGGAACTCCCGCACCGTGCGTTTGAGCACCTCCTTCCAGCCACGCGCGCCGAGCTTGGCCGGACCCTCTGGGGCGCGGTCCCCGTTTCGCGGCTCGGTCGTCATCGCCCTGGTCTACCCGGCTCCGGCCCCGACAACCCTTGCGGCGAGCGCGCCGCACAGCTCGGCCGCGCCGCGTTTTCGCACCGGCCGCCTGGGTATGCGGCAGCCCATGGCGACCAGCGAGCGCGACGGGCCAGCCCACGAGTCGATCTGGATCGACACGGGACCGGAGCAGCCGGATCGGCCGCGGCTCGAGCGATCGACCGACGCCTTCGTGGTCGTGATCGGCGGCGGGATCGTCGGGATCACCACCGCGCTGCTCGCCCAGGAGTCCGGGGCGCAGGTCGTCCTGATCGAGGCCGGTCGGCTGGCGCGCGGGGTCAGCGGCCACACGACGGCCAAGGTCTCCTCCCAGCATGGACTGAAGTACGCCGAGCTCGAGTCGAAGCACGGCGCCGACGCCGCGCGGACCTACGGCCAGGCCAACGAGGCCGCGCTCGCCTGGATCGCCGACCGCGTCGAACGCGACGGCATCGACTGTGACTTCCGCCGCCAGCCGTCGTTCGCCTACGTGGCCTCGGCCGCGCAGCGCGGACAGGTCGAGGACGAGGCCCGCGCCGCAATCGCCGCGGGCCTGCCCGCCCAGCTCGTCGACGAGACCCCGCTGCCCTACCCGGTCGCCGGCGCGGTCCGTTTCGACGACCAGGCGGAGTTCCACCCGCGCAAGTACCTGCTGGCGCTCGCGGACCGCCTCGCGGCGGCCGGCGCCGAGATCTACGAGCGCTCGCACGCGGTCGCGGTCGACGCCGACGACGACGGCGTGGTCGTCAAGACGCCCGGCGGTCGCGTCACCGCCCGCTACGCCGTCGTCGCCACCCACTATCCCTTTCCCGACCGCTCGCTCGCCTTCGCACGGGTCAGCGCGCGGCGCTCCTACGCGATCGCGTGCCGGATCGCCGGCGAGCCGCCAGCCGGCATGCACATCAGCGGCGACTCCCCGACACGTTCGATCCGCGCGATCCCGGTCGGCGACGGCGAGCAGCTGCTGATGGTCGGCGGGGAGGGCCACAAGACCGGGACCGGCGGCGACACCGAGCGCCGCTACGCCGCGCTCGAGCGATTCGCCCGCGAGCACTGGGACGTCGAGTCGGTCGCCTACCGCTGGTCGAGCCAGGACGGGTCGACGGTCGACGGGATGCCGTATGTCGGTCGCCTCACGCCGCGCTCGGACCGCGTCCTGATGGCGACTGGGTTCGCGAAGTGGGGCCTGACCGGCGGAACGGCCGCGGCGCAGGCGCTGGCCGAGCTGCTCGCCGGCCGGACGACCGCGACCGCCGAGCTGTTCGACCCCTGGCGCCGGACCGTCAGGGCGTCCGCACGCAAGCTCGTCGAGGAGAACGCCCAGGTCGCCGCCCATTTCGTCGCCGATCGGCTCCTCCACCGCGACAACCCGCGCTGCACGCACCTCGGCTGCAAGCTGATCTGGAACGAGGCCGAGGCGTCGTGGGACTGCCCCTGCCACGGCTCGCGCTTCGCGGGCGACGACGGCCGGGTCCTCGAGGGCCCCGCCGTCCACGCGCTCGAGCACCGCCGTCCCGGCTAGGCCGTCGCGCCCTCCTGGCGCACCTCGTGCCAACCCTCGGCGAACTCCTCGACGATCTTCGCGCAGAAGGCGTCGAGGTCGGCGGGGCCGCGGCTGGAGACCAGCCCCTGGTCTGTGACGACCTCCTCGTCGACGACGTTGCCCCCTGCGTTGCGGATGTCGGTGCGGATGCTCGGGTACGACGTCAGCGTGCGCCCACGCACCAGGTCCGCCTCGATCAGCGAGGCGGGCCCGTGGCAGATCACCCCGACCGGCTTGCCGGTCGAGAAGAACTCCTGCAGGAACCCGATGGCGTCCTCGTCCATGCGGAGCTTGTCTGGGTTGACGGTCCCGCCCGGCAGCAGCAGGGCGTCGTAGTCCTCGACCCGCGCGTCCGCCACCGCGCGATCGACGCCGAAGCTCTCGGCTGGCTCGATGTCGTGGTTCATCGCCTGGATCTCCCCGCTCTCCAGCGACAGCAGCTCGGTCGTGGCGCCAGCCTGCTGGACCGCCTCACGGGGGCGTTCGAGCTCGATCTGCTCGACCCCGTCGGCGGCCAAGATCGCCACCTTCTTGCCCTGCAGCTCCCGTGCCATCGCGATGCGTCTCCTTCAGTCGTGAGTTCGTAGGCCTACCCCGCGGCGACGGGCGGAAACGCCGGGGCCTAGGGCGTGACCCGGGGCCAGCCGGCCAAGGTTGAGCGCTGTGCTCGACGGGTAATCGACAGTCAGTACGGATCCACGCCTCTGCATCGCCAGGCCTCAGGGGATCGTCTTCATGGCCCACCCGAGAGCGAGGAATCGGATGTCCACCGCGACACCCCCCGGATCGCCGGAGCCGCACTCCGGTCAACGTGGCGACCGCCGCTCGAACGAGCAGCTGGTCGAGAGCCTGTTGCCGCTGGCGCGGCGGCTCGCCGCCCGCTACCGCCACGCCGGCGAGAGCCAGGAGGACCTCGAGCAGGTCGCCTACCTAGGGCTCGTCAAGGCGGTCGACCGCTACGACCCCGATGCCGGGCCCCTGGTCCGCTACGCCGTGCCGACGATCCTCGGCGAGCTGCGTCGCCACTTCCGCGACAAGGGCTGGGGCGTCCACGTCCCGCGCAGCGTCCAGGAGAACCTGTTGACCGTCAACCGTTGCAGCGAGCGGGTGACCGCCCGGCTTGGCCGGACGGCGAGCGTGACCGACATCGCGGCCGAGGCCAACATGCCGGTCGACGACGTCATCGAGGCACTCGACGCCGGCGCCTCCTACACCCCGGCGGCGCTCGACGCGCCGCAGCGCGGCGGCGAGCCGGAGGCGCGCTCGCTCGGCGATGCGCTCGGCGAGTCCGACCGCGGCTTCGAGCGGGTCGAGCTCGGCGAGTCGATCGGACCGGCGTTCCGCGAGCTGCCGGGGCGCGAGCAGACGATCGTGCGGCTGCGCTTCTTCGAGGACCTGACCCAGGCCGAGATCGCCGAACGCGTCGGCATCTCGCAGATGCACGTGTCGAGGCTGCTGCGACGGGCGCTCGAGAAGCTGCACGACTCGGTCAGCGCGGCGGCCTAGCGCCGCCGCCGTCCCGCCGGGCTAGCCGACGACGGCGTTGTAGTAGCGCACGGCGAGCCCGGTCAGCAGCGCCTCGAAGCACGCCTCCTGGGTGAGGTCGTGCTCGGTGGCGTAGACGCGGATGCCGGAGCGCTCGATCGCCTCGCTCTGCGCGACGACGTCGGCGACCAGGTCGGGGTGCTCGTCACTGAAGAACGCCCCCATCGAGTAGAGGCTCGTGTCCATCAGGGACTCGAGGAAGGCGTCGTCGCCGGCGCCTGGCTGGTCGCTGGGCTTCGCTGCGTCCGCCATCGCCGCCTCAGCGTACCCGCGCTACGGTTCCCGCGATGGCCGACCGCGACGAGATCGTCTCGTTCCTCGACGAGCTGCTCGACTCACCCGGCTTTCCGGACTACGGCCCGAACGGCCTGCAGGTGCCCGGCGCTGCCGAGGTCGAGCTGGTGGCGACCGGGGTCTCGGCTCATCTCGAGCTGTTCGAGCGGGCGGCCACGGCGGGCGCGCAGCTGGTGCTGACCCACCACGGGATCGTCTGGGGCCCGCGGCCGCGGGCGATCGACCTCCAGGCCAAGCGGCGGCTGCAGACGCTGTTCGCCGCCGACATGTCGCTGGCCGCCTACCACCTGCCGCTCGACGCCCACCCCGAGGTCGGCAACAACGCGCTGCTCTGCGCGGCGCTCGGCCTCGAGCCGGCGGAGCGGATCGGCGGCTACGAGGGCCGGCCGATCGGGTTCGTCGGCCGCTCCGCCGCGGGCGTACCGCTGGCCGAGCTGCGCGAGCGGATCGCCGCCGCCTGCGACGGTCGCCAGCCGCTGATCCAGGGCGCCGGGCCCGACGTCGTCCATAGCCTCGGCATCGTCTCCGGCGCCGCCGCCGGCTATCTCGGCGAGGCGGTGGCGCTCGGCCTCGACGGCTTCCTGACCGGCGAGCCGTCCGAGCACGTCATGGCCGACGCACACGAGAACGGCCTTCACTTTTTCGCGGCCGGCCATTACGCGACCGAGACGCTCGGCATCCGGCGCATCGGCGACCTGGTCGCCGAGCGGTTCGGCGTCGAGCACCGCTTTATTTCCGTGCCGAACCCGGTCTGACGGCCTAGACTGCGCCCCAGCAAGCGAGCTTTCCTGGGGAGGAGAGGCAAATGGAGGCAGTGACGGCCGTGTCCGGTACGGGTTCGAAGACGATGGCGGACCTGCTGCCGCTGGCCGCCGAGCGGTTCGGCGACACGGTCGCGCTCAAGCACAAGGCCGGCGAGGAGTGGGTCGAGACGACCTACGCCGAGCTCGGCGACGCCGTCCGCGAGACGGCGCTCGGCCTGATCGACCTCGGCCTCGCCCACGGCGACAAGGTCTCGATCCTCAGCCACACCCGCCCGGAGTGGACCCATGCGAACTTCGCGATCCTCTCCGCCGGCCTCGTCTCGGTCTCGATCTACCAGACCAACTCGGCCGAGGAGTGCGAGTACGTGCTCGCGCACTCGGAGTCGCGCGCGGTCTTCGTCGAGGACGCCGAGCAGCTCGCCAAGGTCCGCTCGATCCAAGACCGGCTGCCGCGGCTCGAGCGCATCGTGATCTTCGACCCGTCCGGCGACGTCGGCGACGCGATCGCGCTCGCCGACCTGCGTGAGCGCGGCTCGGGGCGCGACGTCGCCGAGCTCGACGCGCGGATCGCGGCCGTGGCCAGCGACGACCTGGCCATCACGATCTACACCTCGGGCACGACCGGGCCGCCGAAGGGCTGCCTGCTGACCCACGGCAACTACCGCGACGTCACGTCGATGACCGAGCAGGCGGGCGCGCTGTCGTCCGGCGACTCGGTCTACCTCTTCCTCCCGCTCGCGCACGCCTTCGCGGTGCTGATCCAGTTCGTGACGATCGACCTCGGCGGCACGATCGCCTACTGGGAGAAGGACCCGCAGAAGATCGTCCCCAACCTGATGGAGGTCAAGCCGACCTACTTCCCGTCGGTCCCGCGGATGTTCGAGAAGATCTACACGCTCGCGACGAGCGCCGCCGAGGATCCCGACCAGCTGCAGCAGGCGGTCGCGCTCGGGCTGAAGGTGCGCGAGCTGCAGCGCACGCGGACAGGAGGTCCCCGCCGAGCTCCAGCAGGCATTCGACGCCGCCGACGAGAAGCTCTACGCGAACGTGCGCGCACCTGTTCGGCGGCCAGATCCGCGAGTGCGTGACCGGCGCGGCGCCGATCGCCCAGGAGATCCTCGAGTTCTTCTACGCCTGCGGCGTCCCGGTGATGGAGGGCTACGGGATGACCGAGACCTCGACCGTCGCGAGCGCCAACACCCCGGACGAGTTCCGCTTCGGCTCGGTCGGCCAGCCGCTGCCCGGCGTCGAGGCGAAGGTCGCCGCCGACGGCGAGCTGCTGCTGCGCGGCGCGAACATCTTCCAGGGCTACTACAAGAACGCCGAGGCGACCTCGGACACGCTCGTCGACGGCTGGCTGCACACCGGCGACCTCGGCCGGATCGACGACGACGGCTTCATCTACATCATCGGCCGCAAGAAGGACATCATCATCACCGCCGGCGGCAAGAACATCACCCCGGCCAACCTCGAGAACGGCCTCAAGCAGAACCGCTGGGTCTCGCAGGCGGTCGTGATCGGCGACCGCCGCCCCTATCTCGTCGCGCTCGTCACGCTCGACCCCGACGAGGTTCCGGCGTTCGCCGCCCAGCACGGCCTCGAGCCTGACCAGGTCCCCGCTTCCGCGCAGGCGCGCGCCGCCGTCCAGGAGACCGTCGACGCCGTCAACGCGACCGTCGGTCCCGTCGAGCAGGTCAAGTACTTCGCGATCCTCCCCCACGACCTCTCCCAAGAGACCGGCGAGCTGACCCCCACCCTCAAGGTCAAGCGCAACGTCGTCAACGACAAGTTCGCCGCCGTCGTGGATTCGATCTACGAGCGCGCGGGCGAGAGCTAGCCGGCCAGCGACTTCTCGAGCGCCGACAGCAGGCGGTTCGTCGCGCCGACGTCGCGGATCGCGGCGCGGACGTGGTCGTCGGCGCCGAGTGGGCCGCCGGGGGCGACGACGACCGACTCGCGCTGGAGGCGATTGGCGAGCGCGGCGCCGGAGAGGCCGTCGGCGGACATCCAGACGAAGTTGGCCTGCGAGCGGGTGAAGCTCACCGGGAGCGAGCCGAGCGCGGCGAGCAGGCGGTGGCGCTCTTCGATCACGGTCGCGCGGCGGCGCTCGATCTCGGGGTCGCTGATCTTCAGCGCCTGGACGACCGCGGCCTGGGTGAGCGCGTTGACGCCGAGCACCGGGGCGATCGAGTCGAGCAGCTTGGTCGCCGCCGACGAGCCGACGGCGTAGCCGGCGCGCAACCCCGACAGCCCGTAGACCTTCGAGTAGGTCCGCACGACGAGCAGCCGCGGGAAGGCGTCGGTCAGCCGCAGGACGGCGTCGAGCGGCTCGGCCTCCTGGAAGTGGATCAGCGCCTCGTCGACGATCAGGTGGACCCGCTCCGGCAGCTCTCCCGCGAGCGCGGCGATCCGCTCGGCCGGGACGTAGGTGCCGGTCGGGTCGTTGGGGTTGCAGATCACGATCAGCCGCGTGCGGTCGGTGACGGCGTCGCGCAGCCGGTCGAGGTCCTGGCCGTCGTCCCCGGTGTCGACGGCGACCGGCCGCCCCCGGCGCGCGCCGCCATCAGCGGGTAGAGCGGGTAGCTCGGCCACGGGGTGAGCAGCTCGTCGCCGGGCTCCATCGACGTCAGCGCCGCGGTCTGCAGCAGCTCGGCCGCCCCGTTGCCGACGACGATCCGCTCCGGCTCGACCGCGTGGCGCTCGGCCAGCATCCGCCGCACGCCGGCCGCATGGCGGTTCGGATAGCCGTTGACCCGCCCGCGCGCCGTGTAGATCGACGCGTTGACGACCTCGGCGTCGGGCAGCTCGGGCCACTCGGTGCTCGACAGGTCGAGCTCCGGCGCCCGCTCGAGCGCCAGCCGCTTCTCGCGCGCGCGGCGCTCGCGGCGGCCCTTGTTGAGCTCCTCCTCGTCGACGTCCTCGAACTGCTTGTAGTAGTCGAGCAGCCCCATGCCTCAGCTCGGCGCCATGGAGGGACCTGGACCCTCGATGATGAAGAACCAGAACGTGAAGATGACCAGCGCGACCCCGACGCTGACCGCGAAGATCGCCTCGAGCGCGCCGCGCTGCTGCTTGTAGCCGGCGGCGCGGCGGACCAGCTTCCACGCCTCGTCGACCCGCTTGCCGAGCGCGACGGTGATCATCAGCGAGGCGAGCGTGCCGGCCATGATCGTCGCGATCCCGGCCGAGACCGAGTCGGTCCAGAACTGGACCTGCGAGCCGAACCAGAACCAGAAGAAGGGCTGCGGCCCGAACAGGCTGAGGCAGAGCAGCAGCTCGATCGCCAGCAGGCCGTTGGCGACCCAGCGGTCGGCGGTCCGACGGGCGGCGCCGCCACGCTCCGGCGTGCCGCGGTAGCGGACGCCGCGCACGTCGCTGGGACGCCGTACGAACAGACCTCCGCTGTCTGTCGGATCGTTGGTCGACACCTTGGAGACAGCCTAGGGCACGACCAAAGCCGGGCCGCGGGCTACCCGTCCTCGGACTGGCGCAGCAGAGCGCCGGTCGTCTGCTCGAGGATGCGGCGCCAGGCGGCCGTCTTCTCGCGCTCCTTGGACAGCTTTCCGACCACCTTGCGCACCCGCGTCGCCGAGATCTCGATGCCGTGCTTGGCACAGACCGCGCGCAGGTCGTCGTAGTCCTCGGCGAGCCGGATGGTCACCGACTCGAAGCCGTGGCGGGCGATGTCGACCCGGCGGGTGAAGTTCATGATGTTCGTCTCGAACATCAGCTCGTCGTTCGGCCGCGGCTCGATCAGCACGATGTCGACGCCCGGGTAGCGCTCCTTCCAGTGCCGCACCGCCTCGTGCAGCCGCTGGTGGGCGAGCAGCTTGAACGTCTGGTAGCCGATCTGGGCGAAGCCCATGTCGGCGACGCGCCGCACCTTGGTCCCGAAGGCGGTCGGGATCTCGCGCTGGAAGTCGTTGACGTAGGGCACGAGCGGGTTGACGACGACGATGAACTTGGCGCCGCGCTCGACGGCGATGTCGACGTTGGTGGTCGAGCGGATGCCGCCGTCGATCAGCTGGCGGCCGCCCAGCTCGACCGGCTTGTAGACCATCGGCAACGCGGTCGACGCGCTGACCGCCTTGGCGATCGAGACGTCGTCCCAGCCCTCCTCGCCGAGCACGATCCGCTCGCAGGTGTCGACGTCGGTCGCGGTCAGGTACAGCTCGCGCTTCAGCTCGCGGAAGTCGTTGACGCGGCCGGCCTCGCTCAGCACGCCGTCGAGATACTGCTCGACTCCGCGCGTGCTGTAGAGCCCCGACGGCAGCCCCTGGGCGATCTCGGCGGCGACGTCGACCAGCGACAGGCCGCGCTGCGTAGCCACGGTCTTCGCGACGCTGAGGATCCGGAACGGCAGCAGCGCCGCCGACTGGACGAACTCGCCGACGTTCGGCCGCATCAGCTGGCCGCGGTCGACGTCGCGGAACGGGCTCGGCGGCTGCTGGTTGACGACCCGCATCATCTCCTCGGGCGTCACCCCGTTGGCGACCAGGCTGCCGACGAACGACCCGGCGCTGGTGCCGACGATCACGTCGAAGTCGTTGATCGTGCGGTTGACCGCGAGCAGGTCGAGCGCGCGCAGCGCGCCGATCTCGTAGACGCCGCCGGTGAAGCCACCGCCGCCCAGCACGAGCGCGGTCCGCGAGCGCCGCGACCGACGCCGGCGCGGCTTCGCCGCGGCCTTGGCGCCCTGCTTGGGCGGCTTCTCGAGCTTTACGACGTCGCCCATCGGTGCGTCCATTATCCCCATGCGGCGGTCGGCGAACCGCTCCGGCCGTCCATGTACGGTGTTCCGCTCTTGAAGATGCACCGATCCAGACCAGCGATCGCGGCCCTGCTGGCCGTCGTGGCGACCCTCCTGACCGCCCTGACGGCCCCCGCGGCCGCCGACGAGCGCGGCCTCTCGGCCCGCCTCGGAGGCGCGATGGGCGGCGCCGGCGGCTGGAGCGGCGCCTACGTCTACAACGCCGACAGCGGCCGCCCCGTGTTCGCGTGGCGCCACACCGCGCCGCGCATCCTCGCGTCGAACACCAAGCTGTTCACGACCGCCGCGGCGCTCGCGCGGTTCGGCACCGAGGGCAAGCTGGCGACCGAGGTCCGCGGCGGCGGCCAGCTCGGCGATCGCGGCGTCTACCGCGGCAACCTCTACCTCGTCGGCGGCGGCGACCCGAGCTTCGGCAGCCAGAGCTTCACCGGACGCGCCTACGGCGGCGGCGCGACGGTCGAGGCGCTGGCGGCCCAGGTCGAACGCGCCGGGATCGAGCGCGTCACCGGCCGCGTGCTCGGCGACGAGTCGGCCTTCGACGGCCTGCGCGGCGGCCCCGACTCCGGCTACGGCCTGTCGCCCTGGGTCGGCCCGCTGAGCGCGCTCGGCTACAACCGCGGCCTCTCCAGCGAGGGCGGCTACGGCTTCCAGGCCGCCCCGCCGGCGTTCGTGGCCGCGCGCCTGACCGACGCGCTGCGGCGACGCGGGATCGCCGTCAGCGGCAGCCCGGCCAGCGGCCGGGCGCCGGTCGTCTCGGATGTCCTGGCAGCCGTCGAGTCCCCGTCGATGACCCGCCTGGCGGCGCTGACCAACAAGCCGTCGGACAACTACTTCGCCGAGATGCTGGTCAAGGCGCTGGCGATGAAGGTCCAGCACGGCGTCGCCGAGGACGAGCCGCGGCAGCGGCGCGTCGTCAAGCGCGGCACGACCGCCGGCGGCGCGAAGATCGCCGCCCGCTTCGCCAAGCGCCTCGGCGGCGGGCCGGCGCGGCTCGCCGACGGCTCCGGCCTGTCGAGGCTCAACCGCGCGTCGCCTCAGCGCGTCGTCAAGCTGCTGCTGGCGCTGCGCGAGCGCGACGAGTGGCCCGCCTTCGACAGCTCGCTGTCGATCGCCGGCCGCGACGGCACGCTCGGCCCGCGGATGCGCAGCGGTCCGGCGCGCAGCCGCTGCCGCGGCAAGACCGGCACGCTGACCGGACGTCACCGCCGTGTCGGGCTACTGCCGCGCGCTCTCGGGCCAGACCTACGTCTTCTCGATCCTGATGAACGGGATCGACGCCTACCGCGGCCGCGTCGATCCAGGACCGCATGCTGCAGGCGATCGCCGGCGTCCGCTAGCCGACGGCCCGAGCAGCTCGAGCAGCCGCGCCTCGTCGATCACCTCGACGCCGAGCTGCTCGGCCTTCGCGAGCTTCGACCCGGGGTCGGCGCCGGCGACGACGTAGTCGGTCTTCTTCGACACCGAGCCGGTGACCTTGCCGCCGGCCGCCTCGATCCGCTCCTGTCGCCTCGTCGCGGGTCAGGTCGGGCAGCGTGCCGGTCAGGACGAACGTCCTGTCCTTCAGCGGGCCCTCGACCTCACCGGCGCCGGTCCCTCCTCCTCGAGCTGCAGCCCGTGCGCGCGCAGCCGCTCGATCAGCTCGCGCGTCGGCTCCTCGCTGAGCGTCTCGGCGATCTGCTCGGCGAGGATCGGCCCGATCCCCGGGACCTCCTCGATCTGCTCCGGGGCGGCGGCGAGCAGCGCGTCGATCGCTGCGGAAGTGGCCGGTCAGCGCGCGCGCGTTTACGCCGCCGATCGCCGTGGATGCCGAGTCCGAACAGCACGCGGTGGAAGGGCTGCTGCTTCGAGCGCTCGATCGCGGCGACGCAGGTTGCGCGCCGAGTCGGGGCCGAACCGCTCCAGCTCGACCAGCTGCTCCTCGGTCAGGTCGTAGATGCCGGCGATCCCGTCGATGACGCCGGCGCGCAGGAACTGCAGCACCCGCTCCTCGCCGAGCCCCTCGATGTCCATCGCGCCACGGCTGACGAACTGCTTGACGGTCTGGAACAGCTGGCCGGGGCAGCCGGCGCGGTTCGGGCAGATCGTCCAGACGCCGCCCTCCGGCTTGACCGTCGGCGTGCCGCAGGCCGGGCACTCGACCGGCGGACGTCGGCACCGGCCCGCGCCCCTTGCGCCTCTGCGCCTTGGGTGTCGGCGAGACCACGCGCGGGATCACGTCGCCGGCACGGGTGACGATCACCTCGTCGCCCTCGCGCACGTCCTTGCGCGCGATGTCCTCCTCGTTGTGCAGCGTCGCGAGCTTCACCGTCACACCGGTCACCTGGACCGGCTCCAGCTCGGCGAACGGCACCATGTGGCCGGTGCGGCCGACGTTCCACTGGACGTGGCGCAGCATCGTCGTCGCCGTCATCGGCGGGAACTTCCAGGCGATCGCGCCGCGCGGCTCGCGCCCGACCACCCCGAGTGCGCGCTGCAGCGCGAGGTCGTCGACCTTGACGACGACGCCGTCGATCTCGAAGTCGAGCCCCTCGCGGCGCTCCTCCCAGGCGCTGCAGGCCGCGATCACCGTCTCGAGGTCGTCGTGGCGCTCGATGTCGGGGCTGACCGGGAAGCCGTGCTCGCGCAGCCACTCCAGCGACTCGTGGTGGCTGTCGAAGGAGAGCCCCTCGAGCGCGCCGATCGAGTAGCTCCAGAGCGCCAGCGGACGGGCCGCGGCGAGCGCCGGGTCGAGCTGGCGGATCGAGCCGGCGGCGGTGTTGCGCGGGTTGGCGTAGGTCGGTTGACCGGCCGCCGCGCGCTCCTCGTTGAGCTTCGCGAACGCAGCCCGCGGCAGGTAGATCTCGCCGCGCACCTCGAGCAGCGCCGGCGCACCCTCCACGCGCTGCGGGATGGTCTTGACGGTGCGCAGGTTCTGGGTGACGTCCTCGCCGATCTCGCCGTCGCCGCGCGTCGCGCCGCGAACCAGCTCGCCGTCGCGGTAGAGCAGCGAGATCGCCAGCCCGTCGATCTTCGGCTCGCTTACGAAGCAGATGTCGGCGTCGTGCTCGATCCCGGTGCGCTCGATGTAGCGCTCGGTCCGCTCGAGCCAGGCACGCAGCTCCTCCTCCGAGCGCGCGTTGGCGAGCGACAGCATCGGCTGCTCGTGGCGGACCTGCTCGAACCGCTGCAGCGGCGTCGCCCCCACCCGCTGGGTCGGCGACTCGGGGCTGCGCAGCTCCGGGTGCGCCGCCTCCAGCTCGCGCAGCTCGCCGATCAGCGCGTCGTAGGCGTCGTCGCCGATCTCCGGCTCGTCGCGCTGGTAGTAGAGCTCGTTGTGGTGCTCGATCTGCCGACGCAGCTCGACTACTCGCGCCCTCAAGCGCTTGGCTGGCAAGGAAGCAGGCCCCGTGGCGCGCTCTGCGCGCGAGGGGCCGATGACGCCGCCAGGCGAGGGCTTGCGGGCGGGAGTCACACCTCGCGGGCGGCCGGGCCTAGCAGGCGGTCGAAGTCGAAGCCGGAGAGGCCCTCGATCGCGGCGCGGTCGGTGAGGTCGAAGTGCAGCGGCGTGACGGCGATCCAGCCGTCGGCGACAGCGGCGAAGTCCGTCCCCTCCTCAGGGTGATAGCCGGGGCTCTCGCCGTAGATGCGGTAGCGGCGGCGGCCCTCCTGCTCCTCCGCCAATTCAAGCGTGTCGCGGTAGATCCGCTTTCCGAGCCCGCACGCGCGCGCGCCCGCGATCCCGCCGGCCGGAGCGTTGACGTTGAGCAGCGTGCCCTCCGGCATCGGCACGTCGGCGAGGTCCTCGACCATCCGGGCGACGAAGGCCGCGACCGCGGCGAAGTTGCGCGGCTCCCACGAACGGCCGATGCGGAAGTCCATCGCGCCGTGGTCGGCCTGCTGCGACACGGCGATCGCCGGAAGCCCGAGCACGATGCCCTCGAGTGCGGCGGCGACGGTCCCCGAGTAGGTGATGTCGTCGCCCAGGTTCGAGCCGTGATTGATGCCCGAGACGATCAGCTCCGGCTTGAACTCGATCAGCCCGAGGGCCGCGAAGCGGACGCAGTCGACCGGCGTGCCGTCGGTCGCGTAGCCGATCGTGCCGTCGTCGAGCTCGATCTCCTCGACCCAGAGCGGCGTACGGGTCGTGATGCTGCGCGCCGTCGCGGAGCGGTTCGAGTCCGGGGCGATCGTCGCCAGCTCGACGCCGGGCACCTCGAGCAGCGCCCGCCGCATCGCGTGCAGGCCGGTCGCCTGGATTCCGTCGTCGTTGGTCAGCAGCACCTTCATCGCGACGACCGAGGATAGCCCTCATCCCGGCGCTCTCGTTACGCGGTCGTCAACCCGCCTCGGGGTAGCGAATCCGCTCGAGGTAGAGACCGTGCGCGTGGGCGGTGTCGCCCGCCTCGCGCCGGTGGCGCCCCTCGAGCAGCAGCGCGAACGGCGCGATCGTCTCGCTCCGCCCGGCGGCCAGGCCGAGCATCGTCCCGACCAGCGTCCGCACCATGTGACGCATGAACGAGTCGGCCTCGATCCAGAACGCGAGCACGCCGCCGGGCTCCTCGACCCACTCGGCGCGCGTCACGTCGCGCTCGAAGCGGCGGTGGTAGCCGTCGGTCGGAGTGAACGCGGTGAAGTCGTGGCGGCCGGGCAGCAGCGCCGCGCACTCGTCGAGCACGCCGCGCTCGAGCGGATAGCGCCAGTGCAGCGCCCGCCGGCGCTCCAGCGGCCGCTCGACACGACCCGGCAGCACGCGGTAGCGGTACACGCGGGCAATCGCGTCGCGGCGGGCGTCGAAGCCGTCGGCGGCCGGCTCGCTCGCCAGGATCCGCACGTCGGGTGGCAGCGACCTGTTCAGCCGCTCGCGCGGCAGCGGCGTCCCCGGGTGCGAGGCGACCTGGCCGCGCGCGTGGACTCCGGCATCCGTCCTCCCCGCGACCGTCAGCGCGACCGGCTCGCCCGCCACGTCGGCGAGCCCCCGCTCGAGCACCTCCTGGACGGTCCGCTGCCCCGGCTGGGTCGCCCAGCCGGCGAACTCCGCGCCGTCGTACTCGATGGTGAGGCGGGCGGTCACCCCTTCTTGCGGGCGACGATCACCAGATACTCGGCGTCGACCGAGAACGGCCCGTCGCCGCCGGCCCAGCCGCGCACCAGCTCGAGCATGTCGCCGCGCATCTGGGCGTAGACCTCGGGCGGCATCGCCTCCTTGGCGGCCGCCTGCATCGGCGCGTTGCGCTCCATGAAGTCGATGTACTGCTCCGGGGACTCGCCCGCCCAGGGCAGCGAGCGGCGCTCCATGTCGATCGAGTTGGCGAGCTCCCCGAGCCGCTCGGCGACGACGTCCTCGTCACCCCACAGCTCGTGCGCCACCACGCGCGTCGATCCGGCCGGCGAGTACCTGCGCCCGACGGCGAACAGGTCGCGCGCCACGCCATCCGGAACCCAGGCGACCAGGCCGACCGTGTTGCCCGGCCGCACGACGCGGAACAGCTCGTTCGCCACGACCTCGGGCCGCGGCGCCATCACGGCGCCGAACACCGAGCCGACGCACTCGAAGCGGCCGTCGTCGAACGGCAGGTCCTCGGCGTCGGCCTCGACCCACTCGACGTCGTAGCCCTCGGCCTCCGACCGCGCGCGGCCCCGCTCGACCATCCCCGGCGAGATGTCCGAGGCGACGACGCTCGCGCCCTCGAACGCGCAGGCGAGCGCGAAGTTGCCGTCGCCGGCCGCGACGTCGAGCACCTCCTGCCCAGCCCCGACCGCGCAGGCATCGCAGAGCGCCTGCGCCGCCGGGCGCAGCACCTCCGAAAGTCCGGCGTAGTCGCCCTTGCCCCAGCCCTCGCGGGCCCCCTGCTTGATCGCGTCGACGTCCATGACCGCGAAGCTATCAGCCGGCCGGCCGCGCTCATCCAGAGCCGCCGCCCCGGCTAGGCTTGCCACATGAAGCTGCTCGCCTTCTCGGACGCCCACACCGACATCGGCGCCGTGGAGTCGCTCGTCGACCGGGCCGCCGAGGCCGACGTCGTCGCCGGCGTCGGCGACTTCGCCTCGGTCCACGAGGGCCTGCCGCAGACCCTGGAGCCGCTGAAGGCGCTCGACGTCCCGCTGCTGCTGGTCCCCGGCAACAACGAGACGGCCGACGCGCTGCGCTCGGCGACCACCGGCTGGGACGGCGCGACCGTCCTCCACGGCGCGACGGCCGAGGTCGACGGAGTGCCGATCTTCGGTATCGGCGGAGGTATCCCCACGACGCCGTGGGATTGGAGCTTCGACCTCACCGAGGAGGAGGCCGCGACGCTGCTCGAGGCGCTGCCCGAGGGCGCGGTGCTGCTCAGCCACTCACCGCCGAAGGGCCACGTCGACAAGGGCCTCGGCAGCACCGCCGTGCTGGAGGCCGCTCAGCGCAAGAGCGCCCGCGCCGTCCTCTGCGGCCACATCCACGAGGAGTGGACGAACGAGTCGCGGATCGGCGACACGCTCGTCCGCAACCTCGGGCCGGACGGCTTCCTGCTCGACCTCTAGCCGTGCCGCTGCCGCGGCACGGAACCGCCGGCCGCTAGACCAGCTCGAGGTAGACCATCTCGGTGGCGTCCGACTTGCGCGGACCCAGCTTCGAGATGCGGGTGTAGCCGCCGGGACGCTCCGAGTAGCGCGGGGCGATCTCCTCGAACAGCTTGTAGACGACGCCCTTGTCCTGGCCGAGCCGCGCCATCGCCAGGCGGCGCGAGTGCGCGTCGCCCTTCTTGGCGAGCGTGATCAGCCGCTCCAGCTCGGGCTTGACGGCCTTCGCCTTCGCCTGCGTGGTCTTGATCCGCTCGTGGTCGATGATCTCCCGCGAGAGGTTCATCATCAGCGCCTTGCGGTGCGCTGAGTCGCGGCTGAGCTTTCCCTTTTGCTTCTGATGGCGCATGGCGAACCTGAGGAGAGTACCTGTTCTGACTAGGCCCGCAGCGAAAGTCCGCGCGCCTCGAGGGTCTCCATGACCTCCTCGATCGACTTGCGGCCGAAGTTCGGGATCGCGTTCAGCTCGGACTCGGACTTCTGGATCAGGTCGCCGACCGTCTGGACGCCGGCGCGCTTGAGGCAGTTGTACGAGCGGACGCCGAGCTCCAGCTCCTCGATCAGGATGTCGTCCATCCCGTCGCCGCCGGTGGATCCGCCACCGTTGCCGCCGAGGTCGCCGGCAGCGCTGGCCGCGGCGCCGACGAGCGCGGCACCGGCCTCGCGCAGCGCCTCGACGCGCTCCGGCTCGCTGAAGATCGCCAGGTACTTGATCAGCGTCTCAGCGGCCTCGCGCAGCGCGGCGTGCGGGTCGAGCGAGCCGTCGGTCTCGATGTCGAGCGTCAGCTTGTCGTAGTCGGTCCGCTGGCCGACGCGAGCCGACTCCACCGAGTAGGCGACGCGCTTGACCGGCGAGAAGATCGAGTCGATCGGGATGACGCCGATCGGCTGCTCGGCCGACTTGTTGTCCTCGGCGGGCGAGTAGCCGCTGCCGTGGCCGATCGTCAGGTAGACCTCGAGCTTGGTCTTCTTCTCGAGCGTCGCGATGTGCGTCTCGGGGTTGAGGATCTCGACGCCCGAGGGCAGGTCGATGTCGCCGGCGGTGACCTCGCCCGGACCGGTGACGACGAGCGGAGCCTCGATCTCGGAGGCGTCCGAATGCATCCGGCAGACGATCTCCTTGAGGTTGAGGACGACGTCGGTCACGTCCTCCTTGACGCCGGCGATCGTCGAGAACTCATGTGCGACGCCCTCGATGCGCACGCTGGTGACGGCGGCGCCGGTGAGCGAGGACAGCAGCACCCGCCGCAGCGAGTTGCCGAAGGTGTAGCCGAAGCCGCGGTCGAGCGGCTCGATCGTGAACGTCCCGCGCGTGTCGGTGACGGTCTCGGCAGAGATCTGGGGGGTCTGGAACTCGATCATGGGCGATGTCCTTCGCGTTGGTGCGCACGCGACCGCCGGCGGGCGTCGCGCGCGGCTTGGACTTCTACTTCGAGTAAAGCTCGACGATGAGCTGCTCTTGGACCGGGACCGCGATCTCGTCGCGCTCCGGTCGGCGCAGCACCTTGGCCATCAGGCCATCGTGATCGGCCTGCAGCCAGGCAGGGACCACGGAAACCAGCTCGGTGGCGTCCCGGATCGTCTGGTCGCCCTTGTAGCCGGGCGCCAGGGTGATCACATCGTCGGGACGCACCTGGTAAGAGGGGATGTCGACCCGGCGGCCGTTGACGAACCAGTGTCCGTGGCGGACGAACTGGCGCGCCTGGCGCCGCGAGGCGGCGAAGCCGAGCCGGACGAGCACGTTGTCGAGACGGCACTCGAGGATCCGCAGCAGGTTCTCGCCGGTCACGCCGTCCTGGCGCGAAGCCCGGTCGTAGTAGCTGCGGAACTGCTTCTCGAGCACGCCGTAGTAGCGGCGGGCCTTCTGCTTCTCACGCAGCTGGACGCGGTACTCCGACTGGCGCGGACGGCCACGGCCGTGGTCGCCTGGCGGGTAGTTGCGCCGCTCGATGCCGCACTTGTCGGTCAGGCAGCGCTCGCCCTTGAGGAAGAGCTTGGTGCCCTCGCGACGGCACTGCTTGCACTGGGAACCGGTGTCGCGGGCCATGGCTCAGACCCTCCGCCGCTTGCGCGGCCGGCAGCCGTTGTGCGCCTGCGGCGTGACGTCGCGAATGCCCGTCACCTCGAGGCCGGCGGCCTGCAGCGAGCGGATCGCGGTGTCGCGCCCGGAGCCCGGGCCCTTGACGAAGACCTCGACCTTCTCGAGCCCCTGCTCGATGCCCTTCTTGGCGGCCGCGTCAGCGGTCACCTGGGCGGCGAACGGAGTCGACTTGCGCGAGCCCTTGAAGCCGGCGCCGCCGGCGGACTCCCACGCGATCACGTTACCCTCGCGATCGGTCAACGACACGATCGTGTTGTTGAAGCTGGTCTTGATGTGGGCTTGGCCGAACGGAACGTTCTTCTTCGCCTTGCGACGGCCACGAGGTCTGCCTGGACGCTGCTGAGCCACTACTTCGTCACCTTCTTCTTCCCGGCCACCGACATGCGCTTCGGACCCTTGCGGGTACGGCCGTTCGTCTTGGTGCGCTGACCGCGGACAGGGAGGCCGCGCCGGTGGCGAAGGCCACGGTAGGCGCCGATCTCCATCAGCCGCTTGATGTTCTGGGACAGCTCGCGCCGCAGGTCGCCCTCGACCGTGAGGTCCTGGTCGATCGCGTCGCGCAGCTTGATGACCTCATCGTCGGTGAGGTCCTTGACATAGGTGTTCGGGTCGACGCCGGCCTTGCTCAGGATGGCGTTCGACTGCGAGCGACCGATGCCGTAGATGTAGGTGAGGCCGATCTCCACCCGCTTGTTGAGCGGGATGTTGATTCCTGAGATGCGCGCCATCAGCCTTGCCGCTGCTTGTGTCGCGGGTTCTGGCAGATGACGAGCACGGCGCCGTTGCGGCGAATGACCTTGCACTTCTCACACATGGGTTTGACCGACGCTCGGACCTTCATCTACTACCTTCCGTATAGAGAGAACCAGCGCATGGCCCAGGAGACGGCCGCGCGCCAGCGAAGCACGATAGCACGCTAGCCCAGCAGCATCCGTTCGGCGCTCTTCGCACCGTCTTCCAGATGCCAGGGAGTCAGTATCTGCGGCCCGTCGGACGTGATCGCGACGGTGTGCTCGAAGTGCGCCGCGAGCGATCCGTCCTGCGAATAGACCGACCAGTTGTCGGGCGCGAGGCGCACCTCGGGACCGCCGACGTTGACCATCGGCTCGATCGCCAGGACCATGCCCTCCTCGAGCAGCGGCCCGCTGCCGGGGGTGCCGAAGTTGGGGATCTGCGGGTCCTCGTGCATGTCGCGGCCGACACCGTGGCCGACCAGCGAGCGGATCACCGAGTAGCCGTCGCGCTCGACGCGACGCTGGATCGCCGCGGAGACATCGCCGAGCCGGTTGCCGGCCACGCACTGCGCGATCCCCTCGAACAGCGACGCGCTGGTCGCCTCGAGCAGGCCGGCGGCGATGTCGCTGACGGGGCCGATCGGCAGCGTGACCGCCGCGTCGGAGATCCAGCCGTCGAGGTCGACGCCGATGTCGACGGAGAGCACGTCCCCGCGCGCCAGCTCGTAGTCGCCGGGGATGCCGTGGACGACCATCGAGTTCGGCGACGCGCAGATCGAGCCGGGGAAGCCGCGGTAGCCCTTGAAGCAGGGCGTGCCGCCCTGCGAGCGGATGAAGCGCTCGGCGGCCTCGTCGAGCTCGGCGGTCGTGACGCCGGGGCGGGCCTTGGCGCGCAGCAGCTTGTGACAGCGCGCGAGCACCTGCCCGGAGGCCGCGATCTTGTCGATCTCCTCGGGCGTCTTCTTGATGATCGCCATCGGCCTAGAGACGTTCCTCGAGGCGCAGCGTCGCGAGCGTCGCTCGGATGTGCGCGTGCACCTCGTCGGGCGACCTGCTGCCGTCGAAGCGGCGCAGCAGCCCAAGGCCCTCGTAGTGGTCGACCAGCGGCTCGGTCTGCTCGTGGAAGACCTCGAGCCGGTGCTGGATCGTCGCCTCGCGGTCGTCGTCGCGCTGGATCAGCGGCGAGCCGTCCTGGTCGCAGAAGCCGGGGTTCTTCGGCGGGTCGAAGTCGACGTGGTAGGGATGGCCGTTCTTGCTCGCAGACGCGGCGACCCGACAGCCGTCGCACGACCTCGTCGTCGCCGACCTCGATCGACAGCACGGCGGTCAGCCGGCGGCCGAGCGGCTCGAGCGCGGCGCCGAGCGCCTCGGCCTGCGGCAGCGTGCGCGGAAAGCCGTCGAGCAGGAAGCCGTCGAGCGCCTCGGGGCTGTCGATCCGCTCGACGATCACGCCGCAGATGAGCTCGTCGGGGACGAGGTCGCCGCGGTCCATGAACGACTTCGCCTTCGCGCCGAGCTCGGTCCCCTCCTTGACGGCGGCGCGCAGGATGTCGCCGGTCGCGTAGTAGGGCAGGTCGAAGTCCTCGACCAGGCGCTCGGCTTGGGTGCCCTTGCCGGCGCCGGGGGGACCTAGGAGGATGAGGTTGAGCTCGCTCACGGACGAGGGAGGCTACTTCAAGAATCCCTCGTAGTTGCGCATCATCATCTGCGCCTCGAGTTGCTTCATCGTGTCGAGCGCCACGCCGACGACGATCAGGATCGAGGTTCCGCCGAAGTAGAAGTTGGCGCTCGTCTGGTTGATCAGGATCGTCGGCAGTGCCGCGACGGCAGCCAGGTAGAGCGCCCCCGGGAACGTCAGGCGGGCGAGGATGCGGTCCAGGTACTCGGCCGTGGGTCTTCCAGGCCTCACCCCTGGGATGAATCCGCCGTACTTCTTCAGGTTGTCGGCCTGCTCGACCGGGTTGAAGGTGACGGCGGTGTAGAAGTAGGTGAAGAGGACGATCAGGATCGACTCGCCGACGATGTAGGCCCAGCCGCCCGGGTTGAGGAATGCCGACATGTCCTGCGCCCACGGCTGCTGGATCAGCTGGCCGACGGTCGGCGGGAAGGCCATCAGCGACGCCGCGAAGATGACCGGGATGACACCGGCCATGTTGACGCGCAGCGGCAGGTAGGTCGAGCTGGCGCCGGCCACGCTGCGGCCGACGACCGCTTGGCGTACTGGACCGGGATCCGGCGTTGCCCCTCCTGCATGAAGACGATGCCGGCGATGATCGCCAGGGCGAGGAACGGCATCATCACCTTGAAGACCTGGTCCGGGTTGTTCCACCAGGCCGAGATGCCGTTGCGGCAGGCCGGCCGCGATGCTGGCGAAGATCATCAGCGAGATGCCGTTGCCGATCCCGCGCTGGGTGATCAGCTCGCCGAACCACATGATCAGGATGCAGCCCGCGGTGAGCGTGATGATGATCGTGAAGACGGTGCCGAAGGTGAAGCCGTCTACGACATCGGCGGAGCCGGTCGAGAAGCTGCGGAAGAGGAAGACGTAGCCGATCGACTGGCCGAACGCGAGCGCGACGGTCAGGTAGCGCGTGTACTGGGTGATCTTCTGCTGCCCGACCTCGCCCTCCTTGCGCAGCTTCTCGAGCGACGGGAGCACCACCGTCATCAGCTGCAGGATGATCGACGCGGTGATGTAGGGCATGATCCCGAGCGCGAAGATCGCGAAGCGCTGCAGGCTGCCGCCGGAGAAGAGGTTCAGGAAGCCGAGGATGTTCGAGCCCGCGAACTGCTCCGACAGGCTCTCGACCGCGTCGACGTTGATGCCGGGGGCCGGGATGTACGCGCCGAGCCGGTAGAGCGCCAGCATCGCCGCGGTGAACGCGAGCTTCTTCCGGAGGTCAGGTATCCGGAATGCGTTGAGGAACGTCTGCAGCATGCCCCTACTCGAGAATGGTGACGCTGCCGCCTGCCGCCTCGATCTTCTCGCGCGCGCTCGCCGAGAAGCCGTGGGCATGGACGGTGAGCGCCTTCCCGAGCTCTCCCTCCCCTAGGACCTTGATCGGAACATTGCGGCGGGTCGCCAGACCGGCCGCGCGGAGGGAGTCCGGCGTCACGTCGGCGCCGGCGTCGAAGCGTGCCTCGAGATCGCGCAGGTTCACGGGCTGCGTGTGCGTGCGGAACTTCTCGAACGGCATCGACTTCTTCATGTGCGGGCCGCGCAGCTTGCGCATTCGCCGCTGGATCGGGTTCTGACCGCCCTCGAACGCGACGCGGCTCTTGCTGCCCGCGCGAGCGCCCGCACCCTTCTGGCCGCGGCCGGAGGTCTTGCCGAGGCCTGAGCCCTCGCCGCGACCGACGCGCTTGCGGCGGTGGGTCGAGCCCTTCGCCGGCTTGAGGTTGTGCAGCCCGATGAAGCGCTCGTCGTCAGCCATCGTTACCAACCTCCACGAGATGGTCGACGCTCGCGACGAGGCCACGGACGACCGCGTCGTCTGCGCGCTCGACCTTGCGGCCGATCTTGCCGAGACCGAGCGTGCGCAGCGAGTCGAGCTGCTTCTTCGAAGCTCCGTTGGACGACTTCACCTGAGTGATCTCGAGCATGGCGGCCACTAGGACTCCTGCTCCGCGCCGGTCGCGGCCGCGACGGGCTCGGCGTCGGCGGGCTGCTCGTCGTCGCCGTCGGCGCTGGCCTCCGGCTCCTTGGCGGTTCGCTTGTCGTCGAGACCGAGGACCTCGGCGATCGTCAGGCCGCGCAGCGCGGCGACGTCCTGCGGCCGGCGCAGCGACTCGAGCGCCGCGATCGTCGCCTTGACGAGGTTGATCGGGTTCTGGCTGCCGAGCGACTTCGAGAGCACGTCGTGGATGCCGGCGAGCTCGAGCACGGCGCGGACCCCGCCGCCGGCGATGACGCCGGTACCCGGCGAGGCCGGCTTCAGCAGCACGCGCGAGGCGGAGTGGATGCCGATCGTCTGATGCGTGATCGTCGATCCGTGCATCGGGACCTCGATCATGTTGCGACGGGCGCGCTCGACGCCCTTCTGGATCGCGACCGGGACCTCGTTCGCCTTGCCGTAGCCGACGCCGACCTTCGACTTCTCGTCGCCGACGACCACGAGGGCCGTGAACGAGAAGCGACGGCCGCCCTTGACGACCTTCGCGACGCGGTTGATCTCTACGACGCGCTCTTGAAGGTCGCTGTCGCGCCCTCCGCGGCCGCCCTGCCTGTTGTCGTTACGTGCCATTAGAAAGTTCCTGTCGCAGACTAGCTAGAAGACGAGCCCGGCCTCGCGCGCACCTTCCGCGACAGCCTTGACGTGTCCGTGGTAGCGGTACCCGCCGCGGTCGAAGACGCAGGCCTCGACGCCGGCGGCCTTGCCGCGCTCGCCGATCAGCTCGCCGGCGCGCTTGGCCGCCTCGATGCGTGGCAGCTTGCGCAGCTCGTCCTCGGTCCAGTTGACGGCCGCGAGCGTGTGGCCGCGCTCGTCGTCGACGAGCTGGCACATGACGCCGCGGTTCGAGCGGAAGACCGACAGGCGCGGACGCTCGGCGGTGCCGCGCACCTTGGCGCGCACACGGCGACGCCGGCGCAGACGCTTGGTGGGCTTGCTGACCGTACTCATGCGCGCTTACCGACCTTCCTCATCACGTACTCGCCCTCGTAGCGGATTCCCTTGCCCTTGTAGGGCTCCGGCGGGCGCTGCTTGCGGATCCTGGCCGCCGTCTCGCCGACGACCTGCTTGGAGATGCCGCGCACGATCACCTGCGTCGGCTGCGGCACCTCGAACTCGATGTTCTCGGGCGCCTCGATCGGGACCGGGTGCGAGTAGCCCAGCGCCAGCTCCAGGTTCTTGCCCTTCAGCTGGGCGCGATAGCCGACACCCTGGATCTCGAGACGCTTCTCGAAGCCGTCGGTGACCCCGGCGACCATGTTCGAGATCAGCGTGCGGGTGAGGCCGTGCAGCGCGCGGTGCTCGCCTCGATCGGACGGGCGCGTGACGACGATCGTGCCGTCCTGCTGCTCGACCTTCATGTCGCGGGCGATCCGCTCGGAGAGCTCGCCCTTCGGACCCTTGACGCTGACCAGCTCAGGGGCGATCTCGACGGAGACCCCGTCGGGCACGGAAATCGGCTGTCTACCAATGCGACTCACGGCTACCAGACCTTCGCGACCAGCTCGCCGCCGACGCCAGCCCTGCGCGCGTCGTGGCCGGTCATGACGCCCTTGGAGGTCGAGACGATCGTCGTGCCCATGCCGCCCTGGACCTTAGGCACCTCGCCGGCGCCGACGTACTGACGGCGGCCAGGCTTGGAGACGCGCTGCATGCCGGAGATGACCGGGTCGCGGCCCTCGGTGTACTTGAGCGTGACGCGCAGCTGCTGTCCGACACGGGCCGGCTCGACCGAGTAGCCCTCGACATAGCCCTGCTCGCTGAGGATGCGGGCGATCTCCGTCTTGAAGTGCGAATGCGGCATCACGACGGAGTCGTGGTCGGCCTGGAGGCCGTTGCGCACGCGCGTCAGGAAGTCTGCGATGGGGTCGTTGAGGCTCAAAGCGATCGTCTCTCGTTCTTCTTCTCTACCAGCTCGACTTGGTCAGGCCGGGAATGTCGCCCTCGTGGGCGTGGTCGCGCAGGCAGATGCGGCAGAGGCCGAACTTGCGCATGAAGGCGCGCGGCCGGCCGCACTTGCGACAGCGGTTGTAGTCACGGGTCTTGTACTTGGACGGGCGCTGCTGGCTCACCCGCTTGGAAGTCTTGGCCATCTCAGTCTCCGTCCTCGTCGGCGGTCTCGCGCTTGGTGCCGGGGGCGCCGTCGGGGCGGAACGGCATCCCGAACTCGGCCAGCAGCGCGTAGGCCTCCTCGTCGGTGTTCGCGGTCGTGGTGATCGTCACGTCGAGACCGCGCACCTGGTCGATCGCGTCGTAGTCGATCTCGGGGAAGATGATCTGCTCGCGCACGCCCATCGTCCAGTTGCCACGCCCGTCGAACGAGCGCGCGTTGAGGCCGCGGAAGTCGCGGATTCGCGGAATCGCGATCGTGATCAGACGGTCGAGGAACTCGTACATGCGCGCGTCACGCAACGTGACCGTCAGGCCGACGGGCATCTCCTCACGGAGCTTGAAGGCGGCGATCGACTTCCGTGCGCGGCGAATGTTCGGTCGCAGGCCGGCGATCGCGGCGAGCTGGCCCTGGGCCGACTCGAGCGCGCGGCTGTCCTGCTTCGCGTCGCCGACGCCCATGTTCAGCGTGACCTTCTGGATCTTCGGCACCTGCATCGGGTTCTCGTAGCCGAACCGCTCGGTGAGCGCCGGGGCGATCTCCTGGTGGTAGCGCTCCTTGAAACGCGGGGTGATCTTCGCGGCAGTGGCGGGCATCAGTCGATCACCTTCCCAGAGCGCTTCGCGACGCGCTTGCGCTTGCCGTCCTCGCGGAGGATTCCGACGCGGGTCGGATCGCCCGTCTCGGGATCGAGCAGCTGGACGTTGGACACGTGGATCGGGCCCTCGACCTCGATCACGCCGCCCTCGATCTGCGAGGTGCGCTGGGTGTCCTGCAGCTGCTGCGGCCGCTGATGACGCTTCTGGATGTTGATCCCCTGGACGAAGATCCGCTGGCGATCCGGATCGGTGCGCAGCACCGTGCCCGTCTTGCCGCGGTCCTTGCCCGAGATGACCTTGACCTGGTCGTCCTTGCGGATCTTCATGCGCACAGCCATCAGAGCACCTCCGGCGCGAGCGAGACGATCTTCATGAAGTTGCGATCGCGCAGCTCGCGGGCCACGGGTCCGAAGATGCGTGTGCCGCGCGGGTTGTTGGCCTGGTCGATCAGCACGGCGGCGTTCTCGTCGAACGAGATGTAGGTGCCGTCCTCGCGCCCGAACTGCTTGCGCGTGCGGACGACGACGGCCTTGACGACCTCGCCCTTCTTGACCGAGCCGTGTGGGATCGCCTGCTTGACGGTCGCGGTGATCACGTCACCGACACCGGCGTAGCGGCGCTTGCTGCCACCCGAGACGCGGATGCAGAGGATCTCACGGGCACCGGTGTTGTCGGCGACGCGTAGGCGGGACTCCTGCTGGATCATCGGGCACGCTCCACGACCTCGACGAGACGCCAGCGCTTGGTGCGGCTGAGCGGACGGCTCTCGACGACGCGCACGGTGTCGCCGGCGTTGGCGTCGTTGGCCTCGTCGTGCGCGTGCAGCGTCGACGACGAGCGGACGATCTTCCCGTAGGTGCGGTGCGGGCGCGCGACGTCGATCCGGACGGTGATCGTCTTGTCGGCCTTGTCCGACACGACGACGCCCTGACGGATGCGCGGGCTGCCCGTCGTCGCCTTCTCGGCGGGCGGGGTGCCCTCGCCGGAGCTGGCGGCGCGGCGGCGCTCACGGCTCTTGACGCGCCACTTGCGACGCTCGACGGCCTTCTTGCGACGACGCTCGAGCCGCTCCGCGGTGCGCTCCTCGACCGAACGCTGCGCGCCGGCCTGGCCCTTGTGCAGCGAGCGATTGCGCTTGCGCCGCTCCTTCGGGCTCAGCTCGACCTCGGCCTGCGCCTCGGTCCCCTGCTCGTTGTCAGTGTTGTCTGCGTCAGTCATCGCGCTGCTTCCTAAGCTCGGCCTCGACATCTAGACCCCGCTCGCGCGCCACGGTGAGCGCACGGGCCAGGTCCTTCTTGGCGTTCTTCATCCCCGCGGTGTTCTCGAGCTGTCCGGTCGCGTGCTGGAAACGCAGGTTGAACGTCTCCTTGCGCGCGTTGTCGACGAACTCGACGAGCTGCGGGTCATCCAGATTGTGCACCTCGACGGCCTTCACTGCTGTCCGGCCCCCTCGCGCGTCACGAACTTGGTCTTGACGGGCAGCTTGTGACCGGCCAGGCGCATCGCCTCGCGAGCGAGATCCTCGGGCACGCCCGAGAGCTCGAACATCACGCGTCCGGGCTTGACCACGGCGACCCAGCCCTCGGGCGAGCCCTTGCCGGAGCCCATGCGGGTCTCGGCCGGCTTCTTGGTCACGGGCTTGTCCGGGAAGATGTTGATCCAGACCTTGCCGCCACGCTTGATCTTGCGGGTCATCGCGATACGGGCAGCCTCGATCTGGCGGTTGGTGATCCAGCCGCGCTCGATCGTCTTGAGGCCGTACTCGCCGAACTCGACGGCGGTGCCGCCGCGCGAGTAGCCGGCCCGGCGCCCACGATGCTGCTTGCGGTGCTTCACGCGCTTGGGAGAGAGCATCAGCGCTGTCCCCTTCCGCCACGACCGCCGCCGCCCGGACCGCCACCGCGACCACCCTGGCCGCCGCGTCCACCCGGACCGCCACCGCGCCCGCCCTGGCCGCCGCGTCCGCCCGGACCGCGTCCGCCGCCGGGGCCGCCACCGCGTCCGCCGGGTCCGCCGCGACCGCCGGGGCCACGGCCACCGGTCTGCGCCTGCTGCGGAGCCTCGAGCTCGGTGAGGTCGGAGGCGAAGCCCTTCGGCATGATCTCGCCCATGTTGATCCAGACCTTGACGCCGATCCGCCCGAACGTCGTCTTGGCCTCGTAGAAGCCGTAGTCGATGTCGGCGCGGATCGTGTGCAGCGGCACGCGACCGTCGGAATAGCTCTCACGGCGTGCCATCTCGGCGCCGCCGAGGCGCCCGGAGACCTGGACCTTCACGCCCTTGGCGCCGGAGCGCATCGCCGAGGTCAGCGAGCGCTTCATCGCGCGCCGGAAGGCGACGCGGTTGACGAGCTGCTCGGCGATCGACTGCGCGACGAGCTTCGCGTCGAGCTCGGGCCGCTTGATCTCGAGGATGTTCACCTTCACGGCGCGGCCGGTCATCTTGTGCAGCTCGCGGCGGAGCGCGTCGACCTCGCTACCCGACTTGCCGATCACGATGCCGGGCCGGGCGGTGTAGATGTTGACCTCGATCTCGCCCTTGTTCTTGCGGATCGTGATGTCGGAGAGGCCGGCGTGCGCCAGCTTGCCCTCGATGTGCTCACGGATACGAATGTCCTCGAGCAGGTAGTCGGCGTAGTCCTTCTCGGCGAACCAGGTCGACTTCCAGTCGTGGATGTACCCGACGCGCATCGCCTCGGGGTGGACCTTCTGTCCCATTACTTCCCTGCCTTCGTGTCGGCCGATCCGGCGACAGCGGCGGTCGTCGTCAGCGTGATCGTCATGTGGCTGGTGCGCTTGTGAATCGGCGTCGCCCGCCCGAGGGCGCGCGGCCGGAAGCGCTTGATCGTCGGTCCCTCGTCGACCGTCGCGCGGAGGATGCGCAGGTCGTCGGGGTCGAGCTCGAAGTTGTTCTCCGCGTTGGCTACGGCCGACTCGAGCAGCTTCGAGATGTCGACCGCGGCGGCACGCGGGGTGTGGGCCAGCAGCGCGCGGGCGTCACCGACGCTCTTGCCGCGGACGTGGTCCATCACCAGGCGCGCCTTGCGCGGGGCGCGGCGCACGAAGCGCGCGGTCGCCCGCACCTCGACGACGCCGTCGGCGTTCGTCGGAGCCTTGGGGGTGTCGGTTGCCTCGGCCACTACTTCATCCTGACCTTGTCGCTGCCCTGGTGGCCGCGGAACGTGCGCGTCGGCGCGAACTCGCCGAGCTTGTGACCGACCATCGACTCCGAGACGAAGACCGGAATGTGCTTGCGGCCGTCGTGGACGGCGATCGTGTGACCGACCATCTCCGGGAAGATCGTCGACGTACGCGACCAGGTCTTGATCATCTGCTTGTCGCCGGCCTCGTTCATCTTCTCGATGCGACCGATCAGCCGCTCCTCGATCCACGGGCCCTTCTTGGACGAGCGTGACATCAACGACCACCCTTCTTGCCACGACGGCGACCGCGGACGATGTAGCGATCCGACGTCTTGTTCTTCTTGCGCGTGCGGTAGCCGAGCGTCGGCACGCCCCACGGCGTGACCGGGTGCCGGCCCGCCGTGGTCGAGCCCTCGCCACCGCCGTGCGGGTGGTCGACCGGGTTCATCGCCGTGCCGCGCGTCTGCGGGCGACGGCCCTTGTGACGCGAGCGGCCGGCCTTGCCGAGCGTGATGTTCTGGTGCTCCGCGTTGCCGATCGCGCCGATGCAGGCGCGGCACTCGACGCGCACCATCCGCATCTCACCCGAGGGCAGGCGCAAGGTCGCGTAGTCGCCCTCCTTCGCCACCAGCTGGATCGAGGTGCCGGCGGAGCGGCCGAGCTGGCCCCCGCGGCCGGCGGTGAGCTCGACGCAGTGGACCGTGGTGCCGGTCGGGATGTTCGCCAGCGGCAGGCAGTTGCCGGTCTTGATGTCGGCATCAGGGCCGGAGCTGACGACGTCGCCGACGCTGATCTTGGCCGGAGCCAGGATGTAGGACTTGTCGCCGTCGGCGTAGTGCAGCAGGGCGATGTGCGAAGTCCGATTCGGGTCGTACTCGATCGTCGCGACGGTCGCCGGGACGCCGTCCTTGAGCCGCTTGAAGTCGATCCGGCGGTACTTGCGCTTGGCGCCGCCGCCGCGATGGCGCGACGTCACGCGACCGTTCGCGTTACGACCGCCGCTCTTCTTGAGGCCCTCGACGAGCGACTTCTCAGGCGTGCTGCGAGTCACCTCGGCGTGGTCCTGGTACGTCGCGAAGCGGCGACCGGGACTGGTGGGCTTGTGCTTGCGGACTGCCATTACTCCCCAATCTCCTGGCCCTCGAAGAGCTCGATCGAGTCCTCGGGATGCAGCGTCACGATGGCCTTCTTCCAGCCGCGGCGCTTGCCGACGTAGAGGCCGCGGCGCTTCGACTTGGCCTTGACGTTCTGTGTGCGGACGTCGAGCACGCGGACGCCGAAGATCGCTTCGATCGCCTGGCGGACCTGTGGCTTGGTCGCGTCGTCGTGGACGCGGAAGGTGTACTTGTTGGCGTTCAGCAGCGCGTAGCTCTTCTCGCTGATGACCGGTTTGATGATCACGCTGCGCACGTTCATGCCGCTGCCTCCGCTACGCGCTTGGCCGGTGCTGCCGCCAGCGTCGTCAGACGCTCGATGGCGCCAGGTGAGGCGATCAGCCGGGCCGCGCCGATGATGTCGGCGACGCCGGTGTCGTTGGCGTGCAGGACCTTGACGCGCTCCAGGTTGCGGGCGGAGAGCGTGACGTTCTCCTCACCGTCGACGAGCACGATCAGCGTGCTGCCGCCCTCGCCGAAACCGCTGACCAGGTCGTTGGCGAGCTTGGTCGAAGGCTTGTCGAACGCGTCGGTGTCGAGAGCGCCGATCGTGCCGCGGCCCGCGTGGACCGAGAGCGCCGAGCGGAGAGCGGCGCGGCGCTCCTTGCGATTGATCTTGACGGTGTAGGAGCGCGGCTTCGGACCGAAGGCGACGCCGCCTCCGGTGCGGTGCGGGACCGACAGCGCGCCGACGCGCGCACGACCGGTGCCCTTCTGGCGCCACGCCTTGGCGCCGGTCATCGAGACCTCGCCACGGGTAAGCGTCGAAGAGTTGCCGCTGCGACGGGCGCGCAGCTCGGCGCGCACCGCGCGGTGGACGAGCGGCTCGTTGAACGGCACGCCGAAGATCGACTCGTCGAGCGCGACCTTGCCGGTCTTCTTGCCGATGTAGGGGGCCTGCGGAGCGGCCATCGTCAGCTCGCCTTCCCATCGCTGCGAATCTCGACGATCGAGCCCTTCGGGCCCGGAACGCTGCCGCGCAGCAGCAGCAGGTTCTCGTCGGCGCGCACCTCGACGATCTCGAGGCCCTTCTGGGTGCGGCGCTTGTTGCCCATCTGGCCCGGCCCGCGGATGCCCTTGAAGACGCGTGACGGCGTCGCCGCCTGGCCGATCGAGCCCGGCGCGCGGACGTTGTGCGAGCCGTGCGACACGGGGCCGCGGGAGAAGTTGTGGCGCTTGACGGTGCCCTGGAAGCCCTTGCCCTTCGAGATGCCGGAGACCTTGACGGTCTGACCCTTCTCGAAGACGTCGCCGACCTTGACCTCGGCGCCGATCTCGAGCTCGGCGCCCGCGTCGCGGAACTCGACGAGGCGGCGCAGCGAAGGCGCGTCGGCCTTGGCGAGGTGGCCCCGCTCGGCCTTGGTCAGCCGCTTCTCGCGCACGTCGCCGTAAGCCAGCTGGACGGCGTCGTAGCCGTCGCGGTCGGCGGTGCGCTTGCCGGTCACCCAGCACGGGCCCGCCTCGACGACGGTCACGCGCTCGACGTGGCCGTCCTCGGCGTCGAAGACCTGGGTCATGCCCAGCTTGCGTCCAAGTATCCCGGCCATCAGATCAGCTGAATCTGGATGTCGACGCCGGCGGGCAGGTGGTCGAGCCGCTGAAGCGAGTCGACCGTCTTCGGCGTGGGCTGCAGGATGTCGATCAGCCGCTTGTGCGTGCGGATCTCGAAGTGCTCGCGCGAGTCCTTGTCCTTGAACGGGCTGCGGATGACGCAGTAGACGTTCTTCTCGGTCGGCAACGGCACCGGGCCGGAGATGCTGGCGCCCGTCCGCTGAGCCGTCTCGACGATGTCGCGCGCGGCCGTCTCGATAGCCGAGTGGTCATAGGCCTTGAGCCGAATGCGGATTTTGTTCTGAGTGAGCGTTGCCATGGTCTTGCGTGATGAGGACAGAGTCGGGGCGGGCCGTCGCGCTTCGGGCCCGCCCCGAGAAGACTCCGTGAGGAGAGCCGTCGACTACTCGACGACCTCGGTCACCACCCCCGATCCGACGGTGCGGCCGCCCTCGCGAATCGCGAAGCGCAGGCCCTGGTCCATGGCGATCGGCTGAATCAGCTCGACCGTCATCTGGACGTTGTCGCCCGGCATGACCATCTCGACGCCATCCGGAAGGTTGGCGACGCCGGTCACGTCGGTGGTGCGGAAGTAGAACTGCGGCCGGTAGCCGTTGAAGAACGGAGTGTGGCGGCCACCCTCCTCCTTCTTCAGGCAGTAGACCTCAGCCTTGAACTTGGTGTGCGGCGTGATCGACCCCGGCTGGCAGAGCACCTGGCCGCGCTCGATCTCCTCGCGCTTGGTGCCGCGCAGCAGACAGCCGACGTTGTCGCCCGCCTGACCCTCGTCGAGGATCTTGCGGAACATCTCGACGCCGGTGATCGTCGTCTTGTCGATCTCGTCCTTGATGCCGACGATCTCGACCTCCTCGCCGGTCCGGACGATGCCCTGCTCGATGCGGCCCGTCGCGACGGTGCCGCGGCCGGTGATCGAGAAGACGTCCTCGACCGGCATCAGGAAGGGCTTGTCGAGCGGACGCTCGGGCTGCGGGATGTAGGTGTCGAGCGCCTCGGCGAGCTCGAGGATCTTGCCCTTGTACTCCTCATCGCCCTCGAGCGCCTTGAGCGCCGAGCCCTGGATGACCGGGACGTCGTCGCCCGGGAAGTCGTACTCGGACAGCAGGTCGCGGACCTCGGCCTCGACCAGCTCGATGAGCTCCTCGTCGTCGACCATGTCGACCTTGTTGAGGAACACGACGATCGACGGGACGCCGACCTGGCGGGCGAGCAGGATGTGCTCGCGCGTCTGGGGCATCGGGCCGTCGGCCGCGGAGACCACCAGGATCGCGCCGTCCATCTGCGCGGCACCGGTGATCATGTTCTTGACGTAGTCGGCGTGACCCGGGCAGTCGACGTGGGCGTAGTGACGCGCCGCCGTCTGGTACTCGACGTGAGAGGTCGCGATCGTGATGCCGCGCTCCTTCTCCTCCGGAGCGTTGTCGATCTCGTCGAAGCTCTTGGCCTCGCCGCCCTGCGCCTCGGCAAGGACGTTGGTGATCGCCGCTGTCAGCGTGGTCTTGCCATGGTCGACGTGACCGATGGTGCCTACGTTGCAGTGAGGCTTGTCGCGCTCGAACTTCTCCTTCGCCACTGGGTCCTGCTCCTTTCGAAAAACTCGTTACGGCCGGCCGTCGCGCTGGGCGAAGGCGAACCATCGAAACATACTCGTTATGCGCTCGCGCCGACCGGCTCCCCGGTCCTGCTCTCCACTACCTCGTCGGCGATGTTGCCGGGAACCTCCTCGTAACGGTCGAACTGCATCGAGTAGTTCGCCCGTCCCTGGGTGTTGGAGCGGAGGTCGGTCGCGTAGCCGAACATCGACGCCAGCGGCACGCTCGCCTGGACGACCAGCGCGTTGCCGCGCGGCTCCTGGCTCTCGACGCGACCGCGGCGGCTCGACAGGTCGCCGATGACGGTTCCGAGGAAGTCGTCCGGCGTCGTGACCTCGACGGCCATGATCGGCTCGAGCAAGATGGGCTTGGCGCGGCGGGCGGCCTCCTTGAGGGCCAGCGAGCCGGCGACCTTGAAGGCGATCTCCGAGGAGTCGGTGTCGTGCGACTTGCCGTCTACCAGCGTCGCTCGGACGTCGACCATCGGGAACCCGGCCTTGACGCCCGAATCGAGCGCCTCCTCGATCCCCTTCTCGACCGCGTTGATGAACTCCGACGGCACGGAGCCGCCCTTGGTCTTGTTGAGGAACTCGAAGCCGACCCCTGGGGCGGGCTCGAGGTCGATGTAGACCACGCCGTACTGGCCCGAGCCGCCGGTCTGGCGGATGAACTTGCCCTCGACCTTGGTGGCCGTGCCGCGAACGGTCTCGCGGTAGGCGACCTGCGGGCGGCCGACGGCGGCCTCGACGTTGAACTCGCGCTTCATCCGGTCGACCAGCACCTCGAGGTGCAGCTCGCCCATGCCGGAGATGACCGTCTGACCGGTCTCCTCGTCGGTGCGGATGCGGAAGGTCGGGTCCTCCTCGGCGAGGCGACCGAGCGCGACGGCCATCTTCTCCTGATCGGCCTTGGTCTTCGGCTCGATCGAGACGTGGACGACGGGCTCCGGGAAGGTGATGTTCTCGAGCTTGATCGGCGCGTCCGGCGCGCACAGCGTGTCGCCCGTAGAGGTCTGCTTGAGACCGACGCCCGCGGCGATGTCGCCCGCGTAGATGACGTCCTCCTCCTCGCGGTGGTTGGCGTGCATCATCAGGATGCGGCCGATCCGCTCGGTCTTGCCGTTCGACGGGTTGAGCACGCGACCGCCCGCCTCGAGCGTGCCGGAGTAGACGCGGAAGTAGGTCAGCTTGCCGACGAACGGGTCGGACATGACCTTGAACGCGAGCGCCGAGAACGGCGCGCTGTCAGAGGTCTCGCGGGTCGCGGGGACGCCGTCCTCGTCGCTGCCCTTGGGCGCGGGCTCGAGGCCCTCGATCGCCGGGACGTCGAGCGGGCTCGGCAGGTAGTCGATGACCGCGTCGAGCAGCGGCTGCACGCCCTTGTTCTTGAACGAGGAGCCGCACATCACCGGGAAGATCGAGATGTCGAGCGTCGCCTTGCGGATGTCCGCGCGCAGGCGATCGGCCTCGATCGGCTTCTCCTCGAGGTAGTCCTCCATCAGCTCGTCGTCGTAGTTGGCGAGTGCCTCGACGAGCTTGGTGCGCGCCTCGTGGGCGGCGTCGGCCATGTCCGCCGGGATCTCCTCCTCGGCCCAGTCCTGACCGAGGTCGTCCTTGTAGACGATCGCCTTCATCGTGATCAGGTCGACGATGCCCTGGAACTCGCCCTCGGAGCCGATCGGCAGCTGGATCGGGATCGCGATGCCGCCGTTCTCGCTGCCGTCCGCGCCGAGGCGCTCGCGCATCGTGTCGACCGACATGTCGAAGTCGGCCCCGGTGCGGTCCATCTTGTTGACGTAGGCGATCCGCGGGACGCGGTACTTGTCGGCCTGGCGCCAGACGGTCTCGGACTGCGGCTCGACGCCGGCGACCGAGTCGAAGCAGGCGATCGCGCCGTCGAGGACGCGCAGCGAGCGCTCGACCTCGACGGTGAAGTCGACGTGGCCCGGCGTGTCGATGATGTTGATGCGATGGTCGGCCCAGAAGGCGGTGGTGGCGGCGGAGGTGATCGTGATGCCACGCTCCTGCTCCTGCTCCATCCAGTCCATGACGGCCGCGCCCTCGTGGACCTCGCCGATCTTGTGCGTCCGCCCGGTGTAGAACAGGATGCGCTCGGTCGTCGTCGTCTTGCCCGCATCGATGTGGGCCATGATCCCGATGTTTCGGGTCTTGTCTAGGGGGACTTTGCGTGCCATCTGTTCCTAATTCGTTTCAGTCTGCGGGCAGAAAAAAGGCCCTGTCCGGGCCATTCGCTACAAAGCGCTCTGGGCCCGTCTGAGGTCTATGTAGTCGCGGTCTCCATTCGCATGCGAAGGCGCTCGGGGCGCTGGCGCCCGAAGCGGCTCGTGATGGTAGCAGCAGTACGGCGCCCCGCCCAATGAGCGAACCAGACAGGACATCGGTGAAGCCTCCCTTGCACACGGTCAGTGGGCCGATCGGCGCGATCCTGACGGTAGCCCTTGTGGCCGCGCTGCTGCTCGTCGTCGCCGAGTTCTCGACGATCGCGTCGGTCAGCGTCGACGGCGAGTCGTGCGAGGTGCTCAACGACACCAACCCCGATCTCGCCGACCGCTGCTCGCTGAGCGGCTTCGACCGCCACGGCGGCGCGCTGCTCCTGCTGGCGCTGCTGGCGGCCGGCGCCGGTATCGCCGCCCGCCGCGGCGTGACGCGCGAGATCGGCGGCGTGCTGCTGGCGATCGGCGTCGTGACGCTGGGGCTGACGCTGTTCGGCGACCTGCCCGTCACCGACGACGCCGGCGCGGTCGGCGACGACTTCGACGGCGCGACCGCAAGCGCCGGGCTCGGCTTCTACCTCGAGCTGCTCGGCGGCGTGCTGTGCGTCGCCGCCGGCGTGCTCGGGTTGGTCGCGGCGCGCGGCGAGCCCGCCGACGACGTCTGAGCCGTCGCCGCGCGGCGTTCGAAGGATTGTTGGGGTGATTACCCCAACAATCCTTCGCGCGACGTCAGTCGCGCAGGCTGCGCAGCGCGAAGCCGGCGATCAGCTCGACGGTGCCGCGGACGACGAAGGCGATGCCGGCGAGCAACGCGAGCGTGCTGAGGCCGATGTCGGGGTTCGCGACGATGATCACGCCGGCCGCGATCCCGATCAGGCCGAGGATCGCGGAGAAGACGCGGTGGCGCGGCTCGCTGATCGCGCGGGCGAGGTCGGCAACGCCGACCATCACGAACCAGAAGGCGACGACGAGCAGCAGCGCGAGCACGCTCGCGCCGGGACGGACGAGGCAGACGAGTCCGGCGAGGATCGCCAGGAAGCCGACGATCAGGCGCAGGGCGCGACCACCGGCTCCGCTGTCCTCGTCGACGCCGACGATCACCCAGAGCGCGCCGGCGAACAGCAGGTTGATCCCGAAGAAGAGGCCGAGCGCGAGCAGCGTGATGTCGGGATAGGCGATCGCCAGGACGCCGACGACGATCGAAAGCAGTCCGAGCAGCGCGACCAGCCACCAGCGATCTGGACGGATCGTGATCGTTCCGCCGATCACCTGCGGGTCCTGCTGCACCTGCGCTGCCTCCATGCGAGTCCTCTCGTCTAGGTCCGACCCTCTCGGGCCTTCTTTCGACCTTCGACGAACTTCTCCTTACGGGCCGCCTCGCGCTCCGACCGCCGCGAGTCGCTGTCGCGCATCGCCGAGCGGCTCATGCTCACCTTCGGCGCCGCGCCGATCGGCGAGTACAGCCTCCGCACCTCCCCCGCCCCGCACTCCGGGCAGACGACCGCACGATCGCCCAGCACGAGCTCCTCGAACCGAGCACCGCAGGACTCGCACTCGAAATCCAGCAAAGCCACGGTCAGACCCTAGTCAGAACTCCAGCAACGCCAATCCCGAGTGCCGGGGCGTGGCTGGCAAGGAAGAGCGGGCCGTGGCGGGGCCCGCCCCGCGAGGCGCGCGATGACGCCGCCAGGCGCGTCCCGGCGCCGGGATTTACCAGCGGTAGTGGGCGAAGGCCTTGTTGGCCTGCGCCATGCGGTAGATGTCGTCCTTGCGCTTGTACGCGAGACCGGCCTGCTGGGTCGCGTCGATCAGCTCGTTGGCGAGCCGCTCGGACATCGACCGCTCGCGGCGGTTGCGGGCGAACTCGACGAGCCAGCGGACCGCGAGCGTGCGGGCGCGGCGGGAGGGCACCTCGACCGGGACCTGGTAGGTCGCACCGCCGACACGGCGGGAGCGGACCTCGAGGACCGGCGTGAGTGCCTTGATCGAGTTCTCGAGCGCGACGACGGGCTCCTCGCCGGTCTTCTGGGCGAGGCGCTCGAGCGCGTCATAGACGATCTGCTCGGCGGTCGACTTCTTGCCGTCGACCATCACGCGGTTGATCACCTGCTGGACGAGCTTCGACCCGTGCTGGGGGTCGGGATCAATGGGGCGAGCCCCTGCTGCTGCGCGGCGCGGCATCTCTACTTCGCCTTGGCGCCGTAAGCGGAGCGCGACTTCTTGCGGTCGCTGACGCCGGCGGCGTCGAGCGTCCCGCGGACGACCTTGTAGCGGACACCCGGGAGATCCTTGACGCGGCCGCCGCGAACGAGCACGACGGAGTGCTCCTGCAGGTTGTGGCCCTCGCCGGGGATGTAGGAGGTGACCTCCATGCCGTTGGTCAGCTTGACGCGGGCCACCTTGCGCAGCGCGGAGTTCGGCTTCTTCGGCGTCGTCGTGTAGACACGCGTGCAGACGCCGCGCCGCTGAGGAGCGGCGACGCGCTTCTTGTTGCCCTTGCCGGACTTGAGGCCCGGGGTGGCAACCTTCTTGCTTCGGCTTCTTGCGGCCCTTGCGGACGAGCTGATTAATAGACGGCATAGCGGCGCGGGATAGTAGCAGGGCGGCGGCGCCGAGCTAGGTGGCGACCCTCGACTGGGTCGCGCGCAGCGGCGCCGGCATCAGCGCGGCGGCGCCGATCACGAGCAGGAACGCGAGGCACTGGACGACGACGCCGAGCGCGTCGCCGGGCATCGGATCGCCGAAGACGAGGATGCCGCCGGAGATCGCGGTGACGTTGGCGGCCGCGCTGGTCATCGTGATGACGGGGACGGCCTCGCCCTTCTGGAGGCCGCGCGCGGAGGCGAAGAACGCGAGGACCGAGGCGAGCACGCAGGTCATGGTCCAGGGCGACACGAGGCCGCCGACCCACCCGGTGGCGGCGACGCCCTCGGTGAGCGCCTTGATCGCGACGTCGGAGACGCCGAAGAGCATTCCCGCGGCAAGACCGAGCAGCGCGCCGGCGTGCTCGTGGTGGCCGCTGAAGCGCGGCGTGAAGACGAGCAGCGCGCCGACCGCGAGCAGCGACGCCTCGAAGGCGATCATCGCGGCGACCGAGTAGCCGTGGTGGTTGGCGCCGTGCGGGAGCGTGACGGCGAGCAGCGCGAGGCCGATCGCGGTGCAGGCGACGCCCGCCCACTGGCGCGGTCCGACGTTGCAACCGAACCAGCGCTCGGCGAGCAGGGTCAGGAAGACGAGTCCGCCGGAGATGACCGCCTGGACGATCGACAGCGGCGCGAGCGCGAGCGCGGCGACGTGGAACAGCCAGGCGCCGAGCGCGACCGCCATGCCGATCGCGAACCACTTCGAGCGGAACAGGGCGACGGTCGTCGCCCACGGATGGCGGAGGTCGACGTCGGGCGCCGCGATCGCCCCACGATGCTTCAGCAGGAAGCCCAGGTTCGTGGTCAGGGCGCAGGCGAGCGCCAGCAGGATTCCGAGTTCGAGTGCCATCTAGAGAAATTGGGGGCGCCGCCCTCAGCGGCGCCCCCAGCTATTTCTAGCTATCGGCAGCTAAGCCTGCCGACTTCAGTCGGACGACTTCTCGTCGCCCGCGGGCAGATCGGCCAGCTCGTCGCCGAAGCCGGCTCCGTCGCCGTTGGCGGCGGTGTCGCCGAAGCCGAAGCCCTCGAGCTCGCCGTCCTCGCTGATGCCCAGCTCCGCCGCGAGGTCGCCCTCGTCGAGCAGGCCGAACTCGTCGGCGGGCCGGCGAACCGGCTCCGTCGGCTCGATCTCGAGCCGGCGGTAGTGCTTGAGACCGGTGGCAGCCGGGATCAGCTTGCCGATGATCACGTTCTCCTTGAGGCCGAGCAGGCGATCGGTCTTGCCCTCGAGCGCGGCGTCGGTGAGGACCTTGGTGGTCTCCTGGAACGAAGCCGCGGACAGGAACGAGTCGGTCGCGAGCGATGCCTTGGTGATGCCGAGGATGATCTCCTCGAACTGAGCCTCCTCCTTCCTCGCCTTCTTCGAGCGCGGCGTTCGTCGCGGCGATCTCGTGGCGGTCGACGAGCGCACCCGGCAGGTAGTCGGAATCGCCCTTCTGCTCGATCGCGCACCTTCTTCATCATCTGCCGGACGATCATCTCGATGTGCTTGTCGTTGATGTCCACGCCCTGTGAGCGGTAGACCTTCTGGACCTCGTCGACGAGGTAGACCTCGGTGTCGGTGCGACCGCGGATCTCCAGCAGCTCGTGCGGGTAGATCGAGCCCTCGTTGAGCTGCGTCGCCGGCCTTGATCTTCTGCCCGGCCTCGACGAACAGCCGCGTGCGGCGCGGGAACGTGTACGGCGTCCTCCTCGCCCTGCGGCGTCGGTGATCGATGACCTTGAGCGTGCCTTCTCGGTCTCCTCGATCGACACGACGCCGTCGACCTCGGCCAGCTTCGCCAGGCCCTTCGGCTTGCGCGCCTCGAAGAGCTCGACGACACGCGGCAGGCCCTGGGTGATGTCGAGCGCCGGCGACGCCGCCGGTGTGGAAGGTACGCAGCGTCAGCTGCGTGCCCGGCTCGCCGATCGACTGGGCGGCGATGATGCCCACCGCGTCGCCGATCGCGACGACCTTGCCGGTCGCCGGCGCGACGCCGTAGCAGTGCTGGCAGATGCCCAGCCGTCTCGGCCTCGCACTTGAGCACCGAGCGCAGCGGAGACCGTCGGCTCGCTCGCTCGTCGCCGCGCCTCGACGATCTCCTGGGCGATCTCGGCGGTCAGCAGGATCGCCCTTCTCGGCGAGCTGGCGACCGCGCTTGGTCGCGACCTCCTGAGCCGTGAAGCGACCGAGCGCCTGCTCGTTGAGCTGGCCGTCCTCGCCGAGCAGCGGCACGTCGATGTACTCCTTCGTGCCGCAGTCCTCGTGCGCGGACGATGACGTCCTGGGCAACGTCGACCAGACGACGGGTCAGGTAACCCGAGTCGGCCGTACGCAGCGCGGTGTCGGCCAGTCCCTTACGGGCGCCGTGGGTCGAGATGAAGTACTCGAGCACCGACAGGCCCTCCATGAAGTTGGCCTTGATCGGACGCTCGATGATCTCGCCCTTCGGATTCGCCATCAGGCCTCGCATGCCGGCGAGCTGGCGGATCTGCTTGAACGAGCCACGGGCGCCGGAGTTGGCCATCATGAAGATCGGGTTGAGCTCGTCGAGGTTCTCCTGCCATCGCCTCGCCGACCTCGTCGGTGGCGGCGTTCCACTTCTCGACGACGCGCCTCCTTGCGCTCCTCCTGCGGTGATCAGGCCCGTGTCGTACTGGTCGTGGATCTCGCGAGACCTCGCCCTCGTAACGCTCGAGGATCGCCTCCTTGCTCCGGCGGGATCACGACGTCGTTCTTCGAGACGGTGATGCCGGCCTGGCGTCGCGAAGTGGAAGCCGAGGTCCTTGAACGCGTCGAGCACCGAGCGCGATCGGCGTGCGGGCCGTGCTGGTCGACGAGCGCCTCGATCACGTTCGACATGTCGCGCTTCTTCAGCGTCTGGTTGACGAACTGGTAGCTCGTCGCGGGGTCGTACTTGTCGCCGAGGACCTCCTCCAGCGCGCGCTCGATGCGCTCGTTGAAGATGATCCGCCCGACCGTGGTGAGGATGTGTCCCGTCACCGTGGACGCGGCGGTACTCCGCGAGGTCGTGCAGCGTGACCATCTTGTGCTCGTAGGACAGCTCGGCCTCCTGCGCCGAACGGAAGACGTGCGGCCGCGGGCCGTTCACCTTCTCGTCCCACTTGCCGGCCTTGAGGTCGGTCTCGAGTCCCTCGAGCGCCTCGGCATCCGGCCCGTAGGTCAGGTAGTAGGTGCCGAGCACCATGTCCTGGGTCGGCGTGGCCAGCGGGGCGCCGTGCGCCGGGGACAGGATGTTGTTCGACGACAGCATCAGCAGCCGCGCCTCGGCCTGCGCCTCGGCGGACAGCGGCAGGTGGACGGCCATCTGGTCGCCGTCGAAGTCGGCGTTGAACGCCGAGCAGACGAGCGGGTGGACCTGGATCGCCTTGCCCTCGACGAGCACCGGCTCGAACGCCTGCAGGCCGAGGCGGTGGAGCGTGGGCGCGCGGTTGAGCAGCACCGGGTGCTCCTGGATGACCTCCTCGAGCACGTCCCAGACCTCCGGGATCATCGAGTCGACCATCTTCTTGGCCGCCTTGATGTTCTGGACGGCCTTGCGCTCGACCAGCCGGGCCATGATGAACGGCTTGAACAGCTCGAGCGCCATCAGCTTCGGCAGGCCGCACTGGTGCAGCCGCAGGCTCGGGCCGGAGACGATCACCGAACGGCCGGAGTAGTCGACGCGCTTGCCGAGCAGGTTCTGGCGGAAGCGGCCCTGCTTGCCCTTGAGCATGTCGCTCAGCGACTTCAGCGGCCGGTTGCCCGGGCCGGTGACGGGGCGCCCGCGGCGGCCGTTGTCGAACAGCGCGTCGACGGCCTCCTGGAGCATCCGCTTCTCGTTGTTGACGATGATCTCGGGCGCGCCGAGGTCGAGCAGCCGCTTGAGGCGGTTGTTGCGGTTGATGACGCGCCGGTAGAGGTCGTTGAGGTCCGAGGTCGCGAAGCGGCCACCGTCGAGCTGGACCATCGGGCGCAGCTCCGGCGGGATGACCGGAACGGCCTCGAGGACCATGTACTCGGGCTTGTTGTCGGAGTTGATGAACGCCGAGACGACCTTCAGGCGCTTGACCGCACGGCTCTGCTTCTGGCCCTTGGCGGTCTTGACCTGGTCCTCGAGCTCGATCGCGCTCGGCCTCGAGGTCGACCTGCGCGAGCAGGTCGCGCACCGCCTCGGCGCCCATGCCGCCGCGGAAGTACTCGCCGAAGCCGTACGGGGATCCGAAGCGGTCCTTGAGCTCGCGGAAGAGGGTCTCGTCGGCGATGACGTCCTTCGGCTTCATCTCCTGGAACAGCTCCCAGACCTGCTTCGTCCGCTCGATCGCGTCCTCGATGTAGGCCTCGGTGTCGGCGATGTCGGACTCGAAGGTCTTGCTTGAGCTCCTTCTCGAGCTTCTCGCGCTCGTCGTCGGCGAGCTTCTTGAGGTTGATGTCGAGCGCGTCGACCCAGAGCAGGTCGTCGTCGGAGAAGCCCGACTGCGAGCCGCTGCTCAGGTACTTGACGCGCCGGTCGAGCGACTCGCGCAGCTCCTGGACCTGCTGCTGCTTCTCGGCCTCGTAGGCGTCGAGGATCTTCTCGACCTCCTTCTCGAGCTTCGGCACGTCCTTCTCACGCGCCTCGTCGTCGACCCAGGTGACGATCGAGGCGGCGAAGTAGAGGACCTTCTCGAGCTCCTTCGGAGCCATGTCGATCAGGTAGCCGATCCGCGACGGAACGCCCTTGAAGAACCAGATGTGCGAGACCGGAGCGGCGAGGTCGACGTGACCCATGCGCTCGCGGCGGACCTTCGAGCGCGTGACCTCGACGCCGCAGCGCTCGCAGACGATGCCCTTGTAACGGACCCGCTTGTACTTGCCGCAGTAGCACTCCCAGTCCTTGGTCGGACCGAAGATGCGCTCGCAGAAGAGGCCGTCCTTCTCGGGCTTCAGCGTGCGGTAGTTGATCGTCTCCGGCTTGGTGACCTCACCGGCCGACCAGCGAACGGATCTGCTTCGACGACGCGAGGCCGATCGAGATCTTGTCGAAGTTATTGATGTCGATCACTTGGACTCCGGTCGATCGTACTCGGCGTCCTTGCTCGGCGATCGCGGACTCGCATCGGTCTGTCCGCCCTCGCCCTTGGGCCTCGGTCTTCTCCTCGGACTCGTCGGCTGCCTCGCCGTCGGTCGCCCGGACGCCCGAGAGGTCGATGCCGAGCTCCTCGGCGGCGCGCAGCAGGTCGTCGTCCTCGTCGCGCATCTCGACGCCGCCGCCCTCCTCGGAGCGGACGTCCACGTCGAGCGCGAGGGACTGCATCTCCTTGAGCAGCACCTTGAACGACTCGGGGATCGACGGCTCGGCGATGTTCTCGCCCTTGACGATCGCCTCGTAGGCCTTCACGCGCCCGACGGTGTCGTCGGACTTGATCGTGAGCATCTCCTGCAGCGTGTACGCGGCGCCGTAGGCCTCGAGCGCCCAGACCTCCATCTCGCCGAAGCGCTGGCCGCCGAACTGCGCCTTGCCGCCCAGCGGCTGCTGGGTGACGAGCGAGTAGGGGCCCGTGCTGCGCGCGTGGATCTTGTCGTCCACGAGGTGGAGCAGCTTCAGGATGTACATGTAGCCGACGGTCACCTTCTCCTCGTACGGCTCGCCTGTGCGGCCGTTGAAGAGCGTGAACTTGCCGGAGGAGCGGCGCCCGGCGCGATCGCTCGGATCGACCGAGAGGTTGATGCCGCGGTCCTTGTGCTCCTCGGCCCACTTGCAGAGCGCCTCGTCGACGTCCTCGAGCTCGGCGCCGTCGAACACCGGGGTCGCGATGTTGACGCGGCCGCCGTTGGTCTTGCCGTGCTTGTAGGCCTCCGAGCCGTCGTCGTACCAGCCGTTGCCGGCGACCCACCCGAGGTGCGTCTCCATGATCTGGCCGATGTTCATGCGGCTCGGGACGCCGAGCGGGTTGAGGATGACGTCGACCGGGGTGCCGTCCTCGAGGTGCGGCATGTCCGCCTCGGGCACGATCTTCGAGATGACGCCCTTGTTGCCGTGGCGGCCGGCGAGCTTGTCGCCCTCGGCGATCTTGCGCTTCTTCGCCACGAAGACGCGCACCAGGTCGTTGACGCCCGGGGACAGGTCGTCCTCGTTGTCGCGCGAGAAGGTCTTGACGTCGATCACGACGCCGCCCTCTCCGTGCGGGACCTTGAGCGAGGTGTCACGGACCTCGCGCGCCTTCTCCTTGAAGATCGCGCGGATCAGCTTCTCCTCGGCGGTCAGCTCGGTCTCGCCCTTCGGCGTGACCTTGCCGACGAGCAGGTCGCCGGACACGACCTCGGCGCCGACGCGGACGATGCCGCGGTCGTCGAGGTTGCGCAGCGACTCCTCCGAGCGGTTCGGGATGTCGCGGGTGATCTCCTCGTCGCCGAGCTTGGTCGTGCGGGCGTCGATCTCGTACTCCTCGATGTGGATCGAGGTGAGCTCGTCGTCCTTGACGAGGCGCTCCGAGAGGATGATCGCGTCCTCGAAGTTGTAGCCCTCCCAGGACATGAAGGCGACCAGGCAGTTCTTGCCGAGCGCCAGCTCGCCCTGGTCGGTCGAGGAGCCGTCGGCCAGCACGTCGCCCGCCTTGACCTTGTCGCCGACGTCGACGAGCGGCTTCTGGTGGATGATCGTGCCCTGGTTGCTGCGCATGTACTTGTGCAGCGAGTACTCGTCGTCGCCGACCACGATCCGCTCGGCGTCGACGAAGCTGACCTCGCCGGCGTTCTTCGCGACGATGACGTCGCCGGTGTCGATCGCGGCACGGAGCTCCATGCCGGTGCCGATCAGCGGCGCCTCGGTCTTGAGCAGCGGCACCGCCTGGCGCATGCATGTTCGAGCCCATCAGCGCGCGGTTGGCGTCGTCGTGCTCGAGGAACGGGATCAGCGCCGTGGCGACCGACCAGATCTGGTCGGGCGAGACGTCCATCAGGTCGACGTCCTTCGGCGCGGCGAGCACGAGCTCGCCGTCGCGCGAGCGACAGGTGACCTGCGGGCCCTTGAGCTTGCCGGTCTTCTCGTCGATCTCGGCGTTCGCCTGCGCGATGACCTTCTCCTCCTCCTCGTTCGCGTCGAGGTGGACGATCTCGTCGGTGACGACGCCGTCCGTCGACCTTGCGGTACGGAGTGGTGACGAAGCCGTGCTCGGAGACCTCGGCGTAGCGACGACAGCGAGCCGATCAGGCCGATGTTCGGGCCCTCAGGCGTCTCGATCGGGCACATGCGGCCGTAGTGGGTCGGGTGGACGTCGCGCACCTCGATCGGGGCGCGCTCGCGCGTCAGGCCGCCGGCGCCGAGCGCCGACAGGCGGCGGCGGTGCGTCAGGCCGGACAGCGAGTTCGTCTGGTCCATGAACTGCGACAGCTGCGAGGAGCCGAAGAACTCCTTCTGCGCCGCCACGACCGGGCGGATGTTGATGATCGTCTGCGGCGTGATCGTGTCCGCGTCCTCGGTGGTGAGGCGCTCGCGGACGACGCGCTCCATGCGGTAGAGGCCGATCCGGAAGGCCTCCTGGATCAGCTCGCCGACGGTGCGCAGACGGCGGTTGCCGAAGTGCTCGTACTCGTCGAGGCGCTCCTCGATCGGCTCGCGCGGCGTAGGTCTGGGCCTCGGCGGCGTAGTCCTTGATCGGCTCGCCGTCGTCGAGTCGCCGTCCTCCGGGATGCCGAGGTCCTTCGGCAGCGAGACGAGCTCCTTGATCAGCTCGACGATGTCGCGCGTGGGTGAGCGTGCGCGTGTCGAGCGACTCGTCGAGGTGCAGGCGCGAGTTGAGCTTGTAGCGGCCGACGCGCGTGAGGTCGTAGCGCTTCGGGTCGAAGAACAGCTGGTTGAGCAGGTTCTTGCGCGGCGTCGACTGACGGCGGCTCGCCCGGGCGCTGCTTCTTGAACAGCTCGATCAGCGCGCCCTCCTCGGACTTCGTGACCTCGGTGTCGGCCTCGAGCGTGTTGCGGATGTAGAGCGAGTTGTCGAACAGCGTCGAGGATGTCCTCGTCGCTGCCGGTCCAGCTCGGGCAGGCCGCTCTCCGAGCACGTCGCCCATCGCACGCAGCAGCACGCGTGACCGGCAGCTTGCGCTTGCGGTCGATGCGGACGAAGACCTTGCCCTTCTTGTCGATCTCGAGCTCGAGCCAGGAGCCGCGGGCCGGCATCAGGTTCGCGATGAAGACCTGCTTCTCGCGGTCCTTCGGCTCCATCACGTAGGCGCCCGGCGAACGGACGAGCTGCGTGACGACGACGCGCTCGGTGCCGTTGATGATGAAGGTGCCGCGGTCGGTCATCCACGGGAAGTCGCCCATGAAGACGGACTGCTCGCGGATCTCACCGGTCTCGCGGTTCTGGAACGCGACCTTGACGGTCAGCGGGCGCGCGTAGGTGAGGTCCTTCTCGCGGCACTCGGCGATCGTGGCGACCGGGTCGTCGAAGTGGATCTCCTCGAAGACGACGGCGAGGTTGCCGGTGTAGTCCTCGATCGGCGAGACGTCGTCGATGGTCTCGCGCAGGCCCCCGTTCTCGGTGTCGACCAGCCAGTCGAAGGAGCTTCGCTGGATGTCGATGAGGTTCGGTAGCTCGAGGACGTTCTCGAGGCGCGAGAAACTGCGGCGCAGGCGGGAGGCATCAACACGTGCCAAGACGGCGACTCCTTCGAGAGTTCGGCGGGAGAGCGAGACGGGCGCGAAAAGCGCGACCGTCCAAGATAGCACACTGAATTCCGCCCCCTGAGGGGGCGGTTGCCGCGCCCCCGCAGGGGCGCGGACACGGCCATCACGGACCCCGTCCCGAGGCTCCGCGATATGTGGGCGAAGCGCTGCTCGAGGGACGGCTGCGGCTATAGGCCTGCGTTCAGGTTAGCGACTCAGGCGTCGCGGGTGCGGACCGCCGAGGACAGCTCCGCCTCGGTGAAGCCCGCGACCGCCTCGCCGTCGGCGGTCCAGCGGTAGAGCGCGATGCCGAAGACCTGGCGCAGCGCCTGGGCGACCACCAGCGTGACCACGAGCAGCGTCGCGCCGACGAAGGCGAGCACCGCGCCGATCGCGACGCCGTCACCCGACCCGTCGTTGTTCCAGACGACGAAGCCGATCGCCATCAGGAGGATCGCCGGCAGCGTGCCGAACAGGAAGACGCCGCCGCCGATCGCGATGTTGCCCGTGACCTGGCCGCGCCAGCGCTCCTTGAAGAGGTGGGCCGAGCGCTTGATAGTCGCGATCGGGCCGGTGCCCTCGATCGCGATCACCGGGATCGCGAGGAAGGTGATCAGGCCCCAGGCCGCGCCGCCGAGCGCCGCGATCAGCGGACCCGCGAGGCCGCGCTGGCTCTGGAGGATCGAGATGACCACGCCGACCACGGCAGAGACGAATGCCCAGCCGGCGATGGCGCCGAACTTGGTGGAGGCGACCGCTACCCCGGTGCCGAGCGTGACCTGCTCGCCCTTGAAGGCGCGGTCGGCCGCGGCCGCCAGGGCGACGCCGAAGAAGGTCGCGGCGAGCGAGGCGAGATAGATCCCGACCGCGATCAGCGCGTAGCCGAGCACGGTCGCGTCGGTGTCGAGCAGGTAGAAGCCCGGGCCCGCGACGACGACGAAGGCGATCACCGCGAGCAGCCCGCCGACGACCGGATACGCGGACAGGCCGGGTTGGCTGCGCAGCAGCCGCCAGCTCTTCTTGGTCAGGGCCCAGCCCGTGCGAAAGCGTTTCATGCCCGTCCTTTCGGCATAGGTGCCGCCATTCCTCAGTCCCGCAAGCGGTTCGCCAACGAAAAGGGGCCGCCATATGGCGGCCCCTTCGAGACTAGGTGCGACGAGTCGCGCTACTTGAGCTCGGCGGTGCCGCCGGCCTCCTCGATCTCGGCCTTCAGCTTGTCGGCCTCCTCACGCTCGATGCCCTCCTTGATCGGCTTGGGGGCCTCGTCGACGATCGCCTTGGCCTCCTTGAGGCCGAGGCCGGTCGCCGCGCGGACGACCTTGATCACCTGAATCTTCTTCTCACCGGCACCGGTCAACACGACGTCGACCGTGCTGCTCTCCTCCTCGGCCGCGCCGGCGTCACCGCCGCCACCGGCGGCCGGAGCCGCGGCCGCGACCGCCGCCGCGGAGACGCCGAACGCCTCCTCCAGCGCCTTGATGCGCTCGGACAGCTCGAGCACAGAGATGCTCTTGAGCTCGTCGATCCACTCCTCAGTACTTGCAGCCATCTCTAGCTCTCCTTGTCCTCGCCCTCGGCGGGCGCGTCGTCTTGATCGGTGTCCGCCGCCTGCTCCTGCTCGGCGGCGGCCTCGGCCTCGGCGGGTGCCTCGGCCTCCTCAGTCGTGTCTGCCTCGGCGGCCTGCTCGGAGCTGGCCTCCTCTGCGGGTGCCTCCTCAGCGGCAGGCTCCTCGGCCGGAGCCTCCTCGGCGGCGGGTGCCTCCTCCGCGACCGGCTCCTCCGCCGGTGCGGCGGCCTCCGGCTCGGGGGCGGGCGCGTCGCCGCCGACCAGTCCCTGCTCGGCGATCTGGCCGAGCTGGACCGCGAAGCCCTGAATCAGCTGGTTGAGCGTCCGGGCCAGGCCGCTGATCGGGTGCGCGAGCACGCCGACGAGCTGGCCGTGCAGGACGTCGCGCGACGGCAGCTTCGAGATCGCGAGGATCTCGTCGGCGCTGACGGGCGCGCCCTCCATCGTGCCGCCCTTGAACTCCAGCAGCTCGTGCTCCTTGCGGAACGCCGCCAGCGCCTTCGCGGCGAGCGCGGCGTCGCCGCGCACGAACGTGAATGCCGTCGGCCCGTCGAGGAACGCCTTGAGGTCCTCGGCGCCGGCCTTGTCGGCGGCCCGCTCGGTGAGCGTGTTCTTGACGATCCGCAGGCTTGCGTCGGCCTCGCGCAGCTTGACGCGCAGGTCGGCAACCTGGGAAACGCTGATCCCGCGAAAGTCGATGGCGAAGACCGCCTGCGACTCCTGGATCTGCTCGGCCACCTGATCGATGACCGCTGCCTTCTCGTCTCGGTTCATTCCGTGGTCTCCAATGAAAGAGCCCGCTCACAGGCGGGCTCGGGAGGACGGTCGAAACCGGTCTCGCGTGCTCCACCTGCCCCGGGCTTCCGGCCGCTCCAAGCGGCCCGCCGAGGGTCTCGGGCAGAAAACTCGTGGGTCAGGCTACAGCAGCTGCCGCCTCGGCGGGGTTGTCGGCGCTCGCGGTCGGATCGACGCGGACGCCGGGGCCCATCGTGGTCGTCAGCGTGACGGTCTCGAGGTAGCGCCCCTTCGCCGAAGCCGGCTTGGCGCGGTGGACCTCGTCGATCAGCGCGGCGAAGTTCTCGACCAGCGCGCTCGCCTCGAAGCTCGCCTTGCCGATCGGCAGGTGGACGATGGCGGTGCGGTCGGTCCGGTACTCGACCTTGCCGGCCTTCGCCTCGGTGACCGCCTTGGTGACGTCGTTGGTGACCGTGCCGACCTTCGGGTTCGGCATCTTGCCCGACGGGCCGAGCACGCGGCCGAGCTTGCCTACCACCGGCATCATGTCCGGCGTCGCGATGGCCACGTCGAAGTCGGTGAAGCCCTCCTCGACCTTCTTGGCGAGGTCGTCGTCGCCGACGTGGTCGGCGCCGGCCTCCTGGGCCTCGCGCGCCTTGTCGCCCTTGGCGAAGACGGCGACGGTCATCTCGCGACCGAGGCCGTGCGGCAGCGAGATCGTCCCGCGCAGCTGCTCCTCGGCGTGGCGGACGTTGAGCCCGGTGCGGATGTGGACCTCGACGGTCTCGTCGAGCTTGCCGCTCTCGAAGGTCTTGATCAGGTCGATCGCCTCGGTCGGCGAGTAGACGCGCTCGCGGTCGACCTTTGCGAGGTTGTCGGTGTAGCGCTTGCCGTGCTTGGCCATGGCTATGCCACCTCCACGCCCATCGAGCGCGCGGTGCCCTCGATGATCTTGGTCGCCTGGTCGAGGTCGTTCGCGTTCAGGTCGGGCATCTTCTTCTCGGCGATCTGGCGCGCCTGGTCGCGGGTGATCTTGGCGACCTTGTCGCGGTTCGGCTCGCCGGAGCCCTTCGAGATGCCGGCGGCCTGCTTGATCAGGATCGCGGCCGGCGGCGTCTTCGTGATGAAGGTAAACGAGCGGTCCTCGTAGACCGTGATCTCGACCGGGATGATCGTCCCGTTGTCGCCCTGGGTCTGCGCGTTGAACGCCTTGCAGAACTCCATGATGTTGACGCCGTGCTGACCCAGCGCGGGGCCGACCGGCGGCGCCGGGTTGGCGTTGCCACCCGGGACCTGGAGCTTGATGAGTGTTAGGACTTTCTTGGCCATTTTAGATCTTCTTCACCTGGTCGAAACCGACCTCGACGGGGGTCTCGCGCCCGAAGATGGATACCAGCACCTTGAGCTTGGCGGCATCGTCGTTGATCTCCGAGATCTCGCCGGAGAAGTCTGACAGGGGTCCGGAGACCACCTTGACGGACTCGCCGACGGTGAACTGGGCGCGCGTACGTGGACGCTCGGCGGTCTCGCGGTTGAGCAACCGGTCGACCTCGGGCTGACTGAGCGGGACGGGCTTCTGCGACGGACCGACGAAGCCGGTGACGCCCGGCGTGTTCTTGACCAGGCCCCACGAGTCGTCGGTGAGGTTCATGTTGATGAGCAGGTAGCCCGGCATCGTCCGCTGCTCTTTCTCGATCTTCTTGCCGTCCTTCATCTCCTGGACCTGCTCGGTCGGGATGACGACCTGGCGCACGGAGACTTGCTGGCCAAGAGACTGGACGCGGTGCTCCAGGTTCTGCTTGACCTTCTTCTCGTGGCCCGAGTAGGTGTTGACGGCGTACCAGCGGAACATTGAGTTGACTCAGATTGCTTTCTCTGGAGGTGGCCCGGGTCAGGGGCTAGAGGATTGCTTGGATTACTCGTGAGGCGATCGCGTCGAGCAGCCCTAGATAGCCACCGGCGATCAACACGAATCCAAGGACGACCCCCGTCAGCGTGGTGAGCGCCTGACGGTCGGGCCACTGCACACGCTGCAGCTCCGCCCATACGGCGATCAGGAACTGTACGAAACGCGGCCGGTCCTTGTGCGCTCCCGGTGTGCGGCGGCGCGATTTGCCGTCCGCGGCGAGGTCCTCCTCCGGGACGTCCTCGTTCGGGTCGAAGTGGTTCGGGTCGTGCTCGGAGTCGAGATCCTGCTCGAACTCGAGCACCTCCGAAGAGCTGCCGACGTCCTCCGGCGGCGCGCCCGCGCGCAGCCGCTCGGACTCGCTCAGCGGCGGGGGCGTGACGGGGTCGGCGCCGGCCGCGACGACCGACTCGCGCTCCAGCTCGTCGATGACGTCGTCGGCGAGCGGATCGCCGCCGTGGCGACGAGTCGGGCCCGGCTTGGCGGCGTTCGGGTCGTCCTCCGGACGCGGCTTGGCCGCGCCGTCGGCGCCCTCCTGCTGAGCTTTGCGGCGCGCCTGACGCTCCTTGGCCCGCTGACGATTCCGAGCCACGCGGCTCCCTCCTGGCTACGCGCGCATGAGCGCAGAGGCGCTCAGCGCGTCTCCTTGTGCGGCGTGTGCTTGCCGCACCAGCGGCAGTACTTGCGCAGCTCGATCCGGTCCGGATCGTTGCGCTTGGACTTCTGCGACTGATAGTTGCGCCGCTTGCACTCCTGGCACTCCAGGGTCACGGCGATGCGTACGTCTCCACGAGCCATAGCCACCCAAGATAGCGCGGTGCGGCTCCGCCCGCTGGGCGGTTACAGTCGTACCCCATGGAGCTCGACGTCAGGACGCTGCACGGCAGGCGGGTCGCATTCCGTCGCGCGGGCAGCGGCCCCACCCTCTTCCTGATCCATGGGATCACCAACAGCGGCCTCAGTTGGGAGCCGGCGATGCGCCTGCTGGCGCGCGACTTCGACGTCATCGCGCCGGACCTGCCGGGCCACGGCGACTCCGACCGCCAGCGCGGGGACCACTCGCTCGGCGGTCACGCATGCGTGATGCGCGACCTGCTGCACGTGCTCGAGATCGAGCACGCGACGGTCGTCGGCCACTCGCTCGGCGGCGGCGTCGCGATGCAGTTCTCGTACCAGTTCCCGCAGATGGTCGACCGGCTGGTGCTCGTCGGCAGCGGCGGCCTCGGACGCGAGGTCAGCCCGCTGATCCGCGGCGCCGCGCTGCCGTTCGCCGAGCAGGTGCTGCCGCTGCTGACGGCGCGACCGCTCGTCGAGGGCGTGCAGGCTGTCGCGGGCCTGCTCGGGCGGATCGGCATGCAGCCCGGCGCCGACCTCGCCGAAATCGCGCGCGGGATCGCCTCACTCGGCGACACCGAGCGGCGGGCGGCGTTCGTGCGCACGGTGCGCTCGGTCATGAGCCCGCTCGGTCAGCGCGTCACCGCCAACGACCGGCTCTACCTCGCCGCCGAGACGCCGACGCTGATCGTCTGGGGCGACCGCGACCCGATCATCCCGGTCGAGCACGGGCTCGAAGCACACGTGCTGCTGGACAACAGCCGGCTCGAGATCTTCGAGGGCTCCGGCCACTTCCCCCAGCTCGACGACCCGCTCCGCTTCGCCGACCTGCTGACCGAGTTCGTCGCGACGACCGAGCCAGCCGTCCACGACACCGCCACCGTGCGGGCTCGACTCACCGGCCACTCGGCGGCAGTCGCCAGCTGAGCCGGCGCGCCAGGCCGCGCGGCTTGGATAGCATCGCCGCGCCGATGTCACGCGCCGCACGCGGCTTTGGGCCGTTCTTCGTCTTCACAGGGGTCATGCACTTCCTGATCCCGCGCGTCTACGAGTCGATCGTGCCGGACGCGCTGCCGGCCAAGCGGGCGCTCGTCTACGCGAGCGGCATCGCCGAGATCGCCGGCGGGGCGGGCGTGATGAACGCGCGGACGCGCCGCGCGGCGAGCCTCTGGAGCATCGCGACGCTGGTCGCGGTCTTTCCCGCGAACGTCCACATGGCGGTGCACCCCGAGTGCTACCCGCGGGTGCCCGGTGGGCGAACGGCGCTGCTGGCAAGGCTGCCGCTGCAGGTCGCGGCGATCCTCTGGGCACGCGCCGCGGGGCGCTGACGAGAGCCAGGCTGATGGCTGCGGGAGAGGCGGCGAGCGGCGAGTGGCGCAACTGGGCGGGCGACCAGGTCTGCCGGCCGGCGGCGGTCGAGCACCCCGCGACGGTCGCGGAGGTCGCCGACGCGATCGGTCGGGCACGCGAGGCCGGGCGCACCCTGCGCGTCGCCGGCGCCGGCCACTCGTTCACCGACACGGCGCTGACCGACGGGACGCTGCTGCGGCTCGACCGGATGCGGCGGCTGCTCGAGATCGACAGTGCCAGCGGGCTGGCGCGCGTCGAGGCCGGGATCTCTCTGAACGAGCTGAGCGAGGCGCTGTGGGCCCATGGCCTGGCGTTCGAGAACCTCGGCGACATCGACGTCCAGTCGATCGCCGGCGCGACGGCGACCGGGACGCACGGCACCGGGTCGCGGCTGCGCAACCTCTCGGCCGGGTTGCGCGAGGTCGAGCTGGTGACCGGTGAGGGGACTGAGCTGCGGGTGTCGGCCGACGCCGACCCGGACGCCTGGCGCGCGGCGCGGATCAGCCTCGGCGCGCTCGGGGTGGTGACCGCGGTGACCCTGCAGGCGGTGCCGGCCTTCACGCTGGAGGGGGTCGATGCGACGGCGCCGCTTGACGACGTGCTCGGGCGGGTCGACGAGCTGGCCGACGGCGCGGACCACTTCGAGTTCTACGTCTTCCCGCACAGCCCGCTCGCGCTGACGCGGACCAACCGCCGCGTCGACGGTCCGCCGCGGCCGCCATCGCGGGCGCGCGCCTGGGTCGACGAGGTGCTGCTGCGCAACCACGTCTTCGGGCTCGCGGTGGCCACCGGCAAGCGGGCGCCGCGGCTGATCCCACAGATCAACCGCACGCTGGCGCGGGCGTCTGGAACGACGCGCCGGGTCGACCGCTCCTACCGCGTCTTCGCCTCGCCGCGGCTGGTGAGGTTCACCGAGATGGAGTACGCGCTGCCGCGCGCCCACGCGGCCGAGGCGGTGCGCGCCGTGCTGGCGGTCGCCGAGCGCTCCGACCTCGCGGTGCCCTTCCCGATCGAGGTCCGCTTCGTCGCTCCCGACGACGCGCTGCTGAGCCCGGCCGGCGGGCGCGACACGTGTTACATCGCCGTGCACATGTACCGCAGGATGGAGTGGGCGCCCTACTTCCGCGCGGTCGAGGACGTCATGAACGACTTCGACGGCCGGCCGCACTGGGGCAAGCGCCACTTCCAGACCGCCGCGACGCTCGCGCCGCGCTACCCGGAGTGGCAGCGCTTCCAGGACGTGCGGCGGCGACTCGACCCCGACGGGGTGTTCGCGAACGAGTACGTACACCGGGTGTTGGTCGGCTAGCCAACCGGGACCGGCCGTGGTCGGCTAGCTTGCCGGCATGGCGGGGAGCGGGAGAAGCGGCGCGCTGACCGACTCGGCGGTCGCGATCGCGGAGGCGATCCGGGCCGGGCGGGTCAGCTCGCGGGCGGTGGTCGACGCGCACATCGAGGTCCTGGAGCGGGTCAACCCGACGATCAACGCGGTCGTCGTCCCGCGCTACGAGCAGGCGCGCGCGGAGGCCGACGCGGCCGACGCGCGCGTCGCCGCGGCGGGGGACGGCGAGCAGCTGCCGCCGCTGCTCGGCGTGCCGTGCACGATCAAGGAGTCGATCGCGCTCGAAGGGATGCCGAACTGCGCCGGCCTGCTGGCGCGGCGCGACCTGCGCGCCACCGAGACGGCGCCGGTCGCGCAGCGGCTGATCGACGCCGGCGCGATCCCGCTCGGCGTGACGAACACCTCCGAGGTCTGCCTGTGGATCGAGTCGAACAACCGCGTCTACGGGCGCACGCGCAACGCCCTACGACCCCGACGCATCGCCGGCGGGTCGTCGGGCGGCGAGGGCGCGGCCATCGGCGCGGGCGGCTCGCCGATCGGGCTGGGCTCCGATGTCGGCGGGTCGATCCGCGTCCCCGCGTTCTTCAACGGCGTGTTCGGCCACAAGCCGTCGCTGGGGCTCGTGCCGAACACCGGCGCCTGGCCGCCCGCGCACGGCGAGGTGCTGCGGATGGTCGTCAACGGTCCGCTGACGCGACGCGCCGAGGACCTGATGCCGCTGCTGCGGATCCTCGCCGGGCCCGACGGGGTCGACCCGGTGGCGCGCGAGATGGAGCTCGGCGACCCGGCCGCCGTGTCGCTCGACGGGCTGCGCGTCGTGATCACCGACCACGGGCTCTCACGGCCGCTGGCGCGCGACCTGGCCGCCGCGCGCGAGCAGGCGGCGGGGGCGCTGGCCGCCGCCGGCGCGACGATTGAGCGCGTCTCGATGCGCAGCATGCAGCGCGCCTACGAGCTCTACCTCGCCGTCGCTCGCCGACGACGAGATCGGCCTGGCGGCGCTGCTGACCGGCGAGGGCGCCGAGCCCGTCTCGCTGCGCGGCCTGTTCGCGCGCGGCGGGCCGCACACGACGCCGACGCGGATCTTGCTCGCCGCCGAGCGCGTGTCGGCACGGTCGTCGCCGCGGCGGGCGCGCAAGATGATCGCCTGGGGGCGCGCGTTCGCCGAGGAGGTCGCCGCGACGATCGGCGACGGCGTGATGCTGCATCCCCCGCTACCCCGCCGTCGCGCCGCGCCATGGCCGGACCGTCGGCCGCGTCTGGTGGGTGCAGCCGATGGCGGTGCTCAACCTCGCCGGCGGTGCCGGTGACGCAGGTCCCGCTCGGGCTGAACGCGGACGGCCTGCCGCTCGGCGTCCAGGTGGCCGCGGGTCCGGGCCGCGACCACGTCTCGATCGCGGTCGCGCACGAGCTCGAGCGGGTGTTCGGCGGCTGGGTGCCGCCGACGGGCTCGTAGCCGGCGCGCGGCCCATGGACTATCCGGCCCGCTCTGGCGTGCACAACTGTCCGAGCGGCAACGGGGCGCTGCTGCATGCTCGGTTTCCGGCGCTGAGGGAGACGCTGCCGTTCGTGCGGCTGGGCGAGGGGCCGTCGCCGGTGCGGCGACTGGAGGGCCTCGACGTCGGAGGCGCGGACGTCTGGGTCAAGGACGAGGGCGCGTACGGCGGGCCGTGGGGCGGCAACAAGGTGCGCAAGCTCGAGTGGGTGCTGCCCGACGTGCGCCGCCGCCGGCGCAAGACGGTGCTGACCTTCGGCGCGCTGGCGACGAACCATGGCCTGGCCACCGCGCTCTACGCACGCGAGGTCGGCCTGCGGGCGGCACTGGCGCTCGTCGACCAGCCGGTCGACGACCACGTCCGCGCGCAGCTCGAGCGGCTGCGCGCGTCCGGGGCGACGCTCCACTTCACTCGCACCCGCGCGCGGACGATCGCCGCGGCGCCGTGGCTGCTGGCGCGCCACGCCTCCCCCCTGCCGCCGTACGTGCTGCCGGCGGGCGGGTCGTCGCCGGTCGGGGCGCTCGGCTACGTCGAGACGGCGCTGGAGCTGGCGGCGCAGGTCGAGGCGGGCGAGTTGCCGGAGCCGGCGTGGGCGGTGGTCGCGGTCGGGTCGGGCGGGACGGCGGCGGGGCTGGCGCTGGGGCTGCGGCTGGCAGGGCTGCGGACCGGCGTGCTGGCTGTCGTCGTGAACGACCTGCTGCGGCTCGACGAGCGAGTGCTGGCGCGGCTGGCGGGGAGGTCGGCGCGGCTGCTGGCGCGGCGCGGAGCCGACCTCGGCGAGCTCGCCGACGAAGCCCCAGGGCTCGCCAAGCTCGTGGTCACGCGGGACTGGCTCGGCGTGGGATACGGCCAGGCGACCGCCGAGTCGGAGGGGGCGCGGGAGATCGCGGCGCGCGCGGGACTCGACCTCGACCCTGTCTACACCGCGAAGGCGTTCGCCGGGCTGCTCGGCGAGCGCACGGCGGACAGGCTCGGCGACGGGCCGCTGCTGTTCCTCCAGACGCACGGGCCGCGCCCCGCTGGGTAGGGTCCGAGCACAACTACGACGGAGGCTGGGGAATGGCTGTCTTGGCGGGATCCTCGAGCGCGGACATCGACGCGCCGATCGAGCAGGTGTGGGCCGCGGTCGAGGCCGTCGAGAAGGCGCCCGACTGGCAGGGTGGGATGAAGGACATCGAGGTGCTCGAGGAGGACGACAGGGGCCGCGCGATCCTCGTCGAGACCGAGGCCGACGCCAAGGTCACGACGATCAAGACCAAGGTCAGCTTCAAGTACGAGGGCCCGACCCGCCTCTCCTGGAAGCAGGAGAAGGGCGACCTCAAGTCGATGGTCGGCTCCTGGGACCTCGAGGATCTCGGCGACGGCCGGACGCGCGCGACCTACACGCTCGAGGGCGACACCGGCCGCGTGCTCGGGATGCTCGTCCGCGGCCCGGTCGAGGACAAGCTGCGCGACTACCTCGTCAACGCGCGCGCCGACGAGCTGAAGGCGTACGTCGAGGGCTGAGGATCACGCCCGCGCAAGCGGCGGCAGCGTCCACCGCCCGAAGATCCCCGCGAGGCGCAGGGCGAAGACGACGGCCATCCCGGCAGCCGCCGCGAGCGTCTCCGGCGCGTCCGCCAGCCGGTCGAGGCAGACGAATACGGTGACCCCCGAGAGGGCGGCCGTCGCATAGAGCTCGCCGCGCATGATCAGCGGCGTCTGGCCCGCGAGCAGGTCGCGGATCACGCCGCCCCCGACGCCGGTGAGCAGCCCGCACAGCACCGCGATAACGCCGTCGTGCCCGAGGTCGAGCGTCAGGCTGGCGCCGATCACCGAGAACAGCGCCAAGCCGGCCGCGTCGGCGAGCTGGACGCCCTGGTCGAAGCCTCCGGGGCGCTCGTGCACCAGCCGCACGAGCGCGATCGCGGCCACCGAGCCCAGCGCCGCCGCGACGAGATAGCCGCGGTCGTCGACCCAGAACACGGGCGTGGCGCCGAGGATCAGCCCGCGCATGGTCCCGCCGCCGATGGCGGTGACCATCCCGACCACGACCGCACCGAACCAGTCGAGCGGACGGTGCGCGACGGCCAGCACGCCGGAGACGGCGAAGACCACCGTCCCGATCAGCGCCGCCTCGTCCATCGTCCCGCCTCCGCCTGGTGGCGTCCTAGTAGCCGACGCCCCGCTTGACCCGCTGGCGCTCGGCCTGGCTGGCGCCGCCCTTCTTCTCGAGCGTCTCGCAGGCGGCGGCGATGTCGTCGGCGAGCGTGCTCACCAGCGGGCGGGTGAGGTTGAGCTTGACCAGCGCCCGCAGCATCTTCACGTGGTCGGCCTTCGGCGGCATCGTGTAGGCGGGCAGCATCCAGCCGCGCTCGGCCGCGACCTGCCAGGCGATGTCGAACTCGTCGTAGGGCAGGTCGGGGTCGGCGAGCTTGAACGCGACGAGCGGCAGCTGCTCCTCCCCGGGGGCGCCGATCAGCTCGAACGGGCCGATGTCGCGCAGGCGAACCCCGAGGTAGTCGGCGTTGGCGGCCATCGCACCGATCGCCAGCGTGTAGCCCTCGTGGCCGAGACGGATGAAGTTGTAGTACTGGGCGAGCACCATCGCCGAGCCGGTCGAGAAGTTCAGCGTGAAGGTCGCGTCGGTCTTGCCGAGGTAGTTCTCGTAGAAGACGAGGTCCTCGGCGAGATCGGACTTCTCGCGGAAGATCAGCCAGCCGATACCCGGGTAGACCATGCCGAACTTGTGGCCCGAGACGTTGATCGAGCGGACCTGCTCGAGCCGGAAGTCCCACTCGCTGTCGGGGTAGAGGAACGGCCAGACGAAGCCGCCGCTGGCGGCGTCGACGTGAAGCGGGACGTCGAGCCCGGTGCGCTCCTCGAACTCGCAGAGCCACTTGTCGATCCCGACGATGTCGTCGGCGTGGCCGGTGAACGTGGTGCCGAGCACCGCGGCGACGCCGATCGTGTTCTCGTCGACGTGCGGCTCGACGTCCTCGGGACCGATCGTGAACTTGTGCGGCTGCAGCGGGACGATCCGCGGCTCGACGTCGAAGTAGCGGCAGAACTTCTCCCAGACGACGTGGACGTCGCCGCCGAAGACGAGGTTCGGCTTCGAGGTGTCCTTGCCGGCGGCCTCGCGGCGCTCGCGCCACTTCCACTTCAGCGAGAGCGCGCCGAGCATGATCGCCTCGGACGAGCCCTGGGTGCGCGCGCCGGTCGTCTCGCCCGGGGCGTTGAAGAGGTCGGCGAGCATGCGAATGCAGCGCTGCTCGATCTCGGCGGTCTGCGGGTACTCGGCGTGGTCGATGAAGTTGCGGTGGAGGTTCTCGGCGATGATCCGCTGCGCCTCGGGCTCCATCCATGTGGTGACGAACGTCGCCAGGTTGCGCTCGGGGATCCCGTCGAGCACGAGGTCCTCGGCGATGATCCGCATCGCGGCCTGCGGGTCGCTCATCTGCCGTGGCAGCTCGCGATCGGGCGCGTCCTCGATGACGAAGTGGTTGCCGTAGCGCTTCCAGGCGCCTGACTGTCCGTGGCTGGACTGCATCTCTCTCCTGTCGCGCGGGTCCAAGGGAGGTGTTCGGGCCGCGACTGCCGATACCTGTCGCGGCGTGAGATAGTCGGCGACGACGTGGCTCAGACGATCGAGATCCCACGACGCTTCAACGGGCCGCTCGGTAGCGGCAACGGCGGCTACTGCTCCAGCGTAGTGGCGGCGCTGATCGACGGACCCGCCGAGGTGAGTCTGCTCAGCCCCGCGCCGCTCGATACGGAGCTGACGGTCGAGCGGCACGACGACGGACGGGTGCGCCTGCTCGCGGACGGGACGGTGGTTGCCGAGGGCCGCCGCGCCGCGGGTCCGGTCGACCTCGATGTCCCGGAGCCGGTCGGGCCCGACGCCGCACGGATCGCGATGGACGGCTACCGCGGCCTCGCCGACGGGCCGTTCTGCCGCTGCTTCGTCTGCGGGCGGGCGCGCGAGGACGCGCTGGGAGTGTTCGCCGGGCAGGTCGAGGGGCGCGACCTGGTCGCGTCGACCTGGACGCCGCCGCGGTGGACTGCCGGCGACGACGGCGCCGTCCGGCCGGAGATCCTCTGGAGCGTCCTCGACTGCCCGACCTACTTCGCCGCCCATTTCGACGAGGAGCTGAGCCTCAGCTTCCTGGTGCGCTTCGCCGCGCGGATCGACGGACCGGTGCCCGCCGGCCGCGAGCACGTGGTGATCGGCTGGCCGATCGAGGCCGAGGGCCGTAAGCGCCGGGCGGGCGCGGCGGTTGTGACGGCCGACGGCGAAGTGCTGGCGGTCGCCGACGCGCTGCTGGTGGAGGCGCGTTCCTAGCGGGGGTACCCCTCCTAGCGGGGGCTTGCTAGCAACCTGTCGGTTTGCGGGCATTTCCCAAGCCCTCGTCCGGACTCGAACCGGAGACCCCTTCCTTACCATTTCGGCTTTGGGGGGTTGGGCTGGCTGGATTTGGCTTTGGAAAGGTCTATTAGGGTCGTGTAGGTGGGGTTAGATCTGCCGAGTCGGGGACATGGTTCGGGACACGCACTACCAGCACATTTCTATAGAGCGCAGCGGACCGACCTAAGCAGCAGCGCCGTGGGCCGCCGCTGGGGCGGGGAGAGCATCGAGCAACGTCTTGGGTAGCCGCGTGCTCGCGTCCCAGACCTCGATGGCGACGAGCTGATGCGTGGACCGGTCGTAGTCCCGGAGGCCCCCAGCGACGCGCTCGCTCACGACATCCTTCGAGTCCCCCGTGGGGAACCACGCGATATCCGCCGCCTCGTCGTAGTACGCGTAGGCCATGTCGATCAGGATAGCTCCCGACGCCTCAGCGGACTAGTCGATTCGCCAGACCGAGACGATCCGCGCAAGAGTCTCATCGCCCGCCACGGGATGGTCGTAGATGGCCTCGAAAGCTCTCCCATCACGAGTCTTCGCCGCGACTAGCCAGTCGGCCTGACCGTCGTTCGGTCGACGCGCCTCGTGGTGCTCCCTGATCGCCTGCTCCACCTCGAAGGTGGCCAGGTGCCGCTGGTCCAGCCGGAGCAGCGCGTGATCACTCCAGGTGAACCGAGTTATCTCCCCCACCGAATGGCCTTCCTCACTCAGCGAATGATCTGCTGGGCGTAACCGCCCTACAGCACCTTCGTGACGACGATCAGCACGATCCCGCCCACAACGAACAGCGCCGCCCAACCCCACTCAGAGGGCGACGATGGCCACCGCCAGCGTCGATCAGGCCTATAGGCCGGGTTAGGCTGCGTGCGCATCGGACCAGGCTAACTGGTGAGAGCTAGGCCGTCAGCTCGTCGATGCGCGTGCGCACATCGCGGAAGCTGGCGTCCTCCGCGTAGAGCTTCTCAAGCTCCTTTCGACCCTGAGCTTTCTTCCCAGCATCCACGTAGAGCAGCGCGCGCTCGTAGCGCGCCTCCTTCAGCAGCGCCGAGTCCCGCTTCTTGCTCCTGAGGCAGTCCTTGTAGGCCTCGAGAGCTGCGTCGCGAAGCTCTCGATTCACGAACGCCCGAGCCTGGAGCAGGCGAATGTTCAACGTTACGTCGTCCTCGTTGACGACGCCCGAAGCCACCTCCACTAGCTCGTCCCACGCTTCGGTCTCGGCGAACAGGTCACAAAGGCTCAGCGTGATGAACGGATGGGCATCCGATCCGGCGAGCTGCTGGAGCACGCCAATCGCCTCATCGACGCGTCCCTGCCGTTGATAGATCTCGGCCAACGTCAAAGCCGCAGCTAGGGAGCCGAAAGGGATGTCCACGACAGTCTCGTCGGTGATGCCAAGACGAATGCCACCCTGGGGCGTGTACTTCCGCATGAGGTCATCGGGGAGTGGCCTGTTCGTGCTGACGACACGTTCGAGATATGGCGCAGCCTGGACATCCTCACCAAGCTGAGCGCTCAGGAGGCCCGCGAACAGATCGTCTGCGATGCCTCGATCCGACGAGTCCTTTGCCGATGCCGAGCGGAATAGATCGAGGGCTCCGCTTGTGTTTCCACCAGCCAACGCCTGCACACCCTTGTAGAAGTCCTTCTCGTGCGCCGGAGCGAAGAGGCCGGGCTTCGGAGGCTTGGGGGGCGGGACGGGCTCGCTCGCCGGCCTACTCCTGCGACGGCCACCGCTCGACGCTTGGTAGCGAACGCCGCTACCTGGCACACCCGTTGAGAAGCTCTTCCGTCCCGAGGTGCTCAGAGACGCGCCGGCCGCCCGCCCGCCGACCCGAAGACTCGCGCTGTTGCGCGATGCGGTCAAACGCACGCCCGGCGCGACCTTGATGCTCTTACGCATCTTGAACCCCACTGCGACTCCCCCTCACCCGACCTGACAGATGCGGGGATCCTATTCGCGTCGCAGCGGCATAGGCCGGTGTGGTGTTCGTTCTACGAGAGCCCGGACGTCGTAGCCCACCTCGGACCCAACCTCTAGCCCGACCACTAGCCCGACCACTCCGAGTGGTCAGGTAGCGGAATGGATTTGGCTCTGGCAAGCGGCGGGGCACGTCTCGCTCGATCCGACCCCGCCCTCCCATCATGTGTTTGGGGAGTGGTTGGGAGGGCGGGGTCGGATCGAGCGAGACGTGTTGGTAGGGATAGGTGTTTCAAGGGATGAGGGATCGGGCGGATTGGGAGGTCAGCAAGGGGTTGGTGGGGCTGGATTGCGATGGAGTGGTCGGGGCGGCGGCGACGGGCTGAACAGCAGGGCAGCGAGGGCGGGTGAGCGGTCGTGGTGGCCGGGCGTGGATGGGGTGGGTTGGGTTGGGCCGTGTCGCGGGACGCTGGCGGGAGGAGCCGGCGTCCCGCGACAGGCGGTTGGGTTCAGCCGGTGGTCGGGAGCGTGGTGCGGTGCTCGATGACGTCGCGGGCGAACGGCACGATCTCGGCGAGGACCTGCGCCAGGACGGCCGGGTCGGCGGCCGCGCGGACAAGGCCGGCGGCGACATCCGCGATCCAGTGCTCGGCGGTCTCGATACCGAACCGCTCGGCGAGGCAGACCAGGCACTCCTGGCTGCTGACGTCGTGATCGAGATCGCTGCCGCAGGTCATGCAGCTTGCGATCTCGCCGTGGGGTCGGCCGACCATGCGGCCGTTGTGGCGGTCAAGCCAAGCCCGGAACTCGGGGCGGTCTGTCAGGGGCATCTTGGTACCTCCATCTGTTGGAGGCGACCTTGCAAAGACAGCCAAAAGCACCGCCACGGCGATACCGTGCGGGCGCGTCTGAGTCTTGGCTCGGGCGCCACGCCCCCGGCCTGTTCGAGCAGGCGCGGGGGCACTTTTCTTGGGTCGCTGGCGAACCTAGCCGGCGGATGCAGAAATGACAAGGGCCATCGGCGGCTGTCGCAGAGCTGTGACAGAACGGGCTCGAACGAGGGCGCCCGCTACACCTCGAAGGCGCGCGCGACCAGCGCCGCGTCGTCCTTGCGGGGCGCGTAGTGGAGGTAGCGCATGGTCGTCTTGATGTCGGCGTGGCCCATCCACTCTTGGACGCGACGGATGTCGGCAACGCCGATGACGCGGGTACCGAAGGTGTGGCGCAGGTCGTGAAAGCGGAGCCGTCGCAGGCCGGCTCGGTCAAGCGCGGCCTGGTAGCGCCGGCGAAGCGACCGACCGTCGAGGAAGCCACCCGAGCGGCCGGGAAAGACCAGGTCGTCGTCGCCGGTCCAGTTCGCGCGCTCACGCAGCTTCGCGAGTGCCGCCGCGACGTTGGGCGACATCGGGACGGAGCGGACCTTGCCGGACTTCGGCGTGGACAGCCCGCCCTCGGAGTAGCTGGCGCGAACGCGGATGGTGTCGCCCTCCAGGTCCACGTCCCGCCAGCGGAGTGCGATCAGCTCCCCCCGTCGTAGCCCTGTGAAGGCAGCCGTCAGGTAGATCGCGGCGTCGCGCTCCGAGGCGGCCGCGGCTACCAGCGCCATGACCTCCTCGGGCGAGAAGACCTGGATGTCGCCGCTGGGCTTCGGCGCCGGCGGCTTCTCGACCAAGACCATTGGATCGAACAGCAGGCCGTAGACCTTGCGAGCGCGCTTCAGCACCCCGTTCATCGCTACGAACGCCTTGGTTCGCGTGGCCGGCGAAACCTGAAGTCCCGCCAGCCAGTTCTCGATCATCGGCCCGGTGATCGACTCGACGGGGCGGTCGCCGAACGTTGGCAGGATCTGGGCGCGAACCACAGCCCGATAGACGGCGATCGTCGCCGGCTTGCGGCCGCGATCGTCGCGTAGGTAACGCAGCCACTCGTCGGCGGCCTGAGCGAAGGTGACCCCGGTGCGGACCATCCCCGCGCAGCCTTCCGCGCCGCGCCTCGCCGAGGATCTCGTCGAGGCGGGCCTGCGCGGTCTGCTTGGTCAGGTAGCCCGTCGACGGGCGGCCGCGCCGCGTCCACGCAGGCCCAAGCTTGCGCTGGACCTGGCGGCCATCGGGCAACCGGTACTTGGCGTACCAGACCGGGCCGCGCTGGCGCTCGACTCGAAAGACGTGGCCGCTGACGGGCCGGGCAAGTTGGTTGGACATCGGAGCCTCCGGGGCTTGGCTTTCCAAAGCCAAGACTCCAGCGGCCCTCGGGACACATTTGGGACACGCGGCGCACCAACTGAGCTACAGGTGCGACACAAACCTGTCGGTTTGCGGGCATTTCCCAAGCCCTCGTCCGGACTCGAACCGGAGACCCCTTCCTTACCATGGAAGTGCTCTACCAACTGAGCTACGAGGGCAGGAGTGTGGAGCCTAGCGTGAGCGGGAATCGACCGCACGCCGAGGCGCAAGCACTTCGATGGGGGAGGAGGGATTCGAACCCCCTCAGGCATAGCCACGAGGTTTACAGCCTCGCCCGACTCTCCAACTCCGGCGCTCCCCCAAGGAGCAGATGGAGATTCTAGGGCCTCGGATCAGCCGGCGGTGGTCGCCGCGAACGGACGGCCCCGATCAACCTCGTAACGCTCGTACTTCGGACCCCCCAGCACGACACCCGTGCCACCGTCGACGTCCTCAGACGGGATCAACCAACGCCGCCCGTCGGCAACGTGGACGAACAGGTAGTCGCAGCGATCGCTGGAGAACCGCTTGACGACGCCGTTCCAGCTCTGGTTGCCGCCTCGAGTGCAGATGGCGACCTCCCACCGGCCGTTGCGGAAGCAGCCGGTCGTCTTCACCTGGATGCGGACCATGCGATTCGGAAACTCCGCGATGAGATCCCAATCGGGGCTGTGGCCGAACGGGAGCGCGATCAGCGCCCCCTGCTCCACGAACCACCCCGCCGCCGACAGCTCGCCAAAATCTCCCTGCTCCCTCCGGTTCATGGACGCAGCATATGCGCTGTCTCGGACGGAACATATGCTGCGCCAGAACGAGGACGGGCGCCTTGCGGCGCCCGTCCCGTTCGGTCTGTTCGAGAGGCTCTAGGAGGCCTCGCGGAGGCGTTGGGCCTCTGGGAGGTTCTCGAGCTTCTTGAGGGTGTTGTTCTCGATCTGGCGGATGCGCTCGCGGGTGACGCCGAAGGCGCGACCGACCTCCTCGAGAGTGCGCGCCTGGTGACCCTTGAGGCCGTAGCGCATCTCGAGGACCTCGCGCTCGCGCGGAGGCAGGGCCTCGAGCACCGTTCGCACGTTCTCGCGACGGATGTTCTCCGACGCGGTGTCGAACGGCGACAGCGCGGTCTCGTCCTCGACGAAGTCGCCCAGCTCGGAATCGTCTTCCTCGCCGATCGGCTTCTCGAGCGATACCGGGAGCTGCGCGAACCGCTGGATGTCCTTCACGTCGCGCGCGGTCCACTGGAGCTCCGCGGCGATCTCGTCCGGGGTCGGCTCGCGGCCCAGCGACTGGACCAGCTGCCGCTCCACGTGGACGACCTTGTTGAGCTTCTCCACCATGTGGACGGGTATGCGGATCGTGCGCGCCTTGTCGGCGATCGCCCGCGTCACCGCCTGGCGGATCCACCAGGTCGCGTACGTCGAGAACTTGTAGCCACGGCGGTAGTCGAACTTCTCCACCGCCCGGATCAGCCCGAGCGAGCCCTCCTGGATCAGGTCCAGGAACGACAAGCCACGGCCGAGATAGCCCTTCGCGATCGAGACGACCAGACGCAGGTTCGCTTCGACCATCTGACGCTTCGCCGCCATGTCACCGCGCTCGAGGCGCTTGGCGAGCGAGACCTCCTGCTCCGCGGTCAGGAGCTCGACGCGGCCGATCGACCGCAGGTAGAGCCGCAGCGAATCCAGGCTCGGCTCGACCGTGAGGTCGATGTCCGCCGTTGCCTCCTTCTTCACGACGCGCTCGACGCTGTCGCGCGGGTTCGGCGCGCCCTCGTCGTGTGCGGCGATCGCCGCACGGTCGTCCTTGGAGACGACCTCGACGCCCGTGTCCAGCAGGTGGGCGTGCAGGCTGCGGACCTGCTCCTTCGTAACTTCGACCTCCTCCAGACAGGAGGCGATCTCCTCATAGGTCAGATAGCCGCGCTCGCGGCCGTCCGCTACCAGATTGCGCAGCTCGTCGATCTCGAGAAAAGGCGCGTCGGCCTGCTCCTCCAAGAGCGCTGCTGCTCCTTCCACATTCTCCCTCAACCCCTACTCCTCAAACGCGGTTGCAGTGGTTCGACGCCCGCCCCCACTAGCCAGGGTGTCGGTCTTCATCACAGCTATCGGCGCTTCGATTTCTTCCGGCTTTCGCGATTGTGTCGCGAGGGGCTGAGCCTTGTGAAGGATCCATCTGCGAGGTCCAGGCTTCGAGCCGCTGCGGACGATAGCAACTTCGTGCCGATGTGCACCTGACAGCGGTCAGACCGATCTGGCGGCGCGGTATCGTCACCGGCATGGCCGAGTCGCCCTCCCCCACAGCCATCCCGCACGACGACGTCCAGGCCCGCCGGCCAGCGACCCACGTCAGCCTCACGCGCGTCGGGGTGACCGGGGTCGAGAAAGTGGTGCGGATCGGCGTCGGCGACAGCGAGCAGCTGTTCTTCGCCGACATCGAGTGCTTCGTCGACCTCGGCCCGAAGCAGAAGGGCGCGCACATGTCGCGCTTCGAGGAGGTCGTCAACGAGGCGATCGACGCGGTCGTGCTCGGCGAGGCGTTCAAGGCCGAGACACTCGCCCAGCACATCGCCGAGCGCGTGCGCGACCGCCAGGGCGCGCTGCGGGCGGAGGTGCGGATCGCGGCCCGCTATCCGGAGCGCCAGCAGACGCCGGCGTCGGGCTCCGAGACGCAGGAGATCTACACGCTGTTCGGCATCGCGGTCGCGTCCGAGCACGGCACGCGGCGGCTGACCGGCGTCGAGGCGCACGGCATGACCGCCTGCCCATGCGCTCAAGAGATGGTCACCGAACGGTCGCGCGAGCGGCTGGCCGCCGACGGCTTCACCGACGACGAGATCGACCGCGTGCTGGCGGCCGTTCCGGTCGCGACGCACAACCAGCGCGGCATCGGCCGGCTGTACGTCGGCTGCGTCGAGGGCTGCGACCGCGAGATCGAGGCCCGGACGCTGCTGCGGATCGTCGAGGGCTCGATGAGCTCGGAGATCTACGAGCTGATGAAGCGCAGCGACGAGGTCGAGGTCGTCGAGCGCGCCCACATGCACCCGCGCTTCGTCGAGGACTGCGTGCGCGAGATGGCGCGCAAGGCGGTCGAGGAGTTCGGCGCCTTCGACGACGGGACGTTCCTGCTCGCGCGCCAGGAGAACCTCGAGACGATCCACCGCCACAGCGTCGTCGCCGAGCGCCACGGGCTGATCGGCGAGCTGCGCGAGGAGCTGACCGACGAGGTCCACGTGCCGCGCCACGTGACGATGCGCGAGTGGCTCGAGGGCCCGGCCGCCGACGCGGTCTGAGCCCCAGCGCCAGCCGAGCGCAGACGCGGCTGAGATCACCATCGGCCGCCCACCCGGATCGCGCGAGCCGGCGGTTGCGGGGATCGCAAATCCGGCCAATCGGGTTTGGCCGGGGCTTGTCGGAGGGAACGTGCGCCGAAGGACCGATGGCCATGACCGAGCACATCCCGCTGTCAGAGGACGCGGCGCTGGTGACGGCGCTCGCCGGAACCGCGATGGCGTTCTCGCACTGCGCCGAGGACGAGGCTGAGCGCTGGCTGCGCGCGCTGCGGCTGCACGGCCAGGTCGGCTGCGCGCTGCAGGCGCTCGGGGTCGGCGAGGCGCCGCTGGAGCGCGACGCGGCGGTCGACGTCTGCGAGGAACCGTCGGCCTCGCCGCCGCTCGGCGAGCTGGCGCTCGGGCGCTCCGTGCGGGAGGCGGAGCGCCGGGCGCTGACGCGCGGGGCCGAGGCCGTGGGCACCGCGGACCTGCTGCTGGCGCTGCTCGACGTCTACGGCGAGCCGCTGGACCATGCGCTCGAGGCGCGCGGGGCGACGCGCGACGAGGTGGTCGAGCGGTTGGCCGCGATGGGCGACCGCCCCGAGCTGGCCGCCGGCTGAGACCGACTCAGCGGTCCGGCAGCGTGTTGCCGGAGCGTGCCTGGCGCTCGCGCGACAGCTCTTCGATCCGGCGGCGGAAGTTGAGGAAGTAGTCGGCGCCGGAGACGATCGTCGTCAGGATCATCGCGTAGACGAGCAGCTGGACCCAGAGGATCCCGGTGTCGTTGACGGCGATCAGCGCGAGGACGGCGGCCGACTGGACGATCGTCTTGATCTTTCCGAGGCCGCTGGCGGGGATCACGACGCCCTGCTGGCCGGCGGCGATGCGCAGGCCCGAGACGGCGAACTCGCGGGCGATCACGATCATCGCGACCCAGGCGTCGACGCGGTCGAGGCTGACCAGGGTCAGCAGCGCGGCGGCGATCAGCAGCTTGTCGGCGACGGGATCCATCACCTTGCCGAACGTGGTGATCGACTGGCGCGAGCGGGCGATGTAGCCGTCGAGGCCGTCGGTCAGCGAGGCGATCACGAAGACCGCGGCCGCGAGGATCGAGCCCCCCTCCTCCGACTCCGTGCCGAGCACGACGACGAGCACCGGCACCAGCAGGATGCGCAGCAGCGTCAGGACGTTGGGCAGGTTAAGCGGGAACATCCCCGTCGATCTTGCCCTTGTGGCGCGCCTGATACTCGATCCCGATCGTCGAGCCGAGCGGGCCCGCCGGCGAGACGGTCAGCGCGAGCGTGACCCAGGTGAAGATGCCGCGCGTGGCGCCGTAGAAGACGAGCGCGCAGAGGATCAGCCAGCCGACGCCGTGCGACCAGCCCAGGATCGCCTTCGCCTGCTCGCTGCCGCCGCCGAACGCGACGGCCATCAGCGCCGCGAACAGGCAGAGCTCGCAGATCGAGTAGATGCGGACGGCGGTGAAGAAGCTCACTCGGCGGCGAGATCCTTGCGGCGCATCGACCACATCTGCGACGCGCGCTCGAGGTCGAGGGCGGCCGGCCAGGGAAGCTGCGGGCGGGCCGAGCTGGGTGCGCAGCGAGCGAGCGGTCCTGCGGGCGAGCTCGGGGTCGGCCGCGGGGACGGCGGCGAGCGCATGGGCGCGCGCGTCGACGTCGCCGTCCTCGAGCGCCTCCCAGGCGAGGCCGAGCTCGGCGGCGCGAGCGCCGTCGATCCGCTCGCCGAAGAGAGTCAGCGCCGAGGTGGCCTCACGCGCGCCGGTGCGGCCGAGCAGCGTCGCGTGGCCGCCGCCCGGGTGCAGGCCGATCGGCAGGAAGCCGGACATCAGCCTGGCTTCGCGCGCGACGACGCGCAGGTCGGTCGCGAAGGCGAGGTTCATGCCCGCGCCGACCGCTCCGCCGCGGACCGCCGCGACGGTCGGCGGCTCCAGCTCGCCGACGCGCTGGAACGAGCGGTAGACGAGGCCGATGCCGACCCAGGCGTCGGGCGTCGCGGGGTCGCGGCCGGCGTCGAGCAGCGTTTGGCGGTCGCCGCCGGCGCAGAAGAAGCCACCCTCGCCGCGGACCACGACGGCGCCGACGGAGGGGTCGGCGTCGACCTCGTCGCAGGCGTCCACGAGGGCGCGCGCCATCTCCACCGTGAGGGCGTTGCGGCGGTCGGGGGCGTTGAGGACGATCGTCGCGACGCCGCCGTCGCGCTCGAGCAGGATCTCGCTGGACATGGGTCGAGACGGTACCGGCGCGGCCGCGCGCGAGCCCGGGCGACTGGTCAGCGTCGGCCGGGGGCGGCAGAATGGCGCGGTGGCGCCACAACGCATCCGCTCGACGCTCGGCTACTTCGGCCGCGCCCTGGTCCTGATCGTCGTCGACGGGCTCGCGCTCTGGGGGCTCGCCGCGGCGCTGCCCGGGGATGGCGGTGCCGTCGCTGCGGGCCGCGATCCTCACGGCGCTGGCGATCGCGCTGCTGAACGCGCTCGTCTGGCCGCTGGTGACGCGGATCGTGCTGCCGCTGACGGTGCTGACCTTCGGGCTCTGTCTCGCTCGTGCTGCAACGCGGTGATCGTCAACGTCGCGATCCGCGCGGTCGACGGCACCGACCCGACCTTCTTGGCGACGCTCTGGGTCGCGCTCGGTCTGGCGATCGTCACGATGCTCGTCGAGCCGCTGCTCGACTTCGACGGCGACGCCTACCACCTGCGCGTCGTCCGCCGGCGGGCGCGGCGCGGCGCGGCGACGCAACGAGACCGACGTGCCGGGCGTGATCCTGTTCGAGATCGACGGGCTCGCCGAGCGCGTGCTGCGCACGGCGATCGAGCGACGGCCACGCGCCGACGATCGCGCGCTGGCTCGACGACGGCAGCCACCGGCTGGTGCCGTGGGAGTGCGACCTGTCGTCGCAGACCGGCGCCAGCCAGGCCGGCCTGCTGCTCGGCAGCAACCGCGACATGCCGGCGTTCCGCTGGTACGAGAAGGACGACGACCGGCTGCTCGTCTCCAACCACCCGCGGACGCGGCCGAGATCGAGCTGCGCCACTCCGACGGCGGCGGGCTGCTGCGCGGCCGGCGGCGCGAGCCGCGGCAACATGTTCTCCGGCGACGCTCCGCGCTGCACGGCGACGATGAGCGTGATCCGCGACCGCCAGCGCTCGCGCTCGGCCGAGTTCTTCGCCTACTTCGCCGACCCCTACGGGCTGCTGCGCACGCTCGCGCTCGCGGTCGCCGACGTCGCGCGCGAGCGGCGGGCGGCGCGGCGCCAGCGCAAGCGGGCGCGCACGCACATCGACCGCGGCGGCCTCTACCCGCTGATCGCGCGCGGCGATCACCGTCGTGATGCGCGACCTCAACGTCGCGACGCTGATGGCCGACATCGTCGAGGGCGTGCCGGTCGCCTACGCGACCTTCGTCGGCTACGACGAGGTCGCGCACCACTCGGGGATCCTCGAGCCGGACGCGTTCGCCGTGCTGAAGCAGCTCGACGCGCCAGCTCGAGCGGCTGGAGCGGGCCGCCCTCCAGGCGCCGCGGCCCTACCACCTGGTCGTGCTCTCCGACCACGGCCAGACCCAGGGCAGGCCGTTCCGCCAGCGCTACGGCGAGACGCTCGAGGAGGTCGTGCGGCGGCTCGCCGCGTCCGACGCGGCGAGGTCGCGGCGCCGGCGGCGGTCGACGAGGCCTGGGGCGACCTCGGCGCGCTGCTCGTCCGACGCGCGCCAGGACGACAGCGTCGGCGGGCCGCGCGCTGCGGCGAGCGACCGCGGACCGCGTCGTCGACGGGACGGTCGCGCTCGGGCCCAACCGCGAGGCGTGCGCTCAGCAGGAGGCAGCGTCGACGCCGACGACGACCGGCCGCGAGGCGATCGTGCTGGCCTCGGGCTGCCTCGGCCTCGTCTACTTCCCCGGCGGCAAGCAGCGGCTGAGCGCCGAGCAGATCGAGCGCCGCCACCCGCGGCTGGTCGAGGCGCTCGCCTCCCACCCCGGGATCGGCTTCGTGATGGTCCGCTCCGAGCAGCGAGGGCCGGCGTGGCGCTCGGCGGCGCCGGGCGGCGGCGGCTCTCCGACGACACGCGTCGACGGCGACGACCCGCTGGCGGCCGTTCGACGCGACGGCGGCCGACCACCTGCGCCGCCACGACGGCTTCCGCCACTGCCCCGACATCCTGATCAACGGCGTCTACGACCCCGGTCGCCGACGAGGTCGCGCCGTTCGAGGAGTTCATGGGCTCGCACGGGGGCATCGGCGGGATGCAGATGCACCCGTTCGCGGTCGTGCCCGCCGAGTGGAGCGAGCCGGCCGCGCCGATCGTCGGCGTCGAGGCCGATGCACGCTGCAGCTGAAGCGCTGGCTCGCCGAGACCGGGCTCGAGGTGGCTGAGCCGGCCGCGGCGGAGCCGGCGCGGTGACGCCGCTCGACCGGCTGCTCGCGCTGCCCGGCGGGCGGCGGGCGGTCGCGCTGGCCGAGCGGACGCGGGCGATCCCGCTGGTCCGCACCGTCGAGCTGACCGTGCGGCGCTTCCTCGCCGACGGGATGGTCGACCGCGGCGCCTCGCTCGCCTACTACGGGCTGCTGTCGCTGCTGCCGGTGCTGATGATCGTCGCCGGCGTCGTGAGCCTGCTCGGCGCCGACTCGACCTCGATCGACTTCGGCAGCTACCTGCGCGACGAGGGCGCCTCGGCGACGCTCGCCGCCACCGCGGAGTCGGTCGTCAAGACCGCCGTCGACTCCGCCCCCGAGCAGGCCGGCGCGGTCGGCCTCGTCGGCCTCGCGACGCTGATCTACGGCGCGTCGCGGGCGTTCGCGGCGGCGGGCCGGGCGCTCGACGTGATCTGGCGCAGGCGCCAGAAGGGCTGGACGATCGTGCGGCGGGTCAAGGGGATCGGCTGGACGATCGTGCTGCTCGCGCTCGGCCTCTCCGCCGGCGTGCTGACGTTCGTCGGCCGCGGCCTCGCCGACGACCTGCTCGACCTCGTCGGGCTGGAGGAGGCGAGCACGCCGATGTGGACGATCATCCGCTGGCCGCTCGCCGCCATCGCGATGATGCTGTCGATGCGGCTGGTGATGTGGGCCGCGCCAAGCCCGCCGCGCGAGCGCTTCCGGCTCGTCACACCCGGCGCCGCGACCGCCGCCGGCGTCTGGCTCGCGGCCTCCGCCGGCTACGGCATCTACGTCGGCGAACTGGCGACCTACAACGCGACCTACGGCGCCTTCGCGGCGCTGGTGATCCTGCTGCTCTGGATCTGGCTGACGTCGATGGCGTTCCTGTTCGGCTGCGAGCTCGACGCGGTGCTCTACGAGGAGCGCGTCGGCTATGAGCTGCGTGGCGATCCGGCGACGATGGCCGGGATCAACCTGGAGGGCCGGGCAGCGGCGTCGCGTCCCCGGGTTGGAGCACGCGAACCTCGACCTCCGGAGTGAGCTCGGCCGCCGCGCTGGCGAACTCGTGCGGCGGGTCGTGCAGCAGCGGCGCCTTGCCGCGCAGCCGGTCGAGCGCGAACGGGAACAGCGTCCCCCAGTGGATCGGGATCGCGAGGCGCGGACGCAGCAGTCGCAACGCGCCGGCCGCCGCCTTCGGGTCGAGGTGCCCGGGACCGAGCGACGGGCCCCAGCCCCAGACGGGGATCAGCGCGGTGTCGAGCCCGTCGGCGAGCGCCTCCATCCCGTCGAAGACGTCGGTGTCGCCGGCGAAGTACACGCGGCGGCCCGGCTCGCCGAGCAGGTAGCCGACGGCCTCGGCGGGCGGACCGAGCGGATGGCGGCGCGTGTCGTGGTCGGCGTGGGTGGCGACGATCGACAGGCCGGCGACATCGATCTGGTCGCCGGCGCTCAGCTCGGCGACGCGCTCGAAGCCGAGCTTGGCGACGTGGCGGCGCAGGCCGCGCGGGACGACCAGCAGCGGCTGCGGCCGCTTGGCGGCGAGCCGGCGCAGCGACGCCGCGTGGAGGTGGTCGAGGTGGGCGTGCGAGACCAGGACCGCGTCGAGGTCGCCGAGCGAGTCCGCGTCGACGGCGCCGCCGTGGCGGCGCAGGTGGGCGACGCGCCCGCTGAGGATCGGGTCGGTCAGGACACGGACGCCGCCGACCTCGACCAGCAGCGTCGCGTGGCCGACGTATGTGACGCGGTCGTTCAGTCGCCCGGCCAGGCGCCGGTCAGCTTCTGGAAGCCCTTGGCGCCACCGCGGTTCACGACCGCCTTGACGACGGCGAAGATCGCGCCCTGGAGGGCGGCCGCGCCGAGGATCTCCTTCCAGGTGTACTCGCTCTGGCGCGGGGTCGGCGGGTCGTCCTCGCCCGCGAGGCCCTTCCAGACCTGCTTGAAGATCGTGCTCGCGAGCAGCCCCCCGAGCACGCCGGCGACGATCCCGAACGGCGTGTAGATGATCTTGGCCACGGCTGAATCGTAGAGCGCCGGCTACGCGCTGGCGAACGGCGGTTCGTCGAGGTGCTGCCAGCCGGCCCAGGACGGGGGAGGGTTACTGTTCGCCGTCAACGGGCGAGCGGGAGGCAGATGAACGCCGAGGAGTATCTGGAGCACGACGGTCTGGGACTGGCGGAACTGGTCGCCGCGCGGGGAGGTCGACGGCCGGCGAGCTGCTGTCCGCCGCCCGCGAGCGCGCGGCCGCCGTCAACCCGAAGATCAACGCGATCGTCCGCCCGATGGACGCCGAGGCCGACGCGCGCGTAGCCGACGGCGCGGCGCTCTCGGGCCCGTTCGCCGGCGTGCCGTTCCTGATCAAGGACCTCGACCAGGACTATGCGGGGCTGCCGACGAGCTGGGGCTCGCGGTCGCTCGCCACGTTGCCCGCGACCGAGAACTCGACGGTGGTGCAGCGCTGGCTCGACGCCGGGCTGGTCATCTTCGGCAAGACCAACACGCCCGAGTTCGGCGCCAAGGGGATCACCGAGCCGGAGCTGTTCGGGGCGGCGCGCAATCCGTGGGACCTTGCGCGCACGCCGGGCGGCTCGTCCGGCGGGTCGGCGGCGGCGGTCGCCGCGGGGATCGTGCCGGTGGCGGGCGCCAGCGACGGCGGCGGCTCGATCCGCATCCCGGCGGCCTGCTGCGGGCTGTTCGGGCTCAAGGCGGGGCGCGGGCTGATCCCGGCCGGCCCGGCGGTCGGCGAGGCGCTGCACGGCTCGGCGACCGACGGCGTCGTGTCGCGCACGGTCCGCGACAGCGCCGCGATGCTCGACGTGCTGGCCGGGCCCGGACCGGCCGCGCCGTACGACTCGCCGCGGCCCGAGACGCCGTTCCTCGACGAGGTCGGGCGGGATCCGGGACGGCTGCGGATCGGCGTTCGGGTTCCGAGCGTGCTGACCCCGGAGCCGCACCGCGAGGCGCGGGCGGCCGTTGCGGCCGCGGTCGAGGCCTTGGAGGCGCTCGGCCACGAGGTCGTCGAGCTGCCGGCGGCGCCGTACGACGACGCGGCGCTGGCGAAGGAGTTCCTGGTGACCTGGTTCGTTCACATCGCCTGGGCGATCGAGGACATCAAGCAGCGGACCGGCTGCGGCGACGACGCGTTCGAGCAGGACACCCTGATCGCCGCCGCGCTCGGCCGGGCGCACAGCGCAACGGACTACTGCGGCGCGCTGGAGCACCGCCAGGACCACGTCCGCCGGATCGACGAGTTCCACCAGAGCCACGACCTGCTGCTGACACCGACGCTGGCGACCCCGCCGCCGAAGATCGGCGAGTTCGACCTGCCGGGGCCGGCCCGGCTCGGCGCGCGTGTCGTCCTCGCGGCGCGGGCAGCCCGGGTCCTGCCCCGCCTCGGCATCGTCGACCAGATCGTCGAGGAGAACCTCGGCTGGGTCCCGTACACGCAGCTCGCGAACCTGACGGGGCGCCCGGCGACCAGCGTGCCGCTGCACTGGACCGCGGACGGGCTGCCGCTCGGGGTTCAGTTCGTGGCCGCGCTCGGCGGCGAGCGGGTGCTGTTGCGGGTGGCCGCGCAGCTGGAGGCCGCGCGGCCGTGGGCGGGGCTGCGGGCGGCGGTCTGACGTCCCCCGCCGCGCGGCCGGCGGGGATCAGCCGCCGGCCGACGACGCCGCGGTGTCGGCCGCGGACTCGTCGTCGCTGTCGTTGTCGGGCTTGAACTTGTTGGTGAGCGCCACGCCGACGACGATGAACGCCACGCCGAGCCACCAGGGGGCGGCGTCGCTGGCCAGCGAGATGACGCCGACGATCGAGATCCACGGGGTGACCTGGGCGATGAAGTTGCCGATCGGGGGCGGCGGGTCGGTCGACTCGCCGCGCTCGATCGCCCCGAGCGCCTGGACGCGGTCGGGGTACCAGAGCGTGAACTGGGCGGCGACGATCAGCGGCAGCGTCTGGATGATCCAGCCGGTCCAGAGGTTGTTCGAGTCGCCCAGCACCGCGTCGCCGTAGAGGCCCGAGGCCGCCTCGATGATGAAGGCGACCGCCCACACCCAGGTGAGCACGTAGTTGGTGCGCAGGAAGACCGGGTTGTCCCACAGCTCGCGCGGCGCCTCCTCCTTCGCGTACGCGAGCGTGAACGGCTGGCGGATCAGGATCGAGCCGACCGCGATCACGACGAGTGCCATGTTCGCGACCTCGCCCGACCAGCGCTCGAGCCAGGCGTGCGTGTCGTCGGAGGCGACCGCGACGAAGATCGCCAGCGCGCCGAAGAAGATCACGTCGGAGAACTCGAGCAGCTTCGGCGAGCTCCCCCGCAGCCAGCCGACCATCAGGATCAGCAGCGCCAGCCCGAAGGCGATCGCCGACGACTCCTCCAGCCGCCCCTCCCCCTCGATCAAGCTGTAGACGATCCACGGCGACAGGCCGATCAGGGGGTTCGCGAGGACGCGGTCGATGATCGAGCCCGGGTTGGCGTGACGGGTCGGAGCGGTCATGCCGATCCTCATCGGCCCAGGGCGGGAGAGCATTAGCCCTGGGTGGACGGGCATTCAGGGGTGGGGACTCCCTTCAGCGGACTGTCACGAGGCCTCGCCTCAGCGAATCAAGACGACTTCGACACCCACATCGACGGTCTCCCAGGCCCGATCAGCCGTGTGCGCGGGAAGACCGAATCGTCGCACTAGGCGCTCTAGGTCCGCCTCTTCAAGCGGCGGCGGTGAAGCGCAGGCGCTCTCGGCCTTCCTGTGGCCCTGTCCTGCCAGCTCCTCATCCGGCGTAAGCACCGTGCGCAGCGCGTCGAGCGCGTTCTCGCGCGCCTTCTGGCGCGTGGAGTTAGCTCAGGTTGGATCGGGTACGACCAGCTGGGCCAGGTTCGCTCAGGCCAGATTTGCCGAGTTGGGGACACGGTTCGGGACACCAGCGAAAGCGTGGACGGTCCAACGTGGCGGCAAGGCGCTCGTTGACAACCGCCGGCTGCGTCGACGTGTCGCTGAACGCCTGCGCGGCATCTGGCGCAAGTGAGATCACGCCGTCGGCTCCTCTCGCCAGACCCGGTCAATGGGATCCCAAGTCGTCAGCCTGCCGTCGGTGTCAGCGACCAGGGGAAGCCACGTACGTCAGCAAGCAACTCCCGCCACGACTGCGGCAACGAGCGCTGGTAAGCCATACGCGAGAGCATCGCCCCATATGGCGCTTGGCGGTCGGGCATCTCTGCCAGGGCGTCACTGAGCGGCACTACGTCGTGGCCGCGATGCTCGGCGACCTCAACGATCGAGGTCCGCAGGGTCGCCGCGTCCACCGAGAGGGTACGGCTCAGCGTCCAGACGTCAGCGAAGTCCCGATCGCGGGTGTTGAGCTCTCGACGGCTCATCATCGTCGCGATCTTCTCCGCCAGGGTCAGCTTTGGTGGGTAGGACGCCAGCCGGATGCTGCCACCCAGGAGCTGGGGCAAGTCGACGACAACCGACTGATGTGGATCTCCAAAGGAGAAGTCGAGCGTAACGGTCGGTCTCGCGGTCGCTAAGCGAACCTCGATCTTGACGCGGACGCCTTGGTAGTCCGCTTGCTCGCGCATGGCCTCGGTGCGGATCGTGCTGACGTCAAACGCCAGCCCATCGTCGTCGGCCAGCTCAACAGTCACGATGTCGGCTACGACCTGGGCGATCCGGTCGCGCCCCCGTAGTCCGCTCGGGCGAGCTGCCGCAACTCCCGGTAGGCCTCGCGCGCACGGTCGGAACTCACGCGAGAATCACCTCGAGAGCCTGCCGCATGTCACGCTCGCCGCCCAGCTGGCGAGCCAGTGCGTTGAGGGTCAGCGGATCGGCACCGTCGCGGGCCATGTAACGCCTGAGGGCAGAAAGCGCGACGTCACGACCGACCTGCCGCTGCAACCGCATCGCGTCGACCACACACCGCTCGGCCGAGTAGATCCAGAACGGCTCACCGGTCTCGGTGCGTCTGGCTTGGCGCTCGAGCGCGAACGTCTCGGCCGGGAACCGGTGCAACGTCGTCGCCGGCGTGTCGATCTTCGGCCAGTGGGCTCCGCGCGCAACCGCGAGATGGACGCTGACAGGCATCTCGTCGGACAAGTCCCAGTAGGACAACCCCGAGTTCAAGCAGATCGTCGCGTCAGGCGCGCGAGCGGCGATCGCCGCGAACTCGGCATGCATCGACGGATCAGCGTCTGCGCGCTGCCACACCCCACGCGAAACGCCCACCAGCAACCCTGCGTCCCGAAGTCGATAGATCGCCTGACGTGGGATGCCGGCCGCGACGGCCTCCCGAACCCGGAAGGGCCGATTGCCGAAGTGCTCCCGGACGACGTCGAAGTGCGCACGGCCCACGGACATATCCTAACCAGACTGCCGATTGCTGGTTAGCTTTTGTCGCGCCAGGCGTTAGCTCACCCCAGGGGCGTTCTCGGCGCGACGCGACGGGCAGGCTCAGGGATCGGTCCCATGGCCGCTGATCCGCTAGTTCGCCCGCGACCCACGACTCTCCACGCGACGAAACTCCCAGCGCTCCTTCGCGTTCTTGCCGATCCGGCGGGCAAGGGCGAGAGCTCCGCGGACAGCGCCGCATTGATCAAGCAGATCGAGACCAACCTTGCGCGCTATCGCGACGCCGGCTGGCCGCCAGAGCCGACGCCCGGATTCGAACCGGGGACCCCTTCGTTACGAGAGCGTTGGAGAGACGTGGAGTTAGCGCAGGTTGGATCGGGTACGACCGGCTGGGCCAGGTTCGCTCAGGTCAGATTTGCCGAGTTGGGGACATGGTTCGGGACACGCGCCGGTCGTCGACTAGATGCTCTGCTCGGCCCAACCGATCGTCTCGGCAACCCATCCCAGCGCGACCGCCAGGTCTAGGTCCGGGCCGAAGATCGCGCCGTAACGCATGTGAACCGCGAACGGGGTGAGGCGATCCACGTCGGCAAGGGCGTCCGGAAGCGGGGCGCCTGCGTCCTCGCAGAACTGGATCAGCAGGCCGATGTCGTGCGTGAACGGGAACTCGACCGAACGAGCCGCGAGCACAGCTTTGAGCGCCTTCTCGACCGCCTGCTGGCAGTGAAACCCCACAACCGAGTCGGGCGACTCAGCCTCGCGCAGCGTCCGCGCGGCCGCGGCGTCGTCACGGGCTACTCCCAGCAGTTGTTCGGCGAGATCGCGCTGGCTCGCCATCAGCCTGCGAGCACACGACCATCGCCGAACGCGGAATGCACGATGCTGCCCCGTACGTTCCGCCAGGCATCCACGTAACCACGACTGACGACGACAACGTCCACCGGCACGCGAAGGTCGCGAAGCTCGCGGGACAGCCGAACAGACTCCTCAGCCTCGTTCTCGACCTCCGGCTCGACGACCAAGAAATCGAGATCGCTGCGAGCGCCCGCGTCGCCCCGAGCATGCGATCCGAACAGCACTACTTGAGCCGACTCGCCGGCCGCGCGCGCAAGCCTGCGGCCGGCCTCCTCGATCACTGCCTGATCGACCATGCGAACACCCTAGCCCGTCACACGCCCCAGCACCTGATGCGCACCGGCGAGTCCCAAAGCTCGGATCAGACTGGCGTTCTAGGTCCGCCGCTTCACGCGGTGGCGGTGAAGCGCAGACGCTCGCGGTCTGCCTGTGGCGCCTGTCCCACCAGCTCCTCATCAGACATAAGCACCGAGCGCAGCGCGTCGAGCGCGTTCTCACGGGCCTCGTCGCGAGTCCGGCCTTGGCTCATCGCGCCGGGAACCTCGAGGACGCGGGCGACTGTCCAGCCGTCCTCGTCGGGCGGCTCGAAGGCGATCGTGAGTTCGATCGATGCGGCCATCCTGAGAGCCGACGCCCGGATTCGAACCGGGGACCCCTTCATTACGAGAGCGTTGAGAAGGCATGGAGTTAGCTCAGGTTGGGTCGTGTACGACCAGTTCGGTCAGGTTCGCCAAGGTCAGATTTGCCGAGTTGGGGACATGGTTCGGGACACGTCAGCGGGCCGGCGGGACCAAACGCACAGGCGGAACGGATCAGTCAGCGATACGACGTGGGAACCGCTTCCGATAGTCGTCGCCGAGATCGCGAACGTGCTTGCGGTACACGCTGTCTGAGAAGACCTCGCCGATCGGCTTCGACATGCCATTGATGACCGCGATCTGTGGCGTGTCGAACCCGCGCCGCGCGAGTTCCTTTTTGGTCTGGGCGTTGTCGAGCAAACAGAACAAGCGGTATTGGGCCCGTCCAGGCCCAGTCACACGGATCTCGTAGTAGCCATTCATAGATCCGTGCATCGCCTCCCACATCCCTCCGCCACTGAAGGCCGGTGGCGGCGCAGCCCGCACCACCTCGAGCACAGCGAGGATGCGCGCCTCTATCTTCGCGGGACAGGAGTCCAGGAACGCCTCAGCAGGAACGACACCGTTCGCGGCTCGGTAGTAGACGACTCCCCACTCCACCGAGGCGACGCTACCGATCGCGGCAGCGCGATGAAGCGGTCAGGCAGCAGCAGCGCTACGGCCGCGCTGAAGCTTCGCCTTAGCGCGTCGGCGTGGGACGATCTTGACCTCTGCGTCGAGCGCCGCCGCCATCGCAACAACCGTGCGCAGCTCGGGATTTCCACGCGACGTCAGGAGCCGCCGGATGCTTGCGGGGTTCTTGTCTATCGCTCTCGCGAGATCCGCCTTCGAGAGACCCTGCGCCTCGCGTAGATCGTCGAGCATATGGACGATCGCGTCGATAGCCGCAACCTCCTGGCTCGCTCGCTCGTACTCCGCCCGGAACTCCGCGTCCTCCTTCAGCCGCCGCGCGAGCCGCCGGTCGTGATGGCCCACGTCGAGCTTGGTGGTTCTCCCGGTCTTCGTCTCGTTTGCCATGCTGCCTACCGTAGCACCTACGTTACGGACGGCGTATCACCTACGGTACGCTGAGCCGGGACCCACCAGGTTGCCGATCCGGCCTAGGTCGGTCCGTCTCTCCGCGATAACGAGCGAGGTTCCTTTCAACCTGCTTGATCGCGGCAGCATCCTCTGCGGATATCTCACCCTTGCCCTCGGGATCGGCGATGGCGCGCAAGAGCAAAGGCAACTTCGACGCGGAGAAGGCGGCCGGCTGCATGACCAGAGTCGACCACCTGGCCCAGACGGCAACGGCGGACCGGGAAGGAGGTCGCCCACCGAAGCGAGCCACCGCCGAGAGCCGACGCCCGGATTCGAACCGGGGACCCCTTCATTACGAGAGCGTTGAGAAGGCATGGAGTTAGCTCAGGTTGGGTCGTGTACGACCAGTTCGGTCAGGTTCGCCAAGGTCAGATTTGCCGAGTTGGGGACATGGTTCGGGACACGTCAGCGGGCCGGCGGGACCAAACGCACAGGCGGAACGGATCAGTCAGCGATACGACGTGGGAACCGCTTCCGATAGTCGTCGCCGAGATCGCGAACGTGCTTGCGGTACACGCTGTCTGAGAAGACCTCGCCGATCGGCTTCGACATGCCATTGATGACCGCGATCTGTGGCGTGTCGAACCCGCGCCGCGCGAGTTCCTTTTTGGTCTGGGCGTTGTCGAGCAAACAGAACAAGCGGTATTGGGCCCGTCCAGGCCCAGTCACACGGATCTCGTAGTAGCCATTCATAGATCCGTGCATCGCCTCCCACATCCCTCCGCCACTGAAGGCCGGTGGCGGCGCAGCCCGCACCACCTCGAGCACAGCGAGGATGCGCGCCTCTATCTTCGCGGGACAGGAGTCCAGGAACGCCTCAGCAGGAACGACACCGTTCGCGGCTCGGTAGTAGACGACTCCCCACTCCACCGAGGCGACGCTACCGATCGCGGCAGCGCGATGAAGCGGTCAGGCAGCAGCAGCGCTACGGCCGCGCTGAAGCTTCGCCTTAGCGCGTCGGCGTGGGACGATCTTGACCTCTGCGTCGAGCGCCGCCGCCATCGCAACAACCGTGCGCAGCTCGGGATTTCCACGCGACGTCAGGAGCCGCCGGATGCTTGCGGGGTTCTTGTCTATCGCTCTCGCGAGATCCGCCTTCGAGAGACCCTGCGCCTCGCGTAGATCGTCGAGCATATGGACGATCGCGTCGATAGCCGCAACCTCCTGGCTCGCTCGCTCGTACTCCGCCCGGAACTCCGCGTCCTCCTTCAGCCGCCGCGCGAGCCGCCGGTCGTGATGGCCCACGTCGAGCTTGGTGGTTCTCCCGGTCTTCGTCTCGTTTGCCATGCTGCCTACCGTAGCACCTACGTTACGGACGGCGTATCACCTACGGTACGCTGAGCCGGGACCCACCAGGTTGCCGATCCGGCCTAGGTCGGTCCGTCTCTCCGCGATAACGAGCGAGGTTCCTTTCAACCTGCTTGATCGCGGCAGCATCCTCTGCGGATATCTCACCCTTGCCCTCGGGATCGGCGATGGCGCGCAAGAGCAAAGGCAACTTCGACGCGGAGAAGGCGGCCGGCTGCATGACCAGAGTCGACCACCTGGCCCAGACGGCAACGGCGGACCGGGAAGGAGGTCGCCCACCGAAGCGAGCCACCGCCGAGAGCCGACGCCCGGATTCGAACCGGGGACCCCTTCATTACGAGAGCGTTGAGAAGGCATGGAGTTAGCTCAGGTTGGGTCGTGTACGACCAGTTCGGTCAGGTTCGCCAAGGTCAGATTTGCCGAGTTGGGGACATGGTTCGGGACACGCCTAGCGAGGATTTGGCGGTGGAGGGATCGAGAGCTGCGTGCAGATCGCCCGCGCGAGACTGGGACCGATCTCTTTGTGGCGAGGAACCGCAGAGACCTGATCCTGTGGCCCACGCCACTTCGCGTGCTTCGTCCCGCCGATCTCCCGACAGCCGTGTGAGCGCAAATGGCGCTCCAGGTCCCGACGCTTCACGCGGCGGCGGTGAAGCGCAGATGCTCGCGGTCGGCCTGCGGTGTCTGGCCAGCCAACTCCTCGTCGGGCGTGAGTACCGTGCGGAGCGCATCAAGAGCGTTCTCGCGGGCTTCCTCTCGCGTCCGGCCTTGGCTCATCGCTCCGGGAACCTCGAGTACGCGGGCAACGATCCACCCGTCCTCGTCCGGCGACTCGAAGGCAATCGTGAAATCGACCGATGCGGCCATAGAGGACACCGTACCCGGTTGCCTGCAAGCCGTCCATCCCACCCGTTGGTGGCCCCTACCCTGCCCTTGTCCGGGGGATCAGGGCCAGGGCCGCTGGGGCGCCTGGCACATCGTCTGCAGGCGGCTAGCGACCAGATCATCCAGCTCCGTCGCAAAGTCCTTGACAAATCGACGTTGGCGATCGACATCCTCGTCTTGGATAGCCCTGTCAAGACCGTGAGCCACATCATTCCGGCCATCGACAAGCTCGTTGAGCCTTAGCTCGACGTTCACGTTCGGCAAACTGACCCTGTCGAAGACATCATCAATACCCACTCGCGCCATGACCTTCTTGACAGACTTCGGCTTGGGGTTGCCGGCGTCCTTCAACACGGCGTCGGCCTGCAACGGCGATCCCGACAGGGTTCCGCTAGCCCAAACAGCGCCGAATCCAGTGAACAACCTGGCGATCCGATCAGCCCTACGCACTCGATCCGTGATCTCAGCAATGACGCTGATCTCTGGCTCTACATGGCAGGCAAGGAGCGCCTCGGGGACATTGCCGATATGCGGCGCCATCGAGTTCACATAGTCGACAACATCGATGACTAAGTCACCCAGGAAGCCCTCGAGGTGCGCGCAAAGCAGAACAAATCCCGCTCGGTTTACGGCGGCAGCCTCCCCTCTCTCCGCCAGGCTTCGCCTAGCCTCAGGTCCGGGCGGACGCCGGCCTATGAGAATGTCCACCTCCCCTAGACGGTTGCCCGTGAGCTTGTTAAGTGCCGTCGACGGCACAGTGGCCCTTCGGATCAGCCCTATTGATCTTGATCTGCCGGGAGAGCGCCCGCATACGACGTACCAATGCCGAGTGACTCAAGCCGCTCACTAAAGGCGCGAACCCGTCCAAACATTCGAGAACGATCAGCCGTCGCCCGACCAATGAGACCCTCAAACTCCTCGTCGCGGAGCAACTCCAACAACTGTGTACGTACTTGGTCTTTTTGTTCGCGAATCGCGTCTTGATCAGCGAGATAAAAGGAGAGCGCTACGCAATCAAAGAGCGCCTTGTTGATAGTGCGCCCAGCGGCGTCCTCGCGATCAATCCGCCTGAAGGCATCATTGCCGAACACGGCCTCAGCCGTCTCGGCCACCCGGCGAAAGGCATCTGTCAGCTCATCTACCCGGCCCCCGCCTCCCCGGTGATCACGCATGTACTCGTTGAGGAACTGCCGCAGAGCCGGCTTGTATGCCTGGAGGCGGTCTGACAGCGCGACGAAGCGAAGGACGAGCTCCGCGTCGTCCATCCTCTTAGTGAGCTGGCCTTGGAGTATCCGCCGAAACGACTCGTCGCGGGCAGTCTCACGCAAGAGGTCGTTGAAAGCCCCCCGATAGATGCAGTTGCGAAGCTCTTGGTCACTTAGCCGGACAGATCCAGTGTTGAGCCTCTCGAACACGTCGAACTTGATGTCTTGATGCGAGTCCTCCGTAATCACGATGCACCGAATCGTTCGCGTCTCAACGCGACGTTGGTCACGCTGCGACAGCTCGGAGAAGGTCTTGCCATTCAGCTCTTTGAGAACCGTCAGACCACGCAAGACAAGCCGCTCATCATCGGCATCATTGGCTATGAACTTCCAGATCGACTTAAGTCGCTGTTGACCATCGATAACCTCGAAAGTGCCGTCGGTCTCCTCGGCGAAATAGCAAACCGGGATAGGCACGTTCATCAGTAGCGACTCAATCAGGCGGCTGGCCTTGGTCTCGTCCCATACGTATGCGCGCTGAAACTCGAGCTTCAGGAGAAGCTTGTCGGCACTGATGTCATCGACAAGGTTGCGGACGGAGAAGTCATACGGCTGCGTAACCAGCCTGCGTTCACCGGGATCAAGATCAAGAGGCTCGGCATGCTCCTCCGTCTCTTGACGATCCAGCTCGTCCTCTATCCCCTCAATCATGTCGTCCAACGAGTCCTCCCAACGAGTTTCGGTCAGCACACTCTACGGATGGAGCACAGAAGACCCTCCTTCCAGGGGGGGGCTGAATGAGCGGCCGCCCCGCGAGCCGAGCGCACACCTGTTCACACCGGGTCCGGAATCCCCAAACCGCGCACACCTCAGCTCCGTCTTGATGCATGCCGTCTAGCCAATAGACGCGTCTAGTCGCTTGCCGGCTATGAACCGCCGAGCTGAGCGCAAGATGGACAAGCTCAACGTTGCCCGCGACCGAGTCCGGCGAGCGGGATAGGGCGATCAAGCCCGCCGACAAGGCCGGAATGACATCGCGGGATCGCGCTGGTCAGCGGCCTCTCGCGCCAGCGCGTCCACCAGACCATCACCGACTCGCGCTAGCCCGTTCGAACCGTCCAGCGCCGGTTCTAGGCCGGCAGATCTGGGCCGTCGATCGGGGTCGCGAACGGCCGGCAGGATTCCGCTCTGTAGAGCGGCCGCAACTTCAGTGCAAGTGTGTGGTCCGCTGGGCGGTGGTCGGAGAAGAGGACGGCTGGAGGCGGCTGGGTTCGTGAGTCGGCGCGTAGTCGGGCGAGTCAGCGGGTAGAGGGCGGCAGTCGCGGTAGGGCATGGGTCGGGTCGCGGGCGAGCTGAGGAGGCGAGCAGTAGTCGAGAGGCGTTGGCGGTGGGGTTGACCGCGAGCCCGCGGCGCTCGCTCGACGGACCACGGCGATGCCAAAGATCGAGGCGCATTGCGTCTCCTCCTTCAAGCCCATGAGTCCGCCCGATAACTCCCCCACCGATCCCGCCGCGACGGCCCGGCCGCTGTCGGAGCCGCTGCTCGATTCCGACGCAGCGGCGGCGCTGCTGTCGGTGCGGCGGAGCTGGATCTATGAGGCCGTGCGCGACGGCCGACTCCCGCACGTCAAAGTCGGCCGCCTCATCCGGTTCCTGCGGGCTGACCTGGAGAGCTGGGTGTTTGCCCAGCGGAGAGGCCGGCTGTTCTAAGCGAGCGCCAGCTCGGTTGCCCTGGCCGCCGCGCGGCTGGCAAACAGGAAGCCGTCGAGCCGATGAACGAGACCGACCTTGGCGAGACGGTTGATCGCGTCGGTCACGTGGATGGGGTTGTTGCCGACCTCGCTGGCCATCTCCTCGATCGACCAGATCGCCGCCGAGTCGGCCAGCAAGAGCCCGAGGATTGCCTGGTCTGTCTGGGCCTCCTCGTCGGCCACTGTCTGGATACGCTGATCCTGCATGGGAGCTGATACCTCCTGTGCCAGGCCCCGGGGCGTTTGCGCGTCGCCGGGGCCACTTTGTTTGGTGGCCGAAATACTAGCGGTCTATCAGTAGCTGTCAATACGCTGGACTGAAACGCTTGTGATTGGCAACGTTCGATAGGCAATGGGTCGTCTTGACCAACCACAGCCCGCCCTCGGTGCCGCGATCCGGCAGCTACGCAACAAGCGCGGCGTCACCCAAGAGGACCTGGCGCACGACGCCGGCGTGACGACCGGGACGCTCTCGCTGATCGAGCGCGGCAAGTCGAACCCCGCCTGGGGCACGGTCAAGAGCATCGCCGCAGCGCTCGGCGTCTCACTCGCCGAGGTCGCCAAGCTGGCGGAGCGCAACGAGCGCTGAGCCTCTCCCGGCAGCGCCGCTGGCTCGGTCGCCAGCCCTACCCCTAGCCCGACCAATAGCCCGGCCACTAGCCCGACCACTTGGATTGGTCAGGCTGGCGGCCGTATCTGGCTCTAGCAAGCGGCGCAGAGCGTCTCGCTCGATCCGACCCCGCCCTCCCACCATGAACAACACAGGAGGGTTGGAGGCCGGGGTCGGATCGAGCGAGACGAGAAGACAGAACCAGGAGCCAGAACGGCCGAAAGACCAAGCCGAGAGGCACGGGCTAGCCGCAGCGGAAGGGCAACCGAGCGGGGCAGACGAACAGATGTAGAGAGCAGCGAAGGACGGGGCAGGCGAGGCGCGGGCGAGGGCGACCTAGGAGCCGAACGCCTGGGCGACGAGAGCTGCGTCCTCTTTGCGCGGGGCGTAGTGGAGGTAGCGCATCGTGGTCTTGATGTCGGCGTGGCCCATCCACTCCTGGACGCGGCGGATGTCGGCGACGCCGATGACGCGCGTGCCGAACGTGTGGCGTAGATCGTGGAATCGCAGCCGCCGCAGCCCAGCTGCCTCAAGCGCAGCCAGGTAGCGCAACCGGAGCGCGCGGCCGTCGAGGTAGGCGCCCGTCCGCCCGGCGAACACCAGGTCGTCGTCTCCCACCCAGCGATCCCGTCCGCGCAGTCGAGTCAGCGCCTCGGCGACGTTCGGGGGCATCGGCACCGAACGGACCTTGCCCGACTTCGGCGTCGTGAGCGCCCCGTCGGCGTAGCTCGCGCGAACGCGGAGCGTGCTCCCCTCCACGTCCACGTCACGCCAGCGCAGCGCGAGCAGCTCGCCCCGGCGCAGACCGGTGAAGGCAGCCGTGAGGATAGATCGCGCCGTCCTGTTCGCTCGCCGCGGCGTCGACCAGCTTCAGGATCTCGTCGGGTGAGAAGACGTCGATGTTGCCGCTGGCGGCAGGCGCAGCTGGCTTCTCGACGTCGGCCACCGGGTTGAACGGCAGTCCGTAGACCTTGCGCGCGCGCTTCATCACGCCGTTCATCAGGACGAACGCCTTGGTGCGCGTGGCGGCCGCGGTATCGAACTCGGCTAGCCACTCCTCGACCATCGGGGTCGTGATCGACTCGACGGGCAGCTTGCCGAACGTCGGCAGCAGCCGGGCCTGCAAGAGCGCCCGATACCCAGCCACGGTCGACGGCTTGCGGCCGCGATCGTGCTCGATGTAGCGCAGGTACTCCTCGGCGGCGTCGGCAAACGTCGCGCCGGTCCGAACCATCCCCGGATGTTGGCCACGCCGGATCTCGGCGAGGATCTCGTCCAGGCGCGACTCGGCGGTCTGCTTGGTCAGGTAGCCGTCCGCCGGTCGGCCGCGCTTCGTCCAGGCCGGCCCGAGCTTCTTCTGGACCTGGCGGCCGTCGGGCAGCCGGTACTTCGCGTACCAAACCGGGCCGCGCTGGCGCTCGACACGAAAGATGTGGCCGCTGATCGGCCGGTTGCGTTGGCTCGGCATCGGGGACCTCCCAGCAGCCCGATTGGCTTTCCAGAGCGGAAAGGCTACCGAAAGTTCGGGACATATTCGGGACACGCGGCCCGACGGGAGAGCAGCCGATCAGCAAGAAAGTGCTGATTTCCAGGGCTTTCCGAGAGCCGACGCCCGGATTCGAACCGGGGACCCCTTCATTACGAGTGAAGTGCTCTACCAGCTGAGCTACGTCGGCGGGCGGGGTGGCTTGGGACTTGCCCGGAAGCCGCTTCGCATCGTAGTGGAGGTTGGCGGTCCGGGTGGGCTTGGGCGGGCGGTCAACGCTTCTTGCCGGGATTGAGGAGGCCCTTGGGGTCGAAGGCCTGCTTGACGGCATCGTGGAGAGCGGTGGCGCGCGGGTGCCATTGGCGGTCGAGGCGGCCTCGCTTGAGCCAACCGGTCCCGTGCTCGCCGGAGTAGGTGCCGCCGAGGGCGATGGCGCGGTCGCACACCTGCTCGGCGGCGCGGGTGGCGGCCTCGCGCTCGCGGTCGTCCCCGGGGGTGACGAGGAAGGTGGCGTGAACGTTGCCGTCGCCGGCGTGGCCCCAGCTGCAGGCGTCGAGGCCGTGGGCGGCGCCGATCTCGACCGTCGCCGCGACGATCTCCGCCAGGCGGTCGGACGGCACCGCCACGTCCTCGCTGAGCTTGCCGCCGCGCAGCGAAGCGACCGCTCCCGAGAAGCCGTCGCGCCAGCGCTCGAGGCGCTCGGCGCCGGCGCGGTCCTCGGGCGCGACGACGGTCACCGCTCCCTCCCCCAGCACCTCCAGCGCCTCGGCGCGAACACTCGCCACCTCCGCCGCCGAGCCGTCGATCTCGAGCAGCACCATGAAGCCGGCGCCCGCGTGCAGCGGCTCGGGGAACGAGCCGCGCACGGCGCCGACGACGCCCGCGTCGGCGAACTCGATCGCCGCGGGTCGGAGTCCGGCCGCCATGACCGCTTCGATCGCCGCGCAGCCGGTTTCGGCGTCCGGGTAGAAGGCGACGACGCCCGCGACCGCCTCGGGGGCCGGCAGCAGCGACAGCCAGACGCTCGTCACCACGCCCAGCGTCCCCTCCGAGCCGACGAGCAGGCCGCGCAGGTCGTAGCCGGCGACGTCCTTGCGCGTGAAGCCGCCGAAGCGCACCAGCTCGCCCGGCGCGACGACCGCCTCCAGCCCGGTCACCCAGCGCCCCGTCACGCCGTACTTGAACGCGCGCGGGCCGCCGGCGTTGGTCGCCACGTTGCCGCCGATCTGCGACTGCTCGGCCGCGCCCGGGTTCGGCGGGAACAGCAGCCCGCTCTCGCGCGCCCTCCGCTGAACGGTCGCGGTCGTGACGCCGGCGCCGACGTGCATCCGCCACAGGCCGGGATCGAGCGCGTGGATCGCGGTCAGCCGCTCCAGCGACAGCACCACGCCGCCGTCGACCGGCACCGCGCCGCCGGAGAAGCCGGTGCCGCCGCCGCGCGGGACGATAGGCACGTCGTGCTCGTAGCACCAGGCGACCACCTGCCGCGCCTGCTCGGCGTCGGCCGGCCGCGCGACCGCGTCGGCGCGGCCCGCGAAGCCGAGCGCGTCGCCGGTGGCGTCGTACCCGTAGGGGCGCGGCGTGCCGGCCAGCGCGTGCTCGGCGCCGACGATGCCCGCCAGCTGCTCGATCATCTCGGAGCGGCGGACGATCGGCGGGCGGGCTTCACCTGGGCGATGCTAGACCCCGGTCGGACAAAGGGGGGGTCGGATCTGGCCGCTCGGGCCCTCAAGACACGTGGGTCCCCCTCGATTTCACCGACTGGAGCGCGTCTCGCTACCCGTGGCCGGCTGCCCCCGCGCCTATGTGGCCGAGTCGTGGCATGCGCGCGCGCTCGGCCTGGCGTGGCTTGCGGAGCCGAGCCCCGACTGCGCCCTGCTGATCCCCCGCTGCCGTTCGATCCACACCTTCGGCATGCGCTTCGCCCTCGACGTGTGGTTCCTCGACGCCGGCGGGCGAGTGCTGCGCCGGATCGACGCGCTGCCGCCTCGCCGCCTGGCCTCCTGCCGCTCCGCCGCCGCGGTCCTCGAACGCCCGGCCTTCACGCAGCCGTTCCGACGAGACGGGCGAGGCGAAACCCGAGCGCCTCGAGCGCGAGGTCCTCGGTGACGTTGAGCTCGAGCGACTGGCGGACGTCCTCGCAGCGCTCGCTCGCGGCGCGCAGGCGGCGGGGGTCGACCGTCACCGGGTTGCCGTCCTCGTCGGTCGCGGCGGCAGCCAGGGCCGCGGCGCCGGCGCGGTCCAGGGCCGCCTCCTCCGCCTCCTCGCCCAGACACACCAGATCCCGGAAGCGCAGCGCGGCGAGCGTCAGGCCGAGGTCGAGCAGCTCGGTGCGGGCGCGGCGGCCGTCGCGCTTGGCGGCGTCCTCGAACTGCTTCGCGAGGGCGTTGCGCTCGCGGCCCTTCGGCTCGCTCTCCAGCCGAGCGGCGGCCTCGGCGGCGACACGCTCCTCGGCGCCGGCGCGGCGCTCCTCGGCGCGGTCGAGCAGGCCGCGCCAGGCCTCGGGCTCGCCCGCCGGCTGGCCGCCGCCGGCGAGTGCGCGGCCGACCAGGCGGTCGACGTCGGCCACCAGCGTCGCACCCTCCTCGGAGGCCAGGAAGCGGGCCCGCGCGCCGTTGCCGAGCGCCAGCCGCGCGCAGGCGCCCGCCCGCTCCGCCGGCACGCCCTCCCCCACCAGCGCCTCGGCGATCCTCGCCGCCGGCAGCGGGTCGAAGCGGACCAGCTGGCAGCGCGAGACCACGGTCGGGATGCACCTGGCCGAGCGAGTCGGTCAGCAGGATCAGGTGGACGAACGACGCCGGCTCCTCGAGCGTCTTCAGCAGCCGGTTGGCGACCTCGTCGTTCATCGTGTCGACGCGCTCCAGCACGAAGACGCGCTTCTGGGACTCGAACGGCGTGCGGGTCGCGGCCGAGACGACCGGGTCGGCCACGTCGTCGGTGCGCATCACGTGGGCGCCGGTCGGCTTGACCCAGGTCAGGTCGGGGTGGGCGCCGTCGAGCACGCGGTGGCGGGCGTTGTCGGGGTCGGGCGAGCCGGCGGCGAGCAGCTCGGCGGCGAAGGCGCGCGCGGCGGTCCGCTTGCCGACCCCGGCCGGCCCGTGGAAGAGGTAGGCGTGCGAGGCGTCGCCGGCGAGCGCCGCCGACAGCGTCATCCGCGCCTGCGGGTGCGACTCGGTGCCGGCGAGGACGGTCATCGGACCGCCCGGCGCGCCGCCTCGACCGCCGCGACCACGTCGGCGTGGACGGCGTCGGGATCGCGGTCGGCGTCGATCCGCCGCCAGCGCCCCGGGTCGGCGGCGACCAGCTCCTCGTAGGCGGCGGCGACCTGGCGCTGCAGCGCCGCGCCCTCCTGCTCGAAGCGGTCGTCCTCGACGGCGCCGCGCCGCCCGGCCGCGCCCGGGTCGATGTCGAGCAGCAGCGTCATGTCCGGCCGCAGGTCGGCGGTGGCGAAGCCGTTGACGCGCTCGACCTCCTCGACGCCGAGCCCGCGCGCCGCGCCCTGGTAGGCGAGCGACGAGTCGAGGAAGCGGTCGGAGACGACCACCTTGCCGGCCGCGAGCGCCGGGCGGATCACGTCGGCGACCAGCTCCGCGCGCGCGGCGGCGAACAGCAGCGCCTCGGCGCGCGGGGAGAGCGCCAGCTCGGGGTCCTTGAGCAGCGTGCGAACGCGCTCCCCGGCCGCCGTCCCGCCCGGCTCGCGCACGCCGACCGCGGCGTCGCCGAGCGCGTCGAGCAGCCGCCGCGCCTGGGTCGTCTTGCCCGACCGGTCGATGCCCTCGAAGGTGACGAACAGCCCGCGCACCGGCGCGACGCTAGCAGTGGCCGCGGGCGCCCCGGCGACTAGGATGCCGCGCCTATGCGCGCACTTGTCACCGGGGGATCCGGATTCATCGGCTCGAACATCGTCGACGGCCTGCTGGCCCGTGGCGACGAGGTGACCGTGATCGACGACCTGTCGACCGGCCGTCGCGAGAACCTCGACGGCGCGATCGCCAAGGGGGCCGAGCTGGTCGAGGGCGACATCCGCGACCAGGCCGCGCTGGTCGCGCTGGCCGAGCGCGTCCGCCCGGAGACGATCTTCCACCTCGCCGCGCAGATCGACGTGCGCAAGTCGGCCGCCGACCCGGCGCTCGACGCGCAGATCAACGTCGTGGGGACGATCAACGTGCTGACCGCCGCCCAGGCCGTCGGCGCGCGCGTCGTGAACTCGTCGACCGGCGGGGCGATCTACGGCGAGGGCAAGATCATCCCCGCGCCGGAGGACCACCCGGCGGAGGCCGAGGCGCCCTACGGCCAGTCGAAGTACGCGGCCGAGGGCTACTGCGAGCTGTTCCGGCGCCTGCACGGGACCTCGACGGTGTCGCTGCGCTACGGCAACGTCTACGGCCCGCGCCAGGACCCGCTCGGCGAGGCCGGCGTGGTCGCGATCTTCTGCGGCAAGCTGCTCGAGGGCGGCCAGCCGACGATCTTCGGCGACGGCCTCCAGACGCGCGACTACGTCTTCGTCGGCGACGTCGTGCGGGCGAACCTGGCGGCGTCGCTGTCCGACGCGACCGGCCCGATCAACATCGGCACCGGCGTCCAGTCGAGCGTGCTCGACATCGTCGAGGCGCTCGCGCCGCAGGCCGACGGGCCGTTCGAGGCGATCATGGCGCCGGAGCGGCCGGGCGAGGTGCGCCACATCGCGCTCGACGCGTCGCGCGCCGGCGAGCTGCTCGGCTGGAAGGCCGAGACCGGGCTCGCCGACGGCCTCGCGGTCACGCTCGACTCGCTGCGCTGAGCTTCTCTCGCTACTTGCGGGGCTTCTGAAAAGAACCCTGCAAACAGCGTGGAAAATCGCTGCTGTTTGGCACAGACAAAGGCGTTTCGACGCTCTAAAGTGAGTGTTCGAAGCCTTTCGTGCGTCTTCCGTCCGGCGGGAGCGGCACCATCGCTTCCCGGCTTGCGGTAACGACTCCGCGACCGGGGAAACCGGACGCAAAGAAGACGAGGAGAGTCATGCCGAGCAACGCCACCGCAGCCACCACCAGCACCGCCGGAGTCACGGTCCAGCGGCGGTATACGGAGCCCGGTAAGCATCCTTTCGACGCCGTCGAGTGGGAGATCCGCGACGCCGTCATCGGCGACCCCGAGAGCCCCGTCTTCGAGCAGCGCGGCGTCGAGTTCCCGAAGTCGTGGTCGCAGAACGCGACCAACATCGTCGCGCAGAAGTACTTCCGCGGCCGGCTCGGCAGCGACGAGCGCGAGACGCTCGGTCCGCCAGATGGTCGGCCGCGTCGCCGGCACGATCGCCGGCTGGGGCCGTCGAGGGCAACTACTTCGCCACCGACGAGGACGCCGACGCGTTCGAGGCCGAGCTGACCTACATCCTGCTCAACCAGCTCGCGGCGTTCAACTCGCCGGTCTGGTTCAACGTCGGCTTCGAGGAGCAGCCGCAGTGCTCGGCCTGCTTCATCCTCTCGGTCGAGGACACGATGGAGTCGATCCTCGACTGGAACACCAAGGAGGGCAAGATCTTCCGCGGCGGCTCCGGCTCGGGAATCAACCTCTCGAACATCCGCGGCTCGATGGAGCACCTCGCGAAGGGCGGCACGGCGTCCGGGCCCGGTCTCCTTCATGCGCGGCGCCGACTCCTGGGCCGGCACGATCAAGTCGGGCGGCAAGACCCGCCGCGCGGCGAAGATGGTCGTGCTCGACGTCGACCACCCCGACGTCCTCGAGTTCGTCTGGTGCAAGGCCAAGGAGGAGGAGAAGGCAGGCGCGCTGCGCGACGCCGGCTTCGACATGTCGATCGACGGTGACGGCTTCACCTCGATCCAGTACCAGAACGCCAACAACTCGGTGCGCGTGACCGACGAGTTCATGTCGCGCGCCGAGCGCGGCGAGGAGTGGGAGCTGCTGTCGCGCCACGGACGGCAAGCCGGTCGCGACCCACGACGCCGCCGACGTGCTGCGCCAGATCGCCGACGCGGCGTGGCGCTGCGCCGATCCGGGCGTCCAGTACGACACGACGATCAACGACTGGCACACCTGCCCGAACTCGGGCCGGATCAACGCGTCGAACCCGTGCTCGGAGTACATGCACGTCGACGACTCGGCCTGCAACCTGGCGTCGATCAACCTGATGAAGTTCCGCCGCGCCGACGGCACGTTCGACGTCGAGGCCTTCGAGCACGTCGTCGACGTGCTGATCCTCGCGCAGGAGATCGTCGTCTCGCCGTCGAGCTACCCGACCGAGGAGATCGGCAAGAACGCCCGCGCGTTCCGCCAGCTCGGCCTCGGCTACGCCAACCTCGGCGCGCTGCTGATGAGCAACGGCCTCGCCTACGACTCCGACGAGGGCCGCGCGCTCGCCGGCGCGATCACCGCGCTGATGACCGGCCGCGCCTACCGCCAGTCGGCCGAGGTCGCCGCGGCGGTCGGCCCGTACGAGAAGTTCGAGCTCAACCGCGACCCGCACACTGCACGTGATGCGCAAGCACCGCGACGGCCGCCGACGAGCATCGACGCGTCGCTGGTCGAGGAGCCGCTGCTCGAGGCGGCGCAAGCGCTCGTGGGACGAGGCGGTCGAGCTCGGCGAGGAGCACGGCTACCGCAACGCGCAGGCGACGGTGCTCGCCCCGACCGGCACGATCTCCTTCCTGATGGACTGCGACACGACCGGCATCGAGCCGGACTTCTCGCTGGTCAAGTTCAAGGAGCTGGTCGGCGGCGGCAAGATGACGATCGTCAACCAGACGGTGCCGCAGGCGCTCGACACGCTCGGCTACTCCGACCAGGAGATCGAGCAGATCGAGGCCTACATCGACGAGAACGGCACGATCGTCGGCGCGCCCGGCCTCAAGGACGAGCACCTGCCGGTGTTCGACGTGGCGGTCGGCAAGCGCGCGATCATCCACATGGGCCACATCAAGATGATGGCCGCGGCCCAGCCGTTCCTCTCCGGCGCGATCTCGAAGACGGTCAACCTGCCGGCCGAGGCGACGATCGAGGACATCGCCGAGACCTACATGGAGGGCTGGAAGCTCGGCCTGAAGGCGCTCGCGATCTACCGCGACGGCTCGAAGACCGCGCAGGCGCTGCGCACCGACGCCCAGCAGGACGAGCCGGCCGACACGCAGGCGAAGATCGATGCGGCGGTCAAGGAGGCGATCGCGGAGCTCGGCCCGCGGCGCAAGCGGATGCCGCGCGAGCGCCAGTCGCTGACGCACAAGTTCTCGATCGCCGGGCACGAGGGCTACATCACCGCCGGCGTCTACGAGGACGGCACGGTCGGCGAGATCTTCCTCACCGACATCGGCAAGGAGGGCTCGACGCTGCGCGGCATGATGAACGCGTTCGCGACGTCGATCTCGATCGCGCTCCAGTACGGGGTGCCGCTCGAGACGCTCGTGCGCAAGTTCTCCTACATGCGCTTCGACCCGGAGGGGATCACCGGCAACCAGGAGATCCCGTTCGCGAAGTCGATGCCCGACTACATCATGCGCTGGCTCGCGTCGCGCTTCCTCGGATGCCGACGTCCAGGAGGAGCTGGGGATCATGACCCCCGAGGTCAAGGCGCGGAAGGCGGCCGAGGAGGCCGCGCTGCGCGGCGACACCGCCGGGCCGGCACGGGGCCAATGGGAACGGCAACGGCAACGGGGGCTCCGGCAACGGCGCGCCGGCCGCCGGAACTCCCGCGGCCCGGGCGACGGTCCCGGCCCCGGCGCCCGCGACCTCAGCACTGACCGACACCCCGCCGGTCGCTCCGCCCGTCGTAACCACCGGCCTCGACCTCGGTCCCGCCTGCTCGCAGTGCGGCGGCATGATGCAGCGCACGGGCTCTTGCTACACGTGCTCGAGCTGCGGCAACAACACCGGCTGCGGCTGAGCCGCCGAGCCCCGCGTAAGTAGCTCCGAAGGCCGCCTCCGGGCGGCCTTCGCGCTTTCAGTGCCCAGCTAGGCGAATGCGCTGTCGACGCGCAGCGGGGGCGCTGCGGGGAACAACTTCGTCAGCTGCTCGGCCAGCTGCTCGAAGTCGGCGCGGTTAGCCGTGACCACGTCGAGCCCGCTGGCGAACGCCGTCGCCGCTACCTGGATGTCGAGCAGCCAAGCAGCCTGGCGCATCGACCTGCTGCGGTGATCGCCCTTCGACGGAGCTGGAGCGTGCCGCGACCGAGCCCGGACCTGGCCCGCGACAAAGGCGGCACGCGGGGCGAGCGGCGACTACGTCGGTGAGGTCGGCCTGCAGCGGACCGACGATCGACGGCGAGCCGGTCGTCGAGATCGGCTGGACGCTGCTGCCGGCGTTCTGGGGCCGGGGCTACGCGACCGAGGCCGCTCGGGCCGCCCTCGCCTACGGCTTCGAGATCGTCGGCCTGGAGGAGATCGTCTCGTTCACGATGGTCGAGAACCGGGCCTCGCGGCGGGTGATGGAGCGGATCGGGATGACCTACGACCGCGAGATCGAGCGCGCGGGCCTGGCGCACGTCCTTTACCGGCTCCACCGGCCGCGCAACTGACGCACACCGCCGCCCCCACAACTGACGAATCGAGTTTTGTTGAGGTGATCACCCCAACAATCGTTCGAACGCGTGGCGGAAGTCGCGCGGCGGGCGCGGCCGGCCGCGCGGCGTAGCGCGGTCAGGGCGCGGCGAGGCGCTCGATCAGCTCGATCGCGTGGGAGCGCAGGGCGGCGGGGTCGCCGGCGGTGGCGACGTGGTCGAGCAGGAGGCCGTCGAGGCTGGCGCAGAGGAGGTGGGCGCGGCGGTCGGGGTCGGGGGTGCCGAGCAGCTCGAGCGCGTGGCGGAGGAGGTCGCGGTAGGCGCGGTCCCAGCGCTCGGCGGCCGGGCGGAGGTCGGGGCGGCGGGCCGACTCGAGGTAGAGCTCGTACTGGGCGAGCAGGGTGACGCGGTCCGCCGCCCAGGCCTCGATGACGACGTCGGCGAGCCGCTCGGGGAGCAGGTCGGGGCCGACGTCGAGCGCGCCGGCGACGGTCTCGGCGCGCAGGCGGTCGGCCTCGCGCTCGGCGACGTGCTCGAGCGCGCGGGCGACCATGTCGTCCTTGGAGTCGAAGTAGTAGGTCGTCGAGCCGAGCGGCACGCCGGCCTCGGCGGCGACGGCGCGGTGGTCGACGGCGGCGATCCCGCCGCGGCCGATCACCCGGACGGTCGCGTCGAGCAGCGCCAGCGCCGGCGGGCGCGCGCCGCGCGGGGCGCGCCAGCTCAGTGGGCCTCCCGCCACGTTGAGCCCGATCACCCCGGCGATCACCGCGCCGATGCTGAGCAGCTTCAGCGCGCCCATCGGCTCGTTCCAGACGAGGAAGCCGACGACAGCGATCACGGCGGTGCCGACGCCCGACCAGACGGCGTAGGTGAAGCCGATCTCGAAGTGCTTGAGCACGAGCGCGAGCAGGTAGATCGAGATGCCGTAGGCGGCGAGCATGCCGATCGACGGGACGAGCTTCGACATGCCGTCGGACACGCGCAGCAGCACGGTGCCGAGCACCTCGGAGGCGATGGCGAGTATCAGGAGGATGGCGGGGGACATGGGATCACCTCGATCTGTACAGATGTACATGTACAAGTGTACACGACCTCGCCGCGACCCGTCGCTAGGGTTCCGCGTCTCATGTCCGACACCACCAAGCTCACAGCCGACGCCCACGCCCGCATCACCGAGGAGATCGAGCGCCTCGAAGGCGCAGGGCCGGCGCGAGATCGCCGGCCCGCATCAAGACCGCGCGCGACTTCGGCGACCTCAAGGAGAACGCCGAGTACCACGCCGCCAAGGAGGAGGCCGCCCACCTCGAGGCGAAGATCGCCGGCCTGCGCGACCAGCTGCGCTCGGCCGAGATCGTCGAGGCAGCCGACGGCGACGCCGCCGGCATGGGCACGACCGTCACCTACAAGGACGAGAAGAGCGGCAAGGAGCTGCGCCACAAGCTCGTGCCGAAGGTCGAGGCCGACCCGAGCGCCGGCCTGATCTCGATCGACTCACCCGTCGGGCGGGCGCTCAGCGGGGCCAAGGTCGGCGACGACGCGACGCTCGAGACGCCCTCGGGCACCCGCACGATGCGCGTGCTCGCCGTCGAGCACTCCTGAGCAGCCGCCGCCCCGCCGGGGCCGGCGCTAGCCGGCAGACTTCGGCGCCAGCGCCGGGTCGTCCTGGTTGGCCTTGAAGAACTCGACCATCGCGCCCGCGTAGGACGCGGAAGCGGCGGCGGGCGCAGGCCGTGCGGGGTCAGCAGGTCGACCGCGCGGCGGGTGTCGAACGACACCGGGTGGTTGAGGTAGGCGATCGACTCGCGCGGGGGTGTCCGCCGAACAGCTTGCGGACCGGCTTGAAGCGCAGCGCTGTTCGCCGCCAGCGCGGGCGGCAGCCTGCCGCGCGGCGCGCGCCCGGCGTACTCCTGCGACAGCACCTCGACCAGCTCGCGCGGTGGTGAGCGGGCTCGGGTCGACGAGGTGGAGCGTCTCGCCGACCATCGCCGGGTCGTCGGCGACCGCGGCGATCGCGTCGACGACGAAGTCGACCGGGACGACGTTGAAGGTCGCGCCCGACGCGCCGAACTGCACCGCCGGCGCGGCCCTGGCGCTCGGCCTGCGCGATCGCGCGCAGCATGTAGTAGGGGCCGTCGAACTTCTGCGTCTCGCCCGTCCGCGAGTCGCCGACGACGATCGCCGGGCGCAGGATCGTGGTCGGGATCCGGTCGATCAGCTCGCGCACCCAGACCTCGGCCTGGAACTTGGTCGACTCGTAGTGGTTCTTGAACTGCTGGCCCATCGACGAGCTCGTGCTCGTAGACGATCCCGTGTGCGCTTGCCGGCGACGTAGGCGGTGCTGACGTAGACGAGCCGCTCGAGCTCCTTCGCGGCGAGGCAGAACTCGAGCACGTTGCCGGTGCCGTCGACGTTGACGCGCTGGGCGAGCTCGATCGGCACCGCGAGGTCGTAGATCGCGGCCAGGTGGTAGACGCGGCGGACCTCGCCGGCGAGGCGGTCGTAGTCGGCGTCGGAGAGGCCGAGGCGGCGGTCGGCGATGTCGCCGGCGACGACCTCGATCCGCTCGGCGTCGATCTCGGCGGCGACGCGCGCGCGGCGTCGAGCATCCGCGGCTCGACGAGCGCGACGACGCGGGCGTCGGCGTCGCTCGTCGAGCAGCTTGCGGACGAGGCGGCGGCCGATGAAGCCGGGGAACCCGGTGATCAGGGATGAGGACATGGGGCGAAAGCTACGCCGTGGCGGGCGACCGGTGCGTCGCGATCGGCCCGGATGGCCCAGGGCGCGGGTGTAGGGTCGCGCGTATGACGACCGCGAACACGCCGCGCACCGAGCCGGCGCCGCCCGAGATCGACGGAGCCGTCGAGCGCACCGTCACGATCCAGACCGCCGACGCCGGCCCGCTCGACGTCCACCTCTATGAGGCCGGGACCGGCCCGCCGGTGCTGCTGCTGCACGGCTGGCCGCAGGACGCCTGGAGCTGGAACCGCGTGATCCCGCTGCTGGCCGACCGCTACCGGCTGATCGCGCCCGACCTGCGCGGATTCGGCCGCAGCGGCGCGCCGGGCTCGGGCTACGACGGCGTGACCTTCGGCGCCGACGCGATCGCCCTGCTCGACGCGCTGGAGATCGAGCGCGCGCACCTCGTCGGCCACGACTGGGGCGGCTTCGCGGCGTTCGCCGCCGGGATCGCGGCGCCCGAGCGCTTCGCCAGCATGGTCGTGCTGAACACGATCCCGCCGTGGGTCGAGCTCTCGCCGCGGCTCGCGCTCGAGCTGTGGCGCACCTGGTACGTCTTCCTGTTCGCGGCGTTCGGCGAGCGGATCGCCCGCAACCGGCCGGGGTTCCTGGCGCGGATGATGCGCGCCGACCGCGTCGGCGAGCAGGGCATGACGCGCGCCGAGGCCGCCGGCTACGCCGAGCGCCTGAGCCGCCCCGAGAGCGCCCGCGCGACCGCGCTGCTCTACCGCAGCTACGTCCGTTCGTTCAAGGCGGTGATGGTCGAGCGGCGGTTCGCCGACCTGCGCCTCGCGGTGCCGACCCGCTTCCTGTTCGGCACCGCCGACAAGGCGGTCTCGCACCGGATGATCGAGGGCGTCGCGCGCCACTGCGACGACATCGCGGTCGAGCTGGTGCCCGACTCCGGCCACTTCATCGCCGAGGAGAAGCCGGAGCTGGTCGCGGCGCGGGCGGCCGACCTGTTCGAGCGTCACGCGGCCCGTCTGGCCGGCGGCGACCCACTCGCCGACGAGCTGAGCTAGGGTGGCCGCCATGGCTGAGCGCGGACCGATCCTGATCGCCTACGACGGCTCGGACGGAGCGAAGGCGGCGATCGCGGAGGCCGGCGCGGTGCTCGACGGGGGCGCGGCGCAGGTCGTGACCGTCTGGCAGTCGACCGCGGCCGCAGCGCCGGCGGGCCTGATCGCGATCCCCGCGGGGGTCGCGCACAAGGCCTACGAGGAGCTCGACCGGGAGTCCCAGCAGCAGGCGCAGGCGCTCGCCGAGCAGGGCGTCGCGCTCGCCGAGGCCGCCGGCTTCGACGCGCACTCCGCGCCCGGTCTCCAGCCACGCGAACACCTGGAGCACGCTGGTCAAGGTCGCCGAGGCCGAGCGGGCGGCGGTCGTCGTGATCGGCTCGCGCGGCCACTCCGGGATCAAGTCGGCGCTGCTCGGCAGCGTCTCGCACGGCGTGGCGAACCACTGCCCGTGCCCGGTGCTGCTCGTGCGCGCCCGCGACTGAGCGACGACCGCGTCGACTGGACGCGGCCTGGGTACGCTGGCCCCATGGCGGAGCCAGCCTCCCCCGCCGGCCGTGACGAGACCGAGCTCGAGCGCGCCGACCGCAACCTGACCGAGCTGCTCGGCGAGCTGCGCGTCGCGCTGCCGGGCGTCCAGGTGCTGTTCGCCTTCCTGCTGATCGTCCCGTTCAACGACCGCTTCGAGGACGTGACCGCGTTCCAGCGCGACCTCTACCTCGGCACGCTGATCTGCACCGCGCTCGCCTCCGCCCTGCTGATCGCCCCCTCGATGAACCACCGGCTCGAGTTCCGCCACGGCGACAAGGAGCACCTCGTAAAGGTCTCCAACTGCCTGACGATCGCCGGGCTGACGTTCGTCGCGGTCGCGATGACCGGCGTCGTCGCGCTGCTGACCGACTTCGTGTTCGGGACGGCGACAATGGTCGTCTGCACCGCGGGGCTGGGGCTGACGTTCGGGGTGCTGTGGTACGCGATGCCGCTGCGGCGGCGGCGGGCGGTTGGGGGGCGCGAGTCGCGCTAGACAAGGCGCATATGGTGGGCCAGATATCAGGCCGTTACCGAGATAGAGCGCGACTTCCTCGGATGAAGGCTCTGGCTGGCGCTGAACGCCGGTTAGCGCGACCCGCCGCGATCCGCGCACCGCTGGCAGAAGCGCGCGGCGTATACCTCCTTGAAGCCCCATACCGCGAACAGGCGCCCCTTTGCGTTGGCGACGATCGTGGGGGTGCTCGGTCCGAGCGACCGGTCGATCACGTTCACAGGCCCTGGACGGCCGCTGGCAGCGAGCTTCTGTGAGAGGGCTCTGGACGAGGTCACCATGCCGTCGGCGCTGTACCTCGCACTCGTCCACGCCACCGTAAGGGAACGGCCGTCCACGCCTACAGCCGCGCTGATCCCAGCATGCCCCTGCTGTGCGACCCGCCAGACCGGAGCAGGCAGGCCGGGAGTGCGCATACGTCGCCCCGACACGTTGTGCGATTGGCCGGAGTAGTCCAGGACGAGGAGCGCGCGCCTAGCGGTATCCGTCTGCACGGTCACAGGGGATCCAGCTCCCTCGACGAGGGTGCGGAGCGCTCCAAGGCGTCCACTGGCCGCCACCGACCGTGCAAGCACCTTGGAACCAGAATCGTCGGCGAACGCGTTCCACGCCACGACCGACCGTTCGCCCGCGCCGGGCACGATTTCGGGACCCGCACCCGGTCCGAGTTGCCGGACGGCGGACACCGTGCCAGGGGAACTCGAGCCACGACCTGGCTCCAGCGTGACTGCCCGGACGAACAAGCCGTTCGCGTTCTCGACGTGCCAGGCGACGGTCGCCGTGCCCGCCGCCGAGACGGCGATCCGCGGGGCATGGTCGTGCGAGTCTCCGGGTGGGATCTCGACGATTGGGCCGAGTTTGCCGTCTGCGGCCAGCCGGCGCGCGTAGAGATCGGCTCGGGTGGTCTTCCACCCCTTCTCCAACCGCTCGCCGTACACCTCGGACCACACCACCGTCGCCCGTCCGCGCCCGTCGATTGCCACGTCCGCATCGGTCTCGTACACAGGTCGCGGCCCGTGAAGCGTGCGAATCCCTCCAAGCGTGCCGCCGACGTCGAGCCGGCGGGCATAGCGCGCGCTGCCGCCGAGTTGAGCGACCCCCCACGTGATGACGGCGTCTCCATTCCCACCCACCGCCGCGTCGATCTGAGCGATCCCCGCCTCGAGCCGATCCGAGACCGTCAGCACTCGCCCGACCCGTCCGGTGGGGGCCACCCTTCGGGCCTGGACCACCATCGAGCCGCGTCGTACCAGACGACCACCGCATGGCCGCGAGGCGACGCCGCCACGACCGGAAAGCCCACTTCCCTGCCCGGCTGCGCCAGCAGGAATGGCCGTGACCACGCGGGCGCGATCGACGGACGTTTTGCGTTGCCGCGCTTCGCTCGTTGGCGTTTCGACTTCTCGCGTTTCGACTTCGCTTTCGCCTTCCGCGCACAAGCGCTCGGGGCCGGCCGCGTCCGCGGTCCGACTTGAGCGGTCCACGAGGGCTGAGTGAGGATCGATCCCGGCTCGCTCACGAGAGCCCGCGGGCGGCAGCCGTCGGCGCGGACCGTCCACACGGCTTCCGGGTCGCCGAGGCTGTCTTTCAGGAACGCGATCCGCGCGCCATCCGGGGACCAGACCGGCTCCCTGGCCGGGCCGCGATAGACCCGACGTTGACGGGAGCCGTCGACGCGAACGGTCCAGATCTGGCCGCCTCGCTCGAAGACCAGGCGGCGACCGTCTGGCGACCAGGACGGATCGCTACCGGCCTCGGACATGATGCGGCGGGTGGCGCCGCCCGGCGTGGCGACCCAAAGCCGTCCGTGCCGGACGAAGGCGAGCTGACCGCGCGACGACCAGTCGGCCGCGGACGCGTCGCTGACCGCGATCGGCGTCAGATCGCCGCTCTCCAGAGCGACGTTCACCAGTCGCGACGGCCCGCGCTGGTAGATGGCATCGGGGCCCTCGTAAAGGGTGACCGTCACCGCGTCGCCGGAAGGTGCCCAGGCTGGGTCGAACGCAACCCCCGGCAGGGCCACAGATGCCGTCTCCTCCCCGGAGCCCGCGTCGCGCACCGACAGTCGGTAGCCCACCGGCTCGTTGCGAGCCGGCTCGAGAGCCTCCCTGACGATGACCGCGACCGACTGCCCCTCGGGACTCGTAGCGGCATCGCTCATCGTGCAGTTGCGATGGTGGAGATCCTCGTGCGAGCGATCCCAGGAGCACAGCGCGATCTGGCGAGTGACCTTCCGGACCGGGTCGTAGGCGGCGACGCCCGACACGCTCGACACACCGTTCCAGACGGGAGAGTCCCAACTGAAGAGGATCTCGCCATCGCGTCCCGGGAAGGTGGCCTGGGCACTGGCTGCCCCGATCAGCAGCGCCAGCGAGCCCGCCGCCAGCAGCCCTCCGAGCCCTCTCCCTCTACTACCTCGCCTCGCCCTCACTTCGCCCCCCCCGACTCAGTTTTTGCCAACCGGCACTGTAACCCCGGGTACCTGCGCGAGTTGCGCGAGCGGTCAGACGCAGCGCACGCCAGGCCAGTCGCGGGTGTCGAGCAGCATGTGCTCGACGAAGTAGGCGAGGCAGCCGGGGCCGCCGGCGCCGGGTGGTGGGGCGGCGCAGTCGGGTGCGGTGGGGTCGTCGCCGTGGGTGGCGGCGCACCAGGCGTACCAGGCGGGGCGGCGGGCGAAGTCGGCGTCGAAGAGGCCGGTGTCCCACTCGGCGCCGCCACCGCGGAGGTTGTAGTAGGCGACGCGGGCGACGCGCGGGTGGTTGGCGAGCACCCCGGCGATCCAGCTGACGCGGGCCGCCTGGGCGGCCGGGTCGCCGTCGTGGTGGGCGCCGACCTCGGTGACCCAGATGTCGTGGCCGGGCGGGACCAGCGCGGCGAAGGCGTCGGTGAAGGCGGCGGGCGAGTCGGGCGTCACGGCGCGCTTGACGTCGCCGTAGGGATGGAGGGCGGCGACGTCGCCCCAACCGCCACCGGCGGCCTTCGAGTAGGCGGTCACGTACTCGGTGAAGGCGGCGAGGCTGCCGGCGTCGAGGAAGTCGGGCGAGGTGACTAGCGCGGTCGGATCGTGGTCGCGCGTGACCTCGCGCAGCGCGCCGTAGTAGCCGGCGAGCGTGACCGGGTGCAGCGGGGCCTGGCCGGCGGGGTCCTCCTTCGGCCGCCAGGCGATGTTCGGCTCGTTCGCCGGGCCCCAGACGTCGACCTGGGGCGCCAGCCGCCGGACGAGCGGCTCGACCTTGGCGCGGTACTCGGCGGCGGTCGGGAAATAGCCCTCCGCTCCGACGTTGACCGGGTTGTTCGAGCGCAGCGTCAGGACGATCTCGCTGACCCCGCGCGACCGCGCGCGGGCAATCATCGCCTCGGCGCGAGCCAGCCACTCCGGGCGGTCGACCGTGTTCCAGATCGTCTGGAGCCGGAAGGCGCGGGGTCGCAGCCGCTCGAAGTCGCCGCCGAGCGCGGGCAGCGCGCCGGGGTTGGCGTGGTCCCAGTCGTCGTCGGCGACGAACAGGCCGCTACCGTCGCGCGGGGCCGCCGCGGAGGCGGGCCCGGCCGCCGAGGCTAAGAGCAGCGCGGCTCCGATCAGCACGAAAGCGAGTCGACGCACGAGAGTCGAGGCTAGTGGGGCCGCGCGTGGGCGTACGGCGGTCGCTGCTGCGAACATCCGGCGGCCGATGGGATCGATCTCCCTTTGCCTGACCGCGAGCCGTGACGAGGCAACCGTGCGCGCCCTGCTGGAGTTGATGCGTCCGGTCGTCGACGAGGTCGTGCTCGGCGTCGACGTGCGCGCGGCCGAGCGGATCCTCGCCGCGTGCGGCGACCTCGTCGACCATGCCTACTCCTACGAGTACGAGACGACCGTCGAGCAGTACTCCGCCTGGATGTACGAGCGCTGCGCCGGCGACTGGATCCTCCGCCTCGACGACGACGAGGCGCCGAGCGCGGCGCTGCTGGCGGCGCTGCCGGAGCTCGCGCGCGACCGCCGCCGCTCGCAGCTGCTGCTGCCGATGCGCGACCTCTTCCCGACGCGCCAGAGCTACATCGTCAGCCACCCCTGGCACCCCGACTACCACGGTCGCCTGATCCGCAACCTGCCCGGCCTGTGGAGCTTCGCCGGCACCCCGCACCGCGAGATCGAGGTGCTCGGCGAGCGCCGGCGCGTGCCGGAGGCGCCTCTCTACCACCTCCACTTCGCCGCGCCCGACACCGACGAGCGGCTGGCGGCGGCACGTCAGCGCGAGGGATTCGCGCCGGGGATCATGACCGAGGCGTTCCCGGTCAACGCGGTGTCGCTGCCCGAGTACTGGAGCGACCTCCGGACGGCCGCGGTGCCGGAGGAGGACCGCACGACGATCGAGGCGGTCGCCGACCCGGCGCCGGTGACGCGCGGCGTTGCGTCGCCCCCTGCGCCCACGCCGATCCCAGGCGACGATGCGAAGCGGCTGCTGCTCAACCGCACCGTCGGGCCCGGCGCCTATGCCGCCGAGATCGAGATCTCGGCCGACCGCCACCACCTGCTCGCCGGGACGATCGCCCACATCGAGGCCCACGTCCGCAACCTCGGCGACGAGCACTGGCCGCCGGCCCACGAGACACAGCCGCTGATCAGGCTCGCCTACCGGCTGCTGGCGGCCGACGGAACGACCGTCGTCGACCCCGAGGGACTGCGCACCCCGTTCGAGCACCGGGTGCTGCCAGGCGAGCGGGCGGTCGCCATGCTCGCGGTTCAGGTCCCCGAGGCGCCCGGCGAGTACGTCCTCGAGGTCGACGTCGTCCACGAGCTGGTGCGCTGGTTCGGCTGCGCGGCGCGGCTGGCGGTGGTCGTCGAGCCGCTGGAGGCGGCGGGCGGCGACGGCTCGGGGATCGCGCGACCGGACCTGGAGCGGCTGGCGCTCCATTCCGAGCCGAACGCCCCTCAGCGCTGAAGCTGGCGCGTCACCTGAGGCACCAGCTCGACCGCCCGATGTGTGAACTCGCGCTCGACCGTCTCGACCACGACCCGGTCGGCGGCGCGGACCTCGCGCGCGAGCTCGGCCGGCGTGGTCCCGGCCCAGAACACGACTTTCAAATCATCGAAGTAGGGAGCCAGCTGCGCCGTCGGCCCCTGGGCGTACGAGTCGCCTATCAGCAGGGTGCGCCCCGGAATTCGCTTCGCCGCAGGATCGCGCTCGATGCCGCGCTGCGCCTGGGTGTCCGTCTCTCCCACACCGAGCAGGTTGGTGAGGTCGCCGGTGTACTCGCCACGGCCTGGGTCGACGATCTCGCCATCTCGCAGCGCAACCCCGGGATGGCCGATCCCGTCGAGCACGGCCCTCACGAGCGCCAGCGTCCCGGCCGTCGTCCAGTGCGAGTCCTTGCGCGCATAGAGGTCGTCGCCCGCGCGGCGCTTGAGCCGCAGCAGGTCGTCCCGCAGCGAGATCACGCCCGACGGGCTCTCGGCGCGCTCCAACTCCGTCCAGAAGCGGCGCTTGCCATCCGTGACGCAGTCACTGCCCGGGAAGTCGTCGAGGTGCTCGGGATAGACCGAGCCCTTGTCCGGGGCCACCGCAAGCAGCGCGGGACGACCTTCCGCACGGATCGCGTCGAGCAGCTTGCGCCAGCGCGCGATCGCCTTCGGGACCGGGATCGGCGGCCCGCAGGCGGTGTGCATCTCGGCGTGGACGAACAGCCAGCCGGCGCGGCCCGCCAGAACCTGGGCGGCGGTGTCGACCGCCGGGTCGGCCGCGTCTTCCTGCTCACCTCGATCGCCGGCCGGCAGCGGGCCCTCCTGGCCGGGAGTCGTCGGCCCGCCGTAGCGTGGGGTGGTGTCGAGGAGGTCGGTCCAGATCCAGGTGTTGGCTTGGACGGCTTGCTCGCGCAGCGGCATGCGGTCGACGAGGAATTGGGTGGTTTGATCGAACGCCTCCCAGCCTTGCGAGAGTCGGGGGGGTGTGGCGAAGCGGGCGGTTCTCGAACGGCTCGCGCGGTGACGCCGATCACCCGCAGCGGCGATCGGGGTGGAAAAGAAGACGATCGCGAGGATCGCGAAGGCGAGGCGGAGGTGGGTTGCGGCCACGTCAGAACTGGAAGTAGAGGAAGGGGCTGAAGCTGCCGGCGGCGACGGCGATCGCGGCGAACGGGAGCACGGCGAGGACGGCGACGCGGGCGGCCAGCGGCGCGCCGGACCAGCGGCCCTCGAGCACGCGGCCGAGCACGAGGTCGCGCGGCAGGAGCGCGCTGGCGACGCCGAAGATCAGCGCGAGCGATCGCGGGTCGTGACAAGCGCGTCGTCCAGCGCCGGTCGAGCAACTGAAGTCGAGGGAGAACATCGCGCGGTAGACGTCGGCGGCCTCGCCCGAGCGGTCAGCGACGGAACAGCACCCAGCCGAGCACCACGAGCAGGAACGTCACCGCGCGCCGGCGCGGACCGCGAGCCGCTCGTCGGGCAGCCTGCGCGATGCCGGTCAGCCGCTCGCCGACCAGCAGCGCGCCGTTGTAGACGCCCCACAGCACGAACGGTCCACGCCGCGCCGTGCCAGGCCCCGGTGAGCAGGAAGACGAACATCAGGTTGCGGACCGTCGCGCGCCTGCGAAACCGCGCGAGCCGCCGAGCGGGATGTAGACGTAGTCGCGAAACCACCGCGACAGCGTCATGTGCCAGCGCCGCCAGAAGTCGGTCATCGACACCGCACGAGTACGGCCGGTCGAAGTTCTCCGGGAACCGGAAGCCGAACATCCGCGCCAGGCCGATCGCCATGTCGCTGTAGCCGGAGAAGTCGAAGTAGATCTGGACCGTGTACGCCAGCGCGCCGATCCACGCGCCGGCCGTGCGTCGAGTCCCGACGGAGTGCCGAACGCCGCGTCGGCGACCGGCCCGACCTGGTCGGCGATCAGCACCTTCTTGGACAGCCCCAGCGCAAAGCGCGGGAAGCCCTCGGCGAAGTCGTCGAAGCCGCTGGCTGCGCGGCGGCGGACTGCGGATCTGGTCGTCGATCTGGTGGTAGCGGACGATCGGCCCGGCGATCAGCTGCGGGAAGAACGCCATGTACTGCGCGTAGTCGGCGATCCGCCGCATCGGCGGCGCCTGCCCGCGCGTGACGTCGACCACGTACGAGATCGCGTGGAACGTGAAGAACGAGATCCCGATCGGCAGCAGGATCGACGGCACCGGCGACACGTCGCCGTCGCCGAACAACGCCCAGCAGTCGAGTTGAGCTGCTGCACCGCGAACACCGTGTACTTCCAGGTGAACAGGATCGAGCAGGTTGACCACGATCGCCGCCCACATCGCGGCCGCCGCGCGAGGTCCTCGCGCCCGACCGGCCTTGAACCGGCCGATCGACCGCCCCGCGACGATAGTTCAGCGCGATGCTGACGCGAGGAACACGACCACGATCGCGTGCGCGCCCCACGCGTAGAACACGACGCTGACGACCGCCAGCAGCACGTTGCGCCCACGCGGCGGCACCACCACGTACAGCCGCCAGCACCACCGGCATGAAGAACCACAGGAACTCTGATCGACGAGAAGACCACCGAAAACCCTCGCGCCGCCGGGCGGCGAGTCTAGCCAGCTAGGCTCCAGTCGGCATGATCGATGGCACCAAGGGCCGGCGGGGGCTGCTCGCGATCGTCCCCGCGTACAACGAGGCCGCCGCCATCGCCTCGACCATCGAGGACATCCGGAGCAGCGCCCCGGACTGGGACGTGCTCGTAGTCGACGACGGGTCGACCGACGAGACCGCGAAGCGCGCCGCGCAGGCGGGCGCGCGCGTCATCCGCCACCCGTTCAACCTCGGAATCGGCGGAGCGGTCCAGTCCGGATACATCTTCGCGCTCCAGAACGACTACGACTACGCCGTCCAGGTCGACGGCGACGGACAGCACGACGCCCACTACCTCGCGGTGATGCTCGACCACCTGAGAGGCGCTCCGACGGCCTGAACATGGTCACCGGCTCGCGCTTCCTCGCCGAAGACCGCGAGGGCTACCGGTCCTCGGCGACCAGGCGAATGGGCATCCGGGCGTTCTCGTGGATCCTCTCGCGGATCACTGGCCGGACGATCAGCGACCCGACCTCGGGGCTGCGCATGACCGACCGGCGCGGCATCGAGCTGTTCGCCCGCGACTACCCGCACGACTACCCTGAGGTCGAGGCCGTTCTCCTCCTTCACGCGCACAAGCTGCGCGCCGACGAGATCCCAGTCCGCATGCGACCGCGAACCACAGGCCGGTCCTCGATCACCTCGAGCGTCTCGGTCCTCTACATGACGAAGGTGCTGCTCGCGGTGTTCGTCGGGCTGTTTCGCGCGCGCCCGAACGTCGACCCGGGCGACAACGCGGCGGTCAGCGCCGAGGCGAGCCTCTGATGGACCTCCGCCTCCAACTCGTCGCGATCGCGGTGTCGGGCGCGCTGTTCCTCTTCGTCTTCGAGCTGGTCAGAAGGCGCCGCCTGATGGAGCGCTATGCGCTGCTGTGGCTCTTCTCGACCGGTGTCCTGCTGGCGCTCGCGGTCTGGACCAACGCCCTCGAGGGGGTCTCGAGCGCGGTCGGGATCGCCTACGCGCCGTCAGCCCTGTTCGCGGTCGCGTTCGCCTTCATGCTCGTGCTGCTGCTGCACTTCTCGCTGGTGATCTCGCGGCTGACCGACCAGAGCAAGGTCCTCGCCCAGCACGTCGGCCAGCTGCGCCAGCAGGTCGACGAGCTGACCGCCGACGCCGAGCAGCGGACCGAGGCGCCCGGCGCGGACGACCGCCAGCCGCTCGCGCGCGCCGGCGGCGAGCGCTCCTAGATCAGGCCCGCGGCGCGCGGCGCTGCTCGCGCACGCGGCTGGCCAGCACCCGCACCCCGCGGCCCTGGGCGAGCTCGTTCACCGCCCTGCCGAGCAACCGGCGGTGATCGCCCGCGAGCGGCAGCGCGTCGAGCAGCGGCAGGGCCAGTCGCACCGCGAGCGGGGCGGGCGAGCGGCGCCAGTTGCGGCGCCGGTCCGCCCAGAGGCGCGCGTGGCGCCGGGCGAGCTCGTCGACGATCTCGTCATGGCGCGCGACCTGCCGGTGCGCGAGCCGCACGCCCTCGCGGCGGTAGTCGTACACGACCCGTGGCAGGCCGACGCCCTCCCAGCCAGCCTCCGCGAGGGCCAGCCACAGCGCCCAGTCCTCGTACCCCTCCCAGCTGCCCCAGCCGCCGACGTCGGCGAGCGCGGTCCGGCGCAGCAGCGCGGTCGCCGGCAGGTCGTTCTGGTAGGTCAGCTGCCAGGGATCGAGGCAGCTGGCGGTCTGCTGGGGGGTCGACTCGTCGCCGAACCGCTGGTACCAGCCCCATGCCGCCGCGGCCCGCGGGCTGGCGTCCAGCGCCGCCGCGAGCGCGCCCAGCACCTCGGGCCGCAGGACGTCGTCGGCGTCGAGCGGGAGGACGTACGGCGCGGTCGTGTGCTCGAGGCCGTTCATGCGCGCGGTGGCCGGGCCGGCGTTCGCCTGCCGCAGGACCGTCACACCGGTCGCCTCGACCGCCGCGATCCGCTCCACCGTGTGCGGGTCGGTCGAGCCGTCGTCGACCACGACCAGCTCGACCGGCTCGTCCTGGCAAAGCGCCGACTCGACCGCGCCGGAGAGCGTGGCGCCGTCGTTGAAGCAGGGGATCACCACCGCGATCCGTGTTGGGGCACTGGGCACCATCAACGGCGGGCGACTCTAGACTGCCCGCCTCATGACGGCGTATCTCGTCGCCCTGCTGATCGTCAGCGGCGCGGTCATCCTGGGCAGGGCAGCGTGTCGCGCCTGCGGCGCGAACCCCGGCATCGCGCCCGCGGCCGGCCTCGCGGTCCTGATCGCGCTCGCATCGCTGTTCGTCCGCCTGCCCGGAGGCGCCACCGTCGCGGCAGTCGTCTGCGCGCTCGCCGCCGTCGTAGCGGCGCTCTGGCTCGCGCGCGCCGGCGACCTGAAGCCGGACTGGGCCGCCGCGGCCGCGGGCCTGATGGCGGCGGCGCTGACGGGGCTGCAGTTCCTGTCCGCCGGTCGCGTCGGGCTCCCGGGCGTGTCGCTGAACAACGACACCGCCGTGCACATGCTCTGGGCCGAGGGCCTGCGCTCGGACCTCATGGAGCGCCTGTACGCCTCGAACCCCGGCTATCCCCTCGGCCCCCACAGCCTGATGGCGACGATCGCCCAGGGCACCGGCATCGACATGGACTCCGTCCTCGTCGGGCTGCTGATCGCCCTGCCGGTGCTCTTCGCGATCCTGGCGGCGCACGTCCTGCGCGGCGTGCCGGCGCTCCTGCGGATCCCGGCCGCCGGCTTCGTCGGGATGACCTACCTCTGCGCGGCGTGGTTCGCGCAGGGCGCGTTCAAGGAGCCGCTGCTCGCCCTGCTGCTGCTGGGCTTCGCCGTCGGCCTCGGCGGTCTGCTCGACCGCGGCAGGCGCGCCGGCGCGCTCGCGGCGGTGCCGCTCGGGCTGGTGGTCGCGGCGAGCATGCTGACCTACAGCTACCTGGCGATCGCCTGGCTGGCGGTCACCACCGTGCTGTGGGTCGTGCTGACCGTCGTGTTGCGACGGCCGAATCTCGGCGAGCTGGCCGGGGCGGCGCGAGCGGCGGTCGTCCCGCTGCTCGTCGGCGGTGCCGCCGTGCTGGTCGCCGTCGCGGTCGAGCTGCCGCGGATGTGGAACTACGTGCGGGCGCTCGGCCCGTCCCCTGCCGGCGAGGGCGGAATCGGCCAGGAGGAGCTCGGCAACCTCGCGGGACCGCTGCCGCTGAAGGAGGCGCTCGGGATCTGGCCCACCGGCGACTTCCGCTTCCCACCGCCGCCCGACGCGTTCATGCTCGACGAGCTGAAGCTCGCGATGCTCGTCGCGGTCGTCGGCGGTGCCGCCTGGCTGCTGATCCGGCGTCGCGACATCGGGCTGGTGGCCGTGCTCGGCGCGGCCGGGATCATGGTGCTGCTGACCGACGGCCGGCAGTCGCCGTACGTCACCGCCAAGGCGCTCGTCGTCCTGTCGCCGTTCATCGTGCTCGTCGCGCTGCGCGCCCTGCTGCCCGAGGGCGGGCTCCCGCCGACGCTCGGGCCGCGCCTGCTCGCGGGCGCCCGCGTCGGGTTCGCGGCGATCCTCGTCGGCGCCGGCCTCTGGTCGACCCAGCTCGTGCTGCGCGGCACGCCGGTCGAGTCGGCCGAGCAGCGCGAGCAGCTCGCCGACCTGCGCCCACTGCTGGGCTCGGGACCGACGCTGTTCCTCAGCGTCGACGACTACGCGGGCTGGCGCCTGCGCGAGATGCCGGCCGGCTATCTGGGGGTCGGCTTCCCACCGCCGATCGCCGTCGCGACGAGCCCCGAGAAGCCGTACGAGTACGGCAGCGCACCGGACTGGGACTCGGTCGACGCGGCGACCCTGGACCAGTTCCGTTTCGTCGTGACCGCGCGCGGGCCCTACCGGTCGTCCCCGCCGCCGAACTTCCGCCGGGTGGGAGCCACACAGCTGTTCGAAGCCTGGGAGCGCGTCGGGCCGACGTCGCGACGCTCCTCGCTCGACCCCGTCGACGGTCCGGCCGCGACGCTCGACTGCCGCGAGGACCCGGAAGCCCGCATGCTCAGCCGCCGGCCCGGAGTCGCGGCGATCGCGCCGGCTTCGCGGATGGTCACGGGCGGGCTGCCGCCGCTCGGCCCCGGCAGCGCGACCTCGGCGCCTATATCGCTGCCCCGCGGGCCGTGGCGACTGGCGGTCAAGTACACGAGCAGCACGACCTTGCGCCTCCAGATCGGCCGCGAGATCTTCCACGAGCTGCCGCCGAACACCAACCGGCCCGGCAGCTGGTGGCCCGGGGGGACGTTCCGCTCGAAGGGGCGGCCCGAGAGCCTCGTGGTCGTCGCCGAGCGAGACGGCCGCCTGAGCACGAGCGCGTTCCCCGCCTCGATCAGCGGGATCGTCGCGACGCGCCCCGGGGCGGTGCGGATCGTGCCGCTGCGCCGCGCCTGCGGGCAGAGCGTCGACTGGTACCGGACTCCCTAACGGCCGCGCCGGACCAGGATCCGCAGGTCCGCCATTCCCGGCAGGACGGCGCGGTAGCCGCCCGTCTCGCCGGCGAACGCGTGGAGATGGGCGACGAGCACCAGCGAGTAGGCGACGCTGGCGAGCACCGGCGCCGCCACGACCCCCCACTCCGGCAGCAGCACGACGTTGAGCGCGACGTTGCCGACCAGCGCCGCGACCCAGGCCGCCATCAGCATCGGCGGGTAGCCGCGAACGTAGTAGTGGACGGTCAGCGAGTTGAGCAGGCCCACCGCCAACGTCCCCGGCAGCAGCCACAGGTACAGCGCCACGGCGTCGTCGTAGCTGTCGCCGAATAGCAGCGGGATGCCGATCGCCGCGCCGGGCGCCGACAGCAGGCAGATCGCTCCCCAGAGCACGATCACGAGGCGCAGCACCCCGGCGCTCGTGTCGGTGCCGACGCTCGTCGCGATCCGCGGCAGCAGGTTGATCCCGATGACGATCGGGATCACCACCAGCCCCTCGGCGATGTAGGCGGCGATCGAGTACTGCCCGGCGTCGGAGGCGCCGGTCAGCGCGTTGACCAGCAGGAGGTCGAGCCGGACGAGCATGAACACGACGAAGCTGACCACGTAGACCTTGGTCCCGTGCACGAGCAGGCTGCGCACCAGGCCGGGGCGGCGCACGGCGGGACCGAGCAGCACCTCGCGCAGCGAGTAGACGGCGAACGCGAGCGCGATGTAGCGGCCCGCCGCGATGACCAGCAGCACCGTGTCGATGCCGATGTCGGCGATCGCCAGCGCGATCAGCAACGCGAGCAGCGAGCTGACCGCCTGGACGACCTCGACGAGGTTGTAGGAGATCATCCGCTGCTGGCCGAGCAGCACGCCCTGCAGGTAGAGCGTCGCCAGTGCCGCCGGCATCGACGCCAGGGTCAACGCGAGCTCCGGCCAGCCGACCCCGGGCAGCGTCCCGGGCGCGAGCTCCTCGACGGCGACGGCGCCCGCGCACAGCACCGCCGACACGACGACGGCGAGTCGCAGCGAATGCAGGACGATCGCCCGCTGCGCCTGCTCGTCGCGCGCGGCGAAGAAGGGATTCGAGACCTGCAGGCCGAGGCTCCCCAGCTGCACGAGGATCAGGCTCAGGCTGAAGGCGGTAGCGAACACGCCCTGCCCGCTCGGCCCGAGCTCGCGCGCCACGATGATCGTCAGCAGGCCGACGCAGAGCACGAAGATCGCCTTGCCGCCCGCGGTGATCAGGACGTCGAAGCGCATGCTGCGTCCCGCGGCGGCGCGGTCCTGGCTGTCGGCGAGGTCCGCTGCCACGAGCGAGGCAGACTAACCGGGGCGCAGCCCGAGCCTCCCGATACTGTGCTGCGCCGATGAGGGTTCATCTGATGCATTTCGAAGCTGGAGGGTTCGTTCATCCGATCTATCGCGAGCAGATGCACGCGTTGCCGACTGGATGGGAGATCGCCTCCCCGCACCCGGGACTGCTCGACAGCGACGGCGGGACGCCGCTGATCCAGGGCCAGGGCGCGCGCCTGCGCGGGGCGCGCGAGCTCGCCGAGCGAATCGCGCTGCGGGTCCTCGGGCGCGCCGGGCACGTCCGGCTCGGTCAGGCGACGCCCGACCCTGGCGTGGAGCTGACCCACAGCGCCGAGCTGCTGCTCGACGACCCCGACGTGCCATACGTGGTCGACTTCGAGCACGTCAACTGCTTCGTCCTCTACCAGGAGATCGCGCTGTCGCGCACGCGCGCCCTGCGGCGGCTGCGGGCGGCGGTCGAGGACGAGCGATGCCGCTACCTCCTGCCCTGGTGCGACGTGGCGCGCGAGCGCTTCCTGACCGTGATCGGCCCCGAGTCGGCCGCGCGCGTCGCCCCGAAGACGATCACCGTCCCGCCCGCGATCCGTCCGGTCGCCGAGCACCCGGCGCGCCGCTCCGACGGGCCGCTGCGGGTGCTGTTCGTCGGCACGAAGTTCTTCGAGAAGGGCGGTGTCGAGGCGATCCGCGCCGTCGAGCAGCTGAGCTCCCTCGCACGACGTGCGCCTCGACGTGCTCAGCTACGTGCCGGCCGAGTGGAAGGCCCGGCTCGCCGAGCACCCGATCGATCACCACGCACCGCCCGGGCAGCGGGCGCGAGCTGGTCGAGCGCCTCTACGCCGAGAGCGACGTCCTGCTGTTCCCCTCGCACATGGACACGTTCGGCTACGTGGTGCTCGAGGCCGCCGCCCACGGCGTGCCGGCGGTCGCGGCAGACCACCACGCGATGCCCGAGCTGATCGACGACGGCGAGACCGGTCTGCTGTTCGAGTCCGAGAACCCGCTGTACGCCAAGGACGGGCGTTGCGTCTTCGACTTCGTGCTGCCGCCGCCGCGCACTTACATGGACGCGCTCCAGCGGCCAAGCGACGGCTATGTGAGCAAGATCGCGGCCCGGCTGGCGCGCGTCGCCGAGGACGACGACCTCCATGCGCGACTGGCGTCGGGAGCCCTCAAGCGGGTGCGCGGGGGCGCCTTCTCGATCGAGCGGCGGCGCGACCTGCTCGCGGATCTGTACGACGCCGCTGCCGCGCCGCGCGCCGCTTAGCCCGCGGCGACCGCGAGCCAGCGCGCCGCGCCGGCCAGCGTGTCGAAGCGCTCGCGCACGTCCTGTTCGGCGGCCGCGCCGAGTGCGGCGCGGCGCTCCGGGTCTCCCGCCAGCGCGTCGAGTGCCGCCCGCAGCCCCGCCACGTCGCGCGGGCGCACCAACACGCCGCTGATCCCGTCGGCGACCACCTCGGGCGTCCCCCCGACGTCGGTGGCCACGATCGCCCGGCCACAGGCCGCCGCCCACAGGACCGTCGTCGGCAGGCCCTCGGTGTAGCTCGGATTGACGACTACGTCGGCGGCCAGGACCCAGCGCAGCGCCTCGTCCTCGGGGAGGTAGCCGAGGAACGCGAAGCGATCGCCGCGTCCACCGGCCTGCGCCTGACGCTCCAGGTCCGCGCGGCGCGGCCCGTCGCCGACGACCACGCAGAGGACGTCGCGGTCGAGCCCCTCGACCGCGTCGACCAGGTCGGCGACGCCCTTGCCGTCGATCAGGCGCCCTACGTAGACGAGCAGCGGCCGTCCCGCGGCCAGCTCCGCCGCCTCCGCGGCCGGCGACGCGGCGTCGAGGCGGTCGAGCGGCAGGCCGCGGTGCACGACCTCCGCCTCCACGCCCGCCAGGTCGCGCACGAAGCCGGCGGCAGCCGCCGAGACCGCGATCCGCACGTCGGCGAGACGCAGGACGAGGCGGCCGAGCGTCTCGTCGTAGATGCGCGCCACGGCGCCCGCCCAGCGCCGGTCCATCTGGACGAAGTCCGAGCCGTGCTCGACGTGGACGTACCGCACCCGCAGGCAGCGTGCGTGCAGCAGCGCGACGGCGCTCGGGACGAAGAAGCGCGTGTGGCCGACGACGGCGTCCGGCTGGACCGACGCCGCCGCACGGAGCGCCCGCCACCAGTGGCGGGTCCACACCTTGGGGACGGGAAAGTTGGGGATCAGCTCCAGCGCCGGATAGCGGATGACCCGCGTGCCCTCGGGCTCGCGCTCGTCGAGCGGAGCGCCCGCCGGCAGGTCGGGCGTGAAGACGGTGATCGCCTCGACGTCACCGGCGGCCCAAAGCGCGTGGTCGAGCTCCTCGACATACGTCTCGAGCCCGCCGACGTGGGGCCGGTAGTACGGGCTGTGGATCAGCAGGCGCAAGGGACGCGGCGAGCGGCGCCCGGTCAGACGCGCCGGATCCAGAACGAGCTGCCGTTCTGGCCCGGCAGCAGGGCCCCGGCGGCAGCCATCCGATCGGTCCGGTCGCGGCCGAGCGCATGCGTCGCGCAGACGACCTCGAAGCTCGGGTTGCAGGCGAGGAACGCCTGGAGGAGGTACTGCTCGCCCCAGTAGAGCCCGTAGTCGTCGAACAGGTAGCGCGGGTACTCGTAGGGCAGGCAGATGTCGTGGAAGTGCACGACGACGCCGGCCGCGAGCAGCGGCAGGACCCGCAGCACGATGTGATTGACGTCGCTGCCGGCCTTGACCGTGTGGGTCGTGTCGACGAACAGCAGGTCGCCGGCCTCCAACTCGCCGAAGACGGCGTCGTCGACGTCCTGGGCCTTGGTCCGGACCAGCGCGTCGAGGCCCGGGAGCCCGTCGTCGACGGCAGTCGGGAACGGGTCGTAGGCGCTCAGCCGCGCTGGCCGCCCCTCGGCCGCGTTCTCGCGCGCGGCCTGGGCGATGACCCGTGTGGTCTGCCCGGAGCCGAGCTCGACGATCCGCGCCGGCCTGAGGTCGCGGACCATCGCGTACAGGACCCGGGCGTCGGTCGGCGGGTAGGAGGCGTTGTCCTCGACGAACGCGTAGCCCGCGTCGACGTCGCGCGCCGGCGTGAAGCCACGCATGTGCTCGGCGAGGTGCCCGTCGACGAACTCGAGTTGGCGGTCGAGGTCGAAAGCGATTCCGTTCAAGGGATCGCGCCGCTCCCACCAGTCGTCCGGGAGCAGGCTCAGGTCGGGGATCGGGCTGTAGTAGGTCTTCAGGACCACCTGCAGCCCGACCCGCTCGGCGGCCCGCCGGGCCGCGCGGTAGCCCTTGACCGCGGCGCCGCTCTCCCAGAGCCGACGCCGCCGAACCTCACTGCCCTCGCCGAACATCTGCGGCACCCTACCGGCATCGGTCAGCCAAGCTCATACACTCCTCCCGTGCCCTGCGACACGGACTCATGAGCCGCGCGCGCTCGCTCGCAAGTCGCCTACCTCCGACCTTCACGCAGCTGGCGGTACGCGGCGCCCGTGCCGCCGCGACCCCGCCGGCCGCGGCCCGCTACCTACGTGAGCGGCGGGCCTACCGGCGGCTGCCGGGAGCCGAGCCGCTGCGCTGGCGCGACGCGTTTCCGCAGCTCGGCGACCGCGTCGCGACCAGGCGCGTCTGCTTCAACGCCCACCGCATCCACGACCCGCGCGACGTGCCGCCCGCCTTCTCGGAGCGTCGAGCTGCTGGAGTTCACCGGCGTGGACGACGAAGGCCGCTTCGAGCGCCACCGCGAACCCGACGAGCTGGCCGACCAGGCCTACGCCTGCGGCATTTACCGGTTCGCCCGCCCCCCGACGAGTGAGCGCTAGAGCCCCGATGGACGTCTGCACGATCATCGCCAAGAACTACCTCGCCGCACGCGCGCGTGCTCGGCGAGTCGCTTCGCCGAGCACCATCCGGAGGTGCGCGTTCCACGTGCTGGTCATCGACGACGTCGACGGGCTGCATCGACCCGGCCGACGAGCCGTTCGAGGTCGTCACGCCCGCACGACCTCGGCATCAGGACTTCGAGCAGATGGCCGGTCATCTACGACGTCCTCGAGCTGTCGACCGCGGTCAAGCCGTGGCTGCTGCGCCACCTGCTCGACGCGCTCCGGCGACGGCGTCGTCCTCTACCTCGACCCCGACATCCGCCTCTACGGCCGCGATCGACGAGATGTTCGAGGCGGCGCGCGACCACGGGCTGGTGCTGACGCCCGCACAACTTCGCGCCGATGCCGCGCGACGGGCAAGCGCCCGAACGAGCAGGACATCCTGATCGCCGGGTCCTACAACCTCGGCTTCATCGGCCTCGGCTCGCGGCGAGTTCACCGACGACCTGCTCGACTGGTGGGCGGAGCGGCTGGAGCGCGACTGCATCGTCGACCACGAGCACGGGTTCTTCGTCGACCAGCGCTGGATCGACCTCGTGCCGGGGATGGCCGAGGACCACGTGCTGCTGCGCGATCCCGGCTTCAACGTCGCCTACTGGAACCTCGCCACGCGCACGGTGGCCGTCGACGGCGCCGGCGGCCGCACCGTCAGACGACGTCCCGCTGCGGCTGTTCCACTTCAGCGGCTTCGACCCGCGCAAGCCGCACATGCTGAGCAAGCACCAGAACCGGATCCGCCTTCCAGACGTCCCCGAGGTCGCGGCGCTGTGCGACGACTACGCCGCGGCGCTCTGCGCGGCCGGCCACGCCGACAGCGTCGACTGGCCGTACTCCTACGACGAGACGCACGGCGGGGTCCGGCTCGACGCCCTGCTGCGCGACGCCTACCGCCAGGCGACCGACGACGGCGTCGAGGGCTCGCCGTTCGACGCCGAGGGCGAGCGGGCGCTGTACGAGTGGTGCAACGGCCCGGCGACGGAGAAGGGCGCCGCGCACGGCATCACGCGCTACATCGAGCTGCTCTACCTCGACCGACCCGACCTGCGCTGGATCTACAAGGACCTCGGCGACCCGGGCACGGCCGCGGGGCTCCTCGACTGGGCGCGCGCCTACGGCAGCCACGAGGTGCCGATCCCCGACCAGCTGGTGCCCGGCGCGGCCGCCGCGTCGAACGGCAGCCGGCCGGCGCCCGCGGCCGCCGCGGAGCCCGCGCGGGTCGGCGTCAACGTCGCCGGCTACCTGCACTCCGAGCTGGGCGTCGGCGAGGTCGCGCGCCAGATCGTCGGCCGCGCTCGACGCCAACGACGTCCCGCTCGTCCCGGTCGGGCTCCAAGCGCCGAACAGCCGCCAGGCCACGACTTCGGCTCGGCCCGCGAGATCGCGTCGCCATTCGACGTCAACCTGATCTGCGTCAACGCCGACGGACTGCCGGACTTCGCCCACGAGGCCGGCCCCGAGTTCTTCGCCGACCGCTACTCGATCGGCGTCTGGTGGTGGGAGCTCGAGCGAGTTCCCCGACCGCTGGAGCGGGTCGTTCGACATGCTCGACGAGATCTGGGTCGGCAGCCGCTTCGTCGCCGACGCGCTGACCGCCGTCTCGCCGGTACCGGTGATGCAGCTTTCCGCTGCCGATCGCGGAGCCCGGCGAGGTCGCGCCTGACCGCGCGGCGCTCGGGATCCCCGACGGCTTCACCTTCCTATTCGCCTTCGACTACAACAGCGTGCTTCAGCCGCAAGAACCCGCTCGGCGCCGTCGAGGCGTTCAAGCGCGCGTTCGGGCCCGACGAGGACGTCCACCTCGTCGCTCAAGTCGATCAACCACGAGCGCGACCGCGACAACCACGACCGGCTGCGGCTGGCGGCCGATTCGCACCCGAACGTCCACCTGATCTCCGACTACCTGCCGGCCGGCCGACAAGGAGCGCCTGATCGGTGTCGTGCGACGCCTACGTCTCGCTCCACCGCTCGGAGGGCTTCGGCATCGGGATGGCCGAGGCGATGCTCGCCGGCAAGCCGGTGGTCGCGACCGCCTACGGCGGCAACACCGACTTCCTGACCGAGCGCACCGGCTATCCCGTCGGCTACCGTCTGACCGCGGTAGGCGAGGGCTCCTGGCCGTACGACCCCGCTGCCCGCTGGGCCGACCCGGACCTCGACGAGGCCGCCGCCGCGCTGCGCGCCGTCGTCGACGACCGCGAGACGGCGACCGCCCGCACGCGCGCCGGCGCCGAGCTGCTGCGAGCCGAGCACTCCCACGCCGCCGCGGGGGCGCGGATGGCGCGCCGGCTGGAGGCGATCGGCGGCCGCCGCTCCTCCGCCGCAGCCGCGAACAGCGCCGCCGCGCCGACTGGATCGCGTGCGCGCCGCGCCGCGCGCGAAGCGAAGCGCCGGCTCTCCGAGGGAGTGGCGACCGGCGGTGGCGAGTCGTCGGCCGCGAACGCCGTCGCCGACGCCCTCGCCGAACTGCGCCACGAGGGCGCGCTGGCCCAGGCGGCGGACCTCGCCGAGCTGCGCCGCCTGCGCGCGCGCATCGACGCGGCGCACGAGGCACAGCGCGAGACCCAGCGCAAGCTCGACGAGCTGCGCGACGCCGTCGCGGCGCGCGATGGCCGTGGCCGGTCGCCCGGCCCGAGCTGAGTGGCCCCGCTGGTACCGTTCGCGAACTTGCCCGCGACCGTCCAACAACCGGCGGCGGAGCGACCGCGTCGCGGATCGAGCGCACCCCCGGCGGTCTCGGTCGACGGCGTCTCGAAGAGCTTCCGGCTCCCGCACGAGCAGTACTCGACGCTCAAGGAGCGCGTCCTGCACCCGTTCCGCGCGCGCACCTTCGACGAGCTGCACGCGGTCGACGACGTCAGCTTCGAGGTCGCGCAGGGCGAGTTCTTCGGGATCGTCGGGCGCAACGGCAGCGGGCAAGAGCACGCTGCTGAAGTGCCTCGCCGGGATCTACGGCGTCGACGACGGCCGGATCGACGTGCAGCGGGCGGCTGTCGCCGTTCATCGAGCTCGGCGTCGGCTTCAACCCCGAGCTGACGGCGCGCGACAACGTGATGATCAACGCGATCATGCTCGGGCTCACGCGCAAGCAGGCGCGCGAGCGCTTCGACGAGATCATCGCGTTCGCCGAGCTCGAGGAGTTCGTCGACCTCAAGCTCAAGAACTACTCGTCGGGCATGACCGTGCGGCTCGGCGTTCTCGGTCGCGATCCAGGTCGACGCCGACGTGCTGCTGATCGACGAGGTGCTCGCCGTCGGCGACGCCGCCTTCCAGCAGAAGTGCTTCGACGCAGTTCGACCGGCTGAAGCGCGAGGGCCGGACGATCGTCTTCGTCACCCACGACATGGGCGCCGTCGAGCGCTTCTGCGACCGCGCGATGCTGATCGAGCGCGGCGACGATGATCGAGATCGGCGAGCCCGCGACGATCGCCGGCGCTACAACGAGCTCAACTTCGGCCGCTCGTCGACGAGGCGGCGAGCTGACCGAGCGACCGCTACGGCGACCTGCCGCGGGCGCGAGATCATCGACGCGCTGGTTCGAGGACGCGCCGGCGAGCGCGACATCACCGCGCTCGCGCAGGGCGAGCCGTGCACGGCCTGCATCGAGGTCGCAGTTCCACGAGCCGATCGACGACCCGATCTTCGCGATGCACCCTGCGCAACGACGTCGCGCCACACGATCTTCGTCGCGCGCAGCGACGTGGGCACGGCGCCGATCGGGCGCGTTCGCCGCCGGCGACGACGCGTCGTGCCGCTTCGACTTCGACGAACTGGCTCGCGCCGAGCGCGCTACACGCTGACGCCGTCCGTGATCGCGCGCGCGGCACCGGCGACGACGCGCTCGACCTGCGCGAGGACCTCGCCGTCGCTGCGTCGTCGCACGGCGGGCCGCGTCACCGGCGGGGTCGCCGACCTGCCGCACACGAGATCGCGGTCGAGCGCTGATGGAGCGCGACCTCGGCACCGGCGATGCAGACGACGGCGCCGTCGGCGCTCGGCGGCGACGTCCGGCGGCTTCTCGGACCTGACCTGGACGCTCGCCGTCGACCGACTTCAAGCTGCGCTTCTACGGCTCGGTGCTCGGCTACGTGTGGTCGCTGGTGCGGCCGCTGCTGTTCTTCGGCGTCCTCTACTTCGTCTTCACGCAGATCGTTCAGCGTCGGCGACGGGCATCCAGCACTACCCGGTCTACCTGCTGATCTCGATCGTGCTCTTCACCTTCTTCTCGGAGACCACCGCGCGGCTGCGTGCAGTGCCTGCTCGCGCGCGAGAACCTGCTGCGCAAGATGCGCTTCCCGCGGCTCGTGATCCCGCTCTCGGTCGTCGCTGACGCGCGCTGTTCAACCTCGGCGACTGAACCTGGTCGCCGTGCTCATCTTCGCGCATCGCCACCGGCGTCAAGCCGCGCCTGGAGCTGGCTCGAGCTGCCGCTGCTGGTCGCTGCTGCTGACGATGTTCGCGACCGGCGTCGGCGATGCTGCTGTCGGTCCTCTACGTGCGCTTCCGCGACATCCAGCCGATCTGGGACGTCGTGCTGCAGATCGCTCTTCTACGCGTCGCCGATCCTCTACGTGGCCGACGATGCTGCCCGACCAGCTACCAGCGGCAGCTGCATGGTCGCGAACCCGCTCGCGCCGATCCTCACCCAGATGCGCCACGCCGTGCTCGACCCGACCGCGCCGACCGCCGGCCGCATGGCGATCGGCGGCGACGTGCGGCTGCTGATCCCGCTCGGACTGATCGTGCTCGTCGTTCGCGCTCGGCCTGTGGCTGTTCAACCGCGAGGCGCCGCGGATCGCGGAGAACCTGTGAGCGATGGCGCACGCGGCGAAGAACGACCCGCCGGCGCCGAACGGCCGCCCCGCGCGCCACGACCTCGAGGCGCTCGAGCGCGCGCACGTCGAGCAGCTGGCGCGCGCCAACGCCGCGCTCGCCGCGGCCCAGGAGCGCAGCTACTGGCTCGACCGCTGGCACCTCGACCTCAACGCGCTGATGCGCCGCCGCGGCGCGGCCGAGTTCCGCGCGCGCTGCTGCGCGGCCGTGCGCACGCCGGTCCGGCTGCGTGCGGCATGCGCGCGACGCGCACGCTGCGTCGGATGACGCCGCGTCGTTCTCGGTCGTCATCCCCGTCAAGGACGGGGCGCGCTACCTGGAGCCGAGCTGCTCGCCGCCGTGCGCGACCAGGCGCCGGACGTCGAGCTGCTGGTCGTCGACTCCGGCTCGGCGCGACGGCTCGGTCGCGATCGCGCGCGCCGCGGGGGCGACCGTCATCGAGATCGCGCCCGAGGAGTTCGGCCACGGCGCGCACGCGCAACCTCGGCGCCGAGCGGACCGCCGGCGACGTCGATCTGCTTCCTCACCCAGGACGCGACGCCGGTGCCCGGCTGGCTCGACGCGCTACGCTGGCGGCGTTCGCGCTCGACCCGAACGTCGGCGCCGTCTTCGGCCCGCACCTCCCGCGGCCGGACACGCAGTCCGATGATCGCCCGCGAGCTGACGGAGTTCTTCGCCGCGTTGCTCCCGACGGCGGACCGGTCGTCCAGCGCGCCGGCGACCTCGCGTTCCTGTCCAACGTCAACGCCTGCTACCGCGCGCGCCTGCTGGGAGGAGGTCCGCTTCGACGACGGCTCGCCTACGCCGAGGACCAGGCGTTCGCGCGCGCGATGCTCGACGCACGGCTGGGCGAAGGTCTACCACCCCGGCGCCGCGGTCCTGCACGCGCACGACTACTCGCCGGTCGACTTCATGCGCCGCTACTTCGACGAGTACCGCGGCCTGCGCGAGACGAGCGGCCACGTCGAGCGGTCGGCGTGCGCCCGGGACGGTGCTCGCGACGTGCGCGGCGCTGCGTGGCGGCCGACCGGCGCTGGATGCGCGAGCAGGGCTGGCCCGGGTCGCGCCGCGCGACCTGGACGGCGCGCTCGCTGCGTGCACCACGGCGGCACGCAAGCTGGCCTCGGCGCTCGGCGCACGCGGCCCACCGGCTGCCGGCCGCGGTGCGAGCGGCGGCTCTCGCTCGAGGGCCGCGGCTTCGAGCGGCACGGCCGATGCGGGTCCGCCGCCGGCCAGCGGCGCCCCGGCTGCGCCCGGTCCGGCGGCAGGCGGCGGATCGGGACCGCGCTACGGCGACGTCCTGCGCCACGCCCGCGACGGCGCCGCCCCGCTCGAGCCGCGGTCGGAGGCCGCCGCCGAGCGCGACCGCTGCACATCGCGGTCGTGATCCCGCCGTTCCGGCGCGGCAGCGGCGGGCACTCGACGATCTTCAACCTGCTCGCCCGGCTCGAGCGGATGGGCCACACCGTGCACCGTCTGGGTGATCGACCCGAGCGGCAACACCCGCATCGAGTGGCCCGCGGTCGTCCGCGCGCAACCTGCGCGAGTGCTTCCGCCCGATCGCCGGCGCCGGTGTTCAAGGGCTTCGACGAGTGGTACGGCGCCGACGTCGTGCTCGCGACCGGCTGGGACACCGTCTACCCGGTCGCCATGCTGCCCGGCTGCCGCGCGCGCGCCTACCTCGTCCAGGACCACGAGCCCGAGTTCTTCGCGACCTCGGCCGAGTCGGTCTGCGCCGAGCGCACCTACGACCACGGTCTCTACCCGATCTGCGCCAGCCCCTGGCTGCGCGACCTGCTCGCCGACCGCTACGGCGCGACGGCTCGTACTTCCAGCTCGGCGTCGACCACGAGGTCTACCGGCCGCGCCCGGCGTCGAGCGGCGGCGCGACACGGTGATCTTCTACGCCCGCGACGTCACCGCGCGCCGCGCCGTCCCGCTCGGCGTGCTCGCGCTCGAGGAGCTGTGCGCCGGCGGCCGCAGACCCGCTTCGTGCTCTTCGGCCAGGAGGACGCGCTGAAGGCGCCGTTCCCGAACGAGGACCTCGGCGTCGCGTCGCCCGCCCAGCTCGCCTGGGCCTACTCCGAGGCGACCGTCGGCCTCTCCCTGTCGCTCACGAACTACTCGCTGATCCCGCAGGAGATGCTGGCCTGCGGGCTCCCCTGCGTCGAGCTCGCCGGCGGCAGCTCCGAGAGCGTCTTCGGCGCCGACGGCCCGGTCGAGCTCGCCGCCGCCGACCCGCTCGCGCTCGCCGACGCGCTCGAGCGCCTGCTCGACGACGAGGACCACTGGCGCGAGCAGTCCGAGGCCGGCGTCGCGTACGTGGCGGACGCCTGCTGGGACCGCGCGGCCGAGCAGGTCGAGGCGGGGCTGCGCGAGGCGCTGCGGCGGGCCGCCGCGGCTTAGTCCCACGACCTGCCCGGCCGCCGGCGACCGCGACGCCGCGCTCAGGCGTAGAAGGTCGTCAGCGTCAACAGCTGGCTGGCGTAGGACAAGATCGCGACGGCGGCGACCAGCAGCGCCGCCACCAACGGCGCGCGACGGCGGCCGAAGGCGAGCGTGGCGACGGCCGCCAGCGCGGCGAGCGGGACGATGGCGGTGAAGATGTAGCGACCCTGCTCGGCGGGGACGGAGCGGACGTCCGGCACGAAGTGGACGGCGGCGACGCCGAGCGGGACGGAGATCAACGCCGTCGCCAGGACGGCGATCTCCCAGCCGCGCGCCCGTGCGGCGAGCCGCTCGCGCGCGACCGCCAGCGCGGCGAACACCAGCGCGATCCCGCCCACCACGGCGATCGTCACGTAGACCCACCCCGGAAAGCGAACGGTCAGCCAGCCGAAGGCGGCCCAACCGCCGATCAGGTAGACGTCGTAGGCGGGCCACTTCTGGACGAAGAGGTCGTTCATGAACGGCAGCCGCAGCGGCACGAAGAACTGCCACAGGTAGGACCCGAAGGTCCCGAGGTGCCCGGCGACGTTCTCGACCGTCCCCGCCAGGCCGGCGCCGGCCGCGCCGCCCGGGGTCGTGAACGGCTTCGTGCCGAACGACGGCGCGAGCAGCGCCCACAGCCCCTGGATCGCGACCGCGACTCCGGCGAGCGCGCCGTAGGCGGGCAAATCGCCGCGCGCGTGGTGGCGCCAGGCCATCCCGGCGATCCCGACCAGCGCCGCCGGGAACAGCGCGGTGCCGGTCCCCTTGGTCACGTGGACCGCGACCAGCGTCGCTCCGATCGCCGCGCCGAGCGCGACCGTCGGCCCGCGCCGCAGGCCGCGTACGAGCAGGTAGATCAGCAGCGCGGCGGCCGCGTTGACGCCGTTGTCGCTGTTGACCGTCCCGCCGATGAAGCCGAACTGCGGCTGGAAGGCGACCAGCAGCCCGGCGGTGACCGCCAGCCATTGGTGGCGCGGAACCAGCTCGCGCACGGTCAGGAACGCGCAGGCGGCGGCGAGCGCGACGAGCAGCGCGGAGACGAGCCGCGTCAGCGTGAGCTGCGTGAAGACGTCGCCCCCAGCGGCGGCGTAGGCGGGGAGGGTGAGCGCGTAGTAGCCGGGGCCGTGCGGCGACGCCGGGAACAGGAAGCCGCCGCCGTCGTCCGCACGCGTCTCGGTCGTCGCGAGTCGCTGCCGCCAGCGCCGCTCGTCGGCCTCGAGCCACGGCGGTCTGGCGTCCACCAGACCGACCTGCGAGTAGGTCCGGACTCCTTCGAGCGCGACGACCGCGCGGCTGGAGAACGCGGGCTTCCCGCCCTCGTGCTTCTCGGGGGCCGTGCCGGTCTCGGCAAGCGTCTGGGTGAAGGCGAAGTGCTCGGGCTCGTCGGGTCCCTGGAAGGCGGGCGTCAGCAGCGCCCAGAGGGCGGCGTTGACGAAGGCGATCGCCGCGACGGCGAGCGCGGTGCGGCCTGGGCGGCCCAGTCCCGCGCTGCGCGTCGCGAGCAGCCACAGCGCGGCCAGCCACAGGAGCGGGACGACCGCCAGCAGCCCGACCCAGTAGAGCCAGGGACCCACCGCGCCCGGCCGGAACAGCGCCGCGCGCTCGGCTGCGTCGCCGAGCCGCGACAGCAGGCTCGCGCGGTCGCCTGGCGCGGTCGCGAACCAGAGCGCGACCCGCTGCTCGAGCGGCCGGCCGTCGACCGTCGCGGCGCGCTGATCGGCCTGGAGGCCTGGGGTGCCGCCGATCTTCGCGGCGACGCCGACCGGCGTCACGCAGATCCGAGCGGTCGCCGCCTCGCCCGGCGCGTCGATCACGTCGAATGGGATCTCGACGCGATCGTGCAGGTTGGGATCGGCGATCGCGCGGCGTACCGGAGCCGACCCGCGGCTGCGCACCTCCGAGCCGTCGACCGCCACGCGCCAGCTCGGCGAGATCGGACCGTCCCAGCCTGCCGCGATCCGCAACACGCCACTCCCGTCGGGCACCGAGACCTCCGGTACGCAGAGCCGCTCTCCCGGCTGCACGACGGCGACCTCGGCGCGCACGCCGACGCTATTCGAGCCGGTCAAGCGCTCGCGCGGCTGGGCGAGCGCGACGGCGATTCCGACGATCCCCACAACGAGGACGAGCGCCCCCACGAGCCACACCCTGCGATCCCCCATGCCGCTACCTAACTGACGGGGTCGGCCGAAGTAGCGGCGCGGGCGTCGCACCCAGCCGCCGTCAGCGGCCGCAGGACGACCGCGCCGACGCGGCGCGGACCGTCGCCGTTGCCGGGCGCGAGGCTGCCGCCGCCGCGCACCAGCTCGACGTCGTGCCAGCCGGGCCGCAGCGTGACCGTGCCCAGCTCGATCCAGGCCGCGGGCTGGGACAGATCGTCGCTCGCGGCCCCGACCGAGCGTCCGCCGACCAGCACCTCGACGTCGCGCCCGAACGATCCCGACACCCAGACGGAGTAGCGCCCGGGCGCGGTGACCCGCACCGCCCCGTCGACGACGCCCGGCCCGACGGTCTGAACCAGCGGCGGCTCGTCGGCGGTCCGCGCCCAACCGCCCGGCAGCGGCCGCCCAGCGACGAACAGCGTGGGCGGCGCCGGGCAGGCGACGCTCGCGGCCTGGCCCGGCCGCCCGCCGTCGCGGTCGCGATTGCGCCAGAGGTCGTAGTAGCGGCCCGACCACACCCGCTCCCAGTCGCCCGGGGGGCGCTCGCCGAATGGCGTGCGGCGGGTCACGAGCGTTCCGAAGCGGCTCAGCCCGACCGGGTCGAGCCGGCGCACGTCGGCCGGGAAGCCGAACGCCGGCGCGCCGCCGTCGCTGTAGCCGACCGACAGCCCGGGCACCGCGAACGCCTCGCTGAGCCCGACCGGCTGCGCATCGCGCAGGAAGTGCTTGCCGAACTCCTCGAACTCCGTGTAGGCGAGCGGCCCGTCCCCGGCGGCGAACCGCTCGACCTGCTCCAGCTCCTCGAACCGGTCGCGCGGGGCGAGGCTGACGTCGTGGTAGGCGAGCGCATTCGAGCCGAGCACCCCGCCGGCGAGCGCAAGCGCGATCAGCGCCGCCTCCAGCCGGGCGCCGCGCGCCTCGAGCGCGACTGGGCCGAGCGCCGCCAACATCAAGACGGCAGGCGACGCGATCGCCAGCGCCTTCGCGTCGGCCCAGGGCGAGCCGCTGCGGAGGACGTACCAGAGCGCGATCAGCGACGAGGCCGCGAACAGCAGCGGCCCGAGCGCCCGGCGGCGGACCAGCCAGACGACTCCGAACAGCGCGGCGACGGCGGCGACGCCGATCAGCAGGTAGGTCGCCTCGAGCGCGTCGATGCCGGGGCCTGACGTCGGCAGGTAACGGAAGTCGCCGGTCAGCCAGATCCCGGCGACCTGGATCAGCGGCAGCGGGCCGCCGAGGTTGCCGAACTCCTCCTGCGCGGTGACGACCGCCTGGGCCACCTCGAGGTACTCGGACGCGTAGCGCAGCGTCGGCAGCGAGATCAGCGCGACGACGGCGGCAAAACCGGCGGCGAGGGCGGCGACCCGCCCCGGGCCCGGCCGTCCACGCCGCGCGACCACCCACAGCCCGACCAGCAACATCGGCCCGAGCCAGGCGGCGACGGCGAGGCCGATCGCCGCGATTCCCGCCGCGCTCGCGACGGCAAGTGGCAAGAGCTCGCGAAAGCCGACGGCCGGACGCTCACCCCGCCGCTCCGCGAGACCCGCGACGGCAGCCGCGATCAACGGCACCAGCCACAGCGTGACGATCTCCTTGATGCTGCCCTGGAGCGAGTAGGCGTAGACGAGCGCGGGCTGCGCCGCGAGCGCGGCGACCGCGGCGGTCCGCCAGCCGCCGCGCACGACTCCCCGCAGCAGCGCGGCGAGCGTCAGCGCGAGCATCGCCGCGACAAACGCGAGGAAGGGCTGGAACAGCCATGCGACGTCGGCGAACGCGAGCGGCCGTAGCGCCGCGAGCGCGGCATGGGCTCCGAGCGGGTAGCCGCTGCCGAGGTAGTTGCGCAGCGTCTCCTGGTAGGACGACGGTGCCAGGCCGTCGAGGCTCGTGCCGTGCTCGGCGATCCGGTCGATCAGCGTGAAGTGGACGGCGGTGTCGCCGAGGATCGTGTAGCCGGCGAAGGTCGCCGAGCCGCTCAGCGCGATCGGCGCGGCGTAGATCGCGAAGACGGCGACGGCGGCAGCCAACGGCCAGGCCACCTCGCCGGAGGGGCGTCCGAGGCGCGCCCGGCCGATCCACAGGCCGGCGCCAGCGCCCAACACCACCAGCGGCGTCGCCAGCTCGGCGGTCGCGCCGGTCGCCATCGCCAGCCGTGCCACGACGACGATCGCCGCCAGGCCGAGCGGCGCCAGGAGCAGCGTTCGCACGGTGCCGCCGGCCGCACGGTCGACAAGCAGGCCCCACCCGGTGGCGAGGACGGCACAGACCAGCGGGAAGAGGACCCAGGCTTGGAGGACGCTCACGAGCCAGTTGATCCTATGGCGGGGCTATCCTCCGGCGTCTCATGGCTACCAAGCGCGCGCTCATCACCGGCATCACCGGCCAGGACGGCTCCTACCTGGCCGAGCTGCTGCTCGAGAAGGGCTACGAGGTCCACGGCATGGTCCGCCGCTCCTCGACCGAGACCTTCGAGCGCCTGCAGGGCATCCGCGACGAGATCACGCTGCACACCGGCGACCTGCTCGACCAGCGCTCGCTGGTCGACGTGCATCCGCGACTGCGAGCCCGACGAGATCTACAACCTCGCCGCGATGTCGTTCGTCGCCGCCTCGTGGAACCAGCCGGTCGCTGACCGCCGAGTTCACCGGCGTCGGCGTGACGCGGATGCTCGAGGCGATCCGCGAGGTCGTGCCCGAGGCGCGCTTCTACCAGGCGTCCTCGCGCGAGATGTTCGGCAAGGTGCAGCGAGGTGCCGCAGACCGAGACGACGCCGTTCTACCCGCGCAGCCCCTACGGCGTCGCGAAGGTCTACGGCCACTTCATCACGGTCAACTACCGCGAGAGCTACGACCTCTTCGCCTGCTCGGGCATCCTCTTCAACCACGAGAGCCCGCGCCGCGGGCTCGAGTTCGTCACGCGCAAGATCACCCACGCCGCCGCCGCGATCAAGCTCGGCCTCGCAGAACGAGCTGGCGCTCGGCAACCTCGACGCCGAGCGCGACTGGGGCTACGCCAGGGACTACGTCGAGGCGATGTGGCTGATGCTGCAGCAGGACGAGCCCGACGACTACGTGATCGCCACCGGCGAGACGCACAGCGTCGCGGGAGCTCGTCGAGGTCGCCTTCGACCACGTCGGCCTCGACCGGCCGACGTACGTCGCGCATCGACCCGCAGTTCATCCGCCCGGCCGAGGTCGACCACCTGATCGGCGACCCCACCAAGGCCGAGCGAGAAGCTCGGCTGGGAGCCGACGACGAGCTTCGAGGAGCTGGTGCAGCTGATGGTCGACGCCGACCTGGCGCTGCTCGCGAGCGGCGTTCCGCAGAAGCAGGCGGGCTAGGGCGGGGGAGCTCGCGCCGTGGGCCTGGCGATGAAGCTCCGGTGAGCCCGCTGGCGTGCGGCGGGGCACTATGGCCCGTTCGCCACCGAGTGGACCGCGCCGTTCGAAGGCGCGCGCGGCCTGGAGTTCGGCGGGCCGAGCGCGGTGTTCGCCCGCGATGGCTTCCTCCCGGTCTACCCGCAGCTCGCCAGCCTGGATGGCGTCCAGGTCCCAAGCGCGCACGCGCTCTGGCACGGCGAGCTGGAGGAGGGCGCCTACCAGACGGGCGAGCCCGAGCTGACCGGCCGTCTATGGCTGCGGGACGCGTCCACCCTCGACGAGCTGCCTTCCGAGAGCTACGACGCCGTCCTGTCCTCGCACGTCCTCGAGCACATCGCCAACCCGATTGGCGCGCTCGAGGAGTGGATCCGCGTGCTCCGTCCCGGCGGGACCTTCCTGATCGTTCTCCCGCACAAGGAGGGCTGCGCCGACCACCGCCGTCCGACGACGACGCTCGCGCACATGATCGAGGACCAGCGCGCCGGGACCGGCGAGGACGACATGACCCATGCCGACGAGGTCATCCGGCTGCACGACATCGCGCGCGACCCTCCGGCGGGCGATCCCGAGACATTGCGTCAACGCGTACTCGACAACGCGAACGTCCGCGCCCTCCACCACCACGTGTTCACGTTGCCGTCGGCACTGCGGCTGCTCGACCACGTGGGCCTGCGCATCCTGCGCGCGGCCGCTCGCTGGCCACACGACATCTACGTACTGGCTGAGCGCCCGCAGCCTGGCGAAGCGGTGGACAACTCGGAGCTGCTCGGTCCTCACGGGGCGATGCCGCGCACCCCATTCGCCGCAGACCGGGCCGAGGCCGCAACCGCAGGCAGCCCAGCCGCCTAGACCAGCCCGCCGACCGCACGCTCGTAGGTCCGCGCCGTGGCCCGCGCAGTCTCGTCCCAGCTGTAGCCGGACGCCCGACCGCGTCCCGCCTCGATCAGGCGGGCGCGCAGGCCATTGTCGCCGAGCAGGCCGCTCGATCGCGCCGCTCAGAGCGGTGACGTCCTCGGGATCGAACAGCAGCGCCGCGTCGCCGGCGACCTCCGGGCAGCGACGCAGCGGTCCGAGCACGCGACCGGCACGCCGCGCGCCATCGCCTCGAGCACCGGCAGGCCGAAGCCCTCGTAGAGCGACGGGAAGACGAACGCGGTCCGCGAGCGCGTAGAGGCCCTCGAGGTCGGCGCCGGCACCCAGCCGGGGAAGCGCACGTCGCCGCGACGCCGAGCGCCGCGGCGCGCTCGCGCAGCTCCGCCTCGTGCGGCGTCGGGTAGCCGGGGAGCGACGAGCATCGGGCGGCGCTCGGCGGGATCGCGCGCGAGCGCCTCGATCAGCCGCGCGAGGTTCTTGTGCGGGCGCTTGGCCGAGACGCTGAGCAGCGACCGGCCGCGTCGCCGAGGCCGAGAGCGCGCGCGCAGCGCGGCCTCCGGCGTCGGCGCGACACCGCCGGCGTCGGCCGACGCCGAGCGGCACGACGTCGATCTTGGCTCGGCGGCGATGCCCGAGATGCGCGCACGACGTCGTCGCGGTCGACTGCGAGTCGACGATGACGCGGTCGCTGCGCCGGGCGCCGCGGCGGGGACCAGCACGCGCATCCCGAGCGCCGCGCAGGCCGAAGTGGGCGTCGGGGACGAGCTTGTAGTTGAGGTCGTGGATCGTCGTGACGCGCGCGAACGCGCCCGCAGCAGCGGCGCCGTGCGACGCGAGGCAGTGCACGAGGTCGACGCCGGCGCGGCGCGCCAGCGCGCGGCAGCAACTGCTGCTCGCCGCGCACCCACTCGACGCGGTTGCGCGCGTTGACCGGCACGGTCTCGGCGGGATCTCGCGCCACGGGCCGCGGCTCGCCGCCGCCGCCTCGCGGTTGACGAACGCGGTCAGCCGATCCCGTCGATCGCCGCCAGCGCGCGGGATCAGCTCGCGGGCGTAGACCTCCATCCCGCCGGTCTCGCCGGGGACGAGGAAGACGAGGTTGAGGCCGACGCGCATCGCGGCTCAGCCGTCCTTGGCAAAGACGGCGGTGTAGGCCGCGCCGCGCTGGCCGCTGCCCTCGACCGGCCGCAGGGCCGCGGAGAGGGCGAACGTCGCCAGCAGCAACGGCCGCGACGAGGTGCCGACCGCTGGACGCCTGCGCATCGCGCACTCCCAACCGAAGTACGTGCAGTCGCGGCCGCTCGGGTCGGTCGTGGTCACGTCGACCAAGCGCAGGCCGGCATCGCGAGCCCTTGCGACGACGGCGTCGAGCGGAATCAACGCGAGATGTCGTGGCGCGTCGAGATGCGCCCAGCGGGCTCCGAGCAGCCGGAACTGGAGCGAGCGCGGGTTCGGCGTCGACACCGCCAGCACCCCACCCGGCTCGAGGTTCGCGGCGACCGCGTCGAGCGTCGCCGCGGGGTCTGCGAGGTGCTCGAGAACGTGCCACATCGCCACCACCCGCGAGGGCGGCAGCTCCGTCAAGGCGGCAGCCGGATCGCCGTTCTGAATCGCCGGCACGCCGACCACCGCGCGTAGGTGCTCGCAGGTCTCTGCGTCGATCTCGATTCCGGTGACTTCGAAGCCGGCGCGGCTGGCGGCGTGCGCGAAGGCGCCCGAGCCGGGACCGATCTCGACCAGCCGGCCGGCGTTCGCGGGCCCGCCGACGAACGCCAGCTTGTGCGCCTCTCCCGCCGCAAGCTGGTCGAAGCTCGTCCGCCGCCGGCAGGCCGTAGTAGCGCTCGGTACCTGCGTAATAGCGCGCCAGATCGCTCGGAACCTCGACCAGCGAGACGGTGCCGCAATCGAAGCAGCGGCTATAGCGAAAGCGCTCCTCGCTGAGCTCGCGGTTGCGGTCGAATGCGTCGAGCGCGAAGTCCGAGCGCCCTCCGCAGAAGCGGCACGGCCCGATGGCGTCAGCCGATCGCACAGAGGGGTCGCGCCGCCGCACGACGCATAGTCTGTCGCACCATGTCGCCGACCGTCAGCGTGGCAATACCGACGTACAACCGCCACGCGACGCTCGGCCGGGCGGTCCGCTCCGCCCTCGGTCAGACCCACGCGGACCTCGAGGTCGTCGTCAGCGACGACGGGTCGACCGACGGCACGGAGGAGCTGCTGCGCGAGCGCCTCGCCGCCGAGGACGAGCGGCTGCGCGTCATCCGCCAGCCCGCCAACCTCGGCATGGTCGCCAACATCGAGGCGGCGGGGCGGCTGGCGCGCGGCGACCACGTGATGCTGCTCGCCGACGACGACTGGCTCGAGCCCCGCTGGTCGAGGCCTCGCTGGCGGCGCTGCGAGCGAAGCCGTCCAGCGTCGCCGCCGTCGGCCGCGTCACCTACGCCGATGGCGAGCGGCGGATCCCCGGCGGGCTGGAGCCGCTGACGGCCGGCGACGCGAGCCACCGCGTGCGCGACTACTTCGCCGCCGTCGACGGCGACCATGGCAACACCTGGCTCTACTCGCTGATCCGCCGCGAGGCATTCGACGCGCTCTCGCCGCTGCGCAACGTGCTCGGCTTCGACTGGCTGCACGTCGCCGAGCTCGCCTTCCTCGGGCCGGTCGAGCTGGTCGACGAGCCGCTGATCGTCCGCGAGCTGGGCGGCGCGAGCGAGACGACGGCACGCAACGTGGCGGTCAGCGGACTGCCGTCGCTGCACGCGCGGGTCCCTCACTTCGCAATCGCCCGCGAGGTTCTCGCCGACATCGGCTGGCGCTCGCCCGTCTACGGCTCGCTCGGGCGCGCGCGCCGGCTGGCGCTTGCGGCGAGCTGCGCCGTCGGCGTGCCCGTCCGCAACCTGCGCCATGTCCTCTTCCACCTCGCCCCCGGCTGGCTGCGCGATCGCTGGCACGCACGCGGATGACGAAGACCATCGGAATCGACGCTCGCGCAGCGACCGAGGAGGGTGCCGGCGGGGGCCGCTTCGTCCGCGAGCTGGTGCGCGCGCTCGCGCGCCGCGACGACGACCTGCGCTACGTCCTCTACGCGCGCGAGCGCTGGGACGAGCCGCTCGACGAGCGCTTCGGCTGGCACACCATCGCGGCACGCGATCCGATCTGGCACTGGCAGGCGGCGCGCGCGGCGAACCGCGAGTGCGACTGCTTCCTCTCCACCAACTCGTACCTGACCACTTGGTTCCTGCGCATCCCCGCGGCGGCGGTCGTCTTCGACCTCGTCGCCTTCGATCCGGCACTGCGTCCGCAGCGCCGGTCGGGAGTCATCGAGCGGCTCACGCTGCCGCCGGCGGTGCGCCGATCGGCCGCGCTGATCGCGATCTCGCGGGCGACCGAGAGCGCGCTCGTCAAGCGTTTTCCCCGCGCGCGTGGCAAGACCGCCGTGGCGCTGCTGGGAGCGGCGACCGCGCTTGGCGACCAGGCCCCGCACCTGCCGGCCGGCGTCCCCGAGAGCGGCTTTATCCTCGCGGTCGGAACGCTCGAGCCGCGCAAGAACCTGCCGCGTCTGGTCGCCGCCTACCAGCGCCTGCCGCGCGCGCTGCAGGAGGCCCACCCGCTGGTGGTGACCGGCCGTCTCGGGTGGGATGCGGACGAGACCCTCGCTGCGCTGCGGGCCCTCGGCGAGCGAGCGGTCCAGACCGGCTTCGTCACCGACGCCGAGCCTCTCCGCGCTCTACCGCGGCTGCGCCGTGTTCGCCTACCCGTCGCTCGGCGAGGGCTTCGGCCTGCCGGTCCTAGAGGCGATGGCGGCCGGTGCGCCAGTACTGACTTCGGACCGCTCGAGCCTTCCCGAGGTGGGCGGCGACGCCGTCGCGTACTGCGATCCGACCGAAACCGGCTCGATCGCCGCCGCCCTGGAGGGCCTGCTGCTCGACGCGGACAGGCGCGGCAAGCTGAGCGTGGCGGGTCCACCGCGAGCGGCCGAGTTCTCCTGGGACCGCACGGCCGCCGTGACGCTCGAGGTGATCGAGCGGATCAGCGCCGCAGCGCCCGCGCGGCGCGGGTGACGCGCTGCGCCGCCCGGCGTGCCCCGACCAGCGGCGGAACAGCGAGCGGGTTGCGGCGGGCGAGCCGCTGCGACGGCTGGCCGAGAAAGGCGCGTAGCGGCTCCACCGCGACCGCCCAGGCGTGGCGCTGGGCGGCGGCGCGCAAGCCCGTGGCGTAGTGGACCCTGCCGTTGGCTAGCACCCGCTCGACGCCGGCCGCCAGCGCATCGAGGTCGCCCGGAGCCGCGACCGCGCCGAGATCGTGAGCCGCGATCTCGTCGGCGAGCGTGTCGCCGGAGCTGACCACCGGCGGCAGCCCGGCCCAGAAGCAGTCGAGCAGGCGCGTGCGGAACGCGAAGCGGGTCTCGAGATGGTCGCGATGGGTCGAGATCGCCGCGTCGGCGGACGCCAGCCAGTCGCCGCGCGCCGCGTAGTCGACCCAGTCCTCGTTGAACAGCACCGCCGACTCGGGCAGGCCCTCGTCGCGCACCGCGGCGCGCGCGGCGGTCAGCGCCTCGCCGGCGCCACCCGCGCTGCTCGCCCCCATGAAGACGAGGCGCGCCGAGCTGCCGCGCGCCCGGACGCGGGCCAGCGCGGCGATCGCCAGTGGCGCGTCCAGCCAGTTCCACAGCCCGCCGTTCCAGAGCAGGATCGGGTCGCCGCCCTCGATCTGCGGGAAGGCGGCGCGGATCGGGTCGCCCTGCGGACGCGGCGGCGGCTCGCCGGGCACCCCGAACGGCACGACGTCGATCGTCGAGCGCAGTGTCTGGTCGCGGTCGTAGACCGCCGGCGTCAGCAGTCCGAGGGCGAGCATCGCGCCGAGCCAGAGGTCGCGCTGGCGCTCGCTGGCGCAGACGAAGAAGTGGCCGCTGCGCAGCGCGTCTACGAGCCGGTCGGTGGCCGTGGTCGAGTGCAGGGTGCGCACCGCCGCGCGCGCCTCCCGGAACCGCTCGAGCACCTCGAGGCTCTCCGGGTCGTAGAGATCGACCGCCAGCCGCGCGCCGCTGCGCCGGATCGCTTGCAGCACGTGCGGGGCGAGCGGAGGCGCCAGGACGACGTCGGCCGAACGCAGCAGCTCGCGCAGCGAGCCGAGCCGGTCGGCCGACCATGTGACGACGCGAACGCCTGTCGGCGCGGCGCCGTCGAGCGCCGCTCCCGCCAGCGTGACCTCCACCCCGCCGGCGGCCAGCGCCCGGCCGATCTCGGTGTGGCGGATCCCCATCCCGGACATCCGGTCGCCGATCCGGTCCGGGCAGACGATGAGCAGTCGCGGAGGGCGCAACGACGACAACCTAGACCACTCCGCTCAGGCCACCCGGCCGCGCAGGCCGCGCATCATGTCTCGCACCTCGGGCGGGAACCGGCCAACCAGCGTGAGCAGTGCGACGAAGACCGCGCCGGCGATCGCCGAGTCGGCGAGCGGGTGGATGTCCGCGAAGCTGCCCGCCGCGTAGCCGCACGCGGCGGCCAGGGCGGCGACGGCGAGGCTCGAGTAGGGCAGCTTCGGTCCCGCGCGCCGGGCCAGCAGGAAGGTCGACGAGACCGCGAGCGTCAGCTCGGCCACGACGGCCGCGCCGGCGGCGCCGTCGGCGGCGAACGGCGGGATCAGCACGAACGCGAGAACGACCGCGACCGTGAGCGACAGGCAGTTCGCAAACAACGTCTCGCGATGGCGGTGCATGCCGAGCAGCATGTAGGTGGCGGCCACGGCCACGAAGCTGCCCGCGATCGCGAGGCTCTGAATCTGGAGCACGCCGACCGACGGGTGGTCGGCGTCGCCGGTCAGGAACTGGATCGCGAACGGCGCCAACAGCACCATGCAGAGCGTGCCGAGCGCGCCGACGTAGACGCTCAGCTCGAACAGCCGGCCGGCCGCGAAGGCGAAGCGATCCTGGTCGGTGCGCGCCGCACGGGCGACGATTGGGAACGCGGACCCGATCAGCAGCAGCGGGACCGTCACCAGCACCTCCATGACGCGGAACGAGATCGCGAAGTAGCCCGTCTGCTGGGCGGTAGCGAGCAAAGTCATGATGACCAGCGTCACGCGCAGGTAGAGCGTGTTGATCGCCACCGCCAGCGCAAAGACCATCGTCTCGCGCAACAGCGCCCCCCAACGCCGTGGGTTGAACGACGGGCGCAGGGTGGTCTTGTCCCTGACCAGCACCACCGTGATCGCCAGCGCGACGAGGCCACCCGGAATCGAGGCCGCAAGGAACGAGACGACCCCCGCCCCGAGCAGCACGAGCGCCACTATCAGCGCGGTGATCATCGCCTGCCGGATCAGCTCGATCACCGTCATCCAGCCGAAGCGCAGCCGGCTCTGGAGGACCGTCGCGAGCAGCGTCTGGGTGACCGCGAGCAGCATCCCGAGCCCGGCGAGCAGCGTTCCCTCCGTCAGGCTCACCCCGTAACCGGCCACGACCACGAAGCAGACGGCAAGCACGATCCCCGCGCAGCTCAGCAGCAGCCGCAGGCCGAGCAGATCGCTCATCGCCCGGTCGCGCTCGTCTCGATCCGTCATCGCCGCCAGCTCGCGCAGCGCGACCGTGTTGATGCCGCCCTCGGTCAGGCCGGTCACGATCGCGATAACCGCGAGCACCGCCGAGTAGCGCCCGAACTCGGCGTCGCCGAGATGCCGGACGATCAGCGGCGCCGACGCCAGGCCCAGCAGCAGACCGAGCACGAAGCCGCCGGTCCGCAGCAGGCCTCCGCGCAGCGCGGCCGGCCCGGCGTCGGAGCTACCGACTATGTCCTCGGAGGCCGGACGGTCCGCCGTGGGAGCTGACTCGATCAGCGACACAGCGCCGATGCTACGGGCAGCACCCGCCAAACGGGCACGTTCGTGCCCGCCCTCAACCCTGGCGGCGCAGGCCGAGGATCGAGAGCAGGAACGACGAGAAGAAGATCTGGATGCCGACGATGATCAGCGTCGCGGCCACGAGCGCGAGGCGCTCCTCGGACAGCGCGCCGAAGCCGCGGTCGATCCAGGTGACGACGATGATCGCGCCGATGACGAGGCCGACGGCGAGGATCGCGCCGCCGAGCAGCAGCCCGTGCTCGAGCCGGAAGCGCGCGCGCATGCGGTCGAACCACGGGTCCTTCTCGCCCATGAAGTAGGTGCCGTAGGCGTGCGCGCAGAGCCCGAGCGCGACGACCTGCGTGCCGACGATCATCAGCAGCGCGCCGGCGATCATCGTGTGCAGGTCCCACTCGCGGCCGAAGATCGTCGATGCTGCGCGAGCGACGGTCAGCGCGATCAGCGCGCCGAGCGCGGCCATGACGCGCGCCCGGGATGATGAACAGGTGCGTCGGGCTGTGGACGAGCAGGAAGCGCAGGTGGCGCCAGCCGTCGCGGAAGCTCGAGAGCTTGCGACTCGCCGCCGCGCGGGTGGTACTCGATCGGGAACTCGCGGATGTCGAGCTTCTCCTTGGCCGCGCGGATGACCATCTCGGAGGCGAACTCCATGCCGGTCGTGCGCAGGTCGAGCGCGGCAGCACGTCGCGGCGCAGCGCGCGCATGCCGCAGTGCGCGTCGCGGACGCCGGTGCGGAAGAAGAGGTTGAGGATGCCGGTCAGGACCGGGTTGCCGACGTAGCGGTGCAGCCACGGCATCGCGCCCGGCTGGATGTTGTCCATCCGGTCGCCCATCACGAGCTCGGCGCCGTCGTCGAGCTGCTCGACGAAGCGCGGGATCTCGTCGAAGTCGTAGGTCAGGTCGGCGTCGGCCATCACGATGTAGTCGCCGCGCGCGGCGGCGAAGCCGGCGAGGTAGGCGCTGCCGTAGCCGCGGCGCGGCTCGTGGACGACGCGCGCGCCGGCCGCCGCGGCGAGCTCGGCGCTGCCGTCCTCGGAGGCGTTGTCGGCGACGACGACCTCGCCGGCGATGCCCGTGCTCGTCGAGCACGCGTCGAGCGCCGGCGTGACGCACGCCTCGATGTTCTCCGCCTCGTTGAGGCAGGGGATCACGACCGAGACCGACGAGCGGCTCTGCTGCGATCCGTCGCGTGCGCTGGGGCGGCGTGCTGTGTGCTCGATGCGTGCTCATGGGCGTCGGCCCGGCACACGCAGGGTGACGGGACCGGCAGACGCAGCAAGTCGCGCGCAGCCGCCTCAGCGTCGTCGCCCGGCGCCGCTTAGCGGTACCGCGCCGATGCGCATCTGCATCGTCTACGACTGCCTGTTCCCGTACACCGTCGGCGGCGCCGAGCGCTGGTACCGCAACCTGCGCCGAGCGGCTCGCCGCCGACGGCCACGACGTCACCTACCTGACGCTGCGCCAGTGGGAGCGCGGCGACGCAGCCCGACGCTGCCCGGCGTGCGCGTCGTCGCGGTCGGCCCGCGCGATGCCGCTCTACAGCCGCGACGGCCGCCGCGCGGATCGGCGCCGCCGCTGCGTCTTCGGGCTCGGCGTGCTCTGCGCCACCTGCTGCGCCACGGCCGCCGCTACGACGTCGTCCACACCTGCTCGTTCCCGTACTTCTCGCTGCTCGCGGCCGCGCCGCGCTGCGCCGGGCCGCTACCGGCTGCGTCGTCGACTGGCACGAGGTCTGGACGCGCGACGTACTGGCGCGAGTACCTCGGCCGGCGCCGGCGGGCGCGTCGGCTGGCTCGTGCAGCGGCTGTGCGCGCGGCGTCCCGCAGCGCGCGTTCTGCTTCTCGCGCGCTGCACGCCGAGCGGCTGCGCGAGGAGGGCCTGCGCGCGGCGCCGCGATGCTGCTCGCGGGCGCTCTACGCGGGCCGCTGGAGCCGCACGCCGAGCCGCGGCCGAGCGCGACGCCGCTCGTCGTCTTCGCCGGCCGCCACATCCCGGAGAAGCGCGTGCCGGCGCTCGTCGCGCGGCGGTCGCCGCGGCGCGCCGCGAGCGTGCCCGAGCTGCGCGGCGCGATCTTCGGCGACGGGCCCGAGCGCGAGCGCGTGCTGGCGCGCGATCGCCGCGGCCGGCGTCGGCGACGCCGTCGAGGCGCCCGGCTTCGTCGCCGCCGAGGAGGTCGACGGACGCGCTGCGCGCGCGCGCTCTGCATGGTGCTGCCCGTCGCGCCGCGAGGGCTACGGCATGGTCGTCGTCGAGGCCGCCGCGCGCGGGACGCCGAGCGTCGTCGTCGCGGCGACGACAACGCCGCGGTCGAGCTGGTCGAGGAGGGCGTCAACGGCTTCGTCGCCCCGTCCGCGGACCCCGACGACCTCGCCGCCGCGATCCTCGCCTGCCACGACGGCGGCGCGGCGCTGCGCGACTCGACGGCGGCCTGGTTCGCCCGCCGCGCTCCGGAGCTGACCGTCGACGACTCGGCCCGAGCCGTCGACGAGTGGTACTCGCAACCGATTTGACGATTGTTGGGGTGGACACCCCGACAATCCTTCGCTCGCGGCGCTAGGACGTCGCCGGCGATCCCGCGGCGACGTGCTCGCGGTACCACTCGATCGTCCGCCGCAACCCGTCCTCGAAGTCCGTAGCGGCGGTGAAGCCGAGCAGCTCGGTGGCGCGGCTGGTGTCGAGGCAGCGGCGCGGCTGGCCGTCGGGCTTGCTGGTGTCCCAGACCAGCTCGCCCGCGAACCCCGTCAGGCGGGCGATCGTCTCGGTCAGCTCGCGGATCTTGATCTCGCGGTGGGCGCCGAGGTTGATCGGCACCGGGTCGTCGATGCGCTCGGTGGCGGCGACGATCGCGTCGGCGCAGTCGTCGACGTAGAGAAACTCGCGCGACGCGCTGCCGGTGCCCCAGCAGACGACCTCGTCGCGACCCGCGACGCGCGCCTCCTCGCACTTGCGAATCAGCGCCGGGATGACGTGGCTGGACTCGAGGTCGAAGTTGTCGCCGGGGCCGTAGAGGTTGACCGGCAGCAGGTAGACGCCGTCGAGGCCGTACTGCTCGCGGTAGGCCTGGAGCATCACCAGCAGGGCCTTCTTCGCGACGCCGTAGGGCGCGTTGGTCTCCTCCGGGTAGCCGTTCCACAGCTCGCTCTCGGAGAACGGGACCGGCGTGTGCTTCGGGTACGAGCAGACCGTGCCGACCTGGACGATCTTGCCGGTGCCACGGCGGCGCGCCTCCTCGATCAGGTGGAGGCCCATCGCCATGTTCGCGTAGAAGTAGCGGCCCGGGTTGTCGCGGTTGGCGCCGATCCCGCCGACCTCGGCCGCGAGGTGTACGACGGTGTCGGGCCGGGCGCCGTCGTAGGCGCGTGCCACGGCCGCCGCGTCGGTCAGGTCGTAGTCGGCGCGGCGCGGAACGAAGAGCTCGGCGGCACCCGCCGCCTCGAGCCGCTCACGCACCTTGGAGCCGAGGAAGCCCGCCCCACCGGTGAGCATGATCCGCTTGCCTGTGACGCCGTCGGCCACCGCCGATCAGGCTAGCGGCGTCGAGGACGGTCCCGTACTCAGGCGGCGGAACGGCGGCGCGCGAGTCCGCGCACCAGCGCCCGCTCGTCGCCGCTGAGCGCGACGGCGTAGTAGGCCGCCCAGTAGACGGCGAGCGCGACCGCCGCCGTCGCGACCACCGCCACCGCCCCCTCCGGGTCCACCGTCACCCGCACCGCCCCCAGCACCCCTGCCAGCGCGGCGCCGAGCAGCCACGCCGGGACGAACGCCCGCCCCACCAGCTCGCCAACCGGGACCGGCACCGCCCGCAGCGTGATCCGCAGCATGTAGGGGAAGAGCGCGACGTAGGGGATCGCCATCGCCAGCGCGGCGCCGTCGAGGCCAAGCTCCGGCACCAGGACGAGCGCGAGCACGACCGTGCCCGCCCCGACCGCCAGCGCCCAGCGCGCCAGCTCGCGCGCCGCGCCGACGGCGACCAGCATCGCCGCGGTCACCCCGAGCACGCCGTTGAGCAGCCAGTGGCTGAGCATGATCGCCAGCGCCGGCCCGGCCTGGCGGAACTCCGAGCCGAGCCAGGCGTCGAGGATCGGCCCGGCGAGCACCATCCCGACGACCGCGAGCGGCACGACCCCGGCGAGCGCGTAACGGCAGCCGCGCACCAGCAGCTCGCGCAGCCGCCGCTCGTCGCCCTCGCCGTGGTAGCGGACGGCCGTCGGCAGCACCGTGACCGTGACCGCCCCGTTGAGCGCACGGAAGAGGTTGTGGATCCGCACCGGCCCCTCGTAGAGGCCGACCGTCGCCGGCGAGCGCGCGACGCCGAGGATCGTCCGCGTCGCGACGTAGACGACTGCGCTGGCGGCCTCGGCGAGCGAGATGTAGCCGGCGAGCCCGAGGAAGTCGCGCGCCGCGGCGCGTGTCGCCAGCCGCGGCCGCAGCCGCCACGGCAACCCGGTCGCCCGGGCGGCAACGAGGCAGGCCGCGCCGGCCAGCAGCGGGATCGCGCTGGCGCTGCCGATCAGCGCCCAGAGCGGAGCGTCGACCAGGACGAGCACGAAGACCAGCCCGATCGACGCGACGATCCCGACCGTCTCGGCCGCCGCCCCGAGCACGAAGCGCGACCGCGCGCGCAGCGCGTCGCGGTAGACGGTCAGCGGCCAGCCGACGAGCGCGACGACGCCCGCCGCGACCGCGCCGAGCCGGGTCTGGCGCGCCAGCTCCGGCGACAGGTCGAGGACCGCGGCGAAGATCAGCCCGACGGCGGTCAGCGCGACCGCGGCCAGCGCACCCGCGCCGACGTACATCAGCGCCGACGTCGAGAACGCCGCCGAGCCCTCGCGCTCGTCGCGCGCCGAGGCCATCGCCTTGACCGCCGCGCCCGCCGCGGCGTTCTGGACGATCAGCAGGTAGCCGGCGAGCGAGTTGATCAGCCCGTAGACGCCCAGCTCGGTCAGCGACAGCTTGCGCGCGAGCACGGTGATCACGGCGAACATCGCCACGAGCCCCGACAGCTGCGCCGCCTGCTGCGCGAGTGAACCGGTCGCGAGCCGGCGCGCGTCGCTCATGGGCGTATCTTCTCGCGGGTGAGCCGGACGCCTCCCACCGTGACAGTGACCGACCAGCCGCCCGCCGCCGCGGGCGTGGGCCGCCGCGACGTGCTCGGCGTGCCGATCGCGCTCGTCGACTACGAGCGGGCGATCGGCGTGATCGACGAGATGGTCCGCCGCCGCGAGCGCGGCTGGATCTGCGCCGCGCCCGCGATGTCGCTCGTCACCGCCCAGGACGACCCGCTCCTGATGGCCGCGCTGCGCGACGCGACGCTGACCGTCCCCGACGGGATGCCGGTCGTCTGGGCGGCGAACCTGCTCGGCGGCCCCGGCCACGAGCGGCTGCACGGCCGCGTCTACGGGCCCGATCTGATGCGCCACCACTGCGCCCACGCCGCCCGCCACGGGCAGCGGATCTGGCTCTACGGCGGCCACGACGACGCGGCGCTGGCGGCGCTGACCGAGAACCTGCTGCGCGACTACCCGGGCCTCGAGATCGCCGGCGGCTGGTCGCCGCCGCACCGCGAGCCGACCGCCGACGACGACCGCCTCGTCGCCGACCGGATCAACGCCGACGCGCCCGACGTCGTCTGGGTCGGGCTCGGGATGCCGAAGCAGGAGCGCTGGATGGCACGGCTGCGGCCCCAGCTCGAAGCGCCGGTGCTCTGCGGCGTCGGCGCCGCGTTCGACTTCCACGCCGACCGCGTCGACCAGGCGCCGCGCTGGATGCAGGATCGCGGACTCGAGTGGGCGCACCGCGTCGTGCAGGAGCCGCGCCGCCAGCTCCCGCGCTACCTGCGCTCGAACCCGCGCTTCGTCGCCGGCGTCGCACGCCAGTACCTGCGGGAGCGGCGCGGGTGAGCGGCGCGTTCGTGACGGGGGGCGGCGGCTTCGCCGGCCGTCACCTGGTCGAGCTGCTGGAGCGCGACGGCGGCGGGCCGGTCGACGCGCCGAGCCGCGAGGAGCTCGACCTGCGCGACGCCGCCGCGGTGCGGGTGCGCATCGCCGCGCTCCAGCCGGAGCGGGTCTTCCACCTCGCCGCCTTCAGCTCGCCGAGCAAGTCGTGGGAGCGGCCCGACGAGGGGCTGCTGACCAACGTCGAGATGACGCTCAACGTGCTCGAGGCGGTCCGCCACGAGGCGCCCGGCGCGGCCGTGGCGGTCGTCGGCTCCGGCCAGGTCTACGGCGACCCGGAGCGCTTCCCGATCGACGAGGACGCCCCGTTCGCCCCCGGCAACCCCTACGCCGTCGGCAAGGTCGCCTCCGACCTGCTCGGCCGCCAGTACGCGGATGCGTTCGGTTTCCCCGTCGCGCGCTTGCGGCCGTTCAACCATGCGGGGCCGGGCCAGCTCGAGGAGTACGTGGTCAGCTCGATCGCCCGCCAGGTCGCCGCCGCCGAGGCCGCCGGCGAGCGCGAGATGACGCTGCGGACCGGTAACCCCGAGTCGCGGCGCGACTTCACCGACGTCCGCGACGTGGTCCGCGCCTACGCCCTGGCGTGCGGGAGCGACGGCGCGTTCAACGTCTGCAGCGGCCACTCGACGTCGGTCGCCGAGTTGGTCGAGCTGGTCGCCGGGCAGGCGCGGATCCCGGTCCGCCACGAGGTCGACCCGGCACTGCTGCGCGACCACGACGCCCGCGACATGTGCGGTTCGCACGCCCGGCTGACCGCGGCGACCGGCTGGGAGCCGGAGATCCCACTCGAGCAGACGGTCGCCGACACGCTCGACTGGTGGCGCGGACGGCTCGCAGCCGCGCCGGCCGCGCGCCGCTAGCGACGCGAGCCTCCCCGCGACCGGTCAGCGCAGCGCGTCGTAGAGCGCCAGCAGGTCGGCGGTGTAGCGGTCGAGCGAGTGGCGCTCGCGGGCGCGGGCGATCGCCGCGTCGCCCTCGGCCGCGCGCGCGGCCGGGTCCTCCCAGAGCTTCGCGACCCGCGCCGCGAACGCCGGGATGTCGCCGACCGCCACGCACCGCCCCTCGCCGAGCAGCTCCGGCAGCCCGCCCATCGCGGTCGCGACGACCGGCACCCCGGCGGCCAGCGCCTCGAGCGCCGAGTACGGCGAGAACTCGTGGTAGCGAGACGGCATCAGCACCATCGCGGCGCCGGCGAGCTGGTCGCGGACGGCCTCGGCCGGGAGCCGGCCGAGGAACGTCACTTGCGAAGTCGCCAGCCGCTCGAGCCGCTCGCGCTCCGGCCCCTCGCCGGCGATGCGCAGCGGAACTCCGGCACTGACGCACGCGCGCACGGCGTCCTCGATCCCCTTCTCCGACGACAGGCGCGAGGCGACCAGCGCGTAGCCGCCCTCCCCCGCGGACGACCGGTCGGCGAACGCGTCCGCCGGCAGGTAGTGGCGCAGCACCTCGATCCGCTCGGCGGGCAGGCCGCGGGCCGCCAGCTCATCATGCGCCGCCGCACTCGGCGCGACGAAGCGGTCGACGGCGGCAAGCAGGCGCGGCTGGTGCGCCGCCAGCGCCGTCGCGTAGACGGCGGCCTCGGGCAGCGACCTGCGGCAGTTCAGCGCCAGCCCCGGCAGCGTGTTGCGGCCCCGGCAGCGCCGGCAGGGCCCTCCGTCGCGCTCGCCGAACCCGGTCGCGCAGAAGATCCGCACGTTGTGCAGGTGCAGCACGACCCGCGCCCCCGCCGCGCGTGCCGCCGCTAGCCCGCCCGGCCCGATCAGCGGCACCGTGTTGTGGGCGTGGACCACCACCCCCCCGAGTGAGAGCCGACTTGCGGCGGTTATTTCGCCGGAATCGCGGTCTCGCTCTCCACCGGCGGCCGCGAGCAGGCGAACCGCGTCGGCCAACTCGCCTGGATCGGCGCCGCCGCGCAGCATCGCGCGCGCCGCCGCGCCGCGGCCGGCGTCGGCTGAGCGGCGCTCGAACAGCGCGTGCTCGACGCCCGCCGCCTCGAGTGCCCGCAGCTGAAGATCGACGGAGCGCTCCTCGCCGCCCTCGATCCGGTAACGGTTGTGCACTACGAGCACGCGCGGGGCTGCGGACACCGCGGCTAACCTACCGACGCTATGCCCGTGCCGGCCCTCTCCGTCGTCGTGCCGACGCGCGACCGCGCCGGCTACCTGGAGGTCACCCTGGCCTCGCTGTCCGCCCAGGCTCCCGGCGTCGAGTACGAGGTGATCGTCGTCGACGACGGCTCCAGCGACGCGACCGGGCAGGTCGTCGCCGACGCGGCGGCCCGAGCCCGCGACGCGAGCGCCCCGCCCGTCGCCGCCGCCACAGGGCGAGCGCCCGCCCCGCCCGACACTCCCTCGGAGATCCAGACCCGCTCCAGCGTGCGCAACTGTCCGCAACGCGTGGCCTACGTCCGTCACGACCGCTCGCGCGGGCCCAACGCCGCGCGCAACGCCGGGATCGCGGAGGGGCGGGCGCCGCTGATCGCACTGATCGACGACGACGTCCGCGTCCCGCCCGGCTGGGCCGCCGCGCTGGTCGCCGGCGCCGAGCGGCACGGGTGGGCCGACGCGCTCGGCGGCCCGATCCGCGCCAGCCTCGAGGGTCCCGCCCCCCGCTTCTGCGGCCGCGAGTCGGCTCCGGTCACGACGCTCGACCTCGGGCCCGCCGACCGCGAGACCGACTTCGTCTGGAGCGCCAACATGGCGGTGCGGCGCAGCGCGATCGAGCGGATCGGCCCCTTCGACGCCGACATCCCGATCTACGGCGACGAGGAGGAGTGGCAGATCCGCCTGCACGCCGACGGCGGCCGGATCGCCTACGTCGCCGACGCCTGGCTCGACCACCGCCGCGCCGGCGACGACGCCCGCCTGCGCTCGCTCGCCCGCGCCGAGTACCGCCGCGGCCGCTCCGCCGTCCGCAACGACCGCCGCAAGGGAACCGCGCTGCCGCTCCGTCGCGAGCTGCGCGACCTCGCCGGCGCGGGCTGGCACACCGCGCGGCGCCGCTGCCCGCAGGGCCTGATCATGGGCGCCCACGCGACCGGCCGGCTGGTCGAGACGCTGCGCGGACGATGACCGAGAGCGCGCACCCCGACGCCCCGCGCGGACGCCCGCCGGCCGCCGACACGCCGCCGCCCGGCGACCCCGCGCCGTCCGAGGACCCGGCACCGCCGGACCCCGCCACCTTCCTGTCCGGCGAGTCCGGCACCGTCGCCGGGAAGAAGCTGACGGTCACCCGGACCGCCGCCGACTGGGCGCAGAACGCGGCCGCTCTCGCCGCCCTAACCGGCCCCCGCCTCGACCGCCTCGCCGCGACCCAACCGCCGCGCCGCGTGCTGGCCCTGTCGATCTACCGCCCCGGCTCGCTGCTGCCGCGCGCCCTCCCGCGCCTGCGCTCCGACCGCCACACCGTCGCGCACGCCTTCGGCGCCACCGGCCCAGCCGAGCCCGCACTTGCCGCGGAGACCGCCCTCGACGACCTCGCCGGCGGCGGCAAGTTCGAGAACCTCAACCGCCTGCTCGCCGCCGCGCCCCCGCTCGACGGCTTCGACTGGCTGGTCGTCTCCGACGACGACGTCGAGCTGGCCGCCGCGCTTCCTCGACCGCGCGCTCGCGCTCTGCGAGCGGCTCGGCCTCGACCTCGCCCAGCCCGCCCAGACGATGCGCAGCCATGCCGCGTGGCGCGTCACCCGCCGCCGCCCGCTGTCGCTCGCTCGCCGCACCGACTACGTCGAGATCGGCCCGGTGACGCTCTTCTCCGCGCCGCGCCGCCGCCGAGCTGACTCCGTTCCCCGAGCTGCGCTTCGGCTGGGGGCTCGACAACCACTGGGGCGCGCTCGCGCGCGAACGCGGCTGGCGGCTGGGGATCCTCGACGCGCTGCCGGTCCGCCACGAGGCGCAGAAGGTCGCCACCACCTACACCCACGCCGAGGCGATCGACGAGGCGCGCCGCTTCCTCGCCGGCAAGCCGTACGTCCGCACCGAGGAGGCGCAGCGGACGCTCGCGACGATCCGGCGGCTGCCGTCTTGACGCCGCGTCGCCGGATCCTGGTCGTGCCGAAGTGGTACCCGTGGCCCGACCGGCCCGTCTTCGGCGCCTTCTGCCGCGAGCACGCCCGCGCGCTCGCCACTCGCCACGACGTCGTCGTGCTCGCCTCGCTGGCCACCCCGCGGCCCGGCTTCGCCGCCTTCCGGATCGAGGACTCGGTCGAGGACGGCGTCCGCACGGTGCGCGTCCGCTACCGCCGGCCGTTCCTGCGCCCCGCCGCGATGGGCTTCCAGCTGCTCGGCATGCTCGCCGCCCGACGCCGCCTGCGCCGCGAGGGCTGGCGTCCCGACGTCGTCCACGTCCACGTCTTCGAGGCCGCCCCGCCGGCGCTGATCCTCGGCCGCCTGACCGCGCGCCGGTCGCGATCACCGAGCACTACACCGGCTTCCAGCGCGGCCTCGTCGACCGGCTACGACCGGCCGCTCGCCGAGCAGTCGTTCGAGCGCGCCGACCTCGTCGCCCCGGTCAGCGAGGAGCTGGCCGGCCACCTGCGCGCCCTGGCGCCGCGCGCGACGTTCGAGGTCGTGCCGAACGTGGTCGACGTCGAAGCGTTCGCGCCGCCCGCGACGGCGGCCCCGAGCAGCGCCGGCCCGCGCCTGCTCAACGTCGCCGCGCTCGCGGAGAAGAAGGGCCACCGCCATCTGCTCGCCGCGCTGACGCGAGCTGTCCGACGCGACGCTCGACGTCGTCGGCGACGGCGAGCTGCGCGCCGAGCTCGAACAGCTTGCCCGCGACCTCGGCATCGCCGACCGCGTCCGCTTCCTCGGCGAGCGGCCGAAGCGAGGAGATCGCCGAGGCGATGCGCGCCGCCGACCTGTTCGTCCTCCCCAGCCTCGCCGAGAACCTGCCGGTCGTCCTGATCGAGGCCCAGGCGAGCGGGCTGCCCGCCGTGGCCTCCGACGTTGGCGGCGTCTCCGAGCTGGTCGACGACGCGGCCGGGGCGCTCGTCCCGCCCGCCGACCCGGCCGCCCTCGCCGCCGCGATCCGCGCCACCCTCGCCCGCGGCTTCGACCCCGCCGCGCTGGCCGCCCGCGCCCGCGACCGCTACGGCTACGGCGCGATCGCCGCCCGCTGGAGCGCGATCTACGAGCGCCTGCTGGACCGCTGACCGCCCGCCCGCCGACCCGGCCGACCCCCGAGAACCGAGCGTGACCTCGCGGCCGAAATAAGTCCGCCGGGTAACCCTCGCGAGCGGGGTCAGCCGAGCAGGGCCGGCACGACGCGCTCGGCGACGACCGCGCGCAGGGCGGCGTCGGAGTAGGGCTCCAGCGCAGCGCGGGCAGCGGCGGCGTAGTCGGCGCGCGCGCCGTCGCCGAGCGCGAGTCCGGCGCGGAGCGACTCGGCGAGCGCGCTGGGCCCGGCGTCGGCGGCGACCAGCTCGGGCGCGAGCCGGCGGGCGATCGGCAGCGCGACGTTCGGGCCCGGGGTCGGGGAGGTGACGAGCGGGACGCCGGCGGCGAGCGCCTCCATCTGCGCGATCCCCCAGTCCTCGTAGCGCGCCGCGCTGACGTAGACGCGCGACGCGGCGACCAGCGCGGTCCAGCGCTCGCGCTCCAGCGCGCCGGCGAACTCGACCCCCGCCGGTTCGGCGACCCCGGTGCGCGCCAGCCACCGCAGCGCGTCGGCACGCTCGATCCCGCCGACGACGAGCCGCACGCCGTCCGGCGCCGCGGCGGCCCAGGCCGCGCACAGCACGTCGAGCCCGCGCTTGTCGGGGTTCGCCGCGTACGCCGTCGCGATCCGACCGCCTTCCGCCACGACCGCCGCCGGCCTCGGAGGCGTCGACGACACACGGCAGCACGATCGTCGTCCGGCGCCGCCGCCGGCCGCCCGCCAGCGCCGCCTCCGCCGCCGCCTCGCTCCACGGCAGCAGCAGGTCCGCGCGCGCCAGCACCGACCGCTCGCGGCGCCGCTGCCAGGCCCCGCCGACGCCCGGGCGGCTGAGCGCGGCGATCGTGTCGAAGCGAACCGCGTGCGGGTGTCGCGACGGCTGCAGCAGCGCCGCCGTGACGCTCGAGTAGACGACCGCGCGCGCGTCGACGTCCGCCGCCGCCCGCCGCGCCGCCAGCGCCTGCACGACGTCGGTCGGTCGCCATCGTCCGCTGCAACCGGCGCGCCGCCGGGCCGATCCGCATCGGCCGCAGCTCGCAGCTCGCGCCGGCCGCCTCGACGTGCTCGGCCAGCGCCTCGTCGGCGCGCCGCCAGCCCATCGTCGTCCCCAGCGAGACGATCGCGATGTCGACCAGCGGCCACGGGCGCGACTGTATTACTCAGCCGGGGAAGCGGACGGCGTCCGCCGCGGCTATGTTGCGCCGTGCCCGCCGACCCGCGCCCAGCCTGCCTGCTGACCGGGATCGTCTCGCCCTACCGGCGCGAGCCGTTCCGCCTGCTCGCCGAGGCCGAGGACGTCGAGGTGATCGCCCACGGCACGCCGGCCCGCCGGTCCCCGGCCTGACCGTCCACCGCACGACCGAGGCCGGGCGCCGTCCGGCTCGCGGCCTCCGGCCGCTACCGCGCGGTGATCGCCGGGATCGACGGGCGCCTGGCGCTGCCGGGCGCCTACGCCGCCGCCCGCCGCACGGGCGTGCCGTTCGTGCTCTGGGCGACGATCTGGGCCCACCCGCGCACGCCGGCGCACGCGCTCTCGTTCCTGCCGACGCGCCACCTCTACCGCGACGCCGACGCGGTCGCGACCTACGGCCCGCACGTCAGCCGCTACGTCGAGGGCTACCGCGGTACGCGCCGCCGGCATCGTCGAGTCGCGCCCCAGGCAGTCGACGTCGACCACTTCGCCGCCCCGGTCGCCGACGCCGACCGCGCCGCCGCCCGCGAGCGCGCGGGCGGACCCGGCACCGAGCTGCTCGTCCTCTACGTCGGCCGCCTGGTGCCGGAGAAGGGAATCGCGACGCTGCTCGACGCCTGGCGCCGCGCCGAGCTCGGGACCTGGCGCCCGGCTCGCGCTGGCCGGTGACGGGCCGCTCGCCGCCACCGTCGCGCGCGACCTGCCCGAGGCGCGCCTGCTCGGCACGTCGATCGCGACGACCTGCCGGCGCTCTACGCCGCCGCCGACGTGCTGGTCCTTCCCTCGATCCACACCGCGACGTTTCCGCGAGCCGTGGGGTCTTGTCGTCAATGAGTCGATGCTGCAACGCACGCCGGTCGTCACCTCGGACGCCGTCGGCGCGGCGGCCGGGGGGCTGGTGCGCGACGGCCGCAACGGCTTCACCTTCCCGGCCGGCGACCCCGACGCGCTCGCGACGCGCCTGCGCGCGCTCGCGGCGGACGCCGATCTGCGCGCGGAATTGGGAACGTCTGCCTACTCCGACGCGTCCGCCTACTCGCCGGCCGCATGGGCAACGGGGATGGGTCGCGCGCTCGCCGCGGCCGGAGCTGGACGAAGTTGGCGAGCGGGAGACGATTGGTAGCCTCACACGCTTGGTGGGGTAGGGATCGACGTGCGACGCGCACGGTGCCCTGGGTCTGAGTCTCAATGCATGAGAGAACCATCCGACAATTGCTGCTGCCCTCGCTGGTCGTGCGTCGCGCTGCTCGTGCCGCCCAGGCGGCGTCCGCGAGCGCGCTCGCCGTGCAGCGCGACTGCGCCGACAGCGACAGCTTCGAGCGCAAGCACTCGCGCGCGGACCTCTCCAGGCGCGCTGACGGAGATCCAGGCCGATCTCGCCGAGTACGGGACCTGCGGCAGATGATCCAGTGCCGAGCTCGCCGCGCTGGCAAGAGTCGCGAAGACTCCGGCGGAGACGGCGGCTCCGCGAGCGCCGCCAGCGCCGACCTCGACGGCGACGGCGTCGTCACGCCGACGGAGCGGCAAGATCGCCGCCAAGAAGACCAAGCAGAAGCGCGAGAAGCGCAACCAGCAGCTCGCGGCGATCAGCGACGATCTCGTCCAGGACGACACCGCGACGGCAACTGGCGACGGCGGCTCGGGCGGCGACTCCTCGCTACCGCTGATCCTCGCCCTCGTCGCGCTGGTGTGCGCCGGGGTCGGCGGCGGTCTCTGGTATGCCTCCAGGCGCAATCCGGCCTTCGCCAATGCGCTCCGCCGTGTCCCCCTTCCGTTCCGCAACAGTTAGCGCTTTGCTACGTCGCGGCGGCGCTGTTCGGCGCCGCGCTCGGCGCGCGGGGCGGCAACGCGTCTCGAGCGAACCGCCGTCGTCGAGCGGTCGCCATCGCACTCGGCGCGCTCCGGTCTGCGCCGCGCTGCTGCTCGCCCGCCGCGGCCGCCCCACGGCGCGACGGCCGTCGCCGCGTTCGCCGTGCTGGCCGCCGTAACGGCGGCCGTCGGTCGACTGGTCGATCCTACCGGACGTCTCCTACGTCGAGGCCGGCCGCACCTTCGCCTACTTCGCCGTCTTCGCGGGCGCGGTCGCGCTCGCCCGGCTGGCGCCCGACGGCGGCGCCGCGGTAGCCCGCGCGATCGTGCTCGCGACGGTCGCGATCTGCGCCTACGGCCTGGCCGCGCGCGTCTGGCCGGCCTCGTTCGACGAGGTCGCGTTCGCGGGCGGATCGGCCAGCCGTTCGACTACTGGAACGCGCTCGCCGGCTGCGCGGCGGTCGGGATCGTCCCGGCGCTCTGGCTCGGCGCGCGGCGCAGCGGCTCCACCTTCGGCCGCGTACTCGCCTACCCGGCCACCGGACTGCTGATCGCCACGCTGGCGATCGCCCAGTCGCGCGGCGCGCGGTCGCCGCGGCAGGTCGGCGGCGCGCTCTGGCTCGTGCTGGTCCCGCTGCGACTGCGCAGCCTCGTCGTCCTGATCGCCGCCGGCGCCGCCGCCGCGCCAGTCGTCGCCTGGGCGGTGTCGAAGGACCCGTTCGGCGTCGGCCTGCAGCCGCTGCCGCCCGCGAGGCGATCGCCGGCGAGTTCGGGCTGATGCTCGCCGTCGCTGGTCGTCGTGCTGCTCGCCGTCGGGACTTCGTCGTCGAGGCCGTCGGCGCCCGCCACCAGCCGTCGCCGCGCGCCCGCCTGCGCGTGCGGCGCGGCGGTGACCGTCGTCGTCGCGCTCGTTCCGCTCGCGCTGCTGACGTCGGTCGCGACCAGCGACCGCGGCCTGACCGGGACGATCTCCGACCGCGTCGACGAGCTGACCAGCGATAGCGCCGCCCCGCCGACGGGCAGCGGCCGACTCGGGTCGCGTCGCCTCCGAGCGCTTCGGCTACTGGCGCGAGGCGTTCGAGGTGCTTCGACGAGGACGCCACTCGCCGGCCTCGGCGCCGGCATCGTTCGCGCTCGCGCGGCTCGCGCACCGCGACACGGCGGCACGAGCCCGACGCGCCCATGGCTTCGTGCCACAGACGCTCAGCGATCTCGGCCTGCTCGGCGGGCTGGCCGCGCTTCGCGCTGCTGGTCGGGTGGCTCGTCGCGGCTTCTCGCGCCACCGGTCTGCAGCCGCGCCGCTGGTGGCGACCGCTGACGTCCCAGCGCCCGCTCTTGGACCACCGACCGCGCCGCGCTCGCGGCACTCGCTCTCGCGGCCGTCGTCTACGGCGTCCAGTCGGCGACCGACTGGACCTGGTTCGTGCCCGGCCTGACCACGACGCGCTGGTCGCCGCCGGGTTCGTCGCCGGCCGCGGCCCCCTGGCGGCGGACCTACCAGCGACGCAGAGTCCCGCGGGCCGACCGCCCGAGCCCGGCCCCGCCGACTCGGTTCCTGTGCGGCGGTCGCGCTGACCGCGCGGTCTGCGGCTGGGCGATCTGGCAACCGGTGCCGCCGACCGCGCGCTCGCCCGCAGCTACGAATCGACCGCCGACGGCGAACCGTCGCCGCGCTGCGCGCGGCCGTCGACGCCCGCGATCTGATCCCCGCTCGATCGAGCCGCACTACGCGATCGGCCACGGCCTTGACGACGATCGACCGCGCCGCGCCGCGATCGCCGCCCTGCGCCGCGCGGCGGCCGAACGCCCGCGCGACCCGGGCCGTGGCTGCGGATCGCCGAGCTCCAGGTCGATCGCCGCCGCGCCCGGAGGCGCTCGTCGCCGCCGGGCGCGCGCTGCGCTCGATCCCCACTCCGGCGCCGCGCGGTCACGCGAACGCGCGACTCGTCGCCGAGCACCGAGCTCGCCGCGGCAGCCCCGTAGCCCTCCGTCGCGGGCAGCAGCCGGCGGCGTTATGCTCGCTCGCTAGCAGCAGGTAATGCCGATGACGAGCGGGAGCGTCACGGATGCAACGCGGCAGGTCGCAACGCCAGAGACGGGATGCACTCTGTCGATGCGCTGACAAGCGTGGTGACGACGCGGCTGGCAGGGCGCGAGCCCCGACCGTGTCGCGCGCGAGGCCGACCTGACCGTCGCGAGTTCTACGACTACTTCCGCAGCCTCGAGCACTGCTACGTCGCCGTGTACGACCGGATGATCGAGCGCGTGCACGCAGGTGCGGAGCGGGCCTCGCCGACACGACCGACACGCCCGGACGAGACGCCTGGAGGGCAGCTCGACGCCGTCATCGGCGGGTGCTGTGGTTCTTCGCGGTCGAGCCGGCGCTCGCCCGCACCTGCCTCGTCGAGGTTCCGACGCCGGACCGGTGGCGCGCGCCCGGCGCGACGACGCTCTCGGGCGGTTCGCGAGACTTCGTCGAGCGCCTGCGCCTGACGCACGGCGAGCCGATGCCGCCCGTCGCCGCCGAGGTGATCGTGCTCGGCACCAGCACGCTGATCCACGCAGCGGGTCGCACGCGGCGAGTCCGAGCAGCTGCCGCTGCTGCTGCCCGAGCTGCGCCAGATGTGGGCGAGCACGGCCGCCGAGCGCGTCGATCCGGCGGCCGGCGACGGCGTGCTGGCGCTCACCTGAGCACGCGATCCCCCGCCGGCCTCGGGAGAGAGGTTCCTCGGCCGGCGGGGGTCACGCTGACGTGGGCGAGGCGGGAGACCCGCCCACGAACCCGCCTACGTTGGCGGTGGCGACACGATAGACACTTGCGTCCACGGAAGTCAAGCGCGTACTGCGTAATTGCATTGAACCCCTTGAAACACCAATGTTTGCAAGGGCAAGGCCATCGGGATCCGTTACGACGACGTACAAGGTAAGGCCGTGCGCCACATAACTGAGGGTTCCTGGCGCAGCGGAACCGGTTGTGGAGCGGGCTCGGACCACTCCGCCGGGCTCCAGGTACGCCACCCTCCCGCCTCCGCGAACCGGCGCCGTTCCCATTCGCAGACCGTCGCGTCGAGCCCGACTGGCGGCGCCACGCCCCTTCCAGAGCCAAAAACATGGCCACATCACGGCGACGAACGGGAGCGAGCCAGAGAACGTCGCCGTTTCTAGAAACTCAAAATTTATGGTTGCGTCCGGAGAACCAGAGGTCTATGGTGGTGCCCATGTGGGACCAGGCGAACATCAAGCTGACCGGCGGCCCGCACGGGATCCCTCGCTCGGTGGTGACCAAGATCCAGCGCGACCGGTTGCTGCGCGCGATGGCCAAGACGGTCGCCGAGTACGGCTACCAGGAGACGACCGTCCGCCGGTTGCTCGCCCGCGCCGGCCTCTCCCGTCGCACCTACTACGAGCTGTTCGAGGACAAGGAGGAGTGCTTCCTCGCCGCCTACGACGAGGCGATCGACCACGTCCTCGGCCTGGTCGTCGACGCCTACCAGGCCGACGACGCGCCCGAGCAGAAGATCGAGCAGGGCCTGCGCGCGTTCCTGCAGTTCTGCGCCGACGAACCCGACGTCGCACGGCTGTGCATCGTCGAGGTGCTGGCCGCCGGCCCCGCCGCACGCGCGCGCCGGGCCGAGACGATGGATCGCCTCGCCACCCTGATGGAGGGTGCGCTCAACGACCTGCGCGGCGACGAGCGGCTGTCGAAGCTGTCGGCCCGCGGGTTGATCGGCGGCGTCCACGAGCTGATCTACACCCCGATCGACCGCGGCGAGACCGAGCAGCTGCCCGATCTCGCCGAGCAGATCGTCGCGAGCCAGGTCGCCCCGCTCGTGCTGCTCAAGGCATAGAACGACTGGTTCCGCTCCCCAGAGCGGAAAGCCAGAGCCACCGGCGTACCATTCGTACACCCGCGGGGTGTACGGCGGCGTTAGACTGTTCCCGTCATCGCCCTCCGGACGAACACTTCCCGTGGCCTCTAGGAAGGCCCGCCAGGGCAGCGGCGGCACTCCGCGCCGGCCGAGCCGCCGGCGGCCCGACCAGATCCCCGGCGGCCGCCACGGCCTCGCTCCGGAGGAGGTCGCTGAGTCGCAGCGCAGCCGGATCGTCTCGGCGATGACCGACGCCGTCGGCCGCGACGGCTACCAGGCCGCCCGCGTCGCCGACGTCATCTCGCACGCCGGCGTCTCGCGCAAGACCTTCTACGAGCACTTCGAGGACAAGGAGCACTGCTTCATCGCGGCCTACCAGCAGGCGCTCGCGCGACTGCTCTCGGTGACGCTCGAGGCATTCGACTCCCAGGACGAGTGGGTCGACCAGCTGCGCGCCGGCCTGACGTCGCTGCTCAACGCGCTCGCCCAGGACCCGCTCGTCGCGCGCGTCTGCTTCGTCGAGGTGCTGGCGGCCGGACCGCAGGCCGTGCAGGTCCGCAACGAGGCGATGCGCGGGTTCGCCTACATCTACGACACCGGCCGCCTCGAGTCCGACGGCGACCTCCCCGCCTTCACAGGCATCAGCATGGTCGGCGGGCTCAGCGAGATCCTCTACCGCGAGATCACCGCCGGCGCGACGACCGAGCTGCCCCAGCTCGTGCCGGAGCTGATGTACATGAGCGTGCTGCCGTTCGTCGGCGCCGACGCCGCCGCGCGCGAGCTCGAGCGCGGCCGTCGCCGCCGCGGCGGCTCCTGAGCCGGGACCGGCGCTTCAGAACCTGCGGTGCGCGCGCGGCACGCGCTGGCGGGCGGCCAGCTCGACCTTCTTGCGCTCGGTCACGTCGACCGCGGAGTTGACGGTCCCGCGGCGGGCGCCGCCGTCGTCGACGAGCGGCAGCGAGGTCATCTCGACCCAGACGTGACGACCGTCGGGCTGGGTCAGCCGCCGGTCGCAGCGCTCGGCATCCATGCAGTACTCGCCGCGGACCATCTGCGGGACGTCGTCGAGGAAGTCGCGCATCGGCCGCCCGACGATCTCGGTCGCCGGTAGGCCGAGCAGCTCGGTCATCGCGTTGTTGACGTAGCTGGTGACGCCCTCGCGGTCGGCGATCCAGACGCCGACGCCGACGTGGTCCATCAGCCAGGCGGGCGGCGGCGACCAGCCAGGGCCGTCCGACGGCGGCTCGCCGCCTCGCCCGGCGCCATCTCCATCGCCACCGCCGTCATCGCCACCGCCGTCGCCGGTCTCCGGCGCGGCGAGCGAGGTGGCCGCCTTGACGCCGACACGGCGCAGCACCAGCTCCTCGCGCAGCGAGTACTCCGGCTCGCCGGAGTCGCGCAGCGCGGCGACGACCGCCACCGCACGGCCGCCCTCGAGCACCGGCACCACGAGCGCGTGCGCGCGCCGCATGCCGATCGCCGCCTCGACCCCGAGCGAGCTCAGGCGGATCCGGCGGGCGCGGACGGGCGCGGCCGTCGCGGCCACCTGTCCCGGCCAGAGCGCGCCGACGTCGAGCGGCTGCTGTCGCACGAACTCACCGAGCGCGTAGCGGACGCGGCGGTCGCGGTGGAAAGTCGCGGCGGGCTCGAGCCGGCCGTCGCCGAGCACCCGCCAGACGACGCAGGCGTCGCCGACCATGTCGGCGCCCGCACGAGCGGCGCGGGCCAGCGCGCCGCTCTCGGCGGGAGTGGCGGGAACCGCGGGCGTGCCGAAGCCGACCGCCGGCGAGGCGGCGGCGCCGGCCAGCAGCGTGGTCCCAGCGACCTCGGCCGTCTCGACCACTCCACCTGCGCTCATCGGGCTCTCCTTCTTCAGGACCGTTGGACCCGGAAGCGAGGTTCGCCTCGGGGCCAGTGGGACCAACCGTGCCGGCACCGTATGCCTGGCGTTTTATGGCAGCAACCCCCCATTTGGGGGGGATACTCGCCCGTGAGATACGGCACTGTCTCCCGGAGCCACGCGCGTACCGCAGAAAGCCGGTGACACAGAGGCTTGAACGGTGTGGGCAACTCTATAAACTGATGGGTTCATGGATGACCCCTCCGGTCACCGACGGCTCGCGGAGAACGCCAGTCCCGCTGCAAATCTCGATGTAGTGCTGCTCGACAAGGTCGACGCGGCCTTCGCCTCCGCCGCTTCGGCGGCGGCCGAAGCGCTCGGCTGCTGCCCCCTCGGAGCGGACATCGACGTACAATTCGGCGCCGCTCTGCGCGCCGTCCTGGATGCGGCGGCCGCCGACCCAGACGCGACTCGCCTCTGCCTCGTCGAGGCTCCGGGCCTCGGCGCCAAGGCTGCCGAGGCCAAGGAGCGCGGACTGCAGCGCTTCGTCGACCTGCTCGACCGCGGGCTCGCGGCGACGCGTGGCGGCCAGGCTCCCCCGCTCGTCGCCGAGATGGTCGTCGGCGGGATCTACGAGGTCGTCCAGCGCGCCGCCCGCGCCGGCGACGTCGACGGCCTGCCGGATCTCGCCGACCAGCTCGGCGCGCTCTGGCTGCCCGCGCTGCGGGAACGCTGAAGCCACCGCCGCGGAGGACCACCTAGGCCAGGGCGCGCGAGCCACGCGGCGCTTGCGGCCGACCTGGCTGCTACCTAATGTGGTCAGACCAATAGTGGTTCTCTCGCTAGTCGACAGCCAACGCTCCGCGCGCACGATGACTCCCTGGGGTCCCGCGGACGAGCTGCGGTCGCGCCAGCTGCGCCCCGGACCCGGACACGACCCCGACGCGGTCGCGCGCAACCAGCGCGAGCGGATCCTCGGCGCCACCGTCGCGGTGGTCGCCGAGCAGGGCTACGAGGCGACGCGCGTCGCCGACATCGTCGACCTCGCCGGAGTCTCCCGGGCGGCCTTCTACCGCCACTACGACAACAAGCTCGAATGCTTCCTCGCGACGCTCGACGAGCTGGCCGCGATCGCGCGCGACCAGGTCGTCGACTCCTACCGCGACAACGACCGGTCTTGGGAGGAGCGGCTGCGCGCCGTCTTCGAGGGACTCGTCGAGATGATCCTCGCCCAGCCCGCGGCCGCGCGCGTCTGGCTGGTCGAGATCTACTCCGCCGGCCCGGAGGCCGTCGAGCGGATGGAGCGGCTCGCCGACCAGCTCGAGCGGCTGACACTGAGCGCGATCGCCGAGACGCCCGAGCGCTCCGGGATGCCGGCCGAGGGCGTTCGCGCCGTGCTCGGCGGCCTGCGCCAGATCGTCAGCACGCGCCTGCGCCACGGCACGGAGGCCGAGCTGCCCGCGCTCGTCCCCGACCTGCTCGAATGGGCGCTGCGCTACAGCGCGCCCTCGGTGCGGCTGCGCAAGCCGCGCAAGCCGCCGCGCCTGCCGTCTCCCACACCGGACCCCGACCCGCAGCGTCGCAAGATCCTCGCCGCGGTGACCGAGCTGGCCGCCGAGACGAGCTACCAGGAGATGACGACCACCGAGATCAGCCAGCGCGCCGCGATCTCGCTTACCACCTTCTACAACCACTTCCCGAGCAAGCGCGAGGCGTTCATGGCCGCGGTCGACGACGGCGAGCGCCAGCTGGTCGAGGTCGCGCTGCCGGCCTACGAGCGGGCGCCCGACTGGCCGCGCGCCGCGCGCGACGTCATCCACGCCTTCTTCGCCTTCAACGCGACCCATCCGGCGATGGCGCAGCTCGGCGGCCAGCGGATCTTCTCCAGCGGCTCGCAGGGCTTCGAGCGCCACGAGCACGCCACCGGCCGCTTCGGCGCGGTGCTGCTGATGGGCTCCCGCGAGTACCCCGACGTCAACCCGATCGCCGCCGAGGCGATCAGCGCCTCGGTCGCGGCGCTGCTCTACCAGCAGATCCGCCTCCACGGGCCGGAGCGGCTCTACGAGGTCGCGGGGATCGCCAGCTTCATCGCGCTCGCGCCGTTCGTCGGCACCGACGAAGCTTGCGCGCTCGCCAACGCGGGCTGGCACCCCGACCTCGCCCCGGCGGCTACCGCGTAGCGACGGCGAGCAGCGTGCCGCGCGCGCGCCGCACCGGACCCGGGTCGAAGCCGAGCTCGTCGAGCAGCGCGCTCAGCGAGCCGCGGGTGAAGAAGCGCAGGTGCGGCGAGAGCGGCGGGAAGCGACGCCCGAACCCGCGCGCCAGGACGTCGACCCCCGCCAGCCGCGAGTGGGCCGGCGTCGTCACCGCCAGCCGGCCGCCGGGGCGCAGCACGCGCCGGCACTCCGACAGCAGCAGCTGGACGTCGCGCACGTGCTCGACCGTCTCGGCGCAGAGGACGAGGTCGAAGGCGTTGTCGGGCAGCGGCAGCGGCGCGTCGGGATCGAGCTCGACCGCCGCGGGAGCCGTCCGCCCGGCGTCGGCGCGCGCCGCGCCCACCCGCGCGCTCGCCCGCTGAAGCGCGACCGGCGAGACGTCGGCGATCGTCAGCGCGTCGGCGTCGAGCGCCGTCGTCAGCCGCCCGTCGCCGCAGCCGAGGTCGAGCGCGTCGCCGACCGCGCCGAGGCCGCGGACGAACGCGACCAGCTCGGCGGGCGGCGGCCCCGGCTCCTCCGGCACCAGCCGCCAGAAGTCGTCGTCGTAGGCGCTCGCCACGGTCCGGACGCTAGCGCCGGGCGACCAGCATCAGGGTGTGGCCGAAGCGCGCCGCGCCGCGCCGCTCGCCGAGCGGTCCGTCGAGCCGCCAGGCGGCGCGCTGCAGGGCGGGCGGCAGCCGTCGCCAGCCGTAGGTGACGGCGAGGACCTCCGGCGCCAGCCCCGCCGCGAGCGACTCGCGTTCCAGCCGTGCGGCGGACAGCGGGATGTCGTCGGGCGTGCCGTGGACGGCCACGCCGAGCCCGGCGCGGTTGGCGAGCGACAGCCCGGCGCCGACGGGATGCAGCGCCCCCGGCTCCATCGCGACCAGCAGCCCGCCCGGGCGCAGCAGCCGCGCCGCCTCGGCGAAGACCGGCGCCAGCGGCCCCTGGAACGCGATGTGGTGGAGCACGTAGCGGTAGAGGACGACGTCGAACGCGCCGTCGGGCAGCTCGTCCAGCTCGCCCGCCCGCCCGGCGAAGCCGGCGTCCAGCTCGCCGCGCCGCACCAGCGCCCGCGGCCACTCCTCCTCCAGCTCGACGCCCGTCATCCGCCACTCCGACTTGGGGAAGAGGTGACGCCCCGGGTCGCGCCCGCAGCCGACGGCGAGGACGTCGCCGCCGGCGCCGAGGTCGAGCCGGCGGCCGAGCAGCTCGCGCTCGCGCTCGCGCAGCCGCGTGTAGTGGACGTCGAGCGTCGCCGGGTCGGACAGCCGGTCGAGCAGGTTGTCCGGGGTGTACTCCTCGCTCACGGGGCGGCGGTCACCAGGCGCCGCGCGAGCGGAAGACCGCGGGGATCGTCTTCAGCAGGATCGTCAGGTCGAGGAAGACCGACCAGCGCTCGAGGTAGAGGAAGTCGAGCCGCACCAGCTCGTCGAAGTCGAGCTCCGAGCGCCCCGACACCTGCCACAGGCCAGTCATCCCCGGCAGCACCAGGTAGCGCTTGCGGTGCCAGTCGTCGAGCAGGTCGTAGTCGCGCTGCGGCAGCGGCCGCGGCCCGACGAGCGACATCTCGCCGCGCAGCACGTTGAGCAGCTGCGGCAGCTCGTCGAGCGAGAAGCGGCGCAGCAGCGCGCCGACGCGCGTGACGCGCGGGTCCTGGCGGATCTTGAAGATCGCCCCGCCGGCCTCGTTGCGGTGCTCGAGGTCGTCCTGGCGGCTGTCGGCGCCGTCCTCCATCGTCCGGAACTTCAGGCAGTCGAACGGCTTGCCGCCGGTCCCCGGCCGCCGCGAGCGGTAGAGCACCGGCCCCCGCGAGCCGAGCTTGATCGCGACCGCGATCGCCAGCAGCAGCGGCGACATGACGATCAGCAGCAGCACCGAGCCGACGAGGTCGAAGGCCCGCTTGAGCACGAAGTCGGCACCCTCGAAGACGGGCGGCTTGAGCTCGAACAGCGGCAGCGACTGCCCCGGCACGAACTCGACGCGGTCCATCAGGATCTCCATCGTCGAGGGCGCGACGCGCACGCGCTTGCCGTGCTGGTGGCAGCGGTCGACCAGCTCGACGGCCTGGTCCTGCGGAAACGCCGGGTCGGCGATCAGCACCTCGTCGATCGCGTCGAAGTTGCGCTCGAGCCCCTCGATCGTGCCGAAGTCGCGCAGCCGCCCGTCGCCGCGCCGCGGCGTCAGCGAGACGTACCCGAACGGCTGGACCTCGGAGCTGTCGCGCAGCGCGTGGGCGACCGCGTCGATGTGGCTGCCCGAGCCGACGAGCACCGCGCGGCGGCGGTAGCCGGCGGCGCGCAGCACCGCGCCGCTTGCGCGCTCGAAGGCCCAGCGGAACCCCGACACGTAGACGATCGCGAAGAACAGCGTGCCGTAGAAGATGTAGTACGACGAGAACTCGTGGCCCTCGATCAGCGCGTAGAGCAGCACGATCACCGTCACCTGGAAGAGCCCCGAGATCAGCGTCGCGAAGCCGGGCCGCTGGCCGCGGTCGCGGTAGAGCCCGGAGCGCGCGAACAGCAGCAGCATCACGAGGCAGGCCAGCGGGGCGTACTCGCGCGCCTGCGCGAAGGTGCTATCGAGGATGCCCGGCGCCCGGACGGCCGCCTTGATCGCCAGCGCCGTCCAGATCGCGAGGAACATCCCGGCGACGTCGAGCGCCGCGAGCGTCAGCACGCGACCGCCGCGCCGCAGCGCTTCGAAGCGCAGCACGCCCTTCAGCAGCGGCAGGCTGCCGGCACGGACGTCACGCAGGGGAAGCTCTGCCGGCGCCTCCGGCGGCGTCAGCTCTCTCAGCTCTCTCGCCAGGCCATCGCCCATCAGCTGCAGCTCGCCTCCGATTGCTCTCGATCGTGAACTGCGCACATATGTGCAAACAGGTCAACCAACGGAATGTAGCGCGCAAGGAGGCGAAATCCCACGCGGGCGACGGCCGTGCACGCGATCGACCAACGGCGCGCCGTATCCTCCACCGCATGTCCACAACCCCCGACGCCCGCCCCTCGATCGCCCCCATCGTCGGCCCCGACGACCCCCGCCGCTTCACCGACTCCGGCATCGAGGTCAAGCCCCTCTACACCGAGGACGACCTTCCCGCCGACCTCCCCGCGAAGCTCGGCAGGCCCGGCGAGTACCCCTTCACGCGCGGCGTCCACGAGCGGATGTACCGCGACCGCCAGTGGACGATGCGCCAGTACGCCGGCTACGCCAGCGCGAAGGAGACCAACGAGCGCTTCCACTACCTGATCGACCACGGCTCGACCGGCCTGTCGATGGCGTTCGACCTGCCGACGCAGCTCGGCCGCGACTCCGACGACCCGCTCTGCCTCGGCGAGGTCGGCCGCACCGGCGTCGCGATCGACACGATCGACGACATGCGGCGCGTCTTCGACGGGATCCCGCTCGACAAGGTCTCGACGTCGATGACGATCAACGCGCCGGCCGCCTGCCTGCTGCTGCTCTACGAGCTGGTCGGCGAGGAGCAGGGCGTCGAGTCGCACGTCCTGCGCGGCACGACGCAGAACGACATCCTCAAGGAGTACGTCGCGCGCGGGAACTTCATCTTCCCGCCCGAGCCGGCGATGCGGCTGACGACCGACCTGTTCGCCTACTGCCGCGAGAACGTGCCGAAGTGGAACACGATCTCGATCTCCGGCTACCACATGCGCGAGAAGGGCTGCTCGGCCGTCCAGGAGGTCGCGTTCACGCTCGCCGACGGCATCGCCTACGTCCAGGCGGCGATCGACGCCGGCCTCGACGTCGACGAGTTCGGCCCGCGGCTGGCGTTCTTCTTCAACGGCCACAACAACGTCTTCCAGGAGGTCGCGAAGTTCCGCGCCGCCCGGCGGATGTGGGCGCGGATCATGACCGAGCGCTTCGGCGCCAAGAACCCGAAGTCGCAGACGATCCGCTTCCACACCCAGACCGGCGGCGTGACGCTCGCGGCCCAGCAGCCGGAGAACAACATCGCGCGCGTCGCGCTGCAGGGCTTCGCGGCGGTCTGCGGCGGCACCCAGTCGCTGCACACCAACGGCTACGACGAGGCGCTCGCGCTGCCGACCGAGAAGGCCGCGCGGATCGCGCTGCGCACGCAGCAGATCATCGCCGCCGAGTCCGGCGCGACCGACACCGTCGACCCGTTCGCGGGCTCGTACTTCGTCGAGTCGCTGACCGACGAGATCGAGGCCGCCGCGCAGGCGCTGATCGACAAGGTCGACGAGCTCGGCGGGGCGGTCCAGTGCATCCCGTTCATCCGCGCCGAGGTCGAGGAGTCGGCCTGGGGCTACGAGGAGCGCTACCGGATCAAGCAGGACGTCGTGGTCGGCGTCAACGAGTTCGTGACCGACGACGGCGACGAGGTCGAGACGCTGCGCGTCGACCCGAAGTCCGAGGACGAGCAGGTCGCGCGCCTGAAGGAGTTCAAGGCCAGCCGCGACCAGGCTGCCGTAGACGCCGCGCTCGCGGACCTGCGCGACACGGCCCAGGGCACCGGCAACCTGCTCAACCCGATCCGCGCCGCGCTGAAGGCACGCGCCTCGATCGGCGAGGTCTGCAACGTGATGCGCGACGAGTTCGGCGAGTACTCCGAGGCCTGAGCGTCGCGCACGTGGCGGTCCCACCCGACATCACGCCGCGCGACCGCCTCGAGGCGGCGATAGCGGTCGGCCTCGCCAAGCTTCCGCTGCCCGCTCAGCGGCTGCTCGGCGGGACGCCGACCGAGATCGAGGGGTTGCGGCTGCACCCGACCTCGCAGCTGCTGGTCAAGCTCCAGGCGCTCTCCGGCCTGCAGCCGCGAAACGAGCTGACGCCGTCCGAGGCGCGTGCCCAGACCGCGCTCCAGGCGGCGCTGCTGACGGGACCGAAGCTGTCGCTGGCGCGCGTCGAGGACCTGGCGATCCCCGGGCCGGCCGGCGAGATCCCCGCGCGCCTGTACGCGCCCGCTCCCAGCCCCGACTCCGGCGGCCTGCTCGTCTACTACCACGGTGGCGGCCACGTGATCGGCGACCTCGACTCCCACGACAGCGCCTGCCGCTTCCTCGCGACCCACGCCGGCGTCGGCGTGCTGGCGGTCGACTACCGGCTGGCGCCCGAGCACCCCTACCCCGCGGCGGTCGACGACTCGGTCGCCGCGCTGGCCTGGGCGGCCGAGAACGCGGAGCGGCTCGGCTTCGACCCGAGGCGGATCGCGGTCGGCGGCGACAGCGCGGGCGGGAACCTCGCGGCCGTCGTCGCGCTCGCCGCGAAGGTCGGCGACGCGCCCGCGCCCGCCTTCCAGCTGCTGATCTACCCGGTCTGCGACTACGTCGAGAAGCGGCGCTCCTACGTGACGTTCTCCGACGGCTTCCTGCTGACGGCCGACGACATGGACTGGTTCCGCGACCACTACCTGCCCGAGCCCGACGCCGCATACGAGTGGCGCGCCTCGCCGATGCGCGCGCCCGACCTGTCGGGCCTGCCGCCCGCCTACGTCCTGACGGCCGGCTTCGACCCGCTGCGCGACGAGGGCGAGGAGTACGCGGCGCTGCTGCGCGCCGCCGGCGTGCCCACCGCGCTGCGCCGCCACGAGGGGCTGCTGCACAGCTTCGCCAACCAGACCGCCCTGCACCGCGGCGCCCACGACGCGATGCTCGAAGCCGCGGGCGCGCTGCGCCTGGGCTTGGCGCCCCGCTAGGCCCGCGGGCCGCCCTGGGCGGTCTGTCCCAGGCGGCAGGACTCGCCCCCCGCCGGCCGAAACCCGGTGCCGATGGCAGATCTGACCGCACAGCGAACGCTGGTCAAGTCGCCCCCGGAGCTTTGGACCGAGCTGAGCGAGGTCGAGAGCCTCGCCAGGCACCTCGGCGAGCTGGGGGAGATCCGCATCACGAAGGTCGAGCCCGAGTCCACGGTCGCCTGGGAGGGCGAGGAAGTGAGCGGTACCGTGGAGCTCGAGCAGTCCGGCTGGGGAACGAAGGTCACCTTCACGGCGACCGTCCCCGAGCCGGACCAGGCCGACGTGGTCGAGCCCGAGCCGGAGCCGGAACGGGAGGAAGCGCCCAAGCGCCAGGGGTTCTTCGCCCGCTGGCTCTTCCGCATGCGCACCCCAGAGCCCGAGCCAGAGCCGGAGCCGGAGCCGGAGCCAGTCGTGGTCGAGCCCGAGCCGGTCGTCGAGACGGCTGCCACCGAGCACGTCCAGGCGGTGCTCGACGGCACGCTCGACGCGCTCGGCCAGGCGCACCACCGCCCGTTCTCGCGCGGCTGAGCTACTCGGCGCCGGCGCCGCGAATGAGGGTCAGCAGCGCGTCGGCGGTGCCGGTCGCGTCGCGCTCGCCGGTGCCGAGCCGGCGCACCGCCAGCCCGGACAGCAGCGCGACGACCGCCGGGGCGTGGCGCGCCGGGTCGGGAACGCCAAGCGCCTCCAGCGCCGCCGTCGCGAACCCCTCGTAGGCCTCGAAGCAGCGCCGCGAGGCCTCGCGCAGCTCGGGGTCGCGCGACGCCTGCAGGTGCAGCTCGAGCTCGGCGATCGGCTGGGCGACCTGTGCGGCCGAGGTCGCGCACCATGCGCTCGACCTCGGCTGCCGCGTCGGCCGCGCTGGCGTCGGAGGCGCGCAGCTCGGCGGCGACGACTCCAGCCGCGACCACCTCCTCGGCGTACATGCAGCATCAGGCTCTCGCGCAGCAGCGTCCGTCTGGCTGCGGGAAGTGGTAGGTCAGCGACCCGAGCGCAACCCCGGCCGCGGCCGCGACGCGCCGGTTGCTGACCGCGCCGACGCCCTGTTCGGCGATCGTGCGCAGCGTCGCGTGCAGGATCCGCTCGCGCGTGTCGGTGGTCTGGGCGGTCGCCATCGGGAGAGCGGCGAGGCTACCGGCTCGCTTCTCGTTCGTTCGAACGAACGATAGGCTGCGCCGCATGCCGAAGACCGCCGCCGAGCCCGAGCCGCCGACCCAGGACCCCGACGACCTCGCCTTCGCCGGACTCGCCCGCGCAGGCCGAGCTGCTCGCCGCCGGCGACGTCTCCTCGCGCGAGCTGGTCGACGCTGTCGCTCGAGCCGGATCGACGCGACCGGCAGACGCGCTGCAACGCGTTCCGCCGCGTCCGCCACGAGGCGGCGCTCGCCGAGGCCGACGACGGCCGACCGCCGCCGCGCCGCCGGCGAGCGGCTGCCGCTGCTCGGCGTGCCGGTCGCGATCAAGGACGACATGGACCTCGCCGGCGAGACGACCGCGTTCGGCTGCGGCGGGCGCTTCGAGCCCAAGACCGCCGACGGCGAGGTGGCGCGCCGGCTGCGCGCCGCCGGCGCGGTGATCGTCGGCAAGACGAACACGCCCGAGCTCGGTCAGTGGCCGTTCACCGAGGGGCCGGCGTTCGGCGCGACCCGCAACCCGTGGAGCACTCGACCACACGCCCGGCGGCTCCTCGGGCGGCTCCGCGGCGGCCGTCGCCGCCGGGCTGGTCGCGGCGGCGGTCGGCTCCGACGGCGCCGGCTCGGTGCGCATCCCCGCCGCCTGGACCCACCTCGTCGGCATCAAGCCGCAGCGCGGCCGGATCTCGACCTGGCCCGATCCGCGAGGCCTTCAACGGCCTGACGGTGCATCGGCCCGCTCGCGCGCACGCGTCGGCGACGCCGCGCTGCTGCTCGACGTGCTCGCGCGGCAACCGCCCCGAGGACCTCCACCGCCCGCCGCCCCCGCCGAGCCGTTCGCCGACGTCCGCGCGCCGCGAGCCGGGCCGGCTGCGGATCGCGCTCGTCGCTGAGGATCCCCGTTCAGCGGCGCGCCGGCGCCGGCTCGACCCGCGCGGTCCGCGCGCCGGTCGAGCGGCTCGCCGACGGCTCGACCGGGCTCGGCCACGACGTCGAGCGCGCCGACCCCGACTACGGCCTCGTCGGAGCCAGCTTCATGCCGCGCTCGACCGGCGGCGTGCGCGACTGGATCGAGCGCACGTCCCGGACCCGGCGCGCTCGACCCGCGCACCCGCGGCACAACGCCGAGCTCGGCCGCCTGCTGCGCCCGCTGCTCGGCCTCGCGCGCCGCGCTCGAGCGCACCTGCCAGCGCCGCATCGGCCGCGATCTTCCGGCGCTACGACGTCGTCCTGGCGCCGACGACCGCCCAGCCGCCGCCGCCGATCGGCGCGATCGACGGGCTCGACAGCTGGGCGACCGACAAGGCGATGGTCGGCGCCTGCCCCTACGCCTGGCCGTGGAACGTGCTCGGCTGGCCGGGCATCAACGTGCCCGGCCGGCTTCACGGCCGACGGCCTGCCGGTCGGCGCGCAGCTGCTCGGCCCGGCGAACAGCGAGCCGCTGCTGCTCTCGCTCGCCGCCCAGCTCGAGGCGGTCGAGCGCTGGCACGCCCGCCGTCCGCCGTCCTGACCGGCAAGCCGCCCAGGTCGGTACGATGCCGCGCCCTATGCGCCAGACGAGCCCCGAGACCTACGAGGAGAAGCTCGAGCAGCTCCAGGAGCTGCGCGAGCAGGCGGTCCACTCCGACCCGCGAGGCCGAGGAGAAGCAGCACGCGCAGGGCAAGATCACCGCCCGCGAGCGGATCGAGAAGCTGCTCGACCCGGGCCGCTTCCAGGAGCTCGACACCTTCGTCCGCCACCGCACGTCCGACTTCGACATGCAGAAGAACCGGCCGCTGGGGCGACGCCGTCGTCACCGGCCACGGCACGATCGACGGCCGCCCGGTCTGCGTCTTCTCGCCAGGACTTCACCGTCTTCGGCGGCTCGCTCGGCGAGGTCATGGCCGAGAAGATGTGCAAGGTCATGGACCTGGCCGCGCAAGATCGGCTGCCCGGTGATCGGCATCAACGACTCCGGCGGCGCGCGGATCCAGGAGGGCGTCGTCTCGCTCGGCGCCTACGGCGACGTCTTCCTCCGCAACGTCAAGCTGCTCCGGCGTGATCCCGCAGATCTCGCTGATCATGGGCCCGTGCGCCGGCGGCGCGGTCTACTCGCCGGCGATCACCGACTTCATCTTCATGGTCAAGGAGACCTCGCACATGTTCATCACCGGCCCCGACGTGATCAAGACCGTCACCGGCGAGGAGGTCGAGTTCGAGGAGCTCGGCGGCGCGATGACGCACAACACCAAGTCCGGCGTCGCGCACTTCGCCTCCGAGGACGAGGACGACGTGCCTCGAGGACGCGCGCTACCTGCTGTCGTTCCTGCCGCAGAACAACCTCGAGACGCCGCCGCGCGGTCGCCGACCGACGACCCGCACGACCGGATGGACCCCGAGCTCGACTCGATCGTCCCGGCGAACCCGAACAAGCCCTACGACATGCGCGACGTCGATCACGCCTGATCGTCGACGACGGCGAGTTCTTCGAGGTCCACGAGCACTTCGCCACGAACATCGTGGCGGCTTCGCGCGGCTCGACGGCCACGCGGTCGGCGTCGTCGGCAACCAGCCCGCGCAGATGGCCGGCGTGCTCGACATCGACGCCTCCGAGAAGGCCGCGCGCTTCGTCCGCACCTGCGACGCGTTCAACATCCCGATCGTCACCTTCGCGACGTCCCCGGCTTCCTGCCCGGCACCGCGCAGGAGTGGAGCGGGATCATCCGCCACGGCGCGAAGCTGCTCTACGCCTACGCCGAGGCGACCGTGCCGAAGCTCACCGTCGATCACCCGCAAGGCCTACGGCGGCGCCTACGACGTCATGGCCTCCAAGCACCTGCTGCGCCGACTTCAACTTCGCCTGGCCGACAGGCCGAGGTCGCCGTGATGGGCCCCGAGGGCGCGGTCAACATCATCTACCGCCGCGACATCGCCGGCCGCCCGACGCCCGACGAGCGGCGCCAGAAGCTGATGGACGACTACAAGGCGCGCTTCGCCAACCCGTACGTCGGCGGCCGAGCGCGGCTACATCGACGACGTCATCGAGCCCGCACGAGACGCGCCCGAGGCTGATCAGCGCGCTCGAGATGCTGCAGACCAAGCGCGTCGCCCGGGCCGAAGCGCAAGCACGGCAACATCCCGCTCTGAGCCGCGCCGTGAACCGTCGCCCGCGAGCTCGAGATCGTCGCGCCCACCGCCAGCCCTGAGGAGGCGGCCGCCGATCGTCGCCGCGCTCGAGCAGCTTCTCCGCGAGACCGCCCCGGTCGTCCGTCGCGGCCCACCGAGCCGGCCGACCGCTGGCCGCGCGCCGCCCTCCTGCGAGGGCGTGCGGGCGCCGAGGCCCCGGCTGGGGCGACGGCGTCGCACCCGTGGCGGACGGTGGCGGCTTTGCGCGCGCAGTCGCAGCGGAGCGAAGCCCTCCCGTCGACCACGAGAGAGCCCACCCCGGCAAGCGCGCCAGGGACGGGGCGAAGTCGCAGCGGAGACGAGCACGGAAAACGCCACCGGAGACGGGCCCCGCGGCCGCCAGGTCGATCCTGAGCCGAAGCGAGCGACGGCCGGCAGCCGACCGGCCCGAGACGCACCGAATCCCCCATTCCAAGCAGTAATCCTTGAAACCCGGCAGGGTTTTGCTACTTTGCTCCTATGGAGCCGACGACCACGCCGGAGCGCAAGGGCAAAGAGGGTGCGCTCGACAACCCCGAGATCATCGAGAACGTCCCGGGGCACGTGATCCCGATCCTCGAGCGCGAGTTCGACGACTTCGACAACGAGGCCGAGAAGTTCCTCGACGGCGAGACCGACGGAGGCCGAGTTCATCGGCTTCCGCCTCAAGCAGGGCGTCTACGGCCAGCGCCAGGCCGACGTCCAGATGTGCCGCGTCAAGCTGCCGATGGGCGGCATCACGCCCGAGCAGATGGGAGATGTTCGCCGACGTCGTCGGAGGAGTACGCGCCGCTGAACAAGGCGCACATCACGACGCGCCAGAACATCCAGATCCACCACATCCCGCTGCGTCAGATGGCCGAGCTGATCCGCGAGATCTCGCGCGTCCGGCCTCTCGTCCCGCGAGGGCTGCGGCAACACGGTCCGCAACGTCACCGGCGACCCCTGGGCCGGCGTCTGCGAGGACGAGCTCTTCGACATCGACCCCGTACGCCGGCGCCTACGTGCGCTACTTCGTGCGCCACCCCACGACGCCAGCTGATGCCGCGCAAGGTCAAGACGGCGTTCACGGCCACCGACGCCGACCGCGCGATCACCGGCATCCACGACATCGCCTTCATCCCGCGCATCCGCGACGGCGTCCAGGGCTTCGAGATCCGCGTCGGCGGCGGCACGTCGATCATGCCGCGCGTCGCCCCGACGCTCTACGAGTTCGTCGAGCTGCAGAACGGCGAGTACCTGAAGGTCTCCGAGGCCGTCTTCCGGATCTTCGACCGCCAGGACTGGCTGCGCGTCAACCGCGCCCGCGCCCGCATCAAGGTCCTGATCGACAAGATCGGCATCGACGAGTTCCGCGACCAGGTCGAGGAGGAGCTCAAGGGCGACTGGGTCGGCGAGCGCGACTTCGACCCGATCCCGCTGCTGTTGATCCACGACGAGGAGGCCAACGCCCCCGCGCCGCGCGGCAGCTACGCGAGCCCGAACGGCGACCTCGCCGAGTTCGAGCGCTTCCGCGCCTCCAACGTCAAGCCGCAGCGCCAGGCGGGCTTCTCGACGGTCGACGTGCAGGGTCTACCGCGGCGACCTCACGCCCGAGCAGTTCCGCGGGCATCGCCGAGATCATGCGCGAGTACTCCGGCGGCTACGCGCGCACCACCGTCGCAGCAGAACTTCGTGCTGCGCTGGGTGCGCGACGAGTCGGTCTACGACGTCTGGAAGCGCGCTCGCCGAGCTCGGCCTCGGCGACGCCGGCGCCGGCGAGATCACCGACATCGTCTCGCTGCCCGGGCACCGACAGCTGCAAGCTCGGCATCACCAGCTCGATGGGCCTCAACGCCGCGATCAACGAGCGGCTGCGCGAGCTCGACATCACCGACCCGCTGACGCAAGCGGATCCACATCAAGAACTCGCGGCTGCCCGAACGGCTGCTCGCAGCACCACATCGCCAACATCGGCTTCTACGGCGCGTCGATCAAGGTCGGCGACAAGACGATCCCGGCCTACATCCCGCACATCGGCGGCAACTACGAGGGCGGCGAGGTCATCTACGGCACCCGTCTGAAGTCGCGGCTGCCCGCCAAGCGCGTGCCGGAGGCCGTCGAGCGGTGGGTCCGCTACTACGAGTCCGATCGCGAGGACGGCGAGGAGTTCAACGCCTTCGCCGAGCGCGTCGGCGCCGGAGAGCTTCGAGGAGCTGGTCAAGGACCTCTCGATGCCCGTCGAGTTCAACGTCGAGAACATGGACCACTTCATCGACTGGCAGCGCGACGCAGCTCTACGAGGTCATCCGCGGCGAGGGCGAGTGCGCGGTCTGAGATGGCGACCGTAGCCCCGTCCAACCTGCGGGAGACCCCGCACGACGTCGAGCATCCGCCCGACATCGAGGACCTCGACCGCAGAGGGCGTGCTCGCCTACGCGGTCGAGCGCTTCCACCCGGGGCTGAAGGTCGCCTGCTCGTTCCAGAAGGAGGCCTCGGTGATCATGGACATGCTGCTGCAGATCGAGCCGGAGGCGAAGTTCTTCACGCTCGACACCGGGCTCTTCTTCCCCGAGACCTACGAGACCTGGAAGGCGCTCGAGCAGCGCTACGACATCGAGATCGAGAGCGCCCACGGCGGCATGAGCCTGGCGCGCCAGGAGGCCGTCCACGGCCCCGAGTTCTGGAAGGTCGATCCCGAGGCCTGCTGCGGCATCCGCAAGGTCAAGCCGATGCGCGAGGCGCTGCGCGGCTGCGACGCCTGGGTGACCGGCCTGCGCCGCGACCAGGCGCCGACGCGCGCCAACGCGCCGAAGCTCGGCTGGGACAAGAAGCACGGCCTCTGGAAGATCGCTCCGCTCGCGACCTGGACCGACAAGGACGTCTGGAACTACATCGCCGAGCACGACATCCCCTACAACGAGCTTCACGATCGCGGTTACGCATCGATCGGCTGCACCCCCTGCACGAAGGCTGGCTCCGGACGCGAGGGCCGCTGGGCGGGCTCCGGCCGCCTCGAGTGCGGACTTCACTAGTGGAAGACAGCGCCATGGAGCGCAACCTGGCCCCCGAGACGCGGTTTCGACGATGACTCCTGTGAGCTATGAGGTATCCCATCTACGCGCCCTGGAGGCTGAGGCCATCCACGTGATGCGCGAGGTCGCCGCCGAGGTCGAGCGCGCCGTGCTGCTGTTCTCCGGCGGCAAGGACTCGATCGTGCTGCTGCGGCTCGCCGAGAAGGCGTTCCACCCGGCGAAGTTCCCGTTCGCGGTGATGCACGTCGACACCGGCCACAACTTCCCCGAGGTGCTCGAGTTCCGCGACCGGCGGATGGAGGAGCTCGGCGCGCGGCTGATCGTCGCCAGCGTCCAGGACTCGATCGACGCCGGCAGGGTGATCGAGGAGACCGGCCCGCGCGCGTCGCGCAACCGACTGCAGACGGTCGCGTTGCTCGACGCGATCCAGGAGCACGACTTCAAGGCCGCGTTCGGCGGCGCCCGCCGCGACGAGGAGCGCGCCCGCGCCAAGGAGCGCATCTTCTCGTTCCGCGACGACTTCGGCGGCTGGGACCCGAAGGCCCAGCGCCCCGAGCTCTGGAACATCTACAACGCGCACATGAACCCGGGCGAGCACGTGCGCGTCTTCCCGCTGAGCGAACTGGACCGAGCTCGACGTCTGGCAGTACATCCGCGAGGAGGAGCTCGAGATCCCGTCGATCTACCTCTCGCACGAGCGCGAGGTCTTCGACCGCGACGGCATGATCTACGCCGTGTCGCCGTACGTCGAACTGCTGCCGGACGAGGAGCCCTACACCGCCAACGTCCGCTACCGCACCGTCGGCGACATGAGCTGCACCGGCGCCGTCCAGTCGGACGCGTCGACGCTCGACGAGGTCGTCACCGAGATCGCCGCGACGCGGATCACCGAGCGCGGCGAGACCCGCGCCGACGACCGCGTTTCCGAGGCGGCGATGGAGGATCGCAAGCGTGAGGGCTACTTCTAAGGTGGCCGGCCCCGCGAGCAACGGCAAGGTCCACTTCGACGGCCGCCCCTCCGAGCTGCTCCGCGTCGCGACAGCCGGGTCGGTCGACGACGGCAAGTCGACGCTGATCGGCCGCCTGCTCTACGACTCCAAGCAGGTCCTGCAGGACCAGCTCGAGCACGTCGAGCGCGTGTCCGCGGAGCGCGGCGACGGCTACGTCAACCTGGCGCTGCTGACCGACGGCCTGCGCGCCGAGCGCGAGCAGGGCATCACGATCGACGTCGCCTACCGCTACTTCGCCACGCCGAAGCGCAAGTTCATCATCGCCGACACGCCGGGCCACGAGCAGTACACGCGCAACATGGTCACCGGCGCCTCGACCGCCGACCTCGCGCTGGTGCTGATCGACGCGCGCAACGGCGTCGTCGAGCAGTCGCGCCGCCACGCCTTCATCGCGTCGCTGCTGCGGATCCCCCACCTCGTCGTGGCGGTCAACAAGATGGACCTCGTCGACTGGGACGAGGAGGTCTTCGACCGGATCGTCGCCGACTTCTCGGGCTGGGCCGCGAAGCTCGACATCACCGACATCACGTTCATCCCGATGTCGGCGCTGATGGGCGACAACGTCGTCGACCGCTCCCAGAACATGGACTGGTACGACGGCCCGTCGCTGCTCTACTACCTCGAGCACGTCCACATCGCGTCGGACCGCAACCTGATCGACTGCCGCTTCCCCGTCCAGTGGGTCATCCGCCCGATGGACGACGAGCACCACGACTACCGCGGCTACGCCGGCCAGGTCGCCTCGGGCGTGCTGGCGGTCGGCGACGAGGTGGTCGTCCAGCCGTCCGGCAGAACGACGCGGATCGTCGGCATCGACACCCAGGACGGCCCGCTCCAGGAGGCCTACCCGCCGCTGTCGGTGACCGTCCGGCTCGAGGACGACGTCGACGTCTCGCGCGGCGACATGATCTGCCGCGTCAACAACAGCCCGACCCCCACCAAGGAGGTCGACGCGACGATCTGCTGGATGTCGGACCGGCCGCTGAGCCCGTCGAGCCGCTACCGGATCAAGCACACCACCCGCACCGCGCTCGCCAAGGTCGACGACCTGCGCTACCGCTTCGACGTCAACTCGATGCACCGCGACGAGGGCGCGACGCAGCTCGGGCTGAACGAGATCGGCCGCGTGCGGCTGCGCCTGTCGGCGCCGCTGCTCGTCGACGAGTACCGCCGCAACCGCGCGACCGGCAGCTTCGTGCTGATCGACGAGAGCACGAACGACACCGTCGGCGCGGGCATGATCCTCGGCGCCGACGAAGACTGAGTGTCGGGCCGCTCCGAGAACGTCACCTGGCACGCAGGCGCGGTGACGCGCGCCGACCGTGAGCGGGTCACCGGCGGCGAGGGCCTGACTGTCTGGCTTACCGGCCTCTCGGGATCGGGCAAGTCGACGATCGCGGTGGCCGTCGAGGCGCTGCTGCTGGAACGCGACCGCCACGCCTACCTGCTCGACGGCGACAACCTGCGCCACGGTCTCAACGGCAACCTCGGCTTCTCGGCCGAGGACCGCGCCGAGAACGTCCGCCGCGTCGGCGAGGTCGCGAAGCTGCTGGCCGACGCCGGCACCGTGACCCTCGTCTCGCTCGTCTCCCCCTACGTCGCCGACCGCGACCGCGTCCGCGCACTGCACGACGCCGCGGGGCTGCGCTTCGTCGAGGTCTTCGTCGACACGCCGCTCGAGGAGTGCGAGCGGCGCGACCCCAAGGGGCTCTACGCGAAGGCCCGCGCCGGCGAGCTGAAGGGCATGACCGGGATCGACGATCCCTACGAGCCGCCGACTGGCCCAGAGCTGGTCGTGCGCCCGGCCGAGCAGTCGGTCGAGCAGGCCGCCGCGGCGGTCGTCGCGGCGGTCGGCGCGGCGGTCGGCGCCTGAGCCTGCCCGATATTCTTCGTTGGCATAAATGCCAACTTTTTCGCTAGGGAATAGCTAGATGGACCCGGCGATCGTCGCCTTCGGGCTCGGCGTCGGCGTGCTGATCGGGATGACCGGGATCGGCGGCGGATCGCTGATGACCCCGCTGCTGATCCTCGTATTCGGGATCAAGCCGATCACCGCGATCGGCACCGACCTCGCCTACGGGGCGGTGACCAAGACGGTCGGCGGCTGGCGCCACCTCCGCCAGGGCACGGTCGACATGAGCCTGTCGCTGTGGATGGCGGTCGGCTCGGTGCCGGCGGCGATCGGCGGCGTCTACGTTCTCGAGCTGATCGAGCGCGCCTACGGCGACGAGTTCGACTCGATCCTGATCGTCGCGCTCGCGGTCACCCTGCTGTTCACCGGCCTCGTCACGCTCGGCCGCGCGCTGCTGGTCAAGGGCCTCCACGACAAGGAGCGCCACACGGTCGAGATGACGACGCGCAACAAGGTCCACGCCGTCGTCCTCGGCCTGCTCGTCGGCTTCGTCCTCGGCGTCACCTCGGCCGGCAGCGGCGCGCTGATCGCGGTCGGCCTCATCCTGATCTTCCGCCTGATGCCCTCGCGCGTCGTCGGCACCGACGTCTTCCACGCCGCGATCCTCCTCTGGGCCGCCGCGGCCGCCCACATCGTCGCCGGCAACGTCGACTTCGTCCTCGCCGCCAACATCCTGATCGGCTCGATCCCCGGCGTCTGGATCGGAACCAACCTCACCCTCCGCGTCGGCAACTCCGTCCTGCGCCGCACCCTCGGCCTCGTCCTGATCGGCGCCGGCCTCGCCCTCCTCTCGAAGGCCGGCGCCGGCATCCCCAGCTGGCTCATCGCCCTCTTCCCAGCCGCCATCGCGGCGATGGTCGTCAACGTCCTGGTGCGCGAGCGCCAGGACCGGCTACGCGCGGAGGCGGAAGCCGCCAAGGACGCACCAGCCGCCCCCAGCCGCGACGCGCCGGCCGAGACCTAGCGCCCGTAGGAGGTATCCGTCCAGGATCTGCTCGGGCCGATGCGCGGCGATGCCGCAGCCCCGGCGTCGGAGCCGAAGCGCCCCAGCAGGGCGCCGATCCTCATCTTGATCCGCTTGCCGCCCAGCGTGCCGGACACGGCCGAGCCGCGCAGCGCGACCCGACCGGGCGCGGCGGCTCGCCCGGCGACGCGCAGCGCGCCGACGAGCCCGCCCTCGCCAACCCGCAGAGTCCCGCTGACCCGTACGCCGGGAACCGCCACCGCCCGTCGCAAGACGTAGGTGACCGGGCGCTCCGCATCGACCGTATAGCGCCCCTCGCGTAGGGCTCCGGTCGTTACCCGGCTCGTGAAGTCGCGACCCGGCCCCGGCGTAGCGGCCAGGAGCCCTTCCCCAAGAAGAGCCGCCACCGTTCGCATGCCCGCGTCGAAGGCCGTATAGAGAACCGCGCCGACCGTCGCCCGCCGCTTCCCGCCGCGGACGAACTCGCCCGGGGACAGGGGTACCGGCGGATAGGGAGTGGAGAGCCTTGGCCCCGGCCCGCAGGCTCCCGGGTCACCACCGGCCAGGAACCGCCGTGTGGCGCTGGGCACACAGCCATCCAGATAGCGGTCGACAAGGCCATGGCCAGCGTTGCCGACCTCGACCACTCTCGCCTGGGGCATCAGCGCGGCCACCGCACGCGCGTCTGCCGCTGGAGTCCTGATGTCCATCCCCCCAGCGAACAGGAGAGCGGGGACATCCGGGAGTGGCCCGAGCTCCACCGCTGCGCCGGACTGCCCTCGCGCCGGCCAGTACCGGCACATCTCGAGCACCGGACTGCGCAGGGCAGTTGCTGGCCCGAAGGGAGCGAACGCGCCCTTCGGCTGGATGCCAACAAGCCGTTCAGAGGCCGTTTGCCGCTCGTCGGCGGATCCGGCCGCGCCCCATGGCAACACAGCTTCCGAGCAGAGCGTGGCGACGTAGGCGGCGGCGCTGATCCTCTGCGGCGGCAGCCACGCCCGGTGCGGCACCCAGTCCGCGTACGCGCGCAACAGTGGGGCCGGGTCGCCGCGCAGGGCGTTGCGAATCGCGCCGGGAATCAGTCCGCCGATCAGCCACGGAACGCTGTCATTGGCCGCGAGCAGGTCGAGCAGGCCCTGACCGTCGATGGTCGCTGCGCGCCTGCGACCATCCCGGTCGACGACGTACCCGGTCAGCGGACGGCGATCGAGCTGCGCCGCGAGCCGCGCAGCATCTCCCCGGGGATCGCGCATGAACGAGCGGCAACCGCGCTTCCCGCAGAGCCGAGCCACCATGCCCGGCGCCGCTGCCATGCGGGAGCGACCGAGCGGATCGACGCCTTGCGACGCGACGACCGAGTCCAGCACCAGCCGCTCTACCCGAGTCGGGTGGCGGCGCGCGTATACCTGAGCGAGATAGGTGCCGTACGAGGCTCCGTAGATGGCAATCCGATCGGCCCCGAGCGCCGAGCGGACGGCGTCGATGTCTTCGGCCGCAGCGTCCGAGGAGTAGTGGTCGCGCCGGGGCCCGAGCTTGGCGGCGCAGGCCGCGACATCACGGGGTCGCTTCGAACCGCGCTGGAGTTCCGGGCACACGATTTGCCCGGACATCCCGGTGCCGCGTTGGTCCATCACCACCACGTCGCGCGACCGGATCTCCGTGCCGAGGATCCGCCTCACGGTCTCCTGACCGTATGCCCCGATCGCCGACTCCCCCGGCCCGCCGGCGAGCAGGAAGAGCGGGGGACGCGTGGAGCGCTTCGCCTTCTGCCGCTCGATGCGGAGCTTGACGGTGCCGGGGACGGCGCCAGTGCGGTCGAGTGGGACGGTGAGCGTGGCGCAGGCGCGGTCGCTGGCGGCGCGCTTGCAGGGCTCGAGCGCGGCGGCCCCTGCCTGCGCGGCGCCGATCGACAGAACGCCGCAGGCAGCGGCCAGTAGAACCCCCAGGCGAACCCTCATGGCGGGGGAGTATGCACGTGTTCTCGACAGTCGGCGCCGGTTGACGGGCCGGCCCGTGGGGCCGCGGCGGGCGCGACCCGGTACATTTCCGCGCCGCATGTTCTCGAAGGTCCTGGTTGCCAATCGCGGCGAGATCGCGATCCGCGTTATGCGCGCTCTGGAGGAGCTGGGCATCGCGTCGGTCGCGGTGTACTCGGAGGCCGATCGCGACGCCCCGCACGTGCGGCGCGCGGACGAGGCCTACCTGCTCGGCCCCGGCCCGGCGGCGGAGAGCTACCTGGTCGTCGAGAAGATCCTCGAGGTCGCCAAGCAGTCCGGCGCCGAGGCGATCCACCCCGGCTACGGCTTCCTGGCGGAGAACGCGCCGTTCGCGCGCGCCTGCGACGAGGCCGGGATCGTGTTCATCGGCCCGCCGGCCGACGCGATCGACGCGATGGGCTCGAAGACCAAGGCGCGCGAGCTGATGCAGGCCGCCGGCGTGCCGATCGTCCCCGGCACCACCGACCCGGTCGAGACGGTCGAGGACGCGCGCAAGATCATCGACGACTCGATCGGCTACCCGGTCGCGGTCAAGGCGGCCGGTGGCGGCGGCGGCAAGGGCTTCCGCGTCGCGCTGACCGAGGACGAGCTGCAGGACGCCTTCGAGGGCGCCGCGCGCGAGGGCGAGAAGTTCTTCTCCGACGCGACGGTCTACATCGAGCGCTACCTGCCCGACCCGCGCCACGTCGAGGTCCAGGTGCTCGCCGACTCGCACGGCAACGTCGTCCACCTCTTCGAGCGCGACTGCTCGGTCCAGCGCCGTCACCAGAAGCTGATCGAGGAGGCGCCCGCCCCGGCGGTCGGCCCCGAGCTGCGCGAGCGGATCGGCAAGATCGGCACCGACGCCGCCAAGGCCGTCGGCTACCGCTCGGCGGGCACGATCGAGGGCCTGCTCCAGGACGGCGAGTACTACTTCCTCGAGATGAACACCCGCGTGCAGGTCGAGCACTGCGTGACCGAGATGGTCACCGGCGTCGACATCGTGCGCGAGCAGATCCTCGTCGCGGCCGGCAACGAGCTGTCCTTCAAGCAGGAGGACGTCGAGATCCGCGGCCACGCGATCGAGTGCCGGATCAACGCCGAGGACGCATCGAAGAACTTCGCCCCCGCGCCGGGCCAGATCGGCAACTACCGCGAGCCCTCCGGCCCGTTCGTGCGCGTCGACTCCGGCGCCGAGACCGGCTACGCCGTGCTGCCGCTCTACGACCCGATGATCGCCAAGCTGATCGTCTGGGACGTCGACCGCGAGGCCTCCACGCGCCGCATGCTGCGCGCGCTGTCGGAGTACGAGATCGAGGGCATCAAGACGCTGATCCCCTTCCACGAGGCGCTGCTCAAGACCGACGAGTGGGCCAACGGCGAGACCTGCCGCGACCTCATGGAGGACAAGAAGTGGCTCAAGGCGACCGCGCCTGAGCAGCCCGTCACCCCGGTCGACGGCGACGACGAGGAGAAGGTCGAGCGCGACTACGCGGTCGAGGTCTCCGGTCGCAAGTTCGACGTCAAGGTGATCGGCGCCGCGTTCGCCGGCGGCGGCTCCGCCAACGGCGCCGGCCCCGCCCGCAAGGCGCCGAAGCGCTCCGAGCGCAAGAAGTCGGCCGGCGGCGGACCCGACCAGATCGAGTCGCCGCTGCAGGGCAACATGTGGAAGGTCGTCGTCAAGCAGGGCGACGTCGTCGAGGAGGGCCAGCTCCTCTGCATCATCGAGGCGATGAAGATGGAGAACGAGATCACCGCCCACAAGGCGGGCACGATCGCGACGCTGTCGATCGAAGAGGGCAAGCCGATCTCCGCCGGCGACCCGATCGCCACCATCACCTCGCCGCCCGCCGAGGGCTAGCTCCGCCCGCGGCCACGGCCGCCCCGCCCGTCTCCGCCACCTCCGCGCCGGCCGGCGCCCGCGCCGGGGCCCCCTCCGTGCGATCCTTCGGCGTCGTGCCCGGAGGCGCCCCGACAAGCCGTTTCAGGCGTCTGCTGCCGCTCGTCCTCGCGACGACGGCGACCCAGGCGTCGATCGTCGTACTCGCCCCGCTGCTGGTCGAGATCGGGCATTCGCTTGGGGCGTCGGTCAGCGCCGTAGGCGTCGCGCGCTCGGTGCTGGCGGGAACCGCGTTCGCCAGCTCGCTGGCGATCGGGCCGCTGATCGACCGGATCGGCGTGCGTCCGCTGATCGTGCGCGGAGCCGTGCTGGCCCTGGCCGGCGCCGCGGCTACCGCGGCAGCGCCGACGCTGGCCGTCTTCTACGCCGCCCACGTCATCACCGGCCTCGGCGTCGGCTGCCTGCTGTCGGCCGGGTTCGCGGGCGTGGCGACCTACTTCAGCGGGCGCGAGATGGCCTGGGCGATGGGCTACGTCGTCGGCGCGCAGTCGCTCGCCTGGATCGTCGGCAACCCGATCGTCGGCGCGCTGGCGCACGCCGGATCGTGGCGGCTGTCGTACCTGGTGCCGGCGAGCATCTGCCTGGCGGCGCTGATCGCCGGGCTGGCGCTGCGCTCGTCCGGGGTGCCGGCGGCGGCCCAATCGGCGCGTCCGGAGTCGATCGGCGAGGGCCTGCGGGCGGTCTTCGCCGACCGCTCGGCGCGCCGCTGGACGATCTCCGAGCTGGTCGCCTACTCCGCCTGGTCGGCCGAGCTGACCTACGCCGCCGTCTTCTACATCCGCAACTACGGCACCGAGGTCAGCACGATCGGCTTCCTGCTCGCCGGCGGGTCGTTCGTCTTCATGGTCGTCTCGCTGAACACGGCACGGCTGACGACGCGCCTGCCGCGCAAGCCGCTGCTGGTCGCCAGCGCGATCGCGATGGGCGCGATGCTCGTGCCGATGCTCAACTGGGCGCCGTCGGCGATCGGGACGTTCGCGATGTTCTGCACCGCCGCCGTGTTCGCCGCCGTCCGGCTCGCCGGGTCGAGCGCGCTCGGGCTCGACCAGCTGCCCGACCGGCCCGGCGCGATGATGGGCGCCCGCACCGGCGCGGCCCAGCTCGGCTACATGATCGGCGCGGCCGGCGGCGGCGCGATCCTCGCGCTCTGGGGCTTCGGGACGCTCGGCTTCGTGCTGTTCGCCGGGATGACGCTGTCGGGGCTCCTACTCGCCGGCGTGCGCGACCCCTGGTCCGAGCGAGCCCCGCTCCCCACCGCCCAGGCCGCGATCGACCCCGCCCCCTGACGCCGAGCGAAGGATCCTTATGTCCGAAGACATAACGATCCTTCGCTCGGCGGTCTGCTGAGTCACGTGACTCTGAGTCAGGCCGCGAGCAGGCCCGGCAGGTCGCGCATGTCGTGGAAGACCTCGCCGCCGGCGGCTGTCAGGTCCGCGGCGCTGACGAACCGGGCGAAGGCGAGCACGCGCATGCCGGCGGCCCGGCCTGCCTGGGCGCCGGGGACGGTGTCCTCGACGACGGCGGTGGTCGCCGGGTCGAAGCCCATCTGGGCCGCGGCGTGGAGGAAGAGGTCGGGCGCCGGCTTGCCGTGCTCGACCTCGGTCGCGCTGAAGATCCGGCCCTCGAAGCGCGGCAGCAGCCCGGTCAGGCCGAGCGTGAGGCGCATCCGCTCGTGCTCGCCGCTCGAGGCGACGCAGTTCGGCAAGTCGATCGCGTCGAGCGCGCCGACGATCCCGGGCACGGGCTGGAGGTCGCGCCGCCAGCCGGCCTCGACGCCCTCCCGGTAGCGCTCGACGAAGTCGGCCGGCGGCGGGTGGCCGAGCTGCCGCTCGAGCATCGCCAGGCACGAGGCCATCGAGCGGCCCATGTAGGTCGCGATCGCCTGCTCGCGCGTCGTGGGGATGCCGAGCTCGGTGATCAGCTCGGCGAGCACGCCGTTGCCGACCAGCTCGGTGTCGACGAGCACGCCGTCGCAGTCGAAGATCACGCTCTCGGCCACGGCGGCACTGTAGGCGACGACCGGTAGGCTGGCCGGCCAGCTAGGCCCACCCGGAGAGATGGAGGAATGACGATGGCGGTCGACTTCGACGCGGTACGCGCCGGTCTCGAGCAGGCGATTCCGTTCAACAAGCACCTCGGGCTCGAGGTCGTGTCGGTCGCCGACGGCAGCGGCTCGGTCCGCCTGCCCGACGATCCGGCGCTGCTCAACCACGTCGGATCGCAGCACGCCGGCGGCCTCTTCTCGGCCGCCGAGGCGGCGTCGGGCGCGGCGTTCGTCGGCGCCTTCGCCGAGCGGATGGGCGAGATCACGCCGCTCGCCAAGGCCGCTCAGATCAACTACCTCAAGCTCGCCAAGGGCCCGATCCTCGCCACCGGCACGCTCTCCGCCGACAAGGCCGAGCTGCTCGACCGCCTCGACGCCGACGGCCGCGTCCAGTTCGCGATCGACGTCTCGCTGCAGGACGAGAGCGACGTCGAGGTCGCGACCGTCACCGTCGACTGGCACGTCCGCAAGAACAGCTGAGAGCGCCCGCGGCCGCCTAGCCGCGAAGTGAGTCGAGAAACGTGCGCATATCGGACGGAACTCGACTCACTAGCCGACCCGAGCGAGATTCTCGGCGTGGATCTCGCGCTGGCGGGCGCTGTCGCGCCCCGTCGGCAGCGACGGCCGCTCGTCGCCGCGCTCGAGCGCGTCGAGGTAGTCGAGGTCCTGCGTCGGATCTGGCGCGCCGCCGCCGCGCTCGTCTGCGGCGCCCCGTGGCCCGCCACGACCGCGTCGGCCTGCTCGACCAGCGGCGCCAGCCGCGCCAGCGTGTCGCGGTAGTCGTCGATCGAGCCGCCGTCGTCGATCCAGGGGATCTCGACCGGGCAGAGGTAGTCGCCCGCGCACGAGCACCCGAGCCACGGCGCCCAGACGGCCATCCCGTCCGCGGTGTGGCCGTCGGCCGGGATGCAGCTCGCAGCTCCTGGTCGCCGATCTCGAGCACGCCGGGCACCGGCAGCGCCTGGACCTCGCCGAGCGACAGCGGCTCGGAGCGCTCCACGTAGGCCGCGTCGTCGTAGTCGCGCAGCTCGCGCTGGGCCTCGCCCGGCTCGCGCGCGGATTCGCCGCTCGTCGTCTCGGCCGACGCCGAGCGCCAGCCCCGGGAACGCGAAGCCGCCCGAGCAGGTGGTCCCAGTCGCCGTGGGTCGCGAGCAGCGCGTTCGGCTCGAAGCCGGCCTGCTCCAGCAGCGCCGGCAGCAGCTCGAGCTCGTCGGGGAAGTACGGCGAGTCGATCAGCATCGCCTCGTCGCCCGCGCGCAGCGCGATCGCGTTCGTCTGCCAGAACCGGCTCGTGACGACGATCGCGTCGGTGTGGACCGAGACCGCGCGCATGCCTAGCCGCGGCGCGCCGCGCGGCCGCTCTCGCGCCTAGACCAGGCCGAGCAGCTTGGCCGCGTCGCGGAAGGTCTTGACCTCCTCGGTCGGCTTCTTCTGGCCGGACTCGAGCTCGTCGCCGTGGCGGTTGACCCAGATGACCGGGATCTTCGCCTTCAGGCACGGCTCGACGTCGGTCGGGTAGCCCGAGCGATGTGGACCCAGCCTTCTTCTTGCCGCCGATCCGCCGCGCGCACTCCTTGAAGTGCGCGGGGTCCGGCTTGTAGGAGCGCACCTGCTGGGCGGTGACGACGAGGTCGAAGTCGGTCGCGGAAGTGGCGCCGCGTCGCGCCGAGCAGCTTGTCGTCGATGTTCGACAGGATCCCGAGCTCGTACTTCTTCGCGAACCGCTCGAGCTGCGCGTTGGTCTCGCGGAACGGCATCCAGCGCGGGACGCTGTCGGGCAGGAACTGCGAGCGCGACGGCTCGAGCTCCCAGCCCAGCTCCTCGGCGATCTGGACGGCGGTGCGGCGCAGGACCTCGGCGTAGAGCTCGTAGGAGCCGCTCTCGATCTTGCGCTGGATCTCGAGGAAGCAGCGGGATCAGCGCGTCGCGGTCGATCGTGAAGCCGTCGCGCTCGGCCTCCTTCTGGAAGGCGTCGTAGACCCCGGTCTCCCAGTCGATCAGGGTGCCGTAGCAGTCGAAGGTGACGAACGTGGATGTCCTTGGGTAGCGGCACTGGCCCTCCTGAGGCTTACTGCGATTGGAAGCGACCGGGCATCTATGCCGCTAGGCCGCAGCGCGCCGAGCGCCCTCGCTCATGTAGCGTCCGCGCCGCTGATGGACCTTCTCGAGTACCAGGGCAAGCAGCTGTTCGCCCGGCACGGCGTCCCCGTGCCCGACGGGAAGCCCGGCGACGACCGTCGACGAGGCGGTCGCCGCCGCCGACGAGCTCGGCTACCCGGTCGTCGTCAAGGCCCAGGTGCTGATCGGCGGCCGCGGCAAGGCCGGCGGCATCAAGCTCGCCAAGGACCGCGCCGAGGCCGAGCAGCACGCCACCGCGATCCTCGGCATGGACATCAAGGGCCTCACCGTCCACGAGCTGTGGATCGAGGCGGCGTCGCGACATCGACGAGGAGTACTACGCCTCGATCGTCTTCGACCGCCGCGCCAAGGCGCCGCTGGCGATGCTCTCGACGGAGGGCGGCATGGACATCGAGGAGGTCGCCGAGACGACCCCGAGGCGATCGCGCACGCTGCACGTCGACCCGCTGCTCGGCTTCCAGGACTTCCACGGCCGCCGGCTCGCCTTCGAGGCCGGCATCGCCGCCGACGTGATCCGCCCGGTCGGCGCGATGCTCGCCAAGCTCTACGAGACCTTCGTCGGCGAGGACGCGATGCTCGTCGAGGTCAACCCGCTGCTCGTCACCGCGCGACCGCGAGGTCGTCGCGCTCGACGCGAAGGTCACGCTCGACGACAACGCGCTCTTCCGCCACCCCGACAACGCCGCGCTGCGCGACGTCGGCGACGAGGACCCGCAGGAGCAGATGGCGAAGGAGCGCGGCCTCACCTACGTCAAGCTCGACGGCGACATCGGCATCCTCGGCAACGGCGCCGGGCTCGTGATGTCGACGCTCGACGTCGTCGCCCAGGCCGGCGGCGCGCCCGCGAACTTCCTCGACGCCGGCGGCGGCTCGAAGGCCGACGCGATCGTCAGCGCGGTCGAGGTGATCCTCTCGGACCCGAAGGTCAAGGCCGTCCTGTTCAACATCTTCGGCGGCATCACGCGCTGCGACGAGGTCGCGCAAGGGCCTGATCGAGGCGTTCGACGCAGATCAAGCCGACGGTGCCGTTCGTCGTGCGCCTCGACGGCACCAACGACGAGGAGGGCCGCACGCTGCTCGCCGAGGCGACGCTGCCCGAACGTCCACACCGAGACGACGATGGACGGCGCCGCCGCCAAGGTCGTCGAGCTCGCAAGGCAGGGGGTCGCGAGCTGATGACCGTCCTCGTCGACAAGGACACGCAGCCTCGTGCGTCTCCGGCATCACCGGCCGCGAGGGCACCTTCCACGCGCTCAACAACCGCGCTACGGCACCCACGTCGTCGCCGGCGTCACGCCCGGCAAGGGCGGCCAGGACGTCGAGGGCATCCCGGTCTTCAACACCTTCCACGACGCGGTCGCCGAGACCGGCGCGAACACGGCGATGATCTTCGTCCCGCCGCGCTTCGCCGCCGACTCGATCCTCGAGGCCGCCGACGCCGGCATCGAGACGATCATCGCGATCACCGAGGGCATCCCCGCCCACGACGAGCTGCGCGTCTACACGCACCTGCAGCGCAACCCCGACGTGCGCCTGATCGGCCCCAACTGCCCCGGCGTCCTGTCGCCCGGCAAGGCGAACGTCGGCATCATCCCGGCGTCCTTCTTCAGGGAGGGCAACGTCGGCGTCGTGTCGCGCTCGGGCACGCTGACCTACCAGATCGGCAACGAGCTGGCCCAGCGCGGCTTCGGCAACTCGCTCGATCGTCGGCATCGGCGGCGACCCGGTCCCGGGCTCGAGCTTCGTCGACATCATCGAGCTGTTCGAGGCCGACCGCGAGACCGAGCTGATCGTGATGAGCGGCGAGATCGGCGGCGACGCCGAGGAGCAGGCCGCCGACTACATCGCCGAGAACGTGACCAAGCCGGTCGTCGCCTACATCGCCGGCTTCACCGCCCCGCCCGGCAAGACGATGGGCCACGCCGGCGCGATCGTCTCCGGCTCGCAGGGCACCGCCGCGGCCAAGGCCGAGGCGCTCGAGGCCAAGGGCGTGCGCGTCGGCCGCACGCCGACGGAGGTCGCCGAGATCGCCGTCGAGATCCTCCGCGGCTAGCTCGCGACCGCTCTCGATATCGTGGCGGGTCCCATGAGCTTCCGATCCGACTCCGATCTCCTTCGCGCGCGGCGCGCCGTCGCTCGACATCGTCGACGTCGACGGGCTGCGCGCCGCCGCCGACACGCGCGTTCGAGAACGACCCGGCCGGCACGACCGCCTACGGCACCTCGGTCGGCTACGTGCCGCTGCGCGAGTGGATCGCCGAGCAGCACGGCGTCGACGAGGAGCAGGTGATCGTCACCAACGGCTCGATGCAGGCCGACGCGTTCCTGTTCGACGCGCTGGTCGCGCCCGGCGACACGGTCGTCGTCGAGGCGCCGACCTACGACCGCACGCTGCTGTCGCTGCGCGCGCGCGGCGCCGAGGTGCTGCGCGATCGCCGCTCGAGCACGACGGCATCGACGTCGACGCGCTCGAGCAGGCGCTGACGGCGGGCGCGCGGCCGAAGCTCGCCCACATCATCCCCAACTTCCACAACCCCGCCGGCTACACGCTGTCGCTGGCCAAGCGCGAGCGGCTGCTCGCGCTCGCCGCCGAGCACGACTTCGTCGATCTTCGAGGACGACCCCTACGTCGAGCTGCGCTTCGAGGGCGAGACGCTGCCGACGATGCTCTCGCTCGACCAGAGCGAGCGCGTCGTCTACGCCTCGTCGTTCTCGAAGACGGTCTGCCCCGGCATCCGCGTCGGCTACCTCGTCGGCCCCGCCGAGCTGATCGGCCGCGATCGCGCAAGCTGGCGACGAACACCTACATCTCGCCGAACATGGTCGCCCAGTCGATCGTCAACGAGTTCTGCCGCTCGGGCGCGATCGAGCGGTCGATCGAGACGGTCAAGGACGCGCTGCGCGAGCGCGCGACATCGCTCTGCGCGGCGCTCGCGCGCGAGCTGCCGGACGCGCGCTTCGTCGTGCCCGACGGGCGGCTACTTCCTGTGGGTGGAGCTGCCCGACGACAGCGTCAACGTCGCGGAGCTGCGCCGGCGGCCGCCGAGCGCGGGGTCGTGTTCGTCAAGGGCACCGACTTCCTGCTCGAGGGCGGCGACAGCTCGCTGCGGATCGCCTACTCGGGCGTGCGCGCGGATCAGATCGACGAGGGCGTCTCGCGCCTCGCCGACGCCTACCGCGAGCTGGCCGGCGCCCGGACGTGAACGAGCCCGAGCGGCTCGACCTCGCGCGCCAGCGCGGGATCGGCGACCTGCTCGGCGACGCGATCCGGCTCTACTTCCGCAACTTCTGGACGGTCTTCGCGATCGGCCTCGCGGTCGTCGTGCCGGTCCAGCTGATCGTCTCCGGGATCGGCCTCGAGGAGCTGACCTCCGGCTATCGGGCAGACGAGACGACCGCGGAGATGCTGATCCCGACGATCGTCAGCTACCTCGTCGTGGCGCCGCTGATCGCCGCCGCGGCGATCCATCTGCTGCGGGGCCTCGCGGGCGGTGACAAGCCACACGCCGGCCGCTCGATCCAGGCCGGACTCGACGTCTTCGCCCCCGTCTTCCTCGCCGTCGTGCTCGCCGGGCTCGGCACCGCGATTGGCCTGATGCTGCTGGTCGTGCCCGGCATCTACCTCGCCGTCCGGCTCTACTTCGTCGCGTGGGCGGTCGTGATCGACAACGCCCGCTCGACCGAGGCGCTGCGCGGCAGCTGGCGCTTCACCGACGGCTTCTGGTTCCGCACCTTCGGCGTGATCATCCTCGCCAACGTCGTGGCGTTCCTGCCCGCCTCGCTCGTCGTCCTCCCCCTCCAGGCCCTCGCCGAGTCAGCCGACCGCCAGGCCATCGCCCTCGCCGGCAGAATCCTCACCGAGTCCCTCACCGCCCCCTTCGTCGCCCTCGTCTCCACCCTCCTCTTCTTCGACATCCGCACCCGCCGCTCAGCCTCCGCGGACGCCGACGAGAACCAGACCTCCCTGCCGGTCTAACGTGCCAGCATTTATGCTGGACGTGTGACAATTCGGCACGCGATTGCACCAGTAGGCTTTCGAACCCTGGCGGTCTCCGACGCCCCGTGGCAGGATCGTCGGCGTGCCAGTCGTCGCGCCCACCCCATCGCAATCAGACGCCCTCGCGGAGATCCTCGCTCCGGGTCCGATGATCCTCGCGGCGCGGGTCGTGGTGCTGGTGGTCGGTCTACTGATCGTGGTCGCGAGCGTCTACGCGATCGCCTCGATCGCCATCAGGATGAACCGGCAGGAGTGGCTGCGGCGCGCCGGCGGTTTCGAGCCGGAGCCGGTCAACCCGCCGACCACCTGAACGAGATCCTCGACTTCTCGTGGGTCTTCGATGAGCCTCAAACGACTCAAGACGAGCATCCACGGAAGGAGTCCCCTGATGACTCATGAGGAGCGGAAGTTCTACGTCACCGAGATCGAGCGTCTACGCGACGAGAACCGGCGGCTGATTGCCTCCGAGGCGGCGCTTCGCGCAAAGCACCAGGTCGTCGGACAGCAAATCCGGCGTCTCGCTCAAGAGGCCCGCGACGATCTGCTGCGAATCGCCTCGCGGCAGTAGCCGGCTTTGTTACCGCCCCCAGTGCTCCTTCGCGAGCACGAGCTGCTCGGGGAGGGCGACGCGGGGTGGTGGTGAGGGGTCGGCGGAGACGGAGACGGTTTGGGCGACGGAGTGGGAGACGGAGTAGGTGTGGCCGTCGGCGTCGTCGATGGCGACGATCTCGTCGTCGGTCTGGGAGACGGTGCCGTCGAGGCCGGGGTGCAGGCCGGACTCCATCAGGTAGTGGAGCAGGTCCTCGGCCTCGTTCTCGAAGCGCAGGACGGTGACCTTGGCGCCCAGCTCGACGTCGGCGAGCGGGACGCCGGGGAGGCGCTTGTGGCTGAAGATCGGGTGGCCGTGGGGGCAGGTGTCGACGTCGCCGATCGCCTTCAGCATCCGCTCCTCGACGGTCGGCGACATCCAGTGCTCGAGCTTCTCGGCCTCCTCGTGGACCTGGTCCCACGGGATGTCGAAGACGTCGGTGAGGAAGCGCTCGATCAGGCGGTGGCGGCGGACCACGTCCTCGGCGTGCTGGCGGCCGGTATCGGTGAACTCGATCGACTTGTCGGGGCGGCGGGTGATGTAGCCGTCGGCCTCGAGGCGGCCGACCATCTCGTGGACGGTCGGCGCCGAGACCTGCATCGCGCGGGCGACGTTGGCGCCGGTCATCGGCAGCCCGGCCTCCTGGAGCCAGAAGATGATCTGGAGGTACTCCTCCTCCGCGACGGTCGCCTGCTCGTGTGACATCGGTCTCCTCGGTAGCTGCCTGCCCTGCGCGAGCCATGCTAATCGGTCGTCTAGAGTGCCCGCCGGTGGAGTTGGGACCTGGAACCCGCGTTCTGATCACCGGCGCGTCGCGTGGCATCGGCGCCGCGCTGGCACGCCGCTTCGCCGCGCTCGGCTGCGAGCTGGGGCTCGTCGCGCGCGACGCCGAGGGGCTGCGCGAGCTGGCGCGCGGACTGCCAGCCGCGGGCGCGACCCGAGCGGCTGCCGACGGCGCGCCCGAGACCGTAGCCGGCCACGCGATCCTGCCGGCGGACGTCGCCGACCGCGCCTCGATCTCCGCGGCGGTCGCCGCCTTCGGCGACGCCGACGTCGTCGTCGCCAACGCCGGCGTCGCCCACTACGGGCCGTGGCTCGACCTCGACGAGGCGTTCGAGGCTCAGATGACCGAGGTCAACTGGCTCGGCACGCTCCACACCGTGCGCGCCGCCCTGCCGTCGATGGTCGAGCGCCACCACGGCCACGTCGTGCTGATCTCCTCCGGCGCCGCGCTGCGCACCTTCCCCGGCGCGGCCGTCTACGGCGCGACGAAGTCCGCCCAGCGCGGCTTCGGCGAGGGGCTGTGGCACGACCTCGACGGGACCGGCGTCGGCGTGACGATCGTCTACCCGGGCGAGGTCGAGACGAGCCTGCACGACCACCAGCGCGAGAAGCTGCCCGACTGGCGCCAGGGCCAGGAGGCGAACGTCGACGCCTGCGCGGCCGCGATCGTCGACGGCGTCCGCGCCGACGCGCGCAACGTCTACTTCCCGCGCGAGGTGCGGCTGCTGCGCATCGTCCACGGCCTCTCGCCGCGTCTCGCCGACCTCGCCCTGCGCCGCCTGCGCGGCCGCAGCGCGGCGCCCCGGAGCCGCTGACGCGATGGCGCTCCCGCTCTCGCCGCCGATCAAGCCGCAGCTCGCGCGCGGCGTCAAGGCGCTGCCGGAGGGCGACGAGTGGCGCTACGAGCCGAAGTACGACGGCTTCCGGATGCTCGCCTACCGCGACGGCGACGAGGTCTACCTGCAGAGCCGCGGCGGCAAGCCGATGAACCGCTACTTCCCCGACGTCGAGGCGCAGCTGCTGGCGATGCCCGAGCGGCGCGTCGTGCTCGACGGCGAGGTCGTGATCGTGATCGACGGCGTCCACGAGTTCGACCTGCTCAGCCAGCGGATCCACCCGGCGGCGTCGCGCGTCGAGATGCTGGCGCGGGAGACGCCGGCGGTCTTCCACGCCTTCGACGTGCTGGCGATCGGCGACGAGGAGACGATCGCCGCTCCCGTACGACGAGCGGCGCGCGCGGCTCGAGGCGCTCGACCTCGGCCCGGTCGAGCTGACGCCGCTGGTGCGGACCCCGGCGGAGGCCGAGCAGTGGCTCGGGGGCAACTCCGAGGGCGTGATCGCCAAGCGCGGCGAGTCGCCCTACCTGCCGGGCGAGCGCAAGGCGATGGTCAAGATCAAGCGGGTGCGCACGGCCGACTGCGTCGTGGCGGCGTTCCGCTTCGGCAAGGAGGAGGGCGTCGTCGGCTCGCTGATCCTCGGCCTCTACGACGACGCCGGCGAGCTGCACGTCGTCGGCCACTGCTCGGGCTTCGGCGGCGCGAAGCAGAAGCGCGAGCTGATCGACCTGCTCGAGCCCTACCGGACGGGCGAGCGCGGCCAGGGCGAGAAGACCCGCTGGAAGTCCGACGAGGAGCTCGCCTGGGAGGGACTGCGCCCGGAGCTGGTCGTCGAGATCGGCTACGACCACGTGACCGGCCAGCGCATCCGCCACGGCACCAAGTTCATCCGCTGGCGCGACGACAAGGCGCCGGAGGAGTGCCTTTTGTCACAGTTGGAGGAATGAGCGTGAGGCGGACGATCCTGGCCGGCATGCTGCTGGTGGCCGCCGCGCTGCCGGCGAGCGCGAGCGCAGAGGTCAGTCTGCAGAAGGTCGGCGACTTCGTGATCCCGGTCCAGGCGCTCGGAGCGCCCGGCGACGGCGAGCGGCTGTACGTCGTTGAGCAGGGCGGGAAGATCAAGCTCTTCAAGGACGGCGCGATCACCGAGTTCGCCGACCTGACCGGCGAGGTCGAGCTGTACCGCGAGCAGGGCCTGCTCTCGATGGCGTTCGCGCCGGACTTCCAGTCGAGTCGCAAGCTCTACGTCTATTACACGCGGAAGGGCGGGGCGGACAACCGCGTCGTCGAGTTGCGCGCACCGACCGCCGGCGCCGTCGACCCGGCGTCGATGCGCCTGGTCATCGCGATCCCGCACACCGAGGCCACGAACCACAACGGCGGCCAGATCCAATTCGGGCCCGACGGCATGCTCTACCTGGCGCCCGGCGACGGCGGGACCGGTGGCGAACCCGCGCGCGATCTGGAGAGCCTGCACGGCAAGGTGCTGCGGATCGACCCGCGCGGGGACGCGCCGGAGGAGTACGGCGTCCCGCTCGACAATCCATTCGTCGGCGAGCTCGGAGCGCACCCCGAGATCTGGGCATCGGGGCTGCGCAACCCGTTCCGCTTCAGCTTCGACCGCCTGACCGGCGACCTCGTGCTCGGCGACGTCGGCGAGGACACGACCGAGGAGATCAACTTCCTGCCGCGGGCCGCTGGGCTCGGCCGCGGCGCCTACTTCGGCTGGAACGAGTGCGAGGGCAGCTTCGTGACCGGGACGACCGATCAGCCCTGCTCCGCCGCGGAATCGGTGCTGCCCGTGCTCGACAAGTTCCAGAGTGCGGGCTACCGGTCGATCGTGACCGGCTACGTCGTGCGCGACCCGTCGCTGCCGTCGCTCTACGGCCGGCTCGTCTACGGAGACTTCTACGTCCGTGCCCTGAGCTCCGCCGCCCTCTCCGCCGACGGCGCGAGCGACGATCGGCAGATAGGCCCACAGGTCGAGGTTCCCCAGCTGTCCGGCTTCGGCGAGGACGCCGGCGGCTGCGTCTACGCGACGTCGCATGGGGGCGGCGTCTACCGCCTGGTCGAGAACGACGCGCAAGTCCCGTGCGGGCCGAGGCCGCCGACCGCGATCCCGATCGCCGCGCCGCCCGCCGCCGACACGCGCCGCCCGAAGATCGCCACCCGGGTCAAGAAGCGCCAGCGCGTGCTGAGGCTCCGCGGCGCCGTCGCGCGCGTCCGCTGCGACGAACGCTGCCGGATCACCGCCGCCGGCCGGCTGCGGATCGGCAAGCGGTCCTACCCGCTGCGCGCGGCGAAGACCAAGCGCGTCCGCGCGGCGAAGCTCGTCCGCGTCAAGCCGCGCCTGACCCCGCGCGCGACTCGTGCCCTGCGCCGCGCCCTCGACGCCGGCAAGCGGCCGACCGTGCGGCTCGTGCTACGCGCCCGCGACGCCGCCGGCAACCGGTCGCGGCTGGTCCGCCACACCGTGCGCGTGCGGCGGTAGCAGCGGCCCCGCCCCGCCCCGCTAGCCCGCCTCGGCCGGCGCGCCGCGGGCCCCGCTCGCGGACTCATCCGCCTCGGCCGGAGCGCCGCGGGCCGGCTTGCGCCGGGAGCCCGAGCGGCGGCCGCCGCGATCGCCGGAGAAATAGCTCTGGAGGGCGACGGCGGCGATCAGGACGGCGCCGTTGATGACGTCGTTCCAGGTGAAGGGGACGCCGCCGGTGACCAGGCCCTGGCTGACGGTGATGATCAGGAAGCCGCCGAGCAGCGTGCCCCAGACGTGGAAGCGGCCGTCGGAGAACAGGACGGTCGAGAGGAAGCCGGCGGCGAACGCGGGCAGCAGGTACGGCGTCGCGGCGCCCGGCGAGGCCGCGCCCTGGTTGCCGCCCAGCACGACGCCCGCGAGACCGGCGAGCACCGCCGCGATCACGAAGACGAACGTCGTCGAGCGGTCGGCGCGCACCCCCGCGAGCCGCGCGGCCAGGCTGTTGCCGCCGACCGCGTAGAGGTGGCGGCCGAGCGTCGTGTAGCGCAGCAGCACCCAGAGCGAGAACGTGACGACGAGCAGCAGCACGACCGTCCACGGCACCTCGACGTCGCCGACGACGAAGATCGCCAGCGCGGCGAGCGCGAGCACGGCGCAGCCGCCCGACACGAGCGTCCGGCCGCGCGCGGTCCGCGCGCGCTCGAAGCCGGTCATCGCCAGCGACCCGACCAGCAGCGCGATCAGCGCGATCACCAGCACGGTCGGCGCCTTCGTCTGGAAGCTGGTCAGCGACTCCGGGCCTGCGAACCACGTCGGCAGCGCGCTCTCGCCCTCGCTGCTGCCGGGGATCAGCGACGTGCCGCCGGAGTAGACCGCCGACAGGCCGAGGAAGACGCCGCCCGAGCCGAGCGTCGCGATGAACGCGTTGACGCGCAGGCCGACGACGAGGAAGGCGTTGAAGAGCCCGCCCGCGATCGCGACCGCGAGGCAGGCGAGCAGCGCCGCGGCCGGCGGCCACCCCTGCTTGGTCATCAGCCCGACGCTGAGGAAGGCCGTCAGCGTCGCCATCGAAGCGACCGACAGGTCGAACTGACCGGCGATCAGGCAGACCACCAGCCCGAGCGCGATCAGCAGCACCGGCGCGTTCTGGTGCAGGTCGAGGATGCGCGTGTTGCCGTCGACGAAGTCGCCGCCGAGCCAGAGCGCGTAGAAGACGAGCACGGCCAGGAAGGCCGCCGGTGCGATCAGCGGGACGAGTCTGAATCCACGAGTAGTCAAAGCATCTCCGCGAGTGTGGTGTCGGTCGCGTCGGCGGCATCCCGCAGAGCCGATACGCGACCGTCGTTGACGGTTCCGATGCGGTCGCAGACCGCGAGTGCGTCCTCGACGTCCGAGGTCACGACGAGCAGCGCGCGTCCCTCCCGCTTCAGCGCGCCGATCAGCTTGTAGATCTCGCGCCGCGTGCGCAGGTCGACCCCGCGCGTCGGCTCGCAGAGCACGAAGACGTCGGGCTCTTGGAGCATCGCGCGCGCGAACAGCACCTTCTGCTGGTTGCCGCCGGACAGCGATCCGATCGCGACGTCGAGGTCGGGCGGGACGATCCGCAGCCGGTCGACCATGGCCTCGGCCGCGGCGCGCTCGCCACCCAGCCGCAGCAGCCGCACGGCGCCGCGCCAGCGCCCGAGGGCGGCCAGCGTCATGTTCCACAGCGACGGCAGCTGGGCGAAGGTCCCGTCGACCTCGCGCTGCGGCGGCAGCAGCGCGCGCCGCGGCGACCCCTCGACCTCGACCGAGCCGCGGTCGGGGCGCAGCGTGCCGGCCGCCATCAGGCCGACCTCGTGGAGGCCCGAGCCGGCGCGGCCGGTGAGGCCGACGACCTCGCCGCGGCGCAGCTCGAGGTCGACCGGGCCGACGGCGCCGGTCTCGGCGGCGCGCATCCGCAGCACGGTCGCGCCGTGGTCGGAGCCGCGGTGGGTCGCGGCCTCGTGGATCAGCTCCTCGGCCTCCTCGCCGAGCAGCAGCCGCGCGATCTGCTCCTCGCTCGGCAGCTCCGACATCGGCGTGTCGGCGGTGACGCTGCCGTCGGCGAGCAGGACGAGCCGGTCGGCGGTGTCGCGGATCTCGCCGAGCTTGTGGCTGACCATCACGACGGCGGTGCCGCGCTCGGCCGCCTCGCGCAGCCTGGCGAGGAACCAGCGCGCCTCCTTGGGCGGCAGGCTGGCGGTCGTCTCGTCGACGACGACGATCCGCGCGCCGCGCTCGAGCAGGCGGGCGATCGCCAGCAGCGCCTTCTGTCCCGGCGTGAGGTCGCCCACCGCGTCGAACACCGAGACGTCCGCCATGTCGACCGCCGCCAGCGCCCGCTCGGCGGCGCGGATCTCGGCGCGGCGGTGGAGCAGCGGGCCGAGCGCCGACATCCGCTCGGCGCCGAGCCGCACGTTGTCGAGCACGGTCTGGCTGTCGACCAGCCCGAGGTCCTGGTGGATGATCCCGACCTCGGGCCGGCCGGCGAGGCTGGCGACCGGCTCGCCGTCCAGCTCGATCTCGCCCGCGTCGGCCACGTAGACGCCAGCGAGGATCTTGATCAGCGTCGACTTGCCGGCACCGTTGGCGCCCATCAGCCCGACGATCTCGCCCGGCCGCAGCTCGAGCGAGACGTCGTCCAGCACCCGGGCCGACCCGAAGCTCTTGCAGATGCCGCGCATCGCGAGCAGCTTCGGGCCGGAGTCCCGGGGAGTCACGTCGGTCAGCCCTTCGTCCAGAGCGGCTCGAAGGTCGCGGCGATGCCCTCCGGCGGCTCGAGCTCGCCGCCCTTGGCGTACTTCTCCGCGTTCTCGGGCGTCACCAGGCCGACCGGGACGGTGGTCGCGTCCCAGGTGTCGGCGCCGGTCTTCTTGCGCATCGCGTTGTCGAGCGCGGCCCACGACATGTAGCGGTAGGCCTCGGCGACCGTGACCCGCGCGAGCGAGTCGGGCTTGGTCATCGGCACCGTCATCTCCGGCACCGCCGCGGTCCCGGCGAACTTGTAGCTGTCGATGCCGCGGTCGATCGCCGTGCGCATCGACGGCACGACGTAGGCGTCGGAGCTAGCCGCGACCCAGTCAACCTGCTGCGCCTGGGGCGACGAGAGGAAGCCGTCGAAGAACGGCGGGCCGGGCTTGGCGAGGTCGCCGAGCGGCACCTCGTTGAGCTTCAGCTCGCAGTCGGCGCACTCAGCGAACTTCTCCTCCCACTCCTTCGTCCGGGCGACCTCGATCGCCTGACCGGGCGTGTAGAAGTAGGCGACCTTCGCCGTGGCGCCGGAGTCCGCGATCACCGCGGTCGCCGCCACCCCGCCGGGGGCGCCGCCGCTCGTGGCGTCCATGACGTTCTCGTACTGCGGGTCGTCCGGCGTCGAGCAGGCCGGGCAGCCGATCGGGATCTCGGCCTTGGTCGCCGCCGCGATGGCCGACTGGATCAGCGTCGGGTTGATCGCGCCGAGGATGATCGCGTCGTAGCCCTCCTCGACGGCCTGCTGGACGAAGCCGCCGGCCTTGTTCGGGTCGAAGGCGCTGTCGAAGACCTTGCTCTGCCAGCCCGCGGCCTTGGCCGCCTCCTGGGCGCCCTCGGTCAGCGTGTGACAGCCCAGGTCGGCCTCGCCGCACGAGACGATCGCGACGCGGCCGCTGCCCGGGTCGTACTCGCCACCGGGGGACGGCCACTGCAACTCGGCGGTGTCGAGCAGCTTGGCCTTCTCCGCCTTCCAGGCGGCGGCGTCCTTGGTCTCGGCGCTGGTGGCCTCGTCGCTCCCGCCGGAGGACGACGATTCGTCGTCGGATCCGCACGCGGCGGCGCCGGCGACCAGGGCCAGGCCGACGAAGCCGGCAACTGCGCGCCTGCGCAGGGTGGTTCCAGTCAACTCGAACACTTCAATCTCCTCAGCTCCGCCTTATACGGTATACAGTCTTCCGGCGACACTAACCGGAGGGAGTTCCCGTGTCAACCACCCCGCCAGAGCGCGAATCCGGCTCCTGGATGCGGTATACAGTGGCTGTCATCCGGGGGGATCGCCGAACGCGCCTCCCGTCCCCAGGGAAAGGCAGGGAGCGAAGGATGGAGCTGGCACCCCGTACGGAGCGCGTGCAGCGGACGCCGCTGAGCACCCAGATCGCGGACGCGCTGCGCGCCGACATCGTCTTCGGCCGCGTCGAGCCCGGCGAGCGGCTCGGCCAGCAGCAGCTCTGCGAGCGTTTCGGCACCAGCCGGATGCCGGTCCGCGACGCGCTGCGTGAGCTGACCTACGAGGGGCTGCTCGGCGCCGACCAGGGCGGCCATGCGGTCGTCGCGAAGATGAGCCGCGCCTACATCGAGGACTCCTACGTGATCGACGGGATCCTCCAGGGCCTGGCGGCGCGCCGGGTCGCGACGGCGGCCAGCGAGGAGCACGTGGCCGCGCTGCGCGAGGTCAACGACGCGATCGCGAAGGCCGGCGACGACGCCGAGCTGCTCGGCGACCTCAACCGCGAGTTCCACTCCCGCCTGGTCGGCTTCGCCGGCTCGCGCAAGCTGGAGGTCGCCCTGCGCGCCACCTCGATGAGCATGCCGACCAACGCCTCCTACCTGACGCAGTTCCCCGAGTGGCGCGACCGCGTCGCCCCCGAGCATCAGGCGATCATCGACGCGATCGCCGGCGGCGACGGCGACAGCGCGGACGAGCTGATGCGCGACCACGTCGCCTCGGCCGGCCGTCACCTGACGCGCTACCTGCTCGAGCACGACGTCCCGCTCGATTGAGCCGCGCGGGCCTTGCCCGCGCAATACGGTATACGGTATGGTCGCTCGAAAGCCAGAAGAGGCAGAAGGAGCCCCGTCTTGAGCCAAGAGCGAGTCGCACAGATCCAGCAGCGGATGGCGGAGGAGGACGTCGACGCGGTCGTCCTCTACCTAGCCGAGAACATCGTCCTGGTGACCGGCTTCTACGTCCGGATCCCCGGCCTCGGGATGGTCGTGATCCCGCGCGAGGGAGCGGCGACGCTGATGGTCGCCGACTACGACGTCGAGCGCGCCGAGCGGACCTGGGACGGCGACCTGCGCACCTTCACCGCGGTCGCCTCGACCGACGGCGTGGAGGGCCCGCTGACCAAGAACCTCCAGGGCCTGCTCGGCGTCGGGCCGAGCGTCGACGCGTTCCTGCGCGAGAGCGCCGCCGAGCACGGCGCGCGCGGCGGGCGGATCGGCTTCGAGGGCAGCTTCGAGCAGGTCGCGCCGCCGATCCTCGTCGAGCCGAACACCGTCGGGCTGCCGACCCAGGAGCTGCTGCGCGCGACCTTCGAGACCGAGACGCTGCACGACTTCACCGACGCCCTCGAGGACGTCCGCGCGGTCAAGACGCCGTACGACCTCGAACGGCTGCAGATCGCCAGCGAGATCGTCGACTTCGGCATGGAGGCGTTCCGCGAGTACTCCCGCCCCGGGGTGACCGACGCCGAGGTCCGCTCGGCGATCGAGAGCGCGATCTGCAACCGCGGCCACGGCTACAAGGGCGTCGAGACGGTGCGCGCCACCTGCTGTGTCGCCTCCGGCGCCAGCCACCTGCTCAAGAACGGCTGGAACTACCCGATCACCTCGAACCGGCCGATCGAGGAGGGCGACCTCGTGATGGTCGAGATGGGCACGGTCGTCGACGGCTACTGGGCCGACACGACGCGCACCGTCGTCGCCGGTCGCGCGGGGACCGACGTCCAGCAGCAGGCCGACGCGACCGTGCGCGCCGCGATCGAGGCGGCGCTCGCGGCCGCCGTGCCGGGCGCCACCGGCGGCGAGGTCGACGCGGCGGCGCGCGACCTCTGCGTCGCCTCCGGGCTCGACGGCGTCTACCCGCACCAGACCGGCCACGGGACCGGGTTCCGCTACCACGAGATGCGGCCCAACCTCGTGCCCAAGAGCCCCGCGGTGCTCAAGGAGGGAATGGTGCTCGCGCTCGAGCCGGCGTTCTACTCCGAGGCGCTCGGCGGCGGCGTGCGCCACGAGTACAACGCCCACGTGACGTCGGAGGGCGCCGTCGTGTTCGGGTCGCTCGACTTCCCGTTCGACGGGCCGTGAGCGCTCCGCTGGAGGGCGAGGTCGCGATCGTCACCGGCGCCGGCGCCGGGATCGGCCGCGCGATCGCGCTGCGGCTGGCCGCCGACGGCGCGACGGTCGTCGTCGCCGAGCGCAACGAGGAGAGCTGCGCGAGCGCGGCGGACGAGATCGAGGCGGCGGGCGGCAGCACGATCGCCCACCCGGTCGACGTCGGCGAGATCGACGCCGTCCGGGCGCTGGTCGACGCCACCGTCGAGCGCGCGGGTCGGCTCGACGTGCTCGTCAACAACGCCGCCGTCACGCGCTCGTCTCGCTTCCACGAGGTCGAGCCCGACGAGTGGGACGACATCCTCGGCGTGAACGCGCGCGGGCCGTTCTTCCTGATGCGCGCCGCGGCGGCCGCGATGGCCGCGGACGGCCGGCGCGGGCGGATCGTCAACATCGCCTCGATCGCAGGCAAGGGCTGGGGCGGCTCGTCGAGCGCCGCCTACGCCGGCTCGAAGGGGGCGATCCTCGCGCTGACGCGCTACGCATCCACCGCGCTCGCCCCCGACGGGATCACCGTCAACGCGGTCTGCCCCGGCATCACCGAGACCGACGTTCTCGCCCGGCTGCTGCGCGAGCGCGCCGACGCGGCCGGCATCCCCCACGACCGCTACCGCGCCGACTACGCGGCGCAGATCCCGCTCGGGCGAATGAACGCGCCCGACGACGTCGCCGCCGCCGTCGCGTTCCTCGTCTCGCCCGGTGCGCGCAACATCACCGGCCAGTCGCTGAACGTCGACGGCGGACTGGTCTTCGACTGACCTAGCGGCTCTCGGCGGCGGTCCAGCCGTCGCGGCGGGAGAACTCCTCGGCCGCCGCGATCAGCCGCTTCGCGCGCTCGGCGATCGGCAGGTCGACGAGGTGGTTGCCGACGGCGACCGCGCCCTGCAACGACGTCCGCTGCGCCTCCTCGAACGCCTCGACGACCTCGCGGGCGAACTTCAGCTCGCTCTCGGTCGGCGCGAAGCACTCGTTGATCGTCGCGATCTGCGACGGGTGGAACAGCGACTTGCCGGAGAAGCCGAGCGAGCGGGCGAGCGCCGACTGCTCGCGCAGCCCGGCGTCGTCCTTCATCTCGGTGTGGACGCCGTCGATCGGCAGCACGCCGGCCGAGCGGGCGGCCATCGCGATCGTCGAGCGGGCGTCGAGCAGGTCGGCGCCGGCGCCCTCGCGGACCAGTGGCAGGCCGAGGTCGAGCGCGTAGTCCTCGGCCCCGAACAGCAGGCCGCGGACGCGCGGATGGGCGGCCGCGGTCCGGTGGGCGGCGAGCATTCCGACGCCGGACTCGATCGCCGCGACGATCGTGGTGGACCCGACCTCGGCGCCCGCCGCGGCCTCGAGCTCGTCGAGCGCGGCCGCGAGCTCGCGGACCTGCTCGGGCGAGTCGGCCTTCGGCAGGATGACGCCGGCGGCGCCGATCGCCGCGGCGGCGTCGTCGCGCCACTCGTCGGTGTGGACGCCGTTGATCCGCACGAACGGGACGGCGCTCGCCTCCCACGTGGGCAGGACCCGGCGGAGGTTGTCGCGCCCCTTGGGCCGCTCCGACGCCAGGATGCCGTCCTCGAGGTCCATCATCACCGCGTCGACCGGCAGCGACGGCACCTTCGCGATGAAGCGGTCGGGACTGGTCGGGACGAACATCCAACTGCGCAGCGTGGCGACTCGCTCGACGGCGATCGCGGGACTGGTCGCGGCGGTTGCCGGCATCAGATCACTCCTTCGGATTCGAGCGTCTCGATCTCGCCGGCGGTCAGGCCCGCGGCGCCGAAGACGTCGTGGTTGTCGAAGCCCTTCGCGCGCCCGGTCCAGCGGATCGCGCCGGGCGTCTCGCTCAGCCGCACGATCAGGTTCTGCATCGCGACCGTTCCGAGGTCCTCGTCGGGGACCCTCACGATCGACTCCATCGCCTGGTACTGCGGGTGCTCGAAGATCCCGGCGATGTCGAGGACGGGCGCGACCGCGGCCTCGGCGCGCTCGAACTCGGCGACCACCTCGTCGGCCGGCCGCGCCCCGATCCACTCGGCGACCGCGGCGTCGAGCTCGTCGACGTGGTCGGCGCGGCCCTGGCTGGTGCCGAACCAGTCGCGCTCGACGAAGTCCGGGCGGCCGATCAGGTTCATCAGGCGGATCGCGACGGTGGTCGAGCTGGCCGAGACGGCGAGCCAGGTGCCGTCGGAGGCCTGGTAGGTGTTGCGCGGCGCGTTCGAGGTCGTGCGGTTGCCGATCCGCCGCTGGACCTTGCCGAGCTGGTCGAAGACCATCGGCTGGGGGCCGAGCAGCGTCATCAGCGGCTCGATCAGCGCGACGTCGAGGCCTCCTGGCCCGCGCCGGTCTGCTCGCGGGCGCGCAGCGCAGCCATGATCCCGAACGCCAGCGTCAGCGCCGAGACGCCGTCGGCGAGGCCGAACGGCGGCAGCGTCGGCGGGCCGTCGGGCTGGCCGGTGACGTGGGCGAAGCCGCACATCGCCTCGGCGAGCGTGCCGTAGCCGGCGCGCGACGCGTACGGACCCTTGCGGCCGAAGCCGCTGACACGCGCCAGGACGAGGCCCGGGTTGGCCTCCGACAGCTCCGCGTAGGAGAGGCCCCAGCGCTCGAAGGTGCCGGGGCGGAAGCTCTCGACCACGACGTCGGCGTCGGCGGCGAGGCGCAGGAACACGTCGCGGCCGGCCGGCTTGCCGAGGTCGAGCGTGACCGCTCTCTTGTTGCGCGCGAGCATCTTCCACCACAGCCCGACGCCGTTCTTGGACTCGCTGTGCTCGCGCGCCGGGTCGCCCATCCGCGGGTGCTCGACCTTGACGACGTCGGCGCCGTAGTCGCCGAGCAGCGTCGCGGCGAGCGGGCCGGCGAACAGCGTCGCGGTGTCGAGCACGCGGATGCCGTCGAGCGGGGCGGTCATGCGCGCACCGCGTAGGGCTCGATCTGGAGCAGCCGGTCGCGCGCCGGCTGGCGGGCGGCGTGGCCGGCGGGCGTCATCCGGCTCTGGTCCCAGTCGACGTCGGTGTCCCACTCGACCTTGACCGGACCGTCCCAGCCCAGCTCGCCGACGCGGCGCTCGATCTCGCTCGCGATGTCGACGAAGTACATGCACATCGGGTCCGTCATGCAGAGGTGGACGGCGATCGCGTCGCCGTCGCGCCGCACCGACCGCACCAGGCCGAGATCGACGATGCTGACCGGGGTCGCCGTCATGCAGCTGCACGGGTCGATCACCTCCGCCAGCTCGGTCCGCACGCGCTCCTCCCAGCCGCCGGCGGCGCTCACGAGTCGGCCCGCCGGACGCCGGCCTGGGACTTCCACGGCTCTTCGAGGCCGCCGGCCTTGCGCTGCTCCCAGCGGTCGCCGGCCTGCTTGGCGCGCAGCTCGTCGGCGTCGAGGCCGAGCAGCCGCAGCGCGTTGAGCCCGAGGATCTTGTCCTTGATCTCCTGGGTCAGAACCGGGAAGCCGTAGCCCTCGACCATGTCGGGCGGGATCTCGAAGCTCTGGAACGCCTCGATCACCGGCTGCGGATGGACGAAGTGGGCGCCGGTCGCGAACAGGATGCGGTCGGGCCCGCCCCAGTACATGAGCTGGCCGAGCACCTCGGCGAAGCGGCGCGGCTGGTTGACGATCAGCGTCGAGGTCACCTCGAGGTTGGCCCAGACGTTCGGGTAGCGCGCGAGCAGGAAGGCGGTCTCCTCGGTGAACGCCATCCCCGCGTGGACGATCTCGAAGTTCAGGTCCGGGAACGCGGCGGCGGCCTCGTCGATGTCGTCGAGGCGGTAGTAGGCCTGGGCGGTGCGCCCGAACGGGATCGCCTTGTGGACGGCCACGGTCTTGATGCCGACCTCGAGCGCCTTCTCGAACATCGGGAAGAGCAGCTTGCGGTCATCGAAGGCGATCTGGAGGCTGTTCCCGCTGTGGTAGCGGACGGGGTAGAACTTGATCCCGTCGACCTTCAGCTCGTTGCCGTAGCGCTCGATCGCGGCGAGGGCGTGGCGGCCGTCGAGCGGGTTGACGTTGCCGTAGAGCGCGGCCCGGTGCGGGTTGGCCTCGCGGAAGGCGATTCCCTTGTCGAGCGCGATCAGGCCGTCGTGGTAGTAGTCGTCGAGCGGCACCGCGTGGTAGATCGCGAAGTCGGTGTCGGACTCGGCGAACATCAGGTCGGCGAGCGCGTCCGGCTGCCAGTCGACGAGGTAGTCGGACTGTGTCAAGCGATGGCGGTCGTCCGACATCCGGCTGTGGAGACGGTGACTCGCCTCGGCGAAGTCCTTGGCCAGCGGGACGCGGTAGTTGTCGGGCAGCCAGTTGTAGGCGTGCACGACGGCGTCGACGACGAATGTGCCCTGATTACTCACGCAACCTCCCCGGGGAGTGGTCCGAACGCCTCCCTACGGACCGCTCTGCGTCCGCTCGAACCCTGATTTCGGTGTATCGTATACCGTCTTCCATTTGCAAGGCAAGTCTTCTTCTGCGAAAGGTCGTGAGGGATGCGAGTTGGAACGGCTCTGCGCGAGAACGGCGACGAAGTGGTCGTCGTCGAGGACGGCGACGGATGGGCCGAGGCCGACGCCCCGGCGGGATCGACGCTGCGCGACCTGATCGCCGCGGGCGCGCCGCTGGCGCCCCGGCCCGCCGACGAGCGCTTCGGCGCCGACGCGCTGGTAGCCCCGCTGCTGCCCGGCAAGATCGTCGCGATCGGGCTCAACTACCTCGACCACATCCGCGAGACCGGCATGGACGCGCCCGCCGCGCCGCTGGTCTTCACCAAGTTCACGACCAGCGTGATCGGCGCCCGGCGAGCGCGATCGAGTTCGACCGCGCGATCACCGAGCGCGTCGACTGGGAGGTCGAGCTGGCCGTCGTCGTCGGGCGGACGATGCGCAACGTCGCGACCGCCGACGCCCTCGACCACGTCTACGGCTACACGGTCGCCAACGACGTCTCGGCGCGCGACGTCCAGTTCTCCGACGGCCAGTGGGTGCGCGGCAAGAGCCTCGACACCTTCTGCCCGCTCGGGCCCGCCGTCGTCACCGCCGACGAGGTCCCCGACCCGCAGGCGCTGATGCTGCGCACGCGCGTCAACGGCGAGATCGTCCAGGACTCGAACACGGCCGAGATGCTCTTCGGCGTCGCCGAGCTGCTGGCGTTCTGCTCGCGCAGCTTCACGCTCGAGCCCGGCGACGTGCTGCTGACCGGGACGCCGTGGGGCTGCGGCGAGTTCATGGACCCGCGCCGGTCGCTGGCCGACGGCGACGTCGGTCGAGGTCGAGATCGAGGGGATCGGGACGCTGCGCAACCCCGTCGCCGAGATCTCGGCCGGCTAGCGGCGCTCGGCCAGCAGCGCCCAGTAGCCGTCGGCGATCTGCTCGGGCGACAGCCGGCCGCGCGGCCGGAACCACTGCGGCGGTGTGGTTGACCATGCCGAGCAGCGCGCAGAGCGCGAGGCGCGCGGTCGGCGAAGGCGATCGCGCCGGCCGCCTCGCACGCGCGCGAGCACGTCGTCGAGCGAGCCGCTCGAACGCCTTGCGCTCGGCGCGCACGCTCGCGCCACTGCGCGCTCGCGCTCGATCACGTGGCGCTCCTGCTGGAAGACGAGCATGTGGTCGCGGTGGCTCGACGACGTGCGCGACCCACACGCGCACGAGCGCGCGCAGCTGGTCGGCCGGGCGCGCGCCCTCGCGCGCGACGATCGCGCGCGCCCGGTCGAGCAGCGGCTCCATCAGCTCGTCGCAGATCGCGGAGCAGCAGCTCCTCCTTGCTCCCGACGTAGTGGTAGAGGCCGCCGGCGGCGAGGCCGATCGCCTCGACCAGCTCGGCTGCATCGAGGTCTGCGTCGTAGCCGCGCTCGGCGAAGACGCGCGGCGGCCGCGTCGACGACTCGCTGCCGGCGGCGGTCGTAGCGCGCGCGCAGCGCCGGGCGGGTCGGGCGGGATGGCCGTCGCACATCGCTACCGGACATTACCGAACGATCGCTCGAACTTCGAACGCATCATTCGGTATTGTCGCGCGGCATGGACTTCGATCTCTCCGACGACGCACGCGCCTGCTCCAGCGCACCGTCCGCGACTTCGCCGCGCAGCGAGGTCGCGCCGGTCGCCGAGGAGCTCGACCGCGACGAAGCGCTTCCCCTACGAGATCGTCGCGAAGCTCGGCGAGCTCGGCCTGATGGGGATCCCGTTCCCCGAGGAGTACGGCGGCGGCGGGCGGCGACACGCTCGCCTACGCGCTCGCGGTCGAGGAGCTGACGCGCGTCGACTCGCTCGGTCGCGATCACGCTGTGCGCCCACACCTCGCTCGGCACGCAGCCGATCTACCTGTTCGGCACCGAGGAGCAGAAGGCGCGAGTGGCTGCCGCGACCTGTGCGCGGGCGCAGCAGCTCGGCGCCTTCGGGCTGACCGAGCCCGAGGCGGGCTCGCGACGCCGGCAACGTCACGCACGCGCGCGCGCGCTCGACGACGGCGAGCTGGGTGATCGACGGCGCCAAGCAGTTCATCACCAACGCCGGCACCGACATCTCCGGCCACGTGGCGATCACCGCGCGCACGGGCGACGACGAGATCTCGAACCTGATCGTCGCGAACGGCACGCCCGGCTACGAGCAGGGCGAGCCGTACCGCAAGATGGGCTGGAACGCGTCCGACACGCGGCCGCTGACGCTTCGACGGACTGCCGCGTGCCCGAGGACGAACCTGCTCGGCCCGCGCGGCGACGGGCTTCAAGCAGTTCCTGCACATCCTCGACATCGGCCGGATCGGCGTCGCGGCGATGGGCGTCGGCCTCGCCCAGGGCGCGCTCGACGAGGCGCTCGCCTACGCCAAGGAGCGCCAGGCGTTCGGCCAGCCGATCTCGCAAGTTCCAGGCGATCCAGGCGCAAGCTCGCCGACATGGCGACCGAGATCGAGGCGGCGCGCCTGCTCGACCTACAAGGCGGCGCGTGCTGAAGGACCACGGGCGCGAACTTCACGCTGACCGCCGCGCAGGCGAAGCTGAAGACCGGCCGCCTCGCGGTGCGCTGCGCCGAGGAGGCCGTGCAGATCCACGGCGGCTACGGCTACATCGAGGAGTACCCGGTCTGCCGCTTCTACCGCGACGCGAAGATCCTCACGATCGGCGAGGGCACCGACGAGGTCCAGCAGATGGTGATCGCCCGGGCGCTCGGGCGCATGAGCCTGGCGCTCCCGAGCGCGGTCGCGATCCGCGAGGTCGGCCCGCGCGACGGCTTCCAGAACGAGCCGGAGGTCATCGCGACCGACGACAAGGTGCGGCTGATCGACGCTGCTCGCGCGGACCGGGCTGCGGCGGCTCGAGGTGACGAGCTTCGTGCGCGCCGACGTGATCCCGCAGCTCGCCGACGCCGCGCGAGGTGCTGCGGCGCGTCGACGTCCCCGACGAGCGTCGCGCGTCTCGGTGCTGATCCCGAACGAGCGCGGGCTCGACGACGCGCTCGCGCAGCGCGACCGCTTCGACGAGATCAACGTGCTTCCTGTCCGCGTCGCGAGTCGCACAACCGCGCGAACGTCAACCGCTCGGTCGAGGAGTCGCTGCGCGGGCTGGAGCGCGTGATCGGCCGCGCGCGCGCGGAGGGCCTGCGCGCCGAGGGCGTGATCATCGATCAGCTTCGGCTGCCCCTACGAGGGCGCACGTCGCCCGAGCGGGTCTTCGCGATCGCCGAGCGGCTCGTCGGCCGCCGGCGCCGCAGGAGATCGGCTTCGGCGACACGACCGGGATGGCGAACCCGCGTGCAGGTCGCGCGCGTTCTTCGCGCGGGCCGCGCGGAGCTGCCCGACGTCGAGCTGACCGCGCACTTCCACAACACCCGCGGCCAGGGGCTCGCCAACGTGCTCGCCGCGCTGGAGGCCGGCTGCGCGTCGTTCGAGTCGAGCTTCGGCGAGCTCGGCGGCTGCCCGGTGCCCGCCGGGCGCGACCGGCAACATCGCCACCGAGGACCTCGTCTCGATGCTGCACGAGATGGGCATCGACGACCGGCATCGACCTCGAGCCGGCTGCTCGACGCCGCGCGCGCGGCGCAGCGAGGTGCTCGGCCGCCCGCTCGGCTCGCACACGCTGATCGCCGGGCCGGTCGACTGGCAGCCGTCGCTGATGTTCGAGCCGGTCCTGATCGCCAACCGCGGCGAGATCGCGGTGCGCGTCGCGCGCACGCGCGCGCGCGCTCGGGCTGCGCGACGGTCGGCGGTCTTCAGCGACGCCGACGCCGGCGCGCGCACGTCGCGCCGCCGACGCGCGTCGACGTCGGCCGTGCGCGGTCGACGTCCTACCTCGACGTCGACGCGCGTCGCTCGCGCGCCGCGCGCGCGGCCGGCGCGCGCGCGGTCCACCCCGGCTACGGCTTCCTCTCCGAGAACGCCGCGTTCGCGCGCGCCGTGCGCCGACGCCGGGCTGACGCTGGATCGGCCCGCCGGCCGAGCGCGATCGAGCTGATGGGCGACAAGGCGCGGCGCGAAGGCGGCCGCCGCGCGCGGCCGGCGTGCCGGTCGTGCCCGGGCTCGAGGGCGCCGACCGACGCTCGACGACGTCGCCGCGTTCGGCGCCGAGCACGGCTTCCCGCTGGTCGTCAAGGCGGTCGCGGGCGGCGGCGGCAAGGGCATGCGCGTGGTGCGCGCGCGCGGCGAGCTCGGCCGAGGCGCTCGCCGCCGCGCGGCGCGAGGCCGGCGCGGCGTTCGGCGACGACCGCGTGCTCGTCGAGCGCTACCTCGAGCGCCCGCGCCACATCGAGGTGCAGGTGCTCGCCGACGCGCACGGCAGCGTGCGTCCACCTCGGCGAGCGCGAGTGCTCGCTGCAGCGCCGCCACCAGAAGGTCGTCGAGGAGGCGCCGTCGCCGGTCGTCGACGCGCGAGCTGCGCGCGCGGATGGGCGCGGCCGCGGTCGCGCTCGCGCGCGGCCTGCGGCTACGTCGGCGCCGGCACGGTCGAGTTCATCGCCCGGCCGACGACGCCGGCGAGCTTCTTCTTCCTCGAGATGAACACGCGCCTGCAGGTCGAGCACCCGGTGACCGAGCTGGTCTACGGCGTCGACCTCGTCGAGCAGCAGCTGCGCATCGCCGCCGGCGAGCCGCTGGCGCTGCGCCAGGACGGAGCTCGCGCCGCGCGGCCACGCGATCGAGGCGCGCCTCTACGCCGAGGACCCGGCGGCGGGCTTCCTGCCCGGCGACCGGCACCGTGCGCGTCTACCGCGAGCCCGCGGGCGCCGGGCGTGCGCGTCGACTCCGGCATCCGCGCGCGGCGCGCGAGGTCGGCACGCGCTACGACCCGATGCTCGCGAAGGTGATCGCCCACGGCCCCGACCGCGCGACCGCGCTCGCGCGGCTGCGACCGCGCGCTCGGCGAGCTGCGACGTCGCTCGGCGTGACGACGAACGCCGCGCTTCACCCGCGCGCTGCTCGCGCGCGACGACGTCCGCGCCGGCGAGCATCGACACCGGGCTGCTCGAGCGGCGTGCTCGCCGACGACGCTCGCGCGCGCCGCGCCGCCCGACGACCTGCTCGCCCGCCGGCCGCGCTCGCGGCCTGCCGGCGACACGGCCGCGCTGACCGCGCCGCCGGCCCCTGGCTGGCGCGCGCTTCGCCGACGCACGGCGAGCGTCCGCGGTCGCGCGACGGCGCGCGTCGACGATCGGCGAGCGCGACGTGGGCGCCGCGCGCGCGGTCCGCTCGACCGCGCGACGGCGCCGCTGCGCGTCGACGCTCGACGGGCGTCGCGCGCCGCTACGCGGTCGCACGCCGACGGCGACGCGGTCTGGATCGCGCCGCGACGGCCACCACGCTCGCGCTGCGCACCGAGCGCGCGCGCGCGCGGCGCCGCACGCGGCCGCGGCCGGCGTCGCTGGAGGCGCCGATGCCCGGCACCGTCCTGCTCGTCCACGTCGCCGACGGCGACGCCGTCGCCGAGGGCGACGTCCTGCTCGTGCTCGAGTCGATGAAGATGGAGCTGTCGATCGCCGCGCCGCACGCCGGCATCGTCGCCGGCCTCGACGCTGGCGACCGGGCGACCGCGTCGCGCTCGCGCCAGCCGCTCGTCGCAGTCGTCGCCGCGCGAGGAGCGATGCTCGCATGAGCTGACCGCGACGGGCACCTCGCGCTGCTCGCCGACCTCGAGCGAGCGCCTCGCGCGCGTGCGCGCCGGCGGCGGCGAGCGGGCGACGCGAGCGCCACGTCGCGCGCGGCAAGCTGCCCGGCGCGCGAGCGCGTCGAGCGGCTGTGCGACCCCGGCGCGCCGTTCCTCGAGCTGTCGCGCGCTGGCCGCCGAGGAGCTCTACGACGGCGACGCGCCCGGCGCCGGGATCGTCACCGGCGTCGGCGTCGTGCACGGCCGCCGCTGCGTGGTCGTCGCCAACGACGCGACCGTCAAGGGCGGCACCTACTACCCGATGACCGTCAAGAAGCACCTGCGCGCGCAGGAGGTCGCGCTGCAGAACCGCCTGCCCTGCGTCTACCTCGTCGACTCCGGCGGCGCGTTCCTGCCGCTGCAGGACGAGGTCTTCCCCGACCGCGAGCACTTCGGCCGGATCTTCTTCAACCAGGCGACGCATGTCGCAGCGCGGCGATCCCGCAGATCGCGCGCGTGATGGGCTCGTGCACCGCCGGCGGCGCCTACGTCCCGGCGATGAGCGACGAGACGGTGATCGTCCGCGAGCAGGGCACGATCTTCCTCGGCGGCCCGCCGCTCGTGAAGGCCGCGACCGGCGAGGAGGTGACCGCCGAGGAGCTCGGCGGCGGCGACGTCCACGCGCGCACCTCCGGCGTCGTCGACCACCTCGCCGAGGACGACGACGCACGCGCTCGAGATCGTGCGCGCGCATCGTCGCGACGCTGCCGCGCGCCGGCCGCGCCGCCGTGGGAGCGGCGTCGCGCCGCGCGCCGCCGGCCGACGACCCCGACGGCCTCCTCGACGTCGTCCCGCTCGACGCGCGCACCCCCTACGACGTGCGCGACGCTGCTGCGCCGCATCGTCGACGGCGGCGAGCTGCACGAGTTCAAGGAGCTCTACGGGACGACGCTCGTCTGCGCCTTCGCGCACATCGACGGCCACCCGGTCGGCGATCGTCGCCAACAACGGGATCCTGTTCAGCGAGTCGCGCGCTCAAGGCCGCGCACTTCATCGAGCTGTGCGACCGGCGCGGGATCCCGCTGCTGTTCGTGCAGAACATCACCGGCTTCATGGTCGGCCGCGACTACGAGGCGGGCGGGATCGCCAAGGACGGCGCGAAGCTCGTCACCGCCGTCTCGCTGCGCGCGCGTGCCGAAGCTGACGGTGATCGTCGGCGGCTCGTTCGGCGCCGGCAACTACGGCATGTGCGGCCGCGCCTACTCGCCGCGCTTCCTGTTCATGTGGCCGAACGCGCGCATCAGCGTGATGGGCGGCGAGCAGGCGGCGACGGTGATGACCGAGGTCGGCCAGCCCGAGATCGGCGCGCGGCTGCGCGACCAGTACGAGCACCAGGGCCGCCCGGTCTACTCGACCGCGCGCCTCTGGGACGACGGCGTCATCGACCCGCGCGACACGCGCGACGTGCTCGCCCGCGCGCTCGCCGCCTGCGCCAGCGCCCCGCTCGGCGACGTCGGCTACGGCGTCTTCCGGATGTAGTCCCGCGCCGCCCGCCGCGCCCGACTGCGGAACGATGTGCCGATGATCGGACCGGCGCTCGTCGCGCCCGACAGCTTCAAGGGGACGCTCGCGGCGACCGAGGTGGCGGCGGCGATCGCGCGCGGGCTGCGCGCCGGCGGGATGGAGGCCGTCGAGCTGCCGGTGGCCGACGGCGGCGAGGGGACGCTGGAGGCGCTCGTGGCCGACCTCGGCGGCGAGCTGCGGACGGCGACGGTGACCGACCCGCTCGGGCGGGAGATCGAGGCCGAGTTCGCGCTGCTGGAGCGCGATCCGGCGCAGGCGGGGCCGGCGGGCGGGGGTCGGCGCGTGGCCGGTCGGCGCGGCGGGCCGGGCGCCGGCGGGTCGCCCCGCGCCGGGGCGCCGACCGCGGTGGTCGAGTGCGCCCGCGCGAGCGGACTCGGGCTGGTCGCCGAGGACGAGCGCGACGCCTTCGCGGCGTCGACGCGCGGGACCGGCGAGCTGATCGTCGCCGCGGTCGAGGCCGGCGCGCGGCGGGTGATAGTGACCGTCGGCGGGTCGGCGACGACCGACGGCGGCGCCGGCGCGGTCGCCGCGCTCGACGACGCCGGGGTGCGACCGAAGCTCGAGGTCTGGTGCGACACGCGCAACGCCTGGGAGGACGCGCCGCGGCTGTTCGCCCCGCAGAAGGGCGCCGACCCCGGCACCGTCGCGCGGCTGTCGCGCCGGCTCGCCCGGCTCGCCGCCAAGGCGCCGAAGGACCCGCGCGGCATCGCGCTGACCGGCGCCGCCGGCGGCCTCTCCGGCGGCCTCTGGTCGTGGTGCGGCGCCCAGCTCGTCGCCGGCGCGCCCGCCGTCCTCAACGCGGTCGGCTTCGACGGTGCGATGCGCTCCGCCTGCCTCGTCGTGACCGGCGAGGGCTGCATCGACCGCCTCACCTTCCAGGGGAAGGCCGTCTTCGAGGTCGCCACCCGCGCCCGCCAGGGCGGCGTCGCCTGCCACGCCATCGTCGGCTCCTCGAAGCTCGACCCCTTCGAGGAGCGCATCCTCGACCTCCAGACCCTCACCGAAGCCACCACCCTCCCCGACCTCGAAGCCGCCGGCCGCGACCTCGCCGTCACCGTCCTCGCCAGCGCCGCCGTCTGACCTCCGGCCGCCGCCGCCCCACCTCTGCCGCCCCCGCCCCAAACGCCGTTCGAACGATTGTTGGGGTGATCACCCCAACAATCCTTCGAACGGCACTCCGAGAGCCGCGATCAGGGCCTCGAGTGGAGGACCAGCCGGCTCAGCCCATCAGCGACTGGACGACGGCCTCGTAGAAGCCGGCGCCGTGGGAGTCCTCGGTGCGGGTGGTGTTCGGTCCGGCGGGTAGGTCGGGGTCGGCGTTGGCGACGAGGTAGAGGTGGCCGACGGCGGCGGCGACCTCGGAGTCCTCGCGCGAGTCGCCGACGGCGATCGTCTCGGCGGGGGCGTAGCCGCGGGCGCGCATGTGGGCGGTGACGGCGGCCGCCTTCGACGCCGCGGCCGGGGCGAGGTGGTAGCAGCGGCGGTCGGCGTCGATGGTGCCGTTGTCGAGCAGCCGAACGCCGGCGTGGCCCCGCTCGGCGAGCAGCGCGTTGGCCGCCGCGACGTCGACCTGGCCGCGGAAGAGGTGGGTGACCTCGCGGCCGAGGTGCCAGGGAGAGTGAGGCTCGAGCGTGTCGGGGTAGGCCTCGAGCAGCAGCGCCGGCGCGCCCGACCGCTCGACCAGCTCCCACGGGCTCTCGCCGTCGCGCGGCTGGAACTCGCCGCACAGCCACGTCTCCTCGCCGTCGACCACCAGCCCGCCGCCGATCTCGAAGCAGTAGGCCGTCGCTCCGATCAGCCGCGCCGGCTCGGCGACCTGTCCCCGCCGCCGGCCCGAGATCGGCACGACCTCCACCCCCGCCCGATGACACGCCTCCAGCGCCCGCCCCGCCATCAGCGAGAACGCTCCCTCCCCGTCGTGGAACAGCGACGCCCCCCGCCCGAGCAGGGTCCCGTCGAGGTCGGTGTAGACGCAGCGCAGGGCCATCGACTGTCAGAGCCTAGGGAGAGAGCTAACGGCAGCCGCCGAGCGGGCCGGGCTCAGGACCGCGCCGCTCCGCTCGTGAGCTCGGCGAACGGGGGGCGGTAGACGATCTCGTCGTCGGGTCCGCCGTCGACGAGACGACCGTCGCCGCGGAGGCGTTCGCAGATCACGGCGAGGATTTCGTCGGCCATCGGGCGCAGGGCGGGGAGCGGCTGGTGTGTGTTGCGGCGCTCGCCGAGGTCGCACTGGACGATCGCCTCGGCGCCAACCCGCTCGCGGACGTCGAGCAGCATCGCGGTCTCGACGGCGTAGCCGGTCGCGAACGGGAGCTGCTCGAGCAGCGCGCGCGGGGCGGCGACCTCGCCCGACAGCGGCTGCACGAGGCCGGCGAGGTCTGGGTAGAAGGCGTCGAGCAGCGGGCGGGCGGTCAGCTGGCTGACGCGGCCGCCGCCGTCGGGGACGACGACGTCGCCGGCGGTGAACGGACGGCGGTAGGCGGCCTTGACGAACTGGACATCGTCGGGTTCGACGATCAGCGGGCCGAAGAGACCAGTCACGAAGCAGGGGTCGAAGTCGTGCGAGTCGGCGTCGACGTAGGCGACGAGATCGCCGTGCGCGACGGCGAGCGAGCGCCACATCGCGTCGCCCTTGCCGAGCATCGGACCGAAGGCCGCGAGCCGGCCGCCACCCTCGCCGCCGACGCCCAGCTCCGATTCCGAGACCACCTCGGCCCCGGCCGCGCTCGCCACCGCGCCGGTCCCGTCGGCCGAGTCGGCGTCGACGACCAGCACCTGGTCGACCAGGCCGTCCAGCCCGAGGATCCGCTCGACGATCGGACCGACCGTGTCGGCCACCTCGCGCGCGGGAAGCACCACGGTCAACGCCCGCTGCTTGCGCTCCAGCAGCAGCTCGAGCGGGAAATCGGCCTGGCTGAAGCCCCGAATCACTCCGTCCGTACTATGGCATCGCGTGGCCATCGCACGGACGAAGCTGCCCTGGGAGGACCTTCTCCAATCCGCCGATGGCGACCAGCTGGTGGCGCGCTCGCGGCTCGGCGCGCGGCGCGCGCGGACCGTGCCGATCCCCGACGAGCTCGACCCCACCCTGCGCGCCGCGCTCGGGCGCGCCGGCATCGAGCGGCTCTACGCCCACCAGGCCGCCACGCTCGCCTCGGCCTTCGAGAGCGACACGATCGTCACGACCGGCACCGCGTCGGGCAAGTCGCTGGCGTTCAACCTGCCGGTGCTGCGACACGCTCGGCCAGCGACCCCGCCGCCCGCGCGCTCTACCTCTACCCGACCAAGGCGCTCGCCCAGGACCAGGCGCGCGCGCTGCACGCGCTGAAGCTGCCGTTCCTGCGCCCCGCGATCTACGACGGCGACACGCCGAAGGAGGAGCGCCGCGGCGATCCGGCGGCGCTCGAACCTCATCCTCACCAACCCCGACATGCTCCACGTCGGGGTGCTGCCCAACCACCGGCAGTGGGGCGACTTCCTCGCCAACCTCGCCTGGATCGTCGTCGACGAGGCGCACGTCTACCGCGGCGTCTTCGGCTCGCACGTCGCCAACGTGCTGCGGCGCCTGCGCCGGCTCGCGCTCGCCTACGGCACCGAGCCGCGCTTCGTGCTGACGAGCGCGACGATCGCCAACCCGGTCGAGCTGGCCGAGCGGCTGACCGGGCTGCGACGTCGCGCTGGTCGACGACGACGGCGCCGCCCACCGCCGAGCGCCAGATCGCGATCTGGAACCCGCCGCTGGTCGACGAGCAGACCGGCGCGCGCGCCTCGGCGCTCGGCGAGGCGGCCGACCTGCTCGCCGACCTCGTCGAGGACGAGGTGCGCACGATCTGCTTCCTGCGCTCGCGCCGCGGCGTCGAGCTGATCCAGAAGTTCACCCGGCTGCAGCTCGAGGACGCGCGGGCGCGCCGACCTCGCCGAGCGCGTCGCCCCCTACCGCGCCGGCTACACGCCCGGCCCAGCGACGCGAGATCGAGCAGCGGCTGGTCGACGGCGAGCTGCTGGCGGTCGTGTCGACCGAGCGCGCTCGAGCTGGGCATCGACGTCGGCGAGCTGGACGCGGCGATCTGCGTGACGTTCCCGGGCACGGTCGCGTCGCTGCGCCAGATGTGGGGCCGCGCCGGCCGCCGCGGCGACCGGGCTGGCGGTCTACGTCGCCGGCGACGACGCGCTCGACCAGTTCTTCTGCCGCCACCCCGACGAGTTCCTCGACCGGCCCGTCGAGAGCGGCGATCCTCGACCACGAGTCCGAGGAGATCCACCTCGCCGCACCTGCTGCGCCGCCGCCTACGAGCTGCCGCTGTCGCCCGGCGACGCGGAGATCCTCGGCCCGCGCTGGAGCGCCTACGCCGAGCGGCTCGTCAAGCTCGGCCAGCTGCGCGAGCGCGGCGGCCGCTACCTGCCGCGCGGCGACGGCTACCCGGCGGCGCGGATCGCGCTGCGCTCGGCGTCGCCCGACTCGGTCGCGGTGATCGAGGGCGACGAGCGGCGAGGTGATCGGCACGATCGAGACGGCGCGCGCGCCGCTCGACCGCCCACCCCGGCGCGATCTACCTCCACTTCGGTCGCTCCTACGAGGTCGAGCGAGCTCGACCTCGAGGGGCGGCGGGCGCTGGTGCGGCCGTTCGTCGGCGACTGGTACACGCAGCCGAAGAAGGAGACCGACACCTACATCGAGCAGCGTGCTCGACACGCGCGAGGTCGGTCGGCGTGCGACGCTCTCCTTCGGGATCGTCGTCGGTCACCGAGCAGGTGATCGCCTACCAGCGCAAGCGCGTGACCGACCACGAGGTGCTCGACCTGGTCGCCGCTCGACCTGCCCGAGCAGCACTTCTCGACCCAGGCGCTCTGGTACGAGCTGCCGGAGCAGGCGCTGCGCCGAGGACTTCCCGCTCGACGTGCTCCAGGGCTCGCTGCACGCCGCCGAGCACGCGCCAGATCGCGGTGCTGCCGCTGATCGCGATGTGCGACCGCTGGGACATCGGCGGGCTGTCGACCGCCTTCCACCCGCAGACCGGCCGGCCGACGATCTTCATCTACGACGGCCACCCCGGCGGCGTCGGGATCACGCGCCAGGGCTACCAGCAGTTCGAGCGCCTGGTGCGGCGACGCGATCCGGCTGATCTCCGAGTGCCCGTGCGAGCAAGGGCTGCCCGTCGTGCGTGCAGTCGCCGAAGTGCGGCAACCTCAACGAGCCGCTGAACAAGGCGGGCGCGCTCGAGCTGCTGGGGCGCCTGAGCGAGTAGCGGCCGCGGCGCCGCGACGTTCCGGGCCAACGGCCTCCTGGGCGAGCCGTTGCAGCGGTTCAGGCCGGTCTGCCATCAGGCCGACGTTGCGGGTGTGAGGCGAATCGCACTGAGCTTGCTGATCGGGGCGCTGCTGGTAGGAGCGGCGCCCGCGACCGTGCAGGCGGAGCCCGGCGCCAGCGCTCAGGCCGCCGCCGGCGGGGCGTCCGCACCCGAGCCCCAGGGAGCGGGCGCGTCGGGCGGAGCCAGCTACGGCACGCTCCAGCAGCTCGACGCCGAGCGCGACGCCAAGCAGCGCGAAGCCCGCGAGCGCGCGGCCGCCAAGCGCCGTGTCGCGGCCAAGCGCCGCGCCGCCGCCCAGCGCGCCAGCGCCCGCAAGCGGGCCCGCCAGCTCGCGAAGTCGAAGGCGAAGGCGCGCGCCCGCGCCCGCCGCCAGGCACGCGAGAAGGTCCCGGCGCCGGCGCCCGTAACGGCCCCGGCCCCCAGCAGCGACCACGTCTTCCCGGTCGCCGGCGCGTTCACGCTCGGCGGCAAGGACAGCCGCTTCGGCGCCGGCCGGACCGGCCATACCCATCAAGGCCAGGACGTTCTCGCCGACTCCGGCACCCCGCTCGTCGCCCCCTGGCCCGGCACCGTGCGCTTCGTCAAGTACCAAGCCGCGGGCGCCGGCTACTACGTCGTGCTCGCCGGCGACGGCGAGAACCGCGACTACGTCTTCATGCACCTGCTGAAGGGCTCGATCACCGTCGAGCCCGGCGACCGCGTCGCCAAGGGCCAGCAGTTCGCGGCGGTCGGCAGCACCGGCCGCTCGTCCGGGCCGCACCTCCACTTCGAGGTCTGGGACGGCGGCTGGTACGTCAAGGGAGGGAAGCCGATCGACCCCCTCCCCATCCTCCAGTCCTGGCTCTAGCGACGCGATAGGCGTCGCCTCTCGCGCCGCTAGTCCGTGGTTAGCGTGAAGCTGCCCGACAGGCCGTCGGTGGTGATCTCGAACCCGCCGGTCAGGTCGTCGAGCGGCCGCGTGCCGATCGCGCCGACGAGCTGCTGACCGACGCCAAGGTCCTTGCCCGCCGCCTCCTTCAGCGCTGTCTGCCCGAGCTTCTGAGCGTCGCCGCTCAGCACGAGAGCGCCCTTCGCGCCGTCGACGGTGTCGGTCTCCGCGTTCGCCAGCGTGCCGGCGATCGCCGCCGAGTTCGAGACCACGAGGAAGTCGTCGACGACGCCGAAGACGATCTGGCCGCCGCTCGCCGTCGCGACCGCGTAGAAGTCCTCGCCGCCCTTCGGCTTCGCGACGCCGACCTTCTCGCCGGCGGCGCCCTGGACGATGCCCGACAGGGCCTTCCCGAGCTTGGCCACCGTCTGCCGGACCTCCGCGGGGTCCTTCAGCTCGGCACGCGCGCCAAACTTCCCGTCGAGGTCGATGCTGACCGCGAGATCGCCGTCGAGCTGGTCGATCACGTCGGCCTGGAGGTCGATCTTCAGCTGGCTCTTGAGCGAGTCGCGCACCTGCTCGAAGTTGGCGGACTCGTCGGGGTCGACCGCCTTCAAGGTCGCCTGCGCGAACTCCAGCACCTGGCTCGGCTCGCGCAGCGCGAGGTTGACCGCGCCCTCGCGGTCCATCACCTTCGGCGAAGCGGCACCGGCGGCGATCGGCAGGTCGGCGTCGGTCAGGTCCTCGGAGTCGGTGTTGACGTCGACGTCGATCTTGACCTCGTCGTCCTCCTCGAAGGACAGGGCGATGCCGGCGGTCGTGAGCGCGCTGACCCACTTCGAGCGCAGCGCGTCCTTGGCGTCGGGGCTCGCGCGCAGCAGCCCGGCGACGTCGAGGTAGACGCGCACGAGAGCGTCGCCGGCGACACCCTCGGTGCCCGCCTCGAACTTCTCCTCGGTCAGCGAGTCGTCGCCGCCGTGGGTCGCGAGCGCCTGCTCGATCTCCTTGCGCGAGCTGGCGACGACCAGCACGTCGCCGTCGATCGCGAACGTGTCGCCGGAGTCGTCCTTGTAGAGCTTGGCGCCGTCGACCTCGCCGTCGGCCTCGGCCTTGTCGCCCTCGACCAGCTTGTCGAGCGCGTCCTGGTCCTTGACCTGGATCGCGCCGACGAACGTCTGGTCCCCGTCGCGGGGCGTCTCGAGGAACGTCTTCGCGTCGGTGGTGCCGACGACGAACTCGTTGCCGAGCGCGGCCTCGATCTGCTCCAGCTGACCGGCGCGCTCTTCGAGCATGTCGCGCAGCTGCTTCTCCACCTGGTCGCCGAACGGGAACTCGTCGACGAGCTCGCGGGCGGCGCCGAACTGCTCCCCGTTCGTGTCGGTCTCGATCGCGACCGCGAACGGCGCGTCCGCGGGCAGGTAGCGCAGCGCGTTGTCGAGCGGGCTCGACGTGTCGTCGCCGCTACCGCTGCCGCAGCCGGCGATCGCGAGCGTTCCGAGGATCAGGGCGATGAAGAGGAAGAGCTTGCGCATGACGAGGCAGGCTATCGGAGGGTTCGGGCGGCGCCAAAGACCTGTCAGGCCAGCATCCGCGCGCCGTCGTGGGCCGCGACGACGTCCGCTCCGGGCGGCGGCGCGACCCCGGGCGGCAGCAGCGCGAGGACGTGGCCGCCGAAGCCGCCGCCGACCATCCGGGCCCCGGCGGCGCCGGCGGCGCGGAGGGCGGTCACGGTGTCCTCGACGGCTGGAGTCGATGTGTCGTAGAGGTCGCGCAGGCTGGCGTGGGAGGCGTCGAGGAGGCGGCCGAGCGCTGGGAGATCGCCGGTTTGGAGGGCCGCGACGGCGACATCGACGCGGCCGTTCTCCTCGACGACGTGGCGGGCGCGGCTGGCGAGCGGATCGGGGAGCGCGGCCGCGGCGGCGGGATCGGCGTGGCGCAGCGTCTCGACGCCGAGCGCCGCGCAGGCGGCCGCGCACTCCGCGCGGCGTTCGTTGTAGCCGGCGGCGCCCGCGTTCGAGTGCCGCTCGCCGGAGTCGACGGTGACCAGCCGCCAGTCGCCGAGGTCGAGCGGCACGGGCTCGACGGCGAGGTCGCGGAAGTCGATCCGCAGCGCGCGGTCGCGCTCGCCGTGGAGGACGGCGAGCTGGTCGAGCAGGCCGGTTCGCGCGCCGACCCAGTCGTTCTCGACGCGCGAGCAGACGCGGGCGAGGCGGAGGCGGGAGGCGGCGCTCGGCGGCGCGCCCCCGTCATCGCCGCCGAGTGCGAGCAGCGCGAGACCCAGGGCGACGCCGAAGGCCGCCGACGACGAGAGGCCGGCGCCGCGCTCGAGGTCGCCGGAGATCTCGATCCGGACCGGGCGGATCGGCACGCCGTCGTCGGCCAGCTCGGCGACCATGCCGCGCACGAAGGCACGCCAGCCGGGCATGGGTGCGGGCCGCCCGGTCGCCGGGAAGCGGTCGCGCTCGCCGAGGTCGTGGGCGATCGCCTCGACGTCGGTCGCGCGCGCGTCGAGGGCCGTCGCCGTGACGGTCACACCACGGTCGATCGCGAACGGCAGCGCGAGGCCACCGTTGTAGTCGGTGTGCTCGCCGATCAGGTTGACGCGGCCGGGCGCGAACGCCACCACCCCGTCGGCCACGGCGGGCGTCACCCGGTGAGCCGTGTCCCGTCCCCGATCCGCGCCGGGCCGTTCAGCTCGACCTCGCCCTCGACGACGACGCCGGCGCCGAAGTCGACCGGGCCGTGGACGTCGAGGCTGCGGCAGGCGCGCAGCGACGGCGGCCCGGCTGCGAAGTGGCCTTCGAGCTGGTCGACGCGCTTGTAGTGGTCGGTGTCGAGCGTGACCACCGGCGGGGCGTCGCCGTCGAATGCCTGGACCATCTGAGCGTCGTCGGCGAGCATGTAGGCGTCGGAGCGCACGACGAGCAGGTCGTCGGTGGTCTTGACGGGCGCGAAGCGAGTGCGCGGCACGTGTACGGCGCGCGCGCCGGCGATCGATCCGACCGCCGCCCCCATCGCGTTCTCCAGCTGGAGCACGGCGGGGCTCGACTCGTCGGCGGGATCGACGGTCTTGCGGTTGACGATCAGCGGCAGGTCGGGTCCGCTGGGACGCTCGTCGAGCAGGCGGCGCAGCGCCTCGAGGTCGACCCAGAGGTTGTTCGTGTTGTAGTAGTGCCAGCGGTTCAGGTCGCCGAACGAAGTGTCGCCCTCGGGCACCTGCGCCGACTCGCGCAGGACGAGCTGGCCGTCGCGGCTGGCGAGGTGCCCGCCCTTGCGGTCGGCCGCCGTGCCGCGCACCGCCTCGAGCACGAACGGGACGCCCTCGGCCTCCGCCCACGCGGCGATCCGCGGCTCGACGGTCGCGCCGAGGTTGTCGATGTTGCTGACGAACGCCCAGCGGTAGCCGCCGTCGAGCAGCGCACCGAGCATCCCGGACGCGGCGAGCGAGACGTACAGGTCGCCGTGGCCGGGCGGGCACCACTCGAGCCTCCGGGTTGGCCGGCCACTCGACGGGCTCCAGCGTGTCCGCCCGCAGCTTCGGCTCGCGGCTCTGCAGGAAGTCGAGCGGCACGTCGGCCTCGATGCCGTCGTGGCGGGTCAGCGCCGCGAGCGACGCCTCGCGCGTGGAGAACGAGTTCATCAGCACGAGCGGCAGCCGCACGCCGTGGCGCGCGCGCAGGTCGAGCACCTGCAGCGCGACGATGTCGAGGAACGTCCGCCCCGGCTTGACCTCGACCAGCGACTTCGGGATCCGCAGGCCCATGCTCGTGCCGAGTCCGCCGTTGAGCTTGACCACCGCGATCCGGTCGAGCGCCTCGCGCGCCTCGTCCCCGCCGGGCAGACCGTCGAGCGCGGGCAGCTCCGGCACCGGCTCCAACTCGGCCCCCGGCAGCAACCCCGCCTTCGGGTCCTCGAGCTGCTCCATCCTGCGCCGCATAGCGGCCAGAACCTCAGCCCCCGCCCCATCGTCGCCCAGCTTCGCCAGCACCTGCTCAATCGCGGAAGTCATCGGCCGAGAAGCTACCCCGATACGATGCCGCGCGAGGCGAGGTAGCTCAGTTGGTAGAGCACACGACTGAAAATCGTGGTGTCGGCGGTTCGAGTCCGCCCCTCGCCATCTCGGGAATGTCCTGCAAATGACGAGCTTCTCGAACCGAGACTCGACGGTAGATCGGCCTCTTTTGGGGCCGGATCTCGCGTTTGAAGTCCCATTCAGAGTCCTAAACCCAGTTCAGAGGCGTGCTCCCAGGGTCGAAATACCGGCTAGCTGAATCAAACAGGGACCTTCCCAGACCGCAACCGCAATGCGGCGACTAGGCCCTCAGCTTCCAGCGTCTGTGGCCGCCGACAGGGACTCGATCAGCATCCGGTAGTGGGTTCGAGCCACCGCGTTAACTGACCACTACCCCATCAGCGAGTGTCTACGATTTCGACGCTCGGACCGCATCATCCGGAATACCGTGCGCGCAAGAAGGCGGAGAGGTTCTGGTGCATCGCGTCGGCGTTCTCGCTCTTAACGTCGAGGTGCCGCCTCTAGATTGGCGCGCATCTGAAGAGAGCGGTTGAAAGAGCGAGGTTAGACTTGATTCAGCGCTGCCACGAGTCACCTGGTATGAATCGCCCATGGCGCTCGACGTAAGTGGTGACGACCGGATCGACGTCGTCGGAGAGAGCTTTTACAAAGAGGCACTACGTCGTGTTGCCAACGCGGAAAGGGGGGAGGGTCCAGCCCGGCAGCACGTCGCGCAATTGATCCCTGATCCCACCAACGCGTATGACCGAAATGCAGTCAAGGTCGTCATCTCCGGCGAGCACGTCGGTCACCTCCCGCGAGAACTTGCGGCGCTGGTGGCGTCGGCGATCTCGGAGCTGACTGCCAAGCACGGCGAGGTCGTCGCCATCGCCGAGCTCATTGGGAGCAGCACCAGCTTCGGCGTTGTGCTCTACCTGAAGCTTCAAATGCTCAATGTCGTCGTCCATCGTGACGATGGCGAAGACTTCGGCGACACACTTCTGATCACCGACGCCGCTCCGCTCTCCTCGCGCACTAGAGCTTCACAGCCACAGGCACCTCGCACGATGGAGGACGCTGCGAAGGATCTCGGAGTAGACGAGGCAATGCTCAAGTCCCGACGGCCCACAGTGGAGCGCGCGGTCGAACGGTGGAAGAGCGACCTCATCGACCTCTCGGCGCGGAATCGCCTGCTCTACTTCCGCGACCTGCAGACCGGGACCTTGAGCTTCGACGATGTCGAGCGCGAGCACTTGATGCAGTTGGTGGCCGGCAAGCGCGTTCCACTCTCGCGCCTGATCCCTCGTTCCCTGCCAAGGTCGAGCCCCGTCGCTCGGCTAACGCCGTTTGAGGACGCCGTTCGCCGGGCACGCGCGATCACGCGCGTCGCTCGCTCGTATGAGGAGGAGCGTGGCGTTCGGACGCTCTTCCTCGCGTGCGGGATGGCGACCTGGAAGAGCGATCGGGCGAGTAGACCTCCCGCAGCGCCTGTGCTGCTCGTCCCAATCGAGATCCGGGCACGTGGAGCCAGCCAACAGGACTTCGAGCTCTCAACCATCGGGGATCTCGAGGTCAACCCGACCTTGCTGCATCTGCTCAAGATCGAGTACCGGCTCGAGATCGACGAGGCGACGCTGTTCGCTCATACCGACATGGATGGCGCCATCGATACCCCGGACGAGCTGCGCCTCGCCTTCAACTGGCTCAGCGAACACTGCGCGAACGTTCCCGGCTGGGCGATCGGTGAGCGTTTCGTGCTCGGCAACTTCTGGTACGCGAAGCTCCCCATGGTCCGGGACCTCGAGACGTCGGTAGACACACTCTCCTCCCATGACGTCGCGGCGGCCCTGGCGGGGCATGCGGGCGCTCGCGAGGCCGTGCTCCGCCGTCGCAACGAATCGGCCTCCGGCGAGGGCTCTGTGGATGACCTCGACCCGCGCGCGGAGTTCAACGTTCTGGATTCCGACTCCAGTCGAGGCGCATCCATCGCTCGCGCGCTGCGCGGCGAGGACCTCGTGCTCAAGGGGCCACCCGGCACGGGCAAGAGCCAGACGATCGCGAACCTCATTTGCGGTGCGATCGGAGCCGGCAAGCGTGTGCTGTTCGTTGCGGAGAAGCGCGCTGCGATCGAAGCGGTGACGAAGCGCCTCGACACTGTGGGCCTCGGGAGCCTCGTGCTGGACCTCCATCAGGGGGCAGAGTCCCGAAAGTGGCTTGCCGGCCAGCTCGGAGAGTCGCTGGCCGAGATCCGTGCCATCGGGTCCACAAGCGACGACGCCGATCACGCCCAGCTCGTCCGTGCACGCGACGCGCTCAAGCTCCATGCCGCTGAGCTCCATCGGGTGCATGCCCCATGGAATGTCTCTCTCTACCGTGCACAGTCTGAGGTGCTGCGTCTCGGCCGGCCTCGCGTGGTGGCGAGGCTTCGGGGCGAGGACCTACAGCACGCCACCACGGTCCGCCTTGCGGAGTTGGTCGACCACCTGCGCGACCTCGTGTCTCTCGGCGGCTTGAGCCTGCGAAACAACAGCTCGCCGTGGAGCGACGCGGAGGTCACAACCGCAGAGGACGTCGACGCGGTCATCACGGACGTGCGACGTGCATCAGGAGCGTTGCTGGGAAGCATCGAAGGCCCACTGACCGAGGCGGCGACGGGGATGGGACTTCCGGGCCCGGTGACACTCGGCGAGGCCGAGCGACTCGTCGAGCTGTGGAGCCTGGCCGCCGAGCGCGGCAAGACCTTCGATGTCGGGATCTACGGCCACGACCTGGGCGACGTGACGGAGGCGCTGCGACCTCTCGCCGGAAGTGGCCTCTCTCGCGCGATGGCGTCTATGACCTCCTCGCGATTCCGAGCAGCGCGGAAACTCGTGCAGGAGCATCTGACGGACAATGCTACGCCGAGCGCCGCGACGCTCTTCGAGGAGCTTTCAGCCTCCGCAGGGCTGCAGAAGGAGTGGAGTGCGCTGAAGACGTCGGACTCCTCGCGACCCGCACCACCAGCACCACTTGAGAGGCTAGCCACGACCACGGGAGAGCTTCGCGACGTCCTGACTCGGCTCGGCGCGGTTACCGGTAGGCCGCTGGTCGAGCGGCCGCTGCATGATCTGCGGCGGGAGCTGTCGGCCCTCGAGGCCGACCATGCCACGCTGGCGGTACTGCCCGACATCCATCGTGCCCGCACCGAGCTAGCCGCCGCCGGCTTGGGCAGCTTGCTGACCGAGCTCGAAAGGGATCAGGGCCTGCTCCCGCAGGCGGAGACCGAGCTTCATCGGCTTTGGTGGCTCTCGCTCGCCGACGAGCTGACGATGAAGTCGGCGAACACTGCCTCATTCGCGGCGTTCCGGGGGGAAAGATACGAGCAGACGCTCACGGCCTTCCAGGAATTCGATCACAAGCACATCGCGTCCTCGGCGCAGCGCGTCCGGCGGGCTGCGGCCGAGTTCGCGGTCCGCGTACAGGACCAGTTCCCCGAGCAGGCCCAACTCGTGCGTGCGCAGGCAACCCGCAAACGCGGGCACATGCCGATCCGCGAACTCTTCCTCAAGGCTCCCGACGTCGTCACAGCTCTGCGCCCCTGCTGGGTGATGAGCCCATTAATGGTCTCGCAGCTGATTCCGTCCGAGCGGGCGTACTTCGACATCGTGGTGTTCGACGAGGCGAGCCAGGTGCGCCCGGTCGATGCGCTCAGCTCGATGATCCGAGGACGGCAGCTGGTCGTCGCCGGCGACGAGCGCCAGCTGCCTCCGACGGCGTTCTTCGACGCGAACTCCGGCAGCCCCGAGGACGCGACAGAAGCCGAGGACGAAGAGGTCTCGGAGATCGGCGACTACGAGTCAATCCTCGACGTCCTAATGACCCTTTTCGAGACCGAAACGCTCCGCTGGCACTACCGGAGTCGTGACGAGCGTCTGATCGGATTCTCCAACCGCGAAATCTATGGGAGTTCGCTGACGACGTTCCCAGGCGCGGTCGCCGGGGATGTCCTAACGCACGTGCTCGTCGACGAGCCGCCCGGTGAGGACGATGTGCGCGTCAGCCCCCAGGCGGAGGTGGAGCGAGTAGTTCAGCTCGTTCTCAACCATGCCACTACTCGGCCCGCCGAGAGCCTTGGCGTGATAGCCCTGGGCATTCGCCACGCCGACGCGATCGAGGCACAGCTGCTGGCCACCTTGGCCGACCGACCGGACCTTGAGGAGTTCTTCTCCGAGGATCGGGAGGAGCGGTTCTTCGTGAAGAACCTCGAGCGGGTCCAGGGCGACGAGCGAGACGCGATCATCCTCGCGGTCGGATACGGGAAGAACCCGGACGGCTCGCTGCCACATCGGTTCGGGCCGCTGAACGCCGTGGGCGGCGAGCGACGGCTTAACGTCGCGGTCTCTCGCGCCAAGCGTCGGATGACAGTCGTCTCATCGTTCGAGGCGGGCGATATCGATCCGGCGCGCTCGTCTGCGAACGGGGTCCGGCTATTGCGGGCGTTTCTGGACTACGCGGCGGCTGGTGGCGCCTCGGGCGATGTGGGAGCGGAGGAAGCAACCTCATCGGAGCTGCACCATCGGATCGAGGCTGCCCTGACCCGAGCCGGCTATGACGTCGTAGTGCTCGCCGGCACCTCGGCGGACCGTCTTGACGTGGCGGTGCTCGATCCTGAATCGTCGCTACCAGCGGTTGCTATTGAGGTCGATGGGCCCAGGTACGCTAGCCGGCGGTCGGTGCGTGACCGCGACCGGCTCCGTCCAGAGCAGCTGACCCGCCTCGGCTGGCAGCACATATGGTCGTGGAGCCAGGACTGGTACCGGGACCCAGACACGGCTGCCGCCCGGCTAGTAGCGCAGGTGAGGAGCGCCATCGATCGCCACAGGGAGGTTCGCCGGGTCATGGAGCTAAACGGCTCCACGTCTGCCGACGGCCCGGTGACCGTGACGCCTAGCGTACCTGCGCCGCGGCCGCGCTTTGAGCCTCGGATGCGTGCGCAGAAGCCGGACTTCAGATCAGGTGGTCCAGCGATCACCGACTGGCACCACGCGGATCTGGTCGCGCTAGGCGCCTGGATCGAATCGGATGGCCTGCTGCGCACGAGCGACGAACTCCAGCGAGAGATGATGCAGGAGCTTGGTCTCAGCAGGCGAGGCGCTCGTGTAGCGGCAGCTCTCGATGCCGCAGTCCTGACCTTACGCAGTATCGAGTGAGCCCGTGTGTCAATCGTGGCCGTCACCCGCGCAGCTAGCTGATGTCGGCGGTTCGAGTCCGTCCCTCAGATGTTGCCTAATTCGAACTGGGGGACATCCCTCAGTCTCAGGATGGCTAGCCTTGTCGCCCCCCTACACGGCTAGTGCCGAGCACCGGCATTGATGATGGCCCCGTCGATCGGTCTGCTCACTGAACCAGACCTTCTCGCCGCACTCGCCACACTTGAGCTGCGAACGGAGCTCAGATAGATCCTCGACGAGCTGCCGTAAGTCGTCGGTGCTCAACGGCGGCGTGTCAGGCCGAAAATGAGCCTCAAGGTTGGCGAGATAACTCCGCGTCGATATGTCACGCACAGCGGCTAGAAGCCCCTCGGCGCTGGCACCCTCCGCCTGAAGCGCTGGAATTAGCGCATCAAGGTAGTCCTGCGCCGTGTACGCCCCATTGGCCTTGTAGCGCACTCGCAACCTCAACTTAGAGACCGGCGCCTCAAGCGCACCCTCAAGCGCGGTTCGGGCCGTGCCGGCTAGTACGCTTGCCGACACCCCGGCACTAAGCGCATTGTCGAGACGCTGGAGCAGCGTGCCATCCGCTAGGACGGGCCCTCCGACAGGGTCCCATTGGGTGATTTCAGCGAAGCGCCATCCCGGCACATCCTTTTGAAGAAGAATGTGAAAGACCCGGTCATGGGTCAACATGATGACCTGCCAATCCGCCAGCTCCTCGCGAAGCAGACGGGCGAGGCCAGAACGATGATTGGCGTCAAACGAGTTCACGACATCATCCAAGACCATCGTCTTCCACCCCGCCGACGAGTACCCATGCCGAGCCAGAAATAGCGCTAGACCCAATGAGTTGAGCTGAGACTCGCTCATGATGCGCTGCGGCGGCGAGATGGAGTCCCCTTGAAACTCAAACGAGAACTCGACGCCGCCATTATGAGAATCGGTATAGACGAGGCGAACATTCGAATAGTGCGGTGACGAACACAGACGACTATGGAATCGAGCAATCAGGTCACTCATCGCGTCGAGATGACGTTGAATCGTCGTACTGATCTCCTCATCAGCGATGGCAACTAGCCGCCGCATACCTGAAGCGACGGTCTCTTCCACCTCGTAGTCGCGCTCGCGGACAGCCTGTGTACGGAGCAGGCCCTGAAGACTTGCCAGCTCAGCCAGAGCCGCCACAGGGTCTAGCACAGAAGGGCTATCAACAAGCTCCTCTCGCAGGGACTTGCTCATCTCGCGAACGTCTGAAATGCTGACATCTGCACATGGACGCGAACGAGCAACCGCGTCATCAATGGCGGCGGCAGCAGCATCCAAGCTTTCGGGGGTCCCATTTGCCTCTTCGCTTGTGACGCCGGTGTCACCACGCGTCATTCCCCTTAGAGCCGCGAGCGCCTGGGACGCGCCACGAAGAGCCGCTCCATGCTCCCTCAGGGCGATCCGCTGGTCATCTAGGACCTTTGTGGACTCAGCGAGGTCGCGCGCACGTTCTGTGATGCTCTCCGCTAAGTCGCTACGACTTTGGTCATTGAGACAAAGGGGGCAAGTATCGCGATCCCAGCTCTCCAGCAGGTCCTGGCCGGCCTTTAGTAGGGCTTGCAATCCATGCTGCTGAGCCTCCTGCTTCTGCCCAAGCGTCTGATTCCATGAAGCGACTGCATTCTCATTGAAGTTCTGCACTGCGTCGTCTAGTCGTTGGAGGAGGACCTCAGGCGAGTTGGGTGAAGGCAACGGAAGCGGCGGCAACGTGGCAGACATAAGCTCCGACGCCGAGGTAACAGGCGAATCTAGTCCCGCGATTGCACTTAGCTCCGTGCATCGGGTCGCCAGGTCACGACCGGCGAGCGCCTGTGCCAGCGCTTCCTGGGCAGCCCGGTGTCGCTCGGCCGCGTCTTTGGTCCTTTTCTTGGAACGACTCTCCGAAGTCGATAGGGCAGACCTGATGTCGTTCAGCCGCTCCAGGCCGAGCAACTCAAGTAGCGCCTTCTTCTTCTCGCCTGCGGTGCGATCCATGAAAGCGGCCATGGTCCGATGCCGAAGGAGGGGAATGGGCTCCGGGATGGCGTCGCTTCCTTGAGGACCGTGCACTTCGATTGATGTCGCCGTCCGCCCCTGGAGGGTCCTCGTATACACGGGATGACCCTCAGGCTGAACCGACACGATCGCGCGATCGGCCTTCACGCTGATCGCCGCGTCGAGGAGAACCCCCGACCGGTGATAGGCCTCCAAGTCTCCAGTCGACCACAACTCGCAAGCGTCAGCGATAGTCGTCTTCCCAAAGCCGTTCTCCGCCAAAATGCTCATGCTCCTGCCACCGAGCACCAAATCGCGTTCCACAGGCCACCCGCGAAGGCCGTCAATGGAGAGGCGGCGCAGCTTCACTGTGAAGACCCAGCGTCAAGGGACGAGCGCAGCTGACTCGCGACGTTCACAAGCGCTTGGTCAAGTGCCGTCGCCGTCGCGTGGGCCCCCTCATCCGCTAGCGCTTGGCGAACTGATTCGGAGACTAGCTGCGCATCGGGATCTAGTCCCGCCCGTTCGAATATCTCCGCGACCACCGCGTCTGCGGACTTCGGCTCTGAATCGTCGACCCGCGCCTGGCCATTCCCCTGCCCACTTGGAGCGGGAGAGCCACTATCGACGAGGTGCAGATCCGACGTGGTCAGGCCTTCCTGCAGTTCTAGCGTTCCCGATTCGACATCTTGCACGTCGTCCTCAGACATGCACCCTCCCGTAGACCTAATGGCACCGTAATACACTGTTTGCAACGCAAGAATCTACTCGAAGGGATCGCTTGCCGCCGACTTGGCGATGCAACTTCGAAACGGACCTCTAGCAGACCCGGGCGTAGGCGTCGCGGTCGCCGATGAACTCCCAACGATGTGGGTCTCGCCAGGACGAACTTCGCCAGCGGAAGACGGCGCGCAGTCCATCGCCAAGCTGATCGAGCAGGCGTTGTGGCGGCGAACTTGTGGAGGCGTAGCGATGGGTGGAGCGGAGGAGTGAAGCCCTTCGCACGCAACTCCCTGATGAACAGCTGCGGGCGGCGAGGAATCGGTGCGCTGCAGCTTGCGAAAAGGCGGCCGTCACGGCGTATGTCGGCACCGCTTTAGGCGCTCTCGGCGTCAGGCAGCGCGCAGTACTCGTCGAGCGCTGCGTCCATCTCGGTGGTGCTCTCGTAGACGCAGCCCGCGTTGTCGCGCTCCCAGTCCTGCGCGGTGTAACGGAGGCGCGTCGCCAGCGCCTCGCGCATGACGGCCGCCGCAGAAGCCCCCTGCCGTCGCGCTTCACGGCTCAGCGCCTGAGCCATCTCCTCGGCCAGGGTGTTCGTGACGCGCCTCATGCACGTAGTCGCACTGTGCCTAGCATATATGGGCATGTAGGTAGTCAAAGCACGTACCTCCGATGCCGCTCCACGACTAGGTTTGCGGGGCATTCGACCTAGAAAGTGGCCCCGGCGACGTGGTAGCGCCCCGGGGCCCGGCACAAGGAGCCTGAACTCCCCATGCAGAGCGATTCTTCCACGCGCCCGGTCGCAGCCCTGGAGGCTGATTCTGATCGTGCGGTACTGACCGTCCTTCTCGACTCGCCCGGCCTGTGGGCCGTCGAAGAGGTTCAGCGCGAGTTCTCCGACCCCGTGGAGGCCCAGAACAGCCTGTCGCGGCTCTACGCGGCCGGGCTGGCGCACCGACTCGATGGCGGGTTCGTGTTCGCCTCGCGAGCGGCTAGGCAGGCGTACGCGATCTACCAGGGGTAGATCGCCGAGCGCTCAGTCGTTGTCGGACTGCTGCGCGGGTGCCGGCTCTGACTGTTCAGACACCAGCGCCGGCTTCATGGCGGTCAGTACGGCCATCATCTGATCCCAGCGCTCCACCGTCATAGGGGACGGCATGGAAAGCGTGGCCCAGAGATTGCGGCCAACAGGGATGTTGATGGGGGGATCTCCGCCCGCCTGTTGAGCCACTTGCGGCTGCGGAGAACTCGCGACAGGTGCCGCGATTGGCGGTACCGGGGCCGGAGCCGCCTCTACGGCTGTGGCTGCCGGGGTCACCGGTGCGAATTCGGTCGGCTCTGAACCGTTATCTCCATCATGGCTAGGGACGGTATCAGGGGTATCGGCCAGTCGCGCGAACTCCATCGTGCGCTTCCATTGGGCAAGGAAGTCTGTCGCTCCCTTCTTCGTAAACCCTCGCTGCACCAGATCGAACTCGACCATCGAGTCAGCGGGCAGGCCAGCGCCGTACTGCTCCCACATCTCGGCATGCACGGGCGGGCGAAGCGCAGCCTCTCGAAGCTTGTCGTAGTTCCGCTGACCCGTCTGCTCGCCCCGGACGATCTCTAGGCCGAGCGGACTCAGGTGCACGCGGCCCGTCTCAGAGTCGTCCAGTAGCCCGAAGCGCTTGACGGCGCCATAAGTGACGGTGCCGGCGCCACTCTTAGCGGTGTAGCCAAGGTGCTCCATAACCAACGCGCGGGGGGCGGCGTGGTGCTGCTGATGCTCCCACATGCGCTGGGCTCGTTCGACCGCGAACTTGAGATCGACACCCGGGTAATTCGGGCTGCGCCGAGCCGGCTGCGAAGACGGGGCCTGGGGCTGCTGCTGCTCATCCATGCGGGAACCGTACCACGCCCGAGCGACCTTCTCTACTTCAGCTTCTCTTCCCTATCCCTACTTCCGCCAGGGGAACCAGTATGCTGTCGGCATGATCGACTCCGAGAAGGGGCCGGGCCGCATGACCAGGAGATAGCTAGGTCGACTGCTGCAAGCCGAGATGGGGCTGGTAGCGACCGAAAACACCTGGGCCGCGCTGCCTACCTCTTACGCAAGCTGCGCGGCCCAGGGCCATCACTTCAAGCTGGGGCTACTGCTGGTGCAGCGGGCGGGCCTTGAGAACCACCCCGGCCGGGTTCGAATCCCGGTAGCTCCATGGACTTCTACGTGTAGACAGTAGCACCGTATGACGATGCCTGCCGTGGAAGCAAAGCCCCGATCATACGTGTGTTTGGTATATTCAGATTATGGCAGGACGATCACGAACTTCGGTAGCTCCCTCGCCGTCCAGCGCGAGCCAGCTGACCTACAGCCAATTCTTCAGTCGATTCCCTGACAACGACACCTGTCTGGCCCATCTCAAGGACCGGTTCTTCTCCGACGGGAGCGAGTGCCCGAAGTGCGGCAAGGCGTCGAAGTTTCATCGGATCACGGGACGCTCGGCCTACTCCTGCCAGTACTGCGGCCATCACGTCTACCCGACCGCGGGCACGATCTTCCACAAGTCCACGGTGTCGCTCCAGCTTTGGTTCTACGCGATCTACTTGATGTCGTCGACGCGCTGTGGCGTGTCGGCCAAGCAGCTAGAGCGCGAGATCGGCGTGACGTACAAGACGGCGCATCGGATGTTCAAGCAGATTCGGACGCTGCTGTCGGATGAGGGCGAGGGTCCGCTCGGCGGCGAGGGCGAGAAGGTCGAGGTCGATGAGACGTTCTACGGCGGCAAGCCGCGAGCGGCCGAGAAGCGCAACCGGGAGGGCCGGCTTCGGACCTACTACCGACCCAACGTCGTCGGGATGGTCGAGCGCGGCGGCCGGGTCCGGGCGCGGATCGTGCCCGACCGCAAGCTGCCGACGCTGGACCGCGCCGTCAAGACGCACGTCTTGCCCGGCTCGGTCCTGGTCACCGACGACTACGTGGCGTACCAGACGATCAGCCGCGACTACTACAGCGGCCATGAGCGGATCAACCACTCCGAGAAGGTCTACGTCGATGGCGACACGCACACGAACACCATCGAGGGGTTCTTCGGGATCTTCAAGAACAGCATCCGAGGCACCCACCACTCGATCAGCGTCGTCTACCTACAGAACTACCTAGACGAGCATGTCTTCCGGTACAACCACCGGCGCTCGTCCACGCCGATGTTCTGGCTGATGCTCAACCGCGTTTGGCGCGCTCAGCCAGCTTCCGCTTAGCGTCGTTATCAGTCGCGCGCGCGAGATCGCGTAGGAAATCAGACTCCGTGTGTCTGGGGTCCTGCTTCTCGACAACGTCCTCGCCGGGCGGCGTCGAAGTCTTCTTCTCTGGGCGTTTGCGGATAGGGCTCATGGCTCGTCCTCCGTCGAGTCTAGTCCGCGCACCCGCTGCCCCTCAGGCGCGCTCGGTTACGTCACGCAGGGCCTAACTGGCTCAACCTTGACCCACAGCCGCCGGACGCTCAGAAACCCCGGCAAGGCCGGCAGATCAGACGAACCGCTCCACCAGGCCGATCACCCCGTCAGCCGTAGCGAGCGCCGCTAGTCCCCAGCCGACCACGCGCACGAACTTGCGCAAGCGACTCGGCTCCGGGTTCCAGGGCGACCCCACAACCGAAATTTGGGGGTCGAGGCGGAAAACCCTCTGTCAGTTAATCCGCGCCGAGCGCACATTCGCAGGTACGTGCTCTGCCTACCTACATGCCCATATATGCTGCCTCGAATGGGCCTAGGCCAACTTGCGCAGACCCGGCGTCAGCGCGCGAGCCTGTCGAGGATCGCGCGGTCGTCCTCGATCATCTGGCGTAGGCGATCACGGAAGGCCTTGTCCTTGCGGCGATCCTCGATCAGCAGATCGATCGCCTCTCGCACGGTGTCCGACACAGGCTTGGAGTCGGCGCGCGCGACAGCCTCGAGCTCGGCGGCCTTGTCGGCTGGGAGCCGGAGAGTCATCGCCTTGGTCTCCACTTCGCTGCCTCCTTATCGAAATCAGCCGGCCCCTGAGAGCACAGGCTGGTATCACGGTGTCAAGATTCCACGATAGCACTCTGCCGATTCTCGCGCTCGACGTGGCCGACTACCTGCTGGTCGCCGAGGCAATCCTCGACATCGACGCCGACCGCCTCAAGCGCACTGCGAACTTGGCGCTGGTCGAATCGGCATTGGCGGCGCCGTTCGCAGGCTTCGGCGATCACGAACTCCATCCCGATGCAGCGGCGAAAGCCGCGATCCTCTGCTCACGACTGGTTCGGAACCATCCGCTTCTCGACGGCAACAAGCGCATCGCCTACATCTGCATGCGCGAGTTCATCGCCCGCAACGACCTCCACTGGCAGCGGCCGCCGGACGACAAAGCGGCCGAGATAGTCGAGCGCCTCGCCAGCCGCGAGATCAGCGAGGACGAGTTCGTCGCCTGGACGGCCCGCCACATCACCCAGCGTCCCTGACGGCCCACCAGCATGCGGCAAGAACAGCCGCCTCGGCTCGGACCCCCGTCTAGCCGCTCGGCAATGGGACTCCAACCCCGCCCGGAGTCCCAAACCCCCGCGAATCCGCCCGCATCCACGGGTACAGCGCCGGTCGCCAGGCGCCAGTATTCCGCTGTCCAATGCGGTTTCCACGTCCTCACAGCCCCCTCTCCGCCTCGCTGAGAATCGTGGTGTCGGCGGTTCGAGTCCGCCTCTCGCCATAGGGGGAATGGCCTGCAAATCGGCCGGTTATTGGCGCCGGTCAGGCGGTTGTTCAGGGGCGCATTGGGCCCGATTTCGCGTTTGGAGTCCTATTCGGAGTCCCGAACCCCTCGGTTCGGGTATTGCCAGCGGCGGCACTCGCGTAGCGTGGCTCCTGGTCGGCGGATCCCGTAGCCCCTTCGCCAAATGCACAAACTATGGCCCTATGCCATACTTTGCGCATGTCTGCCGCTGTCCGCGACATCCTCCTGGATCGCGCGTTCGATCAGTACGGCTTCGTGACCTCCTACGACGCCCGGTCGCTGGGCATCGATCAGAAGCGGCTCGTGGACATGGAGCGCCGGGGCACGCTCGAGCGCGTCGCACGAGGGCTCTACCGGTTCAAGATCGTCCCACGCACCGGCCGCGAGCACTTGATGGAGGCTGTGCTCTGGCCGCGACGCACACGCGGCGTGCTGTCCCACGACACAGCACTCGAGCTGCACGACCTCTGCGACATCAATCCGGCCAAGGTCCACATCACCGTCCCGCGCGCCTACCGGATCAACCGCGAGGTCCCCGCGGCCTATGCGATCCACCATCGCGATCTCGCAAATGCAGATCAGACCCTCGTCGAGGGCATCCCCGCCGTAACGCCCGCGCGGTCGATCGAGGACGCGATCGACACACATATCGACCCCAAACTCATCGACCAGGCGATCGACACAGCCCAGCGCCGAGGACTCGTCCGCGGCGCGGCGCTCGCCGGCATCACAGCCCGCGCCCGGCAGGCACAATCGGCGTCGTGAGCTTCCCGAAGTCCAAGCCGCCTCACAACATCCGTGTGCTGCACGGATGGCTGCAGGACTACGCCCGCCAGCACGACCTCTCGGAGGGACGTCTCAAGCACGCCGTCGACTACGCGATCGTCGTTTCCGCGCTCGACCGCGCACACGCGTCAAGCAGACCCGCATTCGCGATCAAGGGTGGCGTGGCCATGGAGCTACGCCTACAGCTCGACGCTCGCGCCACCCGCGATCTCGACGCCGTCTTCCTTGGCGCCTTCGACGGTTGGCTGGACGCGCTCGACGACGCGATCGCCCGCCCGATCGCCGACTTCGATCTGTCACGAGGCGAGCCCGAGCCGATCAAGACGACCTCGACGATGCGGGTCGACATCTACCTCGACTACCGCGGCCGCCGCTGGGGAACCGTGACGCTCGAGGTCGCGCCCGCCGAGGCCGACCAGGTCCTCGACATCGACGAGGTCGACCCGTTCGACCTAACCCAGTTCGGCCTCCCGGCCGCCGACCGCGTTCCCATCGTCGGACTTCCCTACCTGATCGCCCAAAAGCTCCACGCCTGCACCGAGCCCCTCAACGGACGCGATAACCCCCGCGTGCGAGACCTCATAGACCTCCAGCTCGTCCAGCCTTTACTCGACGACGCCGACCTTCCGCGCATCCGCCAAGCGTGCCGGGCGATCTTCACCGCACGCGACACCCACCCCTGGCCGCCCACGCTGGCGATCCCACCAGCGTGGCCAGCCGCCTACGCGCGACTCGCCGACGAGCAGGCCAGCACCCAGCTCGCCCCCACAGTCGAAGGCGCAGCCCGCTCTGTCGAAGCACTGGTCGCACGCATCGACGCCAGCGCGCTCGCAATGGGACTCCAGCCGCCGCCCACGTCCTAAACCCCCATGAAACCACTCGAATCCGCGGGGACGACCCTGTCGCCCGCCTGCCGGATTCCGCTTTTTAGAGCCGAAACTCGGCTCTAACAGCCGCCTCTCCGCCTCGCTGAAAATCGTGGTGTCGGCGGTTCGAGTCTGCCTCTCGCCATCTCCCCTGCTACCGCTTTCTAGAGCGGAATCGGGGGGGGTGTCGCCCGGAGGGTCGTCGGAGGGACCGAACGGGGCGATTTCGGGGCCAGAACCCAACAGAACCCATTCGACTGCCCTCGCGCCTCGCGGAGCAGCCGGTCGAAGTTGGTTCCGTGGCTGCGCTCGACGCGCTGCTCTAGCTGCGCGTAGACGTCCACCGTCATCTTCGCATCGGCGTGCCAGGCGATGGCGACTCACTCATCAGGCACCGACCGTGCCTGCCGCTAGTTCACGCGCGCCTCGCTGGGCGAGAAAGCGAACACCTCGTTCTCACCCTTGAGATGCCCGTCCATTCCGCCTTCCCGGCCCTCGACGGCATCCGAGCGCTGGCCGTGGCAGCCGTCGTCGGCACGCACGCTGCGTATTGGACCTATCGGTACGGTCGCGGCCTGGGGGCGGGCTTGCTCGTGCATCTCGATGCGGGCGTCGCGCTGTTCTTCGTGCTCTCCGGCTTCCTGCTCTCCCGCCCCTGGTTGATCGCTGCCGCCATGGATCGGCCCGCACCCGATCTGCGCGTGTATTTCTGGCGGCGCGGGCTGCGGATCCTTCCGATGTACTGGCTCGCCCTGGTATTCGCTTTCGTGACGTTGCGCGCCAACCGCAGCGTCGGCTGGGCTGACTGGCTACGCCACCTCGGATTCCTGCAGATCTATCACCTCGGCTGGGTGCGGGCCGGGCTGACCCAGACCTGGAGTCTCTGCACCGAGGTCGCGTTCTACCTCATGTTGCCGATCCTGGGATGGTTGGCGGTCCGGTTCAGCCGAGCGTTCGGCTGGCGGCCCGCGGCGCTGCTCGCCGGCTGCGGACTACTGACCGCGGCAACGGTGGCCTGGTACGTCGTGAGCCACGCGCACGGCTGGGCTGCCGTAACCCCGGCGAACTTCTGGCTGCCCGGGTATCTCAGTTGGTTCGCAGGGGGACTCGCGCTCGCCGTCGTCGACGTACACCTGCGCCATCGCGCCACTCCGAATCACGGCATCGGGTCGGTCGCGGACCGGATCGGGGACAGCCCCGGCGCATGCTGGCTCACCGCGTTGGCCCTGTACTCCGTCACCGCGACGCCGCTCGGCGGTCCACATACCGTCGGCTTGATCACCACGACCGAGGCGATCGCGCGCAACCTGCTGTATCTGGCGGTCGCGGTGCTGATCGTGTGGCCGGCGGTGTTCGGCTCGCGAAGGTGGGCCGAAGCGGTCTTCGGAAATCGCGTCATGCGATGGCTCGGCGACCGGTCCTACAGTGTGTTTCTGCTGCACCTGGTCGTCCTGGAAGGCGTGATGAACCTGCTCGGGTACCGCCTGTTCACCGGTAGCGCGGGTGCGGTGTTCGTGCTGACCATGATCGGTAGCGTCGCGCTGTCGGCGATCACTTTCCGATTCATCGAAGAGCCGGCGATGTCTCTGCGTCGGTTGGTTCAGCCGAGCCGGCGCCGTCGTCGTGAGCCGGTCGGCGAGGACGACGAACCGTCCCGGTCGGCGCAATCCACGGCGCCGCCGTCGCGGCCAGCGCGATGACGCACAGCAGCTGCAGCGCCGCCCAGCCGGCTGCGTAGTCAGCGGTGCCCCAGTGGTGCCTGGCAAGGACGAGCCCGGCGGCGAGGTAGCTCAGTCCGGCGATTGCCGGCGCGACGTAGCCAAGCACCGGCGTACGGTGGCGCCGCGCGGAGGCCGCGACGCATCCGGCTGTGACGGCGAGCCACGCGATCGCCCCCTGCCAGCCGGCGACGAGCAGAGCCGCGCACAGACCCGCGATGCCGAGCACCGCGGCCATCGGAACGGTGCCGCGCCACGGCGGGATCGCCGCGGCGCGTGACCTACGTCGTGACGGGACGAACGCCAAGGTGATCATTGCGAGCACGGCGAGGAGCCCGACGAACAGGGCGAGGCGGTAGTAGTTGTTCGGCGCATACGTCAAGGTCACCGTCGCCGCGGCACCCGCCGGCACGACGTAACCCTGCTGCCACCCGTCGACTACGACCCGCTGCAGAGTCCTTCCACGCGCCCTGGCCTGCCATCCGCGGTTGGTGTTCTCGTGCACGACCAACATGGTCGGTGACGTTGTGGCGCCCACCTTCACCGTCCGATTGCTGTCCGACCACCTCCGGACGTCGACGGGCACCGCAGGTGATGTCGTCGCCGGCGGGTCCGAGGGCTCCCGCAACGTCGCCCCGACCGGCGTCCAGCCCGCGCTGCTGACGATGCGCACGCGATGCACACCTTGGTCGAGGTCCAACGTCGAGTTGCCGCAGACTTCGAGCGGGACGGAGCGGCGGTCGCGCAGCGTCGCGACCGTCGTCGCGACCGCAGTCGGGAAGGTCGCAGCGTCGACGTGGACGTCCGGGCCGGACCCGCACGGCAGTAGAACCTGGTTGGCGTCCGTCGATGCCCGCGAGGTGCTCTGGACACCGTTCACCGTCACCTCGCTCACGCCGATGCCGAGAAACCGCGGGCCCGTGCCACTGGGATCCACGTTCGGCAACAAACCCGCCGTCCGGGTGAGTGTGAGCGTGATCTTGTTCGTTCGCAGCGCAGGAAAGGTGACCTTGCCGCCCGCGTCGATCGCCGACGTGCGGGTACCGGCCGCGGCGCTGATGACCACGCGGTCCGGCGGGCTCGCGGCGAGGAACGGGTCGGTGATGATGGTGAGTCCGGTGATCGTGCGCCGACCGCTCCAACTCAAGTGAAGTGACGGCGCCGCATCGGTGTCGGCAGAGATCCATCCGGTGCCCAGGTCGCCGTCGACCGTCGTCTGCGGTCCGGCGAGGGGATCCGGCACCGCCTGTGGGACGCGGTGGCGACGATCGACGGGCGAACCTGCCGACGCAGCAGCGAGTTCGAGGGCCGCTCCGGCGCGCGGAACGGCCGACACCGAAAAGTCATAGGTGCCGGGCGAGGGCAGCCTGAAGGTGCGGTCGAGTCCGCTGGACTCTTCCCCCAGCCGAGCCATGCCAGCGGCACACAGCGGCCGGTTCGACACTAGGACGCAGCCGGGCCGCGCGTCGTCGGTGACGGCCATGCTCACCTCGTCGACGCGCGACCCGCGGGTGAGGTCGGTCGGCATCACGATCGTGCGCGTGACGTGCAGGCCGGGGATCGACAGCGCGGTGATAGCGACCGGGTGGAACGGGCCGGCGCCGTTCACGGCGGTCACCGTCACCCGCAGGGACCTCGTCACCCCGCGTGTGATGTTCAGGGCGATGGGGTTCGTGCCGGCGATGTCGGTCGTGGCACTGCCCGCATCCGTGGTCACCCGTACCCGCGTCGCGGTGGACTTCAGCGCCGGGGTGAGCGTCGCTGAATCGACCTTGCGGCGCGAGGTGAAGTCGACCTCGAGCCACTCCCCGACCCCACGTGTTGCCGGAGTTGCCGTCCAGGCCGTCTGCGGATCGCCGTCGAAGGCCGCGTACGGCGACGCGCTTCGGACGGTGGGTCCGAGCGTGTCTGGGTCCGATCCCGACGTGGACGCGCGGAGCGCCGCGGCGCCCAGGTAGCGGGCGTAGGTCTGATGCTGATCGCCGCGGAACGGCAACCAGTCGCGATC